>JIBW01000011.1 GCA_012970285.1 Bacillaceae bacterium JMAK1
AATTTTCGGTATTGCCCCACCAAACATTGATTACAATTATACAGTTAATATGAATTCGACCTCTAACTCTAACGTATCAGGTAATATTGTTGGTAGTCATGACAGAGCACCGAATCATGAAATTGCTCTATATATACCTGAAAGTGGTTTTGGTGAATTAATTTACACTTCTGGGAACGAAGGATTTAATAATCTATTTCCAGAGCCAATAAGTCCAGATCGAAATTTCAATGTAACTTTCTAGCGTCAAGGTTATATTAAATAACTAGCTAGAAACTCCACTAAGCCTACGGCGACTTAAATTTAAGGCGCCTGCCGTAGGCTTATACAATCAAACGTGTTACGTTTTTGCGAGTGGGGACGAAGCCCACGACCTACATACTATAAAGGGTACATGTAGACAATTTCTACGCGTACCCTTTGTTGTATGTTATATACGGAACTCTAGTTAAATGGAATGATAATCTGGGCTTACTGAATCATCCTAAATCGAAGCATAAGGTTACTACGTTAATGGAGAATTTACAAAATGCTGCATATGTTTCTGATATATGTGATCAACATTAGCGATGTAAATCAAAGAACCCAGTAATTGAAAAGTTTTGATAACATTAAAAATTTTTAGTTATTTGAGTTTAACGATCGAAGATGTATTCAAAAAAATTATACGGTTTTTTTTACAAACCCATTAAATGGGAAAACCATTATTTTCAAGGTTTTTTTCATTGCATAAAAGCAAGAAGAAGTACCTGTTTTGTAAATGGCTTAGTATCAATGGTTTCAAGCTTTTTTAAGTTAACATAATAAGTTATTAAATGAGTACGGGTGCGATCCGATCTATCACGATAAAAGTACAGGAAAGAACTTCAATCGTGAAGGCTATCAAATAATGAAATCGAAGATCAGAGAAGGTGACGTTCTCGTTGTACATACTTTGAATCGTTTCGGTCGTAATGCAAAAGCGATCAAGGAAGAGTGGCAGGAAATTCGAAAAGAAGGTGCGGACATTGTTGTTCGTGATATGCCGATCCTAGACAGACGAAATGATGAAAAGATACCTGGTGTCAGCGAGTTAATTTCGAACCTGGCGCTTGAACTTCTTTCATGGATGGCTGAGGAAGAGATCAGGAAGAGTAGGGAAGCTCAAAGAGAGGGCATTGAAATAGCTAAGGTCAAAGGAAAATATAAAAGGGTAGGCAAGTAAAGTATCATCCAGATGCAGCAGGAAAAGACAAAATCATTTTCGATGAAATCATGCGCTTACTGGATAATGACGTATCTGTCTGAGACATAAACAAAAAGACGGGCGTCGCACGAAACACCATCTATAAAATTATAAGGGATTACAGGGAAGGAGAAAGTCATGAGGTTGAGCGTAATGAATCGGCGTTATGAAGCCGTAATTCATGATGATGATCTTTCCGTAGATGAAGATCCGATAAGCTAGGGGAATTGTTAGAGGACATGGAGGACATTTATAACATTCCAATGTTCATGAGCGAAAATTGGGAGCGTAAAAACCGAAAAATTATCGCTATGTATCGAAAAATCACTAATAGTAGGATTCATGACGATGTGAATTTTGCAATTAGCAAGGGGATAGGTCACGAAAACGAATCTAATTTTACTGTATGAGCTTTCAAACGACTGTTTCGGAAGGATAAAATCATATGAATCATTTAGAAGAAGCAAGAGAATCGACGAAGAAAGTAAAAGAGGTAATCGATAATAAAGAAGTTGCAGCAGTCAGTTTTAAAATATCATCTTCCATGCTTCATGGTAATTTTGATCGTGCTCGGGACCAAGCAATAAGCTTATGCAAAGTAGCTGGAGTAAATACATTCCCTTTTGCGATCAGCAAGGATTATGAAGATGAAAAGGTTATTGATGAATTCTTAAATGAATTAGGAAGATAGGGAAGCTGAGTTTGGTATAACTGAACTCGGCTTTTTTGTTGGTTTTTATCAATATTTGAGTCACTGAAACGAATCTAATTTCATTGTATAGACTTTTTGAGCTATAGGATTTAAACAACGTCTATAAACAAGGATAAAATTCCTCCTTGTAACAGGAAATTAATTGTGATAATTGTCTTAAAAAAAGTAATCAATTACCATAAATAGGTTTTGTCAGTCTTTTGGAGAGGGTATAATTACCTACAGAACATGTTCTAAAATTTATTTCTGGAGGGTTTTTTATTAAAAAGTTTATTGGTATGACCAGTTTAGCGGGAGTTTTTGCGATCGGAACAGCGTTCAGCGCCGAGGGAGTCAATGCTAAATCAGTTGAATCAATCGAAAAAGACCTTGAAGAAATTGCAGAAAATTATGATGTTGATTTAGAAGTAGGAGAATTATCAGGTATATCAACTCAGAGTGAGGAATTCGCAGATTATGACGAGTTTATTCATGAAGTAGAAAAGCAAATGGTTCAACTTGAGTATATGTCAGATCAGGATAATTGGGATGTTGTAGACACTAAGCATGAGATTCACGACATCACCCCATTTACGGCGAGTGGTTCTACTTCTCAAAGTGTAGCTCTAAACTGGCAGGACTTAGGTGATGAGTGGGTGCCGGACGAAACTGCGGACGCCATCCAAACGACTATAGGTTTTAGTTATGTGGTAGAAAGAAACGCTTCAGGCGTAACGCCAACATGGCAATCAGTTAGTAACGTAGGATCTGGATATACTGGACCTAATCCTAATCTTGATTGGGAGGAATTTACTGCAGACGGGCATATTCTTTCAAGTGTTGAAATTGAATTGTCTGCTTCAGGCGCATGGAGTACATCGGCTTCTTGGAATGGTATTGAAGCAGGTCTTTACCTTGAAGATGATTGGTTCATGGGATACCATGCAAACAATTTACCACACTAAAATTTAAGAGCAGGGGTTTAACCCTGCTTTATTTCGTGAATATTTGTACATAAAAGGGTGTTTTGATTAATGGGAAAATTATTGACAGGTTCAACATTATTAATATCTGGCTTAATTGTACATTTTGGTATTATGATAACAACAACGATTATCCTTACTGAATTTATGGACTTCCTGGAACCAGGGGATGTATTGCGTGAAACATGGCTATATTATCCGTCTCTCTATGTTATCTCTGTTATCCTCATGGTAGTAGGAGTCGCATTATTGATATGGGGAATGCTGAGTACATTTAAAAATAGGCCAAATACAAATGAATAACTTATTGTAAATGCAAAAGGACACCATTTCCGGTGTCCTTTATTTGTTATGCTGTGCTTACTTTTTTTGTTGCCATTACAATTCCTAGTACGATTTCTAAGACAGCAAGACCAATGATATACAGACCGATCGACGGTAATGTTATAAATCCCATGATAATATGAATTGCAGCAGCCACAAATATCAACAGGGATTTCTTAGACACAACTCCAATAATGGCTAAACCGATTGCAAGGGCGCTCAAGAGTATAACGATCCAAGCATAGGTTGTCATATTCGATCCCTCCCGAGTGGTTACCCCCATTGTATTACATATAAATTGCATTAGGTAAGAATAAACGAAATTATCTAAATAAGAATTAACGACCTAGCGTAAAATTTGCTTTATCCTTTTTGCAATAAAACCACAACTTCTAAAAGGTCTGGGTTCATTGTTCGAGGTCACGGTCGCTTAATGGCAGCAAAGTCAGTCGGTTACGATCAAGTACCTGTTGACTATCAAGAATACGAAAGCGATGAGGAAGAACTTGCGGATTTAGTTGCCGATAATCGCATTTCGGAAATTTCCTACATGGATAACGCTATGTTAAAAGATTTACTGGAAGAGATCGACAACGGCGATATTGATATGGAGATTACAGGTTAAAGTATTACTACACTTATGGTGATGCATTGGAGAATGCGCCTGAGTTCACAGACCTTGATTGTTCTTGGTTGAAAGATGCAAAGATGCTAACGAGTTACTATGAATCATCAAAATATCACGGTCGAATGTACGAAGCAGCGAAGCGTATTTATAAACGGCCATTGTATTTCAATCATTCAAGAACGATGACCTACCGTTCATTGCCGACGATCACAATCACACAGTCGTCAATGTCTATTTATCATCACGAGAAGCCAAGGACACTGAATTGTGACGAGGCGAAGCGATGGCGCCATTTGTTCGTTTTTATCCAAACAATCGAGTCGTAAAGGTCTCGAAAAGAGCAAAAGTATGTTAGAGAGTGCGAGAGAACGTTTTAAAGATGGCAATAAATTTAAAGTTAATGATGAATTTAAAATAACGTTAGTATTAAAGATTGGGATTTACGTGAAGGGTTCATCGAAGACCCTGCAAGCGTTACCTTAATCAAATAGATTTAGCTGACTTACAATCAAATTTAAAAATTCTCTAGTTAGTATATTCCAAAGCTGTTTTTTCATCTCGAAAATTTGTAATATCGGAGAACTTCACCCCTAGCTGAACCGTTCTTAGTTCGTAATAGCCAATGTTTTATTTGTAGGGTGTAGGGTTACTATGAATAACCTAAAATGAATTTATTACTAAAAAAAAGGTGAAAATAGTAGGATTTTAAAGAAGATCAATAGAAAACTTTGTATCATTTTGGTATATTGTAATCATTAATAATGCCTTAATAGCGCGGGATATAGTTCCATATAAAATTAAGCTATGTAAATTTATTAAGTATTGATTTATTTTTAAATTTTACTTGATTTTATATAAGGAGGTATAAGTGTGAGTGATTATCTAATTGATCACGACATAAAAAAAATTCATAGAACTCGATTTATTAATGACAAATGCTCACATAAATGCATTGTTGAAACAAAAAGGGAGTTTTTAAGCAACAAAGAATATGTAAATAGGTTAGTATATGAACAATGTTATGCATATTGTAGCTTTTGTAAAGATGCTTTTTTTTGAAAAATAAATTTTTAGTATTAGTACACTGTAAAAATTAACTATACTTTTCATACAAAAAACTTGCTCATACGAGCAAGTTTTTTGTAGCTAAATTTAATATATATTTATATAGTTAATCATTTAAATCTGTAATTAAAAGGAGTTGTGATCATCTCTTTCTTGTATATCCCGATTACGGTTTCGAATAGTCTTATTTTGAGCGGTTGTATAAGAATTATTATTATGTTCTGATGTTGTCTCGGGTCTAGTGTGATCTCCTCGGTTTCTTTGATCTCTATTCATGTTGGCTATCGTTTCAGCTTGAGCATTTGTGGTTGTTTCACTATAGTTTAGTGGATCTTCATAACTCGATATATGTTGCATAGATTTACTCTCAGTGTTCGCGTCAGGTTTAACAAAATCAGAGGATTCTCCATGCCAAATTAAATCAAAAATTGCTCGGCCATTTGTAGGCTGACCGTCTGCATTATAAACAGGTACTACATCGAACAATATATAGAAAAATAGGTAGAATAGAAATATATCCCAGAATGTATTTGCTGGCAACACATTTTGTCCGACTAAGAAGTTGATTAATGTTGCAACTCCGAGCATACTAATAATTGGTGCAGAGTATATTAGCCCATGCCAAAACTTGCTGTCGGGATGAATTTCGTCATATTCTACCCAACTGTTCATAAAAAAATATTTTCTAACCTCTATTGTTTTAGTTTTAAGTAATATTGGACCGCAACCAATTGTCATTTTTTTATTTGTTGCTCCTAACAAAGTTGCTACTAAATAATAGCCACCCTCTCGAATGATCATGACAATAGGTAATATAATTAAAGCAGACATGAGTAAACGTGGTATATCAGTAATGCCAAACAAATATATCACCTCTAATTATTTATTTTTATAAATAGTATATTGTTCATTAATAATTATATAAAAAATTTTATAGATAATATCAAACAATCCGCTTCATAGTTTTAAAAATTTTATTTGATCATAATAGAGTTTGGGCAAAAAATTTTTGAGTCATAAAGTTATATACTCTTAAACGAATGAGGAATATTTATGTTTACAGATTATTACCCATCACGCTTATGTGATGAAACAAAAGTAATTAAAAGAGAAGACAAAATCATCATTCATAATCGTGGGAAACTTGAAGTTCCTCTCAATTCTTCAGACCTTGATTTATATAAAAAAAGGGAAAGAAGTTCAATCAGTCTTTGAAACTCATAAAAGAAGTGAACCTTTCAGCAAATTAGCAACAAATGATTACTTGGTTAAAGCTGCTTATCAACTGGTTGAAAAATGGTATGTTTCTTGTTCAGGTGAAACACCAGATAACAATTAGTAAATCCTTTCAGAACAAGAGTTAGGTATTTGTGATGAAGGGAAGTTTGAATTTATTATTCAAGAAAGCTGGAGAATAAATTGTTACTGCCACAGGCAAAGCAGGGGGTTTTAAGTAATTTTAAATTGGGAAAAGTTTAGCAATCCCCTTTCATGCAAGACTGTTGAAATATAATATTTCAACAGTCTTTTTATATGTGTGTTTAGTAATTGCATGAAATTTAGGGTTAATACCTCTAATGACTAAGAGAATTTTATTAATAATGGATAAGTAAGTATATTATCGGTTGAAGGGGTTCCACCTACTTTTAAATCGAGGGTATTAGCTTTGCTGATTGGTAGCGATGGTAAGAACAGTTAATGAACGCACAGACTTTTGCAAGGCAATGTTATCTAATCTTTCAAAAAGTATTCGCCTTAAAGTTGATGCAACTTATTCACAGTATAGCTTGTTTTAAAAGTATGGTATAGCAAGACAATGTCTTCACTTCAAAACTACAAAGGAGCGGATGTTCTTTCTCGCTACATAAAAGATAAGATTTCACAAAATTCTTATCTTTTTACTTTTTAAACCATAATACTTAATTCAATATTTAAACAAAAAGAAGTAGAAAAGTAATATAAAGCAAAAAATTCCTCCCTGAAAGCTCTATGTGTAAATTAATTCTGCCGATTAAGTATTAACAAGAAGGTTTAGATAAAAGGTTTTCAAAGAGTATTAAATATAGTTAGGATATAACCCTTGACATTAAATCGCGCTTTCATTAAGATAACAAAAAAGAATCCGTATTATGAACTCGATGACCACATTATGAACACGGGAAGGGCGGATATAAATGGCTGAAAAAGAATTAGTACAATCTGTTGATCGAGCAATGGACTTGCTGTTCTGCTTTACAACTTCTGAGCCAACTTTAACTATGAAAGATTTCTTAGAAAGAACAGATTTGAAACGACCAACGATTTTTCGCTTACTCAACACATTAATATCAAAAGGGCTAATTGAAAAAACTGATCAGGGGGATTACAAGTTAGGTTTTCCTTTTATCAGATTTGCACAGATCGTAACGGAATCTTTAGATGTACGGCAAGCTTCAATGAAAAACCTGAAAGCGCTTTCTAGTGAGCTAGGTGAATCTGTGAGTTTAAATATTCTACAAGCTAATCGACGTATATGCATTGATAAGGTAGATGGCACACAAGATTTAACTCATTACGTTCGATTAGGAATTCATTATCCACTCGTCAAAGGGGCATCTGGCAAGATATTTCTTGCTTACTCTGATCGAAATTTTACGGAAGAAGTAATTCAAGAATGGGAAAGAGAACATAACAAAGAAATTGACCGCTCCAATTATTACAAGGAGCTGAATTATTTTAAAGAACAACAAGTAGCTGTAAGCAAAAATGATCGTGTAACAGGTGCTTATTCAATATCGTCACCAATTTTTGATTCAAATGATCTCATGATTGCTGCTCTTACTATATCCGGGCATGCTGGTAGGCTTGATGAAGAAATGGAACAGAATATGATTGAGAAAGTTAAAAAGGCCGCTAATGAAATTTCAAAAAAAATGGGACATAAAAAGTTGGAGGTGCAACATGGGTAAAACAGTTATAGAGAAGATTATTTCGAGTCATAGTAAGAAATCAGTTTACGCTGGAGAGATGACTATTATTGATGTGGATGCGACTATGGCAACGGATGCCACTGCTCCTATCGCTATGAAGAGTTTTAAGGAAATGGGTGGAGAGCAGGTTGTAAATCCTGAATCCATCACACTTGTAATTGATCACGCATCACCTGCACCTAATGAAAGGATAGCGAACTTGCATCAATCAATGCGGGATTTTGCAAAGAAACAGAGTATTCGACTTTATGATGTGGGGGAAGGGATCTGTCACCAGCTGATGGTTGACAACCATCATGTACAACCAGGTGAAGTCGTGCTGGGAGCAGATTCTCACACTGTAACTTATGGAGCACTAGGCGCATTTGCGACGGGAGTAGGCTCTACTGATTTGGCTGGTGTATGGTTAACTGGTCAGACATGGATTAAGGTTCCCGAGACAATAAAGATAGAAATAAATGGTCAATTACCTGAAGATGTCTCGAGTAAAGATATTATTTTACATATTGTTGGTAAGCTAGGAATTTCAGGAGCGACCTATAAAGCAATCGAATTCACGGGGACAACAGTTCATTCTATGTCACTTTCAAGTAGAATGACACTTGCAAATATGTCTATAGAAATGGGGGCGAAAGCAGGAATTGTAGATACTGAAAATTTGGAATGGTCTGAACCATTTGAGCGTGTCATTGCAGATGACGATGCTATCTATGATAGCATTCACAAAATCGATGCTTCAATCCTTCAACCTCAAGTCTCCGTCCCTCATTCACCAGACCACGTGGTAAATATAAAGGATCTCATTGGAACAACAATCCATCAGGGATTTATTGGTAGTTGTACAAATGGAAAACTTGAAGACTTGCAAACGGCTGCTCGAGTATTGGAAGGGAAGAAGATTAAAAAGGGCACTAGGCTACTAATTGCCCCGGCATCTAGAAAAGTGTTTCATGATGCTATGGCAGATGGAACAGCTCAGATTTTAATGAATTCAGGCGCTACATTTTTAACTTCTGGTTGCGGTCCATGCGTAGGCACACATATGGGGGTGCCAGGGAATGGAGAAAATGTCATTTCATCGACTAATCGTAACTTTCCAGGCAGAATGGGGAATCCAAAAGCAAATGTATACTTAAGTTCGCCTAGTGTTGTCGCCCAAACAATGATTCATGGCGAGATAACTTATGATAAGAAAGGATCACTTTAATCATGAAATATATAGGGAACGCGCATGTGTATGAAATTGACCATATTGATACCGATCGAATTATTCCTGGGAAGTATACTAAAACATTAGATTATTCAAGTTTTGCTGAACATGTACTTGAAGATTTGGATCCTGGATTTTCAAAAAAAGCCAAAAATGGTGACATCCTTGTGGTAGGTGAAAATTTTGGTTGTGGATCCTCAAGGGAACAAGCCCCACTCGCGATTAAGTCGAAAGGGATTTCAATTATTATTGCTCGTTCTTTTGCAAGGATATTTTTTAGAAACTCAGTGAATGTAGGTATGCCAGTTATTGAAGTACCCAATCACAAGATAGAAAAGGGGGACTCTGTTGAAGTTAATCTCTCACAAGGCACGGTCCTTAATCTTACTACCAAAGAAGAATATCAAGGTACTGTGATGCCTGACATAATGATTCGAATCTTTGAAGAAGGCGGGTTAGATGATTACTTAAAAAAATATAAAAGTTATCAACTATAAGGAGGTCAAATAATGTTTAAGAAAAATCATTTAGTAGTTCTGTGTACAATACTTTTATTGTCTGCTTGTAATGAAAGTTCGGATTCTGATGCTCAAACGTCTACATGGCCCGATGAAGAAATTACAATGGTGGTTCCTTTTCCGACTGGAGGTACTGCTGACCGACAAGCAAGGGCATTAGCTTCTGCAATGGGAGAAGATTTGGGTGTAAGAATTCTTGTTGACAATCGCGAGGGTGGTGCAAGCGCTATTGGGGCAACAAGCCATTTTCAACAAGATTCAAACGATGGAACATACTTCATTTATAACTCGCACCCTCACTTTGAAGCAACTATTCTACGTGGAGCGTCTTATGAATTCGAGGATTTTGATTATATGGGAATCATTCATGAATCGCCAATTGCTATATGGGTGCCTAGTGACTCTGAATATCAAACGTTAGAAGATTTACTTCTAGACATTGAGCAGAATCCAAATGCTCTGAGTTATTCTATGATTTCATCTTCTTGGTCAGATACTTCTATCAAAATATTAACGAATGAATTGGGTTTAGAAGTTAGGGACATCCCTTACGACGGTGGGGCAGAAATAAGAACAGCTTTACTAGGCGGAGAAGTAGATTTCATGGCATCGGATGTTGAAGGAACAATTGCAGGTGGGGGAGATGATTTACGTGCTTTGGCAGTCTTCTCTGATGAGCCTTACGAGCAGCGTCCAGAAATTCCTCTCATCAATGAAGAACTCGACGAAATGGGTATAACTAGTGAGATGCCTGTTATCTCTAACCGCCGTTTTGCTCAAGTGAAAGCAAGTTTTAGAGAAGAATATCCAGAACGGTATGAAATACTAGCAGAAGCGGTAGAGTCTGCAGCAAAGAGTGAGGAATTTAACGAATGGGGAGAAACACAGGATATGTACTTTACTTGGATAACAGAAGAAGATACACATGTTCTTTTAGAAGAAACTTTTCAACTGATGAATGAATATCGCAATCTATTTGAATAGGTGGTTTGTGACATGGCAGCAGAAATGAAACAATTTCTATTTTTATTTTTTGTGGGGTCATTTACAGCCTATTACTACATGGATGTACAGTCATTATCTGAACCTGAAGAACGAATACTCGTTGAAGTTATAGCCGGTGGGTTAATGATTCTAATCGTTTTAAGAGGTAGTTTCTCAGTTTTTAAGATGATACGTCTTCGCAATGACGAGACGTCGTTTATTCAAGATTTTGTAATTTGGATTAAGGATAAGCAGGCAATGCTGTTACTGTCATTTGTATTATATGTAATTTTTATACCCATCTTAGGTTTTTTTTCATCGACAATTCTCTTTTTTATTGGGCTGAATTATTATTTAAAAAGTAGAAAGGTTTGGGAGATGACATTATTGCCAATCATTGTACTTTCAATTATTTACTTAATTTTCGTGTTTTTTTTACAAGTTAATATTCCAACTGGGTTATTGATTTAATAGGGAGGTGTTCACTTGATTGATGTACCTGCTTTACTAGACGGTTTACAAATTGTTCTGAGTTGGCAAGTACTCTTATTTATTATTTTAGGTTTAGCAGTCGGTGTAATTCTTGGTGCCGTTCCCGGAGTTTCTGGTGCTCTTGGGATCGCCTTAACGTTACCCTTAACTTACACGATGCAACCATTAGATGCCATCATGTTTCTTTCAGGAATGTTTACAGGTTCTGTCTACGCAGGAGGTATTACAGCTGTAATGCTTAATATCCCAGGCTCGCCAGGCGCAGTTGCTACTACACTTGACGGTTACCCTATGACGAAACAAGGACGGCAGAATGAAGCCCTCGGAGCGGGCCTCATGTCATCTGTAATTGGGTGTCTAGTGAGTTATGTTGTCGTTTTCTTTCTAATTCAGTCAATGGGGAATTTTGTCTTACTTTTTCAAGCACCTGAAATGCTAATGCTTGCAATTTTTGCTCTTTCAATTATTAGCATGATCAAAGGGAATTTATCTAAAGCGCTCATTGCTGGGTTTCTTGGCTTACTTCTAGGGTCAATAGGAGCAACTGCTTATGGACGTGAAAGAGGGACATTTGGTCAAATTGAATTATATGAAGGTATCCAGATTGTTCCTGCTTTAATGGGTCTTCTGGCTATTTCTGAACTTTTTTATCTTGTACAGCAAAAGTTCATTGTTGGTGATAAAACCACTCATATTCAAAGAAGCTTTAAAGACTTTGTGAGAGGTTGTATGTTGGTTATTAAGCAGAAGGTTAACACTATACGTTCCATTATCATTGGAATTTTTATTGGAGTTTTGCCTGCTGCAGGAGCTACAGTAGCTTCGTTAGTTAGTTATTCTCAAGCGCAAACCTTCTCGAAAAACAAGGATAATTTCGGGAAAGGAGAAGACAGTGGTTTAATTGCTGCAGAAACTGCCAACAGCTCTTCAGAAGGAGGAGGCATGGCGACAATGCTCACCTTCGGAATACCAGGAGGTAGTGCAACTGCCGTGTTAATGGCGGCATTTATGATTCATGGTTTAACTCCAGGACCATACCTTATTCGTGACCATATGGATCTGACGTACGCTGTTATTATTGGAAACATTATTCAGGCGTTCTTTCTTTTATTTATTGGTTTTATTTTTGTCTGGTATTTCAGTAAGTTAGTACTGGCCCCTGCACGTCTTATCATACCTATTGTGGCAATTTTCTCGTTACTAGGTGCTTTCTCGGTAAGAGGTATTTATTTAGATGTCGTACTAACATTAGGTTTTGCAGTTCTTGCTCTTGTGATGCGTAAGCTTGATTATCCATTGATTGCTGTACTTTTAGGTCTTATTCTTGGTGCAACGATTGATGGTGAGATGACAAGGACACTCTTGATTTATGAAGGACAATACTTATCACTTTTTGAGCGACCAATTTTTACGACAATGTTTGTAATTACAATGTTACTGTTTATTCTACCTATTGCTCAAAAGGTATGGGCTAGGCGAAAAGAAAAATTAACAGAAGGAGAACTCTAAATGATTCAGAAACGTTCAGGACCTCTTGTTGGTATTCGAATTCTTGATCTCTCTACCATGATTGCCGCCCCCTATGGAGCCACTTTATTATCAGATTTTGGTGCGGAAGTAATTAAAGTTGAAATGCCTCTTAAAGGAGATTCGCTTCGTAGTATGGGTCCTTTTAAAGATGGGGAACCACTTCGCTGGCCTGGGCTGGCAAGAAACAAAAAATCATTGACACTTGATTTGCATCATGAAGAAGGGCAGGAGATTTTAAAACAATTAGTTAAAGAATCAGATCTCATTATTGAAAATTTCAGACCTGGAACTTTAGAGAAATGGAATCTAAGCTATGAAGAATTAAAGCAATATAATGAAAAGATTATAATGATCCGTGTCACTGGATATGGTCAGACAGGACCGTACTCACCAAAAGCGGGCTTTGGCACACCAGCTACAGCATTTAGTGGCTATACGTACTTACAAGGGTACTCGGATCGTCCTCCGATTAGTCCTTCTTTTTCCTTGTTGGATTATATTACTGGGGTGTATGTAGCATTCGCTGCATCTACAGCGCTGTATCACCGAGATGCGCAAGATGGTGAAGGGCAAATCGTTGATATTGGTTTATATGAATCAATGTTTCGCATGATGGAATTTCTAGTTGCTGATTATGATCAGAATGGCGTAGTGAAAGAGCGATCACCAGGGTTAAGTGGACACTCTAGTCCAGCAGGTACGTTCCAAACCAAAGATGGCCATTGGCTTGTTCTTGTCACAAGTTCTGATTCTACGTTTACCCGTTTAGCTAAGGCAATGAATCGAGACGATATGCTTAATGACGATCGCTATTACACAAACTCAGTGCGTCTAGAGAGGTTTGAAGAGACAAATGGTATCGTTGCTGATTGGGTAAAGCTGTGGAATCGTCAAGAACTTTTAGCCCATCTAGATGAGCACGGTGTCCCAATTAGCGCAATAAATAGTATAGAAGATATTTTCTCTGATCCTCATTACAAAGCACGTGAAAATATCATAGAGATGAGTCATCCTCGCTTAGGTAACGTGAAAATGCCTGGTGTAATACCAAAGTTTTCAGAAACGCCTGGGAAAGTGACAAATGTTGGGCCAGACCTGGGTGAACATAATGAAGAGATCCTTACTGACATGATTGGATTAAATGAAGATAAAATTAATTCTTTAAAACAACAAGGGATTATTTAAGGAGGCAAAATATGAAAGTAAACATTCATGAAGTATGTCCTAGAGATGGATTTCAAAGTATGCCTGCTTTTGATAAAGATACTAAGGTCAAAATTATTAATCGTCTAGTTAAATGTGGCTTTCATGAACTTGAGGTGACTTCATTTGTAAGTCCAAGAGCCGTACCACAATTAAAAGATGCAGATGAAGTTATCAGTGAAATTGACCGGAGCCAACCGGTTACTTTGCGAGCACTTGTTCCAAATGAAAGAGGTTTGGAACGAGCACATGCTTTAGGGATTAAGAAGCTCAAGCTCATGTTATCTGGTAGCGATTCTCATAGCTTATATAATGCAAACGCTACAACCTTTGACGCGTTAGAACGATATCGAAGCGTTGTAAAAAAAGCAACTACTTACAATATTAATATGACTGGAAGTATTGCAGTTGCTTTTGGGTGTCCTTACGAAGGTGATTTACCAGTTAAGCGCCATGAAGAGATTTGTGATAAGTATGAACAATTAGGGATTACAAAGGTGTCATTAGCTGATACAACTGGAATGGGTAATCCTCATAACGTGAGTAAGATCCTTCGGCATCTTATGAAAAGCTTCCCTCATTTTACCTTTACTATTCATCTACACAATACAAGAGGAATGGCTTTTGCAAATGCTTTAGCTGCTTTAGAAGAAGGTGTCAAGGACTTCGATAGCTCTACAGGTGGTATTGGGGGGTGTCCCTACGCTCCAAATGCTAGTGGAAATATTGCTACGGAAGATCTTGTACACGGGTTTGAAGAAATGGGAATTGATACTGGAGTAAATCTGGATAGGGTACTAGATGTTGCAAGATATCTTGAAGATATATTTCCAGATCAAGTCGATAGTTTCTTGTTAAAAGCTGGTAAGGCAAAGAGTCTGCATAAAGCACCAGGCAGACAGCGGATAAAATGAAATAGCGTAAATATTATAGTTTAATGTATGACATTTGATAGGGCACATAAACAGTGTATTAAAATTCGCCAAAACTCTCTGGAGTAGTTTTGGCGATTCTACTTTATAAATTATAGTTGTCTGTAGTAGCCTACTCTGTGAAGATAACTAATTTACAATCCCGTGATATACTATCTCAGTATTTACGGAAGTATTAATATCCATCTGTGCATATTCTTCTTCCCAGTCCATTTGACTCCAATCTTCGTAATGATAAGACATTATATGTTTTCCAATGCCAAAGTAATCACAATTTGCTTCCTGAATTATACGTATAACTTCTTCACATTCTAATTGTAATTTGTTTTTAACCTCTTGATTTAGCTTCTCAGTATGCTCCTCTATATATAGAGTATCTTTAGGGTATTCTACAACATTTAACTTTAAACTTAAGTCAATAGTTGCTGAATATTTCCCATCGTACTCTTTTGTAATTATTAAATCTCGTTTACATCGACCGTAACAAAATTATCAATAGGATTTTTTTCATCATCTGTTACGCGTATATTAAACCGTCGAGGTTTAATCCTTTTTTTATCCATAAGCAATAGTCTTAATGATTGGTCGGAATCAAGCTTTCCGGTCATGTGATCTTTGCCAATAACGCTAAGCCATTAAAAACAACACTTTCATTGTCAATAACTTTTAATAAAGGAAGAGTCGTGTCTAAACCTTCATCAAATAGTTTACTCAGCACTACTTCTAATGATGAATCAGGTATTAGCATCGTCTCTTCTAAGCTATAAAGTAAATCTCCTAAGTAATCACTAATGAGAGGACTTTCTTGGTTTCTAATTTGCAACGCATTCTTTGCTTGGCCTTCAACGACAGCGATACGCGCATTAGTTGTGGATAGAGGTGAGCGATAGTGAACATCGAGGACAGAGTATATATTTTCTTCAGCAATAGACTTACTTAATAAAGTTACTCGGTTTTTGGAAGTGAATAATTGACCTGAAACCTTTCTATCTAAGTTCATTCGGCTATCACGAGGGGTGTTTCCAGTTGCTGAAATGACAGCAGGTTCTGTTGAGCTTTCACTTTGGGCACCACCCTGCATTTGTGTACCTCCAATTGTGACAATGGTGGTTTCAATTAGTTTTTCATCAGTGTGGTCAAGTGCTTGAGAATAGATAAAGTTGATATCTTTAACAAGCCTTTGGTCCCATCAGCCAGTTACTAACAAGAGTATTGTGAGGCAAATAAGTATTTTTTTAATGAGCTGGGCCCCTTTATACGTCTGAGCTTTGTAATTATCAATAAAAGTAAGGGTAGTAAAAAAGTAAAATAGGCGCTAGGGACGTTTACAACGTTTAACAAATGTTCATATTGATATGTTGATATTTGCGTTAAATTTGGGATTGTGGTTAAAATGACAGTGATTATAGCAATGACTCGATAACGTGTTGTACCAAAGATTCTCATTAATCCAACAGCCCCACAATAAACAAAAATTACATACGTAGTAATAATGCTAATCGACCATATTGATAAGAAAATTAAATCTAGACGTTCAATTAACGTTAAAGAGAAAGATTTAATCATATAAAGGTAAGGTTCAGGCAATAGTTTCATCTCTCCATGACTGAATGTAAGTAATGATGTTAAAAACACGATGATGTAAATAATGGCAACACTCCAATGGGCTGATGAAATAACCTTATATTTTTCTTTGGGTGTCCCTTCTACATATGGCATAACGATGGCTATTGTAATAAAACCATTAATGGCAAAAAGAGAGGCAGTAATTCCATCGAGGATGCCTTGTGAATCAGATAACCCTAACGGTAAGAGGTTTAAATAGTCTCCATAAATGAAAGCATAACTTCCAACTAAAGGGATCAAAAGGATAATTGGGGCAGTAAGGACGAGTACTCTTCCCATTAAGGTGAGTGGAGCCATTAACATAGTTAGGCAAGTAAACAAAAATAATAGTAAAAATACCGGCTCCGGTGTCAAGTTTAAAATCCATATAGCTATTAATTGAGTAAATCCCTTTAGGACAAAAGAAGCGATGACGATAAAGTGGACAATCAAACCTACTAGTACAAATTTACTTATGAACTTTCCTAAGACCTTTTCAATAATCGTATATAAAGTGTCATCAGGAAAGTGTTTGTTTAATCGGTATAAGCAGTAAAGAACAGCTTGGACGAACAAAGCAGCGATGAGTAAAGATAGCCAACCATCTGTTTTAGCGTAAGTGTATATACTATTTGATAAGGAGAATAATCCAACACCGATTTGTGCATGTACAAAAAACCAGAATAATTGAGTCTTGCCCAAAAGAGTTGAATTATTCACTATGATCCTCCTATTACCTTTTCTTAGATTTGTGTTTATTTGAAGTTAAAAGCGTGTTTCTTTCTAACACCCACATTGGGAAACGAATAAATGTGTCTTTTAATTTTTTGCGATCTAATGGAGCGACAGGACTTAAATAAGGTGTTCCAAAGGATTCTAGTTTGATCAGATGCATCACGATGATAAAAGTGCACAATACAACTCCAATTAATCCAAATGTTGCTGCTGCAAGCATTAGCGGAAATCTTAAGAGGCGTATTACATTGCTCATCTCAGGATTTGGAATAACAAATGATGACACAGCCGTTATTGCCACTACAATTATCATAATATTTGAGATAAGCCCAGCGTTCACAACGGCTTCTCCTATAACCAGCCCCCCAACAATTCCTATGGTTTGACCGATTGGTGCGGGTAACTTATCCCGGCTTCTCTAATTAACTAAATTGTAAACTCCATAATTAATGCTTCTATAATGGGAGGGTATGGAATGTTTTGTAGTGAGCTTTTAACTGAGATGATCAAAGGCTGAGGAATAATCTCAAAATGAAAAGCGATAAGTGAAATATAGATTGAAGTTTTATAGATCCTCCTCGCGTAATACTTTTGTCATTGTACTCACGATTGTTTAATAAGTGACATGAATATTCTAGAGTTCCATTTTTATAAATCTACTAATTATGGGGGTGTCAGGAAAAATAAAAAAGTTCTAGTGTAGGGAGTTCTGCAACACCGTCGGTTTTTAGCTACAATGATATAGAACTTCAAGGCTCATATTCTGTGTTTGTGTCCTGGGAAGACGACGGTCAAAATGAACATGTAGAAGATTTTATTGTAGAAGGCAGAAACTCAATATGAGAGACCTCTTAATTTTAGGTTATAGAAAGTTAAAGAGTTGCTATTGAAGACAAAAAAGGGCACGCGTCGTAATTATGGCGTGTGTCTCTTTTTTGTCTTGACGATTATTCTAGAACCGTATGCTTGCCACTTTATCTCTGCATCTAATCGCTCAGTATGTAGCTTTCGCTTAATAACTATGATAATCTAGAGTTAATTGTAAACCAAGACTATTTTTTGGTTTACAATAAAAAGGGGGGGTATTATAACAAAATCAAAATTGTCAGCACTCAATGTCACCACTGCTAGTGCGTTTGTTGCATTGACAGCTATCGGTGCTAACATCACCTCAATTGCGCCATTTATGGTAATTGGTGGTGTACCAATTACTTTACAGACCTTTTTTGCTGTTATGTCAGGTATTGTTCTAGGTAGTCGACTCGGGGCACTCTCCATGTCTGTCTATATGACGCTTGGGTTGGTAGGTGCCCCAATATTTGCTCAATTCAAAGGAGGAGCCTCTGTCATATTGTCACCTACATTTGGTTTTATTCTATCTTTTATTCTTTTGGCTTACGTTGCAGGGAAACTTGTTGAGAGAAATCAGAGTTTATCAATGTATATTACTGCTGCACTCATAGGTATGTCCATAAATTATATTGTAGGAACAAATTGGATGTATGCTGCTTACATATTCTGGTTTGAAGCACCAGAAGAGTTGACTTATAAGTTAGTGTGGTTGTGGATGTTAGTCCCATTACCAAAAGATATAATTCTATCAATTTGTGCAGGAGCTTTAGCATTCCGAATTCATAAATTTGGTATCAGCTTTTTAAGTTCTCAAAAATAGTCACGCCCCTATTTATGAAGATCTTACAATATAAATCACAGAAAACGTGAAGGTTAAAGGTATTATTTTTATTGTAAATACTATCGTTTTGGTTTCGATTGCGCTAGAACTCTATATTTTATTCAATCCCCTTAACAACTCCACTATTTGTTGCTTTGATAACATGATGTCATATATTGTTAACCTTTTATTTATTTAAGTTAACAATTCATCTAAATAAATATGTATTTTATTACTTTAATCTTTCTTTGTTCACTAAGATGATAGGAGGATAAATATGAGCAAATGGATGAAACTTGCAAATTATGTATTAGAAGGTAACGAGCTTACAAATACAGAGGCATTAGCAATTCTAGAAAGTCCCGATGACGAGATATTAGATCTATCGCATTCAGCATTTAAAATTCGAAAGCATTATTTCGGAAAAAAAGTTAAATTGAATATGATTATTAATGCAAAATCTGGCCGTTGCCCCGAGAATTGTGGTTATTGCGCTCAGTCATCTATAGCAAAAACACCTATTAATTCTTATAAAATGGTTAATAAGGACGTGCTCGTTGCAGGGGCAAAGAGAGCTTATGACTTAAACGTTGGTACGTATTGCATTGTGGCTAGTGGTAGAGGACCCTTGAAGCGCGAGATGGATATCGTTGTCGAAGCTGTAAAAGAGATCAAAGATACATACGGTATGAAAATCTGTGCTTGCTTAGGAATTCTTAATCTAGAGCAGGCACAACAATTAAAAGAGGCCGGTGTAGATCGTTATAACCATAACCTTAACACTGCAGAAACAAATCATGATGCTATTACAACATCTCATACGTATAACGACCGCGTGGCTACAGTTAACGTCGCTAAAGAATCAGGAATCTCACCATGTTCGGGAGTAATCGTAGGAATGAAAGAAACAAAACAAGAATTGATAAATGTAGCGAATAGTCTGCGCAAACTCGATGCCGACTCTATACCTGTGAACTTTTTACACGCTATTGATGGAACCCCTTTACAGGGTGTTAATGAGTTAAACCCACTATACTGTTTAAAGGTATTGGCACTACTTAGATTTATAAACCCT
Source organism: Bacillaceae bacterium JMAK1 (assembly GCA_012970285.1). Classification (GTDB taxonomy): domain Bacteria; phylum Bacillota; class Bacilli; order Bacillales; family Marinococcaceae; genus Geomicrobium_A. Next base: position 19,842 of record JIBW01000011.1, read on the forward strand.
ACGAAAGAAATACGAATCTCAGGTGGAAGAGAAGTCAATTTAAGGTCGCTACAACCCCTTGGTCTTTATGCAGCAAATTCGATTTTTATTGGAGATTACTTGACCACAGATGGTCAGGAAACATCGGATGATTATCAAATGTTAATCGACTTAGGATTTGAAATAGAATCGGTTGAAGAAATGAAGACTTTGTTATCCCAAAAATGATTATGAAATAAACTAGCAATTAGCCTAGATTCTGAAATTCATCTCCCCCTTACCATCGAGCTACGGCTACGCTTGAAGAGGGAGACTTCTTTCGGAAAATGTTAAACAAAAAACGGTAGCTGTTCTTTGTTTAACGATGCTTAATCACTAAGGGGGCTTGGTGAAAAATGCGAAGAGCCGGGAGAGCTCTCAACGCTCAATCTGGCTCAAAAAGCAAAAAATCTTAACATTTTCTGAAGGGGATAAAATCCCTTCTCCCTAAACAGTATTATACAATATTCACTAGTTTTACATTCTGATGAGGTGTTTTTTTATGGCAGAAACTACAAGAGAGATAAATGACCGGTGGCAAGAAAAGAATAAATAGCCGTCTAGATTTAAAGATCATTGAATGGACTGAAACAGGAGAAATTAGTTAAGTTTTTTTAATTTGAGCTATTTTCAGTATTGTAATTGGTCTTATAACAGATTTTTATGAAGTTCCATAATAACGACCTAATATTTTGCCTTTATAAGAGCTTTGATCGTGTGGAGGTAGGGGGTGTTATTTCCGTTATTATATTAGCTTGTGGAAGATGGTGTAGAAAACGATGAGGGTAATGAAATAAAAAAGCGCATACGTCTAATTTGACAATGCGCTTTTTGTGTCGGGTCTATTATTCTGGAATGGTGTGCTTGCCACTGACAAGAACACCAACTTCATAAGAAACGCCTAATGAGTTCAAGGTAGAGCCGATGGTGAGGTTTGCTGATTCCGTTTGTTCAGGAACCATATCACTGACGCGATCGTTACCGTCTTCGAGGAGGTAGCCAATATCAGAGTCTAATAGTGTTTCTGATCAAAAGGCATTAACCCTTTATGATAGGGATCGTTATAAGATCTTAAATCACAAAAATGTATAAGAAGAATTATAGAAAAGTTTAGAGACTTTTAGTTCTACTAAAAAAGCTGTTCTTGCTGTTTGACTGAGTTAGCATATATTTGCACATTCCTAGACAACTGCACCAGTGTTTTCAATTGTAAAGTTAACGTTTATATCTACGTTCAAGTTTGGATACTCTTCTTTTTCCCATCTTTTAATATCGAAATTTCTCACCTTTTGTCCTATCCGTTCTCCAATACCGATGGGATCAATTTCATTCTCTTGAAAAAAATGTACAATCTCTTCCATTTGCTTTTCGAAATCTCTTGCAGCCAGCTCCTCCAATTGTTGAATGGTTGCAGGTTTTGATACATTAATATTTCTCGCTTCTCGAAGAGGTCCTTGTATATTTACATTCACTTTGACATAAATTCCATCAGCGTCCTGTTTAATTGTCCAATCTGGGCTGGAAGAAAGGTGATGAAGGGCAAATCCGCGACTTTCATCAATATCGATATTAATAGTCCCTTCCTCAGTTTCATCTATCAGCTTTCTGAAAACATGGGTTTTGTCTAAGCTTAACTCTTCAATATATTTATCTTCTTTGAATAAAGCTATTCCAACTACATCCACACGATTTTGGGCTTTTTCCAATAGCGGGAGAAATGGATCTGCACCCTCAGCATAATATTGATATAAAAAATCTTGGAAATCTACTATAGGCAGTTGTTCGGCTTGGTTAAGTTCAATTAATTCTACTAAATATTCGTGGACAGTTAGGTGAAACGGATATTCCTCATTTAAAATATCCTTAGTTGGGCCTCTGGTCATCGCAATCTTTAAGTTTTGATTGATCATAGGATTCCTTTGAATAGTGTCTATAACCCCAAATATTCCTTCATTGGCTGCTAAATCTTGGTGAAACAAATGCACGCGACTTCGACTAGTATCCACGTAACGAGAAGACTCTGCTTGCATATGTGAATAGAGGTCTTCTAGGTCTTCTCTCGAAACGTTAATGGTTTCACTTTGTGGCAGCGATTCTGCAACAGGCATAAAGATGGTGGTAGTTCCGTTTGCCTGGACCTCCCCATCAATATAATCAAATCCCATTGCCTGAAGATATTGGATATCTTCAATATAATGACTTTGCGGACTACAACCTGTAACCAATAAGGAGATAGCAAGGTAAACGATGACACGTAAGTTTTTAATAATTATAGACGCCTCCTTTTAATAATCAACGCTTGCAAGAGAAATAAAATAGGGATGTAAATGAAAATCGTGTAAAATCCTAAACGATTTGTAAAGGCAGAAAGAGACTGAATCTCTATTCGAGTCGTAAATAGAAGAGCACATCCGAATATAACAAGGGTTACTCCTCGTAAGGAATGACGTTGAGAGAGATTAAATGTCTGCTTAACGACACGGCTTGCGGACCATAAACCAAAAGCCATGTTTGGTAATAACACGAGAAGCCATATGGACATTCCGATATATTCCATTTTCCAAAGTGTTAAAGTTGGCCATATAATAGTCAAAAGATGACGTTCGTGAAAGTAAATAACAGGAAGAATAAAGGCTATTAGATAAATGATCATACTAAAAACCAACCCAATTTGTGCCCATTTATGTGAGCGTGGAGCTTGCTTAATAAAGGGATAAGCCATTAAAAGGATCTCAAATCCTAAAAACTGAAAAGTCATCGTTTTCGTCGATAACCACATTTCGTGGAGCGAATGATCGAATATAGGAAATAAACTTCCAAAGTGCAATTGACCCTGAGGTAAGTGGCTGAAAAAAAGGAAGGGGAGGACAAAGAGAACAGCCAATAAGCTACCCCCGATAATCGCTCGAAACCCTGAAGTAGTGTAGTTATACGCTAGCAACATACAAATAAGATATAAAACCCAAAGTGAGACTTCAGGGAAAATCCATACATTAAGAATTTCGACATATGCAACAAGGGTAATTAGCACAAACAGACTATAATAAAAAACCCAAAACAAGCTGATAAATGAACCTAGAGTTTTTCCAAATACCTTATTTTGAATAGTAATGATAGTATCTCCCTTGTTCAGCATTGCGTAAATGATCCTTATGATTATGCTAACTAAAACTGCAGAGAATACGATTGCTATCCAACCATCATGACCAGCATCTACTATCATTGTGCGTGGAAGGGTGAAAATACCTACACCAACTTGCATAACGGTCACGATAAAAAAGGCAAAAAATGGTGATACCTGTTTTGTGACTTTCGCTTCAGGGTGCATCTCCTCGCCTCCTTATTCTTCAATATCTTTAGGCGGATGTTTCCTATATTTGGAAATAAATCGCTTTTTCTTTTGGGAGCGTAACACCTCAGGCCGATTCTCTAGTTTTTGAATTGGCAACTTCAAAATTTCGTCTCTAAAGTCTCTGACCCTAAACGGATAAAGCGGAGACAAGTAAGGATATCCTAGGGATGTTAGCTTAATTAAGTGAAGAAGATGGATAGCCAAACATATAGCCATACCAAAAAAGCCGAACCATTGAGCAAATATAATAAAAGGAAACCGAAGAATGCGAATCGTATTTCCCATTTGGTAAATTGGTGTGGTAAAGGAAGAGAGCGCTGTAAGTCCGATTAAGATAAGCAATACGCTGCTGGCGAGGGAAGCTTCAACAACAGCTGTTCCTATGACAATACCGCCTACAATCCCAATGGTTTGACCGATGCGACTTGGAAGTCGAGCTCCTGCTTCTCTTAATAGTTCAACAGTAAGTTCAAGTAGGATCACTTCTATGATTGGGGGATAGGGTACCTCTAACCTCGAAGCAACCATTGTGTTTAACAAAACATCAGGAATCACCTCATGATGGTATGTGGTCACTGCAATATATACAGAAGTGGCTAAAACTGAGAATAAAACCGCTAATAACCGGATGATCCGAAAAAACATAGAGAGAGGCCACATCATGTAATGGTCATCTGGAGAAGAGAAGAACTCTAACAGGTTGGTGGGTCCAATCATCGCTTGAGGAGATCCTTCCATGGTGAAAACCACTTTTCCTTCAACTAAAGCAGATGCTACTCTCTCTGGGCGTTCCGTCTCAAGCAATTGTGGGAAGTAGGAATTCGGATTGTCTGAGATCAATTGCGTAATCTGGGAGCTATCAACGATTTCATCATAATCAACTTCATTAATACGCTCAGTTAAAGTTTGGACCAATTGAGTGTTCGTGATGCCATCCATATGAAGAACGGCCACCCTACTTTTGCTTATGCTACCAACGATAAATTCTTTAATCACTAACTCAGGAACTGGAAGACGTTTGCGAATCAAGTTAAGGTTTACATCAAGGGATTCGATAAAAGCTTCCTTAGGACCAATTACTGTAAATTCATTTTCTGGTATGTCCACAGATCGTTGTTCTTTCTGTTGGACGGGTACGGCAAGAACCTCATTATCATGTTTCGTGACTTGGATAATCACGTGCCCACTCAACAAGCTTTGTTCGATCTCTTCAATTTTTTGAATGATTTTGGTTCCCTCTATAGGAATCGATTGCTCAAGATCAATAAGAGTTGGTAGCTCAGGATTTTTCGTATAGGAACTGATATGAGAGTCGATCTGTTTTTCATCAACTAAAGATTTTATATAGTGGAGATGAAATGGGGCTTTTTCTGTTGCCTGATAAGATACAAAGTCAAAAGATTTTTGGCATGCCTGAATAAGATCTTCCAATGTTTTTCCTTTTTTCAAATTGAGTTTTTTATATACATGTTTTTTGAACATTAGATCACCCGTGGTTAACATCAATACACTTACGCTTTACTATTTCATATGAATTTATACCTTAATTGGATAACTAGAAAGATTGGTGTGGTAAGGTCTTTTAACTATTTAATCTAAATAATCTAAGTGGAAGAACAGCCGGAGAATTCTCCTTGTTCATTTTAGAAGTAGGGGTTTGGTGTGGAGTGAAGAAACATAATAAGCTATTAAAAATCATTTTAGTAATTTTTTAATTACAGTACAACATGTCTAAATTGGTGGAATTATGTTATTTAAGTTTTTAATTATAAGAAAGTTTGTATTCTATAAAATACAAACTTTCAATGATTTAAAGCTAATAGAGAAATTATTCTCAATAATATTAACTTCCGATAAGATACATTATGTTCGGGGCGTTCTTATTAACACTGCCAGAATGGGATTTTTGAAGACTATAATTTTTCTACTCGGTGTTTATGGCCTTTATTCTTTAGAGAATTATAGTCAATATATTGAACGCTATACTCTAATACATCATTGACATATAGTTTCTGTTCTTTTGCAAAATCCATTACCTTTTGCAACAAATCTTTATCATAAGTCGTCTTATATTGAACTCGATCGTTTGGACGAGATTCTTTGTCGAAGGTAATGACGCCTTGCTCTAAAACAGTTTGTAACCCTGACTCAAGTAGATAATTTTGATATGTATCATATCTAGCAGCTAGAGTATTTAATTGATTAAGAGTCGACTGACTGATATTTGTTCTAAATTTCACTCGCGATGCATCAGTTGTATGGATTAGTCTTCCATGCCCTTTAATCCACATTTTTTAGCCCCTTTACTTGTAGACTTTCGAATGTCCATAAGTTCTGTAAATCTATTTAATTAATATTATCAAATTGATATTACAAGAATTACTTTTTTATTATCTGTTTAGTGTAATTGGTGAAATCTTTCAGGTGATTTGTTACAATTTCCTCCATAATATCTAAATTTAATGATTGATAATCATGCACTGCAATATTTCTAAATCCAACCATAGCCTTTAACTTCTTCGCATTATCGGCATCAATATAACTGTGCTCTTGTAACAAATCAAAGGCATCACGACTTGTTTGTGGAAGACCAAGCCTTTTAACAGATACAATATGCATGGCTAAATCAATAGAGGCTTCGCACGCACGTTGGATATTCAGTATAATAGAATCCTGTTTTGTGTAATCATTTAAATTGTCGCGATTCCCATCATATACCTCTTCTATTCGTTGGATGCAACGTTCTATTGTGGTCACTTTATTTAATACCACGTCACTTTTCATAAATAGTCCCACTTTCATCAATTCTTTCTAAAATGCTTTTGCGCTCTTCATTTAATTTAGCGTACATGCTTAATGCAGTCATCTGATGTTTTTCAAACATAAAACGGTCTTCTGCGTATATGAGGTAACCCGTAGAATATATCTGTGCTTTAAAAACGGTTGATGCTGATTTGAGGTTCACTAAATCTACTTCAAATTTAAGTATATGAGCAAGGTCTTGAGCGATCGTAAACAATTCATAAGGTTTTGGAGGAACAGATCCTTCTTTTGGATAAAATGCCAAATCAATGTCGCTTTCTTCATGATTAGTATTTTTTGCAAACGATCCAAATAATATTATATAGGCTGGGTTAAGCTGCCCAATAAGATGTTTTTTTATATCTTCTTCTTGGATCCTTATGTCCATTAGTACCCCTCCTCTTACTTCTAGTATAACAAATTTTCAATTCATCAATAATAAAGTAAGACTAATTTCATCGAATTATGAAACGCAGGGGTGTCAGAAAAATGAGTCTCTGAGGGAAAACAGATATGTTGCTTGCTCATTAAACCTAGAGTTTCATAAGTTTGATGAGCTAAACGATGTCTGTTTATTAATTATACATGTGGTTAAATAAATACTTAAGGCTGTCTCCTCTTGGAATACAATTAATGTAACGACTTTTATTGATGTTAAAGTCACTGTTTTAGTGACGACATAATGTGGCATAACTAAAATGAAATGTTTCGAGGTGAATTTAGTAACGAATGTTTACTCCTACAATATGTAACTAGTGAAGTCCATTTTGGTAATTTACTAACTAATTTGTCGATGCATTTAGAGTTTTTAATTACAGTGAGATAAAGTTCTTCTTCAATTAATTCAGAAGCTTTGACCCAATTTTCATTAACTATATAAAATTTTAGTTCGTGTAACAAACGATAAGTGCTATTTGTATATGCTTTTACTTCCCCTGAAATTTTATGATTTGGATATTTTTGCGTATCAAAGAGTATTTCTTCACATATTGACATGCTGTCAAAAACAGGTTGTTTTTCTGAGTATCCTTTTTCATTAATATTATTAGTAATTACATTCAAATATTGTAATATATTCTCCAGCAAAGCTAATCACCCCTCTATAAAATCAACTAACTGTATAAGCCCCTTTAGATATTGCTTATATTCAAAGACATTTTAAAAGTTTTTCTTTATAATTTAGTTTCGATATAAAATAAGCTTCCTGCATACGATAAAGGAAGCTTTAAATATGACTTTAATAACGTTCGTCCATAGTCATTTCTGCTAAGAACATCTCATGAATGATATGAAATTCTTCATCTGTATTTAATCCAGTATGTTTAGTGTAATAATTCAAAGCTTGCATAATCATAATATAATGATCTTCTCTCCGCTTATAGAACAAATCACCACACTCCTTAAAGGTAAATTTTCATAACTTTAACATATAGTACATGTATAAACAATAAGTACCTATATTTGTTTAGAAAATTATAAAAACTTTAGGATCGTAGAATAAATATTAGATTACAGATAAGTTTACATATTCATCAGTTAAACCATATTCCTGTTTTTTGAGAGTCCATTAATAAACTTTATTTTTAAAGTAAGAAATATTCGTGTACACAACAATTTTATTTTACAAACTCTCAACATCTGGTACAACCCGGATCGCAACACCTTCACGTGCCCTAATGAAAAAGAACTAACGTTTCAGTATGAATCACACCGAAAAGATCGTCATGGCTTTGCACGTAAGGTCGACGTGTATGAGAGTGAAGATTGTTCAAGCTGCCCGTTCCAAAGAGAATGTACGAAAGCAAAGACAGGAAGCCCTCGTAAACTCTATATAAATAGGAATTGGGAAGACCAAAAGAAAACGATTCGGCAACTGCTTTCAGATGAAAAAACTGGGGAACTCTACGGTCAGCGTAAGGTTGATGCAGAACCAGTTTTTGGAAATCTGAAAGCTAATTTAGGTTTCACTCGATTGTCTGTTAGAGGCGATGCACGTGCTCGAAATGAATTGGGGTTTGCCTTCCTCGCTTTGAACATACGAAAATACACAGCGAGGAGCCCCAAGTAAACAAAAAGCAGGGGCGCTCGCATCAAAAAAGAAAAAGTTCGGCTCATCATGGATCGATGAGTCAAACTTTTTTACATTTTTCATTATAAATGGCTAGTTATGCCCCAGCCTTGTTTCTTTTTTGTAACTTATATCTAAAATGGTATGCTTACCAGTGACAAGTACAAACACAAAAAAGAAGCAACCACCTCTGACCGCAAATTAGACGGGTGATTACTTCACTTTCATAGTGAACTTTCATCCATTTCAGGACTTGTTCTGTGACCCTAGAGTGTTGACGCACTTTAGGGTTTTTTTAAAGATCCCATCAATGTAAAAGGCTTTTGATGAGCTTATTGTAGTATAGTGTAAGGTTACCATTTTTATGCACTATAATCAACAAAGCACTTCTGATAGGTCTCGCCAGGGGAACCACCAACTATTCAACAATTTCATACGCTGAGTGAAATTATTGTCCGTCATCAACAAATCATCTGCAAAAAGAAAGAGATCAGCTATAGAAAGGGGCTATGGATCAGGGGAAAAGGTTAGGTAAAGCTTCATTTCAAGAAAAAGCCGGACTAATAAAAATCGCGGCTCTTTGATTTTCTATTTACTATTTTTAAAATGATATAAATAAGTGTACCTATCAATAACGGGACACTCATCCAAATACAAATTTGTATCAGGAGATTGAGATATGAATTACTTGTTGTAGAGGAAACAATTCCAGACATTACTAAACAGTGGATACCAAGCAAGATCAAAATCGAAGGAACCAGCCAATCCTTTCTTTTCATTCATCTCCCTCCTTCGCCTCTGGGAAACTCAATATGAATTTTGTTCCTTTTCCGAACTGGCTTTCTACCTCAATCGATCCATATTGAAGTTCAGTTAATTGTTTAACGATTGCGAGACCCAGCCCTGTCCCCCCGTGATCACGCGCTCTTGATTTCTCCACTCGATAAAAACGATCAAAAATGTGAGGGAGATATTCTGTATTAATACCTTTGCCAGTATCTGAAACAATTGCTTTTACTTTCCCATGCTCGGCGTTAACTTCGACCAAGATTTGTCCCTTTTCTGTGTATCTTACTGCATTCTGTAATAAGTTCGTGAATATTTGCTCTAACCGAAAAGCATCTGCAGCAATATGAGGAATATCCGAATCACATTTGACGATTAGTCTGATGTCTTTCTCTTTTGCTGTTGCTTCTATTTTGGCTACCGCACTATTGACAGCATTTTCGACCTCAACCAATTCAAGTTCCAATGGAAACCGTTCCTCTTCCATGCGAGATAACTCAAATAAATCATTAATCAATCGGTTCATTCGGTGAGATTCATCGTTAATAATCTCAATAAAACGTTGGTGTTCTTTATCGTCCTTATAAAATCCCTTTTTTAAAGCATCACTATAACCCTGTATATAAGAAAGTGGCGTTCGAAACTCATGGGAAACGTTCGAAAAAAATTCCTGTTTATTGATTCGATACCTTTTTAAGTCATGTGCTAATTCATTCATAGATTGAGAAAGTGAACCTAACTCATCTCGTGTTGTCACTGGCACTTTAACATCTAAATTTCCCCTGGCCATCTGACGGGCAGCTTTTTCCATCTCTTGTAGTGGGGTTGAGAGTTGTCTTGAGACAATAAATGTGAATCCAAAGGCAAGCAGAAGAGCACCCATGCCTGAAAGAATTAGGGCGTTCTGCACCTGTCCCGCGGAATTTCCCATTAAATTTGTTGGAGAAAAAATATAAACTTCACCGGTATCCGCTGATGTATTCTCAACCCGCCTTCCTGAATAAAAATAATCTACTCCCGTTTCCGTATCCGTGTAAACCCTCTGTTCACTTTGAGTTGATGGTTCTTCACTCTGTGTAAAACCACTAATTCCAGAGTTGCCTATAATTTCTCCCTCTTGATTGAAAACGACAAGTTCCATCGCCGTCTCACTTGACATGGAATTAACAAAATAGCTTATATCCGATGCTTCAAATACTCCTAGTAGCTGTGCATACTTTGAAGCCAATTCACCCGTTTCCTCTTGCAAGTGAGCATGGTTAAAGTTAATAAATATCTGATTCATCATGAAACCTAATGGCAGTAAAACAATCAATAACAAAACTAAAATCGAACCAGATAGTTTATAAAATATCGCATTCATAATTATAGTTCCTTCGTTGAATTAAATTTATATCCAACCCCCCAAACGGTTTTAATGGGATTGAATGAAAGGCCTGCACCGTTTAGCTTGGTTCGAATATTTTTTATATGCGTATCAATCGTTCGAGGATCTTGTCTTTCATTCATAGACCAAACTTGATCAATGATATTTTCCCTGGTGTAGATGCGTTCAGTTCTATTGGCCATCAAATACAGGATGTTAAATTCCTTTGATGTGAGCTCAATGGTTTTTCCTGCTACTTTTACTTCATGTAAATCTCGATTAATCCTTAACTCCTCAATCATTACCACATGCTGATTGTCATTTGAGAAATAACTCTTTCTCCTTAATAAAGCTTTAACTCGAGCAACGAGCTCTTCCGGTGCAAAAGGTTTAACGAGATAATCATCCGCCCCAATATTCAAACCTTTTACTCGATCCTCTACATCTGTTTTTGCAGTGAGCATAAGAATGGATGTGTCTGCTTGAATGGAACGAACGTATTTACAAACTTCCCACCCATCAGCGTCAGGCAGCATAATATCTAAAATTATGGTTTCATAGCTTTGATTCTTTATCATTTCAATGGCCTCTAGTCCAGAATTTGCTTCATCTAGACGATAGCCTTCATTTTTTAAATAGAGGCGTACTAATTCCCGCATATTTCGTTCGTCATCCACAATGAGTATACGTTCTGCCAAAGTTCTTAACCTCCCTATGTCTTCTTATGTACAGTTTACTTAAAAAATATGTGATTTCCATGAAGAATTTCCATGAAGAACAACACAAACCCTATAAGAATATGGAACATCTTATAGGGCTCATCTTGATTCATATTTCAGGTCTTTCCAGCAAGATCTATACCTCTGGGTCAATCATCTCCATAAAATCTCTTACATTTTGTTCGCTCATCCCCCCTACTCGTATGTGGATCACTTCCCCTGATTCATCAATCAAATAGGTAGCAGGGAGTTGCCTAACCCCGTAACGATCCATCACATTACTGTTTTGGTCCTGAAGTATCGGGAATGTGAGTTGAAGGCGTTCAGCAAAGCGATTAATAATTAATTCGGATTCACCAACATTAACGGCTAAAATTTCTACATCCTTATCCATATATTTCTGATGTTCTGCTTCCATATAAGGCATTTCTTCCTCACAAGGGGGACAATAAGTCCCCCAAAAGTTCAAAAATACCCCTTGCCCCTGATAATCTTCAAGTGCAACACGTTCCCCATGCATATTGGTTAATGCAAAATTGGGTGCTTGATCTCCTTCTGTAACGTAAGCAACATCTTCACGACTTAAGTTATTATAAAACAAATAGGCAATGGTCATCATTAAAATTGAAAGTATTATAATTCGCATGAATAGCCGACGCTTTTTACGTTCATACCTTGTATGTTGATCCATTAAATGTGCTCCCCTACTTGCTCTTGCATTAAGTTTTTAATGACTTGAAATCTAGAATGAGTAATTTTTACTAAGCATACGAATGAAGCCCGGCAATCACAAGATTTACAAAGATCAAATTAAACATGATAATGGCAAAACCAATGACCGCAAGCCAGCCAGATCGCTCACCTTGCCAACTGCGATTTAACCTAAAATGCAAATATGCTGCATAGAAGAGAAATGTAATCAGTGCCCATACTTCTTTGGGATCCCATCCCCAAAATCTTGTCCATGCAACTTGAGCCCATATCATTGCAAATACAAGACCTCCTAGTGTGAAAATCGGAAAACCAATGGCGATTGCACGATAACTGATCTCATCCATGGTTTCTGGATTGACATTCTTAAGTAAAGGTTGAAATAACGCACCAATCCGACGCCTTGTCACTAATCGAATACCCACATATAGCAGCAATCCTGTTCCGAAAGCCCAAACGACCGTATTGAAATCGTCACTTACAACCCAGACCGGCATATAAATCCATGGTTCCATTCGTTCTGGTGTAAGGAGTTCCCCCTCATTCGGCCCAAAAATTGGCGGGAGTTTGTACTGTACCTCAGCTTGTTCATCAAATTCGTTTACATAAGAAAAAGTTGCTTCATAGTTGAATGCATTGAACGAGTTTGTAACTAGAATGAAAGCGACTAGACTGATAATCATGTACATGACGAATTCGATCCCAAATGTCTGCTTGGTCATTCGCTTACTTTTTAAATCTATCATTCGTAATAACTGGACCAACCCTGCCCCAAAGCTAACGGCTAGAATTCCTTGTCCTAACCCTGTTGTTAACACATGGATTTCTAACCAATATGATTGGAGTGCTGGTTGTAACGGTTGATATTCCGTCACGAATATAGAAGCATAACCGATCATCAGCATGACAACCGGCATTGTAAATAAACCAAGTGCATTCATTCTATACATCCCATATAACAGGACAAATGCAAGACTAATGGTTATTGAAAAGAATGTAAGGTATTCAAACATATTACTTACGGGTGCAAAACCGATCTCGATCCACCTCGTTACAAAGTAACCTAGCGAAAAGAGCAGGCCTCCGATGGAGGCTATGTAACCAACATTCCCCCACTTGTTTCCCGTAACTTCACGGTTACGATTTCTCCACTTCTTCCCTGTTAATGCAACAGCATAGAAAATTGTTGCAAACAAGTAGAAAAAGAATGAGATCGTTAGTAAATTCATGCTCAGTTGAGCCATCGATCTTTCACCTTCCTCCTGTTAAAGAAATTAGGATTTATCATGATCTTCCAAATCTGTTTGGTCTTTAGGCATAGAAAGCTTTGCATAACGAGCTACATTTGATATATCCTTTTTCAATGATTGCCAGTTTTTATTTGTATGTGCGGCTACCCATACTTCATTGTTCTTCGCTTGTAACCATATCCTTCGGTGCGACCAATAGGAGCCTTGGGCCAGTCCAATCATAAAGATTGCTCCTCCAATGATAAGATATGGGATTGTATTGTCTTTTCGAACAGTAAGGCCAGTAACATGATTTGTATCGACTCCCGATAGTGAATACGAATATCTATTGGGTTCATCGTTTGGGGTTACATCAAAATTTCTTTGTATTCCTATAAAGGTATGTTCGTCCTCTCCTGTATCATCATTTACCATTTCGAAAATAAATGCCGGATTATCCGGTACAGCGTTTTCTGTCGACGGAATTCCTTCATCATTTATAATATAATTCGGGAAGTAACTGTGAATTCGAACGGTTTCGCCATTCGATAATGAATAGTCATCTTCAGGATTATTTAGGTCAACAGCAAAAGAGCCTACTTCTTCATTTGTTAATCGATCTTCCACATCAAATGTCATTTCGCTCAGTTCATGCAACTTATAATCGACTTGATAGAGTGAAAAATCATCAAAGTGAAACGGATCATTCACCTCAATTCCATGTCGGTCAACCTCTACCAAGCTTTGATCCAACCCAAGTATACCTTCAGGACGGTAGAGTACGGCATCTGTTCGAAACAATGATTCGAACATCACCGCATTACTGGCTTCCATACCATCCTGAAACAACGGATCATCTTCATCATAAATCTCCATCGTAAACGCTAAGTTTTCAACATAGAACTCACCAGAAGTTCCAGGTACTACCTCCGTCTCCCCTTCACGGACCCAAACATTATCGTGCACATACATCCCAGGGACGAAACGTAATGAGGCTCCGATCAAGAAGACAATCAGACCAATATGATTCACATAAGGACCCCATCTCGCCCACCGGTTTTTCTCAGCTAAAAGGTTGCCATCTTCCTCACGAATCTTATAACGCCTTTTCTTTAATTCTTTTTTGGCATTCTCCATGGTCTCTTCGACTGTCTCCACTTGACTTGTGCCAAAAATCCTCTGTCTGCGCAAAAAGTTTGGGTGTCGCGTTACGCGCTGTGATTTTAATGCTCGATAGAGAGGAAAAAAACGATCAATGCTGGCAATGATGATAGATGTACCCAGTGCTGCAATCAGTAACATGTACCACCAAGAACCGTATAGGTTATGAAAACCAAAGGAATAGTATAATTGACCAAGAGGCCCATACTCTTCAACATAGTGTACCGATGGATCTTCTCCAGGAGGGATAAATAATTCTTGTGGAAATATGGTTCCAATCATAGAAGCAATTAAAGTTACAATGATTAAACCAATCCCAACTTTCACAGAGGAAAAAAAGCCCCATACTTTATCAATGATTGAACGATTATATGTTTGAGAGCGTCGCGCTGCTCCTTCATAGCGCATATTTAATAACTTAGTTGAGTCATCATTAACCAATGGTTTTCCACAAGCACCACATACCTCCGTACCGTACGGATTTACTTGTCCGCATTCGCATTTTATTTCTTCCATACATCACTCACCCTTATAAACTACTTGAATCAGGTTGTTTGTTTTATTCTTTCTACATCATCCATGTAGGAATAAAACGACTCAAATACATCGATAATTCTCGAAATAACCCAGAGAATAGGAGTATGCCTAAGAGAATCATCATATAACCACTCGCTTTTTGAATAAGCGGCAGGTATCGTTGAAAGGAACTTAGTTTTTGAAATGATTTTGCGTATAGGAGAGATACACCCATGAATGGTAGCCCCAATCCCATAGAATAGAGAAAGAGCATACTAGTTCCCATCATCATGGTTCCTGAATCTCCAGCTAGCGCAAGAATTGAACCAAGTGCAATTCCTATACAAGGGGTCCAACCTGAAGCAAAAAACAAACCAAAGAAAATCGAACCTGTAAAGCTTGTTGCCTTTTTAGGTTGTTTCGTTATCTTTTTCTCCGTCAATAATGCTCGAATGGAAAGAATCCCTGCCATTTGTAAACCAAATATAATAATGATAATGCCGCCAATTTGTTCAAACGCAGTCCCGTATTGTGCAAACCAAGAACCAATAAAAGTTGACGATATACCCAGTAGTATAAAAACAATCGTAAATCCTAAGATAAAGCCAACACTTCTCGTAAAAATAAGTTTACGATCTACGTTCATCCCTGCCCCTCCATTGCTGCCCGTTAATTGTGCAACATAAGCAGGTACAAGGGGAAAAATACAAGGCGAAAAAAACGAAACCAATCCAGCAATAAACGCTATACCCAGTGATACTTCATCCATTAACCAACCCTCCTTCCCAATGAATTCAATGATTACTGTCTGGAAAGCACCCATCAAAAAATCCTCATAAAAACGCTCCAATCTGTAAAACAGTCTTAATCACGAAGTATAAAGTTTAAAAATGTAGATTTTATGAAGAACCTCTGCTGCTTTTGACATTTTGATGACGGCAATAGGTTTTGTATAAATTTCTTGATTCTAAGCTCTAAATTGCTTTTAAACGATACTAAAACAAAAAAGAACCCACCGTCTTTGTAAACAGTAGATCCTTAGAACTTCTGAAGCGAGTCGATCTATACATTTCGGTTGACAGCCTGTTTTATTTACAAGTAAGAAATAAGAGTAGCTACCAGTGATTTATAATCATTTGATTAGGATTCAATTCCTTTTTCCGCTTGCTTTTCCCATGTCTCGCCGCCATTTTCAGTGTAAAATATATCCCTTTCAAAAGTTGTAAACATAAAAGTGTCTTCCGCTTGAGGGTTTTGGGCAAGGTAACTAATCGCATCCTCTTCTTCAAGCGCAGGGGTTGGGATTTCCTGTTCTGCTCCAGATAAATTAATCATTTTTAATTGTGAACGGTCCTCAGTTCCTTTAGCGAGTAACATTTCGCCAGTATGTGCAAAAGTTAATGCCGGAACGGGTGTATCACTTGTGACTTGTTCAAAAGTATCACCTGCATCTTCAGACAGAAATGCCCCATACTCCGTACTTACTGCGACAATATCTTCCTGATCTGGATGAGCTGCAATAGCAATCACGCTTCCTTCAACCCCGTTCATATCTAGAGATTTCCATTCCTGCCCCTCATCGAGGGTTCGATGCAGGCCAAGCTCATTCATTCCCGAATTAGGCTCTGGATTCATGACATAGATGGCATTTGTGTTGTAACTGGCCGACATGACATGAAAATCAACCTCCCCCTCTAGATTGAGTAACTCAAGGGTTTCCCCTCCATCCGTACTTTTCACAAGACCAAATGGGTTTTCATAATCGCTCTGCATGTTTGGATGCCCACTGCTATAAAACCCTTCGGAAGTCATGGTGAACCCCATAAAGTCATGAAGTTCGCCCTCACCGTTCTCTACATTGTTCCACGCTCCATTTTCAAATACGCGCAGCCCATCATGAGCTGGAATATATGCTTGCTCACCATCTGCGGTAAAACCAAGACCATGAATATGAGTGAATTCTACTTTCTCTTCAGATTTAGAATCGCTTTGGCATCCACTAATTAGGGCAACTGCTGTAAGACTTAATACAAAGATAGGTTTTATCATGTATGAATTCCTTTCGCTTATCTATAGGTGTATTTCATTAATAGTGACTCTATTTCTCTATGCCATATGCAAATCCTAACCGATAATTATGTTTTTTCTATGAAGAATGATGCCTTAAAATTTGATGATTTATTGACGTCTAATCCTCATTGTTTAAAGCAGAAGAAACCCTTAGCAAAACTAATGCCAAGGGTTCTGATGTTTCTACTTATGCAGCTGCCATCTCCCGGCATAATTTTGCACATCGATAGCAAGCCTGAGCACAATCTTGGCAATGCTGAGCGTGATTGCTGTGTTTTTCACACTCTTCTGCACATGCCTCACAAATCTCTGCGCATAATTCACATATTTGATTTGTAAACTGACTATTTGTTTGCATAGCCTGTACTGCGAATGCACAAATATCGGCACATTCTCGATTTAATCTAATGCATTTCGCCATCATATTCACATTATCTTCCTTGAGGCAATCATCAAAACACCGGTTGCACTGCTCCATACATTCTAAGCATGCCTGAATACAATCCTGATAACTCATAACGTTTTAACTCCTTTCATTAAGACACATAATTTGGTATTGATTTTTTATGCCGTGTCATAAATGGTATCCCCAATAACTATGAAGTTTTAGTGAAGATGCCAAAAATTTTTATTTATGCCGAAAAAGGTGAGTAAAGAGAAATTGCAACCCTTCGTCAATTCTCGAAAGATCGTATATGGTTAAAAGAACGCTTCTACCTCCTGAACGACAGACTATTATATAATCTTTTGATTTATCAAGTTCGTCGAATATCTAATAAAACGAGAGGTATATTTTACTCCCATGGATTTTCATTCGACAAATTCTTTTACTTCCCTTACGTCAATAAATTTGCCCAACTAGTTTCTCTAATTGTTCCGGTGTTATTTTCTTTCATTTACTTTTTTTTTAATTTATTCATAACGTTTGTTTAAAAGAAAATATCCATCCATATTTGAACTGCTGTCGCTAAGATTAAAACTGCCAAAGCAATTTGAAGAAGTTTTGTATTCATTCGCTGACCGATTTTTGCACCGATTGGTGCTGCAATGATACTTGCAATAATCATGATCACTGCAGGTCCATAGAGAACCTGATCCGTAACCACTTTCCCTAATGTAGATCCTATAGAAGAAATAAAGGTAACGGCAAGGGAAGTTGCAATGGCCACACGGGTTGGTACTTTTAAAATGACTAATAGTACGGGTAACAATAAGAATGAACCCGCAGCACCGACAATTCCTGAAGCTACACCAACTAAAAAGGCAGATACCATAGCAACAGCTTTATTAAAATGAACCTCCTTAGCTATAAGGTTTTCGTTGTTTTTTTTCGGAAGAAACATCATGATTGCTGCAATGAGTGCAAGTAATCCATACACCACGTTAATTCCATCCTCGGGAAGATAAATTGAACCATAGGCACCAATTAAACTCCCCACGAGTACACTTGAACCCATGTATAGAATTAGAGAACGATGCAAGTATCCTGAACCTTTATATGCCCAAACTGCAGCAAGTGTCGCAAAAAATACTTGAATTGCACTAATTCCAGATACTTCGTGTGCTGAAAATGCAACAAAACCTAAAGCTGGAGGAATATACAAAAGCATAGGGTATTTTATAATCGATCCTCCTACACCAACCATCCCAGAGATCATTGATCCTATAAAACCAATCAGAAAAATTGTAATGAAGAAAGAGACCTCCATTTACCTCATCTCCTCGACTTTCTCTCTATGATCGTCCAATCCTGAAAAGAAGACCGCCGTAACCGGGCGGTCGAATATGCATCATTCACCTTTCTTTATCCAAAAGCTGAGTACTTCCCCATTCTCCGTTGTCTTAACTAATTCATTCCCTGTCGAATTTGCCCATGCTGCAAAGTCTTGCTTTGCTCCTTGGTCTGTTGCTTCAACTTTTAACACTTGCCCCTTTTCAAGTTCCTTCATTTTTTTCTTCGTTTTCACGATCGGCATTGGACATGCCATACCTTTGGCATCAAGTACAAAATCTTGATTCATTTTTCTTCTCTCCTCTATTACCTATTGATTTAAGATATTTGGTTATTTAGCTAACGGCACAATTATTCGGTCCAGTTTCCATGTCTGTTTTCTCATCTTGTGATGGATTTTCTTTCCCCATATTTGTTTGGCGAATTCGCTCATAATCATTCGGATGACTCGGAAGGTTTTCCGTGACCATTTTACGAAAATCATCTTCATTCTCTACTTGCAATCCAGCGTTCATTTTATAAAGATTCCCTAACTGCTCCCGAACTGTTCCATCTGTATTTTGTTCCGTCAAAGAAGAAAAGTGAGCCGGCAGAACTTCCAATGTTCCTGGAAGGCTTTTATATTTACGATACAAAGTGTCACTTAAATCTCCGACCCAATCTTCCGCCATACCTGCAAGGTCTGGGCGTCCGATGGATTCGATAAATAAGATATCTCCGGTTAATAAATACGTCTCATCTACAATAAATGAAGTTGAACCAATGGTATGCCCAGGAGAATATAATGCTTCTACCTTAACACCATTCAGTTCTAACACATCGCCCTCCTCTACAGGTTCATAATCATACGTTACTTCACCCGCATCTTTTGGGGGAAGATAATAAGTTCCTCCTGTTGCTTCAGCAAGCACCCTACCTCCAGATAAATGATCGGCGTGAAGGTGAGTATCCATGACATGTTTAATGGTTACCCCTTTCTCCTTCGCAATTCGCTTATATACATCCGTGAATCGAGAAGCATCAATTACAATGGCTTCTTCACCTTGGACAACCATGTAAGAGAGACATCCTTTTCCGGGACGCACAAATTGGATTAGCTCCCCTTCTTTAGATAGGTCTGCCACTTTAATCGGAAGTAGGACTTCACTCCATCCTCGCATTCCATTCTCAACATAAATCGCGTTAACTCCTTCTTCGGCTAATGCTTCAGCAACCATAATAGACGAAGGTTCTTTAGCACAGATCACATAGACGGCTTCATTTTTTGGGAGTTGCTCGAGAGCCGGAGTCACATCATCTAGCAAATCAAAATAAGGAATATTTACTGTCTTAACAGAGGACCCTTTTATATTCCAATCTGTATGTGCCTCTTTACTACGAACATCCAATAAAATAATGGATTCTTGTTTTAGAATCTTCTCTGCTAATTCCATTGGTTTAATTGATGATACACTCACTTTATTTTTCCCCTTTCTTTACTCCATTTGTTTGGTATTTCCATTCACGCATTCCTGGGCGGACATTCCATACATGTTTAAGTCCATGTTCCGTAAGCTTTTGAGCTGCCAAGTCACTGCGACTCCCTGTACGACAAATGACATAGATCGGCTTTTGCGTATCCAACTCATCAACTCTGGAGTCAATTTCACCTAGCGGCATTAATTTAGCCTCAGGGATATGACGAAACGCATACTCTGCTGGCTCCCTAACATCCAGGATGGTAATCGGTTCATGTCTTTTTTGCTCTAATTCTTCATTTTCAATGACATGCGGATGATTCGATTCTTCAATTTCCTCATTTGCTTTTCGAATATAATGCTTCATGACTTCACCTTCCTCCATGAAGCCAATATATTCATGCCCATTGCTTTTTGCCCAAGCCTGTAAATCAGCAATAGAGCCACGGTCTGTTGCCTGAATTTCTGCAACTTCCCCATGTTTCATGTCCTTCATTTCTTTTTTTGTACGAACAATTGGCATGGGACAAGTTAAACCAATTGCATCAATGACAACATCTGTGTTTACTTCCAGCATAATCAATCCTCCCTTAAATAAATAGATTTACATTGCCATCTTCAGCATCTGCCAAATACGCAGCTACACCTGCATATTGAACATCATCCAGTAACTCTTCCTTCTGAAGACCGAGAAGATCCATCGTCATCGTACAAGCAACAAGATTAATATCTTGCTCTTTTGCCATATCTACGAGTTCATTAAGAGACAATGCATTATGCTTTTTCATGACTTTCTTGATTAACTTTGGACCCATGCCCGCAAAGTGCATTTTAGAAAGTCCCATGCTCTCCGATCCTCTTGGCATCATTTTTGCGAACATTTTTTCTAAAGCCCCTTTCTTTACTGGAATGTTCTCATCTTTTCTCAAGGCATTTAGTCCCCAGAATGTGTGAAAGATGGTTACTTCATGATCATAAGCTGCTGCACCATTGGCAATAATATAAGCCGCCATTGCTTTATCATAATCCCCACTAAATAAAATAATATTTGTTGATTTCTTCTCTTCTACTCCTGTCAATTCGCCCATCCCCTTTACATTTACCCGTATGGGTATATTAAAATCTAAAAAAATATATAGTTTATTAATTCTTTTATAAGAAAAGGCAGTAAGCCTTTTCTTAACGACTTTTCACTAGTAAATCGACTGCTGTGTCTACATAATCTTGTGTATCTTCGCCATTCTCAATAGCTCTTTCAACACACTCTACAAGGTTTGCACTGACAATCACACCCATTGTACGATCAATGGCAGTTCTAGATGCGGATAATTGAGTAATTATATCTTTACAATCTTCGTTTTCCTCCATCATTTTAAGCACACCCCTCAGTTGCCCTTCGATACGTTTAATTCTGTTCTTCATTTGATCGTTGTAATCCATCTTGCTCCCCCCCTTTTTATTACTATATACCCTTAGGGGTATTATAGTCAATGATTAAGGTGACCCAATATATACCAATTGCCCTTGATAACCCCCCTGTCGAAACCATATTAATAAGGATTTTAAAATTAAGAAATGATACTGTGTTGCTTTGAATATAACAAATCCCTAACCTGTATACATACCTCAAAACACTTACTAAAAGGATTGTATAAGGTTAAAAGAACCCTTAGCAGCAATGGCTAGGGTCCTTAAGGGCAGGCATGTAACTACATTTTTTTAATTTTAATATTAAATGAAAATGTTAGTCATGTCCTGATAGATAGCAGTCATTTACTCCACTGGTGATAATTCACTTTCAGTTACCCATTTATGATTTTCGACTTCTTCTCCATCAGTAGAAGTGAAATCGACCATATATACCGTAGTTTCTTCAGCTGAATCTATTTCAGCCGTGGCACCTTCCATGCCTTCCATATGTGAGGCATTTAAAGTAGCCTCTTCTCCGGGTTCAAGAGGTTCTTCACCAACGTCTTCTAACTCTTCATGAACCACCCATTCATGGTCTTCTACCCGATCACCGCCAGTAGTCGGTGTATAAGAAACAGTATAGACGGTAGTATCATAGGCACCAACGATGGTGGCTTCAACATCCTCCATTTCTGGCATGTGTCCATCTGTGATCAATGCTTGGCTTCCTACCTCGAAAGTTGGATTTTCTGCTTCCTCCAAATCATCAGGAACTTCACCTGAGCTAGACATATCGTGACCTTCATGCATATCATCTTCCATGTCCATATCACCCATGTCATGATCTTCCATGTCGTCCATACTATCTTCAGAACCAGGGTCCATATCCATTTCTGGATTTGGTTCGTCGTCCCCATTGCCGCATGCAGCTAACATAATTGCTGTTCCTAAAGAAACAGTTAATATAATAGATTTTTTTGGTTTCCTCATTTTTTAAGTCCTCCTTATTATCTTTATGATCGTATTCTACCGTGGAAAAGTGTAGAAAATATGAAGTTTAAGAAATTTGGTGCCTTCCTTTTTCCATGACTGCTGATCATTAAATTTGTACACTTTCTACTATTTTATCCCCAATTAATAAATTTATTAAATGTAATTATTGGCTTGAAAGACACGATTGACCAATAGTAACAGAAAACAGAGTCAAATAACCCCCTTGGTTATTCAGGTTTATTCAGAATATCAGGATCCGGTGTAAATGAAGGCTCAAATTCCGTATATTGAACTTCTGCAATCATTCCGCCTTCGGCATGATGAAACTCATGACAATGGAACATCCAATTGCCCGGATTACTGGCTTCAAATACGATTTCGTAAGTCTCATCCGGCCTTACATTTAGCGTATCCTTTAGAACTGGTGAACCCTGTATTGGCTCGCCATTTTTGGAAATAACATTAAAAAATTCACCATGTAAATGCATTGGATGGACAACATCTGTGTCATTTTCAATTGTAACTTTCACCACATCCCCTTCATCAACTTCATAGATCTCATGATCTGGGAATTGTTTACTGTTAATTGTAAAAGTATCGCCACCATCATCCGTCCCAAGCAGCATATCAAATTCTTTGGTCACGTCACCCAAGTCGATATCTTTCCCTTCTCCGTAGGTGGTAATATCCAAAAATGATGAACTCGAATCCCCTGTCTGTAAATCTTGTCCTTCATTTCCGTCATAAACCAACGGAATTAATGTGTTCAATCGCTCCTGATTCTTCTCTGCATAAACTTGTATGCCCCATGCGCCTGGGTTATCCAAATCAATTTCAATATCATAGCGTTCGGCAGGGGCGATTCGGAATTTTGTTTCGCTTATTTCACTGGGTTGATTCACATCCTGACCATCATAATGCGTGACTTTAAATGAATGTTCTGGGATTGAAACCACTTGAGTAAACAGCCCCGTATTAACAATTCGGAGCTTTGCCTTGTCCCCTTCTTTAGCTTCAATCGTTTCAACTTGCGTAGGTGCTTGACCATTAATAACCATTGTGTCGTACATTTGATTCATCATCTCGGTGTGACTCATACCATCCATATTTTCATTACTCATGGTCATTTCTCCATGTTCCATCCCATCCATATCTCCATGATTCATCTCCCCCATGTCCATAGAAGAAAATTCATCAATTACAATGGCTTCATCTACATCAAAAACATCTTCACCTTCTGGTTCAACAATAAAGACCCCATAAAGGCCTTTATCTACCTGCGTTGCTCCATCTTGATGGGAGTGATACCAATAAGTGCCAGGTACATCTGTTTGATACTCTACGTAAACTCTTCACCAGGCATTATCGCATTTTGTGTGACACCTGGTACTCCGTCCATTTCGTTAGGAACAGGAAAACCATGTAAATGAAGGGAAGTCGGCACTTCTAAATCATTTTTCACGTTCACTATCACCTTATCGCCTTCTTGAACACGAATTTCTTCACCAGGTATAGTGCCATTATAAGTCCAGGCCTCAGTCGTAGTCTCATCATCAAACATCCATTGAGTTTCCTCAACCTTAAGATTAAAGACCACTTCGCCATCTTTAGTATTCATTTGTTCTCCTTGTTCCAGGTCAACTTGCTTATTAGCTCCCCTTTCTATTTCAGTATCAACCTGTTCAGACGAACAGCCTGCTATGGCCATCAAGAGCAGTCCACCGACTATATACGTTTTTTTCAAATTCTCTCCTCCTTAAGAAACACATATAACAATAAAATAGCCGAAAAATTTATAGAATTTATGAAGAAGGAGCATTATTTGCTAACGTTCAATTAATGTTCATAAAAAAGGTAGAAACCTCATTTATCATGAGGTTTCTACCTTTATTGAACTTCATTACTTTTACTTAAATGATTTTATGCCGATAAAATGACTTTGCCAATAGTCGCTTGTAATATCAGCCGTGACAACCCCTTGAGCACCTGCATGAATCATTTGGTTGTTTCCAATATAGATTCCACTATGAGAAGCCCCCGCTGTATCGTAAGTACCTTCATAGAACAATACATCTCCAACGTTCAATGTTTCAACTCTTACCCCGTCATTTCTCCACATTTCAGCATGGGTCCTAGAAACATCAATTCCATTTTGTGAAAAGACATAATTGATAAAACCACTGCTATCCAATCCATCAGGAGTTGTTCCCCCCCAAAGGTAAGGGGTTCCCAATACACTTTTAGCTGTTGCTACTATTTTTGAGGAAGAGGCTTGTTCTTCATTTGTAGTATCTTCATTTGATGGGCTACTTTCCTCTATAGAATTAGATCCTAAAGCTCTATATGTATTAGGTCCTGCTATCCCATCAACAATAAGACCCTGATCTTCTTGATACATTTTCAAGATACTTTCAGTGTCAGGACCGAAGATACCATCTACTTGAATAGAATATCCTAATGTATTTAGGCTAGATTGTAATTTTCTCACCTCACTGCCTCGATCATTTCTTTTGATTAGGATATTGCTTTGAGATGGCTCCGTGCTTTCTTCAGTAATAGAGTTTTCAGTACGATTACTTTCATCTGGATTGGCATAGGCGAAGGTACTTTCGCTCCATACAGGTGCAAACATTATCGCTGTTACGAGTGATGAAGATATAAATAGCTTTTCTCCCTTTTTTAAATACCTCATAAACATCCTCCCTTGATAAATTATAGTAATAGACTATCAAGAAAATAAGGAGATTCTAAGGAGATTATATTACTGTATAATTACAATTTATAATGTCAGTAAATGTTTTTAAAACCTACCGCGCGCATATTCAATGAGAGCTTTAAAGCTGTGATAAAGTTGTCATTTTTACATAAAATGTATGTAATCTGAAAGTACTCAGTCAGCCTCACTGAGTGTACCCCCTTTATGCATACTTGAAGTAATATCCCAAGCTTTCCAAAAGGAAAATGTCGTAAGCTTTCATTACGACATTTTTTTATTTTGGGAGTTTTATTACCCAGCTTTTATAAGTTTGAATCCCCGGAAGGTCGATTGGTTACCAATTTTCCGCCAACATTAGAGATTTTGTACGCTAAGGAATTTTTGACCTATCCGCTCCCTTTTTCCTCGATTATTGCTTTACTTTTTAAAAACAAGGATACGGTGGACAGAGGAAGCATCCACTATATCTCTTTACAAACTGAATACTTACCTATAAAAAGGACACGATATTGTTTAATAGGCGCCATTTCATAATAGGAGAGTGCTATGTGTAGAATATTATTTTTTTGTTGTGTTCAACGTTGTTTTTAGTAGCCTTTTCAAATACTAATGACTTAGGTAACGCAAGGGGCATCGGAACTGAGGAGTGTTAAGTGACTGTCGAAATTCCTGAGGATTTAAAAGAAGAAGATAATCCAACTTATGAGGTTGTTGAACGTGTTATTATAAAGGCCAATCACATAAAGGGTATGAAAGGTGCTGAAGCTATGATAGTAGGCGCCTATGACACTACTGCATACGAGATCTCATATACCCCAACTATTGGTGGACCCAGAGTTAAGAACCACAAATGGATAATCCAAGAAGAGATTAAGGATGCAGGCGAGGAAATGTTACAACCAGGACAGAAGTAACCATTGAAGCCAATCATATGCCTGGAATGAAAGGAGCAACAGCTGTAATTGAGTCTGCTGTAAAAACGACAGTGTACATGGTTAACTATACTCCAACTACTGGTGAGGAAGAAGTTAAAAACCATAAGTGGTTAATAGAAAGCGAATTGTCACCAATTGAATAATCTGTATCTTTAAAACAAAGTCCGAGCAGGTCGTGTATTTTGGCAGGTGGGAATCCTGTTTGATAAGGCTAACCAAGACATCAATAGCGAGTCTTCAACCTAATTGAGGAATAAATTGAGTTAAGCGTAAACAGATAGGTATTAGGCTTGAAAGTGATTGAGCCCCGTAAAGAGTTAAAATTTGAAAGAGGTAACTAATTAACGATGAATAATATGATGATGGATAGTTCTATGATAATAATGTGCATCATTATGGCAATTGGATTAATTATCTTTGTAATGATTATTGGAGCTACGATTTACGTTGTTGCACGGTTACTAATGAAGAAAAGCAGAATAGAAGATCGACCGTTAATGATATTAAAAGAACGCTATGTTAAAGGCGAAATTAATGATGATGAATATAGGCAAAAGAAAAAATTAATCAATGATTGAAATAGGGGTAGAATCATTTCTTTGTTTTAAGGAATGATTCTACCCCTTAGAGTTTTAATTCTTGTATCTGTAAGCTTATTTGTTTATTTCCCGGATTATTGGCTTCAAATACGATTTCGTAAGTCTCATCCGGCCTTACATTTAGCGTATCCTTTAGAACTGGTGAACCTTGTATTGGCTCGCCATTTTTGGAAATAACATTAAAAAATTCACCATGTAAATGCATTGGATGATCAACATCTGTGTCATTTTCAATCGTAACTTTCACCACATCCCCTTCTTTAACTTCATAGATCTCATGATCTGGGAATTGTTTACCGTTAACTGTAAAGGTATCACCACCATCATCCGTCCCAAGCAGCATATCAAATTCTTTGGTAATGTCATCCAAGTCAATATCTTTCACTTCTCGCGCCTGGGTTGTCCAAATCAATTTCAATATTATAGCGTTCGGCAGGGGCGATTCGGAATTTTGTTTCGCTTATTTCACTGGGTTCATTAACAACCTAACCATCATAATGCGTGATTCTAAATGAATGTTCTGGGATTGAAACCACTTGAGTAAATAGCCCCGCATTAACAAATCGGAGCTTTGCCGTGTCCCCTTCTTTAACTTCAATCGTTTCAACTTGCGTATCTGCTTGACCATCAATAACCAATGTGTCGTACATTTGATTCATCATCTCGGTGTGACTCATACCATCCATATTTTGGGTATTTTTGCACAACCCCTCGAAAATGTCTGATTCAGAATTATCCAAATACGACTCCTGTGTTTAATCCCCCAATGCAGCAGTAAGGGCGCTTGTTATTAAACAATCGCGCCCTATAATGGAATAATACATTAGTTTTTATTAGCTGGTTTCGTTTAACAAGAACCATGCATAATTCTGTTTAAGGCTTGTCTATATTTATAAAAAAGACTGCTCCAATTTAGTAGCAGTCTTTTAATTTATTCATTCTGATTTTGTCGCTTGACATGGAGCCTCTGCGGACAGATTTTTTTGAAAAGACCAGAGCAACAAGCTTTTCTGGGCAATTAGCCTAACCCATCCGCCACTCCATGTAAAGCGCAGCGTATTCAAAAAATATACCGCCACGAACAGCATTTTTTAAGTGCCACAAACAGAACAGTGCATCCTTTATACAGTATAGGTTTTCAACACGTTGATCCTCCGTTTGAGTCATGATTTTCCTCATCCTTTCAAGATAAGCTTCAGCATATGTGCCTGATAAAAAGCTTAATGCAGCACTTTTCTAAAGGTGTGCGACGGGTTTCAATAAGGTTTCCAAGTATGTTTTTCACTTATGTGTTAAGTTCGGTGAATAAAAGTGAATGCCCTTTTACTAAATTTGTCTTTTCTTTTTTGGTGTATTTTCTCTTCGCATATCTTGTAGATAAGTACACTTTTACGCAAGATTTGTTATGAGAACCAAACACCTTACTGAAAGATTAATAAAGCTTAGATTTAAGAGAGGTTTTAAAATGATTGAAACGAACAAAAACGGAACTGCCCGGGCAGTTCCGTTTTGATTCCATCAAAAAGTTACTTTTTCACCTTTAAATGCAGCAATATAAAGTTTTTTCATTTCTTCTACAGATACTTCCCGGGGATTGGATGGTGTACACGGATCTTCAATCGCTCCCGCTGCCATTCGATCCAGCTGTTTTTCAAATTCACTCTCATTTACACCGAATTCCTGCAGCGATAACGGAAGGTTTAGCGATTTATTTAAACGGCGAAGCAAATCCGTTAAGGAATCGATTAACTCGTCTTCTGTGTTTCCAGAAAGGTCAAGCATCTTAGCGATATCAGCAAACCGGGAACCGTCCGCCTTTTTATTAAAATCAATCACGTATGGCAAATAAAGAGCATTCGCAAGGCCGTGCGGAATGTTAAAAATCGCGCCACTCTTATGTGATAGGCTGTGTACAATGCCTAAAAACCCGTTCGAGAAAGCCATTCCCGCAATAGCCTGGGCATAATGCATCTCTGCTCTCGCTGCTTTATCTCCAACTACTGATTTTTCAATATTATCCACTGCCATTTTAACCGATTGTATCGCCAACGGATCACTAAATGCGTTATGCATCGTTGATACGTAGGCCTCGATTCCGTGCGTTAATGCGTCCATTCCCGTATAGGCGACAATGTCAGCCGGCATCGAATATGTCAGCTCCGGATCGATAATGGCAATATCCGGCGTGATCTCATAACCAAATACCGGATATTTCGTTCCTGTTTCATGATCCGTGATAACAGAAAAAGGTGATACGTCAGTACCTGTGCCACTCGTTGTAGAAATCGCCGCAAAGCGTGCTTTTTTCCGTAAAGCCGGTAGTGGGTTCGGTGCTTTAACTCTATCAAATGCGAGCTCCGGATTCTCATAAAAAATCCACATTAATTTAGCTGCGTCGATCGGTGAACCGCCGCCTGCGGAAATGATCCAATCCGGCTGGAATTCCTCCATCTTTTTTGCACCCTCTAAAGCGGTTTTTGCAGATGGGTCATTTTCAACACCATCAATGAGCTGTGTTTCAAATCCATATTCACGTAAATAAGCATCTATTTTATCAAGATAGCCTGATTTTTTAATGGACTGGCCTCCGATAACAATAGTTGCCTTTTTCCCTTCAAGGGTTTTCAAAACTTCTAAAGATCCTTCTCCATAATAAACATCCCTCGGAATAGTAAAACGGTTCATGTGTGTAAATTCTCCTTTTCTGCATTAAAGTAGGCAAGCGTTCAAAAAACATTCAGTGTAAATTTCCCTTATCAATTTTTTTAAAACATTAGTGGAACCATGTAACGTTATCAATAGTATTTTATTAAAAAGGTAGTTATTATTAAGAAACCTCAGTTATCCCTCTCTACAACGGCACTTAATATCTCTTCTGTTTTAATCTTAAGTAATTTTTCCAAGAACCTTGTCGTTCCTAAAACTATTTGAATGTCTTCCTCTGTTTGAACGTTTTCCATTTTCTTTTTTTGAATCAGTTCATTTATAACTTCTTTGAAAGCATTTGTTTTTATAAGCCATTCTCCAACTAGTTCCATAGTTGCGTCTCTCTCGTATTCGTTTTTGACAGCAAATAAGCTTTTCGTTTTTGTTTCTCTCAGTGTTATTGAACTAAATTCAGAATTCATACGAATGCGAAAATAATTCTTTTGACTGTCATAGTATTTTTCTTCCCTTAGCAAAAAATACTCTATCCCTAAAATTATTTCGTAATAAGGGTCTATCTCTATTGTTATGATATCGGATACCTTTACCGAATTCACACAAATTAGCCTAGTTGCTTTTTTACACTGCATGTCCACCAAACTCGTTCCGAAGGATAGCTATGACTTTACCGGTAAAGGTATCCCTATCTAAAGACTGGTACCGCATAAAAAGAGACATGGCGATGACTTGAGTAGTACTTTGTTCTTTTTTCAGAACTTGCATGAGTAATGATTTGTGCTACTCTCAGTTTACTGGTGATACGTTAGTATAATAAGTATATTCCAATATTGAAAGTACACACTTTAATTTCACCTAGTAACAAAAAAGGAATATAGTATGAAATTGTATACTATTAAAACCTAAAGGAATAAGTCCTTGATAGTAGGATCCTGCGGACCAACAAACTAAGTAAGGAAATTATGTTGCATTTGATCAATAGCGAAAAAACAAGTGCCATCTTCATTTTTTTATTCCAACGTCTAGAATTTACAAATTTTAAAAGCGCAGATTTTTAGATTTATTTTAACTGTTCTCTCAAAGATTGTGGCTATTGCGCACGATTTAGGTAGTTGAAAAGGCGTACATCTGATAACAGATTAGTACGCTTTTTCCATCTCATTTTTAATGTCAAATCGGGAGTTGAACTGGAGTAAACGCCCTATTTAGTTAAATAGAACTAAAAATAAAAAAAACATATTAATTTCTTCAATGGGTATTATAAGAGTTATATGAATTTATAATAGGAGGTTTTACTTGTGAAAGCAGTTACTTTTCAAGGTTCCAAGGATATGCAGGTGAAAGAAGTTCCAGATGCGAAGCTTCAACAAAAAGACGATATTGTTGTGCGCATTACATCAACAGCGATATGTGGGTCTGATTTACATATTTATCAAGGTGCCTTGCCAGCTGAAAAAGATTATGTAGTTGGCCACGAGCCCATGGGTATTGTAGAAGAGGTCGGACCAGAGGTAACAAAAGTGAAAAAAGGGGATAGAGTGGTCATCCCATTTAACATTTCATGTGGAAGCTGTTACTATTGCCAGCATGATTTGGAGAGCCAATGTGATAATTCTAACCCAAATCCAGAAGTTGATACAGGCGGATATTTTGGATTTACGGAGCGTTACGGGAATCATCCGGGTGGACAGGCTGAATATTTGCGTGTTCCCTATGGAAATTTTATGCCTTTCGTGATTCCTGAATCTGTTGAACTTGAAGATGAAGCATTACTGTTTATGTCTGATGTACTGCCAACTGCTTATTGGAGCATTGAAAGTGCAGGAGTGAAAAAAGGGGATACAGTTGCTGTGCTCGGCTGTGGACCCATTGGTTTGATGGCGCAAAAGTTTGCCTGGATGAAAGGCGCAAAAAGAGTCATTGCCGTCGATAATCTTCCCTATAGGCTTGAACGTGCCAAAAAAATGAACAATGTTGAGATTTTTAATTTTGATGAATTTGATGATATGATTTCTATGGGTTCCCATATTAAAGAAATTACAAGTGGCGGTGTAGATGCCGTCATTGATTGCGTAGGGATGGATGGGAAAAAAACACCAATCGAAGCTGTCGAACAAAAGATGAAGCTTATTGGCGGAACCATCAGCCCGATCGAAATCGGTATGAGTGCTGTGAGAAAATTTGGAACGCTGCAGCTGACGGGGGTCTACGGCTCTAAATATAACCAGTTCCCTTTAGGAAACATATTTGAAAGAAATGTAAAAATAAAAATGGGTCAGGCACCAGTCATCCATTACATGCCAATGCTCTTTAAAATGATTACGGAAGGAGAACTGGATCCAACAGAAATCGTCTCTCATAAAATGCGTCTAGACCAGGCGAGTGAAGCCTATCAAATCTTTAATGATCACGAAGATGGGTGTGTCAAAGTTGTTCTCAAACCCTGACCTTCCCAAAAAGTTATAACCATGTTTTTAACAATGAAGAACATTAAAAGCCCCGTTGGTAAAAGTGTAATTTTACGAACGGGGCTTTTTTATGCAAAAACAGCTATTTTAACTTTCGTTTAAGTCTAAAATCATTTTAGGGTATTTTTGCATATCCCCCCGAAAAGGTTTATTAAGAAAAAAGCAACCCTTATTTTTAATTAAAGTTGCTTCAAGTATTTACGCAGTATAAGTCAAAGATTCGATTCGTATTCTTTTACTCTTCGATAAAATGTATTCCGTTTCATTCCAACACGATTCATAGCTTCTACAGCTGTTATCTTCTGTTGTTTCCATTCTTGATAGACTGATGGAAATGTGTCAGTCATCTCAATTTTCCTTCTACCAAATTTTACTCCTTTGCGAATTGCAACTTCTACCCCTTCTTTTTGCCGTGCCCTTATTCTATTTCGTTCATCTTCTGCCATGTAACTCAATAATTGCAGGATTAAGTCCGAAATTAATGTTTCAATGCCGTTCAAATCTTTATATCTTGTTGTATCAAGAAGGGGCATATCCAACACAATAGTTTCAATTTCCTTTATTTGTATCAGCTCTTGCCATTCCTCCAGGATCATTTGTTTATTTCGTCCCAGCCTATCCAAAGATTGAATATATAAAATATCTCCACTCCTGAGCATACGTTTCATTAGTTGATATTCTGGCCGTTTGAAGTCTTTTCCACTTGCCTTTTCTATGAAGACATGCTCTTCGGGAATTCCCATTTCTTTTGCAACTGCAACCTGTCTTTCCACAGATTGATCTTTACTGCTAACCCTTACATTAAAATGAATTACATTATTTTACAAATCCACTTTTATAGAATAAATTTATTATATTTTAATTTCAAAATATCTACAATATAATTGGAATATTTCAAAACTAATTATGTTATAATTATGAAATATGAAAATAGTGGGAATCACCCCGTTTCAAAAAGTACACTTTTTGAAAGGGTTCAGGACAAATATAATCGCGCACAGAAAAGAGTACAATATGTCTGCAGAAACGGAAACCCAACAAAGAAGATTGAACATTCTGGGTGATGATGAATTCAAAGCGATTTTTGGTAGACCGAATTTTACATATGAAGATCGTTGTCATTTCTTTTCACTCTCCCAGCCCGAAAAAGAGTTGCTGCAAAGATTACATTCAGTAAAGTCCAAGGCTTATTTTGTGTTGCAACTGGGTTACTTTAAGGTCAAGCATCTGTTTTTTACCTTTGATCTACATGAAGTGTCCGATGACCTTCAACACGTGCTGGAGGAACATTTCAGCGGTCGGAAGATCGTTGATCTGAGTTCAATTGGCAAGGACGCCCGTTTAAAGCAGTAGCAATTGATTCTTGCACTGTTCGGCTATCGTCATTGTGGAGAAGAAGAACGAAGCCAAATCGAAAAAAAGGCCCGGCAAGCCGCAACAGTTTCAAGTAAACAGATTTTTATCTTCCGTGAAATCATGAATCATTTGTTTGAACATCGTATCGTAGTACCAGGATATAGCTTTATACAGGATACGGTCGGACAGGCCATCACCTTTGAACAGCATCGATTAATCACCATAATGCAGAATCGTTTAAAAAAGGCTGATATTCAATCCCTAAAGGAACTACTTTCAGACACGGAAGGCTTGTATGAAATAACACGACTCAAGCGTGAGCCCAAAGATTTTAAACTGAAGGAAATCAAATATGAGATTGAACGGGGTTTGCAGATTCAGCCCCTTTACCTACTTGCCCAAACCTTGTTACCCA
Organism: Bacillaceae bacterium JMAK1; assembly: GCA_012970285.1. Taxonomy (GTDB): domain Bacteria; phylum Bacillota; class Bacilli; order Bacillales; family Marinococcaceae; genus Geomicrobium_A. The sequence continues at coordinate 53,385 of JIBW01000011.1, forward strand.
AGTTAGGAATTTCGAATGAAGGCATTAAATACTATGCCTCACTGGTTGACTATTACTCGGTTTTCAGACTGAAAAGGCTTGACGAATGGATGGTTTACACTTATCTCTTATGTTATGTCTCCTATCGTTATCAACGGATGAATGACAATCTCATCAATACCTTGATATACAACATCAGACACTATATGGATGAAGCGAAGTCGTCTGCCAAAGACCAAGTGTATGAACACTATACCCAAAATCATCAAAACATGAAAAAGGCCGGCGAAGTTTTAAAATTATTGACCGATGACAGCATTGCAGCGGACACCCCCTTTCATGACATTCAAAAGAAGGCTTTTTCCATTCTTGAACGCCAAAAGCTTTCAAGTCTTGCAAATCAAATTATAAAGAATACAAAATGGATGCAACGGCTCTCCAATGGGAACATATTGATCAGCTGTCCGGCCAATTCAAGTGTTTTTTCCCCCACTCACCCATAATATCCAGTACAGGGATAAAGCTTTTCCCTTTTGGTGTTAGTGAGTATTCTACTTTGGGAGGAACCTCTTTATATACTTCTCTGTGAACCATTTGATCATCTTCCAGTTCTCGTAACTGACGTGTTAGTATTCCTTTTGAAATACCGGGTGCCAATTTTTGAAGTTCACCAAATCTTCTTGTCTGTTTACTTAAATGCCATAGAATAATGAGTTTCCATCTCCCTGCAATTATGTTTTGAGTTTCTGTAACCGGACAAACCTCTATTTGTTCCTCTGGAGGTTCACCTTGAAACAATGTTCGTGCCATGATAAATACCTCTCCTTCCTAATAGTACTATTTTTGTGACTATGTTATAAAAATGTGCCTACTTTAAAAAAATGCCTACTGATATAATATATGACTATGCTTAAAAATCCAACATACAAAAAATTATATAAATAGGAGATGACTTGTTTATGTCAAAAATCGTAATTACTGGGGCAACAGGAGAATTAGGACAATTGGTTGTCCAACATTTACTTGAAAAAGTACCTGCAAATCAAATCGCTGTTAGTGGTCGAAACGTTGAAAAAGCATCTAAATTTGCTGACCAAGGAATAGAAGTTCGCTATGGGGATTATGATGACCCTTCATCTCTGGAAAAAGCATTTGCTGGAGCTTCTAAGTTGCTTCTAATATCAACACCACAAGACGACTCGGTAGTACGTATTCGCAAACACGTTGATGCCATTGAGGCAGCTAAAAAGGCAGGAGTAAAACACCTTCTTTATACAAGTTTTGCTGCTGTTGATAAGGGGGCATTTCCTCCACTTGGAGATGTTCATTCAGCAACTGAATATACCCTTCGTGCTTCAGGTCTTTCAACTACGATTTTAAGAAATGCTTTTTATCAAGAAGTGTTTGTTAATGAGAGCCTTCAATCGTTTGTTGATAGTGGAGTAATCGTGACTTCTGCTGGAAAAGGTAAAGTTAATACAGTAGAACGAAATGACCTTGCTTTAGCAGCAGCAACCGTTCTGGCTGGAGAAGGACATGAAGATAAAGTTTATGAATTAGCATCATCTGAAACTTGGAATTATGATGAACTTGCTAACATTCTTTCGGATGTTTCAGGAAAAAACGTAACTCATCAGTCTATGTCAGACTCTGAAGCTCTAGAGAGAATGGTTAATTCTGGCGTTCCTGAAGGTTTTGCTCATTTTCAAATTGCTCTTTACAATTCAATAGCCGATGGAAATGAGGGGAACGCTTCCAGTGATTTAGAAGATTTGATTGGTAGAAAACCAACTTCAATTCGCGAAAGTATCACTCATTTTTTCAATAAATAAGCGATTTCTATAAACATTAAGAGGATACCAATATGAAAGACTGCTACTAAATTGGAGCAGTCTTTTTTATAAATATAGACAAGCCTTAAACAGAATTAATGCATGGTTCTTGTTAAACGAAACCAGCTAATAAAAACTAATGTATTATTCCATTATAGGGCGCGATTGTTTAATAACAAGCGCCCTTACTGCTGCATTGGGTGATTAAACACAGGAGTCGTATTTGGATAATTCTGAATCAGCCATTTTCGAGGGGTTTCCCGTCCATTGATGCCGACCGTGTAAATACACTTCTCCATCGTCAGAAATAAGTACTCGGGAAAAACTCTCCAATGTACCAGGGTAGATTGATTGAGCCTCGCCAAAGCTTTTCGCCTTAAAATCTAACCCATAACTGGTCGGTACACTGTTTCTAGTGCTGTCTATACGATCCTTTGGACCAGCTGGCAATGTAGCGCTAAAGCTTGTTGAGAAGTTCCATCCCAAGAGATCACCTTGGCTATTAATTGCGCCTAATTCGGAAATGTCTACAATATCAGACATAGGACCTTCTGCTAATACATCACTGACTTGATTCGCATGTGCAGGTAATACATGACCAAAAGCAATAATTGCTGTTAAAAAAACGAGACTAACAACCTTTCCTAATCGATACACATTCATCCTCCTCGATAGTAAATAATACAAACTAAAAGTCTTCAATCCCCCTTTCAGTAGAGAAAGTTCTTAAATCAAGCAAACGAACGTGAGCGGAACCCCACGTTCGTTTAATCTTTTAAGAACGACTTTAGCGGTTGTAAAAGTTCATTGGGTTTTGCGGTTGACCGTCAATAATGATTTCAAAATGAAGGTGTGCGCCGCTCGAACGTCCTGTATTTCCTAAACGACCAACGACATCGCCTTGCTCTACTGTTGTTCCGACGCTTGCTCCTGGTGACTGTAAGTGAAGGTAACGCGTTTCTAAGCCGTTTCCGTGATTCACACGTACATAATGTCCCGCTGCATGGTGGTACGCCGATTGGGTAACCGTCCCGCTCTCGATGCTAAAGATCGGTTCTCCTTCTTGGCCAGGTGTACTTCCTCCAATGTCTGTCCCGTTATGCATCCGTCCATTTCGCATTCCATAGTTGCTCGTTACACGCGTGGAAGTCGTTGGCCAGATAAAGTCGTAATTACTGCCAATATCCGCAAAGGAACCGCTATACGATTCAAGGTTACTGCTCTGATCAGTTTCATCGATGATCTCATCAAGGTCTCGATCAACAGCTTCCTCAAGAGCATCGTCTAAGATCTTGGCCGACCATTTTTTGTAAGGTGTAAATTCGTGTTCATCGTATAGGTCTGTCAGGTGATTCCCTAATAATTCATCAGTTTCAAAACCACCTTGTTCTTCGTTAAAGTCTTCAATGCGCGAATCCAACGTAGATAAGGCTTGCTGATCTTTACCAAACTCAACGTCATAAGATTCAGAGGCTTCATCATACGCCTTTTCCTTTTCACTCAATGCCGTATAAAGCGCTTTTAGCTTACGATCATCCTCATGCATGAGGCGAAGCAATTTTGTGACGGTGTTGAGGTCCTTACGATCCACATCAACCAGCTCAAGCGCTAACGGACTTAATGCATCAATGGAGCGGTTGTGCAAACTGCGTTCAAGAGGGTAATCCTCTTCGTTCGATTTCAAAGTCAAGTTTTTCAAGGTTTCAAAGGTTTCAGAGTTCAGGAATTCTTCAATTTCTAGCAACCGCTCCTCTTGTTTATCATTTAATTGATCGATGGCTTCTAGAAGTCTTACTTGATCAACTTCATATTGTTCTAATTGCTCTTGATGTGGATGCAGGGTTTCTTGAAGGTGATGCTTTGCAATCTCCATTTCTTGCATTCGTAGAAAGTCGTCTTTTTCCCCGTCTGTTTCCGCGCCAAAAACCGCTGCCGGTATGAGTAGACCGATAGCGGTAAGTGTCAATCCCCATTTTCGTTTGATCATCTGTTGTCGTTTCTCCTTCTCGTTTACTTACTGACATCCTCTGGTGTGAAATGCATCATCGGTAGATTCACACGTTCCCAATTATCAACGCCGTCAAAAACACTAATGCTTCCAAATGATGCGGGCGCCCCATTTTTTCGTAATTGGCCCTGGGCATCATAACAATACACATTTCCTGATTTACTCCTGACAGCTTGGCGTGATTCGATGGCGTCGATGGCCTCTTCTAATGTCATGTGTTGTCTCGTCTCCTCTGTTGTCGTGAATTTAAGTATTTTGTTTAAGCATAATGAGTTGTTGCTTGTGGTGTTGCAGAATGTCCTTTTGATCTGAAAGCCATTGCCCTTGTTGATAACGGTAGAACGTTAGCGGCATTGTTTTTCTTCGATCAAGGTCTTCCTCAAACACATAACGAACAGGCGCCCCCTCTAATTTAGGCGCAAGGTCGTAAACCTCAATGATGTCTTCGCATACGATAAGGCTAGGCTTCTTGATGGCAAGGATGTCACAGTGGTCAGTGACAGTGTCTTGAATGTTCTTAATGGGTAAAATCTCCATGCGCTGGCCACGAATGGAGATCTTACCTACAAATGGAGATTGACTCGCACCCATCTGTAAGCCTTTGTAGTGCGATTTTAATGCAGTGTACAAGCGCCAGTATTCAAGACGTTGCAACACACTCGCTAATGGCCACATAACCCAGGCATTCTCTGTTACTCTTGCTTTCTCCCCTAAATAATCGATGCCACTCTTGCCTAACGTATAGACGTCAATCTGCTTGCCGGTAACGAGTAGGTGATGGCGAAGAATCAACCCATGCTTTTCCATTCGAACGCGTACCCGCTTTTGGCCGTTAAGAAAGAGGTGCGTTAATTGGCTAGAACCGATGAGTCCGATGGCATTGATGGCACGTAAGGCTAAAAACTCCCGATGTGGGAGTGTCGGTTGTTCCGTAGCCTTAGCACCGTCTATGCTATGTACCCGCTGCCACCGCAACGAGTAGTCCTGCTTTGCACTAAATGGGCTTCGTTCCATCCGAAACCCTCCTACAAGTTCGCGCGCTTTTGAATACGTCGAAACGTCACGCGAACATGTTGTTGTTTATGATCAATGCGGACACAGCGGACGACTACCCGATCCCCGACATTCACGACTTCGTTGATCGGATGATTCCCCATGCCTGTAATCCCTGGTGCTAATTTAATGTACATGCCTTTGTCGCTCGTGCCGACAACTTCGCCAACATAGGTGCTTCCTTCGGCTAATAAGCGACCCACATTGTGCCACGGATCAGGAAGTGTGGCTTTCCGACTTAGGGAGAGGATTTGATTCTCCACATCGATCTCTGTTACCGCTACTTGGATGATGTCTTCCACGCTAACATGATCCCGAAGGTCATCGACCCAATCGAATCCGTACTCAGAAACATGGATGTTGGTCTCGATCCCTTCGACTTGGACAACCATGTAGTTATCATTTACGTACCGAACAACTGCTTTTGTCGTGGCTCCCACTCCTGCAGCAGCTAATCGCTCCCAAGCACGTTCTCGCGTTTTTTCCATGGCCGCTTTACGATCGGCCATAAACAGTTGTTCATCATCGTGTACTTTAATAACTTTAAAGCGGATCGTGGACCCGATCATGTTGTCGAGCTGTCGAGCATCCTTCACATCCATTAAGTCAAAGGGGATTAAGCCTTTTTGTTCTTTGACCATGACAACGGCACATGTCACCCGCTCCCCGTTCAATTCATGCACTTCTTCTCCAAACAGTTCCGCTTCTAAAAAGCGTCCGTTACGATAGGCCGTATTGACGAGTCGAGCACCCGTTTCTTCAGCCGTTTGTGGTTTCATTCCTTCGGTTTGGTTAAAAAGTACTTCTGTCATTTGAATCGCTCCCTCATGGTTTATTTTTGAGTACGTAAGCCTTAAAACATTTCATCGTCATCAATGAGATCAATGAATTGTGAATCACGGCGTTCTTCATCCTCTTGGTGAGGGGACCCGCCGGAAGGGTCTGGCCATCCATCATCACCTCCAACGGGCATTGGCTTTTGAATGACTTGTTGATTGACTTTTTGTTGATTTGCCGTAGGCGCTGAGGCTTCTGAAGGGATCGGTGTAGGTTCATCATCAAGAAGATTTACAGGCTCTTCATCACTTGCTGCAGGAAGTGATTCTCCCTGTTGTCTAGGTGTAGTGGTTACCGCTTCTTCTTCCTCATGGTGTTCATAGAGAACCGCGAACGGATCAGGCTCATTCGGCTCTATGTTTTTGTGATTGTTGTGACTAGATTCATCGACGATCGGGCTTCCGCTTAACCCCTGTTCAGTGGATGGACCCTTCGCAAAAGCATGTCGTGCTTCTTGGGCGACTTCTTCTTTGTAATCTTCATAGACAAAGGCTTCGTTTTCCCTCTCTGGTGGCGGTTCCTGATGATAGAAGCTCTCAAAGTCTTCAATCATCGCTTCCGCGTTAACAGCCGATACAGGAGAAGCTACCGAGGTTGTCGGAGCTGATTTCGTGTCACCCGCTGTTTCTGGCACATTTGATACCGTTTCGTCCGTGCTTTCGCCTATTATTTCTCCATTGGCATCAATCGTACGACCGTCTGAACGAACAGCCTGGGGCAGCGGTTCTTCCACCCAATCCAATACCGGATAACGCAAAAGAACCCCGTCATCCTCAGATGGGGGCGGTTGGCGATCCGTATAATACTGAATCATGGCTTGCTTCTTCCATTTGCCTAATAGATTGAAGGCAGCTACAGGTTTGGCTTGCCACTGCTCTAGAGGTGTCATCATGGATACTTGTTCGGCTTCAATGTCCGCGATGAATTTATCTCTTAGCTCTTGTTTTGAACGAGGCAAGAAAATGCCCTTTGTAATCCCTGGCGGTTGTAACTGCCGGTCTTGGAGAAGCTTATGAACAAAGTAGTTGTTCGGCATCCCGTCCATGAAGAATGTGTATGGCAACCGCTCCACTTCACGCTCAATCTCTTTTTGTGCCTTCGGAATGACTTTCTTGAGCGGATTCCCATCATAAATCTTATCTTGATCTACGATCGTATTCATCCCCATGATGGATGCCATTTCTTTTGCGTCATCATGCTCTAGACCACCAAACACCATCTTGTTACGGGTACTCCCCATAATCGTTTGTTTCATCATACGTCCATCCATTTTTCCACTTGCTACCGCTAGTTGACCCAAACTCTGAATGGCAAATACACCGGCAACTTTGTATTCACGGGCAATGGAAAGAAACTTTTCAACATCTGGGTTAATGTAGCGTGAGTATTCGTCAATGATTAAGTAATGGGGGATACGCTCATCTTCTGCACCTGGACGTCGATACGTGGCCAACTGTGCGTGCATGGCCACAAACTGCCCAAACGCGTCTCCAGACTTCCCGAGCTTAGCCAATGACGTATCAATGCCTAGTATGCCGCCCGTCTCAAAGTGTCGATCTAAACTAAACGAGGAAGGCTTTGAAATAATCGGTTTCAGATACGGATTGGATAAGATGTTCTCTAACTGCGCCCGTAACCCAATCGCAAAGCTTCTAAATTTTTGAGCTTCTTGGCTTTTCGCATTCAATAACTCATCAATAAAAAACGCCGAAAGCTCATGTTCTACCCCTTGTCGGACTAAGCGATTGACATTCTCACGTAACACGTCTTCATTTTGTAAGTTGACGAGGACATCACGAAGATAGACATGATCCCCATACAACGTCTTCAACAACTCCACAATCTTTCGTGTAAATAGCTCTTGGATGGACGCAAAGAATGGATCTTGCTTCCCGAACATGGTTTGAAGTACCGCTACGGTTGCCTCGACAATGTCCGTCTTATCCCCTGCCATCACATTAAAAATTGCCGAGTTTGGATCGGTTGGACTAATCATCGTCATCTCTTGACCGGAGGCTTCGCACAACATTCGTAGATCGCGAACGAAATCGCCCTTCGGTTCAATCACGGTCAGACCGACAGGTTTTCCAAGTTTTCGAGCCTTGATAATTTGATAGACCATCGGTTTTAAGAGAAGAGCGGTTTTACCCGATCCAGTGGGACCGACGATCAGCGTGTGCATAAAGGCGTCTTTGCCGCCCCAGTGCGTTTTTGTAGCTTCCAATAACACTCACCCCCTTTCATAAAGTTAACGTGCAGCGGGACTATTCGTATTCCTCGAACACATGCGGATTTGACGCCATCACCATTTGTCCGTGATAGATGGTAGCTCTTGATACCCTTTAAAAAAGTTTCAAACTGCCCGGCAATCATGGCCGCTAAATTCATTTCTAGAGATCAACGTTTTATAATTCTATTTAGTTTCTGTAAACCTATGGGAATGATCATACGGGTCAGTTTTTGTTCATGGAGCAGCTGCTTGTATTGATGATTTGAAACCGGTAGTCTACCCGGCTCCAGAATATCCGTCCGTTGTTTCCCCACAAAACGCAATTCTCTAAACGTTGCCCAATCAGTAAAAATAACATTTTGATAACTCATATAATGATCCTGATGTCTTTTCATTAATCGATAAAATTCTTGCTGCCTTCCAATTAAAAAGTGCATGAATGAATCACTTTTTTTTAATGAATATAAAAAAAGCCATTTGTTGGTGATTACCAATCAAATGACGTTTACAAAAACATTACATATAATGTGTGTTATCCTTGTAATTTTGGTTGCTCAGAAATGAAAAAGTAGTAATCTATTAAAAAAGAAGCTTACGTAAGAAATCTTATAACGATTCAGAGCCCATTATCGACCTTGCACATCTAGCTTATACTACTTTTTAAACGAGATTTTTCATAGGGGTTCTTACTGCTTTTTATAAGGCAGATTTATGAAGTGACTCACCTAATTAAATCTTTGTCAATTTGCTTTAATATACCTATCATTTCTTTAACAATCGTTCTGTCAAACTCTTCTACTCTATCTTCTTCATGGGTGCCCTTGTTTAAATAAGTCCATTCAATAGGATTTTTATACTCCATGCCTAATAAAATTTTTAGAGATGAAGCTACATTTTCAAATTCATCTATTGAATTAGTATTAATAAATTTTCTTAACGCCTGTGTGGTTGACATTAGTTCTGGTGGTTTCCCTGGCAAGCGCATAGAGACTTTCAGATGTACACTATATTTATTTGTCAATTTCTTCCAAAGTTTATTAATTAAGGCTTCAAGTGACCTCCTTGCGTGTGCTAAACTATCACGAAGTTGACCTTCATCTAACCTTTGCTGAGCGATAACTAAATAATTGCGTGGCAGATCTAATTTCACTGTGATTTTTTTAGGTTCATCGGTCTGAAGAAAGTCTATTCGTGTTACTTTTTTTGAATATTCCTTTTTAGAAATATTATTTTCTAATTGTTTTACAAATTCTTCTCCATGAGTAGTAATAATAAGTTGTTTATCCTTTATATAGTCATTCTCCAATATAGTTTCGATAATTCCTAGCCTGTGTTCATCGTCAATAGCGTTTACAACATCATCAAATATAACTATTGGCAAATTGTCCTGTACATTCTTAGCTAAAAGGATTGATAAACCTAAGCATCTTATATGCCCCTCACTCAAGACGTGTAATGCATCTATGTTTCCTCCATTATTAAAACGAATTTCTATTTTTTGACCAGAATTAGAAGGAAGAGTAATACCTTCTAAAAGATCGTATGGATGATCATATCTGTTGATTGCGTTATAAAATTCCATTGTCTTATTGTTCAAGTTAGATGCCAAATCAGATGGTAGCTGACGATTGTATTCTATTAATCGAGCTTTAAGCGAAATATATGCGTCACGGTATTGACAATTGCGTGCTACTAACAGCTTCTCATCTTCAACCTGGTTAATTAATTCTTTGTTTTCTTCGCTAAATTTCTTCATAGCTTCTTTTACATTCTTTTCACCATCATTGATAGATTCTATTCTTGTCTGGATTTTTGATATCTCTTCGAGTGCTTTGTTTAATTGTCTATTTTCTCCTTTTAGTTTTTTTATTTCATCTTCAGTTTCGGAGACTTCTTTGTTGTAGGTGATTAGATCTTCTTTAAGGTCATTAAAAATATTAAAGCAATAGATAGTCGTCGCTATTGCATCACTCAAATTTTGCTCATCTTCTTTAGAATTCAATATCTGTTGATTTAAAGCACCAATGGTATCTTTTTTTGGGAATTCTATCGATTCTACAACTGTTAAAATTTGCGTGAGTTTGGTTTCAATAAACATAAGACTATTAGGTATTTGCCTATCTATTTCAGTTACCCTTGTTTCAAGTTGTATAGCTAACTCAAATTCTTGCACTTTCTCAGCAGCATGCGAATAAGGGTTTAACGGAACGGCAAGATTCCCATCTATATACAACTGTGATTCACACGCTGGACAAACATCATGAAAATTATCTTTATTTTGTAAAATAGCGGTGTATAAATCCTTTAAAGATATTTGATCTTTATAACCCTGTAAAGACTCCGTTGCTTTCTTACGCTCTTTTAAAAGTGAGTCTACATGTCTAGTATTTTCTATTAACTTTTCAATACCTGGATCTGGTATATTTTTTAAGTTCCCTAACTCCGCAATGCGTGAATTATTCTTTTGTATAAGCCCATCTGCTTCTTCCGTTCCTGATAATTTTTCTAGTAATTCTTCTAAAGTATTAATGTCAGAATACTTACTAAGTAATTCATCAGTTTGTTGGCTTACCTCTTCTTTGTTTTGAGGAGAAGTTTCTAAATATTGTTTTTGTAAAGCGATTTTCTTCTCCTTCTCAAAAAGCTTCTTGGCAAGAATTCCTTCACAATCGAGATAATTATCAAACCGTTCATTAAAATTTGAAACAAAGGCATTAAAATCCTCTAATCCAAATAAAGCAGCAAGTCGTTGTTGCTGAGCCTGTGGTGTATTGGCAGATACCCGTGCAAACCCTTCTATACGATTTCTTTCTATAAAGCAAAATTCGTTAGTTTGGGGCATTGGTTGTACATCAATTTCATTATTCTTGGAATTTACGCCTTTTAAAAGTGGTAAATCCGATTTTCCTGTGTAAGCATTTTTAATATATGTATCAAGGCTAATTCGCTTTACATCCGCTTCATGAATTGTCCCTAAAAGTCCAAATTCAAGCGCTTCGCATAAACTAGTTTTTCCACTCCCATTGGGTCCGTAAATAAAGGTATAAGGGTTTTTAAATTCAAAGGTATGTTCATCAGAAAATCCCCTAAAGTTCTTCACAGTTAACTTCGAAAGATGGTTTATTTTATCTTCAGTTATATGCTCAGAGGTTTCATCTAAAATAAATTCTCTTTCGATTGAATCAACATAGTTGGTTACTAAACTAGCAAGAAGTTTACCCCTTTTTCCTCCAGCACTAGGAGAATCTTCAATCACAACAAAGTTATCTAAAATAATCTTTGCTAACTTTTCTTCGTAATTTGACAAATTCTTAGCATTCTTTTTTAGAAATTGTTTATACTCTCTTAATGCTTTATACAATATTGTTCCCCCTCAAATTAATATCTAGTAAAATTATCCCATCTACATAGAATTATTTCAAATTAATAGACTGATTTACTCATAATTTTTTAAGCTGACAATAATTTATTAAATGAAATTTTGTTTCACATCAAATATCTTCGTTGGACTGAAGTAACTAACTTAAACATCTGGCTTTTAAAAAGTGGCTGAAAATCTAATAGCTATGTTCACTTACAAATGAAAAATATTTCAAGAGACTTTGATGGTTAATTCTATGTGCGACCTTCTAATGCTAAAAAATTCTATAACTACAGCATTTACGTGAAGCAATATAGTTATGTTAATTAAAATGAAATTCAATAATTAGCAAACTATATCTCAATTATCTTTAATTATTTTCTTTCGCACTATTAGTTTTATATCGTTCTCTTATAAACAAGGAGCATTCTGTTATATTTTTAAAATGTACGTTTGGTAAACAGTATTAACATAAAATACTTATTCAAAGACCGATTATCAATATCAATGAAGCGTTGGTGAGCTGCATGTCTACATTCGTAACTGGTACCTAGGATGTCGTTTGGGGCGTTCTATCACAACGAGTACTAATGTGAGGAGATCCTTTGTTAGTTTGGTGACCGCTCGAAGCACCATCTCTTCAAATGGCTCATCATGGATAATTTCGCTCATGGTGTCATCACTTCCATATCTCCGCTTTCCGCTTATTAATGTTGTACTTATCCCCGAGCTTGAACTGGACACCATCCATATCGTTATAAGCATCTTGTTCAATTTCTATGAGGAAGCCGCGCCACCCGTATTCTTTCACGAGTGACTTGCGCTGTTGAATGCGTGAATCTTGATCTTCAAACCATCCCTTGCCTCGATCCTGAATACCATTGTCGATGACAAACTCAACGTCTGACACATCCCGGCGATACTTCTTAATCATAAAAAATGTACCAACGCCCACAAAGCCGCTCGTCACCAAAACAAACAAACTAAACAACGCACGGTGGATCGGCCACTCAAACATCACATTGCACATCGATAGGGTGGTGATCCATGTACCAATTGCTGCAATGATCATCGGAAACCGTCCGGCATAACGATAGAGCTTAAAGGCGCCATACAGTATGAGTGGAAGCCCGAAGATGATGGTGAGTGTTTTCGAATAGATCGATACCAATGAAAAGATGAATGCGAGAATCACGTAAAAAACTAAACGGACAGCGGTCATACTCCCTCTTCCCATCCGTCATGTGCGGGGGCGGGGGTACTCGGAACCAATTGCCGGATGTCAGTCATCGTTAAATAACCAATGAGTGTTACGAAACCTAGGGTTAGCAATGTGACACGTCGTATCATAAATGCGCCTTCCTTTCTATGAGCATAAAAAATAGACCTTTGCAGGTCCATCGGTTGTTCGCTTATTGATATAGATGGTGGTTCAATGACGTCTAGCGTGAGCGTGAGACGCTTCATGATAGAGTGTGACAAACTCATTGATTGGTACGTGTAACTCATCTGCGTCTTTAAACCGCTCATACCATTGATACCATTCCGCATAGGCTTGTTTAATCTCTTCATACTTTCGATTGCTGATAGTCAATGAGTGTTGTTTAACCGCTTCCTCATACAGAAATAGAAAGTCCGCTTTTTTAACCGTGATCGGTTTCGTGAAGTGTTGATCCTGCCTATGCAGTTGTTCAATCAATCGATGTTGGACGGTATCCCAGTTGACGCTCAATCCCCCACACCCCCTTTCTGATTCTGACTTCAACGTAAATGGATCTAACACGGGCGCTGATCCATGTAGCTAATGCTCAGTTGTTTACGTAGCTCGTCGAGATAGCGGTCATGCAGCGGTCGGAAGCAATCCCAAAATGCCTTTGGATCAAATCGTTTCCATGAGCGGATCTCATGTAAGAGTGTTGCGTTCTTTTCTAATGGATGATCACAAATGCGTCCCCAGTGTGTTTTAATCTCTTCATGGTGGGCATGCCACGTCTCATCAGTAAACATCCGGTGATGCGTCGTCACGTACTCGATCAGCTCTTGTTTATTGCCATTGCAAATCGGGGGGACATAAATGGATGAAAACTTAGCATCCATCGGATGAGTTAAGTTCTCCGCATCCACAAAGGCGACATTAATGACGGGGCCAAGGATGCCACCCCATTCGTAAAAGATCAACGAAGGTTTCCCATCCACCATCCCTTGAAGCCTCGGAAATGGATCATGGTTCGTCTTCGGTGGTGTGAGGAACGGATAGACCTCTTCTCTTAAAAAAAACTCCACATCGGCAATTAACTCAGTCTCTCGATTTTCCATGCGATTCACCCTTTCGGTTCGTTGTGCCTTTACATTAGCACGGGTTCACACTCCCTTAACTTTTTTATCGCGATCAAACACACACGCTTCCTTCGAGCGAATCTATTGCGCGCAGGAGCGGTTTTATCAGAAAACGAGAGTCATAGGTTGGCGAAGCTTCAACGCTTCGCAAACGCGCTTCTAGCCTTGTTCTTACCTGCGGGGGATGAAACAGGCGGTTTGCATCTTGACCGCGGCGCTTCGTCGCCCCGCTTGAACGGTAATAGGAATGACTAGGGAGCGTGATCATCAAGTATGGATTGTTCATAATACCGCAAGAGCCAACGCACCGTTGCTTCGTCGTCCGGGCGTAGGGTTAGTTCCGTGTGACCGTTTTGCTTGGCATTTTGTATGCGATCCATAAGAAGCTTTGCCTCTAACAATCGTTCAGTGGTTCGCAAGGTATGACGAGACTCTTGCGTAGTCATCGGACACCTTCTTGAATGTACGCGTCTACAATGATCGGGCGGGGGAGCGGCAACAACGTCTGTAAGTAATGATTCTGGATGATCGTCTCTATTTCGATAAACGTCTGAACAAAGTTCTGCAAGTCCACCTTTGCTTGCGATTCATCTAGGTTGCCATTCAGGAAAAACGGAAACGGCGTGATGGCGCTGATGAATCGTGAGGTTATCTCATTGCAGATGCGTTGGTGACTCTCCGATAAGAGCTTCCCTTCGTGTATGAGGCGCACACCATTCATCACGGTTGTGAGTGCATCTTCCGCATAATTCTCTAAGCTTTGTGAGCGGTTTAGTAATCGATCCATCTTCATTCTCCTTTTCATTGCTAATAGCGTCCCCTGTTTGCCTGTCTATACCTTGCATAAGCGGTGTTCCAAACAAACGTTGCGAGTACCTAACCGAAACAACCGTTGATGTCCCAAGTCGAGTTTGTATTTGGTACAGAGCGGTTTAATGGCAAGGCGTCATGGGTGGTGGCTTCCTGATAATGGACCATTCAGGTTGTTCGATGGCGCGCTTCATCGCCCGCCATATGAAACCCAGTGGTCTTCTTCTGGTGCATTCGCCATACGGATTGCGTGACAAGGACGGCGGGCTTCGCCGCCCGCCTGGGCTATAGCTCAAAGCCTCGATCTTCTTCTAGATCATCATCCAGTGGATTCAGAATCAAACGCAATTCCTGGATCATCCGATCGTGATTTTCTTTTGTCTCCACGTATTCGCGACGCAGCGTCGTTAAGTTCCCCCCGCTATGATCATCAACGACGAGGCTCAGACCATTTAAGATCAGGTCATGTTGGCCATGCAAGTGAGCCAAGTACGCCCCGTGGAAGTCTAAGATCTCTAAGTCGACTTCGTATTGTACAAGATCTAAGTTGTTTAACACAACATTGGATTTACCGAGTACATGTTGCATTTGCGTTTTAAAGTCGCCATCCGACATGTCTCCCGCATAATACTCATCTAAAGCATCTTGGTATAGGTTCAAGATTTCCGTTGAATCATCGAACGTATGATTGACCATTCGAATGTACCCGGATGTCACGTCCTCTTCTTCTGCTGTTGCATCGTTAAAGTTGCATCCCATTAAAAAAAGCATCGACACTGTCGATACCGTTAGCGCAATCTTTTTCAATTCTTCACTTCCTCGCTAAAGTCTTCTTCAGAAATGGAGATGACTTCGATTTTGCCTGGCCGTTCAATCTTCTTTCTAAGTGCGTTGGCCATCGATCTCCAACATATGACCAGCAGCTTATAGTTTACATACTGGTATCCGACTTCATAGAACTTTGTTAAGCGATTTAATTTGGCTACATCGTAATGAATAAACGACGTGATATGCGTTCCTTGAGACAGGTACTCACCATACAGACTTTTATCAGAAGCTTTCTCAATGTCTTTGTAACCTAGCCTTTGGATATAATTTTTCAGCCATCCTTTTTGAAGTAACTTCATCTTGTCGTAGATATTAGGGTAGTCAATCATCGCAAATGAAATTAGACCACGTTCATACCGAAGGTTGTCATGTTTAATGTATTGCCTCTTTGCCTCGTCACTATGATGAAACATCATGTAATTTCCTGTATGATCCCCGTGAGTAATAACAGAAATCTCGTTTTTTATCCGATTAATGGTTTGTGCATAGCTGTTATGTTCTAACATGTAGACCGTATATTTATCTCCGTCTGGTGTAATCAATCCACCGATACAATAGTGAGTCCGTTTAATAAAACCAAGTTCTTTCCAAGTGCGACTATCAATGATGGTATAACCATAAGGGCGCAACTCACTGAATATCTCGTTAAAATCTAAAACCATTTTTCTTCTTGCATTTGAGGGTATGTTTTTGTTCCATTGTCGAGGTTGTTGAACATAGCCTTTTAAAACCAAAGCTTGAATGCCTTCTTTAGTTAAAATCACTGGGGAACTTTGCTGATCTTTACCGTATGAAATTCTTCCTTCTGCTTTAATCCATCCCTTTTGTTTTAATATCGCAATCTTTCGATAGACATACCCTTTAGAATTCGCATAAAACAATTTTCGAATTTGCTCAATGCTTAATGTCTGCCTCTGATAAATCTCAAACAGTAATTCCATCTCTTTTACTTTTTGTTGTTTTTCTCTTGATTGCGTAAGTACATCCATTTTGCTCTCCCCCTTCTTCTTTAGTTTTTTGTCTCCTTGATTTCTCTGACAAAGCCTCTCACTAATCTCAAATCACACACGATACGTTCGCGCTCCATCTGCGCTCACTTAGTCTGTTCAATATGACCGTGTCTTGATCCTCGTTTCATTGATCGTTCACGTTTGATTTGTCTTCCTGTTTAGATAAACACAAGATCAAAAAATTAAAAGCAAGTTCAAAACCGTCAGTCAGCCATTTTAGACAAAGGCCTCCTAACTTTTCCTAAAAACACCCTTCATCCCTTGTCTAGGAATTTGGTGAAAAATGTTAATTTACCAAGGGTTACATCTGTTAATTAATGTCTAATACATTCTCGCTCCCAATGTCTAATGACACGGTATCTGAAACCCTACTCATTAGACATTGGGAACGCTATTCATTAGACATTAAAGTTGCCTTTACTCAACTTTAGTTTCTACAATCATTAAGAATCAAACAGTGATGTTTGGACATAACTTTCACTTCGATAATTCATTAATTCTTGAACATGTTTTCCAACTATTTTAGAGTTTGAGGTAAGGTCAATTAATGATATTTCGACTTCATTACGATCGCCAATTAATTCATTTTCAATGATTTTTAACGTGGCCGTATTGTCGTCATCGATGTACCCTGTTTCAACAAACGCATCAAAAATAAAGGATCGAAAATAGTTGTCGTAATCTCTTTTGCCACCTCGACGATTCACTCTTTTGATATGGATCAGTGCGTGTTCAATCGGTTCTTCTGGTGCTAACTTGTTATGAATCAACGTGGTTTTTAATATATTGAGATAATAGTTCCTAGCATTTTGATAACTTTTAACATCGATGACTTTCCCGACTCTTGGTAATTTTCCTTTCATGTTGAAATGCAAAATACCATTCTTCTTGCTGCATGTAATGGCATGTAAACCCGCAGGTTTTTGATTCATTTGCAAGACGTTAAAAAGCTCCTGAATCCGTTCTTCCGAATAGATAAGTTGTTGTGTACTTTCATTACGTAGTCGATCTAGTTTCTCAATTTCAAGCTCAATTTCTGATCGGGATCGTGCTTCTGTAAAAAGTTCCATCGCCTCAATTTGTTGGGCGATAAAGTCATTGTCGTCTTCTCTATACCTCATGTCCTTCTCCTCCTTCGATGGGTTGAGCATTTGTTCTCTTTTTCCTCTTCTTAGCTTTCTTTGGTGAGGCAACCAGGTCTTGAATTAGATCCGTATCACGGATGTCCTTGTATGCGGCTGCGGCAGGGGTTAACCAGACCGTCCCTGGCCCTTCAAACACATCAAAGAGGCGTTGTTTGGTGAAGAGCGATCGAATCAACGACGAGTTCGGGCTACGTACCGCATGCTTCGTGATTCCTTTCCGTAATGCGACCGTGTCGTCATCGGCACTCATGGTTTCGCCATGTTCTAACTCGACGATCCGACATTCGTGTTCCGGTGCAGCGAGTTCGACAACCGCAATGCCTGTTCCCTTTAAGACCGTTAAGAACCATCCTGAGTTCCGCATCGCTTTGTTCGTCAGAGAACGAATGTATTGGGTTCCTAGTTGCACGCCTTCGCTACACGCATAAAACTTGGCTTGATGCAGCACCACGGTTTCGTCATGCAGCTCAATGACTTGAAAGTGTTTGAAGGACGGTTCTAAGTACACATGGCCATAGCCACTGTAGACAGGACGAAAAAAGCTCTTCTCAGTGACCCCTTGTTGAAACAGCCGTTTAACACCGCCTGTAACCCCACCAATGCGGTTATGACTCTTAATTTGCCCTTGATAGGATTGGAGTGTCCCTTGTTCAGTGACGATGCTGCCATCGTGAAGGTCAATGTGTATTTGCTTTAAGCGCACCCCGTTTTCTTGGGCTTGGTGTAAGTACGTGCTGTACCGAAGGTGATTGTTGCCGAGAATCGGTTGAAACTGAAGGATCTCAACGGTTAGACCGTCCCCTTCGTAGGTCTCTTTGACGTGCGAGTTGGTATCCGTTTGAAACGTTATCATTGGTTCACCTTCTTTCTTTGAGTTTTTGTAATCATGACAACCAAGCTCAAGAACCTGGCTCTCATCAAAACAAAAACAAGGCAACGCAATCTGCGTTACCTCGTCCAAACATAAGAAATGCCCGTTTTACTGGCGTTCATCGGTAAAGAGAACAGGTCTTCTTGAAAGCCTAACACTCTTGGAAACTTGTAGGCATGATAGCTTGAAATGGCAATGCGAAACTCTTCGCCGTATTGAATGGATGACGGCGGTTGCTCAACGATTTCGGCGTCTAAGTTGTAATGGTCGAGCCAATCGTTGATTTCATTCCGAACTTGCGGAGTAAAACCCCCGTGTTGCTCCGTTAACTGCACTGCGCGTTCCGTAATGTGATTGAGTTGACTGGCTTTCGCGCCGTGCGCTTGGAACTCGGGGACCGACACGACGATCCCCATGATAAGTAAAAACAATAGGACGTAACTGACAATTTGGCTCATGGCATGCTGCTCCTTTAAGACTCAGGGGGCTTTCCTCCGGCCACCCCTGTATTGAAATACTCGACAATCCCGTCGTATCCCCAGGCGATACATGCGAGGAGAACGAGAAAAAGGCCCGCAAACAACACAATCATGACGGAGGAAAGCATGCCTTCTTCCGTCGATTCGGTGATGGAGTGTTCGGATGCGAGCCATTGGTGGATTCGATTACGCATGATTGCTCATCCTTTGCGTCAAATTAGTTTCCTGGACCGCCCCAACCTGGGTTCCAGTCCGCATCAACCGTGCCACCTTCAACGCCTGTTAAAAAGTCATTCATCACTTGCGTAAACGACGTATCCAATCCCCATACAGCAATTACGGCTAAGAGAAGTACGAGAACGACAACCATGAAGATCCAAAGCCCTTTTTCCGTACTAACAGAGATGGAGCGTTCCCCAGTGATCCAGTTCTTTACTTTTCCTACGAATGATTGGTTAGCTTCTACGATTACAGATTTAGACATGTGTGATGTCCTCCTAATTAGTTTGTTTTTTAAATCTTGTCAATGATTGTGCGAAGTTCTTATTCATCGTGATTAAAGGCATGGAATGTTCACATTCCCCCTCTCAAGGATTACGCTTCTTACATAATGCCGAAGGCCTTCATGGCCATAAACGCCATCATGATAAAGACCACAATGGTTGTGGAGACGACCGAAAGCATTTGAAACATGTTTAACTTCGTATCAACGGATTCGGTCTTCGTTTGGTAACTGACTTCATCGAGACGATTAAAATACTCAATCAACGAATCCATTCGTTTATCCAACGTATCTCGATTCATGAGTGGGGCTTGGCTTAATGTATTGGCCAACTGATGGGCGCTTTCCGTGCCTAAGTTTTTCGCAAAGTTATGAAACGGTTCTTGGCGCCCAGGGCGAAGTTCCACTTCACGGATGAATTGATCCACCGCATCCACGATACTGGGTCCGGCATAATCCCGACTCTCTCGTAACGCTTCAAGTAAGTTTCGTCGTTTGTAGATGCCAACAAACGGCAGCACGAACTTTGGCAGCTCCACTTCCCGTTGGTCAAGGAGTGCTTTCACTGCACTTTCAAGGGCGCGGTGATCCAAGTAGTACATGATTAAGCCTAAAATGACGGCCACAAGCAACAGCCAAGGAATCATAAACAAGACCGAGACAAGGGAAAACACGATGAAGATGGTCAATGCCTTGATGAGGCGCTTGCTTTGGTGCTGCTCGAACGTATCGCTGTCCCCGATAAAGGCGAGTTTTTCGTTGATGCTTTCTTTCTTATGCGCGCCTAAAAAGTTGTACCGATTAAAGAGGGGCGCAAGAGGTGACGCTTTCGGTGCTTGATCCGTTGTCACATTGGCATTGGCTAAGATCATCGTTTTATGTGGCGTCAATAAGGTGTGAATGAGCAAAAACGTTGTGACACCAATGACGCCAAACAATAAAAGACTAAGCATGGGTGTTCCTCCTTTCTACGTCGTTGATTGCAATGTAAAGTGATCCGAATACCGCGTTCGAATGGCTAAAAAGACGACAAAGGCGGTAAAGCCTAACACGCCAAGTAATAACACTTGCATGAGGAAGTAGCGCTGTACGACTTCCTGAACCCCCGGCATGGCGTTAAACATCGCGTAAATCACGGCAATCGGTAATAAGGCAAAGAGCAACGTAAAGAAATACGGTGTCTGCCAGGTCTTGTTCGCTTTCTCACGTTCCGTGACGCGTAATTCAAGGGAACGTTGTGTTGTGGCTAATTCTTTATCGATGCTTGTGCCGTTGATTTGGAGCGCGTGAATGAGGTTGACCGTATTTTGTAACTCAGGAACCTTAAAACGATCGACCATCGGTTTAAAAGCGATTTGAACGGTGTCCCCCTGTTCCATGCGTTGAACGGCTTGTTTGACCTCTGTTTTGACGGGTTCTTGTAAGTAGTTCGTTGTCGCGTCTAACGCTTGGTATACGGTCTGATACGTCATTAAGTCGGAACTGACGGTCTTGATAAACTGATCAATTTGTTTCTCCATCGTTAACAAGTACTTCGCTTTTTGCATAAAGAGCAGCGCCCGTGGAACCGCAAACCCAATCGGGATTGCGAACAATAGAAACACATGAACACCAAAGATTAGAAAAAGAACGATCATGGCAGTAAGAATGCCAGGGAACAAGATGGTTAAATATCGATTTAGCCCAATATTCCAATCAAATCGTTTCCCTTCTTCCAATACATCCCCAATGGAAAAAAACCGAACGAGTTTGGAGTTGGCCAAAGAGCCTTCCTTTCGTACGGTTTTTGGGACGAATTTGCGTTCAGGTTCTTTTAAGATGGCGTATTTCTGTTTGGAAAGTAAAATGCTAAACGCAAAATACAACAAGATCGTACACACGAGTAAGACCACAGCGAGAATCACGTTCATGCGATCACCTCATGTTCGGTTGGATGTAACAGTCCTTCTAGGGTCTCATACTCGTCATCATTCAAACGGGTACGGAACCGATCCATTTGTTCGTCACTTGGTCGTTCCACAAACCGATGGTGGCGGGTTTTCGGATCGTACGAAAAGATGGTTCGGTATTCGTACGTGTTCGTTTGAAGGTTGTAGTGGGACACTTCCACGACTTCCGTAATGATTCGGTGTTTCCCTTCGACGAGATCCACGTAAATGATAAAGTCAAAGGCATCCGTGACCATCTCCGACAACACTTCTTTTCGAATGTCTGTCCCTTCTTGTGCCATGAGGACCATCCGATCCGGGACTTGCTTGGCGTTCATCGCATGGAGCGTCGAGATCGACCCGTGACCCGTTTGGGCGACTTTAATCAATTGATACGCTTCTTTTGACTTTACCTCTTGGACGCAGATAAAATCTGGGCGACTCGTTAACGCTGAACGTAGGAGTCTGGAATAATCAAACTCATCCCGCGTCCGCCATACACTGATGTGATGGGACGGGTAATGACGCGTTAGATACGCTTCGGGATCTTCCTCTAACAAAATCAGCTTTTTCGCTTCTGCTTTTAAGCCCACCATGTACTTAAACAGCTCCGTTTTTCCGGCTCCCGTCGTTCCGGCAACCAAGAGACGCGATTCTGACCGAATCACATAACGTAAAAACTCATGCAACTCGTAAGAGGCTTGTCCAGAAGATAGAATGGATTCTTCGGTGATCTGTAAGGTCTGGCTATGTTTTCGAATGGTGATCGATACATCGGTATCGATGTCCATGTTATGCCCACTGAGTTGGACACGAATGTTTTGAAAGGCAGCCACGCATTGAGGTTCCGTATGGTTCCACGAACGTCCGGCGGCTTGTGCGATTCGATGAGCCACTTGAATGGCATCTTCTTTCGTTTTAAACACCACATTCGACTGCACCCATCCTTGGCCTTTCCGAAACAAGTAGATGTTGTTGTAAGCCACAACCGAAATGTCCTCAATGTCGTTCTCTTCATTAACGAGAGGTTCTAAGACATCTAAGCCAACAATGCGGTTTACCACAGCTCGTATTTTCCGAGGGGAGGTTTCCCCACTGTTACGCTCCATAAAGAACTTGAGCAACAACGATTCAAGCTCTTGCTTCTTTTCCCGGTCCCCAAACGCCCCCGTTAACACATCGGGATGGTGTTCAGATAAAAATTGTGAAGCCATCTCGACGTCGTTTTTACTCACCGCCATGTCCTGATCTAAACGACGAAAATCATCTTCTGTCGCCATTAAGTAGGTGACGTAGTTTACGCTGTATTCGATGTTCGAACGATGAGACCCCGGTAGAAGGGGCGTATAGTCCATCTCAACCGTCATAAGAATTACCTCCTTCCTAACATGCCCTTACGAGCCGATTGCGGGGTTTCAAAGCCTAAGTCCTTCATCAATGGGCGTAAGTATTCTCGTACCTCTGGAACACTAAAGCGTCCACTAAAGTCCATCATGGCGACTTCAGGGAAATAAGGAACCGTCGTCTCCAACGTTGAAAGGTGACTCCATTGTTGGTAGTCGTCCAACGTAAACTCGTCTGTAGCCATATTAATGACCGGGTAGAAAGCGAGATGGTTCGCTTCAGGGCTTTGTTTGATGGCTTTCATACGTTCCTTGTAGTTTAAGAGTGTGCTTTTCTTGTTGTTCAGAACAGCAATGAGTCCTTCACTGCGCGTGATGACGGGCAAGGACGTCACAACCTGTAAGTTGGCCGGGACATTTAAAAGGATGAGATCATAGTGACCTTTCACCGCACGAATCTCATCCATGAGTTCAGTCGTAAATTGATTCAGGTCTTCCGTCCGATCAAATCGTGGCCATGTCGACGCCCGAAAGGTTTCGGAAAGCGTTAGGAAATCTAAGCTCTCAGGCACGTCCTTGAGTGCTTGAAGAATGGTCTTCGCATTGGCATTCTTCTTCATTTCCAGTTGATACGACTCGCTATTCATCGTGTACTGCTGCAAGATGTTTCGATCTTGTTGGGTTTGGATGCGTTGCACTAAGCTTTGCACATTTTTGGTCGTATGCGTCCAATGCGTCGAATGATAAAATGCATTGGTTGCAATGTCCAAATCGATGAACAACACCTGGTGGTGTTCCGCAACGGCTGCCGCCAGATTTTGTGCGATCGTTCGACTGCCCACGTTCGGTTCCACGCCCCAAACACTCACAATCTTTACATCACTCATCGTCATCGTCATCCTCCTCTTCTTCGTCTACGTACAAGTCAAGCTCTTCAAGTAGCTCATCGACATCACTGGAATCACTGTCGAGGCTAAAGTCCCCACTGACATTCGCAAAGTTCTCACTGATCCACTCGCGTGTTTGGCTAATGGAATCGAGCGATTGTTGGCTTTCTGGGATTTCTTCGTCATACGAAGACCCGGATACGACTGGAATGATGGAACCAAGAAGGTTCGCTTTCGTCAAAACTTCTTGTTCTTCTTGAGATGATGCCGCAAATGTGTAGAGACGTGCTTGGGTTAGCGCATTACTGTTGTTACTGCTGCTTTCTTCATCGTCATACGTGATTTGACTCTCTGGCACAAAGACATCGGCAGTGCTGCTATCTTTGGCCGACGTTACCCGCAAGTGTGAAGCGATCTTTCCAAGCATTGGCTTTTCTTCGCCATCATCATCAATGGCTGTTGTGGTGAAATAAAGATCCACATGCGCCCCTGGTAAGATGGAGTTTCCGAGCGACGTTTCTAAGTCTACAAGTAACGGAAAGGCGTATTCTCCGGCTTCAAGGTTTAAAATGGCTTCGTCTGGCATCTCGGATTGTTCTAACGTAAAGTCGTTATGGATCGTCGAGTTCGCGGCGATGCCGTACCCATCGGGCGTGTACTTTCCGATTACATCCTCAAGTTCGATGTGAGCTGTTGGTGGCAGTGCTTCCGCATCAACCTCTCGTTCGGTCACCATGCTTTCATCAATAAGTGTTCGCGGTGGAATATGATCGACGGTGTAAACCGCCGTAGAAACTACGGATTGTGCACTCGTCAGTTGAATGGTTGTAAACGCTGCACCAATAACAGCGACAGCGCCGACGCCGGCAACGACTTTTCGTTTAACATGACTCTTCAAGGTAAATCCTCCTTAGTGATTGCTTATTTTGCTTCGTAAATCATGGTGTGACGACTTCTCGTCGTCCCTTCTTCTTGGTCCGAGGCGGTGGTTGCCGTTAGTAATCGACCGATGGCCGTTGAGTCCGTAGTGACAGCTTCCGCAGAAATGAAGGCGGGTTGGGATTGGATGGAATGAATCCGTAACGTTTTATCGCCACCTGAACCTGTTGAATCACTGTAATGGTCTCGGAGTGCCGTTTCCGCAACACCCACGTCAATCGTCACTTCTTCGGATACTCTGGCTCTGCCATATTGCACAGCCTCGGTCATGGCCGCATCGGTGGCTCGATGAAGGGCCGTGCTGTTGTCTTGGTCTTGGATATTCACTTGAGCAAACGACACCGAAAACATGGAAAACGATAGGACAATTAATAACAAAAAGACGAGTTTAATGGCATTGGCCATTGATGAACCTCCTTTTCAACACGACAAAAAGCCCCCTCTTCCATCGAGGGGGAATAAAAAGAACTCGCCTTCATGGAAGACGAGCTGAACATATACAGTACACATTAAATTTTAGTGGAGACCAAGTATAGCACAGATCACCCATTAATTGGAAAGCGTTTCGTAGTTGTGCTTCGCATTGACTGTTAACTCAATGTTGTATTCACGACCTGATGTGACATCTTGGGAAACTTCAAATCCAAAGACACCCTCCACAACTTCTTCAGGTGCATAGGTTTCTGGGTAATAATCGCCAGGGTTTTCATCGGTGATGTACCCTAACTCGCTTTCGTGTACAGCTAAGTAGCCGTCGATGGATGCACTGGATTTATCTGCAGCCGTCATTTGTTTTCGATACACTTCGTGCGTCTGAACGTGTAAGGAATCTGAGTCCGAGACGCGTAAGTCATACTCCAAATCTAAGTTACCGATGTTTGTGATGCTGTAATCCGTTTCGACTTTTTCCCAAGGGAAGATCTCAAACGCCGTCTGATCAGCTTCTAACAAGATGCCGACTTGTGGTTCAATGATGTCGACCGTGCTATTGGCATTGGAGTTTGCCTCTAAAACGGTTGGGTCCCAGGCATTGGCGGTTCCTACAACGGAACTAAACGCCACGAACGTTGAACATGCAGCAATCAAATACTTTTTCAATAGATATACCCTCCTTCAAGTGGTCGTACGTTGTATTAATTTCAATCGCTTTAAAGCTGTTTGATGTGATTGTGACATCACCTCCTAATGGCAAATCTTCGAGGATTGTTCCTCTTTTGAACGTAGGAGTGAATCTCTTGCGCTCAAAAGAAGAACCCATCTCTAAATCGAGATGGGAACCGTCTTATTTCAAGTCATAATCGTGATAATTGAACCCTTCTTCTCGCACGCGTCGTTGAATTTCTTCAATTTCACCATCGGAGAAGTTGTGTTCCGACCAGTTCTCAAAATCTTGATCCCAGTTGTTGGCCCAAGGAATGAGGTCACTGATGATGTTTTCATGGCCACGCCAGTTGTCACCGGTTCCAGAAGGGAACGGGTTGTTTGGATCAATTGGACGTTTGATGAAATCATCATTACCGTCTGGATCAGCGAGCATGGAGCCATCCACTTCGACGCCATTCGCATTACACGTCGTCATGTTGTTTACGCCGGCATCGTAGGCAAAACTATTAAACTGGTAATACCCGTCAGGTTCGTTAAACGAGACGTACCAGGTGTTCCCACCATTGAGCAAGTTATCATCCAAGTCACGCCCTGGCGCGTTTGGATCAGCAAACACATGACCACTAAATTCTTCGACGTAATGCGTTGGCAAACGCCACGTTCCGGTTTCAGTGGTTCGAGGTGTGCCACTAATGTTCGCATTCATTGGCACTTGTACGCCTTGCCCTACTTGGCGATAGCCTAAGTCGTAGACTTGATTCGGGAAGTACGTGTTGGTCGTTCGTGCGCCGACGCCTGAACTCTGGCTGTCTTCATTGCGATACTCGGAACGCGTCACGACTTCAAAGCCTTGACCGGCACGCATCGTGTTTCTTGAAACGGTCGTGCGTGTTGTGACATATTCACGTAGCGTGATGAGGTTTTCATCACGGTCTTGGATCGTACGAACAATGCCACTGGCACTTGAAGCACCATAGCGACACGGCTCAACACTGTTCGATGGTTCATGAATCGGCGTTGAAAGTGTATTGTTACTGAATGTCGTTTTCGTGATGTCCGCATTATTGGTGTACTTTCTTGGCGGTGGATTGATTTCAGCTTCAATCGTTCCTGCACCACGAGAGCGCCAACTTAAATTCTCGGTTCTTGTTTGCCCTTCACGAAGCGTCGTTAAGAGTGTCGATACGGCTCCACCGTTGTACCGAAGGGTGACAGGTGGTTCTACCGTTGCATATAGGTTCTCCAATTCAATGACACGATCGTATTTGGCATTCCAACACGCTAATTCTTGAATGCGGATTTCTAACTGTTCTTCCGCAGCAAGGACTCGTTGTTCTGCACGATCTAATGCGGTTTCTGCCGAGCGAACGGCACGTTCTGCACTGCTTACCGCCGATCGTGCGGAGCTGACGGCACTTTGAGCGTTGGAAACGGCGTTTTGAGCCGAATTAATCCCTGAACGTGAACACGGTGGATCATCTTCGTCACGGTTCGATTGGCAACGGTTATACGCTGATCGTGCATCGGATAGCCGTGATTGTGCTGAACTGAGCGTACTTTCAGCACTGCTCAATTGTTGTTGGGCATTGGACAGATCACGTTCAGCTTGAGCAAGCTCATTCGCAGCTTGGACGTATTCATCCCTGGAAACTTCTAATTCTCGTTGTGCATCACGTAAGGCATCTTCCGCAGAGCGAATTTCTCCTTGCTTTGTGTTCTTCACGCGAGAGCGATCGGATGAAAAGTCTTTCCGATGGACCTCAACGGGTGTTGAGAGGTTTGTGCCAGAAGCAACGGTTTCTCCTGAAATACTTTCAACCGTAAGATCTAACTCATACTTGAAGTTAAATTCACACGGGACATCCACGACAGGCGGTGGATTCGTTGGTGGATCGACCGGTCCATCATCTTCGTCGTCTTCATCCTCTAAAATCGTAAACGTCACGCGTTTGGAGGATGAGGCGCGTTTGACTTGATCTTCCACCTCGACGTCCACGTAATACGTCCCTGGTGACAGGTTCCTCGCATTCACCGTAATGTCATGCGTCCCTTTTTCGCGATTAAACGATCCTGATTGCGTTAACCCTGGGGCATCGGACGTGGTTTTCCAACGCTGTAGGTTTCGATCCCCGTAGACGAAGGTTTCAGACTCAAAACGAATCGTCCCCGTTTCGGTTGGCCCAAGCGCAATGTGTCCTTGCCAATCCGATGAACCGCCCTTGGCGATGCTTACATCATGGACGTATGGGTTACAACTTGCGGTATAGGTTCGTACACTTGTTCCTCCCCCGCCATATAAGTTACCACCTGATTCACGGGCAACGTCGACGAGGTAGTACATGTCGTAATGTTCTCGGTGACGTGGAGCTGTCAAATTTTCTAATCGATACATAACAATAGGTGCTGTATCGGTAGTTCCGATAACTGAATTAATATAATCCATATTACCGTGTAGTTGATCAACACGATCCTCTAAAACACGAGTAGGTATCATGCTTCGGTTAATATTAGTGTGTTCAGCGCCACTTGTAGAATCCCGAATATTATGAAGGGGAATAGAAGTAGGGACAGGACAATTATCAGAAATACCACGTCCTAAAATGGTTCTATTCCCCGCTCGCATGACTTCAGTGTACAAATAGGTATCTACACGACCAACTCCAACATTTCCAAAGGGTGGATTGATAACATTAAGTTCATCGCGATATTGTGGACGATTTGGATTATCAAGAGCTAAAGCACTTTCTATAAAGCTTGTAAGAAGTAGAATGGGAATTAAAAAAAACAAGAAAATCCCTTTTTGTAAGGACTTCCTTGTTGATTTATATGTTACAGATTTCACGATTTAATCAAGTCCAATCGTTCGTTAGTACGCTTTGTATCAATTTCACCGCCTCGTTCTAAATTACTTACAGAGACGTATTGTAAACCATTATGTTCAATAGTTGCATACTCTTGTTTAAGATCAAGAGTATCAACGACATAATCATATTGAACGTAAAAATCATTATTTCGCTGTAAAACTTGATCCCATTCGTTCACCCATTCTAATCCTTTTAAAGCAGCTTGAACATTGTTACCTACTTCCAAATGCATATGGTCAAACATGGCTACACGACGATGGCCGTCTTTATTTTCTAGCATGAAATTGAAATTATCATAGATGTTGATGATGACGTCATCACCACTTACTCGATCAATACTGTTAGGATGATCTTGAATTATATGCTCCTTATTTGCCTCATATAAAAAGTCATCGAATACTTCGTAACCCATATGATAAAGAGTAATTTCACCAGTCGACTGTAAGTCGTTAAAATAGATACGATTTCTATTTTCAAAAATATGTTCCATATAGTCAAATGGAGTATCGACCATAATACCATTCCTAATTGCCTCAGAAAAATTATCCCACCTAATTTGCTCACCACTATAGAAACTATACGTGTCTTCAGGACCGCTACTTCTACTTGATGCAAAAATAAGTTGTGTACTGCCATACTCGTTGTGTAAGTCTTCTACAGTCCAATCTTTGTATCGTTCTGTGATTGCTGCTGTTGATAGGCCTGTCGCACGATCCATGTCTCGTTCGTAGAACGGTGTATCAATAAATGGCTTGTCGTACGTTGGCCAGTTTGAGTAATGGTTCTCATCGTCACCTGGTTCTTCAGGCGGTTCAGGTGTCGGTTCTTCCACTGGTGGTTCAGGCTCAGGGTCTGTTGTCGGTGGTTCTTGGTCGTCCTCATCTTCAATCGATTCTAAGTAGTCCATCACATTGTTCATCATAATCGCAAATTGAGCACGAGTTGTGAAGTTTTGAGGCTTGAAAAGGTCTTCCTTTGGATAGCCCTTCGCAATCTCGGCTTCTACAATGGCAGAGACACCATCAAACGCATAATGCCCTCGTTTCACATCCCCGAATTCCGTCATCCCAGGTGGTAAGTCCAACACGCGTTGTAAGATGAGCGCCATTTGCCCTCTTGTAAGTGTCTCAGCAGGGCGCATACCGTAATTTCCGCCATGCATCCATCCCTCATCATAAACGGCTGCTAACGCATCGTAATACATGTGAGACTCGGATACCCCGGTATCTTCAGGTAATGGCGGTCGATCGGATGTATCTAGATCAAAGGCACGAACGAGCATGTTCACCACTTGCGCTCGTGAAATGTATTGATTCGGTCGGAATGTGCCATCCGTGTACCCATTAATTACTTCCAGTTCCACCATGTTTTCAATTGGATCATACGCAAAGTGACCTTCTCGTACATCGGAAAACGTTTTGGCTTCCACCCCAGAGATGGTGCTCATTAAAAAAGCGGTAGATAACACGGCGACACTCAATGTTTTGGTTAATGATTGTTTCTTCATGTAAAATTCTCCCTTCTTCCTGCTCACTGTTTTTATCGACTGATTAGAAAAAGAATCAAGGTTGCACTGATCGCAATAGGAATCGCACCAGGTAATTGTGCGGACAATTTGTTTGTTTGAGCCATCCAAACGACTTCCGCGCCACCAAATGTAATTGGACGCTTCATAATGAATGAAGTAACTCCGATACCAATGGTCATGAGTCCAGTTAGGAACATATCGATGAGTTGGAATGTCAATGTAAGGATCAAGGCGATCAATACATAGCCTGTAAATGCTGTACCTTCTATAGAAAGAAACAAGGGTACATACAGGCCAAACACCATACTCATCTTGGTATCTCCTTCATACCAACGAAACACGGGCAGTTGTTCTCGTAAAAGCCCCGTGAGAAAAAGCATCGCAAGCATGATGGCGGCTAACCCGACACTTGATGCGTAGACATTTAATCCAATGCCGATCAATGCAAATCCTAAATGCCAGTAATTCTTCGTTTTCAGCCAGAGCGTATCGGTAATCAAGTTCAACCCTTGATACGCTCCGTACAGCCCTAATGCCACTATTCCCATACTACGTTTACTTCCTTTCGGCACGCTGCTTGTGCTGTTAACGTGTTCTAACCGTAGCATGGAATGGTGCTAGGTCGACTTTTTCACAGTGTTTGAGCGTTATTAAGTAAAATAAATAGTCTTCGATGACCCCGGAATTACGCGTGTTATCACCCCTTCACCAAAATAAGCATTTGAAGTCTATTTTTTCGTAAAAATGGCTCATAGGCTCTTCTAGCCTCATCAATGCATGTGATAGGTTCGGTTATTTCATTGCTTGTGAGAATTAATTTTTACTTCCCTTTCATCAAGCATCGTGGATCGTAGGAATTCGTTGGTGTTGCCGATCCGTTGGTGGACCTTGATTGTCATGACGTGCTTCTTTTTTACGATCCTTTCCACGTTTCCATAGAATTAGTGCCGTTATGAGCATGATGGATACGAGAAGAAGAATGACGAGCCATAACCAAGAATACGGACTTTCCACATCAACAAGTGTTACAGGAGTAATCGGTTGTTCACCTCCTGCGACATAGCTTAGTTGTGTTTCCAGTTCAATCGCAAAATCTGTCCCGTGTGCGCGAGAAACAACCCCAATTGCGGATTGGTGCTCTTCTTCACTGGCAACTTCGCTAGGCACATCAATGTAAACCGGGAAAACGGCTTCAGTTTTTGCCGGAACTTCAAGCAAATCATGGTTTAATGAGAGAAACCCACCAGGGGTGAACGTCATCTCCGCAGGCTCACTACTATCGTTGTACACCGACATTTCCATCACTTGCGTTCTTGAGCCACTTGGGATGATGTCGTTGACGTGTACGATCGATGGTGACAGTCGTAATCCTAATTCGACTTCTCCTTCTTCTAACGGTTCATGGTCGATCGGATGATAAGCGACTTCACTTGGCCATAAAAACCAAAGTAAAAAAAGAACAATGAGAACTAAGAGTAGCGATACATAAAACCAAATATGCTTGTAAAACGGTTTCTTTTCCGTTGTTGTATGGGCCTGTGCCATCTTCAATCCTCCTTTCGATCAAAAAAAATAACCCTCTTAATCGGGTTGTTGTTCACCTTTCATCGCAATGGTAAGCGCATAGGTGGCTAATAATGTATTTAGACTACTTGAGATCGTATAACGACCGTGAACAGATGCCGTTGGTAAAAGCGCTTCATGAATTGGCTGTATGTCCGGCATGATATAGACCTCTTGATCCGTCATGACGGAAAATGCCCCATCTTCGTCCTCTAAATGAATCGTTCGGTTGGCCACACTTGTATCAAGCAAACGACCTTGCACGGATTGTCCCTCACGGAAAAAGGCCGCATTACTGATGTTCAGGGGTACATCGCCTGTATTTGTGATCGTATACGTAATGTCTCGGCTTTGCCCTTGTAACAATTCAATCTCGGTTTGACTCAACCGAAGCGATAGCCCAATCGTAGAAGCATTTCCTTCCCCTTCTTCGATTATGTCGCTACTGCTTGGTACATGTCGTTGTCTATGATTCTCATGGGTATACAATCGAATATTAGAAAGCGAGCTGTCATAAAGTAAAGACAAATCTTGAATCGAATTCCGGTTCAGATGAAGGGTGTGTAGCTCTGGAAAGCTCCCATTCACAAGTGGTTCAATACTCGACACGTTATTGTTCGATAGATTCAGGTTTCGCAGTTGCTTCCATTCGCGTTCAAAAGAACTGACATCTTGAATGGTATTACG
Organism: Bacillaceae bacterium JMAK1; assembly: GCA_012970285.1. Lineage (GTDB taxonomy): Bacteria > Bacillota > Bacilli > Bacillales > Marinococcaceae > Geomicrobium_A. Next base: position 85,510 of record JIBW01000011.1, read on the forward strand.
GGAAAGGTTTAACCCTGCAACGTTTTGGAAAACGTCAATGCCCGTAATGTCTTGAATCCCTCGATTGGAAAGGTTCAAGATGTTTAAGGAGTTTCCACGATAGTTTTGTAGTTCTTCATAGGAAACATCTTCATCGACATCAATTCCCATGTGATCAGAAATCGCTTCTGCCAACCTTGGATCAGGAAATTGTTCTTCTAAGGTTGTACGAGTCGTCGCGTCCATCGGTATGGGAATTGTGACCAAGACGAGGAACGATAGGATCCCAACGATTTTCTTCACATGCACATCACCACCTTTCGTATATAATCAGTAGACATAAAAAATAGACCCAACATGGGCCTATTTTTTAATGAGGGTATTACGATTAACTAGTAAAACAAGTTTTTGGCGTCCGATCGATATACAAGTTGGACAGGACTTGTTGAACCGGAACCATTGATACCATAGGGATTTAGGTATTGTGATATTAAAAAAAGCATAGCTCACGCTACGGCTTTCTACGTCTAATTTAGCATATGTATGGTTCTAAAGCAATGCGTATTGTAAAAATTTAAATAATCCTTGTATAACAATTAATAGAGTCATCATGATGTACGTTCCTCAATTGAGTAAAGAAGTTGAAACACTGGTAAATCAAGGTTTATAAACCTTTTGAAATCAAAAAAAGCGTAGCTCCGCTACGGCTTCTTAAACCTATCTTAGCACCGATTTAGGACGTATGCAACCCTAATTTGTAGTTTTTGAATAACTTTTTTGATAAAAACATTCCCTCATCCACTAAGAACCTATGGATGAGAGAACTTGATGTGGTTCATTCAAAAATTGCAGCTCTTTTCGAATGTGTCGGCCAAGGATACCAGACAGTAGATCTTGGCGTTGGTAATACATCGGATACAGTAAGTCTCCGGGTAGATCGTCAATCGTATTTGTTAGTGTAAACGGCAGCATTTCCTCAAATTGTTCCCGATCGATGCTCTTCGACCAGCGATTCCCGATAAAGGAGATGTGTTGGAATTGTTTCTGCAGCAGTAAGAGATCTTTATATGCGTCTTCGGATCGGTACACCTGGGTAGGATTCGGATCAACCAGGACAATGACACGATCCACGTACTCTAACAATTTCTTCATCTCCGGTTGCGTATACGTTGATCCTAAATCGATGATCGTCACGTCTCTTGTGCCATGTAAGATGAGGTCATGGTTCAATTCAGCCGTCCATTTGTCGGCTAACGATGTTTGATGCAAGACCGGGTGTTTTACATTCCAATGGATGTTTTGGTAAATGGGTAGCTTGCCGGCAATGCCGTAATCATTTAACAGTTGGTTAAATGTCGAGTGAAACGGTTCATGGCCATCCGTTAGGTGATGATATAAGCCAAAGGCATGAGCCAAATACGGGTGAGCATAAGGAGACTCAATGAGTTTAACGGTTGAACCTTGATCCGCAAACATACGCGCAGCTGCGTACGAAATTAAGGAGCTTCCACTTTGAGGCGTAACCCCAATCACAGCGATTACCTGGTTCTTCACCGGAGCCGTTTGTTTCTTATCACCGAACGAAAGAATTGGAAGCAAGCGACGGCGAAAGCCTTTCGAATCATCACTGGTATGAGTTTCTTCCCCTGAAGCAACGTCTTCGATTATTGATTTACGTTGTTCCTTGCCTTGATCTTTCGTTTCCTCTCGTTCTTTCGCTTCTTGTTCAAGGCGTTGCTTTTTCTCTAAACGTTTCTGTTCCTTTGCTTGAGCCTCAGCTTCTTCTCGTTCTTTCGCTTCTTGTTCAAGGCGCTGTTGCTCCTCTAATCGCTTCTGCTCATCAGCACGAGCTTTCGCTTCTTCTTGTTCTTTCTTCTCTTGTTCGAGGCGCTGTTGCTTTTCTAGGCGTTTCTGTTCCTCTGCTTCAGCTTCCTCTCGCTCTTTCGCCTCTCGTTCAAGCAGTTGCTGCTCTTCTAGGCGCTCCTGTTCTTTTGCTTGAGCCTCAGCTTTCTTTCGCTCTTTCGCTTCTTGCTCAAGGCGTTGTTTCTCCGCTATGCGTTTTTGTTCTTCAGCCTGAGCTTTGGCTTCTTCTCGTTCTTTCGCTTCTTGTTCGAGTTGTTGTTGCTCTTTTAATCGTTTCTGTTCCTTCGCCCGTGCGTCAGCTTCTTCACGTTCTTTCTTCTCTTGCTCAATGCGCCGTTGTTTTTCTAGACGTTCTTGTTCTTTTACTTGAGCTTGTGCTTCCTCTCGTTCTTTCGCTTCTCGTTCAAGTCGCTGCTGTTCCTCTAATCGTTTCTGCTCTTCAGCCCGAGCTTTGGCTTCTTCTTTCACTTTCTTCTCTTGCTCAAGGAGTTGCTTCTCTTTTTCTTTTTCCTCAAGAACGGCGAGCTTCTGTTGTTCTTTCTCCTGGCGTTTTTGTTCCTTCAACGCTCGTTTCTCTTCAAGAGCCATTTGTTTGGCTTGTGCCTTTTCTTGTTTTTGCTGTTCAGCTTCGAGTCGTTTTTGTTCCTTTACCGACGCTTTCTCTTCCGCAGCCTTTGGATCAGGCTTCCACCACTTTGACGTCGGGGACGGTTCGAGGTTCAACAGCTCCTGATCGGATAACGCTTCTTTCTTCTTAAAGAGACGACTTCGTTTCGTTGGCTTAGGGTAATCCTTTTCATCAATATCAAGATCGACTTCGTTATCAGGAATGGGTTGATTCCCTTTCACTTTGTAATCCCCAAAGAGGCGTTGCGCTTCTTTAAGGGTTCGTTTACGACTGAGCCAGTCATCCATCAACGGCAGGGAGATGTTTTGCGAGAAATGGATGTCTGTAATCCCAAGGGCCGCAATCTTTGTTAGTAAGGTATGATCAACCATCTCTTGATCCGTGAAAATCAAAACCATTCGCATCGTTTCACGATGGATCTTTGAATCTCGAATGTAGGTATAAAGCGCTTCGCTGTAATTAAAGCGATCGAACTGATTATAGATACTGCTAATCGCAGAAGTATGAATAAATGCAATGTCCGCTTGGGCTTCGTCATCAATGGATGTGGCCCACGTCGTGAAGTCATCCAACGTCGCATCTTGTTGAACAACGGTATAGCCTAGGCCTTCAATGCCTTTCGTGACTTCATTTAAAAATTGACTTGGAAAAACGACATGTACAGTAGGTTTGCTCATGGTATGCTCCTTTCAACGAATCATTGATTGAATATAAATAAAGAGGTAGCCTAGCTACCCCTTCATAAAGCTAGAACATGTTTAGAACCGTCTCGACAACGGTTTCTGTAAATCGGTAGATAAAGAAAATAATCGCTTCATGGTACTGAATCAAAACAAACGACATAATGCCGCCAAGAAGCATCGCGCCTCCGGTCTTACGAAAGAAAATCCATACAAGCCCACCTAGGATCACGGAAATAATGAGTAAGTACCAACTAATGCTTTGCATGGCATTCACAAAGTCCACCATCGTTAAGTTTGATCCGGCTTGCATGGCTCGGGTATCCAATCCTCGGTCGGTCACTAAACCGAGCGATTGGTGAAGTAATAGGCTCATTATTCGTCCTCCTGAATGCAGAGGTTCGATTCGACTAACGCGGCTTGTTTTTCGTCGTCAAAGCCCGCCTGGTTAAAATAGTCATCCAGAGAATCGAACGGCTGATTAAATGCAATAAATTCAATGTCCTCGTCCGTGAGATCGGGGATGTTTTCAAAGTAAGCAAAACGTGTGGTGTTTACCGGGATGCAGGGTTCAGGGGACTCTTCAATGGGTGTGACCGAATGCCCCACCTCTTCGTCCTCATGAGGATGCGTATGCCCGTGTCCATGATCGTCATGGACGCTTGCGTCGGCTTCAGAACCAAGCGTTAACCGCCACCCTTCATCACTGGTGCTATACATGTGGTGAAACTCCTCTTGCCAAGGCGTCGGGGCATCGTCACTTAAATGGATGACATAGAGCGGATTCACCGCTTGGTAGAACGGATACGCCTCTTCTTTCGATTCAGAATGAATATGGAGGGTAAAGGCATCTACGTCGTCTCCGTACGTCTCCAGAAGGCGTTCTTCCCAGGCTTCTTCTTGTGTGGAGTAGAACATGTAGGCTTCACCACCTCCTAGGACACGTAAGATGAGGTCGTCTCGTTGATCCAAGACTTGGATTTGAAAGTTCCCGACATCAACTTTTGGTACGTCTTCTCTGGTCTCATGAAGCTCACGGTTCACCATCTGTTCAAGGTCTGGCAACAGCTCTTCATGTGACGATAAGACGTTCACATAGGGATTGGTATGAAGATACTCGTTCACATCGTCAAAGCCGTGGGCGTCTTCATGGGTCAGCACCAACCAATCCAATTCCAAATGCCCTTCATTGAGTATATGTTCCTCCATTGCTTCCATCTGTCCCCCTGGATTAATCAGGATGCTATGCTTCCGATCGGTAAACAACACCGCTTCGCCTACGTAATAGACCTGTTGATCACCCCCCTTCTTGGCCGTCTGTAGCTCATAAGGATCATCGTTCGAGCTTTCGTCTCCAAGTACACTCGCAACCGTAAAGGGAGAACTACTCGACCGCTTCCCCTCTTCAGAACAACCACTCGATACTAGGAAGAGTAAACTTGCCACTATTCCTGCCATTTGTTTTTTCAACTGACTATCTCCTTTCCGTCACTATCGATAAGCTCCACAGTTACTCCCTGTAATGGCTAAATGCATCGTGTCCCAGTACCGAAGCGGATCTTGTCTTGCCCCGTTAATGTAGATGTCTAGATGCAAGTGAATGCCGGTGCTACTCCCGGTTGTTCCCATGATGCCAATAAATTGTCCTCGCGTGATGGAATCCCCAACGCTTACGGCAGGGCTACTCGCAAAATGAAGATACCGTGAATCAAAGGTATCGTGTTGAATGCGAACGTAATTGCCCATCACACTATGGTAGCCACTTTGTGTGACAACGCCGGATTCAATTGCGTGAACGCGGACACCCGTTTGCCCAGGTGTTGGTGCGCCCACATCTAATCCTTCGTGATACGTTGATCCGGTACTGACATTGCGATAACCAAAACAACTGGTGACGCGATTCGATGTCGGTACAGGCCAGAACCAGTTTTCCGAGCCTTCAATCTCGGAAACCACGTCGGGATCATAAATGTCCGTTCCTGGACCTTCTGGGACGTAGTAGTCTTCAAACATCTCGAGTAACTCCAACACCCATGTCACGTCGAGATCTAAGTACACCCCATTGTTTTCAAGCACATCGAAAAACGGTTTCATGTAGTCCTCTTCGTCCGGACCTTCCACATTCACTTGTTCTTCAGATAAGATTCGTTCGTTTCGACGATTACTCGACCCGGAGTTAACAGTCTGTACGGTGGACTCATAGAAGTGATGATAGCGCCCTTCGTAGGTTTCTGCTGAACTGAGGAGTTTCCGTTCTTCACGTTTTTCTCTGGGTTCCCAGGAACACGTTTCAACGGACTCGCCATCGACCGTTTGTGTCCGGCACACCCGCTGTTCCCACCGGTGAACAACTTCGCTTGTGCGCCAACTAAACTTCGGACGGAGCTGTTCGAAGGTAATGTCAGGACGGGGAGTGATCAAAGAACCGAGTTCTAAGGTTAAATCCCCGCCACCTTCAAAATAATCCGACCAGTCAAAATCATCATCGGCTAAGGCATCATCCAAGGGAACTTCCTCAATCAACCCTTGGTCAATCGCTTGGGCATAGGCCATTTGAATGGCTGCGCCACTCCGGAGCACGTTAAACGCATAGGGCCTTGCATTCGGATACGAACAACTGTTGCACTCGTAACGTGTAATCGCTAACCCTGGGTTGCTTTGATAACCAACGGAATTTAAATAATTAGCGGCTGCCGCCACCGCGTCGAGTTCATTATCAATGTCCGCAAATCCTTTGCCTTGAGCATCAATGCCTGCACCTCGATAGGTCGCAATGTTATTCAAACTAAATAAGGCACTGTCGTTCAACGACGAACAGTTAGGAGCTGTCCATCCTACCCATGTACACGGCATAAAGTGGGGTAAGCATCCAGCGCCTTTTCATGTCACCATGTTAGGTTTCCAAATGCTTCCCCCCGAACCGTACGTACACCTCTCGATGTATACGGCTCTCCGTCTATCAATCTAGCTTTCCAGTGTGTAAATTGAGATGACATTCTTTGCATAACGCTAGCGTTTTTCGCTTACGTTCGATCATTCGCTTCTCCCATCTCTTTTTACCTTTAAGATCTTTGAGCTTCTTAACATGGTGAATTTCAATATTCGTAGTTTCTTTCGAACACCATTCACATTGATTTGCTCGCAATCTTTTAATTAAACCCGATTTGTTGTAAATCAGTTCGTTAGTTGCTGGAACTGAATCAACATGATTATCTACAGAAACTGAACTCTGCTTCTTGAAACCTTTATTGTAGAGATAAGAAATCTTTAATCCGTCAGATGTAGAATATTTCACACCGAACTGTCCTGAGATTTTGTATTTAGAAAGGATCTTTTTCACACTAAGCTTGTACTTACTAGCAAAGGTTTTGTACATGCTGTATTCCATCATGTGTTTAAAGCCATCCAGCGTATACACATTATTTGCTAGCTTGTAGTAGTTGTAGAATCCTCTTATTTCAGCGTTATACGTCGCTAAAATTTCTAAATCATCATTTGGAAGTAGGTAAGAACGATGCGTTGATTTCCATTTATGAGTGATTGGATCGATTTCCATAGCTTTATATTCAATCAGTTTATTCCGCCAGACTTCATGAGGCATTAACAGATCACACTTTAGTGATAGTGAACGCTGATTATACTGTGACCCCACTGGTTTAGAACTTGATTGACTCCTTGAAACTGTTACATCGTAACCTAGAAACCTCGCCCGCTTTTTGGAGTTTGTCACAAGTGTTTTTTCTTGAGATAGCTCAATGGAAAGAGTCTCATTTAAAAAGCGAGTTATGTCTTCTTTTACTTTGTAACAGTCCTCTTTGCTGCCGGTAATCCCAATTAAGAAGTCGTCAGCATAGCGCACATATTGAATTCTTCGATAACCATCATCCATCGGATCTTTATACGGTATTTCCATCATGTGTTTACGAAGTTCTTGAACTTCTTTATAGGCAGTCTGTTTTTCTTCAGGTGTCATTACATTCCATGAATACCGATACTTTTTTCTTCTTCTAGAGAGTTTAGCTTCCCGATTACGATATTCTCGACTTCTTTTACGGTTTTTTCCTTTATCAAATATCTTTTTGTAGTTATGCATAAAGGTATCTAACTCATGAAGATAGATGTTTGAAAGTATCGGGCTTATAATGCCACCTTGTGGAGTGCCACTAAATGTTTTGTAGAACTTCCACTCTTCTAGATAGCCTGCCTTTAAGAACTTCCATATAAGGTGAAGGAAATATTCGTCAGCAATTTTCTTTCTCAGTAGCTGTACCAGGGTTTGATGGTCAATATTGTCAAAGAATCCCTTTATGTCGCCTTCAACAAACCAACGAGAGCCAGTAAACGTGTATTTAATTTGATCCAGAGCTGTGTGACAGCTCTTTTTTGGTCGGAATCCATGTGAAGATTCCGAGAAAGTACCCTCGTATATGCTTTCTAAGATCATCCGTACAACTTCTTGTACGAGTTTATCTTCAAAAGATGGGATACCAAGTGGACGTTTACTGCCGTTCTTCTTTGGGATAAACACTCTCTTAGATGGTTTAGGTTGATAGCTATAGTCTTTTAACTTATCAATTAACCGTTCGATACGTTCCATACTCATACCATCAATGGTTTGTCCATCCGAACCTTGAGTCATATTTCCTTGATTGGCATAAGTTTTTGCGTATGCTATAAGGAAAAACTCAGGATTATAAAGATTTCTGTAAAGTTTCTTAAAACGATAACCTTCTCGGGTTGTTTGGTTGGCTAGAGTGTCTAACACAATCGCAGGATTTCTCATAGAGCCTCACGCTCCCTTCCATTTTGAGTTAGACTTGATAAACTGTTCCCCTTCGCCATGTGATGAGCTTTCCCCATCTCGGACTACTACGGGAACTCCGTTACCTTATTGGATATTCAGACTCAGTGTCATAGCTTAAATAAGCATTCCAACTTAGGTAATCACCATTTAGCACAGCTAAGAACTAGCGCGTTGTAATGTCGGATGTGACGTTCGCTCGTTTCTTCTGATTGAAGATAGTCAGCATTAGATCACCACACATCTTGGTATGCAATTAACCAGATGTGATTGAAGCTTTATCTACAATTACTAAAGCTTCTTTCGCTGTATAACGTTAGTAGCTACCTTCCGTTATAGGTGGACCCTAAACCCCTTTGAGCTGTCATTCAGGCAGTATAGCTTTCATCCTTATTTACATCGTTTCATCTTGCCATTCAGTCGTATTGGGATAACTCAATAACTTATGACTTTACCAGCATGCTACACTCCCCACTTGGTTTCCCTTATGGATAAGCTGGTTGATGACAGGGCCTTGTGATCTACCCTGATCCTTGCTACGGGATATTTCTTAGTTGACCTTATGGTCGCACCTGCATCGGTCCGCGGGCGCCAACGTAAGACCTTGGGCTACGCCCATCACTGGTAGATCGAATCCAATAATTGGTCTCTTCATAATGGATCGCCGCAAGGTGTTCCCAGGCTACGCCGTACCGGGCCGCATTGACTTGGTACACCGGAATCATTTCAAGCAAGGGGAATAAATTTACGCCACGGCTTCCCCCTCGTCGATCAATTTCCAAATGAGGACGATCCCTTCCCTCCCCAATGACGACAACAAGGTCTCCGGTATCAAAGCCAAGGCTTTCATCGTGAATAAATGGATCGGCACGGACGCGGTCTACCGCTGCTAACACAGGCCATGGCAAGGCATAAGGGAGGGCCTGTTGCCGTTGATCCTCGTCTAGCCCTTCGTCCCATTTTTCTGCGATCGTTTCATACTCATCGTAAATACCTTCATAATCGTAGTTTTCACCTTCATGCGTGTCCTGATCGACCATCGATGTCCCAAAGAAGGTGGTAATGACTTCTTCTGCACTCACGTTTAACGCATCGGCGTCCTCTACGGCCATCCGAGGCAACGCATAAACGAGGGCATAGACCGCAAACGCAAGAAGCAAGAAAGTAAGCAGCGTTAGCCACACGGGTGCTGTCCATAACGCTACCTTGGCGAGTACGGCTTTTAAAAAGACACCAGTCGCAATCAATCCTTTCTTGAATAAGAACAGTAGCGCTTGCCTTCCAAGCTTTGACATCACCCGCCCCGCTTGCTTTGCGGCAAATTGCGTGCCGACCTTCGCAATGCGGTTGATCTGTCTCAAGAGCGGATCTTGATTTTGTTGGTTGTTTTGATGGCTCAAGCGCCTCCTCCTTTCCACGCAAAAAAGAAGCCCACTACTATGCTAGGCTTCCTTCTAATTAATCCAATTTGTTGCCTGAGTTGGCGTCACCAACCTGACGAGAGGCGCGAGGCGCATAATCCGTCGCTTGTTTTTGACTCCTATACGTTTGATCAAATTGCTCAAGTTCTTTGCCATAGGTATTCATGCCAGGTGTATCATTCGAGCGAACCGCTTGTTCGTACTTCGTTCGGGTATCCTGAATCGCAGGTTCGTTTAACGACTGGAATCGGGAGCTTAAATGATTCCCCGTATTCGTATGCAGTTGCGTGGCAGTATTGGCCACACTCGACGCCACGTTTCGCCCTTGGTGATCGCTATCAGGAATCTTACTCGCATGAGCCGTAGCGGCTTGAGCATGGTCACTTGCCCGTACATGATGAGCAAGCGCCGTTTGAGGCGTGTTGTACGATTGATTTCGAACTTGATCTTGCACGCCGTCGGCGAGTTCCGTATTGGTATGGGCCAACGAGACGGACGTTTGAGCATCCCCGTAATGGGCGTCCCCTGGACTCACTTGTTGGGCATAGTCCTGAGCTAACGAAACCCCTTCATTGGCCGACTCCATCAAACCTGTCGGTGTCGCAAGCGACGATCCAGCTTCGGACGTCCCCCCGTGGTTCACAAACTCATCAATCTCACCGGCAATCGCGTTCATTCGTTCTGGATCTCCCGCTTGTTGAGCGGATAAGTAATCATTCATTAATGCCTGTCCTTGATCCGAATTTAACGACGGATGTAAATCTTGAAGTTGATTCATGCTCTTCCCAAGTACCGCTTGGGCGTTTTGAGCCGTTTGATTGGCCGCCGCCCACGCCTTCGGATCAACATTGCGGTCAATGCTTGATAACGCTTTTTGTGCGGCTTGATGGTTTTGACTGGCTTCTCCAAGTTGTTTGACCGAATCAGACGCCGATGGTTTCTGACTTTGATTTTGATGGAGTTGGCTTGCCAAGTCGGTACTTTTTTGAGCCATCGCAAGATTTTGAGACGCAAACCCATGCGCCATTGGGAAGCGGTTGCCATCAACCCCATTGAGCAAGTCTTGGGCGCTTTTCTCGCCATTGGTTAAGCTGTTTTGGAACTTGTCATCGGACGACTGTGGGAGTTTGCCCGCGTCTTGGGCTTGATCCAAGGCATTCATTGAAGGCATTCCACTTTGACCCTCTGCCCCCTCGTACAGCCCTTCTTCCATAAGACCGGACTGATCGTATTGCTTCATAAGTTCCGTGGCACGTTTGGCACGATCGGCCATCGATCCGGCATTATTCGCGGCTTTGTTTCCGGCAAGAGCGCCGACTGCACCCCCAATCGCAGGGTTCCCGGTCATCATTGCACTCACGGTTCCCCCTGTCGCAATGCCCGCGCCAATGGCAGCCCCGCGACCGATTTGTTTCCCTCGTTGGGCGGCCATCGTTCCGAGTCCACCCATGACCGCTTTACCCGATGGCCAACAAGACGACGATTTGCCATCCGTCGCATGCGCCAACCCACTGCCGGTTGGCACTTGTTGGAGACCTCCACTCGTTCGAGGGGAGACGCTTGGTGTGGGTGCAGGACCATTCGATGGTGTTGGAGACGACACACGTCCTCCTCGTCCCCCGCCGCCTTTACCACTCATTTGTCCGATCATCCGACCCATGTTGGCGACCGCAGCGACGCCAAACATCGCGCCCATGTTGCCCATCGTACTGCTTGGAGCTGAAACCCCTGAAAACGCCCCAATGAACCGTTGAAATAACGTGGCCACAACCGGGAGCGCAAATAGGAACGCAGCTAATACCCAAAACGAGAGGTTACTGGCGCCCATTTGGTCACGAACAATGAAGAACAAGACCAGGGTAAAGGCGTGAGCGGCCTGCATAAACACATTGGAGATAAACTCATGCATCCAAATCGTCATCGCCTCCCGACGAACCGGAGAAATCATACAGAGGAGTACGATTGGAAACGTAATAAACAAGACACTTAACATAATCATTCGTAACGCGTACTGGTAGTTCAACACAAAGGTCATAAAGAAGGCGATAAAGACGAGTAACGCCAATCCGAGGGATTGGATCGCAAAAATGTCCGCGTCGCCCCAGATGGACGACAGGAAGCTTGTAATCACCACATCATTCTCTAGACCAATGATGTACATCAAATCAATGATAAAGTAGTTGATCGCAAAGGTGATTTCAAAGAGGATCGGCGAAAATTGCACGCCGACAAAGAAGACCATTAACCCAAACATGGTTTTCTTTAAGTCATTCATGCGTTCTGAACTAAGACGACCAAAATAGAGTTTCACGCCATAGAATGTTAGAAGTAACACAATCGGTACATACAGCACCGACGCAATCGTATTGTAGATGTTTTGAAGCACCCCGAAGTACTCTGGCGCAAACACCCCATACGCATACTCGCTTCGTGATCCAAACCCGGCTTGATGGCTTCCGTCACGACCGGGGATCATTTCGTTATAATTTTCTTCAATCATCGACCCGGCAATGTCACTTCGTTGGAAGACCAGGTACGTGATGTCAGACGCCCCAAAGAGTTGATACCACATTTGCGGGACGATCATGACAATGTTTGCGGCTGCCCGTTCCAGGAACGTCGGCTTCTCAATGTCGTCTGTCCCGTCATTCAAGTTGGCAATGACCTCGTCATTGATAAATAAATGCGTTCCCGTTTCTTTGTCCTCATCGGTTTCATCTTCATCCGCAAAGGCCGGTGTGATTACAAACCCTGTAATAACAACAAGAACGGCAAGGAGACTAAGGAACAATCGTTTCAACGCGTGTCCCCCTTTCCGGCATAATAAAAAACCCTAGTGTCATTGAGATCAAGAGACACATGGGTTTGAATGAACACTTCGTGGTCTACGTATGGTGATGGTTTGGTCTAACCTATTCATTTTTACAACTCCTACTCAGTTATGTTGATGGCACTTGCTTACGCTTTCTTGGTGGGTCCGTCTGGAATAACTGGAACTCCTTTGGTGTGGCTCGGACTTTGACGATCGACGATTCATTGTCGATACGGATGATCCCTAACCCTTTTTCAGCGGTATACAAGAGGAATTGGGCTTCCCCTTCACTCAAATCAAAGCTATTTTTTACAGAATCAATATCAATGGCTTCTTGCTTTAAGAAGATTTTTGTGGAGCTATTCTTCAAGATCCCTAGCCCTTGATCGACACGTGTAAAGACTTCAAAGCCTTGAGTTATCGCACACATGGACGTATTAAAGAATCGCATCGTACGATACTGGTTTTCGAGCCATGAGGCGGTTTCAGGGTCTTCCATGGCCTCTTGTGCTTCGTCAAAGATTAATCGTTTCGGAATGTGACGGTTCTTTCGCGCAAACTTGGCTGACAACCACTTCGTCGCAATAAACATTCCAATCTTTTTCATTTGTTCATCCAACCCCGAAAGCCCAAACCCAAAAATCGGCGCACGACTCAAGTTAAAGGTGGACGATTGCGTATCAAAAATGGAGCTAACTTCACTCCCGCCCCCTCGGGTGTAAATAAAAGTGACTTCTGCGATCGTCTGAGCTTCCGCATTGTTCGTTTTGGCTCGTAACGCTTCGTAAAAGTCACTGAGTTGAGGCATTTTCTTATAAGGTGTCGTTAGATTCATGTCTTGGCCGTTCTCCAAGGCGCCCTCGCTATTCGCCTTGGCCGCATCGTAATCGTAAATGCTGTTTGGATCACGGGTAATGCCGCGATCGGTATACAACTGACGAATGGTTTGATCAATCATCGCCCGAGCAGTAGCCGTTAAAATCGAACTGTTCTCTGGCTCATTCACACGAATCATTCGAAAGATGAGCGCTTTTGCGCCCTGGACGCCTTCATCAATGTTCACATACAATTGCCCTTCTCGTTCAGGATCGGTATGTTCTTCGATGTCGACATCAAAGATGTTGATCCGATGCCCCGTAGGACTAGACAGATCAAAATAAGGGCATCCCATCGCTTTGATGAAACGCCGATAATCCCCTTTTGGATCAACGATGCCCGTTTTTAGACCGATATGTGCAGAGCGGTGCGTCAAGACTTCCGTCGTAAACGTCTTTCCTGCCCCGGATCGTCCAAAGATGATCATGTTGTAGTTCTCCATGTCCTTATGGAAGTTATCAAAGTACAACGGGCGTCCTAAATGATCATCGCCTAGAACAATCCCGTCATTGTGGCTTAATGTCCCGTTCCCAAAAAGAAACAGATCCGCGACATTCGTCGTTTCCAACGCCATGCAATGCTCTTTGATAAACGGATTGGCCGTAAACGGCAACATATTCTTCAATGCCTTCAGTTGCCTTCCGTCAGGCGTCCCCATCATCATGTCGTTGTTTAACACGTTTCGGTTCATGGTGTTCGTATAACGATTTAAATCGTCAATGTCATTGGAACTCGTAAGCACCTGGATACTTACTTGGATGTTGCTTTCAATCTTTTGACGGATACGTTCACGTTTGCTCATCGTGTCACGTAAGGCTTCGGTGACGTCCATCGTCCGGCCAGAATCCGCATCGTTCATCATTAAATCCGATTCTTGGCCACGAATCTTACGATTGAGCTTGTCGAGTGTGGCCCGGTCATCCAACTTTTTGAGGTGAATACAAATGTCCGTATCCCCTTTGCCAAATTCACCAATGAGAAACGGATCAAGCATTGTCGCATTGCTGTATTTTCCAAACTTCTGAATGTACTGCGATGTAAAGTACCGTCGGTGACGAGATTGGGTTCCCACTTCGACATAATAGTTGTTAAACGTGGCTTTGCTTTCTGCTAGCGTGTCGATTTCATCCCGAGGCAGCGTCTCAATGAGCGTTGAAGGAACCAAAAGTTCCAACGCTTCTTCAAAGTCTTTTTGTTCTTGCTCAACGACTTGGGCGACTTTCTTTTTATGCTTCTTATGGTTGCGTTTAAACATGGAACTCCTCCTTCCTACGGTGTTGTGACCTCATGTTGAGGGTTGTACGGCTTGAAATTGGCACCTTGAGACGGTGTTACACTAATTTTATTCTCATCAAAAACCCCGGCTTTGCGTAAATTCACCAGGTTCACTTCGGCCGATACCTCCCGGTTGAAGAACTGATACACAAATTGATAAATGCCTTCTTTGTTTAACCGTAGCAGGCGACAGCCCATCTTAGAAAACTCCCCATGAGCAATGTTTACGATCTCATCCAGTCTTCCTTGCGCATCTTCGTACGCTTCTTCCCCGGTAATCCCGGTCGCGTTCCCCACCTTCCCAATCGCCGCATCCAATTGGTAATGACCGGTACGCATCTGGTTCTCATTTTCCACTTGTTCTGGATTGACGCGACAAATGATGTAGTACTTGTTTTCACGGGTTTTTCGGTCTGAAAAACTTTCCAAAAACTGCGCCACGTCTTCGCCCGAGGCAATCAGTTCTGGCGTTAGATCAACATCGCGTTCATGAGCGTTCACTTGGTCGCGATACGCTTCGACATAGGGTTTCATGTCAATGTACAGCGACTGCGAATAAAGAGAGGCTTGTAAGCCATACGGCACTTTATGGACAAAAGAGCGATGGGCGTACCAAATGGCATTGTTTTCTTCATCGGTATTTAGCGTAGAGGTGGTTGCCCCAACCTCCATCATGCAGGCAAAGGTCTGATCCTTGAGTTGAATAATCCCGTTGTCATAGATGTGATCCACGTCGCCGGTTAAGAATTCTAATAAGGTTTGCCCTTCGTCGGGTTTTACAGTTTGTTCATCTTGTTTCTCGCTTTTAGACGCTTTCCAGTAGAGAAAGCCAAGGAATGCGAACACCAATAACATCAAGATCATGCCCATTACTTCTCCTCCTCCTTCTTCGGAAACGGACGAAAGCTATAAAAGGCACGTTGCCGTTGGCGTAATTGGACCTTCACGAATAGATCCTTGGCCAAGGTCAAGTTCGTCTTTGGGTTTTGAAAATACCCACACAATAAGCAAACGAGCAACGGGAGAACGAGATGGGCGCGCGCAAACACCACATGATCAATCGGCAAAGCCGGGAATACCTGAAACAACAGGTATCCCAAGAAAATGCCTAACGCAATCCATAGCAACTCACGGGCAGAAAAATTCCAAAGCCACCGTTCTTTAAAGTCCGTTTCATACGTAATTTTGTGGTTTTCACCATAAGCCATGAAACCACCATCCTTTCGTTTACAATCGGCCAAAGACGCCGACCATCCAATTGACGAGCATGGGAGCCTGAAAGGTAATCAATGTGGCTATAAGAATCGTCCACACCCAGACTTTCACGTCCCCCAACTGCCCATCTTTGACGAGAATTTCAAAAGCCACGTAGCCCAAGAGCAGCACAGCCGTGACCCCACCGATGATCCGTAGCGTAGACACTAACGTTGCCGTTAAATCATGAATACCGCCACGGAGTTCAGACATGGAGTTAATCACTTTAAAACCATCACTTGCCTGAATAAGTTCTGGACGAAAAACGAGCAGGATCGCTAAGAGAATGACTCCGATCGTTGTAGCTCTTTTTGCGACTTCCATCGTCTTATGAGAAGACACCGACAAGGAAGTTGACGATCGTGTGTCCTTGAAATGCAAAGGCGAAGGCGAATAGTGCAGCCGCAATCCACCCTTTCATGTCCGAGAGGCGCTTGGAACTTTGGCTAGAAAAGAAGATAAAGCCTAAGTAAGCGGTTAAAGCCACCGCAAAGACACCAAAAAAGATTTGTAAGGTATTCAGGATCGTGCCTCCCCATCCACGTGCAGCGTCATTCAACGCATTCACATTGCCTTCCACACGAATGGACGCATAGCCCGTTTGCGTGGTCATGATCGCCATAAAGACAATGGCCACGACCATTGCGGATACACCAAGTACCCACTTCTGCTTGATTAATCCCACTTGGGACGTTTGTGTCGACATGTCATCGACCTCCTGTTACATAAAGTAGTGATGCAGTAAGCCAACATTGAGAAGCAATAACCCCAAAGCGACCAGGGGTTCCGAAACACTCACCTCCCCTCGGCGTGAGGTCCGTGCCGTCACCACAAATTGAAAGCGACGCTTCAAAAACGGATAAAAGAGTGGGACACCGGAATCAAAGCAGTAATCGCCTAGAACATGTGATAAGACACCGATTGGCAGACCTAAGACCACGTAAAAGGGAAGCGGAAATACGCCCCAAATGACGAGACTTAGCACGAATGAAATCCCGACAAACATGAACGAATGCGTCCAGGTACGATGGCCAAATAGCCAATACAACGGATAACTCACCAAGAAAAACGGGAATCGTCGACCGAGTTTGGACTTTGGCGTGTCCAAATCAGGCAGTAATGAGCCAAATAATAAGAAAAAGAAAAAGACAATCACATGTTCAAGTTGGCCATTGATCAGACCAAACAGATTCAGTCCCGTCATCGTGAGCAACCCAAAGAAAACCCCGGTTAATTGGTGCGTCGGTGCGGTCATCGCGGCCTCCTTTATCAAATTGACATCTTAAATAGCCCCCATTTCGACATGTTCTGTCAGAAAATGTGGTTTGAAACAAGGGTGAAACAGGGTATAATGATGTACACAAATACGACAAATAAGCGTATTTGAATAAGGGTACGGGATTCTTCCCAAACCACTTGTGTTATTGCCTATGTTTGGACTGCAATCCGAACAACTTGGCAATGCCCGACGCCAACTCTCCTGCAAGAGAGTCGGTCCGGGACTTTAGAGTCTTAGCTGTTGTCCTCGCAAAAGTACTACAGCTAAGCGCGGTGACGTCTGGTTCTTTATTGAATCGGACGTCTATTTTCGTTTGGCCGAGATTATCGCCTCGGATATGGACATAAGCGTCATCGTCATGTGTGGGTTCACCTCCAGATAGGGTATACAATCCTTCAAAGCGTTTGGCAAGCTTCGTAATTCTGGCTGTCCAGTGCGGGCGTGACACCCAATCTTCGTAGTCATCTTTCATTAATAGATCGTTCGTAATCCTTGAGTCGCCTCGTTCAACGGCCCCCTGCAAGAGTACCATCTGATCGTGAATCTCCTTCTCTTCGAACAACCATTCGTAAGGATTGACATTTTCGTTTTGATGAAGCCGTCGTTCCAATTCTTCTTCTACAATCGTTCGCTCTTCTTGACTGAGAACACGTTGGTTCAACGTTCTTAGGAGTTCTGAAATTTCCTGTTGTTTCACACGTTGTTTTATTCGTTCTTCAGAAGAAAGCTTTACCGTTAGGGTGACAATGTAATCACTGATTCGAGACTTGAGACGTTTTAGAAAGTCGATTACTTCTCGTTTGGGAACCGTGTGCTCATGCATGATGTAGGAGGCGGTTGTAATGTGCGTGTTCATGTATTGGAAGAATGCATTTGGCATCTTCTCGTATTCCCCATCTAACTCCACATACATATAATGATCATTGGCTTGTTTACGCTGCATTGTCCGTTTTCCGTTCAGGTAATATCGATGACTGTCATCGGTCACGTAAAATTGTCGAACCAATTTTTGCATATCTGGAAAGCGAGGTAAGGAACGATGAAACTGAACTAATGTATCGGACGGATTAGCACTATAAAAGGCGAAAATACTCACGTTGACTTCCCCTTTCGATTCTTGATTTCATTGGTTTATAATTCGTGTTCAATGGCTTTAATCAGTTGATTTACATCGAATGGATCATCGATTTTGCGATTATTAACAAAAACAGTCGGTGTGCGATCGATGGCAAAAGTTTCTGCAAGGAGTGCATCTTGTTCCAAATCTCCAAACAATCGTTGATTAGAAAGATCATCCTCAAAGGTCTCTGTATCAATCGTTTCCATCGATTCAATAAGCGCACTTAAACGCTCTTCTGTTAATGGTTCTTGTGAGTGGTGGATCGTCTGGAATAAAGCTTCATGCACGTCCCAATACGTTTCAGGCGCTTGATCGTATACCGATCGTGACGCATAACCGGCAAGTAAGGATTCTTGGCCAAACAACATCAAGTTCACCCATTGAAATTGAACCTGGCCACGTTCTATGTAAGGCTCTAATTCAGGCATAATGTCCGACTGAAAGGTGTAGCATGCGGGACACATGAAATCACCAAATTCTGTGACCGTAATCGGTGCAGCGGGTGATCCTTTGATCGGATTATTTAGCCCGATGGGTCTTTCGTCGTAAGTCGTACCTGTTACGGCTTGGGCATTTACATAGAACACACCGCCAACGACCGACACAATAAGAACGGCAAGGATCGTTAAAACCGTCAACTTTTTCGTCATGATTTTACATCCTTGTGAAGTTTGGACGTATAGATCTGACTTGGCCGCCGCTTGGAATAAGCAGCTTTAGTGGTTAGAGGTGATTCGAACAGATGGTTCAAAAAGTCATATTCTTCCCCACCTACGATTCTTCGTTGATACTTGTATTGGTTTTGATTCATCGAACCTTCCAAAGCTAGATTACCTCCTTGAGAATCCCGAGTTTACGGGCTAATTCTGGATTATTTTCAATATCATTAACCGTACGTTGAAGCAAGGTTTTCCGATGTTCTTTGATTGCAGTCTGTATAACTTGATCATCTGAAAATTCAGGATTGAATTTACGAATAGTAATCATTTTTTGAAAGATTCGACGAATAGACTCTGGTTGAAAATCGGATTCATTACTCAACTTGGCTGCACCGTAACGTTCCCCCATTTGTTTTAATTGAAAATAGATATAGGTATAATTGACTTCATTGTGTAATTGTTTTAACATGATAACCCTCCTATTATATGAAATTAAAGTCCTAGACAATTTTTAAAATAATACAACCTTAATAACTAGTTTTTAACGTCTAATCAATTATAATAAAGACAACAAAAACATGGAAGAGAAAATCAAAAGTGCCAATAATAAAAATGTAAATAAGTAGCAATTTAAACTTAATATAATTAGTTGAAAATTCAGTTGTTATATAGATGTGTAAAGGGAAACTTGATTTAGCAGGCTTTAACTAAAAATTTCACACACCGTAATATTACATTAATTTACAGTTAATGCACTCAACTTAGCTAATGTTGCATTTATATTACAATTGATTTTTCCCTCATCTAACATCATGTGACGCTCGATATTGGGCAAAAAAAATAGCCTTGAGCTTATTTTTCTGCTCAAGACATTTCTTCTCCAAGGACTTATTACATATATCTTACCTTAAATTTCAATATAACACAAGAAAAACCTATTAAAAATTACCTATCCAAATTTTATTATCTCGATACATTATATCGTTATCATCACAATAAAACTTCAATTGATCGTAATCATTCATCGTGGCATGATATTTACAATACTTTATTTTTAACAGATAAACATTCTTGAGATCACGTCTCTCACGTTGTTACCTCCAACACCCTCTATCAGACGTTGCATGCGACTGTACATATCCTCTTCTACCTCATCAGGAACAGGTATTGTCATTGTAATGACTTTTTCTGATGATGACAAACGCTCGGGCCAAGGAACATCTTTCCTTAATTCTTGTTTCTTAATAGTATGCATCTCACCATTATCTAATTGTATTACTAATAGTCTCGTATGTATAATACGTCCTCGGTACGCTACTCTAAGTCATGAACTTCATCAGGTCGAAATAGATTATTAAAAGGGCCATGTACAGTTGTTGTTCGGATTGGGTTGAGTATCCCTTGTCGAATGTACTCCATAACGGAGTTGTATCTTACATCAAGTATCTCAACCACCTGTTTTTAGTCATAATAGGGGTAGAGCCAACATTTTAACGAAAATATACGCTAAGACAATATTTGGAATTAAAAAGCCGAATTCTCCTACTCTAAGGAGATCCGGCTTTTCTTATATTTAATGAAGGTAAAGGCTGTAGACCGGCTTTACTATTGGATTTGAATGTGTATTCCCCTAGGAAATTAATATGCTCCCACGCAAGAGGTGATACATGAGCTAACAAGTTCTCATCTAATTCTCCGTTTTGCTTTAACTGATTGATGGCTTCTGTAAGATAAACGGTGTTCCAAAGACTAATTGCATTGATTATAATGTTTAAAGCGCTTGCTCTTTGCAGTTGATCTTGTAAAGCCCGTTCTCGTAACTCTCCATGCTTTCCAAAGAAGATGGCCCTAGCCAAGGCATTCATGGCTTCTCCTTTATTCAGCCCTCGTTGTACACGTCGCCGCAACGATTCATTTAAAATATAATCAAGTATAAAAATCGTTTTCTCGATTCTTCCGATTTCTCTCAGTGATGTTGATATTTTGTTCTGCCTCGCATACGAGCCGAGCTTACCCATTATAAGGGATCCAGAAACCGTCCCTTCCCGTATTGAATGCGTCAAACGTAATACATCATCAAAATTATCTCTTATAATTTGGGTGTTAATTTTCCCTCTGAAAAGATCATTTACTTCGTGAGGATGTTCCAATACATCCATCGTATATAATTTAGAATCAGATAAGTCGCGTAGTCTTGGTGCAAAGCGAAATCCAAGCAAATGAGATAAACCAAATACTTGATCCGTATAACCAGCTGTATCTGTGTAATGTTCTTCAATATTCAACTCCGACTCATGATGCAATAATCCATCGATGACATGAACGGCATCACGAGCGTTTGTATTAATCACTTTGGTGTAAAAACTTGAAAATTGATCACTTGTGAATCGATAAATGGTCGCTCCCTTTCCAGAACCATAATGAGGATTAGCATCTGCATGTAAAGAAGAAACACCAACTTGCACACGCATTCCATCAGAAGATGAAGTGCTGCCATCGCCCCAAAATGAGGATAATGCCATTTTATGATGGAAATTAACAAGTGTAGCTTGCGCTCGGTTCAGAGCATCCTCATCCATTCGCCATTGTGCAACGTTTGCCATTTGTCGATAGGTGATTCCTGGTGTCGCGTCCGCCATTTTTGTGAGTCCAATATTTGTTCCCATAGCCATTAGTGTCGCCAGTACCATAGATTGCTCTTCTTGATGTGGAGGTTTCCCTGTAGACGTGTGAATAAATGTTTTATCAAACCCTGTCCAATTGGAGACTTCCATCAATAAATCCGTTAATTTTATACGTGGAAGTAGACGATAAAGGGATGCACTGAATGCTCTGGCATCTTCCGGGACATCTTTTTCAAGCCGTTGAATGTGAAGTTTTCCATTGGTCAAATTGGCGCCTTCTAATTCATGGATATTTTCTTTTACGTGTTGAATACGTTCTAGCAAAGAAAGTCGTCTTTCTTCAAGATAATCATCTACGGACGGACTAACAGCAATCCTTGTTGCATTCGTTGAAGATGCAATCTCCCATTCTTTTTTGGAAACTAGATACTCTTCAAAATCTTTATGTTGTCGACTCCCGGCGATGGAAATATCTCCTGACCTTACATGGTTTCGAAGCTCAGTTAGTGCGGCCATTTCGTAATAATGCCGATTAATCGTCCCGTCTTCTTCATAGACATGCTTTTGCCACCGATTAGATACAAAATCCAAGGGGGCATCTTCTGGTACTTTGCGCTTATTCGTTTCGTTCATTTCACGAATAGTATCTAACGCTTTCATTAATGGCTGACTCGATTTTGTCGAACGGAATTCAAGGACCCTTAATAGAGTCGGCGTATATTTTCTTAGGTAAAAAAAGCGACTTTCTAAAAGATCTAGATAATCATAATTGATCGGTCTAGACAGGTCTTTCGCTTCCTCAATGGAAGTAACAAACTTTTCCCATGGCATGATGGTTTCTAAGGCTGTGAAAGGATCCAGCTTTTCTTCGCGTGCCTTTATAAGTGCTTCTCCTAACCGAGCATAATGGATGACTTTCTCATTTACTGATTTTCCGTTCTTCTTTTGCAGTTCCTCTTGTGCTCTTCGTCCTTTCGCTTGAAGGGTCAGGATTTGTCAGTCGTGAATTTCAAATGCTTGATCAATTAAGTCTTGGTTCAGATGAAGTAGATAAGCGACTAATATTGCATATCTTTTTTCTTTGGTGAATCGTCGGAAGGAGTGGGGTTCATATCTAGCGCCTATTTTAGATAGTTGTCGTAAACGATTAGGGTGTATTGACTCAGTTATTACAGTAAGTTGAAGAGTTTTAATGTATTCTAGTCGTTCAATTACTTTTAAACAAGCATCAGGTGATGATTGACCTGGAATCTCTCTTAACCATGATAAATATGTTTTCCCACTATCAATAGACATTGGAAATAGTAAGCGATCCAACTTTTTAAGTTGATATGAAGTTAGGGAGTCATTAAAGTGTTGAAAAATATGTTGTTCCGTCCGTTTTCGTGTTTCCCAGACTGCTCTTTCAATGGTGGCCATACTTGGTAGAATGACTTTCCACTTCCGAACGATCTGAATGGCCATTTGTATCAGGTGAGTCGGGTTTCCATTAGCCATAGCATCATCGAATAGTAGTCTAGAAAGTTGACGATATTTTGACAGGGTAAAGGATTGATAATCATACTCCTTACGGATTTCTACCAAATGCTCATATTTAGTTGCTTCTCGTTTGGCGTAATTTGAAAATTCATTCGGGTCCACTTTAATCTGTTTAGCAATATAAGAGATAACATATGAAGGAACTTCTTTTATATCAGATAACGTCCACCCTGAAAATCGGATAATGCAAAGTTGTACACCAAAACCCAAACGATTATAGTCTCTTCTATGACGAAAGATGACATCTACATCATGTTGGCTTAGCGTGAAGAATGTACCTAAGGACCATTCATCTAATTCAGTCGGAATGGTCATATACGTTTTCCGTTCCTCTGACGTTAGTAATTCTCTTACTCGAGCATACAAAATAAAAAACTCCTCCCTGAAAAAAGTGGTTTTCCGAATGATACATAACTATCTTTTGTATCATTCATGAAAATCTTAAACACCTTGATAGATAAAGGTTTTTGCAACGTTTTCTTTCTCTTGTCATTTTCTTCACTTTTTGAATCATACATATTATATAATAGTATACAGTAAGGATCATAGTTTTGGAGGAGTTATTTTGGAGTATGTTCAACCCATTCGGGACCGAAAACAGATTAGTGCAATCAAGAAAATTTTAAGGTCTACAAATATAAGGGATTATTGTCTCTTTAATGTAGGAATTAATTCTGGACTAAGGATTAGCGATTTACTTCAGTTAAGAGTTGGTGATGTGATTGATGAAAAGCATATTATTAAGGATCGAATCTCGCTTCGTGAAGTAAAAACAGGAAAAATGAAAGATTTCCCTATTGGCGATACGTCAAAAAAAGCAATCAGAGAGTACCTGATGACAAGAGATTACGAAGAAAATGAGCCGTTATTTCGTTCCAGGAAAGGGAAAGAAGCATTAAAGCGACAACAAGCCTATCGAATTATTAATGAAGCAGCAAGAGCCATAGGAATAAAAGAAAGGATTGGGACTCACACATTACGAAAAACATTTGGTTACCACGCTTATCAATCTGGGGTGGACCTCTCGATTCTTCAAAAATTGTTTAACCATTCAGCACCAAGCGTTACTCTAGCTTACATTGGGATGACACAAGACGATCTTGATAATGTATATTTGAATTTGAATCTATAAGTGAAATGCTCCACTTTTAAAATGCCTAAATGTTGTTGGTTTAAACTAATTTCTAATTATAGTCATTGGTTTTTTAGGGGCCTTTACAACCTTTACAACTTTTAGTATTGAAGTAGTTGAACTACTTAGGAAAGAAATCTTATAAAACGGGATCATTTTATATTATCCTCTCAATCATAGGAAGTATAATCACTCTATCGATAGGATTTAATCTCGGATTAAATATTAATTAAATTTTAGTGCTTGAAACAAGAAAGACTCCCTTTTATTATACAGATTTTTATCATAGCAAATATACTACGATATTCGATTAGTTTTCCTCTTGGGGTTGTATATTAATTATTAATAGTACTTTAAAATATACACAAATAGTACCAAAGCTCTAAAGCCTTGGTACTACCGAAATATGGTTGAGAGGAGTCTAACCTTACTAAGGCCTCAATACCGTGGAGACGGGTTATCTCCTTCAAACATGCACACTATCATACACTCATTAGCGTCATGCTCCTATTAAATCGCTCAACTAACATTCTATATTTAAGTGTTACTTCACAATTAACAAAGGGATCTTTACGTACTTCGCTAATTTATGACTTACACTTCCTAAAATTAAGGTTTGAAATTCATTCATTCCTCGACTACCAACTACTACACAATCATATGGCTTTGAATCCAATTGAGTTAGAATGGTTTTGGCAGGTTCCCCGTGAAGAAATACATTTTCTGTTTTGATGCCTTGATCTTCTAAATAAGATAGCTTATTTGCAAACATCTTTCTTCTTTTAATGTCTGCAAGTTCTGCGTCTCCGTACTTAAGAATATCTTTTTTTGAAGTATCGCCATCAATACAATATACCAAATCCATACTCACGTGTTCTTTATAAGGCTCGACCATTTCTACTGCTTTTTCAATTGCTCGATTAGCATTATCAGAACCGTCTGTAGCTATAAGAATATGTTTGAACATGGTTATCCCCTACTTCCAATAATTTAATGACCCGATCCATTAGAAAGTCCACCTATATTGTTAAGAAGTCTCGCACTATCTGCAGTTAATCCTTTAAACGTTACTTTTACATTGTTCCTATTAAATTTAGCTTCAATTTTATTTAAAGCACCTACTGCGGAATCATCCCATAAATGAGATTTTGTTAAGTCAATTTCGACTTCTGTTACTTTCTCATTGGAATCCACGGAATTTAATAAATCAGTTACTGAAGCAAAAAATAATTGTCCACGTACCCTATAATAACGTTTATCATTCTCTTCATCATATCTCGTATAGACAGTCACTTTAGACATTTTAGAAGCAAAGAAAAACATACTCAGCACGACACCTGCTAACACACCGTATGCAAGATTATGAGTAATGACTACTGTCGCAACGGTTACCACCATTACAGACGCATCTGATTTCGGTATTCGATTCAGGTTTTTGATAGAACTCCAATCAAATGTACTTATAGATACCATAATCATTACACCAGCTAAAGCCGCCATCGGAATTTGTACTACAATGTTCCCCAAAACTAAAATTAAGAACA
This sequence comes from Bacillaceae bacterium JMAK1, assembly GCA_012970285.1. Classification (GTDB taxonomy): domain Bacteria; phylum Bacillota; class Bacilli; order Bacillales; family Marinococcaceae; genus Geomicrobium_A. The sequence continues at coordinate 110,996 of JIBW01000011.1, forward strand.
TCAAGAAAGCTCCTGCAACCAATGCTGATAAACGTCCACTTCCTCCTGATTTTACATTAATGACTGATTGACCAATCATGGCACATCCAGCCATACCACCAAAGAATCCCGAAACAATATTCGCAATACCCTGTCCTCGGGTCTCCTTATTCTTATTACTTTCAGTATCTGTCATATCATCAACAATATTAGCTGTAAGAAGTGATTCTAATATCCCTACAATAGCAAGCGCTAATGAATACGGAAAAATAATCATTAGAGTTTCCAAATTTATCGGTATATTAGGCAGAGCAAAAACAGGTAAACTTTGAGTCAATGCTCCCATGTCTCCTACGTTTCTTACTCCAACATTCATAATAACTACGATAGCCGTTACAATAATAATAGCCACCAAGGTTGATGGTACTGCTTTTGTTACTAATGGAAAAAGGTAAATAATCGCTAGTGTTAATCCCACCAAAGCATACATAATCCACGTCTCACCAACAAAATGTTGTATCTGTGCTGTAAAGATTAAAATAGCCAATGCATTAACAAATCCCACCATAACCGATCTAGGAACAAATTTCATAAATCGTGAAAGCTTTAAGACACCAAATACAATTTGAAGTATCCCCGTTAGTATGGTTGCAGCTAATAGATATTCCAATCCATAATCTGCTACCAACGTAATCATTAGTAAAGCCATAGCACCTGTTGCCGCCGAGATCATCCCTGGACGACCTCCTACAAAAGCGATGACTACCGCAATACAAAATGACGCGTACAAACCAACCATCGGATCTACTCCTGCAATAATAGAAAAAGCAATAGCTTCAGGAATTAATGCAAGTGCCACCACAATTCCAGCAAGGACATCTCCCCGCACATTGCCAAACCATTGTTGCTTTAAAGATGTTACATTCATAAACTACTTTCCCTCTTTCTGTTTGAATTTTGTAATGACCCCCGAGTCTCACGAAAGTCAATCAAACAGTAAAAGGTAGTTCATTTTAAAGTCGTTCCCCTCTTTTTAGTTTCTCAATATGTTCACTTAAATCTTCTTTCTTCACACGCCAGTTATTACCGATTTTAAAGGCAGGTATCTTTCCTTCTTGCACTAGTTTATATGTAGTGACTTGGCTTAATTGTAAGTATTCAGCTACTTGAGCTACCGTCATGATTTCTCGTTCCATACAGTCACTTCCTTAATCTAATGATTGCTTTTAGTGTATCATAAATGATTATAATCCTTTATAAATCTATATATTTATAACCAATATAATATAATATTATATTTAATTACTCAAGCCCTTTTAACTAAATAAAAAAGTATCAAAGCTTAGAAAGCCTTGATACTCTTAGATTAAATTGATTATGCGGTTGAGAGGATTCGATCACGAGTTTAACCTACTAAGCCCTCAATTTTGCGAAACGTTAGGAATGGCTATGCTCACCTTAAATAGCTATAAAAAACCCCTCAGTTTAAATCTTATGTCTATAGAAATAATTTAAAGAGATCTAAACCAAAAAATCAATATTAAATTGTACGTTTTTAATCTTTTTTTATTTCATGTTTGAAAAACGCAATCTTTTTTCTTATCTTTTATATAATCGTCCTAGCGTTTCCTTCATTTCCTGCTTAACGGAAATCTCAGAACGAATTAAAACAGCTTTTTCTTCTGCTTCTATTATAGATTCAGCCAACCCTAGTTCAAGAAGCAAACCAATCGCAACCGTTCCAGTCCGATTTTTTCCACCTGAACAATGAAAGAAAATGTTCTCATCATTATCATAAGCGTTTTTAACAGTATTAATAGCGATCTTCACTGACTCATCCTGGTTCTCTTTATCATCAATAATGGGTAAATGCACACGTTTACCCGTCTTATCCTCGTCTAACGATTCAGCTCTTAGATCAAAAACCTTTCCGAGATCATGTGTCTTTGTCGCTTCTTCTGCACTTGCAGCACCACCGATATACACTCGGTTAGGAATCAATTCTTGATAGGATTTCATGATCTTGCCCTCCATTTATAGTTAGTTATAAATTATGATAGAGACTGGCTCCAATCCAGTGTTATCTCTCCTTCAAGATAGTGTTCAACATCCAATGCAGCCATACATCCTGTACCAGCAGCTGTTATTGCTTGTTTATAAGTCACATCTTGTACATCTCCACAAGCAAAAATTCCCGATATTGATGTTTTTGTTGTACCAGGTACGACAACTACATAACCGCTTTGATCAAGTTGGACCTTATCTTTTAAAAAGGCTGTATTCGGTGTATGACCTATCGCTAAGAAAAACCCGTCCGTTTCTATTAGCTCTTCTTTACCTGTACTATTATCAACGACTTTTACACCAGAGACCTTTCCGTTTGTTGAAAGAACTTCTGTGGTCGTTTTATTAAGAGCCCACTTTATTTTATTGTTTTCTTTAGCTCTGTTTTGCATAATCTTAGATGCCCGAAGCTCGCTCCGTCTATGAATAACGGTAACCTCATCTGCAAATTTCGTTAAAAAACTTGCTTCTTCCATAGCTGAATCCCCACCACCAACAACGACAACTTTCTTACCTCGATAGAAAAATCCATCACAGGTTGCACAAGTACTGACTCCTTTTCCGAAATTCTCTTTTTCACCAGGTACGTTAAGCCACTTAGCTGATGCACCTGTTGAAATGATAATCGTCTCGGCTTCAATCTCTTCTTTCCCATTGATAGTTAAATTGAATGGTCTTGATTCAGTTTGTACATTAGTGACGAAACCAGTTTTAAACGTCGCACCAAATCGTTCAGCTTGTTTTCGCATATTATCCATTAGTTCGGGTCCAGTAATGCCGTTGATGAATCCAGGGAAGTTTTCAACCTCAGTTGTAAGTGTTAATTGACCTCCTGGTTCCTGTCCTTCAATAACCAAAGGATTCATGTCAGCTCTTGCTAAGTAAATAGCAGCTGTTAGTCCAGCTGGTCCTGTCCCTACAATAATCACTTTATGTTTTTCCGACATATTAACAACCCCTTATATAATAATTTACTTATATACACTTGGAAATTTAAGCCGAGGGTATTACTCCCTCGACCAGAAATTATTTGCCTGTTTCAGAGAAATGCTTGATACGTTCTGCTATTTCATCTCTCACACGTTGGAAAAATGCCCACTTCTCTTCTTCTGTTCCTTCAGCCTTAGCCGGATCATCAAATCCCCAATGATCACGTTTCACGTGTGGAGGAGTCATCGGACATTTGTCTGCTGCATCACCACATAATGTAACGACAAAGTCTGCGTTGTTTAACAGCTCTGTATCAATGATATCAGACGTTTGATTAGAGATATCAACGCCCACTTCTTTCATTGCTTTTACGGCATTTGGATTTAATCCATGTGCTTCAATCCCTGCACTATACACATCCCACTCACTGGCTAAGTACTCTTTTGCCCAGCCTTCTGCCATTTGGCTTCTGCAAGAGTTTCCTGTACAGAGAAAATAAATTGTTTTTTTAGACATCGTATTTTGCTCCTTCTTTTAATGAATTATTAGTAACCATAGATATAAACCCATTAGAGTGATAAACAATACTGGTAACGTGATGATAATACCTGTTTTGAAATACGTCCCCCAAGATATTTTGACGCCTTTTTGTGTTAAGACATGAAGCCATAACAAAGTGGCTAATGAACCAATTGGCGTGATTTTCGGACCTAAATCCGCTCCAATCACATTGGCATAAATTAACGCTTCTCTCGTTATACCTGTTGTATCAGTTCCCGCAATCGCAATCGCATCAATTAAAACCGTAGGCATATTGTTCATAACAGAAGACAGAATGGCTGCTATAAAACCCATTCCCATCGTAGCTGCAAAGAGACCCTGATCAGCAACTACCTGGATGGTATCAGATAAAACGTCTGTCAAACCAACATTACGAAGTCCATACACGACAACGTACATACCAATTGAAAAGAATACAATATTCCATGGCGCACCACCTAGGACCTTTCGTGTTTCAACAGCTGAACTTTTACTAGCGAATACTAAGAAGATAATTGCAATAATACCTGCAACAATTGATACTGGGATATGCAAGAACTCACTTACTAAATAACCAACTAAAAGAACACCTAACACAAACCATGATAGACGAAACATTTTATGATCTTTAATCACATCCACAGGCTCTTGAAGTTGTGAATAATCATATCGTTTCGGAATCTGTTTTCTAAAGTAAAGGTAAAGGACAAGAACACTTGCTATTAAGGCGAAAAAGTTTGGTACGATCATACGTGTTGCATATTCAACAAACCCAATTCCGAAATAGTCAGCAGAAACAATATTCACTAAATTACTAACCACTAAGGGTAACGAAGTCGTATCCGCAATAAATCCACTTGCTATAATGAAAGGAAAAACCATCTTCTCGTTAAATTTAAGTGAACGTACCATTGATAAAACAATAGGTGTTAGAATAAGCGCTGCACCATCATTTGCAAAAAATGCTGCCACAAATGATCCTAAGATACACACATAAATGAACATAAGGACAGCATTACCTTTTGCCATTCTAGCCATGTGTAAGGCAGACCATTCAAAAAATCCAATCTCATCTAAGATAAGCGAAATAATAATAACAGCAATAAACGTTAACGTAGCATTCCAAACGATACCCGTTACATCTATGACATCAGTGAAACTTACAACTCCAAATAAAAGAGCCAAGATTGCCCCACCACATGCAGACCACCCAATATTTAAGTTTTTAGGCTGCCAAATAACGAATACCAGAGTCAAAATAAATATAGTCGATGCTAAAATGACTGAACTCAAAATGTATTTCCTCCCCTTTTTAGCACTTAACAGGCTGTACTTTTTTTAATGCCTCTTTTAGAGAAGGATCATCGTGATCTAATTGATCTAAAACAGCTTTAACCAATGAAAAGTGTGAAGACTTATCATTAAGCGAGTAATGTCTCCATTGTCCTTTTCTATTTTCATTCAATAGATCAAGTTGCTTTAACTTTCTTATGTGCTGACTAATAGCAGGCTGACTAGTTTCAAACATATCAACAAACTGACACACGCAATACTCATTATTCTCTATCATTTTTAACATTAACAATCTTGTTGGATCACTTATTACTTTTAAACAAGCAACCACGTCAGTTGTATCTTGTTTTTGCATGTTTACCAACGTCCCCACTCCCTTCCACACAGATTGTATAACATTCTTTTTATATAAGTCAATCTTTATATTAGTGCATTCTTATATACTGATTGTTCTATTCATTCGAATATTATTTACATCAATTTTTTTTGATTTAATGCTTGCAAGAAGAAGATTTATGTAGTAAATTAGATTACATCAACTAATTTTGATTAAAGGAAAGGAAGATTGCTTGTGTCTTTAGTGACGGATCAAAGCAGTTGTACTTCTCCAAACTTTGTGACTTATGCTGAAAAATTTAAAGCTATGTCAGACCCAAAAAGATTGGAATTATTACATTTACTTTGTATAAACGGTTCTACCTGTGTATGTGATCTTGTCGATGAAATGAATATTCCTCAATCTAAGCTCTCTTACCACCTAAAAATTCTTTTAAATGCAGATCTCATTTTTAAGGAAACGAAAGGTACTTGGAGTTATTATTCACTAAATGAGGATGTTATGAGTCGTATATTATCAAGAGAACTTTGCTGTATTCTTACTCCATCTTCATAAAAGATGGACTTTTGTTTCATTATTAAATCAAAATAAATTGATATAAGGAGTGTTTAGTATGAAAAATGAACAATTACCCGTTGCAATTATTGGTGCTGGCCCTATTGGATTGGCGGCTGCTGCTCAGTTAGTGAAACAAAACCAAGCTTTTATTCTGTTTGAAGCAGGTGCTTCAGTAGGAACAAATTTTTTAGATTACTCACATGTTCGACTGTTTTCCTCTTGGGAATATAATATTGATTCAGCAGCACGATCTTTACTTCTAAAGAATCATTTTCCGCTTCCAGACCCTAACAAGCTACCATATGGTGGTGAAATTGTTTCAGAATACTTAAACCCTTTATCTTCTCTTTCAGAATTGAAACCTTACATTCACTTAAATAGTAAGGTTGTTCATATTTCTAGAAAGGGGATTGATAAAGTTAAAACAGATGGTCGTGAATTGCTCCCTTTTATTATACAAGTAGAAAACAAAGATTTGCACATTGAAAAATACGAAGCAAAAGCAGTAATTGACGCTACAGGAACATGGCATAATCCTAACCCCTTCATTTCAGGCGGCTTAAAACAGATGAATCAAAAAAACGAGACAATTCACTCTGGAATACCTAACATATTAGGTGATGATAAGGAAACATTCATAAATAAACGCGTGCTTGTTATAGGCAGTGGACATTCAGCTTTAAATTCGATACTAGATTTAGTGAAATTAAAGAAAGAGGCACCTGAAACTACAATCTCTTGGGTTATTAGAAAACCTAATGTGACAGACGTTTTAGGTGGAGGAAGTAATGATCAACTCCCCGAACGTGGGGCATTAGGTACTCGTGTTGAGAAGGAGATTTCAAATGGAAATGTTGAAGTTCACGTTTCCACGTTTGTTGAATCTTTTAAATCTGATAAGAGTGGTGCCTACCTTTTAACAGTGTCTAAAAATGAAAATCAAACAGAAATTGGACCGTTTGATCACATTATTTCAAATACAGGTTCAAGTCCTACTTTTGAGTTTCTAAAGGAAATACGCTACACATTTGATTCTACTTTAGAAAGTGTTCCTAAATTAGCACCACTTATCGATCCAAATATCCATAGCTGCGGGACGGTTCGACCACATGGAGAAAAAGAACTTAGACAACCAGAAAAAAACTTTTTTATTGTAGGTGCTAAGAGTTATGGAAGAGCACCAACTTTTCTAATGGCTACTGGGTATGAACAAGTACGATCCATTGTTGCATACCTTTCTGGTGATCGAGAAGCTGCCAAAAGAGTAGAACTAAAACTACCTGAAACAGGTGTTTGCAAAGTAAGCTCCCTTTCGAATAAAATCCAATCCAATGTAGGATCTTGTTGTAACTAAAAGATACTCGCTTAATTCAAGATGTTCTAGACAAGATAAAGAACTGCTGTGACTTTTCACGGCAGTTCATTTTTTCTGATGACCTTTTCCATTGCCACTACATCTACATACTTATCATCTAGTTTTCCATGCTTTCTATCTTTAAAAATATAAAGCCGAATTATCAGGTAGACTCCTTAAAGTAGGAGGACTCGGTTTTTTTGTGCCAAATATTGTCTTAGCGTATATTTTCGTTAAAATGTTGGCGGTACCCCTAATACAAATAACCACCTCCAATCTATCACTTTTTACAGATAATGGATGCTTGAGATTGTTAATTCTCGCAAATTAGATTCACTTACATGCACCTACATACGTCTAATTTTCCATATGATTAATTCATTGTTTAACACTTACAAATCATATCACAATCATTATATCTAGTATATTTTAACTAGGAGTTTATGTCCGTTTAGTTCGAATACTTAAAATCAACATCGTTTTCCCTTCTACATGAGTACCTAATTTATGATACACTAAAAACCTAAAGAAATTATGAGTTTCTTTAGGTTTTTAGAAGAAGCGAATAAATGTTCGTATTTTTGAATACCCCTTCAAAAACTTGACTTTTTTGATTTTATATTGTTAACCTAGTAGGCCTTTATCGTTAACAAATCACATTCTTTATGGAAAGGATGAAATTTACATGTTACCTGACATCTCATCAACCAATCAGCAAACCGCCTTAACGTTACATCAACCCGACACCTTCTTAAATAATCAGCTATATGTACAACTCTCCCGAAATGGGTTCGATCAAGTGAATTGGAGTGAGATTCCAGACGAGTTTCTTCTATATATATACTTACACAAAAATCCACAGCTCGGTAAAGACCGAACACCACAAACCAAAGCGAAGTACCTAGAAAGTCTGAAACCGTTTATGAGCTACGCAACCGAGCATGGTGGTATTCGTTATTTAACATCCTCCCAGGTATATGCCTATCAACTTCACCTAGAGCGAGATAAAGAATACAAACCAACGACGTTGAGTCGACATACCGTTGTAATCAAGCAGTTCCTGCAATTTTTGTATAAAGAAGAGATGATCGAGCGTGACATTACCACGAAAATGATTAAAGTGGCCAAACCGAAAGACCAACTCGTCGATCGGGACCTGCATTCAGACGAGGTAAAACAACTCCTGAAGCATTTTAAAGGGCATGACTTTTTCACCTACGCCCTTCTTTCGATCCTCCTATCAACCGGGATGCGAATTGCGGAGTTGGCCAATGCCGATATGGAGCGCTTAGTGTGGCGTTCGTCAGAACAAGCGTATTTTCTCGATGTCGAAGGGAAAGGGAAGAAGCAACGACCAATTGTGATCTATGAAGATGCGTTGTCCATTATAAAAGAACTTCGCAGACAACGAGGATTTTCAGAGGATAGCAAAGTGGGTCCTTTTTTCCCTAAGACCAATGGCAAACGATATTCGGCTACTTATTTGAGTGGCCACTTTAAACACTTGCTTTATGAAGCACCTTTCGACTTTGTTCAATCACGTAAAGACCCTATTACGGCACACACTTGCCGTCATTACACGGCTCAATATTTAATTGAACAAGGTGCCGATCTTACCGCAATACGCGATGCTCTTGGCCACGCTTCGATACAAACTACTGAGCTTTACCTGAAACAGCGTAGGCGTTATTCAGAACACGTTGGGCTAAAAATAAAACCAATGACTATGTAAAAGTCATTGGTTTTATACTTATTAGTGGCGGGCACTACTGGGCAATCCCCAGCGGGATGCTCCGCAGTATTTTTTTTCACTTACAAAGTGCCCCTGGGCGGGACAGAGGAGTGCCCAATCCCCCGTTATAATAGTATATACGTTCTTCACACAATTATAACCATAGAATTCTAATCATTTAGGAAGTAGATAGAGTTGTCGGTACATTTACCATTAAAAGGTTATGGATTTAGAGGGGTAAAGCGTAGTACTCTAATACTGGAATACATTTCCTGATACCTAGTTACTAACCACAGAAAGTTGTTATAAAAACAAACAACCTACAACAAGTTGCATAGATTTTTAGAGGTGTTCACGCTAAAATAGAGGTAGGAAGTAAATTAGTAGTAACATTCTCTTTCAATCGGTGAAAATATACGCCACACTAAGGAGGGAGATACCCCAATAAGAGTAGTAAGAAGGAATTAAGGAATAATTTATTTCAGCGAATCTATAATACTTTGAAAGGGGGCTAAGTGTATGTAGGTGAGTATTATAAAATCTTGACTTATTGACAGATTTAAAGTATTCTGATAGAAGCAGGTAGTGTAAGAACACCGATAGACCCAGAAAGGAGAACTGATTGGAAAATGTTATTTTAGAATTTATTCTTAGTATCGTGCATGGTGGTTTAGTTGAGGGATTGGGTAGCTTGTTTTTGATACTCGTTCTTACAGTTGGTGTTGGTGTGTACAAGATGTTATTGTTTGTTTATTCGTGGTTTGTAGGTAGAGTTTTATGCCCTGTAGGATACTGGGGCTTGATTTACACAGTAATGGCGTTTGCGTACACAATGGAATATGAAGAAGAAAACCGAGTTGTTGATTTAAAACCAAAGATTCAATCTTTTAAGAACTTTATGAAAGAAGAATCAAAACGTACAATTATTCATAACAAGCACTTCTTTTTTGTATTTGAAAAAGCGTCTGAGGGTTAGGGTCCGACAGACGGTTAGAGGGTTTTACTAAAAACACAGAGATTTTATAGAGAACACAAAAATTTAAAACTATAGGGTTATGGTTGTTCTTATACTACTGGTTAACTTCACGGACTAAGGATCTGTGAAGTTTTTCTTGGAGTTAATTTTTCTGAATATTCTTTGTAATTATACCCGTAGAATTCTAACTCGTTTCACTCATTCCCTTACTATACTACAGCGGTGTTGCCAATCTGTCAACACTCAGTGCGTAAATAAGCCAGTAATTTGCTGTCATTCTTTAAATACAGCCCTATTCTCGCCTATTCATTCAGGAACACTCTAAATCACCTCAAAACAGGGCAAAATCTAGCTTTCTATAAAACATCCCTTACAATGCCCCTGCACATGGCTTATAATAGGTGTCAGGGAAACATTTACCGTTGGACGGTGGGGTTACATCCTCTTGCCTTTCAGGTCTGTATGACAGATCGGGAAGGGGGTGTAAATATGGTTGTAACGTATGAAGCATTGTTCTTAGCATTAGCTACAGGAACACTAGTATATACGATTGCTAGAAACCAAAATAATGACAAAAGAAAAAAGTAGTCACCCACCGTCCAAAGTTGTGGTAACTACTTTTCCGTTCAAATAAGAGGATAGTAAACCACCGTTCATAGGTGAATCCCTTCCCTCTAATTTAGCCTGTCAGTGGTTGCACACTGATGGGCTTTATTAGTTTATACTCATATCTTAGCAAATATGCAGGTCAATAATCAACTCTTGGTTTCTAATGAATAAAAAGACCATACCTAATTAGATATGGTCTAACTTGCGTCCTGTTTTCTTTTAGCACCTATGAGAAGTGTAATCATCATAGCTAAAATCAACAGTACAACATTATAACCTGATAAGTGGTCATACGCTGTCCCTTCTGTAAATACTACCAAAGAGACTAAGATTAAACTGGTCAAGACAACTATAATTAAAGCAATCGGCAACACTGCTTTTGGAATTTTTTTAAGAAAGTTCATACTTAGATTATAGCACAAAAATTATTGACTTCTAACCCAATATGGAATTGAACGATCATCAAACGGTGCTTCAACCATTCTAATTACAATACCTGTGTTATTTGAATTGTTATGGTTTAGTAGGAAAGCCAATCCACCGTGAAATACACCAGAAGCAACTGCTACAGGAACCCCACCAGGTAGAAATCCAACTAACTGACTAAGTGTACCTGAACCGCCTACAATGTTGGCCGCATATGAAGCGTCACAAGAGTTTAAATAAATGTCCCCTCTCATGAAACCTTGATTATCATACCTAGTAACACCACCGCACGAAGAAAGAGTTGAAAACTCACCAGTGGCACTACTCATCTTTTCGTTTGCTTCGTTATACACTTCTTCAGATTCATGAACTAGGTCTTCATCTACACCTGCTTCTAAAGCACCTTCAACATCAAAATCAATCGTCCCATCAGGATTACTATTAACATGGGGTCTTAGTGCGTCCCCCTCTTCTTTTGCTTTTTGCAATTCTTCTTCTGTAATATGACCGTCTACTAAGTCATCAGAATCAATAGTTTCTGCACCTGCACTTTGTGGGAATACGGTTGCAAATAAAACCGCCCCTAGTGCAAATGAAGTAATAAACCCTTTAGTTTTTCCCATGAATAAATCTTCCTTTCTTTGTAAATATTGTTATAAATTTAACAGTGACCATGCTAACATCTAAAAAGTACAATTGAACCATAGTTAATAAAATTGGAATAATTCTTTTTATTAGTATGGTATGTGAAATTATAAATCCTGAATATTAAGAAGGGCAACCAGGTACTTAACCTAATTGCCCTTTTTGGGGGTTTCATTACATGTAGGGTTTTGGGTTGATGATTTAGGTAAATAGCAACTACTCCCCCCCCTCTCTCTCATTACATAAGCCACTATGTTCCTCGCTTAAATAGGACAAACGCGTCGCTAATTGGCTCCAGTCAATGGCCTTCTCTTTAACTATTTTTAATTCAGCGGTATATCGTATAGAGTAGACACCAGGTCCTTTATTTCCTAAAACCAATGGCAAACGATATTCCGTTACCTATTTAAGTGGCCACTTTAAACACCTACTCTATGAAGCCCCTTTTGACTTTGTTCGGTCACGCAAAGACCCTATTACGGCGCACACTTGCCGTCACTATACGGCTCAATATTTAATTGAGCAAGGCGCTGATCTAACAGCCATACGTGACGCCCTTGGTCACTCATCAATCCAAACCACTGAACTATACCTCAAGCAGCGCAGACGTTATTCCGAGCATGTAGGGTTAAAAATAAAGCCAATGACTATTTAATGTCATTGGCTTTATTTTTAACCAGTGCACCAGGCAATTACGGTAATGCCATCATGCCCCAACATTAATTTAATTAGCTGTAATTAACTACTATTTAGACATAACTCATTCCCTCTCTTAATCACTCAGAATCACACTGAATCTGTTCTATTCTCGCTTAACGTAAAATACCCCTTACAAAGCCCTTACATATGGCTTATAATAGATCCCACGGGAAGATAATTCCAAACGGGAACGCTAATATAGGATGGTGGGTTGCATCCTCTGCTGTAGGAACGCTTGTATATACGATCGCCAAAAACCAAAATGACGAAGAAAAAAAGTAGTCATCCCACCACTCCACAGGTAAAGGTGACTACTCTTTTTCGGAAACGAATCTGAGGAAGTAAACCCACCATTACGTTAGTTACTACCTCTAATACTGCCTGTCAGTGTGCAACCACTGACGGGCTTTATTAGTTTATACTCATATTTTAGCAAATATGCAGGTTAATAAGCAAGTTTACAAGAAAAGCCACAACTAATTACAGCTAACTTCTTTTCAACACCCTTTTGATTTAATGTAAACAAGGATAGAAAAAGTGTTGATAAGAATCAACACTTTTAATCTTATAAAGCTGCCAAAGTAAGGATGGTAGCTCGATGATTAATGACCAATAGGTGTTCTCTTAGAGACTCCCCCAAAGACGTTTAGAACTTTAATATATAAGATTTCAAGAAAGCAAAATAATGATGAAAACAGAAAAAAGTAGTCACTTCCACCATCCAAAGTTGTGGTAACTACTTTTCCGTTCTCAATATAGAGGATTAGTAACCCACCGTTCTTAGGTGAATCTCTTCCCTCTAATATTGCCTGCCCAGCGGTTGCACACTGATGGGCTTTATTAGTTTATACTCATATCTTAGCAAATATGCAGAGTTATAAGCAACTCTCAATATACATCTTTATATCACTCTTACATTACGAGCTTTTGGTTGACACCAAATTAACTCGAATAGCCAAGATACTTGTTTATTCATCATGTATCCTCTTTATCTTTTTTTCTATCGCTATCAGTAAAAGGAACAATTTCACCATTAGGGTACTCTTTTACTAACTGATCATTCTTTTTATAGACTATATACGTATTATTAGCCCTCGCATCAATACGCGCACGATCGCCAGTCATTTTTGCCCATTTATCTACCCACTCAAACTTTCGTTGTACACCCCTATCTTCATTTTGCATCTTTACACCACCCTTATATTACAAGCCTTTTAATTGACTCCAAATTAACTAGAATAGCCAAGATACATTTCCAACGCCCTAACTTCTCGCTCCATAATATAGTCAATAATTTGACTGAAATCGCCTTTCTCACCTGCTACATCTAACGCTTTATAATAATCTTGTCGGGATTCGACTTCTGCAATGACCGGCAGATACCCGCAGCGCACTAATTCTAGATTCATGATTAATCTCCCGGTGCGTCCATTCCCATCTAAAAAAGGATGAACATTAACAAATTTGCTATGTAACATGGCTGCTCTTACAATCGGGTGTTCAGAATCGGCAATAGATGTCTCATACCAATTCATGAGATCGTTCATATGTTCTTTGATTAAATAAGAAGGCGTAACATTATGCGAAGCACCTTGAATCAAAACCTCTTCACCCCGATAGGAACCTGTATCCTCATCAATACCTCTCAAGATAATTGCGTGTATATTTCGAATGTCTCGCTCTGTGATTTGATTGTTTTTGGTATTCTCGACATACAGAATGGCATCTCGGTGGTTAATGACCTCTAGGTGTTCTTTTAGAGACTTTCCCTGACCGATGGTAATCCCATCCTCTAATATTGCTTTTGTCTCGTTTAACGTTAAGGTATTTCCTTCAATCGCATTGCTATGATAGGTGCATCGAAGAATATAGTCTTTCTGCAAAGAATGCAGCGTGTGCGAATTCATTGGCCGCTTATGGTCTAGAACTTCTTTTAGGTTCGTTACCATGGCTAGAGTTAAATTCATTTTTTCACCACCTTAAAAAGGAGGAGCTAAATCAATAGCTCCCCCTAATACTTCTATGAATTACTCTGTCTCTTAGTCCAATTGCGACTAGCTATCCGCATCAAGAGTATCATTTTTAATAGCTTGTAAAATTTCATCTAACTCTACTTCAACTTTGCCACTCTGCACAAATGATGTTAAATCGGTTAATGAAACATAGCTTACATCATCGTCTTTTCTTTGAATGGCTTCCTTTTCAATCTCATCATCTAAACAGTTCTCCACAATCTCTTTTAACTTATTACGCCTACTTATTTCTGTAACGAAAATTACCTTATCTTCCAGAGAGTGTAGCTGATCAAATGTCGTTCCATGCTTTTTCTCTTCCATTGTAATCAACCCATTCAAATTATGGCTTCCTATTATACTAACCGTGATACTTACTGTATAACCAAATATATCACTTCGATCACAATTTTACAACGGAACAAGATTCGCATTAAAATGATGATAAATCGTTATCTAAACCTAGCTTAGTACTTTAAACAAATTCTCACTGTCGCGATAAGTGAAATATTCTAAAACCACACTTGGACAATGTTCACATACCCAGAAATGCGTCTCTTCACCTTCCCACGAGCCTTCTGTAATAGGTACTGAACGGTATTCCATCGAGTCTTGCCAACAGAGCGGGCAATGCATCTCACCTCTAAATATTTCTCGGTCTTCATCCCCATTAAGGCTAACTTCTCTGAGTGGCATCCACTTGAACGGATCACGCTCATATAAGTGACCTTCTTCACTAGATCCTTCATACCGTATTAAAAATTCGGATTTCTTATATGATTTCAGTTCAAAATTAGCTTAAGAAACTAAGCCGAAATCAATGATATATTGACCTTTATCTTCAGTAATAAACCTATGCGAAACAATCCTATCATTTGGAAATCTCTTCTTCAATAAGTCTCTAACACCATCTAATACCTCTTTTTTCATATCCTTATTCATCTCAAAAACCTCCAGATTTTTATAAATTACTTTCCAAATCTCAATATTAAAAGCGCAACAAATCACCGTTTCCGTTGGTTTGTTACGCCCTTTTGTTAATTTTTGTATAGCAGCATCAATTAGTTAAACGAATAAGTCTTACGATTATAGGTAATCTCCGTTACATCATTTAGCAGAAGAGCTTCACAAGCACTACCCTCACTAAAATAAGCGTTATCTAAGGAACAACTGACTATTAGTAGGAACAAGTTCTTTTAGAGCATCATCTTTTTGCCATTTATCAACAATTACCCGATGATAAGTAAGTCTAGAATTGTGCTGATCCACTGGGATGAGGATACTTGTTTCCGCAGGTTTCTAAGATCTGTCTAGCAATGGTTTCGTGAAAGTGTTCCCGCGTTCTTTTCTCTACATCATTTAAATCTGTTACATAACTTTTATAATGATGAGTGAATTTCAATCCTTTTATTGCATGACTGTGATCAGTTACCACTAAAGTATCTATATCCGAGTAGTAGACACCAATAAAGGTTAATCCTTGATCATACGTATTTAAGCCAATTGGCTTATATCGGGCTAAACTGGATTGATAGAGCAATACATCACCATCATCAATTACAAACTTCGTCAATGCTACCTTTCCAGACAAGTACTCATTATCTGTCTGGATTTCCCCAAAGAAATTAAATTGCTTCTTGTCCTTTAAAAAATAGAAGAAACGGTCATTTATCTTTGTCATTTCACTTGTTATGGCCATTATTAAGCCCTCCATTTATTAATAGTTATTTGCTTCTTCTTTGCGTCATCGTTGAAAACTTAATCTTGTCATCACGTTCATTCACTCCAAAAAAAGACACAATTAGCGATTAACACGCAAATTATGCCTTTGATCGTACGATAGATTGTTATTCATTAACCAATGTGTTCGTCCAAGACCTCATTCAGTATAGAGAAGTATGTTTGGCCATGTAGGAACGAAAGCAAATGCTTATCTAAGCGTTCTACAGCCACCATAACAAGGTCTAGATCCCTTTGATCTCGCTCATTACAGAACCGCTATGTTCCTGGCTTAAATAGGACAGACGAGTCGCTAATTGGCTCCAGTCAATGGCTTGTGCCTTAACAATTTTTAAATCAGCGTTATATATTATGGAGTAGATACCATCCTCATAAATACCTTGATTCACATACATCTCCCATCTATCATCCATCATTACTTGATACTGAAACGTTGCATTATCCACCTTGTCTACATACCAAAAGTGTATTACGTTTTATTCCCCCTGATTAAGCTCTACATATCGATCGATTAAAAACTCCATCCGTTTTTCATCCATTTTTTCTTTTCGAAAACCATACGATCGATCTACGGCATTGTTTAGGGCTATATGCACCTTTCGCAATTTTTGCGGCATCGCAATTGGATCATATAAGTGTGCCAGAGTATTCCCTTGTTCAAAATATTCATTTCGCACATCTAAGATGATCCCAACATGTTTTTCAATTTCTTTGACTTGTTTATCTGTTGGTTCAGGGAAAGGGAACGTATTGTAGACCAATGTGTTAGAGTAACGATAATCCCCTTTTAATCGCCCAGCGATTGTACGTACCCATGCCATATGCATTGAAGAGTTTAGAATACCAAATATATAAGGTGTAGCATTGGGTATCTGAAAAGCTGAATCACTACAAATGCTATCGCTTGTGAAATATCCAATTGGGACGTATTCTCGGTTTTCAGAGGTAACTCTAGGGATTACCAAAAAATCATCTTCAGAGACTCTATTTTCTGGAAACTCACGAGGGTATTGAGCCCATCTTACAGTCGCCTTCTTAGTGCTTTTTAACCGAAAAGCTCTAACCGCCTCCATCAACTCTTTTACTTTCGGCATTCTTTGCAATTCATTTGGAGGACAATACTTTAAATAAAGACAATATCTACGTCTATCATTGATGAGCTCTGAAGCGCCTATCCACTTGCGAAAATACTTTTCAGAAAGGGGCTCTTTATTGATAAAATCAATCATTTCATCTTCGTTAAAAAGATAATTTCCATTATCAACTGGAGAGCTACCTTTGATCATCTTTGGAACATCCGAGAGTGTGTCATTTATTTTCTGGATAATGATTGTTTCAGCATCAACTAAATAATGGTTAATATTTCTAGCACTAACTAAGGTTGGTTCCCCATTAATATCCGGATAGGTGAATAAGTGTTTTTTTCGATGTCTATCCTTACTAAACCCAACAATTACACAGTAAACAACTGCCTTACCCTTAGCTTCACTATTCCAACGAAAGGTTTGATGTGCAAATTCAATGACCATACCTTTTCGCTTTAAAATATATTTCCATAAAGTATTTGCTTGTTGTCCCTGAACAATGGAGTTTGTGCCAACAAAAGCAACCCTTGTTTTTGTTCCTTGTATAACGTCAACAGCCTTAATAAACCATGCAGCAACGAAATCTAATTGTCCGGTGGGGACCCCAATACTCTTAAAAATGTGCTTTGCATCACTTTTTTGTTCTGGTGTCATATATGAAGAGCCTACAAATGGAGGATTTCCAAATATATAAGAAGCTTCCCTTCCTTTTAAAACCTCTTTCCCCCAATCAAGCAGCAATGCATTTCCGTGTACAACATTTGGAGACCTACGAAGGGGTAGACGAATCATATACTGTCCAAATTCCTCACTGATCATCATATTCATTTGGTGATCAATGATCCACATGGCTACTTGAGTAACTTGTGCAGAGAAGTCTTCTATTTCGATGCCATAAAATTGATCAACGTCAATTCGGACCATATCATCGATGTTTAGCAAAATCCTATCATCCAATAAATCTCGAATAATTTCTTTTTCAAGCATACGTATTTCACGATAAGTAATAATTAAAAAGTTTCCACACCCACAAGCAGGGTCAAAAAAAGTTAGTTTTGAAAGATCCTCATGAAAGGACCGGACACGTTTTTGATTCCCTTTGATGGATTTGAACTTCGCCCAAAGTTCATCTAAAAACAAAGGTTTAATCACTTTCATAATGTTCTCTTCACTTGTATAATGGGCTCCAAGAGTACGGCGTGCATCGGGATTCATCACATTTTGGAAGAGTGATCCGAAAACTGCAGGTGATATTTTCCCCCAATCCATCTTTGATGTATCAAGTAGAAGTTCCCGCATTTCACGATCAAAGTTTGCAATTCTTAACTGCTCTTCAAACAATCTCCCATTTACGTATGGAAAACCCTGCAACGATTCATTCAGATTTGATTGGCGTTTATCGACGGATGTATTTAACAGTTGATAAATTTGACTAATATGTATACCTAAATCACTACCATCTTCTTTTGTCTCGTGGAGCAAGTAGTCTCTAAAGTAGTTCTTATCAAAAATACCTGTGTCATCAGCAAACAAACAAAATAACAGGCGGACAAGATAAACTTCTAAATCATGTCCTGTATATCCAACAGTCTTCAGCTTGTCGTGAAGGATCGCCATCTGCTCTGCTGCTTGAATGTTGACCGGATCCCGCTCAGTAATTTCTTGTTTTTGGTATCCAGCCATAAAACCAAATAATTCAATATTCTGGGGTAATTGATCCAACCTAAAGTTTCGCTCTCCCCCATTATCTAAATCGTAAAGTCGAAAGTTCTCAAAATCTGAAACAAGTATGTACTGAGGTAAATCGGACTCACGGATACCCGGAAAGTAGTCTCGAGCCTGATTATATGCTTTATCTAAATCCCTTCCTTTTGACTTATGCTCGACCAGTAACTTGCTACGCCAAAGCAGATCAACATATCCATGTCCTTCTTGCATATTTACTCGTTCTTCAAAAGTGGCCACTCGTCTTCTACTAACGCCAAATACATGAAAAAATTGATCCCAGAAGCTCTTTGCCTCAGCATGCTCACTGGATTCATTTTTCCACTCATTCGCAAAAGCGATCGCACGAGAACGAATTTCATTCCAACTTAGTGTAGTCATATATTTGACATCCCCTTACGTATACATTTTTTCCCCATTATATAATAACAGACGTCCCCTTTATCTTTTGGCTTGATTTTTGACCGATCTGGTTTTCCAAACCGAATCTCATCTGTTGTCGGAAAAAAAACCGACAGCTTGCTACCGGTTTCTCGTTTACCTACTTTAATTATCTGAAAGTGTTAAGATAATCAATAGAAATTTCGTCTATTTCGCCCTCTTGAGTAAGTGTGAAATAAACTATATCACCATTATTTAGTACAGGGATTGTTGAAATTGTAACATTCATATAATTTCTTAGATTTATCGGCTATGATAATTGCTTTGTCGCCCAAATTTGTTCCTATAATTCAATAAACGATTCCGTAGACCACATCATTTTTATTCATCAATCGTAACATCCTTTCCTTCTCTTTAATAAAACGGTTGTTTGGTATCTTTCTTTGAGCGTCACAGATACCTTTCCCTGTGCTGTTTGCGTTTTGATTACTGACACTCTTAACTAATTATAATTTATCATCGGGTATTTTAAAGACTTCGGCATTTACATCTTGTGACGTTAACCATGAATTTAGGGCTCAAATGTTCGCTCTTGTTTGACGTGCTGCCAATCCGCTTCTTGTTCTGGGTACCAATCGAACAACCGCTCGACTTCGCTGATAGCCTGATCAATATCTGTGATTGAGATTTCAAATACGATCCCTTTCATTCCTTTCACCCTTTCTTGTTAACGTCTCCATGTGATGGCCATCGGCCCGCTGAAGAGGTTTTTCTGTTTATTCGTGAATCTGCGCCATAGAAAGCGCCGTGTTGACGGGCTGTTGTTTGCGTATCAGCATCGAAATCCGGGTGAAATGGCGATATGAAACCCTTTGGATCGATGGAGATGATTCAACCCAATGTGTGCCACGCTTTTTCTCCCCGCTGGTCGCGGATGGAACCGCACTTGAATTCCTAGGGGTTGAGCTGTGTTTTGTTGCGCCCTTTTGTTATATGTTTGTATCGCTGCAACAATTAATTAAACGAATACGTCTTACGTCCATAGGTAATCTCAGTTACATCATCTAACCATAAAATAAGTGTTCTAATTAAAAGACATGCATCTTATTCTTACATTTGATCTTATGATTACCAGAGGATACCAAAATGGTCTTAGTATGACTTAACTCTGTTTTTAGTAAATTATAGATCTCTTCGTGTTTCTTTAACCTAGGGTCTTCTGTGATTTCATCGTATATTGCTAAGAAGGTTCTATAATTATCAATACTGTTTTTTAACAGGTGCTTTTTTCTTTCATTAATGCAAATGCGCATCGTTGATCTCTCCTTTTGTTTTGGTAATTATAAAAAAGCATGACCAAAACCAATGAGTTAGCGGTTTAAGTCATGCCTTTGAATTCGTTTTTGTTGTTAAGATTGCACCCAGGCTCTTGGCTTGTTTTGCTTCTTCCCAAGTTTGTTCGATACACCTCAATTGCTCCATTAAACGGTCGATTCGACTAGGAATGTTCGCCTGCTAAAACTTATCTTCTAGTTCCTGCAGCTGACATTTACAGCTTTCACGAACTTGCAAATACGTGTTCATTGGGAACCTTCATCTCCATGAAAATTACTTTAGCTTCGAAATCATTCGTCTTTTCAATCTTAGCCATGCCCATAGACACTTATCTAAGTCAGTAACGTCCATACAATCACGTATGTCTTTTACTCGAACGAAATTCGTGTCTTCTAAACCTTCTAGTTTATCAATCACGTTATCTAGAACTTCACCATCGGAAAAAACGAATCAAGATTCTCCACAAAAAGAGAATCGCGAGTTTTAATACCCAATCAATGACATCACTCACAAAGCGGTTAAGCGATGGAGCATCCGCATTCAAGATCTATTCTGGAAGTACCTTATATTGATCTTCTAGTTGCACTGGCCCAGGTATATACACAACGAACCCATCCTCTGGATAAACATCGATGTACAAATCATCAGCTCCGGTCTCTTTTCTTTCCCTCTCTACGTATCGATTAGCAGCTCTGTATTCAGAAAAACGAGTCTCCATTCTCCGATGCTGCCAAACGCTTCTCCAAGTTGGCTCCGGGTACTTAATATCATATTATTCTCTCCTTCAATTAATTTAGTGTTACCTGGTCTGTTCCTCTAGTTTCTAAAACAAAAAAGGCATTGCTAAAGAACCCTTTTGTTTATGAACTTTTAGCAATGCCTTGAGTTAACTTTATGAGACGAGTGTGCAGGGTGGCTTTTAGAAGGAATGCTGATCGTACTTACCCTCTAACACTTTGCGAATAACACCGTACATCTCATCAATTTCATTTTCACGTTGTAAGAACAGTTCATATTGTTCTCCCTCATACTCATCTTCTTTTAATTCGTATAGGTGTTCGACAATGGTTTGGATTGCGTCACCTTCAAATACAAGTACCGTTGAGTGAGAATCTGTAAGAACAGAATCACTCTTGATTGTTGCACCAATTGATAAGTTTAGGCTTATTATCTTTTGCACTAATCCAGTAACATCACTTGGCGCATCCGATTTTAACAGAGCCAGTAGAACATCTCTGTCTTCCATCTCACCAGTAAATGCAACGCCATCATTCTTTTCTTTTGATTGATCTTTTAACGTCTTGATCTTAGTTCAACCTCCTTCGAGTTTTTTGTGCTAGCTAGTATTCCTTACATAGTTTTTTCCAACAAAAAAAGCATTGTCAAAGAACCCTTTTGTTTAAGAGTTTTTAACAATGCCTTTGAAATGTTGGTTTTGTTGAAACGGGTGTTCTTTTCATGGTGGTTCATCCGATGTAACCGTAGTTATTATCGTTTCCATTTCATCCCTGCGCCTATTAGAGGGGGGCGAAAAGCAGTGTAGGTAAAGATCAGTATAAGTAAAAGATACTACACTTGTTTGATTGTTGCAATAATTCGGGTGTTTGTCCGGCGTTAACTAAGTTATGTGCCTGAACATTGTAAAAACAACAATTTATTGTTCAAGGCTTACTAAGCATAATTCAGCTCTACAGAATAGCCATAAACCAGTTAAGTCTTTTCATTTATAAAAGCGCAATTCTTATCGCAGAATCGCACCCGTTAGCTGAATAAGAAGATCTCTTATTCAAATACAACCATTTCCCCAACATCTATAAATCCAAATCGCTTGTAGATATTTTTTCCGTCATCTGAAGCCTGCAATATGACTGGCTTTTGTTTATCCTTTGTTTGACTTAAAAGAAATTGAAACATTTCACTACCATACCCTTTACCTCTTACTGTTTCCTTTGTCATCACGTCATAAATCCCGTAGCTATCTTTTCCTTTTATTAGTAAACCAGTCGTTACAACTATTTCTTCTATGCATCCAATAAACATTTGAACGTCCGGACCTAACTTTACTTGTGAAAACTTATTAAAATAGCTTTTCAGTGCATCTTGTTCTGGCGTGCCTTCAAATAAGCTTATAAACACCTCTATATATCTTAAAAGTTCTTCATTATTTTTCACTTGGGTGATTTTTAATTGATTGGAAAACCTTTGATCAATATGGAGCGTATTTTCACGTTTCATCATCACATTACGTTCTGCCTCTTTTAAGTCATATGCTTGCATAAGGTTTTTCCAATCATCATTCACATGCTCATCATCCATCCAAACACTAAATGGATAATCCTTTTTTGAAAAATAATCGAGCCCCTGTCTAACTTTGAATGTTCCTTGTAAGTTTGAAGACTTTGCCAATAATACATTAAATGTATCAGTAGGTATTTCCGTATTTGCTAAGACGAAATCTTCTTCACTTGTTAGTTCACCACTAACTGCATAAACAAATGCTTTTATTTTCTCTTCAAAATTACTTATCACTAATTGATGATTTGTATTCATGATTTTGCACCTTTCATTTTTTCAATAATCTGGCCCTATAATTGAAAAAGGGCGATACTTTAAATATTATTGTTGAAACTAGCATTTTTATTTAAGATAGTCTCTGCAACACAGATACAAATGAAAAACAAAACTAAAAATAATAAGACAAGATGATATTTATTAATCATCTTGTCTAGAATGTACCTCAATCCACTTCGCTATATACAAGATATGTTTTTCCATATCGACAGTTTTATCATCATTTTCTGCGATTTCTACTGTGAAATTAACGACCTCTTCGTTAGAGGCTGTTAACGTTCGATTATTCAATTGCAGCATACGCAATAATGACCAAAAAGCTGTACGTTTATTCGCATTGTGAAATGCATGGTTTTTAATCAACGAATGAAAAAGTGCCGCACATTTAAGATATAATGTAGGATAAGCCTCATACCCAAAAACATCCGTTTTAGGACGGTTTAAAGCAGAATCAAGATTTCCATATTCTTTAATTCCAATTTCTTCTCCAGGTGAGTACTTTGTTATGACGTATGCATTGATACGTTTCACTTCTGTTTCCGAGACATAATTCATTATCGATCAACTAATCTCCTTGTAGCCTCACCATACGTATCATCCGATTGCTGTAGGAAATCTAAAAACTCTTGATCTACACTTGATTCTTGTTTCTTAATTGGTTTAACGAAAAAGCCTTCATCTTTTAATTCAATTTCCAATTCTGTACTCTCATCAATATTAAGCGCTTTTTTCACATAAGCAGGAACCGTGAGTGCATGACTTCCACCATACGGATGCATCTTTGTCGTCATCGATTTTTTCCTCCCTTGTACAGAGTTATCTCTTTCACTTCCTTGATTTTTCATGATTATATCACCTCATATAAGATTTGTATATTCAAAAGTATATACATCAATATATGAATGTTATAACCGAAAAGATGTCAATCTAACCAAAAATACCTTTTTTTCAGACCAAAGCACTCTGATACTCATTTTTTACAACTGCATAACAGCGTCTAATTCATTTTGTACAGAACACAATTCTGGCAGATTTTCTTGTACTAATACCTTAGCAAATGCGGAAATTTCACGTAAAATCGTTCCCTCACAGTACATAACCGCTTCAATCTTTGATAATGTCACCTGGGCATGAAAGTCGTAAACAACCTCTTTTGAGTACCTAGATAAATAACAGGGGGTCCCCTTGGTGGAACATTCCACATGAAATGTTGATTTTTCGGTGCTTTTTCAAGCATCTGTAGATCTAAAAGATAAAAGTCACTCTTATAGTCTTCGACAAACAATTGGACGACATTACGCATAACCTTTAGTGCCGGATGATTGTAGGTCCCATCAAGAATTTGTTGATCGATTTTATTTAGGAAAGCTTACTGCTCTCCTCTTGTTAATAACTCATAATCTAAGCATGATAAGGTTTCCATTCAGTTCCTTTCCACACCCTGTCCTAATAGCGGCAGTTAATGTGTGCCGCGTCGTTTAGGACATAGGGGAAGACCTGTATTTTATAATTGAGTCACTTCTTATTAGCGGTTTTGATAATACGCCCTTAGTTCTTGGTCTAAGTTAGAATTCCGAGTCATCTGTACAAATGCTTTAAATGGATCAACTTCACTGAATAATCGATCACCATTAAACCAATAGAACTTCACTTGATCTCGTTTGACTTGAATGACCAACGATTTTGCATGCAACAAAGAAAACCCATCCTCAAAATAAACCATTGATTCGTTCTGGCAACATAACCATAAGAACGGTTTTTTTGGATCTTTTAATATGAATCCAACATCGGTTATAAACTCACTAAAGCCTTCTTGTTGAATCTCCTTTGCAATTAACATCATTCGATCAATAGCAAGGTTCGTTTTGTTCTCTTTTTGTAACCGCTCAATGATAGACATTGCATCTTCTTTATTCATGATTGATCCTTTCCACAAACTCTAGCCACCGAAGCAGCAATAGAGTTTGCCGCCTCGTAGCCAGAGGGGAAGGCGTAGTTTTTTTGTTAGTTAAGCTCGTATCCTATGTCTGAATAAGCAGGAATGATGATATAGTTAATCATCGCTCGGGCTTCTTGGTCACTTTCAGCAAGAAGCGGTTCTGCAAAGACGTTTGTATCTTCGTCTAACATCACTCGGACCGAAGACGACTCATCATTCGATTTTCGAGGCAACACGTTAGTGATGTCATTCCATCACTTGTTTTTTCTGTTAGCACCTGGACACCATCACCAAGCGCATAATCTTTCACACCTTTTTGTGTACCTTTACGCATGTGTCGCCACCTCTTCTTCCGTTGTTACTTCTAATTGGCTATCCGCATTCATATAGTCATAGGCTTTTTCCGCTATACTAGCAGCACGAACCAACATCTGAGAGTCATCCTGAAGTTTTTGCATCCAAGACTGAATGTACGCAGATGTATTCTCAATCGTTTTGTGATCGATTTGTGCGGTGCGACAAAGTAGTGCTGCACCCATCTCCGCGATAAGTTCTTCATACGCATATGCCGTACTTCCAAACTTATTTTGCAGATTACGATTGAGTCGACTGATATGACCTGTGGAATGTGCCATCTCATGAAACAGCGTGGCATAATATCCTTCGGCATTATGAAATCGACCAATATCAGGCATCATTACGATATCCTGTTGACTGCTATAGGCTGCTTGTACACCGCTGATCACTTCTGGACGATCCAAATAAGCGTTTAACAGCTTTTCACAAGCTTCTATGGAATCATGATGACGATGAACGACCACTCGCTTAGGTTCCAACCCTTCGACCTGATGTTCAATGTTAAATACATTCGCGGTTTTCACCAATGGGATCTGCTTTTTATTTTTTTCTTCACTTTCGTCTTGTTGACTCTCATCATCTGTAATTGTAATCGGCTTGTAGATGAGGATTTTCATGGCTTTTGACCCTTTTTTGATTGTGCCACCTTCGTCTTTAATCTGCTTGAACGTCGCCCACTCACCGCCCCTAAGAAGCAACTGGTTGAAACCACGGTAACGCTTCATCGAGATACGATTGTAGGCGTCGGGAACTGTCCACGGTTTACGCCAAGGTATGTCTCCCTCTTTTAAACGGTCTAAGATAATCTCGACCAAGGAATGTACAATTTCTATTGTTGTTGTTCGTTTCTTTTTCATCTAGTTTTTCCTTTCCACACTCTAGCCACCGAAGCGGCATTTAGAATGTGCCGCCTCGTTTACGCCAGAGGGGAAGGCTAGTTTTTAATTTCCCAAATGTACTTTAAGTTGAAATGTTCTTTTACTTTTGGAATGACTTCATCGAAATCTTTCGCCACGAATTTCCATACACAGACGTTGTCTTTCCTTCTGTTAATAAAGTATTCCTTGCATCGTTCTTCCTCAAGGATTCCGTCTTGATTTCTGACTTTACGTGTAATGACATTGGCCGAAATAGACTGAATGAGATAATGATCGGAAAAGTCATTCACCAACATTACAGGCTGTTCACTCTTATTCATGCGTTATCCTTTCCACATCGTGGCCGAACGGCCAATGATGCGCCGCTCTACTATGCCCGAGGGAAGGCGTATTTAGTAGGATGCCGTTTGCTAAATCATGTTAAATATTGTCGTCTATTTAATAGTTTAAAATGTCTTTCAAATTGATCGTATCTGCTAGGTCACACACTCTTGAGTCCATACCATCTCGAACTGTTTGTTTTAATTCTTCTTCGCGTAATCCCAATTCGAGCAGCGCTTCCATTAGAGCAATGCGAATGGCTTTTTGTTCCTTTTTAGATAATTGGCCAACATAAGCTTTATGCTTATTCATTCGGATGATCCCGAAACAGACAATGTATTGGTACCTACGTTAATCTTTAATAATTCATGTAGTGTTTTTGTATTTTTGTACTCTTGTTCTACATCTGAGTATTCAATGGTTTGTAACAACGAAAGGAAGTAAATACAAGATGCTTCACTCCCACTAAATAGTCGTTGCAGCATCTCCCAACACGCGTCTAACATGTCTTTACATGCAATATCCCAAAGTACTTTCACTTCATACTCATCTAAACGCTTTAAATACACTTCCACTTCAATAGCAGAAATGCCAGGTACATTCTCCTCAGTAGATTGACTAATGGCATCTACGATGGAAATGCTTACGTCCATTGATGTGTAGTGATACGTAACCTTTGGGATGTACATATCCATAAACAATGCATGATAGGTTATTTTTGGACCTACATTTGTAATCATTTGTCGTACTCTCCTTTTTTATTGCAACAAAAAAAGAGAACAATAGTCATTGTCCTCTTGTTGTTGCGTCTCTATGTTTTTTTGATACGTGTCTCTTTTAGTACCTCTCTTCATCTTCTCTCCTTTCAATTTGCTATCTATGGGCATAAAAAAAGCGCACGAAAAATAGCACTCCAAGGAATGTTTTTTTCGTACGCTTTTGTATTTTAGTGTTTTCTTGCTTATGTTTTAGTGTTGCGGGATTAGTACGCTTTCTGCATACATTTTTCATTTCTTCCCTGCGCCTAAAAGGGGGGAACAAATGGGTCGTAGGTAAAGATCATTTTTAACACGTTCATCTTAACAAATTTCCCAATTTATTAGCAAGACTTTTTTGCTATAGATCTTTATATCAACCTTCTCAAGAAACCAAGATAATGACGAAAACACAAAAAAGTAGTCACCCCACCATCCAAAGTTGTGGTAACTACTTTCCGAACAAGTATAGAGGATAAGTAAACCACCGTTCTTAGGTGAATCCCTTCCCTCTAATTTAGCCTGTCAGTGGTCGCACACTGATGGGCTTTATTAGTTTATACTAACATTAGCAATTGCTGTAAGGACGCTTGTTTTACAACTAACTCATATAGCCAAGATACGTTTCTAAAGCACGAACTTCTCGCTCCTTAACATAATTAATTATTTTACTGAAGTCAGCTTTAACCCCTGCTACATCTAACGCATCATAGTAATCTTGTCGCGCTTCAACTTCGATTATAACCGGCAAATACCCGCAGCGCACTAATTCTAAATTCATGATCAAGCGCCCAGTGCGTCCATCCCATCCAAAAAGGGGTGCATATTAACGAACTTGCTGTGTAACATAGCTGCTCTTACAATGGGGTTTTCAGCATGGGCGATAGATGTTTCATACCAATCTAATAGATCGCTCATGTGTTCTTTGATTAAATAAGAAGGTGTTACTTTTTGCGAAGCGCCT
This sequence comes from Bacillaceae bacterium JMAK1, assembly GCA_012970285.1. Classification (GTDB taxonomy): domain Bacteria; phylum Bacillota; class Bacilli; order Bacillales; family Marinococcaceae; genus Geomicrobium_A. Next base: position 139,201 of record JIBW01000011.1, read on the forward strand.
TGAATCAAAACCTCGTCATTCCGATAGGAACCCGCGCTCTCATGAATGCCTCGCAAGATGATCGCATGAAGATACCGAATGTCTCGCTCCGAGATTTGATTGTTTGTGATACTCTCCATATACAGAATAGCATCTCGATGGTTAATGACCTCTAAGTGTTCTCTCAGAGACTTCCCCCCACCAATGGTAATTCCATCCTCTAATATCGCTTTTGTCTCATTTAACGTTAACGTGTTTCCTTCAATCGCATTGCTATGATAGGTGCTGCGAAGGATATAATCTTTCTGCAACGAATGTAACGTGTTCAAATTCATTGGTCGTTTTTTGTCTAACACTTCTTTTAAATTCGTTGCTTTGGCTAAAGCTTCATTCATTCCATTCACTACCTTGTCTTCTGATTTATCAATCCTTACTAATGAAATTCTGTTGAGTTTCTTTTAATCCAGTCACTTATCTCATCAAGGTTCACGTCATGGTGAACGATTTTCAGCGTAAAATCAACCATTTCTCGATTACTTGTCTTTAACTCATACCCATTTTTGTACAAAAACATGAAGGTAGCCAAGTGAGAAGTTCGTTTGTTAGTGGAAGCAAAACAATGATTGTGAGCAATACGCTGATAGAGTACTGCTGCTTTTGTATAGATACTTTTATAAGCATCCTCATCCTTCACAGACTGTTTCGGACGACTCAGTGCTGAATCAAGTAAATTCGGGTAGAGCACCTCGATCGTTTCACCTGGGGAAAATTTCTTTACTTGTACCGCATTCAAATAAATAACTTCTTCGGCTGTTAGATACTTAGTGGTCATCCTATCGATCCACTAGCTCTTTGTAGCCATCTTCATATTGATTTAACGCCTTATTTAACCCTTCAATAAAGTCTTCATCATCAATGAAATCTAAATGTTCTAATGAAGCTTTTTTAGAAAGGGTGATTGATCCATCATCATTTAATTGAAACGACAAACGGTCACCGCGTTTCGCATTCATGTGTTTTAATACATCTTGAGGCAATGTTACTCCATCTAATTTACCGACATTCGTTATTTTTCGTTCCACTGTGTTCACCGCCATAAATAAAATACTTCCCCCAGTAGTATATCCTTTTATTATAAAATTTATTACAATTATAATTTAAGATCAATTTGTAATTACTTGATCGATGAATTTTTTATTATAGACTAATTAGAAAGACACAATGAGTCTGTGCATGGCGTTTCATTGTGTCTGCAATTAAAATAACTAAGTATAAGTGGCCAAACTCATTGATCAACGCTCGATCGGGATTTACATGGCTAGCAAGGTAATTCAATAGATATTAACCTCTAGTTAAAACGTAAGTTCCGCACATCTCGTCCATGATGAAACTAAAAAAGGTTGAAATCTATGAAAAAAGACACAAAGTTTGTTACTGCTAGTGGTTATAAGTCAGTAGCGAAATCTCAAATTGAGAAAAACAAGAAAGTTGTCGAGAAAAATAAAAAGGAAAGCTAATGTTTCATTAGCTTTCCTTCACCTCTTTAGATCGTTTAATTACTCTTTTATTACGTTCAATTAATTGTTTGTTTTTTTCCTTTTTGGTAGACGATATACGTATTATTCATTTTTGCATCGAGCATCGCTCGTTCACCGGTCATCTTCACGACTTTTCGAAAACGTTCAACGTCAAAAGCCATTCCTTTTTTCCTCCTATAAGCTCTTCACAATACACACGACACAATGGAAAAGCTAATGGTTAGTTTAGTATACGAAAACGATTGATCTCTGATGTGATTGATATTTATAAATTGCTTCGCCTGATGTTAATGCTTTCATTCATCATCATCCTTTAACCTTACTAATAGGTACCCAGATGCTAAGCGATCAAAACAGAAATCTTTTTCCAAAAAACGTCGTATTTTCTTACTGCAGATTCTCTAGCGCTGTTTTAACGTCTCGATATACTTCTAAGTGCGTGAGCTTAACTCCGAGTTGAACGGTAGTTTGCGCCATATCGGGACGAACTCCTGTAATGATTGTTCGAATTCCTAAAAGCCCAAGGGTATCTGTAACGGTAAAAAAGCGGGATGCAGCATAAGTATCAAACATGTGAATGGCTGATAAATCAATAATCAATGTTTGAACTCCGTTTTCTGCAACGATAGGTACCACATTGTTTAAGATGTGAGTTGCACGATCATCGCTCATTACGCCTATAATAGGTATAATTGATACACTTTCTTTTACAGGAACAATGGGAGCCGATAAATCTAACAATTCCTCTTCCAACTTTAATAAACGTAATTGGTGACGGCTATTGTAGTATTCCGTTGATTGAGCAATGGCTTGGTCGAAGATCTCAGTTATCCGATATAAAAACGGAAAGACTTGCTCATCTTGGTTCGTTTCTTGAATAACGTCAAACGAATTTTTTAACTCATTTTCAACTTTATGTAAGGCAAAAACACGAAACCTTGTTAGCAGTTTAATGATGTAATCCAGTTCATAACCTTGCTGAGCTAACTCATTCGAAGAATCGTAATCTAAATTCAACTCTTCAGTCGAGCCCTGATCCATTAACTCTTTTTTTACTTTTTTAAGAAGACGATATAAAAGCCGTTGATGAAGTTCTTTTTCTTCATCAGTTAAAACTTCTTCCTCATTCTTTGCGGTTTCTTCAATAATCCCCTGCACGGTCCCTTCTAAGTCCATGAAAAAGTTCTGATACATTACACTCGTTCTACTAAACATGTTCATACCTTCTTTCTAACCATTGAATTGAAGACCTTGCCTTCGATTCAACGTAAGTATTATAAACGATGTTTCTTGTTCAACTTATCAAATCTAACCCTCAATTGGTTATAAGTTACATAATGGGTGCTATTACCTTCTTATCTACGCAGACTATTATACCTCATGTTAACATTACATAGTTCATACAAATAAAAGGGCTAACCATTAAGTAGCGTTCTTAGTAAAAGCGCCCTTTAGCTGAGATAATTCTTTAGACTTTAATCTTCAAATCCCGATCCCTTGGTAATAGAATCTTGTAATATCCCATGCATAATAAAATGAAATAATAATAAACAATAACAATACTGACCAATGCGAGGCCCACTTTTTATTCGCAAGAATGATCAAAATATACCATCCTGCAAGCATAATTAAAGGCGTACCAATATAAAGCCAATTTTCTGGATACCAAAATAATGTAGAAAGAAAAATATTGTAAGAAATAATTGAGCCTGAAATAACATAATAATAAGGTCTGCTTAGGTTGATTTGTTTAATGTATGTATACGACCAGATGGTTGAAAAAAATGCCAGCATGATAAATACAGCAGCATTCAAACTTCCGCCAAATCCTGACCCAAAGATATATATAAAAGAAAATACTGATAAGAAAACTAACAATACAAAGAAGGCAACGTGAACCCAAGCTTTACTGGTCATGATTACCCCTCCAATAATATGTGGTATCTGTTGATAAATACAAGATCTCGCCAGTTAACGGAAAAACTGACCTCACTACACTAACAAATTAAATATAAAAGGCACTCCGTATAGAAGCAATATTAAGAAAGAAATATATCCGCCCCATGCAAGAACAATTTTCTTCTTACTTGTGTTAGCCTCTTCTTTCATCTTATGAATAAGATGCTTTTTGATCGGATCCACTTAGATAGGTATCTACCTGCAAACATTGATAAGAGAAAAAGGATAAGAAATAAAGGAGCAACTGACTTCTAATTCGCTTATCATCCAACGGTTCTGTATTAGTTCAATGGAATTCACTCCACAAAACGTATTATAGATACTAATACCCTGTTCGCTGTTAAGGTAACCGGTGATAGGACTAATTTTTTCAGGATCGCGCCCGATTACAGAAAAAATGCCACTAGCACGATTGTTGAATAATACATTCATCACTATACAAATCGACTTCCGTTAATAACTTATTATAGTTAACTTAAAAAGGCTTGAAACCATTGATATTAAGCCATTTACAAAACAGGTACTTCTTCTTGCTTTTATGCAACGGAAAAAACCTTGAAAACAATGGTTTTCCCATAATTTTAAAATTTTCGTTATGTTATCATTACACTCATATTGTCAATTTAGGAGGGGTCAACATTTACAAGGGTATCTTAATAATATTATTCAGTTTTTTTATAATTGCATGCAGTGCAGATAGCGATGAACCTCAAAATCCATCTGAGGTAGAAGGCATTGGCTCGTCATCTACATGGGAGGCGGAAATTCTCAATGAAAGTGAAGCTGGTGAGAGGATCTATACAATGGAAGTAAGGTTTAAAGAAGATACATCGAAACTTTTAAGTTACGAAATAGATATGAATGGTTATAGATCATCTGGAAGCCCTGGAAATAATCCCACACCACACGCAATTCGTTTTAACGATATCGAGCTTGAAAATTTTTACGAATTCAATATTGTTTGGGGTGATGATGAAGGAAATGAACACCTTGAAAGCTTTCGCATAGATATAGAGGAACTTTGATATCTGAAAATAAATAGCCCCATAAATGAAATATAATCTTTTTTTGTTACAAGTATTGATCACTATAACACTCATGAATCTAACACAATAGAAATGTGTAAGATCACAAGAAAAGCGGCTGCTATTAAAGTAGCCATTTTCCATTAATGGCCCTCACAAAGAAAAGCACAACCCTTGTTACAGGATTGCGCCCATTTGTTGAATTAAAGAAACATCAAACACGCTTTAAGTTCCTTAGTATTAAATATTTTACTTTTATATGTTGCAAGATTTTCTAAAATAAACTCTATAGCTTCTTGAGTTCTCGGTTCCTGTAGATCTATGCTAATTAAACGTAATAATTGCCTTGTTTGTTCAATACAGTTCGGTGCATTTAACTCGTTGCGTATTTCTGGTTCGCTCATAAACCTTATTAACTTATTAACTTGATTAGAGTTAAATAGTTGTATTATTTCATTGTAAATAGGCATTGCACCAGGAGATACCCCATCTTGATACCAGTTTCCATTTCCAATTCTACAAATTAATATTGCCTTAATTAAATGGTCTTCAATGCTTGGTAGTATATCTGATTCGTCAACAATATACTTTCTAATTTGTCGAGCGGGTGGTACTTCATGATGAAAGTTATCTATAGCGTAATGAGCTTCAAGTAAACGTTCTATTAATGATTTTAATTCTCTACTTCTCGTACCTTCACTTTTGTAATTTAATCCATTACACTTTTCTAGAAATCTATTTGCTAAGGCAAGAGAATCATCATCTAGATTCAACCCATATTGATCTAACTTATGACCTATCTCAAATTTCTTATTATTAGGACTTGTATCCCAGACTACTGGTGCTAAGTTCAGAATATTACCCCTGATATTTTGGGAAGTATTTTTTTTAGTAAAAATACTAAACAGAGTAACTAGCAAATTACCAGATATACGAGTGTTTTGTTTGTTTAACTCCTCACTTATTTGTAGCACCCGCACTTCATCAATTACTAAATCTTCATTCTTGAGATTAACTATGAGTTGTTGAACAAATAATGCTGCATAAGAAGGCCGATCATCAATTACATCTTTAACACAGGTTTCTAGCCAACCTAAAAGTTCAAACGTTCTAATTGATTCGACATTAGGGTGCGATGCTCCGATGTTATTCCTCATAAATAATATATGCTTAAGCTTTTCATGAAGAAGATCTGAAATTAACTCAAGTTTTCTGCATGTGTCAATTAAAGTATTGTCTTTAATTGAAGCTAAATCCTCTTTTGTGGAATATGTTTCTCTTAAATCGCCACCAACAGCAGCATCGTAAAATAAATCTAATCCATATACATTTACTTTTTCTCTTAAGGAAAGAACAACCTCGTTCCAAATATAGTTTAAAGCTGCATCATATAAGCCTATAGCAGAACTGGCTACAAACTTAGATAAATAGATGGCGTCACGTTTACTTTGTACAGACAATCCTTGAATAGTTGAAGGCAAGTTTTTACTCATTACTTCTCTTTCTTTGCTAGATGCTATGATGTGTTCATGTGGCAATCCCAAACCTTGTAAATATTCTTCAAAGTTAGTAGCAGCAGCTAATGATGGAGTACCATCATTACTGTGTATTATTTCTGGTGTTTTTTCACTCAATGACCCTATCTCCCTTCATATAATATATTGTTTAATAATTACCACTCTATATTAAACATTACGGGAAGCTTTCTCAACGACATATTATAGAATTCTTCTTGGCTAACCATCTTCAAGTCGAAATTCACTTAAATGACCATTCGCAAAGACTAGCGCCATCCCTATTAGAGGATCGCGTCCGATTGTTGAGATCCATTTAATCCCAACTAATTTTTTGGTACGATTTAACATACATCAATTTCTATAAGAAAAATACAATGGAGTCTTTATGTTATGAGTATTGCTTTTGGTGTGGTTTTTTTCCTCCCAAGCCTCAGTTTATATATGAAACAGGGATTTAACAGTAACTATGTTGCTATCGACATCCCAGAGAGTAGTAATCAGCTACTGAAAAATTATGAAGGTAGTTACACTTTCACAGGTGATCGTTATTACTCGTACAGATTTTATACAAAAGTAACGCTTGAGTGAATTTAATTTCCACGAGGTTTGTTTTAAAAACAGAGAGGCTTGACTCGTTAGACTAGGGAGGATTTTGATGGCGAGTATAGAACTCAAACAATCCCAGTAACGTGTACAGTTCTATATAAGCTGTATTTATTACTGAATAGTTAGAGTGCAGGAGGATTTATGTTTGCGAATCGATTAATGATTGTAACATTGGTTGGTAATATTTTTATATTTTTATTGCCTTATTTCGGATACATTAATGTCCTAGCATACCACTCACCTGTTGTTTTTAGCATTCTACTTATAATCGCGAATTTTATTTTCGTTCTTCTTATCGCATCGAAAATCACAATTAAGAAAAAAATTATATTCTATGTAGAAGTTTTGGTTATTAGCATACTCATTAGTATACCTAATGCTATACACTATAGTACATTTGACTTTTTTCATGATAGCATTACATTGCAGTCTCCAAAAAATGATAAACTAGTCATTGCATACTCCTATGATACCGACTTTCAAGGGGAATACTTTATGTACGATTATCGTTTCTATAAAGACAATGGAATCTTTATGATAGATTTAGATCAAAGGATTTTCATCTCTAAACGTATAGATGAACGACCAGAACAGTTTCATGGCACTAGCGACATGGGACAAAGAGGATTTCCTTTAGAGTTCCTAGGACTAAACGATGCACAATGGATCGAGGAAGATATTATTGAATTCCCTATGTATTATCAAGATACCCAAGTACATCTAAACTAACTTTAAATTCTCATTAATAAAGATATAACTGAATTTTATTTACATGTATCGATTGCTATTGATTAGCTTATTATGTGTCAAAATGCTAATTACTGATATTCAATTAAATGGCCCTATAATTGAATTAAGCAAAATGTATTAGAACTGCGAAATGGCCAACGCTATGCAGAATAAAATAAAACATAAATTCAAGTAGCTACCGCCTCATAAAAGTTATTAACTAAACTTTTTAAAAAAGAGTAACACTTTAGGAAGCAAAATGCCGTCAGTAAGTCATATTTAAGTCCTGAGTATTGTAATTAGTTATTAACCACTTGCGGGTATTATTAGTTTAGGTTGTACTTGAATAAGAGGTTTAATTATGATTATAATGGAACTTTATTTATATTAAAATATAAGCTTTTAGAAGGTAGCGTAAAAAATGTTGAGTTTGTCATAAATAATATTAAAGCGCACACGTCTTAATATGACGAATGCGCTTTTTGTGTCTAGTGATTGTTAAGGGATGGAACGATTATTGTATTAACAATACTTTATCCAGTTGATTCATTGCTGCCACTGGATTCACCATTCTCAATATCTGTATTAATGGGCACGTCGGTAATTCTCCATGGGACGAGGTAAGCTAACCATTGATCAATGTTTAGATCAAAGTTATCGCTCGGGGCTTTATCAACCGTAATTGTCTCACCCGGTACATCAGGCCAAATGATGGTGACGACCATTGCCCCTCCTTCGCCTAATGTATTCCCTGAACCTTCACGTACATTACGATGAGTTAGCGGAGTTAACTCTTCTGTTCCCTTTTCCACCTCATCATAGGCAGTTAGTGCCCAATAATCAATTGGAAAAACGCGTTTATCTCCATAAAGTAATGTAACACCGTTTGCGTCATAATTATCAAGAAAGCCACCTGACGTAAGTGCATCGCCATCTACATGAAGACTCCTCACACCGTGACCATATCCAATATTTACTGGATTGTGAATGTGACTGGATCTGTCACTTGTATTGTGCAGGCGAACACGCCCGATAATATAGCCATCTAACCTCTTTAACGAATCTATAGATACCCCCAATGGATTATTATTATATTCGACCTCAATGACATCACCATCTTTGTATGCAGCAACAGGTCCTAAATTGTCCGGGAGTTCGAACTCTTCCTCTGTCACTTCCACCATGTCTTCAGGTTGTGAGAAATGAAATTCTACACGGCGGTTCAGCTGTTGACCTTCTTCATCTTCATTAGAAGCAATAGGCTCATTATATGACCTTCCTTCTGTTTCTACGACATCAAAAACTGCAAGATCAATGATAGTTTCTAACTCATCGTGAACAGATTGTGCCCGACTTTCAGACAATTTTTGATTGTAAACTTCATCCCCTTGATCATCCGTATGACCTACAATTATAAGGTCTCCACCGTTCACACGGGTCAATTCTTCTGCTGTCGCTTCTAATATATTTTCAGCGTCATCTTGCAACTCGGAAGAATCAAACTCAAACAACACATCGGAATCTAATGTGATCGATGCTTGCCCTTCCTCCGCTAACGTTCCAACTGGATCGTTCACACTTTCATTGTATGTTTGTAATGGATAGGTTTGTTCCGTAAGATCTTGCAATGAAGTTGATGTGGTGTCTAACACATTCTCATATAAAAATGCTTCCGCAGTATTAATGACTTCATCTGATTGGACAACGGGAACATCTAAAATGAGATCAAAACTTTCCATCATGACATGAACTTGCTCTTCTTTCGGAGCATTAAAGACCGCTGAATAACTAACAATATTTCCCTCATTGAATTCACGATTATCAATCTCTTCACTTTTCAACGCATGTGTAGAAAGGTATTCATCACCTCTGTCGTCTCTGTACTCTTGATAAAATAACGTATGGGAAATCGTATCATTTGTACTATCGAGTAATCTTATTTGATAGCCAAGACGATCATATTGATTTCCTCGTGCGGTAGATTGATTGGAAGTCCTTGTTGTACTTGGATGACTTAACATGTGATCTAAACCAATCCTTGCCTCACCACTGAGTTTTTCAAACTCAACGGTAAAAATAGCGAGATCACCTTCCCGCTCAATAGGATGTACCGTTACACCCACCTCAACTTCTTCCCCTTCACGCTCGAATATTTCAGTATGTACAACGGGTTCTGGGGCAACACTGTCAACGCCATCCTCGGACTCGCCATAACGATTATGCTCTTGTTCATTTGACAATTCATCAATTTCTTCATTTCCAAGGGTGTTGTCACCTGCTTCACTATCAACCTCTTCTTCTGAGTGAGTATCGTTATTAAAGCAGCCAGTTAGCGTAAAAGATAAAACTAATAAAATAGAAATTTGTTTCTTCATGTTAACCTCCTATACCGACTAAAGTTTTCTACAAGAACTAAATGTTAATATGTATGCTAATAAATATGCTATCATATCTCGCATAAAATACAGAATTCACAGAAATATAAATATCGTATTTGTACACAGGTATTCTAAATTTTCAATCCAATAATGAGCTTTCATTTTAAAATAAAATTACATTTTATAAATTCGACAATTGACATGTATTGTTTTCAATTAGTGTGCTCTGACTTGAGACTATAGTGTATTTAATTCATAATCAAAACAAGTTCAATCCAAATAAGATTTTAAAGCTTACCGTAGCTAAAGTTAACTATTTAATTTTTAGAGATTGTTTACTTATTCTTTAACAATTGCTGAGCTAGCTCCAATTTTAAATAAACAAGGAGTAAGACATGACTTATATAGAACAAAATTAAATAGCCGTTTTAAAAATACTGAACGTACAAAGTATTTAAATAAGAGTTCACGTGCAAGAGGTTTTGTTAATCTTATGCCACTTTAGAAGATTTTTAGAAATAAACAAAGTTACAAACACGCGTGGGCAGATTGAAAAATGACATGGTACTTCAGAGAGATTATTGCATGTTAAATCTTCAGAAAAGAATTGACCCGTTAGCTTTTATACTAACTTCTACTGCACTATATTATTTAAGCAATTTTCATCAGTCTTTGCTAAACACCTTCTTAAACACCTATACAGACAATCCTTGCCATACTTTACACATTTAATATTTCTGACTTACGTTTAATATAAAGTATCTATATTAGGAGGAGATAAATTCTATGAGAATCTTGATTATTGAGGATGACACTCTTCTACTAGAAGCCCTTGATGAAGGATTAAGGCAGTTATTTCTGAGCATGTTGTATTTAAATAAAGCCAATGACTATTTAAAGTCATTGGCTTCTTTAATAGTTTATAATTTGCAAATTCACATCTAGGGCTATTGGTGTGAAGCAATCATATTAATATAATGCTAACACCTACAAATATGCCAACTAATAAATAGATGGTCCCTCCAACATTATTGTTTTCGATATACTTTAAAGTAGCATTTGCTAACATCCCTACAGACAAGGCAATGAACGCAATGAAAATCGTTGTCTGTTGTGCTTCTGTGCTTGAATTCATCCCAATAATCAATAACGGCAAAATGATTACCATAAGAATAACACCAATGATTAAAGTTCCTTTGTTTGACCTTGACATTTCTCATCACCTCTCCAGAACAAAATAACTTATACCTGTACTTCCCTTATCTAAATTCCATAAAACGAATTATTATAAAATAGAATCTTTTCTAAAAAACAAGTTTAACATAGTTTTCCAGAAGGAAAAGGGTACTATGGCTCAAAAAAATGAAAGGGTGTACCAGAAAATGAAAAAATTGTCACTTACAGTTTCTACTCTTTTTTTAGCTTCTGTCTTATCTGTACCTCTTACAGCTGATGCCAATGAAGGAACTGAAGAACCTTTACCACAATTTGAAGTTGCAGATGATGATATTTCAACCTCTAGCATTCCGAGTGACCCTAGAACTATCTTAAATGAACCTAGCGATGGCGGAAATTGGATTGGTCCATCAAGTGCGAGTAATCCATCATCTACTGGCGATGTGCAAACTGATCAATCAACAGCATCAGCAGTTTTAGCAGGATTAACAGCTAAGATACCTTATGTAAATGCATTAACTACAGGTGGAGGTATTGTATTAGCGATCTACAATGCTAATACACCAAACACTTATTACGAACAATTTAGCTACTATTCAGACGGAGCAACTGGACCACAATTACACCAAGCAACAGTCACATATTTTTATACTGAAAGTACAAGAGATGCAGATAGTTATGTAGGTAGAACATCTGGTTATAGTACTATGACTGAAAGTGTTCCTGAACCAGAATAAATAATATACAAAGTAAAGTGATAAATTAGCTATGCTATGCTTTAGAAAAAGAACTACCTTCGTTTAAAGAAGATAGTTCTTTTTCTATAGTACGTATTCATAACTTATGAAGATTAAAACAAAAAAGCCTATAACTAGGCTTTTTTGTAATTTATATATCACTAAAAGGGGGATATAATCATTTTACCCTCTAAACTCAACTTTTAATGTTACTTTTTGTTAGATTGATAATTAATTTAGTAACCTTTACAGCTGAATCTTTCATAAATCATATTATAATTTTTAGTTGCTGACTTACTCCAACTGAATTAACTTGTACAGCTTACAGTGCTACATCATCGCAATGAGTTAATTACTGAACATGTACCTTCTTAATTGGTTGATAATTACTTTCCCCATCATTAATTCTAGCTTGAATAAAGTAAGGTCCCGTTCCTTGAAAATTATAATCTAAAAAATAGGTAATATCATCTTCGGTTTCTCCAGTAATAATTTGTCCATCTTCTCTCTTCGCTCGTTCCCAGATTTCAAACTCCATTGAATCGATTGAAGATTTATCAATGGTAGGTTCGTTATTTAGATGCACAGCAATTTGATAAGATTCATCAGCCTTAACTAGGTCAGGTACTTTCAATACGTTAGCATTAGCCTCTTCAAGATCCGAATCTGAAGAACAGCCTACCAACAAAATCATCAATCCAATAGTGTAAAACAATACTACTTTCTTCATTCTAATCTCTCCTCATTACTTTTGATTAATAAAAAAAATAAAGGATTGCAACTACAACTAAAACGACAATGGGGACAACTATTGTATACATAAGTGTCAACATGTTAAAACTAGAAGAGGCACTATAATTTTCATCACCTGGATTCTTAGCGATCATTAGCGTCCACCCTACCGTAATTACAACACCTGAGATCAATAATAATATTAAATTTATTGACAAATTCCTAACCACCTTTCGCTCTTTAATGCCTCCTTTATATTAAGCACTTCTAATTTTAAACAATAATATCTTTAAACTAATAATCCAATTGAATTAAAATTGACTAATCCAATTGTAACTACTGGAGAGTGCTATGTTATTAACAATAGATAGAAGAAGTAAAAAACCAATATTTAAACAAATCGTTAATCAAATTCATCAAAAAATATTAAGCGGCGAATTAGCACCTAATTCAAGAATGCTTTCAGAAAGGGAACTAGCAAAAACTTTAAGTGTTAATCGCATGACTGTAGTACGTTCATACGATGAACTTCAATCATTAGGTTTAATTGAAAGGTTTAAAGGAAGTGGTACATTTGTTGCTGTGGCACATAAACGAGATGTTTCAAAATTAACAAATTGGACTACATATATAAATGATAATACCTTTCTTACAACAAATCCTATAATTCAAAAAATCCGTGAACACTCTAGAACTATGACAAACGGATTTGATCTTGCAAATGGTGAGTTGGCTCCTGATTTATTCCCTTCCAATTTATTAGAAGCTATTATGAGGCGAATTTCTATAAGTGATATTAACCTTGGATATTCTCCACCTGAAGGTATCGGTGATTTAAGAGATTCACTCTGCCTTTCTTTAGACTCAAGAAAATCTATTAAAACAACTAGTGCTTGTATACTGATTACTTCCGGAGCACAACAGGCACTTTATTTAATTGCGAATTGCTTGTTAAGACCTGGGGATGTTATAGCAATCGAATCTCCATCCTATAATTATTCTTTATCTATATTTAAATCTGCTGGATTAAAAATTGTTGGCTTAAAAGTAAAAAAGGATGGTATTGATCCTAAAGAGATTGAACACCTCTATAAAAGCTACAATATTAAAATGATCTTTTTAAATCCTACATACCAAAATCCTACAGGAACAGTTATGTCAAGTAAAAAACGCATTGAAGTATTAAGAATTTCAGAGAGATTAAGGATTCCTATAGTAGAAGACGACCCCTTCAGTGATTTAAATTATGGAACTAAAGCTTTACCGCCCCCTATAAAAAGCTATGATGACAAAGAAAACGTCCTATACATAGGTTCTTTTTCTAAAATTGTTGCATCAGGTCTTAGAATAGGGTGGTTGGTTGCCCCGATTGAAGTAATAAAAAAGTTATCTGATGTCAGACAACAAATTGACTTTGGACTTAGTATATTTCCGCAGATAATAGCAAATGAATTTGTAAAATCAGAAAGTTATACCCAACATATAGAACTAGTTAATGATCTACTTCGTTTCAAAAGAGACATTCTAGTAACTGCTATGAATAGAGAACTAAAACATTTGGTTCAATATCAAGAACCAAATGGAGGATTTCACTTATGGGTGAAATTAAATAATAAATATAACGAAAGTAAACTTATTAATGAAAGTTTCAATAACAACCTCTTGTTTATGCCAGGAAGTATATATGGTGATAAAAATGGATACTTCAGATTAACCTTTGCACGATTGAACAACCAAGACATTGACAATGCTATAGAAAAACTAAAGCTAATTATTGAAAAAGCAACTTAATACCTTCTCTTGTATCAATACATTTTGATATTGTGAGCTCTTTTTCACCTATCAAGTACAAGTACATAAATAAGTGGTGTTTATCAAATTACTGCGTCGATTAATGCTGAGGCAACAACGGATCCTGATCCGAATCAACCATTTATAACAGCAATTATTACAGTAAATAGTACACCAATTTTTGGCGATACTACTACATTTTACAAAAATTAACTTATGCGATATAGAGGAAGGCAAAGCATTTTGTCTCTCTCTTTTTTTGCTTGTAAAACGCTAGGCATGGGTTAATAGATGTTTATGCATGGCGTTTCATTGTTTCTGCAATCAAAATGACTCAGTATAAGTGTCCAAACCGAAAGACCAACTCGTCGATCGGGACCTACATGAAGGCGAGGTGAAGCAAACACTTATTACGAGCAATTTAGCTACTATTCAGACGGAGCAACTGGACCACAATTACAACAAGCAACAGCCACATATTTTTATACTGAGCGTACAAGAGATTCAGATAGTTATGTAGGTAGAACATCTGGTTATAGTACTATGACTAAAAGTGTTCCTGAACCAGAATAAATAATATACAAAAAAAGGGGAGCTAAATCTGATATGCTCCCTCCAAAGTAGACACTTAAAAAAGTGAAAACTTTGGAGGGATTTTTTTGTCGAGAAAATCAAAAGTTAATTTGGCGATTCTAGAAGACGTTTTCAAGAAACGTGCCAAAGGCTATTCCTACAAGTGGCTCATTGAAACGTATCAACTTCCCATCGTTGAAACCACCTTACATCGCTATTATGAACGGTATCGGCTTCATGGGCTTGAGGCTTTACAAACGAGGAAAACGAACCAGAGGTAATATAGCGTCTAGAATTTTCTAACCATCCACCCTAACCCCTCCAATTTTCCATCCTCCTATCAACCGGAATGAGAATTGCAGAGTTAGCCAATGCCGATATGGAGCGTTTAGTATGGCGCTCGTCAGAACAAGCGTATTTCCTCAATATCGAAGGTAAAAGGAAGAAGCAGCGACCGATTGTGATCTATGAAGATGTGTTGTACATTATGAAAGAACTTCGCAGACAACGAGGGATTCCAGAGGATAGCAAGTTAGGTCCTTTATTCCCTAAGACCAACGGAAAACGATACTCGGCTACCTATTTAAGTGGCCACTTTAAACACTTGCTTTATGGTTTCGAAGAACCCTTCTGACATTTTCTAAAGTAACATTTCCAGATATTAATTCCATTAATGCTGTAGCTGCACCAACAGTCATAGATTCAATTAACGCAGGAACCTCTCTATTAATTAGAGCATCAATATCCCTTGTATAATTATCATATGGGATCTAAAGGCAGATTAAACTTTTCTATGTTTGAATAAACGGCATTTCCTTCATTAGTATTGAAATTGGTGTTTTGGCCTACCAATTACTATTGCATATAATGGTTTGCAATGGATCTTAGCATGCGATGATGCAGTTAATTCGTTTAATGACTTATAAAAGATATATATAATACAAATTAGTAAATCCTGCTCCCACAAGGAGTAGGATTTACTTTTATCGTATCAATAACGATCAGCATTTAAATCTTGCAACTGTCGTACTTCAATCAACTTCAGTATGTCTTTCGGCATCAGAATACACATGTATAGAAGATGTAACTGATCCCATTACTCCAGAGCGGAAAATTGTAAAGGTAGTTAAAACGAAAGTACCCCTTTAACTTTCGTTAATTCTTTGGCGAATTTGTTGAAGTAAATTATCACCCCATGTTACTACAGGATGGATGTGCATGATAATTTGTCCGTTTTCGAATGTCGCG
Source organism: Bacillaceae bacterium JMAK1 (assembly GCA_012970285.1). Taxonomy (GTDB): domain Bacteria; phylum Bacillota; class Bacilli; order Bacillales; family Marinococcaceae; genus Geomicrobium_A. The sequence goes on from JIBW01000011.1 coordinate 155,189, forward strand.
AATAGTTCGCCATCTTTTCCTGAGTTATCTACGATCATGAGTGTGTCAATAAAATTAAAGTGGCTAAGGAGGTTTTCACGACTAACGGTATGGCGCCGTAAGACATCTTGCTCTGGAATGTCGTGGCCCCCATTTTCAACTCTTTTAGCGATACGCCTTAAATTAATGGCAACATGGTTAGTTCCTACATAAATGACGACTACTTGGAATCCTTTGGATTTGGCTTGTTTTATCTGACGTATAGATGTTTTGCTTGCTAATGTGGTTTCAATGGAGAAGTCTTGATTTGATTGAATACATTCATCGACGATCTGAAGTGCCTCTTTCCCTGCACGGAGCGTAGGGTTTTTAGTTGTTCGATTCTCATGTTTTTTAACTAAGGCATCGGGATCAACATTAATCACCGACCCTAAATGATCATAAAACATCCCTCTAATGGTACTCTTTCCCGAACCGTTGTTTCCTGCAAAAACATACATAAAGGATTTCGGACTCATGATAACGGCTCCATACCAGAATCTTTTTCAATTCGCCCATCTGGATATTCCCTAACGAGTTCCTTTCCTTTTTGATATACGATATACGTATTATTCATTTTTGCATCGAGCATCGCTCGTTCGCCGGTCATCTTCACGACTTTTCTAAAACGTTCAACGTCAAAAGCCATTCCTTTTTCCTCCTATAAGCTCTTCACAATAACACGATACAATGGAAAAGCTAATCGTTAGTTTAGTATACGAAAACAATCGATCTCAAATGTAATTGATATTTAAAAATCTAAAGAAAGCACGACCTGATCTTTTTCTTCTTAGGTATTACAAATAATTGAACGTTTATCTTATGCTGTTGTGGTTGAGTAACTCTCACTGGGGAGCAACCCTTTTATATTATTAACCAATCAGCAAAAGAAGTAAGGTTGCAACACAATTATCTGACATAAATCCATTATAACTGCTGATATAAAAGATTGAAAACCGAACAAAAAAAGCCGTCACCTAAAAAAGTGGCGTATCCCCTTTATATTTCATATTAATGCTTCATTATTATAGGACCATATGCATCAATGAGACTCTTCCATCTCACTTTCTAATTCAATTTGGAACTGGACAGTATTTATAATCATAACATCACTAATAATTGTGTTGTGCATTTCAATTTCGATGATTAAATATGAATTACATAAAGAAACATTTATAGCTAGAGCAGGTTTTTTAAAGTTGAGATTGCTTATGACAATATTTATAAAGTTAATAGGGTTAATGGTCTTGATTTGTCCTCTGGTGCTTTAAAAATGGCTTTGGCAGGGGATGGATTGGATATTCATTATAAATATGGGTTTAGAAGTGTCAGAATATCACCAAAAGAAGATGAAATTTTTGTTAAAGAATTAAGTACAAGAACTAATAAAGCAACCTTTAGTTTAGAAAACATGAATTAACTATATAGAGGGGGTATGATTTATGAAAATTTTTCTGAAGTATTCGTACATTTATACTTTTTGCAATGCTAGTAGGAGTTGCTTTCTTATTTTCTTATTCTCTTATTCACTTTCAAATGCATTCTCAAGCACTGTTCTCAAACCACATGGTGGTCAGAATGCTATGATACAAGTTATGCCTCAAGGGTGGGGTTCTTTAGCACTGAGCCTAGAGAACCTGGTTTTATAGTCCTTAATAATGAGTTAGAAATGGACCTAAAGTGGCCAAACCCATTGATTAATGCTCGATCGGGTTCACATGGCTAGCGAGGTAGTTCCATAGACCTTAACCTTTGGTTTAAACGTTTAAGTTCCGCACATCTTGTCCATGATGAAACTAAAAAAGGTTGAAATCTATGAAAAAAGACACAAAGTTTGTTACTGCTAGTGGTTATAAGTCAGTAGCGAAATCTCAAATTAAGAAAAACAAGAAACAAATTGAGAAAAACAAGAAACAAATTGAGAAAAACAAGAAAGTTGTCGAGAAAAATAAAAAGGAAAGCTAATGTTTCATTAGCTTTCCATCACCTCTTTAGATCGTTTAATTACTCTTTTATTACGTTCAATTAATTGTTTGTTTGCCCTAATTTGTTTTTGAATATGACTAGACGTTGAGTAACTTTTTCTAGCAGGAAGTATTTGGCCTGTCTTTCTTACTTTTAGATGATTCGCCATATTAACTCTCCTCCTTCGAATTGGAGTGATGTAGAATTAATCCATTTATAGTGAGTTGACTCATAAGCTCAGAAATGAATACACGATCCTTTTCCTCTTCCCCAATTAGAATCTCCGGTGACACGTTAAGCTTCATAACCCAAGAAAATTCTTCAATTTCAATGTACCACACATAACTTGTATAGTCATTTTTCTCTTGAATATGAGGCGCATTGACATCGATATTCTCATCTATTACGAAATCTAAATTACTAACATCAATGTAATTTGGGTCTATACTTGTAGTACCTATTCCCCTAGAACCTAGTAATTGAAACTTTCGCTTACCGTGGAATGCTTCATAGGTAACTTCGTATATCTCATAACCTGCTGGAAATTCAAAGTGACCGTAATTCATTCTTCCTCCACTTATTTCAATCATATTCCTACAGAAATTATCTAACAACCGAACATACTTTTGAATACCTTTTTCTAATAGCTCAATTGTTTCTGTATTTTCGTGTAACATGTTATTCGTCTCATTAATAATCTGGATTTGCTCTTCCAATTGATTTGTTAAGTTTTCGTTCTTATCAATCAGAATTTTTAATCGATTATTATCAGCATCGGTATTAGATTTATAGTTTTCAAGCTCCACACCTATCTCTTGTGACATATCTACTAATGAATATAACGCTTCATCTTCTACTGGGCGCACACCCTTATAAAGTAAATAGCTAAAATTAGGGTGATCAGGTTGGGTTAAGTTTTGTTTACCAAGCATTTTTAGAATAATGATTACATTTATGGAAATCACAAACCAAAACAGAATACGAGAACTCCATGTATCTGGGTAGATTTCAAAAATTAAAGGTACTATTGGTGTAAATATTTGAACGCCGATAGTAGATATAATTAATGTTAAAACTGACATAAACCAGTGTTCTTTCAAGTTTTTCGCAACTACTTTTATACCTTCTAAGCATTGGAACCAAAAACTTGGATATTTGCGGTCTTTTCCTTGTCTTAGTAGTTCTATTAACTTCGGCAATGTTTTTTTTATGATTTCTAACGTATTTAACTCAGTTTTCATAACATCTCCTATTATTGGTATTTTACTTTTGATATGTTTGTAAAAGAATCAGTATTATCTTTCTTCTACCACTATAAATCATTGTCAAAATGCTTAAAACCTATTTCCACCCCGTTTTTAATGTTTATATAACATAGTGCGCAACACACCAACGAAAACGGTGGTGTGTTGCGCTCATACCTCGACATTTTTATATCTAACATAGGTAACTCTAATTAATTTAATGCATTAAACAAGTTCTGACTGTCTCGATAAGTAGGGTATTCCAAGACCACACTTGGACAATGCTCACATACCCAGAAATGCGTTTCTTCACCTTCCAATTCCCCTTTTGTAATGGGTAAGGTACGGTATTCCATTGAGTCTTGCCAACAAAGCGGGCAATGCATCTGACCTCTAAATATTTCACGGTATTCATCGCTAATAAGGCTAATTCCTTGTAAAGGCATCCACTTAACCAGATCACGTTCATATAAGTGACCTTTTTCACTAGTTCCTTCATAACGAACTAAAAAATCGGCTTTTTGTGTGATTTCAGTTCAAAGTTATCTTTATAAACAAAGCCATAATCAATGATATAATGGTCTTTTTCTTCTGTTATTAACCTGTGCGAAACAATTCTATGGTTTGGAAAGCTCTTCGTTAACAAGTCTCGTACTCGATCTAATACCTCTTTTTTCATATCCTTTTTCATATCATGAGTCCTCCTAACTTTTACAATCCTTCCATAGTAAAAAAGTAAAGGCGCACCAAATTAGCACTTACGTTGCTGTGTTTTGTTGCGCCCTTTTGTTATATGTTTGTATCGCTGCAGCAACTAATTTAACGAATACGTCTTACGTCCATAGGTAATCTCAGTTACATCATCAACAAGAACCTCATCATCTAACCATAAAATAAGAGTGTTCTAATGAAAAGACATGCATCTTATTCATACATTTGATCTTATGATTATCAGAGGATACCAAAATAGTCTTAACATGACTTAACTCTGTTTTTAGTAAATCATAGATCTCTTCGTGTTTCTTTAACTTAGGATCTTCTGTGATTTCATCGTATATTGCTAAGAAGGTTCTATAATTATCAATACTGTTTTTTAACAGGTGCTTTTTTCTTTCATTAATGCAACTGCGCATCGTTGATCTCTCCTTTTGTTTTGGTAATTATAAAAAAGCATGACCAAAACCAATTAGTTAGCGGTTTTAGTCATGCCTTTGAATTCGTTTTGTTGTTAAAATTGCACCGAGCCTCTTGGCTTGTTTTCCTTCTTCCCAAGTTTGTTCAATACATCTCAATTGCTCCATTAAACGGTCGATTCGACTAGGAATGTTCGCCTGCTGAAACTTATCTTCTAGTTCCTGCAGCTGGCAGTCCAGCGCCAAAAATTGCAATTGTTTTCTTCATTTATATAGCCACCTTTTTTTGTTATAATTAAAACAACTGTTGTTGTCTTAAGGCAATTATAGAATGATATGTATGCTCCAACAACCAACAAAAAAGGATATATGTCGTGATAAGGAGAGAAAGTTTATGAAAGTAGAAGGGATACGTAATACCAAAACTAAGCAGTTAATCGAAGAGGCTTTTCAAGAAATATTAAAAAAGAACGATATTGAATAATATAACGATTAAAAATATTACTGAAAAAGCTAATGTGAACAGAGCTACTTTTTATGCTCATTTTGATGATAAATATCAGTTATTTGATGATATGATTTATAAAGCAATTTGTAAGGATATTTACGAAAAAGCTGGGAAATTACAAGAGTTAGATCGTAACCATATCGAAATTTTGTACACATCTATACATGCGTTTCTAAATACAATAGTAGAGAATTGCCCATATAGTTATATAAAATTGTTTCCTTTATTAAGAATCAAAATGATTGATGTTCTAAAAATGCATAGTGACTCTAAAACCATTGAAACAGAAATGAAAATGGATTCGTTTAGATCTATAATGATCTCTAGCATGCTTTATGAGGCAGCAGAAATCTCAATTCTAAAAAAATCAAACCTAAGTCAAAAAGAGTTATTGAAGCAATTAAATAACTTCATCTTTTAATTGCACTTTATGATTTTTCTTTAGCTAACGGTTAAAGAAAAACTACAACAATCTGGCCCGATTGTTGAAGACTTCTCCAGAAAAGGAGATTCCATCCTTAAAGTAAAATTCTTATATATTATCCTTGTTTGGAACCATAAAATTGCCAAAAGTAAAAAGAACCATCTCTATGTATGGTGGAGACAGCGGGAGTCAGATAAAGGATAAAATAACAAATGTATTATTAACAGGATCCCTTTACTTATCGAGGGGTAACGACTGTAGAGTATAAGTTTCATACATGCTACACCTCATCATAATTAATAAAAGCCAAGCACATTTATAACGTAGCAATTTGTCGAAAGTGACGGAAGCTGTGTACAACTCCCTCTCTAACATAATAAAACAGTCTAAATTTTTTGTCACTCAATATCCAGCCCCATATTCCTATAACTAACTTTGTTTGTTGCTTATAACGTCTTTAATTTCGTTACATACAATGATTTCAGAGGGAAACGTCTATTCCTCCCGTTGATTCTTAGACGCTTCAAATCCCTCTATTTTACAGATATATATATATATCAATGCGACTTTGAATATTCTATAAGTACCACTCCTGTGTGGTAAACCCAAACCATGACTTTGGGTAAACACGTCTCAATTATTGAGGCGTGTTTTTGTTTAGGAATGTATATAATTCCACCAATGGGTTAAATTATAATTGCCCACTCCAATTTCCGCGTATATGCATACATTGACACGTCTTGTGATGAGACGTGTCTTTTATTAACACAGTGGTATACTTCCTTCAAAACTTGTACATACTTTTAATGTAGCAGCCCTGCGTATTGTTTTGTTTTCCATCAACTTTGACGCGCCTCTTTGCGAGGCTTGCTTTTTTTGTATATTTTATAAGTTATCCCACATACTACAATTGTCTCTCCCGAGACAATCCCTAGGTTATGATATAGTTGACACGCCTTTACTCTTTGGCGTGTTTTCATTTTCTAATAAAGCCGCGGAACCTTGATCCGAGGCTTCTTATGTAAAAACCACTACCCCAAACTAATTGGTATATATTAATATAAATTGGACACCATATTACTAAGGTTCGTCCATGAACCTGTATCAATTCTGCGGGCACGTTCTTTTGAGCGTGCCTTTCACATTAAAATTTTAGGACGCATATACTGAAATTGTGGAGGGAAACATCTACTATTCCCCTAAAATTTTAGATGCTCCAAAGCCCTCCACATTAATTTATAATGTATATTCCGCTGTAATTTTGTAAATTATATTAATGCCTCTCTCTTAGCAGTCTTACGTAATGATATTGTGGTTGGACACGTCTCTTCATTAAAATAAGACGTGTCTTTTTATTGTAACGATGTGCGATATGTAAAACTTCAATAATGGGCTAAATTATTAATGTCCACTCCAAAACCCGCATAAATGTATACATCACCTTACACGTCCCATTACGGGGCGTGCTTTTTTCTTTATCGACACATTTTAATTAATAACGCATACCATGATTTTGAAGGGTGAGGTCTGACCCCCCTATTAAAATTAGACGCTTTATCCCTTTACTAAAATTAATGTATTACCCCTGTAACCTTATTGAAAGTTACAGGGGGCTATTTTGACGATTAAGCTACAGGTCCTGTAGGTCCAGTAACTTCAGGTGGAGTATCTCCGTCTCCATACGGAGTACGATTGATTAAGTTGTTATTAATAACAATCAACCCACATTTATCTTCCTTTTTATGACAAGGCTTTTTTCGTTTTTTGTGGAATAAATGATCAAATTCACTCATGACGTCACCTCCAAATTGTAGATACGACCATCATATACAGCAACATAAAAATATGACTCTGCGTTTGACCTAAATTAATGAGTCCAATCATTTAATTATGTTTTGCATATATTTGAATATCACCTCCAGTGACCGAGAGCAAATTTTGTTTTCGGTTATTTTTTAGTTTTATGTATAATCACTAGTAGTCCAGGTTATCTTATGGATGTTCACTCCTAGTCCCCACATAAATATATACATCAACCTTTACACGCCTCTTAAGAGGCGTGCTCTTTTTGTGTGTTATCTGAGTTTCTATTTACATATTATCTTAGTATCCTACGGCATTAGGGTTATACGAAATCTTCCCTCTTTTTTGCGCATTCACCTGAGTGCGCCTTTTTTACGTGACGAATTGTAAAATCAAGTGCAACACCTAAAAATAAAGACAGCTCATGACAGCCTTGTGTAAGATGGATTGTAACCACACAAATACACCTACGGAGGCTTTGTCATGAGCTATCAACATCTTACCACATCACATTTGAACGAGCGCGTATTGAAACGCTACAGAAAATAGGATATTCCATGCGGAAAATCTCCGATGAACTAAGAAGAAGTCCTTCCACGATATCAAGGGAGCTTCGTCGCAATACTGTCGTTACTCAAGAATACCGTTCTGAGATCGCACAAGACATCGCTCATAAGCGGCGCCTGGCCTGTCGCCCTGATGGGAAGTGGAGTCCTGAGCTCGCTCGGATTATACAAGAAAAGCTAGATCAAACGTGGTCTCCAGAGCAGATTGTATATCGTCTATTTTTTGAAACGTTATCTTTCAAGACCTTGTACAGATGGCTTTATCAAGGGTTTCTCGAACGTAATGTTCACGTCCTGCGCCACAAGGGGAAACGTCAGAAACCAAAAGAAACACGTGGGCGTTTTAACATCGGTACTACCATTCAAAAGCGACCGAAAGATTCGAAAACGCGAAACATTTGGTCATTGGGAACTCGATACGGTCGTTTCGAGCCGTGGAAAAGTAAAGGTTGTATGGCTACGTTTATTGAGCGCAAGACACGTTGGTATATCGTCTTTAAGATGCCGAATCGTACGGCAGCTTCTATGGAGTCAGCCATTAAAAGCTTGCATACGTTACTGCCGTCCGTAGGCGTCCGTAGCGTTGAAAACAGCGACCGTGGACCGAGGAAAAGAATTTGCGTGCTATTCAAGGATCGAAGCCGATCTCCCACGCATCTATTTCGCAGATGCTTATTCGTCTTGGCAACGTGGGAGTAATGAGAATGCCAATGGTCTTCTGCGCGAGTTCTTTCCGAAAGCATATGATTTAAGTCTTGTATCTGAGGGAGAAATGGAGAATGCCCTTCGTTTAATTAATGGACGCCCACGCAAATGTTTAAATTGGAAAACGGCGCACGAGGCTTTTCAACATGAACTGTTGCACTTAGATTGACAAACCGTCACGTAAAAAAACCCCCACTAATGTGAGGGTTTACTACTTCACCATTAACAGCGTTTATTAATCGCAATAGTTGCACTATATCAAGATTAATTCCGTTCTTCGTATTCTTCTTTCCGATCTTCATGAAGCTGGAATGGACGATCTGTTATTTTATCTCCTACGAACAACGGAGCATCAATTTCTTCCCCATTGACAAGTATTTGCGTGGATTCATAACCAAATTCCATCATAATAAGTCCTACTTGCTCTTGAAACGCATCATTAAATGGTAAATGATAGTCGATATCATACAATTCTTCAGAAAAAGAAACAACAGCGACTCCATCATCGTTCTCCTGCACGTACTCAACTTCAACTCCTAGAGAAACAAGAATATCTCCCACTCCATGATCAGGGTCGCTTGCCCAAGTATGAATGGCAGCCCAATACAACTCATCTTCTTCAGCAGCATAAATCGTGGTATTCTCTTTAAATCTAGAATCGACTTCTTTTATGTCTTCTGAGTAGTAAAGATACACGGTTTCATTAATAGCATCCTCTTCAACAGAGGAAGCTTCAACATCCTGACCCCTCCATTTTATCGATTGTATCACATTATTTAATGACCCTGTATCTCTTAAAATCATGCAAATAATGTCTTATGATAACCTCTCTGTGTGACCGCTGTCTTATTTCTTATTCTACTAATATAAAGAAAAAAAGATGATTATATTTGTCTCACTTCCATATTAGCGGATTTAATAATACGCCCTTACTTCTTGATCTAGTTAGAATTCCAAGTCACACGTACAAATCCTTTAAATGGGTCAACTTCTTTGAATAATTGATCACCATTAGACCAATAAACCTTCACTTGCTCTCTTTTGATTTGAATTGCCATCGATGTTGCATGCAATAAAGAAAACCTATCCTCAAAATAAACCATTGATCCGTTCTTGCAACATAACCATAAGAACGGTTTTTTTGGATCTTTTAATATGAACCCAACGTCAGTTACAAACTCACCAAAGCCTTTCTGCTGAATTTCCTTTGCAATTAACGTCATTCGGTCAATAGCAACGTGCGCTTTCTTCTCTTCCTGTAACCGCTCAATGATAGACATTGCATCTTCTTTATTCATATGATTGATCCTTTCCACAAACTCTAACCACCGAAGCAGCAATAGAGTTTGCTGCCTCGTAGCTAGAGGGGAAGGCGTAGTTTTATTTGTTAGTTAAGCTCGTAGCCTACATCTGAATAAGCAGGGATGATGATATAGTTAATTATCGCTCGGGCTTCTTGGTCACTTTCTGCAAGAAGCGGTTCTGCAAAGACGTTAGTAAAATCACTCGTGATAAGACGGCTCATCATTCGATTTTCGATGCAACAGGTTAGTGAAGTCATTCCATTACTTGTTTTCTGTTAGCAGATGGACACCATCTCCAAGTGCATAATCTTTCACACCTTTTGTGTACCTTTACGCATGTGTCGCCACCTCGTCTTCCATCGTTACTTCCAATTGGCTATCCGCATTCATATAGTCATAGGCTTTTTCCGCTAAACTAGCAGCACGAACCAACATTTGGGGATCACCCTGAAGCTTTTGCAACCAGGACTGAATGTACGCAGATGTATTCTCAATCGTTTTATGATCGATTTGTGCGGTTCGACACAGTAGTGCTGCACCCATCTCCGCGATAAGTTCTTCATACGCATATGCCGTACTTCCAAACTTATTTTGCAAATTGCGATTGAGTCGATTAACATGCCCTGTGGAATGCGTCAACTCATGGAACAGCGTGGCATAGTATCCTTCAGCGGTATTGAATTTTCCGCTATCAGGCATCATAACGACATCTAATTGACTACTATAGGCTGCTTGTACACCGTTGATCACCTCGGGACGATCCGAATAAGCGTTTAACAACTGTTCGCAAGCATTAATGGAGCTATGATGTTGATGAACGATCACACGCTTAGGTTCCAATCCTTCAACTTGATGTTCGATGTTAAATACATTCGCTGCCTTGACCAATGGGATTATCTTTTCGTTATTTTCTTCTCTTTCGTCTTGTTGACTGTCATCTTCTTTGATCGTAATTGGCTTGTAGATGAGAATTTTCATTGCTTTTGACCCTTTTATGATGGTGCCACCTTCATCTTTGATCTGCTTAAACGTCGCCCACTCACCGCCCCCAAGAATCAATTGATTAAAACCACGATAACGCTCCATCGAGATGCGATTATTGGCACAGGATCCTAAAGGATATTAAGAACCAATTTATTGATTTTAGTCTCTAACATATTTTTTAATTTTCGGAAAATATATATACTAATGTCTACTGGTACATCATCTTTAGACAGTTCAGATCGTTTAAGAATCTTCTGTTTTACACCTTTGTTTGAAAGCTTCGTATCCCTTACTTTGATCATAAATACGACACCTTTTCCCGTGTTTAGTAGTAAGAAGCTTCTGCTCCTGTCTCGTAGTTGCAAAGTCTACTCTTTGCTTGTTTAGCGATGAAAAACAACAATTTATTGTTGTTTCAAGCTTTTCTTTTTTTAATAAAATTTTTTTATGTGAAATTAATTTCGTTAAAAAACAATACACAACCATTAACGGCCGCCTTTTGTTTTCCAATCTTCCAATCGATGATTGATGACTTTTACTTTAGGGAGGACACGGTCCCCGTATTGATTACTTATGAAAATTATTAGCCTTACCATATACGCATTGCGATCCAAAAAATTTGCAAGCTCATTTAATTTCTTCTGTTGAAATGCTGAAATACGTCTTCTCAAACCCTTCCCTCTTTAACTGCTAATTAGTATCTATCGACCTACAACTACTGATTCTCTGTCATTCGCAAATTCGCCAAGACAACCTCCTCACTGCGATACACACTTACGTATCGCATATTAAATATGTTCGCAGTGTCAGAAGGTGCATTTGCGCACAAACAATTGTTGGTATGAATCCTCTGTTTGTTCTCTTAAGTGAAACTGAGCTGCAGACTCTGTATAACTAACTTGATTATGTAAAAATGATACATAATGAGTAAACCCAACCTCTCTATCCTGTTCCTTGTTGTTAAGGATTAAATTCAAGGTCACACTTACAATCAATCCAAACCCGAGAATTCCTATTATGAAGTTCTTCAATGCATTAACCTACTTTCTTTAGAGCAGCCTCTGTAAGTAAGCTCGACCTGTTAGGCCGAGCTACTTGATTACTTATTGAAAGCTACTCCTTATGAAATTTAAAGTCATTGGCTCATTAGTTAATTATCTCGATATTCAAATTGGATTGACAAGTAGGTCATCGTTTACTCCATTTACCCCAATCTTTTATATGAATATATCAATCTGTTGAACCAAAGATGAAAAATGTAAATAAAAGCAATAGAATACTTAATAACAAAGTTATTATATTTTGATTTAATTTTACAAGATCATCTTGCTTCTTAATCAAAGAAAACATAGACAAAACGATGCCTCCAACAAACAGATAAGAGTAAGCAAAAGACAAAAGCAACATTAGACGATAGTCGAGCTAGTTGATCTAATAAAGTAGTAAAGAACAGCAGAATATACACTAACACATAATGATCCGATATTAGAGGCGTTGAAATAGTGCAACAAATTCCTCCTTAAATAAATCTATACTTGACTCAAGGGTACAGTCTCAATCAATATCAATTAGTTCAATCAATGTTGCTGTACCTTCTTCCGGTATTATAAAATGTTCATTTTCATAACCAGCATACATAATTCTACTTTCCTCTCCTGCATCACCAAGAATTAGATGTAAAATAGTATCTCCTGCGTCATGATCAACTAATAAATCATAAGCTGGCACAAGTTCCTCTGAATTTGCTCGTACCCCATCTGAGGCAGAATCTAAAACACTTTTCAAGGCATCTAATTCATTCTGTTCGGTTAGAATAGCTACTTCCGTATTTGCTCCAGAACCCCCATACTTTTCAAAGCTATAAAATTCCGCATTCGTTAAACCTTCAAAAGTATGAAATACTGTGCCACTACTTCCAAATAAACCGCATCCTGACAATATTAATAAAGGGATAAAAAACAGAATTTTCTTCAAATTAACACTCCTTTTTTATTTTGACTTTTATCTTAATTGATTACACATATTCATATCAACGATTATGGCAATAAACAGTAAAAAGGAATTATGAACGTTTATATATAAAGTATTTTTAGACTACAGAGTATTAATTAACAACTAGCTCTTAATAATTTTTTAATGTGTTTTTTTGTCGAAAAACTACTCCATTTTACATAAGACCCTTGATCATAATAAAATTTCTGGTAGGTTAAAATGTGAACAAATTATGAAAGGATGATTGTTATCAGAAAATTTTTTACTTACATTGGCGGGGTAGCAACGTTAGCCCTTGCTTTTGGTGCTGCAACTGGCGGATTGTCTTCTGGCATTGGAGATTTATTAAGTGAATCCCAAGCAGAAGCGAGTCAAACAAAAAACGGAAACGGTGAAATTGTCATTAAGTACACTGCCCCTGATGTTGACTTAGACACGGCCACGGAAGATGATCTGAAGCTGTTAGAAGAAGTTGGTTGGATCGTTGACGAAGACGGAACATTGACTATTGAGCGAACATTGGATGAATTCGAACTTGATCATGATCATGACTCGGATAGTCATCAAGTCATGGACACTAGTTCACTATCAGTTAACGACTCACAAACTACACTCAATGAAGATGGGACTTTTAATGTTGCTGCAGATACCGATGAAGTCGAAGTACAGTTTGGCGGCCACCAAGCCGTTACCGCAGAAAAAGATGTAGCTGGCAATTATACCGCAGTTTTTGAAGTAGACCTTTCCGAAACACTTTTTGCAATGGATGATATGAGTGATGTTGAAGGTGACTTCACCACTCAGGGTACTCTTAGTCCAGTACCTCCGCATGGAACCAGATATAGCCCTGGTCAAATGGTTCACTGTAATCGATTCAACGGACCACAAACTGATGATGTTCATTATGCCCATTCTCATTGGCGCGCATATTATAACTTTGTTTTGAGTGATTGTGATTACGGTGTTGGTCAAGGATACTGTTCTATCATAAGCGGGAACGACAAATGTAACCGCCCAACACGCGCTGAATGCTCATTGGATATTGGGCATAGCCGTTTATATCACAGACATTAATCGATGTTTCAAAGGAGCAGCCAATTGGTTGCTCCTAAATATCATTCGAAAACAAGAGAAGTGAGGGTTTTGTTTCTTATGAACTTATTACGCAGATGTGTATTTTTTACAGCTCTTATAATTATGATTACAACATTACATAGCCCTTCAGTACAGGCTCACTCCTATGTAACAAGTTCCACTCCTGAAGATGGAGAAACAATTGAGCAACCGATTGAAATTATTGATTTGACTTTTGACGCTGGGATCGAACCTTCAAGTACAATAACAATTCAAGACGCTGACGGAACTGATTACGAAATTAGTGAGCTCAACATTGAAGAAACTGAAATTACGGTTGAACTATCAGATATATTGTTTACTGGAGATTACACATTGGAATGGGAAGCACTTGGTGTTGACGGCCACATTACAGAGGGGACCATACAATTCCAAGTAGATGCTGAAGAGCCTGAGGTGGATGAAGAAGAGACAAGGGAAGTTTCAACTACTGAAGATGATGGTTGGGCTGATGATGCACAACATGTAATGCAAGAAACCACTGATGATTTAGAAGAGGTTGATGCAAGTTCATCTGAGGAAATTCAAAATAACAATGGAACGATAATCGGTCTAGTTATCGGTGGAATCGTAATTGCTCTGATTGGTTCAATTGTAGCGCTACTGGTAAGTAGAAATAGAGGATAGTGAGCCATGATTATTATAATCATAACCAATATACTTTATTTTATAGTCTTCTCATTGTTCATTGGTTTTTTCATTGTCAGGTCTGTTCCCCCACTATACAGACCTGACTTAAACGTTCCAAAACCTTTTATCTCATTGCTTTTCATCTCTATTTTTATACTTGGTACAATACCTTTAGTAGATACTGCATTTTTAATAATGTCTTTTGAAAGCACTTCTTTTACAAATGCATTAGGTAGCCTATTTACTGAGTACAGCATCGGTCAATCATACCTAGATTTTTTGTTATTTTATGTAATCACTATTATTTCTTTAAAGTGGATAAAGCAAGATAAACTTAAGTGGTTAATCTTAATTCCTATTTTTGGAATGGTGTTCGCGTACAGTTGGACCACACATCCTGCAGCACTTAGTATCGCTGGCTATGTTTTTTACGTATTGCATTTTATTGCAGCGATGAGTTGGGTGGGTACACTAACAATTATTAGCTTCTTTACCAAAGGTGAAACTAAGTGGATAAGCTTCATGAAGTGGTTTACACCGTTAGGTATTACAGCCGTCATTTTAGTTTTCATGAGTGGTATAGGGATGATGCTACTAATAACACCAAACTATGCAGATAGCCTTCTGTTAAACTACGGTCAACTGCAACTTATAAAACACTTACTCTTTATTCCATTAGTCTTCTATGGTTTTGCACATGGATTTATTTTAAAGCATAAAATGGATGACGAATATAGCCGCATTGGTATAAAGCCTAGAAAATCCTTTCAAATAGAAACTGTTATATTATTATTTGTCTTTATCGTAACTGGATTTATGTCCTCTAGCGAGCCACCACATGATGTAGCTGAAACCCTACAAAGAGTTGAGGCCTCAAGTTTAGGTATGTTCTTTATAGGTGACGGCACCTTTAACCTTGAAAATTTCGTGAGCATAGACTTTAATTTTCTTTCATTTATTCTACTCATTATTGCAATTGGGTCATTAGGTTGTATGACAATCCTTATTGGGAACAACAGCAATAAAAATTGGTTAGTACCCATTACCCTTCTATCTTTTGTGTTCTTAATGTACTTTTCTATCATGTTTAGTGCAAATATGGATACAATAGAAAGCACATTGTATTACAATGGTCCACTTCCTTTTAACATCATTTATTTGCACAATTAAATTAAACTACAAGAGGTACCCCCAACATTTCGTAAATATTGTACGCTAATCATATTTTCAACCTAAAAAAAGTCGATTCCCTGTACGATAAGGAATCGACTTTTTTAAATTCAGTTTTACAATCACGCCCGTTGAATAGAGATTGATAAAAAAACTCGGGCTAAAACATTTCCTCTTTACATTGACATCTTTTCATACTTTATATTGTTTGAAACCGTATTGGTGCTCCAACAACACTAAAATTAACACTTTTTGATTTCGCCATTTTATTAGCAACATGGAATCCTAAGCAGGCATCAATGATACTATCTTACAGTGTATCTGCACTTTACATGGGGATAGGTTTAGGAGCATTTATAGGTGGTGGAGTCATTAGCTTGAGTTCAATAAACTACGTGGGAATTAACAGTGAAGTATTAGTATTTGTTGCTTTAATTATCTTCATCTCAGTTAATAAGACTGCAAAAAAACTACTGAAAACAAGTGCTAACTAAAAATAAAAGTGTCATCATATTCACCAATGGTACCTTTATACAGTTATAGCCTTGGCTGTTGGAACACAAGTCTATACGATTTCAAGAAACCAAAATAATGATGATAACAGAGAAAGTAGTCACCCACCTCCACCATCCAAAATTGTGGTATAGTAGGTCGCCGTTCAACAGCAAAACGCAATGAAAATTGTTGTCTGTTGTGCATCTGTACTTGAATTCATCTCAATGATTAAAGTTCCTTTGTTTGACTTTGACACACTTCATCACCTCTCTAGAACAAAATTACTTATAAGTGTACTTCCCTCATATTATTTCTATAAAAAAATTATTTGAAATTAAAACTTATTCTAAAAGATAACATAGTTTAACGTAAGGAAAATGGTAATATGGCTCAAAAAAATGAAAGAGTGTACCAGAAAATGAAAAACTACTATTCAGACGGAGCAACTGGACCACAATTACAACAAGCAACAGTTACATATTTCTATACTGAAAGTACAAGAGATACAGATAGTTATGTAGGTAGAACATCTGGTTATAGTACTATGACTGAAAGTGTTCCTGAACCAGAATAAATAATATACAAAATAAAGGGGGCTAAATCATTAGCTCCCCTTTACTTCTATCAATGGTAGCTTTATATTCTTAATCTTACAGAATCCTACAAGCTCATCAGTAAGACTCTCTCCCACACCTTCAGGTTTAATTAAAGGTCCAGCTTTTGCTCTTGTTGTAATTTTGTTTAAAACAAGAGGCAACATACCAATTTGTTTCTTCAGATCCTTTTTAGCTTCAGGATGAAATAAAATCTCGACGTTGTACCGCTTGTAAACTTCCAAACTGATTTCAGCTAACTTCTCTTCAACACCCAATCTTTACTCGCTATCCTCATCTAAAGTATCATTTTTAATAGCTTGTAAGATTTCATCTAACTCATCTTCATCTTCAACTTCCTCACTTTGAACAAAGGATAATAATTCAGTTAGTGGAACATAGTTTACACCGTCGTTTTTAATTCTTTGGATGGCCCATCGATGAGCAATCCATGCAAGCCCTCTTATTGTTTTGTTTACCGGCTTAGCACCTATAGCCTTTGAAAAGTGTTTGCAGTCTGTAGACAGACAACACAGCCCTACTTTACGTCCATTAACTACTTCAACGGGATCAACACCCCAAACAGATTCGCAGTAGTCTTCCGTGTGTGGATGATTTAGCTTGTGCATAGCAATGGCTCTAGTATCATGGTTGATGGACACACCTACATTAAGTTCTGTTGCTTCTTCTATACCTAGTGAAGCTCCCCCATCACCTGCGAAATAATCAACAACAAATTTCGTGAAATAATGTTGTCATACGTAATGGTTGTTTTTGCACCTATTTCTCCTAATAAAAAGGCACAACTAAACCAAAAAATCGGTTAGTTGTGCCTTTTATATTTATTATTTATAACGCTCACAATTCATTTAGATTAGATGTTCACCTGGATTTGAATTTTATAAATGCTTTCTTGTAAACACTTTAAACCGCTTATAAGACAAAACAAATGCCCGTGCATGGCGTGCGTTTCATTGTGTCCAGGATTTAAAACTAAGTATAAGTGGCTAAACCCATTGAATTGCTAGATCGGGATTCACAAAGCTAGCGAGTTAATTCAATAGAGCTTAACCTTTGGTAAAACGTTTAAGTTCCACACATCTCGTCCATACTTATCGCTGGTCGATATGTAAACTAAATAAATGACTAAGAGGCTTCTAATGTTCAATACGTTGTATAATTAAGTAGATATAAATAATATTGAAGAGAAGCGAGGGGATCAAATGAAATTATTCTATGGAGTACTAGCAATACTTGGGACATTACTTCCCTACTCGCAGTTGTTACCGTGGTTATTTGACTATGGCTTTAATTTGACACAGTTCTTTGCCGAGATAAACCAGTCGAGAATGGGGGCATTCGCTTGGTGGGATGTGATCATCTCAATTATTGTCGTCATTGGTTTTATCATTTACGAAGGAAAACGTAAAGGAATGCGACATCTTTGGATTCCGATAATTGCTTCACTCACGGTTGGTGTTTCTTTGGCCTTGCCTCTATTTCTCCTATTTCGAGAGATGCATTTAGATAAACCAACTGAATTTGATATGTTCAACGATGAAAATTATTTATATGATAAAAGTGAAAAGAAAGACTAGGTAAGTTATTATTAATGGCTATTCTTAGTCGATCGATAGAGTAATGACTGTGGTCGTCTCGACGTCGTCGATATTGTTAGCATAAGTCACCAAAATCATTAACGAATTTTTCTGAAATCACGTAAGGTTTTGGGACATCTCTATGCTTGCAGTACCTCTCTAGAAATACAAAAAGAAGACCATAATTTGAAAATGTTGATACATTAGTGTAGCATCCAAATCGTTATGATAATTTAGAAACTTTCGCTTCACTTTTTCATTCACGTTGATATTGTTAGAAAATTAATTTTCTGTATACAAAATAATAGCAGCAAAAAGGCTAGCTACACTAAACTTTATATCTATTACATTAATATTAGAATTTTCTTTTAAGAAATTATTTATTTTTTTATCTAAGCCTTTTTCTGTCACAGAGCTCACTGTTTTAGTTTGCATATTACTAACTCCTTTTTAATAAATTTAATGTTTCTTAAAGTAAAAGTTTAGCCAAATATTCTGATTCTACAATTATCTAGAGTCATGTCAAAAATATCAAGATATTAATTTTTATTATCGATAAGATCTAAGACAATAATTGATGCTCTTAGAATCATAACTTCATGATAATGATTATTATACGTCTTATCTTATTGAGGCGCTTTTTATATAACAATGTAAATAATATCAATAACAATAACGGGTAAATTTATTAATGAAAATTCCAAATCTTGCATAAATGTATGTACCAACGTTAACACATCCTTTCATGACGCGTGCTTTTTCGTATCTGTTGCATATATTCCTACTCAAGGCAAAAGGAACGTTACATTGTAAACTCTCCTTTTGCATACTTTCCTTGACGTTCATATTCCTGGTTTTGTTCTTGAGTCCGTTCTTCTCCACTCTTGATCATATTAAAGCACCTCCATTCTAATTACTTAAGGCATTTTTTATTACTAAACAAATTTTGTCCTAAACCAAAAAGTTTTTACTGATCTATTTTCTAATGAAAAGGACTAAATATTTATAACTTTCATATCCATTGTGTATGTATAGTCAATTAACAAACACAAATAGTATATTTGCTTTCACCCCACGCCGAAAGGCGAGGGTCTTGGTTGGCTCTTCTAGTTGAACAAAAGTGACCATTGTATAATTTCAATAAAAATGCAAGCTATATAAATGCCACTCCTGTGTGATAACCCTAAATCATGACAATAAGTAGATATCCCTCAGGCATTGAGGCGTGTTTATTTTATAAACTTGTATACTTCCTGAAGAACTTGTACATAATATTACTACAGCAGCCCTTTGTTTTGCTCTCGCATCAACCTTGACACGTCTCATTATGAGACGTGCTTTTTTCGTATATTTTATAACTTATTCCACAAACTACAAACGTCTCTCCCGAGACACATTTCTAAGTTATGATACTTAGTTGACACACCTTAACTTCTTGGAGTGTTTTCTTTATAAACAATTAAAGTCTTGGACCTCATGTTCCAAGACTTCATATATAAGAATCACTAACCTACAAATAGTTCCCTTCAAAATTACTGTTATCTTTACTATCTGTCAACAAATCTTCCTTTTAATTGGCATATACTGATTCAATTTGGAAACCATTTTAATAAGGTTCCTCCATGAACCTGTATCAAATCTGTGGTCACGTTTTTTTGAGCGTGCCTTTCACATTTTATATTTATGGCGCATATCATGATATTGCGGAGGGCAGGTCTAATACTCCCGTTGAGACTTAGACGCCTCCAGCGCCCTCCGCTTAACTATATTGTATACTTACCGTTACGTTCGCACATTATATAAATGCCTCACTTTTAGCCGTTATACTTAATTTTTATGGTTGTACATTGTACACGTCTCACCTTACTTTGGCGTGTTTTTTATATACTGATGTATATAATCTTAATGATGGGTTAATTTATTAATGTCCATTCCAAATCCCGCAAAAATGTATGTACCAACTTTGGCACGGCTCATATGAGGCGTGCTTTTTGTGTCTGTTTACATATGTTATCTAAGTACCCTTGTATTAGGATACCTGATATTTCCCCTCATTGAGCCCGCTATTGTTTGCAGGCTCTTTTTTAAGCTACTACTGCCATACATCTTCATGATTGTCTATCGTTCGCTTCTATCTCTTTGCTATAGGATTCGTGTACCTATTGCCGTAGATCGTAAAATCAACATACAAAATCTAATGTATTGTAATTCTGAAATAAAGGTTCAATAATAACATCTTTCTAAACCAAATTTGAACTGAGTTAAAAGAATCAGTTTTGAAAAAAGTAAGCATTACATGCTAGATCGATAAGAATTATATTCATTACAATTATATTAGGTAACTTTGTTAACTTTATCCACTCTCCCTGTTGTTGAGAACATAGAACATTAAGATTATGTAAACATCTATTTGTAAAGTTTGACTTATAAAATTTAAGGATATATAATTCCGATATCGGAATTCGATATTGTTACTTTAATGATACACGGGGGACAGATATGGAAGAAAAAATACTAAGAAAACTCTTCCTTGGTTTTATTCAAATCCACATTTTACACCATGCAAAAGACCATCCAATTTATGGTGTATGGATGGTCGAAGAATTAAAAGAGCACGGATATGAAATTAGCGCTGGAACACTCTATCCTATCCTACACAATATGGAATACGATGGTTTGCTAACGAAAGAAAATAGAAATGTTGGTGGTAAGATCCGAAAATACTACTCCATCACAGTTAAAGGAAACGTTATCTTAAATGAAGCAAGGAATAAGGCTTATGAGCTTTTTAAAGAAATTAAAGATTAGAATAGAGGTGCTTTAAACAGTGCACTATTTAAAACAGCTTTATGAAATTCTCATTGTTTCTACAAGGCTTGGATTGACTTCGTTTGGTGGGCCAATTGCTCATCTGGGTTATTTTCATGAAGAATATGTTCGAAGAAGAAAGTGGATGGATGAAAAAAGTTATGCCGATTTAGTCGCTTTGAGTCAGTTTTTACCTGGACCAGCTAGCAGTCAAGTTGGTATTGGTATTGGTGTAATGAAAGCTGGAGCATTAGGTGGTGTCATTTCTTTTATCGGGTTTACACTACCTTCGGTTATTGCGCTAATCACATTCGCATTCATCGCACAAGAAACTGACATTGCAGATTCTGGATTTATCCAAGGTTTGAAAATTGTAGCCGTTGTCGTCGTTGCTCATGCAATACTGGGTATGGCGAAAAACTTGACGCCAGACCTATTAAGAAAAACTATTGCGCTATTTGCTCTAATAGCAACTTTAATGATACCTCATTTTCTTTCACAAATTGGAGTAATTCTTGTTGCTGGTCTGTTAGGCTACTTTATATTTAAAGAAAATCATAACGAAGAAAAGCTGTCCATGAAATTTCCAATCTCAAAAAGGTTTGGGACCATTTGCTTAACATTATTTTTTAGTCTATTACTTGGTCTCCCTATTATAAGTAATATTAGTTCAATGACTTGGATTGGCATCTTCGATAGTTTTTATCGTGCAGGGTCTTTAGTATTTGGAGGTGGTCATGTCGTACTTCCTCTTTTAGAACGAGAATTTGTTCCTACAGGATTAATTAGTGAAGAATCGTTTTTAGCCGGTTATGGTGCGGCTCAGGCCGTTCCAGGTCCCCTTTTTACATTTGCTGCCTATATTGGTGCTGATATAGGTGGATGGTCGGGAGGATTAATGGCAACAGTTGCAATATTTCTACCAGCATTCCTCCTTATATTAGGAGCATTACCATTTTGGCATTCCTTAAGAGAAAATCGCAAAATTAAGGGGGCTTTTATGGGGGTTAATGCTGCTGTTGTAGGGATTCTAATCTCTGCATTTTACCAACCAATATGGACAAGTGCGATCTTAACACCAATCGACTTTACCATGGCAGCATTGCTATTTTTCATGCTCGTATACTGGAAGCTCCCTCCATGGTTCATCGTTTTAACAGGTGCGATCGGAGGGGCTTTAATAGCGATATTTTAAAAAGGGATAGAATGTTATTATTACTTCAACACCTTTATTACACTCTATCAAATGATTGTTCTTCTAATCATCTAATTAAGTAAAGAGGCTGAGACAAAAGGTTTTCAGCCAATTAAAAAACCGAACTACTATTTGAAACTCTAATTTAGGACTTCAAGTTAGTTCGGTTTTTATTATTTTCTCGTATTGAGTAACGAGCATTATTCGGCTTTACCAAGCCTCTTCTATAATATTTAACTTAAACCGCCACACACCCTTCTCACGGGTGATAATAGTCTTGTAAAGTCGCCATTGTCTTGTTTTAAGGATGGATGATCCACATTTAGGACGAACTTTCTTAATATAAGACTTATTCTAGTCAACATACTTCTAGCTGAATCATGAATAACCGTTGTCTAGTAATCGGTGCTCTGAAAACACAAGCTTTTAAAACCTTCCAGTGATAAGCCAAATCACATAATCCTTTGAAGTAATTTTGAAACGTTCCCCCTTTTTCGTTACCATAGGTCGTTAATTCTCATCTAAAAAACCACAATCTTTGAATTCCTCTACGTTTTCTATAATACTAACACTCAGACAAATTTCTTTGATACAACGATGACCATTCAAAGCGAACCATCGAATCGTTTGATCTAATCTTCCACCTTTTGCTTTAAAGCAGTATTTGTAGTCAGTAGACGCCCAACATTAACCGAAGTTTCTACCTTTTACCACTTCCTTCGAATTAATATCCCAAACACTATTGTGTAAGTATTACTTAACAAACTACACTTTGTAAGTGACGTTTGTTTTGTTTGTAACATATACTCGGTCACATAACTTTTACAAACAGGCTAAAGTACTTTAAGACCGTAACATTAATTTTTCGTTTGAATATTATAGGTAAAAATCCAAGGAGGCCACCACATATGGAGCTGAAAGATCAATCAAACTTTTTGCTAATTATTGTATTTGTTATTTTTTCTTTATTCAGTTCAGGATATTCGAGGGATGATGAGGATACAGAGAACAGTGACATCATGTTTTTAGTCTAATTATAAAGGAGCTTATCTATGGATAGTAAAGTTAAAAACATTCAACTAAGTGAACGTGAACTTCTAATGTTATGTAAAATTTTAACTGACACAGCCTCCAATCAATTGATTAAAATGAAACTAGGAAAAACGATGGATTATGATTATAAAACTTTAGGACCCATGCTTGTGAAAATAGGAAAGCAACTCCAAATAAATGAATCTTGGAATGATCTAGAATCCATCAATTATCAATGATTAAAGACAGCCTAATGCAACTTGAGAGGGTTGGAGCCTAGCTCGTCGCAATTGGAAATATCCTTCAAGCAGTTGGTGCGTCACAAAGAATAGATATAGCAGAGGATATTCGAAATTCATATAGCATTATTGGGTTAACGATTGAAGCAATTGGCATAGGCTTAATTATTGATAGTATTGACGAAGTTAATGAGGAAACCATTGGTACTAGTTTACAAGGCGTCGGTACGCTCACCGTTCTGTACGCCGCTTTAAGCGATTTTGACGAGTCTCAAACAACTGAACTTGATATTAAAGGAAACCTTATCCAGGCCTCAGGCGAAGCTTATACTTTAATAGGGGTTGAAGAGACTTTACATGAGTCTATATTTAACAAAGTGGGGTTCATCGGTGTATTCACTGTAATAATTGGAAATATTTCTGAGGCCATCGCAGGTGTTAAGGAACTTAACGGCATCCTGGCTGAGGAATTATTTGAATTTGGAGCAATTGCGCAAGCCGTAGGATCTATACTAGGCGTCCTATCTTTTGAAGGTCTTTTGATGGAACAAGAAAGCGCTTTTAAATATTATTAACTTAATAAGAATTTGGTATAAAAATATTTGTAAACGATAAACCGGAAAACATGAGGTTTTTAAAGTTAAGATTATTTGTTAGCCAACCTCTTTATATCTCAGCCTCTTTTTACCTATTTGTTAAGAAATACAAGAACCAAACAGCATGTTGTTGTTCATCTAATGCTGCACGACTAAAAATTCTTTTGACTTCCAAATCACTCGAACGATCAGATGCTTTATTATAAAAATCAACAGTATTCTGTTCATCTTTAAAGGCAGATAGTATATCTTCACTATAACTTGAAGGACAAGGTTCTGTTATTTGTGCTTGGGGCTGTTGCCCAGTTAACCTTGTGTATGCTTTTGACAGGTCATTAAAGTGCTCAATTTCATCATTTCGAATCTCCACAATCTGATTTCGAGTCATATCATCAGGTGCTCTATTAGCGATTTGTTCGTAGCATTGAATCGCACTATATTCTCCATTAATCGCTGTTTGAAGATCAGTAAGAGTTTCCTGAGACACTCGATTTTGATAAACCATTCCTCGATTATACGGATAATACAACATAATCACTCCTTTTAATTACTGTATGATCCATACATAAAAAAAATTAATAAAAATCAAATGACATTACGTATACCTAACCCGAGCATGGGTTAATTTAAAGGTATGCCCGCAATTACTTTTTTACTTAAGTAATATGAATTGAGATGATTAGAGAATTAGAGTAATTATTCACCATCACAATTTTTTTATTATAATTTCACATAACTAAAAATTTAGAGGAGAGTATGTAACTTGCCTGAACATTATGAAATTATTTTACGCTCATTATTGGCTTTTTCAATACTTTTGGTTGGGGCTAGGCTGTTAGAAAAACAGGCTATTTCACAAATGGATTTTTGCACTTTATTATAGCCACTTCTATAGGAGCAATGACAGCAAACCTGTCATTTAATTTGAAAATACCCATCTATCTTTTTGTATTTAACTTCTAATTTTTTGAAATGATTAATATTTTCGTTATAAATCCTTAACTTCTACACTTGCAAGAAGATGGATTACCGGAAACCCAAATGTAGTGGTTGAAATTTTAATATGAACTCTAACTCTCTAATAATCGTTTGGTGTCTCATGAGTTTTTATAAGTATTCATAAGAGCACTCTCTTGACCAAGTAATTTTATTTTCCCTCTTACTTCTTCCATTATAAAACAAACTTTAGCACTCTATTTCTTGTCTCTTCTCTTCTGAAATACCTTTCATTTACCTTCCCCCTCAAACCAAAATGGGTGTACAAGCAAACTCCACAAAATCCACTCTGGTTTTGAGGAGTGAAAATAATTAGAATATTTTAACACATTGTGAATACACATAAACTTGATTTCTTCTATATGGGGGAGATTCGAATCTCATTAAACACCTAATAAATCATAAAGGAGGTTATTAATTGTCACAACATGAAGGAGAGCAAAGAGGTCTTATCCTTGGAAGCTTCCCATTTGAAGACATTGTAGGAACAGAGGTCTTATTAGTCACTGTTGCCGATCAGCTCAATATTCTTGGTCAAACTTTTCGACCGATTTTTACGGGGACAGTTGCAGGATTGACAGTCGGCTTTTTAACATTGAATCCAGTCATTATCAAAATGAGTAATGCACCTTTCTATCATTTTCCTACCCCCCTAAACTTCCCACTGGAAAAAATCACATTTATTGTTCCTTTTGATCCTGATACTAAAATTCCATTGACTTGAGGAGGTGAAATGGTGGAAAACTCTCCACAAATGAATTCTGAAAGATCAATTAATTCGATTCGTGAAGAATTCGTCACACAAACATTTATTAACGGGATTGGGAAACAAGTTTTTGTTCTCTTTCCTCAATTTCCATTTATGGTCATAGGACAAATTGTAGATGTCATTAATGATTACGTTTCAGTAAATGTGGACACGACTCACATTTCCGAATTTGAAAAAGGAGAACCCGTTTGGATTCATGTTGATGACATTGAGGTGTTTTACATCGAAGACGAATACTGCAAAATCCCATCGCTACGTTAAGTAATTTGCCTAACGGAAAGGAGAACTAATTTGCTGAGAAAATTTCATGTTGTTGCTATACCGATTCGAATTGTCCTCAACAACTTTGGTGATCACGATCCAAACGGGATGATATACGTTTTAAAAGAAAACGAAAAAAAGGTTAGGGCATTGGTGGCGAAACATCCATTTGAACCAGTAAACCTTGTTGAACCTCTAGTTATTCGAGCCAACTCAGGTGATGATATTGAAATAGTATTTGAAAACCAGTTAGCTTTTGATACATCAATGCATATTCAAAACGTTGAATATAACATTCAAACTTCTGACGGAGCTTTTGTAGGTTGTAATAAAGATTCTACAGCGCCACCTTGTCCCCCAGGCGGACAGCAAATCTATCGCTGGAGTGTATCTCAACAAGGGATTAACATTTTTACAGACTTAGGAAATTCTTTATCCAGTGAACTTGGAAGCAACGTGCACGGCTTATTCGGGGCATTAATCGTCCAACCGAAAGGCTCGACATGGACTGATCCAGTTACAGGGAAGTTTATGAACAGCGGGCTTTATGCAGATATTCATCACCCAATACTCCCTTCATTTCGAGAATATGCATGGTTTTTTCATGATGAGATGGAGGTGGATGATTTAACGGGAAACACCCCTATCAGTACGCACACATTACAACCTGAGGCAGTACATTCAGTAAATTATCGTTCTGAACCGATGCGAAACCGAATGAAATTAATCCACGAAGGAGTCGTGTGTCCAGATTGTTCAGGTGAAGAAGTTCATCATGATTCATGGCCATTTGGGGACCCTGCGACACCAATTCTTCGTGCCTATGTTGGGGATCCTGTTAAAATCCGGTTAATTCATGGTGGTGTGCAAGAAACGCATGTCTTTCATTATCATGTGCACCAATGGCTTTTTGAAATGCAGGATCAGGATTCAGAAATCATTGATTCACAAGCAATATCCCCACAGAATTCATATACAGTTTCACCTTTATATGGGGCAGGAAGCTTACAAGGGGCTATTGGCGATATCATCATTCATTGTCACCTTTATCCTCACTTTCATGAAGGCATGTGGGGAATGAATCGAATTTTTAACACATTACAGGACGGGAGCCAATGTTATCCCAATGGAGTGCCCATCAAGGCTTTAAATCCTTTACCTGACCGTCCCTTCCCACCAAAACCGACACCGGAACTTCCCGGATTTCCGAATTTTATTCCAGGAATCAATGGCTGTAAAGCCCCGCGTCCACCGTTAGGAATTATTGGAGGAAGAGAATCAACGGCGCTTGAAATTAACCAATTTACAACTAATGCACAGCCAGGGGCTGTATTTACAAATCCCTGTATTGCAGACATTACGCCCGTAAGAGAGTTTCATGTGATAGCTATTCAACGACCAATTATTTACAACAAAGAAGGTTGGCACGACCCTGAAGGAAGAATGTTTGTTTTAGCTGAAGATGAAGCAGATATTGTTGCAGGTAGAAAGGTACCCGAACCCCTCATCATTCGTGCGAACCAGGGAGAATGTATACACGTAAAATTTACAAATAAGTTGCCAGAAACTTTGGGTGGGAACGCGTTTCAACTAGTCGAACGAACTTACGAAGCTGGACTACACATTCATTTTGTGAAGTTTGATCCCTTGGTATCCGATGGGGCAAATGTTGGATGGAATTATGATTCGGGAGTTCTTCCTGGTGAGACCATTCGTTATCAATGGTATGCCGATGTTGAATTAAAAGGGACATTTTTTCACGATCATTTATTTGCGAATGCTCACCAACCACATGGAGTATTCGGTGGGATTAACATTCAATCAAAGGGTTCTAGATATTTAGATATGAAAACAGGGAAAGACATTGAATCTGGAACACAAGCGATGATAATTAATCCTCTAACTCCAGACTACCGAGAAATGAGCATATTTGTGCAAGACTTTGCTTTCCTCTTTGATAAAGACGGCTGCCCACTAAATCCACCACCCTTTCCAGGTTCTCATGAAGATCCGGGTGTAATGGGGATTAACTATAAAAATGAACCCCTGCAATTTCGATTAGCCAAGCCTGATTGCGATCCAGCTTATGTATTCAGTTCCTATCTTCACGGAGATCCAGTAACGCCCATGTTAGGAACATACAACGGAGACCCAGTACGTATACGCCTGTTTCAAGGGGCACAGGAAGAATCGCACAGCTTTAATTTACATCGGCAGCGTTGGAACCGCGAACGACGTGATTTGTATTCCGAGCTCACTCAACAAGAGCACATTGGAATTTCTGAACATTTCACTATGGAATTTGCGATCGAAGGTGACGGCGACTTCGATATGTTATATCATTTTGGCTCAATTGACGACCTATGGTTAGGGAACTGGGGGATTATTTCATCTTATCATGAGGAACACCCAGAAATTTTACCACTACCAGATCGAATTCCACCTCCTAAACGACATAAAGAATTAATCAATTGCCCAACATATGACAATCCACCTCCTGCTACTAATCCAGGGGAGCCAGCTCCTGTTAGTGCCCCCATACGTAAGTACGAAGTCGTTGCTTTACAAACTGATATCG
The DNA here is from genome assembly GCA_012970285.1 of Bacillaceae bacterium JMAK1. Taxonomy (GTDB): domain Bacteria; phylum Bacillota; class Bacilli; order Bacillales; family Marinococcaceae; genus Geomicrobium_A. The sequence goes on from JIBW01000011.1 coordinate 183,929, forward strand.
TCTATAACAATTACGGTGATCATGATCCATTTGGTATTGTCTTTGCTCTCGCCGAGAATGAAAAAGCGATTCGAAGAGGGAAAATTAATCCTGAGCCGCTCATTCTTCGTGGTAATGTTGGAGAGTGTATCGAGGTTACACTACACAACAAACTTGATCCGAAATTCCATAGCCATCTCGTTCACGGGTATCCATTAGTTCCCGTCGAAGCACCGTTTCCACCATCATTACGAATCTCCATGCACCCACAATTACTAACTTATGATGTTAATGGGTCTGATGGGGCGACCGTAGGGTTTAACCCTGATCAAACAATTGGTCCCGGCGAAAGCATCACCTATCGTTGGTATGTGGACACGAACGTAGGGTCTTGTAATCTGTGGGATATGGCCGACGTAAGAAACCATCGTCACCACGGGGCATTTGGTATTTTCATTGCTGAGCCTAAAGGCTCTGTCTATTTAGATCCAATAACACGGAAGCCTTCTAATACGGGAAGTCAAATGATTATTTCCAATCCAATTTTAGGGGAATATCGAGAGTTTGTTTTAGTAATGCATGATGGAGTTCGCCTTTTAGATACAAATGGAAATTTAATTATTGATCCTGAACCGGTATTATTTTCCTCAGAGCAGGGTCTTGAAGATACAGTTTGCCTGGCAAAAAGGGGCGGAACGTGTGATTGCTGTGGATTACATGTTCCCTCTTGGTCCATTTTTTACAAGAAATGTGACGCTAAAAATGGGACAAGCTCCTGCACGTTCTTATATGGATCTTTTGTATGATAAAATTATCCGTCAAGAAATTGATCCTACCAAAATTATTACACATCAAATGCCATTACATGATGCAGCAATCGGTTACGATCTTTTTAACAAGAAAAAAGACAATTGTATTAAAGTTGTCTTGAAACCTTAATTTGTTATTTAATGACTATCTTTATCATGACTCACTAAAAATGTGTCTATAAACTAACTTTAACAAACTCAACTTCTGCATTACGCAAACTCAACCTCATGTAATGCTGCATTGCACCAGCCAAATATGCTTCTCTAGTCTTATTCCACAACACAACAAAGAAAGCTTGGCACAACACCTTGCTTTCTTTGTTTGCTGTTATTGAAATCTCTGCTCAGTAGTCATGACAGAAATTTCGTCTTTTATTCTGCAATAAGTTTCAGCTGATTTGGATCTAAAAAGCTAAAATTTCTTTTTAAACGTTTCTATTATAGAGACAAAGAGCATGTATTCCTCTGTATCAAGCATATATCTATAATCAACGAATAATTATAATGTAGCAGCATACTTATGTTAAGGAGGGATTTATATCTTCTATCACTTCAAAGAGCTTCAATATCCAGCAAAGCCTTCAAAACCAGACCCTGCATATGCAAGGAAGCTCCAAGAAATCTTAGGTGGACAATATGGTGAAATCAGTGTAATGATGCAGTACCTTTGGCAAGGTTTCAACAGTCGAGCAGATGCCAAATATCGTGATTTAGTACTTGATATAGGTACAGAGGAAATTGGTCATGTAGAGATGATCGCTACGATGATTGCTCGACTTTTAGATGATGCACCATTCGATGAACAAGAAAAAGTATATAATAGCGACCCTGCAGTAGCAGCAATTATGGGTGGCTCCAACCCTCAACATGCTATTGTAAGTGGTTTAGGGGCACTACCTGCAGATAGTAATGGATACCCGTGGGTATCCAAGTACATTATTGCTAGTGGAAATCTTCTTGCTGATTTTCGAGCAAATTTAAATGCTGAATCACAGGGCAGATTGCAAGTAGCCCGTGTTTATGAAATGACAGATGACCCTGGAGTAAAAGATATGCTTTCATTTTTATTGGCACGTGATACTGGACATCAAAATCAATGGTTAGCAGCAATTCAAGAATTAGAAGAGAAAGAAAGAGATATTGTAGTACCAACTACTTTTCCGAGAGAAAATGAATTGGAAGCAGTTGCTTATGATTTCTATAATTTTTCTGAGGGAGAAGAAAGTTCAACTGGTCCCTGGGCACGTGGAAAAGCGCCTGATGGAAGAGGATCATTTCATTATAAAAATGATCCAGTTATTTACGGAGAAGAACCAATTCTAAAACCAGCACCTCCTAAAATTTACAATACACCTCGTACTAATAACAATAACGCTATGACGAAAAGAGAATCTTAATTTGGATTTGTGCTATAGAAATTTTAATGAGGTATTGACACAATATTATATGGTTAGTTTAATTGAATATTTAGATACATTATTTCAAATAAAGTTTATCCATCAGGAGAAAAACAAAAATCAAAATATACAAAAACTCTACATAGTAGCAACTACAGAAATGAATCAAGCTTTTTCTTGTTGTAAAAACTCTGAACATAAGGTAAAGTACGAACAATATTTAAAAGAAATCAATTTAACATTGCATTTGTTAACTCAAGAAATTCCATGCAGAGAACTAGCAGAAGAAAAGTTAAAAAATTTAAGATATGTAGAAAAAGAAATCTTGAAGCTAATCTAATATGAAACAATAATGAAAGTCCCCAAGTATTTAGGTAAGCAATAAATAATTCAAAAAGGTATAGCACTTCATGAGCTATACCTTCAGGTTGTCGAGAAATCCTTGGTTCCGTGAACCAAGGATTTCTCTTGTGGTCAATTAATATATTTAAATCACGATTTTTAAAGGTGAACATGAAAAAAGCCTCTCCTGCTGTCTGGAGAGGTGCATCGCAATCTTCTTGATGTTCTGCACCGTTGCCGTCATGAGTGCCTTGTTCCGAGGCCCCTTCCAAACGGCGCAAACGAAAATTGCGAAGCCCGTGGAGTTGTTTTGAATCGAAAAGCTTCGCTCAATTTTATATCTTCGCTACGATAGATCGCTTTCCCTTCCTTCGAAAGTCGATTCATTCGCACACGTTCTTTGCTTTCTTCCCACACATGTCGAGTCAGCACTTTCTTGTGATTTTGTGACTGTTTACAGTTTGAAAGAAGTGGATACGTTTTACAATCTTCCGGATTGGAATGGCACTGACGATACCCTTCTCGATGTGTGGTGGAATACGTCAAAGTTTTGGACATGTGTACGTATTGGCTTTTGGATCATACGTATACTTCCACTTTGGGATGCGTCCTTTTACGGACGGTTTTCCATTCCTCCTTTTCCTTTTTGGCTAACGGCTTTTCTCCGTGTTCCTCCCGATCTTGCGTAACCGCCTCATCCAATTCGTCGAAGTTAGACTGTGTTTCGATTTTGACCGTTTTGCGTGTGAAGTGCTGGCGATCTAAGTGTGTAGAATCACTGAATAATACCCGACCACTCACCATGCCTTGTTCCATGGCTTTCACAACCACGTCATAAAAAATGTCTCAAAAGGCCGTCGTTCCTTGAAACCGTCTATGGCAAATAAAACTGATAGTCGAATGATGAGGGACTTTTTCCGTGAGTCCTAATCCAAGAAACCAGCGATACCAATGTTCGTTTGAATGTCTCGTTCCAATTGGTGTTACGAACGAATGCCATACAGATACTCCAAAACATCATCTTAAAGAGCATCACCCGATCATTCGGTGGGCGACCGTTTGTGGTTGAATAATAGGGTTCAACGTTGTCATAAATGAAATTGAAGTCTACATGTTCATCAATTTTTCGTAGTAAATGATCTCTATTGATTTATTAATCAATAGAGATCATTTCTAGTTCAATTTGTTTATCCGTTTGCCGGTGTAACAAGACCCATGCCCACCAACCAGTTTCATTAATCATATTTGATTAGCTAGTTAACTTACTCAATATATAAATCATCTTCCTAAAATTACCTTGGATAAAAATGCATTTCATGTAAAAGCTAAATGTAATAATGAAGTTTGGGGTGAACAGTAATGAAAAGAAAGGTTAGTTTATGGTGTATAATTTCTCTTGCCACGATCCCACTTGTCATGACTCTCAGTAACTCTATGCTCATCCCTATTTTGCCTACTTTTGAACGTGAGCTTGGAATTACACCACTCCAATCAAGCATGATAATTACTAGCTTCTCGGTTTCTTCCGTCTTCCTGATCCCAATAGCTGGATATTTATCAGACCGTTTAGGCAGAAAAAAAGTCATCGTCCCCAGCCTTCTAATTACAATTATCGGTAGTTTAATAGCAGCTATTAGCGCAACTACGTTATCAAATTCCTACCTGCTTATTATCATTGGTCGAGTTATTCAAGGAGCCGGTGCAGCTGGTGCACTCCCTATTGTTATTCCCCTTGTCGGGGATATCTTCCAAAATGATGATGATCATGCAAGTTCAACGCTCGGCCTTATCGAAACGTCAAATACCTTCGGTAAAGTAATTAGCCCAATATTAGGAGCTGGGCTAGCTACAATTGTGTGGTTCATTCCTTTTTATGTAGCTGCATTATTGGCTATAATCGCAGTGACACTGGTTATTTTAACTTTACACCCTCCTAATAAAAATATTGACTTTCAAAAGCAAAATCCCCCAAGATCTAGATTCCTACAAAGCACGAAAACAGTATTTAACAAAAATAGAAACTGGCTATTCACTGTATTTTTTACTGGAGGATTTACAATGCTTTTATTATTTGCTCTGCAGTTCTTTCTCTCTGATCATTTAGAAAAAACTTTTGCAGTACAAAATATAAGGAAGGGATTACTGCTAGCGATCCCTCTTCTTTTTCTGTGTGGCGCATCCTTTTTTAGTGGCCGCCTAATTAATGGAGACCTCAAAAGAATGAAATGGATGATGGTTTTATCGCTCAGCATTATACTGTTATCTTCTCCTCTTGTCGGATTCGTTAAAGAATCATTATTTTGGTTGCTTACAACTGTGAGTATAATAGGTGTTTCGATTGGAGCTATTTTGCCAGCTCTTGATGCATTCATTACAGAGAATATTGAAAAAGAGTCACGTGGTTTAATTACTTCTTTTTATAGTTCAGCACGTTTTACTGGTGTAGCTGCTGGTCCTCCGTTAATGGCAATATTATTAAATCACGTAACAATTACGTTTGGTGTAGTCAGCTTATTAATTATAGTAAACTTAATCATAGTCATTAAATTTATAAACAGTGAAAAAACAAAGAAAAAGGCCTCTTAACACTTTATAATACTAATCTTTGTTCAAAAATTAGCGCTCTAACTCTCATTAGTTACATTATACTGTTAAAGAATCGTAATAAATGTTCATTACAAGGATCAAAGGTTTTTAAAATTAAATCAATAACCCATTTATTAATTATTTCTTTATAGATTATCTTGTCTTTCCCACGCATTACCAAGTTTTATTAATATATCTTCTGAAAGATGATTTGCTATAAATTGCATGCCTGCTGGTAAGCCATGTGAATCAAATCCTATAGGAACAGAAAGAGATGGAGTTCCTGTTAAATTTGCTGGAGAGGTAAACGGCATACATCTTTTGATGATGTCTAAATTTTGATTAACAAAATTAGTATGAAAACGCTGAGTAGCATGCGGAACAACCGGACCAACTATTATGTCGATTTTTTCAAAAGTTTTGCTAAACGCTTGTGTCAATAAACGTCTTACCTGTTGTGCTCTAACGTATTGTAATGCGGTTGTTAAGAATCCAGTCTTAAATAAGCTTCGGACATCTTGAGCGTAATCATTTCCCTGCGTAGTTAACCACTTTGATTGAGATGTTGCAGCTTCTCCTGTCATAATGACATAGCCTGCATAAGGAGCCATCGTTAGTTCAGGAATATCGATTTCTTCAACCTCAGCTCCCATTGACTGTAGTTTCTTTAAGGCATGATGAAAAAGTAATAATACTTCTTGGTCTAGTTCCTTTAAGAAATAAGTTGGTATTCCTATTTTCAGACCATTTACACTCTGATTTAAACTATTTCTATAATCTATTTTTGGGGATTTAATGCTACCAGGTTGCTTAGAATCATAACCAGCTATAACGTTTAACATTAGAGCAAGGTCTTCAACCGAACGAGCCATTGGTCCAGCGTGATCTAAGGTCCATGATAAAGGTAAGATACCATAAGTGCTGACGAGACCATACGTGGGTTTTAGACCGTACACGCCACACATCGAAGCTGGGACTCGAATAGATCCAAAAGTATCGGTTCCAGTTGCTAATGGGATTAGCCCAGCCCCTAAAGCACCTCCACTTCCACCACTTGAGCCCCCAGTCATATAATTTAAATCCCAAGGGTTACGGCTATTTCCGAAGAACGGATTAGTATTTGTTAACCCACCACCAAATTCATGCATGTTTAGTTTACCCAATATAATGCTACCAGCATCAATCAATTTTTCAACGACTGTCGCATTTTCATTAGGAATAAAGTCTAACAGCAACTTAGATCCTCCAGTCGTTTTAATACCTTTTGTATAAAAATTATCCTTTATTCCAATTGGAATACCGTGGAGGAAGCCCTTGTATCTCCCTTTCATTATTTCATCTTCTGCAATCCGAGCTTGATTAAGAGCAGATTTATGAAGAGGTGTTATAAATGCATTAACAGCTGGGTCAATGTCATCGATTCTTGATAACAAAGATTCTGTTAGTTCTACTGGAGATAACTGCTTTGCTTCTAACAATGGAGCGAGTTCATTAACCGTTAAAGAATTTAAATCAGTCATTTTGAATCAACTCTGGGTCAACAACTGTAATTGGTATTGCTTGATTCAAATTCGGGAAGTTTTTAAGAGGTGTTTGGGCTTGATTAATGGTATGAAGAATACTTTCAACATAAGGGATATCTACAGGGGTTATGTAAGTTTTTGACAACAGTAAACTTTGCTGAACATAACAATTCCAACTATTCAAGACATTCACTCCATTCGATTAGACTCTTAATATATTATGAAACTAACCTTACAATATGCAATAACAGCACTTGAAACTGGGAACTTTGAAATCCATACCCATTCAAACAAAAAAGCACTATAAAACCTTAATTTTGGTTTTGTAGTGCTTTTCGTTTATATATTATTCTCTATGATCAAGACACCCTATGAACATTATCCCTTTCTTTCTAATCTGTATAACCTTCGTTATGATAACTCCTCTGTGTTCTTGCTATCTTAGTTCTTGTTCTAGATATAATGAAAAAGACAAGATGACAATTATTAATCATCTTGTCTAGGGATGCACCTTAATCCCTCTGCAATATAAAGGATATGCTTTTCCATATCGACAGTTTTATCATCATTTTCTGCGATTTCAACTGTGAAATTAACAACCTCATCATTAGAGGCTGTTAACGTTATATTATTCAATTGCAACATACCCAATAAAAACCAAAATGCTGTAAGTTTGTTCGCATTGTGAAATGCATGATTATTAATCAACGAATAAAAAAGTGACGAACATTTTAGATATAATGTAGGATAAGCCTCATACCCAAAAACATCCGTTTTAGGACGGTTTAATGCTGAATCGAGATTTCCATATTCTTTAATTCCAATTTCTTCTCCAGGTGAGTACTTGGTTATGATGTATGCATTGATGCGCTTCACTTCTATTTCCGAAACATTATTCATTTTCGATCGACTAATCTCCTTGTAGCATCACCATACGTTTCACCCGATTGCTCTAGAAAATCTAGAAACTCTTGATCTACACTGTTTCTTGTTTATTAATTGGTTTAACGAAAAAACCTCCATCTTTTAATTCGATTTCCAATTCTGTACTCTCATCAATGTTAAGTGCTTTTTTTACATAAGCAGGGACCGTGAGGGCATGACTTCCACCATACGGGTGCATCTTTGTAGTCATCGATTCTTTCCTCCCTTGTACAGATTTATCTCTTTTACCTCCTTGATTTTTCATGATTATATCACCTCATATAAAATTTATATATTCAAAAGTATATACATTAGTATATGAATGGTATAATCAAAAAGATGTCAATCTAACCAAAAAACCAGATTTTGTAGACAATAGAGAGAAGCTTGTGCTCCATCATAGCTGCAAAGACTACTCTTTGCTAGTTTAGCGATGAAAAACAACAATTTATTGTTGTTTCGAGCTTTTCTTTTTTTAAATAAAAGTTCGGTATGTGAAATTAATATTGCTAAAAAACAAAAGACAACCTTTAACGGCCGCCTTTTGTTTTCCAATTTTCCAATCAGTGATTAATGCACATAGCTTTTCTTTCTAATCTGTCTAGCCTTCGTTCCATGTCATTTAAATTTATTATAATACAGCTCTGTATCAATTTTTAATTCATTATATATATCTATTTGATGGTTTATCTTCTTATTTACGTTCTTTAAGAACGCGACTTCTTCTTGTTGCGCTTGCTCAATTCGATCAAGACGGTTTAGAACCTCTCCAAATTGAGAATCGACCATATCAAACCTTTTATCTATACTCTCAAACCTTTTATTAACGTCATTCTTCAGTTCAAATATAGCGTCTAGAATTTTCTGACCATCCATCCTACCCCTCCATTTTATCGATTGTATCACATTATTTAATGATCCTGTATCTCTTAAAATCATGCAAATAATGTCTTATGATAACCTCTCTGTGTGCCCGCTGTCTTATTTCTTTTTCTACTAATATAAAGAAAAAAAGATGATTATATTGTCTCACTTCCATTGAGTCGACTGATATGACCTGTGGAATGTACCATCTCATGAAACAGCGTGGCATAATATCCTTCGGCATTATGAAATCGACCAATATCAGGCATCATTACGATATCCTGTTGACTGCTATAGGCCGCTTGTATACCGCTGATCACTTCTGGACAATCCGAATAAGCGTTCAACAACTGTTCGCAAGCATCAATGGCATTATCATGTCGATGAACGACCACTCGCTTAGGTTCCAACCCTTCGACCTGATGTTCAATGTTAAATACATTCGCGGTCTTTACCATTGGGATCTGCTTTTTATTTTTTTCTTCACTTTCGTCTTGTTGACTCTCATCATCTGTAATTGTAATCGGCTTGTAGATGAGGGTTTTCATGGCTTTTGACCCTTTTTTGATTGTGCCACCTTCGTCTTTAATCTGCTTGAACGTCGCCCACTCACCACCCCCAAGAAGCAACTGGTTGAAGCCAAGATAACGCTTCATCGAGATGCGATTGTAGGCATCGGGAACTGTCCAAGGTTTACGCCAAGGTATGTCTCCCTCTTTTAATCGTTCTAAGATAATCTCGACTAGAGAATGTACAATTTCCGTCGTTGTTGTTCGTTTCTTTTTCATCTATTTTTTCCTTTCCACACTCTAACCACCGAAGCGGCATTTAGAATGTGCCGCCTCGTTTACGCCAGAGGGGAAGGCTAGTTTTTAATTTCCCAAATGTACTTTAAGTTGAAATGTTCTTTTACTTTTGGAATGACTTCATCGAAATCTTTCGCCACGAATTTCCATACACAGACGTTGTCTTTCCTTCTGTTAATAAAGTATTCCTTGCATCGTTCTTCCTCAAGGATTCCGTCTTGATTTCTGACTTTACGTGTAATGGATTGGCCGAAATAGACTGAATGAGATAATGATCGGAAAAGTCATTCACCAACATTACAGGCTGCTCACTTTTTTTCATACGTTTGATCCTTTCCACATCATAACCTGAACGGCCAATGATGCGCCGCTCAACTGCCAGTGGGGAGGCTTATTTAGAATGATTCCGCTACGATTAAATTAAACTTCACTTCTTCTTTTGGATCGATATACGTCGATTGTGTTAGACCTTCCTTAATGCTGTAATAACCACCTACACCATTCACAATAATGTGATCTAAAACAGGAATACCGATTAGCTTTCCGGCTTCTACTACACGATCTGTAAAGTCTATATCCTCTTCAGATGGCGTTACATCATAACTTGGGTGGTTATGGGCCAAAATAATTGATGCAGCATTATTTAGAATTGCTGTTTTAAAAATAGTTGCGGGGTGTGCAATACTTTGATTAATTATTCCAACTGATACGGAATGGATTGCCACAACTTTATTTTTTGTGTTTAAACACAAAACTAATAGCTCTTCACGATCTGAATCACCAATCGTCATCGTTGCAATTTTAGCAGCGGTTTCTGGATTATTAAGAATATCAAAGTTATATTCAACTTCTTTTACAAATTGCTTAATTTTCAGTATTTCATAGACTTTATTCATTTTTATCATCCTTTACTTTTTCTACATCTACATCTACATCTACATCTACATCGATCGTATCTACTAAGTCACATACTCTTGAATCCATTCCATCTTGAACCGCTTGTTTTAAATTCCTCTCCACGCAATCCCGACTCGAACAGCGTTTTTACAAGGCGTTGTTAATGGCTTCTGATCCTCTTTAAGAAGTTGACCTACGTATGCCTTATGCTTATTCAATAGAACGATTTCGCAACAGCTCTTATTCACTTTTAATCATCTGCACTACTTTTTAATAGCTCGAATAGTGTTTTCTTGTTCTTGTATCTGCGTTCAATATCCGTGTATTCAATCGTTTCTAGCAGCGAAACGAAGTAAATGCATGATGCTTCACTTCCAATGAATAGTCGCTGCAACATCACCCAACTCGCGCCTAATAAATCTTTACATGCAATATCCCATAACACTTTAACTTCATACTCATCTAGGCTTTTGGAATACACTTCCACTTCAATTGCAGAAACGCCAGGTACATTTTCTTCAGTCAATTGACTGATGGCATCAATAATTGAAATAATCATGTTCATTGATGCGTAATGATACGTAACCTTCGGGATATAAACATTCATGAACGATGCATGATACGTTATTGTTGGACCTACATCTGTAATCATTTGTCTTACACTCTTTTTTATTGCAACAAAAAAAGAGAACAATAACCATTGCTCTCTTGTTGTTGCATCTCTATGTTTTTTGATACGTGTTTCTTATTCTCTTTTAGTCTTTCTTCTCTTCTTCTCCTTTCATTTTGCTATCTATAGGCATAAAAAAAGCGTACGAAAAATAGCACTCCAAGGAATGTTTTTTTCGTACGCTCTTGTATTTTGATAATTTCTTGCTTAAGTTTTAGTGTAGCGGAATTAGTACGCTTTCTGCATACTTTTTCATTTCTTCCCTGCACCTAAAAAGGGGGGACGAAAAGGGACGTAGGTAAAGATCATTTTTAACACATTCATCTTAACAAATTTCCTGATTTATTAGCAAGGGTTTTTTACTAAACGTTGAAAAAACTGTGTCGTATCAGCCTTTAGGGGTTGTCGGTACATTGGCTATCTTGTCAGAATCTAGTAGCCTATGATACAGTTAAACAAATCAAATATCCAGGTAAACGACAAATCGCCCTGATCTACGTAAATGTTTGGTCGACATTTAGATCAGAGCGATTAGAAATACAGGTGAACCTGATTGACATTCGTCAATTGATATGAAACTAAGGTTTAGCTTTATTAAATTGATGTGCTAATCATATCAAAGAAAATTTCTAACGTCAATCATTACAGATTCAGTGAGCGGGAAAGCCCTCGCCTTTAGGCGTGGGATGAAAGCGAAAACAACTGTCCACCTCATCAACTATCATTTTGTGTTTTGTCCAAGGTACCGCCGAAAATCTTTAACAACGAATCATTGGATCTACGCTTTAAGGAACTAGTCAAGGAAATCTGTTCTGAATATGGACTAGAGGTTGTCTCGATGGAAACAGATAAAGATCACGTTCATTTGTTTATCAACGCTTCTCCATCTCTCAGTCCCTCAGACATTATGGCTAAGGTAAAAGGTAAAACGTCGAAGATACTCCGTGAGGAATTCCCTGACATCAAGCACCTGCCATCTCTTTGGACAAGAAGCTATTTTGTGTCCACTGCGGGTAATGTCTCAAGGAAACGATCAAGCGCTACGTTGAAAACCAAAGGAAGAGGTGATTGTAATGTCGGAAAAAACGGAGATCGTAACCCAAGCCTTAACGATTAAGATAAGGTTAAAGCCAAATCCTTCCCAAAATGACTTGCTAAAGCGATCCTCCACACTTTATATCGCCACAATAAATCGTCTTGTTTCCGAAATGGTTGAGTCTAAGGCGATTACAAAGAAAACCTCTAAACATGTGGATGTTGAGTTAAACAGCGCTGTAAAAAATCAGGCAATTCGAGACGCAAAGTCAGTGTTCCAAAAAGCTAAGAAAATGAAATTTTCAGTCATACCTATTCTCAAAAAACCAGTCATCACATTTAACAATCAGAACTTCTCAACAACACAAGAGGGTATAAGCTTTCCACTTATGGTTGACGGGAAGTCCACACGAATGTTTATTAAAGCGATTGTTAACGAGAGGGAGTGGGAGCTTTTGCAAGACGCTTCAAAGGTGGGTTCTCTGCGGATCACAAAGAAAGGGGAAGATTGGGTCGCTCAGATTGCGATTGAGAAGATCTCTTCACCCTCGTCGTCTCGGAAGGTTATGGGCGTTGATTTAGGTGTCAAAGTCCCGGCTGTTTGTGTCACTGACGTTGACGAAGTTCGATTTTTTGGAAAAGGAAGACAGAATAAATATGTTAGGCGTTACCACTATTGTCGCAGAAAGCGTCTTGGTAAACAGAAAAAAATAGACGCGATTCGTGCATCAAAACACAAAGAGCAACGCTACATGCAGAACCAAGATCATAAGATCAGTCGTCAAATTGTCGACTTTGCAGTACGCATGGACGTAGGCGTAATTCATGTTGAGAAATTAGCAAACATTCGAAAGACGACAAGAACAAGTCGCAAAAACAACCGATCGTTGCATGCGTGGTCATTTTATCGTCTAATTCAATGTATTGAATATAAAGCAGCCTTAGTCGGGATCAACGTCCAACATGTCGATCCAAAATATACATCCCAATCTTGTCCTGCATGCGGAGAACGAAACAAGACAATAACAAGATCTTTTTACTGTAAACAATGTCAATACAAAGACCATAGGGATGTAGTCGGTGCCAAAAACATTCGTTTTGCACCTGTGTCTGGTGGTAATAGCTAGGCAGCTTAGGTAGGTATAACCTCTGACCTAAGACGGGCTGATGACACAGCCCCTAACTTGAGGCGAGTTCAAACCAGAAATGGACTGCGAACGGTTTTGTACTCAAGAATCCCACTGCTTTAGCTGTGGGAGTGTCAAACCTCTATTTCGTCGTACCTTCGGGTAAAAATGAAAAGAGGTTTTTTTGTGGATCATTTTGAAGAATACGACCCATATAAAGATTACGACAACAATCGCTACACTCATACTAAGATTATTAAAACGGGTGGATTTATCCATCATTCAAAGGGGAACTTACGGCCTGACACTGAGAACCGTATCATTCCATTTAAAGAAATTGCATAAATTGACCTTGATGCTATTGGACATCGTCTTCCGCAACAAGATACATTTCAATTTACTATTGTATCGAATTATTTGCTAGACTTCTGGACCCCTATCTTGACGCAAGAAGCTGTGAGTCTCTATATTTTACTTAGAAGATATGCATTTCAAAAAGATTATTGTTACGTGAGCATACAAAGCCTAGTACAGAAATTCGGTAAATCAGCGAATACAATACGTAAATATTTAACAATTTTAGAAGATCACTCTTTTATTATGGTTTTCCATAGGTTTGATAAACATAGTGAAAATAAAGCTACATCGCCTTTAATAAAAGTACGTCGCTATATCCCTTTCATTAGCAGCGAGGATTTTATGAAATTACCAGACAAAATAAAGAATGAACATGATAAGTTTTTACAGGTTTTACATAAAGGGACAGACCTTCAAAATAAGACAAGCACTGAAATCTTGAATACACACACCAAATTCGATTCAACTTCAGTAAATATTGTAGAAAATCATAAAAGCTTATTGGTTGGACAAATGAAGCGAAGACGGCTTCTTGATCAAGAAAATGTTAAAAGCGACTATAAATATGTATTTGAAACCTCACTATGGATGAAAAGAACCTAACAAATAAGATTAAGAATAAACTTCAATCCATTATATCAAAACCTTCATATGATCTAATTGCTTCACAAATTATATTTATAAAGGTTACTGACACTCATTGGAAAATCATTTGCCCTTCAGAATATATAAAAGAATTTGTGAAGCAGAGCTATATTAATTTGTTTAAAGAAAGAGACGATCTAGAAGAATTTCATAGATCAACTCAATTTGATGTAATATTGATAGAAAATTTCTTAGTAGAAAGAACCCATTAATGGGTTCTTTTTATCTTAAATACGGTCTACTCAATGGATGAGTAATACTATTCAATAAATGCGTAGTACCCCACTCAGTGAATGCGTAATACTACGCAATGGTTGAGTATTATACTACTCAATAAATGCGTAGTATACTTATCCACATAATCCACAGGTGAAACTTGCTTATTTTCCATTTTTTAGGTTAATCATACTACTCAATGGTTGAATATACCCCCTACTCAGCCATTGAGTATAAAGAAGTAAGAACTTATACTTAAAAAATTCTTTAACTAAATAATAGAAAGACTATCCTGACTATGATAATTTATAACTCCTTTCGAAATTATAAATTCACACTAAAAAAAAGCTCTAACAAAAGCAAAGATTGGAATAAACTTACTGATAAGTCTAACTATTCTTCTCGGTCTTTCTTAAATAGATATAATGTTTTTCAGCTCTAGCAATCATTTCTTTTGCTTCTTGTTGTGCTTTCTTCTTATCTTTCTTTAATCCCATGCTGATCAGCCACCTTCCCCATTGCTTTTTTTAACAGTGTCACCAAAAATAAGCAATGTTAAACATACCTTCTGCCCTACTCTCATATAGTTAAAAAACTTGGGAATCAGAGAATCATTCCATGAGATATTTCTAAAAGAGAAGGTGATTTAACATGGGGGAGAAGATTATTGCTCCGAGAAAAGAGCGTTCCGATAAGAAACGAGATTGTAAACCAACCGTTCCCGCTGCTCTTTATGAAACACTGGATCGAGTTTCATATATTACGATGCAGCCAATTAAGTCTGTAGCTGAATCGCTATTAGAAGAAAGCTTCCAAAGCGACATAGTAATCGAATATTTTGCACCTGAATTGATGCGTGACTTGTGGATCGGCAATAAGATGTATGTTGGCCATGCCGTACAAAATGACTACTCAGGCAAAGTTATACGAGTTCCACATCCAAAAACTAAATTGAACATGAGACTCACAAAACATATCTATAATCAATTGGAATCGTTCGCTTATGCGATCGGTAAGACTCCGACTTCTACTGCAGGGGAAATCATTAGAGTAGCTTGTCAAGAAACACCGCTCTTACAACGTCATATTGAACAAAGTATCATGGACACACTGGATTATAATCGTAGACAACAATTAAAAGAAGTCTTGCGATTCATTCATGAGTGTAATCCAGAGGCAGTACAGTTTTCATTTTTGAATTTACTCGATTCCATCATCGCTAAGTTTCGATCTAAAACGAATTCGCTTGCAGAAGCGGTCGATGCGTACTTAAATGATTGGTCGGAGGATGAATGATAACTAAACGTTTGATATAATTGATGACAAGGTGGTGAGCTTATGGGAGAACTAATCATTCCAGAAAAATTTATTAAAGAGACAATTCCTCAGCAATTAGGAGAAGAATTTATTACACTTTTTCATGAGTATTATCAAATGTCTCTAACCACTTATATTGAGCGCATTATTCAAGAAAACTTCACCGTTCATCAAAACCCTACGATGACTGATAAATACGCAAAAGAATTAAAATCTAAAGTCATAAACAATAGTCGTCAGAAGAAAAAACGTCGTTGGTTGTCGACTATAAGAAATCAAATCAAGAATCCTACGACTAAACGGACTGAAATTCTAGCGGATATTGATAATATGAATTTGTACATGCAACGTTTTGGCAGCAGTGCATTCCAAAGACACTTTCAAGCCAAAACAGTCGAAGAAGCAACAAGTGATATTCTTGAAGAAATCGAAGCTTGGGCGAAAAACCCTTCAAAGAAAATGTCCGACTATAGATACATCCGCGAAAAACATGATTATCAAATAAAAGCGGTACTGGAATCAGATCTTATCGTTGAAATTACGGAAATTTTAACTTCATATCCTGGGGGCATAAAAGGCCTTATATCTGAAGAACCAGATGCTTATATCACTAATCCAGTAAGCACTCCTAAGAAAATTACATATAAACGCTCTCAAACACTTGTTGATCAAGATGGTGAACAAATGGAGTTGCTCACTGAGAAAGACTTTGAACAAAATGAGTCATTCCAAGTTTTGTTTGGCTCTCAAGGTTCACTCGAACTTGACGCTCAACGTGCTATGGACCCTATTGATCGGGAAGTATTTGGTGCAATTATTAATCATCGATCAGCTAACTTCCTCAAAACTAGGATTATCACTGTTAAGTTAGGTGAGCTTGTACGGGACGTCCATGGACCACGTAAAAGCAGTAAATATTATCAGGGTATGCGAAACCGATTGGCTAAACTACGTTCATTAACTTTTCGTTTAGTTCAAGAAGGGAAAGAAACTGCTGTTTTCGGCTTTCTAGATAAAGTTCAGTATTACGATGAAGATAGCACTGAAATCGCGGAGATTACAATTAACAGCTACGTGCATCAACAATTCGTCGAACGACAAACGACCAAGATATACAGTGAGATGCTGCAAGGCTTGTCTAACAATATTTCAAGAAGCATTGTGTTTATCTTACAAAAAGAGCGTTTCGCTGAATATAGTCAAGAGAGTATCGCTTTAGACGAAGAGCAACAATACGACTACGGGTTCTTCAACCGACGAATTACATTTAACACACGTAATCAGAATTCAAATATGGATATTATTGAATTGGCTATGCAAGAAATTATGAGTAACAATATATGTATTAAGGATTACAGAAGAGTACAGGATGTATTTTACGTAAAGTTCTTACCAATCACCGATACGGAGTTAGCCGATTTAGGCCCAATAAAATTGCATTAGAGAATTCCTCTTGTACCATCTTTAAACTAATATAATATTGAAATACAAAAAGAAGCTAGGTAAACTAATAGCTTCTTTTTGTATTTCAATATTAAGTGCTTATAATGCTCTTATTTGATGAGGATGAATGAATAGTATTATAAATGCCTTCCTTATTTATAACTGAATCCACATTCGCACCTTTATTTATTCGAATGAATTCTTGTATCAGAGATAACTCTTCTAAATGATTTCAGAATAAAAAGTTCTTAATATTTATATGCTTTACTTTATAAAATATCAGAACTATTAAACCTCAGCTCTCAATCCACAAACATTATGCCACTAACCTACTCCTTTAATAAATATAAAGTTTAATATTACTTACTCCCTTATACTTTAATCCTTCTATAATTTTTCACATAAACTTGGGCGAAGTTTTGCGTCCTTTTATGAACTTGGGCGAAGTTTTGCGTTCCTTTTAAGTATGTTGGGCGATATTTTGCGTTCTTATTGGCAAAAATGAGCAATTCTTTATGAATCTATTAAAAAAGAAATATTTTTTTGCTTAACTTGGGCGAAGTTTTGCGTTCCTTTTTGATACCTTGGGCGAAGTTTTGCGTTCTTTTTTTGTATCTTAGGCGAAGTTTTGCGTTCTTTTATGACCTTGGGCGATATTTTACGTACCTTTTTAGTAACTTGGGCGATATTTTGCGTTCCTTTCTATACTAAATTGGTGATTTACTAATAAGGAAATTGTTCAAACCCCTTATTTAAAGGGATTCTATAACTTGGGCGATATTTTGCGTTCCTTTTTGAACATTGATATATCAAGGGTTTCAGCTACTTGGGCGAAGTTTTGCGTACTTTTTACACGCTTGGAAGATGTTGCTATACTGATCTCAATATTTGACTTATAACCTGAAATAATCCTACTTTCAGACAAACTACGGTGGTGACATAAATGCAAGTACGCGAACTAGGAAAGATTGGTAAAGGAGTATTACGAAACCTCTATGAGCAAGCGGAGACGTATGTTCATTCATCACGTTCCATTAATACGAATGTTATTGAGTTTCCTGGAGCATCTATGTCCAATACCCCTAGTAATATCGATAATGGGTCAAAGTTACGTGTATCTGAGAAACAGTTATTAGCAGAAATGCAACGTATCCAACAGGACATTAACCATAATCGTTCTTTAAATTATTATAAAGCAGCCTTTGCAGAAGAAGACTCTTCTGAAATGATCCAAGTCAATTACCGCTTACCAAAATACGCCATCCTTACATACCTTATGTATCATTTTTTACCTGTTCATCAAATGGGAGAAGACGGCGTTGTTGAAAAGATTAATGTAAAAGAAGTTGCTGCTAAACTTAAATGCTCGATTAAGACGGTTGAATACAGTAACAAACGTCTTTCTGACATGGGTTTAATCTACGTATCAAATTGTGGCAAAGGGTACATTAATGTTCTCCTTCCTGACTATCAAAAATATCATAGTCAAGGGGGCTATTTTTGGATGCCTTGGATCGGTTTTAAAGAATTAGTAGACTTGAATGTAAATTCATTACGAGCAAATATCCGTTACTATCTAGTAACAGACAATGCTAAAGCTAAAGAACGATACAGCCCTAATCAACCTACTGAGCCATCTCGCATCACTAAGAATGACTTAAAGTTAATGCTACCAAAATATACTCATTTCCATCGTAAACTAACGGAAATTACACAAGTTGAGACCTCAGCATTTGATACCTCCTACATTGAGGGACATGTTTATGTTTCTGTTAATCAAGACTTTGATGGGCAACTCGTCAAGAAACAGAGAGAAAAAGAGTTTAAGACTGGCTTATCACTTGTACTTGAGAAACAAATGAAACATTATAAAGCGACAGAAAAAGAAATCAATACATATGTGCAATTTTGTTTTGAGTACTCACCATACGAGGTATCTAAAGCCTTGAACATTATGGATCAAGCGATTGGAAGTGGGGTTTCCATTGTTAACCCTGGGGGCTATATTCGTACTCAGATTCGTATATTGCATACTCAATCACTTGCTTCTTAAAGAAACGATTAACCAAATACTGATTGTTTGCCTACGGTTAGTGGGCTTATTTGTCGTGTACAAACATAAGTATTCAATAACAGTACATAGTTGTCTATGAATGAGCTATAGATTTTATTTATGGCCAAGTGTATTCGTAGTCTATTTAATGGTGTATAACTACGGATTAATCACAACGCAAACCATGCTGTCTTCAATTTTTTTATACACATTATGAAATAAATCATAAACATGATGATTTTATATTAAAATTGATGTTTTTTACGACGGTTAATCAGATTTATACTTATTTTTTTATCCACATACGGATTTTTCCATAACCATTAATAATAGTTCATACACAATCAAAGATATTACATAGACAAGAATCTTTAAATCATAAACAAACATTTAATAGTAAAAGCAATATAGAAAAAAAGCTCCTTAGTGATGCGAAAAATCATCCTAAAGAGCTTTTAATCATAGACAATCCTATTTTTTATAACTGGACATCCTCTGAATCCCTAATGTAACAATGGATTCAAGTGTTTTATATTTTGCCAATCTATGTTTTAATTTATGCTTTAACTAATGAAATAATCTTTGTAGTAATTATTGTTATAATTCATCATTAATAAATGTATTACCTGAAACTGAACACCAATAATACAGAACTATTTATAATGACTACCGATTTTAGAAGCTTTGTCATATTCAAGTCCTGCACTTGTAAGAGATGAAGCATTGATGACAAACCGTATCGATCTTTAACATAATCAATGGCTTTACTTAATTTCTCCCTTGTGACAATCGATTACTATCAAACAAACTCATTTGAAGACAAACATTCATCTCTAGTTTCTCTAAGGAGACGCTTATGCGGCGCACAGACCCCCCTTTTCAGTTTTAACGCAACACCAAACATTCCGCTGCTTGATAAATCTCTAATCCGTCGTTTGTATAGTCTTCTAAGGCCACTTGTTTGTGAAAGGACGCCGCCCCGATATAATAGCCACCTCAAATCCCCAATGAAACGGTCAAACCCATATACCCATTCACACGTACTCTTCTCGCAATTTCTTCTCAATATTCTTTTAAAATGACGGTTAAGTCATCCAAAGTCGCATAATCTTTAGGTAAAGTCGTCCCCATACCGATCCCTTTTCTACGGATATGTGTATCTGGCGTAACAGTGATTGATCACTCCCATGAGCGGTTTGCCATAAGACTTCTCCATTCACTCCCCATCGTCGTTTTAGATTGGATAATTCCGAGTCTATGAGATGACTAACTGTACAAATGCCCATATTATTTAAATTCACTTGCATGCGATTACCGACCCCGAACATTTTTTCAATTGGAAAATGGCCAATGTCACGATGTAGATGGTCTTGTTCCAGATGGAATCTGCCTTTTGGAGCTTTTTTGCCCTGATAACTCCCCCCCTAAAGGAGTGGGCTTTCTCGTTTATAAAAGCTGTAACAACTTGGAATTCTAGTTACATACCTATTTTTTTAACAAAGAGGGGATGTTTTCCCCTCTTTGTTTTTAAGTTTTCACCAAAAAAGAAGCAAACAAAAAACCACTAAGGTTATCGTTTGCTTCTAGTTAATTTGCACACATTTGTTACTTCTGAAGATAAAGTATGTCTTGCTTTTACAAAGTAATTGCCATCATTAACACGGCCATTGTAATTCCGACCCCGAATGAACCGATGACGAGCCATTGCGGAGCCTTATCTACTCGCTTCATGGTAAGGTATTCAGTGATACCCACGACCGCATAAATTCCAACAATCGGTAAAAGTAGGTTGTCTAAAGTAATCGATCCACCTGTAGCCACCATTAAAGCTACAAATAACATTCCATATACAAGTACCGACATAAACGCATGACTTGTTGGTCCTAATACACCTTGTTTGGTTTTGGAAGCTGTATCCGTTCTCATATAAACCCTCCTTTTTTAGCCATCAAAGCAATAAGCTTCAACACCAGCAATGCCTAGTACTTCAGCGGCTGCCCATCCACCGATATTTAACCAGTCACCTCTTGTAGAAGCACCTGCGAGTAAACGAACGGTTTCACGAACACCACCAAGTGCGCGGATAGCTCTGTATGCTTGAGCACCAGGAACAAAGACTGCTGCAATTGCTGCTGTACACTTAGTCGCATC
Organism: Bacillaceae bacterium JMAK1; assembly: GCA_012970285.1. GTDB lineage: Bacteria > Bacillota > Bacilli > Bacillales > Marinococcaceae > Geomicrobium_A. The sequence goes on from JIBW01000011.1 coordinate 205,070, forward strand.
CCAAACGCCACCCCAGAAGGACATCGTTTCAATACCGTCAGCATCGACACCAACAAGATGTCCGTTACTATTTATACTAACTGATTCCGTATCTTCTGAAAATTCCACTGAAGTCCCAAGAGAAGTGAACATTTCATCCAAAGTGTCTACGTCTTTTTTACTCTCTGCAATGAGAACATCACCATCAAATTGGGATGAATCAAACTCAGGATCTAATAAGGCGTTAAGGAAAATTTCTTCCTGCTCGTCATCAAGATTTTCTACAACGGCCTCAATTGCTAAGTATTGTTCATACATTTCATCAGCTAAGGCTTCTTCTTCTGGTGTTAACTCTACCTCACTCGTGTCAATCTCATCAAACTCATTATAGGCTTGAGCTTGATGAGTAACAGGGCTTAACCCCAGTAGTATAGCTAACGATGCAGTTACCCCCACTGAGACTTGTTTCTTAATGTTTTTCATCCAATCATCCCTTCCTAGATTTTGTAATCAATTTACCGGTCCAATATTACTAGAATTATTTGGTTATTTTCAATTTACAAATTTCTTAATATTTATTACAAAGTTTGTAAAAAACCGATTTGAAACAGGCTATGACAGTGATTTTGCGAGTTATAGAATTCAAGAAAAATGACTTAAAATTCTTTCATTAAAGCTTGGTATTAAGACGAATTTCGTAAGAGACAATAGGTAATAGTCTACTAATTAATTACTAGAAGAATTGACGTCGATCAATTTTTCCTCCAGATGATTGCAAATTACTCAAACAAGTTGACTTTATTACCAGCGTTGGGTACTATTTGAACTATTCAAAGATCTTTACCTACTATGCTTTTTATCTCCCTTATCTTCTGATAAGCGCAGAGATGAAATGGAAGCGACACTAATTTCGATTATGTCGAATGTGCTACTCTAAAAATTAATGATTCATAAGTATTAACCATAAAAATTCAAAGGCAGAACAAAAAAGCAACCGTTACGGTCTTTTAGTTCTGCCTTTTTTTATATACATTACGGCACAATTAAAGGGAGAATGCAAAGAGTAAATTAAGAAAAGTTATTGTTCAATCAGCTACCCAAAACCTAAATGAAACACAAAAAACATACGAAAAAGGCACGACAAAAAGGAATTAATCCTTGCTGTCGTGCTTTTTTGCGTTCTAAGGAGATTTTACAAATGCAAACCACAAGTTCACTCATTAATTTAACAAGCCATCATGTTCACCTTGTCGGAAGTCATCGCGAACAAATCATTATTGAACCGTCTGGATATGTTGCCCGCTGCACGATTAGCGAGACGTTTACGGACGAATGGATGCACGGACAACCGGTGAAGACCAAGCAAGTCGTCTACGGAAGCGCACCTTTGCCACCAATGATTCCTGGCATCAATTACATTGTTTCGACTATGACCTCAATGTATGCCGACGTCTCACGTACTGATTTATTGGTGCCGTCAAGCGTTGTGAAACGCAATGGGAGTAAGCAAGCATACATCTTTGCGGCTCAAGACGGTGAGCAATATGCCTAATGCGATGGAAAGAATTCAAGACCTCGTTGAAAGCATTCATGCATTGCAACCGAGTGCGACAGAGGATGTGCTTAGTAAGCTATGCCAAGTTCCTTCATTCGCATACGTACAAAGCGGGCAAGAAGCGACGGTTATGAGTACACTCGAAGCGATATTGAAAAAAGCTGAAGAAAAAGTGACATTCCAAAACCAATACCAATCCTTGGTTGACACTCTACTAGAGAAAGGGATTGACGATGAAGAGCTATTTTGTCAATTACATGGTCAACTAGATAAAACAGTAGAAACCTTAACGTATAAACAATTAGTGAAAGCCATTGAACGCATGAACTCATGGGGCATCATGAATGAGGACACGGACGCTCCCATCTATGTGCTACATGAGTTTGAACTACACCGAGGGTACGATCACTACCAAACGTATGGATCACTGGTCTTTACGAATGCAGAAGGCATCGAATACCGAGGCGTGGTGAGTGAGGCCTGGGTTGATTTTTTCGATCAATTACATCTAAAAGGCCAATTCCTAGCGGACATCGTGAAATGCAAGCACCACCTGGTCAGTCTTACGAATGCCAGGGCGGTGATGTGATGGAATCTACCGTCTATGAACTCTCAGATCGTTTTGTCATTAAGCTTAAACGGTTTGCGCTTATCTCACCAGAGAAACAAGACATTGTTTCAGTTTCTCGTTTAGTAGAGATCAAACGCCTTGGATCGACCGACGACATTTTAGTCACTCACTATTGTTGTGACTTCCCGAAACACGTGCAGTGCAATTGCGTAAAGCAAGCCTTGGCCCTTTATCGCAAGTCACATACGTATCAGTCAGTTCTTCGTGCGTATCAAGACGTGCGAGATACGGACCTTTTATATTTGGAGGAGGTTTTGGACCATGCATCCGGACATTATGACGATCGTCAACGAGTACAATCTGGAGATCAACCCGCGTACAGCGAATAAGGTACAGGTTGAAGCCAAATGTCCGTTTTGCCAAGGAGATGCCGATAAGCGTCAAAAATACAAATTCTCCATTAATGCTGAGATGCATGTGTTCAGGTGTTGGTTATGCAACGAGAGCGGCTATGTATACGATCTGGAAGCCCATTTATCAAATAAACCGTACGAGGAAGTTCGAAGCTGAAAAGTTATCGCCAAAACAATTAGACAAGATTGAGAAACGACACTTAAAAGTGGATTATGAAGCGTTTAAACAACAATTTACTCAAATTGAAAAGGAATGGGATGATTACTGTCTTGGCCAAAAACGTTTATTACTAAGCAAGCTTCTCCTTGGCCATGTTCTTAACCTTGATATGATGTCGGCAATTCACGCACAAATTGAGTCCAGTGAGGTTCCAAATCTCTTCAGTGAAGTGATGCACGAATACCTTCACATCGAAACCTCGAAGAAGTCATGGGCTGTCGAAGCTCGGGCTTCAGTAAAAGACTTGTTGCAGCAGTATCAGAGTGAGAATGCACACACGCTAGTGGCTCTTCTCCTCATTCGCCATCATAAACAAGTAGGACGCGTACAGTCGTAGTCATTGCCTGTAGGTGAACAAAAATGAATGAACAAGAATACAAAGCGATTTGTAATCGTATGGCCGTTACACAAAGCAAACAAAACCTTATCAAACATTATCGCTTAATGATTGGGGACAGCGTAGATCATGCCATTGAACACATTGGTTTTTCAACCGCTCGTCAATTAACACGCTTGGAAGTGGGAGAAGTGTTTCCAACTTTTACAGAAGCACAGAAGTTAGAATCCTATTTTGAAGTTCCAATGGATGTCTTGTTTCCCCTCCCCTATCGAACAACGAACGAACGATGGGAACACGAACAAGTGATTACAAATTATCAGGCTCGAACAAAAGCGAATTGGAACACCGAAAAGATTCCTGAAACCAGTCGTCTCCATAATGCAATGACTCACTTGGATTGGACAGAAGCCTTGCTAGGATCTGTAAAACCATTGCTGTATGAGGTGCGTATCTTTTTGCATTGGTCGCAAAAGGAAATGGCCGAGCGAATGGGTATGACGGTTGAAGCAATTGAAAAGATGGAAACTCAACGTACTGTTGATCCAGATGTATTAACAACATTTGGCCGTGTCACACAGCTCTACATTAAGGACTTGGTTGTGGCGCCTAAATACAAATATATGAACGACTAAAACTTAACTTTGCCTTCCCCTCCGGCAGAACTGAGGCGGCGCATCATTGGCCGCTTTGGGCCGTGATGTGGAAAGGATGTAATGAGTCGAATAGATACACTAAAACGTGCTTTAATCATTGATGGCATCGACTTTCAAGTAGATAAAGAGACTATTGTTATCAAAAAATCAATCTATATCCTGTTTATTCAGCAAGAATCTGATGACTGGTTTTATTGTTATACAATTCATAAACGAACAGGATCATACAAACGGTCAGACGGAAAACGAAGGAATGAACGAAAATACCTCTATCTTGATTCGGTTATGAGATATATCTATCGATACTAAATAAATGCAGAAAATAAAATAATCCTTCCCGCTCAGGTCAATGAGGCGGCACGAACCCTTGTGCCGCTTCGGTACTTGGGTTTGTGGAAGGGAGTAAACATGAAAAAGAATAAGATTGCGAAACGAAGAATTAAATTGACGACGAATGAAGTATGGATTCTTGTGCTAGCGGTTTTAGCATTTATTAATATGTTTGTCGTAGACTTGGTGATCCGATGAACGTACAATCCATTAAATTTGCACTGTTGGAGAACTTCTCGTATATCGGTAGTAAAGGATTAAAAGTTACCGAGGACGACGGTACTATTACCGTGCGGTGGCGAGATTATCCCATTCCTGCATGTGTTCGACAAGTCGTTGGGGAAAACGTCGTATTGCACCATCGAATGAGTACGGAGTTTAAAATGAAGTTCAAACGAACATTAACAGAATCCGAAAATGAAGACGCAGCGTTGCAAACGCTGTACCTTAATTTTGAACAGCAGCGTCAAGCAGAAAATAAGTTAAAGCAAGACATTACCGGCTTTTTTGAAGCCTCAATCTATATTGAATACAAAACCACAACAAGAGACTTAGAAACCTTAAAGGAGACATTAATTGAGCGGTTACGGGCTTCGGGCAAGAGTTATCTTCAAGCCGGAGAGTATTATGTTCAAGAGTTTAACAATCGTGATTATAAGAAATATGATCAGGCATTAGTGAAAGACTTGCGAGATTTACGACTGACCAATGACGCTCTTCTTTTTGATGATGTGGCGTATCAAACGGTAACAGGGCGTGATGTTTCACACTTGGTCTCGACTACATCACATCTAGAGGTCTATCCGAAAAGGCTCGTTAAAGTACGCCTTGAGAATTATTTTCAAAGTTTTGACCATATCACACGAAATGAAACACTCATTCAAAAATATGTCCAACTTAGCCAAAAGAAAGTTCTTCTACAACAACAGTATGACGGCTTTCGATTGAAGATCTTAGCTTTGATGGAAGAACAGGGCTTTAAAAAGTTCACCACGGATTATGCGACGCTTAAAGTCAATCCTGGTAAGGCAAAAATTGATATTGAAGGGTTGATCCAAGAAGAAGGATTTGATCGGATTAAAGTCTTTCTATCCGCTAGTCAGAGTGCATTAAACAAGCTAATTTTGCATGAGCACCTTAATCCAAAAAACATCCAACGGTATGTGTTGAACACAAAAGATAGCAAAATCAACGATGTGATTGTGTACCATTCTTAAAATCAACGAAATTATTACTAAAAACTAACGAACGAGAAGCTTCTTAGAGGCTTCTCTTCTTCTCGTAGGAGCAATCAATAATTATGACGACTATTACACTGACGCAAGAACAAAAAGATGCAATCCAATCCGCAAAGAGATGGTTTGAAGACTGTCAAAAAGGTAGCCCACCCTACCCTTTTGTCATTGCAGGATATGCTGGGACAGGGAAAACAACCGTGGTGAATGCGATGATCGAAGAACTAGGCATTCCAATGAACAAGGTTCTTTTTGGTACGTTCACGGGGAAGGCTGCTTTGAAATTGCGTGAAAAGGAATTGCCGGCATTCACACTCCACCGGTTGTTGTATGAAGTAGCAAGCGATGACTACGGTCGGCCTCTTCTGAAGAAGCGAGAGCCAAGTACCCTGAAATATCACGGATATGAGCTACTGGTGATTGATGAAGTTGGAACAGTGAACAAGGAGTTGCTGTTCGATGCGTTGTATTATGGCATCCCAATTATAGCGTTGGGTGATGATGAGCAACTAGAAGCGGTAGGTGAAAATCATACCTTACTAAAAACGCCAGATGTCTTCTTAGTAGATCAACATCGACAAGCCAAAGAATGTCCAATTAATCAGCTCGCATTGAAAGTTCGTAGTGGTGATAAGATTGGATATGGGCGCCTTGGTCATAACGTTTTTGTATTACCCAAAGATCATAAGCGCGTTCTAGATGGCTCTATTTATTCCAATGCGGATCAAGTGATTGTGCGATCCAATCAATTACGAAAACAAATTAATGCGAACGTACGTCAGTACAGACGATACCTATCTAAAGATCCCGCAGTTAATGATAAGGTCATCTGCAATCAAAATAATTGGTCGGTGACACTACCTGGTACTTCTCTATCTTTGATTAATGGGTTATCAGGCTATGTACGAACAATTAAACACAAAAACGGCTTGAGTACGTTTGACTTCGAGCCTGACTTTACACCAGGCAAGGTATTTAAAAACGTATCAACGGCTACTGAAGACTTTTATGAGGCAAAAAAACAACATACTAAAAAAGAATTGAATGATTTTCGCTACGGTTATGCGATCACAGATATGAAAGCACAAGGATCTGAATGGTCCAATGTTTGTTTTCATTATTCTTCGATCGGCATGAGCGAAACAAAAAATCGTAAAAGCCTGTATTCAGGGATAACAAGAGCAAGAGAACAATTGATCCTGGTTTTCTAAACTTAAAAAAGGTGATGCATTAAGTGCTGATGATGCATCACCTTTTTTATATGTCGAATCATTAAACCTTCTATAAAACACAAAGAAATACACTGCGAGTAGCTTTCTAAATTCAAATGTAAAACATAAGTGGTTTAAGGAAAGGTCGTTCTAAAATAACACCGTACCCTTTGTGAATTACACCAGTTGGCAACTAAACAAATTGCTTTTAATCATTATAAAAAAATGTTTTTTTACCATAATTTTTAATTAATGGTATATATTTATTCAATTAGGGCAGTCTATTATTAAGGTTCATCCATGGACCTGTATCAATTCTGCAGGCACGTTCTTTTGAACGTGCCTTTAACAGTTATATTCAAGCCTACAATGTAATTATAGAGCCCTCCTGTTCATGACTTGTCGCCTCAATCTCTTAATTAGTACCCAGTACTTTTAGTGATATATAAACTTTCATAGATCTGCATCAATTCTGCAGAAACGCTCATATTAGGTGTCTTTTTCATATTTATGACTTAATCGCATATAATTATTTTGGAGGGCGCCGTCTAACACCTTGTAAGGACTTAGATGCTGCGAACCCTCCGCCAAAGTTATTATTTCATAAGAATCTAATTCACAAACATTTTATATTCATCTAATCTGATACGCGTGTAAATATATGCCTCTTGGCATGTCCCACTATGTACCATACTTTATTTGCATAAATTTATATCTTATTCCACATGCTACAAATGTCTCTAACGAGATAATCCCTAGGTTATGATATTCAGTTGACACGCCTTAAATCCTTGGCGTGTTTTCTTAATCTAACCCAGTTAAATACTACTTGTAAAAGCCAATATCCAACCATCATTCCTGTTTGAAAATTAATGTTATCTTTCCTGATGTCAATAAATATTTAATTAATTGGTATAAACTGGTTTAACTTGGAAACCGTATTATCAAGGTTCTTCCATAGACCTGTATTAATTTCTTAGGCACGTTCTTTTTGAGCGTGCCTTTCACATTTTTATTTATTGCGTATATAATGTGACTGTGGAGGGTAATGTTTAATTCTCCCGCTGAGACTTAGACACCTCCAAATCCCTCCACTAATTTTTAATGTATAGTTACCTTTACGCTTGTGCATTATATAAAGGCCTCTCTCTTAGCAGTCTTACGTAATGGAATTATGGTTTGACGCGTCTCATTTAAATTGAGGCGTGTTTTTTATATGACGAATTTAGAACACCAATAAATATAAACAGCCCATTATAACCTAGTAGATCGATTGCAACTACTCAACCCAACACTTAAAAACGAAACAGGTTGAAGACAAGCTTGCAGTACTTCTGAGCGATTTTTCCTTGTTGCTTCGCATACGAGTACAACATGAACCGGATGCCTTTGTATGTCAATATGGCGAACGCCCACCCCCTGCTCGAATGTACGTTCGCCATATAAATATACCATGATTAGTTGCATACTTCCTTAAAATCAAGGTGAAAGCAGACATCATAAAACTGACAAATAATAAACGTATTTAGAAATTAAGCAATGGCTTTAAGTGCTTCATTTACATTTCGATATATTCGATAAGATTTTATACTTAAGCCCGCTTGAACAGCCGTTTGTGATAAGTCTGGTCTAATACCAGTAATAATTGGCTCAATACCTAACAACTCTAGTAACTTGGCAATATCGAAGCATCGCTTCATTACCTCATTATTAAGGCGATATACACCTGAAAAATCAAGAATTACTATTGGTATTGACTGCTCTTTTATAGTTGGAATAACATAATCATAAATATTTACTGTGTGATCTTCTGTTATCTCTCCAATGAAAGGAAGAACAGAAATGTTCTCTCCTACTGGAACTAGAGGTGTAGATACCTTAACAATCTCTTGCTTCATAGTAGCAAGAGCCTCTTGGTTCTTGTTGTCATAATTATTTATAGAATCTATAACTGCTTGATCAAATATTTGAATTGTTTTATGCATAAGTATTTGGCATGTCTTTATAGAAAAATTATTGCCATAGGACTTCTCTTGTATGTAATTCAAAAGTTCTGAGCGATACCTAGTTAGCAAATCTACCATAAAACTTAAAGATACATCCATATCTGCAATCTGATTTTTTGGGTCATAATCTAGATTTAATTCACTTCTTTTTTCCGTGGGTTTTATAAAATCGAACTTTATTTTTTGTATAAGGTGTTCTAAAAGCTTATAGTGATGCCTAATAAAGTCATCTTTATTAAAATAGTTATTATCATCGATTTCAACTTTAGCTTTTTTAAGTAGCCGTAGCGTTAGATCGTCAACATTATGAAATATAATATTGGATAAGCTTATCATTTCATTGTGCATAGTTAATCAAACCCTCTCTATATGTAACTCTCGTAGTCTCATACCCAATTTCTATAAGCAGTAAACTATTTTATGTGACGGTTTGTCAATCTAAGTGCAACAGTTCATGTTGAAAAGCCTCGTGCGCCGTTTTCCAATTTAAACATTTGCGTGGGCGTCTATTAATTAAACGAAGAGCATTCTCCATTTCTCCCTCAGATACAAGACTTAAATCATATGCTTTCGGAAAGAACTCGCGCAGAAGACCATTGGCATTCTCATTACTCCCACGTTGCCAAGACGAATAAGCATCTGCGAAATAGATGCGTAGTGGGAGATCGGCCTCGATCCTTGAATAGCACGCAAATTCTTTTCCTCGGTCCACGGTCGCTGTTTTCAGCGCTCCGGACGGCAGTAACTGATGCAAGCTTTTAATGGCTGACTCCATAGAAGCTGCCGTACGATTCGGCATCTTAAAGACGATATACCAACGTGTCTTGCGCTCAATAAACGTAGCCATACAACCTTTACTTTTTCCACGGCTCGAGACGACCATATCGAGTTCCCAATGACCAAATGTTTCGCGTTTTCGAATGTCTTTCGGTCGTTTTTGAATGGTAGTACCGATGTTAAAGCGCCCACGTGTTTCTTTCGGTTTCTGACGTTTCCCCTTGTGGCGCAGGACGCGAACATTACGTTCGAGAAACCCTTGATAAAGCCATCTGTACAAGGTCTTGAAAGATAACGTTTTAAAAAATAGACGATTTACAATCTGCTCTGGAGACCACGTTTGATCTAGCTTTTCTTGTATAATCCGAGCGAGCTCAGGACTCCACTTCCCATCAGGGCGACAGGCTAGGCGCCGCTTATGAGCGATGTCTTGTGCGATCTCAGAACGGTATTCTTGAGTAACGACAGTATTGCGACGAAGCTCCCTTGATATCGTGGAAGGACTTCTTCTTAGTTCATCGGAGATTTTCCGAATCGAGTATCCTATTTTCTGTAGCGTTTCAATACGCGCTCGTTCAAATGTGGTAAGATGTTGATAGCTCATGACAAAGCCTCCGTAGGTGTATTTGTGTGGTTACAATCCATCTTACACAAGGCTGTCATGAGCTGTCTTTATTTTTAGGTGTTGCATTTGATTTTACAATTCGTCTTATAAAATATATCTATGAAGGTTGTTATAAATTCCCACAAAAAATAGACCAACGAGGGGTCTATTTTTTGTGGGAAATCATCTTGTGATAAAAAATTGGTAATGGTTAATGCATAGGGTTTTTGTGTTGGAAATAAACAGAGTATAGCTAGCACTACATCTTATCTTTCCACCTCTTAATCTAGCATAGAGCTCATATAAATTCAATATGAGGATAAAGGTTTTTTCAATTTCTTTATGGAATTCATGGTCAATTTCCTATCCAAGTGCCGCAAGTATTTATAAAAGTGAATTACTCTTATAGGAGTAATCGTTTTTGAAAAAAATAGCGTTGACTGATATACTTTTACGAGCTTTTTTTGACGTTCTTATTCTTCAGTATGCTCCTTTGAACGCTCTTCTCCGCTGTTACTACTCTCACAACCTCTTCTTAATACTAATAAGTAAGTTGAATTCTTTAGTAAAGCAAAGTATGATCCCTAAAATAGGTTAAATTAGATGATAAGAAGACTTGCGATTAATACCTAAAATAAATGGCCGTTCCTACCTTCCACTATTTTTTCCTTATGTTGAACTGCCAGGCTTGATCCTCATCCATCATCTTCTTAGCCGCATAGATCGTTAAAAACTGAATAACAATTATTGGGATACCCATAAGTCCAGATAATACCTCTAGTGGAGCTAAACCACCTATATTCATTAACGATAATGCAAGAACAGTAATGACAGCTGCTACGATTACTCGCACATTTTTTGGTGGAGCTTGTTTACTCATATCTTTGTTCGTCGTATAGGATGCAATCGTATAAGTTGTAGAGTCTAGTGTAGTAGCTAAAAAGATTGTAGCTATAATAACAAACACAATTAGAACTACAGACGAAATTGGTAGAGATAATAAGACTTCTGGGATTGCTGCTTCTAATCCTTCAGACTGAACAATATCTAAAACGGGAACTTCACCATTTACATAGCTATGAACACTAAGCCCTCCAAGAATACCTGTTGCGATCCAAGCAAGTAATGTAGGTGCTAAAAGGTAAGTTAAGATCATTTCTTTAATTGTTCTACCTTGTGAAACTACAGCAGCAAACACACCATGTAACATTGCCCAAGTAGCATTATAGGCAAACCAGAATACAGTATGACTCTCGATGTGCGTCCCATTTTCAGGATTGAGCGAATTTGTATACAGTGAGAAATCAAAGTAATTTGATACTAAATATCGGACAGAATCAGTAAAGAAATTTAAAATAAATATGCCTGGTCCTAGGATTAATATGAATAGCGCAAATAAGCCTGCTAAGTACATATTTAAAGTACTTAATTTCTTTATACCTTTTTCAATTCCAACATAAGCACTAATCGTAAAGATGGTAACCCATGCCAATGTAACGATCATAGTAAACCAAAACGTAACTTCAATGTTTAACAATGCTGCTAAATTATAGGTGACAATTGGAGTTCCAAGTCCTAAAGTTACTGCTGCTCCTGCTAAAATACTTACCATAAATAAAATGTCTAACAATTTCCCGCCAATACCATCAGTAAAACGATCCCCAAAAAATAACACGGCAGACTTCAGAGATACGCATCTTTGATTTTTTTCTAACATGTAAGATGTATCCCATAGCTGGAGCAACCATCACGAAAACAGCAAACGTTTGAAAACTCCATAAAAACATGCTGTATGAATTACCTGCTAGTATGGCTTCTGCGGAACCTGCTTCTAATCCAAATGGAGGGTCGATAGCTACCTCGCTCCATTGAACTAGGCCAGTACGCATTAATGTAGCCCCTACCCCCATTGCAATAAGTATGGATGCATATTCAAACAAGGTAAATCTAGGTTTCTCAGATGGATCCCCTAATACGACATTGCCGTATTTTGAAAATGACATATAAAGAGCAGCTATAATGATTAGCAAGGCGTACCAAAGATATCCCCACTTAAATGAAGTTACTATAGAATTAAAAACAGTTTCTAAAAGTTCCATCGATTGTACAGTGTATAGCGAAAATAAAGTACTTACTATAATTATGATAATTAAAGAAGGTAAAAATATATTATGATCAATTATAGAAACCTGTTTTTTCATGCTGTAATGATCTCCTATCTTGATTATTTAAGAAAAAAATTAAATGAGGATTGCATTCTAATGAAAAATATAGTAGGAATCATATGAATTTTAGATTACAATGCTTATCTATATTTTTAAATTTATCCCTTTCTTTAAGAGGATTAAACATTATACGCTTCCCGAATTAACCTGAAAATAAACTTACTGGTGAGTGTTTTCAGAGAAGCAATGATATCAACTCTATTTTCTCTTCAATAATTAGATAAATATTCTTTCGCGATGGGTGTGAATTGAATTTTTGGTTTCGTTGAAAAAATATCTGGGTAGAGAATTCAAGAACCTTTTAAAGGAGGAATGGTTGCTACTAAAATAGATTTTGAAAATTATCATTGTTTGTCTTGACTTATTTATCAAAAAATTCTACTTTTTCATTTTGATCAATTTTGGCTTCACAGACTAAAAAGTCTTAGCTTACAAAATTATTTAAAAGGGGTATTTATATGTTTAAACGTATTGATCGACTTCAAATTGATCTTCCAGAACCTAATAAACCAGATCCAGAAGCTGCAGGTGTAATTCAAGAATTATTAGGCGGTAAATTCGGGGAAATGTCTACGCTAAACAATTACCTTTTTCAATCATTTAATTTTAGAAGTAAAAAAAAGTTAAGACCATTTTACGATATTATTGCAAACATAACTGCAGAAGAACTTGGTCATGTGGAGCTTGTAGCAAATACAATTAATTTAAACTTAGATGGTTCTGTAGGTAATGGGAGTACAAATCCAGATGATACACCACTGGCACCAGTACTGGGGTTCGACAATAAGTTCAATTTCATTGCAGGAGGACAAAACGCACTTCCTGTTGATTCTACTGGGCGTCCATGGAGTGGGGATAATGTATTTTCAAGTGGCAATCTAGTCAATGATTTGTTGCACAACTTTTATTTAGAGTGTGGGGCTAGAACTCATAAAATGAGAGTATATCAAATGACCGATAATGAGACAGCTCGTGAACTCACGGGATATTTATTAGTTCGTGGTTCTACGCATGCCATTGCATATGCGAAAGCACTAGAAGAGATAACTGGTGTGAATATGATGAAGATGTTACCAGTTCCTGATCTAGATAACTCTAAATTTAAGCATGCACAAAAGTATGAGGCAAAAGGAATTCATCGAAAAATATATAGGTTTAGTGATAATGACTACAATTTATTAGATCGAATTTGGAAAGGACCAGCTCCAATTGGACCAGAAGGACAGTTAGAAGTCGTAGATGAACTACCAGAAGGCGGAAAGATTCCTGATCTCGATCATGTTCCTGAAGAATATGCGCCAGGGTTTGATGAAGAGCAGTTCAGAGAACTATCTAAGCGTCTCCAATATGAAGCTGGTATGTAAAAGTGAATTCAAAAAATTAATTTTTATAAGGTTTTAATCATAAGAATATTCACTACTATTGACGACTTAGTATCGACGACTCCAATGAGTCCCGTCCGTTCTAAGTCGTCTTCTATTTTTAATTTCACAACTTCTTAAAGACCTTTCGCTTTTGATGATTCCTTATGCAAGTAATCTTTGTCATTACATCCATAAATCTTTATTCATTCAAAATCAAAACAATTATAGTAAATTAACGTTTAATTTTCTAACTCTGAAAATTTTATTGTCACGGCCGTTCCGTGTCTGCTACACAACTTGAGTCTATCGCTAGTTTAACAGCTGATCAAACTCATACCATCAACTTTTAATTTATTCAAGTATGCTTCAACAGATAGTGGTAAGTTAACTGTATAATTATCTAAAAAATAAGGATGGATCTTTAAGGTATCTTTTTTTCAAGAAATTAGATCATCTAATTCTTTGCATATAAGAACAATTTCTATGCATCTAGCCTTGTTAATCAACAAAAACAGAGTTGTTAAGAAAAAATAATTATATGAATTTATCGATGATTGAATATTTAACGGGGTGTTGGTCAATAATGATCCTAAATAGTCGGGAGGGATCATTATGAAATGTGAACGTTGCGGTAATAAAGATGCGTCAAAATCAACTTTTAAACTTTGTATCCCATGTTATAAGCAATTCCGTAAGATCGGTAAGACTGCAAAGGATTATTGGGTTAATTAATAATAAATCTTTCCTCCTTGATTAATAGGACGAATACGATACTGATCATCGGTATTGAATTGATCTTGATAAAACTTGATTAAATCTGGATGATTTAAGACAAAACCAATCATGTGTGCAGCAAGAATTGTTTTTGGCATATCACAACTAATGGCTAATTTCTTGAGTTTTTCATGAGTATCTTGATCGAGTGCAGCATTTACACGTGTTTTTTTATCGGAGCGTTCTTTCCTTGCTACTTCTACTTTTACCTTTTTCAACGTCAAAACCTCCTGAAAATGTGATTTATCCCCGGAAATGGTTTCACGATTTCTTGGTGAAATGATGAACTTATGAAACGGTGAAACGGTGAAACCGTGAAATCGTGAAATGAGTTCATAGTGAACTGTATGAAATGATTTTTGGATATATTCATTTTTGGACAAAGAAAAAGCCCCTGAAAAGAGGCTTGTATTAGAAATTTAACTTTGGTCGTTTCCTTTTTCTAGATTGTTCCGGTTCATCTTGTTTGGTGGATTCTTGATTGTTATTAATTACTTCAGTTGTATTTGGTGTATCAATTGTACCACTTTGAAAACGATTAATATAGTAACTGTCTGCTGCCTTGCTTTCTTGAATGTAAGTGCGTAGGGCTTGTCTTACAATCTCGGCTTTGCGTCCTTTAGAGATTCCGTCAAGCCATTCAATGATGTCCTTGTCCATTTTATCATCAAGTGGCAAACGAAAATTAACCATTATTCATCATCCTCGCTGATCTTATAAATTCCGTAACGATAGTAGCCTTCTACATTGGAGCTACCGTTATTATTTGGGATGGTAATACCCGTAATGATCCTCGTAATGTGTTGTTCAAAATGGTGAGCTCCACCACCGACCAAGAGAACTTCATCGATGTCACTATGATCTTTCCAAGTGGAGGTCACTAATTCCTGAATTTCCATTGACATTTCACGAACCGTGCGGTTGAATGTATTCGTAAAATTAACGCCATCGACTCGTTTTGAGGGTCGATAAATGTACTCTTTTTGTTCTTTCCCCTCTTCGAGCACTTCGAGTAGTTTATAGTCGGATACCTGGTGTCCAGGTAAATCATTAGTAATCTGCTCTCGTATTGCGTTATAAACGTCTCTAAACCCTCTTGGGATACTTTGATATTCGTTCAGGCGTCTAAGGTTGTCAACGATGTCCAAGTCCGTTGTACCGCCACCTATATCTATGACAGCAACTTTCATTTCTTCATAGTCATCATCTTCAACCATTCCTTCTAAATCTAAATAACGTCCAAGCACAGTACTTAACGCCTGTGGTAAGACTTTAACAGCATCAACTTTAAAATACATTTGATTGCCATCGACAACGACATCATGTATGACAGGTTTTGATTTTGGATCGTCTACATTTGTACCAAGAAATGCTGCTTCAATTTCCTGTTCACGCATTGTTCCGGTTTCACCAGACGGCACCCCTGTAACGATTAATACTTTATCATTTTGCTTAATTCCCAAGTCCATATATGCACGAGCCAAAGCAATCTTTACCATTACAATGTAAGCATCCGTACGATAACGATTTTCATGACCATAACTATACTGTAATTTTGATATCTTCCTGATCTCTTCTCCCCACGCATACTCAGAACCTTCAATTTCAAATTTGCTAACATCTAATTCTTTGCTCGATACAGCAGCACCTACATCTTTGTAAAATGCAAAGGCACTTGGTAATGTAAGTGAATAATTTCGTCCTTCATTTGTAATTGAGCGGATATTAAGTAGTCCGTTGCCAATATCAATCCCAATTACACGGTTATATTTAGGTTGAACTCCTTTAGAGTCATCTTTTGTATTATTTTTAGTTGCGGCCATCTCGTCAACCTCCAATTATTTTATTAATCTAATGATGCCATGATTTACCTTTTTCAGCAAGAGATTATCCTTTTTTTATCACTCATAAGAGTTAATTAAGGACAAAATCAGGACAAATAGCTTAAATGTTTATTTATCTTGTTATTTAAAATCCTCTAATTGTCCTTAAAAAGGACAATTAGAGGATTTATCGAAGATGAATCACTTCCCGAGAAGCTTTTGCAACCATGTTTTATTTTTTTCTGTTTCCAGTTCATTCTTGAGTGATTGATATTCTCTGCTATGTTTATCTTCCATTTGTTTAATACGGTTTTCCAAAGTGTTCATGTTAGCAGTATAGTTCCCTTGTTCATTAGTTAATGAATTAATAGTTTTTTCTTGCTCTTCTAGTACTTCATTTAGTTTTATTTGTTCTTTTTGTAGGTCGCGTACTGTTGTTGCTTGAAGGCGCATAAAATTCATCAAGTCAGGATGCGCCTGATCAGTTGAATGAATATGATCCAAATGTTTTATTACTGCTTCTCGATCATCTTCATCATCTAGTACAATTGGGAAACGCTCTTTGAGCCTGTACATAATCTCTTGTTTGTCTATCTCCATTGTGCGATATTCATGTATTGCTCTAAGGACGTTTATTGTTTCACGCTTATATAATTTCCTTGAACCGTTACGTTGTATTGGGATATACATATGAAAATCACTTAACCAATCTGTTATTGTACTTCGTGGTAAATTCATTTCATCGACAATATCTTTCATTCGATACAATATCTTATCGTCCAAACTAATTCGCCCTCCATTTTTTATTTTACCGACCGCCGTCTTTATCATCCGCCATAATACATACATGTCTATAAATTCTATTATAACAGTGTGTATACGCGCGTCCAATTAAAATAACTTTAAAAAACCGTCCGTCCGACATCCGTTTATTTTAAAATCACTTTCGTCCGTCCGTCGTCTTTGTCATCCGGCGTAATTATAAAAAATTCTTTGTAATCAAAGAATTTAGAGTGCTGCGTTGGCCAAACTTAGTTAAAGTCAAACATTTGATGTGGGGAATCAATGATGGTTAAGATAATTCAAGACCTGGAAAATTGTATTTAGTGAAATTCAATAGATCGAACCACTTAAGTTTGTTAAGGAAGGAGACAGTTTACTATGATAAGCCGAAAAACTTGTTATTAAAATACATTAGCGCTAGACAATGGCGTATCTGTCCGAAACATAAATAAAAAGACAGGCGTTGCGCTGAACACCATTAATAAAATTATAAGGGATTACAGAGAAGGATAAGTTTTAAAGTTGAGAGTGATGAATCGGGTTATGGAGCCTGGGTTCATGTTGATCATCTTTCTAAAGGTGTAAGATAGATATGCTATGGGGATTATTAGAGCGTATGAAATACATTTATTACATTCCGATGTTCATGAGCGATGATGGGGAATTTAAAAACTAGAAGTTATCGCTACGTATCAAAAATTACAAAGAGCATGTTTTGCGACTAGGGAATGTAATCAATATCTTATAATGTTAACACTGATTCTTTAAATAAAGACTGTCGTAAAAATTTGTATATTCTTAATTATAGACGCAGAAAAATAACCATACCTGGTTATTTTTCTGATTGAATCATTCCATCTCATCGAAGTCACTGAAACGATCTTCTTCTAACTTCGATGGAAGGTTATCTGCGATATATTGGTTAATAAAGATCTCTTTGTCATCAGTTTTTTCTTGATAAAACGTCATAAAGAATCTCTTGTTAATATAGTAGCGTTCTTCTTCAGGTTTTTCCTTCCATTTTTTCAAAGCCTCTATTCGAAGTTCATTTCTAATAATTTCTGATCTTATTTGTATCTTGACTACATCTTGTTTTTGATCTTCTAAGTAACGGTTGATCTTCTTTTCTAATAACTCCCTTGTAAATGCTTGGTTTGCTATTGTAATTTCATTAAGTTTTGTAGAAAGAAATGTCTCCAATTGATCTGAGTCTGCATAAGGTACAGGTGTGGATTTTTTGTTCTCATTGTCAATTTTAAACGCTGCCCTGTTGTCCTCTTCCTCTTCAAGTAACTGTTTTATTGTAGGAATTGAATGACCTTCAACGCGATATTGTTTTATTTGCAGTATCTTATCGATATCGTTATGAGTTAAGTACCGATGATTTTCTTGATCGCGTGGCAAAACCAATAAACCATATTTGTCTTCCCAAGTGCGTATTGTAGAACTTTTAATATTATACTTTTTTTCAATTTGTTTTAGAGTGAATGTCCTTAAAATTTCTACATCATCCATATAAGTTCACAACCTTTCGTAGGGTTCAAATTAATTCGCGTTCTTTTCGTAACCTTGGTTCGTAATGTTATTGCGAAGTTTACATAAGCTTCAAAAATTATCGCGAAATGTTACGAAATACCATTATAAATGTATTTATATCTTATGGTAACAAAAAAATCTATATAAGATAGTAATTTTTTGAGAGTCATTCATAACCTTGTTAAAGTTTCGCTCTTTGTATTAAACCGATGTTTTCTTAAGTACAGTGACCTTGCGAAGAAGTCGCTATGAGTTGCGAAGTGAATTGCCTGCTGAAA
Organism: Bacillaceae bacterium JMAK1; assembly: GCA_012970285.1. GTDB lineage: Bacteria > Bacillota > Bacilli > Bacillales > Marinococcaceae > Geomicrobium_A. The sequence continues at coordinate 223,747 of JIBW01000011.1, forward strand.
TTTAAATTGCATGTATTTATTAATCGAAAATTATGGTTTTAATTTAAATTAAATGAATGTAGACATACCAAAAGCAACATAGCTAAGAAATAAATTAAAATCGATATATGTAAAGTTGAAGCAAATCAAATTGTTTTCATTCGATTTGGATGTGGAACTTCTAAAACAACCTGACTTTTATTATTTCCTGACAGAAAACTGGTCCTCAATTGTAAGAGTGTTTAACATACGATAGGTGGGAGATGAATGTCAGTTAAGGAAACAAATCTAAGCAACCCGATTTAAAACAAAAAGCAATAAGGTTCAATTCTAAAAAAACAAATCAATAACAAGATTTTAATATTTGAAAATAAGATCAATTTACCGAAACTTTGTTTTGTTTATTTAGCGAAAAGTCATGAGAAGAATGATTCATATGAATAAGGCTAGAGGTATTCTATACACGTTGGCCAAGTTCCTCGGAAGATCTCTAAATGCTATCAATAAGAACAAGGTCGGTGAGTCGGCAGAAGAGTTGCAGGTCGAGGACTCGGAAAAATATTCAAACAAGCCAAACTAGCAGGGCGAATCATCAAAGATGGAAAGAGCATGATTGCAGATGAAAGCGCCCCTGTTCATATCATCAAGTCAAGGGATGCATTGCGAGCAAGGTTATTTCGAAAGTGTGGATTAAGGGAAGCGGTCGAATCGTTGGAGCGTTAAAACATGACGAGGATCACCACATAAGACTATCGAAAATTGTATGGTCTAGGAAACCGAGGAATGCCATTCGAGCGGATGCTTGATCGTGCAAATGACTTTCTACAAATTAAAAGAAGTTGCACTCATCAGCAAACGTCCTACACCTGTTCAGATCGAAAGAACGAGAGGGCACAGAGTTTTGAGTGGTGTCATGACGGGAAAGAGTACTGTCGATTATGACGGCGTATATAAAGGCTTTCCTGTCACGTTCGAAGCGAAGTCATTCAAGGGAAAGAGCTTCCCTTTGAAGAACATCAAAGATCACCAGATTCAGGATTTACAGGATTCAAAGAAGCACGGCGGAAAAGCGTTCTTGCTTATCCATTCAGCCGATACGGACAACGTGTTCCTGGTCACGGTCGATATGATGGAGTATTAAATGCAGCAGGCCAATAAAGGTGGACGGAAAAGCATTCCTTTAGATGAGTTGGAAATTATTCGTTCATGGTTGAGCCAATTCGAGGGATGAAATGTGTTTATTTATCTGCAGTCGATAGATGGATCGATAAGGAGAGGACAGCATGAGAAGAATTCAAGTATGGCAAGCGGAGATTCAATACAAATCAACAGTATTAGGTAGTTTTTCCATGAGAAAGGAATATATCGCAACGAAAGATAGGAGTTTGAGTGAAGCAGAGTCTGTGGCGATCCATTTAGGAGTGAAAAGGGCTCAAGAAGAGAAAAATGAAGATTTTGTTCAAATAGAAAATATTAATTATGCATCCGGAGCATACGTCGATGATGAGGGGGCGAAGGGCGATGAGTGATAATCGTTTAACCCTGATTCGGTTAAAGATATGGTATCAAGTTTCTCATACCATGAAAATATGAATGTACTTCTTAGAGCGCAAAATCAAATAGGGTCTCAATACATCAGCGAAAAACTAAGTATATATGAAATGAGGAAAAGCCTTGTTTTTATAGAGGCTGTTATAAATGAGTTGGAGCGTAGGAATGGAAGCTTATAAATCAAAAAATTAGTGTACAAGGGATTTTTGATGAGTTTGGTGCTTATGGATCGAGCACGATTGTAGATATTAATGCCCGAGTAAGAAGTGCAGGGTTTTCCAGCATCATCAGAAGGTGAAACAGCCGATCGGCGTAAAATTGTATATTTTCGAAACCCCGTTCATGAAGTTTAAGGGGGAAATAAAAATTACTATGACTACAAAATATGTAATGTAGACAATTAGGAGGTGCGTACATTGTCTCAATGGGTACAAAAGATAAAAGAATACTTTGGGAAGATCAAACGAGACAAAAAGGAAAGCCGAACGTTGCCAAAAGCGAAAAAGTCGAGCAAACCACTGATCTTTACTATATGGGCGTTGCTCATCATCTTAGTACTCACTTCACCGTTAGCATTAATCCGAGCGCAAAATGCTTTGAATACAAGCCAAACCGCACAAGCCAGTATCGAGGATGTGCAAGGTTCCCTTGATGAAGAAACTGAGGATGAAGCTTATTTATATCAAAGTGAAGATGTCGTCAGTGGGGCGAAACCCCACGGTTTAACGTAATTTATTTCTAATGAAGTTCACGGTTATTTGAGAAAGGTAATAAGCCAAACCAGCAGACATACTAACTAAAAGATTAGATATTGATAGTTCTAAATAAGAATTTGGCTGTAGTGAATAATTAACTAAGAAGATAATGAAAGTTCCAACAATACCGCCTAACATATAGTACAACCATTTTATTCTTTTGGGTTTAATAACCTTATCAATTACTAAAGAAAGGGG
>JIBW01000001.1 GCA_012970285.1 Bacillaceae bacterium JMAK1
TAGCAAGAGCCCGGGTTGATGTAGCAAGAGCCGAAGTACTTGTAGCGAGCCGGATATCTAGCATATCCATACAGCAATAAGAGTGGAACCTAACGACCGACACAAAGCTCAAACCCTCGTCCATCAACACAAAATCCCCTCCAAAGCCTACTTTGGAGGGGATAACTGTCGATATTAGATCGCGGTTGCTTTTTCAAAAAACTCTTCTAACGTTAAGTCGTGTTCAACCATTAGGGTAGCGATTTCTTCGCCTACATAACGAAGGTGCCACGGTTCATAGCTAATGTCTGTTACATCAACTTTATGTTCTTCATAACGGATGATATAGCCGTGTTTATGGGCATTTTCTTCTACCCATTGTCCCTCAGGTGTTTCTCCAAAAGCTTCGCTGAGTAAGAAATTATTGCTTTCACTAGAAACGTCCATAGCTAAGCCGGTTTGGTGTTCGCTATTTCCTGGATAAGCGATCGTTTCATTTGCAATGTCTTCTCCGCGTTCTGCTGCGGCGTTTGAGAAGATGGCGTCTTGACGATCGTAAGAACGGTATCCCGACACCGCAAAAAGGTGAATGTCGTCTTCAATCGCAGCTTCAAACAATGATTCAAGTGCGGCCGCTGCCGGCTCTCGTAAGTAACGCTTTTCTACATCTTCGTCAAAAGAGAACGTAACGTCTGGGACGACGAGATCTTCTGGCTCGTATCCTTCAGGTAATGCGTACTCATAGTTAACCAGGACGGCTACATTATCTGGATTCTGAATAACTTCTTGTCCATCAACAGTCTCCGTTTGCGTGAAATGCTCAGCGTCAATTGACCAAGGGTCAGTTTCTGCACTTGCTTCAGGTGTTGGTTCTTCAACTTCTTCAATCTCATCGGTCGAATCAGTTGGGGACGGCTCGTCTTGATCTAGATTTCCGCAACTTGCAAGTACGAACAAGGCGGACGTGATGACGAATGCCTTTAAAAGTTGTTGAGCCAAATGTGCCCCCTACCTTTCTAGTTGTGTTTCGGTTTTACTAAAAATAATAATACAGTAATTAGAAGAAATGCAACGAGTGCTTGGAACGGAATCGTGATGAATCCGAGAAGGTTCATATATTCAGCATTACAAGGAACCCCGGATTGACAAGGCGTTACGCTACCAAAACCAGGAATCTTTTGCAAGGCATAATGATAGCCTGCCATAATTGCTCCAATAATGCTGAACGGTAATGCGTACCATCGGATGTTGAAGTCTGAGCGAAACGTTGCAACACCAAGAATGATCACTAGAGGATACATCGCGATGCGTTGGTACCAACACATATCACAAGGGACAAATCCTAGGCCCATACTATAAAACAGACTTCCTCCCGTTGCGATGAGCGAGATCACCCATGCAACGTAAAGGAAAATTGATGATCTAGTCATGATGCATTCTCTAATTGTTCTTCAATAATTTCTGAGATTGCATCGTAATCAAATGGATCACTAATTTCAACGTCATTTACAAAGATTGTCGGTGTGCCTGTAACATCAAACTCTTCAATTATGGCATGCTCTCGTTCAATCTCTGACATATATTCTTGTTGTTCTATTGATTCGCGCAGTTCATCTTGATCAACGCTAGGTGCTGTTTCTTCAGCTACTGCGAGCACTTCATCAATTCCAATTGTAGAACCTTGAACGCCAGCAGTTTGCATGAGCTCATGATGGAAATCCCAAAATTCGTCATCGCTCGCATCACTATGAACTTTGTGGCTAGCTAGAGAAGACACTAATGATTCTTCACGGAAACCTAGGTAATTAACGTAGGAATAGGATACGTCACCAGAGTCGAGATAGTCTGCTTGAAGCTCCGGGAAGACTTCACGGTCCCAAGTTCCACACGCAGGACATTTGTAGTCACCAAATTCAATGACAGATACGGTCGCATCTTCATCCCCATATGTTGGTTGCTCATCAACAGGTGGAGCGCCTTCGTGAACATTTGCTGAATTACTGCCCCCATCACTATTAACGACAAAAAGTAAGGCCCCCATCACAACGACGAGTAATGCTGTAATTGCTACGAGAAATTTAATTGGGGCTTTGTTCGTTTTTGTTTGTTTACGATTTTTAGCCAAAACCTCTCACCTCTTATGAATAAATCTATTAGTTTTCACCATCATAACACTTTCCGATTCCTCTTATACAAGGAAGGTGTGACATTTTCAAAAAACAATCCGTTAAAACGTTTTATAAAAAAAGATAAAGGGTATCTCGTTCTCTATACTAACTTATGTGGACACCTAAGCGGTGCCTGCCATAAACATAGCATGATAGATGCATGGAGGGGATTAGTTTGTCAAAACGTTTAACAACAAATCAAGGTGTACCTGTACCTGACAACCAAAACTCAAGAACTGCTGGTAGCCGAGGACCGACTTTACTCGAAGACTACCATCTAGTAGAGAAGCTCGCCCACTTTGACCGCGAAAAAGTACCTGAGCGTGTCGTTCATGCACGTGGAGCTGGTGCGCACGGTGTATTTGTTACAAAGAAAAGCCAGAAACGATATACAAAAGCTAACTTTCTACAAGAAGAAGGCCAAGAAACGCCTGTATTTGCTAGATTTTCAACAGTTATTCACGGGCATCATTCTCCAGAGACGTTGCGAGATCCTCGTGGATTTTCAATTAAATTTTATACAGAAGAAGGAAACTATGATTTCGTAGGAAACAATTTGCCAGTATTCTTTATCCGTGATGCCATCAAGTTCCCAGATGTTATTCACTCGTTAAAGCCAGATCCTACTACGAATCTTCAAGATCCGAATCGCTATTGGGATTTTATGGCGAATAGTCCTGAGTCTACGAACATGCAACTTCACCTCTTTAATGATGAAGGAATTCCACGTTCGTATCGTCATCTTCGTGGTTCGAGTGTCCACGCATTCAAGTGGATTAATGCTCATGGGAATACGACGTATGTAAAGTATCGTTGGGTCCCAAAAGCAGGTATTGAAGGATTGTCACCAGATGAAGTGAAAGAGATTCAAGGAGAAGAATTTAACCATGCGACTCGTGATTTATACGAGCATATTGAAAATGGTGATTACCCAGAATGGGAATTATACATTCAACGCCTTGATCCAGCCGATTTGGATTCGTTTTATTTCGATCCTTTAGATGCGACCAAAGATTGGCCAGAGAAAGATTTCCCTTATGAGCATGTTGGAACGATGATCTTGAATAAAAACCCTGAGAACGTATTCTCTGAAACGGAACAAGTTGGGTTTAACCCAGGAGTTCTCGTTCCTGGAATTCAAGCTTCGGAAGATAAGATGTTACAAGGTCGAATTTTCTCTTACTCAGATACACAACGTTACAGAATTGGTGCGAACTATTTACAATTGCCAATTAACTGTCCATTTGCACAAACGAACAATAACACCCAAGATGGTGTCATGGCAAATCCGAAGTTCCAACCGACAAGTTCAGTGAACTATGAGCCGAGTGAAGAAGGGCTTCAAGAGTCAGATGAAGAGCTAGAGTTTGATCAGCCGCTGCCTGACAACGCCGTTGCTGGACGTAATAAAACCGAAAAAGCCGATGACTTCCGTCAACCAGGCGAACTATACCGCGGTTTTGATGAAGAGAAGCAACAGCAAATTATTCGTACGTTAACCGAAGAGTGGAGTCAAGTGAAGAACGAACAAGTGGTCTTGAAGCTCATTTGCAACATGTATCGAGCAGACGAACAATTAGGGAAGACCCTTGCGGACAACTTAAACGTAGACATCACACCGTATGTTGGACAAGAGACACGCTAAAATAAAAGGTGCTGATTCATCGAAAGGGCTGCAATTTCCATTGCAGCCCTTTCGTTACGTTATTCTTCTTGTTGTTCAATGGTTACATCACTAGGTACTTCAAATAACGATTCATCAAATTCAGGGTCGATTGTATAATCAACGACACGTCTCCCGTCGTTTAAATTCTGTACTTCGTCATCGGATTCATTTTCAGCATTGTATTCATATTGTGATTGAACCTCAAAAAATGTATCTTGGTCAAACCAATAATGGGTACGGTGCTGGTCTTCCGTGACGATGATGTGGTGCGTCATGTAGTCTCCGACCTCATCTTCGCCAACATACGAAAGCTCTGCTTGTTCCAAAGCATGTTCATACATTGGAATGGCAACGTACGTATCTCTTGCTTGACGATTAGGATATGTAAATCCTTCATTTGTATCGCTCGTGTATTCAACGATATAACCATCTTGTTCTAAACTCGTAAACGTTACTTGGATAGTGGTCTCATCGTTGTCATCTTGATTAAGCTGATCAAAATGATGCACTTCATGGCGGAACTGCTGCGGCTCATCGTCTTCAAGAGCATACATCCATTCATATTCTAACGCTTGACGTCCACCATCCTCCACGTCAACAACATGTTCCCGTTCAACGTAAAGCCCACTAAGATCATCATAAAACGCAATCGCTTCTGTTAAAATGTCGACTGCTGTCTCATCATGTTCAACGGTTTCTTCTGCTTCTTCACTTTCATCAGGAATTTCTGTATCTTGTTCTTCACGATCTGTGCATGCAACTAAGATCATAAGGAAAGATAATAAGGAAGCATATCGGAAATAGGACATGCATAAAACTCCCTTTCTACTATGATTAATTATGCCTAGTATAACATGTTGGAAGTTTTTACTAGAACTAATAAACCTAACCGAGATATACTAGAGGAAAAAGTAAGGATGAATATCAACGATGAGTAAATCAACATCAAGAGCAATGGGGCATTCTCATACGCTACAAACGCACCTCGTAAGTCCGCAAGATACAAACCATTTGAACACAATTTTTGGTGGCAACATATTGGCATACATCGATGAAGCCGCTGCAATCTGTGCAATGCGACATTCTAGTGAAATTGTCGTTACAGCTTCTGTGGATAGCGTTGACTTCCATGCACCTGTTCAAAAAGGTGAAATCGTTAACGTTGAAGCGTGGGTCGCATCGACAGGAAGATCTTCCATGCTCATTTATGTCCATGTAAGTGTCGAGAATCCGTTAACGCAAGAAGTAAAAACGACAACAACGTCGTTTGTAACGATGGTTGCTATTGATCAATCGGGCAAGTCTACACCTGTTCCAAGTGTGTATCCAGAGACGCAAACGGAAAGAGACATCGTTATGCTTGCTGAAGATCGAACGTCACGATAAGTGAAATCGAATGACATTTTTTATCGTATTCGTACAAAATCTGACATAGTTAATTAAGGAATTGTCCATAATATATTGCGGTCGACAACTTTCGATGATACTGTTAATAGTGGTTTGGGAACGAATCGGATGTAATATAACTATGGGGAGGTACTGCAATGGATATTTTAATTAATATTCTTTGGGGGCTTGGGGCAATTATCGTTTTAATGGGCCTCGCATACTTATTATCTCTTGAAAAGAAAGCGATTAATTTCCGCACAGTACTTGGCGCATTAGCGATCCAAATACTTACAGGTGCGATCTTTTTAAGTTGGACAGGAGGTCAAGAGGCTCTTCAATGGATTAGTGGAGTTGTCGTCGGGATGCTTGGCGCAGCCAATGAAGGAATTGCCTTCTTGTTTGGTGGTTTAGAGCAGACTGTCGGTGGACATGTCTTCTTTATTAACGTACTATCTGTCATTATTTTCTTCGCAGCATTCATGGGTATTCTTTGGTACATCGGCGTGATGCCACTTGTCGTAAATACATTAGGACTTGTTGTTTCTAAAGTGCTTGGTCTTAGTCGAGCAGAATCAGTTGCAGCGACAGCGAATATTTTTGTCGGAGTTACAGAATCACCATTATCGATCAAGCCGTACTTAGCGAATATGACTCGTTCAGAGTTGTTTACAGTTATGACGGTTGGTTTAGGTACTGTAGCAGGTTCCGTTTTAGCGGGGCTCGTTTCAATGGGAACAGATCCAGGGTACTTAATTGTAGCAAGCTTTATGGCAGCTCCTGCTGGAATTGTCATGGCAAAGATCGTTATCCCAGAAACTGAGACGCCTGAAACGAATGAAAAAATCAACCTAGAGCGTGATTCAGACGTCACAAACGTCGTTGATGCAGCAGCAAAAGGAACGACAGACGGATTGAAACTAGCACTCAACATTGGTGCGATGGTTCTTGCGTTCGTATCCCTCGTCGGTCTTGTTAATATTGGTCTTGGAATATTTGATGAAGGTTTAACGTTAGAACTCATTATGGGATATGTATTTGCTCCATTTGCTTTCTTAATTGGTGTACCTTGGGAACAAGCACCACTTATTGGACAAATGATCGGTGAAAAGACAATCCTCAACGAATTTATTGCATTTGGTACTCTAAATGAAGCTATTGCAAGTGGTGCAATTACAGATCCGCGTATTATTGCAATCGCAACATTTGCATTGTGTGGTTTCGCCAACATTGGAACCGTTGCCATCCTAATTGGTGGTCTTGGAGCGCTTGTTCCAAGTCGTCGTGGTGACATTGCGAAGTACGGTCCACGTGCCCTCTTGGCAGCAATTCTTGCGAACCTTATGAACGGTGCAATTGCCGGTATGATGATCTTTTAATGAAAGACTAAAACCACTCAACTTACATGTTGAGTGGTTTTTTTATGGTTTAAGAACTTTTAATTAGAAAATGTTTGAAAATAGACTTGTGTAATTATTAGTAGTGTTATACTGTATATATAGATATAAACACATGAACAGTATAAATGGGGTGGTCAATGATGAAACAGGTCTGGCAACTAGCGTGGTTTGAGATGAGGCACATTTCAGTTTTTAGTATCATTTTGTTTATTATCTTGGTTCCGGTAGTAGGTTTATCCATTTCATACGTATTACGAATGGATTTGCATTTAGGTTTCGATGTAATCTTTTTACTTATTATCGTTTTTTATTCAGCAATCATGACATTATCTGATTCAAGTTATAAAACAAATGAACAAACAGGACTGATTCAAACATCACTCTATCGATATGCGAGACGGCTCCCGATTTTAGAACGAAAGCTCTTTTACAGCCGTGTCATCGCAAATAGTGCCCGGGTAATGATTCTTACCGTGTTACTTTTCTCTGTAATCGTCTGGTTTGCGAACGATCAGCGACTTGAATTTGGAACGCTTCAACACGTTGCGTTTGTTTTCATCTGGTTTAGTATTGCGTTAAGTTCAATTGCGATCGTCTTGAATGAAGGCTCTGAAAAAAGTTTTCGAAAGTACTATAAGGGCATATGGAAAAAGGGGTACGTTCAGCAATTTGTGTTCTTAATTGCTTACGGAGTCGTTCAATTGATCGTTTACTCCTTTGCCGGTACGACCGTTTCATCATTGCAAGCAACAGCGACATTTGCTAGTAGCGAACCGCTCTTAGCGATTGGATTTGCGTTACTCTTCAGTACGTTAATTATTGTGATTGTATCAAAATACGGGGTCTGGAAATTAAGAAAGCGAGGTGTTGACGAATGAAAACAACACTTTTCTTGATGAAATCAAGTGTTACATCGATTTTACCTTGGGGTTGGGCAACGACGATGATTTGGTATGTGGCTTACGGTGCAATTTTTTCAACCCTTTCGGAAGGAAATGCGGACTCGTATTCGTTGCTCGCTTATGTATTGGAGTTCTTATTCATCATCGCTCCTCTCGTTATGTTTCCTACGTTTACGGTCGGAATGGGAATTACGAGAAAGATGTACATGAGACGACTTCCAGTGAGCGAGAAGCAGCTCTTCGTATCGAATATATTCATTACGTTATTACTTATGTGGGTGGCACCTTTCATTGGTACGGTTATTCATGTTTTTAAAGAGATTCATTTGATGGATTACTTCCTACCACTTATTCTAACGTGGTTAGCTCTAAGTTCAGTAGCGACAATTACAGCGGTGTTTCCGATTTATGGACCGAGGGCGCTTGGAATCTGTTACCCTTATTACTTGATGATTATCGTTGTGCTATATGTTGGGTTTGGTTCCTTTACGTTTATGCAACAAGGTTCTTACTTTTACTTTTTTATCACTGAATCGGTTGCAACGAACCCCCTCGTTACAATTCTTTGTAGTCTTTTGTTCGGATTAATCGTTATCGGATTGGTTTTGATCGTCGGATTCAGAAAGATTCACGAAAAGGAGGGAGCAGATGTCGTTACCGATTGAAATTAATGAAGAACGTCAAGAACCGATCTATCATCAGATTGAAGAGCAAATCATGACGTTAATTGTGTCGGAGCATCTGCTGGCAGAGACTGCTTTGCCTTCCATTCGTGCACTTGCTTCTCAACTCGGTTGTAGCGTGATTACGACGAGACGTGCGTATCAGAATTTAGAACAACGAGGCTACATTAAAACCGTACGAGGGAAGGGAACGTTTGTGCAGCAAATTGATACGAAAGAGAAATCAACACAAAAGTTCAAAACGGTCCATAATGCAGCAAAGCGCGCCGTACAAATTGCAAAGCAACATGAGTATACAGAGCATGAGGTAAAAGAACTGTTCTTAACACTTATAAAGGAGGAATACGATGCTTAAAGTAAGAGGCTTAACGAGACGAATGGGCGATAGTCAGTTAGGATCGATCAATTTAGACGTCGAGCGTGGAACCGTACATGCAATCATTGGAAACAACGGTGCAGGAAAAACGACGTTGTTCGAGGCGATGTCAGGGGATTATCCTGGTAAAGGATCAATTACAATAAATGGTCATCCGGTTTCGTCATTAAAAGGAAAAGAGCAGTTCTCGTATATCCCACAAACGATAACAGAGTTAGAAGCGTTCTCATTAAGAATTCTTCATAAGTTACACAAGACACATGACTCTCTGTGGCGCGAAGATCGATTTCAAACGCTCGTAAAGCAATTCAATCTTCCAATGAATAAACACTTACAAAGAATGTCCATCGGTATGAAGCAAAAATCAATTCTTGCATTGCAGTTATCTAGAGATACTCCGTTGCTCATGTTAGATGAACCATACACGGGCCTTGATATGGAAGGACAACAGATTCTTGACCGATTACTACTTCAACATATGGAAGCAAGTGACGATCATGCGATTGTGCTTGCCACACATATTGCAGATGAGGTTCAACGTCTAGCTGATTATATTTCTATTTTACATGACGGAACGTTGAGTGAACGTGTGGAAAAAGACGAGCTCCAACGGCGTTGGCAACGTATTTGGATTGAAGAACGTGTGGAAGGAATTAATCAAGCACCAGGTGTTGTATCTGTTAGTAGCACACGTACACAAGAAATCATTACTCAAGATGCAGCAGCAACAAAAGCGTGGCTCACAGAACGCGATGTTATGGTTATTAAAAGCCAAAGCCTAAAGTTACATGAATCGATTCCGCACATATTAAAAACTGGGGTGAGCGCATGAATGAAGTCGTTGTAGACATTAAACATGTCAAAAAAAGCTTTCGCACGAAGAAGGCAGTGAATGATTTATCGCTATCTGTTAGCCGAGGCAAAATCACAGGGATTCTTGGTCCAAACGGAGCAGGAAAGTCGACGATGATCCGGATGTTGATGGGAATTATGATTCCTGATGAAGGTGAAGTCATCTATCATCTTGAAAGTAATGAGAAAATTCCACGCTCTCGAATTGGATTCTTACCTGAAGAACGTGGGTTGTATAAGAACGAAAAAGTGATGGATGTTATTCTTTATTTGGCCGATCTCAAAGATTATGACAAAGAGAAAGCAAAAAGTCGTGCAACAGCATTACTCGCACGTTTAGGTTTAGAAGGCCATGAGAAGTCGAAGATTGAAGAGCTTTCTAAAGGGATGGCTCAGAAAGTTCAGTTCATCGGTGCGATTATTCATGAACCAGAGTTTCTTATTTTAGATGAGCCATTTTCAGGACTGGACCCAGTTAGCCAAGATGTATTTAAAGAAGAGATTCAGGCGTTAGCAGACAATGGTACTGCAATTTTGTTATCGGCGCATCAAATGAACATCGTTGAGCGACTTTGCGATGAAATCTTCCTGATTCATAAAGGTGAAAAGGTTGTTTATGATACAGTCAACAACATAAAAGAGCAATTCTCGAATTATAAATGTGTTCTTGTAAATACAGATCATACGTATCCATTCTCAGACGATGAGCGAGTGGAGAGAGTCGAACTAGAAGGAAATCAGACGACGATTCATTTTCATCAAGACGTTCATCCATTATCGTACATTCGTAGCTTTCCAGATGATTTACATTGGGATGAGCTTCATATCGATCGAAAATCATTGCACGACATCTTCGTCTCCATTGCGAAAGGAGAAGATTCATGAGAAGCAAAAAACTAAAAGTCGCCAAATGGGAAATCAAGCGCAACTTGCAAAATAAAACATTCATTATCTCGACATTTGTTACGCCTGCAATTTTTATGTTCTTTCTATTGATTGGGTCATTTGTAGGTGGTAATGACGAGCCTGAGATGACAGAGGTGGGAAGTGGAACAACTGACTTAGAAGTTGCTGTTCACGTTGCAGGAGACGAAGAAGCGGTTGAGTCTTTCCAAAGCATAGCCATAGAAGAGGCTGTGGTCGCCCAATATGAACCATTTGACGGAGACGTTTCTGAACTTGAAGAACGTGCATCAGAAGAGGCGATTGCATATGTCCATATTGAAGATCCAACGAGTGCAACTCTTGTCGTATCAGAAGAGTTTACGAATGGAACTATGCTCATTCGAACTGAGGTACAACAACTGTTACAAAGCATGCAACTTGCAGAGGTTGGTGTAGAGCCAGCTGAGCGCGAACTCGTTTTATCAACAACTGTACCGATACAAACGATTAGTAGTGGAGAAGAGTTTGCTTGGTTGGAAGACATTATTCCTGCGGCATTCGGTGGAATTGTATTATTGAGTATCATTATGACAGGAATGATGACGTTAAACAGCTCCATGCAAGAGAAGAAAGACAAAATCGCTGAAACATTACTTTCTTCTGTAAGTCCTAATCAACTCATGCAAGGTAAGATCTTAGGCTATTTTGTCGTAGGTATGGCTCAAGTCGCCGTCTGGCTCTTGCTCGTTATACCGTTCGCTGAAATCTTTAGCGATTTTACGATCATCGAACACTTATTTACTCCGTTAACGCTTTTGTATCTTCTTTACGCGGTTCTCGGTTATCTGCTCTTTGCTTCTATGTATGTGGCGCTTGGAGCGACAATGGAAGATGCCAGTACAGCTAGTAATTTAACGGGTATGTTAATGATGTTGCCATTTTTACCATTTGCGCTCATATGGGTGTTCATATCTGATCCAAATGGTATTGTGTCGATCGTTGCAAGTTACTTCCCGTTCAGTGCGTCAGCAGCGATGATTGTTCGAATTGTTATGCTCGATGAACTGCCAGTCTTAGAGATTGTGATTTCACTACTCGTCTTAGTCGTCTTCGTATGGCTAATGATGAACGCAGCGGGTAAGGTCTACCGCACGGCGATGCTCATGTCAGGGAAGAATGTGACGCCTGGCGAAATTATTCGTATGATTCGTCATAAAGATTAAGTGATGGTAAATAGTAAAGAATGAAGGTTAAATACTCCCTTTAAAGTAAACACTTAATAAAGTGAAAACTTTGAAGGGATTTTTTAACTTTATAAATTGTATATTTTAAGAATAATATAGAGTGTTCGAATGGTTTCAGTTTCATGTTGATTTGCTTATATTCTTAAAACACCATAAAAATTATAGAAACCAGCATTTAAATCTTGAGAGTATCGGAGTATAATTAGGATAAATATGTAACTAAATTCAGCCGAAAGGCGGAGGATAAATGAAGGGGAAATCGAAAGTTTCTGGTTATCTATTGGCTGTTTTCCTTGGTTTTATTGGAGCCCATTCGTTTTACTATGGTCGAGTATGGCGAGGGGTCCTTTATTTTGCACTGAACTTTATAGTAACACCGATAATTCCAATGCTCCTTGGTTGGATAGACACCATTTACTTACACAAATGGCACGAACAAGAGACGTCTGGTGTTCCTGCTAAGAAGAAGGTAACCGCTCCACAAACACAACCGCAAGTACAAGCACAAAAACCCGTTGTTCCAACACAAAAACCTGAGACTTCACCAATCATAGAACAAGAAGCAAACATTGAAGAACCTAAAGAAGTCAAGCCGGAACCGGTCGTCGCAGAAGAAGTCACTCTACCTCAACCGACCGAACAATTAGACCCACCGGCAAATCCGGAGAAAAAGAAGGGTACCTTTTCAAGTATCTTTAATCCAGAGAAGAACGTCATCCTTGATAAGTACGCCCACATCAAAACGCCTCAAAGTATATTAATTGAAGTGAAGAACTTAGAAACGAAACCGAAACCAAAGAAAAATGAGGTTTACTATTTAAACAGGGAAGACTTGTTCTTCATCGACTCCATGAAGTACCGTTATAAATTAGGCTCAAAAACGCGCGAAATACCATTAAAAGCGTACTACACAACGTTTTCTGATTTATCAAAAGTGCAAAAAGACTGGTACTTCTATTGGCGCAATGAGGTCATACAAGGTCGATATCCCGATGTTGATTTAAGTTACGTCATGTTGTTTTCGTATGAACTGATTAATTATTCCTATAACAAGAAAGCAGCCTTCAACATCAGTATGATGGAAATTCTCCATGAAGCGTATCATGGACGCATTCGACAACTGGATTATTACTTAGGTGAATGGATAGGCGATATGTTGCTAGAAGTGGGGGAAGATGAATTGGCATCGAAGTGGGTTCAATCTAGCCGTTCCCACCGAAACATCAAACTGTATGAAGAACTTCAAAACCCAGACAAACCGATTAATAAAATCTCCATCACAACGTGGAAATCGATGGTCTCCAATCACCGAGAGACGCCTTTTTATCAAGAACACAAAAAGCAAGTTCATAAGGTATTCAAAGAAGGCGCTGCTTTGCATGCAGAGTTTATCGAGCGTGAAGGAGAAAACCTGATTGATTATTGGTTCGTGAGTAACTCATACCGGGACGTGAAAAGCACGTTCAATGCAGCGGTCGTGGTTCGTAAAGCATACGATGTCCATGTGTATGTTGACGAAGTGGAACCAACGGATGAATGCAGAGCAGAAATCACTGCTCTCTACAAAACCTCAGAGAACATTGTGCGCGAACTAAATGGAGAGAAACGGAAACTGAAAGTTAATGAGAACGACCTTCCAGAGGGACTGAAAGAGAAGCTCGAAGAATGTTTCGGACTACGAACACCAGAAACCGAAGAGGTCGAAGAACCGGTTTTCATAGATGCCAAACCAGAGAAGAACGAATCCCGAGACCACGAAGGCATTGACTCGGAGCGGTTTACAACGGTACAAGACTCTGACGGGGAGGTATACGGTGAGCCCATCCCACCTCAACCTGAAGAAGAACCGAAAAAGTCGAAGACGATTGCCTTTGATATGGATAAAATTCGAAAACTTCAAAGTGAACAAGAGAAGATGATTTTAAATGTGAATGGCAAATTGAATCAACCTCCAACGGATGCGCCACCAGCGACAGAACAACCCGTTGAGGTTGCATCGACACAAGAAGCGGTTGAAGAGAAGGTCGTGAATCTCGACCCACCCGCTCCAGACGAAGTAACAGAAGCACCAACACCAGCACAAAGTAAAACGAACACAACTGTTATCTCACTCTTTGATGATGACGAAGAGGTGGATGCAGAGGCGTTTATTGAATCATTAACCCAAGACGAGATTGCCTTTATCAATACTTTCAAAGAAGGGCAGCTCTCCGAAGAGATCGCTGCAACGTTCGCAAAGCAACAAGGGTTTATGCTTGGGATGGTTGTAACGGACTTGAACGAAAAGGCAGAAGAACACTTAGGCGATAACTTATTAGAAACTCAAGACGAGTTCCTAATTATCCATGAAGAATTTGAAGATGTGATGAATGATATACGAGCGAAGGGAGTTGGATAAAACGTGAACATCAAGAAGAAGGATTCCACTGCCATCCTCAATGCCCTTTCAGGAGGTGTCGTCCCAAGCCGTGGCTTGCAATACGTCATGGTGGGGCGACAACAAGAGGCGGACCAAATCATGAAAGACTTAGCGAACATTAAGGAAGGGGCATCGTTCGTTAAGTTCTTTATTGGTGATTTCGGTAGTGGGAAGAGCTTTGTTCAAGCGCTCATCCAACAAATCGCATTTAAGGAGCGGTTTATTGTTTCCAAAGCAGACTTTACACCAGAGCGTAGGCTCTATGCCAGTGATGGAAAAGCTTTAGCGATGTATACGGAAATGATGAACAATTTGTCGACGAGTACAAAGCCAGATGGCAATGCCTTAGGGACGATTCTCGATAAGTGGATATCCGATGTGCAACGGCAGGTGGTAGAAGAACGTGGATACAACGGCATCGACCTCAATAATCGCAACTACTTAAGAGATGTAAAACAAAGCATCGAAGACGTCGTGAATCAATTGGATTCGTTGGTGGGTGGGTACGACTTATCGCGCATCTTAACCTCGTACTATGACGGGTTTGTGATGGATGATTCAGAGAAGCAACGAAATGCTCTCCGATGGTTACGAGGGGAATTCACCACAAAGACCGAGGCACGTCAAGATTTAGGGGTACGAGAGATTATCGATGACCACTCCTATTATGATTACATCAAAGTTTTCTCGCAGTTTTTCCGTAAGATTGGGTACTCCGGGTTGGTGATTAACTTTGATGAGGCGATTAACTTATACAAAATCACCCATACCCAAAGCCGCGAGAAGAACTATGAAACCATCCTTAAAATTTACAATGATACGTTGCAAGGCAATCTTGAAGGCTTGTACTTGACCTTTGGTGGGACGCCAACGTTCTTAGAAGATGAACGAAAAGGGTTGTTCAGCTATGCGGCCTTGAAGCGAAGACTGCAAACCAACCGCTATGAGACCGCTGAATTTCGTGATTTATCTCAACCGGTGATTACCTTAACACCGCTCAAACACGACGAAACGTTTGTGCTCGTGAATAAAATCAAAGAGATACACGCCATTCATTATAAATATGAGGATACGATTAGCGAAGTAGAAGTCATGCAGTTTATCAATGAAGAGTACAACCGACCGGGTGCCGAGGACCATTTAACGCCTGGGGATGTCGTTCGGCACTGGGTTCAAGCGCTCGATATGATTCATCAAAACCCTGAATATGATCGAACGCGGATATTTGGCGAAGTGGTTCGAGAAGAGAAGAAGCTAGAAACCGAAACACCCGAAACACCTGAAGCGCTGGAAAAACCAGAAGAAGCTGGAAAACCAGAGGAAGTCCGTCCCAAATCTCGTTTCACAACCTCAGAAGTGTAGGTGAATGCTGTGAGTTCATTTCAATTACTATCACGCTCGATACAAAAGAAAATCTGGGATATGAAATGGTCGTCGTTTACACCGATTCAAGAAAGCACGATACCCGTACTCATCAACTCAACAAAAGACATTGTCATTTCATCAGCGACAGCTTCGGGGAAAACCGAAGCTGCTTTTCTTCCGATACTATCAAACATTGAAACGAGCGGTCAGGGAGCACTCAAAGTGATGTACATTTCCCCACTCAAAGCCCTCATCAACAATCAATTCGAGCGGATAGAGCAATTGTTAGAGGGGATGTATATCCCGCTCCACAAATGGCATGGGGACGTATCCGGAAGCAAGAAGAAATCCTTCGTGAAAAAACCCTCGGGCATCTTACAAATCACACCGGAGTCGATTGAGAGTTTGTTCATCAACCGTACAGAAGCGTTGGCGCATATTTTCAAAGACTTGGAGTACATCATCATTGATGAAGTGCACTCGTTCGTCAGTGCAGACCGAGGTGTGCAATTGCGTTCCCTGTTGTCCCGGATTGAAGCCTATACGAACCAACGACCACGAATCATCGGCTTATCCGCAACCATTGATAACTTCCAATTGGTGAAGGAGTGGGTGCGTTACGAAGACCCAGACAATGTGGAAGTGATTGAAGCCAAAGGGAGTGAACGGAAGCTTAATTATCACCTGATGCACCTACCGGTAGATGAAGAGAGCAAGGAACCGCTCGGACTCTATGAAGACATCCGGTACGAACTCACCCGAGAAGCCAAAGCCATTATCTTCTGTAATTCCAGAGCGGGAGTGGAACAAACGACCGTCTCCTTGAATCGATTAGCCAAGCGAGAAGGTGCGGGGGAAGTCTATTACACTCATCATTCTTCTATTGATAAGAGTGAGCGGGAATACGTCGAGAAGTTGATGCAAGATACCAAAACCCCAAAATCCATCGTTTCCACAAGTACGTTAGAGCTTGGGATTGATATTGGTAGCGTCGACATCATCATTCAAATCGACAGTACGTTTTCGGTCTCGTCATTAAAGCAACGCCTCGGTCGCTCAGGTCGTAAACAAGGTTCGGCACAGACATTGCAGTTGTATTCCACAAGCGCTTCTCAGATGCTACAGGCGATGGCGGTCATGGAGTTGGTGCTCGAAAAATGGATAGAACCCGCGACACGGTATCCGGTTCCTTACGACATTCTCTTTCAACAACTCCTATCCATGTGTAAAACCGCGAATGGCAAACCAAAAACCGAACTCCTCGACGCCATAGAGGGGAATCACATCTTCCATGAACTTGATAGAGAGAAAATCAACCAACTCATTGAGAACATGGTGGTCAACGACTACTTAGAGAAAGTATCTGGAAGAGGCGAATTGATTGTCGGTTGGGAAGGGGAGAAGATAGTCAATAGCCGGGAATTCTATGTCGTCTTTAAGACATCAGATACGTACAGTGTGATTCACGGAGCGAGAACCATCGGTACTTTTGATAAAGCGCATTTGGTCACCATCGGAGACAATGTCATTTTAGCGGGGAAGCTGTGGACCATCTTAGATGTTGATAAGGAGAAAAGTAAGGTCTATGTAGGGAAGGCGGTGAATGGAAAACCACCGAGATACCATAGTGGGGAAGCCAACACCCATCCTCGTATCGGAGAGAAGATGTTTGACCTTCTTATTTCAGACCAGGCAATCCCGTATGCAGATGAACACGCTCAAGCGACGTTACAGAGCATGCGTAGACCCTATCAATTGAATCACATCGCAGCGGGGGAGCGAATCATTTGGCAAGCCCCGATGAAACTCATTATCGAAACCTATACCGGAAGCAAGGTCGCACGGGCAATCACAATGGCACTCCGGTACCTTAGCTATCAAGCATCCTTACCAAATGGGTTAGGGGTAATTGAAGTTATAGGGATGAACAACAATACCGTCCATCTCTTACAACAACTCAAAGAAAAGAACTGGACCGCTCCGTTATTGTTTACACAGCTCGCGGAACATGAACGGATGGAAACGAGGTATTCCCCGTACTTGCCCAGAAACTTACGAGAAGAAATCCAAGTGGAGAGTCAACTGGATGTCGAAGGCATGAAAGACTACCTAGAAAAAATCACATTCCGAGTGATTCCAAGTTAATAGAATTCATCGAACTAAACAGTCGCGCTCACACGGGCAGCGGCTTTTTGTGTGGAAAGAACAATTAAAAAAATGTTAGAAAAAGATATGAAAGGAATATGTGTCGAGTTATCTATTTTAATATTCAGTTATAATCGTCTCGACTGAACTCTGTTAACATGTTCAAATGTAAGAATTATGGTTCGATTCATGTATCAAATCATTGGAGTAATGCATCACCAATGTCTTCAGAGTACTTCATTTCTTTGCTGAATCAATAAAGGTACAGTACAATGTAGGAAAGTAGGACAAGGAGCTGACAACACGTTGAACTTTGATGAGATTATTGATCGTAAACAAACGAATTCGATGAAATGGGACGCGCTCAAAGAGCGATATAAATCCGACGACTTGTGGCCGATGTGGGTAGCTGATATGGACTTTAAAATTCCAGAAGTCGTTCAAAAGGCTTTACACTGCGTAACTGAACACGGCGTTTTTGGCTATCACTTTCCTCCTGCTTCATTACGTGAAGCGATTGTCGAATGGATGGATAAGCGATTTGAGTGGACCATCAATCAAGAGGACATTACATTTACGCCAGGAGTCGTGCCTGCGATTCATCAGCTTATAAGCGTTCTTACAGAAGAAGGTGACGGAATTATTATTCAGCCACCTGTGTATTATCCGTTTTTTGCGCTCGTTAACACGAACCGTCGCACATTACTTGAGAATGAGCTAATTGAGCGTAATGGCACGTATGAGATTGACTTTAATGATCTTGAAGAGAAGATGAAATCAGGCGCTAAAATGCTCATTCTTTGTAACCCCCACAATCCAAGTGGGAGAATGTGGAACAAAGAAGAATTGACGAAAATTGCGGTTCTTGCGAAGCAATATGACGTGATCATTGTGTCAGATGAAATTCATAGTGATATTACGTTCCGAGGGAACCATGTACCTTTTGCTTCATTGGAAGCAGCGGGCGATCTTCAAGTCGCAACGTGTATGGCACCGAGTAAAACGTTTAATTTGGCAGCATTGCAATTATCTTATGTCATCTCCAATCAACGTGAACTTCAACAGAAACTAGAACTTAGTATGCGCCAGAATTTCACTGGTATTGGCAATCCTTACTCTTCAGCGGCAGCTGAAGCTGCTTACCGTGATGGAGAACCTTGGCTTACGAATCTGTTAGCGTACGTTCGGGACAATATTGATTACGCGGAAAACAGACTTCAAGAAGAAATGCCAAAGATTGATTTTGTTGATCCAGATGCGACGTACTTACTATGGATGGACTTTAGACAATTAGGGATGGATGACCAAGCGTTGCAGCAATGGTTAAGAGAAGAAGCGAGACTTGCGCTAAACGATGGACATACGTTTGGAAAACCTGGTTCTGGGTTTGCGCGAATGAATCTTGCTTGTCCAAGAAGTCATGTCGAAGAAGGGTTAAATCGATTGAAACAAGCGTATGACCGTCTACAACAACCGTAGTAATACTACAAAAAGTTATAAAAAAAAGGAAATCTAGCATGTTTATCGAAATAGCTCAATAGACTATAGAGGAAGAACGAATTGATTTGTTATAACGAGAACATGTGAATATGAGGATAAATGGGACTTGCATAGAATTCGGTAAAAGGGGACGATTCTACATGAATGCTCAAAAGTTTGTTCCAACACTGTCCGAAGAGTTTGAAGTCGAATTAAAACGAGCACTTACTGATGAAGAAGTACAATTTTTGCAATGGCTTGAACAAAAACGAGCACTAAAACAACCTGCTCATCATGACAATCAAATCAGTAACGGAAGTGATAAATGTGAAGACATTTCGACTCAAAGGTTTACGACTATTATTAGAAAAAGACGTTGAACCTGAGGAAGAACGGATTAACATGAGAGAAGGGCTTGTCATTAACCGTGAAGAAGAAGGCTGGTGGCTCGTTGAAGCAGTTGTGGACGAGACGGCAAAAACGTTGTTCGAAGACTTATTGAACAATGAAACGGATGTAATGATGGAAGTGATTATCTCTCATGAAAATAATGACCCAGCAACGATGGTCGGTCGTGTTCGTTCCACTCGCCCGTTAGAAAATGGTTTTGCCATATTAATTGACAGTAAGATGGCGATGAAGAAAGAAGATGTATTTAACTACATTTTAGATTCACTCATCGCTGACGGTTATACGGGTGACAAGTTAATTGAAGAATTTCGAAATCGAAAAGCGGATAATGCGAGTTGGTCACAACAAATGGCACGCTCGTTATATGAACAGTACCGAGAGAAAGGTTCGCCACTTAGCCGTTAACGCATAGGTCGCAGTCATAATGACTCGACCTATTTCTCATTAAATTATAAGAAAAGGGACTATCAACATGTATGACTTCCAAGATTACTATGATAACGCTGTGAAGCTTTCTTTTGAGCGAGAGCCTTTCTCAATCGAACCAAAACACGTTTGGGTGATTTGTACGTTCAAAGATCAATGGCTCTTAACGAAGCATTCAGACCGAGGACTAGAATTTCCGGGTGGGAAAGTCGAAGAGGGTGAACTGCCTGAGATGGCTGCTGTGCGTGAAGTGTGGGAAGAGACAGGGGCTCGTATTCACAACTTGGAATATGTTGGGCAATATGAAGTGAAGGGAAAAACAGAGACCGTCATTAAAAATATTTATTTCGCAGAGATTGCGACGATCGAAAAAAGAAGCACGTATTTGGAAACCGACGGTCCAGTTTTAAAGCAACAATTACCTGAAGCGATTCGAACCGATCGTTCGTATAGTTTCATCATGAAAGATGATGTTCTACAATATTGCTTAAGTAGGTTAGACCAGTAAACGTAATGACGTTTGCTGGTTTTCTTCTGTTTATATTCCGAATATGCGTCGCGATCGCTCTTCGCTTTCCCTCCTGATTGATCGACAAATCTGCGCAAACGCACTCAAAATTCAAGCAAATAGCAACGCTACAAGCAAAGTGTTATGTCAGGAAGTGTAAAAAATAAAAAGCAAATAATTCGATTGCCGAAATAGTAAAAGAGGCGTATAATTTTCAATTAGTCTCACATCATTTCGAATTTTCAGCGAGGAGAACTTACTATGGAGAAGACGGAACCTTATAGTCGTGTTCTCATTGCATCGTTGTTAATCGCAGGTTCATTTATTGCAGTGCTTAACCAAACGCTGATGATTACTGCCATTCCTCCAATTATGAATGAAATGGATATTACAGCGAATACCGCACAGTGGTTAACGACGGTTTTTATGTTAGTAAATGGAATTATGATTCCGATTACTGCTTTTTTAATTGAGAAGTTTACGACAAGGCAATTATTTTTGACAGCGATGATTGTATTTATGTTCGGTACACTTGTAGGTGGACTTGCGACGAACTTTCCATCGTTAATGACTGCAAGGGTCATTCAATCAATTGGTGCAGGTGTTATGCTGCCACTTATGCAGACGGTCTTTTTACTTATTTTCCCTATTGAAAAAAGGGGAGCAGCGATGGGGTACATCGGACTTGTGATTTCTTTTGCGCCTGCAATTGGTCCAACGGTTTCAGGTTGGGTGACATCGAATTATGAATGGCGCTTTTTGTTCTGGGGCGTATTGCCACTGACAATTATCATGCTTGTAATGGCATATTTTACGATGCGTAATGTAACCGAGAAGAAAGACAGAAAAGTAGACCCAATCTCAATCCTCTTATCGACGGTCGGTTTTGGCGGGTTGTTATATGGCTTTACGAGCGCAGGTAATAACGGATGGGGCAGTCCAATTACGATTGTAGTGCTGCTCGTTGGAATTGTTACGTTACTCTTCTTCGTGTTGCGACAACTACGAATGGAACATCCGATGCTTGAACTTCGTGTACTTAAGCTACGTATCTTTACAATTACTTCAATCATTTGTGCAATTGGTTTTTTAGGGTTAATTGGATTAGAGACGATTATACCGTTGTATTTACAAAATATGCGTGGGTTTACGGCAATGGAAGCGGGCCTTGTCATCTTACCAGGGGCACTCATTTCAGGCTTTCTAGCGCCAATTACAGGTCGAATCTTTGACAAAATTGGTGCGAGGGCCTTGGCAATTCCAGGACTTATACTCATGTCTCTTTCAACTGCGATGTTACTGTTTATTGATACGACAACTTCTCTGACGTTTATTGCGACGATGTTTGCAATTCGGATGTTTGGGTTCTCAATGGTAATGATGCCAGTGAATACAGCAGGTTTGAATCAACTACCACCTAAGTTAATCCCGCACGGGGCAGCAGTGACAAATACGATTCGACAGATGACTGCTTCGATCGGAACGGCGTTAATTGTATCGATGATGACAACGACTGCTGTCGTATCTGAGGGGCAGCCGATCGCTACTTCCTTACCGCCGGATATTCTCGGTGCGATTGTTGCTATTGGTTTCGTTACACTACTCACGGTCATTTCATTTTTACTCGTCTTCCAAGTCAAACATACGTATCCGATGACGAACGAACAATGGGATGAGTTAGAACGAAAGAAGAAGAAGGTCGGCACTTCATAAGTGCGACCTTTTATTGTTTTCGTTGTTTTGTCATCTGTTTTTCTAAAAGTGCGACCCCTTGATACATGAGTGTAGCGAGTATGGCAACGACGACGAGACTTAACATGACCATATTAAAGTTAAAGACTTGGAATCCGTAAATGATCATATACCCGAGGCCTTGATTAGAGACGAGGTATTCCCCAACGATGACACCGACCCAAGCGAGACCAACGTTTACTTTTAACGCTGAGAGGATGGCAGGGTATGACGCTGGGAAGATGACGTAGCGAAAACGCTGCGCTTTTGATGCACCAAACGTATCCACAACTTTAACTAAGTTTGCGTCTGTTTCTTTGAATGCACTATAGATGACGAGTGTCGTGACGATAATGGAGATGAGAACCCCCATAGCGATGACTGAACTCATGTTTGGACCAAAGCTAACAATGAGAATGGGCCCAAGAGCAACTTTAGGCATTGCATTTAAAATGACAAGGTAAGGGTCTAATACGCGCGAGAGAAATGGTGACCACCAAAGCATCGCAGCGATCAGTACCCCGCCAATTGTACCGATTAGAAAGCCCATAATCGTTTCAAACAACGTGACACCACTATGGGTGAGAAGTGCCCCGCTTTGCATCATAGACACAAAGATGGAATACACACTCGATGGTGAGCTAAATAAAAGTGGGTCAATCCAATACAGCCGACTCGCAACTTCCCATAGTGCAACAAACGCAATTAAAATTGCCAGTTGGGTAAGCCGAATTTGCCAGCGTTCACGCTTTTTCATTCGTAAGTGCTTTGTGAATTGTGAATTAACTTGTTGATTCAAGGGACTCTAACTCCTTCCAGATCCTCTGAAACCATGTTTGATACGTCGGATGGTTTCTCGCTTGTAGAGGCTTTAATTCACGTAGTTCATCTGGAATGGTGAATATTTCTTTCACGAATGAAGGGCGGTGACTGAGTAAGACGACTCGGTCACTCATGGCAATGGCTTCTCCGATATCGTGTGTAACGAGTACGGTCGTTTTCTTTTGCGCTTTTAACGTATCGTGAATGAGGTCTTCTAATTTCAGTTTTGTTTGAAAGTCCAGTGCTGAGAATGGTTCATCGAGTAGAAGGAGGGAAGGTTTCGTAGCTAATGTTCGAACAAGTGCGACTCGTTGTCGCATACCTCCTGACAGTTCATGAGGCATATCATCTACTCGATCTAAAAGGCCCATTTGATCTAACAATTCAAGGGCATACTCTTTGTTTTGCGTCGTCTTCATCTTCGTAACATCAAGACCAATTGCCATGTTTTTTCCGATCGTAAGCCAAGGAAATAAATAATCTTGTTGCAACATGTAGCCGATTTCAGATGAGGGTTCAGTCACAAGTGCACCGTCTACTTCAATCTGACCACTTGATGGTGAGGTTAAGCCAGCGATCATTGAAAGTACGGTCGTCTTGCCACAACCACTTGGCCCAATGATTGATACAAATTCACCTTCTTCTACGTGTAAGCTAATCTCGCGGATTGCTTCCACGACATGTTCTTGTGTGAAAAAATGTTTCTTTACATGATGTAGATTAAGCAGTGCCATTCGGTACCTCCTTTTTATTGAGTACTCATCGTAAAGGGCTTCTGAAGACGCTCAGAAGCCCTCGTTTCATCATTAACGTTGAAGTGCTTGATCCGTGATGGTTGTGTTTACGAGGTCTTCGTAATCAAAACGTGCAGGTAATTCACCGGAAGCATCCATTATATCTTGCAAGTGATCCCAGCCATCTTCATCAATATACGGATCATGTGCGTAGGAGTCTTGGTCGCGATAGCGATCTACGACTTGTGCAATTAAATCATCTGGTGTTTCTTCAAAGTAAGATTCGATGGAAGAGGCAATGACTTGACTATCTTCCTCTTGAACAAATTGTTGTGCTTTGTAAAGGGCGCGGTTAAACTTTACGAGCGCTTCCTCGTTATTCTCTACGGTACTCTCTTTTGTAATAAAACCTGTATACGGTAAGATCCCGGACTCCTCACCAAATGATGCGACAACATGACCGACACCTTCGCTCTCGAATTCACTTGCTGTTGGCTCGAACAATTGAACAAAGTCACCGGTACCAGCTGCAAATGCTGCAGCGATGTTTGCGTAGTCGACACTTTGGTCTAAAACGACATCTTCATCTACGTCAATCCCGTTCGATGCGAGTGCAAATTCCCCAGCCATTTGTGGCATTCCACCGGCACGTTGACCTAAATAAGTTGTTCCTTTTAGATCTTCCCAACTAAAATCGTCAATCGGCTCACGTGAGACGAGAAACGTTCCGTCGGTTTGTGTTAAGGCTGCGAAGTTTACGACTGAGTCCATCGGGTTTTGTGCATGCACATAGATCGACGTTTCAGCTCCTACGAGTGCAACATCTGCACTGTCTGCTAGAAGCGCGGTCATCGTTTTGTCTCCACCCCAAGTCGTCGTAATGTCGACCTCTAGCCCTTCTTCTTCAAAGAATCCTTCTTCCACCGCAACGTAAAGCGGTGCATAAAAAATTGAGCGTGTTACTTCTGCTACTTCTAACGTTTCTACTGATTGATCATCCCCACAAGCTGAAAGTACTAATGAACCACTAAGTACAGACAGCAAAGCGAATTTCCCCGCACGTTTCATGTTAATTCGTCCCCTCTACTTCCATAGATGCAATATCTTATGCGATCGCCTGTTTAGTGGTGTGTAAAACAAAAAAAGAACTCCCAATGATTTATTGGAAGTTCTCATACATGTGTTCGTTATTTAAAAGTAGGTCCAGCGTTACGAATTTCATCTGAAACGTGAGAGAAACGTTCAAAGTTCTCTTTGAACTTCTTCGCAAGCTGTGAAGCTTTCTCATCGTAGGCTTTAGGATCGTCCCAAGTTGACTTCGGTTGAAGCACTTCGTCAGGAACACCCGGTACACGCTTAGGAATATGAAGACCAAAGATCGGGTCTTGATTCGTTTGAACGTTCGTAAGTTCACCTTCAAGTGCCGCTTGCACCATTGCACGCGTATAATTTAATGGAATACGGTCACTAGAGCCATACCCACCTGCGTTCCAGCCTGTGTTCACGAGGAATACGTTCACTTCATGCTGATCAATTTTCTCACCGAGCATCTCTGCATAAACCGATGCATGTCTTGGAAGGAATGGTGCACCAAAGCAGCTTGAGAACGTTGCTTCAGGTTCAGTAACTCCACGTTCAGTTCCTGCTAGCTTACTCGTATATCCACTTAAGAAGTGGTACATGGCTTGTTCCTTAGTTAGACGACTAATTGGTGGTAACACCCCAAAAGCATCAGCAGTTAAGAAAATAATTGTATTCGGATGACCAGCAACGCCTTGAGGGAGTACATTTTGAATGTGCTCAAGTGGATAAGCTGCACGCGTGTTCTCCGTGTAGTAGCCATCATCATAATCTGGTTTACGACTCTCTTCATCAACTACGACATTCTCAAGCACTGCGCCAAAGCGAATGGCATCATAAATGTCTGGTTCTTTTTCTTTGGAAAGGTTGATTGTTTTTGCGTAACAACCACCTTCAATGTTAAATACACCGTTATCAGACCAACCGTGCTCATCATCACCGATTAGAAAACGCGTGCGATCTGCAGAAAGTGTTGTTTTACCTGTTCCAGAAAGACCGAAGAAAAGCGCAACATCGCCTTCTTTACCTGTATTTGCAGAACAGTGCATCGGTAAAACGTTTTGAGCAGGCAACAAGTAATTCATAATTGAGAAGATGGACTTCTTCATCTCACCTGCATACTCAGTACCACCAATTAATACGATTCGTTCTTCAAAGGAAATATGAACAAATGCTTCAGAACGTGTACCATCAACCTCAGGATCAGCTTTAAATCCTGGTGCTGAGACGATTGTAAATCCGTTCTCTTCTTCAGCAGGACGTTCGTTTTCTTCAGGACGAATAAATAATTGACGAGCAAAAAGGTTGTGCCAAGCAAATTCATTAACGACACGGAGGGAAAGGCGGTAGTCGGTGTCTTTACCTGCGTAACCGTTAGTAACAAAAAGTGCATCTTGTTGACCTAAATAGTGAAGCACTTTACGATATAATTTAGAGAAGACATCTTTATCAACCGCAGCGTTTACGACACCCCAATCAATCGAGTCGTGAACTGACGGTTCATCAACGATGAATTTATCTTTTGGTGATCGACCTGTGTACAAACCAGTAGTGGCTGCAAATGCGCCAGATTTTGTTAGTACACCTTCGCCTCGTGAGAGTGCTCTTTCCACTAATCTCGATTCAGGAAGATCAGTTTCAATGTGATCTCCATTCAGTAAGTGTTGCAGTGCAGACTCAAAAGATACGGTACTCATAGTAGCAAAACTCCTTCTCACAATAATCACGGAACGAAAGTGTTGAATTGATTTGAAATTAGTATAACACATTTTGATTTATAGTCTATACTATTTTTCGATTTCACAAAGGTGTCATGTTTAACGTGGATTTTATAAAAAAGGTGTGATCAACTATGGACTCTTGTGTCGTCTTTTATGATCAACAATGTACGATTTGTCAAAAAACAAAGCGTGTAATCCAAACATACGATCAGTTTAAGCATGTTAAATGGGTGGATTTACATGAACCTGAGTTAGAACAACAGTATCCGTTTATTCGATCGACTGATTTAACGAAAGAAATGCATGTTTTAATCAATTCGACATACGTGTATCGTGGTTATGATGGTGTCTTAAGGCTACTGGAAGAACACGCATTATTAAAGTACCCGATGCGCATCATAAACATGAGACCATTTAACGTGATTGGCAGAGGATTATATAGGAAGATTGCCGAAAATCGGCCAGTCATTGGGCAACATTGCAATCATGATCACTGTAAACTAGACATTTCTTAGTCAATAAAACAGAAGATTCTACTATTCGACTAAATCCTTGTCGAGATTTGCAATTCTTCGCGTTTGCCGTTATATTTACTTGGTAGGCTTTTATCAGGAGAAGGTGGAGGGACAGGCCCTTTGAAACCCAGCAACCATCTGTGTCATACAGAAAAGGTGCCAACCTGGCAAAACATCATCTGTTTTGCAAGATAAGAGGCGAAAGGTGAAAGGTAATGCCCCTTCCCTCATCGGTGAAGGGGCTTTTTTTCATGAAATCATACGATAACTCGCCCTTATATTCTTTATGGTTCGTACCATAAAGGGAAATGAAGTGTTTTGGGTCGATACACGCACTCTAGAGCACTTCAAACATATAAAGTAATACAGTGTTTCATAAGGAGGAGAATCATGGAAGCAAATGGGCGTCGCCTTTTTACGTCAGAATCTGTAACAGAGGGCCATCCAGACAAGATTTGTGATCAAGTATCGGATGCAATCTTAGATGAAATTTTACGACATGATCCAAACGCTAGAGTGGCATGTGAAACGGTTGCAAATACGGGAATGATCCTAGTAACTGGTGAGATTACGACAACGACGTACGTTGATATTCAAAAGATCGTACGTGAAACGTTAACAGAAATCGGGTACACGAGAGCGAAGTATGGCTTAGACGCTGAAACGTGCTCAATTCTTACCGCGATTGATGAGCAATCTCCTGATATTGCTCAAGGTGTTAACGCAGCACTCGAAGCTCGCGAAGGCGCGATGACAGACAAAGAAATTGAGGAGATCGGTGCTGGAGACCAAGGTTTAATGTTTGGTTATGCGGACAATGAAACGAAAGAATTTATGCCTATGCCAATTTCATTGTCACACCGACTTGCTCGTCAATTAGCAAAGGTACGTAAAGATGGTACAGTAGATTACTTACGACCTGATGGTAAAACGCAAGTAACGATTGAGTACGATGAAGATGACAAACCGGTACGAATCGATACGATTGTCATTTCAACACAGCATCATCCTGAAGCGACACTTGAGCAAATTGAGCGCGATTTGCAAAAGTATGTGATCGAGCCAATCGTTCCTGAAAAGTGGGTCGACGAAAAAACGAAGTTCTTCATTAATCCGACAGGACGTTTCGTGATTGGTGGACCACAAGGGGACGCAGGTTTAACAGGGCGGAAGATTATTGTTGATACGTACGGTGGATTTGCTCGTCACGGTGGGGGAGCATTCTCTGGGAAAGATCCTACAAAGGTCGACCGTTCAGGTTCTTATGCCGCACGTTACGTTGCGAAGAACCTCGTAGCAGCAGGTCTTGCTGAAAAGTGTGAAGTGCAATTGGCGTATGCTATTGGAGTTGCGAAACCTGTCTCAATCTCCATCAACACGTTTGGTACGGGTAAAGCAAGTGAGAGCGAGTTGCTTAACCTCGTTGAAGATCACTTTGACTTGCGTCCTGCAGGGATCATTAAGATGCTCGATTTACGTACTCCGATTTACAAGCAGACTGCAGCTTACGGACATTTCGGACGTACAGATGTTGACTTACCATGGGAACGTACGGATAAAGCAGATCAACTCAAAAAAGCAGCAAACATCTAGACGATGTAAAAAGCCTTGTCACTGTGACAAGGCTTTTTTTATTTGAGAAATAAAGGTTGTCATTTCAAATCGCCATGACATTCATCTAATGACAGATGTCACTACTTATTGATGTAAGAACGTTACATACTAAAGGTAATCTAATTGGGATGGTGAAAAGAATGACAATTGCATCAATCAAAGGCATCGTAAAGCGGTATAAACATCAAATTGCTCTTGATTATGTTGATTTAGATATTCATGAAGGAGAAATTCTCGGTTTACTCGGACCGAATGGCGCAGGAAAAACGACGCTAATTCATTGCTTAATGGGAATTATCCCTTTTGATAAAGGTGTCATCCAATTGTTCGGGCAAGAAGGAGCGGTATTTCACCATGAAAATAAAAAGAAAATGGGTCTCGTTACGCAAGAGATTACTGTGTTTGAGGAATTAACAGCAAAAGAGAACTTAGAGTTTTTTGCGGGTGTATACGGTTTGAAGGGTGAAGAGAAGAAACAACGGGTCAAAGAAGCCCTTGAGTTCGTTGGTTTATCGTCAAAGGCAAAGCAAACGCCGAACAAATTCTCAGGTGGTATGAAACGAAGATTGAATATCGCTTGTGCTCTTACCCATCGTCCGAAGCTTCTAATCATGGATGAGCCGACCGTCGGGATTGATCCCCAATCCAGAAACCATATCCTAGACGCAGTTAGAAAGTTAAAAGAACAAGGGACGACAATTTTGTACACGACTCATTATATGGAAGAGGTTCAATCCATTGCTACACGGGTTGTCATCGTTGACCAAGGACAAGTGATTTCAGAAGGTACTGTCGATGAATTAATCAACAACATCCAGCATGAAGAAAAGATCCTCATTGATGTGAACGATGCGACAATGATCCCAATCGATCGGTTAAAGAGCTTAGAAGGCGTTAAGCAAGTGCAAGTGAACGGATCAGTCATTCAGATCATATCAAATGCGGGTGCTGGTAATCTTGATCGGGCACTCTCAATCGTGAAAGAAACGAGTGGTGTCGTCGGAATTCAAGCAGAAAAGCCGAATTTAGAAGATGTCTTTCTAACACTTACAGGTAAACAACTTCGTGATGGAGAGGATGATCCTTCATGAAGGAATTAGCTACGATTCGGTTTATCGGGATTAGAATGAGTCGGGATTTTATTACGATGATCTTGTTGCTTGGTGTTCCTATCATTCTAATAACGGTCTTTTCGATCATTCTCGGAGAAGTGGAAGGGCTTAGTGGCACACCGATCAGGGATGAAACTGTCGTTCTTTTAGTTCTCGGTTTTCAATTATTCGGCGGTGCAATAACAATGAATTACGTTCATCAAGATCTATTCGCCGAACGAAAAAATCGTCTACTCTCGTTACCGATGAACACAACGCTATACGGATTTTCAATTATGCTTGCGGGCATCATTTATTCTATTCTGTTAGGAATTATATTAATCACCTATACGACCATGGTCTTTGATGTGAACTGGGGTAATTTCATTTGGGCATTACTCGTCATTACACTCATGTCGTCATTATCAAGCATTGTTTGCCTCGTATTCACCTTTTCAGTGAAGAACTTTAAAATCGCTGAGCGGTTAAGTGAGGTGTACGGTGTAGGGATGATTTTACTTGCAGGGCTGTTCTTTCCGATGCCAGACAATGCTTTAATCAACATGTTTAATGACTATGTGAACCCGCTTATGCTTGCGTATTCGTCGATCGACCAAGTGAGAAGCGGAGGGCTTTCAGACGGTTGGTTGTATGCAGCATTGCTTAGTGTGCTCATACTCATCGCGTTTGGACTATTGCTTCTTACAGGGCGGAGACGTATGCCATGACAATATTTAGATTTGCACTTAAACGAATTTTACGTGATAAAACGAACGTGTTGTTTCTGACGCTGTTTCCAATTGCTGCGATCTTTTTGCCTACTGCTGAGGACGGTTGGCCGCTACTTCCTCTTGGTTATCAATACTTCGGTATTCTATTGCTGTTTGTTAGCATTCGCCTTACGAGTATTATGATTGAAGATCGTCAAAAAGGGGTTGTGAAACGGCTTGCCGCCGCACCCGTTTCACACTTTAACTATTTGTGGCAGAACTTGCTCGCATTTTCGGTGATTATGATTATCCAAATTATCATCATTATTAGTGGTGGGTATGCGTATGGTCATGAATTATATGAGCCTTGGAACTTGACGATTCTTTATCTCGTCTTTATGTTCACAGCGATTTCGATTAGTCTTGCTTGGAACTCATTATATAGAAGTAAAGAGTCATCATTTCTTATTTTTATGGCGGTTATCGTCTTGATGGCATTGCTCGGGGGAATTCTGTTCCCTGTGGAGATGATGCCTGTAGTTTTTGAAAGAATTGCTGTCATTTTTCCAACGTATTGGCTTTCAGAGGGCATCGAATGGATCGTTTTCGGAGAAGATCGTGGTGATTTCTTGTTCATTAATGGTGTTTTATTGTTATATGCATTGTTCTTTTTAATCATAGGAAGCATACGAAGAATCAGTTAGAGGTTCACGCGAAGCCCTTCAGCTCTTGAGCGAAGGGTTTTTAACACTTATAGTAAAGGTATCGAGGTGATCGTATGGTGAATGTTTGGCGATTTATGAACATCGTGTTTTTAATTGCACTTTGGATTTACCAAGATCCACCCCTTGTCAGTTTCTTGTTCGTAATTTCCCTCGCAATCATCGTCTGCTTACGATGGCGTTTTCGTCTTCCAAGTTGGACGATCATCATCGACCTAATCTTATGCTTTCTATTTATCCCGCTTTGGGGCAGTAGCGCGTATGGCCTAGCGTTACCTGTATATGAAATGATGTCTCGTCAAAAATATCGCTTTCTCATTGTTGTTATTTTACTTATTGCTCTGTTTGAGCTTTATTCAATCGTTCTACTATGGCTGCTTTTTCAAGCAGGCACTTTTGGGGTATGGGATGCAAGTTCGAAAAAACAACGTGAACGATACATAACCGAAGCAGATCGGGAACGCCACGCTCGCCAAGCACTTGAAAATGTGAAAGAAGAATTATTAAAGTCAAATCGTAAAACGGCACAACTGGCCGAAGTATCAGAACGAAACCGGATTGCACGGGATCTTCATGATCACGTTGGTCATGATTTGACAGGAGCAAACCTTGCTTTAGAAGCATATGAACAGCTAGAAGGAAGAGAAGCAGAAGCGATGCTAAATGAAGTGAAGCTTCGGGTTGCTCGTAGCACAGCGATGCTTCGTGACACTGTCCATGATATGACGCCAGTTACGAGAATCGGTGTCGATGTGCTCGAGCACATTGCTAAAGAATTTATTCATACATCAGTTTCTTTCCAACGTTCAGGAGATATGAAGCTTGTTCCCGCACATTATTGGGGGTTACTAGAACCTTGTTTAAAAGAAGCATTAACGAACGTGGCGAGGCATAGTGATGCAACTGAAGTAAACGTTAACCTTGACGTAACAACGTATTTAGTGAGACTAAGCATACAAGACAATGGGACAGAATCTAAACATCTTGGAGAAGGTAGCGGCATTCGGAATTTAAAGGTGCGTGCCCGAGCAAATGGTGGCAGCGTAACTGTCAATACTGTAAATGGTTATCAAGTTGTATGCGTATTACCGCTTGAGGAGGATAAAAGATGAAGTTATTAATCGTTGACGACGATCCCCTTGTAAGGCAAAGCTTGACGTTGTTATTGGAAAAGGAAGCAGACTTCACGGTTATTGGTGTAGCTACAGATGGCGAGGATGCCCTTCGTTTTTGCGGAAAACACCAACCCGATGTTATTCTCATGGATATTCGCATGCCGACGATGGATGGAATTGAATGTACAAAAAGAGTAAGTGACACGTGGCCAGAAATCCGAATAATGATGTTGACAACGTTTAAGGATGAACAGAATATACGCCTCGCACTAAATGCAGGAGCAAAAGGATACGTCTTAAAATCTTCCTCCATTGATGATATGGCGCAACAGATTCGAACGCTTGCCGCAGGAAGTTCAGTTCTTGATGCGGATGTGCTAAAGGAGATTGTGAGTCCGACAGAACAGTATCAACTCGTTGATCAATTAACTAAAAGAGAGAATGACATCGTGGAAGCGATTGCCCAAGGACTTTCCAATCAGGAGATTGCCGATACGCTGTTTTTGAGTGTTGGTACAGTAAGGAATACGTTATCGGTGATCTTAGATAAGCTGGAACTAAGAGACCGCACACAGCTAGCTATTTTTTATTGGAAACAAGTTCGGAAATAAAAAGAGCAACAGCCGAAGGATCAGTTTCTGCTCCTTCGGCTGTTGAAAATCTTATAAACGATTAGAGATTCCCCTGATGATGAAACTATCATAATCCCCACATACATCACCGAATTGTACAAATCCCCAGCATATAGAAACGATCCCTGGTCCAGAGAACCAGGGATCGTTCGTAAATCTAAATTAGATCGCCCATTCACCGTTACGGAACACGGCTTCGCGAGTTCCATCTGCATGAATGCCATCAATGTCCATATCTGCCGCACCCATCATGAAATCTACGTGAGTGATGCTTTGGTTAATGCCACTTGCTTCAAGTTCTTCTTTATTCATTTCTTTGCCACCTTCAATGTTAAAGGCGTATGCACTACCAATAGCTAAGTGGTTTGAAGCATTCTCATCAAAGAGCGTGTTGTAAAAGATTAAATCCATGTCAGAGATTGGTGAACGGTGAGGAACAAGGGCAACTTCACCGATGTATTTAGACCCTTCATCGCCTTCTAAAATGCCTTTTAGTGTTGCCTCGCCTTGAGCGGCTTTGTAATCAACAATCTTGCCGTCTTTAAACGTTAATGTAAAGTCGGTAATTAATGTTCCTCCGTAGTTTAATGGCTTTGTACTCGTTACGGTGCCATTCACTCCGTGTTTCTTCGCTGCAGTAAACACTTCTTCAGTAGGGATGTTGGCAACAAAATCAACCCCAGCTTTACTCGTACTCCCACCTGATGCCCAAATGTGTGTGTCAGGTAGTTCAATCGTTAAGTCAGTGCCATTTGCCTTATAGTGAAGGGCATGGAATTTCTTGTTGTTCAGTTTTTCACGCTTTTCATCAAGTACGGCAAGGTGTTTTTGCCACGCATCAACAACATCGTCTTCGTGCATGCGTGTTGCTTGGAAAATGTCATTCCATAACTTCGTGACCGCTTGCTCATCACTTTCGTTTGGATACACTTTCTTTGCCCATTCTGCTGATGGAACCGCAACAATGGACCAACTTACTTTGTCGGACTGAATATAGCTTCGGAACGTTTCATTTGCTTGTCCACCTGCTTTTTGTTGCATGGCAACATGTTCAGGGTTGGCTTCTTTTAATAAGTCGGGGTTACCACCAGTGATTGAAAGAAAAGCAGCGTCTTCTTTCGCAGCTTCAATAAGTGGATCGGCTTTCCACTGTGGATAGGTTTTGAACGCTTCTTCGTCCGCATATTGGAATTTAAGACGTGTCGCTTCTTCATCATTCCACTCGATGTGCACGTTGTGTGAACCAAGTTCGTAAGCGCGTTTCGTTAGTGCATGAACAAATGGAGCTGCATACGTTGGCGTTCTTACGTAAAGCGTTTGACCTTTTTGTAAATTGACGCCTACTTTAAGTGCTAAATCTGCGTAGTTTTCAAGGTTTTGTTGGAATTCGGTCATGATTCATCGCTCCTTTGTTGTTGTTGCTGTTTGTATATCTTTCCCCGTTCAACATATTCATCCCTAATGCGTGAGAGTTCGCGTTTGTCCTCGTCAGTTAACTCACGTACAACACGGGCCGGACTTCCTAAAGCAAGTGTGCGTGGAGGGATTTTCGTTCCAGGAGTTACGAGAGCTCCAGCGCCAATGAACGCCTCTTCTCCAATTTCAGCGCCATCAAGAACAGTTGCTTTCATACCGATGAGCGCGTTTTTTTTGATCGTACAGCCGTGTAACATCGCTTGGTGTCCTACTGACACATCATCTTCAATGATAACGGGGTTACCCGGACTTTGATGGATCATCGATTGGTCTTGGATGTTTACTCGTTTGCCGATGATTGTTCGATCAACATCTCCTCGGATCACGGTGTGATACCACACTGTTGATTCCGCACCGATGACGACGTCCCCAGTGACGATCGCACCTTCAGCTAGAAAAACGGTTGAATCAATTGTTGGATGATTGTCTTTATAAGGGTAAACGCTCATAGGTGTAAAACTCCTTTCAATTCATTTACAGTGTACCAAAAAAGCCCAATAAGAACGAAACTTTTAGTTGGATCTGCGTGATTATCCCACAATAGATGAAAAAAATAGCGACATATGGTGTAATAGAAGAATAAATGTTGGCAATGACGACATAGGAGTGAATGAAACATGCGGATTTGGGAAGCAGAACAAGCGATCGGTGTTTTTGTCATTGTACACGGAGCTGGAGAACATTATGGTCGTTATACATGGCTAATTGAGCGATTAAATCGCGAACATTTCCATGTCATTGCAGGTGACCTTCCAGGGTTTGGGAGAACACGAGGTAAACGAGGGCATATTGATCATTTTGAGCAATACATTGATGCGGTTCACCATTGGTATAAAGAAGCGGTAACGTATGAATTGCCGATCTTTTTATTTGGTCATAGTATGGGAGGTTTATCCGTCATTCGCACGATGATGGAGAAGCAATTACCAGTTCGTGGTGTTGTTTTATCGTCGCCGTGCCTCGCACTGTACGACCCTCCGAATAAAGCATTAACAGCGGTGGCAAAAGGAATTCATCGAATCGTTCCGACGTTTAGTGTGAAGAGTGGAATCAAAACCGATCATGCGACGAGGAATGAAGAAGTGCGATCTGACTTTCACAAAGATGAGCTTTTCGTACATACGGTATCGGTACGTTGGTATCAAGAGATGCAAAAAGCAATGAAGACAAGCTTAGATCATGCATATGAATTTCCAAATGTATCACTATTGCTTTTGCAAGCTGGAGAAGATTATTTAGTCGAGAAGACCGCTTCACATGAATGGTTTAATCGACTACGTATTGAAGACCGTTCCATGAGGGAATGGCGTGGCTTGTATCATGAGCTATTTAATGAACCGGAACGTGAAGACGTGTTTCGTTTTATGTTGTATTTTATGTGGCAACGATTGGGAAGACTGTAATATAGAAGTATCTAGGAGGACAATATGAATTTTCAAGTGCCAAAAAAGCCGTGGACAATCCTTATGCGTACGTACAAAGAGACCATACCAGAAGTTCATCGTCAACTTGAACATTGGAAAACGTACGCAACAAGTATGCCAGACCAACAATTAAGCAAACAAGCGGTTTGGACGATTGATGATAAAGACTTTCACTGTGAAGGTGGCAGTGTTCTTGCGATGCTTGCAGGAGGAAACAAAGAAGCGTTTATTCGATTCCTTTGTGCGTATCAAACGATCTGTGATTACTTAGATACGCTTTGTGATAAAAGTGAATCACAAGACCCTGAAGATTTTCGCGCATTACACGATGCACTACTAGATGGTCTAACGCCTGGCGCAGAATTAAAAGATTACTATCGTGTACGTGGTGGTTATGACGATGGTGGGTATTTACATGAACTCGTAAAAACGTGTCAGGAAACGGTTCAGACGTTCCCAGGGTTTGTAGAAATGCAAGAGGACATGAAAGAAGTTGCTCAGTATTACGTTGACTTCCAAGTGTATAAGCATGTGCCTGAACATGAGCGTGAAGGATTATTAAAGGCATTTTTTGAAGAACACAAAGACAAATTCCCTGAGCTTCGTTGGTATGAATTTTCAACGGCGGTCGCTTCTACGTTAGCGCTATACTGCTTAGCGGCATACGCTGCGGCATTGCCACGTACGAAAGAAGAGTCAAAGCAAATTAAAGAAGGTTACTTCCCGTGGATGCAAGGTGTCCACATTATGCTTGATTATTTTATCGATCAAGAAGAAGACTTCCAAGAACAAGAAATGAACTTTGCGGCGTATTATGAGAGCGAAGATGAGATGGTGGAACGCTTCCATTTCTTAGATCGAAAAGCTGAAGAGAACTTACGTGGCCTTCCTGATGAAGAGTTTCATCGGATGATTAAGCGTGGATTGTACGCCATCTATTTATCAGACGGTAAAGTACAAGGCAATATGGAAATGAAGCATGCAGCGAAGCGGTTAATTCAGCTTGGCGGTATCCCGACGAAGATCTTTTATTACAACAGTTGGATTTTTAGAAGTCGTAAAGATCGAGTGAAGTCATAGAACACAAAAAGGCGATTGAGCAATCAATCGCCTTTTGTGTTGTCTACAAACGAACTCATTTCTTTTATATGTTGGAGGTCGTGTTCTTCAAATTTAGTCCGCAGCGCTTTGGTTGTCATCGTTCCTTGTTCATGTTCAATCGTAAATTCAATCGTTTCAGGATACTTTTCATAGGCGGCTAATAGTTGTCTTCGTTGTTTTAGAAACGTTTGGAGCATCTCTTTTGCAGCATAGCGGTTACTTTTCTCGGTTGCCTTTTCGTTGAACAAATCATGATCTGGAAATGCTTGAATCGTTGCTCCGTTAGTTATAGAAGGAATGATTTCTTTAAGAATGTATTGATCCCAATAGTACATATGACCAACCGTTTGTTTTATCGACCATTTGCCTTTTTGCAAGGGGGTTTCTAATCGTTGTTCAAGTAGCCTGCATA
This sequence comes from Bacillaceae bacterium JMAK1, assembly GCA_012970285.1. Lineage (GTDB taxonomy): Bacteria > Bacillota > Bacilli > Bacillales > Marinococcaceae > Geomicrobium_A. The sequence continues at coordinate 37,195 of JIBW01000001.1, forward strand.
GTTTCTTAATTTCATCGTTTACCCATTCATCATGTCGGTGCATCTGAATTCCTCCTAGTCGTGTGATTGTGTTCTCGGGTGATGAAAATCTCCGTTTTTCCCTCCTGTTTTTGTAAGCAATAACGTTTCCTCAATGATCATACCTTTATCGATCGATTTACACATATCGTAAAACGTCAAAGCGGCTGCACTAACAGCAGTTAACGCTTCCATTTCCACGCCAGTATTGGCTTCTACAGTCACCGTCGCTGTGATGACTAAAAGGTGATCGCCTTCGTCTTGCTCAAAGCGAAAATCAATGTCTGTTCCTTGAATCATAATCGGGTGGCACATGGGAATCCAGTCAGGCGTTTTTTTCGCTGCCATAACACCTGCAACTTGTGCAACAGATAGTGGATCACCCTTTTTAAGAGATTGATCGTGAATGGCTGTGTAGAGAGTGTTTGATAAGCGGATTTTTGACTGCGCAACAGCTTTTCGAGCGGTTCTAGGCTTTTCTTGAACGTTCACCATCCGTGCACGTCCTTCTTCATTGAAATGTGAAAAACTCATCGTTGGACTCCTTTCCAATCATGTTCGTAGTTAATATTGATAAAGTCATGTTTGTTTGAAAAGTCAATGGTTCTCGTGTTTACACGTTCGATCAACTGGCGCATCGAAGCATCATCACTTGATTGATGTTGAAGTACTCGTAAGCAATTACGGTGATAAAGCCCGTGTAACGGTTGCAATTTTCCATTGTTTATTGGAAGTAAACAATCACAGTCTTCAGTTGCAGAAAGGTTGTTCTGTAATTTGAGTAACAGTTGATGATGAACGGTAGGCAAATCACCAGCCAACACTTGAAACCATTCAAAGTCTTCATGCAAAGCGTTCATTGCACCGTGTAATGCGTGCAAAGGCCCAGCGTGTGGCGAATGATCAATGAGTACATGAACATCGTTTGTTAAAAAGTGCTTATTTAAAGTGTCGTTCGTCAACACGTAGATATCGTGTATGTTTGCTTTTTGCAACGCACGGACACTCTTCATCCAGAGCGCTTCGTTTTCATGAAGTTCGAACAGTTTTTGTTTCCCATAACGCGTTGAGCGTCCGCCAGCCATAATCAGTCCAGCGATCGTCATTTTATAAGCTCCCTACTTACGTGATTAATGGTCGGTAGAATTAGTTCCGTCATCGCAAGCGTTACGGCATGAACAGAACCAGGAAGAGAGAAGATGGCGGTTTGATTGACTGTCCCTGCAATTGCATTGCTAAGCATGGCTCGTGCTCCAATTTCTTCATAACTTTTAAAGCGAAAGAGTTCACCGAAACCGTGCATCGGAGTTTCAATGAGTTGTTCAACAATTGAATACGTAGTATCACGCTGACTTATACCGGTCCCACCTGTCGTAATAATGATGGAAATTCGGTCGTCTTGGATCCAGTCCGTTAAGACAGTTTGAAGGTGATCGGGGTCATCTTTTATCAATTTGCGATCAACAATTGTGTGAAGTGGAAAGAGTAGTTGTTCAATTTCAGCACCGCTTTTATCATCAGCAAGATTCCGCGTATCACTTAATGTGAGAATGGCGACAGATGAAGAAGTGTGGTCGTGTTTATGATGCATATGCTTTTCTTCCCTCGCCTTCTGTGTGTTAGAATAATACAAATTGTACATCATTTGCTACTTCTATAGTAAATGAACGTGAAAGGAGTCGTAAAGTGGCAGCCAATCCCGTTAATGATCAGTTACATCGACCGTTGAAAGATTTGCGCATCTCGATTATGGATCGGTGCAATTTTCGATGCTCCTATTGCATGCCTAAAGAAATTTTTGGATCGGATTATGTATTTATGAATGAAGAGCAGTTGTTATCGTTTGATGAAATCGTCCGGATTGCAGAACAATTTGCCAAGCTAGGCGTAACCAAACTTCGGATCACAGGTGGTGAACCGTTGCTTCGAAAAGGAGTCGCAACACTTATAAAGCGACTTAAACAAATCAACGGGATTACTGATCTTGCGTTGACGACAAATGGTGTAATGTTACCGAAGTTAGCGAAAGAGTTAAAAGCTGCCGGTTTGGAACGGGTGAACATTAGCTTTGATGCGTTATCCATTGAGACGTTCCAGTTGATGAGTGGAAGAAAAACGTCACCGAACGCTGTCATTCGTGGTATTCAAGCGGCAAAAGAAGCTGGTCTCGGTGTGAAAATCAACATGGTTGTACAACGTGGAGTTAATGAACACGAAGTACTTCCAATGGCACAGTTTTGCAAACGAGAACAAGTAACGTTACGCTTCATTGAGTTTATGGACGTTGGTCAAACGAACGGTTGGAATTTTGACCAAGTCGTCTCAAAAAAAGAATTGCTCGATCAAGTGAAGTCGTTCTCTCCTGTAGTTCCGGTTGATGAAGAATATTACGGAGAAGTAGCAAAACGGTATCGTTATCTTGATAATTCTTGTGAAGTAGGATTTATCTCGTCTGTAACGGAAACGTTTTGTGGAACGTGTACGAGAGCTCGGATTAGTGCAGACGGGAAACTTTATACGTGTTTGTTTTCAGAGACAGGAACAGACTTGAAAGAACTCGTTCGACAAGGTGCAAGCGACGAATCGTTATATGAATCAATTAGCCAAATTTGGAAAAAGCGACAAGATCGCTATTCTGAGACGAGAACAGAAGAAAGTGCAAGAAATCGTAAGAAAATAGAAATGTCCTATATTGGTGGATAAGGGGGACGTTATGTGAACCGATACGAAAAGCAAATGTCTTTTTCACCGATTGGCAAAGCCGGACAAGATAAGCTTGGACAAGCGCATGTTTTACTGATTGGAGTCGGAGCGCTTGGTAGTGCAAGTGCAGAAACCCTCGTTCGAGCAGGGGTGAAGACAATCACGGTTGTTGACCGAGATTATGTAGAACTGAGTAACTTGCATCGGCAACAATTGTATTGTGAAGCTGATGTCGAACAAGTGTTACCTAAGGCAATTGCTGCCAAAAGGCGGTTAATGGAAATTAATTCAGACGTAACGATCACTGCACATGTAATGGATGCAACAGCTCACAATTTAGAACCGTTGCTCACAAGTGTCGATATTATAATTGACGGAACCGATAATTTTGATATTCGATATATTATGAATGATCTGTCTGTGAAACATAATATTCCTTGGGTGTTTGGCGCCTGTGCAGGTTCATATGGCATGACGAAGTTTTTTCATCCGAGTGAAGATCCGTGCTTAATGTGCGTCATGAAGTTAATTCCTGGAGAAGCGATGACGTGTGACAGTCATGGAGTCATTGCCCCGGTCATTCAACAAACATCGTTAATGCAGACCGTACACGTTTTAAAATGGATAACTGGTAATGCCAATGAAATTGACCGTTCGATGAGTATTTACGACATTTGGGAAGGCAGTTATCAGAAATTCTCAATGAAAAAAATGAAAAAAGAATCGTGCAAAACGTGTGGAAATGAACGAACGTTTCCGTATCTTCAATCACTACAAGATACAAACATTGCCGTACTTTGTGGTCGCGATACGATACAAATCCGTGTGAAAGACCGCTCATTTGATCTCACACATTTAGAAATGAAATTAACAGCATACGGTCGCACGAAAAAAAATCCGTTTTTACTATCTTTCACTGAACACCAATCAGGAAAACGGATGGCGATTTTCAAAGACGGACGAGTTCTCGTTCACGGTACGAAAGACATTGAAGAAGCGAAGACGTTTTATCACAACATGATGGCATAAGGAGGGTTTACCTTGGTGGAAGTCCGTAGACCAATTTCAATTTCAGATGCGGTGAGCCGTGTCATGAAGTATGAACTGAATCAAGCAGTTGATTACGTCCCTCTTCTAGAAAGCGACTTACGCTTTCTAGCTGAGGATTTATTGGCAGATCACGACGTACCTCCTTTTAACCGTGCACCATATGATGGGTATGCGATTCGTTCAGAAGATACGAGTCAAGCAAGCTTACTAAATCCTGCTACATTGAAGGTTGTCGGAGATATCGGTGCAGGTAGCTTGTATCGAAGCGAATTAGAAAATGGCCAAGCGGTTCGAATTATGACTGGTGCAAAGATTCCGAATCAAAGTGATGCTGTCGTGATGTTAGAAGAAATACAGACATACGACGCGGATACCATTACAATTGTTCGTCCTCATCATCATAATGAGAACATTTCATTTCAAGGGGAAGATACGAAAAAAGATCAAGTGCTTATAAATAAAGGTTCGATCATTCATCCTGGCACTGTCGCACTACTCGCAACGTTTGGCTATGATATCGTCCCTGTGTATCGAAAACCACGAATTGGAATTCTTGCAACCGGTAGCGAGCTATTAGACGTTCATGAACCTTTACAACCTGGGAAAATCCGAAACAGCAATGCGTACACGGCTGCATCTCAAGTAAAACGTGCCGGCGGCATCCCGGTCATGTACGGAAAACTTCCCGATGAATTGGATGCATGTGTAGATGTCGTTACGGATGCTCTACAAGAAGTCGATGCCATGATCACAACAGGCGGGGCATCAGTTGGTGATTTTGACCTCGTTCCGCAACTTATTGAGCGTATCGATGCCAAAACACTGTTTAACAAAGTCGCTATGCGCCCTGGGAGTGTCACAACGGTCGCAGAAAAAGATGGGCAGATGATTTATGGTTTATCAGGAAATCCTGGGGCTTGCTACGTAGGGTTTGAACTGTTCGTTCGTCCATTAATTCGTAAAGCACTTGGAGCGAGCGCTCTACATTTGAAACGCTCAAAAGGAGTATTAGATCGTGACTTCCCTAAACCTAATCCGTACACAAGGCTCGTTCGTGGTGTCGTTCATGAGCGAGATGGTGTTCAATATGTGGAACCGTCTGGTCTTGATAAATCAAGTTCAGTCGTTGCGCTAGGAGAAGCAGAAGTGTTCATCGTTTTACCTGCTGGGTCGAAAGGATATCAACGCGGGGAAGAAGTTAATCTATTAAATTTACAAGATCAAAAAGGTAGTAAGTGGCCATGGGACATCCCAACTGTATCGTACAGATAGTCGGTTATAAAAACGCTGGAAAAACAACGACAATTGCGAAGCTTGTGACTGCTCTCGAGCAAAGAAACGTATCGACAGCAGTCATCAAACATCATGGACATTCGTTTTCTCCTCCAAAAGCAAGATATGATAGCGAACACTTTATTGAAGCTGGTGCTAAAGCCAGTCTCGTAGAAGGTGGCGGAGAAGTTAGCATACAGTTAAAAAAAGAAATGACGCTAGAGCAATTGTTACACTTGCAATCAAGCATCAGCAATGTTGACGTTGTATTTGTTGAAGGCTTTAAAGATATACAACTGCCAAACATCGTATTACTTCGAGATGAAGATGATTTCTCATTGTTAGATCGTTCGCAAACGATCGGAGTCATTCAGCATCATCGTCTTCTGGTCGACTGTAAAGAGACAGCCATATTTTTACGAGATGAAGAAGAAATGTGGATCTCTTACTTCGTAAATCAAATTGTAGAAATGAGGAGCGAACATGTTTAACGTCACCGATGAACCGATCGACGTCAACGAACTCATTGAACAAGTTCTACACAATAACGTCGGAGCCGTACAAACCTTTATCGGTACAGTAAGAGAAATGACACACGGTAAACAAACATTGCAGTTAGAATATCACGCGTATGAATCGATGGCTGTCAAAATGTTAGAGAGGATCGGTGCTGAAATCCAAGAACAGTGGCCGCACACAACCGTTGCCATCACACATCGACTCGGAACATTAGCTATTCAAGAAATCGCTGTCGTCATTGCTGTAAGTTCGCCACATAGACAAGCGTCCCACGAAGCAACAGCGTATGCGATTGAGCGGATTAAACAAATCGTTCCAATTTGGAAAAAAGAATACTGGGCAGATGGAAGTTTTTGGGTAGGGGATCAACTCGAACAAAACGCATATCCAGAAAAGGAGGAGAGTCATGGTTGACGTGTTATTTTTCGCAGGAATGAAAGAAAAAATTGGACAAGCACAAGTAAACGCTGACATTGCTGGTAAAACGGTACGAGAAATCAAACTGTGGGTTGAACAAACCTATACACTTCCTAAAGGTAGCTTAGAACGAACGATGATCGCCGTTAACGAAGAATTTGTCGAAGACAGTGACTATGTGAAAAGCGGAGACACAATCGCATTTATTCCTCCAGTGAGTGGCGGGTGATAAGCGAGTCATAGTAGTTAATTTTATGCATAATGGTTGAGTTTCGAACACGGGCGTTTACTGTTAGAACTTTGCACTATAGACATCTTTCTAGAAATTCTGCGCTCAGATGAGTTGTTTGAGCGCAGAGATTGATGTATACGTCGTGTTTACATGATCAAGCACTTTTTTGATCCTGATTTAGCTCTTCTTTATCTTCATTCTTGTTAACGCTAATTACAAAATACGTGGAAGCGACAAATAGAGCTCCACCTATTATGTTGCCGATCGTTACGGGGATGAGATTATGAATGAGTCCACCGAAAGTAATCGTGTCTGGACCACCGTGTAACAAGGCAATTCCTAATATCGACATATTTGCAACGCTATGTTCAAGACCAGCGGCGATAAACGCCATGATTAACACGAAGATTAAGAATAATTTTGCGATGTCACCTTCTGCTCTTAGTGAAGACCAAATTGCAAGACATACAATCCAGTTACAGAGGATCCCTCTGAAGAAGAGTTCCATCATCGGTGCATTCATCTTTTCAGAAGCTAGTGTAAACATGTAGTGACTACCATCGGCTCCTTGAAAAATGCCCGTTAACAAAATGAGAAAAGACAACAAAAGGGCACCGATTAGATTGCCAAAGTAACTCCACCCCCAAATTGCTAAGGTCTGAGACCAACTCGTTATTTTTGAAAGAGAACTCACGGTAAAGATTAAATTATTACCAGTAAAAAGCTCTGATCCTGCCCATAAAACGAGTGCAAGAGCAATACCAAACGTCGCCCCTGTCAATACATCTAAAAATGGAGAACCTGAAATATGTAGTGGTTGTCCAACAGAAAATAAAACAATTGTCCCGACGCCAACATAAGCACCTGCGAGGATTGACGCGAATAAATAACGAAGTGGTGAAGAGGAGAATAAGCCATACTTGTTTTTGGCTTGTTCGTTTAACGTAGTGAGCGTGTCTTTATACATGCAATTCCTCCTTTTACGAATAGTGATTGATACCCAAAATCCATCAACTTAAAACGGTTTCAATGATTAGTGTTTAATGATTTAAAATTAAGGGAAAATATAGTAAATTCGATTCATGGATGAAAACAATACTGAGGAGGAGATCGGGTGACGCAAACGATGACAGTGACGATTAACGGCAAAAGGGAAATGTTCAAAAACAACGAATCTGTGCTCGAGAGATTACAAAAAATGGACATGCAAGTGCCAAGTCTGTGCTATCATCCCAGCCTTGGAGCCATTGAAACATGTGATAGTTGTATTGTGAAAGTGAATGGAGAGTTCGTTCGATCGTGTTCTACGAAAATTAAAGACGGTGACGTTGTTGACTCATTAGGTGCAGATGTCCATGAAGCGCAGCTAATCGCGATGGATCGAATGCTAGGAAACCATGAATTGTATTGCACGGTTTGTGATTATAACAACGGAAACTGTGAAATACATAACGCTGTCAAAGAGATGAAGATTAGCCATCAAGAAACTCCACATTCAACGAAAGAATCTACAGTTAATCGCAACGCGTTCTATCGTTATGACCCCGATCAGTGTATTCTATGTGGTCGTTGTGTCGAGGCGTGCCAAGACGTACAAGTGACTGAGACGCTATCAATTGACTGGAATTTAAAGCGTCCACGGGTAATTTGGGACAAGGATACGACGATTGATGATTCTTCTTGTGTTAGTTGTGGTCATTGTTCGACGGTTTGTCCGTGTAATGCGATGCTTGAAGTAGGTATGGAAGGCGAAGCCGGATTTCTGACAGGAATCAAAGAAGAAACGTTTAGACCGATGGTCAACATCACAAAGAGTGTAGAAACAGGGTACGAGTCGCTCATGACAATCTCTGATGTTGAAGCTTCAATGCGTGAAGAACGAATTAAGAAAACGAAAACCGTCTGTACGTATTGCGGTGTTGGTTGTGCGTTTGATGTTTGGACGAAGGACCGTAAGATTCTCAAAATCCAACCGCAAGCTGAAGCACCAGCGAATGGGATCTCAACGTGTGTAAAAGGAAAGTTCGGTTGGGATTATGTGAATAGTGAAGAGCGTTTAACGAAGCCTTTAATTCGCGAAGGCGAATCGTTCCGTGAAGCTGAGTGGCAAGAAGCGCTGGATTTAATTGAGAGCAAATTCAAAAAAACATTGAATGAAAAAGGTTCTGATGCTCTCGCATTTATTTCATCTTCCAAATGTACGAACGAAGAATCGTATTTAATGCAAAAACTTGCTCGAGGGGTCATCGGGACGAATAACATCGACAACTGCTCAAGATACTGTCAATCCCCAGCAACGATGGGACTTTGGCGTACGGTCGGTTATGGTGGCGATTCAGGTGGTATCGAAGATATTGCTAAAGCGGAATTGATTATATCGATCGGTTCAAATACCGTCGAATCACATCCAGTTTTATCTACGAGAGTGAAGCGTGCTCAAAAGCTAAACGGACAGAAAGTAATCGTCGCTGATCTTAGAAAGCATGACTTAGCGGAACGTTCAGATTTATTTGTGAAGCCATCTCCAGGTAGTGATCTTGTTTGGTTGTCTGCGGTTACGAAGTATATCGTGGACCAAGGTTGGCATGATGTTGCGTTTTTAGAAAAGCATGTGTCTGACGTTGAAGAGTACTTGAGTAGCTTGGCACCATATACACTCGATTACGCGGCAGAGGTGACGCATTTAACGAAAGATGAACTGATTACGATTGCGACGATGATTCATGAAGCAAAGACGACAGCAGTACTTTGGGCGATGGGTGTGACGCAACACGGAGGTGGAAGTGATACGAGTACAGCGATTTCTAATTTGCTACTCGTCACCGGTAACTATATGAAACCTGGAGCGGGATCTTACCCACTACGAGGTCACAATAACGTCCAAGGTGCAAGTGATTTTGGCAGCATGCCCGATCGTCTACCAGGTTATCAATATGTGACCGATGACGATGTTCGTTCTCGTTTCGAAGCGAGCTGGGGCGTATCCTTATCAAGCGTACCAGGATTAAACAATCATGAGATGGTTGACTCCATTCACGAAGGCGAATTAGATGTATTGTATTTAAAAGGTGAAGATATGGGGATCGTGGATGCCAACATAAATTACGTACAATCAGCATTTGAAAAGCTATCTTTCTTCGTCGTCCAAGACATTTTCTTCACGAAAACGTGTCAATATGCAGACGTCGTTTTACCAGCTAGTCCAAGCTTAGAAAAAGAAGGGACGTTTGTTAATACAGAAAGACGTTTCCAACGATTATACCAAGCACTTGAGCCGCTTGGTGACTCGAAACCAGATTGGCAAATCATTAAGGAAATTGCCAATCGAATGGGAGCGGGTTGGTCGTATAGCCACCCGAGTGAGATTATGGCAGAAGCAGCTTCCTTAACGCCATTATTCGCGGGTGTATCGTACGATCGCTTAGAAGGGTACGATAGTTTGCAATGGCCAGTTAAAGAAGATGGAACGGACACCCCACTTTTATTTACCGATGGTTTTGCTTTACCTGGTGGGAAGGCGAGATTATGGCCGGTAGAATGGACTAAGCCGCTAGAATTTGAAGAAGAGTATGATTTACATGTGAACAACGGTCGCTTACTTGAGCATTTCCATGAAGGCAATATGACGTACCAGACTGAAGGGATTAAGAAGAAGACCCCGAACGTCTTTTTGGAAGTGTCCCATGAATTGGCGAATGAGCGAGAACTTGAAGATGGTACGACAGTAAGACTTACTTCTCCTTATGGGTCGGTTAAAGTCGATTGCATCGTCACCGATCGTGTTGTCGGTAAACAAGTATATTTACCGATGAATACGAGTGGCGAAGGAGCCATCAATTATTTAACCAGTTCACATTCTGATAAAGACACAGATACACCTGCATACAAAGAAATTTCTGCGAAGATGGAAGTCTTAAAGCAAAAGAACCAATCACCATTACCGAAAACGAATCATCGATATGGCAATCCTCAACCACAAATTGGCGTTAAAGTCGAAGATAAGTGGGCGAGATCTGATTATACGTTCCCAGGAGACCTTGTTAAACGTAGGAGGGGGATGTAATGGCCAAAGCAACGACGATCATTCATAAAATGGAAAAAGATCCAAAGGAGCTTCATGAACAACAAGTAAAGGAGATCGAGTCGCTACTTGTTGAACATAAAGATTCGATTGAAGATGTACTCACGATTATTCATCAACTTCGGGATCGTGAAGTATTAAATTTAGCTCACGGTGCCCTTGGTCAAAGTGAGCATGTCGTACATCGAATTGTAACGGCTATGGATACGAAAGAAACGACGCAGTCTATTAAAAACGCACTGCTTATATTCGAGTTATTAGGCACGGTTAATATGAATGAATTAGAACCAATCGTATTGAAGTTAAACCACGGAATTAAGATGGCGGCGGAGTATGATCATAGCGATCAAAACGCTGGTACCTTAGGGCTTATTCGTTCCTTGAATGACAAAGAAGTGATTGAAGGGATGAATGTACTCATGAAGTTCGTGAAAGGCTTTGGTGTTGATGAAGCCCAAGAAGAGAAGATCGAACCTCAATTGGAACGATTTGAGCATCCGGAAAAGGAAATGGGAACTCAAAAACGAGAATCAACATCCAACACGAAGCCGACTCGGGTTTATGCTCCTAGATTGTTTGGATTTATAACTGGAGCACTCGTATTACTCGTTCCACTACTCATTAAGAAGAAGTAAGGATGACACGTATGGACGAAGAACGTGTGAAGTATGAGATTGTCCGCTATACTCACTCAAATGTTGAAACAGTTCAAGACCACATTGTCGTTGAACGACCTGTGACGATTAAAGTGAATGGTGAAGAACTGCTTACGATTGTAAGTTCACCTCAATACGTGAAAGATATGGTGATCGGTTATCTCGTATCAGAAGGAATTGTGAATCGAATGCAAGACATTGAATCAATTCGGTGGGATGCCAAAGACGGGTTTGTTCACGTGCGGTTGACGCGTGAGCTTCACCCACTGTCTCAACAGATGCAGACGAAACGTTATCTTACATCATGTTGTGGGATGAGTCGTCAAGCATTGATCTTTGCTAGTGACGCGAAAACAACTAAGGTCATGACGAGTCGAAATGTTGTCATCAGTCAAAGGCAATGTTTTCAATTGATGAACGAATTACAAGAACATTCGAGTGTTTTTAGAGAAACAGGTGGCGTTCATAATGCGGCGCTTGCTACAAAAGACGGAATCGTCGTAATGCGTGTAGATATTGGTAGACACAACGCGTTAGATAAAATCTATGGGCACTGTTTAAGAAATAAGATTTCATTGGAAGATAAAGTGCTCGTTTTTAGTGGAAGACTATCTTCTGAAATCGTGCTTAAAGCTGCAAAAATTGGCTGTGAAGTGATCTTATCGAAATCAGCCCCGACAGACAGGGCGATTCAAATTGCAAAAGAGCAGCAAATTACGATGGTTGGCTTTATAAGAAAGCAATCGATGAATGTGTACACGTGTTCTGAACGAATCTACGAAGACAAATCGTGAGCAACTCCATAAAGGAGTTGCTTTTTTTGTGAGCTTTTTATAAGATATAACCATCGGTTAGTAACCAATGGTTATGAGGTGACTTAGAATGGATAAAGCTAAACAACGAATTATGAAAGCAGCAGAGCAACTTTTTGTACAAAAGGGGTTTAATCACGTGTCAGTACGAGAAGTTGCAAGCCGTGCGAAGTGCTCACATACGAGCATTTACGTCTACTTTAAGGATAAACATGCGCTATTAGAAGCAATTGCTGAAAAGCCGCTCGCTACGTTACATGCATCATTAGTTGAAGCAAATGATCTTTATGAATTAGCAGAACGTTTTGTGACATTCGGATTGATTCATCGCAACTTGTATCCATTGCTCATGACAACAGAAGCACAACGTGTAGATGAGGGGGTAAATCATGAGATAAATGAATGGCGCTTAACGTTATTTACTGAATTAAAAGAGAAAATTCTAGCGGAGAATGATCAATCATGTTCAATGGACGTTGCCCGTATGGTTTTTTATCAACTACATGGAATGATTATGACGTACGTGACAAGTGAAGAGACGGTTGAGGAGTTGCTAGAGCGTCTGCGACCGTTGCTTAGACATAGCGTCAGACGATTATGTGAGGGGGAAGGTACATGAAACAGATTCAAATTTCACCATCGGTCATGAAGTTAGAGTTTTTCATCGGAATTAAAGTAAGTGTTTGGATAGTTAAACATGATCAAGGAGTTCTTCTCATTGATTCAGGGCTTGGAATATTCTCGCGAGCGATCACGCAACAAATTGGACTTATCGGAGAATTAACAGATATAGTACTTACCCACGGTCACCCAGATCATATTGGTGGGGTGAAGGCAATATCAAGAGAGGGTATAATACCCGTCATGGTCGATGAGAGGGAGTTGCCTTACATCTTTGGAGAAAAACCATATCCCAACAGAAAAAAAGCACAGAAGCCGATTGCAATTAAAGAGGTTAAACCACTGGATGATGAAGGTTTGTTAGAAAAAGGTTTACGGGCATTCTATACACCGGGTCATTCTCCAGGCCACACGTGTTTTTATCATGAAGCGGAAGGAGTTCTCATTGCAGGGGATCTCTTTACTAGTAAAAAGGGAAAGCTTCAAGACCCAGTACCTGCATTTACAGCTGATATGGATCTTGCAAAGCGAAGTGGCAAAGATGTGCTTCAAGTCATTTCACCCGCTGTCGTTTCACCGTGTCACGGGAAAGACGTTTGGTTGTAATTAGTCGTGGACCGCAAGTTGATAACGGTTCACATCAAAATCAAGCTCATTTCCTTGTGCCATTTCTGACAGTACACTTCCTAAATACGGACCGACTGTTAACCCGCTTGCGCCTAATCCGTTCGCAAACAAAATGTTGTCCGCTTGTGGAATATACCCGAAAGAAGGTAAAAAGTTGGCTGTAAACGGTCGGAAGCCAACACGAACTTCTTGTACAGCGAATGGTTTCATTGCTTCTCCATGTGAAAAAGCTTGGCTTAGAATGGACGAGACACCGTGGGCAGTCGGATAGGGGTGAAATTCGCTCGTATCTTCATGAGTGGAACCGATCACAACCGTACCATCACTATTCGGTACGAAGTATTGCGTGCCAGGTGGCATGATGACCGGAGGTTGTTGCTTGAATGGTTCCGCTGCTTTGAGATGAACAATTTGAGCTTTTTGGTGGGTTACGAGTGGTTGTATACCAAGTGCATCAGCCCATTCATTGCCCCATGCGCCTGTCGTGACAATGAGCGTGTCATAGCCTAATTCCTCACCGTCTACGTAAAGCTTGTCAGAAAAGGTAGCTTCTTTGAACAAACAAGTGGCCCCGAGTTTTTTCGCAGCTGCGAGTGTTGCGTTTCGTAAAGCACGACCGTCTACTTTAGCACCACCACTCACGTGAAGGGCGTATTCATAATTTGAGAGGTAAGGAAAATAGTTGTGAATCTCTTCTGCATTTGTGATGGGTGTTAGTTCCCCGATTTCAGGAGCGAGCTCTTTCTTTTTTAGAACGCGGTCGTACATTTTAGTGAGTGAACGTTCATCTTTATGAAGTGCAAGTGTTCCAACTTGATCGTATCCAGTTGTGGATTCACCGAGTTCATGAAGTTCGTTAATAAAGGTCGGATAATAGCGAGCCCCATTTTGTACGAGATAATACCAATCTTTATTGCGCCGTTGCGAAAGCCATGGTGACACAATGCCAGCAGCGGCATCGGTAGCTTGTCCCTCGTCGAAACGGTCAACGATCGTGACTTCATGTCCAGATTTTGCAAGGTGATAAGCAGTACTTGCACCGAGGATCCCGGCGCCAATAACGACGTACTTACTCATAGAAATCACCTTCCCGACGTTTTTCTAAAGCAATGATAAACGGTGCATCGTTTTTGTGATTCATAAACTCATACTTGGCAACGAGGACGTGTTCATGAGATAAGTTGCGAATATAAGCAAGGAGCTGATCTTTTTCTTGTTTGCCTTCTTCATGTCCATGATAGACGACAAGAACAATCGTCCCTTTCAAGGGCATGAGAGTGAGCAATTGTTGAATCGCTTTCACTGTCGTATGTCCAGTCGTCGTAACTTCTTTGTTGCTTCCAGGCAAGTAGCCTAAGTTAAAAATCGCCGCTTTTGGTCGGTTTCCTTTGCAATACTGTTCAATTTTGTCATGGCTATCATGAATCAATGTTACACGATCTGTGACTTGTTCTTTTTCTAATCGTTCATGCGTATTATTAATTGCTGTTTCTTGAATATCAAAACTATATACTTTGCCACTCTCGCCTACGAGAGAAGCTAGGAATAATGTGTCATGCCCATTGCCAGCGGTTGCATCGATGGCTGTATCACCAATCGAGAGACTATCGCCCATTAATCGTTTTGCAAAGGGCAGCATTTGTGGTAGAGACAATGAAATTCTCCTCTCTCTTCGTTGTAAAAATAGTGTACCACGACTGAATTGCCATTTTCCTAGCATTCATTGTACACTGATGGTCGGTACTAAAGGTAGGTGGGGATATGCCAAAGATCATTTGGCTATTAATTATCGGAATGAGTACGAATGTAATTGCTTCATCGTTTTTATGGCCATTAAACACGATTTACATCCATGAACAATTGGGAGAGCCGTTATCTGCTGCAGGTGTTGTGTTGATGATGTATGCGGGGGCAGGGGTCATCGGGAATATTGTCGGTGGACGGTTATTTGATGTGATTGGTGGTTATAAAACGCTCGTCATCGGAATGACGTTTGCACTCGGCTTTGCAATTTTACTTGCTTTTAATCATGAATATTATCAATATATGGCATTTTTGACAGGGATCGGTCTCGGTCACGGCATGATTGTGCCGGTATTTTACTCCCTTGCAGGTTCTCTGTGGCCTGAAGGAGGAAGACGCCCATTTAATGCGATGTATGTTGCACAAAATGTCGGAGTTTCGGCAGGTACAGCGTTAGCTGGAATTGTCGCAGCATTTCATATCGAAATGATTTTTGTTGCTAATAGCATCACGTATTTGGTGTTATTTTTGTTTGCAGTTATTGCATACAGAGGGATTCAAGAACGATCAACATCATCGGCACAAGTGCAAAAGAGTAAAAACTTTAAGCAACAGAACATGTCAGCACTCGCGATTTTGTCTGTCGGTTTTCTCATCTGTTGGATCGCTTACGTTCAATGGTTGTCGAACATTTCTGTACATATGCAAAGTTTGAACATTGATCTTTATTATTATAGCCTGCTTTGGACATTGAATGGTTTGCTTATTGTTGTGATGCAACCGGTTATGGCGATCGTTGTTCGGAAATGGGTGACCACGTTAAAGGCTCAGCTCGTTACAGGAGCAATTATATTTGCAGGAGCATTTCTCGTATTAACTCAAGCAGAAGTGTTTACGGTATTTTTACTTGCAATGATTATTTTAACGTTCGGTGAGTTATTCGTCTGGCCAGCGGTTCCGACGATTGCAAACAAAATGGCACCAAAAGGCAGTGAAGGGTTCTATCAAGGAATTGTAAACAGTGTCGCTACTGGTGGAAGGATGATCGGTCCACTTCTAGGGGGTATGATTGTCGACCATTATGACATGCATACGATGTTCTTCGTCATTATTGCTCTTTTCACAATTGCGGTCGTGTCATTTGCAACGTACGATCGACCGTTACGTAAATCAAACAAAAAGCTGCCTCTTCAGTCGTAAAGTGAAGAGGCAGCTTTTTTTACTCATAACGTGGTACAGGGTGTCTTCGCAAATAATCCCGGATTGATTGTTTAAGTTTACCGGTCAGTTTTTTGCGACGAGCTTGTTTTTTTGATTTCGCTTTTCCCATTGATTCCACAGCTACCACGGCCTTCACTCCCTTCACGTAAATGTCTTGTCTCTTTAGTATACGCTTAATTTATAGAAAATGCGTCTTAATCTAGAATTTCTCAAAAGGAAAGGATAAAGAAAGCTCGCAAAAGCTTGACAGCCTTGACATTGACAGATTTCGTGCCTACAATGGCAATATCAAGAAATCCGTCGTTATGGATGGTTTTACACTTTTCGATGACGTCTCCGATAAGGAGATTTTTTTTTAGACATTACACATACTTCACTGTTGACAAAGGAGGCACCCCTTATGGCCTTTTCACATAAGGAGATTGAAAAGAAATGGCAAACGTTTTGGGAATCGAATAAAACGTTTCGCGTGGATACATCAGACAACACACGTGAGAAATTCTATGCGCTAGATATGTTCCCCTATCCATCAGGAGCGGGCTTACACGTTGGACACCCTGAAGGGTATACAGCGACAGATATTTTATCGAGAATGAAGCGTATGCAAGGATACAACGTATTGCACCCGATGGGTTGGGATGCATTTGGTTTGCCTGCAGAGCAGTATGCATTAGACACGAATCAACATCCGAATACATTTACGCAAAAGAACATCAACACATTTAAGCGTCAAATTCAAGAACTTGGGTTTTCTTATGACTGGGACCGTGAAATTAGCACAACGGATCCAGATTATTATAAGTGGACACAGTGGATTTTTATTCAGCTTTACAATAAAGGTCTAGCCTACGTTGATGAAGTAGCGGTGAATTGGTGTCCTGCGCTTGGAACTGTACTTGCGAATGAAGAAGTGATTGACGGTGTTAGTGAGCGTGGTGGACATCCTGTTGAACGACGTCCAATGAAGCAATGGATGCTTAAGATCACTGAATATGCGGACCGCTTACTTGACGATTTAGATGAGTTGGATTGGCCTGAAAGCATTAAAGATATGCAACGCAACTGGATTGGCAAATCCGCTGGAGCTGAAGTTCGTTTCCAAATCGGTGAGCACAATGTTGAAGTATTTACGACGCGTCCAGATACACTCTTTGGTGCGACGTACATGGTGCTTGCACCAGAACATCGTCTCGTTGACCTTATTACAACGGACGACGCTCGCGAATCCGTTGAAGCATACCGCAAGAAAGTAAGCACGAAAAGTGACTTAGAACGTACCGATCTTGCAAAAGAGAAGACGGGTGCATTTACAGGTGCTTATGCAACGAACCCTGTCAACGGCGAACAAATCCCGGTTTGGATTGCCGACTATGTACTCATTAGTTATGGAACTGGAGCGGTAATGGCGGTCCCTGCCCATGACGAGCGTGACTATGAGTTTGCTAAAACGTTCGACTTACCGATTCGTGAAGTTGTGAGTGGCGGCAATATTGATGAAGAGCCATACGTTGGTGATGGTGATCACATCAACTCAGAGTTTCTTAACGGTTTGAACAAAGATGATGCGATTCAAACGGTCATTGAGTGGCTTGAGAAAAACGACTATGGCCAAAAGAAAACGACATACCGTTTGCGTGATTGGTTGTTTAGTCGTCAACGTTATTGGGGAGAACCGATTCCAATGATTCATTGGGAAGACGGTACGATGACGCCAGTTGATGAAAGTGACTTGCCATTAACCCTTCCTGATTTGGATGAATTTAAGCCATCAGGAACAGGGGAATCACCGCTTGCCAATGCAACAGACTGGCTTGAAGTGACCGATCCTAAAACAGGAATGAAAGGTCGTCGTGAAACGAATACGATGCCACAATGGGCAGGAAGCTGCTGGTATTATTTACGTTTTATCGACCCAGACAATGACGAAGCCCTTGCCGATCCTGAGAAGTTGAAAACATGGCTTCCAGTCGATATTTACATCGGTGGTGCGGAACATGCCGTTCTTCACTTGCTATACGCTCGTTTCTGGCACAAAGTTCTTTACGACATCGGTGTTGTACCGACGAAAGAACCGTTCCAACGTTTGTACAACCAAGGGATGATTCTTGGTGAGAACAACGAGAAGATGAGTAAATCAAAAGGCAACGTCGTCAATCCAGATGAGATCATTGAAACGCATGGCGCGGATACGCTTCGTATGTATGAAATGTTCATGGGACCATTGGATGCATCAATTGCTTGGTCAACAAATGGACTAGACGCATCAAGAAGATTCCTCGATCGTGTGTGGCGTTTACTCGTTACTGAAGAAGGAAAGCTTGTGGATACGGTTGTTGATGATGCTGCGAGCGATCATTCACTCTTACCGATTTATCACCAAACCGTTGCTAAAGTGAGTGATGACTTTAAAAACTTACGATTTAACACGGGGATTAGTCAGTTGATGGTGTTGATTAATGCGGCATACAAAGCAGATACGTTACCGAAAGTTGCGATGGAAGGTTTCGTAAAGATGCTTTCGCCAATCGCTCCACACGTAGCAGAAGAGCTATGGCAAAAACTTGGTCACACAGGCACAATTTCGTATGAAGCTTGGCCAGTGCATGATCCTGCTTACCTCGTTCAAGACGAAGTAGAAGTCGTCGTTCAAGTAAATGGCAAAGTACGTGCCAAGCTTGTCATGTCAAAAGACGCGACAAAAGAAGAGATGCAAGAAAGCGCCTTAGCTGATGAGAAAGTCGCTAGCAACATTGAAGGCAAAACGATTCGCAAAATCATTGCCGTACCAGGAAAACTCGTTAACGTTGTTGCGAATTAATAAAAAAGCCCGCCAGTAGCTTAGACGCTACTGGCGGGCTTTTGCATTTATTCAGTGGTTGCAGCGTTCAGTCCGGCAGTATAGCCAGTCGAGAAAGCAACGGTAATGTTAAATCCACCTGTATAGCCGTGAATATCAAGCACCTCACCGCAGAAGTACAAGCCTTCTTTTTGCTTAGAAGCCATCGTTTTAGGTACGATTTCTTTGATTGAAACGCCGCCTCCAGTAACGAAGGCTTTTTCAATGGAAAGTGTTCCGTTCGCAGTGAATAAAAACGCCTTAGTAAGTTCGCTTAACGTTTGCAATTGTTCATGACTGACTTCTTTGAGTGGTGTTGTTGAATCAATTTGTGCTCGGTTTAACAGCGTGAGTAAATAGCGCTCTGGTGCAAAGTTCGCTAGCGCGTTTTTACTAGATCTAGCCCCATCGGTTTCTTTATAGGTAAGCAGTTGTTCCTGTAGTGAAGAAACCGATTCATCAGGGTACAAATCAAGGCTCAGCGTAACCGGGTTTTGTTTGTTCTTTTTGCGTTCTTTTACGACGTACTGACTACAGCGAAGTGCCGTCGGACCACTAATCCCAAAGTGAGTAAACAATACATCACCCGTATGAGTGACGATTTTCTTTTGTTTTTTGTTTAAGACGGTTAGTGCAATATTTCGAAGCGACAACCCTTGCATTGAACGATTTTTTATGAATGTTTCGTTTGAGGTGATCGGAACTTCTGTAGGATAGAGATCTGTAATTGTATGTCCAGCGGACTTTGCGAATGGATAGCCATCTCCAGTACTGCCCGTGTGGGGAACGCTCGTCCCACCTGTTGCGACAATAACGGCGTCCCCTTCAATTGTTTTGCCAGATTCCAAGTTGACTCCAGTTACGTGCTCCTCAT
This sequence comes from Bacillaceae bacterium JMAK1, assembly GCA_012970285.1. Lineage (GTDB taxonomy): Bacteria > Bacillota > Bacilli > Bacillales > Marinococcaceae > Geomicrobium_A. Next base: position 56,877 of record JIBW01000001.1, read on the forward strand.
TGATTTGCAATGATTTCACACGTTCATTCGTTCGAATGGTCACCTTTAGACGGTGAATTTCTTTTAATAACGTATCTACGACGGTTTTGGCGCTATCGGTAACTGGGAACATCCGGCCCATGTCTTCTTCTTTTAATTGGATGCCTAACCCTTCGAAATAATGAATGATGTTTTCATTGTTCCAAACTGAAAACGGGCTGTACATAAACTTCCCGTTGCCTGGAATAAATGAAATCAACTCACTTTCATCCATTCGATTGGTTACGTTACATCGTCCACCACCTGAAATGGCAAGCTTTCGACCGAGTTTGTTGCCTTTGTCAACGAGCGTGACCTTCGCTCCGTGTGTGGCGGCAGCAACGGCTGCCATTAACCCTGAAGGTCCTCCACCGATAATAATGACTTTTTTCATAACGTTCTCCTTTTACATCCGTTCATTCGTTATTGAATGATAACACGGAACGAGCGTAATTTCCTAATTCAATCAGCAATGATCACAGAAAGAAAGCTACAATAAATACTCTGAATTTGAAACCTGTTCAAGAATGTATTCGTACGTATCGTATGGCTTCATTCTTGAAAATACAGGTGAAAAATACGAAATAAATGCTTCTATATTCCCAGTAAAAACTAGTTTTTACCCATGTTATACTAAGAATAGATCATTTAACCGTCTACTCTGAAAATATGAACAAATGAGGTGAAGCATGGAACAGATTACGATTCATAGTCGCACTCATAGTGAAATGATTGATATTACCTCACAGATTGAACAGTACATTACGCAGAATAATTATAATCATGGCATTGTGTATGTTTCCAATTTGCATACGACAGCTGGAATTACGATTAACGAAAATGCTGACCCAGATGTAAAAACCGACTTCCTAAGACGCTTGGATGAAGTCTATCCTTGGGAACATCCAGAGGATTTGCATGCAGAAGGAAATACAGCCGCTCATTTAAAAGCGAGTACCGTTGGAGCCACCCAAGCAATTCTCGTGGAAGATGGCAAGTTAGTGCTTGGGACGTGGCAAGGGGTTTATTTTTGTGAATTTGATGGACCGAGAAACTCAAGGCGAGTGGCACTTTCGTTTGTCCAGTCAGAAGGAGGTCGTTTATGAGTCGAAGAGGAGGTAGACCAAGAGCGTCTTCTCGTTCGAGAGGACCATCGAGTCGAGGTTCGAGCGGTCGTTCAACGAGTCGTCCACGTACAAACCGCCCGTCTAATCGTCCGAGCAAAAGTAGTGGTGGAGGCTATCGCCCGAAAGCGTCAAGCAGTGGTGGAAGTGGTGGAGGTTTTCTAAAAGGCATGGCAGTAGGAAGTATGATGGGGCGAGGTCGAAGACGAAGACATATGGGTGGAGGCTATTACAACAGAGGCGGCAACGGAATGGGTTTAGGTTGTTTAGCGGGAATCGTTATTGTCGTTTTAATCGGGATCATTTTCTTGCTCTTAACGAATTGAGGTACGAGTAATGAAGCGAAGTTTGCACGTAATCCCGTGTGGGAAGAAGAAAATCTGGGATGTGGATCCTACACACCCACCTGCCTATGCTAAAGATGCTTATGTCGGTACATTCCACCGAATCTGCCGACACTATGTGCATCATTTTGATGTTGACTGGGTGATTCTTTCGGCAAAGTATGGATTTCTACTCCCGAACGATATCGTTTCACATAATTATGACTTAACATGGAATATTTCACATAAAGAAGATTGGATTCCGATGGAGCGTTTACGAGATCAAGTGAAAGAAGAGAAGCTTCATAACTATGAACGAATTGTCTTGTTAACTGGAAAGAAATACGAACCGATCGTTCGTAACATTTTTGGGTCGGCTTTTCCTGTTATTCGTCCCTTAGACGGGGCAAGAGGAATCGGTGACATGCAAGCGATGTTGAAACATTCCATCGAACAAAACGTCAAATTATGTTGAGAAGCGACAACGGTGATAAAGTTGTCGCTTTTTTGTAAGCAGTCATGTCTAATAAGATATGGTAAAATGCGTAAGATGGACGTTTGTTTTCTCGGTGAAGGGTGCGTAGACAATTATGGCAGAAAGTAAGTTAGTCCGAGGAACAATGATGCTAACAGGGGCAACGTTGTTTTCACGGTTACTCGGATTGTTATACATATTTCCATTTACATTAATGGTCGGTCAACAAGGAAATGCCTTATATTCTTACGGTTATCTTCCGTATACGTTGTTGCTAAGTCTATCAACGTTAGGGATTCCGATGGCAGTCTCTAAATTCGTTGCCAAGTATCACGCAGTTGGCGATTATGAAACTGGTCATCGACTGTTTCGTTCCGCGCTGATTGTGATGGGAATTACAGGGATTATCTCGTTTCTATTGCTCTTTTTATTAGCACCACAAATTGCGGCTCAAGTCGTTGCAGATGATGGAACCGGGAATCGGCCAGAAGACGCAACATTTGTTATTCGTATGGTAAGTGTCGCGCTAATTATTATTCCGATCATGGCAGTGATTCGTGGATATTTCCAAGGGTTTCAATCGATGGGACCAACGGCGATTTCACAAGTCGTTGAACAAATCTTCCGTGTCGGTTTTATTCTCGTTGCTACATTCCTAATTCTACAAGTAGGAAATGGATCGCTCGGGACTGCCGTTGGTTTTGCGACATTCGGTGCATTTATTGGAGGCTTAGGCTCATTTCTTGTCTTGTATTATTTTTGGAGAAAGCGCAAGGCAGGAATTCACCAATTAGTAAGCGAAACAAAGAGACAAGGAGAGCCGTTGCCACTGGGTGGCATGTACAAAGAATTGATTCGCTATGCGTTGCCACTTTCATTTGTAGGGTTGGCAATCCCGCTCTTCCAATTAATTGATATGTTTACGTATTCGAGTGCATTAGAAACGTATGGATTTACAGGTCAAGAAGCGGAAAGCGCATTTGGTATTTTTGCAAGGACGAGTCACTCAGTCATTCTTATTCCAGTGGCAGTAGCAACGGCCATGTCCGTAAATATTATCCCAGCCATTACCCGTTCAAATACGAGCGGTAATCGTGATGAGATGAATGCATACATGACGAAGTGTTTTTATATCATCTTATTCTTTACCGTTCCAGCGATGGCAGGGCTTATGATTTTATCGACACCAGCGTTTGCGACATTGTTCGGTATGGATGACTATATTCTCGGTGGTCAGATCCTGCAAATGTATGCACCAGCTGCGGTATTGTTCTCACTATTTGCAGTGACCGCTGCGATGTTACAAGGAATGAATAAACAAAAGCAAGCGATCATGGGGCTTGTAATTGGGCTCATCATTAAATTGAGTCTCACGTACATTCTTACTGTTCTGTTTGGTGTTGGTGGAGCTGTTGTCGCTACGTTACTTGGCTATAGTATAGCGATTGTGTACAACGTTATTTCCATCCGGAAAGCAACGAACTATGAAGTGAATCAGTTAAAGCATCCTGCACTTAAAGTAGCGTTGATTACAGTAGTCATGGTCGTTGCAGTAGCGATTGTGCAAGCGGGTGGTCAACACGTATTTGATACATCAACGCAAGTAGGAATGGTTTCTGTTCTAGCCTTCGGTGTTGTTACAGGCGGATTACTATATTTTGTTCTGGCTGTACGAACGGGGTTAGCTGCAGACGTATTGGGAGATCGTTTTGCTTTGTTAAGAAAATGAAATCTACTGTAATTGGTTCAGCATGTTACACTAAAATTTGATTTTATTGTAGGTGGGTGAAAGGGATGCTGGCACGTTTTAAAGCCTTTGATTGGATATTTATCAGTGCTGTATTTGCTTTAGCTGTCTTCGGTCTTCTCATGGTATATAGTGCTAGTTATCCTGCTGCAATTAACAGCGGTGAACCAGCAACTGCAGTCGTATCAAGACAGCTAATGTTTTTTGTTATCGGTATTGTATTGTTTGTAGTGATCATGAATTTCAGATACCAATTTTTCAAGAAGTTAAGTCCGTTGATCATTATTGCTTCATTGATTCTTCTGTTATTAGTTCCGATTATAGGTCTTGAAGATAAAGGTGCAACAAGGTGGATCTCAATTGCTGGGTTTACAATTCAGCCTTCCGAGTTTGTAAAGCTTGGTGTAATTATCTACTTGGCGTCTGTATACTCAAAGAAACATAAATACATTAATCGTTTTATACAAGGTGTATTACCACCACTTGTAATCGTCGTCTTTTTGTTCACGTTAATCTTGCTACAACCGGATTTAGGTACAGCAGTCGTCATTTTGATGGTTACAGGGATTATTATCTTTTTATCAGGTGCAAGGCTCAGGCATTTAATAATGCTCGGTGCGCTTTCCTTAACGTCAGTCGCAATATTAATTACACAAGAAGAGTATCGAATGAACAGGATCTTTGCTTTTATAGATCCATTTGCTCATCAAGATACACACGGGCACCAGTTAATTCAATCGTATTATGCGATTGCTAATGGTGGTGTAACGGGTACTGGGTTTGGTCAAAGTGTTCAAAAGCTAGGTTATTTACCAGAACCACATAACGACTTTATCTTATCGATCATTTCAGAAGAAACGGGTATTCTCGGTGTTGGATTTGTGATTCTTTGCTTCTTAGTGATTGGGTTTCGTGGCATCGTGATCGGAAGTCGCTCAAAAAGCGTGTTCGGGTCATTGCTTGCATACGGAATTGTGTTTATGTTTATGTTCCAATTCATCTTTAATGCGGGAGCTGTAAGCGGAACGTTACCGATTACAGGGATTACACTACCGTTTGTAAGTGCTGGTGGTTCTTCACTGATTGTTTCCTTTGTTGCGGCAGCAATCGTTGCGAACATTTCAAGGCAGAACACAAAAGAACAAAATCAAGAACACGTTGAAGACGTGGAAGATGAAGAACCGACATTAACCGTTGTTCAAAATGGGAAGATGGGGGCAAAATAATTATGTTGGTCGTAGGTTACGGTCGATTAGGACAAGCGATTGTCGGCATTTTAACGAACCATCAAACAGAACGCGTACATGTGTACAATCGAACGAAAGATAAATTAACAGGTGATCACAACGTAAACATCATCGACCCTCAGTCGTTTAAAGATTATCACGATGTATTGCTTGCAATTCCGGCTCATGCTTATGAGCCGTTTTTTTCCATGTACCGATCATTTTTTTCGTCAACGTGTCGTTTTTATTATACGGCTACGGCCCTTTTGCATTCTGACGTTCATACGCTTTTAGAACGGGAACAGACGATGATTCCGTGTAAGTTGTTAGGTCATGCTCGGGTTGCATTGCAAGAGCGAGAAGCGGTATTTGCACTTCAAAACGATCAACAAGTAAAAAGGTTCAATGAATTAACATCACATGCATTTACAGTTATTGAAGGCGATGAAGATGCAGTTAGAATGGCTAATACGATTGCGACTGAAGAAAGCTTGCGAGGGTTAATGCGAATGGAAGAGCGAGTGAGCGGAACGTCGATCTCTAATGAAATGCTTCGAGCTGTACAAGCTCAAATACCTAATGGTATTGCAAAGGCGCATTTGCATCATGATCACGGCCACTTTGCCAGATCATTACTACAACAATGGAACATCAGGGGCGACGAAGATGAGTGAAAATAGCATGCGAATTGATAAGTTTTTAGCGAATGCGAACGTAGGCTCAAGAAGCGATGTGAAGAAATTAATCAAAAAAAAGCTCGTCATTGTAAACGAGACATTGGTTTCTGATGCAAGTTATAAAGTGGATGCATTGAAAGATGATATTCGTGTAAATGGGGAAGTAATTACGCTTAGAACATCGCCGAGTTATTACGTCATGAATAAAAGAAGTGGTGTTGTTACAGCGAAGAAAGATCACTTACACAAAACGGTGATGGATGATTTACACATAGACATACGTGAGCAACTTTTTCCTGTCGGTCGGTTAGACAAAGATACAGAAGGTCTTCTACTTTTAACGAGTGATGGAGACTTTGCGCATCGTCTAACGTCGCCAAAGCATGACGTCGAAAAGGAATATGCAGTTGGACTAGACGCCTTGCCGCTTGAAGGAGAGCTCCTTCGAATCGAAGAAGGACTTGAGTTAAAAGACGGAAGTCGAACAAAACCAGCGAAGATTACATTGAGCGAGCATCCGGATTATACGTTGCACATTACGATTACTGAAGGCAAGTATCATCAAGTGAAGCGAATGTTTGGAGCAATCGGTCGTAAAGTCGAGCGTTTAAAGCGTGTGAGAATCGGTGCGCTTCAATTAGACGAACATTTAGCAACGGGCGAATATCGAGAGCTTACAACAGAAGAAGTTGAACAACTACAGTAAACAAAAGAAAGCCAGCACAGATGTGCTGGCTTTTCAAAATTTCTACACGTATGTTTACGAAGCTTTAACTTTCTGCTTTGTGGTCCACTTTCCACGACTGGGACTATGAACTAGATTGTTGTATTCTAGCACGTTTAAGTCACGCTGGATCGTACGTTGTGTGATGCCGAATTCATCAACCAGTTGTTGTGTGGTTACCGTGCCTTCTTTTCGAATGTACAAGTAAATTGACTTAATTCTAATAAGCATACGGTCGGTTGAAGTTCGCAAAAAACCACTCCTTCTATAAAAATAGAATCAAGGGGACGCGTACGTTCTCTCTTTCTTTGCAATAACGCGGCACTGCACAGATCCAGGAGACCAAAAGTGTATATGAAATTGTGATGACAGGTCTTAGGCTGGCCAGTGTTCCTGATTCAAGATCCATTATACTACACGATTATTTGAAGATCAAAACATCTTTCCTCGAGCCATATCGATTATGAATCGAATTGGAACAAGTCTGTAGAAAGGTAGCGCTCTCCTGTATCACAAGCAATAGCTACAACAACTTGTCCTGGTTTTAACGTTTTTGCAAGCTCAATCGCTGCAAAACAAGCAGCACCAGATGAAGGACCAACGAGGATTCCTTCTTCACGAGCTAATTTGCGAACGGTATCATACGCATCTTCGTCACCAATGCAATCAATATCATTGTAGACCGATTGATTTAGAATAGGTGGGATAAAACCAGGTGACGTTCCTACAAGCTTGTGTGGACCTGGCTTGCCACCAGATAATACTGGTGAGCCTTTCGGTTCTACGACACGAATTGTGATGTCAGGATAATGTTCACGTAAAGTTTCACCTGTTCCTGTAATCGTTCCACCTGTACCAGATGCTGCGACAAAACCAGCTAATGGTTTATTGATGGACTCAACGTCATTCACGATTTCGAGTGCTGTCGTTTTTCGATGAGCATCAGGGTTTGCTTCATTTTCAAATTGCATCGGCATAAAGCTATTGTCAATTTCTTTTGTGAGTTCGTGCGCTCTGGAAATTGCACCAGGCATTTTTTTATCTCCTGGCGTGAGAACGACTTCAGCACCATATGCTTTTAATAGGTTAATTCGTTCTTGTGACATCGTATCTGGCATCGTTAAGATGCAGCGGTAGCCACGAACTGCCGCGTTCATTGCAAGTCCAATTCCAGTGTTGCCTGAAGTAGGTTCAATAATGACGGTGCCTTTTTTTAGATGTCCACCGTCTTCTGCTTGCAAGATCATTTCCTTTGCAGCGCGGTCTTTCACACTGCCGCTAGGATTTTGATATTCCAGCTTTAAGTACACATCTGCACTTCCTTCTGGAACAATACGGTTCAGTTTGACAAGAGGTGTGTTACCTACGAGTTCGTCGATTTGATTGTATACGGTCATTATGTTCACTCCAACTAGTTATAAGTTAATGGCGATTAAACAAACTGTTCTAATAGGTATTATAACGGAATTGGAAGGTCTACGAAAGAAAGGCGTATTCCTAATTTACAAAATGTACGGTAGGATAGTAAGAACTGCTACAGAAGGGTGAGTCATAATGGGAACGCATTATTTCTTTGGGATTCATGTAGAAGAAGAGATTCGAGCAAGTATTTCAGAAAACCGTGAATTGCAAAAAGCCGTTCTTCCGTTTAAAAAACAGACACATCCGAGAGATTATCACATTACGCTCAAGTTTTTTGGTGAGTTATCCGATGAGTTACGTAAAGAACTCATTCAGCAAGCAAACGATCTAGCGAGTAAAATTAAACCATTTACAATTGATGTTCAAGGCGTTGCGACATTTGGCTTAGCATCTTCACCACGCGTTTTATACGTAGAAACAGAGTTAAACCAGTCGTTAAAACAATTGCAAGCAGCGATCGAAGATAAAGCAAGTCGATTAGGAATTACAAAGGAAACACGACCATACATTCCGCATATTACCGTTGCACGGCGGTTTAACGGTCAAGCGTTTACTCTTCCTGAAACACAAATTAACCATCGTCTGCACGTCGTAGATTTTCGTTTATATGAAGTTCGTCCAAATCTTATCCCTCGTTATCATACGGTTTCACAATTTACATTAAAAGGGTGAGGGATGATGAAGGTAGTTAAAGACTTCTCAATGTTGCTTTTACAATTAGCAGTTCTCGTTCTTTTTTATTTTGTAGGGATGATGATTAGCAATTGGATTCCGTTCCCAATTCCAGGGAGTGTGATTGGAATGTTATTGTTGCTACTTTGTCTTCAGTTAAAGGTTATAAAAATTCAATGGGTCAAAAAAGGTGCAACGTTATTAATCGTACATATGCCTTTGTTATTTATTCCAATTCTAGCTGGACTCATTCAACATTTAGATTTACTACGTGTACACGGATTGACGCTCGTTGTCATTACAGCATTAAGTACGTGGCTCGTATTAGCGACTGCTTCAATTCTTAGTCAGTGGTTGTTAAAGAAGCAGGTGAGAAGCAATGAGTGAGCTTATGATTAGCTTATGGTTTATTGCAATCACCCTCATGATCTACATTGCCGCTCGCAAATTAAATACTGTACACAAAGCACTTTATACGATGCCATTTTTAACAGGAACGATTGTACTGATTATGTTTCTTATTTTTTCGAATACGTCGTACGAAGCTTACTCATTAGGGGGATCATGGATAGAATTTTGGTTAGGTCCTGCAATTGTGGCACTGAGTATCCCGCTCTATGAACAACGTAAAACGTTATTGAAATTTATCATTCCACTAGGTGTTCCAGTTGTTCTGGCAACATTCCTCGGGATCTTTACAGGTGTCAGTTTTGCTGGAATGGCAGGGCTCAGCGAGGAATTGATGTATTCGATTTTACCGAAATCTGTCACCACGCCGATTGCGATGGATATTGCCAGCGTCTTAGATGGGGATCCGTCCATTGCTGCATTACTCGTACTTGTAGCGGGTGTCAGTGGTGTTTTATTCGCGGATGTTACGTTCCGCATCTTCAAGATTGATCAGAACTTAGCAAAAGGAATCGGACTCGGTGCAGCAGCTCATGGGATCGGTACAGCGAATGCGATGGAGAACGGTCAAGTTCAAGGGGCTGCGAGCTCCGTATCGATGACGTTGTGTGCCATCTTGCTGTCGATCTTCACACCAATCATTGCATTCGTATTCATGTATTAAGGGGGATCAGATGGTTCATCTCGTTAAATTAGAAGATTATGTATCTCGGTATGAAGTTGACTTACAACGTTATCCAAATCAGTATTCAAGGTTAAAGCAAGAAAAGTGGCGACATATGAAGAAGCTTTGGCAAGAAGCGAATGTCGACCTAAGAGATGAAGATGACTTTAACGAAGAGTGGTTTCTTGGGGAATCAAAGAGTTTCTGGAAACAATCCATTGCGAAGTTCAAAAAAAAACCAGTAGAAGCTTCACTTGAGCGCCAAGATCTTCATCCTGATTTCGAACGATATCGAAATAAAACGATGGCTGACTTGGAACAGCAATTTTATTACGAATTGTTCCAAGCACAATTGAAGTGGGCATCTTCATCTTTACAAGAAGAATCGATATTAGATAGTCGGTATCGTTATGATAGTCGTTTGCGACAGCTACTTAAGGAACTTCCTGACAACTATTTTCTTTTTTATTATCCTGTATTAAAAATTGCCCAAGCGGAAATTGACTTAGAAGTTGTCGTAATTTCTCCTACAGATATTTATTGTGTATCGTTTATTGAGACGAACAAAAATTCAATTATTCATGCGAGTACGGATCGATTTTGGAAGATTGACCATGGGGAAAAGTATCGCAAAAAAATAGTTAGTCCGATGCTCTCTCAAAATCGAATGCGTAAAGTGATTGCGACACTCTTGAGTGAAGCGACAATACGCTCACAGATTCATTCTGTCATCGTTGCACCAGATGGGTACATTGATGACTATCAAGCGCCACTACGTGCACTTAAAGTGGATTGTACGTCGTATAACCAATGGTTGGGTGAGCTTAAGCGTCATCCGTCACCGCTAAAAAAGAAGCAAATGGATATCACTGTAACGTTGTTAAATGCAAGTTCTACGAAAAGTTTTGAACGGCATCGTTCGGACGTAGAAAAGCAAAGCTTTGAGTCTTGAACAGCAATTGACGGTCTTTCTATTCATCTGCTATGATTAACGTTGATTATTAATAAGCCAATAGACAAAACTGAACGTAATAATAGAAAAGCACGAACGCTAAAGTGATATGTTGCGCCACGACCGATTCGGATTTTGTTGGCGTATCTTTTTTTCGGTAGTTCAATCAATACGTCAAAGTCTGGGCAGTGAGAATATGCAAGCTCAAATATTTAAAAGGATCCCCGCCATGAGACATTTCGATATCAATACTAAAGTAAAAAGGAAAAAGTGGTTGGAAATGCTTCTAGGCAGCAATTGGAACTTGGAGCCTGCTGGTGGTTCAACGGGTGAAGCGTTTATTGCTCATGACGGCAGTCAAAAGCTGTTCCTAAAGTGCAACTCGTCGCCATTTCTTGCCGTTTTATCTGCCGAAGGAATCGTACCTAAATTACTTTGGACGAAGCGGCTAGCAAACGGTGATGTAATTACCGCGCAGCGATACATTGAAGGTCGTGAACTAGGAAGTAAGGATATGCAGCTACCTGAAGTTGCTCAACTTCTAAGAAGAATTCACACGTCAAAAGAGTTACTTGAAATGCTAAAGCGCATTGAAAACCAAGTGCACTCTCCAGACGTATTACTCGCGAAGTTAAGAAAGAAAGCCATTTACCAACAAGAGCATCGTGTCGCTCCGATTTATCAAAAGGCCTTTGCTTATTTAGAGCAAAACAAAACAAACATCGAGCACGAACACTTTGTTGTGTGTCATTGTGATTTGAACCATAACAACTGGATCGTTGAAAATAATCAAGCGTTGTTTCTCATTGATTGGGACGGGGCATCGGTTGCTGATCCAGCTTTAGATTTAAGCATTATGTTGCATTGGTACGTACCAAGAGCAACATGGGACGAGTGGCTAATTGATTATGGTATTGAATTAAGTGACTCTCTGTTCCGTCGCATGCATTGGTACATTACGATGCATACGTTAGATTATTTGCTCGAAAGTGATGAAGACAGCGATGCAAATCGTAGTCAATGGGTGGAATACCTAGAGTCATTGATGGCAGAAGATGTCTTTACGGATTAAAGGAGCGGATTTCCGCTCTTTTTTTATGAATAATATAAAGGATGAATTGAACCATGAGATTGAGAAAGAAGCCAGGTGCAACAGACAAAATTAACGCACACCCATCGATCGTTATCCCACAACCAGAAGAATATCGTGGACGTTGGGAAGAAGCGTTCTCAGACCGTACAAAGAAACCGTTACACGTTGAATTTGGAACGGGTAAAGGGCAGTTTTTACGAGACATGTCAGACATTTATCCTGATGTTCATTACATTGGTGTTGAGCTATATGAAAGCGTAATGGTTACCGCGCTAGAAAAAAACATCGATCATGAAGGCAAGGTAGCGTTTATTCTAGGGAATGTTGCGGATGCGAAGGAGTACTTTAAGGAAGGTGAGATTGACCGAATCTACTTAAACTTTATGGATCCTTGGCCTAAAAACCGTCATGCAAAACGTCGCTTAACTCACGCGAATTTCTTGGAAATTTACAAACAACTTCTTCATAAAGATGGCGAAATTCATTTGAAAACCGATAATGAAGGACTGTTTGAGTTCTCACTACAATCGTTTTCAGAGAATGGGCTCCAGTTGAAAAATGTTTCTGTGAATTTGCATCGTGATGAGCCTGAAGATAATGTTCGAACTGAGTATGAAGAGAAGTTTTCAAGCAAAGGACAACCGATTTTCCGAACAGAAGCATATGTTCCAAGGTAATAAAAAAGCCCTTCTACAGAAGGGCTTTTTTATTATTGCTTTTCAAGCTCTAAGATCGTACCAGTTTTTGCATCAACAACAAAGTCCATTTGTTTCGTTTCACCAGAAGCAGTGCTTGATAGACCGCCACGGTATACATTGTAATCAAGTTCGTTTTTCTCGTAGTGTTCTGGGTTCATATGAATCCATGAACCGCTAATCGGAATGCGGTGAGAGACGTTTTCTTTTACTTGCTTTAATGCTTTTTCTGGAGAAACCGATTTAGCTGCACAAGCTTCTTTAACTGCGTACCCTGCCGCGAAGCCAAGAGCAACTCCAACGAGTAGATCTTTAATCTTCATGTCTAATCAACCGCCTTTGTTCTAAAAATTTATACAACAAGTATATAGTGACTTTCCTAATTTGTCCAAGTATAGCAGATGGGACTTACTAGAATTTACCGTGAAATTTCGATACAATAGTACAATCGACTGTCAGACCGAGGAAGGGACGTGAATGGACATGCAACATGAAACGAAAGAAATGTTTAAAACATTGACTGAACTAGCAGGGCCTCCAGGGTTCGAACATGATGTACGAGCGTTTATGAAAGAAGAGCTAAGCAAATATTCCGATGAAATCATTCAAGATCGATTAGGGAGTACGTTTGGTCTCAAAAAAGGTCCAGAAGATGGACCTAAGGTGCTCGTTGCAGGTCACATGGATGAAGTTGGATTTATGGTAACGTCAATCACGAAAGAAGGTTTAATCCGTTTTCAAACGCTTGGTGGTTGGTGGAGTCAAGTTCTTCTTGCTCAACCTGTTGTTGTTCTTACTGATAATGGTAAGATCCCAGGTGTCGTGGGTTCAACGCCGCCTCACCTCCTTGACGATGCGATGCGAAATAAACCGATGCCAATTAGTGAAATGTACATTGATGTTGGAGCAGATGATGAAGAGGATGCAAAACGACTAGGCATTCGACCAGGCATTGCGATCGTTCCTGATTTTCCATTTACACCGATGGCGAACGAGAATAAAATCATGGCAAAAGCTTGGGATAATCGTTATGGCGTTGGACTTGCAATTGAGTTACTAAAAGAAGTCCAAGGGGAAACACTGCCAAACATTCTTTATTCGGGTGCTACAGTTCAAGAAGAAGTCGGATTACGTGGTGCGAAAACGGCTGCGAACCTCATCCAACCAGACATTTTCTTTGCCCTTGATGCATCTCCTGCAAACGATACTTCTGGTAAAAAAGGCGAATTCGGAAAAATGGGTGAAGGTGCATTGCTTCGAATTTATGACCGCACGATGATAACGCACCGTGGAATGCGAGAGTTTATCCTCGATACTGCAGAAAGCGAAAACATTCCGTATCAATACTTTATCTCCCCAGGGGGAACGGATGCCGGAGCTGTTCATACTGCAAATGAAGGTGTTCCTTCAGCTGTTGTTGGTGTGTGTGCTCGCTATATTCATACGGGAGCTTCCATCTTAAATGTGAAAGATTACGAAGCTGCGAAAGCACTCATTACCACGCTCGTAAGAAAAACAGATCGCTCCACCGTTGAAGCGATCCGTTCAAACGGATAATTACTCCGTTTCAAAGATGTAACTTAATGCTTGTAGCGCTTGGTCAATGTCAGTAACGACGAGCTGTGCACGGTTTGCCATTTCCTTCGCTGGGTGATGCAAAGAGCTTGGACGAATTAAAATGACCGGTTTACCAAGTGCGGCGGCACTTCCGACATCCATCGCTGCATTCCACTGTTTGTACTCTTCACCGAAGAGGGCAATCACGACATCAGATTTTTGCATGAGAATTTTTGTACGTAAATTATTAATGGCAGAAGCTGCCTCGTCTTTAAAGATTGCATCAGGCTGTTTGCCGAGAATTTCTTCGCCGATATCATCTGACCGATCATGATTCGTCATTGGTTCGAAGAATTGAAGGGGAAGATTCTTCTCCTTTGCTTTTTGTTTTACGTCTTCACGCCAATCGTCGTGAATTTGTCCTGCTAAGTAGACATTTAAGTTCATATCGATCACCTCAATAAAATAATTAATTACTTATCGTATCATCTGATAGTACGATCTTTGATTATTATGTTCCCAATCATCGATTGTGATAAACGTCATAGACCAATAACTGGAGGAATGAAACAATGAAAAAGGTTGAAAATAAACAAGCATTTGAAGAAGCGATTCAAGCAGAGCGAGTTGTTGTGATGTTTAGTGCTGATTGGTGTCCCGATTGCCACTTTATTGATCCGGCTATGCCGAGAATTGAAGCAGATTACCCGGAAATCGATTTTGTTCATGCAGATCGAGACGCTCTGATTGACGTTTGTCAGCAATATGATATCTTTGGAATTCCGAGCTTTGTAGGATTTAAGAATGGCGAAGAAGTCGATCGCTTCGTTGATAAAAAAAGAAAGACAGAAGAAGAAGTAACATCATTCATTGATCGTTACCTCGAAAAGTAAGTTAGAAGGGAGTTTCTATGGCGACCTCAAATAAAGTGTTGCGTAAACTTAAAGCAAAATTCCATGATTTAGATGTACAACATGACGAAGATAAGGCAACGGTGAGAATTGTGCATCCCACGCTTCAAACAGGCTTAAACCTTGACTTACCACGCCTTGAAGCGAAGTACGACCAAAAAGGTGATGCGGGACTCGAAGATACGTTTTCTTTTATTACGTTATCGTTTGAGGCAATGGAAGAGAAGAAGCAACTTCAAGGGAAGTTGCAACACGTATTCCCAGTCATTCGTTCTACGTCATTTCCAACAGAGACGAAAGATCAAAAAACATTAATTCATGAACCTCACACGGCTGAAACAAGAATTTATTATGCACTCGATCAAGGAAAGACGTATGCGTTGATTGACGAAGGGATGCTAGAATCTGAACAGTTGGACGAGCAAGCGATTAAAGAAGCTGCTCGGTTTAACTTGCGCTCGTTAGAAACGGACGTTAAGGTCGATGAAGTTGCTGGCAATCGATTCTACTTCCTAAATTCCAACGACGGATACGATGCAAGCCGTATACTCAATGAAGCTTGGGTGAAAGAGATGGCAAGCATGATGGAAGGTTCTGTAGCCTTTTCAATTCCACATCAAGATGTTCTAATCGTTGCAGATATTCGAAACGACCAAGGGTATGATGTTTTGGGACAAATGACGTTCCAATTTTTTAAAGAAGGTCGTGTTCCTGTAACGGCATTGCCATTCTCTTATGAAGATGAAAAGTTAGAGCCGATATTTATTTTAGCGAGAAAAAAACCAAAAGGTCAGTAGAGGGAGATTACGAATGAACGCGTTTTATAATAAGCAAGGTATAGGTGATGTACTTCTCCTAGCGATCAAAGAAATTGAGACAGACAAACGTCAAGTTGAACGTAAAGGTGAAGTTGCACGCTTGTACCATGAGCATAGTGGCGAAACCGTCGGTTATCACTTTTTCAATGTGAGTTCATATGCATCCCCAAGTGGCACAGGGATGTTGTATATCGATGATGCATTATTAACAGATTTGAACAAAGCGTTAGCAGAAGAAGGAATTGATGACGAACTAACAAAACCATCTGAGCCTAGCTTTGTAGTCGGACATGTTGATGAGATTGCTCCTCATCCTGATGCAGACAAGTTACGCGTATGCCAAGTAGATGTCGGTAGTGAGCAAGTTCAAATCGTCTGTGGTGCACGAAACGTTGATGAGGGACAGAAAGTTGTCGTCGCAAAAGTTGGTGCTAACATGCCAAGCGGGATGAGAATAAAAGCATCAAAGCTTCGTGGTGAAAAATCTAACGGAATGATTTGTTCCATCAAGGAGTTAGCTTTACCGATTGACCAAGAAGAAAAGGGAATTTATGTCCTCCCAGATCGCTATGAAGTCGGTCAAGATTTCTTAAAACAATTCCATAACGGTTAATATTCAACCCCTTCTCAACGCAGGTTTTCTTGAGGAGGGGTTTTTCGTTGTACTAGAAATGACAAGATTTAGGGAGAAATCTTTCCTTAGGAGGTGTTTAAAAGCGTTAAGCTTATGTAGAATAGGAGTAGATTTCACATACTACTATAGAAACATGAGCAGGTGAATAAAATGCCAAAGAAAAAGAAAAACGGCGTTTGGAATACAATTAATCACTATCTATTCGGCAATGATACGAAGGAAAATGATGATGAAACTGTTGAACCGAAGCGACAAGACCGTGCAAGTTACGGGAGACAAGATAAACGAAACGACGATGCATCACGGGCTAAAGTGTTCCATAAATACCCGAAAGAGGGGAACTTTCGCTTTCCTCTTGATGTTGACGAGGGGAAAAAACAGGACACACCGAAACGAACTGAGCCTCTAAGGCCGACAAAAAAGAAGTCGGAAAGTCAACCAATCAAGTCTGAGAAGGTAGAGGAAAAACCAAAAAGACAATCAAGGCAAAGCGTAAAGCAGTCTACGAGTAAGACGCCGCCTCCTACACTTAATGAAAGGCGTCAATACTTTAATAATCCTCACTTTTCAGTACAGAACATTCCTTCACCAGTACACGGCTTTCAAAAATCGAAAAATCTACAAGTTGATGAAGACGAGAGTGCTGAAGTCATGCCAACGGCTGATTTAAGTAAGGACTCAACCCATAATAATGATTTACAAGCACTGTATAGGCGTGTAAATAAAGAAGCCTTAGAACGCCTACAATCCGAAAAACGACGTATCGAATCTGATGAACAACTACAACTTGAAGATGAAGTCGCCGCTACGAATCTAGCTGAACGAGTATCTGATGGGGTGCGTGATCATGTTCAAGACAACGGACATGATAATGAAAATGTAGAGCGAGAACATCAGGCTACGTTTACTACGAGAGATAGTGAATTATCAGACTCAGCTTATCGATCCGTTACACAAGGAGACGACGAACAAACGGAAGATTACGAGCTTATCGAGCGAGAAGAATTTGAAATAACGGACGAGAAGGCGGATGCTCTACGGGATAGTGAACGACCAGATTCAGCCTTTATACAAGAAGAGCGAGCCCAAGAGCTCTACAATGAAACAGAAGAACAAGCAGACAATCACATTGTTGAATCCACAGCCAAAGAAAAGAAAATCGAGTCAAACAGCGATGGGTTTAATTTCCCGAGAAATAGTCAACGAAAAGAAAATGAACTGCCTAACGAAGCAGACGATCAGGGAGATCACTTGAGTGAAACAGTAGTACAAGAAGAGGCTGGGGCAGATGTAACTTCCACTTTAAGTGATCGTGAACGTACAGACGTAGCGTTAATTCAAGAGGAAGATCAACAAGATGAAGGTAAAGGGCTATTTGATGAAATTAAAGAACAAGACGATCATTTCGTAGAATTAGACGTACAAGAAGATGAAGCGAAAGTACAGGATGAGGCTGCTATTGAATCGATCAACAGCGATTCTGATGAGTTTGTTAATCGATTTGGCGAGGTACGAGACGTTGATGAAGAGATGCCTAATGAAGCATCGAAGCAGAGCCACTTACCTGATGAGTCAAAAGAAGTTGAAGTTGAACGACCAGAATCTGTAGCTGCCATCAAAGAGGATGCTGACATTCAAGTTCCCCACGAGACAGAAGTCGTCTCCAGTAAGCAAGAAGTTAGAGAGATTGACGGTAACGATTCTGAAGAAACTTTGGTTTTTGAAGATGATGAACAAGGTCAACAATTCGAAGAGAGTATGTTTATTGAGAAGGAGCATCAGATCTCAAGCGACTCAAGCAGCGAACAACATGCACAATTAATAGAAGAAAATACGGTTCCAGAACAATCATATGAGGTAGAAGAACGCTTAGAAGCTGATCAAGATCAAGATGCTACATCGTTGTTGCCATATAACGTAATGATGACACCGTCTGATCGCGCGGCGTACCTCCGAAAAAAGAAGAAGGAAAGTGAAGGAACGAAAGAGTCATCCCGAGAAACTTTCTCGTCTCAAGCTACTCCTTCGATAACAGAGGATCAAAAAAACGACGATGAAGCAAAACCGCTCTTTTCTGAAGAACCTAAAGAAGAAGAAGCTAACCCTTCAACTTCTAGTGAACTTGTTGATACAAAACCCGTCTCACCACCACCTTACGACCTTCTTGTAGAGCCTGTTGTCAATGAGACAGAAGGAGCATCAGAACAATTAATTCGTCAAAAAGAGCAATTAGAAGCGACCCTTCAACATTTCCACGTTGATGCGAAAGTAACGGACGTTACCGAAGGACCTTCTGTTACTCGTTTTGAAGTTCAACCAGCTCCAGGTGTGAAAGTGACAAAAGTGACGAACTTAACGGATGATTTAAAGCTTGCGATGGCTGCGATCGACTTGCGTATGGAGGCGCCAATCCCAGGGAAGAGTGCGATCGGTATTGAAGTGCCTAAGCTAAACCGCAATCCGGTCGTTTTAAGAGAAATTCTAGAATCTAAAGCGTTTTTAGAACATGAAAGTCCTCTTGCAGTTGCCCTAGGGTTAGACATTAGCGGAGAGCCGACAGTGATTGATCTAAAAAAAATGCCTCACGGATTGATTGCTGGTTCTACAGGGTCAGGGAAAAGTGTATGTATAAACAGTATTTTGCTTAGCTTATTGTATAAAGCTACACCAGAAGAGGTGAAACTGTTACTCATTGACCCGAAAGTCGTTGAACTTGCATTTTATCAAGATATTCCTCATCTCGCAGCTCCTGTTGTTACTGATCCGAAAGAAGCGACGATGACGTTAAAGTGGAGCGTTGAGGAGATGGAAAGAAGGTATCAACTGTTTGCAAAAGCAGGTGTACGTGACATCTCAGGGTACAACCGCAAAGCAGAGCGTAAGGACAAACTGCCTTACCTTGTTATCGTGATTGATGAGCTTGCAGATTTAATGATGGTCTCTCCACAAGATGTAGAAGAGTACATTTGTCGAATTGCACAAAAAGCACGAGCGTGTGGCATTCATTTGCTCGTCGCAACACAACGTCCTTCGGTAGATGTTATTACTGGGTTGATTAAAGCAAACATCCCTACAAGGACCGCGTTTGCAGTGTCATCGATGGCAGACTCTCGTACGATTCTAGATGCAGGCGGAGCAGAACGATTGATTGGAAAAGGCGATATGTTATTTAGTGAAAATGGTGCTTCTCGCTTTGTTCGATTGCAAGGAACGTTTGTTGATGATGAGGAAATTGAACGAGTAGCGGATTATTGGAAAGCAAGGCAAAAGCCTAACTACTTGTTTACAAAGGATGAGATTACAAAGCAATCGACAATGAATGTTGTTGAAGATGATTTATTAGAAGAAGTCACCTATTTTGTTGTTCGACAAGGAAGCGCGTCAACGTCAAGTATCCAACGTCGTTTTCATATCGGTTACAACCGAGCAGCGCGATTAATGGATATGTTAGAAGAGCGTGGAATTGTATCAGAAGCGCTCGGTACGAAACCGAGGCAAGTCCTTGTGTCAGAGGAAGTTGTGCATGCTCTTTTTGAATAGATTGAACCCAAGACCAGGCTCTTGTGAAAATAGACACAATCTACTATGATTGAACATAAAGCACAATATCACTGTAATCTTTCGCGAGGAGTCGACACGAAATCATGAAGGAAATTGAACTGAAGTTGCAAGGTGAAATCCAACGATTAACGAACAAAACATTTAAGTTTGATGAACGTGTTGGAGAAGGCTGGTTTTCAGCAGTTTACTTTTTGAAAACAAGAGACATTATTCGTAAGTATAAACCTGATAACATTGTTACGATGCAGTTTTTTCAAAAGAAGCATGCCGTTCTTTGTGGTACAGATGAAGCGATTGCGCTTATCCAAACGTTCGCTGATCATCCAGAAAAGCTCGAAATTCACTCTTTGAAAGACGGAGATCGAATTGAACCTTTCGAACCGGTTTTAACGATTAAAGGAGCTTATCATGATTTTGGTTTTCTTGAGGGGGTCATTGATGGGATCTTCTCAAGAAGGACTTCTGTCGCAACGAATGTTTATGAAGTTGTGAAAGCTGCGCGTACATCTGGCGTACAGAAGCCTGTTATTTTTATGGGAGATCGTGATGATCACTACACACAACAAGCCGGAGATGGTTATGCAGCATTTATTGGAGGATCTAAAGCACAAGCGACTCATGCAATGAACGAATGGTGGGGGAAATCTGGCATGGGTACGATGCCCCACGCTCTCATCCAACTATTTCACGGTGATGTTGTGGCTGCGAGTCACGCATATAAGGAAATGTTCCCAGATGATCAGCTCATGGCGCTCGTCGATTATAATAATGATGCAGTGACGGATTCGCTACGAGTAGCAAGAGAGTTTGGTAAAGAGCTGCACTCCGTTCGTTTAGATACGTCGAATTATATGGTTGATCAATATTTCTGTAGAAACCCACATAAGATGGGTGACTTTGATCCAACAGGCGTGAACGGACCGCTCATTCAAGCACTCCGTGATGCACTTGATGAGGAAGGGTTCCAACATGTGAATATTACGGTCAGTGGTGGGTTTACAGCTGAACGTATTGAAGCCTATGAACGAGCAGGGGTTCCTGTAAATGTGTACGGTGTCGGTCGAAGCTTATTGGAGAAGACGATTGGGTTTACTGGAGACAATGTAATGCTAGATGGTGTCCACGAAGCTAAAGCTGGACGAAAGTTAAGAGAGAATCCCCGGTTGGAGCGTATTACATTTTAACGACTGGTCGGACACTCTCCAATTCTAAGTTGTTACATAAGATAATGCATCACTTGAAATTCGCTCTTGAATTGTAAGTAAATAGGTCGATTTTGTTCTTGTATCGGTTTTTGCTATAATGATATGCGCACAAACACAAAGAGACAACTGCCTAATGTAGGTAGAACAGCTCCGAATCGTGGAGATGTTCAAGTTTGGAGGTCCGTATTAATGACGAGTTACCACTTTATCGGTATAAAAGGTTCGGGGATGAGCGCACTTGCGCAAATTCTTCATGATATGAATGAAGATGTTCAAGGCTCAGATGTCGACCAACATTTCTTTACCCAGCGCCCGTTAGAAGAGCGCGGCATTCCGATTTTAGCTTTTGACAAAGATAATGTGAACAATAACCAAGAGATTGTTGCGTCAGCGGCATATACAGAGGATCACGAAGAGATCCAACAAGCCAATGCGATGGGTGTGAAAGTACAACCTTATCCGACATTTCTCGGTGAATTTGCTTCTAAGTACACATCGATTGCTGTAACTGGGGCACACGGGAAAACGACTACAACTGGATTATTATCACACGTATTAGGTGCGTTTAGACCAACGTCCTATTTAATCGGTGATGGCACAGGTAAAGGAGAACAAGACAGTACGTTCTTCGTGTTCGAAGCTTGTGAATACCGACGTCATTTTCTAAACTATCATCCGGACTATGCAATCATGACGAACATTGACTTCGATCATCCGGATTACTTTAAGAACGTAGAAGATGTATTTGAGGCATTTAATCAAATGGCGTCCCAAGTCAATAAAGCAATAATTGCTTGCGGGGATGACGAATATCTTCAAGCGTTAAATGCTCCTGTTCCAATTGTTTATTATGGAATAGAAGGAAAACATGACTTTAATGCCGAAAACATTACGACAGATGAAAAAGGCACTCATTTTGACGTAACCATCCGTGGAGATTTCTTTGAACGTTTTACGATTCCAGGTTACGGGAAACACCATGTATTAAATGCATTGGCAGTTATTGCGTTATGTCATTATGAAGAAACGCCTGTTTCGATTATGAAAGAGCAACTTGCAACATTCCCAGGTGTAAAGCGTCGTTTCACTGAGAAAACGTGGGGATCACAAGTGTTGATTGATGACTATGCGCATCATCCTACTGAAATTCGAGCAACGATTGAGTCAGCGAAAGCGAAGTATCCGAATAAGGATATTGTTGCGATTTTCCAACCGCATACGTTTACGCGTACATTTGCTTTTTTACAAGATTTTGCTGATTCACTTTCAGAAGCAGATCATGTGTATTTATGTGACATCTTTGGTTCAACGAGAGAGAAGCAAGGACAGCTTACCGTTGAAGATTTGCAACAACGAATTGAAAATGCTCAACTCCTGAAAGAAGATGACATTCTTTCCCATACGAAACACGATGATAGTGTACTCTTATTTATGGGTGCTGGAGATGTGTCTAAATATCAAAAGCGGTACGAGGCACAATTCTCAAATAAAGTATAACGGATACAGGCAGTCGCTCGACTGCCTGTATCACTATACAATGGACAAGCTAAATAAGGGTTTTAAAACTGAAAATCGTGGGAATGAAAAATAAGAGGGAGGCGAGTTGGGTGACGATTGTATACATAAGTGTGGCAATTGTAGCCATTGCAATTGTCGTGTTAATCTTCTATATCATCAAAACGCTTAAGTCTGTTCAGGGGGTGGTTGAACAATTAGGCAACACATCCAGTGCTGTCGAAAAACAGCTTCAAGGCATAACGACCGAAGTCGATCACCTCATGAAAACGACGAACCGAATTGCTGAGGATGTTGAAGGGAAGTCTGAGTCATTAAATGGCTTATTCCAAACGGCAGATGAACTTGGCAAGATGTCGGAGAAGTTGAACCATTCGCTCCATACGATTACGAACCGGGCTTCGGTTGAGGCTGAACGCCAAGCACCTCAAGTTTCGCAATTCGTGCAGTGGGGTAATGCAGCAATCGACCTGTATGCAAAGTGGCAAAAACGTAAACAATCGTAAGAACGACTAATTATGAACTGAGGAGGACTTTAACATGAGTGATATGAATACGAAAGACTTTTTAATTGGAACGCTTATCGGTGGTATCGTAGGGGCTTCTGCAGCATTGCTATTCGCTCCAAAGTCAGGTAAAGAACTTCGTGGAGACATTAGTGAAGGCGCATCAACTGCGAAAGACAAAACGTACGAATTTACGAATGCAGCTTACGAGAAGAGCAGTGAGTTCGCAAACGCTGCGATCGACAAAACACAAAATGTAGCAAAGACAGTTTCTGATCAATCTACGCAAGTTGTTGATCGCATTAAAGATGCGACAGGTCAACTAAAAGAAGATGCTGCTTCTACAAAGAAGTCTGCTGAAGAGCTTGCAGATGAACTATCAAATGAATTGAAAGACTCTGGTGAAGAAATTTCTGATACCGTTAAAGAAGAAGTCGGGAACCTTAAAGACAAGGTGAAGAATTAATTCGGAGGTTACCAATGCAACAAGTAACGACTGAACAAGAGATTGAGCAAGCATTTGCTCAACATGAGAAGATTTTTCTTTTTAAAAACAGTACGACGTGTCCAATTAGTGAAGCGGCTTACGAAGAATTAAAAGCCTTTGACGAAGAAAATGACACGGGAATTCCCGTTTATTACTTGCATGTACAAGACTCGCGGTCGCTCTCAAACTGGGTTGCAGATGAGTGGAGTATTAAACATGAATCTCCTCAAGCTTTGTTGTTAAAAGAATTTGATGTCATTTGGTCAAAATCACATTATGACATCAAGAAAGATGCTTTACGTGATGCAACAAAAGGATAAAACTTGGAAAACGATCGTTCTTCTTGAACGATCGTTTTTTACGTAATTGCATAGAGTGATAAAAAAGAAGAAAATCCCATTTATCGCTTTAACGCTTAAAAGCGTCTAACAAATAAAGAAAAGTTCGTGACATCGGTTTGAAGATCAGTTATAATGGCTACAATCACAAATCACAGAATAGATAAAGATAGGAGAGGGATCAGGAATGAGTCATGAAGAGTTGGACCAGCTACGCGCAAAGCTAGACGATAAGAATATGGAATTGCTCAAACTTTTGAATGAGCGTGGAGACCTCGTTCAAAAGATTGGTGGAGTGAAAAGTAAAGCAGGTACAAAGCGATTCGATCCAGTTCGTGAACGGAAAATGTTGGATCTAATTGCTGAAGAAAACGAAGGACCATTTGAAACGACTACACTGCAACATCTATTCAAGCAAGTGTTCAAGGCAAGTCTAGAACTTATGGGTGAAGATGAGCAGAAGACGCTTCTCGTTTCAAGAAAGAAACACCCTGAGAATACAGTCGTCAATGTTAAAGATACATTGATTGGAGACGGTGTACAGAAGCTAATTGCAGGTCCTTGTTCTGTTGAAAGCGAAGAGCAAGTATTAACTGTAGCAAAAGCACTTAAAGAACGTGGCATCTCACTACTAAGAGGTGGTGCATTTAAGCCGAGAACATCTCCATATGACTTCCAAGGTCTAGGTGTTGAAGGCCTGAAGATCTTGAAAAAAGCCGGAGATGAATACGATATGGCTGTTATTAGTGAAATCGTATCTCCTAATGACATCGAAACGGCACTTGATTACGTAGATGTTATTCAAATTGGTGCCCGCAATATGCACAACTTTGAACTTCTTAAAGAAGTCGGTATGACAAATAAACCAGTACTTTTAAAGCGTGGACTTTCTGCAACCATTTCAGAATTTATTCATGCAGCAGAATACGTGTTATCAAGAGGTAATACGAATCTAATGCTTTGTGAGCGTGGTATTCGAACGTACGAGACGGCTACACGTAACACATTAGACATTTCAGCGATTCCAATTTTAAAGCAAGAAACACATTTACCAGTGCTTGCTGACGTAACGCATTCTACAGGACGACGTGATCTTCTATTGCCAGCAGCAAAGGCAGCACTTGCTATTGGAGCGGATGCAGTTATGGCAGAAGTTCACCCAGATCCTGCAGTCGCATTATCTGATTCTGCTCAGCAAATGGATATCGCAGAATTTAACGAGTTCGTAACGACACTTCGAGAATCAAATTTACTAAAAGACGTTGTAGCAAAAGCGAACAATTAAAGAAAAAGGGAAACCATCAATTTGATGGTTTCCCTTTTTTCTTGGTACGTCGTTACTTATGAATACTTCTTTTTACGAAAAGCAGCCATCTGAATTCCGACGAATCCTGTAATGTTGTATAAGATTAAGTAGATCCACGTACTGACATCTGCAAAATCAAGTCGATTCACAAAAACGATAAACAGATGAAAAGCCGTGAACATAATGACGCCGACGACCCATTTAATTTTTTTATCAGTAAGTATATTTCCGACTACAAAACCAACCAAAAATGTAATTAAAGGGTTAAATACTGTCCATAGAACAATTGGAGGCATCTCCATCACCTCTAGTTTGATTTCAAAGCACTTTCTATCATACCAGTTTTATATTGAGACATGCATCGTTTCCAGTTAAATTGACGAAATGTCTCGTAATTGTCACATCTTAAAGTATGGACGGTTTTTATGTCTCCCATACGTTAACAGGTTTGTATGGAAGGCTTTCAGGAAATAATAGAAGGTGGATGTAATGAATGAGGGCTAAACATCTGTCTTCTCTTGTCGATATAAACAAAGAAGCATTTGCAGACCTCTATTAGTTATCGTATGATTATCCTATGAAAACGAAATGAAAGCTTGTATTTAAGGAGGTCTACCATTGAGTACGACAATTTATGATGTTGCAGCGGAAGCTGGTGTTTCAATGGCTACCGTCTCGCGCGTAGTGAATGGAAACCCAAATGTGAAACCTGCAACGAGAACGAAAGTTCTTGATGCCATTCAGAAACTAGAATACCGACCGAATGCCGTTGCAAGGGGGCTCGCCAGCAAAAGAACAACGACTGTTGGTGTTATTATTCCAGATATCTCGAGTATTTTCTTCTCGGAGTTAGCGAGGGGTATTGAGGATATTGCAACGATGTACAAATATAATATTATTCTTTGTAATTCGGATAACAACAAGGAAAAAGAAATTCACCTTGTAAACACCTTGCTTGAAAAGCAAGTCGATGGAATTTTATTTATGGGTGGAGAAATTACTGAAGAGCATGCTGAGCAACTTAATCGTTCACACGTTCCAGTCGTCCTTGCAGCAACATTCCATGAAGATGGTGATTTTCCATCTGTAAACATTGACTACGTTCAAGCAGCCAAAGATGCAGTCATGATGCTCATTGAAAAAGGGCATGAGAGCATTGGAATGGTATCTGGTTCACTTGAAGATCCAGTAAACGGCTATCAGAAGTTTAGAGGATACAAAGATGCCTTAAGTAGTAAAGGCATGGATTTCGATGAATCACTAATTGCGATCGGTGATTATACGTACGACTCTGCCATCGAAGCCGTTCAACAACTTCTTGCAAAAGATAAGCGCCCGTCTGCGATTTTCGTTGCTACTGATGAGATGGCACTTGGTGTTATTCATGGTCTTCAAGACCAAGGAATTAACGTACCTGAAGACGTCGAAGTCGTTGGGTTTGATAACACTCGTCTTGCAACGATGGTTCGCCCGACATTAACGACGGTCGTACAGCCGATGTATGATATCGGTGCTGTTTCTATGAGGCTTTTAACTAAGTTTATGAATAAAGAAGAAGTTTCTGATGAGGTTGTCGTTCTTCCGCACCGTCTAGAGTATCGAAATTCGACAAAAGCATAATCTTCACCAAGAAATAGGAGGCTACATTCATGACAAGAAAATTTGATATCCTAACGCCTATTGGTCTACTTGCTGGGCTTGTCGTCGTAACCCTCGCGATCTATTCCATTACTGGGTTAGACGGAATTGTTCTTTTCATTCAGCTAGCCTCCATTTTTATCGTTGTTGGTGGTGTGTTTGCTGCACTTCTCGTCAACTTTACATGGGAAGATTTAATGAGATTACCGTCTGTTTTGAGAGAAGGCTTTAGAAGAGACGAAATTAATCTCCAACAATTAAATGAAACGTTTATCGACCTTTCCACAAAAGCGAGACGTGAAGGCTTACTTTCGCTAGATTTACATATTGAGAATGAAGTGGAACAACCATTCATAAAAAAAGGAATTGGTCTTGCAGTCGATGGTGTTGAACCAGAAGTCATTAAAGACATTATGATGGCTGAAGTAATTGCAATTGAAGAAAGACATCGCAAAGGCAGAAGAATGCTTGAGAAAGCTGGTGAGTATGCACCTGCTTGGGGGATGGTCGGTACAATTGTAGCGCTCGTCATTATGCTAAATGATATGAACGATCCGGCAGCACTTGGGCCGAGTATGGCACTAGCAATGTTAACGACGCTTTATGGATCACTTGCTTCGAACTTGTTCTTTAATCCACTTGCAAGTAAGCTGCAAGCAAAAACCGAAGCAGAAGTGTTTGCAAAAGAAATTATTATCGAGGGCGTTATTGGCGTTCAATCTGGTCAGAATCCTAAGATTCTTGAAGAGAAGCTTGAGGCGTTCGTCCGTAAAGAAAAGCATCGTTTTGAGAATTTAAGTGGCTCAGGAGCGATCGTAAATGAGGCGTAGATCCGAGGGTGGAGAAAGCGATCAAGGAAGAGGCTGGCTCGTTACATTTTCAGATATGGTGCTAATTATTCTCGTCTTCTTCATCATGTTATTTTCTATATCAAATGTAGATGCACAACGCTTCCAAGCTTTGTCAGAGTCATTTTCTGGAACGAGTATTATGGATGAACTATCCTCAATTACGGAATTTGAAGATGAGCAAATTGAACAGCTCACTGATGAAGAGGAGGACGTTGATCATTTTACTGAGGTAAAAGAATATATCGATGAATACTTAATTGAACACGACCTCGGTGACATGATTCAAACGATTCAGGATGATCGCGGTATCACTCTAATCTTGCAAGAACAGCTCTTATTTAATTCAGGAGAAGCGCTCATCTTGTCAGAAGCTAAACCATTTTTAGATCAAATCGTAAGCATTATAAAAGGGGTCCCTGATTACTATATTGAAGTAGAGGGACATACAGATAATCGTCCTATTGAGACGTATCGTTATCCTTCAAACTGGGAGTTATCAGGAGCTCGGGCTAGTAGTGTGATACGCTACATTACAGAACGTAGTGAAAAGGTCGAACCTGGACGGTTTAGAGCGACAGGATATGCTGATACGCGACCTCTCGTACCGAACGATTCAAGAGAAAACATGCAGAAAAACCGTAGAGTTGTCGTCATGATCACAGATCGTACGACTGCCGATGAAAACCAATAAGCATCTGCCTACTAGTAGGCAGATGCTTATTGGTTTTCTCGTATATAATATAATGCTTTCTCTAACGTATTTTTGTTCTTCTCCTCAATCTCAAGCTTACGTGGAATCTTGGGCCTCATAGAAGAAGGTTCTGTCCACGATTCAATGAGCTTGGTTGGATGAGCTTTTTCTTTCCACTTCGTGAGCCAATCCTGAGGTAAATTGCCGGCAGCTTTAGACGTTTGATTCGTCATCTCAAGCCAGACGAGCGACCAAGCTTTCGGAACGACGCGCCACCAATCATATCCTCCACCTCCGACAGCTACCCAACGACCTTCACAATATTCATGAGCGAGTTCATGGGCAAGACGGGGAACCGCATAAAATGTCTCCATCGTTGTTGATAGGTGTGTCAATGGATCAAAATGATGAGCATCAGCGCCGTTTTGTGAAACGATAATATCCGGTTTAAAGAATTTGCAAGCTTCTCGCACAGCTGTTTCATAACAATAAATAAACGAATCATCTTCAGTAAAAGCATCGACGGGGATGTTGAGTGAAAACCCGTATCCCTTACCATTCCCTTTTTCAGTAATTGCACCGGTACCAGGGAACAAATAACGTCCTGTTTCATGGATAGAGACGGTCATCACATTTGGATCATCGTAAAATGCCCATTGCACACCATCACCGTGATGGGCGTCTGTATCGATGTAGAGAACTTTTACGTCGTAGCGTTCACGCAAATAGCGAATCGCAATTGCTGTGTCGTTGTAAATACAAAACCCTGACGCTTTCCCTCGGAAACCGTGGTGTAGTCCGCCTCCTAAGTGAGCTGCATGAAGTACTTTCCCTTCCATGACTTCATGAGCTGCCCGAATGGTTCCACCAACGAGGTTAGAAGCCGCCAGGTGCATGTCTTTAAAAACCGGTGTGTCTTCCGTTCCGAGTCCATATTTCTCTAAGCTACCGTTACCAAGATCCTCATTACCAGCGTGTTTAACCGCTTCCATAAATGAGTGATCATGAAACAAGCAAATTTGATCGTCACTTGCGGATTTCGAGTGGATCATATCGTCGTCAGAAATGGCATCTAGCGATCGAAGTAGATCGACTGTTAAAACTTGTCGCAACGGACTAAACGGATGTTCTTTTGAGAATTCATATGGCAATTGTTCATGATTATAAATGAAAATGGCATCGCGTTTACTCATCGAATAACCCTGGTACCGACGGGCTCATAAGCTCGTACCCTTTTTCTTTGAGCTCGTTTATGGCCGGTCTTGGATCCATAATTTGAACTCGAAATGTCAACACTTTAGCAATCCCATCTTTATGAGGATACACAAGCACACTCGTAATGTTCACCCCATGTTTATGGAAAATTGTTGCGACTTCGGCAAGTGTACCGCTAATGTCTTTCACTTTGATTTCAAGTTGACTGCTCGGTTGATCTGCACCGGTTAAACGAACGAGCGTGTCTAGTAGGTCGCGACCTGTAATCATACCAACAAGTTGCTTTTGGACAGTTACAGGTGCCGCGCTAATTTGCTGTTCGCTTAACATACTAGCGATATCTTCAACAAAATCAAGAGGATGTGCAGTAAACACATCACGCTTCATAATGTTGTGAAGGGGTCTTGTAAGAATTTCGTCCGACTGTTCTCGAAGAAAGATAGAGTGCTTACTGTCACGGATATCTCGGTCTGAAATAATTCCGATTAGCTCATTGGAGTGATTGACGATTGGAATATGACGAATTCGTTCACGTTCCATCATCTTTACAGCGTCTTCAATCGAGTTCGTCTCTTGTAGCGTATGAATCGGTTTTCTCATCATATCCTCAACTAGCACGTCGATCACCTCTGATAAGTTCTAATACATAAAACGGTTAACGAAGCGAATGTTATCGAATTCTTGCACGTCCTCCATTGGAACACGCTTTCCAAAACGAACCATTAAACAGTTGGCAGGGTGAGAACTTATTTCTGGATCATCCGTTGCCATCCAATAGAGCCCACCGGAGTTCATCATTTTCTCCATAAGTTTACGATATTCCCAAACGGAAAGGCCACTGTTCTTCAAGTCCCAATGCCAATAGTACTCAGTCGTAATAATGATGTAGTCTTCCATTGCATCATCTTGCATTGCAAGTTGAATCAATTTACTTCCAACTTTTCCCCCGCGATACTCGAATGCGACTTCAACAGCACCGAGTTCCAATAAATTGTCTAGAGGGCTCTCAGACCATCGTTCAAGAGGATCTGGATAAACAAATGTAACGTAACCTACGACGGTATTGCGATGTACTGCGGCGATAATTCGACCTTCAGGAAGATCGGCAATTCCCACTAAAGCTTCTTTCTGTGCTTCAGGTTGACGAAATGCTACTAACCCTGGATGGAAATCATAATTCTTAAGGTGTGCTCCGCATATTGGACCTTCTAATAAGACGAGATTGTCATTAACGTTAAGCTCTTCAGAATAATAGGTCTTTTTATGAATCATGCCATCACCTTTACAAGTAGTTAATTTTATTATACTACATTTAGAAAAAAGAAGTATCGTAATACGCATAGGTGAATTTAACAATTGTTTGTAAAAAATTTGACAAATTTTCAACATTATAAATTGATTCATATAAGAATAGTGCGTATAATGAGAAATAATCAATGGTGGTTACTAAAAATAGTGTATATGGCTAATTTACCATTAAAGAAGGAGAGATAAACATGGAAATGCAAACGCTTCCACCAAAAGGTGGCAATCCGAATCTTCAAAGCTATGACGAAATGGTGAAACAATTCGATTGGACTGAAGTCGAGAAACATTTTTCTTTCCATCAAACTGGTAAGGTGAACTTGGCCTATGAAGCCATTGACCGCTACGCAGAAGATGAGCAAACGAAGAATAAAATTGCTCTTTTATATAGTGATGCAAATCGTGATGAGTCGTATACGTTTGAAGACATGAAGCGGATGTCGAACCGAGCAGCTAACGTATTTAAGGATGCAGGAATTAAAAAGGGCGATCGTGTATTTATTTTCATGTCCCGTTCTCCAGAATTGTACTTTGCTGCACTCGGTGCGATTAAGATTGGTGCAATTATTGGACCGTTGTTTGAAGCATTTATGGAAGGTGCAGTACGCGATCGTCTCGAGAACAGTGAAGCGAAAGCCATCGTGACGACGCCAGAATTGATTGAGCGAGTTCCAGTATCTGAACTACCGAATTTAGAACATGTGTTTATTCAAGGAAAAGACGTCGATGAGAAGGATGGCGTTATTGATTTCCAAGCGAAGCTTAATAAAGCATCTGAAGATGCTGAAGTTGAGTGGGTCGATAAAGAAGACGGCTTAATTTTGCATTACACGTCAGGATCGACGGGAATGCCTAAAGGGGTCTTGCACGTTCACGGTGCAATGCTTCAGCATTATCAAACAGCTAAATGGGTGCTCGACTTAAAAGAAGACGATGTGTATTGGTGTACAGCTGACCCAGGTTGGGTGACAGGTACATCTTATGGTATTTTTGGACCTTGGTTAAACGGAGTTACAAACGTTGTACGTGGCGGACGTTTTAGTCCAGAAGATTGGTATAGCACAATTCAGAAATACAACGTTACGGTCTGGTACAGTGCACCTACGGCATTTCGTATGCTCATGAGCGCTGGAGACGATGTAATTAAACAGTATGATCTTTCAAGCTTGCGTCATGTCCTCAGTGTAGGAGAACCACTGAACGCAGAAGTTGTTCGCTGGGGTGCAGAAGCGTTTGGTCAACGTATTCATGATACGTGGTGGATGACAGAGACTGGCGGGATGATGATTACGAACTTCCCGGCAATGACGATAAAGCCAGGATCGATGGGGAAACCATTCCCAGGTGTTGAAGCTGCAATCATCGATGATCAAGGGAATGTGCTTCCTCCGAACCGAATGGGTAACCTTGCTATTAAGAAAGGTTGGCCATCGATGATGCGTACGATTTGGAAGAACGAAGAAAAGTATCAAAGTTATTTTGAAATTGATGGTTGGTACGTATCTGGTGATTCTGCGTACATGGATGAAGACGGTTATTTCTGGTTCCAAGGGCGAGTTGATGATGTGATTATGACTTCAGGGGAGCGAGTTGGCCCGTTTGAAGTTGAAAGCAAGCTCGTTGAACACCCTGCTGTTGCTGAAGCGGGTGTCATTGGGAAGCCAGACCCTGTTCGAGGAGAAATCATTAAAGCATTTGTTGCGTTGCGCTCAGGTCATGAAGTGAGTGATGAACTTAAAGAAGATATTCGAGTGTTCGTAAAGAAAGGGCTTGCAGCACACGCTGCACCTCGTGAAATTGAATTCCGTGACAAATTACCAAAGACGAGAAGTGGTAAGATTATGCGCCGCGTCTTGAAAGCTTGGGAGCTTGATTTACCGACTGGAGATTTATCGACAATGGATGACGATTGATAAGAATAAAAAAACCGCCACTCATTCTTAAATGAGTGGCGGTTTTTTATAGTTTTTACGTATCCGT
>JIBW01000010.1 GCA_012970285.1 Bacillaceae bacterium JMAK1
CGAATGATTTCCAACCATTCTGAGGGAACCTTTGGGCGCCTCCGTTACTCTTTAGGAGGCGACCGCCCCAGTCAAACTGCCCACCAGACACTGTTCCTGAACCGGATCACGGTTCGAGGTTAGGATTCCAACACAGCAAGGGTAGTATCCCACCAGCGCCTCCACCGAAGCTAGCGCTCCGGTTTCCAAGGCTCCTACCTATCCTGTACAAGCTGTGCCCAAACCCAATATCAAGCTGCAGTAAAGCTCCATGGGGTCTTTCCGTCCTGTCGCGGGTAACCTGCATCTTCACAGGTACTATAATTTCACCGGGTCTCTCGTTGAGACAGTGCCCAAGTCGTTGCACCTTTCGTGCGGGTCGGAACTTACCCGACAAGGAATTTCGCTACCTTAGGACCGTTATAGTTACGGCCGCCGTTTACTGGGGCTTCAATTCGAACCTTCGCCGAAGCTAAGTCCTCCTCTTAACCTTCCAGCACCGGGCAGGTGTCAGCCCCTATACTTCGTCTTACGACTTCGCAGAGACCTGTGTTTTTGATAAACAGTCGCTTGGGCCTTTTCACTGCGGCTCCCCAGGGCTATTCACCCCAAGGAGCACCCCTTCTCCCGAAGTTACGGGGTCATTTTGCCGAGTTCCTTAACGAGAGTTCTCCCGCGCGTCTTAGAATTCTCATCCCATCTACCTGTGTCGGTTTGCGGTACGGGCACCTGTCTCCTCACTAGAGGCTTTTCTCGGCAGCGGAGGATCAGGGACTCAAGGGCGCTATGCCCTTTCGCTATCACGACTCAGCCTTATATGTTGGACGGATTTGCCTATCCAACGGCCTCGTACGCTTCGACGCACATCCAATTGTACGCTCTCCCTACCTTTCTGCGTCCCCCCATTGTTCAAACAGAGACAAGGTGGTACTGGAATTTCAACCAGTTTGCCATCGCTTACGCCTTTCGGCCTCAGCTTAGGACCCGACTAACCCTGAGCGGACGAGCCTTCCTCAGGAAACCTTAGATTTTCGACGGAAGGGATTCTCACCCTTCTTTTCGCTACTCATACCGGCATTCTCACTTCTGTACGCTCCAGCTGTCCTCACGGTCAACCTTCTCTGCCTACAGAACGCTCCCCTACCCAACTCTAAAGAGTTGCCACAGCTTCGGTGGTGTGTTTAGCCCCGGTACATTTTCGGCGCAGCGTCACTCGACCAGTGAGCTATTACGCACTCTTTCAATGGTGGCTGCTTCTAAGCCAACATCCTGGTTGTCTAAGCAACGCCACATCCTTTCCCACTTAACACACACTTTGGGACCTTAGCTGGTGATCTGGGCTGTTTCCCTCTTGACGACGGATCTTAGCACTCGCCGTCTGACTCCCGGTCATAAATCACTGGCATTCGGAGTTTGACTGAACTCGGTAATCCGGTAGGGACCCCTCATCCAATCAGTGCTCTACCTCCAGGATTCTCAAACCGAGGCTAGCCCTAAAGCTATTTCGGGGAGAACCAGCTATCTCCGTGTTCGATTGGCATTTCACCCCTACCCACACCTCATCCCCGCAGCTTTCAACCTACGTGGGTTCGGGCCTCCAGTCGGTGTTACCCGACCTTCACCCTGGACATGGGTAGATCACACGGTTTCGGGTCGACGTTCACGTACTAGTTCGCCCTATTCAGACTCGCTTTCGCTGCGGCTCCGTCTCTTCAACTTAACCTTGCACGTACACGTCACTCGCCGGTTCATTCTACAAAAGGCACGCCATCACCCCTTAACGGGCTCTGACTACTTGTAGGCACACGGTTTCAGGATCTCTTTCACTCCCCTTCCGGGGTGCTTTTCACCTTTCCCTCACGGTACTGGTTCACTATCGGTCACTAGGTAGTATTTAGCCTTGGGAGATGGTCCTCCCTGCTTCCGACGGGATTTCTCGTGTCCCGCCGTACTCAGGATCCACTCAAGAGGAAACGAAATTTCGATTACAGGATTCTTACCTTCTGTGATGGACCGTTCCAGGTCGCTTCATCTATTTCGTTTCTTTGTAACTCCGTATAGAGTGTCCTACAACCCCAAGTGGCAAGCCACTTGGTTTGGGCTATGTTCCGTTTCGCTCGCCGCTACTAAGGAAATCGCGTTTGCTTTCTCTTCCTCCGGGTACTAAGATGTTTCAGTTCTCCGGGTCTGCCTCTTATTAGCTATGTATTCACTAACAAGTACTACTCTGTGAAAAGTAGTGGGTTTCCCCATTCGGAAATCTTCGGATCAAGGTATACTTACAACTCCCCGAAGCATATCGCTGTTCGTCGCGTCCTTCATCGGCTCCTAGTGCCAAGGCATTCACCGTGCGCCCTTCTTCATTTAACCACAGGTTCTTTTAATGGTTTGATCATTTAAGATCACGCTAGGTCGGTTGTTCGTTAAGATGTTTGCACATCTCAATCGATCAACCCGGTCATGTCTTTTCATGCTTTCCGTTATTCAGTTTTCAAAGAACGAATGTGCCATTCTCCATCATGGTGCTTGGCCATAGCTGGATCATGGTAATTTACAATTTGAGTAGTTGCCCACTCAAAACTGAATGAAAGATTAAGCGATTTCCTGCCCTCTCATAACGAGAGGGCGTATCTTATCTTTCCCGCTCAGGGAAAGTAAGTCTCCATAGAAAGGAGGTGATCCATCCCCACCTTCCGGTAGGGATACCTTGTTACGACTTCACCCCAATCACCGGCCCCACCTTCGGCGGCTGGCTCCGTAAACGGTTGCCTCACCGACTTCGGGTGTTGCTGGCTCTCGTGGTGTGACGGGCGGTGTGTACAAGGCCCGGGAACGTATTCACCGCGGCATGCTGATCCGCGATTACTAGCGATTCCAGCTTCATGTAGCCGAGTTGCAGCCTACAATCCGAACTGAGAACGGCTTTTTAGGATTGGCTCCACCTCGCGGCTTCGCTTCCCGTTGTACCGTCCATTGTAGCACGTGTGTAGCCCAGGTCATAAGGGGCATGATGATTTGACGTCATCCCCGCCTTCCTCCGGTTTGTCACCGGCAGTCACCTTAGAGTGCCCAACTGAATGCTGGCAACTAAGGTCAAGGGTTGCGCTCGTTGCGGGACTTAACCCAACATCTCACGACACGAGCTGACGACAACCATGCACCACCTGTCACTTTGTCCCCGAAGGGAAAACTCTATCTCTAGAGCGATCAAAGGATGTCAAGACCTGGTAAGGTTCTTCGCGTTGCGTCGAATTAAACCACATGCTCCACCGCTTGTGCGGGCCCCCGTCAATTCCTTTGAGTTTCAACCTTGCGGTCGTACTCCCCAGGCGGAGTGCTTAATGCGTTTGCTTCGGCACTACGGGTATCGAAACCCCTAACACCTAGCACTCAACGTTTACGGCGTGGACTACCAGGGTATCTAATCCTGTTTGCTCCCCACGCTTTCGCACCTCAGCGTCAGTTACAGACCAGAGAGTCGCCTTCGCCACTGGTGTTCCTCCACATATCTACGCATTTCACCGCTACACGTGGAATTCCACTCTCCTCTTCTGCACTCAAGTTCTCCAGTTTCCAATGCAATTCTGTGGTTGAGCCACAGCCTTTCACATCAGACTTAAAGAACCGCCTGCGTGCCCTTTACGCCCAATAATTCCGGACAACGCTTGCCACCTACGTATTACCGCGGCTGCTGGCACGTAGTTAGCCGTGGCTTTCTGGTGAGGTACCGTCACGGCTCGGGCATTTCCTCCCGAACTTGTTCTTCCCTCACAACAGAGCTTTACGATCCGAAAACCTTCATCACTCACGCGGCATTGCACCGTCAGGCTTTCGCCCATTGCGGATGATTCCCTACTGCTGCCTCCCGTAGGAGTCTGGACCGTGTCTCAGTTCCAGTGTGGCCGATCACCCTCTCAGGTCGGCTACGCATCGTCGCCTTGGTGAGCCATTACCTCACCAACTAGCTAATGCGCCGCGGGCCCATCCAACAGTGACGGCCGAAACCGCCTTTTCTCTTTTCACCAGGTGGTGAAAAGAGGGCATCCGGTATTAGCTCCGGTTTCCCGGAGTTATCCCAGTCTGTTGGGCAGGTTGCCCACGTGTTACTCACCCGTCCGCCGCTGACCCATTGAGGTGCAAGCACCTCGGGTCCGCTCGACTTGCATGTATTAGGCATGCCGCCAGCGTTCGTCCTGAGCCAGGATCAAACTCTCCATTGAAAGTAATTCCTTTTTTCGTTCGCACGGGGGTGCCAACGAGGCTCGTACTTCTATATAATAGAAGCGCTAGCTTTTATTGCTTTAATTCGCTTA
>JIBW01000002.1 GCA_012970285.1 Bacillaceae bacterium JMAK1
AAAAAAAACCGCCACTCATTCTTAAATGAGTGGCGGTTTTTTATAGTTTTTACGTATCCGTTGTTGGTGGATCGTCAGGTTCAGGTTCTGGCTCAGGTTCAGTTGGTTCATCGTCTTCGTCATCTCCATTAGGTGGTGTTTCTTCTGGAGGGGCGTTATCATCACCATTACTGTCACCGTTACCGTTTTCGCCTTCACCATCACTATCACCGGGAACATCTTCTTCCGGTGCTTCTGACTCTGATGGTTCTTCTTCAGTAGGCTCTTCAGGTGCAGATTCGGTTACTGCTGATGCTCCTGACTGACGTCCTAACGTATCTACAGCAGCTACATAGTAACTTTGACCAGGAGAAATGCCTGAGTAACTCGTTGTTGTGTTGCCTTTTACACTAGCAACATGTTGACCACTGGCTGTGTAAATTCTATAGCCGACAATATCTCCAGCACCGTGCTGAGACCAACTAATTGTGCCTCCGCTAGAACTGATGCCTATCACCTCAGATGGATTGCCATCAACAACTGGAGCATCCCGTTCTGGTACGAGGTTACCGCTCAAGTTATCCGGCAAGTAGTTGCTAATGTCAACGCCACTAAAGAACGTAGAGTTAACCGAGAAGCCAGTGTCTGTAAATTCATTCGGTGTATCGTCATACGCAAGATAGCTTTCACCGCTAATTGTCACGTAGCGAGTACCACTTAAGGAATCATCATAGTCTGATGGTAAATGGGCGCTATTAAAGAGGTCTGTATTGACGAGACCTGCATCATAACATGCTTGTGACGGAAGTAATCCACTCACCCCACAAATCGATTGACGAACAATGCCATCAGGTTGTGAAAAGCGATCATCTGTAAGAACAGCATCAGAATCTGCATCGACCGCAGCGTTCATCAGTGTTGCCCATAATTGTTGATTACGAGGCGCGTAATCTCCTTGTAGTGATCGATGCTCAGAATAACCGAGCCAAACGCCAAAACTAACTTTCGGGTTCATTCCGACAAACCAATAATCGTACGTGTATTGAGATGTACCGGTTTTTCCTGCCCAATCCCCACCAAAGTTCGTGAGCCCTGGGATCCGTGATGCTGTACCGCTCGAAACGACATCTCGCATCATATCAATGGCAAGATAGGCTGTTTGAGGCGAGAAGACGTCGGTTTGTTCAGACTCATGTTCATAAATGATTTCACCAGTATGAGTTTCAATCCGATCAATCATGTAGGAATGATTCCGTGTTCCGCCAGTCGCGAGCGTCGACAGCGCATTCGTGTTCTGTTCTACCGTTGCAGTAAAAGAACCAAGTGCGTAGGATTGCAATAAATGATCCTCTTGTGGTCTGTACCCGAGTTGCAGAAGCTCATCATACGTTTCTTCTTCAGGCAATTCCCATAACGTTCGCACTGAAGGCGTGTTCCTTGAGTTGGTAATTGTATCTCGAACAGATGGAATGCCTGCGTAGCCGCCTCCAAAATTACTGAACGTGCCTCCACCGCGGTAATTCGTTGGCACGTCTGGAACAACGACACCCGGTTGCACGATGCCTCGTTCCATTGCCGAAGCAAAAGGCATTAACGGTTTTACCGTTGAACCGACGGAGCGTCTCGCTTGTGTGGCAAGGTTAAATGATTCCTCTTCAAAGTCACGACCACCGACAAAGCTTAAAATGGCTCCTGTTTCGTTATCTTGCATAACGGCACCGACTTGCTCGATGAGTCCGTCATTAGAATTAGGTCCGAATAAGCTTCCGTTTTCAACAGCCTCTTCCATGGCGTCATAGATGTCTTTGTTAATTGTAGAATGAATGCGATACCCGCCTAAACGAAGTTGCGTCTCAGCTCTGGCGTAATAATCACTGCGAATTGATTCGCGTTCTTCTGATTCGTACTCACTTAAATCAACGCCATCTTTTTCTAGGAAGTAGTCACGCAAGATTGGAATCGCACGTCGTTCCAATTCATTCGTAATGTACGGATAACGTTCAAAGCTGTTGCGAGGTGCTGAGTCTGTGAAATCACTGACAATGTCATAGTCTCTCGCTTCTTCGTATTCTTCTACGGTAATCATACCCGCATCGACCATTCGATAAAGGACGGTATTCATTCGACTAAGACCCGCGGTGAGGTCTTCTTTTAAGTTTCCATTTCCATCAAAAGGTGTGTAGGAAAACGGATTCTGAGGAATTCCTGCAATAAACGCAGATTGTGGTAAATTCAGTTCAGAAGCCTCAACGTCGAAAATGCCGTTTGCTGCTGCTTGGATTCCAGCAATCTGAGTACCACCTGCATTGCGTCCGAAAGGAACAATGTTTAAGTACGCTTCTAAAATATCGTCTTTATCAAGATAGTTTTCAAGACGCATGGCGATCATCATTTCTCTTGCTTTACGATCAAAAGAAACTTCACTGGATAGCATTTGATTTTTTACAATTTGTTGTGTGAGCGTACTTCCTCCAGTTTGCATTCCAGTGTCTACAAACTCTTGGAATGTCGCTCGCATGATCGCTTTAGGGACAATTCCGTTATGTTCATAGAAGTATTCATCTTCTGTAGAAATAAGTGCCGCTTGCACATACCCCGAAACGTTTTCGAGTTCGACTTCCCGGCGTTCTAAGATGGCAGGAAGTTCACCTAAGTAAACGTCATCAGCGAAGTACACTTCACTCGTTTCTTCATAGTTGTACACTTCTTCTTTCATTTGTGCTTCTGTATATTCAGGTTCTCCTTCAACGAGAGAAACAAAATATCCAGCCCCAGCTGCTCCTACAAAGGTTGTTCCGAGTAGTAACGTGACGGTTATGATAATAAATAAATTCCATAGAACTAAACTTGTCAAATTAATACGTTGGATGTACCGTTTATCGCGTAAAGAATCAAGCCAGTTATTCAATTGCTGAATACGAGACTTCATCACTCACCTCCATACAAAATCACGCATATTATAGCATACTTTTTGATATACTAATCAACAGCTCTAGTACAAATTCGATAATGTTAGACATTTTCCTTTTACCGATTTCCCGTTAGTTTTCCATAAAGACGATTGAGCATACAGTTGACATGACGAATTCCTCGTGATATAACATGAAGCATCGCTATAACATAAAAGTCATGACGGTAACGAAGTAGTTTGGCGTTTATTGGTACAGAAAGTCGACGGTTGCTGCGAGTCGACCCAGAACGTTAAATGAATTACATTGCCCGAACTTTCCCGTAAGTGGAACGTGAACTCTGCGTTAAAGAGCCGAGTGGAGAATAGAGATGTTATTCTCAACAAGGGTGGTACCGCGACACGTTCGTCCCTTTTTTGGGGGTGGCGTTTTTTTTATGTTTAATTTTAATTAGGAGGAAGTTACATGTCAGAGCAATGGAGCTTAACACCAGAACAAACTGAACTCGTTGATCGTCAAGTAGAAGACTTGATGCGTGGTGTCGTTGAGGTCGTTCCAAAAGAGGCATTTCGAGATAAAATTGCAAAAAGTGTCGTTACAGGTAAACCATTAAATATTAAATTAGGGATGGACCCTTCAGCGCCTGACGTACACATTGGTCATACGGTTGTGCTTCACAAGTTACGTCAGTTCCAAGAATACGGTCATCACGTACAAATGTTAATCGGAGATTTCACAGGACGAATCGGAGATCCAAGTGGTAAATCAGAAACGAGAAAAGTCCTCACGAGTGAGCAAGTTGCAGCAAACGCACAAACGTACGTGGAGCAATACGGCAAGATTATTGATATGGATAAAGCAACCCTTTACTACAACTCTGAGTGGTTGAGCAAGTTAAACTTTGAAGATGTAATTCAATTGTCGGGGAACTTAACGGTTGCAAGAATGCTCGAGCGTGAAGACTTTAACAACCGTTACAAAAACAATTTACCGATTTCGATCCATGAATTTTTCTATCCGTTAATGCAAGGGTATGACTCTGTTGCGATGGATACGGATATTGAAGTGGGTGGGACTGACCAGACATTTAACTTAATGATGGGACGTCAGCTTCAAGATGCGTACGGGAAAGAGAAGCAAGTTGCTTTAACACTTCCATTAATTGAGGGGCTTGACGGTGTACGTAAAATGTCGAAGTCATTGAACAACTACATCGGAATTGATGAAGCACCTAACGAGATTTTTGGTAAATCAATGAGTATTCCTGATGAGTTGATGATTAAATACTACAAGCTTGCGACTGACATTCCATTAGAAGAAGTCGCAGCGCTAGAAAAAGGAATAGCTGACGGCTCCGTCCATCCAAGAGATGCGAAGCAAAACCTCGGAAAACACTTCGTTGAAATGTACCACGGACAAGAAGCGGCAGAAGAAGCACAGCGCTATTTCCAAACGGTCTTTACAAAGCGCTCTCTACCAGAAGATCTACCGGTCGTGAAATGGGAGAAAGAACGTGAGATTTCATTGATCGATCTTCTCGTTGAACTGAACATGATGCCTTCTAAAGGGGAAGCGCGCCGGATGATCAAAAACGGTGGTGTGAAGATTAATGAAGAGAAGCAAGAAGATATTCAAACGACAATAACTGTCGAAGACGATATGATCGTTCAAGTCGGAAAACGTAAATTCGCCAAACTAACCGTGTAACGCATTAAAGCGCTGGGGGACAGTCCCCCAGCGCTTTAACGTACCGGGGGACTGTCCCCGATGGGCGATTTATGGTAAATTGTAAGAATAGATCGACAAAGTTAATAATTAGGAGTGAGACGAATGTATAACAAATCATATTTTAGTCGCTTAGGAGAATTTAAAGAACTTGCTCCGGCTGCATTTGAAGCATTTATGGCGTTTGATCAACAAGCGCTAAGAGAAGGTCAATTAGATGGGAAGTTAAAGGAACTCATCGCTGTTGCTGTTGCCCATACAACGGGTTGTGCTTATTGTATTGAGCTACATGTAAACCAAGTGAAACAAAAAGGAGCAACAAAAGGTGAGATGGCAGAAGCAGTGATGGTAGCAACGGCACTTAAAGCAGGCTCAGCGATTGCACATAGTGTGAATGCCTTAAATGCATATGACGATTTTACTGAAGATTCACTTTATGATTCTTCATACTTTAAGCGATTACCAGAGCTAAAAGAGCTTAGTCCTGGAGCGTTTAAGACATTTATTGAATTTGATCAAGAAGCGTTAAAGCCAGGTGCGCTCACGAAAAAGGATAAAGAATTAATTGCGATTGCTGTCGCACATACCACCGGTTGTCCGTACTGCATTGAACTGCATACAGATGGTGTAAAAAAAGCAGGAGCATCAAAAGAAGAGGTCGCAGAAGCAGTGATGGTAGCAACGGCATTAAAAGCAGGTTCTGCACTCGCTCACGGTGTGAACGCCTTAAATGCGTATGATTCATAAAAATACGGCAATAACCTTGAGTACGCTCCGTAAACGTGTTAGAGTAACTGATTAGTACGGCAAGTCAAACACACATATGAAGGGAGGGTAACGGAGACGTTGCCCTTCTTTCATGTACATAAAGAATACAGGTTACTTGATGTGGCAACATGTTCCCGACCATGTTGCCACATCCAAAAGAAACGCACACGAAATGGATTCGCATGCGTTTCTTTGATGTGCACTGCCTTGTAATGGTTGCTTACTTCGGTAACGGTGCTTTTGTTGAAAGTAACTGTCGTTCAAGGAGCTCATCCCAAAACTCTTTAGGAATTATTTCGTTCATTGCATCTAAATCTTCTTTTATTCGTTCAGGTCGTGTTGAACCTGGAATTACGGCTTCAACGGCAGGGTGAGCAGTCGAAAATTGTAGAGCTGCGGCTTTTAAGTTCACGTTAAAGCGATGTGCGACCTCATTTAGTTGCTGGACATGTTTTTTTACATCAGGTGTCGCTTCGACATAATCAAAATGATTCCCACCTAGTAATGCGCCAGAATTATAAGGTCCACCAACGACAATCCCCATCCCTTTCTTTTGGGCACCAGGCATCATTCTTTCTAGTGCGCGCTCATGTTGCATCAATGTATATTGTGTAGCCGATAGGCTTAAATCAGGGTGAGCATTTTCGA
Organism: Bacillaceae bacterium JMAK1; assembly: GCA_012970285.1. Classification (GTDB taxonomy): domain Bacteria; phylum Bacillota; class Bacilli; order Bacillales; family Marinococcaceae; genus Geomicrobium_A. Next base: position 6,030 of record JIBW01000002.1, read on the forward strand.
GCTCCATTGCCAGTTCAATTGGCACTGTTGTGTTTACGCCTAGTCCCCATGAACCAATGACTCCTTCATCACGCAATTGAGAGAGTACAAGGAAGGCTCCATTTCTAGCTTCATCGAACTTTGTAAGCCATTCATCGCCGTGAAAATCTGGAGAAATGTCATGAACGTAAACAATATCAAGACGATCGGTTTTTAAACGCTCTAAACTTTGTTCAATGGAACGTAACGTGCCATCTGCGGTATAGTCATCGATCACTTTATTTTTACGACCGAATTCAAATAACCCTTCTTTATTTTCTTCTTTTTCGTCAGAGATGAGGCGGCCGACCTTTGTACTTAATATATAGTCATTTCTATTGTAGTTAGACAAGACTTCGCCTAAGCGGATTTCTGACAATCCGGCACCGTAAAGAGGGGCAGTATCGAAGTAACGAATGCCATGGTCCCAAACGGATTGAACCGTTTCCGTCCATTCTTTCTCTGGAATGTCACGAAACATGTTACCAAGTGGTGCAGTACCAAATCCAATTTTTCCTTTTATATTTATGGTCATTGTAATTGTTCCTCCCTTTAAAGTAAAAAAGATCTTTCTAATTCATAACCTGAACGCTTACAGTTTAAACATATTATGAGAGGTGTTAACAGAAAAAGCAGTCGTTCATTACATGAGACTTTAAATGTTAACTACGTTTACTCAGTATTGTACCTAATCTTATCGATGAAAAACAAAAAACCCCTTAAGAGGTTGATCAAACAACATCTTAAGGGGTTTTCCTGCATAACTCTGCAATCTAAGAAGATTAACGAGAGTACCACTCAACGATTAACGCTTCTGTGATTTCAGAAGAAAGCTCAGAGCGCTCAGGAAGGCGAGTGAATGTAGTTTCAAGCTTTTCACCGTCAACGTTTACGTATTCAGGTGTGAAAGCAATTGATTCACGTGCTTCACTGATTGAAGTGAGGTTTTGAGACTTTTCACGAACACCGAATACTTGTCCTGGCTTAAGAGTGTAAGAAGGAATATCTACACGCTTACCATCAACAGTAATGTGTCCGTGGTTAACGAGTTGGCGAGCTCCACGACGAGTGCGAGCAAGACCAGCGCGGTAAACGAGGTTGTCAAGACGAGACTCAAGAAGGATCATGAAGTTCTCACCGTGTACTCCGTCGATTTTACCTGCTTTATCGAATGTGCGCTTAAATTGACGCTCATTCAAACCGTACATGAAACGAAGTTTTTGCTTCTCTTGAAGCTGAACACCGTATTCAGTAAGTTTCTTTCTTTGAGTTGGACCATGTTCACCTGGAACATATGGGCGCTTTTCTAATTCTTTGCCAGTACCGCTAAGAGAGATTCCAAGACGGCGTGACTTTTTCCAAGCTGGACCTGTATAACGAGCCATAGTAATAGCTCCTCCTTCATCACGATAAATTTGCGTGAAAAAGACGGACAGTGGCAATCTCTTATTCGGACATTTTGCTTTCACACATCTTCGCTCCGACAGCGAGGAGTTAGTGATGCACCTCTTCATGTATAGAAATACGGTTGAGGAACAAAATGAGCACGTATAAGTTCACCTAGGCTGCCTTTTAACACAACTACCATTGTATAAAGATCAGGATGAAAAGTCAACCTCTCGTTTACGATGGAAATCATGATATAGTAGGTAGGAAACTGTTAAGAAAGGTGTGACCTGAATGAATGCTAATGAGCTAGCATCTTATATTGATCATACGCTATTGAAGCCAGAAGTTACGAAAGAGGCCATCGTAGCATTATGTCAGGAAGCGAAAGATTACCACTTTAAAACGGTATGCGTTCATCCGTACTGGGTGAAGACGGCGGTAAAAGCGCTTGAAGGAACAGAAGTTGGCGTGACGACGGTCATTGGGTTCCCGCACGGCACGACAACAAAAGAAGTGAAAGCATTTGAAACCGAGCAAGCGATTCAACACGGAGCATCCGATGTTGATATGGTTATTAACGTTGGTGCATTGAAGTCTGGTCTTACTGATGAAGTAGAAGAAGACATTGCAGCCGTCGTTAAGGCGAGTAACAAACGTGCGGTCGTAAAAGTCATCATCGAAACGAGTCAACTTACAGACGAAGAAAAGGTAGTGGCTTGTGAGCGTGCCGTTGCAGCAGGTGCAGACTTTGTGAAAACATCAACTGGTTTCCATACAGGTGGAGCGACACTCGCTGATGTTCGTTTAATGAAAGAGACAGTCGGCAATCATGCTAAAGTAAAAGCATCAGGTGGAGTGAAGAACGCTCACGATGCGAAAGAGTACATCGATGCAGGTACAGACCGCATTGGAACAAGCTCAGGAATTGCAATTGTTTCAGGTGGAGAGTCACAATCAAATTATTAATCAATTAAGCTCTGCTAACAAAGTTAGCAGAGCTTTTTTATACACTCATGCCGATCATTGAGTCGCACGTTATGGTTTAATGGACAATCAAAAGAGGTAATGAACACTATGTAAGTATACTAGGAGGTTTTTAACTTGAATTTCCGAGTCGATGCGTTTACGAAGTTTGCATTATCAACGACTGACGATGAATTTGGAACGGTAAATGATGTTTATTTTGACAGCGTTGGGAATTGGAAAGTACGTTATATTATTGCAGATACAAGGCCTTGGTTTTTCGGTGGCAAAGTGATCTTGAGCCCTGACAGTGTGGAGCGAATGGACATCGACGCTCAGCTACTGCATCTCTCAGCGACTAAAGAAGAGATTAAAGACAGCCCGAAGCCGGATGAGAAAGAACCAATTTCGAGAACACACGAAGAGAAGATTTTAAGTCATTACGGGCTTCCTTATTATTGGACGGCTTCAGGTGGCATGGCGCAAAATGGCACACCACCTTATCCGACTGTAGGTCCACTATCCCCAGTAGCAGTTGAGGCTGTCATTGAGAGCGAAGAAGCTCAGATCTCAGAAGAACCGACAGAAGACGTTAATTATCATTTACAAAGTTCTAAAGACTTAACGTCTTATTCAGTCTATTCACGAGGGGAAAAGATCGGCAAGATTGATGACATTGTGTTCGATAGTAGAACGTGGCAAGTAGAATTTATTGAAGTGAACACAGGGACGGCATTGAAAAAAACACACCACCTTATTCCAGTTCAGAAATTTAAAGAATTTGATCCAACCACAGAACGTGCACACGTCGATATTGATTTAGAGAAGCTTAAAGATGCCCCAACTCATGAGCAACTCACCGATGAGCATAAAAAAGGATTGAACAAATACTATGGCATGTCAGGCATGTCTGGATTATAGATTTACCGATCGTTAAGGAGCCGTCTCGTTTTAAAACAGACGGTTCTTTTTTTATTTGGTTTCGAATGCAAACTTGAAACGTGTACGTGTAATCCAATGTAACACTTAAGTTAGATTGCCGGATGTACCTATATCGATAATTGCTCTAATCCTCTAGAATATTGGTGAAACCGCTACGCATATACTGTCTCTTGTTTCTAACATAGAAGGAGGACATTTATGAAGAAGAATACGGCAATCGTCATTGGTAGTAGTATTGCGGGTCTGTTTGCCACCCACGTAGTAGCACCTGTTTATGAGAAAGTGATTGTTATTGATCGTGACAGGCTTCCAAATGAGCCGAAGAATCGACCAGGAACGCCGCAGTCGTTTCATATTCATCGCCTACTTCCGAAAGGAATTGAAGTGATGAATCGTTACTTCCCAGGTTTTATTAAAGAAATGATCGATCAGGGCGCATTTCGTTCTTCTAGCTTCCCAGGCTACATCGATAACCCTTTCGGTTCAATGAAAATCCCTGCTGCGATGGAAGATGCTGGTGCGAGTCGTGCCTTATTAGAATCAACATTGCGTCGACGCGTCAAAAATCATCGCAATGTGATGTGGATGGAACAAGTGAACGTTATTGGATTAACGACGACGAGTAATCAGCAAACCATTACTGGTGTTCGTGGGGAAGATCGACAAACGAGAAAAGAAATACAAATTAATGGGGATCTTGTCATTGACGCATCGGGGATTTCAACAAAACTTCCTCAATGGCTACGTGACTTGAACCTATCGCCCCCGACTCCTGAGAAGTTGATCACCAATATCGGTTATACAACACGGTATTATTCTTATCCTCATGAAGATGATTCACTCTCTTATTCCGATATTATTAGTCACGGTAATCCAGGTGAACATGTGGGCTCTGGGCTTTTGTCTCATCAAGAGAACGGCCGAGCAGGAATTATTCTTTATTTTGCAGGTGGTGCACGCTATCCATCCACAGACGAAGAGGCATTCGAAAATGAAATAAATGAACTTTACAGTTCGAAAATAGCTGAAATTTCCGAACCCTTTGTGCCGGAGTCAGCCCCACGAGGGTATCGCATTAAAGAATGTGTCAGGCAGCATTATGAGCGAGCAGAAGTGTGGCCAGAAGGGTTACTCGCTCTTGGAGATTCCTTTTGTAATTTCGACCCTTTATTCGGCCAAGGAATTAGTGTTGCGGCAATGGAAGCAGAAGTGTTAGATGAGTGCTTGAGCGTACATCGACCTCATTGGACGAAGCATGTCTTTGAGCAAATGCAGCAACGTGTTATTGCTCCTGCTTGGTGGACGAGTGGGTTGTCTGATTTGCAATGGTCTGGCGTTCAATACGTTGGTGACGGAGAGCTTAAAGATCCAACGTTTGCACACAATTACTTACGACATTACCTTTCCTATGCATTTCAAGAGAAGGAACATGGAAACAAGAAGCCGATCGAAGAATACTTAGCGATGATTGGTTTGTTGGAACCGGTGGACTCGGTTTTCAATTCTGATGTAGCGCTTATATTGGCGGAACGTTCAAGTGAATTTGAGAGATATAAAAAAAGAGAAGAGACTTGGGAGCATATCATTTCTTCTGCGTTACCCAACTAGTGTTACTTTGTATTGCACGAAGAAGTGATCGACACCAAGTTGTTGTCGATCACTTCAATTCAAAAACAAAATCGTATTAATGTGTAATATGTGGAAGTAAGTGCTCAACAAAGCGTGTGAGCAGTTCACCTTCTTCTTCAGTAAAGCGTGATTTTTCTGGAGAATCAATGTCGAGTACACCGATAACCTCATCATTTACGATGATCGGAACGACGACTTCCGATTGTGAAGCGGCGTCACAGGCAATATGACCTGGGAACTGATGAACATCTTGGATGACTTGTGTTTCTTTCGTTTCAACGGCTGTTCCGCAAACCCCTTTACCGACAGCAATGCGTACGCAAGCAGGTAATCCTTGGAAGGGACCTAATACAAGTTCGCCGTCTTTCATTAAATAGAACCCGACCCAATTCGTGCGATCTAGGAATTGATTTAACAGTGCGGTTGCGTTTGACATATTGGCAATATTGTCAGTCTCGTCTTCAAGTAATGCATCCAGTTGCTTGTAAAGCATTTCGTATTTCTTTTGCAAATTTCCATCATAAGTGACAGGTTCGAACATAATAAGTACCCCTCTCCATTTCTTTCTTGTCTAACGGAATTATAACATGTAGAACGAGCATACATATAGTCGTAAAGCATTTGCAGGAAGTACGCCTTTCAAAAAGAATGATTAACGATACGGTCATCTATTGAGAGGAGTGTTTGAATTGACGAATGCTACAAGCACGAAAACAAAAGAAGCGGTGATCACAGCCGCAATAGACCTCTTTATGACACGAGGATACAACGGAACGTCTGTACGAGCGGTTGCAGACAAAGCGAAAGTCAATGTCGCATTAATCTCCTATTACTTCGGCGGAAAAAAAGGTTTGTTAGAAACGATCTTAAATGACTATTTAATTGGCTATTTAGAAGCCATTGAAAATGGAATTCGACGTGAAACATCGAGCTTTGATCGATTGGTCGCCATGGTAGAGTCGGCAATGGAATACCAACGAACTCACCACCGAAAAGCAAGGCTCGTCTTACGTGAAATGACACTCGATTCGATGCTCGTTCGTGAAGTGATGGCAAGTTACTTTATGAAAGAAAAACATTACTTCTCACTCGTATATGAACAAGGTCGAAAACAAGGTGTTTTCACACAAATGCGCAAAGAATGGGCCATTCTCCATTTACGTGGCATGATCACAATGCCATTTCTTCATGCGCAATACATTCGTGAAGTTTTTCATCTAGAACCAAATGACGACACCTTTGTTATGCACTATATGAATCACGTGAAGCAGTTTATCGAACTTCAGTTGTGTACAGATCGTGAAACGAAGCATTTGCCCCTACCGATGATGATTTAATACCGTGTTGGTGAGCTTAGTGGGAAAGTGCGTAACGTGTCGTAACCTTGGGCAATACCAGTTGGGTGGTGGGCATCAGAGCCATAAACGAGTGGGATCCTCTGTTTCGTTGCTTCATTTAGAATGAACAGCGGAGGATAAGGCTCTAGGCATTTTGGTTTGATTGTGCCTGCCCCATTGGTATCAATTGCGTAATTGTTTGCTTTGATTCGTTGTAACACTTGTAAAAGCCAAGTTTCATCATTTGGAAGTGCGAATTCTCGCTGGAACTTTCTGACGAGACTCGGATGACCAATTCGGGTTGGCTTAAAACGACCTAAATTTGCATGAATGGACTGTATGACAGTTTCATAATAACGACGGATGCCTTGTTCAATCGACCCTGCTTGTTCATAAAAAAGTTGGAAAGCTTGTTCACTGAAATCAATACAGTGGTAGTAGTCTTTCGTTTTTACAAAATGGACCGATAGAATTGCGTCATCAAGCTTAGGTCCGTATTCATCTAACAATTCCTTCGTTTCTTCTTCATACCCTTCAATAAAATCGACTTCTAATCCGATATTAATCGTGAAATGATGTTCATATTCTTTCTTCATATGTTGCAAGTCCTCTAAATAATGAGGAAGTTGTGCAAGTGACATCCCGCTATCTTGTTCTGGCGTCGGATCGACAAATGAGTGAGGCAAAGGAGCGTGTTCACAGAAAGTAGCCCCTTGAAACCCTTGACGCCGCAACGTGTCAACATAGTCTATGAAAGAAGCTGAACTGCCATGAGGACAGTAAGGTGTGTGGACATGACCATCATACATATGAAAAATTCCTCCTATTCGGGTTTTGTTTTCCTATTTATGAGGCTTACATGTTAATATAGTAAATAGACACAAAGATTACCATAAAAGATTATTACGATTCTCACTAACGATAATGATAAGTAGGGTTTTTATAATTACATAAAGCTGAATAAAGTACGATTCAACATTACACAACGGTTAGTTGTATGAACATATTGGGGTGAGCGAAATGTTTATGATCATAGTAATCGCCATCGGACTCCTTTTAGTTGCTGGAATTGCCTATGGTGCATGGTTTAGACGGAAGATCTATCAACGTGTTGACGCACTTGATAAACGGAAAAATGCAGTCATGAATGAACCAATTGCAGATGAGATCAGTCGTGTAAAAGGACTAACGATTTCTGGAGAAACCGAGCAGAATTTTGAGCGCTGGCGAAGCGCCTGGGATACGATCGTTGAAGATCGTTTTCAAGAAATAGAGCTTCAGCTTTTTGATATTGAAGAAGCGGCCAACAAATACCAATTCAAAAAAGCCAATGAAGCGATTGATCGCGCATCAGAGAATCTTGACCACGTTGAAAGCGAGATTGCACTGATTCGAAGTGAAGTCGATGAATTAGTAAGCAGCGAACAACAAAATCGCAATGAAATCGATGATGTATCCGATCGCTTAAAAGATACAAGAGCGCTATTATCAAGGCAAAGTCGTGCTTTAGGTGAAGCAAGTGCTACGATTCAAGAACACGTTGAGCAGTGCAAAGAAGAACTTGAAGCGTATTTTGAAGATACGAAGGCTGGGAACTATATGAGTGCCCGCAAACGTCTCATCGCTTTAACAGAACAGATGGAACAGGTGAATAAATGGTTAGAGACCATACCTGGTCAACTTGTAGAAATTAATGTCAACATTCCTAGTGAGTTAAATCAAATTGTCGCTGGGATGGATGAAATGGAAGAGAACGGCTTTGATTTAGACCATTTCACGTTAAAAGAAGACGTTGCTGAATTACGTCAACTCTTACCGAACATCAAAGATGAAACGGAGAAGTTGCACGTTGATTATGTTGAAGAGAAGATTCAAGTCATTAAACAACAAATCGAAGAGATGTACGATACACTTGAGCAAGAAGTAGAATCTCGAAGCATTGTTGAAAAACAAGTCCAACAGCTTCACAAGCGCTACAAAAAAGTAAATGATAGCATCGTACAGTTAGAGCAAGAACAACGTAGAGTGAAAGAAAGTTATCGTTTGCCTGAGCGGGAACAAAATGTATACGAGCAAGTCGCTAAAGAACTACAAGATACTGAAAAAGAACAACGAGTATTTCAAGATCTTCATGAACATCGCAAACAGTCGTTTATTGATTTAAAAGCAACGCTCTCGCGTCATGAGGAGAGAATCGAAACGATCGAAAACGATGTGAAGGAATCGATGGTTCGATTGGAAGAGCTGCGCAGTGATGAACTAAAAGCTTATGAAGAACTCGCTCTTCTTCGCAAGAAAATCATGGAAGTGCAGATGAAAATTCAAAAAAGCCACTTACCAGCCGTCCCAGAAATGCTCATATCCGAACTTGATCAGTCAAAGAGGGAATTAGAGAAAGCAACCGCTTTGTTAGAAATGACGCCGCTTGAAATGAAAGCTGTAAAAGATGCTTTAGAACTTGGCCAACATCAAGTAGGAAAAGCGGTGATGACGGTGCAGGCGACCATTCAATCGGCTGCTTGGGCAGAGCGATTGTTGCAATTTGGGAATCGTTATCGCAACCAATACCCATCGTTATTAGATGAGTTGCATGCAGGGGAGTGGGAATTTAGAAACGGTTTTTATGAAGAGGCCATTGAACGTTTAACAGACGTCTTCAATCGTCACGTTCCAGTCGCGCTAAGCCAATTAGAATCGGCATGGGATGAAGAAGCGGACAAAGATGAAATTAAACAATATCAAAATGTATAGACGCAGCGCGGGACCATTCGTCCCGCGCTTATCTTTGATTAAAAAATGTGCTATAATGTTCTGCTGGATAGAAAGCGACATTTGTGAGGTGGCTTCACAATGATATATTTAGATAATAGCTCAACGACGAAACCGTACGCTGAGGTTATGAATACATTTACGAAAGCGAGCATCGATTATTTTGGGAATCCTTCTTCACTGCACAATCAAGGTTCAAAGAGCGAGCAGTTAATAAGAGAAGCAAGACGGTCGATTGCAAAGCAATTATCAATTTCTCCTCAAGAGATTGTGTTTACTTCTGGAGGCTCAGAAGGGAATAACATCGCGATTAAAGGGGCGGCTTTTACAAGGCAAGATCGAGGGAAACATTTGATCACTACCGCGATTGAACACCCTTCGGTACTAGAAACGTTTCAATATCTAGAATCGGTAGGCTTTACGGTTACGTATTTACCAGTGGACTGTGAAGGGCGTGTAGCTGTTCAATCTGTCATAGATGCGATCACTGCAGACACAACACTCGTGTCAATCATGCATGTGAATCATGAAACTGGGGCCGTTCAACCGATAAAAGCGATTGGTGAAAAACTAAAAGACATTGAAAAGATTCGTTTTCATGTCGATCATGTGCAAGGTTTCTTGAAAGTCCCTCTTGATTTACACGCTGCGGGAATTGACTTATGTACGATTTCTGGTCATAAGATTCACAGTGTGAAAGGAAGCGGCTTTTTATTTGTGAGAGATACTGTTAAGCTCGTTCCTCTTATTCACGGTGGTGGTCAAGAGTATGGTGTACGTTCTGGAACCGAAAACGTCCCTGCAATTGCTGCATTAACAAAGGCAATTCGTTTGTCTTCAATGAAGCGAGACGCTCAGCTTCAACATGTACAAGCACTAAAAGCATTCTTAATAGACGAATTGCAACAACGATCGGGTATGCACGTAAACACACCAAACGAACAAAGTGCGCCTCATATCGTAAACGTATCGATTGATGAGACGAAACCAGAAGTGCTCATCCAAGCATTAAGCAAAAAAAGCATTTATGTTTCATCAAAGTCTGCATGCTCATCCAAGCAAAAGAGTGCAAGTGCTGTTCTTTATGAACAGTTTCATGATCTAACAAGGGCATCTACGGCTCTTCGTATTAGCCTCTCTTATGAAACGACAAAAAGTGATGCTGAGGCATTTCTAGAAGCTCTTGATGAAATTGTAGCCGAAGTTCGAACGATAAAGGAAGTGAAGTTGTGAAAGTCGATCATATACTCGTTCGTTACGGTGAAATTGCCCTTAAAGGCAAAAATCGTAATGAGTTCGAAAGAATGTTAAAAGGGAATATGAACCAAGCGTTACGGGAGATAGGTTCTGCACGTGCAAAGCGAATTTTTGGTCGTTTAATTGTTGAAGTAGGCGATGAAGACGACGCTGACCAGATCATGGCACGTCTCCAAAATATATTCGGGATCGTTTCGTTATCAAAAGCGATAAAAACGACAAGAGAACTTGAAGATATTCAAAATGCAGCGCTATATATGATGAACGAGAGCTTGACTGCAAAAACGTTTAAAGTGACGGCAAGACGTTCTTATAAACAAACACCATTAAACTCACAAGAAATGAACTACGAAATCGGTTCATACGTCTTAAGAAATACAGAACATTTAACAGTCGATGTTCACAACCCAGATGTTGAATTGCACGTTGAGGTGCGCGAACACGGTACGTACTTGAGTGCGGGTCGAGTGATGGGCCGTGGAGGGCTTCCTGTTGGAAGCTCTGGTAAAACGATGCTTTTATTGTCTGGTGGTATTGATAGTCCAGTTGCGGGCTATCTAGCAATGAAGCGTGGTGCGGTTGTAGAGGCCATTCATTTCCATAGCCCACCATATACGAATGAACGCGCGAAGCAAAAAGTAATCGATCTCACGAAGCAGATGGCCGCTTACGGTGGTGCTGTTCGCTTACACCTTATTCCATTTACAAAGGTGCAACAAGACATCCATCAGAAGATTCCTTCCTACTATGCGATGACGATTACGAGACGAATGATGATGAGGATTTCAGAACAAGTCGCTCATGAACAGCGTGCACTTGCGCTCGTAAATGGGGAGAGTCTCGGTCAAGTTGCATCACAAACACTTGAAAGCATCCATGCCATTGAGGAAGCAAGCTCACTTCCAGTGTTGCGTCCGCTCGTTACGATGGACAAAACAGAAGTAATGGACATTGCGAAGGAGATCGGCACATACGAAACGTCAATCTTGCCATATGAAGATTGTTGTACGATCTTTTTACCTCAAGAATCAAAAACAAAGCCAAAGCTTGAAAAAGCAAAGATGTTTGAGACAAACCTTGATATTGAAGATTTAATCAGTCAATCGCTTGCAGGTAAAGAAACGATGCTAATTAAACATCAAGACAGCTCTGATGAGTTTGATGATTTGCTATAAATGGTGAGTAGCGTGGCAACCGTTTTGGTTGCCAGGCCTCTTACGTAGAGGAGGAAGTTATGGGTACGTTGTATTTCAATGGGAACTTTTATTCGTTAACGTCAGAACATTCTAGATTCGACGCGCTGTTCTCAGAAGATGGAACGGTTGTTGAACTAGGAACGAAAGAATACCTTCAAGCGAAGTATCAAGACAGGGTCAAGAAGCGATTTGATTTCGAAGGGAAGACGATTGTCCCTGGTCTCGTAGATAGTCATGCACACATGTTAGGGTTTGGTTTTCAACAGCTACGCCTTGATCTTTCTCGAGCGAAAAGTCGTGAGGAAGTGTTTTTGAAATTAGAAGAGAAGGCACAAACGTTGCAAACAGGAGACTGGTTAATTGCCGAAGGCTGGAATGAGAACGAGTGGGAGAACGCTACGATCATTCACCGACGTGAACTAGATGAACGATTTCAAGATCGACCTGTTATGCTCACTCGAATTTGTCGTCATGCGATGATCGTTAATTCAAAAGCGTTAGAGCTCGCTGGGGTCACTGTTGAATCGCCTGATCCAAGTGGTGGTGTAATTGGTCGTGATGAAGATGGGCTTAATGGTTTGCTTCTTGAAGAGGCGCAAGATATAATACATGCTGTGCGTCCAAGGTATACGAGCGACTCGATGAAACGTGCGTTAACAGCCGCGTATGAGCAAATGGTTACTATGGGTCTGACGGGTGTACATACTGAAGACTTAGCGTATTACAACTCTCCTACGTCTGTGATTGAAACATATCGTGATGTCATTGATGGAGACACTCGCAGGTTCCGTGTTCACCACCTCGTGCACCATGATGCGGTGGATGAGTGGCTTGAGTTAGAACGGGGTACTAAACTCGCAAATGCATATCAAACGTTTGGAAGCATGAAGATTTTTGCAGACGGCTCTCTTGGGGGACACTCCGCTTGGTTATCAATGCCTTACGTTGGTGAAGAAAGCAATGTAGGGGTACCCATTCATCGTGATGATGAATTAGAATCGTTAATTGTAAAAGCACGAAACTTATCGATGACGATTGCCGTACATGTAATTGGGGACCAAGCTCTTGAACAAACGATTCGTATACTTAAAAAGCATCCCCCGAACCATTCTGAAAAAGATCGACTTATTCACTTGCAAATCGTTCGAGCAGACCTTATGGAAGATTTGAAAGCTATGCCAGTTGTGCTTGATCTTCAACCACAATTTACAGTTTCTGATTTTCCATGGGTACGCACGATTGTTGATGAGACGTTGCTCGAACACGCGTATGCATGGAAGACCCTTCTAGCGAATAAAATCTCTTGTGCAGGAGGTTCTGATGCACCGATTGAGATTCCAGATCCTAGAATCGGCATACACGCTGCTGTGACAAGAAGAGCAAAAGGAGAAACAGTGGCTCGTTTTAAGCCAGAACAATGCTTATCTATTTACGAGTCGTTTTGCCTTTATACGTCAGGTAGTGCGTCTGCAATTGGGAAAGAAGGGCAGTTTGGACAGTTGGCACCAGGATACGCAAGTGATTTTACCGTGTTTACTGACGATCCTTTTCAATTTAAGGAGGATCAGTACGATGAGCTTTTAGATCTAGAAGTCGCTTATACGATCGTTAATGACAAAGTCGTGTTTGCAAAAGAGGTTTAACTTAGAGGAGGAAATACTGTGACAGTAAAACGTTGGATTGCTCTTGCTGTTGCAGCAATTGTACTAGTCGTTTCTTCGATGTTTCAATTTTTTGGTGCAATTGCTTCAACGAACTTTTCTGACATGTTTGACCTTGACGGAGGAGATTTTCGTCAAGAAATTATGGAAACAGGAACGGACGGTCAAATTGCCGTTATTGATTTAGATGGAATGATTATGGATACAGGCTCTCAAGGAGGCCTTTTTGCAGGTGGCGGTTATGACCACCGTGTATTTATGCAAATGTTAGAAGTCGCTGCCGAAGACGCTAGCGTCGATGGCATTGTTATTAATGTGAACACCCCTGGTGGAGGTGTCGTTGAAAGTGCGGCAATCCATGACCGGATTGTACGTGCACAAGAAGAATTTGATACAGAAGTATACGTATCAATGGGTAGTATGGCTGCATCTGGTGGTTATTATATTGCTGCACCTGCAGACTACATCTCGGCACATTCTGGAACGATTACCGGCTCGATTGGTGTCATTATGGACAGCATCAACTTTGCCGAGCTTGCTGAAGAGTGGGGAATTAGCCACAACGTCATTAAATCCGGCGAGTACAAAGACATTATGAGTCCGACTCGTGAAATGACATCAGAAGAAGAACAACTTCTACAAGACATGGTCGATGACATGTTCGAAGAATTTACTGAGGTCGTCGTCAATGGTCGCGATCTATCAGAGAGTGAAGTGCAAGAACTTGCTCAAGGTCAATTGTTCACAGGAAACCAAGCGTTAGAAAATGGCTTGATTGATGGCATCGGTGATCTCGAGCATACGATTGATCATATGCAAGAGAGCTTAGGCATTAATGCGACAGTTGTTCACTATACAAATGATTATGGTATGGGGTCGATTTGGGGTCTTGCGGCGGAAACGCTTGCTAGTGAGCGAGTGACGATGAATCAACTCGAGCAACTGATTACACATTCGAATGCACCACGCTTAATGTATCTCTATCAAGACTAAAGGAGTGGAATGATGGATTACACATACGATGAAGAAAATCGATACGATCGACAGCCTCATCAAACCGATCATGAACCTCCTAGGCAAGAGGCAATGCAAAAAACGGTTGAAGAGAGCATTTATGCAGGTTTTTGGATTCGTCTTTGGGCGTATTTATTAGACTTGCTCATTGTTGGTGCAGTAAATGGGATACTCATTACGCCAATTTTTATGTTTATGGATTCAAACCCTACGTTGTTAAGCATATTTACAATCCAAGGGGTATTAACGGCTACAATGGCTTATGTATACTTCGCGATTATGACGAGATACCTCGGTCAAACGCTCGGTAAAATGGTGTTTGGATTACGAGTCGTTCGAGCAGATGGCGGAAAGCTAAGTTGGTCAGATGTGTTTTTCCGTGAAGTTCCGGGGCGCATGATTCACCGAGTGCTTGGAATTACGAACTTGATGTACATCGTTGTAGGAGTTCATCCTGAAAAGGCTGGCGTTCATGATTTACTTGCTGACACGCGAGTGATTCGTGATACGAAAATCCCTGCTGACAAAGAAGATGAAGAAGAAGACGAATAGTTTAGAAGCCGGTGCAACGATGTTGCATCGGTTTTTTCGTTTATACGCTCATCGTTTTGTCGATACTGAAATCATCAATGTCTTAGAAATGAGGAAGATGATGGTTTGGTTTATTGTTAGTGCCGTGATGTTCATGTTAGTAGGGATCGGTGTTGTGACGTATTTCCTTCGCGTGTCGTGTCATATTCATGTGCTCCAAGCCAACTTACATACAAATGGTGAACTGCAAGTAAAGCTGTTAGGCGGATTGATCAAAAAAACGTGGGATGTACCCGCAATTCGTTTTGACGAAAAGAACCTTTCCTTCGTGTATGTGGAAGATGAGACAAAGCTATTTTCAAAGCGTAAACAGAAAAAAGTAAAAGAAGAAACCCCAAAGGATATCGAGAATAGGCTCAAAGACTCTAAAGAACTCATTGAGGGAATTTCCCATCTTGGAACGATCCTTCGCAAGTTTTTAGCAACCGTTCAAGTCGAACAGTGGAAATGGGCAACAACATTTGGAACCGGGGACGCAGCCGTAACAGGCATTGCTGCTGGAGTTGCTTGGACATTAAAAGCTTTTATCCTTCAGTTTGTTTCGTCGTATACACAGTTACAAGAAAGACCAAATTTTCAGGTGACGCCATTTTATCAAGCGCCGGTTTTTTATATGGATGTTCGTTGCATAGTTACCTTTCAAATCGGACACGCTATACGAGCATTACTTAAAATGTGGATGCATAGCAAAAAGCTACAAAAAACATCCTCTCGGAATGAACGAACGGAACATGTAACGAAAGGGGCATAACGTGCCGTGGCAGAACATCCTATTCAAGGTTTAATGAAAACAGCAATGGAAAACATCAAAGAAATGGTCGATGTGAATACGATTATTGGTGATCCTGTTGAGTCGCCAGATGGCAATGTCATCATCCCTGTTTCCAAAGTAGGCTTTGGGTTTGCAGCAGGTGGTACAGAGATGAACGTTGGACATGCAATGGACGAAGAAGAACGTCATCCATTTGGAGGAGGTAGCGGTGGCGGTGTGTCCATTACGCCAGTTGCTTTTCTAATTGTCGGAACGCATGGAGTTAAGATGATTCATTTGAACAACGGAACCCATTTCTACGAGAAATTACTCGAACTTACTCCTCAAGTCGTCGAGAAAATTAAAGATCTCATTCAAGGGAATGACCACGTTGAAGACCAAAGTTTATCGCCAATTGATATAACAAAAAAAGAAACGCCGCCTTTTTAAATTTGCAGACATTGCCAATTCAGATTAGACTAGATGTAAAGGATCTATTCTAGGAGGATTAAATATGGCAAAAGTTACGTTTAAAGGCAACCCAATGACACTAGTAGGAAATGAAGTAAAAGTAGGTGAGCAAGCGCCGAATTTCACCGTACTTGATTCAAGTCTCCAAGAGAAAACACTTGCAGATTACGAAGGTAAAACGATCGTAATTAGTGTTATTCCGAGCATCGACACAGGTGTTTGTGAACAACAGACAAAACGTTTCAATGAAGAAGCAGCGAAGCTTGATAACGTTCAAGTGCTCACAATCAGTGCAGATCTTCCATTTGCACAAAAGCGCTGGTGTGCAGCAGAAGGCGTCGACAATCTTGAAATGCTTTCAGACCATCGTGACTTCTCATTTGCACAAAGCTTCGGTGTCGGCATGAAAGAACTTCGCCTACTTGCACGCGCTGTGTTCGTCATTGATGATAAGGGTACGATCCAACATGCGGAATACGTGGAAGAAGCGACAAATCATCCTGACTATGACAATGCGTTGTCACAAGTGAACAGTCTTATCAAGTAATAGAACACCTAAAAATGACTCATCATATGATGAGTCATTTTAGTATTGTATTGGAAAACATTTGAGATTTATTCAATTAATAGGTTTGTTTTAATCATCAATCATTTCAAAATTCGTTCCACTAATTTGCACAGGATAACTTTCCATGATTACACCATCATAGCCTACTCTTATAGAGTCACCCTTTTTAATTTGAGCGTATTTAAAAATATGAGTTCGCGGAACTCGAACGATTACACTTTCTGTTAGATGACTAGAGCTTTCTTCTTCAATGTTAATCGTGAAGGAAACGCCCATCCTGTTTATGTCAGCAATTACTCCCTCGACATATAAAAGTGCCTCTTCGTTATCTGAGCCATCAGCGTTAGTATGAGTACACGCTATAGATAGAATTGATAATAGCATCGTAATTAACAAGAAGAGTTTCTTCATTTTTTTTATCTCCAGAGTGATCGTAATGACTGATTTTTAGTAATTAGTCTACAATGGGCTAGCCTTTAAGTGAACCCTTTCTTCTCGTCTACGAGTTTCTGGAATGCGTCTGGGTCCGTAAGATGAAGACGATCATCAAGTGCTTGGTCAATTTTTGCGTTAATCATGCCTGATTGAATCGTATGAAGGGTTTCTTCTACTTCAACGTTTTGTGTATATGTTTTCGTCGCAAGGGAATCAACGAGCATCTCATCTGTAAATTGGTACATACTCGAGAGTGTGAGTCGGTATTTCCCATTGCGATCAACTTCAGTTACTTTTCCGAGTTGACCTTTAAATGGCTCCATATGAGAAGTGAACGTATCATACGTGTTGGAATCTTCATTGTAATAGTCGCTCCCGACGACAAGATTGGAGCGAACAGTCACTAGATCACCAACACGAAATCTCGTAATTGTCGGGACGTCATAAGGGAGTACGTATGCGAAGTTGTTTGTAGGTGTATCTTGCAAGATCATGACTGCAAGTTGTTTGTTCTCAACAGTAAGCAAGCGTCCTTTATGGATGACCGTTCGGTTGCGAAGCGTATAGCCGTATACGGGGTCATAAAAAAGCGTTCGGCTGGACCCTCGAATGAGTTCTTTCCCACCTTGACCCAAATAAACCCCGCGTATGCTACCGTCTCGATAGAGTTTCGCATCGGTTAAATAAATCGTATAATTCTGACTCTCTTCAATAAGGACTTTCCCGTACGTCGTTTCAATTCTGTACGTATCTGGCTGCATTCGGTGTAATACGACCACTGTACCTTTTTGAATACGAACCAACACGTCCATCTCCTCTACACATAAAGTCAACTTCACGTTCGTAAATAATGTAAGTTTATTTACTATGACACAAAAGTCAGTTTTTTTCTAGCGGAAAGAATTCATATAAAAAACCACTGAAGAACAGTTCAGTGGTCGTTAAGCATAGGCTGCTTGAATGGCCATAGTATAGCAGTCATAACAAACAGATTCATAGATTTGGGTTGCATCCGCATAATCTTCAACATTAATGGGTGAACCAGACGTTTGCAAAATACCATCAAGATAAAGAAGATGGTGAGTCGCATCTTGAGAACAGTGAGCACATGGCATGGAAAGATGGTGAATCGTAAATCCGCATTCCATCGCACGCTTAATCGGAGAGAACATTTCACCTGTATATGAAATCATGAGCCCGTAAGCTTGGATGGCTACATCAAAGCGAATAGAAGCTTTCGCTAACGCTTCAACTTGCTCATCTGTGAAGAATTGTAATTCATCCACAAGGATCACTTCAGGCCGTTCAGTCTCTATAATCGATTGTACATAAGATCCATCATCGTATTTGGGGATAATGTGTGCAGGGCGTTTCGTATGTAGAGCCCGTGAAGAAACGAAAGCGCCGTCTCGAAGGTCTGTTTCTGGTTTTAACGTCAAAACCTTCTTCCCTTGTTCATCTAATTGATACCCGTGCATTAATAAATGTGCAGATTTCGCAGATTTCATTGTGCCGAGCATCAAATGGCGGACTTTATTAGATTTCAACATGGAAGCACCTCGTTACGTCATTTTACAAGTGGTCAATCAGACCTTTATCTTGTCACAGAATGTCATTTCATGCAATGCGTAATCATTGTATGAAAATGGATTATTTTGTGTGCGTCTCTTCTGAAGGTAGAGATGAAGGGAACGAACGTGATAAACTAAAACAAGATTGTATTCGAGGTGAAAAGATGGAACGTCAAATAGATACAGATCAGTTGTTTCACGTATTAGATGAAATGGCTGAAACGCTAAGCAATGAAGGACATGGCAGTTACTTGGAAACACTTGCGCTCGCTGGAGATAATTTATTCCAAGGAAGTATTATGCAACAACCGCTCTCAGACGTAGCGTTTAAGAAAATGGAAGAGCAATTTAAAAAGATCGATCAAATGACGATGGAGCGAGAAACAGTTCGAAAAGCGTTCCAACTTGCGATCATTAAAGGGATGAAACAAGCTGTACAACCTCATCATGCGATGACACCAGACGGCATTGCTATTTTTATGTCGTATTTGTTAAAACGTTTGTTAAAAGGACAACTAGGTGTGAGTGTCTACGATCCTGCTGTAGGAACAGGAAACATGCTAACCGCTATGATGAACCATACAGAAGGCATCGAACGTGCAATAGGGGCAGATGTGGATGAGTCTTTAATTCGTCTTGCGTTCGTTATGTCAAATCTACAGCAATATGAACTAGAACTGTACAACATGGATAGTGTCAAAGAAGAAGGCATACCGACGGTTGATGTCATTGTGTCAGACCTTCCGAATGGGATTTATACGAACGATGAGGTCGTAGAATCGTTCAAAACGAAACCTAGTGAAGGAAGAATGCCAGCAGAGTATGCAATCATTGAAAGCAGCTTACGTGCATTAAAGCCAGGCGGGATTATGCTTGTACTGATTCCGAATGATTTATTCACAAGAGAGCATTCTGAAGCGTTCCGCACATTCATGAGAAAAGAAACAATTACACTTGGGATGTTGCAACTTCCTGAGACGATGTTTAAAGCGGAAAGGCACGGAAAGAGCATTTGGATGTTGCAAAAACAAGGTCCAGACGTATCTGCCCCGCAACAAGCTTTATTCGCAGAACTTCCATCATTTACACGTGCAGAAGCAATGACAGACATGATGGGTAAAATTAACGAATGGTTTGATCACATTTATAACTGAAGGTGATGGCATGGATGAAGCAAAGCTTCACGAGAGACTTCGTGAGTTGCATGAGTGGGAAGCGTTGTATTTTCCTGAAGAAATTCGACATCGTAAGTTTACGAACAGCCAAGATGTGTTACCGAAGCGTTATGAAAAGAAACTCGTAGAACTTGTTGATCGCTTTATGTTTTATACACAAACACTAATCTTGAACTCGAGTGCTCAAGTTGAAGCGGAGCAACGCATCTTATCCACCGCAAAAGTGTTTAATCATCGAATTGAGCACATTTCTGAGTTGGATCAACTTTCGTTTGAGCAAAACAAGTTTATCCTTGAACAACAAACCGCTAAGCAACGCTTGTTGTCATTTGGTCAAGGTGGATTGACTGGTCTTGGTGGACCGTTTTTATTGGCAGCGGATTTACCGCTAATGCTCGCGACCAATTTACGTACGGTTCAATTGGCAGCAATGTCGTTTGGGAATGACCTTAGACACCCAAGAGAAATGATGATTGCCTTAAAAGCATTTCATGTTGCAACGCTTCCGAGAAAAGCGCAATATGAAGGGTGGACTGAACTACAAGCTGAAAAAGAAGTATGGATGGGTCGTTTTCCTGTGTTTTATGGTGGGAATGAGGAAGTCACATCGGCAGAATGGTTCCAACAACCGTTGCGTCAAATTGCGAAGTTGATGATCATTTCGGTATTAAGAAAGAAAATGGTCCAAGGCATTCCGATTGCAGGGATTGCTGTAGGCGCGTATAGCAACTATCAATTAGCAAGACAAGTATCAACGATCGCTGGGCATTATTATGAGCGACGTTATTTAGAAGAAGTTTTACAATAGGTAACAGTAATAAAAGAAATATACAAAGTGAATGAGAACGTACAAAAGCAATTCATGTGATGTGGTTTTTGTATTAGTTACTAAACTATGCAGTAGAAAAGCAGCTGTTGTGGCGGATATAATTTCGGGTATAGTGTTAGCAGAAGATCATCGAGCGAAGCACTAAGCCCGGAAAACACCGGCAAGAAGCGTAGTTACATTAGCTTTTTGTTCATTTGTGAGTATGTAGTTAGTACGTTATCTAAGTGGCAATCAGTTGCCGCTTTTTTTTATGTTATTACATTTTTATAAAAATGTATGTATAACTATTGATGTTCATTAAAGATGGTGTTAAAGTATATTTAGACATTGAGAGGGCGATCCCTCCTATATTTTTTACTAAATAATGCATAATAATAATATCGATAGCATGTTTATTCGTACCGAAATTTTATACACGGAGGTGAATGAAAGGGGAACTATCCCTTTCAATCAATATGAACAAACAAAAAGTCGTTTTAGCCTATTCAGGTGGATTAGATACGTCAGTTGCAGTTAGATGGTTAATGGATCAAGGTTATGAAGTTATTGCGGTAGGCTTAGATGTTGGTGAAGGTAAGGATTTAGAGACGGTTAAACAAAAAGCAATCAACGTTGGCGCAAGTAAATCCTATACGATTGATGCAAAGAAAGAATTTGCAGAAGAGTTCGTATTGCCTGCACTTCAGGCACGTACGATGTATGAAGATAAGTATCCATTAGTATCAGCGCTCTCAAGACCTTTAATCGCGAAGAAGCTCGTTGAGATTGCTGAACAAACGGGTGCAGGGGCTGTTGCGCACGGTTGTACAGGTAAAGGGAATGACCAAGTTCGTTTTGAGGTGTCGATTCAAGCACTTAATCCAGACCTTGAAGTATTAGCTCCAGTACGTGAGTGGGGTTGGTCACGTGATGAAGAGATTGAATATGCAAAAGAGCATAACATTCCAATTCCAGTCGACTTAGATAATCCATATTCAATCGATCAAAACCTTTGGGGTAGAAGTAATGAATGTGGAATTCTTGAAGACCCTTGGGCAACGCCGCCAGAAGGTGCTTACGACCTGACGAAGCCACTTGAAGAAACACCAGATACACCAGATACAATTGAGATTGAATTCGAACAAGGAAAACCAGTTGCTGTTGATGGAGTTCACTATGAACTAGATGAATTGATTTTGCATTTGAATAAGCTAGCGGGTGCGCACGGCATTGGAAGAATTGATCACGTTGAGAACCGTCTCGTTGGTATTAAATCACGTGAAGTGTATGAAACGCCTGGTGCAACGACTTTAATTACGGCGCACAAGGAACTCGAAGACTTAACGCTTCCAAGAGAGTTAGCACACTTTAAGCCAATCGTTTCTAAGCAGTTAACAGAACTTATTTATCAAGGGCTATGGTTCTCTGCACTTCGTCCAGCACTTGAAGCGTTCTTGAAGGAATCGCAAAAGTCCGTTACTGGAACAGTTCGTGTGAAGCTTTTCAAAGGTCACGCCATTGTAGAAGGACGTAAATCACCATTCTCGTTATACGATGAGAAGCTTGCAACCTATACAAAAGAAGATGAGTTTGATCACAATGCAGCAGTAGGGTTTACGCAACTTTGGGGCCTCCCAACGAAGGTGCATAGCCAAGTGATGAAGAACGGTGTGAAACTATGACCAAGCTTTGGGGCGGCAGATTTACGAAAGAAGCAGAAGAGTGGGTGGATGCATTTGGTGCATCCATCGGCTTTGATCAACAGCTCGTCTTTGAAGATCTAGAAGGAAGCATGGCGCATGCGGCGATGCTCGCCAATTGTGGAATTATTACTGCTGAAGATGAATCGCTCATCCAAAAAGGCTTAGCGTCACTCTTAGAGAAAGCGAAGCGTAATGAACTTGTCTTTGATGTGAAATATGAAGATATTCATATGAATCTGGAGAAGCTGTTAAAAGATGAGATTGGTGATGTGGCAGGGAAGTTGCATACGGCGCGGAGTCGTAATGACCAAGTAGCGACCGACATCCACCTATTTATGAGAAAAGAAACACATGAATTAATGACGCTTTTGAACAATCTAAAGCTCGTTTTACTAGAACAAGCAGAAGAACACGTTGAGACGTTGCTACCAGGTTACACTCATTTACAACGTGCGCAACCGATTTCCTTTGCCCATCATATGCTTGCTTACGTGTCGATGTTTGATCGTGACTTTGACAAGTTACAAGATAGCTTAAAGCGTGTGAACATTTCGCCGCTTGGAGCTGGGGCTTTAGCGGGAACTACTTTCCCGATTGATCGATACGAAACAGCAGAAGCATTAGGGTTTGACGATATTTATATGAACAGCATGGATGCGGTCAGTGATCGTGACTTTCTCATTGAATTTTTAAGTGTTGCTTCAACCATTATGATGCACCTTTCAAGGTTCTCTGAAGAACTCATTTTGTGGTCGAGTCATGAGTTTAACTTTATTGAGCTAGACGATGCATTTGCAACGGGAAGTAGCATTATGCCTCAAAAGAAAAATCCAGATATGGCTGAACTCGTTCGTGGAAAAACAGGACGAGTATATGGCAGTCTAATGGGACTGCTTACAACGTTAAAAGGTCTTCCACTTGCGTATAACAAAGATATGCAAGAAGACAAAGAGGGAATCTTTGACGCCGTAACGACGGTGAAAGGTTCACTAAAAATCTTTATCGGAATGATTGAATCGATGACTGTCAAAAAAGACCAGACAGAAAAAGCGACGAAATCTGACTTCTCGAATGCAACTGAACTTGCGGATTACCTAGCAACAAAAGGAATGCCG
Source organism: Bacillaceae bacterium JMAK1 (assembly GCA_012970285.1). Taxonomy (GTDB): domain Bacteria; phylum Bacillota; class Bacilli; order Bacillales; family Marinococcaceae; genus Geomicrobium_A. The sequence continues at coordinate 29,393 of JIBW01000002.1, forward strand.
TTCCGTGAGGCGCATGAAGTTGTCGGAAAGCTTGTTCTTCAGTGCATTCAAGAAAACAAAGTGTTAAGTGAGCTCTCGCTTGACACGTTCAAGGATGCGAGTCACTATTTCGAAGAGGACATCTATACTGCGTTAGACCCTTATGAGGCAGTTGCAAGAAGGTTGAGCGCAGGTGGTACTGGCTTTACAAAAGTGAAAGAGAGTATTGCTTTCCAAAAAGCAAAGTTACAATAAAAGCACTAAAGATCGGAAAATGGCATGACTCGTGATGGAGTTATGTCATTTTCTCTTATTGTATTGAGGTGGCATCAAGTCAAAAAGCGTCCTGCAAAGTAAAAACTTTGCAGGACGCTTTTAAGAACTTCTTCTTTACTTACGACGAACGATCAGAACGTCACAAGTCGCTTGGCGTACGATCGCTTCAGAAACACTACCGATCACGATACGTTCTACTTTGTTGGCGCCTGTTGCACCCGCCATAATTAAGTCAATTTCATATTTAGGAGCGATGTATCGTGTGATGCGTACTTTAGGTGAGCCAAAATCAAGAATCGTCTCGACTTCCTCGACACCTTTTTCTAACGCTTGTTGTTTGTAGCTCTCAAGTGTTTCTTTTCCTTGTTCCTCTGCACGTTTTACGATTTGGCGATCAAAACGTTCAATCGTCGCGAATGACTTCGTGTCAATCACAGTCACGATAAAAAGTTTGGCTCCTTGATCAACTGCAAATTCACAAGCTTGGTCAAATGTGTAATTGGATTCAGTTGAACCATCTACCCCAACTAGAATCTTTTGGTAACGACGCATAATAGTCTCCTCCTTTGTTCAAACGGTTCGTAGTCAAACATAAGTATAAATCGATAAAAGCAGTTGAATCTCTCTTCAGAATAGCTGTTTCCTTTAAAGGGATATTCTAAACCTCAATTGAGTCCATTTTACCCTTTGTTAATGAATTTGTCGAAAATTAAATATGGGTCTAATGAAACAAATGAGCGACTTGCTTTTCGTCTCTTAAAAAAAATAGTAAGATCAAATAGACGAACAGGACCTGGAGGTTTTCTGTATGAAACATGCACTTATTACAGCGGGATCAAAAGGATTAGGGAAACAAGTAACCGAAGCCTTTATTAAAAAAGGCTACTCTGTCACTGTTAGTTATCGAAGTGATTATGCATCCGTTGAGAGATTGCGTGAAGAGTTAGGAATTGATGAAAAGAAACTGTTTGCTGTTCAAGCGGATGTGACGAACCGTGAAGATGTTATCTCACTCGTTCAACAGGCAATTGAGACATTTGGACGTCTTGATGTACTCGTCAACAACGCAGGTCCATACATTTTTGAGCGAAAAAAGCTTTATGATTACGAACCATTCGAATGGCATGCGATGATTGAAGGAAACCTTTCAAGTATGTTCTATTTATTAAAAGAAGCTTTACCGGTGATGCGTAAACAACGATACGGTCGAATTATTGCATACGGTTTCCAAGATGTAGGAAACGCACCTGCATGGTTGTACCGGAGCGCATATGGTGCTGCAAAAGCGGGGCTTGCATCCTTAATTAAGTCAGTTGCCGTGGAAGAAGCGGAATACGGCATTACTGCAAATATGGTTTGCCCAGGAAAGATCGTTGGTGACATGAAAGAAGCATCAATTGAGATGGGCAAAACCCATGAAGATGACGAGACACCAGTTGGTAGGCCAGGTACAGGCGGCGACATTGCGCGTACGGTCATGTTTCTCGCAGATGAACAAGCAGATCTTGTGACAGGTGCAATTATCGAAGTGACTGGTGGCGTTGATGTTCTTCACCAAAACCGACACGAATAGGAAGTCATTTCAAAGCCATGCTAGTGGTGAGGTGATCGGTCATCAGAAAGGTACTTGTAGCTGTGTTGGCGCTAGTTATGATGGTGAGTGTAGGGACGTTAGAGCGAGCAGAAGCGGATGAATTAATGGAAAGCTTTGGTTTGCGTGTGACCATCGAGACGAAAGATGGGGGTTATCAATGGAAATTTGATAGTCCAGATCTTTATGAATTTCAAGATGGTGATCGGGTGTTGCGCTCAGATGATGCGAAAGAACATGTCGAGAATATGAGTAAACAATTGCATGTAAATGAGAAAGTAACAGCAGATCAATTGGCAGAAAGAATTAAGCAACATTTTCCAAAGCTACGTAAGATGGACGTTCGTTGGAAGAACGGAGAAGGTGAGCTCTATACGTGGCGATGGAAAAGTGAACAAGTGTTGGTTGATTAATCACTACTGTTAGTCTATCTTTGAGGTAGACTAATTTTTATTTTATACCATAACTAGAATAGGGGCGTGGGGCTTATGAATATTGGCGTACCCAAAGAGATTAAGAACCAAGAAAATCGTGTCGCAATGACACCAACAGGCGTTGTGCTATTAAAGCGTGACGGGCATCAAGTATTTATTGAGAAATCTGCAGGAGTTGGATCAGGATTTACGGATGAACAGTACGTAGAAGCAGGTGCTGTAATCGTTGATTCTGCTAAAGAAGCGTGGAATCAAGAATTAATCGTAAAAGTGAAAGAGCCTGTTCAAGCTGAGTATGGCTATTTCAAAGAAGGCCAACAGTTGTTTACATACTTGCACTTGGCTGCAGAAGAAGAGCTAACGAAGGCGTTACTTGAGAGTAAAGTGACGGCAGTTGCCTATGAAACGGTGCAATTACCGGACCGCTCATTGCCACTACTTACGCCGATGAGTGAAGTTGCTGGGAGAATGTCCACGCAAATGGGTGTGCAGTACCTTGAGAAAACAAAAGGTGGAAAAGGAATCTTACTTGCAGGCGTACCTGGAGTTAGTCGTGGGAAAGTAACAATTATTGGCGGGGGTGTCGCAGGAACGAATGCCGCTAAGATTGCATTGGGACTTGGGGCAAGTGTGACAATTCTGGATCTAAGTCCACAACGACTACGAGAACTTGATGATCTATTCGGTTCTTCTGTGAACTTACTCGTTTCAAACCCGGTCACGATTGAACAATCGGTCATTGAAGCGGATGTTGTAATTGGTGCAGTCCTTATCCCAGGCGCAAAAGCGCCTAAGCTCGTAAAAGAAGAAACGATTAAGAAGATGCAACCAGGTTCAGTAATCGTTGATATTGCGATTGACCAAGGTGGAATTTTCGAGACGACAGATCGCATTACGACACATGATGATCCAGTTTATACAAAGCACGATGTGTTGCATTATGCCGTGGCGAACATGCCTGGAGCTGTTCCTAGGACGTCGACAATTGCTTTGACTAACGTGACAATGCCATACGTGTCAGCGATTGCGAACAAAGGACTAGTGCCTGCGCTTCAACAAGATCTGAACCTTAAAAAGGGATTAAATACGATTGACGGCAAGTTAACGTATGAAGCGGTAGCTGTTGCGATGGACCTACCATTTACGCCACTTGAAGCAGTTTTGCCTTCAGAGAACGTTTAACCAAAGCGAAAATCGGTTATAGAGCTAGTGAATCGAAAGTCGATGAAGGGTGGATAAACAATGAAGCTAACATTCCATGGACAATCGTTTATTGAAATTGAAACGAACGGGTATACCGTATTAATTGATCCGTTCATTACCGGCAACGATACGTGCACAATTAAACCTGAAGACGTAAACCCTGATGCGATTCTATTAACGCATGGACATGCGGATCATCTTGGAGACACAGAGGCGATTGCAAAGCGTAGCGGCGCACTCGTCGTAGCAACTCATGAACTTGCCACATATTTAGGTGGAAAAGGGCTTGAGACTCACCCGTTAAATACTGGTGGAGGCTATGAGTTCCCATTTGGTCACGTAAGATTAACACAAGCGTTTCATAGTTCTTCGTTCCAAGAAGAAGATGGACAAATCATCTATCTTGGTATGCCGAATGGAATCTTGTTCACAGCTGAAGGGAAAACGATTTATCACGCCGGAGACACATCGTTATTCTCTGACATGAAACTGATTGCAGAGCGTCATGACTTGGAAGTTGCGCTACTTCCAATTGGAGATAACTTTACGATGGGACCAGAAGACGCGAAGATTGCAGCTGAATGGTTGCATGCTGAACTTGTCATTCCGATTCACTACAACACGTTCCCATTAATTGAACAAGATGGAGATGCTTTCGTAGATTCAATCGCGCCACTTAAAGGAAATGCTTTAAAGCCAGGTGAGTCTACAGAAGTGTAATGCATAAAGAACCAGGTGAGATCATTGTGATCACCTGGTATCTTTTTGTGTATCGAATTGGGAAGTAGACAAGTCATATTGGCTCGTCCTTTTGAATAAACTGTCATAAAGGATTGGTTTATTTAGGAGGTTAGAAGATGCGCCGGTTAAGAATTTGGATTTCTTTAGTCGTTGCTGCGTTCCTTTTGTACCTTGGTGTACAGCAATTTACAATCGGTACCGTTGGGCTTCATGGTTGGTTTTCTGTTGCTTGGTTTTTGTTTTGTTTCCTCGTTATCGGGGGGAACCTTGCAGTGCTTGCGTACAACCGAACTCGAGTATATGAAGGTGAAGCACATCCATCAAGACTGATTAAAAAGCGTGAACTAGAACGAAAGGCGGCTCGTCTTCGAGCTTGAAGTCCGCGTACGACACCGATATAATTAAAGAGACTTTAGTCGAAAACTTGGCTTTATGCCAAGTTTTTTGTATCGTAATTATCCTTTTTCTAAAAGGAGTGACCCGAATGAGTACGAAGCATGAACAAATATTAGATTACATAGCTCAATTGAGTGTTGGAGAAAAAATCTCTGTACGCCAAATTGCCAAAGCCTTACATGTGAGTGAAGGGACAGCATATAGAGCCATTAAAGAAGCGGAGAATCAAGGCCTCGTTACGACGATCGAACGAGTAGGAACGATCCGTGTTGAACAGAAGCTCAAAGAAAACATCGACCATTTAACATTTGCGGAAGTTGTTAACATCGTAGATGGACAAGTTCTTGGTGGAAGAAGTGGTTTACATAAAACGCTTCAACGGTTCGTAATCGGAGCAATGAAGATGGAAGCGATGATGCGATATGTAGAACCGGGAAACTTATTAATCGTCGGAAATCGCTATCAAGTTCACCGCTTGGCACTAGAAGCAGGAGCAGCCGTGTTAATTACGGGTGGATTTGGAACGAATGAAGAGATCATTCAGTATGCCAATGAACAATCGCTACCAATCATAACGACGAGTTATGATACATTTACGGTCGCCAGTATGATTAACCGGGCGATCTATGATCAATTGATAAAAAAAGAAATTGTCATCGTAGAAGACATTCTCATCCCTCTCAATGAGACGTACTTTTTAACGACAGATAATATGGTTGAACGTTGGCATCAATTAAATGCAAAAACGAGCCATAGCCGATATCCAGTCGTTAATCACGAAATGCGAGTTCAAGGTATGGTTGCGGCGAAAGACATTCTTTCAATGAAAGAAAGTACACCAGTGGAAAAAGTCATGACGAAAGAGCCGATCACCGTTCATGCAACGATGTCGCTAGCATCCGCTGCTCACGTTATGGTTTGGGAAGGTATTGAGTTACTACCGGTTGTTGATGACGAGGCTAGACTTGTCGGGGTCATTAGTCGTCAAGATGTGCTAAAAGCATTACAAATGGCGCAACGTCAACCGCATGTTGGAGACACACTTGATGATGTTGTAACGAGACAAGTAGAAGAAGCACCAACAGGTACGGTTTATGATTACGTTTGTCATTTAACACCGCAAATGACGAATCCAATTGGGATGATCTCGTACGGAGTGTTGTCCACGTTAATTACAGAAGTCGGTAGCCGACTGCTAAGGCGTCATAAACGTGGTGATGTTGTTGTTGAGAACTTATCGTTATACTTCCTAAAGCCAGTGCAAATTGAAAGCAAGATTGAGATGAAGGGTAAGATTCTTGAAGTGAGTCGTAAGAGTGGTAAGGTAGATGTCGAATTGTACTCAAGTGATGAACTTGTTGGCAAAGGTCTCATGACTGCTCAACTTCTTGAACGTTAAAAAAACAGCTGCCAACGGGCAGCTGTTTCATTAACTCTCTTGAGAACGTAATTCTTCTTTTGCATGTGGTGTGATGATTCGATTTGCTTTAATTCCGTAGTAGACGAATACAGCTCCGAGAATTGCAAAAACGAGTCCAACAACGATGTCTACCCAACTTCGGTAAGAAAACATGAACAATAGACCTGGTGATAGAATGAAGATTCCAAGAGCAGTCATTGCCTTCGTTTGATACCATTCTTTTAAACGTTCGCCTTTTACGCGGAAACGTTTATATTTATAATAAACATACAATGCAAGAGCTAGGGTTAGAATCAACGTAACGACAATTGAAATAAATCCCATCGAATATCCCCCTTTTTTTCATTCGTTAATAGTTTACAGGATAAGGGTTCGATGTACAACAGAGGAGAAGTGACAGTGCAAGAAAAACTATTAGAAACAATTGAGCGCTTTAATACAATCATTATTTGTCGTCACGTGCGACCAGACCCAGATGCGTTTGGTTCGCAGCTTGGCTTGGCGGAATTAATTCGAGAAAACACAACGAAGACCGTGTATACAGTCGGAGAAGACGAACGTTCCCTTTCCTTTCTAGCAGAAATGGATGAAGTGGATACCGAGACGTTCAAAGACGCCCTCGTTATTATCTGTGATACGGCCAACCGTGGTCGGATCGATGAAGAACGATACGCGTTAGCGAAAGAGACATTCAAAATCGATCATCATCCAGAAATTGATGATTATGCAGATGCGGCATGGGTCGATACGAGTTATAGTTCGACATCTGAAATGGTAACAAGGTGGTTTGAGGAAACAGCAAAGCCAAACGGTTGGAAGATGAATCAAACGAGCGCAAGGGTTTTGTATGCAGGAATTGTCGGAGATACCGGACGCTTTCGTCATCCGAATACAACAGAACATACATTTCGAGCGGCGGGAGTGCTTATGGAACAAGGCATTGATTTGCCTGAACTGTTTCGCAATCTATATCGCAAGCCGTTGCCACTTTTACGACTTGAAGGCGAGCTGTTACGTACGGTGAGCTTAAGTGAGTACGGTGTGGCTGCCATTCGCGTGTCCGACGAACAATTAAAGCAATACGAAGTGACCGTGAATGAATCTTCTGCACTTGTAAACGCCATTAGCGATCTTGAAGGACTTCTTGCGTGGGGCATGTTTGTCGAACAAGAGGATGGCACGTATCGCGTACGACTCCGTTCTAAAGGACCTGTTGTGAACACCATTGCAGAAAAGCATAACGGTGGTGGCCACCCGCTTGCTGCAGGTGCGTCTGCTACGAGTGAAGAAGAAATTGAGACGATCATTGCTCAGTTAAATGAAACTGCCAAGCAGTTTAACTTGAAGACTCAATCATAATTTCTGTATGAAGGTCAATTTTTTTATAGAAGATGGCCCGTGTTACTTCCAGGGTGAATTGTTGTTCGTTCACTTCGAATCGTTTGTTTTCAAGTGTTCGAATAACAAGCTCTTGTTGTTCAGCAACACTCTCTAAGTTCTGATGAAGCAGCGGCTCCAGTTCATCAACCGCTTGTTGGCGTAAGTCATAGAGGGCGAGTTCACTGAGCCTGCTCTCTCTTTCGTTTGTGAAGTGAATTTCAATGGTTTCCACTTCAACACGTCCTTGATCTTCATCGAGATCTTCTTGCTCTTGCTCTCGTGCGAGCAGAAGATCAATTTGACTTTCAAGTTGATTGATGGTGAGTTCGTTTTTTCTAAGTTCTATAATGGTTCGCTCATAGACTTGACCATATTGAAAGATGAAAAGCCCCCAACCGATGACAACACCAACAAATAACCCAGCTAAAAAGCGTTGCCACGCAGGTCGCTTATAATAGGGTGGAATCCTCATGGATACATCTGTTCCTGAGTAATCCACTGAATAATGAGTGCACCTGCATTGGCGCCCGACAAGGCACTTAATATCATAAAGATCGTCTTATAAACGTCAATGTGTGTACCTGCAAACAATCCCCGCTCTAGACTTGTGATTGCATCAAATGTTCCACCGATGGCTGCAACGAGTGCCCAAATCTTTAAGCTGCTCGCAAGTTCTTGAATGGTCGTGAGTGGCGGCTTTCCGATAATAAATGCGCCAATTCCGCCGATAAGTGCTCCACCAAGAACGACGCCAAAGGCAACAAAAAAATCAATGACGAGTGTAGCGGCAAAGTCTCTGCTAAACATGGTGCATGCCCCTCTCCTTGAAACGAATCACCTAGTCTCTTATCTTTCATTTATATCGAGTCTTTGTCCAAGTTATGACTAGTCAATCTAAAAACGATCGGAGTGAACAGAGTCATGGCTAATTTTGTACATTTACAAGTGAAAAGTGAGTACTCTTTTTTAACAAGTACTTGTCGGATTGATGCGCTTGTTGCTAGAGCAAAATCGCTAGGCTATGAAACGTTGGCTCTTACTGATCGCAATGTCATGTATGGCGTGAAAAAGTTCATCGATGCGTGTCATAACGGAGGAATTAAACCGATCATCGGGCTTGAACTTGATGTTGTTAGCAATCAAGTGGAAGGCAATGTACTCGTCTACGCAAAGAATGCACAAGGGTACCAAACACTACTTTCATTTTCTACATTTGCTGCATCAAGTGATGGGCGGATTGATGTTCAACAGCTCGCCCAATTTCAAACGGATGACGTCATTTTTATATTTCCAGAACAAACACATCCAATCGCTAAGCTTATAAGTCTCGAGCAACATGAGCGTGCGACTGAAGAACTTCAAAGATGGCGGCACGTTTTGCCGAATCACAACTACTGGTGTGGGCTTTTACCGAGTACACACACGGATTTACATGAGCACAATGCGTGGGTTACGTTTCTTGCCGAGCAGAACTTAACACCGGTCGCACTTGCCAATGTTACGATGTTGAATCAAGGTGATGACTGGATTAAGCAATGCCTACACGCGATCCGAGACGATGTCCCAGTAACAGAGGTCAATCGATTTGAATGGCGGGCTGAATCACATTTATTGTCAGAGGAAGAAGCGACGGCTACATGGCAAAATGAGTTCGAACGAAGGGCGCTATATGAGACAGTGAATGTTGCCGACCTTTTACACGTTTCTTTAGAACCATTAACAACAACACTACCAAGCGTCAGTGATGAAGAAGAAACGACGCAATTGCAGCAACTCGTGAGAAAAGGTGCATCTGTACGCTTTCCTGAACTGACAAATGCAGTGAAAGAGCGTCTAGCAAAAGAAATGCAAACGATTAAGAAGATGGGATTCTCCAATTACTTCTTGATTGTGTGGGACTATATGCGCTTTGCAAGAAAACAAGAAATGTTAACTGGTCCTGCTCGAGGTTCTGCTGCAGGTTCTCTCGTTGCATATTGTTTGTTTATTACTGATGTGAATCCACTTGAGTATGGTTTACTCTTTGAACGTTTTCTAAATCCTGAACGAAAATCATTACCTGATATTGACCTTGACTTTCCTGATGATCGTCGAGATGAAATGTTTCATTATTTAGCAAAACGATACGGCAGTGAGCACGTCGCTCAAATTATTACATTCGGAACATTTGGCGTCCGTTCTTCACTACGAGAAACAGCAAAAGTACAAGGGATTCGGGATGCACTTTTACAACGAGTCTTAAAGTTTGTACCGAGCGCAGCAGGTGAATTGAAAACGGTTATAAAGGATACATCTGAACTTCAACGATTGTTCAAAGAAAACGAAGAAGTTCGTGAGTGGTTTAACCGAGCACTCGCTATTGAAGGGTTGCCTAGGCATACGTCTCTTCATGCAGCAGGGATCGTTCTTAGCAAACGACCGCTAACATCCGTTGTACCGATTGTGCGTGAAAAGGGTGCGTTAGCGTATACACAATTGCCAATGGAAGATCTTGATGCTTTCGGTTTGCTGAAATTTGATTTGTTAGGCTTACGTAACTTAACGCTTTTAGATCGCCTGCAAAAAGATACGTTTTCAAAAACAGGGCAACACATTGAATTCAATCGGTTGCCAACAGATGATCAAAGAACGATGCAAATGCTTGCAAGTGGTCAAACTGCAGGAGTTTTTCAGTTTGAATCGGTGGGCATGCAATCGGTGTTAAGAAAGTTAAAACCGAGTCAATTTGAAGATATCGTCGCGGTAAACGCCCTGTATCGTCCTGGCCCAATGGACAATATTGATACGTTTATACGTGGCAAAAAGGCACCCGAAAAAATTACGTATTTGCATGATTCACTACGCCAGACGTTGTCACTGACGTATGGCGTCATGGTTTATCAAGAACAAGTCATGCAAGTCGCCGTGCAAGTTGCAAATTATTCGTTAGCAGATGCAGACCTCCTTCGAAGAGTGATCAGTAAAAAAAACAAAGACGTACTCATCCAAGAGGAAGAGCGTTTCTTAGCTGGAGCTATGGGCAATGGTTATGATCAATCAGTAGCTAAACAGTTGTTCGAATGGATCTTGCAATTTGCAAACTACGGTTTCAATAGAAGTCATGCGGTTGCTTATAGTTTAATTGCGTATCGAATTGCTTATTTTAAAGCACATTTCCCAGGGATTTTCTATGCCGCTTATTTTTCAATGATTAGTGGTGATTTAGAACGGATGAAGCGTGCAGCAGCTGAAATGAAACGTAAAGAGTTGACCCTTCTTGGACCGTCAGTGAACAACAGCGACTACACGTATGTTGCAGATGAACGGGGTGTGCGTTTCCCCCTTCAAAGTGTGGCACACGTTGGAGGAAATATAGCAAAAGCCATTGTTGCTGAACGGAAGGAAAAGGGAAGGTTTCGTAACTTTATTGACTTTTGTCGTCGAATGAAGCCTGTTCGCTTGCAAAGAAATCAAATGATAAGTCTCATCCGCGCGGGGGCACTAGATGAGTGGGAGCAACATCGCGCAGTTTTGCTTGCGTCTATCGATCGAGCGAAAGAGTACATTGACTTCGAAGACGATGTTGGAGCGCTTTTCAAAAGTCGAGATGAAGATTTTCGTTATGCGGAACGTGAGCCGTATACCCATCATGAGATGTTGTTGCAAGAGAAAGAAGCGACAGGGTTTTACTTGAGTGGTCATCCACTCGATGAATATCTACACTTATTCCACACGCAAAAGCCCATTGATATTGGCGAAGTTGCAGGACAACATCATGATCAACACGTTTGGATTGCTGGAACTTTAGAAACAATGAAGCCTATACGAACGAAGAATGGACAATCCATGGCCTTTTTGAACCTTAGTGATGATACAGGTCGGATTGAAATTGTCGTTTTTCCAGATGTTTATCGTGAAATGAAAGATGAACTTATTGAAGGAGAGCTACTCGTTGTCTTTGGAAAAGTGGAAAGCAATGCGAATCGAATAAAAGTACTCGCTCAACTTACACAATTAGCGGATCATGCTAAGGTTGAATCAACGACGTCACTTTATCTCAAAATACCCCAACACTTAAACTCTACGAAGACATTAAGGGCAATTAAACGACAGCTTCGCAACCATTCTGGATTTGCGGGTGTGAAGGTGTATCATGAATCAGAACGTAAGCTGTATGAGTTAGATGCGAGTTACCACGTTCACATCAAAAAAGAATTACTAGAACGTCTAACCCTTATTGTAGGTGAAGAAAACGTTGTCAAAAAATGAGATCGTCTTTTTGAACGCAAAAGGGTGAATGCAAGAGAACACTTTGTTATAATAGATTGCACATGTACAGTTAATACAGTTTGTCCTTTTTTATTCATTCATAGTTCGAACAGCGTCCTATAGGTCGCAAACATAAGATTCATCAAATAAAAGATGAGATCCACTTGTTAAGGAGTGTGCAGGAATAATGCCAACTACTAGAGAAGAAGCACTACACATCCATAGAATGAAGCAAGGAAAGCTAGAATCGAAGTCGAAGATTCCCGTAAGAAACAGCAAAGATTTAAGTCTTGCATATTCTCCAGGTGTTGCAGAACCGTGTAAAGAAATTTTTAAAGACAAGCAAAAGGTATTTGAATATACGATGAAAGGCAACATGGTCGCGGTAGTTAGTGACGGAAGTGCTGTTCTTGGCCTCGGTAACATTGGTCCAGAAGCATCCTTGCCTGTTATGGAAGGAAAGGCTGTCCTGTTCAAATCATTTGCAGGCGTTGACGCATTTCCAATCTGTCTAGACACTTCTGATCCGGATAAGATCGTTGAGACGGTCAAATTGATGCAACCAACATTCGGTGGTGTGAACTTAGAAGATATTGCAGCTCCGAATTGCTTTATTATTGAAGAACGCTTAAAGAAGGAAACGAACATTCCAATTTTCCATGATGACCAACATGGTACAGCAATCGTTACACTTGCAGGACTTATCAATGCACTCAAAGTAACGAACAAACAGTTATCTGATATTCGAGTTGTCTTGAACGGTGCTGGAGCGGCAGGAATTGCGATCGTGAAACTACTTCTCAATATGGGCGTAAAAGAAATTGTCCTTTGTGATAGTAAGGGAGCAATCTTTGAAGGTCGTACAGCTGGAATGAACCCAATCAAAGATGAGGTTGCTAAAGTTACGAACAGCCAGAAGAAAGAAGGCGCTCTTAAAGACGTTATTAAAGACACTGACGTATTTATCGGAGTATCTGTTGAAGGTGCACTTACGAAAGAAATGATTGAGAGCATGAATGACGATGCTATTATCTTCGCAATGGCGAACCCGAACCCTGAAATTATGCCTGAAGATGCAAAAGCAGCAGGGGCAGCGGTAATTGGAACAGGTCGTTCTGATTTCCCTAACCAAGTGAATAACGTTCTTGCATTCCCGGGTATTTTCCGAGGGGCATTGGATGTGAATGCGACGCATATCAATGAAGAGATGAAACAAGCAGCCGTTTTTGCGATTGCTGAACTTATTTCTGAATCGGAATTAACGAGAGATTACGTCATTCCAGCACCGTTTGATACAAGAGTAGCACCAGCTGTTGCTGCTGCTGTAGCAAAAACAGCGATGGAGACTGGTGTTGCCCGTAAAGAAGCTGATCCAGAAGAGATTGCTTCACGAACTAGAAAAATGGCTATGATCGAGGAATAAGAAGATAAGGAGCGATCGTCTCTTTGGACGATCGTTTTTCCCTATTATTTCCTATTGGAGAAAGCCGCCTTTAGTGTGGTACGAGAGGTGAATAAGGTGTTCAAAGACTTATTTTCAAAGAAAAGAAAGTATGCAACGATCCCTTCTGAACGTACACAACCGACGAAGATGAACGACGGTGTGATGACGAAATGTCCAACGTGTAAAACAATCATGTATTCAAGGGAATTAAAGAAACATGACTATGTTTGTACGAAGTGTGATCATCATTTCCGGTTGACCGCAAGAGATCGAATTAATAGCGTAATCGATGTCGGCTCATTTGAAGAGCTGGATGTAAGTCTTATGTCAGGGAATCCACTAGATTTCCCAGACTACGAAGAGAAGTTAGCGAGTGACCAACAAAAGACAGGCTTGAATGAAGCGATCATTACAGGACGTGGGCAGATTGATGGCTTACCTGTGGTGATTGGTGTGATGGATCCACGTTTTCGTATGGCGAGCATGGGGACAGTCGTTGGCGAGAAAATTAAGCGCGCAATTGAGACAGCACTAAAGGATCAAGTACCATTCATCATGTTTAGTGCCTCTGGTGGTGCGAGAATGCAAGAAGGGGTACTAAGCCTAATGCAGATGGCCAAAACATCTGTCGCCTTGCAAAGACTCGACGAAGAAAAGCTTCCGTTTATCTCGATTATGACTCACCCTACAACAGGTGGTGTATCCGCAAGCTTTGCGTCACTTGGTGATTACAACTTTGCAGAACCAGCAGCATTAATCGGGTTCGCAGGTAGAAGAATTATTGAGCAGACGATTCGTGAAGACTTACCTGAAGATTTTCAGACTGCGGAGTTTCTACTTGAGCACGGTCAACTCGACAAAGTCATTCATCGATCTGAGATGAAATCAACACTAACAACGATCTTGAAGATGCATCAAGCTTCGCATCAACGAGGAGGCGAGCTTTCGTCATGACCCATAAGTTACCATTCGAAAAGCCTGTTGTAGAACTTCAAAATAAAATAGATGAATTGAAAAACTTCACGCAAGATAAAGATATTAACCTTGAAGAAGAGATCGCTCATCTTGAAGGACGTTTACAACAAGTTGAATCTCAAATCTATGATAATTTAAAGCCTTGGGAGCGCGTGCAAATCGCAAGACACGCTGAGCGACCGACAACGTTGGATTATATCGAGCATTTATTCACGGATTTCATTGAACTTCATGGGGATCGTTACTATGGAGATGACGATGCAATCGTCGGTGGAATTGCCTTTTATAAAGGACAACCGGTCACGGTTATTGGTCATCAGCGAGGGCGCAATACAAAGGAGAACATCCAACGTAACTTCGGGATGCCGCATCCAGAAGGCTATCGTAAAGCGTTGCGATTGATGCATCAAGCAAACAAGTTCAATCGCCCAATTATTACGCTCATCGATACAAAAGGTGCGTTCCCTGGAAAAGCTGCAGAAGAGCGTGGGCAAAGTGAAGCGATTGCTCGCAACTTGTTAGAGATGGCAAGCTTTACTGTGCCGTCGATCGGCATTGTTATCGGTGAAGGGGGAAGTGGTGGAGCATTAGCACTTGGCGTAGTAAATCGCATGTTTATGCTTGAGAACTCCACATACTCTGTTATTTCTCCAGAAGGTGCAGCCGCAATCCTTTGGAAAGATGCAACACAAGCTCAGCGTGCCGCAGAGACAATGAAAATTACGGCACCTGATTTGTATGAATTAGGAGTTATTGAAGGCGTGATTCGTGAAGTTCGAGGCGGGGCACATCATAATGTGAAGCAACAAGCTGAATATATTGACTCGGTTTTACAGCAACAAATGGACGAATTAACGCAACTATCCAAAGAAGAGATAAGAAACCAACGCTACGAAAAGTTCAGTAAAATTGGTATGTAAGAAATGCTGGTTAAAGGGTAGGAGTGATCAACATGAAGCGAATCGGAGTACTTACGAGCGGTGGAGATTCCCCGGGGATGAATGCCGCGATCCGAGCAGTTGTACGTAAGGCGATCTATCACGACGTTGAGGTTTACGGGATTTACTACGGCTATTCGGGACTCATTAACAACCATATAGAGAAAATGGAAGTCGGCGACGTTGGCGACATCATTCACCGTGGGGGAACGATGCTCTATACGGCCCGCTGTGAAGAGTTTAAAACAAAAGAGGGTCAACGACAAGCCATTGAAAACCTCAACAAAGCGGGCATTGAAGGGCTCGTTGTCGTCGGTGGGGATGGTTCATTCCGCGGCGCAGAAGCGTTGACGTCACTCGGGTACCCTACAATCGGTGTTCCGGGAACGATTGATAACGATGTGCCAGGTACCGATTTTACGATTGGTTTTGACACAGCATTAAACACAGTGATTAACGCAATTGACAAAATCCGAGATACAGCTACTTCTCATGAGCGAACGTATGTCATTGAAGTAATGGGTAGAGATGCAGGCGACTTAGCGCTTTGGTCTGGTCTTGCTGATGGAGCAGAAACCATCATGATCCCTGAGCAACCACAAGAGACCGAAGACATCGTAGAACGTTTATTAAGAGGCCATCGCAGAGGGAAGAAGCATAGTATCATCATCGTTGCTGAAGGTGTCGGTAGCGGTGTGGATGTCGCTCGGGAGATTCAAGACGAAACAGGGCTCGAAACGAGAGTAACAGTCCTTGGCCATATTCAAAGAGGAGGTTCTCCTACAGCCTTTGATCGTGTGTTGGCAAGTCGACTTGCATCAAGAGCTGTTGAACTTCTATTGGAAGGCGAATCAGGCAAGATGGTAGGACTCGTAAACAATCAAATTGTCCACAAGCCGATTCAAACAGCACTTGAAGAGAAACACAAGATTGATCAAAACATGTACAAGCTCTCTCAAGAGCTGTCCATTTAGTCAACACAAGGAGGAATCTTTCGATGAGAAAAACAAAAATAGTCGCGACGATCGGACCTGCATCTGAAGAAAAAGACATGCTAAAACGCCTGATTTCAGCAGGGATGAACGTGGCGCGTCTTAATTTCTCGCACGGGTCACATGAAGAGCATCGCAGTCGTATTAAAACGATTCGAGAGGCAGCGGAAGAACTTGAAACGACCGTGTCGATTCTTTTAGATACGAAAGGTCCAGAAATTCGCACGTACACGATGGAAAATGACGCGATTACGCTTGAAAAAGGTCAGCCGCTCATCGTAACTGGTGAAGAAGTGGTCGGTACGACGGACCGGATCGGTGTGACGTATCAGAATTTGTCAGAAGATCTCTCAGTCGGTAATACGATTTTGTTAGATGACGGTCTCATTGGACTTCAGGTAGATCGTATTGAAGGTAAAGACGTTGTTACGACCGTTATGAACAACGGTGTATTAAAGAACAAAAAGGGAGTTAACCTTCCGAAAGTAAAAGTGAATTTACCAGGCATGACAGACAAAGATGCAGCCGATATTCGTTTTGGAATTGAAGAAGAAGTGGATTTTATTGCAGCTTCGTTCGTTCGTCGCGCGTCAGACGTTCTTGAGATCCGTGAGCTTTTGGAAGCGCATGGTGCAGGAGATACGTATATTATCCCGAAGATCGAAAACGAAGAAGGTGTCGAGAACATCGCAGAGATCCTCGAAGTGTCTGACGGGCTTATGGTCGCACGAGGAGACTTAGGTGTCGAGATTCCACCTGAAGAAGTTCCTCTCGTTCAGAAGAGACTCATTCAACGTTGTAACGATCTTGCTAAGCCAGTCATTACAGCAACGCAAATGTTAGATAGCATGCAACGTAATCCTAGACCGACCCGTGCAGAAGCAAGTGATGTTGCCAATGCAATTTTTGATGGTACAGATGCGATCATGCTTTCAGGTGAAACTGCAGCAGGTGACTATCCGTTCGAAGCTGTTGAGACGATGAGTAACATTGCAAAGCGTACTGAATCTGCGCTAGATTTCGATCGTTTACTTAACATCCGTACTGAAGAAAGTCAGACGACGATTACGAATTCGATTAGTCAAGCAGTAGCTAGAACAGCGTTAACGTTAAATACACCAGCGATCTTAACTGCTACTGAAAGTGGCTATACGGCTAGACTCGTATCAAAATATCGTCCGAAAGCGACAATTGTAGCTGTGACGAGTAACATTCGCGCTCAACGACGCTTAAACCTCGTTTGGGGTGTTCACCCGTTACTTGGGAACACTGTAGAGACGACAGATGAAATGTTCGATGAAACAGTCAGTACTGCGCTTAAGAGTAATCAAGTGAAGCACGGCGATCTCGTTGTGATCACAGCCGGTGTACCGGTGGGTGAGATTGGTACAACAAACATGATGAAAGTCCATGTCATTGGTGAAGTAGCAGCAAAAGGGCAAGGGATTGGACGTACAACAGCAAGTGGAAAAGCGGTTGTTGTGAAAGATGCTGCAGAGGCGAATGCTAGAATGGAAGAAGGTAACATTCTTATTACGACAGGAACAGACAAAGAGATGATGCCTGCATTTGAAAAAGCAGGAGCTGTGATCACCGAAGAAGGTGGATTAACATGCCATGCCGCAGTTGTAGGAATCTCACTTAGCGTTCCAGTTATCGTCGGTGTTCATGATGCGGTTAAGATCTTTAAAGATGGTGAAGAACTAACCGTGGACAGTTCAAGAGGCGACATTTATCGAGGTCACGCTCGAGTATTGTAATTGATGGAAGGGGTTGGGAGTGATCGTGGCACGATTCCTGCTTATCGGTTTGCTGCTCGTACCAATCATAGAAATCGCTGGAATTTGGCTTATTGGCCGCTGGCTTGGATTTTGGCCGACTCTCGGTTTAATGTTACTAACGAGTTTACTCGGTTTATGGATGGCTAGACGAGAAGGTAGACAAGCTTGGCAAGTGTTCAACCTGCAACTGAACAATCGTGAAGTTCCGACAAGTACAGCAATCGATGGGGTTTGTATCTTACTTGCAGGTTTATTGTTATTAGCTCCAGGATTTTTGACTGACTTTATCGGATTTATTTTACTCATCCCATTTACAAGAGCTTATATAAAAGGGTTTTTACGACATTTTTTTCAAAAAATGGTGGCGAGTGGTCGTTTTATCGTTATACGTAGATAAGATTCCCCTCTTAGACGGTGTTCTAAGAGGGGTGTTTTTTTCTTGGTAAATTTTGCGCTAATCATTGTAAAGGGTAGAAGGGAAAGCCTTGATTTAATAAGGCTTTTTTGACATTATTTCATTGTATACAAAAAAACATTGGAAAAAAGATTTGTGCGTTTTCGTTCACAAAAAGACGAATCACGTTTATAATAGAGGATGTTGAAAAAACCGGAGAAATCACGACCACCATAGTAACATACGGTAAGAATTGTCTAATTATGTCAAATTGGACGAGGGAACAATTGAATACAATATAGTAGGATGATCGTGTTCACTTCACGTTGATCTTGTAGAAATTATGGTGCGCGACGGTTTTATCTGGTAACAGCAGTCATACGTTTTTCGTTTCTGCATGATGGAAAACGCATAATGTGGACAAGGTTAAGACAAGTTATCCTTGTTATTTATGAAGAATCGGATTCTTGTTACAAAGGGGAGAGATTGTAATGAGTCAAACAAGAGGTTTAGAAGGAGTCGTCGCGACGACTTCAAGTGTTAGCTCGATTATTGATGATGTGTTAACGTATCAAGGTTACCATATTGATGATTTAGCAGAACAATCTTCGTTTGAAGAGGTCGTGTACCTATTATGGAATGGCAAATTGCCGACAAAGCAAGAGCTTGATGCTTTTTCTAAAGCGTTAATTGCAAACATGCAAGTTCCTGACGAGATTTTCAATTACATGAAAGCGTATCCGATTGCAGATGTACATCCAATGGCGGCGCTACGCACAGCAATTTCGCAGCTTGGTCTATACGACAAAGATGCAGATAAGATCGACGTGGAAACAGCGAAGAAATCAGCAATTAAGCTACAAGCAAAAGTTGCAACAGTTGTAACTGGTTTTGCGCGTATTCGTAATGGCAAAGAACCTATACAGCCAAAAGAAGGTTTGAGCTTTGCTGCGAACTTCTTGTACATGTTAAACGGCGAAGAACCAAATGAGATTGCAGAAGATGCATTTAATAAAGCACTCGTATTGCATGCAGATCATGAACTCAATGCTTCGACGTTTACTGCACGTGTTTGTGTAGCTACGTTATCAGATATTTACTCTGGTATTACAGCGGCAATTGGTGCTTTAAAGGGACCATTGCACGGTGGAGCGAACGAACGTGTTATGCAAATGCTAAGTGAGATTGAGCAACCTGAAAACGTAGACAGCTACGTTCAAGGAATGTTCGACAAAAAAGAAAAAATCATGGGATTCGGACACCGCGTATACAAAAACGGTGATCCACGTGCGAAGCACCTTCGAGAAATGTCGAAAAAACTCGGTGGCATTACGGGTGAAGACAAGTGGTATAACATGAGCCTTCAGATTGAGAAGATCGTGACAGAAGAAAAAGGACTTCTTCCGAATGTCGATTTCTATTCTGCATCGATGTATCATAGCTTAGGCATCGACCATGACTTATTTACGCCAATCTTCGCAGTAAGCCGTGTTTCTGGTTGGAACGCGCACATCTTAGAGCAATACAGCGATAATCGTTTAATCCGCCCACGTGCAGAATACGTTGGTCCTGGAAAGCAACAATACGTTTCAATTGAGAATCGCTAATCCATCATTTTTTATAGGAGGTTTTTACTATGGCTGAAAAAATTACAGTAAACAACGGTGTACTAAACGTACCTAACAACCCGGTTATTCCATATATCGAAGGTGACGGAATCGGTCCTGACATCTGGGCTGCAGCTTCTCGCGTTCTTGATGCGGCGGTTGAGAAAGCATACAACGGCGAAAAGAAAATCGATTGGAAAGAAATCCTTGTCGGTGGAAAAGCACACGACAAAACAGGTGAATGGTTACCAGAAGATTCACTTGATGCAATCCGTGAATACTTGATTGCAATTAAAGGACCACTTACAACACCAATCGGTGGCGGTATTCGTTCATTGAACGTTGCACTTCGTCAAAAGCTTGACCTTTACACTTGTCTTCGCCCAGTACGTCACTTTACAGGTGTACCTTCACCGGTTAAGCGTCCTGAAGACGTAGACATGGTTATCTTCCGTGAAAACACTGAAGACATCTATGCTGGTATTGAGTTCCAAGAAGGAACTACTGATGCGAAGAAAGTGATCGACTTTATTCGTAACGAAATGGGATCTGAAAACATCCGTTTCCCTGAAACATCTGGTATTGGTATTAAGCCAGTATCTAAAGAAGGTACAGAGCGAATCGTTCGTTCAGCGATTGAATATGCACTCGCTGAAGGTCGTAAGAGCCTAACACTCGTTCATAAAGGAAACATCATGAAGTTTACTGAAGGTGCCTTTAAGTCTTGGGGTTATGATCTTGCTGAACGTGAATTTGGAGACAAAGTATTCACGTGGAACCAATACGATGCGATCGTTGAAAAAGAAGGTAAAGATGCTGCGAACAAAGCACAAGACGAAGCTGAAGCAGCGGGTAAGATTATCGTTAAAGATTCAATCGCTGACATCTTCTTACAACAAATTCTCACTCGTCCAAAAGAATTTGACGTTGTTGCTACTATGAACCTTAACGGTGACTACATCTCTGATGCTCTTGCAGCACAAGTTGGTGGAATCGGAATTGCACCAGGTGCGAACATTAACTACGCAACTGGACACGCAATCTTTGAAGCAACTCACGGAACTGCACCTAAATATGCAGGTCTTGATAAAGTGAACCCATCATCTGTAATCCTTTCTGGTGAGCTTATGCTACGTCACTTAGGATGGTTCGATGCAGCTGAACTTGTTCTTCAATCAATGGACAAGACAATTGGAAGCAAAGTTGTAACTTATGACTTCGCTCGTCTTATGGACAACGCAAGAGAAGTTAAATGCTCTGAGTTTGCTGATGAACTTATCAAAAACATGTAATTGATTTCGCTAGGAGGGCTAGGCTATGGCAATCACACGCAGAAAAGTCTCCGTAATTGGCGGTGGGTTCACAGGTGCCACAACGGCACTAATGGTCGCACAAAAGGAACTTGCAGACGTCGTACTCGTTGACATTCCTGACCAAGAAGGACCTGTGCAAGGGAAAGCATTAGATATGCTAGAAGCAACGCCCGTACAAGGCGTTGACGTGAATGTTGTCGGAACGTCAGATTATGCTTTAACGAAAGACTCGGACGTCGTTGTTATTACGGCTGGAATTGCAAGAAAGCCAGGAATGAGTCGAGACGATCTTGTTAATACCAATGCGAATATCATGAAGTCTGTGACTGAGCAAGTTGTAAAGTATTCTCCGAATACGCACATCATCGTTTTGACAAACCCTGCAGATGCAATGACGTATGCCGTCTACAAATCGTCTGGTTTACCAAAGAATCGAGTTATAGGTCAATCTGGTGTGCTCGATACGTCACGTTTTCGTACCTTTATCGCTCAAGAACTTGGGCTTTCTGTAGAAGATGTACAAGGATTTGTACTTGGTGGTCATGGTGATGATATGGTGCCACTAATTCGATACTCAAGTGTCGGAGGAGTGCCATTAACGAAGTTGTTATCACAAGATCGCATTGATGCCATCGTGGAGCGTACACGAAAAGGCGGAGGAGAAATCGTTTCCTTACTTGGAAATGGTAGTGCATACTACGCTCCAGCCGCTTCGCTTACGCAAATGGTAGAAGCCATCATAAAAGACAAAAAACGCTTGTTACCCGCAATCGCATATCTCGAAGGTGAGTACGGATATGAAGGTGTTTATGTTGGAGTTCCGACAGTGCTTGGCGGAAATGGGATTGAGAAAATCATTGAGCTTGATCTTACAGATGAAGAACGTGATCAATTTGCTACTTCTGTCACCTCTGTTCAGAGCGTTATGAATGCACTTCCTGATGAATTTTAAATGAAAAACCAGCCAATTTTGGCTGGTTTTTTCTATAGTTGTACATGAGCTTTGGGTGTGATATGATGAACGCGTAGTCATGTAAACAAGTCACATTTCTGTGGTTAATACTTAGAAATTCAGACAAAGTTCTGAAGGAGGAAACATCATGAGCCCTTTAAATATCGGTGTCCCAAGCTTAATTCTAATTCTCTTGCTCGCTTTACTCATTTTCGGACCGAAGAAGCTTCCTGAGATTGGTGGAGCATTTGGTAAGACACTCACAGAGTTCAAGAAGTCCACGAGCAACATGATGGATGATGATTCGGATAAGAAGGACGTTATTGAGCAATCGTCAACTACTGAGACGAATAAACAAGCATAACAGCGATAAGAGTAAAGGCTAGCACAGAATGTGTTGGTCTTTTTCTGTGTTTTCTTTGCACCACTTGTAAAGAATATGTAAAGGTATGACAGAGAAGCTTGTGAAGGTTATGTTGTTCGATTACGATTAATAGTGTGGACAGTCTTGATTATAAGAATTAAAGGGGTTATTCGATGGGCCTAAAAATGCTAGTTGTTGACGATGAAGCGTCAATTGTAACATTACTTACTTACAATTTAGAGCAGTCAGGTTATGTTGTAGAAAGTGCTACAGACGGGGAACAAGCGTTAGAACTTGGTTTGAACAATGATTATGACATGATTATTCTAGATTTAATGTTGCCAGTATACGATGGTTTAGAAGTTTGTCGAAAGCTTCGGGAGCGTGGAGTTACGACCCCAATTGTTATGCTAACTGCAAAAGATGAAGAGTTCGATAAAGTGCTCGGTTTGGAGCTAGGGGCAGATGATTACTTAACGAAGCCGTTTAGTCCTAGAGAGTTAATTGCTCGAGTGAGGGCGATTTTAAGAAGAGTAGAACAAGCTGGAAAAGTAGATGAAGAAGAGGAAAACGAGAAAGTACACGTAAGCCTCGGTGATTTAACGATTTACCCAGATTACCATGAAGCATATCTACAAGAAGAAGCACTTGAATTGACACCTAAAGAATTCGAATTATTACTCTATCTGGTGAATCATAAAGGAAGAGTACTAACGAGGGATCAGCTATTGAAAGCGATTTGGAACTATGAATTTGTTGGAGATACGCGGATTGTTGATGTGCACATTAGTCACTTACGAGAGAAGATTGAGCCAAACACGAAAAAGCCGACGTACATAAAAACGGTACGTGGTTTAGGGTATAAGATGGAGAACCCTGCTCTACGATGAATACATTTAGAACACGGCTTATGTTTGCTCTTAGTCTCATCATTCTTGTTGTACTCAGTGCTCTTGGACTTCTCGTTGGCTCACTTGTGAACGACATTAATATGGAGCAAACGATTGAACGGATACAAAATGAAACGTCACTCATGGTCTCACAAATCAATGAATTATCGGATCCAAGCTCAATCGAACAATATGTGGATCAAGTTAGTGATGAGTTAAACTTACGAATTACAGTCATTGATGAGACAGGATCAGTACTCGCTGAAAGTAATATTGAACAAGTGTCAGAACAAGATGATAATTACTTATCGCGAGAAGAGATCGTTCATGCAGAAGACTCTACTCATTCAGCGGTACGAGTGAGCGATACGTTAAATGAGGAAATGTTGTATTATGCACTTCCTTTATCTGGAGAACTAGAAGGGTATGTGCGTACATCATTAAATATCGATCATTTGCGTGAAGCTTCCATGCAATTATGGCTGTTCTTAGGTTTAAGTTTTACAGCAGCAATGATTATTATTATGATACTCGTCTACCGAGTGTCCCAACAATTGACACGTCCAATTTATGAATTAACTGAGATGTCTAGGCAACTCGCGAGAGGGAATTATAAAGCTCGTGCATACGATGATACGAGTGATGAACTTGGTCAGCTTGCCCGCTCAGTAAACGTACTCGCCTACAATTTAGATAAGATGACTCGTCGTTACAAACGCCAACAAGATCGTCTTGAAGCACTCATCGATCATATGGGTAGCGGTCTCGTTTTTATTAATGGTCATGGACAAATTAATTTAACGAACAAAATGGGAATGGCAATCTATAAAGACGCTAAAGACCATGAAGGATTGTATTACGAGAAAATTGCTGAGCCTACGCTCGTCGCTTTTATCCAAGATGTGTTCATGAGTGAAGAACATCAACGTTCTCAAATAAGCTTTAGCCAACGAAGTCCTCAGCAATATTACGAGGTATATGGTACGCCTATCATTAATAGTCACGGTGAATTGCAAGGCGTTGTAATCGTGTTGCATGACATTACAAATTTGAAACGATTAGAACAAGCTCGAAAAGACTTTGTCGCAAACGTTTCTCATGAACTAAAAACACCGGTCACATCCGTAAAAGGATTTGCTGAAACGTTGTTAGATGGTTCTCATGAGGAAGAAGCAATCCGACTTCAGTTTTTGCATATTATTGAGAAAGAAAGTAGTCGATTGCAAGAATTAATTGAAGATCTCTTAGAGCTCTCTAGAATTGAGCATCACAGTTTTCAATTAAACGTGATGCCCCTTGAACTTAGTGAAGTGACAAAGGAAGTCGTACATTTACTAGAAGAAAAGGCGAATGATAAGGAGATTACGATTCACGTTTCTTCCAAAGGATCAACAATGATGGATGGTGACATCGCTCGTATTAAGCAAGTACTTATTAACCTAATTACGAATGCGATCGTTTATACGCAACAAGGTGGAAAGGTTTGTGTTGAGACGATTGAGAAAGAAGAAGAAGTTGCCATCGTCGTTCAAGATAACGGAATTGGTATTGATGAAGAATCATTACCGAGAATCTTTGAGCGTTTCTATCGCGTCGATCGTGCTAGAAGCCGTAACTCAGGTGGCACAGGTCTTGGACTTGCCATCGTCAAGCATCTCGTCGAAGCACAACACGGGAGAATTGACGTGGATAGTACAGTGGGTAAAGGAACCGCTTTTACGATAACTCTTCCAAAAAAACCGAATTAAAAAAAGGGAAAAAGATCAGCTGTTTGATCTTTTTCCCTTTTCTTTTACTTGAATGGTCTCGCCTCCATCAAATGTAATCGTAACGTCCCAAAGTGTGACGTCAGTAACATCGATGTCTAAAGCGTTCGCTAGTCGAAGTTGAACATCGTGTTTAGTAGCACCTGGGTAAATCCCAAGGTGAAAGACGAAACGTTCAGTGGATTGCTTTTTTTCATCGTTGTCCGTTTCTTGACAGCTATATTGCTCTTTAAACGCATCGTAGCAAACTTTATAGTCATCAGTGTCAGTAATAATTGTAGCTTTAAATTCGACAATGCTTGGGGTCGCATAGACGTCTTGTGAAAGTGGAAATAATAGTAACAGTAAGATAATGCTCATGATTATAGGTTTCATATGATTACCGTTCACATCGCTCTAAAAAACTATACAGGCGAACGAGAAGAATCATCGGAAAAGGTATGATAAACTAGTTGTATTGATCGGTACGAAAGGGGTTTCCAAGTGAATAAAAAATTAGTATTAGTCGATGGAAACAGTATTGCATACCGCGCATTTTTTGCTTTGCCGTTACTTACAAACGACCAAGGTGTATACACGAATGCGGTGTATGGATTTACGAATATGTTAATGAAGATTTTAGAAGACCAAGCACCTAGCCATATTTTAATTGCTTTTGATGCAGGCAAGACGACATTTCGTCATGAGCAATTTGAAAGCTATAAAAGCGATCGTGAAAAAACACCACCTGAGCTTTCAGAGCAAATGCCAATTATAAAAGAGGTATTGCAAGCCTTTCAAATTAAAGAAACGCGCATTGAATTGTATGAAGCGGATGATATTATCGGTACGCTTTCAAAGCGAGGGGAAGATGAAGGCTTTGACGTTCGCATTTATACAGGCGATAAAGACTTACTTCAACTCGTAAGTGAGCGCACTCACGTTGCCATTACGAAAAAAGGCATTACAAATGTTGAATGGTTTGATGAGGCGCATATGGAAGAGGTTTATGGAATTCCAGCTTCTCATATTCCAGATATGAAGGGTCTTGCAGGAGATTCCTCAGACAACATCCCTGGTATTCCTAAAGTTGGAGAGAAGACGGCACTGAAACTGCTTAAAGAATTTGGGGACATTGAAGGTGTACTCAACTCATCAGAGCAAGTTTCCGGACCGAAGTTACGTGAACGTTTAAAGGAATTCCGTGATCAAGCTTTGATGAGTAAGGAGTTAGCGGTCATTCATCGTGAATCACCGGTGGAAGAGTCGCTGTCAGACCTAGAATACAATGGTTACGAGACGAATGACGTACGCAAGCTTTTCACAGAGTACGGATTCAACTCTCTAATGAAACACATCGGCGTAGACGATGCAGAACAAATTGAAGCTAAAGAACAGGCACTAGAAGAATTCACATTTCACCACGAGCAAGAAATTACAGACGATATGCTGCAATCACCAGCAGCGCTCGTCATCGAGTCACCAACTGAAAACTATCATCATGCTGAAATCTGGGGACTAGGCATTGTTAATGAAAATGGTTCTTATACCGTTCCTATGGATGCTGCCTTACAATCTGACGATTTCAAAGCTTGGTTAGCAGATGAGACGAAAGAAAAGTACGTGTTTGACGGAAAAAAACTGAAGGTGATGCTAGGTTGGGAAGGTCTTGAAGTACGGGGCGTTGTTTTTGATACATTAATCGCTTCTTACTTAATTGACCCATCATTATCGAGCCACGACCTTGCTAATATTGCAGAGCGTAGAGAAATAACGAGTGTCTTGCTTGATGAAGACGTTTACGGGAAAGGCGCGAAACAGCAAAAGCCTGAAACAGATTCCCTTAACGATCACATCGCAAGAAAGACGGCAACGATTTGGAAGTTGCAGCCAATATTAAAAGAAGAGTTAACAACGAACGACCAATGGCAACTCTTTGAAACGTTAGAGCTACCGTTATCTCTCGTGCTATCAGAAATGGAATTAGAAGGTGTGAAGGTAGACCGGGAACAACTACAACAGATGGGTGTAGAGTTGGACAAGCGTTTAGAACAGCTTGAGCGTGACATCCACGAGCTTGCTGGTGAGGATTTTAATATTAATTCTCCGAAACAGTTAGGGCCGATTTTGTTTGAAAAACTAGGTCTACCCGTTATTAAGAAAACGAAAACAGGCTATTCAACAGCAGCAGACGTTTTAGAGAAGCTAGAAGGCGAGCATGACATTATTCCGAATTTGCTTCATTACCGCCAAATCTCGAAACTACGCTCCACCTACGTGGAAGGGCTGCTAAAAGTTATTCACGAAAAGAGCAACAAGATTCATACCCGGTTTAACCAAGCTTTGACACAGACTGGAAGGTTAAGTTCTCAAGACCCGAACTTACAAAACATCCCAATCCGCCTTGAAGAAGGACGTAAAATCCGTAAAGTGTTCGTGCCAAGTGAAGAGAATTGGTACATTCTCGCAGCCGACTACTCACAAATTGAACTTCGCGTGTTAGCGCACATGTCTGGTGACGAGAAATTGATGGAAGCATTCCATGAAGGGCAAGACGTTCATACGAAAACAGCGATGGATGTTTTTGATGTATCAAAAGACGACGTAACAGACACGATGCGTCGCAACGCAAAAGCAGTGAATTTCGGGATCGTATACGGAATTAGTGACTACGGGTTGTCGCAAAACCTCGGCATTACGAGAAAAGAAGCCCAATCATTTATCGACAAATATTTCGAAACGTACCCGAATGTGAAACGTTATATGGATGAATCGATTGCGTATGCAAAAGAGCACGGTTACGTGACGACATTGTTAAAGCGTCGCCGTTATTTACATGACATTAACAATCGCAACTTCAATTTACGTAGCTTTGCTGAGCGGACTGCAATGAACACACCAATTCAAGGAACAGCCGCTGATATTATTAAAAAAGCGATGGTAGACGTTGCAAATACGTTGAATGATCAAGCGTTAAAAAGCCGTTTGCTTCTACAAGTACACGATGAATTGATCTTCGAAGTACCAGAGTCAGAGCTCGAAACGATGCAGCAGCTCGTAAATGATTTGATGAGCCAAACGATTTCGTTAGACGTTCCACTTGTCGTGGATGTAGCACTCGGAAAGACATGGTACGAAGCAAAGTAAGGAGAAACGAGAATGCCGGAATTACCAGAAGTTGAGACGGTACGAAAAACGTTAACATCACTCGTTGTCGGAAAGACAATTGCCGATATTGAGATTGGCTGGCCAAAGATGATTAAAGAACCAGACGATGTGAACATATTTCGTGATCAAGTGATCGGTCAAACGATCGTAGACATTGAACGGACAGGAAAGTTTTTACGATTTATTCTGACCGACTATGTGCTCGTTTCACATTTAAGAATGGAAGGCAAGTACAACACGTCTAATGATGAAGTCGATAAGCATACACATGTGCGGTTTTTCTTTACAGATGAAACCGAACTTCGTTATCGAGATGTGCGTAAGTTCGGTACGATGCATCTCTTCTTGAAAGGGACAGAATTTGACCGAGCACCGTTGAATAAAGTAGGACCAGAGCCGTTTAATGAGCGTTATACGGTGTCATATTTGCACGAGCGGTTCCAAAAAACGTCTCGCTCCATTAAAGCCGTGTTACTCGATCAAGCAATTGTGGCGGGGCTTGGGAATATTTATGTAGACGAAGCACTACATCGCGCAGGCATTTTGCCTGGACGAGTGGCGAACACGTTACGTCTAGATGAAATCCAACGGATACACAAAGAAACGATTCAGACGTTAGAGGAAGCGATTGCGTCAGGAGGCTCTTCGATCCGCTCCTACTTAAATGGAAACGGTGAGATGGGTTATTTCCAGCAGAAGCTTTTCGTTTACGGTAGAAAGAACGAGCCGTGTAAGACGTGTGAAGGAACCATTATTAGATCAGTAGTCGCAGGTCGAGGCACGCATTATTGCCCTAACTGTCAATCGTAATTGTCAAAACGCCCCCTTCCCTCATGTACATAGGATAAGCGTAGATCATAGGCTATCGTATTGAGTGAGTAAGAGGGGGCTTTTTTTATGGAATCGTGGATTGCAGTTTTAATTCTTGCATTTGCGGTTAGTGTAGATGGTTTGGGCGTTGGAATGACGTACGGAATGCGAAAAATGCAAATTAATTGGTTGCCTCTTTTCATTATCGGCACATTTTCATTTACGGCGGTATTGCTGTCAGGGTTTGCAGCTACTTTTGTGTTTCAATATTTACCGAATGCATTTGCGGATTACTTAGGGGGAAGCATTCTAATCCTCATCGGGGTTTATGCGATCGTGCAAGCGTATCACCATTCAAAAACAAAACCAGAAGAAGTTAAGCCAATAACAAAAGTAGATAAAGTAAAAGAGAAAGTCGTCAAATTCGAAATTAAAAAATTAGGGTTGGTCATCCAGATCCTCAAAAAACCGACCGCAGCAGACGTTGATAATTCTGGGACAATTAGTGTTAAAGAAGCAGTCCTACTCGGCGTTGCCTTATCACTTGATGCATTTGGTGCCGGATTTGGGGCGAGCATGCTCGGGTATTCTGTCGTTTGGTTCGCCTTAATCGTTTCCATCATGTGTGTCACGTTTTTAGTGATCGGCAAAAAGGGTGGTTATAAACTGTCGAACGTGCGGTTTTGTGAGCCTTTAGTGTTTTTGCCAGGTTTATTGCTTATGTGTATTGGAATATACAATTTTTTATAAGGAGTTTTCATTATGATCATCGGGCTAACTGGTGGCATTGCTAGTGGTAAAAGTCTCGTGGCGAACCTTCTTAAGCAGGAAGGTTTGCCTGTTATTGATGCAGATCAAATTGCAAAGGAAATTGTTGAGCCTCACGAAGAGGCTTATCGTGACATACTATTTCATTTTGGACATGAAGTGTTCCATGAGGATGGCACGCTTCATCGGAAAGCACTCGGCAAAGTCATTTTTAATGACCCTAAACAACGTGAAACCTTGAATAACATTATGCATCCGCGCATTCGTGAGCGATCGAAATTGAAACAACAACAGTATGAAGATGAAGGGTACACAACGATTGTGTATGATATTCCACTCTTGATTGAAGGTGGAAAAATGGATCAATATGACCGAGTTTTGCTCGTTTATGTTGATGAAGGTGTACAGTTGAGACGACTTATGGAGCGGGATCAAAGTACCGAGGAAGAAGCTAGATCACGAATAAATTCACAAATGCCCCTAAGTGAAAAACGGCAATATGCTGACGAAATCATTAATAATAACGACTCAATTGAGGAAACTACAAGACAAGTACGGCAAACACTAAAAAAATGGGGACTATAAATAGAATTGATTTCCAATAAAGAAAAACATCGTACAAGTTATCGTTATATGATATACTATTGGAGAAAATAGTGATGATTAGTGTATCATAATTAGGGGGCATCAAGATGAAAGCGAAAGTAGCGATCAATGGGTTTGGAAGAATAGGGAGAATGGCTTTTCGGCGTGCATTCTTCAATGACAATATTGAAATCGTTGCAGTAAACGCAACCCACCCTCCAAAAACGCTTGCGCATTTGCTAAAGTATGACAGTACACATGGAACGTTTGACGTCACTGTAGACACGACAGATGATGCGTTAATCGTTGATGGTCAAGAAATTAAACTACTTCAAAACCGTGACCCGAAGCAGTTACCTTGGGCAGAACTCGGTGTTGATATTGTTATTGAAGCAACGGGCAAGTTCGTTACGAAAGAAGGCGCTGGGAAACACATTGAAGCTGGAGCGAAGAAAGTCGTTATTACGGCTCCTGCGAAAGAAGAAGACATTACAATTGTAATGGGCGTAAATGATGAAGAGTATGACCATGATAATCACCACGTTATTTCAAACGCTTCTTGTACGACAAACTGTTTAGCACCAGTTGTGAAAACGCTTGATGACGTATTTGGAATTCAAAGTGGTATGATGACGACGGTTCATGCTTACACAAACGATCAGAAGAATATCGATAATCCACATAAAGATTTGCGTAGGGCGAGAAGCTGTGGACAATCCATTATTCCGACGACAACTGGAGCAGCTCGTGCAATTTCCCTCGTATTGCCTCATTTAGATGGGAAATTAAACGGTATGGCACTACGAATTCCTACTCCGAACGTCTCACTTGTAGACCTCGTATGTGAACTTCAAAGTGACGTAACAGCTGAGCAAGTGAATGAAGTGTTCAAGTCTGCAGAAGAGAAAGAAATGAAAGGCATTTTAGGCGTGTCTGATGAGCCGCTTGTTTCCATTGATTTTAACGGCGATGATCGCTCTAGTATTGTCGATAGCATGTCTACAATGGTCATGAACAAGCGTCAAGTGAAAGTGATTGCTTGGTACGACAACGAGTGGGGTTATGCTTGCCGTGTCGTAGACCTTGTTGATTTAATTGCTCAGAAAATTACACAACAATCAGTTGCTAACTCTTAAATTAGATATAACTGACGTTTTTATGGCTGATCCATGTCGATAATGGATCAGTTTTTTTACATTTGTCGTCTAATTTGATTAGGATTGGATGAGTAATTCTAGACATGTTATGATAGACTCAATTAGTTGTTATTCTACCTTATTAAGGAGTGGGGCCGATGCGTTGTCCGGTCTGTCATTCCAACGGGACTCGCGTACTCGACTCAAGGCCACACAATGAGGCTCGCTCAATTCGAAGACGAAGAGAGTGTGAACGATGCAGTCATCGATTCACAACGTATGAGATTGTCGAAGAGACACCGATGTTAATTGTGAAGAAAGATGGCAACCGTGAGGAATTTAGTCGCGACAAAATGCTTCGCGGCTTAATTCGAGCATGTGAAAAGCGCCCAGTTCCATTGGAAAGATTAGATAAGATTGTTAGCGATGTTGAGCGCGAATTACGAGGGGGTTCCGAGCGTGAAGTTCCGAGTGGCCGTATTGGTGAGCTCGTTATGGAACATTTATCACACGTTGACGAAGTCGCTTACGTACGTTTTGCATCCGTATATCGACAGTTTAAAGATATTAATGTGTTTATAGATGAATTAAAAGAACTGATGAAACGCACAGATGATGAAGGGCCCGACAAGTGAGCAATGACGCTTTCAGGGCTCTTTCTACGTCTTGAAGGAAGGTGACTTGTTTGTCTTGGTCTTGGAGTGAATTACGCCCAATCGATCCGTATACAGTGCGCATGATTGAGCCGTTTTCACAACTACATGAAAAAGTATTGCTATTATTGTACCAACCGTTAATTGGTTCAATGGCTGTTAATTTGTATTTGACGTTATATTATCGACTTGAACGAGATGCGTACATGTGTGATGAAAGTACGCATCGTGAATTGATGATTACAACGGCAGAAGAATTGCCAACGCTCTTAGAGGCTAGAAAGCGACTCGAAGCGATTGGATTACTCAAGACGTATATGCAAAAGCAAAACGATGAACGTTTGTTTTTATATGAATTGTCGACACCAATGCTTGCCAATGAATTTTTCTCCGACCCGTTTTTAGGTGTGTATTTACAAAATCGAATTGGTGTGACGAAGTTTCGACAAGTCCGACAACGTTTTAGCACACCTAAAATTGACAAGCAACAATGGGAAGAGAAAACAGTTGCGTTTAATGACGTGTTTACTTCGTTAAAAGATCGTGAATTAAACCGAGAAGATCGAGTGGATTCGGAAGAACTTGTTGGTGAGAGTGTTCGATCGTCACTTGCGATCAACGATCAACAGTTTGATTTTGAGCTTGTAAAGACGTTTCTACCAGCATTTTTCGATCATGATGCGATGCTAACCGAGTCAGTGAAAGAAGATGTTCGCAGTTTATCGTTTGTGTATCAGCTTGATGAATTGGAAATGAGTCGGTTACTGATCGAAGCGATGATCGGTGATGACACGATTGATATTGAACGATTACGTACGGTAGTGAAAAATTGGTATCGTCATCAACACGGTCAAAACCCTCCGAAACTCGGGCTTCGTACAACGGCCGATGTTGAAGAACCACTACCGGAGAAAACACAAGCCATGAGTGAAGACGAAAAGATGGCGAGTTATTACAACCGCATCTCACCGTATGAGTTATTAGAAAGTATATCGGAGGCAACCGTTTCACCCCCAGACATTAAATTGGCAGAATCGCTCGTTCATGACTACAAATTACCTGTCGGTGTCGTAAATACGCTCATTGATTATGTTATGCGAACCCATGATAAGAGACTAGATGCCCCGCTCGTACAAAAGATTGCAGGTGACTGGTCAAGAAAGAAGATTAAAACGGTTGAAGAAGCGATGAATCATGCAAAACAAGAATACCAAAAGCGTAAACAGGTAAAAGATAAACCATCCAAATCTACGAATCGCCCTTCTCAGACGTCGAAGAAAAAGCAACAACCGAATCAGGATAAATTACCGAAATGGTTAACAGGTGAACGACAAGAAGAACCGTCAGAGGAGAAACGCAAAAAAGCAGAAGAAGAGCGCAAGAAGTTTGAGTTATTACTTCAAAAATATAAGAAAGGGGACAGTTAAGTGGAACCGATCCGTGATTCTCTAAAAAAGTACATGGGAGAAACAGGCTGGGAAAAGCGTTTAAATAAAGCTCGTGAATCACTGTTCCAAGATGAGAGAATTCGTTCTTGGCTTGATCAACATCGCGATGAATTAACTGACGGAGCAATTGAACAGGGCATTGCAGACTTATATGAGTATAAAAACTCTACAGTTGGTTGCAACGCCTGTGATTCCTTAGGGGCCTGTCAAAATCCGATGCCTGGATATCAACCTGAACTATATACCCATCTAGGACAAATCCATATGAGGTATCAACCGTGTCCCTCAAAAATCGCGAGTGAACAAGAACAAAAGCATAAAAAATTGATTCAAAGCATGTACGTTTCCGATGAGTTTAAAAAAGCTACATTTGAAAAAGTAGAACTTGATGATGAAGACAATACGAGGGGTACAGCGGTTATTCAGGCAATTACGTTTGCGAATGAAATTGAACCTAAGAAAGATGGGAAAGGGCTTTATTTGCACGGAATGTTCGGTGTCGGCAAAACGTACATCGCGGCAAGCATTCAAAACACGTTAGCGAGCCGAAAAATTTCGTCATTGCTCGTCTATGCACCAGAGTTTTTCCGAGAAATGCGACAATCGGTGGCAGATGGAACCGTAACAGAGAAGCTCGATGCCGTAAAGGCAGTGCCGGTCTTAATTCTAGATGACTTAGGGGCAGAAACGATGTCCGCTTGGATTCGTGATGACGTGCTAGGTGTTATATTACAATATCGAATGACTGAAAAACTACCAACCGTGTTTACGTCAAACTGGGATCTAGATGAACTAGAAGGACATTTAGCATTCTCACAAAAAAATGGCGAAGAACGATTAAAAGCGAAGCGGTTGATGGAAAGAATTCGACCAATGACAAGTGGAGTGTATGTTTCGGGGAGAAATCGACGTCACGAATAACTGTCGTCCCTGAAACTACATTCGATGTTTTTAAGCTGCTATGTTACGATAGAAGAGAAATATGAAACTATGAATCGGCGTTTTTAAGGAGGCAGAACGATGAGCATCGATGCGATTTTGGAGAAAGCTGTCGCAGGTGAACGACTAACGATGGATGATGCCGTTCGGTTATACGAAGTAGACGAAAATGACGAAGTACAGCTAAATAAACTAGGTAAAGCTGCAGATACGATGATGAAAAAGTGGTATCCAGATCCGATTACGACATTCGTAATTGGTCGCAATGTTAACTATACGAATTTCTGTGATACATACTGCAGATTTTGCGCGTTTTACCGTCCTCCAGGTCATGAGGAAGGTTATGTACTTAGCGATGAGGAGATTTTCAAAAAGATTCAAGAGACCGTTGATGTTGGTGGAACTGAAATCCTGATGCAAGGCGGTACGAACCCTAATTTAGAGTTTTCGTATTATACCGACTTACTTCGAAACATTAAGAAACGTTTTCCAGATATTACGATGCATTCCTTCTCACCAGCTGAGATTTATAAGATGATGGATGTTTCAGGACTTAGTCTTGAAGAAGTATTACAGGAGTTAAAAGACGCAGGGCTAGATTCGTTACCAGGCGGCGGTGCTGAGATTTTGACAGAGGAAAACCGTAAAGCGGTTAGTCGTTTAAAGATTGACTGGTTACAGTGGATCGATTGCATGAAAGCTGCGAAGAAAGTTGGCATGCACGGTACAGCTACAATGGTCATTGGCTTTGGTGAATCGAATGAAGAACGTGCGCTTCATTTACAGCGAGTACGTGATGCTCAAGATGAAACGAACTGTTTCCTTGCGTTTATTTCTTGGACGTTCCAACCTGATAACACGCGGATGAAAGGTGAGAAAATCACTCCGAATGGTTATTTGAAGAATGTCGCGATTAGCCGTTTGTTTTTAGATAACGTACCGAACTTCCAATCTTCTTGGGTAACGATGGGGCCAGAGACAGGCAAACGCTCTCTACACTTTGGTTGCAACGACTTTGGAAGTACAATGATCGAAGAGAATGTCGTGTCTGCCGCAGGTACGACGCATAAAGTGAATAACAATCGTGCCCTTGATATTATTCGTGAAGCGGGTAAGAAGCCTGCTGTAAGAGATACGAAGTATAACACATTACACGTATTCGAAGATCATGAACGGGCATCAAAAGACTTTGAAATGCAAAATTAATCGTTAGAGAAACCTTCTTTGAAGGTTTCTCTTTTTTTTTCGCATGTTTGTCCAGAGCGTACATACGATGGAATAGAGCGATGTATGGACCGGATTAACGGAATGCGCGAGGAGGCATGTTTGTGCTGACAATTGAATTTACACATAGCAAGGATTGTTACAAGATCGTCGATCGTATGAAAAATGGGTTAGCGAATCTGTATACACCATGTACAATTTCACAAACGAAAGAAACGGAGATGCGCTATGAATATCAAGGGGGAAAAAATGAGTGGGAACAATCGGTACGTCCTTTTATCGCAGCAGTTATTACAGATGAAATGATGGCGAACTACGAAAGCGATTGGTTAGCGAAGAGAATTAATCGTCGATTCAATTATTGTGACCCAAGTGTACTCGAGCATGTGATTGAATGTACAAAAGCAATCCTTTCTGGAGAACATTCGGACATTCCAGAAGCAAAAAAAATAACGAAACGCATGGATGCTTTTTATGAGTCTGTCCATCAACATCTCATCGACAAGGATACATTTCACTGGCAACCATTTATGCAGTTTTGTATCGGAAAGTACGTCCATTATTTAGACGAGTTATCAGATGCTATTTTCGATGAATATCAAATGGAGCAAGAGTATCAAACGCTTGTCGATACGCTTCGGACTTATGTATATGGTGCGACTCCACTCGCAACGGAATTGCATCTATGGTACCCAGGAAGAGAACGATTTAAGCTCTGTGATGGGAACGGCAATGAATGGAATGCAATGGAACGATTGAGGAATACAAAGAGTATGCTCGTTTTTGAAGAAGGTGTGTTACCGGCGGAAATGATCATCAGTCCAATCGCAAGTGTTGCTCCGAAACGGTTATACGTGTATACCGATTGTGATGATGGCGTTATTCAAACACTTCGCAACATTTTCCAAGAACGCATTAATTTACGGTCTTTTACACAGTGGGAATTCTAATAGATGTCGATTTTTAATCCGATAATAAATTGTTTATTCTGCAAATGAATACGATACATGCTTTTTGAGCAGATCAACAGCTCAATATTACTAAAGGACATTGCTTTAAAGAGAGAACGCGTTACCGACAAAAAGAATTTTTTGTCGGTTTTTTCATTTCATATACTTTCTGGATATTCTTTTAATGAAGCGCTTACAAATTTTAATATAAATAAAATTGACACAATTACGAACATCTTGTAATCTTTGTATACACACTTGGTAAAGAGGTGATCGGTCATGAGTAATTCGAAAGCTACAATTGATTATGAAAAAGTTGTAAGCGATTCCAAATTCAAAGCGTTAATGAATGCAAAGAAACGTTTTATCGTACCAATGACCATCTTTTTCTTTTTATTTTATTTTACACTTCCTGTGCTGGCTTCGTATACAACGATTTTACATAACGAAGCGTTCGGTGTGATTACGTGGGCATGGGTATTAGCAGTTGCTCAATTTGTGATGACTTGGACACTTTGCATCATGTACACGAGGAAAGCGAATCAATACGATCGAATGGCTGATGAAGTGTTAGAAGAACATGTGCAGATCGATCGGAGGGAAGTAAGTTGAATGAGTTGAACTTTACCGTTATATCACTATTTCTAATCATCGTTGCAGCAACACTCGTTATTACGTATTTTGCAGCAAAGCGTACGAATACTGCTAGTGAGTTTTATACCGCTGGTGGGGGGCTTACTGGCTGGCAAAACGGTTTAGCCATTGCAGGGGATTACTTATCTGCCGCTTCATTTTTAGGGATTGCAGGGGCCATTGCACTAACCGGTTTTGAAGGGTTTTATTATAGTGTTGGGTACCTTGTCGGTTATTTAGTCGTATTGTTCATCGTTGCAGAACCGATGCGTAATATCGGGAAGTATACGATTGCAGATATGTTAACGGCTCGGTTTGACTTAAAGAAAGTACGTGGGATTGCAGCGCTTAGTACAATTACAATTGTTACATTTTATATGATTGCCCAGCTTGTAGGGGCAGGTGCACTTATTCAATTATTGTTTGGAATTCCTTATTGGGTTGCTGTTATTATCGTCGGGGTCATGATGACGACCTATGTTATGTTCGGTGGTATGACCGCGACAAGTTGGGTTCAAATTATTAAAGCTGTTTTACTGATGGCCGGGATGTTTATCATTTCGCTTATCGTATTGTTCCACGTAAACTTTAATATCGTTGAATTGTTTACACAAGCGAGAGATGCTTCACCTCACGGAGCGTCCTATCTAAATCCTGGAGTCGGTTCTGACTTACCATTAGACACGATTTCCTTAATGTTAGCTCTCGTATTAGGTACAGCTGGTTTACCGCATATTTTACTACGTTTCTTTACAGTAAAAGATGCGAAAACGGCTCGAGCATCAGTTATTACCGCTACATGGATTGTCGGGATCTTCTATCTCCTTACGATTTTCCTTGGAATGGGAGCGGTTATTTTCGTCGGCCACGAAACGATCGTTGCGAATAACCCGGCAGGGAATATGGCTGCACCACTTCTTGCTCAAGTTCTCGGTGGCGACTTATTATTCTCATTCATTGCCGCAGTGACATTTGCGACCATTCTTGCAGTTGTGGCAGGGCTTGTTCTTTCAGGGGCATCGGCATTTGCTCACGATTTGTACGGTCAAATTCTTAAGAAGGGTAAAGCTACTGAGAAACAACAAGTCGTTGCAGCTAGAGTTGCATCATTAAGTGTTGCTGCAATGTCGATCTCTCTGGCACTATTCGCCCAAAACTTAAACGTTGCCTTTCTTGTAGCTCTTGCATTCTGTGTGGCAGCAAGTGCGAATTTACCGCCGATCATCTTCACAATTTATTGGAAACGATTTAACACAACTGGTGCAATTACAGGGATTTTAAGTGGTTTAATTTCAGCACTAGTACTCGTTATGCTAAGTCCAAATGTGCTTGATCCGGATGGCAATGCAATTATCGTTGGAGACCCATTGTTCCCGTTGGCTAACCCAGCGATTATATCCGTCCCACTCGGATTTTTAGGGGCATATCTCGGAACAATTTTCTCAAGTCGTAAATTAGACACTGAGAAGTATCGTGAAATTAAAGTAAAAGCGAATACAGGATTTAAAGAAGAGATCGATAGCTAATGAAGCTAGAGCGGAAGTTCCTAATTAGGGCTTTCGCTTTATCTTTTCCCGGGAAATAATTACGAATGTCTTAAAAGTAAGCAAAGACTCTTAAAGAAGAACCAACAAAAATAGGCGGTTGCATTTTTGTCGACAAGTGAATATAATAGGTCGTAAGAAAAAAGGCACGGAAGAGGACATGAAGTCATCGATACGATTCACAGAGAGAAAAGCCTGGGCTGAAAGCTTTTTAACGCCGGTCGATGAGTTTACCCCCTCAGAGCTACAGTGATGAACGCGATGCTAGTATTTACTGTCGTTATCGGGCGTTAACCGATTCGAGTGCAGCAAATCAGCTGTATGAGGGTGGAACCGCGGGTATGAACTCGTCCCTATTTAGGGACGGGTTTTTTTCGTGTTTAAATTTAAAGGAGTGAATCGCATGTCTAATCAAGTACAACTTACATTTCCAGATGGAGCAGTCAAATCATTTGATGTT
The DNA here is from genome assembly GCA_012970285.1 of Bacillaceae bacterium JMAK1. Classification (GTDB taxonomy): domain Bacteria; phylum Bacillota; class Bacilli; order Bacillales; family Marinococcaceae; genus Geomicrobium_A. The sequence goes on from JIBW01000002.1 coordinate 68,774, forward strand.
GGCGTTACGTTAGAAGAAGTAGCCTCATCTATTAGTTCTGGACTTAAAAAGCAAGCATTAGCAGGTAAGTTCAATGACGAATTGTATGATCTTCGTAGACCGATTGAAGAAGATGGGAAGATCGCAATTATCACATACAAAGACGCAGAAGGATTAGAAGTTCTTCGCCATAGTAGCGCTCATTTGCTAGCACAAGCGGTCAAGCGTCTCTATCCAGATGCAACATTCGGTGTAGGACCTGTCATTGAGGGCGGTTTCTACTACGACATTGATACCGAGCATACGATCACACCAGAAGACCTTCCTAAAATCGAAAAAGAAATGAAGAAGATCATGGATGAGAACTTCGATATCGTTCGAAAAGAAGTGTCTCGTGAAGAAGCAAAAGCGTACTTCAATGAAATTGGTGATCCGCTTAAACTAGAATTAATCGATGCAATCCCAGAAGGCGAAACGGTTACACTGTATGAACAAGGTGAGTTTACAGACCTTTGCCGTGGTGTACATGTCCCGTCTACGAGCAAATTGAAAAAGATTAAACTCATGAACATTTCTGGTGCGTATTGGCGAGGCGACAGTAAAAACAAAATGCTTCAACGAATTTACGGAACTGCATTTGAGAAGCAAGCAGACTTAGATGAACATCTTCGTATTTTGGAAGAAGCAAAAGAACGAGACCACCGTAAATTAGGTAAAGAGCTCGAGATCTTCACAATCAATCAAAAAGTAGGACAAGGCTTGCCATTGTGGTTACCTAAAGGTGCGACAATTCGTAGAACGATCGAACGATACATCGTCGACCTTGAAGAGCGTCTAGGCTATGATCACGTGTATACGCCAGTGCTTGGTAGTGTAGATCTTTATAAGGCATCTGGTCACTGGGATCACTATCATGAAGATATGTTCCCGCCGATGGAAATGGACAATGAAGACCTCGTGTTACGTCCAATGAACTGTCCGCACCATATGATGGTGTACAAAAACAGCTTGCACAGTTATCGTGAGCTACCGATTCGAATTGCAGAGCTTGGAACGATGCACCGTCATGAAATGTCAGGAGCACTCGCTGGTTTGCAACGGGTACGTGCAATGACGTTAAATGATGCACATATCTTCTGTCGTCCAGATCAAATGAAAGAAGAGTTCCTTCGTGTCGTTGATTTAATCCAGAATGTGTATCGCGATTTTGGCATTAACGATTACTACTTCCGTCTTTCTTATCGTGATCCTGCAGACAAAGAAAAGTATGTTGATAATGATGAGATGTGGGATAAAGCACAACGTCTTCTAAAAGAAGCGATGGATGAGCGTGGTGCGGAATACGTGGAAGCAATCGGCGAAGCTGCGTTCTACGGTCCAAAACTAGACGTTCAAGTAAAAACAGCGCTAGGAAAAGATGAAACATTATCTACGGTTCAGCTAGACTTCCACTTGCCGAATCAAATGGATTTAACGTACATCGGTGAAGATGGAAAAGAACACCGTCCAGTCGTTATTCACCGTGGGGTTGTCTCAACGATGGAACGTTTTGTTGCCTTCCTTATTGAAGAATATAAAGGTGCATTGCCAACATGGCTTTCGCCAGTTCAAGTGCAGTTAATTCCAGTTTCATTAGAAGTACACCAGTCGTACACTTCTAAAGTAGAAGATGCGCTCCGTAAAGTTGGCGTACGTGTTGAAGTCGATATGCGTGAAGAAAAGCTCGGTTACAAAATTCGAGAATCACAAACGAAAAAGATTCCTTATACACTCGTACTCGGTGACAAAGAGCAAGACGCACTTGAAGTGAATATCCGTAAGTACGGTGAAAGTGATACAGAGTCGATGCCACTCGATGCATTTGTCGAGCAGCTAAAACTAGAAGCACGTAAGTTCTAATAGTAGAAACCGGGAACGGGTCGCTCATTCAAGCGTTTTAGTCATGGGATCGCTTTTTTCAGAAGTGATGTTGACAATTAGTTATTCATCCTGTATAGTAATGAAGTATTGAACATGTTGCACGCAAGCAGAAGCGCCCGCTTCTCACCTGCAAAACACCGTATGGTCGTTACCAGGTAAGCAATCGAACGTGATGGCTATAAGTGGGCGTCGTATTATATACGACACTCACTTTTTTTTGTGCATAGCTAACTGTTTTTGTGAGCATGTTTAGATTCATATCGTTTCCTTACTAATGTCGGAGGTGGCTCACTATTCGTAAAGATATGAAGCTCAACGATGGGATTCGTGCACGTGAAGTGCGTCTCATCGACGCTAATGGCGAACAACTTGGTGTTAAATCAAAGCGCGATGCGCTTGAGTTAGCATCTAAAGCTGAATTAGACCTTGTCCTTGTTGCTCCAAATGCAACTCCGCCTGTATGTCGAATTATGGACTACGGGAAGTTTCGTTACGAACAACAGAAGAAGGATCGAGAAGCTCGTAAGAAGCAAAAAGTCATTAACGTTAAAGAAGTGCGTCTTAGCCCAACTATTGAGGAACATGACTTCAATACGAAGCTTAGAAATGCACGTAAATTCTTAGAGAAGGGCGATAAAGTGAAAGCGGCAATTCGTTTCCGTGGACGCGCTATTACCCACTCTGAAATCGGTCGTAAAGTTCTCGAGCGTCTTGCACAAGACTTAACGGATGTTGCAAGCATTGAGACACGCCCGAAAATGGAAGGCCGCAGTATGTTCTTAATACTTGCGCCGAAAGCTGAAGACAAGAAGTAGTCGCACAACAGCAAAGGAGGAAGTACTCATGCCAAAAATGAAAACTCACCGCGGTGCTGCAAAGCGCTTTAAGCGTACAGGAACTGGGAAGCTCAAGCGTGGCCATGCTAACACAAGTCACCTTGCAGCTGCTAAGTCTGAAAAGCAAAAGCGTCACCTAAGCAAACAAGCCGTTATGGATAAGAGCGATCAGTCTCGTATTGAGCAGTTGCTCCCTTACAAAAAATAAGTTATTTTCGTAAACTGAGGAGGGATTGACGATGCCTAGAGTTAAAGGTGGAACAGTCACACGTCGTCGTCGTAAAAAGATATTAAAGCTTGCTAAAGGTTATTACGGTTCCAAACATGCGTTGTTCCGCACAGCGAAACAACAAGTAATTAAATCAGGACAATACGCTTATCGTGACCGTCGTAATCGTAAGCGTGAGTTCCGTAAACTTTGGATTGCTCGTATTAACGCTGCTGCACGTCTAAACGGTCTTTCTTACAGCCGTTTAATGCACGGTCTTAAGCTTGCTGAAATCAACATCAACCGTAAGATGCTTGCTGATCTTGCTGTTAACGACAAAGACGCTTTTACTGCACTTGCAGACAAAGCAAAAGCTCAATTGTCATAATGGATTAAACCTCTGTGCTTAGCACGGGGTTTTTTTTATGCTCGTAATAACGATCAAAAAGCCCACACTTTTATAAGTGTGGGCTTTGGTTATGACCAACCATTATTTCTTAGATACGAAAAATCCTACAATACCACCGATAATTGCTGGAACGAGCCAACCAAATCCGAGATCACTTAATGGCAGCATGGAAGTTAGAGATACAATTGAATCTGGGAGTAGCCCTGCTTCGTTCAAACCATCAGTAGTACTAATAAGTGCAGTCATGATGATTACACCTCTGTATACACTACGGCGTCCACCGAACAATCGATCTGTAAACGCTAAAGCGATCAATGCAATGATAATCGGGTAAATGAATACGAGCACAGGTAGTGAAAACGCAATGAGTTGGTTAAGCCCCATGTTCGCGATAAGAGCGCTGAAAACTGTGAAGATGAGTACGAAACCCTTATAAGAAATACGTGGAAACCAACCATTAAAATACGTTGCACACGATGAGATTAGTCCGACGGCAGTCGGGACACACGCCAAAATAATCGTAATGGCGAGAATAACGTTTCCGCTTACTCCAAAATACTCAAAAGCAGTAAGTTGTAGAATCTGCCCACCATTTTCTTGTGTGCCGACCGCAGTTTCGCTTACAGCACCTAAATATCCAAGGCCAGTGTAAATTACCGCCAACAGTCCCCCGGCAAACAAGCTTGCTTTAATGGTCACAGAACGAATGACCGTTTGATCGCTAATCCCTTGTGATTTAATCGTTTGTAAAACGAGAATACCAAAAACGAATGCGGCGATTGTATCCATTGTTAAGTAACCTTCGGTAAACCCAGAGAAAAAGGCTAAGCTGCTATATTCTTCAGATGGTGTGGAAAATGTACCGAGTGGTCCGAATATGGTCCGAGATAATACGACCGCTAAAACGAGCAATAAGATTGGGGTAATGATCTTACCGATTCGATCGATGAATTTGCCTGGTGAGGCAGCTAGCCAGTAGACAAACGCAAAATAGACAATTGTAAAAATAACGAGTGCAAGACTCGTAACATTTCCTAGAAATGGCGTCATACCGACTTCAAAGGAGACAGTAGCTGTTCTTGGAACTGCAAATAACGGTCCAATTGTCAAAAACGTTAGAGCGGTGAATGCTGTCGCAAAAACAGGATGAACGCGTTTACTGATTGCCTCGGCATCATCTTTGCCTGTATAGATGATTGCGATAACTCCAAGTATAGGTAAGCCGACTCCAGAAATTAAAAATCCAATGATTGCTGGCCAAAGGTTTTCACCAGCTTCTTGTCCGAGTAACGGTGGAAATATAAGGTTCCCTGCACCAAAGAACAGAGAAAACAACATAAGCCCGATTAGTATCGTTTGCTTCGTTGACGATTGTGATGCTGACATAAGTATGTAATGCTCCTCTTTACAGTGATAAAGTCTAATGGAAACTATTCTATCATACAAAATGTCCCGTTCAAAACTTTTAGACAAATGAAGCGCTTTCTTTTTTGTGGGAAAATGTGGAGAAGCAAAGGGTGTCAGATTGACCCCTTTGCTTCTCGAATTTTCTTGCGTTGCATGAGTTGTTTAATAGGGCTACGCCATTCAACGTGTGCGTATGAATAACGTTGTTTCACTTCAGACTCGAGATATAAGAAGTCTTCATAACCAAGCCCTTCAATTCGCTCTGTTCGTTTTGGATCCATAACAATCCGAACGACCTCGAAGCTAGATTCCGCTACACTTACATACTTCTCCCCTTCAAACATGACACCTCGGTACGTAATTAAGAAATTCTTCCGAGCATCATCAGGGTCATCAAAAAAATAAAATTCTTGTCGTTTATGGGCGACTTCAAGCTTGCGTGATGAATTCGTAGCATAACGGTAAAAAGAGTAGGCTAGAATAAATAAGGCCGCAGCTAAAAATGCGTAGAGTAGTAACGACATAATGCGCCCTCCTATCGATACAGGTTTACGTATATATACGTTGAACCTTAAGAAAACGTTTCAATACAAGTCACAATTAATATTCCACAACTTGACGCACGTCAAACATTATAAACGAGTAGAAGAAACGATGGATTGAGTATACCATCAATTGTCGGTATACTAGATGTATTGTACTAGAATGGAGGAATATGGAATGGTCAAGTTAACAGATACTCAGCAAATGCTCAAAGACCTAACGGATGCGAACGGTGTACCAGGCAACGAACAAGAAGCGCGTGACATCATGAATCAATACATAAGCCCTTATGCCGATGAAGTTACGACAGATAACTTAGGTAGCTTAATTGCTAAGAAGGTCGGAAAAGCAGGTGGACCGAAAGTGATGGTTGCGGGTCACCTTGATGAAATTGGTTTTATGATTACACAAATCGATGATCGTGGTTTCTTGAAATTTCAACCTTTAGGTGGTTGGTGGGAGCAAGTGATGCTCGCTCAACGAGTAACGGTCATGACGAACAAAGGGAACATTACAGGCGTGATCGGTTCAAAGCCTCCACACATTTTGCCTGCCGACCAACGTAAGAAAATGGTCGAGAAAAAAGACATGTTCATTGATATTGGTGCGAGTAACCGCGAAGAAGCGGAGTCATTTGGCGTACGTCCAGGAGATTCTGTCGTACCAGTTTGTGACTTTACCGTCATGAACAACGAGAAGCTATTAATGGCAAAAGCTTGGGACAACCGAATTGGATGTGCAATTGCGATTGAAGTGTTAAAGCAACTTAAAGATAGCGATCATCCAAATGAAGTGTACGGAGTTGGAACCGTTCAAGAAGAAGTTGGTTTACGCGGTGCAAAAACGTCATCTCAAGCGATTGAGCCAGATATTGGTTTTAGTGTGGACGTTGGGATTGCAGGCGATACACCGGGTGTGTCAAAGGCAGAAGCACAAGCAGAAATCGGGAAAGGTCCTCAAATCCTCGTCTACGATGCTTCATTGATTTCTCATAAAGGCCTTCGCGAGCTTGTCGTTGATACAGCAGATGAAGAAAGCATTCCTTATCAATACGATGCGATGGCTGCAGGAGGAACAGACGGTGGTGCAATTCAGTTAACGGCAAACGGTGTTCCGGCACTTTCGATTTGTATTCCTACACGTTACATTCATACTCATGCAGGCATTTTAAATCAAGATGACTTTGATAATGCTGTAAAATTGATTGTAGCTGTCATTAAGAAACTTGATGCTGAAACGGTTAAAACGCTAACATTTAAGTAAAAAAAACACCCCATTTGGGGTGTTTTCCCGTTTTATTTCACACCTGACGAAATTTGTTCGACGATTTGTTGCTTCGCTGTTTCATCAATTTCGTTCCAATAGACTTCAAATAGTACGCCAAGCCCAGGCAACATCTTCTCTTCACCACTAGAAATGGCATCGGTAATCGTTGCTTCTATCTGCGTAGCATCACTTCCAGAAACGTTGTCTAAAATCGCATGTCGTAAATTTAATCCCATTATAAATCCTCCTTCAGTCATGGTTTCATTATAGGATGAGGTGAACAAGGGAATCTTATACATCATTGAAAGAGGTGAGTGCGTTGATTACGTCAGCGAGCAATCCTAAAATTAAACAAATCAAGAAATTACAGCAAAAGAAATACCGCCATAAAGAACAACGATTCCTCGTTGAAGGACCTCATCTTGTGGAAGAAGCGATTCGTGCAGATCGCGTCGAAACACTTCTACAAAGTGAAAGTGCAAAACAACTTGCGATTGAAACAGCGGTGGAATCACTACTTGTGAGCGATGACGTTATGAAAGCAATTAGTGCGACCAAAACATCACAAGGATGGATGGCAATTTGTAAGTTGCCGGAGGACAGCCTTCCAACAGACGGAAACCTTCTTTTCATTGATGGTGTACAAGACCCTGGGAATCTCGGTACGATCATTCGTACAGCTGAGGCTGCTGCTGTTACTGCAATCATGATTAGTGAAGATACGGTCGACCCATATAACGATAAAGTAATTCGCTCCACACAAGGTGCTATTTTTCACATTCCAATTGTACGTGTGGACTTACGCGAGCAAATCATAGCACAACAACAAGCAGGTAAAGTGATCATCGGTACAGCAATGGAAGGTCATGATTACCGAAAGCTTACTATGGAGAGTCGTGACTTCGGTATAATCGTCGGCAATGAAGGAGCTGGTGTTTCTAAAGAGTTGCTAGCACTCACTGATGAGAACGTCACGATCCCGATTGTTGGTCAATCTGAATCATTGAATGTTGCGGTTGCAACAGCCATCCTTATTTATCAATGGTCGAACTTATAATAGGAGGAATCTCAATGGTTTTCTCAAATGATGCCCTTCAAAATGAACATATCGTTGTAACGGGTGCGACAGGTGGGATTGGTTACGAGACCGCCATACTCGTAGCTCAATTAGGTGCTTCTGTGACCGTTACTGGTCGCAATGAAGAAAAGCTACATTTACTCGGTGAAGAACTTCGAAAGCATACGGAGAACTATTTCGTGAAACGTACAGACATAACGGATGAAGAAGAACGTCAAGACCTCGTACAGACTGCTGAGAACGAACTTGGACCGATTACAGGGCTTGTCAATGCTGCTGGAATTGCAGGTAACTATACGGTCGAAGAAGTTACAGCAGAGCAATTACGCGACTTTATGGAGTTAAATTACGTTTCACTAGTGCTGTTAAGTAAACTCGTGTACCGTTCCATGAAAGCGAGCAAAAAAGGTGCGATCGTGAACGTGTCTTCACTTTCTGGGTTACGGGGTACGTATGCTAACACAGCGTACTCTGCGAGTAAGTTTGCGGTCATCGGTTTTACGCAAGCCTTTGCATTAGAAGCCATTGAATATGGTGTTCGTGTGAATGCCGTTGCACCAGGGATTGTAGATACAGAAATGGGTAGAGCGGTTATTGAACGTAAAGCCGCGCAACATGACCGTACGTATTCCGAACAAAAGCAACGTACTGAAGATAACTATCCGACAAAAAAGCTAATTACCCCACAAGAAGTCGCCCGCTCAATTGTTTACTTACTAACGGATGCAACAGAGAGCATCATCGGTGAAACAGTGAAGATCAGTAGTGGTAGTTTAATGAGGTAAACGTGATTTGTTAACCGTCCCTCTTGCAAGTGCAACAAAAACCCTCTATACTATACTGCAACTGAACATGATTCAACACGTTGATAGAGAGTAGTAAAGTGAACACTGACTGACAGGAAGGAAAGACCATCGATTGGAAGTCTTTCTCTTTAAAGATCACTTGAATTCACTCTGGAGTTGGCACCGGTCACAAGGTGTCCCGGTTGACTACCGTTATGAGTTCATAAGTGATTAGTTCGTTCGTGAGAGCTGATAACAAGGGTGGTACCGCGAAACCTTCGTCCCTTTTTGGACGGAGGTTTTTTTGCGTTCAATTTACGATGTTGAAGCAAGGAATAAAGGAGGAGCACGATGATTGATCGATTAGAAGAGCTAAAACTTGAAGCACAAAGTGCAGTAACAAGCAGTCAAGACAAAAAAGAACTTGAGCAAGTGCGAATTAATTATCTCGGTAAAAAAGGGCCCATCACCGAAGTACTTAGAGGGATGGGAAAACTTTCTGCTGAAGAACGTCCTGTTGTTGGTCAAAAAGCCAATGAGGTACGGGAGGAAATTCAAGCATCGATTGATAGCAAACAAGCATTTTTCGAAGAAGCAGAACTACTAGAGAAGCTTTCAGCAGAAAAGATTGATGTGACGTTACCAGGAAAGAAAGTTGAAGCTGGGTCTCCCCATCCATTAACTGCAGTCGTTGAGCAGATTGAAGATATCTTTGTAGGGCTTGGTTTTGAAGTGACAGAAGGTCCTGAAGTGGAGCTTGATTATTATAACTTCGAGATGATGAACTTGCCTGCAGACCACCCTGCACGCGATATGCAAGATACATTTTATGTATCAGAAGATACGCTTTTACGTACACAAACGTCTCCGGTACAAGCGAGAACGTTACAAGCGGCTAAAGGTGAAGGTCCGGTTCGAATTATTTGTCCAGGTAAAGTGTACCGTCGTGATGAAGATGATGCGACGCACTCTCATCAGTTTATGCAAATTGAAGGTTTGTACGTGGACAAACACGTGCGCATGAGTGACCTAAAAGGTGTCTTTGATACGTTTGTTAAAGAATATTTCGGCAGTGATCGTGCCATTCGTCTACGTCCGAGTTACTTCCCATTTACAGAGCCTTCGGCTGAGATTGACGTAAGTTGTGGTGTATGTGGCGGCGACGGTTGTCGCGTATGTAAGCAGTCCGGTTGGATTGAAGTACTCGGTTCAGGAATGGTTCACCCACGAGTTCTCGAAATGAACGGGTTCGACCCGGACGTCTATTCAGGCTTTGCGTTCGGAATGGGTGTGGAACGTTTTGCGATGCTAAAGTATGGCATTGATGATATTCGTCATTTCTATACGAACGATACGAGATTCTTATCACAATTTAAACACGTTTAATCGATAAAGAAAGAAGGTGAAGGGAACATGCTCGTTTCCTATCAATGGTTGCAAGATTATGTGGATCTTTCAGGAGTATCTCCTGAAGAAGTAGCAGAACTTCTAACTCGTGGCGGTTTAGAAGTGGATCATATTCATCGCTATCATGACGGCATGGACGGTGTTGTCGTCGGAAAGATCACGGACTCAGGTCCCCACCCAGACGCAGATAAATTAACGATTTGCCAAGTTGATTTAGGCGACAAGACGACACAGATCATCTGTGGGGCTACAAATGCTCCAAAAGCAAACAAAGTGGTCGTCGCTAAACCAGGCACAGTTCTTCCAGGAAACCGTACTATTGAAGCGACAGAAATTCGCGGCCATAAATCTGAAGGTATGATTTGTGCGTTAGATGAACTCGGTGTTAGTGAGAACCTCGTTGCTAAAGAACAACACGATTTAATTATCGAGTTGCCAGACGATGCAGAAGTCGGGAGCGATGCTCTTGAGTATCTTGGACTGAATGATGTTGTGTTGGAAATTGATCTAACACCAAATCGTTCAGATGCACTGAGTATGCTCGGGGTCGCTTATGACATTTCAGCACTACTTGATCGTCCGATTAAAGTGCCAGAGATTGAACACGGCGCGGTTCGAAAAAATGCAATTGATCAAGTGAGTGTGACTGTCGAAGCTGGTGTTGATGTTCCATATTACGGAGCGAAGGTGATTAACAAAGTAACGATCGAACCGTCACCGTTGTGGATGCAAATGCGACTCGTTGCTGCAGGCATGCGCCCAGTAAACAACGTTGTTGATATTACAAATTATGTAATGCTTGAAACGGGTCAACCACTCCATGCCTTTGATTATGACCGTTTTGGTTCAAAAGAAATCGTGACACGCAGAGCGTACCCAGGCGAGACGATGACAACACTTGATGAGCAAGTACGCACATTAAATGAAGAAGATATTGTGATTACTAACGGCAACACACCTACAGCACTCGCAGGTGTAATGGGTGGAGCCAGTTGTGAAGTCATTGAAACGACAGAGAGCATCTTACTAGAAGCAGCTCAATTTGATCCTGTTCGTGTTCGCAATACAGCAAAACGTACGAACTTACGTAGTGAGTCGAGTACACGCTTTGAAAAAGGATTGGATGCACAAGGGACTGTTCGAGCTGCTGAACGTGCGGCCTATTTATTAGAAAAATACGCAGGTGGTGCTGTTCTAAACGGGATTGTAGAATCTGGTGAAATGCCAGTATTCGAGCAAGAAGTTGAGCTGAGTTTAGGAGCGGTTAATACGAGACTCGGAACAGAACTTGATCAAAAAGAGACAGAAGAAATTTTGTATCGTCTCGGTTTTGGTGTGGAAGACTTGGGCGATCGTTGGCGAATTTCAATTCCTTCAAGACGCTTAGATATTAACATTAAAGAAGATTTGATTGAAGAAATCGCTAGAATTTATGGTTATGATCGCATTCCAACGACCTACCCAGTGAGTGAACGAAATGCGGGTCGCCTGTCGAATACTCAAAAACTTAAGCGAAAAGCACGTCGCTTCCTTGAAGGAGCAGGATTGGAAGAAGCGATTACGTATTCTCTGACGAGCGAAGAGAAGTCAAAACGTTTCCGACTTGACGAGTTTAGTGATGACGTACGGATCTTAATGCCGATGAGCGAAGAGCGTAAAGTCTTGCGTCAAAGCCTTTTGCCGCAGCTACTTGATAGCATTAGCTACAACAAAAACCGTCAAAACAACGACCTTGCGTTGTTTGAAATGGGCGCTGTGTTCTTGCCGAACCCAGGAGAGAAACTACCTTCTGAGCTTTGGCATATCGCAGGAGCATTTAGTGGTGATCGGACAGCAGCTGCTTGGAACAAAACAGCGGAACCTGTTGATTTCTATACAGCTAAAGGAATTGTGGAAGGGTTGTTAGAACAACTAGGCTTAACTGAAGGCGTCTCGTATCAAGTTGCAAAACGTGAACAACTTCACCCAGGACAAAGCGCGGATGTGGTCGTGAACGGACAGGTTGTCGGCTTTATCGGTCAACTTCATCCGACCTTTACAGCACGTGAAGGGCTGCCTGTGACTTATGTGTTTGAACTTCGTGGTGAGGCGCTGTTAACGGAGCAAGACAAAACGATGCGTTATGATCCGCTTCCGCGTTTCCCAGCAATCAAGCGTGATTTCGCTGTCGTTGTTGATGCGCAAATCTCAGCATCTGAAGTACAACATGTCATCTATGAAGCAGCAGGCACGTGGGTGAAAGATGTGACGCTCTTTGACGTTTATGAAGGTGAACATCTTGAACCTGGTAAGAAATCTCTTGCGTATTCGGTGACGTTCTTAAATAAAGAACGAACGTTAGTCGATGAAGAGATTGTAAAAGTTCATGAGACGATCGTTGAACGTCTACAATCGAAGCTTGGTGCAAGTCTACGAGGATAATAATCAGTAAGAAAGCAATCGTTGCCGGTGAACGGTGACGATTGCTTTTTGTTATGTGTAACCGAAAGGACTCGAACATCGTAAACATTAAGGAGATGACATTTTCTTCTCTGTCTGATTTTGGTATGATGAAGCATAGGACTGACAAGTTTCGGATTCACAAGACATCACGGTGTGGTGTTTGGAGGAGGCGTAAAAAGTGACGGGGAAAAAGAGAACAACGGTTACGATTTATGGACATCAGTATACGATTGTTAGTGAAGAGTCAGAGATGCACGTCCAAGAGGTTTCACAGCACGTACATCAAAAGATGAAAGAAATGAAAAAGGTCAACCCTTTTATAGATACGTCAAGACTTGCAGTGTTAGCGGCAGTGAACATCGCCGATGATTATTTGAAGTTAAAAAAAGAACTGGAATCACAAACAAAAAAAGAGGATTAAACGATGTTAAGTTTACTATTATTACTATTACTCATTACAAACTTTTTTATTGGATTACGCAGAGGGTTCATCTTACAATTGTTTCACCTTGTAAGTTTCTTCGGATCTCTAATCGTTGCGTATTTGTTTTACCAAGATATTGCTGAATACTTACGACTTTGGTTGCCTTACCCGCAATTTCTAGACAACCCTGACAATATGTTAATCTCAGCATTTAACTTTGAAGCTGTCTATTATAATGGCATCTCGTTTGCGCTTTTGTTTTTTGCAACGAGGATTCTACTTCACATTCTTGCATCAATGCTAGACTTCGTGAGCCATTTACCAATTCTCCGTTCAATTAACCGGTTGCTCGGTGCAGTTCTCGGATTTGTAGAAGCGTATCTTTTAATATTCGTCTTGTTAATTGTCGCTGCTTTATTGCCGGTTGACGCCATTCAAGAAGCAATCGCCAATTCATCGATTGCTAGATTAATGATTGAACAAACCCCATTTTTATCGGATTGGTTAAAGACGTTGTGGATATCCCCGATTGAACAGAGTTAAGGAGTGACAAGATGGATAAGAAAGCGGTCATTAAGACATTAGAGACGATTGCCGTTTATATGGAAATTGCAGGTGAGAATCCATTCAAAACATCTGCATACCGAAAAGCCGCCCAAGCGTTAGAACGTGAAGAACGAACGTTAGATGAAATAGAAAAGCCAGAAGATTTAACAGGGATCGGTAAAGGGACAGCTAGTGTCATTACTGAACTGAAAGACACAGGGGAAACCGCCGTTCTAAATGACTTAAAAGAGCGAGTTCCAGCTGGCCTTCCTTCACTCTTACAATTACCTAGTCTTGGCGGTAAAAAGATTAATAAGCTGTACAAAGAACTTGGGATTATCGATGTAGAAACACTTAAAGAAGCATGTGAACAAGGACTAGTACAAGCATTAGCAGGCTTTGGAAAGAAAAGTGAAGAGAAGATCATCGCAGCGCTCGAAGAAGTAGGAAAGCGACCAGAACGATTGCCAATCGCTTTTATGCTAGACGTTGCAGAACAAGTGGAAGAAGAGCTCCATTCATTTACAGGCATTACACGTTTTGAAAGAGCAGGAAGTTTACGAAGAGTGAAAGAAACGATTCGTGATGCAGATTATGTGATTAGCACGACCGCGCCTGATGAAGTGCGTGAGCAATTAAAGGCTCTTCGGGATACGTATGAAGTGATCGCAGATGGCGATACGAAAGTGTCGTTAACGCTCGAGAAAGAGTATCGTGTAAACGTTGATTTTAGACTCGTTAACGATGAAGAGTTTGCGACTGCGCTCCATCATTTTACAGGGTCTAAAGATCATCACTTACTCATGCGAAAACGCGCGAAAGATTTAGGTCAAAAGATCAACGAGTACGGTGTGGAGAATTTGTCCGAGGACAAGCTTCATCAATTCGAGACAGAAGAACAGTTCTTTCACCACTTTGATCTTCATTATATTCCTCCAGAAGCTCGAGAAGGAACGATCGAATTGGATTGGTTCAAAGAAGATCGCCCGCTCATTGAAGAGAGGGACATCGTAAGTGATCTTCACATGCACACCGTCTGGAGTGACGGTGCTAATTCAATCAAAGAGATGGCACTAGCCGCTCGAGAACAAGGGTATAACTATATCGTTATTACCGACCACTCGAAGTATTTACAAGTCGCTAATGGTTTAACAGAGGAACGACTATTACGGCAAATAAATGAAGTGAAAACGGTCAATGAAGAAGTTGATGGCATTCACATTTTCACAGGAACAGAAATGGATATTAAACCAGACGGAACGCTTGATTTCGATGACGAACTGTTATCTCAACTTGATTTCGTGATTGCGAGTATTCATTCATCGTTCCAACAATCTCAAGAAACGTTGCATGAACGATTAGACAGCGCATTGAACAATCCGTATGTCCATTTAATTGCACATCCTACGGGACGAATTATTGGACAGCGTCAAGGGTATGATGTCGATGTGGATTGGCTCATTGAACGTGCGAGCGAAACCAACACGGCACTTGAGCTGAATGCGAACCCTAATCGGTTAGATTTAACAGCGGATTCTTTACGAAAAGCACGTGACAAAGGGGTGCGGATTGCAGTAAATACGGACGCGCACCGAAAAGAAATGCTCAAACATATGAGCGTTGGTGTTTCGACGTGTAAAAAAGCATTTCTCACACGAGAAGATGTCATTAACACGTATTCACTCGAACAGTTTAAACAATACATCGGAGAAAAGCGACGGCGCTTTCAATAGATGAGGTGAACGGTTATTCAAAAGACGATGTTACACACATTAGAATATAAGAAAATGAAAGAACAGCTACTCACAAACGTTAGTTCAGCACTCGGGCGTGAGCAAGTTGAGCAACTCATTCCCGTTAAAGACGCATACGAAGTGAAACGTCTCCTAGATGAAACGTACGAAGCAACAGAAGTGTTGCGCCTACGTGGTCATGTACCGCTCGGTGGGTTGCATGACATTCGCTTTGAAGTGAAACGAGCGTCACTTGGAAGTGTGCTCGATGCAAAAGCGATCAATGAAACGGCAGATACGATTCGAGTAGGTAACCAATTTACGTTGTTCATGGAACGATTGCTAGAAGATGAAGAAGACATTCGATTACCGAATTTGACTGGGATGACAGAGCAAATTCTGCCACTAAAAGAATTGTACAATACGATCAGAAAAGCGATCAGTGAAGAAGGATACGTATTAGATAGCGCTAGTACCGAACTACGCGCAGCAAGACAACAAATTCGTACCTTTGAATCGACTGTGCGTTCTAGACTGGAACAAATTATCCGCTCTAGTGATGCAGACACGAAGCTATCTGATCGAGTCGTAACGGTAAGGAACGATCGTTACGTCATTCCGGTTAAAGCTGCGTATCGTCATAGTTATGGCGGCATTGTGCACGATCAATCGGCATCTGGACAAACCGTGTTTGTAGAACCGCAATCGGTCGTTAACGCGAACAATCAGCTCCGTGAAGCACGTTTGAAAGAGCGTAATGAGATTGAGAAAATCTTGCGTGAACTGTCACTTGAAGTCGGTGCGGAGTCAGCGGTCTTACTCATAAACGTTGAGCAGTTAGCGACGATTGATTTTACGTTCGCAAAAGCGAAATACGCCAAAAGCATAGCGGCGATTAAACCGAAGATTAACGAAGAGTATTATTTGCATTATCCAAAAGCAAGGCACCCGTTACTCGATCAAGAAACGGTCGTTCCAACAGACTTAACGCTCGGTCGAGACTACACGTCACTCGTCATTACTGGACCGAATACAGGCGGAAAAACAGTTGCGTTAAAGACGACGGGCTTACTCACGCTTATGGCACAGTCTGGTCTGTTTCTACCAACAGACGAAGGTGCTGAAGCGACTGTTTTTGATTCGATCCACGCAGATATTGGTGATGAACAGTCGATTGAACAAAGCTTAAGTACGTTCTCGTCGCATATGACGAATATTGTATCCATTTTAAAAAGTGTCGACCATCGTAGTCTTGTTCTCTTTGATGAGCTTGGTGCCGGTACGGATCCACAAGAAGGTGCGGCGCTTGCAGTTTCGATCTTAGATGAAGTCCATGCAAGAGGAGCACGTACCGTGGCGACAACCCACTATACAGAGCTCAAAGGCTATGCATACAACCGTAAAGGGGTTATGAATGCAAGCGTGGAATTCGACGTTGCATCACTTAGCCCAACATACCGTTTGTTGATTGGGATTCCCGGTCGAAGTAACGCCTTTGCCATTTCCCGTCGTTTAGGGTTGGAAGAATTCTTGATTGAGGCGGCAGAAAAGGAACTAAATGCGGATACGAAACAAGCTGAACAGATGATCACGTCACTTGAAGACCAACAACAAGTTGCTCAGGTAGCGAAAGCAGAGGCTGACGAATTAAGACATTCAGCCGAGAAACTGCATGAAGAGCTCGAAGAGGCATTCAGCGATCTTGAACGCAAAAAAGAACGCATCTTAAAAGAAGCAGAAGAAAAAGCAGCAGAAGAAGTTGAACTTGCAAAAATGCAAGCAGAGGAGATCATTGGACATCTTCGCGAACTTCAAAAGCAAGGCTCTGCAATTAAAGAGCATGAACTGATTGACGCGAAGAAAGGTTTAGAAGACGCAGCTCCGAAGCTTACGAAGAAACAAAAGCAAGTGAAACGTAAAGCACAAAATGCGGCATCATTTATAGACGGTGAAGAAGTGTTTGTTCAACGCTTTAATCAGAAAGGACAAATACTTGAAAAGGTTTCTGATAAAGAATACCTCGTACAAATTGGCATAATGAAAATGACCGTAACGGTCGAAGACCTCCAAAAAACCGAACAACCTAAGCAAAAAGAATTGCGCCCTGTAACGCGCGTTCAGACGAGTGGCAATACCGTAAAGCCAGAGCTCGATCTTCGAGGAGAGCGGTATGAGAATGCATTGTCTCGTTTAGAGAAATATTTAGACGAAGCTGTGCTTGCAGGTTACCCAACTGTCCATATTATTCATGGAAAAGGGACAGGAGCACTTCGTAAAGGGGTTAAGCAATACCTTGCAAAACACCCAAGTGTTAAGTCAACTCGTGACGGAGGCATGAATGAAGGTGGAATCGGCAATACCGTTGCGGATCTAAAGTAAGAAAGGGTCATGTTCATGGCAGCATGGATGGAAATGACGTGGGTAATGATTATTGCTCAATACAGCGTCACGATACTCGCATTGATTGTATTCATGGTCGTTTTTGAATGGATTACCCCGTATAAAAACTGGGAATCGATTCGTTCTGGGAACTTAGCCGTTGCGATGGCAACAGGTGGGAAGATTCTAGGTGTCACGAATATTTTTCGGTTTTCAATCGAAAATAACGATACGCTCTTGCAAATGCTCATGTGGGGCAGCTTTGGATTTGTGTTACTCGTTGCCGGCTATTTGATCTTTGAATTTCTAACGCCATTTCTAAAAGTCGATGAACAGATCGCTTCAGACAATCGCGCTGTAGGTTTATTATCGTTGATTCTTTCATTCGGGTTGTCCTATGTAATCGGTGCAGGAATTACGAACTCATAGGAGGAAGTATGGAAAAACTTGGGAAGATCCTCGTTGTTTGCTGTGTCGGCTTTATGTTGGCAGGATTTATTTATTTAGTTGTAGCAACGTAATGTAAGTTATGCCCACTCGGACAGTGACGTTTGAGTGGGTTTATTTATTGTGAAAATCAAGGCTTTTGAATGATGTCATTCGTCATAGGTGATACGTATGCGAGAGATCATCTGAGTGAAAAAAATCAGTTAGGAATAGGACATACTATACATGAAATATTCATAATACACTTATTAATGATAGCGTTTTCAGTTGAAAAAATGTAGACTATATGTATGACTATTTCAAGGAGGCCAACGATGACACAAGAACAAATTGCGCACAACTGGTTTCAGTATTATCCAAAGGACGTTGAACAAAGTTATCGCTATTCTGAGAGGGCTTTATCCGATTATTTAGGTGAAGTAGCAGAAAGGAACCCAGATGAAAAGGCCGTGCAATTTATGGGGACGAATGTTACCTATAAAGAGGTCTACGATCAAGCAAGAAGGTTTGCAAACGCTTTGCAATCCAAAGGAGTTAAGAAGGGCGACCGGGTGGCAATTATGCTCGCGAACACCCCGCAATCGGTAATTTGTTATTATGGCGCGATGCTTGCAGGAGCTGTTGTCGTTCAAACGAACCCACTTTATGTAGAGCGAGAGATTGAACATCAGATGGTTGACTCTGGTGCGAAAGTACTTGTTTGTTTAGACATGGTTTTTCCTCGTGTACAAAAAGTAAGAGGCAACACGCAACTTGAGCATGTGTTTGTGACATTCATCAAAGATTATCTGCCGTTTCCGAAGAATCTAATTTATCCGTTTATTCAAAAGAAAAACCTAGGAATGAAGATTGACGTTGACTATGATGAGCAAACGCACAACTTGAAACAGGCGCTTGAGGCAACGACGAATGATTACAAGAAAGTCGACATATCTCCAAGAGAAGATTTAGCGTTAATCCAATACACGGGTGGGACGACAGGAACACCTAAAGGCGTCATGTTGACCCATTATAATCTTGTCGTTAATACCGAGCAGTGTACGAAATGGACGTATCGTTCCGATGATCCAAACCCACATGAGAAAGTGCTAGCCGTGCTCCCATTTTTCCACGTATATGGCATGACGGTCGCATTGAACCTTGCGGTAATGAATGGCTACACGCTCGTTATTTTGCCAAAATTTGATCCGAAGCAAGTGCTACAAACGATCGAGAAGTTCAAAGTTACGCTGTTCCCAGGGGCACCAACGATGTATACAGCGCTCGTTAATCACCCTGATATCGACAAACATGATCTTTCATCAATCAAAGTCTGTCTAAGTGGTGCTGCACCTTTACCTAAAGAAATTCAAAAGAAATTCGAAGAGAAGACGAAAGGTAGATTAATCGAAGGATACGGTCTAACCGAGACAGCCCCAGTTGCAGCTTCAAATCCAATTTGGGAAAATCGCAGAAACGGGAGCATCGGCTTGCCTTGGCCAGATACTGAACTCGCAATTCTAGATAGTGAAACAGGTGAATTTCTAGAAACAGACCAAGTTGGAGAAATTATCATTCGAGGTCCGCAAGTGATGCAAGGGTATTGGAAGCGCGAAGAAGCTACGAAGGCTGTTTTTCATGAAGATTGGTTTAAAAGCGGTGATATGGGTTACCAAGATAAAGATGGTTACTTTTACATCGTAGACCGTAAGAAAGATATGATTATCGCAGGTGGATTTAACATTTATCCTCGAGAGGTAGAAGAGGTACTGTATGAGCATGAAGCAATTTTAGAATGTGCGGTTGTTGGTGTTCCGGATGAATATCGAGGTGAGACGGTCAAAGCGTTTGTTGTCACAAAAACAGGAAAAGAAGTAACGGAAGAAGCGTTAGAGTCATTTTGTCGAGAAAGACTTGCTGCCTATAAAATCCCACGTATTTATGAGTTCCGTAATGAACTACCAAAAACACTGGTTGGTAAAGTGTTAAGACGTGTGTTAGTTGAAGAAGAGCAGAAAAAAGCAGAAGAAGCTTTATTGTCTCAAAAAGAAAACTAAAAATAGTGGCAGCAGTCCGGTATGCTTCACCCGGACTGTGATCTTTGTTGATAAGATTGACAAGCTATAGTACATTCGGTAAAATTTATGAATGAGTAATCATTCATAATCGTTAAGCATAAGGGAGTAGCCGCACATGGCAGTTGATAAACGAAATTCTGAGAAGTACCATCTTATTATTGATGCAGCAGTGACAGTCATTGCAAAACACGGCTACCATCATGCGCAAGTCTCGAAAATTGCAAAAGAAGCAGGAGTTGCAGACGGAACGATTTATCTTTATTTCAAAAACAAAGAAGACATTCTCATTTCGTTGTTTCGTTTGAAAATGGGAACATTTATAACAACGATCGAAAAACGTCTTGAAACGTGTTTTGATGCAAAGGAGAAGCTGCGATTTCTTGTCGAAATGCATTTGTCACAACTTGCGGAACAACCGGACCTTGCTGTCGTAACACAGCTAGAACTCAGGCAATCTGCCCGCGAACTTCGTCTGAAAATAAACGATGTTCTGAAAGGGTATGTGCAAGTTATGGAGAATGTTATAGATGAAGGGAAAGCCGAAGGAATCTTTCAAGAGCAGTTAGATACGAAGTTAGCTCGTCAGATGTTATTTGGTACACTTGATGAAATTGTGACGAATTGGGTCATGAAAGAAGGTAAGTTTGACTTAGAATCACTTTCACAAGAAACGTATCACATGCTCTTAACAGGCTTTCAGAAGTCATCATGATCGAGAGAGGGGCCTATTGAATTATGATTGAGAAGAAGAAACAAGGAGCGGTGTTATGGCTAACCGTAAAGCACCCTCCTGCAAATGCATTATCGACTGAAGTGTTGAAATCTTTAGATGAAGCAATTTCAGAAGCTGAAAATGATGAAAGCGTACGTGCCATCGTTTTACACGGTGAAGGACGCTTTTTCGTTGCAGGGGCTGACATTAAAGAGTTCCAAGGGAGCTCAGGTCAAGCACTTGCAGAAAATGGTCAATTATTGTTTAATAAGATTGAACAATTAAAAAAGCCAGTCATCGCTGCGATCCACGGTGCCGCTCTTGGTGGCGGTCTAGAATTAGCGATGGTCTGTACGATAAGAATCGCTACAGAAGATTGCAAATTAGGCTTACCAGAGACGAACCTCGGTTTGCTCCCTGCATATGGAGGTACACAACGGCTACCTAAGCTTGTAGGACCGCATAAAGCAACAGAAATGATGCTTACCGGCATTCCGATTACTGGTGTACAAGCACATCAGTGGGGCTTGGTAAACGATGTTGTGAAAGATGAATCTGAGCTCCTAGAGAAAGCCGGCATTCTTGCCGATACGATTGCCAGCAAGAGCACAGTAACAACTTCACGCATTCTCGCTCTCATTCAACATGCTGCAAGTGGACAATCTTTAGAAGAAGGCTTAAAGAAAGAAGCGAAATATTTTGATGAATGTTTCGATAGCGAAGATTCTAAAGAAGGCATCACAGCATTTTTAGAGAAGAGAAAGCCAGTATTTTCTAATCGTTAATTCTAAGGAGGAGGAAACCAGATGAACATTTTTGTGGTTATGAAACGTACATTCGATACGGAAGAAAAGGTAGAGATTAAAGACGGTCGTGTCGATGAGGAAGGCGCAGAATTTGTCATTAACCCTTATGACGAATATGCAATTGAAGAAGCAATTGTGCTTAAGGAAGCAAATGATGGTGAAGTTACAGTCGTCACTGTCGGAGACGAAGAGGCAGAGAAAGAGCTTCGTACAGCATTAGCAATGGGTGCAGATAAGGCTGTACTTCTTGATACAGAAGACCTTGATGATGAAGTTGATCATTATACGATTTCAGAAATGTTAGCGGCTTACTTCAAAAACCAAGAATTCGACATTATTCTAGGTGGAAATGTCGCTGTCGATGATGGTGCTGGACAAGTTGCACCACGACTTGCAGAGCTTCTTGACATCAACCAACTGACAACGATTACAAAGCTTGATATCGATGGTACAAAAGCAACGGTTGAGCGCGATGTTGAAGGGGATGTAGAAGTTGTCGAAACGGAACTTCCACTTCTTGTAACGTGTCAACAAGGCTTAAATGAGCCACGTTATCCTTCATTACCAGGAATTATGAAAGCGAAGAAGAAGCCGCTTGAGACGCTTGACCTTGATGATCTTGATTTAGACGAAGATGAGCTAGAAGCGAAAACAAAAACGGTCGACCGCTTTTTGCCACCAGAAAAGCAAGCAGGTAAGAAGCTTGACGGTGAACCGGCAGAACAAGTGGAAGAACTCATCAAATTGCTCAGAACCGAAGCTAAGGTCATATAAGGAGGAATTACAACATGTCTAAAAATGTACTCGTACTTGCAGAAGCGAAAGATGGAGAACTACGTAACGTTTCCTTTGAAGTGGTTGCAGCAGGAAAGAAAATTGCCGGAGAAGGTTCAGTAAAGGCACTTCTCGTCGGTGAAAGTGTTGCATCATTTAGTGAACAACTTATTCAACAAGGAGCAGACGAAGTACTCGTTGCTGAACATTCAGACTTGAAAACGTATACAACAGATGCGTATAAGCAAGTGTTATTACAAGTGATTGAAAGCGAAAGTCCAGATGCGCTTTTAATTCCACACACGTCGTCTGGTAAAGACTTAGCGCCTCGTTTAGCTGCAAAGCTATCGTCAGGACTTGTATCAGACGTTGTGGATATTGAAGAAGTTGGCGAAGAAGTGATCTTCACTCGTCCGATCTACTCTGGTAAAGCATTTGAGAAGAAGAGTGTATCAAGCGGACTTGTTTTTGCAACCGTAAGACCGAACAACATTCCAGCACTAGAAGTTGATTCTTCAAGAAGTGGCGAGACGAAAGACGTTTCTGTAGATTTGAAAGACTTACGCACAGTCATCAAAGATATTGTGAAGAAGACGAGCGGTAAAGTCGACCTTGCAGAAGCGAAAGTCATCGTTGCTGGTGGTCGTGGCGTGAAGAGTGCAGATGGATTTAAGCCACTTGAAGAACTTGCAGACATCTTAGGTGGAGCGGTTGGTGCTTCACGTGGTGCTTGTGACGCTGAGTATTGTGACTACTCTTTACAGATTGGTCAGACAGGAAAAGTCGTTACACCTGAACTTTATATTGCTGTAGGTATTTCTGGTGCAATTCAGCATTTGGCAGGAATGAGTAACTCTAAAGTGATCGTTGCGATCAACAAAGATGAAGAAGCACCAATCTTTGATGTTGCAGATTACGGCCTTGTCGGAGATCTTTTCGACATCCTTCCGATCCTTACTGAAGAGTTTAAGAAAGTAAAAGCAGGAGCGTAACAACCCTAAACACACCAGAAATCATATCTGGTGTGTTTTTTAATGCCACTATTGACCAAATGAGTACGTTCACGTATAAATGAAAAAGTACATCGAAGTTCAAGCAGATTATTTCTCACGAAGTTTCACGAATGCTATACTAACGGTGTGGAAAGATAGAAATGAAAGGGGATTATCACAATGGCAATTGTAAATGTTACGGATCAAGACTTTGCAGAGCAAACGTCCCAAGGCGTCGTACTAGCAGATTTTTGGGCACCATGGTGCGGACCTTGTAAAATGATTGCACCAGTTCTTGAAGAAATTGACGGAGAAATGGGCGACAAAGTTAAGATCGCTAAACTCGACGTTGATGACAACAAAGAAACTGCAGGAAAGTTTGGGGTTATGAGTATCCCAACATTGATGGTCTTTAAAGATGGCGAGCAAGTGGAACAAGTTGTAGGTTTCCAACCGAAAGAAGCACTTGTTGAATTGCTTCAAAAACATCTATAAAGTAGGAAAAAGCCTGATTCATTTCAGGCTTTTTTTCTACTTTTTGGTGAAGAGGAGGTGTTCATATGGACACTCTTAAAGAGAAACTTGCGGTTATACCAGCTAAGCCCGGGTGCTATCTCATGAAAAATCGAAATGGCGCCATTATTTATGTTGGTAAAGCAAAAGTATTAAAAAACCGAGTTCGCTCTTATTTTACGGGAAGTCATGATACGAAAACACAACGCCTTGTTAGTCAGATTGATGACTTTGAATATATTATTACGTCTTCAAACATAGAAGCGCTCATTCTAGAAATGAACTTGATTAAGAAGTACGAACCAAAGTACAACGTCCTACTCAAAGACGACAAGTCGTATCCTTATTTAAAAATCACGAATGAAGAACACCCTAGGCTCATTACGACGAGAAACGTCAAAAAAGACGGCGGCAAATATTTCGGACCTTATCCGAATGCCTTTGCGGCAAATGAAACGAAAAAGCTACTCGACCGTTTGTATCCGCTACGTAAATGCAGAACGTTACCGGATCGCGTTTGTCTGTATTATCATATTGGTCAATGTTTAGCGCCGTGTGAATTTGAAGTGACACAATCTCAAAATCAGGCGTTAACATCAGAAATTGGTCGTTTTCTTAACAACGGTCATAAAACGATCCGAAAAGAAATCGAGCAGAACATGCTTCAAGCATCAGAAGACTTGAACTTTGAGCGTGCGAAAGAACTTCGGGATCAAATTCAACATATTGACGCTGTTATGGAAAAACAAAAAATGACAGAAGTTGACGGTGTTGATCGTGACGTGTTTGCCTATTCATTTGATAAAGGGTGGATGTGCGTACAAGTCTTTTTCGTGCGACAAGGGAAATTAATCGAACGTGATGTTTCTATTTTTCCTTTTTATCAAGAGCCAGAAGATGATTTTCTTTCATTCCTCGGGCAGTTTTATTGGGAAGGCGCTCATATAAAACCAAAAGAGATTCTTATTCCAGATGTCACGGGGTATGAAGAAGTAGAACAAGTGCTTGAAACGACCGTTCGTATTCCGAAACGAGGAAAGAAAAAAGACCTCGTTGAACTTGCTGCCCAAAATGCGGATGAAGCTCTTGCTGCGAAATTCCGCTTGTTAGAACGAGATGAAGAACGTACGGTTCGCGCAGTTGAACATCTCGGCGAAGCGATGAACATTGATGCTCCTTATCGCATTGAAGCATTTGATAACTCAAATATTCAAGGAACGGACCCCGTTTCTGCGATGGTCGTCTTTGTAGACGGCAAACCAGACAAGAAAAGTTACCGTAAATACCGCGTTCGAGACGTTGAAGGTCCAGACGACTATGCATCGATGAAAGAAGTGATTCGTCGCCGTTATTTGCGATTGTTGCGTGAAGAAGCACCGATGCCCGATTTGATACTCGTCGATGGTGGCAAAGGTCAACTAAGTGCAGCCATCTCTGTGTTAGAGGATGAGTTAAATTTATCTTTGCCAGTTGCAGGCCTTGCAAAGGATGCTAAGCATAAGACGTCACAATTACTTTTCGGTGAGGAAGCAACCGTTGTTCCTTTAGCGAGAGATAGTCACGCTTTTTATTTACTTCAACGAATTCAAGACGAAGTTCACCGATTTGCCATTACATTTCATCGTGAATCACGAGGGAAAAGTGTGCAACAATCTGTTCTTGATGACGTACAAGGCGTTGGCGACCAAAGAAAGAAGAAACTTTTTAAACACTTTGGCTCTATAAAGAAAATGAAAGAAGCGGAATTAGAAGAGTTCACAAAGATTTCAATTCCAGAGAACGTGGCAAGAGAGATCATGACTAAATTACGAGAAAATTAAACCAGCCAAACGATCGAGTCGTCTGGCTGGTGTTCTCTAATTCTCTACATTAGATCCATATGTATATGTAAACGGAAGCGTCGACGCTTTCGCTCGAGTATGGCTTCGGCTGTCGTTTGATAGAGCAACTCATACTGGGCAGCAATAAACCCCGCTTCGATATGACGAGAGAAATTCTCTCGCTTTTCATCTTCAAAAAAATGCAAATCAAACGTCGTTGACTTTTTACCAGATTTCACTAGTTCTAGTTTTCCCCAACCTGCCTTGTCAAAAAATGCCGAAAGCTGTTCGATGTTTTCAAGAGGATACTTTCTCGCTAACAACTTGCCGCCGAGATAGAGGATGTCGTCTTGATCATCATTAAGTAGCTCAGGTAGCAGTGCTTCTCGAAGTAATTCGTAGCCGAAATCTGTATATTTTCGTACTTCCTCAGACAAAGAAATCTCCCCCAATTCAATTATCTATTATAAGCGTTTCACAAAAAGAAAACTACAGAAATGTAAAAATATCGCAAATGATCGTATATGAATGCGTTTTATCTGCTTTCTTGACGACTCTACCGTGTCAGAGTACAATAAATATGTCGGAAATATGAATGGACGGGACACAGTTTAGTTAGTATGAAAACGCTTAGGTTTTGAATGCTGGTCAAACTGACGAGGGTTACATATTCGTTCCGTTTAATAGCATATATCTTCATCGAATACTGGACGTAACACGGGGAGACAGTTTGCGCCGTGTTCGTGGAGTGCCATAGGGAGGGTTTTCATAGCGCATAGACAAGCAACAGATATGGATAGGCTAGGTACTAGGAGCAAGGGTCAGCAAAAATAGAGGGGGAGCCTTATCGATGCCTCAGAATCAAGAGTTTTTTAACCGAAGACTACACTCATTACTCGGGGTAATTCCAGTCGGTGTATTCTTAATTCAGCACTTTATCATTAACCATTTCGCGGTGTACGGTGCAAGTTCGTTTAATGCCGCTGCACATTTTATGGAGAGTTTGCCTTTTCGCTATGCACTTGAAATTTTCGTGATCTTCTTACCACTTCTTTATCATGCGATTTACGGTTTATATATTGCATTTTTAGGTAAAAGCAACACGAGAAGATACGGATTCTTCCGTAATATTATGTTCATGTTACAACGAGTGACAGGTGTATTCCTTGTCATCTTTATCGCTTGGCACGTTTGGGAAACGCGTGTTGCTGCCGCATTTGGTGCAGATGTAAACTATGATATGATGGCGGACATCTTAAGTAGTCCATTTATGCTTGTATTTTATATTGCTGGTGTATTAGCTGCTACATTCCACTTTGCAAACGGACTTTGGTCATTTGCAGTATCTTGGGGACTTACAGTTACACCAAGAT
Organism: Bacillaceae bacterium JMAK1; assembly: GCA_012970285.1. GTDB lineage: Bacteria > Bacillota > Bacilli > Bacillales > Marinococcaceae > Geomicrobium_A. Next base: position 95,630 of record JIBW01000002.1, read on the forward strand.
CTCAGAAGATCATGACATACGTAAGTATTACAGTATTCTTAGTACTAAGTTACATTGGTATTCGCGCAATTATTGCGTTCTTAGATCCAGCTTTAGCTAACATGTAAAGGAGTCGGTGATTCATGAGCAACGGAAACATCATTGTTGTCGGTGGCGGTTTAGCCGGTCTAATGGCAACAATTAAAGCAGCGGAAGCAGGGAAGAATGTAGAACTGTTTTCCCTCGTTCCGGTAAAACGTTCACATTCCGTTTGTGCTCAGGGTGGAATTAACGGTGCCGTTAATACGAAAGGTGAAGGAGACTCTCCGTGGGAACACTTTGACGATTCAGTGTACGGTGGAGACTTCCTTGCGAACCAACCCCCTGTAAAAGCAATGACAGATGCAGCACCAGGGATTATTCATCTTTTAGACCGTATGGGAGTTATGTTTAACCGTACGCCAGAAGGTCTTCTAGATTTCCGTCGTTTTGGTGGAACTCAACATCACCGTACGGCATATGCAGGTGCAACGACCGGACAACAATTACTGTATGCACTTGATGAGCAAGTGCGTCGTTACGAAGTTCAAGGTCTTGTTAAGAAATATGAGAACTGGGAATTCACTTCAGCGGTAATGGACGACGAAGGACGTTGTCGTGGAATTACTGCCCAGAACCTTGCTTCTATGGAAATTCAAAGCTTCCGCGCTGATGCAACAATTATGGCAACAGGTGGACCAGGAATTATTTTCGGTAAATCAACGAACTCAATGATTAATACAGGTTTTGCAGCAGCAAAGCTTTATGAGCAAGGCGTTTACTATGCAAATGGGGAATTCATTCAAATTCACCCGACAGCGATTCCAGGAGACGATAAGCTTCGTCTAATGAGTGAGTCTGCACGTGGTGAAGGTGGACGAGTTTGGACGTACAAAGACGGTAAGCCTTGGTACTTCCTTGAAGAGAAATACCCAGCATACGGAAACCTTGTACCTCGTGATATCGCGACTCGTGAAATTTTCAACGTTTGTGTCGAGCAAAAGCTCGGTGTAAACGGAGAGAACATGGTTTACCTTGATCTTTCTCATAAGGATTCTCACGAGCTTGATGTTAAGCTTGGTGGAATCATGGAAATTTATGAGAAGTTCATGGGTGATGACCCTCGTAAAGTTCCAATGAAGATCTTCCCAGCAGTTCACTATTCTATGGGTGGTATGTGGATTGATTACGATCAAATGACAAACATCCCTGGTCTTTTTGCTGCGGGTGAGTGCGATTACTCTCAACACGGCGCGAACCGTCTTGGAGCCAACTCACTTCTTTCTGCAATCTACGGTGGTATGGTTGCTGGACCAAAAGCCGTCGAGTACATCGATGGACTTGAGAAATCAGCCGATGATCTTTCTTCTTCACTGTTTGATTCAGAAGCGAAGAAAGTGGAAGATGAGTACGAAGGCATCCTAAAAATGGACGGTAAAGAAAACGCGTATGCACTTCACAAAGAACTTGGTGAGTGGATGACCGATAACGTTACTGTTGTTCGTGAGAATGCTAGACTACTTCAAACGGATGATAAAATTCAAGAATTAATGGAGCGTTGGAACAACATCAACATGCACGATACGAGCCGTTGGTCAAACCAAGCAGCACCATTTACTCGTCAATTAAAAGGAATGCTTGATCTTGCTCGTGTAATCACAATCGGTGCATACAACCGTAACGAAAGCCGTGGTGCACACTACAAGCCTGAATTCCCAGATCGTAATGACGAAGAGTTCTTAAAGACTACGAAAGCGAAGTATGATGCGGCAAGCAACAAGCCGATCTTTGAGTATGAAGACGTTGATACATCGTTAATCAAGCCAAGAAAGCGTGACTACTCTAAGAAAAAAGCTAGTGATAAACAAGGAGCTGGAAAATAATGAGCGAACAAAAAACCGTCCGCTTTATCGTTACTCGTCAAGACAGCCCTGATGCCAGTCCATATACAGAAGAATTCGAGATTCCACATCGTGAAAATATGAACGTCATTTCTGCTTTGATGGAAATTAGACGTAACCCTGTTACTGTAGATGGAAAAGATTCTGCCCCAGTCGTTTGGGATATGAACTGTCTTGAAGAAGTTTGTGGTGCATGTAGTATGGTTATTAACGGGAAACCACGTCAATCGTGTACAGCACTCGTAGACCAACTAGATCAACCAATTCGTCTAGAGCCAATGAAGACATTCCCGGTAGTACGTGACCTTGTGGTAGATCGTAGCCGTATGTTTGATTCATTGAAGAAAGTTAAAGCTTGGATTCCTATTGACGGTACGTACGATTTAGGTCCAGGACCACGTATGGCAGAGAACAAGCGTCAGTGGGCTTATGAACTTTCTAAATGTATGACATGTGGTGTTTGTCTAGAAGCTTGTCCGAACGTAAACAGCAAATCTGACTTTATTGGTCCAGCACCAGTATCCCAGGTTCGTTTGTTTAACGCTCATCCAACAGGTGAGATGAACCGTGAAGATCGACTTAACGCTCTTATGGGAGACGGCGGTCTTTCAAACTGTGGTAACTCACAAAACTGTGTTCAAGCTTGTCCAAAGGGTATTCCTTTGACAACATCAATCGCGGCACTTAACCGTGACATGACGATGCAATCGTTCAAAAACTTCTTCGGAAGCGACAAACTTTAACAAAGACCAAAGCCGGATGTTCGAAATGAACATTCGGCTTTTTTATGGTTTCCCAATCTTTGTTTAGCGCAAACTCTAGAAAAACCGGTGTCATCCCTCATTGACAACCGGAACAGTTCTAGATTTGGATCTCACCGAGTCGAATTAATTCAATGACAGCTTGAGAACGCCCTTTAACTCCTAATTTTTGCATTGCATTAGAAATATGATTACGGACTGTCTTCTCGCTGATGTAAAGCTGACCCGCAATTTCCTTTGTCGTTTTGTCCTGCACGAGAAGGTCAAAGACCTCCTTCTCCCTTTTCGTCAGAAGGGAGCGCGGACCACGTTCCAAGTCCTTCAATCGTGTCACCCTTTCTAATCCAGGCCACCCTCTTGTGTGTCCGGCTCTCGTTGGAATTGGACGATTAGAAGAAAGTATTTAGTCTCCATATCGTATGTGAGAGTTAACCCTTCGGTGAGTAGTGGAGTAAAAAGCGGCGAACAACTATACCGAAAAGTTTCAAAAACTTTCATCCAACAGCAGCAGTGGTCATAGACGTCCCAAGAACAAGTGCTTACGATAAACAGCTGTCTTGAAAGCTCAAGCCCATCTTATTCAAGTTTTGATGAAATTGTTAAGAAAATGTTGCAAAAAACCGATAAAATTTTTAGAAAAAGTTGTTAATCGGCAAAACGATTGGCGATTTAAAGCTTGAGTGATAAAATGTAAAAGGAGTAAACATGATTAGATCAACCAATTCAATTCTGAACTGAATCTTGAAAGGGGCATGTCATATGCTAGAAAAAACATTCACAATTACCGCTGATACAGGATTACACGCACGTCCAGCTACTCAGCTTGTTCATAAAGCGAGCCAATTCTCATCTGAGATTGAAATGGAAGCAAAAGGTAAGAAGGTCAATTTGAAGTCGATCATGGGAGTAATGTCTCTAGGCGTTGGTAAAGGTGGAGAAATTAAGATCCTTATTTCTGGGAACGACGAAGAAGAAGCGATGAACGCGATTACTGCAACGATTCATGAAGGCTTAGGAGAGTCGTAAATGTCTAGCGTGATTAAAGGAATTGCTGCGAGTAACGGCATTGCCATTGCAAAAGCCTTTGTCTATGAAGAAGTATCGCTTGAAATTATTCAAAACAGTACCGAAGGTGCTGAAGTAGAAAAAGCGAACTTTGAACGCGCGACAAAAACCTCAAAGCAAGAGCTTGAAGCGTTAAAGACGAAGACAGAAGAGCAACAAGGAAAAGAGAACGCAGAGATTTTTTCCGCGCATTTGCTTGTGTTGGAAGACCCAGAACTCGTTGGAGCTGTGCATACGAAGATTGATGCAGACAACGTAACAGCGGCATATGCGTTGAATGAAACCGCGGCGATGTTTATTTCAATGTTCGAGAGCATGGATAACGACTACATGCGTGAGCGAGCAGCAGACATTAAAGATGTTAGCCAGCGCGTATTGCGTCATTTGCTCGGTGTGAAATCAGCGTCTCTCGCTGATTTGGATCAAGAGACGATTGTGATCGCAGAAGATCTCACGCCATCGGATACTGCTCAGTTGAATAAAGAATTCGCACTAGGCTTTGCGACAGATATTGGTGGTCGTACGTCTCATTCGGCAATTATGGCACGTTCATTAGAAATTCCAGCAGTCGTCGGTTTAACGAATGTAACGACGGATGTGAACGATGGAGATTTGCTCATCGTTGATGGAATAAACGGAGAAGTGCTCGTTAACCCAGATGAAGCAACGGTAGAGCGCTACAAAGAGAAACGAGCTGCTTTTCTTGATGAGCAAGAAAAGCGAAAGCGACTAATCAATGAGCCGTCTATCTCCAAAGATGGTAAAACGGTAGAGCTTGCAGCGAACATCGGTTCAGTGAAAGACATTGACGGTGTGTTGAATAACGGTGCAGAAGGTGTTGGTCTTTACCGCACAGAATTTCTTTACATGGAGCGAGACCAGCTACCGACTGAAGAAGAGCAGTTTGACGCTTACAGGGCGGTTGTAGAGAAGCTAGAAGGAAAGCCAGTCGTCATTCGTACACTAGACATTGGTGGCGATAAAGAGTTGCCGTATCTAGACTTGCCGTCAGAGCTAAACCCATTCTTAGGCTTCCGTGCCATTCGCCTATGTCTTGAGAATGAAGCGTTGTTCCGTACGCAACTTCGCGCGCTTATTCGCGCAAGTGCATATGGGAATTTGAAAGTGATGTTCCCGATGGTTGCGACACTTGAAGAGTTCCGTGCTGCGAAGGCCCTCATCGTAGAAGAACAAGAGAAGCTAAAAACTGAAGGCGTATCGTTTGATGAAAACATGGAAGTTGGCATTATGGTCGAAATTCCATCCACTGCTGTGATTGCAAAGCAATTTGCAAAAGAAGTTGATTTCTTTAGCATTGGTACGAACGACTTAATTCAATACACGTTAGCTGCGGATCGTATGAGTGAAAAGGTTTCTTACTTGTACCAGCCGTATCATCCTGCGATTTTACAACTCGTGAAAAACGTCATTGATGCGTCCCATGCTGAAGGAAAATGGACAGGCATGTGTGGAGAGATGGCTGGTGAACAGACCGCAATTCCTCTTCTACTTGGGCTTGGTCTAGATGAGTTTAGCATGAGTGCATCTTCGGTTTTACAAGCGAGAGAGCAATTGTTAGCTCTTGATTCTAAAGAGTGCGAAGCTCTTGCGACACGTGCATTAACATGTACGACACAAGAGGAAGTTGCTGCACTCGTTAACGAAGCAATTCGATAAGTAGATGTTAAGTCGTCTGATACATTTTTTCAGGCGACTTTTTTTACAAACAAAAGAGTGGGAGGAGTTTAGATGTGAGAGATAACCAAGTGGAAAGCATAGAACGTTCCTTACGTCGAATTTCATATACGGTCAAACAAAAGGGTAGAGAAATTCTGAATCAATTTCCGATTACACCCCCGCAATTCATTGCTCTGCAATACTTAAAAGACAAAGGCGATTTGACGATTGGTGAGTTATCACAAAAAATGTATTTAGCGTTTAGTACAACAACAGACCTAGTGGATCGTATGGAGAAAAACGAGCTTGTGGAGCGAGTTCGTGATCAACGGGATCGTCGTGTCGTACGCGTTCATATATTAGAAGAAGGCAAGGTCATCATTGATGAAGTGATTCAAAAACGTCAAGAATACTTGCAAGAAGTATTAGTGCATTTTTCGAGTGAGGAAGTTGACCAATTACAAGCAACACTTGGATCCCTTCATGAAGAGATGTCCAAAGATTAGAATAGTGAAATAAAGAGGCGAGACGATTGAATTTACCGATCGGTGTTATTGACTCGGGCGTAGGCGGATTAACCGTTGCAAAGGAAGTCGCAAGGCAGTTACCAAAGGAAACGATGATTTACATTGGCGATACGGCTCGTTGCCCATACGGACCAAGAACGGTGGAGGAAGTTCGCCGCTTTACGTGGCAAATGGTTGAGCAGTTATTGCAATGGGACATAAAGATGCTAGTAATTGCTTGCAACACGGCGACTGCTGTGACGTTAGCAGAGCTACAAGAGCAGCTCGATATTCCTGTAGTCGGCGTCATTCGTCCTGGGGCGATTGCTGCATTAAATGAGACGTCGAGTGGTGAAATTGCTGTTATCGGTACAGAGGGTACGATTCTTAGTGGTGCCTATCCAGAAACGATTCGAGCAATCCAAGGAGAGCAAGTGACTGTTCATAATCTTGCATGCCCACCATTCGTTCCACTCGTTGAACAAAACCGAACGTCCAAACAAGACGCATACAAGATCGTTGAAGAAACGCTAAGGCCGCTTCAACAATATCGTTACGACACATTGATTCTTGGTTGTACGCACTACCCAATTTTAAAAGCGGTCATTCAAGAAGTTGTTGGTGGTGGCGTAAGTGTCATTTCATCAGGGCAAGAGACCGCAAGAGAGATGAGCACAATTTTGCAACATAACGGCATTCATAATCGATCCGATGAATCGCCAGCACACATTTTCTATACGAGTGGTGACGTGTTGCCATTTGTAGAGAAAGTAGAGCGCTGGATGACGATCACAAACCCTGACGTTCGTCAGATTAGCTTTTTATCATCAACGATGAACCACGACTAATTGTCGTGGTTTTTTCGTCTTGATAACTGGTCTAATTCCGTCATAAGGCTCGTATACTTCAGTAGACTAGCTAGGGGGGATCAAAAGTGAAAAAGCATATACGTTATTCCGTGGTTGCGATCGCCGCACTTTTTGTCGTGCAAGGTTGCAGCACCGATGAGGAAGCGTTAGAAAGAGATGCAGAAACTGAGCATACAGAAGAACGTGTCGTGGAAGAGCAAGATGAAGAAACCGCAGAAGGACTCACAGAGCGTGAGTTGTATTTAATCGATTCTGACGGTTATGTTGTCCCGAGAACATTTTCACTTCCACACGACGAAGAAGTGCTTCGGCAAGCGCTTGAGTATATGATTGACGGAGGACCGATCACCGAAATGCTACCAAGCGGCTTTCAAGCGGTATTCCCATCAGATACGGAAGTGCTTGGTGTTAACGTAACAAACGACGGGACTGCGGTCGTCGACTTCTCCGAAGATTTTAGAGACTACGACCAAAACAAAGAAGAAGCCATTCTTCAAGCGTTAACGTGGACGCTCACACAATACGAGACCATTGAACGCGTTGAAATTCTTATTAACGGTCATGAGCAAGACGTGATGCCACATAATGAAACCCCAATTACATCATTAACGAGGGACCGTGGCATTAACAAAGAACCAAATGTGAATTCGGTTGATGTAACAGCAACCTTACCATCGACATTATACTTTCTAAATGAAAACGAACACGATCTCTATTATGTACCTGTGACAAGACGGATTGATCAGACAGATAATCGAGTTGAGACCGTAGTAAATGAAGTCATTCATGGACCCGCGCTTCAATCCGAGTTACTCACTGGTCTTCGCCACGGTGTTGAGCTCGTTGACGAACCAACACTTAATGATGGTGTACTGACTGTTAACTTTAACGAAGCGTTGCTTACTGAAAACGAAGGAACCGCAATTGCAACGGAAGCGTTAACGATGTTAACGAAGACGCTCACAGCGATTGATGGTGTGGACAGCGTGACGTATCTCGTAAATGGAAGTGATGAAATTAATGCGCGTAGCGGTGATGCACTTCCGACAGCGGTCACGGAAGATCACATTAAGGAACTTGTTTCACAGTAGCTTCATATTCATGGTATACTTGCAGAAAAGGCGGCAATTTGCGGCCTTTTTTGTTATGATGAACGTTAGATAGGGAGTCGTTAACATGGAAAGAACAGATGGAAGAACTACGAACCAAATTAGACCAACAACAATTGAAACGAATTATATTAAACACCCTGAAGGATCAGTATTGATTTCCGTAGGGGATACAAAAGTCATTTGTTCTGCAAGCATTGAAGAAAGAGTACCACCATTTCTTCGCGGACAAGGCAAAGGCTGGATTACGGCTGAATATAGCATGTTGCCACGTGCAACCGAACAACGAAACATTCGTGAATCCTCAAAAGGCAAGGTAACAGGACGAACGATGGAGATACAACGTCTTATCGGACGCTCACTCCGCGCTGTCTTGGACTTAGAGGCACTTGGCGAACGTACCGTTTGGGTTGATTGCGATGTTATTCAAGCTGATGGGGGCACACGTACCGCTTCCATTACAGGAGCCTATGTTGCAACTGCACTCGCACTTACGAAGCTCGTTAACGATAAGAAAATAGAAAAGCTACCGCTTCAAGATTCATTAGCAGCAATCTCTGTCGGACTTGATGCCGAGCGTAACGTCTTGCTCGATTTATGTTATGAAGAAGACGCTGCCGCAAATGTCGACTTAAATGTCATTATGACAGGTAGCGGTGAGTTCGTTGAACTTCAAGGAACCGGTGAAGAAGCGACGTTTACGCATCAAGAATTGTTAAGTATGCTCGCTTCAGCAGATTCAGGCATTAAAGAACTCATTGCCATCCAAGAACAAGTGTTACAACTCGTCAAAGAAACAGACGGTGAGGAGGAGAAATAATGACGACAATCGTACTTGCAACGAAAAACGAAGGCAAGCGAAAAGAACTTGAAGCGATGCTTCAAGGCAAAGTTGATGTAAAGTCATTAAACGATTATCTAGAATGCCCGGATGTTGAAGAGACAGGTACGACATTTTATGAAAATGCCAAACTAAAAGCAGAATTTGTATCCAATTATACGAAGCTACCCGCGCTTGCGGATGACTCTGGTCTAGAAGTTGACGCTCTTGATGGTGCTCCAGGCGTTTATTCTGCTCGATTCGCAGGAGAGCCAAAGAGCGATGCTCGAAACAACGAAAAGCTGTTAGACATGTTAAAAGAAGTTGATGACGCAGATCGTAGCGCGCGCTTCGTCTGTGCGCTCGTCTACTTTGATGCAAGCACAGGAAAAGAACAAGCGGTTGAAGGAACGTGCGAAGGTCGAATCTTGACAGAAGCGCAAGGTGAACACGGCTTTGGCTATGATCCACTCATGTACAGTCCAGAACACGGCAAATCACTCGCTGAAATGACGCCAGACGAGAAGAACGCAATTAGTCATCGAAGTAACGCATTGCAGAAAATGGACGAGCTTTGGTCAACACTTTAGGAGGCGATGGGAAATGAAACGGTTGCTTGTCATGAGTGACACACATAGTGATCGACAGTGGTTAGAAGCAGTTGTTGAGCGACACAAGTCTGACGTAGATGCAGTGTTTCACTGTGGAGATTCTGAGCTAGATACCGATGATCCACTATTAGAAGGCATTACAATTGTTCGTGGCAACACCGATTTCGAAATCGATTTCCCGTCGTTTCAAACGACAACGATTGATAACCTCACGATCTGGCAAACGCACGGTCACCTCCTGCACGTGACGAGGGACGATCAACAAGCATTGCAAGCAGCAGCCAAAGAGAAAGGCGCAGATCTCGTGTTATACGGTCATACGCACATTCCAAACGTTGACCACATTGACGAGAAGATGCACATCGTTAACCCAGGAAGCCTTCTTATGCCACGAGGCGGTTTCGAACCAACGTACTGCATCATTACGATTGAAGAAAGCAAAGTCAAAGCGATCGACTACTACAATCGCAACACCGGCGAGCACAACGAATCACTCTCCGTTTAAGCGAACCTTTTCATTGCCGCAAACCATGCGGCAATGAAAAGATATCTAAAAAAATCCAGTAAAATTATTGACGAAACATGAATTATTCGGTATGATACTAATTGTCGCTGTCCCAGTAGCTCAGCTGGATAGAGCAACAGCCTTCTAAGCTGTGGGTCGGGAGTTCGAATCTCTCCTGGGACGCCATTTACATTACATAATACCAACCGTTGGGGTTGGATCGGAGCCGATTTTTATAAATCGGCTCTTTTTTGTGTGGAAAACTCTCTTTTATGTATTCAATGTTCGTTACTTTTATTTTGCACTGCACAGCATGAAATCATTGGCGGGACGATTAGAGACTTGAAGTATGCGATTGAGTGGCTGGAGACGAGTAGACGACCGGGAGCAAAGCGAGATATCGAGCGACCATACACCAACGTACAATTTACATGGAGTCTAGCGCACTGGAGAGATTACGGCATAACATGTCAGAGGACAAACAAATAAGTCAGGCCAACCATTTTCGCATTGATGACGCTCTATCTATGGTTACGGCTAGAGAGTGTGAAGTTTAGTTAATGGTCAAGGCAGAGTTGCTCTCGTTGGAGCAGGCGGCAAGGTATCTAGGGGTGTGCAAGTCTACGGTGCAAAAAAACGTGGATCGGGCAGATTTAAAAATTAATAACCAGATTGCAAATAACCTCTTCTCCTTTGTGGGATGAGGTTTTTCATTGCTTCATCGTAAAAAGATGCTATGTTAAAATTACAGTAATTGGAGGGGATATTATCTTGTTTTATCATATCTATGGTCCTCTAGACAGTCATGAGAAAATAAATAGAACATTGAGAGATGGCTTAAACCCTTTAAATATATCTGATTGGTCAGGTATGGGTAGCGGTTTTATGTATAATGATTTAATGAATGCTATAAAAGAAGGGGATACAGACCAATGGATGGAATTCTCTGAATCCATTAGATTGTTTAATTCAAATTTAGGTGCACCTGATTATATCAAGATCTCATTACCTAAGGAAAAAGTGTATGTATTTAATTTGGAAATAGCTAGCGATATCTTTGCCTATATAGAAGAAGAAGGACTTGGGGAGAAGGGCGTATTTACTTCAGAACTACCAAATTTAGATGTACTAATCAGAGATTATTGGAATAGCAAAATTAGGTTAGATTTATATGAATTACAAAAGCCTTATCCTAACCCTGAGTTTGTTAGTTTTCAAAATATTACTAGAAATGATATAGAAGTTTATATTAATTTTAAGAAACTCAAATCATAATCCCCCACTCGCTTCAAACATTAAACCTAAATCTACCTAATTCAATTCAATTCAATCCTTTCCCAAGCAAGAATCGAGGATTTAATGGCTTTGATAAGATCATTATCCTCTTGTCGTAATTCGTAATTCTGCCCACCTAACGACATGGTATCCTTATTAATATAAAAGATGAGCCGACTCTGAGTCTCTTCGAAAAAAACGACGAAACTGTACAACTCTTCACCTCTTCTTTGATTAATAGCCGTTAATTCCATTTCAGTAGCAAGGTTGAAAAAGCTATTGATTTCCTCTGATTCTTCAAGTCTTGCGAATTCCTCTGTTGCATACATTTCTGAAGAGTGATCATAGATAAGTAGTTGGCTGAACTCCCCGTATTCTTCTTTCAAGTTCGTGATAATGTGATCAAAAGTCGTTTGATTAATGAAGTTTATAGTTAATGCTAGTACACCTATTAAGACTGCGATTGTTACGAGCCATAGCCATAGCTTCCTCATACAAAGTAAGCTCCTTTTATCAGAATATGATGTAGCCTTATTCCATCGTGCATTTTACCTTCACTACCTACGATCTTACAACATTGTAAGGGCAAGTAAGAAGAATCCATGTAATCAACGATTAAAAAGATTTACGATTAGGTAAAGATCGATAGGAGGCTAATTATGAGAAAGGCGATTATCGGTGTGAGCATTGGCGCATTCGTAATGATTGCAGCCCTAGTCGGTTTATATCAATCGTTAACCGATATGACACGGGCGAACATTAACCCATTTATTGAGGAAGAGTATTGGTATGTGCAAGTAGATGCATCAGGAATACTAAAGGAAGACGAACGTGGTAGCGTCTATTATGAACTTCCTGCTATAAACAAAGACGGTGATGAGGAGAAAGAAATCGAATTTACCGCTCTAAGTGAATTGCAAGAAGGTGCTTATTTGCAATTAACCTTAAAAGAAGATCATGTCATCACATACGATGAAGTCGAGGAAGCTGATGTGCCAACACAATTAATCATGAATTAAGCACCCGATGTGGGTGCTTTTTTTTGAATCGTAGTTATAACGAATTAATAAGGTTCGCATGATTGTTGTGTGGACTGTTAACATCTGTAGACACCTCATAAGCAATCATATCTCCAGCAGGATAAGGCTCTAAGTAGCTAAGCAAGTATTCCGATTCGGTAATTGTAGGGTCTAACCACGCTTCATAGTCAGCTGGGGTGAGGATGACAGGCATACGGTCGTGGATGTCTCTCATTAGTTCATTTGCTTCGGTCGTGATGATGGTACAGCTGTGGATCGTTTCGTCTTTATCACTCCATGTCTCCCACAACCCTGCAAATGCTAACGGATCACCGTTTTTCAATTGAATGTGATAGGGCTGTTTTTTGCCATCAATGTTTTTCCATTCGTAAAACCCTGAAGCCGGTATAATGCAACGGCGTTTTTTAAATGCAGTGCGAAAGCTGTTTTTTTCATGAACAGTTTCTCCGCGCGCATTGATCATTTTGTATCCGATTTTAGGATCTTTAGACCACGAAGGAATGAATCCCCAGCGCAAGGTTCCTAAACGGTTTTGTTGTCCATCGTTACGTACTGTAACGACTTGTTGAGTCGGTGCAACATTGTAACTTTCCTGGTACTCATCGATTGCTGTGATCGCTATATTAAAATGCTTTTGTAGTGACTGAAGTTGCTCAAAAAACGTAAATCGTCCGCACATGAGATCGTCCCCTTATTTGTTTTCACCGCTTTTGGTTACTAGTAAGCTTGCGATTTAAAATGGGAAAATATACACGAACAAAAGTTCGTCAAAACTCTTGAATTAGAATGTATGTTCGTATATGATTAAGGAAATGAACGGAGTGATGAGATGACTAAACGACAAAAGGAAGCGTTACAAGTTGCGATTGCTTTTATTGATACGAACGGTTTTTCTCCAACATTCCGTGAATTAAAAGAACGGTTAGGATTGAAATCTCAATCAGCCGTCCATACGCTATTCATTCGTTTGAAAGAACAAGGTTATGTCACGTGGGAGTATGATCGACCAAGAACACTGAAGATCTTAGTGAAGGGGATCGTTTCATGAGCAAGTATGTCCTTCAACATTCAAGATCTACAAGTATGCCTATACAAATCATTTATGAGGCAAAAGATGGATCCCTCAGTCAAAGACTTGTTACTGTGCGACGAATGAATGATAAGAACGTGTTGGTTTGGTGTCATAACAAGAAAGCCATTAGAAGCCTCCGAGTTGAAAATATCCTATCGGCACAAAAAAGAAGACAAAGAATTGTGCATGATTACGCTTAAGAACGACCATAATCATCAAAAAAACCTCCTAAACGACGCATTATTGATTATGGTTGTAGCTCTTTGTTAGCGAAATGATTATTCCTCTTCCATAACTGTTATATTCATAAATTTGAATGATAAAATATAACTATAGGAGTGGTAATCTTGGAAAATGATAAAATACAACTAGATATGTTAAAAAGTTTAATTACGAGCTCTTTTAAATTCGCAGAACTATCGTTAGAATCATTTACTTATGGTAAGCATGTAAGTGATTGTGACTGCATTCTTTCTGCCCAATTTTTGAGTATATCGCAAAACGAGATTTCCAAAACGAAGATCTATTATGCAAACAATATACAAATGGAGCATCATCATATTGAATTGTATTTCTCGGTACATAATCATTTTGTGCAAGATCTGACGGATGTGATCAAAAGTTTAGATCCAGACGTCACTTATGCAGAAAAGAGTCTTGAGAATTTAAGAGATCAAAAGGATCAAGTGACGGCATTCATCGATTATTATCATAAAGTGATTAAGTAGTTGAAGCACCTGTAGGGTGCTTCTTTTATTTGGCGCGATCCATATCAACCTAGACAAGAGTGACAAGCAATGAACAACGTTCATATACTAGTATGAGCATTCTCTGATCCGGCGGAATCAGTGGTTTATGTTACTAAACAAAAGGAGTTATGAAAATGATTAAGCCGACGATTTTAAGGTGGGGGAATTTAACTCCTATTCGTAAAGTTAGACGTATTATCATTCATCATCCTGCCGCCGTGAGATACTCTTATCTGCAAATCCACAACCAACATCGCAACCAAGGATGGTCAGGGGCTGGATACAATTATTATCTGCAAAAAAACCATGAATTCTATGAGTTGCGAGGCTTAAATGTAGGTGCCCATGCGGCTAACCACAACAGTGATTCCTTAGGCGTTTGTGTTGAAGGGAATTATGATCGTGAACAAATGGATGAGACACTGTTTTTACGATTTGTACAAGAAGTTAAAAAGTTAATGAATCAGCACGGGTTAACAGCAAATGATGTGTATCGGCACAGCGATGTAGGGCAAACGAGTTGCCCTGGGCGAAACTTCCCTTGGGCACGATTTAAGCAACTTATTGCTCAAAAAGAAGAAGTGAAATCAATTGTTCACGAACCAAAACAAAAAGAGGTGATGTATGTGAGAGCGGAAGATTTCCAATGGTCATCAGGAAAAGAACGATTCGAAGCGGTCTTAAATCGACACGGAAACAAAAATGAACAAGATGCGTATGAAGCAGGCAAGCTGACGGTTAGTGACGCTTTAGGTGTGTTGGCAAAAGGCATTCTAGCAGAACCTTCTCAAACTGTGCCTAGCACGCACAAAGGTGCTTGGGAGGATTTAACGAAGAGAGGGATATTTAACGGCAAGAACCCGAACCATCCAATTACACGAGCGCAACAAGCAACGGTTATTAAGCGGATTGAGGAAGGGAATTAAATACGTTGATAAAAAGACCTACGGTATTGAACGTAGGTCTTTCTTCTGTTAACGATGATTCGTTACGCCGTAATCAATGCTTCTATTCTTTATCTTCAAATGAAACAAAAGCGCGAGAAACAAAACGAATGTGGCGATCGAAATATAAATGGACCATGTACGATAAAATTCAATTTCCTCAATCGTATTCGCTGTATAAAATGCTGCGACGACAACGATGATTGCGCCTGTAATGATTTGAAGCGTTTTCGATGGCTTTATGTTGATTGAACGCAACACATCTGAAATCACGTGATTATAAACACATAAGGAAAAGAACATCGTGAAATACCAGATAACAAAAAGAGAAGATTTTAACGCAAATGCATCGCTTAGCATTCCTGAATTTTGCATCGTACGAAATGCAGGAAATACTTCCATGCTCGTCAGTTGTGGCCCGAGAGCATTAATGGTAAAGAAATTAAGTAGCGCTAGGATGATTACGGAAAGCAGGTAACCGATTTTAATCCCTTTGATCGTACCGTTGAAGTTCGTAGCATGACGAGGGTAAAGGTAAAAAAGAATTAAGATGTTGTCGATGACGCTTTTTATTAAATAAAAGCCTATCGATTTTACGTAGTTATCGTACGAATACTGAAACATCGGTAAAAATTTATCAAATTCTATATCCCGTACAAAGGCAAGTAAGGTTAAGACAATTAAGAGTAAAACAAAAGGGCCTACGAGTGTTGACGTAGTTACGATCGTATTGAAGCCAGAGATTGTCGCGTAAACAATGATGATCATCAAGAGGATAAGAACCACGATATGAGGTGTGCCGTCGAGTAACGTGTTATTAATAAATAGCCCAAAAAAGTTTAAGTGAGAAACGAGCAAGGATACGGGTTGGAAGAGAAATACTATGGCTAAGAATATACCGGTCTTAGAACCAAAGGAGTTCTTCAAGCTTGTTATTAAATCATAGTCAGGTAATGTCTTAAATAAATAAGACATCACTACAATTAACAAGTAGCCCACTAAGCAACCGACTAGTGGTATCCACCAAATCTCATGGCCCACGTCAGGTGCGATGTTGTAAGGTAAACTCAATAAGGTAGAATTACTAAAAATAAACAAAGCAATAAAGAGTGCGTTTGTATTTAAAGAGGCAGGAGTGTTCATAGCACTATCTTGATCATTTTACGCGGGATTATTCAGAAATGGCTTCTGTGGTTAAACATTTCCCATTATCATCTGCTGTACATTATTTATGGTCTTCATTCGTAGGTAGTACGAATGTGAGTGATGAAAGAGTAATTAATGAAAGGAAGAAAGCGAAAGGTATTCCAAGAGATGCAAAGACAATCAGAATCGTATCGGCTGCGAAATAGGAGCCTAATGCTACAGACAACCCATAACTTGCAGGGCCGAGTAAAGCGAGTAGAATGATGATTGTTTTGTACACTCGATGTAAAGTTGGGTGTTTTTTCGGGTTTCGAATTGCATCATTGACACGTTTGCGATGTGTAATACCAAAAGTGACATGGCAAATAAACAGGCTTAATAGTAATAATCCAAGCCAGATATTTTCATTAAATACTCGCCATGATGCAATGAGAATAATGACGGTTGAGATGTTAATCACAATAGTTCCGTACAGAAGGCGTAGTGGTTCCTGTTCATATTGCTTAAGTAATACAAATATTACCGAATAGATGAATAACAAAGCGATAATGCTCGCAAAACCCCATGCAAATGCTTGGCTCCAGACAGGTGAGGCTGCTGCGGCGAATGAAGCAACGCTAGGGAGGATTAACAGTCCAAGATAGCCCCACCGCATCGGTTTAACCTTTTGTTTTTTAACTTCTTCCATAATTCCTCAGTCTCCTTTAGGAATTAATTGATCGTGTCTATAATTACATTTAGAAACGATGTACGTAATGATAATACAGAAAGTTTCAACATTTAAAGTGCTTCTTTCATTTTTATCTCAATGTCGCGATTATGCTAGCAGCATGAAGTTGAAGCACTGACGAATTAAATCTAAGAACACAAATTAAAACCCTACCATAGCAATTCTATGGTAGGGTTAATCGCTTAACGATAAACAAATTTACGGAAAAGGAAATCGAACGGGCCTGCTTTTTGTTTTCGTTCGAGAATGGTTGCCATCGCGACAGATGATAACCATACAAGGAATGTAAGTACCCAAACTTGTGCAATGCTTAACGTACTGGCAAGACCAAAGACAGCCGGTGAGAGGAGAACGATCAGCAAGATTTCATTCACGATAAAGAATGTGAGTGAACGTTTCCCGAGTGCTGTAATTCCTGTTACGATCGGGTTGGTCTTCTTTAAATACGGTCCGACGAGTCCGAACAGTGCTGCATAACCACAACCACCCGCGATACCGCTCATCATGTGAATCGTAAAAATGATTCCGAATAGGTTCGGCTGTTCGACTGCGATGACCCCGTTACTATGCAAAGCATGTGGAATTGCGCCGATGATTGAAATGAGAATACCGCCAAACGCAATTTTCTTGAGTAACGGACGGTGCTGCGGATCTTCATTCAACAAGCCTTTTCGACCGAACCAAATGCCTAACATAATGGATAGAATGACAGGCAGTGCAAAGTTTCCGAACAAGGGAGCGCCAGTGAAGAACATGACGAGTTGACTGAGCATCGTTTCCCAATAACCGTCACCTGTCATGAACATGTTTTCCATGCCAACAGACGCCATGTTGCCCCAAAAGATCGGCAATAGCAAGGCAAAACCAATGGTTAAGGTGATCATCGCTCGAACGAGCGTCTTATCACTTCGATATAAGAACCAATGAACGAGTAATAATCCTGCACCGTAAATGGCTAGAATGTCTTTTCCGCCAATAATAACGGATAGAACAAAACCGAAGAAAAGTAGTGCGATGGCTCTACGGTTAATTGAACGTCGAATATCAAGTCTAGATTTTTCCCGCTTCATATAGCTACGGATGACGAGTGTAATTCCATAACCGAATAATAAGGCAAACATTGCGCGAGCGCGGTTATCAACAAACAGAACAGAGGTGTAGTTAAGGATCGTATCGATGAACCCACTACTTTCGGGGCGAGTAAGGATGGTCCCGCTTAAGAAGATTTGTGCATGCGCAAGGGCGACGAGTAGTAGCATAAGTCCCCGTGCAAGGTCAAAAGAGATGTATCTTTTTTTCGTCAAAAATCCCACTCCTACGTGTTTAAGTCTAGGTTAGTATGAAAATCGGTGGTCATCATCATTGAATCAGCTGACGCATGAATAGAGACCCATAAGGGTGTGTTCATAAAAACGTTAGGATACCTAGTTCCTACGGTAAAGCATCGAAAAGTGTTGCATACGAAGATCATTCATTCAGAGGAATAAGTGGTTCATTCTGTCATTTGAAAATGTAGAACAATACGTCATCATGTCATAAAGTAACACGACTGCGAGAAGCCCTACAATAGGTCGTCTCTCTTCATTTATTTATCTGAAGAGGCGTGTAAGCGCTTATGCTGACGATCTTCATAGGTGTGAAGTATACAACTTTCTGAGAACACAAAAAAGAGCGTCAAAAAAGACGCTCTTTTCACCATATATTACTGATTTGTATGGTTTTCAAACAAGGGAATGGAGTCTCCGGATGGACCGTACGCTACACCGATTTGTTGCCAGCCGTACTTTTCATAATAGCCTTCCAAATCAGAGGTGAGGTACAACGAATGGTAGCCTCGTTTTGCAGCTTCTTTTAATCCGTGTTCGAGGAACTTCGCTCCTAATTGTTGGCCACGATTTTCAACACGCACGTATAAACAGGCTAGCCATGGACGCAAATCTTGACGACTGTTTAAGTCGTTACGAAGAAGCGCATACGTCCCGATGATCGCCTGACGTTCATCGATGGCAATGTAGAAGCTTGGGATTCCAGAAGGGTCTTGTAAGCTATGAATCATCGCATCTTCATAAAAGACTTTGCCGCCTTCTTCACCCCACGTTTTCCAGTAAAGCTCAACGGCTTCGTCGAATTGATCGTCTCTTTCCGTTAACTGTATGATCTGCATCTATTCGCCTTCCTTTCAATCAGAAGTGTGTTCGCCAACCCAAACGTTCCCGGAGTCGATGAAGTAGAGCAGATCACCGTTTGGAAGAACCATCGTTTCATAGACGTTCTGTCTGTACCGGTCTAATTCTTTTCTCGTTATAATGTCATCCTCGAACCATCCCTCAAGGGTTTCTTTCGTCCAGTTCGTCGTATGAACGGACAAATGCCACTTCATACCGTTCATCTTTGTAGGATTGTTTACGAATTTGTCAGTAGGAAATGCTCGTTGCTGCTCCCGCTGTACGAAAGTTTGATCATAAAAATGAAGGCACTCACGATAAGCAACGACGATTTGCGATTTCATAACGTCTGGATCAACGAACCAAACGTTTAAATAGTACGGCTCGTGTAACGATTGAAGTTGTTCATTCCACGAACGAAACACGTCCATCATCGCATCGAAAACTTCTCGAACAAACCAAGAGGGGAGTTTCCCTTCAAAGGAAAAGTAAAAAGGATGAATGGTTAATTTAACGTACGTCCGTTTGTGCGCTTGTAATTCATCGAATGGGAACGCCATAGCGTTACATTTCCAACGCTCAATCTTTCGTTTCTGTCGCTTCCAACCTCGAATCTTTTTCTTCTTTGAAGGATAAACCATCGTTTCACCTTTGTTTCATTAGTGTCATCGATCGTGTTGAAGTTACGCGCTTACAGAGGAATCAGCCTCAACTTTTTGTGATTTTACCCGTTTAATATTGATTTTCATTAAAATGGCGGTTACGAGTGCCACAGCGAGAAGAATCGTAAACAAGACGAATGCTGATGTAAACTCTCCTGTACGTTCAAAAGTAAGACTCACAGCCATCGGACCGACAATTCCTGCCATCGCCCAAGCGGTAAGCGTGTACCCGTGGATGGCACCAAGTTGCTTTGTGCCGAACAAATCGCCGATAAAAGCGGGAAGGCACGCAAATCCACCACCGTAACACGTCATGATCAAGTAAAGAAGAATGGAGAAGGCGACTTCGTTCGTTGTGAACGGTAAGGCGATGAAAGCGCCGAGTTGAATAATAAAGAAAATGATGTACATATTCGCCCGGCCGATGTAATCGGAAAAGCTAGCCCAACCAATTCTGCCAATCCCGTTAAAGAAGCCCATTATCCCGACGACAGTTGCTGCGAATGCGGAAGTTGCACCGGTAATTGTTTCTGTCATGTTGGCAGCAACCGCAAGCAACATAATCCCTGCAGAGATGTTGATGAACATCATCACCCAAAGAAAGTAGAAGCGAGTGGTACGAAGCGCTTCGTTTGCTGTAAGCTGTGCCAAATCGGTGGCGACAGTACGTGGCTTCTTTTTGTCTGAATCCGTTTTCATATTATCTGGCTTCCAACCTTCAGGAGGAGGTGAAAGATAGCTTGCGCCACTAACCATTAAGATGAGGTAAAGCGTACCGAGAATGTAAAAGGTCATATGAATGGATGTTTGATTCATTAGAAATTCTGCAAACGGGCTCGTGATTAATGCACCAGCACCGAAACCGAGAACGGCCATCCCAGTTGCGAGTCCACGTCGATCGGGAAACCATTTCACGAGCGTTGATACTGGTGATATGTAGCCGATTCCTAATCCAATTCCACCGACAACACCGTAAAAGAAGACAAACATTGCAATGCTCTCAAGTTGAATGGCTAAGCCCGCACCAAATGTTCCAGTGACAAAAAGAGCGGTTGATAAAAGTGCCGATTTCTTTGGACCGTTACGTTCTACGAATTTCCCCATAAATGCGGCACTCATCCCAAGAAAGAAAATCGCAATTGTAAATGCAAGCGTGACAGACGTAATCGCCCATCCGAGAGAATCATTTATTGGGTTTTGATAAACGCTGTACGCATACACTGAGCCGATCGACAAATGAATGGCAATCGCAGAAAGGGCAATAAGCCAACGATTTCGGTGTGCTTCCATAGGAAAGAAACCCCTCTCAAATCAATTATTAAAAAATTTATAATACACAAACAATAATAAACGCTTTAAATCGTCGTGTACAGCTAATTGCATTATAAATAAAAAGAAGCGAGAGCAGTTCTAAACGAACATGGAACACAAAAAAGGCGCGACGGGCATAGGTGCCGACGGGAATGACCCGCTACATCGCGCTTTTGCATGTTTTCATGTTATACGGTTTTATATTTCGTATTGATTCCCGTCATTAAGTTTTTTGTTGCGACGTCATCTTCTGCCTTCTGTTTGCTAACTTTGTCAACATAGGCTCTTAGCGTATCACTCTCCCTTTTGAAAAAAGCTTCGCTAATGATTCCTTGTTGCTTTGCGATATCGAGCACTTTAATTTTCTTGAGTGCATCATGATAGTTCATGACAGAAACTCCCTACCTTTAATTTTTGTCTAACGTTCCATTTAGCTCTTCATCTTGGAACTTCAATGCATCGAACATTTGCAGATAGGCAAGCTCAATACATTTCGCGTATAAACATATTATATTACGTGATTCTTGATTAAATGGTGATAGTGAGTCGACGGTTAAAATGCCTAAGTTTAAGATAGGTATGCAAATAAGGCTTTTGTAATTCCCTCTAGATTCTTCATTTTTTAACCAATCAGGATCTTCGCTTACATCATCAAGGTCGATAATTTCGTTTTTGCGGTAACAACGTCCGCCTGTTGAATCATCAATGTCTAATTTTCGACT
This sequence comes from Bacillaceae bacterium JMAK1, assembly GCA_012970285.1. Taxonomy (GTDB): domain Bacteria; phylum Bacillota; class Bacilli; order Bacillales; family Marinococcaceae; genus Geomicrobium_A. The sequence goes on from JIBW01000002.1 coordinate 117,288, forward strand.
GTTCGTATAATCTTTTGGGAAATTGAAACTTCCTGTATGGAAATCTAACGTATTTGTCGTAGGACTACTGAGCCAAACGGCGCATCGTTTACTATCGCCTCTTGAACTCGATAGTGATAACGGAAGTGTATCGATGATTTTCTTAATGACCTCAAGGGATTCTTCATATGTCTGATGACAATCGTTTCGCAAATCAATCAAGTCCTCAAACAAATGATTGATGCTTTGTAATGAATGGTGGTATTGGGTGTTAGCGTCTTGGAGTTCACTATTTTGACTCGTTAAGGTTGAATTTTCTTGAGAGATGGCAAGAGCAGAAGACTCACTTTCTAATGCTTTGAGTACATTCTTTGCAAACCGACTCAAATAAAATGAACCGAGCACTAAACCTATGATCAAGAGGATGGACAACACAGCGAATGTCCAATCGGGCATTCGGTCGATAATGCGAATCATAACATTTTCACCAATCATAATCCGAATCCCTCCATTATTATAAGATATACAAGCAGTTTATTAATGGTGAAAACGGGTTAGAAGGGATTGTTTTAAAAATAGATCATTAAACGTAGGTCTGTTTTCAAATCAACGAGAAGAGCCGATGTTTTATCAAGTGCATCATCTAGTTGAGAGTTTTAAGGTGAGATCATCTTACATAAATAATTTAGCCGTGACGAATACGCGGACGAACGTCGAATCGTACTTCGTTATTACGAGGTGAAACGATAAGTACTTTTTGTACAAAATGATACAAAAACCATCGTTCCATTTAGTTAATCTAACCAATGACGAGATGTTAGACGAACGATACGATGGGTAATATTGGTAGTCGAAAAGTAAATGTTTGATAGAAGATCTAACAAAATATCATAAGAACAACTTGTTTTTTCCTATACTGGTTAGTAAAACCTTTCGTGAAGCTATCCTAAGGAGTGAGAGAAATGGAGAACATGCATGAAATCTTAGATCATGTAGAAACGTCAAAAGTACGTTCGATGCTGGCAACGATTATTCATGTTGAAGGTTCTGCATATCGAAAAGAAGGTGCGTCAATGCTCATCACCGCTGATGGCAATCAAGTGGGTGTAATGAGTGCAGGGTGTCTTGAAGAAGACATAATGGCCCGCTTTGAGCATGTCTGGCAAAATGGGGCGAACGTGTACGAATATGATATGCGAAGTGACGATCCATTTTCTTGGGGAGTGAACAATAGCGGTTGCAACGGGGTCATAACCGTACTGCTTGAACCGCTCACTGAGAAGCTTCGAGGAGAGCTTCTAAAGCTAAAGGCTGAACTAAGGGAAGATCATGTTGTCCAAATGATTAAGTCATTACATGGTGACGTCGTTCACACGTTGTACCAGAGTACGTCGGGCAAGCACTTTGGCGAGTTAACACTGCCTGTTCAAGCTGTTGATATTCCAACTCGTAGTGGAATGTGGCAAGAGATGTTTATTCATCGTTATTATCCAAAACCACGACTTATTCTTTTTGGGGCAAACGCTGATGCAAGACCATTAGCCTCTTTTGCAGCAGCATCTGGCTTTGATGTAATCGTTAGTGATTGGCGTAGCGGTCTTTGCCAAACTCAGTATTTTCCTAACGCTACAAAGCTACTAACAGGTTTTCCGAAAGAAACGATTCCGACCATCTCTTTTAGACCGAACGATTATGTTGTTGTGATGACGCATCATTTTTATCATGACCGAGACATTGTTAGTTCACTAAAAGATCAACCACTTCGCTATTTAGGTGTATTAGGTTCTAAGAAAAGAACGAGGCGACTCCTCGGGACTTCTGTTATTCCACCAACCATTACGACGCCTCTCGGACTGTCGATTGGTGCCATAGGTCCAGAACAAATTGCGATCAGTATAGTCGCACAGTTAATTGAAGAAGAACAAAAAGGAGAAGAACGACATTCGCTATGGGATACACAATCGGCATTTATTTAGCAGCAGGAAGTAGTTCAAGAATGGGAAGAAACAAATTAGCACTTCCATTGTTCACTACGACGCTCGGTTCGGTCGCGTTAAAGGCAGCGCTTAACAGTAACCTTGATGAAGTCTTGATCGTAAAGCGCGGGGATGATCGTCTAGAGTGGGTCGATTCGTCATGTGAAGGTCACTTTCGGTCAATTCCTTGCCATGATGCTCATTTAGGGCAAGCGCAATCGATCGTTGCGGGGATACAAGCTGCAGTAACCTGTGGTGCGGATGCGATTGTGATTATGTTGGCCGATCAACCTTTTTTACGAACGCATCATTTAAATGCGATGATCGAAGCTGCTGGAAGAGAGTGTGTCCAATATATAGGAACAAATGTGGATGGTCGCACACAACCGCCACTTTTATTCTCTAAACAAGTCTTTCCAGCATTAATGAAGCTTAAAGGTGACATTGGTGCAAGGCATCTCTTGCCAACGCTCACTGGTAGAAGTCTGAATATACAGGAAAGAAGGGAAGCGTATGACATTGATACAGAGGAAGAGTATGCATGGTTAATCAGACAACAGAACATACCCTAAAGGCAAACACAGTTGTCCAGGTCGCGCATTCTGTAAAGGAAGCGTTAGAGCTAAAGGCACAGCGCCCTTTATCGAGCCGGTTGATTTCTGGTGGTACCCTGATTCAATTAGAACGGGAGCAAGGCAAAGTGTTGCCTGAACAATTGATCAGTTTAGAACAGATTCCATCGTTGCGAGGAATTGAGGAGACGGAAGATTTCATGATTATTGGGGCGATGACAACACTCAGTGAATGCGCGAACGTTGAGTGTTTGAAAACAGTCATTCCAACGGTCGCGTCACCGGCAGTACGAAACCGAGCCACGCTAGGTGGAAATCTTATGTACACATGTGGTGATACAATTCCAGCACTAATCGCGCTAGATGCAAAGGTAACTGTTGTAGACGGAGCTGAAGAACGGACCGTTTCGGTGATCGACTTTCTTCCCCTAAGAGCGGATGAGCCAATCGTTACACACATTCATATCCCGAAAGAATCTGTGGAGTCATTCTTTTATCAAAAAGTTGGTTTTCGAAAATCGTTTTCGAAGTCACAGCTAACGGTTTCCAGTATGCTTTGCCTTGATAATCAACGTGTTCAAAACAATGTTCGTTTCGCATTTAGTGACGGAGAGCGGGCAGCGATGCGGTTAACATCAACCGAGCAAGCACTCGTTGGGCAGCAGCTTACGAAGAGCATCATTCAAGAGGCGAGTGAAACTTTACGTAAAGAGCTAGCACTCATTGACACGGCAACGACGTATCAACGCACGGTTGCGAAGAACGTATTCATCTCAGAACTGATCAACCGAATGGAGGGATCTTTTGAGTAAATCACGTAAACGACCTGATGGGAATGCTAAAGTGACAGGCGAGTTGAAGTATTTAACAGATCGAACATTTCCAAAAATGTTGTATGCGAAAGTGTTAAGAAGTGCCTACCCTCACGCACGAATTCGATCGATCTCTACAGAGCGAACAAAAGAGTTACCAGGGGTTGAGGCAATCATTACACATCAGGACGTTCCTGGCGTGAATGGATTTGGTATTATTACTCCTGATCAGCCTGTGTTTTGTGATGATAAAGTACGCTTTATCGGTGATGCCATAGCTGCAGTCGCGGCGACTAGTATAGAAGTCGCTGAAGAAGCGATTAAACGTATTGACGTAACGTACGACGTTCTGCCTGTACTTGACGATCCAGAAAAAAGCTTAGCTGAAGATGCACCAAAATTGCGAGAAGATGGAAATGTGTTATATAAAAAGAATTTTACAAAAGGTGACGTTAATGAAGGGTTCAAGCGTTGTGAGGCGATTGTCGAAGAAACGTATCACGTTCCAAGGCAAATGCATGCGTACATGGAAACGGAAGGCGGTGTTGTCGTACCTGAAGCCGACGGAGGCATCACGGTCTATATGGGAACGCAACATGGATTTAAAGATCAATTTCAGCTATCTCGTATTCTTGATTTACCTAAAGAGAGTATTCGCATCGTCTCGAGCCCGATGGGAGGATCATTTGGGGGTAAAGATGAATTAAACGTTCAACCGTACGCGGCGCTTTTGGCACTAAAAACAAACAAGCCTGTGAAACTCCATCAAACCCGTGCTGAATCGGTCATCTCAAGTATTAAGCGACATCCAATGACGATTACGATCAAAACAGGGGCAGACAAAACCGGGAATGTGATCGCACATGACGTCCAAATCGTGGCTGACACGGGGCCGTATGCAACACTCGGACCTGCGATTTTAGATTTCGCTGTAGAACATAGTGCTGGCCCATATCGATTTGAACACGTAGCGGTTAATGGCACATCCGTTTTAACGAATAATGCGGTGTCTGGAGAGTTTCGAGGGTTTGGAGGCAACCAAATTACGTTCGCCTTAGAAAATCAAATGGACCGCCTAGCAGAGCAGTTGGAACAGTGTCCAACGGCTTTTCGAAAGTTGAACTTGCGAGGCGAGCAAGATCTTGGGCCACTCGAACAGCGGATCGTACCGACAACAGGTGCTAGTGACGTCCTCAAGAACGTCGAGCAACTAAAAAAACAAATTGAAACGAGAAAAGATCACCCATTTCTTCGTACAGGTGTTGGGATTGCAATGGCCATGCACGGTGGGGGTTTAGGTTTTGGACGATTAGACGGTGCTGGAGGAAGATTATCTCTTTCTGATGATGGGAAAATCGACGTTTCTTTCGGGTTTGAAGAGGTCGGTCAAGGAATCGTCGCAGTGATCGAAGAGTTAACAACAGAAGCGCTGCAGTGTGATGAAAACGACATTACAATTACGATTGGCGATACGAATCGTGTCCCACATTCAGGTTCAACAACAGCATCTAGAGGGACGAGTATGGTTTGGCACGCTTTGGAACGAATGAAACAAGAGTTTAAAGAAAAGCTTTGTGAAAAAGCAGCAACGCTCACCGGTGAGCCTAAGGATGAATTACGTCTAGGAACAGGGGGGATTTACAAGGGTGAGGTACAAGTGCTCACCTATCGTTCGTTACGTAAACAGCTGCATCATGACGATCAAGTAGTCGTTGAGACGTCGTTTGATTTTCCGACAACACCAGATGAAGTTGATGGTGGACACTATTTGTACACGTTTGCAGGGGTTCTCGCTGCAGTAGAAGTTGATCTTCTTACCGGCCAAGTGAATGTCACTCATTTGCATCAAGCGATTAGTGCAGGTGAGGTTATTAATGAACTTGGTTATAAAGGTCAAATTGAAGGCGGCGGTGTCATGAGTCTTGGCTACTCCATTATGGAAGATGTGGTAATGGAAAAAGGGCATTACACAAAACCGAACTTCGATACGTACATGTTGCCAACAATTTCGGATGTGCCAAGGTTAACGGTTGATGCCATTGAGAAGCTACCTGATGGGGATGGACACGGGCCGCGAGGGGTTGGTGAAATTGGGACAGTTGCCGTAGCGCCGGCGATTACGAAAGCGATTCATGATGCCCTAGGTATTTGGATAAACAAAATACCTGTTGATCCTTCAATAATTCTTCAGGCTGTAGAAAAGGAAGGTGGTACGTGGTGGAACGAATTCGAGAACGAGCAACCAATTGCAAGCCACAAATGATTAGCATCATATTAAACGGTAAGAGCGTTTCTGTTCAGGCGAACGAGACTGACCGACTCACAGATGTGATTCGCAATGGGGAACCGTCTTTAACCGGAACGAAGTTATCTTGTGGGATTGGACGTTGCGGAGCCTGCTCTGTGTTAGTGAACGGAGAGCTCGTTAATTCTTGTTTAGTAATGGCGTATCAAGTTGAAGGAGCATCTGTGACAACGATTGAAGGAGTTGGGGAAGGGTCGTTAGATCCGATCCAAGTCGCATTTATGGAAGAAGGAGGCTTTCAGTGCGGGTACTGTACACCTGGAATGGTAATTGCTGTAAAAGCACTTCTTTCAGAAAACGCTGAGCCGAGTGATGAGCAAATTGTCGAAGGGTTATCCGGGAACATATGTCGCTGTACAGGGTATGAAGGAATAAAACGTGCCGTACGAGCGGCAATTAAAAAACGAAACGAATAACCGTCCGTAATCTTATTACGGACGGTTATTTTTGTATATTGATGTACCGCGATAGAAGGTTTCTTCAATACGATGAGGAAATAGATGTCCGAGGTAAAGGCTGTCTTTATGCTTAGAGTGTAACGTTTCTTTTGTGACAACATCATCGTTGTTACAGCTAACGATGACGAGGTCGGCGAGCGTTCCTTCTTCAATGCTTCCTCGGTCACTATCAAGTTGGAAGCGTTTTGCCGGTGCTGTAGCTGTTAACTGGGCAACGTCTGGAAACGTTAATGATGTCGTTTCCGTAAGCTCGAGTAAACTAAGCAACGTAAATTGCCCCCCGTTTATGCCGCCCCAAGCATTAAGGAAATTGCCCGTTTGCTTTAACGTATTCGGACTCGGTGAATGGTCCGATGCAACGAAGTCAATTTGCCCGTCAAGCAGTGCTTGAACAAGCTGTTGACGGTGTTCTTCACTTCGTAACGGTGGTGCGCACTTTGCGTATACACCTTGTTCATACATCGCATGTTCATTGAACAATAAGTAATGGGGGCACGTTTCAACGGTAACATTTAGTCCTTGCTGTTTCGCTTCTTGAATGAGTCGTAACGTACTCGTGTTACTAATGTGAACGAAATGCAACGCACAACCGGTTAGTTCAGCGAATGACAAGCTACGTTTGACCGCCTCACTTTCAGCGATGATTGGCCGCATCTGAGTATACGCTTGAACCGGATCCTCAATGTTCACGTTACGTTCTAAGTATTCAATGATTGGCGTGCTTTCTGCATGCAGTGCGAGCACACTGTCAAGATGGGCAATCTCCCTCATGCCTTCTAACAATGTTTGATCGTCCGTGTGACTGAATTCGTCTGTTCCCGATGGTGATAAGAACGCTTTAAAACCAATCGCCCCGAGATTGTGGAGCGAACGAAGTTGAGAAAGGTTACCTGGAACAAGTCCGCCCCATAATCTGAAGTCATTAATTGATTTCTTGCTACCGACTTTTTTCTTTTCATGAAAAGCGCTCTCGGTAATCGTTGCAGGAATGCTGTTTAGAGGCATATCAAAGTACGTTGTACATCCTCCAGCTGCGAGCATTTGTGATCCGGTCGTAAAGCCTTCCCAATGCTCACGTCCTGGTTCATTTAGATGGACATGTGCGTCAATCACACCAGGGAAAATGTAGCAGTTTTCAGCGTTGTAGACGGTGGTACTGCCTTGCGTTTGAAGGGATGAAGATAAAGCAACAATCCGACCACCTTGAATACCGATGTCGACGGTCTTTACTTCATGTGGCAACACGACCGCGCCGTTTTTTATGATGAGGTCATACACATCTACACACGCTCCTTGTTGCTAGCTTGGTTTACGTAATAGGTGAGCGCTGCTTGAACGCTATTCCCTCTAGATAAATTTACTCCGTAGTAAGTGAGTGCAGCTTCAAGTGCTGCCAGCACGAAAAGGACATTTTCCTTTCGACAACTCGCACCCATCGTTCCAATTCTCCAAATCTTTCCGTGTAAAGAGCCGAAGGAGCTTGCGATTTCAACTCCAAAATGCTCAAGCATAAAAGCGCGAACTTGATCTGCATCAATGCCTTCTGGAACGTTGACACACGTAACGACAGGCAGCTTATAGTCTTCATTAATGAACAACGTTAAACCTAAGGCGCGAATGCCTGCAATAAGAGCAGCTTCATGAGTTCGGTGACGTTCAAATCGATTTTCTAATCCTTCATCAAGAACCATCGTTAAACCAGCATGGAGTGCATAGAGCATCGACGTTGCTTCAGTATGATGATTTAGTCGTCTTGGACCCCAATATTCTTGCAGTTGACTTAAGTCAAAGTAATTGCTCGGTATGATGTTCTTCTGTTGATGTGTTTGTAAGTCATCATCGGTTGCAATCCCACGCTCAATCTTTTTCCTTTTTTGTAGCACGTTTTCAATGCGTTCGTTATACGTAATCGGTGCCATTCCAGAAGGGACCGATAAGCACTTTTGCGTACCACCGATACAAGCGTCAATTTGCCACTCGTCTACGTTTACTTCTGTACCACCAATTGTTGCAACCGCATCGACAATAAATAATGCATCCACATTAAGGCAAGCCTGGCCGAGTTGATCAATGGGTTGCATACATCCTGTAGACGTTTCACCATGAACAATCGCAACGACATCGGGACGAATGCGATAAATTTCATCAATGATCGTTTCTTGGGAGAAGACGGTGCCTTGCGGTTGCTCAATCGTTACAACATGTGCCCCGTAACGTTCGCATATTTCTTGTAATAGATAACCGAAACGACCGTACACAGGAATAAGGACCGTCTCCCCACGGGATACGACACTCGCGAGTACGGATTCAATCCCTGATCGTGACGTACCGTCGATCGGAAAAGCCCATCGATTTTTCGTTTGAAACAGTGAACGAAGCATTTGCATCGTATCATTCATCATGTTCGTAAAAGTAGGATCAAATTGACCGAGAATTGGAGCTGACATTGCTCGCAATACGACGGGGTCAACTTCAACAGGACCAGGTGTCATAATTGTTCGTTTAGGAGAGAGGTAATGCGTCATGTTAAGAGCTCCTTTTCTCGTAGGCTAATGTGTAAATCATTGATTTTAAAACGTCAACGCCGGCACGTAAATGTTGCTCTGCGGTGAATTCTTTGGGTGAGTGGCTAATGCCGTCTTTGCTTGGGACGAACACTAACGACGTTTTGCAATGGGTCCCGAAGATTTGGGCATCATGCCCAGCACCACTGTGCATGAACGTCGTTTTATAGTTGAGTCGTTCACTTTCTTTATACGCAAGTTCAACAAGTGAAGCATCCATCGTGACCGGTGTGACGTCCGTCCAACGATTCACGTGAACGTTGACTCGTTTTTCTCGCTCTAATTCATCGATGAGGGCGTTCATTTCATGTTCATACAATTCAAGGGTTTTCACGCTCGGATGTCTTACGTCGAGTGAAAACGTAACTTGATGACAAATAACGTTTGGGGTGTTCGGTTTCGCTTCAATCTTACCGACAGTACTAACTAGGTCATCATCTAGACGCCGAGCTAAATGAGTAAAGGAATTCATGAGGCTTGCAGCACTTGCCATTGCATCGATTCTTCGATTCATTGGAGTTGTGCCAGCGTGATCGCTCTTTCCATTCACGACAATTGTGTATCGGCGCTGTCCGACGATGCTTTGTACAATACCGATGTCTTGATTATCTTGTTCCAAGACACAACCTTGTTCGATATGAACTTCTAAAAAATGTGACAAGTCTCCTCGATAAGGATGCGGGTAACGGCCGAGACCGAACCCTTTCTCAATCATTGCGGTGTACAAAGATACTTCATCGTGATCGACAATTTCAGTCGGTAAAATGTGTTTATGTTTGTTTGTAATATTTCCTGACCCCCAAAATGTTAAAGGGAAGCGACTGCCTTCTTCCTCACATAAAGAAGCGACCTCAATCGTTTGAAATGGTGTTCCATGTTGTTCAAGAAGTTCGCTCACCGCAATCCAAGCAGCAGCGATACCATATACCCCGTCGTATTTGCCGCCATCTATAACTGTATCAATATGGGAGCCGACGAGTACGGCTTCTTTATGTTGTCTGTTCGTACCTTCTACTCTTCCGAATAAGTTACCTACATCGTCAAAGTATGAAGTAAACCTTGATCGCTGGAATTGGTCAAATAACGCGTTCTGGGCATCCATCCAATCATCTGAATAAAGAAGCCTCGTATTTCCTGTATCACTCGATTTACCGAACGTATGAAGCCAATCAAGAATGGGTTGGACCGTCGTTGATTGATTTACTAACGAATGTTGTGTCAAGTTTTGCCTCCTTAACTCGGACAGTTTGTTAGGTGATCTTACATACTATCTTCGTTTTTTCTAGTTTACTGGTATGATGTGAGGAAATCATTAGATGTTTCGTGAGTTTTCTCACGATTTCTTGTACAACATAACCAATCGTTTGGAGGCGATCATCGTGCAACTCGGACACATTCTACAATTACCGATTTTTCAAGAAGCAGACGTTATCTCAGGAAGTAGTGGCCTTTGGCGGAATGTTGAAAACGTCAATATGATGGATGCACCTGATATCGCTGATTATTTAAAGCAAGATGAGCTTCTAATTACAACGGCATACCATTTCAAAGAAGATCCAACGAGTTTGAAACAGTTAATTGAGAAGATGGCAAGAAGAGGTTGTGCCGGACTTGGGATTAAGACGAAACGTTTTTTGGAATCCATCCCTGAGGACGTAAGAGCGTATGCAGATGCCTTGCATTTCCCGGTTATTGAATTGCCGTTTCACGTTCGATTAGGCTCAATTGTCAATCAGACACTAAGCGCAATTTTAAACGTTCAAACGATAGAGATGAAAGAAGCAATGGCAGCACATCAAACGTTTTCAGAAAGTGTTATGAGTGGAAAAGGGTTAAGTCACTTGCTAACGACGGTATCAGAGGTTGTGAGTCTTCCGGTTTATTTACTGAATCATCAAGCAATTCTAGTTGCAACATCAGGGAAAGGTCACTCGCTCTTAGAGGAATTGAATGAGTCGTTTACTGGGAAGCAGCAGTACTTTTTGTCCCAATCTCATCATACGTACTTTTCACTTTGTGAAAGTAAGCGAGTCGTGACGGCGTTTCCAGTAGAGATGAGCAATATTACAAAAGGAATGTTAGTCGTTTTAAGTGATACACCTTTAACGCATCGTACGATTTTAACGTTAGAACAAGCAACGAATGTGATTGCCTTTGAAGTGATGAAAGAAAACGCAGTCAAACAATATACGCAACGTGCACGCAACGAGTTTTTTAAGAATTATTTGGATGATGCTTTTCTAACAAATGACGAAGTACTTAGCCGAGCAAAAGAGTTCGACATCTACAACAATCAACAATTTAGCTGTTTTGTAGGGAAAATGGATGCCCGTGAGGCATCACTTGGTTTCAAACAAAATGTTATTGAAGCTGAGAAGGTATTTGCTTTGATTGAAGAGGAGTTGGCGATGTTTGCCATTCCGACGTATTTCTTCATGAATGGAAATTATTGTTGTATTCTCGCTGAAGAAACCGGAGAAGTTCATCCGAGTGATTGGCACTCTCCTACACGAATGATGGTTGAGATGATTCAAGATCATGTTATTCAACAACTTGGTCGGTCCGTATCGTTTGGCATTAGTAACATTTGTCATGAATTTCTCGATGTCAAAGCAGGCTATTCAGAAGCATTAAACGCTCTTAACTCAGGGCTGTTATCAGGGAATCGGCAATTTATTCAAGCGTATCACACGAAAGATGTGAGTGAGTTGTTGCGAATGATTCCAGGTGAAGATTTGCGTAGTTTCTGTGAGTATACGTTACAACGAATCGATGATCCTGATTTGTTGCACACATTAGCTGTTTATTTAGAAACTCATTGTCAGATTACCGAGACCGCCAATCGTTTGTATGTTCATCGCAACACAGTCATCTATCGTCTAGAAAAAATTGAAGATTTACTTGGTAAAAAAGTTAACGAACCTGAAACAACGTTGCAACTTAGAATTGCCTTTCGAATTCATCCTACATTGAGCGCGTCGTTATGAAAATGTTCTAATTTTAGCGGTTGAATTTAGACGAAGTACACAAAGACAGTTCGTCTTTACTCTTCTACGATGAAAGGAGCGGAGCGAAAGGAGTGTTCGAATTGGTAACACTGAAGAAGCTTAATGAAAATGACACTCACTTTTTTACAGACACGTTATCGGACGTATTTGAACATTCACCGTGGGTTGCTGAAGAAGCTGCAAAGAATCGACCATATAAAACGATTGAGGAATTGCATGAGCGTATGGTCGTTAGTGTGGAGGAAGCGGACGTTGAAGACCAATTAACGTTAATTCGTTCTCATCCAAAGCTCGGTGCACGAGAGAAGATGGCACCAACGTCGGTTGAGGAACAGCGCAAAGTCGGGCTTGATCAATTGAGTGATGAGGAGTACGAGACGTTTTTACAATTAAATCATCAATATGTTGAAACGTTTGGGTTTCCTTTTATTAAGGCGGTTAAAGGTCAATCGAAGCAAGCGATTGTTGAAGCCATTCATCAAAGATTATCGTTATCGAAAGAAGAAGAGGTCTCGACTGCATTGCAAGAAATCTATAAAATTGCTTATTTTCGCTTATGTGACCAAATTCAAAGTTAACGAGTTTCGAGGAGGAATTTATCGTGGTAGAGAGAGAAATGATGACGTATGGAAAAGGAAATGTATTTGCGTACCGTACGTTTATGGAGCCGGTAATCGCGAGTAAACAAATTCCTGAATCATCGTTTAGAGAGCGTGACAATACGGTGTTTGGAGTAGATGTGACGATAGAAGTAGGAGGAAAGGAATTTTTAACCTCATTTACTGAAGGAGATAATTCGAAGGTCGTTGCAACGGATTCAATGAAGAACTTTATTCAACGGCATTTAGCAACCTTTTCGGGTACGACGGCAGAACAATTTGTTCATTACGTCGCTCATGCGTTTCTTCAACAATATGATCACATCGAGACGGTAAACATGACTGCAGAATTATTGCCATTTGAAGCAACAGCGACAACGGGAGATGATGGGCCTCAAATTAGTGACCTCGTTTACAAGAAGTCTAGAAACGAGAAATTGAAAGCGTCAATTCGTATGGAACGTCGTGGTGGAGAGCTAGTAATTGCACAGCAGATTAGTGAGCTTACGGACTTGCAGCTCATTAAAGTGAAAGACAATTCGTTTGTCGGTTTTATTCGAGACGAATATACAACATTACCAGAAGATGGGAACCGTCCACTGTTTATTTATTTGAATATTGGGTGGACATATGAAGCTGGAGAAGAGCAGGACGGCTTTGTTGCCCATGAACAAGTGAAAGACATTGCGAGTACAGTCTTTCATGAAACGGCATCACCATCCATTCAAAGCTTGATCTATCACATCGGTCTTCGTATGTTACAACGTTTCCCTTCCTTAAAAGACGTTCGCTTTGAATCTCAGAATCGAACGTGGGATACAGTTGTTGAACAGGTGCCAGATTCTGAAGGAAAAGTGTATACGGAGCCGCGATTGCCGTATGGTTTTCAACGTTTCCAAGTAACACGGGCAGACCTAGAAAACGAACCAAACCTTATTAACAAAGAGGTAGAGAAGAGTCATCGTTAAAAGGAAGTGAGAGAATTGGGTAAATTAACGACACACATTTTAGACCTCGCAAACGGTATCCCTGCAAAAGAAGTAAACATTGAATTGTACTCCATTCATCGTGGCGAAAGAAAAGAACAGCTTCATGTTGCACGGACAAATGATGACGGCCGAGTAGATGAACCTCTTTTGCAAGGTGAACAGCTTAAAGAAGGGATATTTGAATTAGTGTTTCATATCGGAGACTACTTTACGGAGCCGAGCTTTTATCAGACCGTGCCGATTCGTTTTGAAATTATCGACGCTGATGAGCATTACCACGTTCCATTACTCGTCTCTCCTTGGGGGTATCAAACGTACAGAGGAAGCTAAGACGAATACAATAAGTTGAGTTGCAACAGTGAATCGAGTACACTTTCTAATAGAAAAGATTTAGTGAGGCTGTGTTAACGTGAAGTGGCTCGACATTTTATTTCCTGTAATAGCGCTCATTTACTTGTTGTTTTTTAATTGGCATACGAGTGTGTTTGGCGTTATAACCGCACTTTTCGTCACGTTAGTTGCTGCGATGGCGGTTGCGAACTTATCGCTACGTATCACTAGAAGACACCGAAGAAAAAAGCAACAAAAATAGGGCGAACCCTACAGCTTACAGACCTGTAAACTGTGGGGTTCGCTTTTCTTTAAAGGCTTGCAATCCTTCTTTATGATCGCTTGTATTCCCAGCCTTAAGCTGAGCTCGGGCCTCGTGGTTCAAGTACGTTTCATAGTCTGCTTGAAGTCCACTAAACAACAGTTCTTTTGTTAACTGAATGGCCTCAGTAGGCATTGCGGCGATCGTCTTAGCAAATTGTTCGACGCCTTCATGCCAATCATCGTGAATATAGCGGGTCGCTAGATGTAGAGCAACAGCTTCTTCACCTGAGATTTTTGCATTTAATGTAGCAATCTCAAACGCTTTCGCTGAGCCCACAAGACGTGGTAAATCATACATCATCCCTGCGTCAGGCACTAAACCAATGTTCGTAAACGCACTTATAAATGACGTGTTTCTTTGAACGAGACGATAATCACAAGCGAGCGCAAGGCTCATACCGGCCCCGGCAGCGGTGCCATTTACAGCAGCAATGAGTGGTGTCTTGGCAGAGCGCATCACTCGTAGCAGTGGATGGTAGTTGTTCTCTAGCAATTGATCGTACGTTTCTTCGGATTTCATAGCTTTTAAATCTTGACCCGAGCAAAACGCTTTGCCTGCACCCGTAATAACAATCGCTCGTACATGCTCATTACGATCAGCATCTTCAATGCAAGTTGTAAGCGATTGCAATAAACTTGGTGTGAATGCGTTGTAATAGGTAGGTCGTTGAAACGTCACGTAGCAAACGTTCTCACGTGTTACAACGAGAAGTTCGTCGGTCGTTTGTGTGTCGTTATTCATCGACATCCTCGCCAATCATTAGCGTAACTAAAGAGCCGGCAAAGCTCATTAAATCTTTTCCAGATGCTTTTCCTTCATCGCTTTTAAGTCCAGCCTTTAAGGCATTATGAGATTCATAAACCATTTCACACATGAGGTAATAATCACTTTCTTTTCCCATCGGTGTGCCCACAAACTTCGTCACGTTCATTTCTTTCAATCCTGGAATCTTCTTCGTTATTGGAGCATGTGTGTTAAAGTAGTGCTCATCAAATGCAGCCTTGTCTTCTGGTTGCTTATACAGTGCAATTAATTTAGCCATTGTAATTCCTCATTTCTATGAATTAATTATAGTTACCATTGAGCAACTGGGTCGGTTTGATAGACTTCTGATAATGTTGCAAGTGCGACATCCAAATCCGTCGTATGTTCTCCGTTTCGACCATTTTTCAGTTGTTCTAATGGGCGAGATGGAAGGTCTTTCACGGTGGATTGCAGCTCGGCTAACCATTGTTGCTTTAGCTCAAGCGGATCGGTTATATAGCCTTCGTTCAGAAGAGTTTGTTCGTATTGACCGAAGTCAAATAAGTCCAAACTCTGTGACCAAGCTTCTTCAATTCTCGTGCGGATTTTTTCTCTGGCAATCGGAGAACTTTGTTGCAATTGCTTCATCCACTCTTTCCAATAAGCGAGATGATACCGCTGTTCAGGTAAAATACGTTTCGCACAGATGGCGAGAGGCTCATAAGAAGATGCGGTTAAAGAGATGAGTTTCACTCGTTTATACGTCTCATAAAAATATCCACGTACGACAGCAAGCGCCCAGTCAAAGTAAGGGTCTTCGTCGTATTGACCGTCACCATTCCGCTTTTCAAGGTAAATGGCATTTCTTCGTTTAAGAGCGGGTCTTTCGTGAGCAAGAACGTCTACATCGCCTTCGCCAAGCTCTTGAAGAAGGCGATAAAAGTAAACCGCATGGCCCATCGTATTTTGCGTGATCGATGAGAAAGCAACATCTGCCTCGACGTGGGGAGCAAGGCCTAACCACTCAGAACCTCGAAATGAAACGAGAAGGTCATCATCTGCACATTGATATAGGAGATCAAGGAGTGCTTCGTTACGTTTATCCACGGTGCTTTTTAACCTCCTTCCAAGACATAATCTCTTGTTCATCGAGCATTCCTTGCTCTTTGTCTTGCCATTTTTTTCTTAAATAGCCGTAGGCTTTTGTAGTGCGATAGTTCTTATTGTCAATTCGTTGCGTAAGGGCTTGGCGCTCTTCATCCGTCATGTGGCGAATGGAAGAAGAAGGAACGACCCATACATCCATCACTTCTTCACGTCTCATAAAGTTCTCTTGAGCGAGAATCATTGCCATTTCTTCATTAGGGGCTAGTAGACTGAACTGATGCATTAAACCGCTTCTCGGGTTCTTGCGACTGAAAACTTCGAATTCTTGATAGAAGTCTTGTTCATTCATGGACGATCACCTCCAGCAACGGCTAAAGCTTCTCGTACCCAGCTATTGTTCGAATAGGCAATCTCACGTACTTTTAACCGTTCTTTTGAGCGAGGTCCTTTGTTTTGGATAATCTGTTTAAATTCATTCCAATCCGGTTGTTGGTAAATCCATTTTTCTTGGACGTCGTCATAATGCATCGTTTCGTCAGGGACTGTAAGTCCGAGTGAAAAGACGCGTGGCATATACTTATCTAAGAAGGCTTGTCGAAGCTCTTCGTTCGTACTTTTACGGATGTTGTATTTAATTGTGATTTCTTGCTTGGAGGAGCCAGTCGTTTCTGCACTTGCAGGTCCGAAGAACATGAGCAATGAGGGCCACCAACGATTGAGTGAATCTTGCAAAATCTTCTGTTGGGCGTCCGTACCTTCCGCAAGCGCCATAATGATGGATTCTCCGTGTTGAGCATGAAATACTTCTTCTTTACAAATGCGTTGTAATGCACGTTGGTAAGGACCGTAGGAAGCATCAAGCATATTCGTCTGC
This sequence comes from Bacillaceae bacterium JMAK1, assembly GCA_012970285.1. Lineage (GTDB taxonomy): Bacteria > Bacillota > Bacilli > Bacillales > Marinococcaceae > Geomicrobium_A. The sequence continues at coordinate 133,930 of JIBW01000002.1, forward strand.
GAAATAATCGCTGCTCCGTCAACGAGCCATCCGACCATTCCTGCATCTGCCCACGTCTTCGTTGGCATGTGGAACACATTATGAAACTTTAACCGTCCAGATAGTAAGTCTTCCATTAAATGCTGACGATTTCTTCCATAAGGCTTCATCAGATCTTCAGTGACTCTTAGGAGTAACTGTCCATGACCCATTTCATCTTGAACCTTCGCCATAATGGCAAGTTTCCGTTCTAAAGATGGGGCTTTAGGGACCCATTCTTTCTCTGGAAGCGCTCCCATAATTTCGCTGATGCCATGCATCGAAATCAATTTAATTAACGTATCTCGATATTCAGACGGCATCCAGTCATTCGCTTCAATCTTATCGCCGTTCTCAATTCGTTGCATAAAATTCTCGTAAAGAATCGGATCTTCATTCGTGTTGGACCCCTTTTGATGCTCTAAATAGTGGTACATGAAGCGATCCTCCTATATAACGTCTTTATAACGTCATCTTATCATACGTTATATAAAAATCAATAATAAAAGTTTAGAAAATTGATACTTTTTAATTAAAAACTTAATAATCGTTATTGACACGCCCTGTTTTACCATGTAACTTATTCATAAATCGTAGTCATAAATTCCTCATAGTTTATAGAATTTAGCCGTTTAAAGGATTAAAATTGCTGTTGAACTATGTCATACTATGTTTAAGAAACGTAGCAAAGATTTCTATCGCTACTTTTCATAATATTGTAAATAAGGGGGATTTAAATTGAAAAAATGGATGATTGGTTCTGGTACATTGATGTTTGCGGCAACGATGCTCGTCGCATGTGGAGACACAGAAGAGGAAGCTCCAGCAGAGCCGACCGACACAGAGACAGAAGCAGAGGATGAGGAAGCTGCTGAAGACGATGGAGAAGATGAACCTGTTGCAGCTAGTGAAGGAGAGAGCTTTGACATTGGCGTCGTTCAATACGCTGATCATCCATCTTTAGATGCGGCAACAGAAGGGTTTAAAGACGCACTTGCAGAATCAGGCTTAGACATTACTTATGATGATCAAAACCCTAACGGGGACATGAATGTTTTGCAGACGATTGCAGATACATTCGTTGGAAATGAAGTTGATTTAATTTTTGCAAACGCAACACCTGCAGCGCAAATTATGACAACTTCAACATCTGAAATTCCAATCTTATTTACGTCTGTGACAGACCCAGAAGGAGCACAACTCGTAGACACGTTAGAAGCTCCTGGCGGCAACGTAACTGGGACAATGGATCTTCATCCAGATGCCATTTCTCAAACAGTAGAATTGATGTCAGAACAATTTGACATTGAGTCGTTCGGTATGGTGTATAACGCAGGTGAACAAAACTCTGAGTACCAGGTGAGTATCGCTCAAGAAACAGCCGACGAGCTTGGATTATCAGTAGAAACGGCGACTGTTCAAACGTCAGCTGACGTACAAAGTGCAACCGAAAGTTTAATCGGATCCATTGATGCAATCTACATCGTAACCGATAACGAAGTTGTTTCTGGACTTGACGCAGTGATTGGCGTTGCAGAACGTGAAAGTTTGCCGTTATTTGTCGGTGAATTAGATTCAGTTGCAGCGGGTGGTCTTGCTGGATTTGGATTCTCTTACTACGACATCGGTTACAAAACAGGTGAGATGGCTGCAGACGTTCTCGTAAATGGCGCTGATCCTTCAACATTGTCTGTAGAATTCCCACCAGAGTTGGAACTAGTATTTAATGAAGGTGCAGCAGAACGTATGGGCCTTGATTGGGACGAAGAATGGGAAGCAATTGCTGATAATGTAATTAACGAATAAGTTAGGTAGGTGAAGTCGAATGTTCACCGCCCTTTTCGGCTCAGTTGAACTTGGACTCATATACGGAATCATGGCACTGGGAGTTTATTTATCGTTTCGAGTATTGAACTTCCCCGATTTAACGGTGGATGGAAGTTTTGTTACAGGCGGAGCTGTAGCGGCCATTATGATTGTAAGTGGCTACTCCCCAATTCTCGCCACATTAGCGGCAGTTGCTGCAGGCTTTATTGCCGGTTCAATTACGGGAACGTTGCATGCGAAAGGTAAGATAAATCCCTTATTATCAGGGATATTAATGATGATCGCGCTTTACTCGATTAACTTAAGAATTATGGGGAATAGCCCCAACATTCCGCTTATGCGTGAAGAAACCATTATGACGATGTTTCAAAGTTTTTGGGCGACACTACCGTTTGACGGTTGGATGACGAGTTTATTTACGACATTAAATCTACCATTTACACCATCAACGTGGGGCATATTATTGTTCGCCATTTTGATTGTAGTCGTCGTAAAACTATTTACTGATTTCTTCTTAAGTACAGAAGTTGGTCTTGCGATTCGTGCAACCGGGGATAACCCTCGTATGATTAGTAGTTTGTCTGCGAATACCGATCGTCTTAAAATCTTAGGGCTCGGTATTTCCAATGCATTTGTAGCATTGTCAGGTGCGATTGTCACACAATATAGTAGTTTCGTAGATGTAAATATGGGGATCGGAATGATTATTATCGGTCTCGCTTCCGTTATTATCGGTGAAGCGATCTTCGGAAAAGGTTCGATTTTCAAAATTACAATTGCTGTTATTGTTGGTGCAGTCATCTATCGGATGGTCGTCGCACTTGCGCTACGCGTAGGGTTTCTTGAGACAGGTGACATGAAGCTCATAACGGCCATTATCGTCATAGGCGCACTCGTCGTACCGAGACTACTCGAAAATGGCAAAGAGCGAAGGCGTAAATACCGCAAGGCTCGTAAGATTAAAGAGCAATATGGGGGGGAGAAGTCCGTTGCTGCAACTAAGTCAGATCTTTAAAGTGTTTAATGAAGGCACGACCGATGAAAAGGCAGCACTAGAAAACGTCTTTTTAGATTTAAAAGACGGTGACTTTGTGACTGTAATTGGTAGTAACGGTGCCGGTAAATCAACGCTTATGAACTTAATCGCAGGTAATCTAACCCCTGATGTTGGAAAGATTCTGATCGACAAAAAAGACGTGACAAGGTTAAAAGAACACGAGCGTTCCAAGCTTATCGGTCGTGTCTTCCAAGATCCGATGGCAGGTACTGCACCTTCAATGACGATTGAAGAAAACATGGCGATGGCGTATAGCCGTACGAGAAAACGTTCATTTATCGCAAAAGGCGTCACGAAAAGCCGCAAGACGTTTTTTAAAGAACAATTAGAATCACTAGGTCTTGGGTTAGAAGATCGCTTAAATGCAAAAGTTGGTTTTTTGTCAGGTGGTGAACGTCAAGCGCTGTCGCTACTCATGGCAACGTTTACTGATCCGTCTATTCTTCTATTAGATGAGCATACAGCAGCCCTTGATCCTTCAAGAGCGGAGCTCATTACAGACAAGACGAAAGAAATCGTTGGTAAGAATGAGTTAACAACGCTAATGGTCACACACAATATGCAACAAGCACTAGACTTAGGTAACCGCTTAATCATGATGGATAAAGGGCAAATTATATTTGAAGCAGAAGGTGAGGAAAAACAGCGATTAACTGTTGAACGTTTGCTAGAGGAATTTCAAAAAATCCAAGGCAAACAACTGGCAAATGATCGTGCAATTCTTAGCCATTAAAAAAATTGGGGTGATCGGAAGTTTATTTTCCGATCATTCCCTGTTTTTGGACGGTTCTGCTATAATGAACGCTGTAGCGGGCTCTAGTAAAGAAAGGATCGGAGTTTCTTGACGAAAAAATTAAATACGAGATCGATGATCTTTACGATTTATGGAGATTATATTCAACATTATGGAAGTAAAGTGTGGATTGGTACACTCATACGATTACTTGAAGAGTTTGGTCATAATGCACAAGCCGTACGTGCTGCCATGTCAAGAATGCAAAAGCAAGGATGGGTTCAAGCCGAAAAGCAAGGGAATCGAAGCTACTATTCACTAACGGCCCAAGGTACGAGACGAATGAAAGAGGCAGGTAGAAGAATTTTTAAGCAACACCAGGATGACTGGGATGGGAAGTGGCGTATGCTCATCTATTCCATTCCTGAAAGTAAGCGGAAGTTACGAGATGAGCTTCGAAAGGAACTGTCGTGGAGTGGATTTGGTTCATTAACACATAGTTGCTGGATTACCCCTCATCCACTTGAAGATGAAGTTGAACAATTGAAAGAACGTTATGACATTGAGCAATACATTCACTTCTTCGTTTCCGATTATGAGCAAACAGAAAAACAAAAAGAACTCGTTACACAATGTTGGGATATCGAAGAAATTAATGAGAAATATCGTCAGTTTATTGATGCGTATAGCAAGCGATTCATTATTACGCGAAATCAAATAGAGCGAGGCCAAATGGACTTGGGTGCTTGTTTCGTAGAACGAACAGAACTTGTTCATGAGTACCGGAAGTTTCTATTTGTAGACCCGAGCTTGCCAGAAGAGTTGTTGCCAAACGATTGGCTAGGTGGTCACGCAGCCGTGTTATTTGCCGATTATTACAACGTACTAACAAAACCTGCGACTGAATTTTTTGAAACGATCTTCTCTGAAGGAAATGACGAAGCGTTGCTTGTGCACGTGTGATAGGAGAGATGACGATGAAGCGGTTTGAAATTCGTGATTTTTTACGTGTTGCTGACGGCGAGGTTGAGCCACCTCCGTGCGATACAATGATGAACATTCGTGTTACGGCAGCAAGCGAAGGTGAATCAACCGGAACATGGACTGTGGACAATTCGTTTATTAATGGGAACGGTGTCGTGATGGGAGGGTTTTTATCATCAGCGGCAGATATTATGATGGCGTACGCAATTGCTTCAAAGCTTGACGATCATCAAGGGTTTGCTTCAATTAACTTAGATACGACGTTTCACCGACCAGTTACTGAAGGTATTGTAACGGTTCATGCAAGAGTAGACCGTTTAGGCAAACGAGTAGCGTATGTCATTGCAGAACTTTATCAGCACGACAAAAAAGCAGCAACATGTCAGTCCTCAATCTTTATTACGTAAAAAAGCGTGCCCATCAATGATGAGCACGCTTTTTTATTTGAGTGCTACGAGTAAGTGCATAGGATGTTCTAACAATTCTTTCACGCGGTTCGTGAAGGAGACGGCGTGAAAACCATCGGCAACACGATGATCAAAGGAAAAGGATACGTTAAGTAGTGAGCGAATGACAATTTCTTTGTCTCGGACGACAGGTGTATCTTCAATCTTGTGAAAGGAGAGAATTCCTGTCTCGGGATAATTAATTATCGGCGTTGCATAGACGCCGCCAATCGGCCCGACGTTACTCATCGTAAATGTACCACCTTGCAAGTCTTTCAACTCGCATGTGTTCGTTTGGGCTTTTTTCGTTAATTGTTTAAATTGAGTGTGAATCTCTTGAATGCTAAGTGCATCCACATCTTTAATAACAGGCACGATGAGTCCTTCTTCTGCGTGTGTTGCCATCCCGATGTTAACGGTGTCCTGAAAGACAATTTCTCCACGTTCTTCATCGAGCTTACTGTTGAAGATGGGGAAGTCATGCAATGCGATTGCGATTGCCTTTATAAAGACGGCGGATAGCGATAAGCTTGCGTCAGATTGATAGCTATAGGACTCTTTTAACGACAATAACTCGGTCACATCAATTCGTTCAAAGTGAGTAACATGGGGAATCGCTTTTACCGATTGAGTCATTTTTGCGCCAATCTGTTTTCTTCGACCTTTATATGGCATTGATGTTTGAGCTGGAACGATCGTTTTCTTGTCCTCAATGGCTGTTGCTGCGGCAACTTCGTCTTCGGATTTAGTAGGCATTTCAATGTGGCGTCTAATATCTTCGATGGTGATCCGGTTATTTTTACCTGTGCCAGTTACCGATTCAATGGCAATGCCATATGTGCGAGCAAGTTTACGTGTGAACGGTGCCGCTTTTACATTTTGCAAACGAAACAGTCGAGTGGCAGGTAGTTCAGATTGACTTTCTATCGTAGTCTTCTCAGACTTTTTCGTAGTAATCGTTTTGTTCTCTTGATTTTGATCGGCTATTTTTACCATTATTTCACCAAGAGAGACGACGTCTCCTTCGGAAACGACAATGTCTTTAATTGTCCCAGCAACAGGTGACGGTAAGTCTGCAGTAACTTTATCGGTTTGCACAGCGATCACAGGTTGGTCAACAGAGACAACATCTCCAACACCTACATAAAGAGTATCAATCGTTCCTTCATGAATGCCTTCACCTAGATCAGTTAATTTCATCTCAAACATATACGAGCCTCCTACTCTTCGTTCAACACGGTATCAATGGCTTGATAAATGCGTGTTGCATTCGGAATGTAATGTTCTTCAATTGAAAAGAAAGGAACGTGAACATCGTAACCGGTAACCCGAACAATCGGATTGCGAAGAGAAAAGAGTGCTTTGTCGTTAATAAAAGCAATGAGTTCAGCACCAAACCCACTCGTTTTATGTCCTTCATGGACGATCACGACCCTTCCGGTTTTCTCCACCGATTCAAGAATCGTTTGCTCATCAAGAGGGTACAACGTACGTAAATCTACGACTTCCACGTTGACATTGTCGTTCTCTTTTGCCTGTTTAGCTGCAGCGAGTGCAGGGCTTATCATATTGCCATAAGCAAGGATCGTAACATCTTCTCCTGTCGTCAGTGTAGATGCCTCACCGATCTTCACGGTATACTTCTCACTTGGTACGGACGTTCGCGTAGAGCGGTACGTGCGCATCGGTTCCATAAATAGAACTGGATCGGGATCTTCAATTGCAGAGATTAATAGCCCTTTTGCATCGTAAGCATTGGAAGGGATGACTACCTTTAACCCTGGCAAGTGTGTAAACATGGCTTCCATACTATCTGAGTGCAACTCAGGAGCATGAATACCTGCGCCGTAAGGGGCACGAATAACCATCGGTACGGTAAAAGCACCAAGCGTACGAGTTCGAATTCGAATAGCATGAGAAACAATTTGTTCGAATGCAGGGTAAATAAATCCTTGGAATTGCATCTCTGCAATTGGTTTAAAGCCGTTTAGAGCAAGGCCGATGCTCGTTCCAATAATGCCTGATTCAGCTAGAGGTGTATCAATGACGCGATTCTCACCGAACTGTTCAAGCAGACCGTCTGTTGCACGAAATACACCACCGTTTACGCCAATATCCTCTCCGAGAATCATCGTCGTTGGGTCTTCTTCTAACATGATCTTTAATCCATCAGTAATGGCTTGCACCATCGTTAATTCTTTCGTTTGTTGTAAAGAACTCGTCATGAAGTGACCTCCTTTTGAAACTGTTGATGTTGTTCTCGTAATGAAGGCGTTTGATCTTGGAAAACATGATCAAACATGTCATTTGGATTCGGCTGTTCTGCACGCTCAAAGCGTTCAACAGCTTCGTCAATTTCCATAGCAATCTCATGTGTTATTTCTTCAATCTGTTGTTCATCAAAGGCGCCTTCATGACTTAGGAACCGCTCAACTCGAAGAAGGCAATCTTCGTTGCGACGTTCTTCATTAATGCTCTGATCGCGATACTTTGTCGGGTCATCAGCCGTCGTATGTGCTCCGTAACGCCACGTAACAGCTTCAATTAGCGTTGGACCATCGCCACGACGTGCTTTTTCAACAGCGTATTCCATTACTTTGTATACGGCTAGTACATCATTACCATCGACACGAATGCCTTCAATATCATAAGCGAATGCTTTTTGAGCAATCGTTCTCGATTTCATTTGTTTATGAATCGGAACGCTAATCGCAAAGTGATTGTTTTGGCAGAAGAAAATCGTCGGTGTATTGAAAGCGCTTCCAAAATTTAATCCTTCATGAAAGTCACCTTCTGAAGTAGCACCATCTCCAAAATAGGCAATTGCGACTCTGTCATTCCCTTTTAAACGTTCAGCCCATGAAGCACCAACGGCATGTAACAATTGAGTGGCAATCGGAACGGAAGGAGGTAAAATGTTTAACCCAGCAGGGGGAACGCAACCATCAATTCTTCCCTTCCAATAACGGAATATGGTCTCCATTGAATGACCATAGGTCATCGTTGCTGCGTGATCACGGTACGTTGGGAACATCCAATCTCCTTTTTGGAGAGCGAATGCACTCCCAATTTGAGCAGCCTCTTGGCCTTCAAAAGGAGCATATGTGCCGATACGACCTTGACGTTGTAAATTGATCGCTTTTCTGTCAAACATGCGAGCCCGGAGCATTTGCTTGTAAAACGAAAGAAGCAATGTTACATCGTACTCATCATCAGTAAATGCTTTGCTGCCATCTGGTTGAATCATTCTAAGAAGTGGATAGTCATGGTCCATTCGTTCTAATTGATCGAGATAAGAAGAAAGGGATGTTGTCAAAACGACGCCTCCTTAGTCCAGAAAAAAGTATCACAATATTATATCGGACTATGTTAATACTGTAATAATAACGAAAAGAGAATCAGAATGTCAATAATCTTTAGAAAATTCAACTTCATTTATAATGAAATAATACACTAGGGGTTTGGGGGATTGAAGCTTTAAAGCAATGAAGGGTAATGAGCGCTAACGTATCGTTTCGGGATCATTGTTTTAAAAACGATAATATATAACAAAAATATAAACTCCGTAAATAAAACGAATGATAAAAGGTAGGTGAAATCGTTTCTTATGTAAAAGCAACATCAGTGATTTGTTCAAATGGAATAAAAAAGTACGTTGGATCTTGATTAAAGATGACGCGATTGCTCTCGTGATCTACTTCTACACATTGACCGTGTAAATGTGCGGCAATTTCTTCTTTAAGAATAGAGATAGTTAGCGGGATACTTCCATAAAGGGCAGTTTCGAGCTGCTCAATGACTGACTTATGTTCATTATTCAATGAAAGCTCTTTTTCTAAATAAGAATAAGGGTGTAAATACATCGTCGATCCTCTCCTAACAAATAGTTAATGCAATTATATACGAACATGTGTTCTTTGGCAATCGTTTTATATTGTCAGAAAAGTTATCAAAAAACGGTTGACCGTCATATCACTTAGCGGTATGATAGACATCAACATCGATGTACTCGTGAGAGGAACAAATGGTTTTGTACGGTGTACATCTACTGAAGTTTTGAGGTGATCGCATGGAAGAAGAACAACAGTGGATATTTATGAACGGCGAGTTCGTACGTAAACATGATGCGAAAGTTAGCGTTTATGATCACGGATTCTTGTACGGTGATGGCGTATTTGAAGGTATTCGTACGTATGATAACAACGTCTATAAATTGAAAGAACATCTCATTCGTCTTTTTGAATCAGCAAGATCAATCATGATGGAAATTCCATATTCATTAGATGAAATGACAGAAATCGTAGTGAATACCGTTCAAAAGAATGAGTTAGAGAATGCGTACATTCGAGTCGTCGTCTCTCGTGGCGTCGGTAACTTAGGATTAGATCCTAGATCATGTGGAACACCTCAAGTTATTGTGATCGCAGAAGAACTAGCGCTATTCCCAAAAGAACTGTATAAAACAGGCATTGAAATTGTAAGTGTTGCGACGAGAAGGAACCGTCCTGACGTGCTGAGTCCAAAGGTCAAATCACTTAATTATTTGAATAATATATTGGTGAAGATTGAGGCTAATCTTGCTGGTGTTCCTGAGGCATTAATGTTAAATGATGAAGGATACGTAGCAGAAGGCTCTGGTGACAACATTTTTATTGTAAAGAATGGTGTGCTCTTCACGCCGCCAGGATACGTTGGTGCACTTGAAGGGATTACGAGGCAAGCCATTATTGATATTGCAGATGATTTGATGTATACGGTAAAAGAACAACCGTTTACGAGGCATGATGTCTATACAGCAGATGAAGTGTTCTTAACCGGAACAGCTGCTGAAGTCATTGCAGTCGTTAAAGTTGATGGTCGTGTGATCTCGGATGGTAAACCAGGTCAAGAAACGATTCGGCTAACTGAGGCGTTTCGTGAGAAAATTTTGCAAGACGGAACTCCGGTTTACGCAAAAGAAATGAAGGCATAACAAAAAAATTTAGAATAACTATGTTTTTATATTCATACTTGTGGTAACATATCTATCAATCAATCAAACATTCGAAATTCGTATAATTGAATGACACAAAACGTTGAAGAGGATAAGTAGTCGAGAGACATTTACTCCACAGAGAGCCGAGGGATGCTGAGACCCCGGCAGTAAAGCTTAAGATGAACTCCCCTCTGAGTGCAGCGATGAACATAAGTAGTGGCTGCCGGTCAGAACAACTTTCTGATCGTTACGAAAAAGACGCTAATCGGTTGCGTCATGAGCCAGCACATTGGTGCTGGGAATTAGGGTGGTACCGCGAAACCTTTTCGCCCCTTTTGTCGAACAGACGTGAGGGATGGAAAGGTTTTTTTATTTTATTCTTTCGTAAATGTTGAGTGGACAGATTACGATACGCGATGAAGGAGGAAAAGAGATGAGTATGGATCTCGAGGTAGAAGCGAATATGCAAGCTGCCGAACAAACAGATAAGCAAATGAGTGGCAGTCAGATGATTCTGCAATCTCTCGTTGAAGAGGGAGTCGATATCATATTCGGCTATCCTGGCGGTGCAATTTTGCCAACCTATGATGAGATTTACAAAAAGGGGATACGTCACATTCTGGCTCGTCATGAACAAGGTGCCGTTCATGCAGCAGAAGGGTATGCAAGGGTTTCAGGGAAAGCTGGTGTGTGCATTGTGACATCTGGTCCTGGTGCTACGAATGTCGTAACAGGTATTGCCGACGCAATGATTGATTCCTTACCGCTCATCGTCATTTCAGGTCAAGTTGCTACGAACGTGATTGGTACGGATGCTTTTCAAGAAGCCGACATGGTTGGGATTACAATGCCAATTACTAAACACAATTTCCAAATTCGTGACGTTCAAGATATTCCAACCGTAATGAAGCAAGCATTTCATATTGCGACAACCGGTCGACCAGGTCCAGTGCTCATCGATCTTCCAAAAGACGTATCTACAAATGTCGGAACATTTAATTATCCGAAGCATATTGATTTGCCGGGATATCAACCGACTGTACAGCCTAATCGATTGCAAATTAAGAAATTAAATGCGGCGATTAAAGAAGCAAAGCGTCCAGTCATTCTCGCTGGAGCAGGGGTCTTACTTTCAGGTGGTTCATCGGAATTGATGACTTTCGCAAAAACACGGAACATTCCAGTTGTTACAACGCTTTTAGGTCTTGGGAGTTTTCCAGAGACGGAGAAACTGTCACTTGGAATGGCAGGCATGCACGGTCTGTATACAGCGAATATGGCGCTTCACGAAAGTGATTTGTTAATTAACATTGGAGCACGATTTGATGATCGCCTTACTGGTAATCTCGATTATTTTGCACCGAACGCCATTGTTGCACATGTTGATGTGGACCCTGCAGAAATAGGCAAAAACATCGACACAGACATTCCAATTGTAAGTGATGCCAAACGTGCGCTTGAGATTCTAAATGCTAGTGAAGAAGAGAACGATGGATTTAAAGCGTGGCATGAACACCTTAACGCGTATCAAGAAGAAAACCCTCTTTGGTACGAAGAAGACGGTGAAACATTAAAACCACAAAAACTACTTGAGATGATCTATGAAGAAACAAAGGGTGAAGCGATCGTTACGACGGATGTGGGCCAACATCAAATGTGGGCAGCGCAATATTATCAGTTTGATGAGCCAGATCATTGGGTAACTTCAGGGGGCCTTGGAACGATGGGATTTGGCTTTCCAGCAGCAATTGGTGCGCAATTCGCAAAGCCTGATAAGACGGTTGTTGCAGTCATCGGTGATGCTGGATTTCAAATGACGTTGCAAGAGCTATCCATTCTTCAAGAGCTACATTTACCAGTGAAGATCGTCATTGTTAACAACGCTTCACTCGGTATGGTAAGGCAGTGGCAACAATTGTTCTATGAAGAGCGTTATTCTCATTCATTGTTTCCGATTCAGCCTGATTTCGTTAAATTGGCTGAAGCCTATAACATACCAGGCTTTAAAGTGGAAAACCCAGATGAAGCGCGTGATGTATTAAAGAAAGGGCTAGAGATGGATGGACCAGTACTCTTTGATTTCCGCGTCACATCTCTTGAAAATGTCTATCCGATGATTGCGCCTGGAAAAGGTCATCAAGAAATGGAGGGGGTTAAACCATGATCCGCACCATCACTGCAACGGTCAATAACTCTTCAGGTGTATTGAATCGCATTACAGGCTTATTTGCTAGACGTCAATTTAACATTGAAAGTATTACGGTCGGTGTAACCGAGAACCCTGAAATTTCAAGGATGACGTTTGTTGTGAATGTTGATAACGACCGAGCACTTGATCAAGTAATTAAACAGTTAAACAAACAAGTTGATGTCTTAAAAGTAAGAGACATTTCAGGGGACACAATTGTTGCTCGCGAGCTTGCATTAATAAAGGTCGTTAGTACGCCGCAGAATCGCAGTGAAATTGAAACGCTCGCGAGACCGTTTCGAGCATCGATTGTTGATGTAGGAAGAGACTCTGTGACACTCCAAGTGACAGGTGACCATCAAAAAGTCGAAGCGCTCATTGATTTGTTAAAACCTTACGGTATTAAAGAATTAGCAAGAACAGGCGCAACAGCTCTTAAGAGAAGTTCGAAGTCGCAATCTCAAGAATTAAAGTATTCCTTTATTCAATAAAAAAATTAACTACAAAATAGGAGAGATAAAAATGGCTACAGTATATTACAACACCGACATCAATGAATCAGCACTAGAAGGTAAAACAGTTGCAGTAATTGGTTATGGATCACAAGGACACGCACACGCATTAAATATGAAGGAAAGCGGAGTAGATGTCATTATCGGACTTCGTCGCGGACGTTCTTGGGAGAAGGCAGAGGAAGATGGTTTCCACGTATATGAAGTAAGTGAAGCAGCTGAAAAAGCGGACATCATGATGCTTGCACTTCCAGATGAAGCTCAACCATCAATCTATGAAAATCAAATTAAACCAGCGCTTACGAGCGGAAAGTCACTCGTGTTCGCACACGGCTTCAACATTCACTTTAGTCAAATTCAACCGCCTGAAGACATCAATGTTTTTATGGTAGCACCTAAAGGACCTGGTCACATCGTTCGTCGTACGTACGAATCTGGTGCAGGAGTACCGGCGCTTTATGCAATCTACCAAGATCCACACGGTGAAGCTAAGGAACTCGCACTCGCGTACGCGAAGCAAATTGGTGCAGGTCGCGCAGGAATCATTGAAACAACATTCCAAGAAGAAACAGAGACGGATCTTTTCGGTGAGCAAGCGGTACTTTGCGGTGGAACATCGGCTCTCGTTAAAGCAGGTTTTGAAACGCTTGTAGAAGCAGGATATCAACCTGAAGTTGCCTACTTCGAGTGTCTTCATGAATTGAAGCTTATCGTAGACTTGATGTACGAAGGTGGACTTGAGTACATGCGTTATTCAATTTCTGATACAGCGCAGTGGGGTGACTTTGTTGCAGGACCACGTATCGTAACAGATGAAACGAAAGCTGCAATGAAAGAAATTCTTACAGACATTCAAACAGGGAAGTTTGCACACGGTTGGATCGTTGAAAACCAAGCGAACCGTCCTCAATTCAATGCAATCAATAAGCGTGAGCATGAGCATCAACTGACTGAAGTTGGGCAAAAGCTTCGTGAAATGATGCCATTTGTTAAACACGACCAAAAAGGAGTGATTTCGCGTGCGGGAAATTGATATTTTTGATACGACATTGCGAGATGGAGAACAACAACCAGGCTTGAATTTGAATCTTGATGAGAAACTAGAAATCGCCAAACAACTTGATCGCCTAGGCGTGAACATCATCGAAGCAGGTTTTCCTGCTTCGAATGAAGGTGACTTTCACTCGGTTCAAAAGATTGCAAGGGCGGTAAAAAACAGCACCGTAACTGGGCTCTCTCGTGTCGTGAAAAAAGATATCGACACTGCATACGAAGCACTAAAAGATACAGCAAATCCAAGGATTCATATTTTTATTGCGACATCAGATATTCACATTAAGCACAAATTATTAATGACGCAACAAGAAGTGCTTGAAGCTGCTGTAGAAGCTGTACGCTATGCGAAACAGAAGTTTCCGGTCGTACAGTTCTCAGCAGAAGATGCTTGTCGAACGAGTTGGGATTTTCTAACTAAGATTTCGTCTGAAGTCATTCGGGCAGGTGTTGATGTAATTAATTTGCCAGACACGGTTGGTTACACGACACCGAATGAGATCAAAGCGATGTTCCAACATATGAAGCAACATGTTCATGACGTAGAGAAAATTAAGCTATCAGCTCATAATCATGATGATTTAGGAATGGCTGTTGCGAACTCTTTAGCCGCAATTGAAGGTGGCGCAGATCAAGTTGAGTGTACGATTAATGGAATTGGAGAACGAGCAGGGAATGCGTCTTTAGAAGAGATTGCTGTCGCATTGCAGATTCGAAAAGACTATTACGAGGCGAACTCGACTTTAAAGCTTAACGAGTTGAAGCGAACGAGTAACCTCGTTAGCAAATTGACTGGAACAATCGTTCCAGGTAACAAAGCCATCGTAGGTGCGAACGCATTTGCCCATGAGTCTGGCATTCATCAAGACGGCGTGCTGAAAGAAAGTACAACGTACGAAATTATTACTCCAGAGCTCGTTGGTGTTGAGAAGAATAGCTTGCCTCTAGGAAAGCTTTCTGGCAAACATGCATTCAAAACAAAAATTACCGAACTCGGTTTTGAGTTAGAAGAAGACGATTTAAAACGAGTATTTAAAGCATTTAAAGATCTAGCACACAAAAAGAAAAGCGTTACGGACGACGATATTTTTGCTTTATTAACAGCAGAGAAATCGGGTAGTCAAAGCGGTATGTATGAGCTGAAAAGTCTACAAGTGAATGTCGCTACTCAAGAGAATGTTATCCAAACGGCGACCGTGATTGTTCGAACACCAGACGGTGAAGAAGTTCAAGAAGCGGCAACTGGTAAAGGAAGTGTAGAAGCAGTTTACAACACACTTTCGAGATTAATCGGTGATCCGATTCAGCTTGAAGATTATCGAATCCAATCTGTAACAGGTGGAGAAGATGCGCTTGCTGAAGTTGTTGTACACCTCACTTATAATGACGAATCATCGCTTGGACGCGGTACGGCACATGATGTGTTAGAAGCTTCTGCGTTTGCTTATTTAAATGCAGTAAACCGAATTATTAGCGGTAATCCAACAAAAGAACCGATTGAAGAGTTAGTGTAATCAAGAATTGAGGGGAAATGATGGTAAAGAAGATTGCAGTTCTTCCAGGCGATGGCATCGGACCAGAAGTGACTGAAGCTGCGGTTCACGTTCTTAAAACCGTTGCAAAAAATACGAATCAACAGTTTGAATTCCAATACGGAAACATTGGAGGGGTCGCCATTGATGAAGAAGGAGACCCCTTCCCCTCATCAACTGAGGAACTATGTAAATCGAGTGATGCGGTATTGTTAGGAGCGGTTGGCGGTCCAAAATGGGATCAAAATGAACCAGCTCTTCGACCTGAAAAAGGCTTGCTTGCCATGAGAAAGAACTTAGGTCTTTTTGCGAACTTACGTCCAGTCAAAGCGTATGGTCCGTTGCTTGATTCTTCTCCATTAAAACGAGAAGTTGTTGAAGATGTGGATGTGCTGATTATGCGTGAGCTAACAGGTGGCATTTACTTTGGAAAACACGAACGTGAACAAGTGGACGGTGAATGGCAAGCATTAGATACGTTAACGTATTCTGAATCGGAAATTACTCGTATTGCAAAGAAAGCATTTGAAGCAGCGAAATTAAGAGGGCAACGTGTCGTTTCAGTCGATAAGGCAAATGTTTTGGAATCGAGTCGGCTTTGGCGAGAAGTTGTTGATCGTATGAAAGCAGATTACCCTGATGTAGCTGTTGAGCATATGCTCGTTGACAACGCCGCTATGCAACTTATCCATGGGCCAAGCCAGTTTGATGTTATTTTGACAGAGAACATGTTCGGTGACATTCTAAGTGATGAAGCTTCGATGTTGACTGGCTCACTGGGACTATTGCCATCTGCAAGTCTAGGTGACCAAGGCGTCGGTTTATTTGAACCGATTCACGGATCTGCTCCAGATATCACAGGTCAGAATATTGCAAACCCTTTAGCTGCCATTGCTTCTGTTGCGATGCTTTTGAAATATGGTTTTGAAATGGAAGATGAAGCAAAAGCGATTGATGATGCCATTTTGAAAGCATTAGAAGAAGGGTACCGCACGAAAGACATTGCAACTGAGCAAGATGATGTCTGTACAACGACACAAATGACAGAAGCGGTCATAAAAGCATTACGATAAGGAGGAGTCGTGTGATGGGAAAGACGATCATTGAAAAAGTTTGGGAACGCCATAAAGTTTACGAAGAAGAAGGGAAGCCAGACTTACTCTATATCGACTTGCACCTTATTCATGAAGTCACATCACCGCAAGCGTTTGAGGGACTACGCCTTAATAATCGTAAACTGCGAAGACCTGATTTGACGTATGCAACGATGGATCATAACATTCCTACGAAAGATCGGGAGACAATCACTGATAAAATTGCGAAAAAGCAAATCGATGTGCTCGTAGAAAACTGTAAAAATTTTGACGTTGAACTGGCAGGTTTGAACAGTCCAAACAACGGTATTGTTCATATTATCGGACCCGAACTTGGACTGACTCAACCTGGGAAAACAATCGTCTGTGGAGATAGTCATACGTCAACGCACGGTGCATTCGGAGCCCTAGCATTCGGGATCGGGACGAGCGAAGTAGAACATGTTATGGCGACACAAACACTCTGGCAAGACCGACCGAAAACGATGGAAGTCGTGATCGATGGTCGTTTAGAAAGTGGTGTTACTGCAAAAGACATCATTTTAGCGTTAATTGCTAAATACGGGGTGAACTTCGGAACAGGTCATGTTGTTGAATATCGTGGTGAAGCCATTCGAGGTTTGACGATGGAAGAGCGCATGACGATTTGTAACATGTCGATTGAAGGCGGTGCTCGTGCTGGGTTAATTAGCCCTGATCAAGTAACGTTTGACTATCTACGAGGACGAGAGAATGTACCTGAAGGCGATGCATACGACGTTATTGTAGAAGAGTGGAAGCAACTTGCGAGTGATCCTGATGCGAAGTTTGATGCGACACTCGTACTAGATGCGAGTGAAGTAAAGCCAATGGTTACGTGGGGAACGAACCCTGGTCAAGGAGTGACAATCGACGGTACGGTACCTTCGCCGGAAGACGGAAAAACTGATTCTGAACGCCGTGCGATTGAGCAATCACTTGAATATATGGATCTAAAACCAGGTACGAAGATGGAAGATATTAAAATCCAACACGTATTCTTAGGTTCTTGTACAAATGCTCGCATTAGTGACTTGCGTGAAGCTGCAGGCTATATAAAAGGAAAGAAAGTGGATAAATCTGTTCGAGCTCTCGTTGTTCCGGGTAGCGTAAAAGTGAAGCGACAAGCAGAGGAAGAAGGCTTGGCAACTATTTTTATTGAAGCGGGATTTGAATGGCGCGATGCAGGGTGTAGCATGTGTCTTGGAATGAATCCTGATCAAGTTCCAGCAGGAGAGCGTTGTGCATCAACGTCCAATCGGAATTTCGAAGGGCGTCAAGGGAAAAATGCTCGAACGCATCTAATGAGTCCAATTATGGCAGCTGCAGCAGCTGTTCATGGACATTTTGTGGATGTCAGAAAGCTAGATGCCATTCCGGCGTCATCGTAAGGAGGGGATAGAATGGAAAAATTCACTACGCACGTTGGAACTGTAGCAGCACTTCCTTATGTTAATATCGACACGGATCAAATTATACCGAAGCAATTTTTGAAACGGGTGGAGCGTACAGGTTTTGGGCAGTTTTTGTTTTATAACTGGCGACTATTAGAGAACGATCAACCGGATCCTGAGTTTCCGTTGAACTATGAGCGTGCAAAGGATGCGACGGTCCTCGTTGCCGATGAGAATTTTGGATGTGGCTCATCTCGTGAGCATGCCGCTTGGGCGCTCCAAGATTACGGCTTTAAAGTCGTCATTGCACCAAGCTTTGGTGATATTTTTTACAACAACAGTTTTAAAAATGGTTTACTTCCTGTTCGTATGCCGCTCGAAGTTGTAAGGAGTTGGCAAAAAAGGTTTGAAGATGGATCATTAGAATTACGGGTGAACCTTGAAGAGCAAGTGATTGAAGACGACCATGGTGGGATTCACACATTTGAAATTGATGGGTATTGGAAGAACATGTTGATTCATGGCTTAGATGAGATCGGGTTAACGCTTCAATATAGTGATCACATTGCTAAATACGAACGAACAATCTAACAATAAATACAAAAAGCCAACAGGTTATCTGTTGGCTTTTTGCATTTGAAGACATTTAAGTGTAAAGAAGGTGTTGCCTTTCTTTTCAACTAGAAGCCTCCATTTTTATGCTCATGAAATTAATTTGTTTTAAATGAATCATGAAGTGGTAAAGAGGTATCATACATACGTATGAACTCGTGTGAGAAGCGAGGTTCACAAATGAATAGGATGTGGTTTAATGACAGTTGAAATTGTCGCATTTGCCTTAATGGTTATTAGTATTGTACTTATTATTGGAAAGTGGATCCGTTTAAGGGTTCCCGTTTTTCAACGACTGTTTTTACCTAGTTCATTGCTTGGTGGTTTTTTTGCACTTCTTTTAGGGCCAGAAGTCATTGGGAGGATCATAACTGCAGTCACTGGCGAAGAAGTTATGCCTTACGGAATTTTTACCGAAGGGATCTATGAAGTGTGGGCGGAGCTTCCAGGATTATTAATTAACGTCGTCTTTGCCAGTCTGTTTATTGGGTTTGCATTACCGCGTCTTCAAGAAATATGGAAAGTCGGTGGGCCGCAGGTGGCGTTGGGCTATACGATTTCTTGGGCACAATACGCGGTGGGTATGGCTGTTGTATTAATAATTTTAACACCATTGTTTGGTACGAACCCAGCAGCGGGTGCTTTAATAGAAATTTCATTTGTAGGTGGTCACGGTACTGCAGCAGGTCTTTCTGATACATTTGAATCGTTAGGGTTTCCGGAAGGTTATGATCTTGCCGTCGGTTTAGCAACCGTTGGGATCTTGTCTGGTGTTGTCATCGGAATTGTAATGCTTAACATCGCAGCTAGAAAGGGTAAGTCAGAAACGTTGAAACACCCAGATGATATTTCAGTTGATCAACAAACGGGAATATTAGATCAAGATCGTCGTGAATCTGCGGGACAAATGACAACTTCTACAGTTTCCATCGAACCATTGGCGCTTCATATCGGTTTGGTCGGTTTATCAATTTTTATTGGTTACTGGATATTAGAAGCTCTAGTTTGGGTGGAAGAAGTTCTCTGGTTAGACACTGGTGTAGAGATTATTGCACATGTTCCTCTGTTTCCATTTGCGATGATCGGTGGAATTATCGTTCAAGTATTTATGTCGAGATATGATAAACATGACATCGTTGATCGACAAATTGTGAGCCGTATTCAAAATACAGCTTTGGACTTATTAATTGTGAGTGCACTAGCGACACTTAGTTTACAAGTTATCGGCGACAACTTATGGGAGTTCATCATTTTAGCTGGTGTAGGTGTTGCATTAAACGTAATTATGTTTGTCTATTTAGCACCACGGATGATTCCGCATTTCTGGTTCGAGCGCGGGATTGGTGATTTCGGTCAGTCAATGGGTGTAGCAGCTACAGGGATTATGCTTATGAAGATCGTAGACCCTGAACAAAAGACGCCTGCGATGAAAGCGTTCGGTTACAAACAGATCTTCTTCGAACCGATGGTCGGTGGTGGTTTAGTAACGGCAGCAGCGATGCCGCTCATTATAAACTTTGGTGCCGTGCCATTTTTAATCGCAACGACATTATTAACCGTTGCATTCTGGTTACTCGGTGTGCTTTACTTCGGTAAGAACAAACAGAATGAACGGCGTGAGTAATGATCGTTTATGAATTGAGGTTGAGTGATGAGTAAACATGACAATAAAGTAATTATGTTTCCAGGTATGCAAGCGCATCTCATAAAAAAAGGGCTACTTGCATTGGAAACGAACAATTATAATGAAGCAATTGATTCGTTCCAACTTCTATTAGACGTCGACCCCGCGCATTATGATGCGGGGTACGGCTGTTTGCTAGCTTACTTAAAAGCAGGGCGTACGGATGACGTGTTAGAACTTGGTCAAGTTCTAATTCAGAATCAACCTTCAGCAGAAGGAAAGGTCGTATCAATCATTATCAGTGCCCTTTCAGAAGCGAACCGCTGGTCAGAAGCGATTACGTGGATTAACAGTGCATTACGTAATGAAGCGTTAAGTGATGAAGAGCGAATGCAAATGCAACAAATTTTGACAAATGCAGAGTGGATGGAACAACAGTCAGATGTTCAAGTCGACCGAGAGGAGCTTCCTGAAGAATTACAAAAACGCCTTTGTTACGGTTCGGAAGAAGAAAAGATCGGTGCATTCCAACAAATTAAGGAATACAGTGTTGCCGCATCGGTCCCAGTACTTGAGACGGTGCTCGCTGATGATGAACAAAGTCCAGTTCTAAAAACGATGATGTTGCTGTATTTGAAAGACGAAGGATGGGGAGAGCAAGTGGCTGTTAGTAAAGATACCCAGATGCTTTCGTTCGTTCCGAGTGAGTTAAAAGGGTTTGTAGACTATGAGAATGAAAAGGAAGCGAAGGTTATACAACTACTTGAACATACAGTTCTTAATGAAAGCCCTCAAATTTATGAAACGGCAACTCAGTTATGGGAGTATTTAAAGCTTAGTAAGTATCCTTTTGCACTCCCGGCTTATCATGTTCATACATATGCGGCGGCACTCCACTTTGAAGCGATGGTGTATGCAGGTATGGCTCACTCAGACCAACTCCAAACAATTGCAATAACGTATCGTGCAGATGTTGATGAATTAGAGGAAGTCGTTGAAGTTCTTCGAGCACACCATCAGACGAATTAATAGAAAACTTACGTTTAGGCAAGTTTTTCTAACGGACATCGATTGAAAACAAGGTCGAATATGTTATAATGTAATGGTTGTAATTATGGATGCGTAACCTATGAAACTTGGAGGGAACACAATAAATGACTGCTAAATGGGAAAAAGGTGAAGGAAACCAAGGGGTCCTCACTGTAGATGTAGATGCAAAAGAATTCAACGCTGCGATTGACCAAGCGTTTGATAAAGTGAAAAAAACGGTCAATGTACCAGGATTCCGTAAAGGGAAAGTACCTCGTCAATTGTTCGAATCACGTTTCGGTGTTGAATCGTTGTACCAAGATGCATTAGATATTCTTCTACCGAAAGCATATTCGGAAGCGGTTGAAGAGACAGGCATCGAACCAGTTGATCAACCAGAAATCGACATCAAAGAGATGGAAAAAGGTAAAACTCTTATTTTCACTGCAAATGTTGTCGTAAAACCTGAAGTTGAACTTGGCGAGTACAAAGGACTTGAAGTACCAAAGTTCGATACGACTGTAAACGATGAAGATGTTAACAAAGAACTAGAGTCACTTCGTGAGAAGCATGCAGAACTCGTTGTCGTTGAAGACGATGCTGCGAAAGATGGCGACACACTCGTATTCGACTTTGAAGGATTCGTTGATGGAGAGCCATTCGAAGGCGGAAAGTCTGAGAATTACTCATTAGAGATCGGTTCTGGACAGTTTATCCCAGGCTTTGAAGAAGAGCTTGTAGGTGCAAAATCGGGTGAAGAAAAAGATGTTAACGTAACATTCCCTGAAGAATACCATGCAGCTGACCTTGCTGGTAAGCCTGCTGTATTCAAAGTGAAAGTTCATGAAGTGAAACGCAAAGAACTTCCAACGCTTGATGATGAGTTTGCAAAAGATGTCGATGAAGATGTCGAAACGTTGGACGAGCTTAAAGCGAAAAAGAAAGAGCAACTCCAAAAAGACAAAGAGCATGAAAAAGAGCACCACGATAACGATGCAGTTGTTGAGAAAGCAACTGAAAACGCGACAGTTGATATTCCAGATGGAATGATTAAGACTGAAACGGATCGTATGATGCAAGAGATGGAGCAACGCTTCCAATCTCAAGGAATTTCTATGGATATGTACTACCAAATGGCAGGTACAGATGCAGAAGGAATGAAAGAGCAGTTCAAGCCAGAAGCTGAAAAGCGTGTTCGTATGAACCTTGTTCTAGAAGCTATTGCAGTTGCTGAAAATCTAGAAGCAAGCGATGAGCGAGTGGAAGAAGAACTCGACAAGATGGCTGAAATGTATCAACGTGAAAAAGACGAAATTCGTCAGCTTCTTGCAATGCAAGGTGGCGTAGAAGCTCTTAAAGGCGATCTTCGCATTCAAACTGCTGTTGATTTCCTCGTTGAGCAAAGCGTTAAAGCTGATAAAATTGAAGAGAATAGTGCAGAATAATGCATGGGATTAAAAGGCACGAGCGTCATCGTGCCTTTTTCCATCTCATTAAAGGGTTAACGGTTTGATCTTTTAGTAATATTCCTGTAAATTGAGAAAGAAGGTAGTCAAAATGACTGATGAAACAACGAAGAGCCAAGAGCTAAGCTGTTCATTTTGCGGGAAGAAAGAATCTGAAGTGAAGAAGCTTATTGCTGGACCTGGCGTATATATTTGTAACAGTTGCGTAAGTCAAGCACAAAAGCAGGTATAGTGATCTATAGCGATCGTTTGATTGTGTGAGGCGCTACTGTTGTGCCCGCTTTTTTCTTGGAATTTTTATAAAATCACGAATGAATTCACACATCTCCACGTAAAGCTGTTGAAGAATGGGCAGTATAATTATGGTGGAAATCGTATGATTTGACGCGGGGTCACAATTCGGTGTAGTCTACATTATACAATAGAGGGGTGAATAACATGATCAAGTTCAACGATGAGAAAGGTCAGTTGAAGTGTTCTTTCTGCGGGAAAACACAAGATCAAGTCCGCAAGCTAGTTGCCGGACCTGGTGTCTATATATGTGACGAATGTATTGAATTGTGTTCGGAGATCGTTGAAGAAGAACTTGGAACGGACGAAGAAGTTGAGTTTGAAACTGTTCCGAAACCACAAGAGATTGATGCAATCTTAGATGATTATGTCATCGGGCAAGAAGGCGCGAAGAAAGCGTTGTCAGTAGCTGTTTATAACCATTATAAGCGTGTGAATTCAACGGTTAGTACGAGTGGAGACGATGTTGAAATTTCAAAGAGTAACATCTGTCTAATTGGACCTACCGGTAGCGGTAAAACGCTTATGGCCCAGACGCTCGCTCGAATTCTTAACGTGCCATTCGCAATTGCGGATGCAACGAGTCTTACTGAAGCAGGATACGTAGGTGAGGATGTTGAGAACATCTTACTTAAACTAATTCAAGCTGCTGATTATGATGTAGAGAAAGCCGAGAAAGGTATTATCTATATCGATGAGATTGATAAAGTTGCGCGCAAGTCTGAGAATCCGTCAATTACACGTGACGTATCTGGTGAAGGCGTTCAGCAGGCACTCCTTAAAATCCTTGAAGGGACAACAGCAAGTGTTCCTCCACAAGGTGGTAGAAAGCATCCGCACCAAGAATTTATCCAAATTGACACGAGCAATGTACTGTTTATCGTAGGTGGTGCATTTGACGGAATTGACCAAGTGGTCAAGCGTCGTCTCGGAAAGAAAGTCATCGGATTTGGTTCTGAAGGCGAGAGCGGTGAAATGACAGATGATGATTATCTAGGTAAATTATTGCCAGAAGATCTTCTTCGTTACGGGTTAATCCCAGAATTCATCGGTCGTCTACCGGTTATTTCAAGTTTGCGTATGCTTGATGAAGATGCACTCGTTGAAATCCTAACAAAACCAAAGAATGCACTCGTGAAACAATTCCAACGCTTATTAGAGATTGATAACGTGGAGTTGGAGTTCACAGAAGATGCTCTTCGTGAAATTGCCAAGAAAGCCATTGAGCGTAAAACGGGAGCAAGGGGACTTCGCTCGATTATTGAGGCGATTATGCAAGACGTCATGTACGACTTACCGTCTCAAGATAATATCAGTCATTGCCAAATTACAGCAGACTGTGTGTTACATGATGCATCTCCAATTCTTACAACAAAGGATGGAGAAAGCATTACACTCGATCAAGTTCAACCGAAAGAAAGTGCTTAAACGAAAGATTACCTGCAGATTCTAATCTGCAGGTTTTTTTATGTGGATAGAGACAATCGTCCAGAGTCATACTACCGATAAATGAAGCCGTGCACGAATCGAAGTGATTGTGCTCATTTAGGAGGAGAACTATGAACTGGACGTCAATTTTCATGGTCGTACAAGTCTTTTTTGGGGTAGTCATAGGCTTGTACTTCTGGAATTTACTTAAGAATCAACGGACGCAAAAGGTAAGTGTAGACCGAGAATCAAGAAAAGAAATGATGCAACTGCAAAAACTACGATCGATCTCTCTTAATGAACCACTTGCTGAGAAAGTACGACCGCAACGACTTGACGATATTATTGGACAAGACCAAGGTATCTTATCCCTTGAAGCCGCTCTTTGTGGTCCGAATCCACAACACGTACTCATTTATGGTCCTCCGGGTGTTGGTAAAACAGCTGCAGCTAGGCTTGTGATGAACAAAGCGAAAGAGAATAGCAAATCACCGTTTGGGAATGAAGCACCATTTATTGAGCTAGATGGAACGACCGCACGCTTTGATGAGCGTGGGATTGCAGACCCTTTGATTGGCTCAGTTCACGATCCAATCTATCAAGGAGCAGGATCGATGGGGCAAGCAGGTATTCCACAACCGAAACCGGGTGCGGTTACAAAAGCCCACGGTGGCATGTTGTTTATTGATGAGATTGGTGAACTTCATTCAATCCAATTAAACAAGATGTTAAAAGTGTTGGAAGATCGCAAAGTCTTTCTAGAGAGCGCTTATTACAATGAAGAGAATATGAATATTCCTAGACACATTCATGACATTTTTCAAAATGGCTTACCCGCTGACTTTCGGCTGATTGGGGCAACGACACGAACGCCAGACGAAATACCGCCTGCGATTCGTTCAAGGTGCTTAGAAGTATTCTTTAGACCGTTAAAACAAAAAGAATTGTCAACGGTGGCAAAAAAAGCGTCAGAGCGCTTAAAGATGACAATGAACGAGAAAAGCCTAGAGACAATTTCAACCTATGTCACAAATGGTCGTGAAGCGGTAAATACTGTGCAAATCGCAGCCGGTCTTGCGACCACTGAAAATCGCGACGAAATTTTTGTTGATGATATTGAGTGGGTCGTTCACGCAAGTCGATTAACGAGACGTCCTGAACGTATGATTCATAATACACCTGCGGTTGGTCGGGTAAACGGCTTAGCAGTTTACGGTGCGGACCTAGGCATGCTATTAGAAATTGAAGCGACAGCGAGAGAAACAAAACCTGAAAAAGGCATGTTAACCGTTACTGGCATTGCAGAAGAAGAAAATGCTGGAAATCAAATGCGTTCAATTCGACGTAAAAGTATGGCAAGAAGTTCTGTTGATAACGTGATGACGGTATTACGTCGCCTCAAAGTACCGGTTGATAGTTATGATATTCACGTGAATTTCCCTGGTGGCACACCGATTGATGGACCTTCAGCAGGTGCAGCGATTGCAACTGCAATTTATTCTGCGGTTCACCAATATAAAGTAAGAAATGATATTGCGATTACTGGTGAGCTGAGCATTTGGGGAACGTTAAAGCCTGTTGGCGGTGTGCCTTCTAAAGTGGCGGCAGCATTAGAGGCGGGAGCAAAGACAGCTTATATTCCAGCGGATAATGATGAAACCGTGTTACATCGTTTAGAAGGAATTAACGTCATCCCGCTTTCCTCATTAGATGAATTGTTTACCGCTGTTCTTTTAAGAACAGAGCGACCTAGTAACACAGATAATGTCGTTTGGGATGAAAATCAATCATCATCGATGTATTAACGCAATAACTGTGCGCCTTCGTGGACACGTGATAGTCGTTGAGCTACAATGGGTATCATGAGATCAACTCCGTCTGTGTATATACTATTAGAGAAACTTTTGAATAGATGCGATCGTTGATGTGAAATGGGGGATGACGTTGACGTCTAGACAAACTGAAAAACGATCGATTCCGCTTTTACCGTTGCGTGGAGTGCTCGTTTTTCCAGGCATGGTGCTTCATTTAGATGTAGGGAGAGCGAAATCAGTACGAGCTTTAGAACAAGTGATGGTAGAAGATCAAGAGATCATACTTGCGAGCCAAGTGGATTTATCTGTAGATGAACCGAAGAAAGAAGACCTTTATGAAGTTGGAACGCTTGCGTATGTTAAGCAAATGGTGAAAATGCCGAACGGAACGACGAGAATTCTCGTCGAAGGCTTAAAGCGAGCGACAATTGAACAGTTTAATGAAAACGATGAGTACTATGATGTTTCCATAACAATTCCTGAGCAAACATCAGATGTTGAAGATGAGAAGGCTACGGCTTTAATGCGAACGGTACTAAAACAGTTCGAAAACTACACAAAGTTGTCAACGAAAGTATCTAAAGACACGTTAAAGTCTGTTCAAGACATTGATGATCCAGGGTATTTTGCTGATTTAGTCGCTTCGCATCTACCACTTCAAATTAAGCGTAAACAGTCGTTACTTGAAGCGTTTAGTGTAGAGGCGCGTCTTGAGAAGCTGCTTGAGATCCTTGAGAATGAGCGAGAAGTGCTTGGCCTTGAAAAAAAGATCGGCCAACGTGTAAAAAAGTCGATGGAAAAAACGCAAAAAGAATACTATTTGCGTGAACAAATGAAAGCCATCCAAAAAGAACTCGGTGACAAAGACGGCAAAGGCGGCGAGGTTGAAGAGCTGCGCTCAAAAATTGAGTCGCTCAACATGCCAGAAAATGTTGAAGAAAAGGCTTTAAAAGAA
This sequence comes from Bacillaceae bacterium JMAK1, assembly GCA_012970285.1. Classification (GTDB taxonomy): domain Bacteria; phylum Bacillota; class Bacilli; order Bacillales; family Marinococcaceae; genus Geomicrobium_A. The sequence goes on from JIBW01000002.1 coordinate 160,980, forward strand.
CTCGCTCGTTATGAACGTGTGCCAGCAAGTTCTGCTGAGAGCTCTGTTATTCGCAATTATATTGATTGGTTAACGTCAATTCCTTGGTCTGAGAAAACCGAAGACCGCCTTGATCTTGCTCATGCTGAGGACGTATTAAATGAAGATCATTTTGGTTTGGAAAAAGTAAAAGAACGTGTTCTTGAACATTTAGCCGTACAACAACTAACGAACTCTTTACGAGGCCCAATCCTTTGTCTATCTGGCCCTCCAGGAGTTGGTAAGACGTCACTGGCGAAATCGGTTGCTCGATCGATCGAACGTGAATTCGTAAGAATTTCTCTTGGTGGCGTTCGTGATGAGGCGGAAATTCGCGGTCACAGAAGAACTTATGTCGGTGCAATGCCAGGGAAAATGATTCAAGGGATGAAAAAAGCCGGAGTCACGAACCCAGTATTTTTACTTGATGAAATTGATAAGATGGCGAGTGATTTTAGAGGGGACCCATCATCTGCGATGCTCGAAGTGTTAGACCCAGAGCAGAATAATCAATTTGGGGATCACTACCTCGAAGAAACGTATGACCTTTCAAACGTCATGTTTATTACGACAGCGAATCAAATCGCAAAAATTCCAGCACCGTTACGAGACCGAATGGAAATGATTCACATCGCTGGGTATACCGAGCTTGAGAAACAAGCGATTGCAACCGATCATTTACTTCCAAAGCAAATCGAAGCGCACGGATTAACGAAACAAGACATTCAAATTCGTGAAGCTGCACTTCTTAAAGTGATTCGTTACTATACGCGCGAGGCGGGTGTGCGTAACTTAGAGCGACAAATTGCAACGCTATGCCGTAAAGCAGTTAAAATGATTGTTGCTAAAGAAAAGAAACGTGTCATCGTTACAGAAAACCTTGTTACAGAGCTTCTAGGTAAACCTAAGTATCGGTACGGTAAAGCAGAAGAAGAAAACCAAGTCGGTACAGCAACAGGACTTGCTTATACAACTGCTGGTGGTGATACGCTTGCGATTGAAGTGTCGCTTGCTAATGGTAAAGGTGGTTTAACGCTCACAGGGAAACTAGGTGACGTAATGAAAGAGTCTGCCCGCGCAGCTTTTAGCTATATTCGGTCGAAAGCAGACGAATTTGGAATTGATGAGCGTTTTCATGAAAAGTATGACGTCCACATCCATGTTCCTGAAGGGGCAACACCGAAAGATGGTCCTTCGGCAGGAATTACGATGGCAACTGCACTACTATCTGCGCTAAGTAATCGCCCTGTTTTAAAGGAAGTCGGGATGACTGGAGAGATGACACTAAGAGGTCGTGTATTACCGATTGGTGGTTTGAAGGAGAAATCAATGAGTGCTCATCGCGCAGGTCTTACGAAAATCATTTTCCCGAAGGATAATGAGAAAGACTTAGAAGATGTACCTGAAAGTATCCGAGAAACGGTGGAATTTGTACCGGTCACTCATTTTGATGAAGTGATCGCTCATGCATTAGGTGGTGTGATTGATGAACGTAAATAAAGCAGAACTAAAGATTAGTGCAGTCGGTCCAAAGCAATATCCAGAAGAAAATTGGCCAGAACTTGCCTTTGCAGGTCGTTCTAATGTTGGGAAGTCATCCTTTATTAATACGATTACGCATCGAAAAAAGCTTGCTTATACTTCGCAACAACCTGGTAAAACGAAAACCTTAAATTTCTTCAATATTAATGACCTCTGTTATTTTGTAGATATTCCTGGATACGGTTATGCAAAAGTCTCAAAGACAGAAAGAGCAGCTTGGGGACGAATGATTGAGGAGTATATTACATCAAGAGAGCAATTAAAAGGCGTCGTCTTACTGATCGATGCGAGACACGACCCGTCTGAAGAAGATTTAAGAATGTATGATTGGTTAAAGCATTTTGAAATACCGATTATGCTCGTCTTAACAAAGATCGATAAAATCAATAAAACGAAGCGAACGAAACACATTAAGAATATCATTGAAATTATCGATATTGATGAAGATGATGTATACGTACCATTTTCGTCAGAAACAGGTGACGGAAAAGACGAGGCGTGGAAACAAATACGCAAACTTCTTAAAGTGTAATCACACATCATAAAACGCAAAGGTTATCTAATGATAATGTTTGCGTTTTTCTTTTGGTACATGTTTTTGTACAGATTCGGTACACTAATAAAAATTGTAACAACCGAGCACGTTATTTGCAGTTGAGTGCGTTGTATGTTGTAATGGAAAAGATAAAAAATAGATGTGGTGTCAGAGCTTGTTCACATTTTAAGTGAACCGAGCGTTTTTGATGCGTGTTATAATAGATTATAGATATTCTTAGTACGGAAATGAGCGTAGACTAAGCAGAGCGATTGGAAAAGTGGGGTGGAGACGGATATGCATATAATCGTTGCTAGCATCGACTACAAAAGGGCCCCTGTCGATTTGCGAGAACAATTTGCATTTGATGAAGAAGAATTACCAAAAGCGTTAAACATGTTGCGAGATATGAAGAGCATTTTAGAATGCACGATTATTTCAACGTGTAATCGTACGGAAATTTATGCTGTCGTCGACCAACTTCATACAGGTAGACATTTTACAAAGAAATTTATCTCACAGTGGTTTGATGTACAGCCCGAACAATTTCAATCCGTATTAGACATTCGTGAAAATGATGAAGCGATTGAGCATTTACTCAAAGTTTCTACAGGTCTAGAATCGATGATTCTAGGTGAAACACAGATTCTTGGACAAGTGAAGAGAAGTTTTTCAATTGCACAAGAGAATGATGCTACAGGAACTGTATTTAATCAGCTGTTTAAACAAGCGATTACATTTGCGAAACGAGCGCATCGTGAGACGTCGATTAATGATAATCCGGCTTCAATTAGTTATGCCGCGGTAGAGTTAGCAAAACAAGTCTTTGGTGACTTTACTAATAAACACATTTTAATTCTTGGTGCCGGGAAAATGAGCGAACTTACAGCTAAGCACTTAGAAGCAAATGGTGCAGCGAGCATTACGGTTATGAATCGGACATTTGAACGAGCAGAATCGCTTGCAGCGACAATGCAAGCAGAAGCCAAGCCGATAGAAGAACTTAATACGTACCTTGAAGAAGTCGATATTCTCATTTCTTCGACGAGTGCGGATCAATATGTCCTTACACAAGAAATGGTTGCTCCAATTATGGAACGACGTTCTTCAAAACCTCTCTTTATGGTTGATATTGCCGTTCCAAGAGATTTAGATCCTGAATTAGGCAAACTCGAACCGATCTATCTCTATGATATTGATGATTTAGAAGGCATTGTTGCAGCTAACATGGAAGATCGTAAAGAAGCTGCCATTCAAATTGAGGCGATGATGACTTCTGAGATTGAGACGTTCAAGTATTGGATTGATCAGCTCGGGGTTGTTCCTGTCATCTCGGCTTTGCGTGAAAAGGCGTTAATGATTCAAGCAGAAACAATGGAAAGCATCGAACGCAAGATGCCGGACTTAACAGATCGAGAGCGTAAAGTTCTTTCAAAGCATACGAAGAGCATCGTTAATCAGCTTCTCAAAGAGCCGATTACGAGAGCGAAGGAAATGGCTGGGGAAGACAATCGAGAGCAATCATTGTCATTATTTATTGAGATTTTTGGTCTTTCCGATGAAGTCGCAGAAGCAAAGGTTGATCAATTACGTAGCCAATCTCCATCTTTTGCGAATGGAAATGCGTTTATGTCCGACGGTGAAACGAGAGTGTTGCAAGAGCTCTTGCAATATCGTTATGCCAAAGACATGTCTGTATAGATCTTTTTTGAGACAACCGGAAGGCTTTTTGCTTTCTGGTTGCTTTCATGTTGAACCACGGGCTGATGTCCGTACTTAGGAGGATTTAAACGATGAGAAAGATTGTAATTGGTACGAGAAAGAGTAATTTAGCAGTTAATCAAGCGGAGTGGGTGCTTAGTAAACTGGAATCGCTAGGTCTACCATATGAATTTGAATTAAAGAAAATCGTAACAAAAGGCGATCGGATATTAGATGTGACACTATCTAAAGTAGGCGGAAAAGCGTTGTTTGTGAAAGAAATTGAACAAGCGCTACGTGACGGTGAAGTGGATTTAGCCGTACATAGCATGAAAGACGTTCCTTCTGTATTGCCAGAAGATTTCACGCTAGCAGCGATTAGCGATCGTGAAGATCCCCGAGATGCGCTTATTTCAACGAGCGGAAAAACGCTTAGCGAACTTCCTGAGGGTTCTATTATCGGAACGAGTAGCTTACGCCGTCAATCACAGATCCTCGCATTGCGACCGGATTTACAAGTACAATGGATTCGTGGGAACATCGAAACGAGACTACGCAAACTAAAAGAAGAGAACTTCGACGCCATTATTTTAGCAGCTGCAGGGTTGTCACGTATGGGCTGGAGCGAAGAAATTGTCACGGAATTTCTTGACCCAACAATTAGCATTCCAGCCGTAGGTCAAGGTGCACTTGGTCTCGAATGTCGGGTTGATGATGATGAAGTAAAGCAAGTTCTTCGTCACTTACACAACGAAGAAGTGGCTAAAACGGTAACAGCAGAGCGTTCTTTCCTACGAAATGTGGAAGGAAGTTGTACTGTACCAGTTGCTGCGCATGCAACATTACTTGAAAACGATCAAGTGTCACTAACGGCACTTATTGCTTCAACTGACGGCAAAACGTTACTAAAAGATGAAATCACTGGTAGTGATCCAGATCAAATCGGCAAAATTGCCGCAGCCAACCTCTTTGAACGTGGTGGAAAAGAAATTCTAGCTCAAGTAAGAGCGGAGCAAGAAGATTCTTGAAGCCGACGGTAATCGTCACAAGGTCACAAGAAGACGTTGGGACAGATCCATTAATGCGTGTACTGCATCATAAAGGAGTTGATGCAGTACACATTCCCCTCGTTATGCAAAGACCTCTTCACGTTGACGTGGCTTCAATTGAATTGGAGCGCTATGACTGGATTATTTTTACGAGTGCGAATGCCGTCCGGTATTTTTATGAACATTATAAAGCTGCCCGTGTCCCTTCTTCAGTGAAGATTGCCACGGTCGGTCAGAAGACATCAGCTGCAGCGAAGCGGTACGACTACCCCGTTTTCATTAATCCCGATCAAAGGTTCACTGCAGAAAGCTTATATGAGATGCTAGAACCACGAGTAAAGTACGGAGATCGGGTTCTTATTCCAAACAGCAAACAATCCCGTGATCTTCTACAAACCAAGCTAACTGAATTAGGTGCAGTTGTCGATGTACACGCCTTTTACGAAACGGTACCAAATGCTGATTTAACGCGAGATCAGCTTAGCATGTTGAACAACCCGATCTACCCGCTTGTTTTTACGAGTCCTAGTGCGGTGAAGGCGTACAATGCCTTTTCCAGGGAAAAAACAAATAGCAAACGCCAAGCGTTTGTGATCGGACCGATTACGAAACGAGAAGCAAGGCATTGTGAGTTTAAACAACTCATTGCACCGAGTGAATATACATTTCAACATTTAGCAGAAGCTATTTATCAATACTTATAACGAGGTGAAGTGCAGTGTCTCAACAAGCATTTAATCGCCACCGTAGACTTCGTGGCAGTCACAGTATGCGTAACTTAGTACGAGAAACAAAGCTTACGAAAGAGGACTTGATCTATCCACTTTTTGTTGTGGAAGGTCAGAATTATAAAAAAGAAGTTCCCTCAATGCCAGGCGTGTTTCACTATTCATTAGACTTATTGGATGATGAGATTGATCAGATTGTCAGTCTAGGAATTGAATCGATTATTTTGTTCGGTGTGCCAAAGCATAAAGACGACGTAGGTACACAAGCTTATGCAGAAGAAGGCATCGTTCAGCAAGCGATTCGTCAAGTAAAAGCAAAACATCCTGAACTTGTCGTGATCGCAGACACATGCTTATGTCAGTACACAGATCACGGCCATTGCGGTGTAATTCAAAACGGAACGATCGAAAACGATCAATCCCTTTCTCTTCTCGTTAAAACAGCTGTATCTCAAGCACAAGCAGGAGCGGATGTGATTGCACCCTCTAACATGATGGATGGATTTGTAGCTTCCATTCGACATGGTCTAGATGAAGCGGGATTTAGCAACACACCGATTATGTCTTATGCTGTGAAGTATGCATCAGCGTTTTACGGTCCATTCCGGGATGCAGCACACAGTACACCTCAATTTGGTGACCGTAAGACGTATCAAATGGATCCCGCAAACCGTATGGAGGCGCTTCGTGAAGCCCGTTCTGATATTCAAGAAGGTGCAGACTTTTTAATTGTAAAACCAGCGCTCTCTTACCTTGATATTATGCGAGATGTGAAAAACGAAACCCTACTTCCAGTCGTTGCTTACAACGTATCTGGTGAGTATTCGATGATTAAGGCAGCTGCAGTAAACGGATGGATCGATGAGAAAGACACCGTCAATGAGAAGCTAACGAGCATGAAACGTGCAGGAGCAGACTTAATCATTACGTATTTTGCCAAAGATGTGGCAAGCTGGATAAATGAAGACTTAGAAAGGGGACGTAACTAATGCGTACGTTTGACCAATCACAATCATTATTTCAACAAGCAAAGCCACTCATGCCAGGAGGTGTAAGTAGTCCTGTTCGCGCGTATAGCTCTGTTGGCATGGATCATGGTCTATACATGAAGAAAGGTTCAGGTGCTTACATTACGGACCAAGACGATAACACGTACATTGATTACGTCTTGTCGTGGGGACCACTCATTTTAGGTCACGCCGATGAAAAAGTCGTAGAACGATTAAAAGAAACGACTGAGCTTGGGACGAGCTTTGGTGCGTCCCACGAAATGGAAATTAAACTGGCGAACCTTGTTATTGACCGAGTGCCGTCTGTCGAAATGGTACGGTTCGTAAACTCTGGTACGGAAGCGACAATGAGTGCACTGCGACTCGCTAGAGGGTTCACAGGACGTAGCAAGATCGTCAAAATGGAAGGGAACTACCACGGTCATGGAGATTCCTTGTTAATTAAAGCAGGCTCAGGTGTTGCTACACTCGGATTACCAGATAGCCCTGGTGTACCAGAAGGCACCGCTTCGAACACATTGACAGTGCCTTATAACGATTTAGACAGCTTAAAGCTCGTCTTTGAAAAATACGGTGATGATATTGCTGCCGTTATTTTGGAGCCAGTTGCGGGGAACATGGGCGTTGTTCTTCCAGAAGACGGCTTTTTACAAGGCGTACGTGACATGACGACAGAGTACGAAAGTCTTTTGATCTTTGATGAAGTCATGTCAGGTTTCCGTACGGGTTACAACTGTGCACAAGGAAAATTCGGTGTTACACCAGACCTTACAACACTCGGGAAAGTCATCGGTGGTGGCTTACCTGTAGGTGCGTTTGGTGGACGTAAAGATGTGATGGAACAAATCGCTCCGAGTGGCCCGATTTATCAAGCAGGTACACTATCAGGTAACCCGCTTGCAATGACAGCAGGTTATGAAACACTATCTCAAGTATCTGAAGCTGATTATGAGACGTTTGAACGCCAAGGAAAGCGCCTCGAAGAAGGGATCTCAGAAGCGGCCAAAATGTATGACATTCCACATACATTCAACCGTGCAGGCTCTATGGTCGGCTTGTTCTTTACAAATGAACACGTAAGAGACTTCCCGTCAGCCAAAACAGCAGACCTTGATTTATTTGCAACGTACTTTAGAGAAATGATGCAAGAAGGAATTTCAATTGCTCCGTCCCAATTCGAAGGGATGTTCCTAAGTACGAAACACACAGATGAGATGATCGAAGAAACCATTGAAGCCGCTAAACGTGTCTTTGCTCGGATTAAAGGATAATCACTCTAACCCGCCATGTGTTTAATCACTTGGCGGGTTTTTTGATGAATGAGGGGTACGGTGTGGTTGAGTAAGAGTAGATCTATTGATGAAAATCACATTTGATTTATAGCAAGTGAGTTTAGAAAATGGTTGGTTCGTATGAAAGAAGCCATTGAAAAACTTCTGTTTTGCTTCTAAAAAAACAAAAGAAAAAAAACGGATGTGAGATTACTGAAAAGAATGAATTTTTCATCCGTTTTATAAGGTTGCCGCGTGATTTTGTATGCGGCATCGCCTCCTTATAACGAATATCCCAGATTGGAACGGAAGGCGGTGACGCCTGCGGAAGAAGGGGCGAGTCGAGACCCCGCAAGGCGAAGCCTGAGGAGGCTCGAACGCTCCTCCGCGGCAAGCATCCGCCTGCAGTGGAAATCATGGCACTAGTAAAGATTATTAAAAAAGAAACGGCCTCCTGGTTTAATTCGACCGTCCGTTCGTTATTTTGAAACTTTTGCAATGCCCTCGTATGATGTGATGGTCTTTTGCATAGACATTATTGTAGAGTAACTCGAATATTTTGACGTGTGCATTCATACGTTGATAGCGTACGCAAAAAATCTGCACGGACATCGTGGGTAGTCTTCTATGGTTGTAGGTTTTTCAAACAACTCTATGATAAAGGGGGAACGGTCTGTGACCCAAGAACAGCCTTCTGCGCTAACATTCAATCTAGAGGAATCGGTCTGGCTTGATCAAGGAGAGAGGATTCAGACGATTTTGGGTCTGGAACTGGAGCCAGAGCTTCTCATCGAGGAAGATGAGCATCAGGTGAGCATTAAAGGTGGTTTGCATTTATTTGGGCAATATGTTCCGTTTGAACAAGAAGAAGTGTTTCAAGATTATGAAGGTGGGGGAAAACCTCATCGGATTGATAGCGTCCGAACGACAGAAACTGGCGAACGGGAGTTGAAACATTTTTTCCCGATTGAAGTGTCGATTCCACTTAATCGAATTCAAAGTGTCGATGAGATTTACGTTCAAGTAGATAGCTTTGATTACGATTTGCCTGAGCCTAGTTGTATTCAATTGGCGGCAGATGTGACGATTAGTGGAATGAAAGATGTTCAAGAAACACATCAAGCGGAAAAAACGATCGCCGATCCACCTGAACCTTTTCCGACCTTTAGTCACGAAGTGAAAATTCCGAATACCGAATCTGAAGCGACCCGTGAGGCCGATGAAGAGGTAGAGGAAGAAGAGTATGAATTTGAAGAAGTAGAGCAAGAAGAGTACGAATTTGAGGAACAGACAGAGGCAGAAGAAACGTATCGGACGAATGAAGGGGAAACGTTCGATCATGACTCTGAATTAGAAACAGCTGCAGATGTTGATGAAGAGCTTGAAGATGATCATATCGTTTCTGAAGAGGAACATGAAGATACGTATGCTCATCAAGTCGAACAAGAAGTAGATTCAAATACTTCGTTTCCAGTACGCTTGCATCAACGAGAGGAAGAAGATTCAAACGATGAAACACGTGCGTTAAGTGAAGCGTATGAAGAAGCATTGGAAGATGAAAGTGCTCATATGTCGCACGGTGCATATCGAGAAGACGTTGAAGATGAAGAGCAAGAAGCTCCTAAAGCAGAAAAGCCGGTAAAAGAAAAGAAACGAGAAAATGCACTGTATTTAACTGAGATGTTAGATAAGGGTGACCGGGAAACGTTCACTAAAATGAAAATGTGCATCATTCAAGAGAATGAGTCACTTGATACGATTGCTGAACGCTACGGGTTGTCGGTACAACAACTTCTCCGTTGGAATAGCATGGATTTAAATCATGTAGAAGCAGGAGAAATTATATACATCCCGGTGCAAGTGAAACATGATTGAGCCGAATTGGTCTGAAGCGGTTCGTACGATTGCTAATGAACAGAGTGATTGGTCTTGGGTGAGTGAACGAGTGATCAAAGTTGACCATCCTGAAGGACCGATGGCGATGAAGCGTTGGCAACGTACCGTTTCGGAGCGCGATACGTTTTTGCATCATTTACGCTACGGTGAACGTGCTGGTATTCAAGGAATTATCCCCCTCATGACGGGCACGAGAGGGGATTTTCCGATTTTTGAACATGATGGTGCTGACTACTATCTTGAACCGTGGGTTGAGGAGCAAGTGTTGACATCACCTCCGGCAAAAGAGTTGAGGTTGCTGTCTATTTTAGCGGCCAACCATAAGCTTTCAGAAAATGAGCAAGCGATTGAAGAAGAGGCAATGACTGAATACGCACAAGAAGTTGATTTACTTTGGAATCAACAGCGATTAACGATGGAGCAGATGGCAGATCAAATGGAGCAAGTACGCTTTCTCTCTCCGTTTACGATGACTTTTCTACATGCAGGTCCCTTTTTAGAACGAATGTTTCAAGCAGGTAGAACTGGATTTCAGCAATGGGTGCGTCATGTGAAAGACCAAGGTAGTTATCGGTTTGTATTCTGTCACGGTCAGCCTTCGCTTGACCACGGTATTATTGCACCAGATGGAAATGCTTGGTGGACAAATTGGGAGGAAAGTGGCCCGAATCATATGGCATATGACTTGGCCTATTTTTATCAAGACATTGCAAGGAATCAACCGTTTCATGCGTTAGACCAACAAGCAATCTTTGGTACGTATGAAGCATATGGTCCGGTTTGGCGGGAAGCCGATACGTCTTTGTTAAAGGCGTTAATGTTAACACCAACGCCTGTGATTGAATTTGTCGAGTTGTACCGAACGAATCCGAATCGCTATGCAGAACATCAGTGGACTGCAATGTTGGAAGTGAAACTAAACACACTTCGCTATCTATCTGAGATGGTTCGTTTTAAAGAAGATCAAGAAGCAGCCATGAGGCAAAGTGCAACCTAAGCCTCGTGGCTGCTTTTTTGTCGTGTATGAACGACGTTACTTTTGGAAATACCAGAACATACAGATCAAGATAATAAGAATGAATACATCGAAGAATGTAGGAAAAAACAACAAGCGTAACAGTTGAAAGCAAATGATTGGTAACAAAATTTGTAAAGCTGCCGCTCGCCATTTGTATACCCAATGGGGACGTTTCTTTTTCCCATAAGGATAGTTGGGCGGGGGATCGTAATAACGTGGCAAATTAAACACCCCTTTTCGTTCTTACGGTCAGTATTGACGGATGTTAGAGCAGTCGGTACAATAACAGAAGATATTCTATTACATGCAAAGATTGGGAGTAGTATGCAGGAATCCTCACCCAGAGAGAGAACCCTTGGCTGAAAGGTTCTTTGACTAGGAAACGTGCAGAAGTCGCCCAGGAGCATTCTTTTCTGAACAGAAGTAGGAGAAGACGTTAACTTACGTTACAGTTTTTAATGAGTGTATGAATGAGTGATTGTTCATAAACAAAGGTGGTACCGCGAACACTTCGTCCTTTGCCTAAGGAGAAGTGTTTTTTTTATTGAATTTAATAAGGAGGAAATACAATGACGGACAATTTAGACACGAAATATGATCCGAAACAAACCGAATCGAAATGGTATCCGTATTGGATTAATAACGGTTACTTTGAAGCATCCAAAGAGGGGGAGCATAAAGGTGAACCCCACTCAATCGTTATTCCACCACCAAACGTAACGGGACGCTTGCACCTTGGACATGCTTGGGACGTAACCCTTCAAGATATCATTGCACGACAAAAGCGAATGGAAGGCCGCGACATGTTATGGCTTCCAGGAATGGACCATGCGGGGATCGCAACGCAAGCAAAGGTTGAAGCGAAGTTAAAAGAAGAAGGTCGTTCAAGACGAGAGCTAGGTCGTGAGAAGTTCCTAGATGTATCTTGGCAATGGAAAGATGAGTATGCAGAGTTTATTCGGGAACAATGGGCGACGCTCGGTCTTTCTCTTGATTACACGAAAGAGCGCTTTACCCTTGATGATGGACTATCTGACGCGGTCAAAGAAGTGTTTGTTCGTCTTTACGAAAAAGGCTTGATTTACCGTGGGAAATACATTATCAACTGGGATCCAGCTGCACAAACCGCCTTGTCTGACATTGAAGTAGAATACAAAGAAGTCGAAGGCGCGTTTTATCATATGCGTTACCCGCTAAAAGACGAAGACGGGTTTATTGAAGTGGCAACAACACGACCAGAGACGATGCTCGGAGATACAGCGGTTGCGGTTCACCCGAGAGATGAGCGTTATAAACATTTGATCGGAAAGACGCTAATCTTACCGATTGTCGGGCGTGAGATTCCGATTGTGGCCGATGAGTATGTTGATCGAGAATTTGGTTCAGGGGCTGTTAAGATTACACCGGCGCATGATCCGAATGACTTTGAAATTGGTAACCGACATGAACTTCCACGTGTACTCGTCATGGATGAAGCAGGGAAGATGAACGAAAACGCTGAAGGGTATCAAGGACTAGATCGCTTCGAATGTCGTAAACAAATCGTTGCAGATTTACAAGAATCTGGCGTGCTCTTTAACATTGAAACGCACGTTCACTCAGTTGGTCATTCTGAGCGTAGCGGTGCAGTAGTGGAACCGTATTTATCAACGCAATGGTTTGTCGACATGAAACCACTTGCTAAAGAAGCAATTGCACTTCAATCAAAAGAAGATAAAGTAACGTTTGTTCCTGAACGTTTTGAGCGTACGTATTTACAGTGGCTCGACAACATTCGTGATTGGTGTATTTCTCGTCAGCTATGGTGGGGACACCAAATTCCTGCTTGGTACCATAATGAAACAGGAGAATTGTACGTAGGAAAAGAAGCGCCGAAAGATCTTGAAAACTGGACGCAAGATGAAGATGTATTAGACACGTGGTTTAGTTCTGCATTGTGGCCATTTTCAACGATGGGTTGGCCAAATACAGAAGCTGATGATTTTAAGCGTTTCTACCCGACAAATGTTCTGGTTACAGGCTATGACATTATCTTCTTCTGGGTATCTCGAATGATCTTCCAAGGTATTGAATTTACGGGTGAGCGTCCATTTAAAGATGTGCTTATTCATGGACTTGTTCGTGATTCAGAAGGTCGTAAGATGAGTAAATCACTCGGTAACGGTGTCGATCCGATGGATGTTGTTGAGAAGTACGGTGCTGATGCACTTCGATTCACGCTTGCAACCGGAACAACGCCTGGTAATGACTTAAAGTTCCAATGGGACAAAGTCACAGCGAACTGGAATTTTGGAAATAAAATTTGGAATGCGTCTCGTTTCGCGCTTATGAATATGGAAGGATTCAAGAAAGAAGATATTGACTTGAGTCATGTCACAGCGACGCATGATCGTTGGATTCTAGCGAAACTACAAAAGACAATTTCGTCAGTAACGAGATTGATGGATCGCTATGAATTTGGTGAAGCAGGTAAGCTTCTTTACAACTTTATTTGGGATGATGTGTGTGATTGGTATATCGAGATGGCGAAATTGCCTCTTTACGGTGAAGATGAACAAGAACAAAACACGACAAAGTCTGTCCTTGCACACGTTCTAGATCAAACGTTACGCCTCTTACACCCATTTATGCCGTTCATTACAGAAGAGATTTGGCAACACTTACCACATGAAGGTGAGTCAATTACGATTGCAGCGTGGCCACAAGTGGAAGAGAAGTGGCAAGATGAGCAGGCGTTTTCAGATATGGAAATGTATCAAGCTGTTATTCGAACAATCCGTAACACTCGTCAAGAGATGGACGTTGCACCAAGAAAACCAATTCCACTTCATATGAAACCGACAACAACAGAATCAAGTGAGCAACTCCTTCGTGGGAAGCATTATCTTGAGCATTTCTGTAGTCCAGAAACGCTCGTCATTGATGAGAATTTAAGTGAACCAGACCAAGCTATGTCGCATGTGTTAACAGGCGTTGAGATTTATATTCCTCTTGCAGGCTTGATCGATGTTGAGGCAGAACTTGAGCGATTAAAGGGTGAAAAGAAGAAGTTAGACGGTGAGGTTAAACGTCTTGAAGGCAAGTTGTCGAATGAGAAATTCGTAAGCAATGCACCTGAATCGATTGTTGAAGCGGAAAAAGAAAAGCTCACCGATTATCAAATGAAACGTGAAAAAGTGGAAGAGCGACTAGAAGAAATCGCGAAACTCAAGTAATTAAAGGAGTCAACGTGTTCATGAACAATTTTTCAGAGGCCATGGACTGGCTTTTGAGTCATCGCAATCACGGAATAAAACCTGGTCTTGAACGAATTGAGGCAGTGCTTGAACGACTCGGACATCCAGAGCGTGCAATTAATAGCGTTCATATTGGTGGTACGAACGGGAAAGGTTCAACTGTTACGTATGTACGTCAGATCATGCAACAAGCCGGTTACAATGTGGGGACATTTACGTCCCCTTACGTTGTACAATTTGAAGAGAGAATTAGCATTAACGGAAGCCCAATCTCAGAAGAAGAATTTACAGCTGCTGCGAGTTCAGTAAGAGAAGCACTTGAACGGGTGAATCATCCGTACGGACCGGCAACGGAATTTGAGATTTTAACGCTCATTGCGATGGTTCATTTTGCAAATGCAAAGGAGCTGGATCTCGTCATTTTTGAAGTTGGTCTTGGTGGACGACTTGATTCAACGAATGTCATTGATCCACTTGTCACAGCAATTACAAATGTCGGACAAGATCATATGCACATTTTAGGGAATACGATTGAAGAGATCGCGTTTGAGAAAGCCGGTATTATCAAAGGAAACGCTCCAATCGTAACGACTGTTGCAAACGACGAAGCGCTTAGCGTCATTTTACGAGTAGCTAAACAAAAGAAAGCGTCAGTCTCCATTGTTCATGATGATGTGTCTTTACAAATTGATCAGCTTGATGAGGAAGGATCAACGTTTACTGTTAAAACCGAACAATCTACGTACTCTGCTCTTACGATTCGAATGCGGGGGGCTCATCAAGTCGAGAATGCAGTACTTGCGATTCGAATTGTAGAAGAGCTTACATCACATGATGACTATCTCGTGGAAGCAAATGCGATTCGTAAAGGGTTAGAACTTGCGTTTTGGCCAGGTCGCTTAGAATTAGTTAGGTCGAACCCACAAGTTTTGTTGGACGGTGCGCACAACCCTGAGGGGATTGAGCGATTATCATCGTACTTACAAACGAGTGTTCAAGGTCGTAAGCTTCATTTTATCGCTGCCATGACGGTAGAAAAAGACGTTCAACAAATGCTTGAACCACTGCTCGCCTTGCATCCTGAATCGATTACGTTTACGTCTTTTGATCATGTAAGGGCAATGGATCCACATGCAATCATTGAACAAGTTCCGTTCAAAGCCCGTGCTGAAGTGAACAGTCATAAAGCTGTTCAACATGTTCTACGGGAAGCTGATGATCAAGATGTGATCGTCGTTGTCGGGTCGTTGTTTTTAATTTCAGAAGTTCGAGCTTTTTTCTAAAATTCGCCGTCGAATGAGAAGGGATTTTCTCTTCGACGGCGAATTTTTATTTGTAAGTGGTGTATGCTTAGGTTGTTTACAGAAAGAAAGGTTAGAAGTTTTGGTCATCGTCTTCGTTTTACTCGTAGTTGGGCTAGTGTTTGGTTCATTTTTTTCAGTCATTGCGACACGAGTTCCAAACGGCGAGTCCATCGTCGCCCCAAGATCACATTGTCGATATTGCTTACACACTCTACAATGGACAGAATTAATTCCACTATGGTCCTTTGTATGGCAACGTGGGAAATGTACACAATGCAAAGCCAGCATCTCGATGAAATATCCCCTCATTGAATGCACGACCGCGATTTTGTTTGTTCTTGCGTTTGTTCTTCAACAATCACTTCCTCACTTTATGTTTCTTTTACTCCTCTTTTCCCTTTGTATTCTCGTTACTGCCACAGATCTTTACAAAATGATGATTCCAAATCGGGTTTTACTCGTTTTCTTCTGTTATTTTCTCCTGCATAGAAGTTTGCTTGATCCTTTTCCGTTTCTCGCAGAACCATTTATAATGGCATTTCTCGTTTTTGTTGGTTTGTGGGTGATCATGATTCTTTCTCATGGAGGAATTGGTGGTGGGGACGTGAAGTTGTTTACGGTGCTTGCGATTGCACTCGGCAGTAGTCATTTTCTAGTCATGTTTATGCTGGCAACGTTGTTTGGGTCAGTCTACGGATTGCTCGTTATTAAAAAGCGAAGTACACCTTTTCCCTTTGCTCCTTGGATTGCACTTGCAACCTTACTTACGGTTTCATTTCAAGGGTTATTTTTAGGATATTAACAGAGATCATGTCGACAAAACGATCAAAGCGTCTGACACAAATCATCAACGTTTGATTTTTGCCTATGATACGGTAAGCCTATTCTATTACCGACATGGGGGAATGTCACTTGGAACGAGAAAATAATCGCATGACATTCAAATTTCCACAAAATAATGAGGATCAACCAATTTCAAAAGAACCAGATCACAATCAAGTAGAAACGAATGAAGTGGAGGAAGACCAACAAAAAGACGTGCAAGAAAAACGAGAAGTCTATGATGAAAAAACAGAAGTAGACAGTGAGCAAACGAATGAAACGGACGTTTTAAACAAAGAAGAAGACGTAGAAGAAGAGCAGAAAGTGGAGCACAATGAGACGATCAATGTCCAAGAAAAGCGAAAAGAGTGGGAGCAACGGGAAGGAAGTCAGTATGAACCCGTGTCAATGAAAAAGGCACCTGGCTTACCGTTTCATAAGAAAAGGAAATTCAATTTCCCGAAGAAAAGGAACAAAATGCCGATTCCTTTTCAACATATTAAGATGACAGGGTTAATTGTGTTAGCACTTGCTATCGGTTCACTATTTGGGTTGCCGCTTTTACAAGTGGTGACGACGTCTTCGCCGACAGATTCGGCAGAACAATGGATGTTGAGTAATGAAGAAGAGTCAGCTCCTGTGCAAGCAACTGAACAGTCAGAGAATGATCAAGACGTACAACTATCGGTCGATGTCGTACAAGCGGGTGCGTTTTCAACGGTTGAAGCGGGACAAAGTTCACAACAACAACTTGAAAGTGAAGGCTATACAAGTGTATTGCATGCCCCGGCATCAAGTGATCACGTGTTTTTATATGTGGCGGTCGCAGCTTCTGGACAAGCGGCAGATGAATATTTGCCAGCGTTTGAAGCTGACGGACTTGATGTTTTTGTGAAATCGCTTGATCTTACGAGTACAAATGCGGATGAAGAACAACGACAAGCAACAGAAGAAGTAAAGCAGATCATTGAACAAGCACTAACAAGTTCAGAGATCAATTCTTCAATTACAGAACAATCACAATCTGTACTTCAATCCAGTGAAGAAGGCTCGGCACTTTATGAATCGTTAGCAGACGCAATCGAGAATGCTGAGCAAGACGACGCTTGGGTGCAAGCGGTCGTGAATTTCGATGGATGGCTTTCGAGTCTTTAAGCTGAGATAATAGAAAGAAAAAAGGAGTACTAGATGAAGTTAATTCTTGCCTCGAAGTCACCAAGAAGAATTCAGTTGCTAGAAGAAATGGGCTACAAATTTGAGATCCGTACCCGTAGTGTTAAAGAGTGTTTTGACGACACATCTTCTTCGAACGAAAATGCTGTTCGGTTAGCGAAAGAAAAGGCAGTTGCCCAGCGGGATGCGTTAAAAGAGAATGAAGTGATACTAACTGCCGATACGATTGTTGATGATGGCAGTATGCTCGGTAAACCAAGAACGAAAGAAGAAGCAAAAAGAATGTTACGCACGTTGTCAGGTGGAACTCATCGTGTTGTGACAGGTGTATACATTGGAAGTCTTAGAACGCATACTCAATTTAGCGTGGAGACGATTGTCCATTTTAAGACGTTAACAGAAGTAGAACTGAATCACTATACGGATACAAAAGAGCCTTACGATAAAGCTGGAGCATATGGGATTAATGGTTATGCTGCATTGTTTATCGATCGGATTGAAGGCGACTATTACAACGTAGTAGGGCTCCCGCTCTCACGCGTATACAAGGAATTGCAACCATTTGGTGTTGTACCAAAGTGGGCACAAAACGAGTGAAAGAAGAGGTGTTGTGTTGCATCTACCTGTAATGAACATACCTAATGAAGAGCGCCCTCGTGAGCGCTTAATGTTAGAAGGTGCTGATAAGCTTTCGAATGTAGAGTTGTTAGCCATCCTCCTTAGGACAGGCAGTCGACAAGAGTCAGTAATAGAACTCAGTCAAAGAATTATAACGGCATTTGGTGGGTTGTTACCACTGAAAGAAGCAACTCTGGAAGAGTTGCAAGCGATCAAAGGTATTGGTCGGGTGAAGGCAATTGAGATACGTGCAGTATTAGAACTTGGCAAACGAATTCATACGACAAGTGATAAAAGTCGTGCAATTATTAGTAGTCCAAACGATGCTGTAGACCTTGTAATGGAAGATTTGCGTTTTTTAAAGCAAGAGCATTTTGTTGCGATCTACTTAAATACGAAAAATCAGGTTATTCACAAACAGACGTTGTTCATTGGCTCACTCAATAGCTCAATTGTCCATCCAAGAGAAGTGTTTAAAGAAGCAATTCGTCGTTCTGCTGCATCGGTTATTGCCTTACACAATCACCCTTCAGGTGATCCAGAGCCGAGCGAAGAAGATAAAGCTGTCACAAGGCGACTGTTTGAGTGTGGTCAATTATTAGGCATAGAATTTCTAGATCACATCGTGATTGGTGATCATAAGTATGTAAGTTTACGAGAATTAGAAGTTATCTAAAATAAACCGCCCTTTTTGCTATCGAAAAGGGCGGTTTATTTGTTACGATATAAAAAGTATTCGCAAACAAAGTTGCAAAAGTCCTGCAAATGATCATGCATAATGACTATGTTTGTGACGAATTGAGGAAATTTGTGAAAGCAATCTTTTCAACTATGTTTTTAGAGTAAAGTTGCGTATAATAAGTAAGGGAAATTTAGATCGTTGAATTGCTTTACTTCGCTTTGAAGTACTATTTTATTTAGTGTAAATGTAACGAACTGATTATAAAAAACGATTAAGTAAAGTGAAGGTAATGAAGGGAGATACATAGATGTTTGGTGGTTTTTCAAAGGATTTAGGCATTGACTTAGGAACTGCAAATACACTCGTATACGTAAAAGGAAAAGGGGTTGTCGTCCGAGAACCTTCGGTTGTGGCAACAAGATCAGATAATCAACAAATTGAAGCAGTAGGAAACGATGCAAAGAATATGATCGGTCGTACGCCTGGGAACATTGTCGCGATTCGCCCAATGAAAGACGGAGTGATTGCAGACTTTGATACAACAGCGACGATGATGAAATATTTCATTCGACAAGCACAAAAGAATCGCTCAATCTTCACGCGTAAACCAAATGTCATGGTTTGTGTGCCATCTGGCATTACTGCGGTTGAAAAGCGTGCCGTTGAAGATGCGACGAAACAAGCGGGTGCTCGCGAAGCATATACAATTGAAGAGCCGTTTGCAGCAGCAATTGGTGCAGACTTACCAGTTTGGGAACCTACAGGTAGTATGGTTGTAGACATCGGTGGAGGTACGACTGAAGTTGCAATTATTTCATTAGGCGGTATTGTTACGAGCCAATCGATTCGTGTTGCAGGTGATGAGATGGATGAATCAATCATCCAATACATTAAGAAGTCCTACAACCTTATGATTGGGGAGCGTACGTCAGAAGCATTGAAAATGGAAATCGGTTCTGCTGAGAAGCAAGAAGAGATCGAGTCAATGGATATCCGTGGTCGTGACCTTGTTACTGGACTTCCAAAAACGATTTCAATTGATGCAGATGAAGTAGCACAAGCGTTAGAAGATACAATTACGACCATTATTGAGACGGTCAAATCAACACTAGAACGTACGCCACCTGAACTTGCGGCAGACATTATGGACCGAGGCATCGTACTCACAGGAGGCGGGGCACTTTTAGAAGGCCTAGATAAGCGTCTTGGTGAAGAGACGAACATGCCAGTACTTGTGGCAGAGGAGCCATTGGATTGTGTAGCGCTTGGAACTGGTCGAGCACTAGAGAATTTACACTTATTTAGATCAAGAGCAGGAATTACAGCTCGTTCTAATCGTAAATAATACGAGTCAAGCAATTAGTAATGCATTTCTAAGACTGGACATTCGTCACATCGACGGATGTCTACGTCTATTCAGTATTGATTGAAACAGTTACTATAGTGAACGGAGCAGGGTTTGCTCTAGTTGCGAGAGTAGAAGGTGTCTTGCATGCCCCATTTTTTTTCAAACAAACGATTAATTTTACTTATGGTCGGCATCATTATTCTCGTTATTTTAGTTGGCCTTACGATGAGAGAACGTGAGCAGGCGACCATTCCTGAACAAATCATGCGTGATTCTGTTGGGGTTGTACAATCTGTGTTTCAACGCCCGGCTTATTTTGTTCGGGATATTTACGACGATTTTGTTAATATCCTAAACGTCCATGAAGAAAACGAACGACTAAAAGGTCAATTGAATGACTATGCGATGTTACGTTCTGAAATAGAAGGACTTCGCGAAGAAAACGATAGTTTGACAAGCCTTTATGAAGGTATGGAGAGCTTAAGTTCATTTGATACAATTCCAGCACTTGTCATTGATCGTCAGCCAGATCGATGGACAGAAACGATTGGCATTAATCGAGGAACGCAGCACGGTATTGAAACGGACATGGCAGTGATAACCGAAGAAGGTCTGATTGGTAGAGTTCAATATACGAGTGCATTCACGTCACAAGTTCAACTGCTAAGTGATGGAGAACGAACGAATCGAGTCTCTGCAAAAGTGAGTTCGGAAGAAGGCGATCCGGCTGTCGGGTTTATCGAAGGCTGGGATGTTGACCAAGATCTTCTCGTTTTGCAAAAAGTAGACTCTGAAAATGAATTAGAGCCAGGGCAGTTTGTTAGCACTTCTGGACTTGGCGGTCTCTTTCCTGCTGACTTACCGATTGGTGAAATTGTAGACGTTCAAGTCGATGAATATGGATTAACACAAAATGCATATATTGAGCCGTCCGCGGACTTTTTCCACTTGAATCACGTATTAGTGATCGAACGTAATGTGGATAATATTGACGGAATCCAAGAGGAATTCCTTCAGCAAGAAGATGAAGAGATTGTAGAGGAAGAAGATGAAAGTGAAGGGAGTGACGATTAATGCGTTACTTGCTTCCTGCTTTTGTCGCATTCTTCTTCATTATTGAAGGGACCTGGTTCCAAGTCTTCTTTCCGCCGTCTACTGAACAGGACTTATTTTGGGTACCACGGTTTGCGTTCGTTACGGTCATATTAATTTCCATTTATCGTGGTTCAAAATCGGGAATTTTTTACGGAATGGGTCTTGGATTGTTTCAAGATATTGTTTATTCCACTGTCATTGGTATTTACACGTTTTCATATGCGCTCATTGGGTATATGACAGGGTTTAATTTCCGCGCAGTCCAATCTAGACCATTTGTCGTTTTGGTCATTGTTATGGTTGCTGTGGCGTCGTTAGAATCATTAATTTATCTCATGTACACATGGACTGGAATTGCTCAGGTAACATTTGAAGAATTTGCTGCAACTCGTTTGCTACCCTCAGTCGTTTTAAATGGGGCATTTGGGATATTACTCATATTCCCACTTCGTAAATTCTTCGTGATGCTCGAAGATCGCGATCGTCAGCAGGAGAACGTATAATAAATGTTGAATTAGTTACGGATGAACTCTGTATGTCTAATGGAAACTAGGTCGGGGTGAGACGGTGAAAACAAGCGTTCAAAAGCAAAACGTAACGATAAAAGGAACGAAGGACGGAATCATCATACACTTAAATGACCAATGCGGTTATGATGCGATGATTACTGAACTGAAATTGAAGCTAACAGAAAGTCTTTCCGCTTTCGATCCTAATAAAGATGTCTCAGTACGTGTTCATTTAGGAAAGCGATACTTAGAACAAGAGCAGCAGCGTGAAATTCAACAGGTTATTGAAGAGTCCGGCGCGATTGTTGTTGATGAGCTAATTAGCGAAGTGATGACAAAAAAAGAAGCTAAAAAGCAACAAGAACAACAAGAATTAACGACGTTTACTCGACTCGTACGCTCTGGACAAGTACTCAGGGTGAAAGGTGACTTGCTCATTCTTGGCGATGTGAATCCTGGTGGAGCTGTAGAAGCTGCGGGAGACGTTTACGTTTTAGGCGCATTAAAAGGAATCGCAAGAGCGGGTATTGATGGCAATGAAAATGCAATCGTTGCGGCGTCAGTGATGGTGCCTTCTCAAATTACAATTGCAGATCGGTTGTATCTTACTGAAGCTACGCGTGCAGAACGTTCAATAGAAATGAAGAAAACTGAACCGAAGTATGCGTGTATCGAACATCAAGAAGAAGACATTGTTTTTCACGCAATGAGCGGACTTGCTGCTTTTAGACGTGATCGCAAAAATGAAATGGATTAGGAGGATATGCTGTGGGAGAAGCAATTGTTATAACATCCGGGAAAGGCGGCGTTGGAAAAACAACAACGTCAGCAAATATTGGAACAGCATTGGCACTACAAGGAAAACAAGTGTGCCTCCTCGACACCGATATTGGACTACGTAATTTAGATGTTGTGATGGGGCTTGAGAATCGCATTATTTATGACCTTGTTGATGTGCTTGAAGGGAAATGTGAGGTGCGACAAGCATTAATTCGTGACAAGCGGTTTGATTGCTTGCATTTATTACCAGCCGCACAGACAAAGGATAAATCATCCGTCACACCTGAGCAAATGAAACAAGTCGTAGATGAATTAAAGCCAGATTACGATTATTTAATTATTGATTGCCCTGCAGGGATTGAACAAGGGTTTCGCAATGCCATTGCTGGTGCGGATCGGGCCATCGTTGTCACAACACCAGATATCCCTTCTGTTCGAGATGCAGACCGAGTAACTGGTCTTGTTGAACAAGAGCTAGATAAACCGATGCTCATCGTCAATCGAGTACGTAAAGCTTCTAAGTCGAATGAAACTGAAGATCTACTCGATGTTGATGATGTTGTGGATACACTTTCATTGGATTTATTAGGGGTTGTTTTTGAAGATGAGAATGTTCTAAAGGCTTCTCACCGTGGTGAGCCTGTAGCAACAACGCCGAATACAGCTGCATCCCTTGCTTATCGAAATATCGCAAGAAGAATTCTTGGAGAGTCTGTGCCTTTGTTGTCGCAAAAACAAAAGCTAGGCTTCTTTGCAAAAATAAAATCACTCTTTGGCTTAAGAGCGAACTCATAAATTAGTCTGCTGGGAATTGTTCTCAGCAGATTTTTGTGTTTGTATAGCACTATTTTTCACTTGGACCATTAAATCGAGGGATTTGTCTCATCTGTTAACATATCTAGCTGCCACCATTCATACGTTTAAATAAATGTACAAGCGTTAGGAATGGAGGTAAGACATGGGTGATCAATTGGATCGCATTCGTAAAGAGGCAGAAAAAAAGAGGAAAAAAGAAACAACGGTTCGAAAAGAGCAAGAACCTAAAAAACATAACGAAAAAGAGTTACCGTTTTATTCGTATTATCCGAGTCGAGAAGAGATGAATGAACACGAACCGGAATTCTATATGTGGCGAAACGAAGAGGTTTCAGAAGCGAATCAGAAGAAAAAAGAGAAGGTAAAACAACGCTTTTTTATTCAATGGGTAGCAGCACTCGGGTTGTTTTTGATTACTGCAATTGTTGTGCAAGCGGATCATCCTTCGCTTAACGAAACGAAACAAACAGCATTGTCGCTCTATCAAGACGAGTTTCAATTTGCTGCGGTATCTTCATGGTATGAAGAGCAATTTGGTCATCCGCTTGCGCTCCTACCTGCTAACCCAAATGTAACGAACGAAGAGCCATCATTTGATGGATATGCAATGCCAGCGGCAGGTGAAATCCAAGTAACGGAAAGCTTTTCGGAAAATGGTCAAGCAATTGTCGTTGAAACGATGGAAAATGCAGCAGTAACAGCAGTAAGGCCTGGTGTCGTTATACGGGCAGGTGAGAATGAAGGTTTTGGTCAAACGATCGTCGTCCAACACGAAGACGGTACAGAAGCAATGTACGGGTCTTTACAGACGATTGATGTCCACGTTTATGATCACGTTGCAGTTGGAGACTCCATTGGAACCGTATCAAGTGATAATGGTGGAGGTCAGTTTATGTTCGGGTTACGTAGTGATGATGAGTTTATTGACCCGAGTGAAGTGATGACATTTGATTGATGTTTTTAAACGGATACGCATTCACCCGCTGTTTTGGGTCGTCATTGGTCTTGGGGTGGCTACTGGTTATTTTCGTGAGTTGCTTATGCTATTTAGCATCATCTTCTGTCACGAGCTCGGCCATGCGCTTGCTGCAAAGTATTTCGGATGGCGGATTGTTAAAGTGGAATTGCTACCGTTTGGTGGCGTATTAGAAACAGAAGAATATGGGAACCGACCTTTCCACGAAGAGTTCATTGTCACCCTTTCTGGACCCGTGCAGCATTTTCATTTAATGCTGCTTTCTTACTTTGCGTACTCTTATTTACCGTTTTGGTCGTACGCTGATCATTCGCTTTTTATTTTGCACAACCTAACCATCCTACTGTTCAATTTATTGCCGATTTTGCCACTTGATGGTGGTCGCATCATGCAATTAACGCTTGCAAAATTTTCACCGTATCGACTAGCGTTGAAACAATCACTTTACTTGTCTTTAAGCTTCTTAATCGTTTGTGCTAGTATAACGATGATTTATTTTCCGCTACATTTGCAGTTGTGGTTTGTACTTAGCTTCTTGTTGCTCGCTAATGTGTTAGAGTGGAAGCAACAACCGTTCGGATATCAACGTTTTCTGCTGGAACGAGTTCGAAAACAGCGTTCACGAAAAGATCCAGTTGTGCGTTACGTCTCGCAAAGTATGCCGATTCAAGAAGCGTTAAAGCGGCTTTATAAAGAAAAGCAAACGATCTACATGATTAAAGAAAAAGGAATACAGATTGAAGAGCACGATCTTCTTCGTTATTGGTATAATGATTATCGTAGCCAAATGTCGATTGGAGAAGGGATGATTCCACCTTGTGATGATTGACAGAGAGCCGTCGGTATGGTAACATTTCTATGTTGTTTGGAACCCCCAAACTACAACCGCGCAGAAGGGGTATGAAGTTCACATTTGTTGAACACCTTGGATGGCGAGTCTTAGAAATCGGGAGGTGCAGTACATGTACGCAATTATTGAAACAGGCGGAAAGCAGATCAAGGTAGAAGAAGGTCAAACGATCTTCATCGAGAAGCTTACTGAAGACGCTGGTGAAGCGGTATCGTTTGACCGTGTTATTTTTGTAGGTGGAGACGACACGAAGGTAGGAGCTCCTTACGTTGAAGGTGCGAAAGTAACTGGAACTGTTGAAAGACAAGGTAAAAACAAGAAGGTTATGATCTACAAGTTTAAGCGTCGTAAAGGATATCGTCGTAAGCAAGGACACCGTCAACCTTACACGAAAGTTAAGATTGACAGCATCACTGTCTAAGTAAATCGATGATTGAATTAACGATTCATCGAAATCATAAAGATCGTACAGTAGTCTCGTTTGAATTAAGTGGTCATGCTAACGCAGCCGAATACGGTGAAGATATCGTTTGTGCAGGTGTCTCAGCTGTAGCAATTGGAGCCGTTAATTCCATTGCAACGCTTTGTGACATCCCATTGGACGTTAAGACTGCAGGAGATGAGGGTGGCTACATTTATGCCGCTGTTCCGTCTACTTGGTCAGGACGAACGTTTGAAGATGGACAACTTCTTCTTGAAGGCATGGTCATTGCACTTAAAGATATCGAAGCTGCATACGGGGACTTTATAAATGTTACGGAAATCGTGGGAGGTGCAGACGAATGCTAAACATGAACCTACAATTTTTCGCTCAGAAAAAAGGGGTAGGGAGCACGAAGAACGGTCGTGATTCCATTTCAAAACGCCTTGGTACAAAGCGTGGCGATGGCCAACACGTATCAGGCGGCTCAATCCTTGTCCGTCAACGCGGAACAAAGATCTACCCAGGAACGAACGTTGGTAAAGGTGGAGACGATACACTCTTCGCTAAAATCGACGGCGTTGTTAAATTCGAGCGTCTTGGTAAAAAGAGAAAGCAAGTAAGTGTTTATCCTAAAGAAGCATAAGCACTTAGAGGGAACTCCTTAATGGAGTTCTCTTTTTTTGTTTTAAGGGAGTCATAGTGAAGGATGATAGTACGGATACCGATCAAATTTAAGTAAATTCTTGACCTAGCTTGGGTGCATTGCTGAGCTAGGTTTTTCTTATTATTAACAATTGACGTGTTGGTACATAGAGGAAAGAAGGATAAATCACATCTAACCACGGAATGACCTTTACAAAGCTTTAATGTTTTTTTACATATCATCCATTTCTCCTCAACATCCAATCGCTATAGTAAGGCTGTAAAGATCAATAAGCCTTGTAGGGGGAAGAGAAACGATGAAAAAGAAAGCTCTATTTGCATTCTCAGGACTTATGCTAACATTTGCACTTGTCGCATGTAACGGTGACGAAGAAAGTAATGAAACGGTTGATGAAGCAGCAAGCGGAGGTAGCGACACTGAGACAGATACAGAAGCAAGTGCAGCTACAAGCGGAACGGTAACACTTGCAGGATCAAGCGCAATGCAACCACTCATTGGAGCAGCTGCAGAGATTTACATGGAAGAAGTAAATACAGAAGCTGACATCCAAGTGCAAGCCGGTGGCTCTGGAGCAGGACTAAGTCAAGTTTCTCAAGGACAAGTTGATATTGGAAATTCGGATTTATTTGCTGAAGAAGAAGACAACATTCCACATGAAGACCTCGTTGACCACCGAGTTGCAGTCGTTGGGATGGGAGCAGTCGCGAACCCAGGAGCGGGTGTAGACGATTTAACGCAAGACGAACTCATTGATGTATGGACTGGAGAAGTAACGAACTGGTCTGAAGTTGGTGGGGAAGACGTTGATATTACACTCGTAAACCGTCCAGATTCTTCAGGTACAAGAGCTACGTTCGTTGATTACGCATTAGAAGGTGCTGAGCCTGCTGAAGGAATTACAGAAGACTCTTCAAACACCGTTCGTCAAATCGTTGCAGATACTGAAGGTGCGATCGGTTACCTTGCCTTCTCTCATATTGACGATAGTGTCGCAGCGTTAAGCATTGACGGTGTAGAGCCAAGTGCAGAAAATGTTCAAGCTGGAGAGTTCCCGATTTGGGCGTACCAACATTCATATACAAACGGTGAACCAGACGGTCTCGTTAAAGAATTTTTAGATTACCTTCTTTCAGAAGAGATTCAAAGCACATTAATCCCTGAGCAAGGTTACATTTCTGTAACTGAAATGCAAGTTGAACGGGATGCTGAAGGCAACGAAACGCCTGTAGAGTAAAGGCAAAGCATTGGGGTTAAGGTAGAAATTCTGATTAGAACAGGTGGTATATCGTATGGATCAGGGGCGAGCAAGTGAGCGATTACTCACCCAGCGAAAAGGGCAAAAGCGTCAATCAGAACGTAAAGGTAAAATTATCGTTTATACAGCAGCAACAATAACGATTGTTGCAACCCTCGCAGTTACATTCTTTCTAACACAGCGCGGGTTGCAATCGTTCTTTGTAAGTGGCATTAATCCTTTGGAATTTTTCACTTCAGCAAACTGGAATCCTTCAGGCGCTGACCCGAGTTATGGAGCATTAGCATTTATCTTTGGTTCCCTTGCGGTAACCTTACTGTCCGCGATTATCGTTGCACCTCTTGGTATCGGTACTGCAATATTTATGACAGAAATTGCTCCACGTTGGGGTAAGCGCATTTTACAACCGGTCATTGAGATTCTCGTAGGAATTCCATCGGTCGTGTACGGCTATATTGGCTTGACCGTACTTGTTCCATGGATTCGTGATACGTTTGGCGGCTCAGGCTATAGTTTAGTCGCAGGAGTTGTTGTTGTATCAGTCATGATCCTTCCGACGGTTACAACGTTATCTGCAGATAGTCTCAAAAGTTTACCAGACGGTCTTAGAGATTCCTCTTACGCTCTTGGAGCTACGAGATGGCAAACAATTCGACGTGTTTTACTACCAGCGGCGATCCCAGGTTTACTCACCGCAGTCATTCTTGGAATGGCTCGTGCCATCGGTGAAGCACTTGCGATTCAGATGGTAATTGGAAACACACGAATTATACCTGACTCACTATTAGATCCAGCAGCTACGATGACGACGATTATTACGCTGAATATGGGCCACACAACGTTTGGAAGTGCGGAGAACAATGTGCTTTGGACGCTTGGATTGTTGCTCATGGTCATGTCTTATATTCTCGTCTTAACTGTTCGGTATCTGGCTTCAAGGAGGAAAGTGTAATGCAGCGTAGAAAGCTAGCAGACAAAACTGCGACCGTTGTACTGACAATGTTTGCTGCCATCATCGTCATTATTTTGACCGCATTACTCGGTTACGTATTAACACTCGGAATTCAACAAGTAAACTGGGATTTCTTAACGTCCAAATCAAGTTCGTTCCGAGCAGGCGGAGGAATTCAAGATCAACTATTCAACTCCTTCTACATTTTACTTTGGACGATGATGTTCACAATTCCACTCGGTTTAGCTGGCGGAATTTACATGGCAGAGTATGCAAAAGACAATCGCATTACGGCATTTATTCGTGTCTGTATTGAGACATTAGCATCGTTACCGTCGATCGTACTTGGGATGTTCGGTCTACTCATCTTCGTAAACGCAACGGGAATGGGCTATAGCATCCTTGCAGGCGCGTTAACACTGACAATCTTCAACTTACCAATTATGATTCGAACGTGTGAAAATGCTTTACGAGCAGTTCCGCTGGAGTTAAAAGAAGGCGGGCTAGCACTTGGCTACACCCATTGGCGCACGATTACGACGGTCCTCTTGCCGAGTGCATTTCCATCGATCTTAACAGGAATCATTCTTTCATGTGGTCTCGTCTTCGGTGAAGCGGCAGCTCTTTTATATAGTGCAGGGATGACGACACCAAAACTAGATTTTGGGAATTGGAACCCGTTCACATCAGATTCACCACTTAATATTATGAGACCGGCTGAAACGTTATCGGTTCATATTTGGAAAGTAAACTCTGAGGGCATTATCCCAGACTTAAGAGATGTTGCGGACGGTGGTGCAGCAGTTCTCGTAACCGTCATTCTTATCTTTAACATTAGTGCACGAGTATTTGGCAGCTGGCTTCACAAGAAGTTAACGGCAAAATAAGCCTTTAAGGAGGAAAAGTCATGCAAGCGGTATTGGAACGTGAGTTCGTTGAACAGAATTGGACTAAAGAGCAACAAGAGGTGGACCTGTGTCTAGACGTTACAGATCTTTCGATCTTCTACGGTTCAAAACAAGCGGTGATGAATGTATCTATGCCGATTAAACGCCACAGTATTACCGCATTAATCGGTCCTTCAGGTTGTGGGAAATCAACGTTTCTACGTTCGATTAACCGTATGAATGACGGCATTAAAGGTTTTAAGGCAGAGGGAAACATTCTTTATGATGACGTAAATTTACTAGACACCAATGTCGACCCAGTTGCACTTCGGAAAGAAATTGGGATGGTGTTTCAGCGTCCGAACCCATTTCCAAATTCGATCTTAAAGAACTTAACTCTTCCGTTAAAAGAACACGGTCTTAAATCAAAAGCAAAACGAGAAGAATACGCAGAAACGTATTTAAAGCAAGTCGGTTTATGGGATGAAGTGAAAGACCGCCTACATGAATCTGCACTTAGTTTATCTGGTGGTCAACAGCAACGACTTTGTATTGCTCGTACACTAGCGCTTCAACCATCGGTTCTTTTACTTGATGAACCAGCGTCTGCATTAGATCCGATTGCAACGGCAAAAATCGAAGAGCTTCTCTTAAAGCTAAAAGAAAGGTATACGATCGTGCTCGTTACACACAACTTACAGCAAGCGGCACGAGTGGCTGACGATACGGCGTTCTTTTATCAAGGAGAAATTGTCGAGTTTAGTGATACGAAGACATTTTTCCAAAGCCCGAAAGAAAAGCGTAGTGAAGATTATATTTCTGGTCGTTTTGGCTAAAATTCAGGGGGAATAGCGATGACAACAGGAACGTTACAAGACTTCGCCTATCGAGTTGAAGATTTACGTATCTCATATGGAGATCATCAAGTGATTCACGGGATTGATTTAACGATTGTGAAAAACGAAGTGACTGCGTTAATCGGTCCTTCTGGTTGCGGGAAATCAACATTTTTGAAATCATTAAACGGAATGATACGCACGACGTCAAACGCAACGTGGAGCGGCACAATTGAATGGAACGGAAGAAATATGATTCAAGAAAATGTCGATCCATTGGAGTTACGTCAGAAAGTAGGAATGGTGTTTCAAAAGCCGAAGCCATTCCCGAAGTCGATCTATGAAAATGTCGCTTTTGGACCAAAAATTCATGGCGTAAAGAAAAAAGATATCCCGGGAATTGTTGAGAAATCGTTACGAGATGCTTACTTGTTTGATGAAGTGAAAGATCGGTTACACGAATCTGCACTAGGACTTTCAGGTGGTCAACAACAGAGGCTTTGCATTGCTCGTGCGCTTGCGACATCGCCTGATATCTTGCTTATGGATGAACCAACATCTGCTCTTGATCCTCTGTCTACAATTGCGGTAGAGGAACTCATTCTCAAATTAAAGGAGAAATACACGGTCGTACTCGTCACACACCAAATGGAACAAGCAGCTAGAATATCGGATTCCACCGCTTTTTTCCTCATGGGTGAGCTCATTGAATGTAATCGTACAGACGCGTTATTTCAAAATCCAAAGTCCCAGCAGACGGAAGATTACATTACCGGCCGTTTCGGGTAAAAGGAGAGAATGGTATGCAAAGATCAATGTTAGCTGAGAAAGTTGCACATCTGCACCGTGAGTTGCATCAAATGGGGATGGAGTCGCTTCAGTCTTTAAAGTCAACGTTAATTGCAATTGATGATGAAGACGTGGAAAGATCCAAGCAAGTAATCGAGCAAGATACGACGATTAATCACTATGAACTCTCAATAAATGATGCGATTGTCGAAGTACTCGTCACACAACAACCGGTTGCCACTGACTTACGTACGTTAACAGCAATGATGAAAGTGACCGCCGATTATGAACGACTTGGTGATTTATCTGTAGAAATCGCCAAGTCTAATTTACATCGAGCACCGTTTCATTTCAGTGATTACGAAAAAGGTATTTTACTTGAGATGGGTGAGTATTGTATTGCAATGGCAGAAGAAGCAATGGAAGCTTTTCATGACCTCGATCTAGAGAAGGTTATGCGGATCGAGCAGAGCGACGTAGTATTAGATGATTTATATGGTCGAGCAATTCGTGAATTTATTTTAAACGGTCACGACGAGCGTGCTGTTATTCAACTCGCATACATTGCTCGTTCATTGGAACGCATCGGTGATCATTGTACGAACATTGCTGAACAAGTGATGTACGTAAAAAAAGGCATACACTTCGATTTGAATCGTCCGACAATTGTGTAAAAATATGGTGTAAAGCAAAAAGACTTTACAACCTCGAAGTGCTGGATTATAATAAATTCAGAAAATAATGAAAGGGTGAACACACATGACAAAGCTAATAACGACTGATCAACAAATGAATAGGCAATTTGTATGTGTGTGGAATCCGTTGAATTTCAGTGCGTGTTAACGTTTTAACACGATAAACGCTGGTTAACTACGTATGCTTCGACCTCATGCAGAAATGTTATGGGGTCTTTTTGTGTTCATTTTGCTTCTAAAAGTGTGAAACAAAGCGTACACTCACTTTCGTGTGAAACGTTCATTTGAACGTTCTCATATACATTAATTTAACGATTTGAGAGGAGGAAACATCCGATGATGAAGAGCTTTATCAACGTGACAATGGGCAAGACAAATGAGGACAGATCACCGTAGAAAACGAAATGTTGAGAGGAGGCGGAGTGACGATGCGCTTTCATTTATTACTCATTACTGTAACAATTAAGCGACGCTTCTACTCAGAAGACGAAACGAAACGTGCTTACAGAGAACAGAAAATTGAAGAGCAATTCCAACAACATAAAGATCAGATTTATCGCCGATACTTTATGTAAGATAGAGCTACAGTTGAACACCGATGTTCATCTGTAGCTCTTTTCATGAGAAAAAAAGTGAATAACGTTTCCCTATCAACTATCTTTTAGGTAAACCGATATAAGAACTAAGTAGTAATTAGCGCAATGAGGTGAACGAATGGCTCAACATGAGTATTTGCATTTATTTATAGAAGAAAGCTTTGAGCATCTGCAAAATGTTCAACAGCATTTATTGTCACTTGAGCAAGAAGAAGACGTCATGCTACATATTGAAGAGATTTTCCGCTCTGCGCATACGCTAAAAGGTATGGCAGCTACGATGGAATATAAAACGATTACTGAGCTCACGCATACGATGGAGAACGTTCTAGACGGTTTACGGAAAGAAGAGCTATCGCTACAGCCAGCAATGATTGATGTGTTGTTTCAATCGGCGGATGCTTTAGAAGCAATGGTTCGAGATATTGAACGTGGAGAAGAAAACGATCATGATGTCTCAACGCTCGTCTTGCAGTTAGAACAAATGACGAAGCAGCCAGCAGCTTCAATGGAGGCGGCGGTCACGGCTTCTTTAGATATTGATTACTTTCCATTTGAAAGAACCGTTATTGAGCAGGCAGTCACGACTGGTCTCAACGTTTATGAAATTACAGTAATGTTTGAAGCAAGTGCTGTGCTTAAAGCTGTTCGTGCATTTATGGTCGTCCAAAAACTTGATGAATACGGGGAAATGGTGAAATCGATCCCGAGTGCAGAAGAAATTGAAAACGACCAATTCGATCAGTCAATTACGCTCGTCTATGTTACGGATGCCTCGGTTGGAACATTGCAAAACGAAGTGGAACGAATTTCTGAAATTGAGCGTGTCACCGTTCAACCTGTACAACTGGCAAAAGCGCAATCTAAACAAGAGCATAGTCAAAAAGAAAAGAAGCAAGGTGAAAAAGTAGAGCTCACAAAGACTGTTCGAATCAATACGGATCGCATGGAGCTTTTAATGAATCTGTTTGAGGAGTTTGTTATTGAGCGTGGACAGTT
Organism: Bacillaceae bacterium JMAK1; assembly: GCA_012970285.1. Lineage (GTDB taxonomy): Bacteria > Bacillota > Bacilli > Bacillales > Marinococcaceae > Geomicrobium_A. The sequence goes on from JIBW01000002.1 coordinate 194,054, forward strand.
AGAGCAAGTGGCACATACAATCGGTCATCCAGATTTAACGAGTAGCGTAGACCGGATAAAGCGTACATCTTCACAGCTACAAGAAGTCATCTTATCGATGCGCATGATGACTGTAGAACGTGTTTTTAATCGTTTTCCGAGCATGATCCGGAAGCTATCAAAAGAATTAGGGAAAGACATTGTCATTGACATTTCGGGTCAAGATACTGAATTAGATCGTTCAATTATTGATGAAATCGGCGATCCACTCGTTCACTTATTAAGAAATGCGATCGATCATGGCATTGAGACACCTAACTTGAGGAAGCAAATTGGAAAACCAGAGAAAGGTCGCGTTACGCTTGAAGCGTATCATCGTGGAAATCACGTCTATATCGACATTAGTGATGACGGTGCAGGAATTAATCGAGAACGCGTGATGAAAAAAGCCATTGAAAACAACTTAATTAGTGAAAGCGATGCAGAGTCGCGGTCTGATTTTGACTTATTTCAATTGTTATTTGCGCCTGGATTTAGTACTGCAAAAGAAGTGACAGACGTATCAGGACGGGGCGTAGGTTTAGATGTTGTGAAGCAGACCTTTGAACAATTAGGCGGTAAAATTATCATTCAAAGTGAAGAAGGCAAAGGTTCTACGTTTTCCATTCAATTGCCACTAACGTTATCGATTATGGACGTGTTACTCATTCAGTGTGAAGAGGAGATTTACGGAATTCCGACTTCTCAACTCATTGAGACTGCCATTGCGCCACTTGAAGACAAGATCGTGATGCAAGGACAAGTGATGTTACAGTATCGAGGTCAAATCATACCAGTTATTGAACTAAAAGAAGCGTTTCAAATTCCGGCACACTCGCTAGGTGATGAGCAAGCCCAGTTTGAAGATACGTTTACGTCTTATTTGATCGTTAAGCACAATAAAAAAGCAGCTGCAATTTCCGTTGATCAATTTATCGGTCAGCAAGATGTAGTGATCAAGCCACTCGGAAAACGATTATCCACTGTACAAGGCATTAGTGGAGCAACGATTTTAGGTGACGGTACGATTGCTTTTATTATGGATGCGGTGCAATTGCTGGAAGAAAGAGGTCGATAAGGTGAAGTTACTGCAATTTAAAATGGGTGGAGAACAATATGTCGTTGATGTGTTAGCGATCCACTCAGTAGAAAAGATCCTAGACATTACGAGAGTACCAAATGCACCAAAAGGCGTTATAGGGGTAATAAATGTCCGAGGATTAATGACAACGATCGTTGATGTAAGGGGAAATCAATCAGAGGAACGCAATTCGTACACGAAAGATGCTCGGATCGTTTTAATTGAAGATCAAAACGATCCGTTAGGCTTCATCGTTGATCAGACGAGCAATGTATTTACGATTGAAGATCAGATGTATCATCAAGCCCTTGAAGCTGGTGAAAATCAAAGAAATCATCCATATAGCTGTGGCGTTATTTACATAGATGAACAATGGTATACGATTTTTGATTATCAATCGTTATTTCGTTCATAGAGGGGCTTTCGGAAAAGAATGTCGACCCCAAACGTCGTGATCCACACGATAAAGAGAATAAAAATGATGAGATAATAGTCATCAACGATGATGAGTGTAATGAGAATCATAAGTCCGTTTGCCGCCCAGCTGTTATAAAACCAAAAGTTTGAGATCTTTTGAAACCATAAGACGTAGACGACGAGTGAAAGTACGATAAGATGCACGGAAATGAGTACGGGTGGAATCGACTCTAAAGGAACGTAATAGAGTGTCATTGTGATTGCTGCTAGTATGTACACGATTAAAAAAAAGAGTCGATCTTTCATTTGCATTAATTGCCCTCCTTTTTTCTTTTTTTACCAATTCATACATATTATTGGTATGAAATCACAAGACTATAAGAAAGTATCTTGTGAAAGGAAGAAGAGATGTGCGGAAGATTCATTGGTTATTAACGATTTGTTTACTATTTGTTCCTTCAGTGGTGTTGGCAGAGACAGACGATATTCCCCCGTTACAAGGAGGAAGTGAAGAAGATGAAAGAGATCCGGATCCGTTAACGTTTACCCAATTAAAACAATCGTTTCCTGATTCATTCTACTACATGGGTGACCCGAGTTCACAGCAAATCGCACTTACATTCGATGATGGTCCTGATCCGAGACATACAACCGAAGTGTTAGAGGTGCTTGAGAAGTACGACGTACCTGCAACGTTTTTTGTGTTAGGTTCTCGAGCAGAAGCGTACCCAGAACTTCTAACGACGATTGATGAGCAAGGACATGACATTGGATCACATACGTTTTGGCATCCGAATTTAACTGATGATGATGAATCTGATGATTTGATCGGTCAACTTAATTGGGAAGTCAGTCAAACCGAGGAAGTTATTGATGAGATCGTCGGTTATCGTCCGCGTCTTTTCCGTGCACCTTATGGAGGGTTGAACATCGAATTGATGGAACAACTCGTCACATTAGACAATGTTGCGATCGGTTGGAATGCCGATTCAAATGATTGGCAGCAGATTCCAGCAGAAGAGATCGTCGAGATCTTAAGAGAAGAGATTTCCCCTGGTAGTATTGTGCTCATGCATGACGGGGGGAATTGGGATCAAACGATTACATCAGCGCAGGCGTTGGATGAGTTGATTCCTGAATTACTTTCTGAAGGCTATGAGTTCGTAACTATCTCTGATATGCTTAACATTGACCGAGCAAAATAACCATTTAAACCGAATGCGTGTAACGCATTCGGTTTTCCATGTGATTATAGGGAAATCGGTCGTATACGGACGCTTTTAAATCGTGTATGATGTAGAAATGAAAGTTGTTTTCAGGGGATGAAGATATGAAACCATATCAAAGTTACGAAAAGCAATACGACATCAATATGATGTTCGTTCTGTTTATTTTTGCTGTATTAAGTTGCTTGTACATTTATTTGGCCGCAGGCAATACAACGACAGTCGTGATGCAAGCGATCTTTTTTGTAGTTGCTTTTGCAGTAGCAATTGTTGTGATGCATTTTGACTTTGAATATTATTTGAATTTGCACTGGGTTTTTTATGGATTTGGATTATTTCTGTTAATTGTTCTCGCTCTTTCACCAGAGTGGCTAGCACCTGAGAGGCAAGGGGCGACCCGTTGGTTTAATTTAAGGGTCATTAACTTGCAACCCTCAGAATTTATGAAAGTCTTCATCATCGTAACGTTAAGCGCGATCGTCTACAAACATAACAATGAATGGACACCGAAGGAACTAAAGTCAGATCTATGGTTACTAGCTAAAATGGGGCTCGTAATTCTTCCACCAATTTTGTTTTTGCAACAGCAACCGGATATGGGGATGGTGATGATGATGCTCGCCATTACGGTCGGTTTAACGCTCGTGTCAGGAATGAGCTATAAGCTTCTCGGTCTATTATACGGAATTCCAGCTGCCATTGGTGCTGCATTTGTTATTGCGTATTTTCGCTTTCCGGATTTCGTACAGACGTATTTTTTCGACAATATTGCACCGTATCAAGTGAATCGTTTTCACGGTTGGTTAAGACCTTTAGAGAACCCAGATCAAGGCTATCAAGTTGCTCAGGCCATGACAGCCATTGGTTCAGGTGGTTTAACAGGGGATAATGAACATAACGTTTACGTTCCCGAGGCGCATACGGACTTTATTTTCTCGATTGTCGGTCGAGAAACAGGATTTCTAGGGTCGGCACTCGTCATTACGATGTTTTTTATTCTTTTTTACCAGATTATGATGACAGCCATTCGTACCCATCATAGTTTTGGAACGTATTTATGTTCAGGAGTTATTGCATTATTTACGTTTCAAGTGTTTCAAAACATCGGTATGAATGTAGGACTTTTGCCTGTTACCGGGTTTACGCTTCCGTTTATGAGTTACGGTGGTAGCTCGTTACTTAGCTCAATGCTCGCGATTGGGATTGTGCTCGGTGTTCGGTACCACTCAAAAAGCTACGTATTCGAAGAAAAATAAATCCCTTGACCATCTGGTCAAGGGATTTTCTTTAGCCTTTATGGCTGTGTATTTGGATCTGGATCTGGCTCAGAGTTGACAGTGATTTGCGGCTTACGCGCTAAACACATAATTCCTGCGATGATCAATAAAACCGACTGAATTAATGTTGTACCAACTGTGAGTAGTAACATACCACCACCTGCAACGAGTAAAAGAATACCGGCGGTTTTTGCGTTTTTCGTAATCTTAATAGCTCCAATAATACCGAGGACAGTTCCGATGACCATAACAATGACAGCGAACCACGTTAGACCAACAAACGTACTACCCATCATACCAAACATGTCAGCAGCCATTTGTGCGTCTTCGCCAGTAAATGCTGGGTCGTTTTCAAGTTCATTCATCATTTGTTGCTCAAAGTCGCCACCTAAGGAAGAAAGTCCAATTGCCAAAAACCCTACTACGACTACCATTAAAATATTGATACCATTACCGATCCAACTGAGTATTTTTTCCCCTGTTCGTTTCAACTTCCATCACCTTTCTTATGTTCGAGGTAAAGATTCTCTTTTCTATACCCGTAATCCATACTTGAAAAAACATATGTATCAAAACAGTATACTATGATTATAAATCAAATGGCAGAAACTAAAGAAATTTGTAATATGAGGTTTAAGGATGTGCCTAAACGTAAACATATAAAGTAGAGTAACGTTGAATCAATACATTCATATGGAGGCGAACAAACGATGGCAGATAAAGTATTTACTACGAGCGCAACAGCAGTAGGTGGACGCGAAGGACAAGTTAAATCAGATAATGGTGTAATTGAAGTACAATTGTCGATGCCTAAAGGTGACGATCTACCAAGTGATGCATCAAACCCTGAGCAATTGTTCGCATCAGGTTATGCGTCTTGTTTTGACGGAGCCTTGAACTTAATGGCTAGCAAAAGCAAAGAGGAAATTGAGTCGGAGACGAAGGCAGAAGTGAGTTTACTAAAAGACCCACATGATGGAGGGTTTCAATTAGGTGTTGCACTGCACGTATCAATTAAAGGTGTAAACCAATCAAAAGCCGAAGAACTCGTAGAAAAGGCTCATGAATTTTGCCCATATTCAAAAGCAACGAGAGGCAATATCGATGTTTCATTACACGTTACAGCACAATAAATTAACGAAAAAGTACAAGCGGACAAGGTCTGCTTGTACTTTTTTCGTTGTTCTTAACTGAATCCTACTTTAGTATCGATGACTTATGGACGGATTTCAGTTATTATAAGTTTAAGTATAAACAGGTTCGAAAGTAGACATTCTAAATATGTACAAACCCACAGCATTTCAATGAAATGTTCTGTAAGGGAGGGGTTCTTATTTCTATGAGTGCGATTGCAAAAGAGTCCGTCTGGTTGTTAGAGTCGTTAAGGTTAAACACCGTACGTAAACCTGATATAGAATGCAACATCTGCGGTAAACCAATTGAGCGTCATTATTTGAAGCTCGGGACTAGGCGTGGCTGTTACTACTGCTTGTTGAAATTTCTCAACCATACGAAGTTTGATAACTACCGTATGAAAGTAAAGAATGACCCAGCGAATCCAGGAATTGATACGGTTCTACTCATGGCGGATTTACGCTTTATCATTCAGAAGCGTTCCATTGCGAGTCTAGTCAAGGACGATAGAAAAAAAGAAGATGATCATGTAATTCATGACATCGTAGAGACATATAAATCTCAGTAACTGTTTGAAGAGCACAGGCTTATGAATTTGTCATAAGCGTGTGTTTTTGTTCGTTATTGTTGGAAAGGAAGTTCACAATGATTCAGAGCATTGACCAATTTGTTCAGACATTTGCAAGGCCCGAAACGATTCAACGAGCAAAAACGTATCATCGCCAAGGGAATGTACGCAAATTATTAAGTGATCGCGAAGGTGAGTGGAAAGCGGTCGTACTCGGGCATGAGATTTATGATGTTCACTTTACGATTGAACATGGGATACCGAAGACGTATTCATGCACTTGCCCTGCATACGAAGCGTATCCAGGACTTTGCAAACATTTAATTGCTTGTCTGTATGAATATGAAATCAGACAAACTCCGGCGAAAGAAGTGCGGCCTAAAGAACAAAAAGGAGAACGAGATGTTAATCGTTTGATTGATTCTTTTGCTGATCTGTTTGAGGTAGAAGCAACCGCTGAGAAGGAAGAATTGCTCATTGAGTACATCGTTCATGTGCATCCTGCAAAAATGTTTGTCGGATCTGGCTTTGTCGAAGTTGAATTAAAGATTGGCATTGATCGCACATACGTTGTATTTGATTTACTCAAATGGCTAGAAGCACTAGAAGAACAGCGAACGTATTTCTTTACAAAGAACTTTTCATTTAATCCTGATGAACATAAGCTCACAGACGAAGATCAAGAAAAAATGGACCTTTTATTGACGATTGTCCGAATGAGAGAAGATGATGTGAGTTTTCGTGGAGAGAGACGCTTATTCGTTCCTGGTCCCGCTTTTTCCTCGTTACTTTCAAATTTAAATACAATACAACTGTCGCTCGTTATTCATCAAAATACGATGCAACTTGAACAAGTTCATCTTCCTGATGAAAACAATACGCCTCTACAGATCTCCGTTATGAAGACGGATTCCGGGGGAATGTTGCTTCATTGGACAAATATTGAGACGAGTTACTATTTCGGAAGCGATTATCGTGCCATTCTTACAGATGACACGTTGTATTTTTTGTCTGAAGAACAAAACCTCGTCTTCGTGAAGTTCTTTCACCGGATGCAAAGGGAAGAAGGAAAACTGCACATTCCACACCGACTGTTTGAGCAGTTTTATTCGTACGTGTTGATGCAACTAAAGAAAGTCGCAAAGGTTGTCATTGAGCCCGAGGTCGAACAAAAAATTCAGCAACACGATTTAAAAGCGACATTATATGTTGATGAAGTGGATCAGCAACTGCATGCAAAGCTACAATTTAGCTACGGAGAGCACACATTCAATCCACACGAAGAACAAGTCACAAACGCTGATTATTATCAAATCCGTGATATTAAACAAGAAAATCAAGTGATGGCAGCGATTGAACAAGTCCCTTTCACCTACAATGAGCGGGGCTTAACGATTCGTGGAGAAGAAGAAATGGCACAGTTTCTGCTGTTTGATTTGAATGAGCTTGCAAAATCGATGGACATCAATGTTAGTGAGAATGTGCAGGAACGAATTTACACGCCGACTGAGATGCCAACGGTTGAAGTGAATTATAATCAACAACATGATTGGTTAGACATTAACTTTCAATTCTCTGGCTTAGACGAGGAGGAAAGTATTAGCCTTCTCAAAGCGATGCGTGAAAAGCGCTCTTTTGTTCAACTGAACAATGGACAATACGTCAATTTAACGCGTGATGAACTGAAGAATATGAGTGATGTTCTCGATCAACTCGGTCGTGAGCACGTTGAGTCCACATCCGTTCAGGCGCCACTATACCATGCATTTCAATTAAATGAAGAAGCTGCAGTCACGATCTCAGATAAAGTAAGCCGCTGCATACAAGATATCGAATCACCGAAAGACTTGGACGTTAGCGTACCTACCAATTTAGATACGATTATGCGTGACTACCAAAAAACAGGTTTTCAATGGATGACAGCATTATCCAAGTATGGTTTTGGCGGCATACTTGCAGATGATATGGGGTTAGGGAAGACGATTCAGACGATTGCTTATTTAGCAAAGCAATATGAAGAACGACAAGAAGGTAAGTCATTAATTATTTCACCTGCTTCACTCGTTTACAATTGGCAAAGAGAGATTGAACGTTTCGCTCCCCAACTTGACGTTGTCATTATTGATGGGACTAAAGAAGAGCGAAAGAAAAAGCTCACACAAGATGCGCAATTGTTTATTACATCGTACCCTCTTATACAGCGTGATGAAGAGCTGTATGCTCCTGTCATCTTCGATCATTTAGTACTCGATGAAGCACAACATCTAAAGAATGAACAAGCAAAAACGACGAAGGTCGTACGTTCATTACGCAAACGACAAGCGTTTGCGTTAAGTGGAACGCCAGTTGAGAACAAGAAGGAAGAACTCTATTCCATCTTCTCAATCGTTATGCCGGAATTATTCGGTTCAAAGCGAAAGTTCTCAGACTTAGATAACCGTGCTGTTCATCGACGGATCAAACCGTTCTTACTGCGAAGATTAAAGACCGAAGTGTTAAAAGAGCTTCCAGAAAAGCAAGAGATCATTCAATACACAGAACTGAGTGAGCTTCAAAAACAACTGTACGTCACACAAGTTGAACAAATATCGTCACACCTGTCTCGTGCGGTGAAAGAAAATGCTTTTCAAGAGGAGCGCTTTCACATCCTGGCTGGGTTAACGAAGCTGCGGCAAATTTGTTGTCATCCTGGGCTTGTCATGGAAGAAGACCACGGTCGTTCCGGTAAGCTTGATTTCTTACTTGACTATGTAGAACAAGGAATCGCTTCAGGGAAACGTATGGTCATCTTTTCGCAGTTTACGTCGATGCTTGCGATCATTAAAAAGCGTTTTGACGAGCGTCAGTTTGGTTATCACTATTTAGATGGCAGTACGCCGGTACCTGATCGATTAACGTTGACACAACAATTTAATGAGGGAGAGCACTCACTTTTTCTCATCTCTTTAAAAGCCGGTGGGACGGGATTGAACTTAACCGGTGGTGACACGGTGATTTTATACGATCTATGGTGGAATCCAGCTGTTGAAGAACAAGCAGCGGACCGTGTTCATCGTTTTGGACAGACAAAACAAGTCGATATCGTACGACTCGTAACGACAGGAACCATTGAAGAGAAAATTGCGGCACTTCAACAAGATAAGAAATCATTGATTGACGATTTGATTCAACCTGGCGAGACGTTGATTCAATCGATGAACCCTGAGGAGCTCCATCAATTAATTGCTTTTAATTAATAGAATGACCGCAAAGGAACATTGAATGGCAATGGTCAAATTAGTGGCACCAGCGTTTAGAAGAGGAGGACTCCGAGACGTAGGTGAGAAGAACGATAAGGGCTGGGCAAATTCCCAGTTTCAAATAAGCGGCTGTAGTGAAAATGAATGATCTAATATAAGCCATTGAACTAGGAGATTCATTCTATTGAGCCTAAAGAACGTGAGATCAAGTGATCTCACGTTCTTTTTAAGGTTAATTGAAAGTTTTTCTCAATTACTCATTGACCTCATTTCAAAACATAGTATAATCAGAAGTGGCACTGTTGATAATGAATCTCATTTGCAACAGCACTCAACCTTAGTGAAGAGCGAGGAGGGGCGATTAAAGTGCTGTAAGCCATTTTGATCAGACACCTTGATGAAGATTAAGTACTTAGTACCTGCACTCATTTTACTATCGATCATTTCCTTGTTTGTCGGTGTGCAAGACTTGTCGATTTGGAACATACACAATTTCACCGAAGAACAATGGGAAACATTATTAATTAGCCGATTACCAAGGCTTCTAGCGATTATTATCGTTGGTGTGAGCTTAAGTGTTGCTGGACTGATTATGCAACAGCTGACACAGAACAAGTTCGTTTCACCAACAACTGCTGGGACGCTGGATTGGGCAAGGCTCGGAATTCTCGTCGCCATTATTGTGTTCGCTGGTGCGAGTACGATGGAGAGATTGTTCGTTGCATTTCTCTTTGCACTTGGCGGTACATTTTTGTTTATGAGAATACTGGAACGGATCCGTTATAAAAATGTCATTTTCGTACCACTCGTTGGTTTAATGCTCGGAAGTGTCGTTAACGCTGTAACGACGTTCTTTGCCTACCAGTACGACCTTATACAAAGTTTAAATTCTTGGATGCAAGGAAGTTTTTCACTCGTATTACGCGGAAACTTTGAAATTCTTTACATTGGAATTCCTCTCGTTATCATTGCGTTTATTTTTGCAAACCGCTTTACGGTTGCGGGTATGGGCAGGGATTTCTCACAAAGCTTAGGACTAAATTATAAGCAGATTATGAACATAGGCTTACTTATTGTCGCAGTTATTACGGCGGCAGTTGTCGTTACAATTGGTTCAATACCATTTCTTGGACTTATTATTCCGAACATCGTTTCGATTATGAGAGGCGATAATCTACGAAACAGCTTGCCACATACGGCACTGTTTGGAGCGATCTTCTTACTTATATGCGACATTCTTGGCCGTGTGCTCATTTATCCATATGAGATTCCGATTGGTTTGATGGTCGGAGTGATTGGAAGCGCACTCTTCCTATTCTTGCTGTTAAGGAGAAAGTCGTATGCAACGTAAGACGAAATGGATTTTCACTATACTCATCATATTGTCAATTAGTCTAATCGCGACGTTTTTATTTATCGGTTTAACGCCGACTGGATGGGATTATGCGTTACCAAGACGTGGTCGAAGTGTTGCGGCGATTATTATCGTCGGTTCAGCCATTGCATTTTCAACGTTAATCTTCCAGACGATCACGAATAATCGAATCTTAACACCGAGTATCATCGGTTTGGATTCTTTATATATGCTTATCCAAACAGCACTTGTGTTTTTCTTCGGTACACTTGGACTTGTCTTTTTCTCTCCAGAAGCGAACTTTTTAATGTCCATTGTATTTATGGTGCTGTTCGCATTACTATTGTACGCGTTGCTCTTTAGAGGAGAACAACAAAACATTTACTTCTTATTACTTGTAGGAATTGTATTTGGTACGTTATTTGGAAGTCTTTCAACGTTTATGCAAGTGCTCATTGATCCAAATGAGTTCCAATCGATTCAAAATCGGATGTTTGCAAGCTTTAGCAACATAAACGTTGATCTATTATGGTTATCAATTATCATACTGCTTCTAACGTTACTGTACGTATTTCCTTACTTGAAATATCTAGATACACTAGCACTCGGTCGTGATCATGCAGTGAATTTAGGGATTCCATATGACAAAGTGATTCGACGCTTTTTAGTCGTCATTGCAATTATGGTTTCTGTCTCAACAGCACTCGTAGGACCGATTATGTTCTTAGGATTACTCGTCGTGAACGTGGCAAGAGAAATGCTGCCAACGTTTAGACACTCGACACTTGCAATTGGATCGATCCTTGTAAGCATTGTTGCACTCGTAGGTGGAACATTACTCGTAGAACGTGTCTTTGCTTTTTCCGCCCCGTTAAGTGTGTTTATTAACTTTATCGGCGGCGCATACTTTATTTACTTACTTCTAAGGGGGACGAAAAACTAATGGCTCTTAACATGTTAGAACGTCAAAAGTCAGAACTCGAAACGGGCGATATAGCCCTTGAGGTGAAAAACGTCTCAAAATCATTTGATGGAAAAAAAGTAGTAAAAGATGTATCCGTAGGCGTTAGAAAAGGTTCAATTACGTCTTTTATCGGACCAAACGGCGCTGGAAAAAGTACGCTCATCTCAATGATGAGTCGATTAATGGGTCACGATTCAGGTGAAGTACTTATCGAAGGAAAACCAATTAAAAGTTACAAAAGTGATGAGCTTGCGAAAAAAGTTTCGATTTTAAAGCAAGCCAACAACATTAATATTCGCTTAACGGTACGCGAGCTCGTTAGTTTTGGGCGATTCCCCCATTCTCGTAATCGCTTATCGAAAGCAGATTGGGGATTTGTTGAGAACGCCATTGATTATATGGAGCTGCGGGACATGCAAGACAAATACTTAGATCAACTAAGTGGTGGTCAAAAGCAGCGAGCGTTTATTGCAATGGTTCTCGCTCAAGACACCGATTACATCATTTTAGATGAGCCGTTAAATAACCTTGATATGAAGCATTCCGTTTCAATTATGAAGACGTTACGCAAGCTTTGTGATGATTTGGGGAAAACAATTCTCATTGTTGTACACGACATTAACTTTGCTTCTTGTTATTCGGATGACATTATCGCGATGAAAGATGGCGAGTTAGCGGCACAAGGGCACTGTCATGAGATTATTAACCCAACAACATTAAAGAAAATTTATGACATGGACATTGGAATCGAAGAAGTAAATTGCAACAAGATCTGTGTGTACTTTACGTAACTAAAACGATCAACTTGTAGGGGGTGGGGCCTGGGGCGCTCGTTGAATCATATATGCCACAATAGGTCTTACGATAAATGGGGAAATATCGTACGTAGAAAAAGGGAGATAATTAACGATGAAAAAGTTTTATGTATCTGTAGTATCGGTTGCAATGCTAACTGCACTTGCTGCTTGTGGAGCTGACGAAGAGCAAAACGAAGGAGCAGAAACAGGTGCTGACGAAGGCACTGAAGAAACAGTTGACGAAGATGATGATGCTGCTGACGCTGAAGGCGACGATGCTGCAAGTGGAGAAGTAACAATTGAGCACGATCTTGGCGAAACAACAGTGCCAGTAAATCCAGAAACAGTCGTTTCATTTGATTTCGCACTTACAGATTCAATCCGTGCACTAGACGGTAACGTGTCAGGAATTCCTCAAGCGAATAACGTGCCGGGATACTTATCAGAATTTGAAGGCTCTGTAGAAGACGTGGGAAGTCTTTTTGAACCGAACTTTGAATTAATTAATGAAATGCAACCTGACGTTATTTTCATTTCAGGTCGTGCTTCTGAAAGTTACGATGAACTAAGTGAAATTGCTCCAACGGTATTCCTTGCTGTAGACAACGAAAACTACATGGAATCATTTGAATCAAACATGAACGTACTTGGTGAGATCTTTGATGCTCAAGATGAAGTTGATACGCAGCTATCTGAAATCAACGACATGATCGCAGGCATTAACGAACGTGCTGAAGAAAGTGAGCAAGATGCGTTAATTCTTTCAGCAGATGAAGGTGCAGCAAGTGCATACGGCATCGGTTCACGTTTTGGTTTTATTCATGATGTGTTAGGAATTCCAGCAGCTGATACTGAAATTAGTGCTGAAAGCCACGGAGAGAATGTGTCATTTGAGTACATTGCAGATGTTGAGCCAGATTACATCTTTATTTTAGACCGCGGCGCAACGGTTGGAAGTGACGCTGAAGCTAGTGCTACAGAAGTCATTAACAACGAACTTGTAGAACGTACACCAGCTCATCAAAACGATAACATCGTTGAACTTGATGGTGACTACTGGTATCTAAGCGGTGGAGGACTTGAGTCTGTTAGAGGCATGATTGAGAACATCGAAGCAGGATACGAGGCAGAGTAATGAAAAACGACCGGGAGACCGGTCGTTTTTTTTTTATGAGGACATAAAGTCGCCGCCGTTTACGTGAATCGTTTGACCAGTCACGTAAGATGCATCATTTGATGCTAAGTACACGTATGCCCCAGCCAATTCTTCAGGTTGCCCCGCCCGTTTCATCGGTGTATTTGCACCAAATTGAGAGACCTTCTGGGCGTCAAAAGAAGAAGGGATGAGTGGTGTCCAAATCGGACCAGGAGCGACCGTATTCACACGTATTCCGTCTGTGACGAGTGACTTTGCCATACTTCTTGCAAATGCAGTGATTGCCCCTTTCGTACTCGAATAATCAATCAGCGTCTCATTGCCGACGTGCCCCGTAATTGAGGACGTACAAATGATTGAATCTCCTTCACTCAAGTGTGGCAAAACGGCTTTCGTCATGTGAATATAAGAAAACACGTTCGTTTCAAATGTTAATTGCAGTTGTTCATCAGTAATGTCTAATAAGGAGTTCTGTGGGTATTGTACTGCGCAGTTATTGACGAGAATATTGATTTTCCCTAACGCTTCAATCGTGGATTGAACGGCTTTTTGGCATTCTGTCGATTGCTTTAAATCACCATGATACAAAAAACATCGTTTCCCTGTTTGCTCGACAAGTGACTTTGTTTCTTTTGCATCATCATGTTCATCATAATAAACGATCGCAACATCAGCACCTTCATTTGCAAACGCAATCGCGACGCTTCTACCAATCCCGCTATCACCACCAGTAATAAGAGCAACTTGGTCATGTAGTTTACCGCGCACAGTTGTCGAGGGTTGTGTGTGTATCGGCAACGGATCCATAGCGCTTTCGATTCCTGGTTGTTTTGGTTGCGTTTGTGGTATAAATCCACCTGTGGGATAATTTTTCAAAAGTTCAACCTCCTCATAATCGAGTTTCCCACGTAGTATCACCATTCAATCGAATTCTATTTTTGTGGTAGAATGGAGAGTGAAAGGGAGTCGGAAATGAGCGTATTAATAGCAGATCAACTGACGAAGACGTTTGGTGAGAAAAGTTTGCTGAACAAAGTTTCGTTTACGATAGAAAATACGAGTAGAATTGGCATTATTGGTGCGAATGGTACAGGCAAATCTACTTTATTAAAAACGATTACTAAACAAGAAGATTTAGAGCATGGTTCGTTTACGCATGCGAAAAATTTTCGCATTCAATACGTAGAGCAAGAACCGCAATTCGATGAACAACTGACGATTTTAGAAACGGTTTTTCAAGGGCCTTCTGAAGTGATGACCGTACTCCATGATTACGATCGGGCATTAAAGCAGTTTGAGAATGATCCTTCTTCATCGACAAATGAAAATCGTTTGTTTAAAATGCAAGCAGAGATGGATCGATTAAATGCATGGGAAGCAGATACGAAAGCGAAAACAATCCTTTCTAAGCTCGGGATAAAAGATACAAATCAAAAGATTAGTAAGTTGTCTGGAGGTCAAAAGAAAAGAGTAGCCTTAGCTCGTGCTCTTATTGATCGTGCGGATCTTTTAATTCTTGATGAGCCGACAAACCACTTGGATTCAACATCAATTGCATGGTTGGAGTCGTTTATTACGCAATACAACGGTGCATTAATGATGGTGACTCATGATCGTTATTTCTTAAATCGCGTGACGAATACGATTTTTGAATTAGACCATGGCAACCTTTATCAGTATGACGGTAACTATGAAACGTACTTAGCAGAAAAGGCGAGACGGGAAGAAGAAGCACTTAAAGCCGAAGATCGTCGTCAAAATATACTAAGACGAGAATTGGAATGGTTGCATCGTGGTGCAAAAGCGAGAACGACGAAGCAGAAAGCACGAATCGATCGTGTGCACGACTTGAAAGAACAGAAACAAGAGCAATCAACGGATACGCTATCGTTCGTTTCAGATCAAGCAAGGCTAGGAAAGAAAGTAATTGAAGCTTTCTCTGTCTCGAAGCGGTATGAAAATGAGCAGTGGTTATTTCAACATGTGGACGAACGGGTCGATCGTGGAGAAAGAATCGGGATTACAGGAGAGAACGGCACTGGAAAGACAACCTTTCTTAATCTCTTAGCCAAACGCATCCAGCCTGATGAGGGCACGGTTGAACATGGTGAAACGGTGCGAATCGGATACTTTACTCAAGGTGAAACGGAAATCAACGATGAATTACGTGTCCTGGAGTATATTCGTGAAGGTGCATCGGTCATCAAAACGAAAGATGGCACAACGATTACTGCTGAACAAATGCTCGAACGTTTTCTGTTCCCAAGAAGTGTACAATGGTCATACGTTCAACGCCTTTCTGGTGGAGAGCGTCGACGCCTCTATTTGCTTAGAATTTTAATGGAAGAACCGAACGTGTTGTTTTTGGATGAGCCAACGAATAACTTGGATATCCCAACACTTCGATTGTTGGAAGAATATCTCGTTGATTTCCCCGGTTCGGTCGTTACCGTTTCTCATGATCGTTATTTTCTTGATCGTATTGCAGATCGTTTGTTGATTTTCCAACAAGATGAGCCAATTTTACGGTTTGTAGGTTACTTTGAAGACTATTGGCAATCAAAAGAGGAAAAGCCAGCGAAAGTAAAAGCGAAAAATGACTCTCAACCAAAGCCGGCAAAATCACGTAAAAAGCTATCGTACAAAGATCAACAAGATTGGAACACAATCGAAGAGCGCATTGACATTCTAGAGCAAAAAAAGGCAGAATTAGAAGAGACCATGGCATATGCAGGTAGCGACTCCGGTCAATTGCAAGATTTGATGCAACAAGTAAAAGCGATTGAAGACGAAGTTGACCAACTCATGGAACGTTGGTCGTACCTTGCAGAACTCATGGAAGAATCATAATTAATGGAGGCACAAACAATGGCGAAAAAAGGATACATTGAAATGGAGAATGGCAACAAAATTGAAATGGAGTTTTACCCAGATGCAGCGCCAAACACGGTTGCTAACTTTGAAAACTTGGCAAACAGCGAGTTTTATAATGGTGTGACGTTCCACCGCGTTATTCCTGGTTTTGTAGCACAAGGCGGGGACCCTACAGGAACAGGCGCTGGTGGTAGCGGAACAACAATCAAGTGTGAAACAGAAGGAAACTCACATAAACATGTTGCAGGTGCCCTTTCAATGGCTCATGCAGGAAAAGACACAGGTTCATCACAGTTTTTCCTCGTTCATGAATCACAACCTCACCTTGATGGTGTACACACGGTTTTCGGACAAGTAACGAGCGGAATGGACGAAGTATTAGCGATTAAGCCAGGAGACAAAATGAAAGAAGTAAAAGTTTTTAACGACTAATTCAAAAGCCCTTCGGGGCTTTTTTTACTTGAAATTAATCCGTGGAACGTGTTATGTTTGAATGAAAAAACTAGGAGGAGATTCCGTGCGTAACGTAACGTTAATGGATATTTATACTCACCCAGTTGCAAGGAAATTTATAACACGTTCTGGCTTAAGACACGCAATTGACACAGCGAATACGGCTTATAATCTCGCCGCCGAAATGGACGTAGATCCTGATTTGGCAACAAAGGCTGCGTTCATGCACGATATCGGTCATTACACATGGTATCGTGAGGATGGAAAGTGGGATTTTGATCGCTATAAAGAAAATGATATCCATGCAATTAAAGGGGCAGAGCGGGCTCATAAGTTGCTCATTCGTCTCGGTGAGGATCGCTCGAAAGCGAAAGAAATTGCCCTTGCGATTTTGCTTCATACAGATTCGTATTTACCAGAAGGCACGCTTGCATTAAACCCATTACAACAAATCGTCGCAAAAGCAGATGAGTTAAATGAACAACCAAATGGGAGTCATCATTATATGACGATCAATGAAAAGGAAGCGAGCGATGTGCTGACGCAACTTGATCAAAAAGTAGAAGAATATGAAGCAGTCGGTCATAAAAAGACGAGTTAAACCTGAAAGGACTAGGGATGTTCCTTTCAGGTTTTTTCGTATTAACGTATACTTATGGAAGAATATGAGGAGGGGTCACGATGGATACTTACAAACAAGTTTATGAACAGTTACAACAAATCAAAGCGGTTGAAGAAGCCATAACTTTTTTAGCAAATGATGATACAAGTACGCTAGAGGAGCAAATTGTACTTGCAGAAATTCCAGCACCTCCTTTTCAAGAGGAGAAGCGAACCGACTATATTTATGAGCAACTTGAACAACTCGGCTTGGTAGATGTTCAAAAGGATACGGAAGGTAATGTGTTTGGAACGTATGAGGGAGTCGAAGATGGACCAACATTGTTTGTAAGTGCGCATGCAGACAGTGTGTTTGGAGAAGAAGTTGATACAACAGTTACGCATAAAGATGGTACATACTACGGACCTGGCATTACAGACGACGCTAGAGGGTTAGCTGCGATGTTATCAATTGTACGAGCGTTTACAAAGTACAAGCTTTCAATAAAAGGGAAGATTATCTTCGGAGCAACTGTTGGAGAAGAAGGAGTCGGTGATTTAAGAGGTGTGAAAGCTTTTTTTGATCATCATACAGATGTTGATGGATTTATTTCAATTGATGCAGTGTCTCCAACAGAAATTATTTACCTTGGCACGGGTAGTTATCGTTATGAAGTAACGATTTCAGGGCCTGGCGGACATAGCTTTGGCGCATTTGGGACGCCGAGTGCATTGCATGCAGCAGCAAAAGTGGCAGCAAAATTAACCGATTATGATGTAACCGACGTACCTAAAACAACGTTTAATATTGGGAGTATCCAAGGAGGTACATCTCCAACTGCAATTGCAGAATTCGCGAGAATGACAATTGATTTACGGTCAAATGGAAACCTGCAATTGCAAGCGATCGACGATTATTTGCATCAAGCATTAGCAACTGCAGTAGAGGAAGAGTCAAACCGCGCGCCATATGGAAAGCTTACATATACCGTAACGAAAATTGGTGATCGACCAGTTGGAACGCAGTCGAGCGATTCTCCAATTGTTCGTGTGGCTGAAATGGCAACAAAATCACTTAATTTAACCCCGAAACTTGCAGGGCCTGCTAGTACGGATGCAAATCACCCGATTCATTTAGGGATTCCTGCCCTAACACTTGGAGCAGGTGGTGAAGCAGGTGCAGCGCATACCTTAAATGAATGGTATCGACCGACAAACAGTTACTTAGGGCCACAGCGTGTCCTTTATACTATTCTAGGCTTAGTAGGTACAAATGAAACGGAATCAATGTTATCTCGTAGATTGGCAAAGTAGAAAGTAGGAATAACGTTTTGAAAATGAATCGACTCACAAAAACATTGCTTTATATTACCTTGACCGTCCTCATATCGTTCTTGTTTCGACCGCTCGCTTTACGCTTAGACGAAATTGTCTATGAAGCACTTCAACCTGTGCACCGTACAGAAGAGGGTGCGTTGTATACATTTGCGGAATGGATTACGGTTCTCGGTGGTTCGACAGCGTTTATGCTCATCATTGCGATTCTCTCTGTTGCGTTTTATTGGAGAAAAAAATGGCAATGGTTTATATTTATGGTTGTCTTTTTTGTCGGTGGTGTACTCATCAATACCGTGCTCAAACAAATCATCGCTCGGGACCGACCTTATGGAATTGAAAAAAGTATTGATTACATAGGGGAAATATTTAACCTTTTATCGTATAGCTTTCCGAGCGGACACTCATTTCGGGCGATGATGCTTGCGCTATTTCTTTCTTTTCTCGTTTATCAAAGTTACAAATTGAGTCGCTTCAAGTTGATGATTAGTGTAGGGTTAATGATTTTAGCGATTACAATCGCATTAAGCCGCGTCGTACTTGCTGTACATTTCCCAAGCGATATTATTGCGGCTGTCCTGTATGCGGCAGTATGGTTTGTCATTTTAAAAATGTGGTTAGATCCCGGTGTTAAGGAGGGTGGAAGTGAGAATCTTAATCGCTGAAGACGATTTAAAGATAAGTCGATTGCTCGTTCTTGAACTTGAATATGAAGGCTATGAAACGACCGTTTGTCATGACGGAGTTGAAGCGGTTCAAGCGATTGAACAGAACTGTTTTGACTTACTTTTACTCGATGTGATGTTACCGAAATTAAGTGGTTTAGAGATCTTACGCCGTTTTAGAAAAAATGACCATACGACGCCAGTCATTATGGTAACAGCAAAAGCAGATGTGACAGATAAAGTAAGCGGGTTAGATTCCGGTGCCAATGATTATATTACGAAGCCATTTGAAAATGAGGAATTGCTTGCACGGATTCGAGTACAACTTCGAAAGTCAACACAAGAAGACACCGAAAGTGAGAGTACTCTTACATTGGCCGATGTTGTCGTTTATCCAGAACGACACGAGGTGTATCGTAACGATCAGCTTGTTGAGTTAACAGCGAAGGAATTTCGTTTGCTCGTCTATTTACTTGAAAACCAAGGTCATGTACTAACGAGAGATCAGTTGCTTCAGCACGTTTGGGGTTATGACTATATTGGAGACACGAATGTTACTGATGTTTACATTCGTTATCTCCGTAAAAAGATTGATCACAACGCGAGCGTATCGTTAATTCATACGGTTCGTGGCGTCGGCTATGTGATGAAAGTAGTAAAAGCGTGAAGTTACGAACGAAAATACAACTTCTTGCTTCCGTCGTCGTCGTGGTGTTTGTGAGCTTAACGAATGTGGCGATTTATATGTTTTATGAAAATCAAAGCTTTCAAAGTGAAGCGGAGCGTGTACTCAATCAAACGGATGCTATGAGTCAGGCGGTCAGTACCGTTCCTTACGATGAACTCATCCTCGTAAACGTTATTCAATCATACATTCCGACAGCAGGAATGATCAGGCTCATTAATGAGGACCAAGAAAGCTTTCACACCTTTACGACGGATGAGTCATTTTCTTCGATCCCCACCTCGTTTACGGACTCACAATCGGCTCAAACGATGACAACGGATGATCAGGAACGGTATGTGATCGCATCAAAACCGTTAATTTGGGAAGATGGTGAAATTGTTACGCTTCAAGTCGTTGAACGATTGTATGGATTAGAAGAGAACATGGCTTTGTTACGGTACATTCTAATCGTAGCATCCATCATTGCCATTTTGCCTGCAATTGTTGGAGGGTTTTTGCTGGCTGCAATTATCGTGAAACCAGTGCAGCGGTTAAGTGAGACGATGGTGCAAGTTGAAGCAGAAGGCAATTTTCAGAAGTTAAACGAACAGAACGTAACGAAAGACGAACTCGGACAATTGACGGTTGCTTTCAATAAAATGATGGAACGATTACATCGGCAGTTTAAGCAACAAGAGCAGTTTGTGTCAGATGCTTCTCACGAATTGAGAACGCCGTTAACGGTTATTGATGGCTATGCCAAGCTGTTGCTTAGAAGAGACATTGATCGAAGCTCTCCGCTATTCAAAGAGTCATTACTTGCAATTTCTAGTGAAACGAAACAGATGCAGCATCTTACAGAGCAGCTCTTGATTCTTGCGAAAGATGATGAGCAGCTGCACGTCGAGAAGTCGACGTTTAACATTACGCATCTTCTAGAAGAAGTTCGTGACCGCTTTCAAGTTGCGACAGACCGTCAGATCAAACAAATTGATGAGCGATTTAAGCAAACGGTGTATGCAGATCGAGAGAAAGTGAAGCAAGTTTTGTATATCTTAGTGGACAATGCTTTAAAGTATAGTGAGGGAGATATTGAGTTTGTCGTAGATCGTAAAAAAGACATGGTATACGTTCTAGTTCGTGATTATGGTGTTGGGATCGATGAACAAGAGATCGCCTACATATTTGATCGTTTCTATCAAATCGATGCAGGTCGAGATCGTCAAACAACAGGTGTTGGGCTCGGGCTGTCGATTGCGAAGAAGTTATTAGAAGCACAACAGGCGACCATCTCTGTTGAAAGTGAAAAGGGGAAATCTACGACGTTTACAATCGGCTTACCAGCTGGAGAGGGCAGTGGGAACGATGAATAAGAAAATGATTGCCCTTATCGCTACTTTGCTCATTGTGATCATCGTGATCGCTCTATTTCCGAATGACTCAGAAGTATTATCGATTGATGAAATGACATCAAAGGTGATTGATGAGTATCCAGGAGAGGTTGTTTATGAAGGAGAATCACACACGAATTCTTCTTCTGGCATGCACGAGTTTTCTATACGGTTTCAAGGAACGGAGTATCAATTATTTGTGGATGAACATGTTGGAACGATTCATGGTCTTTCTAAAGCTGGAGAAGCGGATCGCAATAATGCTGAAGAAAAACGTTCACAAGATGTGATCATTTCCAGTGAAGACGCATTAACGATTGCAAAAGGTCATTTTGACGGAGAGCTTGATAGCATTGAATTAGATGAAGAAGACGGTCGGATTATCTGGGTCGTTGAACTCGAACGAAATGACGTAGAAGCTGAAATTGAAATTGATGCGTTCACTGGAGAGGTTTTGATTATTGCTTACGAAGATTAAAGTTGAATGACAAGTGAATAACTTTACGAAAAAAGTAAAAACTACGTTCAACCGCTGACAAATTTTACAGGATTTTTAATTAAATGGTCTTATTTTAGTAATAATCTACGAAATTGTAACAGCATTGAAACCGTATGTTAGAAATATTTCAGTATAATAAACGTATACTCATGGGCAGTACGTGTTTTAACGAGTACTTGTCGTAAGAAAGTTGGGCAGGCTGTGATTACCCTTTTTGCAACGATTATATTATTAGGGCTTTTAGGATTAGGTATTTATGAGAAACGAAAACATCAAGTAGAAGTGAACAAAGTCCCTCTGCGCATTAATGTGAATGGCAGTAGAGGGAAGTCTACGGTAACGAGGTTAATTGCTGGTGTTTTAATGGAGGATGGCATTAAAACAGTCGGTAAGATGACAGGTACGGCAGCACGGATGTTCTATTGGGATACCGACGAAGAACGGCCAATCAAACGACGACCAGAAGGCGCGAACATTCGTGAACAAAGAGGTGCAATGAAAGAAGCGGCTGATCGTGGAGCGGAAGCGTTTGTCAGCGAATGTATGGCGGTTGCGCCAGATTATCAGCGCGTACTTCAAGAGAATTGGATGCAAGCAAACATTACAGTTATCGTCAACGTCGTTGAAGATCATATGGAAGTAATGGGACCGACTCTAGATCATATGGTTGATGCATACAAAGAGACGATTCCTTATAACGGTAAGCTAATTATCTCTCCATCTCCTTATGTTGAGTACTTCAAGATTGAGGCAGGTAAGCGAAATACCGAAGTATTCGTTGCCGATACTGATGCGGTTCCTAAATCATACTTAAAGAAATTCGAGTACATGATTTTTCCTGAGAACGTGGCTCTTGCTCTTGCGGTAGCAAAAGCGTTAGATATCGATGAGAACACAGCAGGACGTGGAATGCTTAAAGCAAAAGCAGCACCTGGGGTGACGAGAGTGTTTCCTTTCGATACAACAACTAAAGGAAATGCTTCATTCTTTGTTAATGGTTTCTCTGCAAACGAACCGGCTTCAACTTTAAAGATTTGGGAAAATGTTGTGGAACTTGGGTACCCTTCTGAACAGCCAATTATCGTCATGAATTGTCGTTCAGATCGACCTGAACGAACCGAACAGTTCGCTAAAGATTTATTACCAGAGATTGAAATGGATAAATTGATCGTTATTGGAGAAGGCATTGCACCGATTCAAAGTGCTTATGACGAAGGTCGTCTACAAGTAAATGAACTTGTGAACTTCGAAGGATACGAGGCAAACGATGTGTTTCAATACTTAGAGCAAGTTGTTGATGGACAAGTCGTCTATGGTATTGGAAATTACCATGGTGCAGTACCACTTATAGAACGATTAGAAACGATAAAAAAGGAAGCATGACGTAAGGAGTTGCTGTCAGTTGTTTGGTACAGAGTTATATATCGCACTCGTGATCGGCGTAGTGCTCAGTTTGATTTATACAGAACGAACGGGGATTATGCCGGCAGGTTTAATTGTTCCGGGTTATTTAGCACTCGTTTTTGATCAAGTGATATTTTTAGTGATGATTTTCTTTCTAAGCTTTATTACGTATTTAATCGTAACTCAAGTTGTCGGTCGAGTTACGATTCTCTATGGTCGACGTAAATTTGCAGCGATGATGACGGTCGGGATTCTTGTGAAAATGATCTTTGATTATTTCTATCCCATCTTTCCATTCGAGACCGTAGAGTTTAGAGGGCTTGGTGTTATTGTCCCGGGACTTATTGCAAACGCATTTCAACGTCAAGGGGTATTACCGACAACGTTAAGTACACTCGTTCTTAGCGGTATAACGTTTCTAATCGTGTCCTTACTTTATTTCTTATAAATTAAGGGCTTAAGAAATGGGATTTAAATGAGACGAGGGATTACTCGATGGAAAACGAGAAATTTACATTTAAAGAGAAGATGCTCGCATTTACAAAAAAGCATAAAAAAAGAGCATTGCCACATAGCATTATCGGTGTTTTTGTCACACTCGTTATATTACTAGCTGCAAATTGGTGGCCATTACCAGAACGAGAGACATTAGCTGAGACAGGAAGTCAAGAAGAGGAATCAATCTTTACAGCATCAATGGTTGGAGACATGATGTTAGGAAGATATGTTTCAAATGTTATTGACCATCGTGGTGGGAACTTTTTGTTGCATTATGCACAGCCATATTTTGATGAAGCAGATTATGTGACAGGCAATTTAGAGAACCCTCTATTAATCGACGGTCATGATTACGTGCCTGCAGACAAGGAAATTCACCTTGAGGCACCTTCAGAAACGGTACAGATTTTAGAAGACGCTGGCTTTTCAACAGTTAACATCGCAAACAACCATATTCTTGATTATGGTCAACAAGGGTTATACGATACATTAGATGTGTTAGACCAATCGTCTGTGAATGCAGTCGGACAAGTCCAAAACCCAGCCATCGATTACCAATCAATCAACGGCATTACGGTTGCAACGATTGGCTTTAACGATGTGTATTACGGAGGCGGACAAGAAGGGGTGCTTTCAGCTACGCCATCAGAATCATTAGAGTACATTAAAGCAGCGAAAAGTGGTCAAGATGCAGCAGACCTCGTCATCGCTCACGTTCATGCAGGTGTGGAGTATACGAGTACTCCGACTGAGCGACAAGAACAGTTAATGAAAGCCTATGTTGATGCTGGTGCAGACATTGTGATCGGGCATCACCCTCACGTGTTGCAATCGGTTGAGACGTATAATGACGGCATTATTTTCTACTCATTAGGGAACTTTATATTTGATCAAGGGTGGACTCGTACACGCGACACTGCCCTTGCTCAATACCATTTATATGAGGATGGACGAGCAGAAATTGAATTAGTTCCGTTTCGCGTTCATGAAGCTCAACCTCGAGCGATTACAGGCCCTAGGGAAGAGTACTTTAAGCAACGCATTTTTCAACAATTAACAAAGGATACGACAGATGATCAAGCATACGAGATTCGAGACGGAAGGCTAATATTCGAAGTAGATCATCGTCATGTGGTAAACTAACACGAGCGAAATGCGAGTAGTTTCATCGTTCGCAGTGTGGGAGGAAATTATATGTCCAAAAAAATGACGATAATCATGTCGATTGCAGCCGCCTTGTTGCTTGTGATTGCAGTCGTATTCAGTAACGTCACTGAAGAAGCACAACTTGAAGAAGGTTCTGTAACAGAAGGGGAAGGCAATGGGTCACCGTCAGCTCCAACAGGACAGCAAACTGAACTTGGCGACTCCGGGGTTACAGCTTCTCACCCAATCGCCGAAGAGGTAGGTGAGCAAATCTTATCTCAAGGTGGGAATGCGGTCGATGCAGCGATTGCAATTTCATTTACACTCGGTGTTGTTGAACCTTACGGTTCTGGTATTGGCGGAGGTGGAGCGATGCTCGTACTTGAAGATTTAGCTGCTGCACCTTCAGTCTATGATTATCGTGAAATGTCACCAGCTGATGGGAACGAGAATAATGCTGGAATACCAGGATTCGTAAAAGGAATGCAACATGTTCATGAGGCGCACGGTACGTTGCCGTTAGAAGATCTGTTAGCTCCTGCGATTGATTTGGCCGAGAATGGATTTACGGTTGATGAGATGCTGGAAGATCGACTGTACCGGGCAAATGTACGAATTGATGAAAGTGCTGCACAAGAATTCTATCCGAGTGGGGTGCGCATTAAAGCTGGTATGGATCTCGTACAACCGAGACTCGCCGACACGATGCGACGACTTTTAGAAAATGGGTTTGAAGACTTTTATACTGGGGAATTAGCTAATGAACTTGCTGGAGACCGTAATAGTATAACGCATGCTGATTTACAAGCCTATGAGGTGCTTGAGACTGAAGCAGTATCCGGTCAATTCACGGACTACACCGTCTACTCAGCTCCTGCTCCGATGTCTGGTATTACGATGATCCAGCAGTTGCAAATGGCAGAACTTGCTGGACTTACTGAGGTTGAACCTGGTTCTGCAGAGTTCGCTCATACGTTTGTTGAGATTACGAAAGAAGCCTACCGTGATCGTTCACGAAACATCGGAGACCCTACGTTTACTCCGGTCGATGCAGAGCAACTAACGAGCATTGAGTATAGTGAAGAGCTTCTTACGAGTGTAGATTCACTTGCGAACACTTCGATTCATGAAGGGGCTGTAGCGAGCACAGATGACCAAGGCAATACGACTGCATTTTCGATTGCGGACGCAGATGGCATGGTCGTATCTGCAACAAACACGCTCAGCAACTTCTTCGGTGAAGGAGTTATGGTGAACCAAGGATATTTTCTTAACAACCATATGAACAACTTTGCACAAAGTGAAACGTCACCGAACCTTTATCAAGGTCACAAACGTTCACGTAGTTTTATTGCTCCAACACTGCTTGTGCATCAAGAGAACCAAGAAGTGATTGGTGTTGGTAGTCCAGGTGGGAATCGTATTCCACAAATTATGAGTCAAGTGCTCGTGTATGGTTCGCAGTTGGGGAACTTCGAAGAAGCTATGCAAGCACCGAGGGTGACGCACGGAACGCACCCAGAAACAAATGAACAGCAAATGATCATTGAACCTGCTTGGCCTGAAGAGAGTGAAGAGGCTCTATTGGAAAGAGGCCATGATGTTGATCGATATTACACGTCTGTGTTCTTTGGAGGCCTTCAAGTTCTTATTGCCGATTATGATGATGGGAACGTAAGCCGAATTCAAGATCCGAGACGATAGTGAATTGCAATGGAGAGAGGAACGAAATAAACGATGAAAGTATTTAAAGCAATACTGCCTGTTGGAATTGTCGCAGTCATTGTGTTTAGTTTGTACGAACTTCAGTACGAAGACACGTTATCAGGAAAAGAGAAAGAAGCGATTGAGTACCACACGAACGACGAAATGGAACCACTTGTTGATTCTCATCACTAATAATGGTCAAGCTGCCCAATCATACAATGGTTGGGCAGTTTTTTGGGGAAACGGTGCATGGAGTCATACGTCGTTTCTTGATAAATTTGTTACAATCTAAAAAGACATGCGTAAAAAAGCATGTTCTGATATACAATAATAGAAGAAAGCTATTTAGAAAAAGGGGGAAAAAGGATGGATGAAGTATCGCTCGGCGCAGCATTTTTAGCCGGGATGGTAACTTTTTTCTCTCCATGTGTCTTCCCACTTGTACCGGCATACCTCGCTCAATTGACAGGTAGTGATGTACAAGGTGGTGCGATCAATGCGAACAGAGGCATCATTCTATCGCGTAGCCTAGGGTTTATTACTGGTTTTACGATTATTTTCGTTTTACTTGGAGTATCAGCTACTGCGATCGGAACTTGGTTTGCGATGTATGGAACGTTGATTGAACGCATAGGTGGTATTGTTATCATTCTTTTTGGATTACAAATGTCAGGTCTTATTTCGTTACGATCTTTACTTACAGAGAGAAAAGTGATCAAGCGTAAGCCGAAGAAAGTATCAAGCTTCTCTGGTTCTGTCGGTTACGGTCTTGTTTTTGCTGCAGGTTGGACGCCTTGTATTGGATTAATTCTCGGTTCAATTCTTTATATGGCAAGTCGTGAAGAAACGATGTTCAGTGGCGTTGGTCTTTTATTAATCTATTCTATTGGACTAGGAATTCCATTTCTACTCGTTGCACTACTATTCTCTCAATCGTTGAATAAATTGAGTGTTATCAATCGTTACTTACCGCTCATTCAAAAAGCGAGCGGCGTCATTATGATTCTTCTTGGTATTGCATTGTTTACGGGATTATTCTCAACGATTTCAGCATACTTTGGGAACTTCGTACCAAGCTGGTTATAATTTAAAAAATACGCACGAAGAGAGCCTATGCTCTCTTCGTGCGTATTTTTTTGGGGAATTTCTTCACGACTGAATCTCTTTATAACGCTCTAGTGTTTTTTGGCGCATCACTTGGTGAGAAACAATCGGTTCAGGGTAATCTCTTCCGATGATACACTTAGCGTCATCTTGTTCTGATTCCGACATTTTACTAGGTTCGTGAATACATGACAGTGGAACTTTGTTTAATTCAGGTAAATATGATGTCAAAAATGTACCATCTGGATCGAACCGTTCAGATTGTCTCGTCGGATTGAAGATCCGAAAGTATGGAACAGCATCAGTGCCTGTAGAAGCAGCCCATTGCCAACCGCCAATGTTTGAAGCAGGATCATAGTCAATTAAATGATCTTGAAAATAACGCTCACCGAGCCGCCAATCGAGTTGAAGGTCTTTCGTAAGAAATGAAGCGACAATCATACGAAGTCGATTGTGCATCCATCCTGTTTCATTGAGTTGTCTCATTGCTGCATCAACGATCGGAAATCCTGTCGTACCATGCTTCCAATGATGAAAGTGTTCTTCATCGTATGACCATTGTAGTTGTTGATATTTTGAGATGATTTCTTCGTCTTTGCTCATTGGATAATGGTAATAAATCATATTGTAAAAATCACGCCACGCGAGCTCTTGAATGAAGGTATTCGCGCCTTCATCGTTGCCAGATTCATCAATATGCTCTTGTACAGCCGCATAAACAGTCCGAGGAGAGATCGCACCTGTACGTAAATACGCTGAAAGCCGGCTTGTCCCATCGAAGTCAGGACGATCACGATCGCTTTTATATCGGTTTAATAGACCGTTCGTAATGAAAGCTTGAAGTTGTTCTAATGCTCGTTCACTACCAGCCATCTGTTTCCATCTTCCCGTTTTCTGTTGCATTAAGGTACCGAACTGCTTTTGGCCTTCGGCAAAGTCGTCCATACGTTTCTGAGCAACAACACGTAATTGATCTAAATCAATCTGATAAGGCCGCTCTTTGGCACGGTTTATCCATTGTTTATAATAAGGGGTAAACATTTGATAATGACTTTGGTCTTTTTTTACAATCTCATGAGCGCCGTGTAGATGATTGTCAGTATAAGCGTAGTAACGAATGTTCTGCTTTTTAGCTACCTGTTGGACGGTTTGATCCCTATCTCTAGCAAAAGGCGTATCATCGATATTTACATGAATCGCTGTACAATCATCAACCGTAGATAAAAGAGATTGAAAAGCACCTTCGACTGGGCCTGTAATAAAATGCATGAACACACCTTGTTGCTCTAAATTCTGAACGTGATCATACAAAGCTTCATAATAGTAATCATGCCTTTTCGTGAACGAATCGTTAAGATCTGGATGGATATGGTAAAGTAAAAGGAGCTTGTCATGCTCTCCTAGGTGTTCTAAAGCATAATGTAGCGCTTTATTATCATGTATTCTTAAATCTCTACGAAACCAAACAATGTGTGTTCCCAATCACAACCATCCTTTCTCATGAACTATTTACCCGAATTCCATAACGAACAATCGTAGAAAGTAGGTGCAATGTGAATAATCAAATAGAAGAAACAAATCACTATGTACAATCGTTGTTGTTGAATGAACGTACGGGGCATGATTGGTATCACATCGAGCGTGTCACAAAACTTGCAACCTATATCGCTGAACGTGAAGGGGCGGATTTATTTATCGTTAAGATGGCAGCTCTTCTTCATGATCTAGCTGATGATAAAGTCGCTTATGATGAAGAAACTGGGCTAAAGCAAGTCGTTGATTGGCTCACATCGCAGAACGTTTCAGCTGATGAACAACAAAAGATCCTTTCGATTATTACCACGATCTCATTTAAAGGTGGCAACGGGTCACCTGTCGAGTCTTTAGAAGCAAAAGTCGTGCAAGACGCGGACCGTCTAGATGCTTTAGGTGCCATTGGCATCGCAAGAACGTTTGTGTATGCAGGTGCAAAAGGAGATCCGATGTATGATCCGACCATTGACGTTCGAGATGAAATGACAAAAGAAGAATATCGTCACGGAAAGTCATCAGCGATCCATCATTTTTATGAGAAACTATTAAAACTGCGAGGACGAATGAACACAAAAACGGGTAAACAATTAGCAGAAGAGCGTCATGCACAGCTCGAGCAATTTTTAGAAACGTTTTTTCAAGAATGGAATGTGAAATTCTAGTAGGAAAATCAACGTTTGACCTGACTTTATTGTGGGATTGTTTTACAATAGAACTATACTTATATACAAAGGAGATAATACTTTTGACACAGTTACAAGCTTTGTCCAAAGAAGAGTTACAGTCACGATTTGAAGAACTGACGAAACAATATGAACGCTATCAAAGCGAGAACTTAAACTTAAACATGTCAAGGGGTAAGCCCGCTCCAGAGCAGTTGGATCTATCGATGGAAATGCTGGATTTATTTGATCAACATTCAACATTACATGCAGAAAATGGAATTGACCTTCGTAACTACGGTGGACTGGATGGAATTCCAGAAGCAAAACAGTTTTTTGCGCAAATGTTAGAGGTTGATTCAAAGGAAGTTATTATTGGTGGTAACTCTAGCCTAACATTGATGCATGACACGATTTCTCGTGCGATGTTCCATGGCGTTGCTGACGGAAAACGACCTTGGAAAGACGAAGCGAAGGTTAAATTTCTCGCACCAAGCCCAGGGTATGATCGTCACTTTGCAATTTGTGAACACTTTGGTATTGAACTGATTGTCGTAGAGATGCTAGAAGATGGTCCGAACATGGAAGAAGTGGAAGCACTCGTACGTGAGGATGAATCAATTAAAGGCATCTGGTGTGTCCCTAAATATAGCAACCCGAGCGGCGCCATTTATTCTGATGAAGTCGTCGAACGCTTAGCGAAAATGGAAACGAAGGCAGACGATTTTCGTATTTTTTGGGATGATGCGTATACCGTTCACCATCTAACTGATGAAAAAGTTGAAGTGAAGAACGTACTAGAAACGGCCAAAGCTTATGACAATAGCAACCGTCCTTATATTTTTGCTTCAACATCAAAGGTGACGTTCCCCGGCTCTGGTGTTGCTGCATTTGCGGCTAGTGAAGAGAACGTTGCAGATGCAAAAAAACATATGAGTGTACAGACGATTGGCTATGATAAGATTAACCAACTTCGACACGTGCATTTTTTCACAGATGTCATTTCATTAGAAGAACATATGAAAAAACATGCAGCGATTATTAAGCCGAAATTTGATCTCGTTTACAATACGTTTCGTGAACAACTAGGAAACAAAGGAATAGCGTCTTGGTCAGAACCTAAAGGTGGCTACTTTATTAGTCTTGATACGCCAGCAGGTACTGCGACAGACATCGTTCAGATGGCAAAAGAAGCAGGGGTAACGTTAACAGGTGCGGGGGCTACGTTCCCTTATGGAAAAGATCCAGAAGACAAGAACATTCGCATCGCTCCAACGTTCCCGACGCTAGATGAACTAGAGAAGGCGCTTGACGTTCTTTGTACATGTATTGAATTAAAGAGCATCGAAAAATTACAATCATAACCGTGGATCGCTCGGAAGATACCTTCTGAGCGATTTTTTTGTGTTAGAACAGATGAAAATCGTCTAGATCAATCGGGTAGAATATAACATTTTTAAAACGAGATTTTCATAATATGTGATAAAAAGAGACTGTGAATTCATATAAAGCCTGTGGGAATAAGGTTTCTAAAATCAGAAATCGTAAATCTGATTGTTAAAAGATCTAACAAGTGTTACGTCAAAATTCAGAATCAAGTAAAGATTTCTTTATTTTTTCTCACTTTGTGGTACACTAAAGTGGATTTTCCTATTACTATATTCGGTATATTCTGTTAAGGGGGAGTAAAGATGAAGAAGAATCTATTGTTAACAGGTGTGCTTGGAGCTTCAATGCTAGCACTCGCAGCATGTGGAGATGACGAGGCAGGTACAGAAGAAGAACCTGCAGAAGAGCCAGCGGCAGATGTAGAAGACGAAGATGATGAAGCTGACGCTGAAGCGGACGACACAGATGCAGATGATGATGCAGAAGCTGCAGCTGGAGACGGGGACGAAGTCTATGCAGATGTAGCTGGAGAAACGTATACCATTGCTACAGACAATGCATTCGTTCCATTTGCTTTCATGGATTTAGAATCAGATGAAATGAGTGGCTTTGATATTGAACTTATGACAGCACTAGCTGAAGAAATTGGTTTTACGCCTAATTTCCAAGCGATGGAATTCTCTGGAGCACTTGCAGGTATTCAGTCAGGTTCTTATGACGCTGCGATTAATGCTATGTCCATTACAGAGGAACGTAAAGATACAATCGATTTCTCAGATCCATACTACTTAGATGCAGGGATTATTTTCGCAGTCCATGAATCTAATACAGATGAGTGGGGTTCATTTGAAGACTTAGATGTTGAAGGGGTAACGATTTCAACAGTTCAAGGAACCACTTCTCATGAATTTTTAGATGAGAATCTTGAAAACGCAACGGTTCAAACGTATCCAGAGATTGCTGATGCGTATATGAACGTTATTCAAGGTCATAACGATGCTGTACTTTATGACGAGCCAAACGTGGCGTACACGATTGAGCAAGCTCAAGACCAACTCGTCATGATTGGTGATACACTTCTTGCTGATGATTATGGTATTGGACTACCACAAGGCCACGATCTACTCGAGCCATTAAACCATGCACTAGAAGTTCTACAAGAGAATGGCACGTATGATGATTTATACGAAGAGTACTTCGGTGAGCGTCCTTTTGGAACATAATAACTAAAAAGTTTAGGCACTGCTCACGCGGTTTACTATGGCGTGAGCAGTTTTATTACATAGTGCCTGAGAGGAGATTGTCATGGTTATTAATCCACAAGCATTTATAGACGTAATTCCTTTCTTAATTGACGGTCTATGGATTACGTTGTATATTACCATTTTTGGTGTTGCCATTGGTTGTGTAATTGGTACACTATTCGGCTTAATGAGCATCAGCCGTTTTAGAGTGGTTAGATTTATCGCAGTAACATATGTAGAGATCGTTCGTGGTACTCCGTTGCTTGCGCAAATCTTTTTTATTCATCTTGGTATTCCGGCTCTTATTGGACATACATTTGATCCGTACATTACCGGTGTAGCGATCATCGGGATTAACTCGGGTGCATACATTGCAGAGATCGTGCGTGGTGGAGTGAACTCGATTGATAAAGGTCAGATGGAAGCAGGTCGATCACTTGGACTAAATTCAAGACAGACGATGCGCTATATCATTTGGCCACAAGCGTTAAAAGTCATGATTCCGCCTTTTGGAAATCAATTTGTTATCAGTTTAAAAGATACATCACTATTATCTTCCATTGCGGTAGCAGAGCTTATGTATTCAGGTCGACAATATATGACCATTACGTTTTCGGCGTTTGAGACGATGTTCATGGTCTGTATTTTCTATCTAATTATTACAATTCCAGCATCACTCTTGCTACGGTATCTTGAACGGAGGATTGATAAATCATGATTAAAGTCAATGAGCTACATAAGAGCTTCGGCGATAATCAAGTGTTAAAAGGAATTACGACGGAAATTGGGGCCCAGGAAGTAGTTTGTGTCATCGGTCCATCAGGTTCAGGGAAGAGTACGTTTTTACGGTGCCTCAATCGATTAGAAGACATTACTTCAGGTGAAGTCATTATTGACGGAACAAACATTGCGGATAAAAGTGTGAATATTAATCGATATCGTCAAGACGTAGGGATGGTGTTCCAGCACTTTAACTTGTTCCCCCATAAATCCGTTTTGGAGAATATTACGCTTGCCCCGAAAAAGCTAGGAAAAGGGCAAAAGGCAGAATTAAACGAGAAAGCGATGCAATTGCTTGACAAAGTAGGGCTAAGGGAAAAAGCGAATGCGTACCCGTCGAGTCTTTCAGGTGGTCAGAAACAACGGGTTGCGATTGCAAGAGCGCTTGCTATGAACCCGAAGATCATGTTGTTTGATGAACCTACGTCTGCACTAGACCCAGAACTTGTTGGTGACGTGCTTGCTGTTATGAAAGATCTTGCAAATGAAGGGATGACAATGGTCGTCGTCACCCATGAGATGGGATTTGCAAAAGAAGTTGGCGATCGTGTATTTTTCATGGACGAAGGGCTTGTTTTGGAAGAAGGAACACCAGAAGAGGTGTTCACACACACGAAACATGAACGAACTCAAGCGTTTCTTAGTAAAATCCTATAATGCATCTCTAATACAATGAAACCCAGAAGCACTATCGCTTCTGGGTTTTCGTTTAGCGGTTAGCAATCTCTCGAAACAGCGCAATTGTTTCCATTTCGTTCTTTTCAAAGTTTGGATCCACACTCGTTTTAACGATAATCGTATTTGTCTTCGGATGAACATAAAGAAATTGTCCCCACACGCCGAGTGCCAAATAGTCTTCGTTCTCTTTGTACGGAACCCACCATTGATATTGATAACCGAGGTTTTTTTGTTTTCGAAGTGAACGATTGGCATCAATCGTTGTAGAATCGTTTACCCAATCGTTTGGCACAATGGATTCACCTTCCCAGTTGCCTTTATTTAAATATAATCGTCCAAACTTTGCATAATCCATTAACGTGCCATTAAAGCCACAAAACGCATAGTCATTTCCATGGCGGTCACCGTTCCAAAATGCATCCCCCGTCGTTCCGATCTTCTTCCATATCTTTTCTTCAAAGTACTTGGACGGTTGCAGCCCAGTGACGCTTTTAATTAGCATCCCGAGTGCTTGAGTGTCCATACTTACATACTTGTACAGTTTCCCTGACGTTCGTTCGGAAGTTAATTTTGACATGTAGTGATCCATGCTTTGATTTAGAGCAAGTGTTTGTTGAAACACGCGTTTAATATCAGAGGTTGGGCTACTATAGTCTTCATTAAATCGAACGCCAGAACCCATGAATAAAATATGTTCAATCGGAACATTGTCATAACCGCTATGACGGAGTTGTGGCACATAATCTGTAATTGGATCTTGGATACTTTTAATGAGACCTTCTTCTAATGCAATGCCGATGAGTGAAGAGATCATTGATTTTGCGATTGACCAAGAAGTAAAGGTTGAAGAAGATGTACTTCCGTGACGATATGCTTCATAACGAATCGTATCATTTTGAATGACAACCAGACCTGTCGTAGTCGTTTGTTCCAAAAATGAATCCAAATCTTTTGTTTTACCTTTATACGTGTAAGTGATTGGTCTCGTAATCTCATCACGGTCAAAGTAGAAAGGCTTTGTCGAAGGTGTTAGTGTTCGACTTGGCATGACGTCATTCATATGTTGAAAACGATGAATACGTTTTTTAGGGTGAAAAAGAGTGAGTGCCTCGTAGTTTTGAATGAGTTTATATCCAACCACACTTGTCGCGAGTAACGATCCAAAAAGTGCGATTTTATTAATTCGTTTCATAATTAACTCCTTTTAGTTACTCAAGTGGAAATTCGTTCAAATGTACAAATGTATAGCCGTTTGCTCGTAAAGTTGGTATTGCCCGTTTTACGCCTTCTGAAACATCGCTTTCAGGTTGATTTAAATGGAGCAATATGATCGACCCTGGTGAAACTCGTTCCATTGCCTGTTGGACTTGATCCGCTGAATAGGTTGCCCCCGCATCACCAATGACATCAAAGTTAACGACTTCTAAACCTAACGCTTGGACAATTTCCACGCTCACTTCATCATAGTAAGCTGTTCCTGATCGGAAGAACGAAGGAGAAGATCCTGTACGTTCGGTAATTGTCCGTTGATTGCTTAATACTTCTTCGGTAACTTCAAGCGCATGAGTCGTTCCTTGAATGCCATAAGCTTCTTGCCCTGTGACAGAGAGCGGAACGTGCTCGCTACCGTGGTTTTCAATTTCAAACAAATCATCGTTCGCTAATTCTAAAAATACGGTCTCATTGTCTAAAATCCATCGTTCATTCACGAACAAGGTTGCGGGAATTTGCTCTGAGCGAAGATAGTCAACAATAGCTTCATCCAACTGATTTCCAAAAGGTCCTCCACATAAGTCAAATGTAAGCGCAACCTTTAATTCGTCGGTTTTCATTCGATTTTTTACCCCAGTAACGTGTTCGCCCCATTCCTTAGGTTCATCATTAAGGGAAGAGAAGGGGTGTGAAGGAGATGATAATTCGTGTGAATAAATAGTTTTAGTATGTAAGTCGTTATGATCTTCTTTTGTAGACGTTGAACAACCGGTTAGTAAAAGAACAAAAAGAACGGTAAAGCTCTGAATGACAAGTTTCATCTAGGTCCTACTTTCCTAGGTTCTTCCTTTCAGTGTACCAAATGGGAACAAAAGAAAGAAGCTTAGGAATCATTCCTAAGCTTCGTCATTGGAGTAGGTCGTAAATCGATTTCGGATTTTTTTGATGACCACTCCGTGTGTTGGTGAAAATAAAAACGCGAGCAAGAAGAAGAATCCTGTCATTGTAGCCATCATACCAGCAATATTCGTGTCTAAAATAGCTGCGAAATAATAGCCGGATATTGCAGACAACACAGCAATAATTGCGCTATAGACGAACATTTTTCCTAATTGCTCTGTTAACAAGTAGGCAGTCGCTGGCGGGGCGATAATCATAGCGACAACGAGAATGGCTCCGACCGCATCAAATGAAGCGACAGCTGTTATAGACGTCATTCCCATGAGTAAATAATGCAAAAAGACGACCGGTATGCCGAGTGCTGCAGCGAGATGGGGATCAAAGGAACTTAACTTAAATTCTTTATAAAAGACAAAGAGAAGTATGATATTAATGACGAGAACAATGCTAATCATCCATACGGCTTGAGGGACACCTTCAATACCGAGCCAATCAACGGTCGTCCACGGAATAAAGGCAAGCTCACCCATGATGGAGTGTTCTACATCGAGGTGGACGTCCCGTGCAAACATTGAGACGAGAATTACACCGATGGCAAACAAGAAGGTAAACACAATTCCAATAGCAGCATCAGCTTGAACGCCCGCGGAATTGAGCAATTGTATAAAGACTGCGGTTAGTATACCTGCAATGGCTGCACCAATAAACATCGCTAAGCCATCTAAACTTTGTGTGATTAAGAAAGCAGAAACGAGCCCAAGCAAGACAGTATGACTAATCGCGTCAGAGATCATCGCCATTTTACGTAACACGAGAAGAACACCAACAATGCTACATGCAACACTAACTAATGAAGCAGTTAGTATGATCCACATCGTATAAGTCATCGATCTTCATTCCTTTCTTGCAACACGCTCGGGAACAATTCGTGCTTCGTTAGCAATTCAAAAAGAGGTTGTTGTTCTGAATTTGGAAGTGATAGAAAGTCCCAATTGTTTTTTTCCATCGGTAAATGGGCGAACTGCATCTCATGCATGGAGTACATTTGTAGCATTCGCTGATTTAATGTAATCTGATGTGCTGCTTTTATACCTTTATCTGTGAATTGATACGTTTCGCTTGAGGGGTGTAACAAGTTTCTTTTTTGTAGCCGCTTTATCGTTTGTTGGAGGCGTAAACCGCTGAGCGGTTGTACACGAATCAAATCTTCAAAAGAAAGTGTGTCACGATCAGTATCCTCTATAAATTCATACATCCCTTGCATCACTTGATTGTCACCCGTTGATCTTCGTAACTTCATTAAACGAATGGCTTTCGTCAATAATCCCTTTTTTGGAGCGAAGATGAGTGACAAGAAGAACAAAGAACATGAAGAAACGATAATGAGCGGTCCTGTTGGCATACCAGAAATCGGTGCACTAATAAGTGTTCCGAGTAAGCCAGAAAGCCCACCTACAACCCCGGATAAGATCACCATCACATCAAGTCTGTCGGTCCAATACTTTGCAGTAATTGCAGGTGCAATCAGCATAGCGGCCATTAAAACGACACCGACTGCTTGTAATCCGATCACAACAGATGCAACGATCATTGTCATAAGCAATCCGTTAATGAATACAGTGGGTAGCCCTAGCCCTTGGGCAAATTCACGGTCAAAGGTTATAATCTTAAGCTCTTTAAATAATAAGAAGGTAATCGTTAATAACGCAATTGCAGCAATGACAAATAAATTGACGTCACTTCGAACCATTGCAGCGGCTTGCCCGAAGATAAATTCGTTCAAACCGCTTTGGTTACCTGTAGCGTTTCGATTGATGTATGTGAGTAAAACAATTCCTATGCCGAAGAATACGGAGAGAACGAGACCAATTGCTGTATCGGTTTTAATTCGAGAATGCTTTACGAACGCTTGGATGAGGTACGTTCCTATATAAGCTGTAATACCTGCACCGATAATGAGCGGCAACATTTCTTTAGAACCGACAATAATGAAAGCGATGCAAATCCCTGGAAGCGCTGCATGGCTCATCGCATCGCCGAGTAGACTTTGTCTTCTTAGTAATGCAAAGCTTCCGAGGACTCCACTTGTGATTCCGAGCAACATTGTACCGACAAGTACCCACTGTGTATTCGGATTGGCTAATAGATCAAGCAAGGGGATTCACCCCGTTTGATTCTTGATCTAAAAACGCTAAACGTCCACCGTACGTTTTCTGAAGATTGTCTTGTGTAAATACGTCTTCAGTTGGACCGAACGCAATTTTACGGATATTTAACAACATGACCCAATCAAAGTAATCTTTAACGGTTTGCAAATCATGGTGGACGACAAGAACGGTTTTTCCTTTTGATTTTAAGTCTGTTAACAACTGAATGATGGCTTTCTCCGTCGCAGCATCTACACCGACAAACGGTTCATCCATAAAGTAAACCGAAGCATTTTGTGCAAGAGCACGTGCAAGGAATACCCGTTGCTGTTGCCCACCAGATAATTGACTAATTTGGCGGTTTGCAAAAGCTTCCATTCCGACTTGGGCAAGACATTCAAGTGCTTCTTGTTTGTCTTTTTTATTTGGTCTACGAAATAAGCCGATTTGACCGTATTTACCCATCAACACGACATCAAGTGCATTCGTCGGGAAGTCCCAGTCAACAGAACCACGTTGTGGCACGTAGCCGACGATTTGTCGTTGTTTTTTATATGGTTTACCGTAAATAGAAATATTGCCTGACGCTTTTGGCACTAGCCCAAGAATGGATTTAATAAGCGTAGATTTCCCGGCACCGTTTGGACCGACAATTCCAATTAGCTTCCCTTCTGGAGCTTCAAAGCTAACGTTCTGAATGACTGGTTTTCGGTGATAAGCGACTGTAATGTTATTTGTTGAAACAGGATTCATGTTGTCGAACTCCTTCATTCCAAGTGTTAAGCGACTTCGTTATTGTAGTGCATCGACGATCTGAGAAATGTTTGAACGATACATACCGATGTACGTAGCCTCATCAGTCCCAGATTCACCCATAGCATCGGAGTATAGTTCTCCACCGTGCTCAACTTCATGACCTTGTTCATTAGCGCCTTGAATGACGGCCTCGATTGAACTGTCAGATACACTTGTTTCCCCGAACACTGCGTGAATGTCTCGATCGACCATTTCTGAGATCACGCGCTGAACATCACTTAGCCCATACTCTGCATCTGTTGAAATACCTTGAAGTCCAAGAACGTCAAAGTCAAAAGCTGCACCGAAATATTGGAATGCATCGTGAGCGGTGACAAGAACGCGCTGGTCCTCAGGAATGGTGTCAATTTCTTCGTACGCCCAGTCTTGAACTTCTCTTAACTCTTCTACATAAGTTTCAGCATTCGCTGTATAATCCGCTTCATTTTCTGGATCAACTTCAATTAAACCTTCTTTAACAGCGTCAACAGCATAAACCCATAAATCAATATCGAACCAAATGTGTGGATCTGGCATGCTCGCTTCTTCTTCATCTTGCATAATTAGATCTTCAGGAACGTGCTCACCAACGGCATACACAGGTTTATCGTTGCCCATCTGTCTTAAAATATCTTCCATGTTTGCTTCTAAATTTAATGCATTAAAAAATACGAGATCCGCATCATCAAGACGTGAAATATCACCTTGCGAGGCATTGTAACTATGTGGATCTACACCAGGTCCCATTAATCCTTCGGCAGAAACGTGTTCACCGCCAACGTTTTCAACAATATCGTTGAGTTGACCAATCGTTGAAACGACCGAAACGGTTCCATCTTCAGCCGATGAATCTGTTTCGTCACTAGAACATGCACTTAGTACAGCTAGACTTGTAATGGAAGCAATAAGCAATCCGAACTTTTTCATGTGAATTCTCTCCTTAACTACTCTTTATTACTATGAAGCATTTATATTTTTGATTAGGACAAACAAGTTTACGTAAGCTATGAAAGTTTCCCTGGGGCAAAACTTATAGCGCAATCTTACACTTTCTTAAAGGTTCTGTCAATTGTAAAAGTCTAACCCCCGCCAAGTCGGTTTTTCAGCATGTATGCCACATCGTATGATGGGCGTATGTCGCATGTGACTAGTATAAAACGATGGACCTTAAATCATACGAATAGATGCTCTCACAATTATATTGTAGAAGAATGCATGTCAAACTATGGAAATGGCAACAATGTAGTCGTAGTGGAGGGATGAACGTGCAAGTTTTCACAACGATTATTTTCTTATTATTGCTCGTCGTAATCGGGACGGTATTTCATCGGAAGTTTAGTCGCATACCAGCTGCGTTGTTTCAAGTGTTGTTAGGTGTGGTGTTTGGGGTTTTTATGCCGAGCTTACAATTTGATTTTGAACCGGAGCTGTTTCTTTTAGCTGTTATTGCGCCGATTCTTTTCTTTGATGGCTATCACGCTTCTAGAACAGCTTTTTGGACGTATCGGTGGCCGATTCTTCTAATGGCATTTGGTTTAGTCTTTATAACGGTCGTCGGTTTAGGTTTTACAATTCATATGTTAATCCCAGAAATGCCGATGGCAGTTGCTTTCGCTTTAGCAGCTGTGTTATCACCAACCGATGCAGTAGCTGTAAAGTCGATTACGAAAGGAATGTCGTTGCCAAAAGGGTTAATGACGATTTTAGAAGGAGAGTCGTTAATTAACGATGCAGCAGGAATCGTTTCTTTTAAAATTGCGCTAGCGGCGGCAATGACTGGAGTATTTTCAATTTGGGAAGGGTCTTCGAACTTTCTAGTCGTTGCATTAGGCGGTGCGCTCATCGGTTTTATCGGTGCACTTTTGATCGTTCAGATTAGACTTTTATTACGGTCATTTGGTTTTGAAGACGTCTATTCGCTCGTATCGATTCAAATTATTACGCCATTTGTGATCTACTTAATTGCAGAGACTTTTCACGTATCTGGAATACTTGCAGTCGTTACAGCAAGTATCGTTTACGGAATTGAACGAGATAAATTACAACAAACATCCCTACAAATGCAAGTTGTTGCGAACAATACGTGGTCGATCGTCGGCTATTTATTGAATGGGTTCGTATTTGTTCTTTTAGGGTTTTTGCTACCAGAAGTATGGGCAGGATTATGGCAAACCCACGAGTATCCGTTTTTCTTTATCGTGATGCTCACATTCGTCATTGCGATGGCGTTGTTTATGATTCGCTTTATGTGGGTGTATGTACTGTATCCTATTTTTCAAGGAAAAAAGGAAGTTTCGCTTTGGTTTATGGAAGAGTTCAACCAAGAAGCTGCAAGTGGTGGCGTTCAATACCGTAGAGGCTACTATTCGTTATTTGCCGCGGTTTGTGGAATTCATGGAACGATTACACTTGCAACAGCACTGCTTATTCCTGACACGATGAATGATGGCAGTACGTTCCCGCTACGGGATACGTTTTTATTTATCGCGGCGGGTGTGGTTCTCATTTCAATGATCGCAGCAACGATTTTCTTGCCGATTCTTGGAAAATCCGAGATGAAGCCTGCAAATCAACATCGTTCAATTACAGCCGTACATGCAGATATGATTCAGTACATGATCGAACAAATGGAGAAAAAAGCAGCAACGGAAAGTTGGCTTCTCACGCAAACCGTCATTGCGAAGTTCAAACGCCAATTAATATATGTAGAACAAGGACTTGCATTTAATTATTCAAAAAAAGCGTTAGATGAATTACGAGATTTTGTTCACGTCCAAGAACGGGTTCTCGTAAAGAGCTATGTGAACAAAGGGAAAATCTCAAAGAGTTTATCACGAATTTATCTCGCTTACAGGCAAAAAGTCGATGCTTATGTGCGTATGAATGTGATTCGCCGTTACTGGCACAATATTAAGTTGAGCATTTTACAGACGAAAATACAGACAGGCTTCAATGAAAAAGAGAAACATGTTATGAATGTTGTTCATGAATTGAGGTCGCTTGAAAAAGAAATTCAACCACAAATTATGGAAATGTTATCTGAGAATGAGCGTGCGTCAAATCGAAGAGAGATGTTGCTCGTTAAAGAAGAGCAACAAGACCGTTTAAGGTTATTCGAACAAGTGAAGTATGTAGATGAGGAAGTAAGAGAACAGTTAAAAGCCATTCACCTTGAGGGAATTGAATATGGACGATCGTACATTACACGAGAGCGAGAGGTAGGTGCGATCTCTATCATGGAAGCTCATGAACTTCGTGAACGTTTACTATATAGTGAGATGATTGTCATTAAAGAAGGAGAGGAGCTTGATGAAGAGTAAAGACCACGTCAGTGACGTGGTCTTTACAAGATGGTGGCACCGAGGCTGTTTTTAAAGTGAGTCAGTGCAAAGGTATGTCCTTCGCTACTGAAGCTTTGTACCGCTTGTTCATGAACGATAATATGATACCCTAAATTGTACGCATCAACGGCAGTGTGAAGTACACAAATATCGGTGCATACGCCTGTGAGGTGAACGGTATTTACGTTTCTTGCACGCAATTGCATGTCAAGGTCTGTGCCGGCAAAAGCACTATACCTCGTCTTGTCTAGATAAAGAACAGATGATTGTGCTTTTATTTGTTGAAATTGTTGCTGAAGAGATCCGTAGAGTTGTCGTCCGTCTGTCCCATTAATGTTGTGAGGAGGGAACAGTTTCGTTTCAGGATGATAAGGGTCATCTTCTTCGTGTAAATCAACGGCGTAAATGACGAGTTGATTTTCAGAGGAGAATTTCTCAATCAGTGAATGGATGGCAGGTTCAATTTGTTGTCCTGCTTTCCCGCACGTTAACTTTCCGTGATCAGCGACAAAATCAATTGTATAATCAATGACGAGCAGAGCTTCTGACATGATGATTTTCACCCTTTTCTTTGTAGTATACTAAACATTTAAGAAAGCGGATAGATCTTCACTGCACGAGTCTACTTGCGAAGTGGCTACCAAATTGTAGGCGAAATTGTTACAGTAAGTGAGAAGGCTTGATTACAATCCATGAAATATGAGATGCTAAACGATGAATAAGACTTTGAAAGATTGAGGTGGATTATGGAGCAACAAGACCGTATGAAGCGAAAACGTCGCAGATTGTTTATGCGTGCGGCCATTTTGTTTTCCATTGTCGCTGCAGTCGGCTATGTGTTTGTAACGAATTTCTTTATGGCCGAGGCGAGCATTGTAAATGAAGGAGACGACGCTCCGAACTTCTCTCTCGTTAATATGGAAGGAGAAGTAGTCGAACTGGCTGATTATGAAGGTCAGGGTGTATTCTTGAATTTCTGGGGAACATATTGCCCGCCGTGTGAAGACGAAATGCCTTACATGGAAGCAGAGTGGCAAAATTATAAAGACAAAGACGTTGAAATTTTAGCGGTAAACGTCGGTGAAAGTGAACTTCAAATTGACCGATTTGCCAATCGACATAGCTTGAACTTTCCGATCTTAAAGGACAGTAATCGTGACGTACTTAACGCTTATGGTGTAGGTGTATTGCCTGCAACATTTCTCATTGATGAACATGGAGAAGTTATTCTTAAGCGTGAGGGCGGAATGAGCCAAGAGCACGTCGAGAATTTCATGGAAATGGTTGACCCAGCTGCCTCTTAGAGAAGGGGTAGCTTTTTTCAATTTATACGCGTGTATATGGGCGCCTACAAAAGAGGGATCACGATGAATGAATCAAACGACAAGAAGTTATTATTCGCAGTCTGGCAAGGCTTCGGTCTCATGGTTCTGGTTGGTTTTATTCTAATTATTGTTTTTCGTTTTGGAGAAGTCTTACCGTTTGTTCTTGACTTGTTCGACACGTCGGACTTTGGCGTTATACCTGCATTGGCAGTTGGGGCAATCAGTGGACTTTTAATGGCGCTTCTCGTGACAGGGGTTATGGTGTTAACGGGTACGGAGTTGCCGAAAAATGAGATGACCGAATTGCTCGAACAAATCGTGCGAATGCCAGGAGGACTTCTAACGATTAGTTTAGGAGCAGGGTTTGCTGAAGAGTTTTTATTCCGAGGTGTGCTCGTTGGTTTAGTCATTGATGTGTGGCCAGTGTGGTTGGTGTTAACGTTAAATGCCCTGCTATTCATGGCTGTACACGTTCCACAATATCGAGGGAAACCATTAATGCACTTGACGATCTTTATTATGGGTTTATGGCTCGCGTTTCTTTTTTATTGGACGTCTTCATTACTCGCACCGATCATTGCACATGCGATTTACAACGGTGTGCTAGGGTATCACCTTAAAAAGCAAGGGAAAGCGGAAGATAACTAGTGCACAACGTTGTGCACTAGCTTCTATACAACCATACGAGTTACGATTCCACAGATCATCCCCACGATTAAGGAGAGCGCTAAGGATTTAGAGAGAAACATCGTAACGCCACTCGA
Organism: Bacillaceae bacterium JMAK1; assembly: GCA_012970285.1. Taxonomy (GTDB): domain Bacteria; phylum Bacillota; class Bacilli; order Bacillales; family Marinococcaceae; genus Geomicrobium_A. The sequence continues at coordinate 238,398 of JIBW01000002.1, forward strand.
AACTGCTGCAATCGTAATTGGAATGGAGAAATACGTTAGGTTTCCTTCAGGAGTCATGATTTGTATGACGACAAGAGCTGTAATAATACTAATTGGCACGTATTGTAAATACGTTTTAATGGCAGGGGTGACATTGATTTTAGTCATGATTTCAAGTCCGATGAGTCGAGACATGTAAGTAATGACTGCAAGTACAACGATGAGTTGAATCGTGTCAGACATGTACAAGTCACCGCCCTTTCCTAGAAAGGAATAGTCCGAGCAAAGGTGCGACAATTCCTACAATAATGATCGTGAATTGATTCGTTGGGAATAGAGCTTCGAGACTTATTGTAAGTAAAGCTGCAAGCCCCATTGTTGCAAAAGCCGGATAATTGGTAATTGATTGAACGAGCAATGCAGCAAACGTTACAGGAAAAGCTAAGTCCAATCCATAAGCTATAGGATCAACGACGTTTCCTAAACTTGCGCCAACGATTGATGATAAAAGCCAGCTCACATAAAATGTAATCGCTGCACCGAGAAAAAATCGTGGTGCAGGGCCAATCTCTTTAAACTTACTCGTGCTAAGTACAAACGACTCATCATTAATTCCAAATGCATAAAGAAAGCGAGTCGAACGTTTGAGCTGATGAAATCCATCAGAAAGTGCCGCCCCGTAAAGAAGATTCCGTAAATTTAAAAGTGACGTTGCAATCACCAGGTTAATAAAAGACGCGCCTGACGCAATCATAGCGACAGCAACGAGCTGTACGGAACCTGAAAATACGAGAATTGACATGAGAATCGCTTCAAAGTAACTCATCCCAGCACCAATCGCAAGCACACCGTAAGACACCCCATAGGTTGCTATTGCAAGTGCTAAAGGTAAGGCGAGAAAGATGCCTTTCCGAAAATTAGCTGTCACAAAACCCCCTCCTTGTAAATTAAAATATACATTTAGTTAATTATAATATAATAACATACTCTATGGTATACTGAAAATTGAACATAAAACTATAAATTTAGGTTGGAGTAGACGATGGACGATCAGCGAGCAGAACAGTTATCAAGGAAACTCGGCGAATCGATTCGAAAAGTTAGAACCGCACGTAAGTTAAGTATGGAAATGATGGCAAAGGAAATAGGAATTAGTAAATTAACGTTACTAAAAATAGAAAAAGGCGAAGGGAACCCAACGCTAGCAGTCGTTTGGAAGATTGCAAATGCCCTACAATTGCCGATTGCTAGTTTGTTGCAAGAGCAAGAAGAGATCGAAGTCGTGAAACGAGGTGGGTCGTTTACGCTATCAAGTGTACACGAAGATTTCAGCGCAGAGCTCTTGTTCCAAACGAAAAACACCGAAGTGTACCAAGGTTATTTAAAAGCAAATAGCATGTACCAATCTGAACCTCACCGCGAAGGCGTCGTTGAATGCGTAACGGTACTAGCTGGACGGATTACAATTAAAGTAGAAGATCGATCGTATCAACTTGAAACGTATGATAGCATTCGTTTTGATGGCGATCGTATTCATTCTTATTGCAATGAAGAAATCGAGGGAGCAAAGTTGCACTTTGTCATCACACATTCATAATTTCAGTATGTGGAAGCAATGATTAGCGTTTAAAATGAGAAGAGATTCCACGAACAGGGGTGCCATACGTTGAAACAAGTATTCATTTTAGTAGGTAGTGTAGCTATATTGTTTCTACTACTTCCTTCGTTTGACGTTTATGCAAACGAACTAACAGAAGTTACAGCTCAAGGAAATAACGAAGAAGATGGTACGATTCCTTATATTGTTGCGAATATCTCATCGATGGTTGGAGCAATGATTCTTGCTGCGATTACGTTGTATTTCCTTATACGACGAGAACGTAAAAATAAAAAAGATTGAGCAGGCAATACGTGCCTAGCTCAATCTTTTTTATTTTTATAGGTAATCACGGATGCTTAGTAATGCGCCATTTTCATGGGAGTCTTCCAGAACGCCATGAATAATGCGGTCACTCACAACTTCAGGCTGCACAAGATTGCCCTCTTCTTTATATGCCTTGAATTTATCAACATGTTTAAAACGACTTTGATCTGCACTGCGAATCGTCGATTGCATGTTCGTATCAATAATTCCTGGTGCTAAGGAATAAAAACGAATCGGGTTTGTGGCTTCTTCTTGTTCAACCGCTGCTGTTTTGGTGAACATATCCAGACCAGACTTCCCGCTACAATAAACATTCCAACCGTCCATAGGGCTTCTTCCAGCACCGGAGCTGATATTGAGGACAGTTTTTGGTACTGAATAGGATTCGCTAAGTTTCACGAAGAGGTTCGCCAAAATAACAGGTGCCGTTAAGTTCACGGTGAAATGGGTCGCGATCTCTTCATTTTGTAGAGAACCAACGCGGCCGACAGGTTCAACGACCCCTGCATTGTTAATGAGTAAAAGCTCTGTAACGTTGCCTTGAAGTTGATCAAAAATCGTCGTCATTACGCGCTCTAATTGATCTAATTGACCGATGTCAACTTTGTGAGCATTCACTTCTTTAAGTGAGACTTCAGAGCGAGAGAGCGTATGGACGAAGGCGCCTTCTTCTACGTATTGCTTTGCAAGTGCAAAACCAAGTCCTTTTGATGCGCCAGTAATGATGACGTGTTTCATTGTAAATTCCCCCTACGTGCGATTCGATTGTTGGTTCGTTAAGTTGCGAACAACGAAGATGGCTAAGATCCCTGCAATAAACAAGGTAAACTCAGACAAGCTTGTTGTAAGTGCATCATTTTGAATCATGCTAATCGTTGCATTCTCGACGGTGAAGAACCCACTAGACATCGTCATCAACATGGAGAAGAGGAAAAACACCCACCAGAAGATAATGAGGGTATTCTGTTTCTTGTCTTTCTCTCCGAGTTGCTTGATTGCCATTTTCTTTGAAAGATCGAGAAATGCAAGCAGTGGCAAGAAGAAGTTCATGAACGGGATAATGAAAAAAGAAACGATCCAACCGGCGTTGTTCACTTCCCCGTCTTCAAGGTTCTTCTTCGCTACATTAAATAGTACGTATGTCCAGCGTAAAAATACAACCGCTGTTATAAGAAATAATACGAGTCGAGGAAAAATGACGAGTAAAGTCATCTGTCCGAGTGTTTCTCTCAACTCAAGAGGGATAGATTCCGTACTATTTTCTGAAGGGAGAGATTGAAGTGATGTGTACTCATAGATGCCAACAATCGCTGTTAGTAGAGCAAAAAGCGATGTAATCGACAAGAGGACAATGGTGAAGCGTTTTGTATTGTGTAGCTTTTGTAGTTCATTCATGTATGCATGCATCCTCATTTCTAACGTGCTAGGTTAACTATAGCATTTCCACATTTGATGTGTAAAAGTTTCTTCTATCGGGAAAAAGAAGGGCATGAAAGGAAGTGGCAAATCATGAATAAACTATATATAAATGGTGATTGGGTAGAAAGTACATCAACTGAAATGATTACTGTCATTAATCCAGCGACAGAAGAAGTCATCGGTGAAGTTCCAAAAGGAACGAAAGAAGATGTTGACCGAGCGGTCGAGGGCGCGTTTACTGCTCAAAAGAAATGGGCAAAAGAGTCAGGTGCCACGCGAGCAGAGGTCGCAAGGAGAATTGGCGAGGCGATAGAAAAGGATAAAGAAGAATGGATTCGTCTACTCGTACAAGAACAAGGTAAAACGATGGATTATGCACGAGGAGAGATCGATAAGTCCATTCAATATTGTCACTATATGGCAGGCTTCGGGTTACGTATGGAAGGTGATACGCTCCCTAGTGAGCGAGAGAATGAAATGCTTCTCGTTTTGAAGAAGCCAATCGGTGTTGTAGGTGGCATTGTTCCTTGGAACTTCCCAGTGTTTGTAATGCTTAGAAAGGTCATTCCACCTCTTGTAGCAGGTTGTTCAGTCGTCATCAAACCGAGTACAGAAACGCCACTAACCGCCTATAAATTTGCAGAACTTGTCCATGAATTAGGTTTAGCGCCAGGACTGTTTCAACTCGTGCCAGGCTCAGGTTCAGAGGTTGGAAACGCAATTGCAGCTCATGAGAAGGTAAGTCTCGTTACGATGACCGGGAGCTTCCCTGCAGGTTCTAAAGTGATGGAAGCCGCAGCTGCAAACGTAAAGAAAGTGAACCTTGAATTAGGTGGTAAAGCTCCTGTGATCGTTACGCAAAATGCGGACATCGATGAAGCGGTTGAGCATATTGTGCAATCTAGAATTGTTAATACTGGTCAAGTATGTACGAACGCTGAGCGCGTCTACGTTCAAGAGAGTGTTATCGATACGTTCAATGAGAAAATGGCAGACCGTATGAAAGCTGTGAAGTATGGTGATCCATTAAAAGACTCGTCTGTTGAGATGGGACCACTCATTAGTCAAGATCAATTGGATGATGTTGTTTCTGCAGTTCAAGAAGCGAAAGAAGAAGGCGCAACGATTGTCGTCGGTGGACAAGCTGTTACAGATCGCAAAGGTTTCTTCTTTGAACCGACGGTAATTACAAATGCGAAGCATGAGATGAAGATTATGACAGATGAGATCTTTGGGCCAGTCCTTCCGATTACGTCGTATGAATCGTTAGATCAAGTCATTGATTGGGCAAATGACTCTGAGTATGGCTTATCTTCTTCAATATTTACGAATGATTACAATGAAATGATGCGAGCGATCAATGAGCTTAATTTCGGAGAAGTTTATGTGAATCGTGAGCATGATGAAGCGATTCATGGTTATCATGCCGGTTGGAGAAAATCTGGTGTTGGCGGTGCTGACGGTAAATATGGGTTTGAAGATTATTTAGCGACGACGGTTGCTTATTTGCAATACGATCGAACCAAACAGTAGATGAACGAACAAAACGAGCTGTATAATCAGCTCGTTTTGTTTAGGATTGTCGCTTCTTATCCATTGGATTAACGATCGATGGTCGGTTGTTTTTGTACGGCTGTGGAATTCGAAATAAGAAGTCAACAGCAGCACGTGCGTTAAAAGGTAGAAAAGGCCACATATAAGGAGTGTTTAATGTCTTCGTTTTGACGAGAGTAATTAAGAAGAACATACAAGTAATCATAAATCCAATCGGTCCAAAGAACCCGACACTAAACACTAAAACGAGGCGAATAATTCGGTTACATAAGCCCATCTCATAACTTGGTGTTGCATAGCCCGCCATCGCTACGACAGCCGTGTAGAGAACGACTTCCCCTGTGAACACACCGACTTCAATGGCAATTTCACTAATGAGAATCGCAGCAACGAGACCGAGTGCTGTTGCTAACGCGTTCGGCGTATGAATTGCTGCCATACGGAGCACTTCTAAGCCGAACTCAGCGATTAAGACTTGGACAAAAATGGGAATTGTATAGTCATCACTTACCCCAATGAAATCCCAAGTTGTCGGTCCGAGTGCTGCATATTCTTCAAGAAGAAACCAACCGGGTAATAAAAAGATCGAAAAAAATACGGCGATAATCCGTACCCAGCGCAAGAACGCACCGACGATCGGTTCTTGGCGGTATTCTTCTGCATGTTGCATATGATGCCAATAAGTTGTCGGGAAGATCATGACACTTGGGGAGCCATCGGTAATAATGATGACATGACCTTCTAACATGTGAGTGGCTGCAGTGTCAGGTCGCTCTGTGTAGCGAACTCGCGGATAAGGAGAAAGCGATTCTTTGAACAGAAATTCTTCAAGGGTTTTTTCTCCCATTGTGAGTCCATCAATATTGACGGATTTTAATTTCTTTTTTAATCGCTTAGCAATTTCTGGATCTGCAACAGAGCTAATATAACCGATCACAATGTCAGTTTTTGAGCGAGTTCCAACTTGCACATGTTCCATAATTAACGAAGGATCTCTTAATCGTCTTCGAATGAGTGCACTGTTAAAAACAAGTGTTTCCACAAATCCGTCTCGAGGTCCCCGTACAACGCGCTCAAGATCAGGTTCTTCTGGGGAACGGACGGGATATTCCCTTGCATCAATCATGAGTGCTTCGTCGTAACCTTCAACGAGTAAAGCGCTTTGACCTGCGAGGATATTCGTTAGGATTTCATCAAGGTCATTTGAACGTTCAATTTCAGATTGGGGAATAAACCGATGCTCAAGGTGCGCCATCACATTATCCTTGATGTTATCGATTCGTGATAAGTTTTCTAACGTGTGTATGATTGCTAAATCATTTCCGAAGCCGTCAACGAGAAACATACAAAGTTTGATGTCACCAATTTGAAAGTTGTGTTGAACGAGGTCGAAGTTTTTATCAACACGTAATTCTTTGCTTAACGTCTCGACATTTTGTTCGAAATCATTGCTTAACGTGCGTTTTCGTTTCATCGCTCGCCTCCTTGTCGGGTTTATTATGAGCGGAGAACGGGTAAGCAATTCATGATAAGGGGATTTATTACATTTATGGTTGACAGTTTTCTTAGACAAAGGTATAGTCGGAAACGGTATGAACTTCATAAACAACCTCGTTAGGTGAGGCTCCTGTACGGAGATATGCTGCTGCCCAAAAATGTCCAAAGACGCCAATGGGTGAACAGGAATTATCGAGCTAAGGTAATTTTTAATGTAGCTGGCAATGGTCCTATGCCGTACAGTGCTAAAGCTCTACGACGGAGACGTATATAAGAAAAAGCTGCACATGTGTGCATGCTTAGCTTTGGTGAGCCGTCTTCTCGTGGAAGGCGGTTTTTTTGTATGAGTAGAATCGAGTTTAGGTAACTTATAAAGGAGGTGAGGGATCGTTGCGTCCCAGGATGAAGAGCGTTGATGATGAAGATAGGTATTCAATAACAACTAAGAAGATCGCTGTCCCTCACCTTATACGTGAAGGTACGGCTGATTAGGAGGTTTGGCGATGGTTAAATTAAATGAAGAGACTCGCGCTGCCTACAGCCGCTATTTACTGGAATTACTTGAAGCAGAACAAACAACAGTATTTCGCTTGAAATTCTTAGACCTACACCCGGTTGATCAGGTCGAAGTGTTTCAACAAATGGATCAAGCACAAAAAGAAAAGTTCTATCAATTAATGACGCCTTCAGAGCTTGCGGACATTTTTGAAGAACTTGAACTTGAAGAACAAAAAGATGTCGTGAATGACTGGGAAGATAAAGAGATGGGCGACGTCTTTAATCATATGAACGCCGATGATGTCGCTGACTTTTTAGGAGAGCTTCAAGAAGATCAACGACAAGGCATTTTGACATCGATGGACGATGAAGATGCAAAAGACGTACAAGAATTATTGACGTACGAAGAAGAAACCGCTGGTGCAATTATGACAAAGGAAATTGTCAACTTGCATGAATTGGAGACGGTACATTCGGTATTGGATCGACTCCGTAATGAAGCGCCTGATGCGGAAATGATCTATTATTTATATGTCGTTGATGAAGCAGAGAAATTAACAGGAGTTGTGTCTCTACGTGACCTTATGGTTGCGCAGCTGGATGCCAAAATTGGCGACGTGATGAGTCGCCGAGTCGTATCTGTGCATGTCAATGAAGACCAAGAAGACGTTGCGCAACTCATTAAAAAGTATGACTTTCTCGCGGTCCCAGTCGTGTCGACGAATGAGGAACTGTTAGGGATTGTAACCGTCGATGATGTGATGGACGTATTAGAAGAAGAAGCAACAGAGGATTTGGCTGAGTTCTCAGCTACACGTGGAGCGACAGACGTTAACATTACCGCCTTTCAGGCGGCAAAGAAACGTTCTCCTTGGATTATTCTCCTCATGTTGTTTGGGATGATTACTGCAGGAATTATTGGCTCCTTTGAAGAAACACTCGAGCAAGTCGTTTTATTGTCTGCGTTTATTCCGATGCTCATGGGTTCAGCTGGTAACGTCGGAACACAGTCACTTGCGATTGTTGTCCGTGGTTTAGCGCTCGGGAACTTTGAGAAAAAAGGACTTATGCGTGCGCTCGTTCGTGAATTTGGCACAGGTCTTTTGATCGGGTTAAGTTGTGCACTCGTACTTTTATTAATCATTCCGATCTTTTTTGATGATAGCTTGTATTTAGCTGGTATTGTTGGTGTGTCATTACTCGTATCATTAGCAATGGCAGCGGTTGTTGGATCGATCGTTCCACTTGTAATCAACAAGTTTAAGTTAGACCCAGCGATTGCATCGGGTCCGTTTATTACGACATTTAATGATATCGTTTCGATTACAATTTACTTCTCGATTGCAACGACGTTATTGCAATTTCTATAAATCAGAAGGTCTGGTGAGTAACCAGGCCTTTTTGTATGCAGGAAAAGCTATGTTGATTGTTGCTTGAATTCATTGACTTTTTTGTCAAATGAGCTAAACTAAAAGGACTTTTACAAACTACTGTGAAAAAAGACAACTAAGGAGACGGGTTTTAACATGAAATATGCCTTTGCAAAACGTGTGCGTCATTTGCAGTCATCTGCGGTGCGAGATATTTTGAAAGTAGTGAACCAAGGGAACGTTCTTTCATTTGCTGGGGGCCTTCCTGATGATGAGTTGTTTCCTGTTGAGGCGATTGAAGATTCGTTTCATCGTGCATTATCAAAAGGAAAGAAAGCGATGCAATACGGAGAAACAGAAGGGTATTATCCACTACGAGAGGTCATTATTGAACGGATGAAAAAGAAACAGATTACCGGATTTACCCCGAACCATGTGTTACTTACGACGGGTTCCCAACAAGCAATTGACTTGTTTTCGCGTGTGATGATCGGGCCTGGAGATGTGATTTTCACTGAGGAACCAACGTATTTAGCTGCGTTGCAAGTGTTTCAATCGTATGAAGCCAAGATTGTGCCAATTCGTTGTGATGAACACGGAATGGATTTTGAAGATCTGCAAGAAAAAGTGAAAGCATACCGACCGAAGGTCGTGTACGTTGTTCCGACTTTTTCAAATCCGAGTGGACGTGTTTGGAGCTTTGAGCGGAGAGAAGCGCTCGTTCGACTTGCTCATAAACAGAATTTCGTCATTTTTGAAGATGATCCCTATGGTGATATTCAATATACAACGGGTGGCTATACGCCAATGGCGGCACTTGATGATGGAACACATGTCGTCTATACGAGTACATTCTCTAAAACGGCTGTGCCTGCCCTTCGAACAGGTTGGATTGTTGGTCCTTACCAAATCATTCGTATGATGTCACAAGCGAAACAAGCGAACGATCTTCATTCGAATTCACTCGCTCATCAAGCGTTGTATGAGCTTTGTATGAACTTTGATTTAGATGAGCATATCAAAACGATTAGTAAGTTGTATGGTCAACGGAAAAACGTTATGGTCGATTCGCTGCGTTCATCTGGACTTGAAACGATGTCGTTTGTTGAGCCAGAAGGTGGAATGTTCTTATGGTTAGAAGTAGATCCACGAATTAACACAGAGGAATTGCTTCAAGAAGCAGTCTCTCGAGGGATTGCGTATGTTCCAGGTGCACCGTTTTATGCAGGGACACCCCAATACAATACGCTGCGTTTGAATTATACTCATGCAACAGATGAAGACATTCGTTTTGGAATGAAAACGATGACGGAGTTGTTTCAAGAAGTGGAACAACAGCAAAACGACAAAGTTTCACTAAGTTAAAGGTAGGCGATTAGGTGTCTTGGTTTGAATATTCTGGGCAAACCCCGGACTTCGTGTGGTTTGGACCAGCGCATGTCGCGATACTCGTTGGTCTTTTGATCATCTGTATCTTTATTACAAAGGCGCGTCATTCAATTCGGACGAACAAACGCGTGGATCGTTCTTTACGTCTAGGGATGGTTGCAACATTGATCATGTTAGAAGTTATTTATCAGACATGGTATGTCGTAAATGGTGAGTGGGGTGCTCATTTTGCATTGCCTTTGCATTTGAGTAGTATTACGTGGATTACGGCAGTTATTATGTTGCTCACCCTTCATAAACGCTGGTTTGAAGTGACGTTCTTTGCCGGAGTGAGCAGTGCGCTGTTAACGATGATTACACCAGACATTGGGAACTTCGGCTTTCCGCACTTTCGCTTTTTTCATTTCTTTTTGACGCATGGTCTCGTTGTCGTAGCAGCGTATTACGTATTGGTCGTTTATCGCACTCAGCTCTCGATTCGATCGGTGATGATCGTTTGGGGATATTTGAATGCGTATGCCGCAGTTGTTTTTGTCGTGAACCTTCTCATCCCAAATGCGAATTACATGTATTTAATGACCAAACCGCCGAGCCCTACTCCATTTGATTGGTTCGGTCCTTGGCCGTATTACATTTTCGTATTACAAATCGTATCGTTGCTCTTGTTCTTGCTCATGTATGCTATTTATCGGGGCATTCAGTGGCTCGTCATTAAATCTTCGACTCGCTTGCCGTGAAGATAAAGGCTCATGCATTCACTCGTCTGTCGCTTTAAGTTCGCGTTCACGTAGCGGTTTTGACCCTCGTATCGACCGCAAACGTAACCATAACTCGAAAACGTTTCATCAGAATCAACTCGGTAGATGCGTAAGTTACGAGATTGTTGTTCTTTCTTTAGTTGGCGTAAGTCAAGGTGTAACAGCGCAAGAGCTTCATCAATCAAATTGATGTACGGTTCATGCACCCGAAATAGTTGTGGCACTTGCTGTAGATTTTCTTCGAAAGACCGTTTAACGAGCGGCAAGATAATCGCATAGTGGATGAGCGTAAGGTCGTCATTTTGCAATGGCACATGATCGTCTCCTTTTCCAACTCGTAAGATTAGTATACGAATACACGTTCGTATTTACAACCGGTAATCAAAGGAAATAAAAAAATTGATCAAAAAAAGCAGGAATGAAAGCTACAAAAGTCAAATAAAATAACAGCACACCTTTCTTGATCAATGTTTGAAATTGTCGGAATAAGGGTATTGACTGGCAAGGATGAACGTTTCATACTACGTTTAAAAAATGATGAAGAGAATAGGGAGGGAGCATCAATGGCAGGTTCAACTTACGAGAACGAACTCTTTGAGAAATTGAAAATGATCCGTCAAGGATATCGAGCACCGAGACAAGTGCTACAATCACTCTACGCACGCATGATGTTGGAGTACTCTGTATACGAGTTTACGAAGGCTCGATTTGAACGGCTCATTGACAAGGCTCTCGATGAAAAAGACGAGGATGCTTTTCATACATTAACGAGTCAGTACAATGACTGGGTTGTTAAGTATCAATCGGGAAACACCATCTCTGAACATGGGTATGAATTAGAATGTAATTTCGAAGCTGTGAAACCTCCAATCAGTAGCTAATGACTAGCTACTGATTTTTGTTTTTTTTCGGGAGCAGATCAGGTATAATTAGGATAGTAATTTCAGGAGGTAAGGCACGTTGATATTATCTGACACAACTATTAAGAAGATGATGGCCGCAGATGAATTACGTATTGATCCGGTTGATGACGCTCAAATCCAACCGGCTTCGGTCGATATTCGACTCGGCAATCACTATTTGAAGATCGATGAAAATGCCATCGAATCTATTGCATTAGATGCACCTGCACAGTATGTAGAGTTTGAAGCAGATGAAGTGATCGTTCCACCGAACTCATTTCTACTTGCGACGACGAAAGAATACATTAAGCTTCCCAATGATCTAACAGCTTTTGTTGAAGGGCGAAGTTCAATTGGTCGTATGGGCTTATTTATTCAAAATGCAGGATGGGTTGACCCAGGATTTGAAGGTGAGATTACATTGGAATTATACAATGCCAATCGCTTGCCCATCCGTTTGAAATCGGGGAGAAGAATTGCTCAACTCGTTTTTGCTCGTATGGACCAACATGCATCTGCGCCATATGATGGAAAGTATCAGAAGCAAAGAAAAGCGGTAGGTAGTCGAGTTTATAAAGACGTAAACTAACGAAAAGCCGCTACCTTTATGAAAAGGTCGCGGCTTTTATTATGGAGGACGGGGAAACGTGATGTATGATACGAAGATTGTGAATGGAACAATTGCGAATGGACAAGCGTCTTTTCTTGGAAATATCTACATAACAGATGGTAAAATTAGTGCCGTAACTGAGCCTGGAGATGATCGTGAAGCAGAAGAAGTAATCGACGCACAAGGTCAATATGTCTTGCCTGGTCTTATCGATACACATGTTCACTCTAGAGATCCTGGTCCGACGCATAAAGAAGATTTTTATACGTCAACTCAAGCTGCTGCAGCTGGAGGCATTACGACGATTTTTGAAATGCCAAATACGACACCGCCGGTGAAAGATCAAGACACGTTTGATGCACAAGTTGAGAACTTAAATGAAAAAGCGGTCGTAAATTACGGTTTGTGGGGCATTTGTTTGGGACCTTTAAATCGCCATGCTTTTGCAGAACTTTCTGAGCGCGGTGTCATTGGGTTCAAATACTTCTGGGGATACGGCATTCATCAGGAGACGTTCCAGCTTCTTTACAATGTCGATGCGAAAGATGAGCAAATTATTGAACCTTACGATGACGGTGAAGTGTTCGCAATGATGCGAGAAGTGGCAAAAACAGACCAAGTGTTTGCTGTTCATGCTGAAAATCATGAGTTGATTCGTCAATTAAGTGAAGAGAAAGATCCGACAGATGAGTCCTATGATGCTCTTCTTCGCTCAAGACCTGCACTTGCTGAGACGTTAACGGTAAATACGGGATTGTCGCTCGCAAAAGAAGCGGGGGTTCATTTCCATGTGTTGCACGTGAGTGCAAAGGAAAGTGTGGAATCGATTCGTGCAGCAAGAGCAAACGGTCAGAATGTAACAGTTGAGACGTGTCCACATTATTTGTTTTTAACGAATAAAGATTATGAAACCGTCGGTCGTGACATGAAGATCTTCCCACTCGTAAAAGAACAAAAAGATCAAGATGAGATTTGGAAAGGTATCCAAGACGGAACGATTACCGTCGTCTGTTCAGATCATGCACCTCATACAGAAGAGGAGAAATATTCTGGGTCTTTAAGTGAAATTCCTGCTGGAATGTGTGGAGTCGAAACCCTTGCACCACTTCTATTAAATGAAGTGCATACGGGTCGCTTGACGATTAATCAAGTCGTGCAACTATTATCTGAAAACCCAGCGAAGCTTTATGGGATTGATGATCAAAAAGGAACGTTAACGCCAGGGACAGATGCAGACATTACGATCGTTGACTTAGAGAAAGAAGGCACGATTCAAAAGGCAAACCTTCACAGCAAAAGCAAAATCTCTGCCTATGACGGTAGGAGTATCACTGGTTGGCCTGTGCGCACGATCGTTCACGGTCATACGGTGATGAAAGAAGGCAACATTGTTAATGAACAACCAAAAGGACAACTCGTGAAGCCTGGGAGGTAATGATAATGAAGGAAACAAGAGACCTAATCCAAACACACCAATCGATTCGTAAATATAAGCAAGAAGAAGTTTCAGAGGAAATCATTCAAGATTTAATTGAATCTGCACGTTGGGCGCCAAGTTCACACCATGTTCAAGCCTATACTGTGATCCGGGTGACAGATGTAGAAAAGCGCAAAGCACTTAAAGAAATTACAGGTGGCCAAAAGTGGGTAGAAGAAGCACCATTATTCCTCGTGTTTGTAGCAGATTGGCACAAACATAAAGTGAATAATGAGAAATGGGACGCTTCATTTGAAATGGAAGAAACAGAAAACGTCATCGTTGGAGCAGTAGATGTTGCATTAGCTGCACAAAATACATTGCTTACGGCCCGTTCATACGGCCTCGGTGGCGTGATGATCGGAGGAATCCGAAACGACTTGCACGAAGTTGCGAACATTTTGGAGTTACCAAAGCATACGTTCCCAGTGATGGGGGTCTGCCTTGGGTATCCAGATCAAGACCCTGGTCAGAAACCTCGTTTTCCAAAAGAAGTCGTACTGCATGAAGATCGCTATGATCAAGAGCGAATCAATGCAGGACTCGAGCCATACGAGCAAGAGACGAGCGCATACTATGAGCGCCGTACGAAAGGAAAGCGTACAGCAGGCTGGGGCGAGAATATGGCTGAGTATTTGAATAAACCTCGCCGTCAACAAGTAACGACGTTTTTGAAAGACCAAGGATTTACGTTGAAATAAGCACACCTGTTGTAGAAAGAAACGAAGCCCCCATCAAAGGAAGCACTTTACAAGTGACAACTTTGTTGGGGGCTTTTTTTGACGAAAAAAGTGAAGGTGACCTCAAATAGCACCGCGCTTCACGTGTCTAGTGCCATACTCCTAGGTTCAAAGCACGATCTATCCGGCTTTTAATCTTCGTGACTAAGGGGGAATTGGACTTCGGTTAACCACCGTGTAGGTTCAAGTTCATTCCAGATGCCATCAATGACAGCTTCTCTAGGGGGACCAGCAAGTGAATAATCACTTTCTTCAAGCCACTGGTAAAGTTTTGCGTGGGATTCACCAATCGTTTCATACGGTCCGCGGTGCAGGAGGCATGCAGCAAAAGGCACTTTCGCAATGTCTTTGAAAATAAGTCCATCATGATTCTCTTTCTTTTCAGTTACCGCTTCGCAAATTTCAAGGTTGATGTTCGTCTCTTTGAATTCACCGTCGTAAAAACGTGTGAAGCAGTATTGAATTGGATCGACTACTGAACTTGTTGCACGCATTTTATCTCCCATGGCTGGATAAGCCACGAATAAGTCATCGTAATGAGGTAGCGTCAACCTCATGGACGCTACTGTGACTTTCGGTAAACTTTTTACGATGATTTGTGGTGGGGAATGGTCGAGCAAGTAGTAGTTCGCTTGTTGTAGTTGACGATTTACTATAACAGACTTTTTTTCTAGTTCTTCTTTTTTCTTACCAATCATCGTTTGCCAATCTTGTTGTTGTGTTATCACTTCTTGTATTTCTGCAATTGAAAAGCCGAGCTGGCGCATGGCCAGTACTCGATGAAGTGTTTCAATTTGGTTAGAACGATAGTAGCGATAACCTGTGTTTGGATCGGTATAAGCAGGAGTTACGATGCCCACTTGATCATAATACCGTAAGCGTTTGACAGTAACTCGATTCATTTTCGAAAATTGACCGATGCTGTACATCGACTGAACTCCTTTCTTATTCCCACCTGAAAAATCGCAATGAGAGCGTTGTAGCGGCAATTGTAATCACAAATAATAGCAGCAAAGAAGAATAGGAGGTAAACGGCGACCCTAAGGCTTGACTTTGAAGTAGCTCGATACCATGAGTTAATGGAAGAAGTTGCGCAATCGATTGTAAAACGCTCGGTAATAAATCAAATGGAATGGTCGCACCGGATAAGATGAACATGGAAAAGAACAATAAACTACTCATTGCAGCCGTCGTCTTCTCTCGCGGAGAAGTACTTGCGATCAGTATACCAATCGAGTGAATGCTAATCATCACAAACAGATAGGAAATAAGGAAAAGTCCGATCGATCCAGGGAAGATCATGTTGAAGCCGAATAGTGCAACGAGAGAAACGGTAAACATAGACAAGATACTTAAGCTAAAACAATAAAAAACATGTGCAACGAGTAACTGTACCGGGCTAATAGGTGTAACTTTGTACCGCTTTAACACTTTCTTTTCACGATAGGAAGAAAGGGACAAAGGTAAGCTCATGACACCTGTAGATACGAGCCCTAGCGTTGCAACGGCGGCAAATGTTGTTACAAGTTCTTCATTAGTAGTGGAGAGGTAGCCCATAATAACCATAATACCGACAGGGAGAAACAACCCGAAGATAAATGACGACATCTCCCGAAATGATAGTTTAAACTCTGCGACGTAGAGTAACCAAAATGTTCTCATCGTATTCCCTCCCCTGTTAGCTGTAAATAAGCGTCATCCATCGATTTCGCTCCACTTTTTGATAACACTTCTTGAACAGTTCCTTCCATAAAGACGTTGCCATGTTTGAGCAGCAAAATACGGTCACAAAGTGCCTCAATCTCATGCATATCATGAGAGGTTAATAGAATGGTAACCCCCTCATCGTTTAATTTACGTAAATTGTTCCAAATCTGTCGTCTAGCAACGGGATCTAATCCGGTCGTTAATTCATCTAATACGAGTAGTTTTGGTTGACCCATTGTAGCAAGGAGAATGCACAATTTTTGGCGTTCACCACCTGAGAGAGTAGAAATGGACGAGCGTACGTGGTGTTCAAGTTGATAGTCCGCCAGTTTCGTTCTCCAATCGATTGGATTCTTGTAAAGAGAGTGTGTGATTTCACAAATTTCCTTAACGGTTAAGCCGTTTTGAAACGCACTTTCTTGAAATTGAACACCGATCTGTTCAAAGAGAGATTTATGCTTCGTAGTAGGTGAGGTCCCGAGAATGTTCACCGTACCTTGATCAAGTTTCTTCGTGCCGAGCAAACAATCAATGGTTGTTGATTTGCCTGCACCATTGGCGCCGATTAGACCGAAGATTTCTCCAGTCTTCACGTTCATATTGAGACCTTGTAAAACCTGTTTGTTGCCGTAGTATTTCACGAGTCCTTCTGCTTCAATTGCGTATGTCATAGGATCCCTCCAATGTGATTTGCTATTGAAGTGTAGACCCTCCCTTTACAGGAGAGTCAACTCGTGAACAAAAAAACACGTAATGGAAAAATTCCATTACGTGTTTTGGGTTGCTGCGTTGTATTCTTTTTTCTTCTGATTTAAGAAATAAACAAATGCTGCAAGGCCGTATAGACCACGGAGGTCTTTGTTGTCAGTCATTTCTGCAGCTGCATTTGTTTGCTTACGCATACTCTCTGTTAGATCAACAAGGCTTGATGAAACTTTTCTTGAGGCGGTTCCTGCATCCTCAACCATTCCGAAAATGGGGTTGAGCGTTTTGATCTTTTCATTAAGATCGAGAATGGTTTCATTTGTGTTGTGTAAAATCGTTCCTGTTTCTTTACTGATTTCATCAAGTTGGTCGGGTAGTTTACCGATCGTATCTCCGGTTTTAGAAAGTACATCACTTAGATTGTTCAATACTTTCCCGAGAAAAATGACAAGTACAGCAAAAGCGATTGCGGCGATGAGTGCGGCAATTCCTAAAAAGTCCATGTGCTTGCTCCTTTCCGTTGCATTAGTCTTGCATGTAGCGATCAACTTCTGTTTGTAAATCAGCAATCCATTCACCAATCACAGGCATATCAATAAATATGGTAGCTATGTAAGCAAATAAAGCAAGGACGACGGCCGTACCGAGCGTAAGACCAACGCCCCTTGCAACCCCTGCGATAATATTAACTTTAATGACTTCTTTTTTATCTGTAAAGTGGTACGCAATATCTTTGAGTCTGGCGCTTGTTGTCATATCTTCTAATCGGTCGATAAGCTTCTCTAGTTTGGTGATGTCTTCATTTCGCTTTTCTTCATCACGCTCTGTACTCGGTAATTTCCGCATAGCAGCCTCCTTACTGTCCACTTGCTTGATAAAGATTGTCTGCGGCATTAGCGCCATGAATGTCTTTATCAGTTAATTTACCTTCATCAACTGTCGTCCACACGATCGTTACGTTCGTATGGTCAATGGTGATTTGTGGATGATGTTGGACAGCCTCTGCGAAAGCTGCAAGTCTTTCTACGAATAGTATACCCGTTAAATAGTCATCAAAGCCAAACGTTTTGGAAATTTGTTCTTGATTTCGTTCCCAACCGTCCAATTTTTGTAATTGTTGTTCAAGTGTACTCATACGTTCACCTCCAAAGGATTATTCATACATATTCCTTTTATCCTTTGAAGGCAAACCTGAAATTAAATTAATGTTTGTTGAGCGTTGTAGAGTCTGCTGTAATGACCACCTTGAGCAAGTAACTCCTCGTGGTTCCCTTCTTCAGCAATTCCTTCTTTTGTAATGACAACAATGCGATCTGCATGTTTAATCGTCGTCAGACGGTGCGCGATAACGAGTGTCGTTCGACCAGCGGATAATTTTTCTAAAGCACGCTGGATGGCAGCTTCTGTCTCCGTATCAAGCGCAGAAGTTGCTTCATCTAATATGAGGATAGGAGGGTTCTTTAAGAACATTCTAGCGATCGAAAGACGTTGCTTTTGTCCACCGGACAATTTGACGCCTCGTTCTCCTACGACTGTATCAAGTCCGTCTGGTTGATCTTGAATGAAATCTTCCAGTTCTGCTAAACGAGCAGCTTCCATAACCTCTTCGTCGTTCGCATCAAGGTTCCCGTAACGGATGTTATCCCTTAATGTGCCTGAGAACATAAATACGTCTTGTTGTACGACGCCGATTTGTTCACGTAACGATGTGAGCGTAATATCTTTAATGGAATGATCATCAATTGTAATATCGCCATCCAAAACATCATAAAAGCGTGGAAGGAGACTACAGAGGGTTGTTTTCCCTGCACCGGATGGTCCAACGAATGCAATCGTTTCTCCTTGCTTAATTTCTAAATGAATATTTTCAAGGACTGGACGCTTCGCGTCGTATCCGAACGTAACATCATTGTATTTGATGTTTCCTTGTAGCCCTTGCACATCCTCGGCTTCAGGACGGTCTTGAATCTCAGGTTCAGTGTCCATAATTGCTAGGTAACGTTTGAACCCTGCATAGCCTTTCGGGTAGCTTTCAATAATGGCATTAATTTTCTCAATCGGACGGAAGAAAATGTTAGTAAGGAGAATAAAAGCCATAAAATCTCCAATAGATAATTGGTCTTGAAGCATAAAGTACGCACCAGTGAGTAGAACGAACAACGTCATAATTCGCATCATCATATAACTTAAAGAGTTGTTAACTCCCATAATTTTGTAGGAGCGAATTTTAGCTTCTCGGAAGTTCTCGTTGTCTTCTTTGAACAGTTTTTGCTCATGCTTTTCATTTGCAAAGGCTTGAACGAGACGAATTCCTCCAAGTGTGTCTTCAACACGAGCGTTGAAATTCGCCATTCGGTGAAACATGAGACGCATCGCTCCAGCCATTTTTCGGTTGCAATATACAACAATCCAGGTTAACAATGGAACGACAATGAACGTAATGACGGCAAGCTGCCAGTTAATGTAGAGCATGACACCAAAGGATCCGAATAACGTCATGATGGCAGTAAACACATCTTCTGGTCCGTGATGGGCAACTTCACCAATCTCAAATAAGTCATTCGTTAAGTTTGATAATAAATGTCCGGTTTTATTATTATCATGATAGCTGTAAGATAAATGTTGGACATGGGCGAATAATTCACGCCTCATATCGGTTTCGATATTAATCCCAAGAATGTGTCCCCAGTATGTAACGATATAATGAGCACCAGAATTAAAAATATAGATGACGAAAAGTGCGAGGCATGCGAGGACAATAATGGTAATCTCTCCTTGAGGGAGAAGGCGGTCCACGACTTGATTGACGATGATTGGAAACGCAAGCTCTAAAAGCGCGACAAAAATGGCGCTAATAAACGTAATCGTAAAGAGCTTCTTATAAGGTTTATAATAAGAAAAGAAACGACGAAGCATAAGTACCTCCACTGAACATTAATTGATAATGATTTTCAATTACCTATTTCATTCTATGAAATATTTGCGCGATAGTCAATCGTTTCTAGCAACAGTCATTGACGGATGGGTGGGTTTTTTTTACACTTTAAAAAGATGGTGAAGTTGTCTTGCTTGACTCACCCTTCCAAAGTTTGGAAGCAGGCGCGATTTGCCTGATATCAAGAAGGGAGCTCCATGAGATGATTAATAAAGTACTGATTGCGAATCGCGGGGAGATTGCGGTTCGGATTATTCGGGCATGTCGCGAATTAGACATTGAAACGGTGGCAGTATATTCAGAGCCTGATCGCGAATCATTACACGTTGTGATGGCGGATGAAGCATATTGTATCGGACCGAGTACTGCGACTGAAAGTTACTTAAAGAAAACGAATATTATAGCTACGGCTCTAAAAACAGGCTGTGATGCTATTCACCCAGGATATGGTTTCTTGGCAGAGAACGCTGAATTTGCAGAGATTTGTGAAGATCATGGTCTCGTATTTATTGGACCTTCACCGAGTGCGATAAATCGTATGGGCGATAAATCACAGGCAAGAGACACGATGAAAGCGGCCGGCGTCCCGATTGTTCCTGGAAGCGATGGTCTCATTGATCGAGAAGATGAAGCGATTGAAATTGCTAAAGAAATTGGTTACCCTGTCATTATTAAAGCAACTGCAGGGGGCGGTGGAAAGGGAATGCGCGTCGCTCAAAACCGTGAGGAACTCGTTCGCTCCATTCAAACTGCAAGACGAGAAGCTGAATCGAACTTCGGGAATGCAGGCGTTTATTTAGAAAAGTTTGTCGAAGAGCCTCGCCATATTGAAATTCAAATTGTCGGTGATAGATACGGTGATGTAGTGCATTTCGGAGAACGAGATTGCTCGATTCAACGTCGTCATCAGAAGTTGATCGAAGAAGCGCCTTCACCAGCATTGAATGAAACGATTCGCGAAGAAATGGGGCAAGCTGCGGTTGCTGCTGCAAAGGCCGTAGAGTATTGCGGCGCAGGAACGGTTGAGTTTTTACTCGATAAACATAAGAATTTTTACTTCATGGAAATGAACACTCGGATTCAAGTAGAGCATCCGGTTACTGAAGAGGTTACCGGTGTTGATTTAATAAAAGAACAATTGCTCGTTGCAAACAAGCAGCCTTTGTCTGTGAAACAAGAAGAAGTCGTTGTACGTGGACACGCAATTGAGTGCCGGATTAATGCCGAGAATGCCCGTAAAGGGTTCAGACCTTCCCCTGGGAAGATTTCGATGTGTGTGCCTCCAGGTGGACCGGGAGTGCGTGTCGATAGTGCTGCGTATACAGGTTACACAATTACACCATTCTATGATTCAATGGTCGCCAAACTTATCGTTCATGCAAATACGAGAGATGAAGCGATTGCACGAATGAAACGTGCGTTATCAGAGTTTGTCATTGAAGGGGTCGATACGACCGTTCCATTCCATTTAAACTTAATGGATCATGATGTGTTTAAATCGGGAGAATTTGATACAAGTTTTCTAGAAAAATATACGGTGTAATGTAAAGGAGAGCGAACATGTATAGCATTAAAGAAATTAAAGAGCTTATTGAAGCAGTGAATGCATCAGAGATTACACAACTGGAAGTGCAAGGCGAGAAAGATACGTCGATTACAATCAAGAAAGAAACTAAAACGGTTGTTGAAACTACACCAGTAGTAGCGGCACCTAGCGCACCAGCAGTATCACAGCCGGTTGCAACACCTGAACAAAAACAAGAGCAACCTCAAGCAGAGAAAGCGAAAGCAGAAGCGGCTGACGATTCTGTTGAAATTACTTCACCGATGGTCGGGACCTTTTATCGTGCGTCATCACCAGATGCTGATCCATATGTACAAGTCGGAGATCAAGTTCACTCAGAATCAATTGTTTGTATCGTTGAAGCAATGAAACTAATGAATGAATTAGAAGCTGAGACAAAAGGTGAAATCGTAGAAGTTCTTGTTGAAAACGGTGAACTCGTCGACTACGGTCAACCACTTTTCCGTGTGAAAGTTTAAAAACCTTTATAGTAGCAAAACCTAAGAAACGATGGTTGCCATCGTTTCTTTTTTTTTACACTTAGGAGGAGTTATGAACCGTTATTTAGATGATTTATATAAACGTAGAGAAGGCGTCTCCCTTGGAGGCGGTGAAAATAAGCAAAATAAGCAACGTCAACAAGGCAAACAATCGGCAAGGGAAAGGATTCATCAACTAGTAGACAACGGCACATTCCGAGAACTTCAGCGTTTTGTACGCACTTCTGGAACCGATTATCACTGTGAAAATGTTGTTACAGGTTATGGTAAAGTTTTCGGTCGAACGGTTTGTGTTTACGCTCAAGATTTTACGATTCAAGGCGGATCACTAGGGGAAATGCACAGCCTTAAAATTACAAAACTAATGGATTATGCGTACAACTTAGGAGTACCAATTGTTGGCCTTTGTGATTCAGCAGGTGCAAAGATTCAAGAAGGCGTAAAAGCTTTGGAAGGGTATGGAGAGCTTTTTTATCGTAATGCGAAATACTCGGGTAAGATTCCACAAATCTCGGTCATTATGGGTCCGTGTGCCGGGGGTGCTGTCTATTCTCCAGCGCTAACTGATTTTGTCTTTATGGTAAAGCAAACGTCGCACATGTTCCTTACAGGTTCCAAGGTCGTAAAAGCTGTGACGGGAAAGAACATGAGTCATGAAGAATTAGGCGGAAGTCAATTGCATGCAACGAAAAGTGGGGACGTTCACTTTGTTTCTGAAAATGAAACCGATTGTTTACGGCAAGTGCGTAAATTGCTATCGTATTTGCCACAAAACAATAAAGGACCAAATCCGATTGCATCCAATTGGGTTATGGAACAAAAACAAAACCAAATTGAAAGTGTCGTACCAGATGATCCCAAAAAAATTTACAATATGATTCATGTTATTGCCGCTCTGTTTGATACGGGCTCCTATATGGAAGTACAAACGAATTTTGCAGCGAACATTACAGTCGGTTTTGCGAAGCTTGATGGGAACACAGTCGGTGTCGTTGCGAACAATCCGAAATACAAAGCAGGTGCACTAGATGTTGACGCCTCAGACAAGGCTGCACGCTTTATCCGGTTTTGTGATTGTTTTGCCATTCCAATTGTTACGCTCGAAGACGTTTCTGGCTTTATTCCAGGCGTTTTACAACAAGAAAGTGGCATTATTCGTCACGGTGCCAAGCTGTTGTATGCGTATGCAGAAAGTTGTGTACCGAAAGTGACCGTCATTTTACGAAAGGCGTATGGAGGTGCTTACGTTGCGATGAATAGTAAATCAATCGGAGCTGATTTGGTGTTTGCGTGGCCAACAGCTGAAATTGCGGTCATGGGGGCGGAAGGTGCCGTCGATGTGTTGTATTCCAAAGAAATTCAGCAGGATGAACATCCAGAATCAAAACGGGAGCAATTCATCGAGCAATACAAACGAGAGGTAATGCACCCTTATATTGCTGCTGAGCTTGGGGTCGTAGATGATGTGATTAGTCCCTCTGAAACGAGAAGTGTACTCATCGAGAGTTTGGATATGTTACGATCAAAAACAAGGAATGATGAATGTCATGGCAATATTCCACTTTAGAAAGCGACGTTAAATGGTACTTGCCATGATCATCGTAAGAACACCGCTACAACCGATGAATAACGATAAACTGTTTGCAAGTTGCACTCCCCCTGATTTTTCACCTAAGAGAGATAATGCGCGATCCACAAGGAAGAACAGCAATGTGGCGACAACTGCGAGAATGGTCAAATCAATATTTGCAGTAGCGAAATAGACGAACATACCACCAGCGATATGAATGCTTAATGAAATCGTTTCACGAAAACGAGTATAATGTTTAGCAATCCAATCGGCCATAAAAGATAAGAATCCACCATAAAATACGATTGGAATTAAAGAAAAGAAACCGTAAATCGTATAACTGTGCAGAACTTGAGTCACGTCGCTAGCACCGTTTGTTAATTCAATTGGGAACATCACACCTGAAATGAAGATAAAGATGGCCCACACTGCAAGTGCTGTTGAGAACTTATGCATAAGGACACCTCTTTAATTAATTTACGTTATCAATCTATCTATAACCGATATTTTTGTAATCGAAACAAAAATTTAGAAAGGAAGTGTGTTATGCACTATATTATTTACATGCACCCGACGAAAGATAGCTTTAATGGACAAGTGCTACATACGTTTGAACAAGCACTTAAACAGACAGGTAATGAAAAGGTTTATGTTAGACATTTGTATGAATCGTTTACGGATGTGGTACTTTCAAATGCTGAATATGAGGACTCACTTAAGGGATTGTATGCAGAGGACGTACAGCATGAGCAACAAATGCTCCAGGAAGCAAAGACGGTTACATTCATTTTCCCGATATGGTGGGGAGGATTTCCGGCAATCGGAAAAGGATATTTAGATCGCGTGTTGTCTTACGGATTTGCGTTTGAGTTAGAAGATGAAACGCCGATTCCTAAAATGAATAACAAGCCATTAGGATTAATCTATACGACTGGATCTCCAGAAAAAGAGTGGAATAAAGCAGAAAAAGACGATTTCGAAGGAATTGTAAAACGCTCAATTAGCGATTTTTGTGGATTCAATATGCTCAAGCCGTTACACTTAGGTTATGTTGTCCAAGCAAGTGAAGACGAGCACCAAACGATGTTGCAGCGGGTGAAAGAATACGCTGTTCAATATGAATAGGAGAGGATTTTATGCACATATTGTCGGTTTCACATGAAGGAATTGAAACGCTAGCTGCAAAGCAAATGTCAAGCGATAAAGTATTACTGTTAGAGAAAGCTTTCCAACTTTACAGTCCAGGAACGGAATGCCCAACAGATATGATATCAGCTATTTCACTTGGCGAGCCTTTCCTCAATACAGTAAATTCTGTATATGAGCAAGCGGTACATAACGAAGCTGTTAATAAAGATGTATTTATAAAAGACGGAGAATTTCAAACGCTCACACCAATTAAACAACCTCCCAAAAATGTAATGTGTGTCGGGAAAAATTATGCAGCACACGCGATTGAAATGGGTTCTGCAAAAGATATCCCAGACCATCCATTAATCTTTACGAAAGCTCATACGACGATCTGTGCCCATAGAGACGACGTTTCACTACATCGTGACGTTACAGAGCAAGTTGACTATGAAGGTGAACTTGCCATCGTTATTGGTAAAAAGGGAACGAAGATAAAGCGCGAAGAAGCTTGGGATTACATCTTTGGATTTACACTATTAAATGATATTACGGCTCGCGATTTACAAGCAAAACATAAACAGTTCTTTGTCGGCAAAAGTTTAGACGGTTTTTGTCCAATAGGTCCATCCATCGTTACGGGGCTAAGTGAGGAAGAACTACTAAAAGAGACCATTACGACAACGGTGAATGATGAAGTACGACAGCAAGCACCTCTTACTGATATGATCTTTGATGTTCGAGAATTGATTCACGTACTGTCGAAAGGAATGACGCTCGAGCCTGGTGATATTATCGCAACAGGTACACCGTCAGGCGTTGGGAAAGGAATGAAACCACCGAAGTTTCTTAGAGCTGGTGATGAAGTAGTGATCACGATCCCTGCAATTGGTGAGCTACGCAATCAGATGGTTTAAATCCTGTGAAACATGTAAAACGACACACCTTAACTCTTCGTGAACTAAGAGCTTAGGGTGTGTCGTTTATCGTTATTATGACGTTTTAACTTTGCGTTTTCGTTTCTCAGGCATGTCAGACATTTGATTGACGCTTGCAACGTCGTCTACTTTCTTCTTAGGCATTTCCCAATGGGCTTCACTTCCTGGTAAATCATCAAACCAAGCAGCATCGTCTGGACAATCTAAAACCATAAACTTTCCATAATTTCCATCGCGTGATTGGTGGTATTTTAAATACGCTTTTCCATCTTCAATGGCAAGAATTTCGATTTTCCCAGACGTGTGACTCATCGACAGGCGAATTCGTTTGCCAAGACCACTCGTAATCGCTTTAGCTTTTTCGACGGCTTCATACGCTTCTTTAAGTGTGAGCACAAAGTCGTTGTTACCAGCAACTGGGCGGTTAATAAAGAAGTAGTAAGGGGTTACACCAGCCCAGGATAATCGATTGAGTAGCTCGCCTAAGTCTTCAGGGTTATCATTAATTCCCTTTAGTACAGGCGTCTGGTTAACAACGATGACTCCTGAATCGTGAAGCGCTTCAAATGCTTTTTTTGCTTCAGCGGTAATTTCACGTGGGTGATTGACGTGAGCCATCACATAGATTCGATTGTCAGGTGTAGAGTATTCTTTAAAGAGATCAAGCAGCTCTTGATCTTCATAAATACGCATCGGATTAAATACAGGCAATTTTGAACCGATCCGGATAATCTTTACGTGCGGAATGCTACGCAGTTCTTCAATAATGTAACGCAACTTCTTCGTTGCTAAAATCATCGGGTCTCCACCCGTTAAAAGGACGTTGTTGATTTCAGGGTGATTACGGATGTATTCAATTCCAGGATCAACATCGCTCATTGCTTCTTTTACGTCGTTTCTAAATAAGCGCTTTCTAAAGCAATAGCGACAATAAGCACCGCAAACTTCGGAGCAAATTAAGAGGGCAGTCGTTTCATACTTATGTTGGCAACCGGTAACAACGTAATTCGTATCTTCATCAGAAGCATCCCAACGACCGTATTCAGAAAGCTCTTGTTCGTTTGGGATTACGAGATTCTTAATAGGGTCATTCGGGTCTTCCCAATCAATAAGACCTAAATAGTAATCATTGACTCTAAACACAAATTTATCAGTGATCTTACGGAGTTTTTCTTTTTCTTTCTCTGGAATTTCTGGAATTTTATCAATATTAGTAATATATTTTGGCTGTGCCATAAACATCCTCCTTTAGTATTGATCATTGATAGAATGAGCTTAGTATAACAAGAGGAATGTACAAGGTCAAAAAAGAATAAAAAGATTCAAAATAGTTTTAAATGAAAGATCTCCTTCATATTTTTGAAATAAATATTTCACAAAATGAATAATTTGAAATAATGGGTTCACAAAAAGAGAGTTTTCGCTTAAAATGAAGTAAATCATTCATTTTGTTATTTTTATGAAATTAATATTTTATTACTGGAGGAGAACAATGGGGATAGCGAACAATCGCCTTTCTTATGAAGCGCAAACAATGATGTCAAAAAGACATATGGAGCGTGCAAAACAAGTCATGCCTGGAGGGATGACTGCGAATATAAAGCATTTTGAGCCATACCCAATTGCCATTAAACGAGCACACGGCAGTCGGATGTTTGATGTTGATGGTCATGAATACATCGACTATTTAATGGGATACGGGGCTTTGATGCTCGGTCACGGTCATGAAGAAGTGAAAGCCGCAATCCAACAACAAATTGAACAAGATGGCACGTGGCTGTTCGGAACGCCTCACGAAAAGGAAGCCGCATTTGCGGAACGGTTGTTACGATATTTTCCTTCAATGGAAAGCGTGCGCTATACGAACTCAGGAACAGAAGCGAATTTACTTGCCCTTCGCTTGGCGATGGCGCACACAGGTAAATATAAGATTGCGAAGTTTGAAGGACATTACCACGGAGCGATTGACTCTCTACTCATTAGTGTAAGTCCTAATGAAAAGGATGCAGGTACTGCACATGAGCCAAACCGTGTTGCAGACTCATACGGTATGGATGAATTAGCGATGCAAAATACGTTCGTTCTTCCGTTTAATCAGTTTGAGCACTGTGAAAAAATCTTAACAAAACATGCAGACGAAATTGGGGCGCTCATTGTTGAGCCATTAGAAGCAGGTATTATTGCGCCAACGAACGATTTCCTACAGAAGCTTTATGCATTAACGAGAAAGTTAAACATCGTATTGATCTTTGATGAAGTGAAAACAGGATTTAGAACTGGCATGGGTGGTGTTCAGAACCTCTACAATGTTGAACCAGACTTAACGACGATGGGGAAAGTTGTTGGTGGAGGTTTTCCTTTCGGTGTTGTTGGTGGGAAACAAGAAATTATGGAGCGTACGTCTCCGCTCGCTGGATTTGATTTCTTTGCCGACCAAGACCCTACCGACCGTAAGCAACTGGCGTTGTTCCACAGTGGAACGTATAACGGTCACCCGCTCGTTTTAGCAGCAGGTTTAGCAACACTAGATGTTCTAGAAGAAGAAATGAGTGACTTATTGATTCGCACAGAACAGTTCAAATCGGAACTTGAAGCGATATTTAAGAAACATAGTCTTCCAATGAAAGCGGTTGGCATCGGTTCATTGTTTAGTGTATTATTTACAAATAAGGAATGTCTCAGTAATTATCGATGCTTCGAGCACGTAGATAAGAAGCTTCGAACAGAAATGGATCGTGCCCTATTCCAAGAAGGAATTTATGTTAAACCTGGTAATCGTTATAGCATGTCAGTTGCACACGATGATGAAGCAATTGAGAAAACGATTCGTGCTTATGAAAAGGTGGTACCGACCCTTTTTCCTTCAAACGATTAATGTGTAGGGTTTCGCGGTCTGAAGGGGGATCTTGAATTGTCTGATGTATATGAACAAATGATCGCGAGACAGCATGAGATGAGTAAATCTCAATTAAAGATCGCCAACTATTTGATCGATCATCAAGAGACCGCACCGTTTCTTACCGCGTCAAAACTAGCCAAAAACGCAGAAGTAGGCGAGGCGACCGTCGTGCGCTTCGCTTTCTTTTTAGATTACAAAGGCTACCCAGATTTGCAACGTCACATGCAAGCAGCTTTACAACGTAAATGGACGTCTGCGGAAGTGTTTGCGTCAACGACTGAGCAAGGGGATTCTCCAAAAGATACGATTCGAGAAGTGCTCGCTGATGATATGAACAATTTAAGTACAACGCTCCAACAAATTGACATCGAACAGTTTCAAGGTGCAATTGATGATATTGTCAATGCGAAGCGAATCTACATTATCGCTTATAGAAGTGCGATGAGTGTGGGATTATTTCTTGAATTCTACTTGGATCTCGTATTACAAAATACCGAGATGCTTCGTAGTGCAGATGGGGTATCAGAGCATTTGATTGATATAAAAGAAGATGACTTGGTTATCGCTTTTGGCTTCTCAAGGTATACGAAACGAACGGTAGAAGTGTTGAAATCTGTCAAACAAAAGAACGCTAAAACGCTCGTTATTACGGATCATATGTTATCTCCACTCGTTCCATACGGTGATCGGAAGTTACTTGCGGCAACTGAAATTAATTCATTTATTGATTCGTTTTCAGCGCCTCAGAGCATTGTGAGTGCATTGATTACAGCTGTAACAAGATCACAACACGAAAAGGTTGAAAAACGCTTAGAAAGTTTAGAAGAGCTTTGGGATGCGTTTGATGTCTTTCACAAATAACATGTTTCTAAAGAGCACGTTAAGGTAATATACAGAGGATATAGGTACCTATCGATTTTAGGAGGATATCTATGTCAAACTTGGAGAGGTCGATGTTTCGAAGAGACTTAGATTTTCTGCGTCAACTGCAGCAGAAAATCACGAACAAGGAGCGACAATTAGAAGATGGTCTTAAAGATCAAATTACGCACCTTGAACAAGTTCTCGATGAAACAAAACAACGGAATTATGATTAGTAGTGTATAGGGTGGAGCTTTCTCCATCCTACATATGAGGTGTGTGTCGCTCGGTTACTAATCAACGTACATTCTCCAAAACAATATCAAAGAGCCTATCCTTTAAGGGTAGGCTCTTTGACGTTCTATCGTAATTACGCTTCAACCGTACGTTCAGGTGTACGTGGTGTTTGATTCCGCTTGTTACGGAAATGTTGAAGTAGGCCAATCAAAACGAGAATTCCAATTCCTACAAGAGAAATTGTGATGCTATTTGGATAAACAGCCATAATTCCACCGACGATTAATCCTAGACGTTCATAGATTTTAGGTTTTGCAATGAAATAGTTCATAATGGCAGCACTTATTGCGACCATTCCAATAATCGCAGTTATGAGCGGTGGCATAAGCGTCGTAAATGTTGCATCTTGCAAGAGTAACACAGGGTTTGCTACGAACACGTATGGAATGATAAAGGCAGCGATTGCCAACTTAAATGCGATGATCCCTGTTTTCATCGGATTGGCTCGCGCAATTCCTGCACCTGCATAAGCTGCTAAGCAGACAGGAGGCGTAATGTCTGCTGCGAGACCGAAGTAAAATACAAACATGTGTGCTGCAATCGGTGGGACATCAAACATCAAAATTGCTGGTGCTGCAACGGTTGCAGTCACAACATAATTAGCTGTTGTCGGAAGACCCATACCAAGTACTATACAAGCAATCATCGTAAAGAACAGTACAAGGAAGAACTGGCCATCTGCAAGTATGATAATTCCTCGTGCTAACACACCACCAAGTCCAGTAAACACAACAATCCCAACGATAATCCCTGCTGAAGCACAGGCAGCAATGACTGGAACGGCTGTTCTAGCTCCTTTCTCCATCATATCTAGAACACCGAGAAATGTTGGGCGTGTATCTTTTCGAAATAAACTGATAGCAAAGGCAGCAAGAATACCCCATAATGCAGCGAAAGTTGGGGTGAAGCCTATGAGCATTAAACCTATAATTGTTACGAGTGGCAAAATCATATCAATTCTCGTAATAAATGAACGTATTTTTGGAAGTTCAGAAACTGGAACGCCGACAATTCCTTGACGTTTCGCTTCAAAGTGTATACCGAAAAACACCCCCATAAAGTAGAGCAATGCCGGAATGATGGCATAAATAATAAGTTCGCTATAGGGGATGCCTACGTACCCCGCCATAATAAAAGCAGCAGCCCCCATAATTGGTGGCATAATTTGTCCACCTGTTGAGGCAGAAGCTTCTGCAGCACCGGCAAACTCAGGTCTAAAACCAGAACGTTTCATCATCGGTATCGTAAAGGAACCAGAACCAACTGTATTGGCAACAGAACTTCCTGTTACCATCCCTTGTAAACCACTTGCAGCGACGGCCGCCTTGGCTGTTCCACCGGTATACCGCCCGGTTAGTCGAAAGGCAATATCGTTGAAGAACTGACCAATATTTGTTCGGACGAGAATTACACCGAAAAACAAAAATAAGTAAATAAATGTTGAAGACACTTGAATTGGTGTACCGAAAATAGCTTCAGTCGTAAAGAACAGTTGCGTTGCCATTCCTGTCCACGTAAAACCAGGGTGGGCAAACGTCCCGAGCCAGGACCAAGAGCCGTATACACCATAAAGTAAAGCAAGTATTGCTATGACGACAATAGGCATGCCGACCGCTCGTCTCGTCGCTTCAAGTAAAAGGGCGATCGCGCCTAGTGCAACGAGTTGGTCATGAAGTGAAAAACCAAATATAATAGCGCTCGTCAAATATTCATAGTTCCAAACAACATAAAAACAACAATAAAGCGAAAGAAGTGCAAGAATTGCATCGTAAAATGGAACACCGACTTTTTTATCTGCTTTTTTACTAATGGGATATAATATGTAAATTAATGCAAGACCACTACCAACGTGAATAGCCCCTTGCATTAATGATCCATAGCCCCCGCGAAGACCGGTATACAAGTGAAACGAGGTGAGAGATATACCTATAATGAACGCAATCCAAATCCACTTACCAAGATCGGTTCTCGTGTTTGATTCTTTGTCAAATTTCTTCAGCAGCTCTTCTTTTTCTTTTTCAGTCAGTTCTCGCTCTGGTGCAGCGTTGAGATGAGCGTTGGCATCAGCCATCGCAGGTCACCACCTTTCTTCAATAACGAGAGCCGGGCTTTAATCGCCCGGCCCTACAGTTCTTTAATTCAATAAGCCTGCTTCTTCGAAGTAGCGCTCAGCTCCTGGATGCATTGGGAGTCCTTCATTCCCTAATAATAAGTTATCTGTGTCTTCCATATGCATTCCTTGATTGTGGGTAATGCTACTTGCATTCTCATAAAGGGCTTTCGTAATTTCATAACCTAAATCTTCATCGATCGTTTCATTTGAACCGATTAAAACAGCGTAAGCAGCAATCGCATTGATATCTTCCTCTAGGAAATCATACGTATCAGCTGGAATGACAATTCGTTCATACATACTATTTTCTTCGATCGTATCAAGGGCATCTTCGTCAATGGAAAGCAGTTCAACGTCGATTTGGCTATCAAGTTCTGTTATGTTGTCAGCAGGTAAGCCTAACAAACCGAACGTTGCATCAATATTACCGTCTTGAAGCATGCCTGCTCCATCACCAAATCCTTCTTCATACACTTCAATGTCGTCCTCAGTCATACCGTAAGCTTCAAGTATCATTAAAGAAGCCGATTGTGAAGCTGAGTTTGGAGGACCGAGGTTTACTCGCATACCTTCTAAATCTTCAATCGATTCAATGCCGCTATCTGCTCGAACGGCAATCTGATTCGTTTCTGGATAAATGTAACCCATGTAACCAAATTGATCGAATTCTCCTTGCCCTTCAAAATCGCCAATGCCTTCTAACGCATCAAGCGCAGGGATATGTACAGTCATCCCTAGATCAAGATCACCGTTATGCACACGGGCAATGTTCTCATTAGAAGCACCTGTGGAAACCGCATTTACCGTGACACCATCTGCATTGTCAGAGATCACGTTTGCCATTTCTTGGCCGAGTGCATAATATGTTCCCCCAGTAGAACCGGTACCGATTTGAAGTTGGGAACCATCACCGCTTGAAGCGGCGTCCTCGCCATCTGCATCATCACCATCGTCTGCTCCGTCCGTATCCCCGACATTTAGATCGTCTTCGTCAAGCTCATCCACATCAATGTCGCTGTCGCAAGCCGCGAGAACGGCGACAGACAAAAATGTCCCCGATAGTAAAACTTTCTTATACTTGTTCATGAAAAGACCTCCCCATTAAGAAACAATGTTATTTTCGTCTATTTAACCAAAAGTTAAGACTATTGTCAAAGTTTGTATTACTTAAAAGGGTTAAAGGTAAATGTTTGTTAGCGAGGCAATAATTGAGTATAATAAATTGTTAGGACAGGAAAAGATAATAGATAAATTGGAGTGATGAAAGTGCCTGACGGTAAATATTTCCGCTTTGGCTATGCAGTTGCTTTAATCTTGTTGATCATTTTTTTAGGAACACTTGTTGATTTCATATTCACTCCAGTTGTTATTCTCATTCAAACGGTGTTTGCGCCGCTTGCTTTAGCTGGTGTACTTTTTTACTTGTTCCGGCCAGTGGTGAAGATACTAGCTAAGAAGATGCCGAAGGTATTAGCTATCACCGTGATTTACTTAGTGTTTATCGGGCTGATGACACTTCTTGTAATCTTAGTAGGACCTGAAATTCAACGACAGTTTTACAGCCTCATTGATGTGGCACCTCGCTTCATTAATCAAGCTCAAAATTGGTTTAATGATTTTATGCAAAGTGACATAATGCAACGCTTCCAAGAAAATGAAACATTTAGCTTAGAAGAGATCATTCAAAATATCGGAAACTATTTAAGCGAAGCTTTTGCAGATATTGGTTCAAATATCGCAAGTTTTATCGGTGCAATTACAAGCGCAGTCATTGTTATTGCGATTGTACCTTTTATTCTTTTTTATATGTTAAAAGAAGGAGAAAAGGCGCCACAACAAATTCTTCGCCTGCTTCCTTCAAAGCAACGTAATGAAGGAAAACGAATTCTTAGTGACATGGACGGTGCGCTTGCCAATTTTATACAAGGCCAAATCATTGTTAGTTTTTGTGTAGGTGTTCTCGTTTATATTGCCTATTTGATTATTGGAATTGAATATTCCTTAGTCCTTGCTTTGATTGCCATGTTTACGAACTTGATTCCATTTATTGGACCGTGGATTGGTACGGCACCAGGGGTTATTGTCGCGTTGTTTGACGGTTGGTTGACAGCAGTTGCAGTTATCGTCGCTGTAGTCATCATCCAACAATTTGAAAGCATTTTTATCTCACCACAAGTAATGGGAAGGAAGCTTCAAATCCATCCAATTACCGTCATTTTTATTTTGCTAGTTGCTGCGAACTTTGCAGGAATTATCGGGATGTTACTAGCGGTGCCGACGTATGCTGTTGCCAAAGTGATCGTCAGTCATACGTATCGACTCATACGGTTACGCTACAAAGAAACACATAATGATAATAAAGGAGATTGATCAGAATGAAATCAGAAAAAGAAGGCATTACACAATGGGACTATGACGAATTACAGAAGCATTTAAATGATGAGCATCTCGTGTTTATCGATGTAAGAGAGCCCGATGAATATGAAGAAGGTCACATTCCAGGAGTGCCACTCATGCCTATGGGTGAAGTACCTGAGCGATTAAATGATATGGACAGTGAAAAGACACACGTCTTCATTTGTAGAAGTGGGGGTCGTAGTCAACGGGTTGCACAATATGCAAAGGAAAATGGATTCGACCGTGTCATTAACTTTGATGGTGGGATGCTAAGCTTTGAAGGTGAGAAGAACACCGGTGAAGAAAAGCGAATCGATCAAACATCAGAACTGTATTCAAAATAGCGTTGATGAGAAAAAGCCTCGAAGGAGGCTTTTTTTTTGTGAATTGTTAATGATGTGTGACAAAAAATGTCGTATAATGGAACTAGTTAAGAAAAATGGGGCGATCGTTGTATGAAATCAACCATTCTTGTAGTTGAAGATGACTATGAAATTGCTAGCATTATTCGCGATCATTTGCAATCGAAAGGATTTCACGTCACGGTTGCAACGACAGGTATTGAAGGGTTTCAAGATTTTGAACGTGGGCTATTTGACTTAGTCATCATTGATATTATGCTCCCTGAATTAAGTGGCTTTGAATTGTGCCAACGAATTCGATTAAAGAGTCAAGTCCCATTGCTTATTCTTAGTGCTAAGATGAGCAATGATGATAAAGTTCGTGGGCTTAATCTAGGGGCGGATGATTACATGACTAAGCCTTTTTCATTGCATGAATTAACAGCACGAGTGCAAGCGCAAATACGCAAACATTCGCGATATAGAGAAAAGTACAAACAGAAACGGATGCTCTTTGGCAAGGATTACGTCGTGGACCATCAAGCAAACCAACTTTTCTATCATAATGAAGAAGTGCCGTTAACACCGAAAGAATTTGAAATATTATTGTTGTTCGTGAAAAACCCTAACAAAATGTTTGCCAAAAAAGAAATTTACCGGCTTGTATGGCACGAAGACTGTGATGATGAACAGACGGTAACTGTACATATGAAAGGTTTAAGAGACAAGTTAAACGAAGACAAAAAGAATCCTAAATACATTGAAACTGTATGGGGAAGCGGCTATCGCTTCATTGGAGAAGTCAAGTATGAGAATTAGAACTTGGCTTTTCTTGTCTTTACTTTTCGTTATGGTCATCCCTTCACTCGCCGTCTATTCGTTGTATACGCTTTTGACAAATTGGAATGCGCAACAAAGTTTGGACGAGTATTTAGACTTTATCTCCACGTATCAAGAAATCAAGGAACCTCTTCAAAATCCTGATCTTTATGCTTTTAACCCGACAATTCATGAACCCCTCCAAGAAACTGTAGAACAAGTCGCACAAGTTACACTTTATCGAAATGATGGTTACGTCGTGTATGAAACAACGTCGGATACGATTGGGACGAGACAAGCAGAATTACGGGATTTATACGATGGTTTGTATGAAGGGAATATGTCATACCGTTATTTCACAATTAAAGAACCGGTATTTGTTAATGAAGAGATCGTCGGGTTCTATGAAGTACGTATGCAAAGAGACGACCGTGTTGAATACGTTCAATCGCGTTCTACAGCGATCATTGCATTAAGTACAGGTGTATTTGTCGTAACTGGACTACTTGCTTGGTTTCAAATAAATCGTAGAGTTAACAAGCCGATCAATTATTTAAAAAATGATATGAACCGATTCGTCTTAGATCCTAAGAACATGACAACGTTAGAGCATCCTAAAAACGATGAGATTGGTGACTTGATCAAGCACTTCAACTACATGAAACAAGAGGTTGTACTTGCGCGTGAAGAAATACTCCAAGAACAGAAAGAAAAGGAAATGATGACAGCAGCACTGTCACATGATCTAAAAACACCACTCACATCGGTTATGGCGTATACAGAATCAATGCAACAAAGAGCACTTACAAAATCGGAAACGGATCATTACTTAACGATTATTCGAAATAAGTCGATACAAATGCAACGATTAATTGAAGATATACATACGTTTACATTATTAAAAAACCAGCAGTCTGTTGAACAGAAGGTGACCGTTAACGGTCAAGAATTTTTTGAAATGCTCGTAGATGGCTACGATGAACTCGCAAGTCGACACGAGATTAATCTTCAAAAAGAAGTGAAAATCCGAGATAGCTACGACGTACAAGTTAACCATATGATGCGTTTAGTCGATAATCTAGTATCGAATGCGATTCGCTACACTCCTCCTGTTGGAAACTTATATATTGGTATTTATGACCAACAATTACCATCGTGGTTGTATAAGCCTTTCGTCGTTGATTTTTCAACACACGGGGTGTTAATTGTTCAAAATGACGGAGCGACCATTTCTGAAAAGGAAAGTATGAAAATTTTCGAGGCTTTTTATCAAAGTGAAGAAAGTCGCTCAAAAAAAGCAGGACAACATTCAGGGTTAGGGTTGAGTGTTGCAAAGATGATTACCGAAAATCACGGTGGGAACATTCAATTTATCCCGGTACCTAACAAAGGGACAATCCTAATGAGTACGTTTGTAAAAAGGAAGGATTATGATGAAAAAGACGTTGATGAGTAGTGTATTGCTTGGAAGTGTGTGTGTATTATTCGGTTGCCAGACACAATTTTCTCCTCAAGAAATTGTTGCAAATGCTGCAGAGAATCACGAACAACCGGATCAATTTTATATTGAATCGAAAATTATATACGAAGGTGAAGAAGCCATTAACCTATTTGAATGGCGCAATCAAGATTATTACCGCATAAACATTGTGGAATCTTTAGGGCAGACGGTGACGATTGAAAGTCCTGAAGAGAGCTTAACGTACCTGGAAGATGAAAACATAGCGCTCATTTCAAACAATAACGGCGAAGTTGTTGATGAAGTTCATTATTTAAATGATTTTTATCAACTTGAGGACTTATACGATCTTGACGTACGGCGCGTTGATGAAGACGTTTGGAATGGTCGTGATGCTTATCATCTCGTATTAGAAGGAGCAGATGATCAAGTAAAACTTGTTGTTGATCAGTCTACGTGGATGATCCTAATGTGGGAACGTGGCCCTTTACGTACAGAGATTATTAACTTTGAGACGAACCCTGATTTTGACGGTGTGTTTGACTTTGAAGTTCCAACGAGTGCAGAAGTGTTGCATTTGGATCACGAACAAAATGTGCTAACACCTGAAGAAGCACAACAACTATTTTCATCTGATGTGAGAATGCTCACTGACGATTATGAGTTGTGGGAAATCTATGTTCTCAGTGAAGAAGAAGTTATGCTCGAATACTTTAAAGATCAATCACCGTATGTTGTTATGACGATTGGCGAAACACAAAATGATACGGTCGTTGAGAACAATGAGCAGATTGATCAACTGGAACTATTTACGACGATTGACGTTTATGAGTTACCTGGAGAGACGTTCGTATTGACGTTTGAAGAAGAAGGCAATTATTATGAGGTGTTTGCAGAGGATGCGAACGTTACCGTCGAGGATCTTATCGCCTTTATAGAATCTCTATATAGCTTAAATGAAGAATAATCTTTAATTCCTCCTCATATAGTGCATGTAGTGTGCTTGATTTTGAATCGGTAATGATTCATTTCGATTGTTTAGAAAAACTCATAGCAGGGAGTGTTTCTGATTGTCAACTCAAGCGTTTCCGTATAAACGTGCACTTGTCACTGGAGGAGGAGGGTTTGTTGGGAGTCATCTCGTTGAAGAGTTGTTGAACTTAGACGTTGAAGTGATTTGTTTAGACAATTTTAGTGCGGGAAAAAAGAAGAACCTTTCTACATTTGATACGCACCCAAAGTTAACAATCGTCAAGTCAGATGTGACGGATTTTGATCATATGTCTCGTTTCTTTAAAGATGTGGATGTTGTTTTTCATCAAGCGGTATCAAAAAATACCGTTTGCATGAAAGATCCTCGCCTCGATTTAAAAATAAATGCAGAAGGAACCTTTAACGTATTAGAAGCATCACGCATTCATGCGGTAAAAAAGGTCGTTCATGCGTCAACGGGCTCCGTCTACGGTGAGCCCGTTTATTTTCCAGAAGATGAAGCGCACCCGACTAATCCTGTTTCGTTTTACGGAACGAGTAAGCTAGCTGCTGAAAAATACTGTTCTGTGTTTAAAAATCTTTACGATATGGATATTTCTGTGTTGAGGTATTTTCATGTGTATGGCCCAAGGCAAGAAGATAACGATGACGGGGGAGTTGTCTCAATATTCATACGAAGGGTGTTGGCAGACCAACCACCGGTCATTTTTGGAGATGGCAAACAGCTACGATCGTTTACATTTGTTAAAGATGTCGTAAAAGCGAATATTCTACTTGCTACGAAGAAAGAGACGAACGGAGAAGTTTACAATTGTGCTTCAGGCTTAAAGATCACGATTCAACAATTGGCAGATCTCGTCTTAGAACGATTCAAACGAACAGATCTTATCGTGGAATATTCCGGTTGGAAGCCTGGTGACATCCGCTATTTCGAAATCGACAACAGTAAAATCAAACAATTAGGTATGAACTTCTCTTGGGGTTTTGAAGACGGTGTTGATGAAACGATTAAATGGATGAAAGACAACAAGTAATGAATCTTCGATTGAGGAGGTTTCTATGAGAGTTTTGCACCTTCCTTATGGCATTGGTATGAGTACGATGGCAAAGGCATTGCGTACGAAAGGAATTGACGCAGAGTCTTGGAGTCTTAGAACGCATCATTATG
Source organism: Bacillaceae bacterium JMAK1 (assembly GCA_012970285.1). Taxonomy (GTDB): domain Bacteria; phylum Bacillota; class Bacilli; order Bacillales; family Marinococcaceae; genus Geomicrobium_A. Next base: position 276,909 of record JIBW01000002.1, read on the forward strand.
CATACATGGCTGATGAACGAATCCATTTTGATCAGTTCAAATCGGAAGAAGAAGAGGAAAAGCGCGAAGCTTACTTGCAAAAAGCACTCAAAGAATTCGATGTGTTTCATTTTCATTTTGGTGAAAGTTTTTATCCGGACCGACGTGATTTAGACACGATAAAAAAAGCAAATAAAAAAATGATTGTACACCATCGAGGTTCTGAAGTTCGGATGTTAAAGCAAGCCCAAAGCTTTAACAATCCTTATGTACGCGTGAAAAAGTCTTGGCCTGAAGAAAAGGTAAAGAGCAATTTAGAGTTTCTTTCGCAATACTTTGATCAAGCAATTGTGAATGATTTTGAGCTTTATTATTATGTCGAGCCGTATTACAAGTCGATTCACGTTGTTCCTCATACGATGGATTTAAGTAAATATACGCCTAATTACCCTCAAGATCATGAGCGACCACTTGTCGTGCATGCACCTTCAAGGCGCGATACGAAAGGGACACAATATGTGCTTCCTGTGCTAGAAAAACTTAAAGATGAAGGTGTCGCGTTTGACTACGAGCTTGTAGAAGGGAAGTCACACGAAGAAGCGTTAGAGATTTATAAGAAAGCTACGGTGATTGTCGACCAGTTGCAGTTAGGTGCGTACGGTCATTTAAGTATGGAAGCGATGGCGCTCGGTAAGCCTGTCATTTGTTATATTCGAGACGACCTTGTTAAGAAGTATCCTAAAGATATGCCAATACTATCAGCGGATCCGAAAAACTTTGAAAATGAGCTTCGATCTTTCCTTAAAACGAGTGACCAATATCAAGCGATCGGAAAAGCCGGGCGCAAGTATGCCGAACATTATCATAGCTTTGAAAGTGTTGCGAATAAGCTGATTAACATTTACAACAAGCTTTAGGGAGGGCGGTTTTCATGAAGGTTTTGCATATGCCTAGTGGCTCGGATATTAGCATGCTTGCAAAACAAATGCGTGCTCTCGGTGTAGATGCGACATCAGTTAGCTTTAGCTCAAAAGATCTGTACGGTTATCGTGCAGACCGTAATTTGAATGTTGATCAGTTTTTACCTGAAGAAAAGAAAGCGAAACTCGAGCAAATTTTTCAAGAGGCGATGAATGAGTTTGACGTGTTTCATTTTCATTTCGGGAAGACGTTCAACTCAAAATCAGATATTGCAATCTTAAAAAGCAAGGGTAAGAAAATGGTTGCTCATCACCGTGGATCAGAAGTGCGTCTCCTATCACTCGCACAAAAAAATAACCGTTTCGCTTCAATTAAATCCAAATGGCCTGAAGAAACGGTCCATAAGTATGTTCGGCGTTTATCAGCGTCAATCGATCATGCCATCGTGCCGGATTATGAAATGCTTCCTTACGTCGAGCCGCATTACAAACATGTGCACGTCGTATCACGCGCCATTGATGTCTCAGCGTATACACCGGTTTATCCGAAAGAAACGGATAAACCGGTCGTCGTTCATGCGCCTTCGCACCATGAGATTAAAGGTACACAATTCGTATTAGAAGCAGTAGAGCAATTAAAACACGAAGGATTAGATTTTGAGTTTAAAAAAATCGAGAATCTTACCCACGAAGAAGCAATGAAAGCTTACAAAAAAGCAACGGTTGTTATTGATCAATTACGAATTGGTAGTTATGCAAACTTAACGATGGAATCAATGGCTTTAGGAAAGCCAGTCATCTGTTATATCCGAGAAGACCTAGTCTCTAAATTTCCCGGGAAATTGCCGATTATCAATGCAAATCCTGAAACGTTAACGTCCGTTTTGCGAAGCTTCCTGACGAAGAACAACGATTGGAACAAGATCGGTAAAGAAAGTCGGACCTACGTAGAGCAATATCATCATGTTGAGCGTGTTGCAAAACAAATGATCGACATTTATAAATTGCTGTAATAGGAGGACTTTGTGAAGGTTTTACACTTACCGTATGGAGCGGGCATCGTCTCATTATCTGAAGCGTTGCGAGAACATGGTGTCCATGCGGACTCATGTAGCTTTTATTCTACGAATACGTACAACTACCTTGCCGATTATAAATTGGATTTGGACCTTTTAACTAAAGACAAGAAAGAAGAGAAGCTAAAGCAATTTTTTGAGTATGCAAAGGAAACGTATGATGTGTTTCATTTTCATTTCGGTGAGACGTTTCATCCGATGTTTCTAGATGTTAAAGAATTAAATGAAAAAGGAAAAAAAGTCTTGGTTCATCATCGAGGTTCTGAAGTGAGAAGACGTTCGATTGCCCAGCGGGTGAACCCTGATGTTGTTGTGAAAAAAGACTGGTCAGAACAGCGGATCAAAAAGCGTTTGCGAGCATTGTCGAAATATGTAAAAGTAGCAATCGTGAACGATGTTGAACTCATTCCGTATGTCTCAGATTACTATGAACGAGTGGAAGTTGTCCCTCATGCGTTGAATCATCAGCGGATTAGCCCTGTCTTCCCAAGTGAAAAGGCTGTTCCTACGATTGTTCATGCACCGAGTCATCAAGAAATTAAAGGAACAGCTGAAATCGAAGCTGCTATTCGACGTTTACGAGAGCAAGGACATAAATTTAATTACCGGCGTCTTGAGCATAAGACACATGAAGAACTATTAAGTGAAGTATTAGAAGCGACCATTGTAATTGATCAACTGAAAATAGGAACATACGCAAATTTAACGATGGAAGCGATGGCTTCTGGAAAACCTGTGATCTGTTTTATCCATGAACAATTCCGTAATTCTTATCCAAAACAGTTACCGATCGTTGAAGCAACGACTGAAACGATTCATGATGTTATTTTAGATTTACTCGTACATCAAGAGAAGTGGGCAACAATTGGTCAGCAATCTCGAATGTATGTGGAGCAGTTTCATAGTTATCCGATCATAGCGAAGCAACTAAAACAAATCTACGAAACGCTTTAAATCATGAATGACCCTTTCTATTCATACACTTGTGGTACGAAAGTGAGGGGGCGTCTGGATGATCTGGACATGGGTAGCAATCATTATTTTGCTATGGCTTCTCGGATTTGGATTCGAAGTCGGTGGAGTTTGGATTCATGGCCTGTTAGGTATTGTCGTTTTGCTAGTTGTCTTGCAAGTATTCCGTTATATAAAGCGTTAACCTGTTTTTAGGAGCTCCAAATCCGGAGCTTTTTTTATTTTGGAGTTTAATCTTCTAAAGAAGGGGAAACGTTATAGTAAGAAGCAAAAGTAAATTTTGTAGGAGGATGAGACATAATGGGTAAATCAAAGTACGTATGGACTTCAGCGATTGTAGCAACTGTCGCAGCAGGGGCAACTTATTTAGTTAAGAATCCTGATAAAGGCCGACAACTCATGGACGGTGCCAAGTCAAGGTATCACAAGCTCGTTGGATCTGCCTCTAACAAAGGATCTGACATTCCGCTAGAGCAACGAATTGGTAATCCAGATCCACTAGACATTAACGATAATGAAATGGTCGCTGAAGGGTCAACATTCTCAGTCGATTATTATAATAAAGCACACGAAAACGACCCTGAATACGGAACAACTTCAGAACAGAAGCCTCACTAGAAGCAAGGAAATGACTCGTTTCCTTGCTTCTTTTTGCCAAAATCGGTTATACTGCTGTTTATATGATTTTTACACCCAAGATTACATAATGTTCGAGGTGTCAATCAGTGATAACAAACCATACGACAATTAGTACTGAAATGAAACGGATCGCCATAATTATATTCGGAGCAATTGCTGTAGCATTTGGATTAAACTTTTTCTTAATCCCAGCAGATGTGTTTGCTAGCGGCTTGACCGGGGTTTCACAGTTTATTAGTGCCCTGTTTCCAGTTTCAACAGGGGTTGTATTGTTTCTATTAAACATTCCTGTTGCGATTTTGGGTTGGTTAAAAGTCGGACGATTGTTTACTTTTTATAGTTTTTTGCACGTGGCATTGACGTCATTCTTTCTAGAAGTCATTCCTGTACAAGCATTAACGGAAGACATTATGCTGAACGCTGTTTTTGGTGGTATCATTGCAGCGATTGGTACGTCACTACCACTTCGTTACGGTTCTTCAGCTGGAGGACTTGATATTATTGCGCTCGTTTTAGCACGAATGAGTGACCGGCCAATTGGCGTATATTTCTTTATGTTAAATGCGCTAATCGTCATTACTGCAGGTTTTGTTTTTACCTGGGAACAAGCATTATTTACACTCGTATCCATTTACGCAACGTCAAGAATCATGGATATGATTCATACACGTCACGTCAAATGTACAGCATTTATTATCACGAAGAAAGCGGATGAACTTCGAGAGAAAATCCATGAAAATGTAACAAGAGGTATCACACGAATGCCAGCTAAAGGTGGATTTGACTCAGAAGAAAAAGAAGTGCTCATGATCGTTATTACGCGGTATGAATTATTCAAATTACGACAGATTACCGAAGAAACGGACCCTAAAGCGTTTACGAATATTGTACCAACTACAGAGATTGTCGGTTCTTTTAGAAAAGATGATTAGTTGAGGTGGTCATGATGTTAGCGTTGAAAGTGAACGCCGTGAATGAGAAGAATGGTGTAACAGTTTGGGTAAGTGTTACGAATCAAAGCGAGGAAGTCGCTGAACTGCTGTTTAAAACGAGTCAGCGTATTTCAATTGCGGTATTCGATGAAGAACAAAAGCGTGTATATCGCTCTGAATCAGAGTGGATGTACTTACAAGTTGTTGAACATGTGATGTTGCAACCGAATGATGAAGTTGTGTTTCAAGAAATGATGCCCTCCACATATTTTGAAGAAGGGCATACGTATAAAGGAACAGTCCGGCTCGCGGTTAGTGAGATCAATAATGAGCAAGCTTTGCAGCAATCACAAACGTTCACGTTTACACGTCAAGAACATTCTTGACGTGTTTTTAAAATTGGAAACCGTATCGCTTTGATACAACATCATAAAAACCTAATGAATTGTAAAGGCGTTTCGTAGCGATATTGTTAATTCCAGTTTCAAGTTCAATCCCTTTGTAATCATGTTGTTCAGCCCAATGAATAATGGCAAGGAGCATTTTTTTGGCAATCCCTTTGTTTCTTTGGTCTTCACGAACGTATAAGTCATTAAGCCAAACGTAGCGTCCGCCTTTTCGAATGCTATACATCGTGTTTAAAAATGCAGCGCCTACTAAGATTCCTTGGTCTTCAGCAATAAAGAGTTCCGCGTTGGAGTCAGGATCTTTCGCTTCATGCAATGTCGTTAAAATGTTGTCATAGGCGTGTTCTCCGCCGATTGATTCCATTTGGCCCATAAGTAGTTCTGTCGCTTTTAGTAATATCTGCTGATCATGCTGTTCAGTTAGTGCGTAGATCTTCATTTCGCACCCCTTATCTTTAATAATGAATGACCCTTTTCCACAAGGGAATACTTATCTATGATAGCATAGCTTGAGGAGATTCGGAATGTCCTTCTCCTGCACAAAAATGTAACAACTTGTTCAAAACAGGAGCTGATCTCATGTGGTAAGATGAGATTAGCTCGGTTGATCATTTGGAGGGTCAATATGGAAGAATTGTTTGAAGTATTATCATTTCGGGCACTTTGGACGCCAGAATTGATTGCAATATTAACACTCGTTGCAGTCGCGTATTTTTTAATTACACGTCGTTTTCGAACGCGATTTACGACAGAAGCTAAGCAAACGCCTAAACAAGACATCATGTTTTTAGGTGGTCTTCTTAGTTTGTATTTAGGATGGGGGAGCCCATTATATAGTTTGGGGCATATGCTCGTTTCCATCCATATGATCCAGATGGTTTTTGCTTATTTCTTTGCCGTTCCATTATTCATTTTGGCATTGCCTAAATGGTTGCTCTCCAATGTTTATGAATGGTTAGGGAAGAAAGTCAAGCCCATCAGAGATCTCATGTTTCATCCGATTATCGGCTTAATCTTTTTTAATGCATTATTTTCCATTTATCATATCCCTGTCGTATTTGACTTTTTGATGCTTAGACCTGGTGTTCATAGCGTCTATGAAATCATCATGTTGGTAGCGTCGTTTATGATGTGGTGGCATATGCTTGCACCGTTGCCTAGTAAACAATACTTACATGACTTTAGAAGAATCATTTATATATTTGGTAATGGTATTTTAATTACACCAGCGTGTGCACTCATTATTTTCTCAGGTACTGCACTCTATGATACGTACACAGACCTTAATTATTGGTCGCAAGTCATGGCGTTTTGTATCCCTGGAGGCGCTGCTGTGCCTGCTTCAATGTTTGGTGGGTTCGGGTTTTTAGGGGGATTAGATGCGTACAGTGATCAACAACTCGGTGGTGTAGCAATGAAGGTCGGTCAAGAGCTCGTTTACGGTACAACGATTGGATTTGTCTTTAAACAATGGCTACAAAAGGAAAGCCACCAAGAAGGTGAACTGACAATTAGTGATATTCCTTCTCACATCAAGACCAACCGCTAGGAGGGATTGTCATCTTAAAGAAACAAGCGCTGCTATTTTTGATAGGGGCCATCTTCTTAACTGGTTGTGGCTGGTTGTATGAATCAGGCGCATCAGCGAATAACGGAACGGATACATCTGACTTAGATTTATTTATGATTCCCTTTGAAGCAACAAACCAACACGAAGAGACGATTACAGAGCAAGATATGCAAGGCGACTATTCAGTCGTCAATATGGCATTTACTCGTTGTCCATCGGTTTGTATGATGTTAACGCCGAATATGGCACAAGTACAATCTGAACTAGAAAACGAAGGGATCGATGCTTCCCTTTATACGTTTTCTGTAGACCCTGAATTTGATACACCAGAACGGTTAGTCAACTATGGAGAAGCATACGCTGCTGATTTTGACAGTTGGCATTTTCTTACTGGGTATGATTTAGAGGTGATCCAGGAGATTGCTACAGAATCATTTAATACAATTGTTCAGCCCGCAGAAGATGATATTATGCATACGACGTACTTCTTTATCGTTGATCCTAATAATCAAGTCATCCGTTTTTATGATGGGCTTGAGAACGATGTAAGCCCAATTGTTGAAGACTTACAGGGACTAACAAATGAAAATGAATCGTAAACACACAGTGATTATGCTGTGTGTTTTTTTTCATTAATTATTATAAAAATACACTTGAATTTATGTTTACTCACGTTTATAATCAAATCAATAGATGCATAAATATAAATAGGAGTGAGGAATTATGAAGGTTGCGATCGTCGGAGCTACAGGTTATGGAGGCATAGAGTTGATACGTTTACTCAGACAGCACCGGCACGTATCTGAACTTTCCGTGTTTTCCTCATCACAAGCGGGCACGAATTATGATGATATATATCCCCATGTTCAAGATGTTTATCAAGGGGTTTTAAAAAGTGTAGATGCACATCAATTGGCAGATGAATACGATGTGATTTTTGTATCAGCACCTCCAGGGGTTGCTGCTGAACTGATGGAATACTTGATTGATGGTCAAGCGAAAGTGATTGATTTATCAGGAGATTTCCGTTTGATTGATGGTGCAATTTATGAAGATTGGTACGGGCGACCAGCAGCGAAATCTTCTCTCGTAGAAAAAGCAGTGTACGGACTTAGTGAATGGAATCGCGAAGAGATCGAAAAGGCGAAATTAATCGCAAATCCAGGTTGTTATCCAACCGCAGTGCTTTTAGGACTCGCGCCGTTAGCGAACGACAATGTGATTGATACCTCAACATTAATTATTGATGCGAAATCGGGAACGACTGGGGCGGGTAAAAACCCGAGTGAAATGACACACTTTGCCGAAATGAATGACTCATTGAAAGTTTATAAAGTAAATCAACATAAACATACACCTGAAATTGAACAACAACTTGAGCAATGGATTGGCACGAAGGAGCCGATTACGTTTACGCCTCACCTAGTCCCAATGTCTAGAGGGATTATGGCGACGATGTATGCAAAAGTGGATGATTCTTTAACGAAAGCAAAAGTTGAACAAATCTATCGTGATGCTTATGAAAATGCACCATTCGTTCGCGTGAATTCATCAAGATATCCAGCAACAAAAGAAGTATACGGCAGTAATTTCACGAACATTTCATATCATCTAGACGAAAGAACGGGAAGAATTACCGTCATATCAGTGATTGATAACCTCGTGAAAGGTGCAGCAGGGCAAGCGATCCAAAACATGAACTTGATGCAGGGATTTGAAGAAACTGAAGGGTTGTGGGCAATGCCTGTATATCCTTAAAGAAAAGGAGTGAAGGACGTGGCAAACGCACAGACAGTAGCGATGCAAGCCATCGAAACCGTGAACGGAACAATTACGACGCCAAAAGGGTTTAAGAGTGATGGCATTCATACGAAAGTGAAAAGAAAGCGTAATGATCTTGGTGTCATTTATTGTGATCAACCCGTTGCAGCAGCGGCTGTTTATACATTGAATCAAATTCAAGCAGCGCCGATCGCTGTAACAAAAGAAGCGATTCAAACGAATGGAAAGATACAAGCAGTCGTTGTTAACAGTGGTCATGCAAATGCATGCACAGGAAAGCAAGGATTGATCGATGCGTATGATGTGCAAGAAAAAGTCGCTAAAACATTTGTCATCCAACCAGAGGATATCGCAGTCGCTTCAACGGGTTTAATTGGTGAGCGAATGAAGATGGAAAAAATTATACCAGGAATCGAACAACTTGAACCAGTCGCAAACGAGCAAGGAGCAGAAGCGTTTGCACAAGCAATTCTTACGACGGATACGTTTACAAAGTCAGCGTGCGTTCAAACGGTAATCGATGGGGAAGTTGTGACGGTAGCGGGTGTCGCCAAAGGTTCCGGGATGATCCATCCGAATATGGCGACGATGCTCGGGTTTATGACGACAGACGCGAACATCAGCCATGAGGCGTTACAACATGTGTTGTCAAATGTGACAGATCAAACGTACAACCGCATTACCGTTGATGGAGATACATCTACGAATGATATGGTACTTGCGCTTGCAAGTGCAGAAGTTGATCATGAGGAGTTAAATGAAGCACACCCAGAGTGGCTGCAATTTGTTAGTGCCATGCAAGCGGTTAGTGAATCATTATCCAAACAAATTGCCCGAGACGGAGAAGGGGCAACGAAACTAATTGAAGTTCAAGTCAGTGGCGCTCCGACAGATGCAGATGCGGGTAAAATTGCAAAACAAATAGTCGGCAGTGATCTTGTGAAAACGGCGATTTACGGTACAGATGCAAATTGGGGAAGAATTATATGTGCAATCGGTTATGCAGGTGTAACGATTGATCCAGACACGATTGATATTGCAATTGGATCTTACGACACATTGTTAAACAGTGAACCTGTCATGTTTAGTGAAGAAGAAGTGCTCGCCTACTTAAAAGGTGAAGAAATTACGATTCATGTTCATTTGCATGTAGGTGAAGGTGTCGGTAAAGCATGGGGATGCGATTTAACGTACGATTATGTTCGCATTAATGCGGGGTATCGAACATGAGTAGTGAATACGTTGTCATCAAATGTGGTGGCTCAGTCGTAAATAAATTGTCAGATCCTTTTTTTCTAGCGATTAAAGAGCTACAAGACCAAGGCAAGAAACTCGTCATCGTTCACGGCGGTGGAAGTGATGTGAATGACATGCTAGAAACGATGGACGTCACGTCAACATTTGTAGAAGGACTCCGCAAAACGACACCTGAAGTGATGGCAGTCGCAGATCTAGTGTTTAACGGTAAAGTGAATCCAGCGATTTGTAGTGGTGTTCAAAAAGCAGGCATGAAAAGCGTTGGGCTCTCCGGATACGACGGTCCACTCATTCAAGCGAAGCTACTAGACGAAAAAAAATTCGGTCTCGTTGGAGTTGCTGAACATGTGGATCCGACGCTTATTGTACAGTTAGCAGAAGCTGGATACGTCCCAGTTATTTCACCAATCGTTGCAGGTCCAGATGGTATGCGTCTGAATATGAACGCAGATACAGCGGCTTCTCACTATGCTTCTGCATTGAAGGCCGAAGAAATCGTCTTCGTTACTGACGTGCCAGGGATTATGAAAGACGATCAATTAATTAACCATCTAACCGATTACGAAGTCGAAACACTCATGGAAGATGGAACGATTTATGGCGGAATGATTCCAAAAGTAAAAGCAGCATTGCATTCGTTATCAGGACGAATTAAGACAGTACGAATCGTCGGAGCATATAGTCGAGGATTAGGAACGTCGATTACGAAACAAGTTCAACTTCACGGTTCTTAAATAGGAGAGTAATGGTATGCAAAATCACCTTTTTAAAACGTATAAACGTTGGGATTTAACGTTTGAGAAAGCATTTGACAGTACGATTATCGCAAATGGTCAACCGTATCTTGATTTAATGAGCGGCATAGGAACCGTAAATCTTGGTCACAACCATCATCGTGTTAACAATGCGATACAAGAACAGTTAGACAAAGGAATGCATGGTTCGAACCTTTTTCACTATGAACTACAAGAACAAGCAGCAGAGAAACTTGCTACCTTATCCGGCTTAGACTATGTTTTCTTCGCAAATAGTGGTGCAGAAGCAAATGAAGCAGCAATTAAACTCGCACGAAAAGCGACAGGAAAACATGAGATTATCACATGTGAACAATCGTTTCATGGTCGAACATACGGCGGAATGGCAGCGACAGGTCAGGAAAAAGTACGACTTGGCTTCGGACCGAATTTGCCAGGTTTCTCTTACGTCCCATTTAACGATGTAGAAGCGATGAAAGAGCAGCTTACTGAAGATACAGCAGCAATCATGATTGAAATTGTTCAAGGTGAAGGCGGTGTTCATGTAGGAACTACGGAATACTTACAAGCAATTGAGCAAATGGCAAAAGAAGTCGGTGCTCTTTTGATCATCGATGAAATCCAAACGGGAAATGGGCGTGTGGGATCTGCATTTGCTTATCAACAAATTCCGTTATCTCCTGATATTGTGACCACTGCAAAAGGTGTAGCGAACGGATTTCCAGTCGGTGCAATGATCGGTAAGAAAGAACTTGCAGATTCGTTTAGTTACGGAAGCCACGGAAGTACATTCGGAGGGAATCCGTTGGCGATGGCAGCAGTAAATGCAACGTTAAATGAAATGAACGACAGTCTGTTTCAATCAGTAAAAGAAAAAGGCGAGCTCACCTTATCGCTCCTTCAAAAAGGACTCGCACAGAACCCTGGAGTGAAAGAAATCCGCGGTAAGGGTCTTATGATTGGGATAGAACTTGACTTGAAGTCAAGTGATGTCGTTGCACAATTACAAAAGAAAAACATTCTTGCACTGCAAGCAGGTGAGCACGTTGTACGGATGTTACCACCGCTCACCATTGATTCAGCAATGCTTGAAGAAGGAATACAAACGATTATACAAACGATACAAGAGTTGTCAGCATAAAGGAGATGGAGACGATGAAAGGGTATATTGTTTTAGAGAATGGTGAAGTGTTCACAGGTAAGATCATCGGTGGTAATGAGTCAGGTACATACGGTGAAGCGGTGTTCTTCACGGGAATGACTGGCTATCAAGAAGTGGCGACCGATCCATCTTACCGGGGTCAAATCGTCATTTTCACGTACCCGCTCATCGGGAATTACGGCATTCAAGATCACACATCTCAAAGCGAAGAGTGGCAGGCGAACGCGTTAGTTATTGGTGAATGTTCCAAAGACGGATACCACTATTTATCGAAGAAAAGTGTCATGAATGAAGCGAATAACATGAATGTTCCAATCATTGTTGATGTGGATACGAGAGCACTGGTGAAATGTTTAAGAGAACAAGGTGCAATGGGGGCCGTCATTACGACTGACATAGATTCAATTGATTGGTCGAATTACCAACCTGTCGATGAATACCCGTTCGTAAAAGAAGTATCAACAAAACAAATCGAAACGTACGGAGCTGGAGATACTCATATCGCATTATACGATTTTGGTCATAAAAAAGCGATGATCCAAGAGCTTACTCAATTAGGTGCCAAAGTAAGCGTCGTACCGTTTGATACGCCATATGAAACGATTCAACGTTTGGATGTAGATGGCGTATTGTTCTCAAATGGTCCAGGTAACCCAAAACAACTCGAACATGAACTGCACATATATCGAAAAGTAGCGAGTGCGTATCCAACGTTTGCCATTTGTCTCGGGCATCAGCTTTTAGCGTTAGCATTCGGAGCGGATACGAAGAAATTAAAGTTCGGTCATCGAGGCGCAAATCAACCCGTCTTAGAACTTGCCACACAAAAGGTGGATATGACGGCTCAAAATCACGGCTTTGTCGTTGATGATGAGACGATTGATAACAGTGAAATGCAAGTCACACACGTCAATATTAACGATGGGTCGATTGAAGGATTAAAGCATGAACAGCTCCCGCTTTTTACCGTTCAATATCATCCAGAAGCAAGCCCTGGACCGAAAGACAGTCACCCACTCTTCCATCAGTTTTTTGCATCCATTGAAAAAAAGAAAGAAGTGACCATCCATGCCTAAACAACAACATCTTAGAAAAATCCTCGTATTAGGATCAGGCCCAATTGTGATCGGGCAAGCAGCGGAGTTCGATTACGCAGGAACTCAGGCATGTTTGGCATTGAAAGAAGAAGGCTGTGAAGTTGTCCTTTTAAATAACAATCCTGCCACGGTCATGACGGACGAACAATGTGCAGATCGTGTCTATTTCGAGCCACTAACTGTAGAAGTGCTAACAAAAATCATTAAAAAAGAGCGTCCTGACGGACTCCTCGCAAGTGTTGGAGGGCAAACGGGTCTTAACTTAGCGCTTGCAGCTTACAATGAAGGCATCTTTGAACAATACGACGTTCAACTGTTAGGAACATCCATGCAATCGATTCAACAAGGAGAAGATCGCGAGTTATTTCGAGCGTTAATGCATGAAATTAACGAACCTGTTCCTGATAGTGAAATTGTATCGACTGTTGAAGAAGCTGTGCAATTCGCAAGTGATGCTGGGTTTCCGATTATCGTTCGTCCTGCCTATACGTTAGGAGGCGCTGGCGGTGGGCATGCTTACTCAGAAGACCAATTAAAGGAGATTGTTGCTGGAGGACTTGCTGCAAGTCCAATCACTCAATGTTTAATTGAACAAAGTATTGCGGGTTTTAAAGAAATTGAGTATGAAGTCATGCGAGATGATAACGATACGTGCATTACGATTTGCAACATGGAGAACATTGATCCTGTTGGTGTCCATACAGGAGATAGCATCGTCGTTGCGCCGTCGCAAACGTTAAGTGATCACGACTACCAAATGCTCCGCTCTGCTTCAATTAAAGTCATTCGAGCGCTTGGGATCGTCGGAGGATGTAACATTCAGTTTGCACTCGATCCGTCCAGTAACCAATATTATCTCATTGAGGTAAATCCCCGTGTCAGTCGCTCTTCAGCACTCGCTTCAAAAGCAACGGGTTATCCGATTGCAAGAATTGCAGCGAAGCTCGGCGTCGGTTATCACCTTCATGAGTTAAAAAACCCCGTTACGGCGCATACGTATGCAAGCTTTGAACCTGCACTTGATTACGTTATCGTGAAATTCCCTCGTTGGCCGTTTGATAAATTCAAAGATGGAAATCGAGAACTCGGAACGCAAATGAAGGCCACTGGCGAAGTGATGGCGATTGAACGAAACTTACAAGCTGGACTTCAAAAGGCCGTCCGTTCATTAGAAATTCCAGTCGACGGTTTAAAAGTAGCAGCCATTGAAGCGATCGCAACCGATGAACTGCTACAAAGGATTGAAAAGGCAGATGATCAGCGTTTCTTCTCGTTACTTGCATTGCTTCGAAGAGGCATTTCAATCGAGACGTTGCATGATAAAACAGGCATTGATCAATTCTATTTACAACACTTCCAACGCTTAATTGAGTTAGAACAATTAGCAGAAAGTGTGAAGTTCGATCAAGTTGACCGAGATACACTATATGAATTGAAGAAACATGGCTTCACGGATGAGACGCTCGCGAAAGCGATGAACACGAGTGAAAAGAATATTACGCAGTTGCGAGAGCACTACGACATGTATCCGAGCTATCAACAAGTTGATACGTGTGCGGGAGAGTTTATGGCGGAAACGCCTTATTATTACTCTACTTGGGGCACAAAAGGTGACCATCATGTAACAGAAAAACCTTCTGTGTTAATCGTTGGCTCAGGTCCAATCCGAATTGGGCAAGGCATTGAATTTGACTATTGTTCGGTTAATGCTGCGCACTCATTAAAGCGAATGGGTTATGAAACGATTATGATAAACAACAACCCAGAAACTGTGAGTACAGACTATGAAACTGCTGACAAACTTTATTTTGAACCACTCACTGCCGAAGATGTTATTCACGTGGCAAAACGTGAGAATGTTCAAGGCGTGCTATTGCAACTTGGAGGACAAACGGGCGTTAAGTTAACAGAGGCACTTGAAAAAGCAGGTGTTCCTTTATACGGAGCCGCATTTGATGTGATCGATCAATTGGAAGATCGTGGGAGGTTCTATGAATTAATGCAAACGTTGGACATTCCTCATATCCCTGGCACAACGGGGATTAATGCAGCAGATACTGAGATGAAGGCAAGTGAAATCGGCTACCCGGTATTGTTACGACCATCGTACGTCATTGGTGGAGAAGGTATGGTGATTTTCACGAGTGAGTCGGAATTAAAGGCGTATTTGAATGACTCTTTAAACGAAGTCTCGTATCCCATTTTAATTGATCGATATGTTGCAGGGAAAGAACTTGAAGTAGACGTTGTAACTGATGGTGAGAAGTGTTTTATCCCAGGCATCTTTGAACACGTTGAAAAGGCAGGTGTTCACTCTGGTGACTCGATGGCCGTGACACCACCGTATTCTATCCACGATTCATTAAAAGAAACCATCGTTTCGTATACGACGAAGATTGCAAAGCATTTATCATTTGTCGGCTTGTTCAACATTCAATTTGTTTACGAAAATAACACACTGTACGTAATTGAAATTAATCCAAGAGCCTCTCGTACAGTCCCGATCTTTGCAAAGATTACCGATGTAGATCTCGTTGATTGTGCCGTTCAATTGTTGCTCGGTAAACCATTTGAAGCGTGTGTGCCATCTGTTGGCCTTAAAGAAGAGCCTTCATTTTACTCGGTAAAAGCTCCCGTCTTCTCAACCGAAAAGTTACCAGATGTTGATATGCTCTTAAGTGCTGAAATGAAGTCAACAGGTGAAACGCTTAGCTTCGGATCAACCGTCGAAGAGGCCTTCCAACAAGCCTTTGCATGGAAAGATGATCAAACACCGAAGATCTACACAGAAAAAAGCGGCTCGATCTTTGTGGATGCTGGAGACGCGCAACAATCGCTCATTCGTACCGACTTAGAAAAGTTAGAGCAAAGTGGCTTTACGATTGTAAAAGGCTCGAGTGAACAGTTCAATGAGTGGTTAACGAAAGAAGATGCGCTTTTATACGTTAGCATTCCGGACCTTGGATCAAAGCACTATAAAGATCAGCGTGAGAAAGCAAAGCGGAACCGTATCCAATTAACGACGCATAGTGAAACATTACATGCACTCGTGCAAGGAATTGATTTTAAAGATCGACATTCTTTGTCGCTTGATGAATGGCAAAAGAAAGACTTACAAAGGACGTGAAGGCGATGCAACAGCAACTGACAACAGGTGGTATGGTCGGCAAAGATGTGCTAACTTGGCTTGATTTTACGAGTATTGAAATTGAACGGTTGCTTCAACAGTCACTTGTGTTAAAAGAGCAATTACAAGAAGGGATTCCCCATGAAACGTTAAAAGGTAAATCGCTCGGAATGATTTTTCAAAATGCATCAACGCGCACGAGAGTATCTTTTGAGGTCGGCATGACCCAGCTTGGTGGTCATTCGTTATTTTTAAGTGGCAAAGATATGCAAATCGGTCGAGGGGAACCCGTACAAGACACTGCGAGAGTGATGTCTAGGTATGTGGATGCGATTATGATTCGCGCCAACGACCACGAAATGGTTAAGAAACTCGCAGAAATGAGCGAAGTTCCCGTGATTAATGCGCTAACAGATGAAGATCACCCTTGCCAAGCGCTTGCCGATGCGATGACGTTAAAAGAGCAATTCACTGATTTGCACGGTCTGAAACTTGTGTATGTTGGAGACGGAAATAACGTCGCAGTTTCCTTAATGATTATTTGTGCAAAGTTAGGCATTCATTTTACGATGGCAGCACCAGTTGGCCATACCGGAGACAAAGAAGTATGGGAGAAAGCAAAAGCTGTCGCGAAAGAAACTGGTAGCATCATCGAACACGTCGTAGATCCTCTTGAAGCGGTGCAAGAAGCAGATGTGATCTACACAGACGTATGGACGAGTATGGGTGCTGAAGAAGAGCAACAAAATCGAATTGATATTTTTAAAGCGTATCAAGTAAATGAGTCGCTCATGGAAGCAGCGAAACCTGACGCGAAATTTATGCACTGTTTACCTGCACACCGCGGTGAAGAAGTTACAGAAGACGTATTAGAAGGAACAAATTCGATCGTCTTTGACCAAGCAGAAAATCGCTTACACGTTCAAAAAGCAATCTTACAAAGTGTGATTGGCTAATGCAACTGGTTGAGAGGAAGCCCTCTCAACCAGCTTTTTTGTATGGATTAAGTTCGGGGTGCTGTGGATCAAGAGTGAGTGTGTGCAAATCAAGACTCGAAAGTAGTCATCGCTACTTTTTGGTTCATGAAAGTTACGCTACAATAGAAGCATAGAATTAGAGAGTAGTGATGTAATGAATCGACACGTTTTAGGTATTATCATATTTGGAATTGTAGCGGTTAGTAGTTATTTGATGCTTGATCTATTTACGTCGCTTGCTGAGTGGATTCTCATTTTATTGGCGATTGCAGCTGGGTTCCTCGTTGAGTTTCTCGTTTTACGTCGATCGTGAAATCTTTGTCCGTTGTACAGGCGCAAAACCCTTGTGTAATCATAGGATAGTTAACGATTAGAAAGGGAGGTACCCATGCAACGAACGTACGCAGATTCAGTGAGGAACGGGCGGGTTAGCGGCTATGTAGAATACCCTTATCGCCAAGCGTATAGTCAAAGTCCTTATCGTCATCAAGGTCACCATGGCCCTCATGGAAAAGATGAGCGGTTCTTTGGTCCATTCTTGCCCTTTTTGGCAGGTTTAGCGGTCGGACCACTGTTCTTTGGCGGTTTTGGTGGGGGTTATGGTAAGTACGGTCCACCAGGACCTCCAGGACCACCGGGACCCCCAGGGCCACCAGGATATTATTATGGGGGACCAAACTTCGGCCCTAATTATGGTCCGAATTTCGGACCAAACTACGGTCCGGGATTTGGACCGAACTTCGGCCCTAACTTTGGACCGAACTTTGGTCCATACGGACGTCCAAGACCGAAATGGTAACCTTTTGCCACAGATGAATCTACTCATCTGTGGTTTTTGTCATTGAAGTCATCGGTAATCTGCATTATAATTGGTACTAGGTCATAATACTAAGTGTAAACTATGGTAAAACTAGGGAGGCACGGGGATGCGACGAGCAGGGATTTATGGTGTTGGGCGTTATACGGACGGAAAAGTTGTCAAGAATTCAGAGTTTGAACAATCACTAGATACATCAGATGAATGGATTCGTTCAAGAACGGGAATTGAACAACGTGTGTTTGCACATGATGATATAAATACTTCGGACATGTCGTATTATGCGGCATTAGATGCACTAAAAAATGCAGAAGTAGATCCTTTAGAACTTGATTTAATTATTGTAGCTTCAGTAACAGGGGACTATTTATTTCCATCAGTATCAACGTTGATTCAAGAACGACTAGGCGCGAAAAATGCAGCTGCGATGGATGTCGGCGCTGCGTGTGCTGGGTTTATTTACGGCGTTGTTACGGCAAGTCAATTTATTCAAACAGGTACATATGACAAGATTCTCGTCGTAGGTGCTGAGAAGCTTTCGAAAGTAACGAATTTTGAAGACCGCAACACGGCAGTATTATTTGGTGACGGTGCAGGTGCGGCAGTTGTTGGTCCTGTTTCAGAAAATCGAGGAATTGTTTCCTTTGAACTTGGCGCAAACGGTGCAGGTGCAGATCATATTAAAGCGGACCCACAAATTAGTATGAATGGACGTGAAGTGTTTAAGTTTGCTGTTCGTCAAATGGGTGACACGTGTATGAATCTCGTTGAGAAGGCGAATTTAACAAAAGATGATGTCGATTTTCTCGTTCCACACCAAGCGAACATTCGGATTATGGAAGCCGCGAGACAACGGTTGGATTTACCGAAAGAGAAGATGGCAGAGACGGTTCACAAGTATGGGAACACATCAGCTGCTTCCATTCCGATTGCTCTTGTTGAAGAGTTAAATGATGGTAAAATTAAAGACGGTGACCTTGTTGTCATGGTTGGTTTTGGTGCTGGCCTTGCATGGGGCGGTATTGCCCTTTATTGGGGTCGTTAAATCATTTTTGTATTAAAGGAGAGAAGAAGATGACACGTCGTGTAGTAGTTACAGGGATGGGTACTGTTAATCCTTTAGGAAATGACGTTGAACGCTCGTTTGGTCGGGCATTAGCTGGAGAAACTGGAATTGACTATATGGAACGCTTAGATCGAGAACTATTTAATGTACATGTCGCTGGTGAAGTGAAAGACTTTAATCCAGAACAGTACATGGATAAAAAAGATGCACGTAAAATGGACCGCTTTACTCAATACGCGGTTGCATCTGCGAAAATGGCTCTTGAAGATTCGAAGTTCGAAATTAACGATGAAAACGCTACGAGAGTAGGCGTTTGGATTGGTTCTGGAATTGGTGGTATGGAAACCTATGAATCACAATTTCGTACGTTTCTAGAAAAAGGTGCGCGAAGAGTAAGTCCGTTTTTTGTACCGATGATGATTCCTGATATGGCTGCTGGACAAGTATCAATTCGTTTTGGTGCAAAAGGTATTAACTCTTGTACAGTAACAGCGTGTGCGTCGGGGACAAATGCAATTGGTGATGCGTTTCGTGTCATTGAACGAGGCGATGCAGATGCAATGATTACTGGTGGAAGTGAAGCTCCGATTACGAGTATGGCAGTAGCTGGATTTGCATCGGCAAAAGCGATTACGACGAACGACAATCCAAAGGAAGCCTCCCGTCCTTTTGATGCAAACCGTGACGGTTTTGTCATCGGCGAAGGTGCTGGAATCTTGATTCTTGAATCTTTGGAAAGCGCACAGAAACGTGGAGCTCACATTTATGCAGAGATTGTCGGCTACGGTGCAACAGGGGATGCATACCATATGACTGCACCTGCACCTGAAGGCGAAGGCGCTAAACGTTCAATGGAACTTGCGATTGAAGATGCAGGGATTGATAAAGCAGAAGTTGGCTATATCAACGCACATGGAACGAGCACTCCGTATAATGATAAATATGAGACGATGGCAATTAAGGACGTATTCCAAGATCATGCCAAGGAGCTAATCGTAAGTTCTACGAAGTCTATGACCGGTCATATGCTCGGTTCGACTGGGGCAGTGGAATCGATCTTTACGATTAAAGCGCTAGAAAACAAAATCGCCCCACCAACGATTAACTTGCATGAAAATGATCCAGAATGTGATTTGGATTATGCAGCGAATGAGAAAAAAGCGTTCACTGGGGATGCAGCGCTGAATAATTCATTCGGTTTTGGTGGGCATAATGCAACCCTTCTCTTTAAACGATATAAGCAATAGTGAAAAGGCTTGTCATTTACAGTGACAAGCCTTTTTTTATTCAGTATGAACATGTTCATGTGCTTCTTGAAGTTCACGAATGGAAAAGTCAAATGTCATCTGTAAATGGGGATAGTCTGGAAAGTGCGTCCACCGTCCACCCCATTCAAATCCAAGAGATTCAGCGATTTCAGCGACTTCGTACCAATCCGATTGGCCATTGCCGTTCCCGTCATAGTCGATGTCCCAAATCACTTCTCCAGCGTCATTCATGAGGGCATAATCAATCGCAAGTCCATAGTTATGATACGACTCCCCGCCTTGTGCATGGGTAACGATTTGTCCATCATCTTCTCTCCCTCTTGCATAAAGCTCATCTTGTTCAGCGAATGTTCGATACCCATCCGTTATGACAACTGTAATGCCAATGTCAGATGACTGTTCAAGTAGCATTTCTTTCTTTGATACAATTTCTCGGTGTAATTCTTTTTCTACAATGATGTCTTCAGCAAACGCTTGGCGTTCAGATTGTTGTTCTTCATAAAAATGAATGACGAAAAAAATAACGAATACAAACGATAATGTAAATACAAAAGAAAGAAAGGCTTTCACCGTACACATGTCTCCTACAGAAAAAAACTCGCCATGAGTTAATTCGAGTCATGGTCGAGTTCATCTAATGATAATTGTTCATCTAAAAACGAATGCAGGTAATCTTGATTTAACTGTGAGTCAAAAGAAATGACATCTTCGTCTTTATTCAAAGAGAATTCATAAGTGTAACTATCTTTATATGGAATGGTAATGGCTGCGATAGAATCAGATGCTGAATTAATATAATCCGTGCTGATTTTAAACAATTTACCAGTAGGTATATTCGTTTCTAGATGTGTCGTGAACGCTGCGATTAACGTTTGTGCATCGCGAACAGTCATATTATCGAGCAAATGATCATGAACATGCGATACAATTTGTTGGTGTCGGTTCGTGCGATCAAACTCCCCTTGACCTACATCTTGAATATAGTTCACAAAATCTTCCCCATAATATCGTTGATTGTCTAGGTTGATTCCTGTTGGAGCAATCGTATTAACTATGCTCTTGAAACCTTCTATATCTACCTTAACGAAATAGTCAACTGATAATTGGAAGTTTTCTAGTAGCGTGTCTTCTAGAAGCTCTAATCCCCCTAATTGATAAACAGAGCCTAGCTTATGATTCTGATGTCCAGGTACTGATACGTAGCTGTCACTAAGCAATGATACGATTCTTGTATCGCCATCGGCCGGGTCAAATTGAGCAAGCATAATTGCTGAACTGTCATTTGACTCTTGATCATTAACTGAGAACATGAGCACTTGAAACGGTTCGTCGACCGATTCAATATCACTAACAGATTCGTTGATCGTTTGTTGAGCATGTAATGTTTGCTCATCCAACTCATCAGATGCAATGAGACTGTTCGTGCTTTCAAAACCCAGTGGAATCGCAACCAGCAGAATGACAAGAACAAGAAGGAAATAGACCTTGTTGATTGTTACTTTGCCAAATAAAAGGTCGTTAATCTTTCTCATTGCTGCCCCCCTCCGTTTCGACTCATAATTATAACAGAAAGATTGCGATTATAAAATATCTATTACAAATTTATAAAGATATTTTTTTAATAAACACAATAGCTTCTTCTTTTGTTATGGAAGGGTAGTCTAACTGTTTGCATTCAAGTTGTAACAGTCGTCGTGAGATCTCTGGTCCTTTCTCAATACCGAGTTGGATGAGTTCTTCAGCTTGTAAGAGTAATTCTAAGTGTTCACGTTTTGTAACATAGTCCTTTAATGAAAGTGGTAGTGAAGTTGTGCAATCAAAAAGTAACAATGATGAATTCTGCAGGTGATGTGTTTTTTCATGCCATGCACCATACGTTTGAATTGACTGAACGTCTAGGTGATGAAGTTCAATGAGTTCTTTCGTGATTCTTTTTTCTTCTTTTGTTTTAGCGATAAATTGTAATGAAGAAACATGGTGAATGTACAGTGGATATAACGTGAAAAACGGATGCTCGTCTAATTTATCGTTGGCCAAGCACGTGTAGATGTTCGCAACATTCGTCGAGTATGAAGCGCCGGTAAAAAATGCGGACAGTACGTCTAGTTCATCGAGACGTTTCACAATGCGGCAATAGCTTTTCTCTTCTGTAATCTTTCCCCACTCTTGACGAATACGTTCAACAGAAAGCTTTGGAATAGCAGATTTTGCATCTGTGGCGAAACGCTCTGCTTCACGCGTTAAGCGAAAGCCGAAGCGACTTTCAAATCGTAATCCTCGAAGAATGCGTGTCGGGTCTTCAATAAAACTGAGATTGTGAAGAGGACGAATCACTTGTTTTTCTAAGTCTCGTTTTCCGCCGAAGGGGTCGATAAGTTTCATGAACGAATCACGATTTAAGGAAATTGCCATGGCGTTAATCGTAAAGTCCCTTCGATACATATCCTCCTTTAAATGAGTGCGGATCACTTGTGGTAACGCTGAAGGATGGTCGTAGTACTCAGCTCGAGTGGTTGCTAAGTCGATCGTCATGTCATCTGAGACTTTCACTTTTGCTGTTTGAAACGATTCGTGTACGATTACTTCTTTTTGCCATGAACGTCCTACAAATTCGGCAAACAGAACGGCGTCTCCTTCTACGACAATATCGATGTCATCGTTCGGTCTTTCCAATAAAAGATCTCGCACAATTCCACCTACTAGATAAATGTGAACACCAAAATCATCTGCAAGGTTTCCGAGACTTTCTAAATCATGATGAACAGAAGAGGGAAGCTGTACGATCTCATCAGACTTTTTCTCTGCAGGTTTGTTCGTATAAAGCGATTGAAGTAGGTCTGATCTCGTTAAGATTCCAACAAGCCGGTCATCTTCAATAATTGGGAGACGTCCGATGTCATGATGAATAATAAGGGTTTCAGCTTCTTCTAATGCTGCGTCTGCTGTCATCGTGATTACGTTCTCAGTCATGTGACCTTTAACGGGGGCATGACCAAGTCCGTGGTGCCGAGCTTTGTTCGCATCACGAACTGAAATCATGCCGCGAATGTATTCTTCATCGACGACAGGAAAACCAGAATGACCATAACGTAAAGAAAGTTGCATCACATCGTCGATTGTAGAGTCTGTTGTGACTGTTTTTACCGGAGTGCTCATCACTTGACTGACGGTTGTGGCGGGTTTAATAGATTGCTTATATTGCTGCACAATGACGTCTGTAACGTCTTCTAGTGATCGGTTTTTAATCGTTGCTGCAGCTGCGGCGTGATGACCGCCTCCTCCTAACATTTCCATTAAGGTACGAACATTGAAGCGGTCATGTTGACTCCGAGCGACGACGAAGACGGTTTCTTTCATCTTAACGATGGCAATACAGCCATCACCACTGATCAATGGAACCCATCGTTCTACAATCGCACTCAAGTTGGAAACATGCTCTTCAAGTTCAATCACACTGTAAACGAAGGAGATTCCTTCATGATGAATCGACTCGTAGTGCTCTAAGAGGTTTTTTAATATGTGTTGTTGGAGTTCTGTTAACGTTTGAGAATGAAATTGGTTGACGGTTTGCAAGGAAATTCCATCTGCGAAAAGTTGATTCAACATGTTTATGTCGCGTGATGTTGTTGATTCAAACATAAAAGAACCAGTATCGCTATACAATCCGAGTGCAAATAATGACCGCTCCCAAGGGTCAATATCAAGCTTTTGTTTATAGATTTCCTCTAATAAAAGGGTGACACATGCTCCTGTCATTGCTACAATCCCTTTTGCTTCAGGTGCATTAGGATGATGATCATAAATGATCGTTTCCAAAGGGTTGATGTCTTGTAGCTTGTTACTGCAACGTGCGGGATCTGATGTATCAACGAGAATTAATTGATCAAGTTCATCAATACGTAATTCCCGTTCCTCGATGTATGAGAAGTTGTTGCGATGTAAGCTTACGTATTGCTGAACTTCAGGACTTAACTGTCCCGAAAGTAAAATTGAAGCTTCGGGGTGAAGTTTTTTTGCTGCCAGTAAGGAAGCAAGTCCATCAAAATCGGTTTGTTTATGAGTTGCTATAAGCTTCATTTCACACACTCGTTTCTGCACATGTGCATCTTGTTTTGTGCATAAAGTTTAGTAAGAAGAGAAGAGAGGAGAATGTGCCATGCTGTTTCGCATTTGTATGGCAATACTCGGTATTAGTATAGCAACAATTGGCGGTGTCGGTATGGTTGCTTATCTCAATTTAATCGTGTCAGGATATAGCTTACACGAATTTTGGGATTTCATCATTCGCCGACCAGAATTATACTTTTTAATTGGCGGTTTATTGTTAGCTTTTATTTCCCTATACCGTAGGGCTGGAAGAAAAAAGAAGAAAAATGAAATTGTTATTCATAAGAGTGAGAACGAATAAAATAAATCGTCCCCGACTATACTGTAGGTACAATTTTAAATGGTAGAGGAAGGGGGCGTCCATATGGCACGGATTCGTGATGTGTGGGTCAATTGGTTTGAAGGCGAAGAGAATGGTTATAACATATGTTCATTCCATGAATGGAAAAGTGAAGATAAGATCGAGGTATTAGATCAAGCAGAAGTCGTCAAAGTCAGTGAGACGTTATTCTTTCAGTTAGAAAACAGTTTAGAAGAGATCCCAAGAATACTTTTAGATGCGGTGTACAAAAAAAGCGCACTCCGTAAAAATATGTCGAAGTTACCACTTGACTATTGTTTTGTTGCAACGAACGGGAAAAATGCGATTGCAATTGATACGTTAGGATATGAAACGCCGATTCGAAAGAGCCGTTTAACACCTAGACAAGAAAAACTTGCGATAGAAGCAATTGTGCAACTTGAAGATGAACGTGAATATGAAGCACTAGAAAAATCAGAGAAGCAATATCATATACTTTCACCACACCCTGATGATATGTACGGATTAACGAGAAGAGAACGCCAACTTAAGCAATTATTGTTTATGGCAGTTGATCAATTAAAAACGACCGGTTATGATTCTGAGGTTCGCTATTGGTATACAGAGTGGTCACCAGACAAATATATGGAGATTCAAATGCTTTCAAAAGATCAAGCTTGGGATCACATGTATACCGAAATTCGTAGTGGCTGGTCAGAAAAACATTATGAACTATGCGAAGCGTTAGTCAAAGGCCAACCGTTCTTTGAGAAGCTCTGGGACATGCAACATGAAAGCGAAATGCATAAATAACATTTTTGCGAACATAGAATGTCCTCCATTTACAGCAAAACAATCTTTCATTATAATGAAATGAGTGTAGGTTTACGGACAAGGAGGAAGAACATGGACGGTCTTGCGATTACAATCATGCAGGTGTTTACCATTCTTTTGGTAGTAGGAACAATTGGCGGAAGCCTTTTTGTAGGAAAAGTATGGAGAAATGACACGAAGAAAAACTAACAAAAAAACACCAGCGTCCTTATCTATGGATGCTGGTGTTTTTTGTTAGTCTCGAAGTAACCCCATCGCTTGTTCTGCTTTTTGGAGCATTGGAATTGCAAGTTCATTTGCACGATCTGCGCCTGCATCGAGAATGCGATCCACTTCATCAGATTCATATAACTCTTTAAACCTCGCCTGAATCGGTCGTAA
This sequence comes from Bacillaceae bacterium JMAK1, assembly GCA_012970285.1. Lineage (GTDB taxonomy): Bacteria > Bacillota > Bacilli > Bacillales > Marinococcaceae > Geomicrobium_A. The sequence continues at coordinate 302,335 of JIBW01000002.1, forward strand.
TGCCTCCACGGCTACTTCAGCTAGATCGGTCTTAAAGGCTCCGTATCCTTTGCCTTCGTAATCAGCTTCAAGTTGGCTAATTTCTTTTCCAGAAAGAATGGAGTAAATCGTCAGTAAGTTGCTAACCGCTTTTTTATTGTCTTCATCGTAACGAATGAGATTGTCTGAATCGGTTACGGCACTTTTAATTTTCTTCGTAATCGTTTTTTCATCATCAAGCATTGAAATGAATGCTTTTTGATTTTCATCGGATTTGCTCATTTTCCTCTCAGGTTGCTGTAATGACATAATTCGTTTCCCGAGTACGACAGTTTCAGGGACAGTAAAGATTTCTTCATATTGGCGATTAAATCGTTCAGCTAGTGTTCTCGTAAGCTCCAAATGTTGTCTCTGATCGTCACCTACAGGCACGACATCCGTGTTATATAAAAGGATATCGGCAGCCATTAAAGGTGGGTACGTAAGTAGAGCAGCTGAGACGCCGTTTTTACCTTCTGATTTATCTTTGAATTGCGTCATACGCTCAAGTTCACCGATATAGGCGATGCATTGCATCATCCAACCGAGCTGAGCGTGAGCCGGAACTTCTGATTGGTTAAATATAATCGATTTATTAGGATCAATTCCTGCTGCTAAATAAAGGCTCGCAAGCTTTCGCTTGTTGTCTTTTAGCGTTTCAGGGTTTTGAGGGACGGTAACCGCATGTTGGTCAACAATACAAAACAACGATTCATGGTCCTGTTGTATGTCAACGAAATGCTTTAATGCCCCTAAATAATTGCCGAGTGTAATGACGCCACTCGGTTGAATACCAGAGAATACTCGCTTCATTTATTTTCATCCTTTCACAATGGCCATACATGGATCTGTAGTAAATCGTATAACCTAAAAACTGTGGTTGTCATTGTTCATTGTTTTTTAATGTACGTTCTTGCTTTCTGTTACGCCATCGTTCATAGACGAACGTTGGAATCAGTATGAGTAAAAAGGCAATTGCAATTGCTCTAAACGAGTATCCTGTCGTGTAATCTAAAATGACGAATACAAGTAGACAGACTGCAAGAACCATCGTTACGATCCTCACGTCAATGACCACTCCCTTAAACACTGATTATAGCAGAAACGAAGGAAGGGTTGCTATGGAATTCATGAAAAGCGTCGTCTATCTAAGCTTCATTGGCCTTGTGCTTTGTTTTCCGTTACAAGCAGCTGCAAATGGGCCTGCGAACTTCACTTTAACAAGTACAGATGGAGAGCAAGTAGAGCTGAGTGAATTTGATGGAAAGCGGAAGTTAGCTGTCTTTTTTACGACGTGGTGTGAAGTATGCCAAGAAGAAATTGCAGAGCTTGCTTTAACTTACGAAGAATTATTGGATAAAAACGTCCAAGTTCTTGCAATCAATATGACCCATGAAGAAAGAAACAAAGAAGAAGTGAAAGTCATTGGTGACCAATTGCCTTATCCAGTGCTCTATGATGAAGGGGGTTCTGTAAGTAAACAATACGGAGTATTTGGTGTACCATTAACTGTTTTGCTTGACGAAAAAAATGAAGAATCGGCCCGTTTTTTTGGACCGATTCAAAAAGAGAAGCTTCACTCATTTATTAACGAAGCAGATACAGCAATACCATAGAGGAAGCGTAAAATAAAAGCATCATTATTGGGAACGCAACTGTAATTCGTCGTTTCGTTTGAGCTCTAAAAATGGCAAGGGTGACGACAAGGCTGCTTAATAGTAAGAGCCCTCCTGTATAAATGTTCGTCGGTGAAGCGGCAAGTAAGATTGATCCTGGGTAAAGAAAGTCACAAAGAACTAGGATGAGTAAGTTAAATAAGTTGCTACCGAAAATGGATGCTGCTGCAAGGTTATGGTTGCCCAGTTTAAGCGCCACATAAACGGTCACAACTTCAGGCAACGATGTACTCGTAGCAATTAAAAAACTTCCAACAAAACTCGAACCTAATCCTGTTAAGATGGCAATTTGATCACCACTAAACGTTAAAACGGTACCTGAAATTAGGATGAAAATCGCAGCAATAATAAAGCCGGTAATGGCATGCTTTAACGTGTACTTTTCCTCTGTTGCTTTTTCGTCTTCAGCATCACTGCTCTGTTCATCGGCACCGCGCAAAAGCCAAATGCTCAATCCGTAAAGAAAGAGCAGAACGAGCGATTCAACACCGATGTTTACAACAGGAATTTCGATCGTATAAAAGAGGGCAACAACGACGAATGTCGTCATTAACACACCTAAAATCGCTGTGTGTCGTTGCTCTTTGTGTACAGAATTCAAAATCGCACGATGTCGATAAATAAGGAGAAATACAGCAAGAATTGATAAGTTAAATAAGTTGCTGCCAAGTACGTTTCCAACAGCCATGTCTGGATTGTCTAGAAAAACAGCAGTAACACTTGTCGTCACTTCAGGTAAAGAAGTCGCGCCAGCGAGAAGAAACGTTCCGACAAACAACGCACCGACAGAAGAAAGACGTGTGATCGCATCGGCATACGTGCTAATCTTAATGGCGGCAAAGACGGTCACGATAACAGCTAAAATAAAAAGAAAGTAAACCATTTATCGACATCCTTTATATGTATTTCCAAGGATAGTATACCCAAATTTCACCGTTTCACACAGAAAACCTGTCAAGAGCACGTTTGTTTTGATACGTTTAAAGGGTAACAAATAATTACCAGCCATAGATGTTGGAACATTTGAACATAGTAAAAGGAGACGATAATTCATGGCAACTTATGCAGTTTTTTTACCATTAAAAGACGAAGAGAAATCGAAAGAACACCGACCCGCACATTTGGATTACTTAGAACGGTTACACGAAACAGGGCATGTACTTGCTAGAGGTCCTTTTGTTGACGGTTCTGGAGGTCTTATTATTTATGAATCCCCATCTTATGACGCTGTCGAGAAATTGGTGAATGAGGATCCATACGTTGTACATGGGGCAAGAGATTATGTAATTCATGAGTGGGCGCTCGTCGGACATCTTCGAACTACGTAGTAGCGAAAGGAAGTTATGAGCGTGCGTCATGTTGTGTTGTTTACTGCCATAGGACTAGTTTTATTCTTATGTTCCCCTATGACAATTGAAGCCCATCAACCCATAGTAGGAAAAGAAATTCAAGAATTAGAGAAGCGTTCAACGTTGGACGTTGAGCGCTTTTCTAATGATGATGCAATTCGTGGCATATACGTATCTAGCCATTCTGCGGGTAGTAAGAGGTTTCAATCGTTATTATCCCTCATAGATGAGAGTGATTTAAACGCAATGGTGATTGATATTAAAGATGACTACGGGAATGTCACGTACGATCCTGGTCATTCGTCTACATATAATGATATTGCAACAAATTACATTCAAGATTTGAATTACGTGATGGAAGAACTTGAAGCTCATCACGTTTATCCAATTGCACGAATCGTCGTTTTTAAGGATTCACTTCTTGCGAACAAAAAGCCAGAACTATCGTTTACAAATGAAAACGGTGATGTTTGGCTTAACGGAAGAGGAGAAGCGTTTGTGAATCCTTTTCTGGAAGACGTGTGGCATCACAACCTTATGATTGCAAAAGAAGCTGCGAAAGCAGGGTTTAAAGAAATCCAGTTTGACTATGTTCGTTTTCCGGAAGGTTTTGAGACAAGAGATCTTGAACTTGATTATTCAGTTGGGAACTATGATCGCTTTGAACGTGTACAAGCAGTAACAGACTTTGTGTCGTTTGCAAAAAAAGAGTTGGAACCATTTAATGTTGATGTCTCCGTCGATCTGTTTGGTTATGCGACGGTTGAACAAGAATCGGCTGGAATTGGACAGAACTTCTCTCGAATTGCAGAGTCCGTGGACGTAATCTCATCAATGATTTATCCGAGTCATTGGAGTGGGAATTTCGGTATTGAAGCACCAGACACCATGCCGTATGAGCTAATTAGTGCGTATGCAAAAGTCGAAACTGAGCGGTTAAACGAGTTATCCTCTCCCCCGATTACTCGACCGTGGATTCAAGATTTCACAGCTTCATGGCTCGGTGAAGGCAACTATATTCCATACGGGTCAACAGAGGTTGAAGCTCAAATTCAAGCGTTACACGATCACGGGATTGATGAATACCTCATTTGGAATGCTGGAAATACCTATTCGGAAGGGACAAATTACGCGCCGAAACGCAATTATTCTACAAAGTAATCTAAGGTTTTGTTTATTTTTTTAGGAAAAAAGGTTTAGGGTAAGAGTGCAAAGGGTACAAGTGTTACGTGAAGAGAAAATCATGTGAATTGCTCACAGAATTGACCTTGCTTAGATTAGAATAATTATTGTATAATGAATGTAATCTCACTTTTTTAAAGCAAAGCAAGTGTGTAGTTACGAGCAATTTGCTTTTATGGAATACACGATGAAATGAGAATAGTAATCATTTTAGCATTGAACTTATTTGCAAAAGGGAGAGGGTCTTACTATGGTGACGTTGTTAACATCGCCGAGCTGTACTTCTTGTCGAAAAGCGAAAAGTTGGTTAGAAGAACATAATATCCCGTTTCAAGAGCGTAATATCTTTTCAGAACCGCTTTCGGTTGCTGAGGTGAAAGATATCGTTAGAATGACAGAAGATGGAACCGATGAGATTGTCTCAAAGCGTTCGAAGATCTTTCAAGAGCTTAATGTTGATGTGGACACGTTACCACTCCAACAACTCTTTGAGTTAATCAGTGAACATCCTGGTTTGTTAAGAAGACCGATCATTTTTGATGAGAAGCGTCTTCAAGTCGGATATAATGAAGCAGAAATTCGCCGTTTCTTACCACGCCAAATTCGCACGTATTTCTTGCAAGAAGCGCAGAAGCTCGTTAATTGACAAAGCAAAACTTCTATCACCTTGCGGGTAGAAGTTTTTTTCTTTAAATGAGCAAATTACTTCATAAAAGTTTACACTCTGATATACACTAATAAAACACCTTTTAAGATCAAATGCATGGCAGATGTAGCTCTTGAAATTCCATTTGATAAATGGTATAAATGAACAACCTTAGGAATAGCATTCTTTTCATGAAAAATGGTACAGTTATCCTTAACAAAGCGGAAGAGTTCGTATAGAATATAATGTAGAGACCACGAACACATCTGCATGAAGAATGTGAGCATCCACTTTAACCCGAGGAGGGAGAAATCGTGGAAATAGAAAGAATTAATGATACAACCATTAAATTTTATATTACCTATGCTGATATTGAGGATAGAGGTTTTGATAGCGAAGAGATCTGGTACAATCGTGAGCGAGGAGAAGAATTTTTCTTCGAGATGATTAATGAAGCGCATGACCACGAGAATTTCGAGATTGAAGGACCTCTTTGGATTCAAGTTCAAGCATTTGATAAGGGACTGGAGATTGTCGTTACACGTGGCCAGATGAATGATGGCAATGTGAAGCTAGAAATCCCCGTTTCGAAAGACCGAGACGATGACATGGATGAGAGCATTGTCGATATGCTTGATGAGCAGTTACGTAGCCGTAAGAAGGAAAGAGATGCGGCAACTGTAGAAGACCCGTTAAGCATCGTCATTGCGTTCGCTGATTTTGAAGACCTGATTCGTTTGAGTCAATCCGTCACATTGAACCAAGTTAAGAATGAAGTGTATTCAATGGAAAACACGTATTATTTGCATGTTGAATTCGATGACTTTTACGATGAAGATGAGCAAGACAATATATTAAGTCGCGTGTTGGAGTTCGGTAATGAATCGGACGTATCGATTTATCGAATTAAAGAATATGGCAATACAATTGTTAGTGAAAATGGGTTGCATGTCATTTCCACTTACTTCTCATAAAAAAGTGAATCCAATAGGATTTGCTTTTTTTTTTGCAGGATTTTTCATTTATGTGACGAATTACCTAATTTGTTAGAGAAGTTATGGGAGGAAGTGGACAATGTTCACAGCGATTAACAGTCAAGGTGAAACGGTTTGTCTTTTGCATTTGCAAAATGATGCAAAACAAATGAGAGAGACAAAATGGCATTGTCCTCAATGTCATGAAGAAGTGATTTATAAAAAAGGGCTTTCTAAACGATCTCACTTTGCACATACAAGTCAATCGATTTGTTCAAAGAAAAAAGAAGAGACAGAAGAGCATTTACAAGGAAAACAACAACTGTATGAGTGGCTACGCACCTTTGCAGATGAAATTGAAATTGAGAAGTGGTTGCCATCTGTAAATCAACGACCGGATATATGGTGTTTAATCGATGGAACGGTTTATGTGTTTGAAATACAATGTTCAGCGATTGAAAGAAAGGAAATCAAGCGCCGCTCGTCTAATTACTTTAGTCATAATATTCAAGTGATCTGGGTTTTACCTGAACGGTATTTACATCGTTCATCAGGTTCTGTGTACTTGCAAGAGTGGCAACTTGAGACGTGTAGTGTTTTTCCCCATTCTTATCCTCGTTTGTTATTCATCGGTAAGCAGTTACAAATGGTAACGCTTTTGAGTTATCTTTCGCCTCGGAAATCATCTGCTATATCAGAATCACTGCCCTACACTTACTCCAGCTTCAAAAAGATCACTCAACCATCCTCGGTCAATTTAGAGCAACTATCAGGCCAATTGATCTACAAAAATGAATGTCGCTACGGCAAGAGGCAACCAGCAAAAGGATTGTCGTTACGAGTGCAAGAGGAACTTTTGTCTTCACGGTGTCCGTTACACTTACATCCTTGTGAAGTAGGGTGGTACGTTCCGGCTCAAGTGTATATTAATGAACCTCCATTGATTTGGCAATTGTACGTCTATTTGAACCTGCAAAAACATCAAGTTCAAGGTTTAGATGAATGGGTTGAAGGGGAAAGATCAGAAATAGCAAAACAATTGGAAATTACCGAACGACAAGCAGAACTCGCGATGGTTCAATATTTTAATTTGTATAAACGAATGACGAAATTGGCGACTCAAGGAGTTGTTCATCATTACCCAAAGTCAGCGGATGAAGGTCATCGTTATGACCAAGTTTGTTTCTTATATTCAAACTGCTCAATTACGAGAGCAGAGCTCGGTTGATATCAAGTGAAACCTTTAAATCGTTTACGTTCATTGAACAAATGAACGGTAAATAAAATCGATAAGAACAACAACGGTACAGCAATCCACAAAGGAATAAATCGAAGGACAGACATTAGAAAGAGAACGTAGCTAACTACGGTTGTTGTAATTCCTAAAACGAATGGTTTCATCGTGCTACCTCCAATCTAAGTACAGTATATGTAGGTAGCGATGGTAAACATGCTAAAAAAACGGAAGAGTCATCACTCTTCCGTTCGAACATTGTATTTCCAAAATTCACCGTGCTTTACTGGGACGCATTCAACTTTTTGTTGAAGTTGTAATCGTTTCATGGCTGATTTTGTTTCTTTTGTCGTCAAATCAAACACCTCCGCAATTTCTGCGGTTGCAACGAGTGAATAATGCCTTACGAACGACAATATATCATGTTTCATTTCTGGAACCGGTACTTTCCCCAATACTTCAGTGAGGATATCTTCATAGACATCATACGAATGTAGACCCGAAATCATCACTCCTGCATCTTCAATGCAATCATTAAAGAAAATCATTGAAGGTACTTCACTTACTCCCATTTCATTTTTCGTGCGAAGATCACTTTCTAACGCTTGTTTAGCTAAGTCAGAATGGAAGTCTTTTTGAAATTCGGTTTCGTCTAGACCGGCTTCTTGTGCACATTTTAGTAATACATGATCGTCTGTCACATCTTGCTTGTTAAGAAACAACGCTTCTCGCACGCGCCTTAAAAAACGCATACCGCATTGTCTGCCTTGCATCTCGGCTGCTTTTATTGCGATTGACGGTGTTTCAGGTACAGAAATCGGATTCTCATACCAGAAATCTCCGTCACAGCACATCCCAGTTTGCGTACTCGTAATGTCCCATAGATCTGAGAGTGTACGTTGGTTTTGCTCATGAATTCGTGCACTTGCGTTTTCGGGCATGACTACATACCGTACTTTAATATATTGGTTATATTCATTGAGTAATTTCTTTAGTTTCGGCTCAATGCCCCAACAAAGTGGGCAAAGAGGGTCAGTAAATACATAAATTTCTACACGATGGTCGTTGACTAGGCGCTCTCTTTGTTCGCCATCAGCCTCGCCGCAAGTCCCTGTATAATAATTGCACTGTTCTTTGGTCATTACCAATGTACATCCTCCTTTCAAGATCTAATGATGATTTACCATATGTGAAGCTGTTAGTGTTAATCGATGAAACCATTCTTCTGAAGCATCTTGTGGCAAGTCATGGTCTTCGATCGCAAGCTTCATACATACGAGCCACGCTTCAGCGTGTTTTGGTGTTATTTCAAATGGTAAATGTCTTGCTCGAAGTCTAGGGTGCCCATGCTCCGCAGTATATAAGGGTTCTCCCCCAGTAAATTGTGTCATAAATTGAACTTGTTTCCGCTTTGTTTCGGTTAATTCATCAGGAAACAATGGACTCAGATCAGGATGGTCAGAGACGTAATTATAGAACGTCCCAATCACTCGCTCAAGAGCTTCTGTTCCGCCAAGGCGTTCAAATAATGACGTTGGTTGAATGGATGTCATAACTAGTTGGCTCCCTTATAACGAACTATTATCATTGTAGCAACGAGTGAAGATCTCGGCAAATAGTATGAACTGAACGAAAAGAAGCATGAACTGTCAATTTGATCATAATGACAGTTCATGCTTCTTACATAATGTTTTAAGCAAGTCCATTGTATGTGTTTAGTACCTTAGGAACATAGCGTTCTGTTTCCTTAAATGGAGGCACACCATTGTAGCGATCAACATTGCCAGGACCAGCATTGTATGCGGCTAGTGCAAGTGTCACATCCCCATTGTAACGGTTCAACATGTCACGTATGTATCGAGTACCCCCGTCAATATTCGCTCTTGGATCATAAGGGTTGTCCACATTTAATGATCTTGCAGTTCCAGGCATGAGTTGCATTAACCCTTGTGCGCCTGCATGACTCGTTGCATTTGGATTAAACGAAGACTCATTTTCAATAATGGCATAAATTAAACGTTCATCTACGCCGTGTTTGGCAGCACTTTCTTGAATGAAAGAGTTAAAAGGCGTTGACGGTAACGTATTAGACGTCGCGTCAGTTACATTGCCATGAAGAAGCGTTGGGAATGAAAGTTCGCTCATGTTCTGGTCATTCGCACTCAATCCATTGTAAACCGATTGAGTCTGTAACGATTGCAAAATCGACGCAAAAGATAGCGTAGCCGTTTGCTCTTTCACGATGCTTGGTGCTTTTAGTGATGATGTTGTTGGAAGGTGTGACAAAGGATGGATAGCTTTCAATACAACCCGCTCCTTATTCTGTAGTATACTTTGACTATAGCAAATGTTTTATCGTTTTTATAGCTTTTCTTTCCGTTTGAAGAAGCGTTTGACTTTCGGATCAGGTTCTTCTGTAATTGACAAGTTAAATGATGACTTTATAGCATTCATGACGGTGTCGACATGTTGTTTTGAACGGCCTTCGAATTCTAGTTCATAATCATCAACGCCTAAATAGCGACTGTGGTCAAAGAACAACGTTCCGTTTTCATATTCAAAGCTGGCACGGTTCGTTTCTAACGACCCTAGATGAATGAGTTCATTGCTTTCAATGGACCAATGGTCTATTATCCAAGTGAGCAATTCAGAATGGCTACTTTGTGGCAATTCCCTTGAACGTAGAGTTTCGTGCCGTTCATAAGAACCGTCTTGTTCTTTAATTTTCAAGGTGAGCACACAGCTACTTGATTTTTCGCGAATGCGTAACACAGCGTTTCGTTCTTTTATTTGAAAGCTTCCTGTGTCAAAATAATGATTGTGCTGTGACTGAAAGTCCTCTTTTTTTAACTGGAAATGATTACATAGCTTTGTAAACTCGCCTGTTGTAAGTAATTGTTTCGCTTCAATTTCAAATTCTTCATGAGCTGTCATGATCATCAACCTCCTGTTGCATTATGTCATAATCTAGGAGTAGTAAGCAAAGGAGATTAGCGTGTATGTCCAATATAACAGTAGATCAAATTGCAATTGTCGATCAAAAAGCGATGATTATTCCAAAAGATGATTCGGTTAAAGTGTCTACATTTAAAGATGCTGAGCGAATGTTAGCTGATTCAGATGAATTAGCATTCATCTACGTCGTCGAGAACGAAGGATCATTTTATCAAGTAAGGTTGCCAGAAATGTTTTGGCCAATACTTGAGGAAATTTACGAACATCATTATCCCGTTTATCTAGGGAACGAAGAGTTATTGCTTGACTCTTTTCAAGATGAAATGGAATATTTACTTGATAATATCCCAGATAATAATAACTACGGAAGCGAAATGGCTGACGCTGTTGTGAAGCATTTTCTCGTAAGAAAGTGATTAAGGGAGAAGGTGTACGATGGAAAATTGGGAGTTAGACTTACAACCTTATAAACAAGCCGTTGATGAATTAAAAGTGAAACTAAGAAGTTTACGCGAGCAATACCAACGCTCTTCTAGGCATACACCGATTGAGTTTGTCACTGGAAGGGTAAAGCCAGTTGGAAGCATTGAAGAGAAGGCGAAGCGAAAAAACATTCCTTTACGTGAATTAGAGCAGCGGATGCAAGATATTGCCGGGATTCGTATCGTGTGCCAATTTGTTACTGACATCGATACGATTGTAGACATGATTCGAAGTCGTAAGGACATTACGATCATTAACGAACGTGACTATATAAAGGAAAAGAAATCGAGCGGGTACCGTTCGTATCATATGGTGATTGATTATCCGGTTCATACGATTAAAGGAACGAAACATATTCTCGTTGAAATTCAAGTGCGGACGATGGCGATGAATTTTTGGGCGACCATTGAGCATTCTTTAAATTATAAATATCGTGGTGAAATCCCAGAGGATATAAAAGAGCGATTGTATCGGGCTTCTGAAGCTGCTTATAATTTGGATGAAGAAATGTCAAAAATACAAGGTGAAGTGCGAGAGGCACAGTCTATTATCGCATTACGACAAGATGAACATCGTTCATCATTTAAGAATGGATGATAAGGAGGGAACTCGTGAATATGAAATACGACGTCACATCTCGTGGCGATGACACGTCTAATGAGATTGCTGAGTTAATTCGTAAAGGCTTAAATGAGCATCAATTACAACAAGATGAACAAGAACCTGAGATTGTCATATCAGTTGGGGGAGATGGAACGTTACTTGAAGCCTTCCATAAACATAAACATCGGCTTCAACATACCTGTTTTGTTGGTGTACATACAGGGCATTTAGGTTTTTACGCAGATTGGATTCCAGATGAAGCAGAGAAGTTGGTCATTCATATTGCAAAGACCCCTTTTCAAGTTGTGGAATACCCGTTACTTGAAGTTACCGTTCGTTATCACCGTGCGGGTTCATCAGACCGTCATTTGGCGCTTAATGAATGCACAGTCAAAACGACAGAAGGGTCACTCGTTTGTAACGTTGAGATTAAAGGAGAAGTGTTTGAAACGTTTCGTGGAGACGGATTATGCATTTCCACCCCTTCAGGAAGTACGGCGTACAACAAAGCATTAGGAGGAGCGATTTTACATCCATCACTCGCTTCAATGCAAATTGCAGAAATGGCGTCAATTAATAACCGTGTGTATCGAACAATCGGTTCGCCGCTCGTGTTGCCAGAACATCATACGTGCTTGTTAAAACCGTTAAATGATGTGAGCATGCAAATGACGATTGATCATTATTCGCTCGTAAACAAGGATATTGAATCCATTCAGTGCCGTGTTTCTGATGAATACGTCCGTTTTGCTCGTTTTCGTCCGTTTCCATTTTGGAAGCGAGTGAAAGAGTCATTTATTGGTGAGTAGGTTACTGCATTGGGTATGGGAAGTGCGTTCACATCATCATCAGTTAAAGCACTTTTTGCAAGACGAAAAGCAAATGTCTCGTCGAACGCTCACACTCATAAAAGCTTCTGGAGAGATTCTTTTAAATGGGAAGAAATCAAACGTTAACACGAGGATTATTGTCGGTGACCAAGTTACTGTTGGGATACCATTTTCGAACCATCCAGAACATTTTAGTGAAAACACTGAGGACGTTCACATCATCTTTGAAGATGAACACCTCATTGTTGTGAACAAACAACCAGGAGTGAGCACGTTACCGAGTCAAGGTGTACGTGGACATTCTTTAGCCGAAGCAATCATGCACTATGCACGGACAAGCGATCAACTTTTTGGTGTGCATCCGGTAAATCGACTCGATCGTTTCACAAGTGGCATTGTAGTGTTTGCGAAACACCGCTACGCACATGATTTTCTGATGAAGTCTTTTCAGGATAAACGTTACGTAGCAGTCGTTGATGGACAGTTTCCGTACAAAGAGAAGATGATCTCCTTACCAATTGATCGTAATCGAACATCGATTGTCGAGCGTCAAGTAACGGTGACGGGGAAGCCGGCAAAAACATACGTTAAGCGTATTGAAGAACATGCTTTGTATACAGTGTTGTCAGTGAAATTGTATACAGGTCGTACACACCAAATCCGTGTGCATTTAAGTGCGAGTGGCTACCCAATTGTAGGAGATACATTGTATGGTTCTACGTCGAATCAGCTCAATCGGCAAGCATTGCATGCCGCGCACTATGAAACGGTCCACCCGATTACACAGGAACAAATACAATTTAGTGCACCTACACCAAAAGACATCGTTCAATTTCTGAGTAACAATATATAAAAAAACCAGACGCTAAAGCGCCTGGTTTTTTTAATCTGTTTCAGCGTGATCAAAAGTAAAGCGGTAAATTTCATTACCTTCGTCGTCTTCAACGTAAGCTTCAATACCAGTTAGTACGTGGTCTTCTTCTACAGGCTCTGAAAGTGGAAATGAAGCGTTCACGACATAAGCACCTTCAGCACTAATAGAAAATTCTTCACCGTCTGTTGCAATTGCATCGTAGTCAATGATGTCTTCAAGCTCTTCGTCTACAACGTCAAAGTGTAAGTAAATATCTTCAGTTGGCGTATCTTCCTCATTGATCATACGCGCATGAATCGTCATAGAAGGTGGGTCAGTTGTTAAATATAGAGCAGATTCTTCAGGGTCATGTTGAACGACCCCATCAGTTTGTTCAGGTGCAGCACCACAGGCAGTAAGAATGCCGAGTGTTAGCGCAAACGGTAAAATTCGTTTTGTTTTTTGCATGATGTATTCCTCACTTATAGTCATCGATTGTTTCTTCTTGTTCATAAGATTTAAATTTGTCAACTTGTAACGGTTGGTTGGAGGTGACTGATGAAAAGGATAATTCAGGGTAATGAAAAGCGGTTAAAAGACCACCAAATACACAACCAGTATCAATATTAATGGTCGCATTAACGATTCTTGGAGAAGCGACGGGAGTATGACCGTAAATTAGCCAAGGCATTGTTCGTTCTTCTTTTAAAGCCCAATCTCGTCGTTTTGGAGGCTGCCCTTTCTCCATCGATTGATGGTCGACGTCACCATAAAGTACGAACGACTGAATTTGGCGTCCCTTTTTTCCGATGTCATGTCGCCTGATGCCTGCATGACTACAAACGACATTCCCATGATCAAGAACTAAATATAACGGGGACTGCTCATACAGTTGCATAAATTGCTTCTTTATTTGTAAGTATTCATCTCTAGAAAGGGCATTAAGCTCTGCAACAGTCGTTTCAAGACCGTGATTGATGACGACTCGATTGCCTTTAAAGTAGCGGTACAATTTGTTGCAATGGTTGCCAGGAATATAGTGAGCCGTTTTACGTTCGAAAACGAGCCAGTGAACGAGTTTAATCATCCGTAAAGATTCGGGCCCACGATCCGTAATATCACCTATAAACACGAGCATACGGTTCTCTGGATGTTGTCCATCTTTGTAACCACATGTTCGCATTAATTGTAAACATTCCTCATAACAACCGTGTGTGTCGCCAATGATGTCATACATTTGTTCAGACATAGTACGATTCACCTCTGATTAAAAATGATAGCAGTTTCAATTGGAGAATTCTAGTGAACGTATCGTGATTTTTCATTTCGACTATGTTATAATTGTGACCAGGTACTAGAACGTGCATACAACCGGAAGGGGAAATGACTGATGGCTTTATCATTAGAAGGACGTACATACGTCATTATGGGAGTTGCCAATAAAAGAAGTATCGCTTGGGGAATTACTCGCAGTTTGGCAAACGCAGGGGCAACACTTGTGTTTACGTACGCGGGTGAGCGGTTAGAGAAGAACGTGAGAGAGCTTGCGAGTACAATTGGACAAACAGATTTTATTTACCCTTGTGACATTACGAGTGATGAAGAAATCGATGCAACGTTTAAGCAGATTAAGGAAGAAGTAGGCGTAATTCATGGACTTGCTCATTGTATTGCATTTGCAAAGTCTGAAGATCTAGACGGTACTTTTGTTGAAACGTCAAGAGAAGGGTTTAAGCTTGCACATGATATTAGTGCGTATTCATTAACGGCCGTTGCACATGCGATTGATCGCCATGAATTAATGGCTGAAGGTGGTTCGATTGTTACATTAACCTACCTAGGTGGAGAGCGTGTCGTTAAAAATTACAACGTCATGGGCGTCGCAAAAGCCGCACTAGATGCGAGCATGAAATATTTAGCGAACGACTTAGGCGCTAAAGGAATTCGTGTAAATGCCATTTCAGCAGGACCGATCCGCACACTATCTGCTAAAGGAATTGCAGGGTTTAATAGTGTACTAAAAGAGATTGAAGACAAGGCACCTTTACACAGAACCGTAACGACTGAAGAAGTCGGCGACACTGCGCTCTTTTTAATGAGTGATTTATCGAAGGCGATTACAGGTGAGACGATCCACGTTGATGGGGGATACCATATTATCGGGATGGGTTAATTGCTCTACGTTTTGGTTATGCTTCTTAGTAGACGTATTGAGAAGCAAAGTGAGTGATGGTTATGTATTCGGCAGTTTCAGAACGTTTTCTTCGTCTCGTCCTAGAAGCAGATTATCGTCCTTTAACCGAGATGGAACGAGCGGAACTTAATGAAAGTAAAACGTATTTACAGAACTATTATTGGGAAAAAGAGAAGCTACAAGCGATGAGTTACTTGGCTTATGCAACCGAAGACGATGCATGGCAAAAAACGATTCATGAACAAGTTGATCGCTTAGATGGCCATTAAAAAAAGCATGCGCGTTTACTGCGCATGCTTTTAATGTTGAAATTAGTAGCTTGAGCCACCAGCTTCTTCAGATATCGATACTTCAGACAAATCAAATTGTCCATTTGGTACTTGGATAAAGCCTTCAACTGAATCAGCAACTCCAATTCGGAAGTCATCGAATACAGTGTAAACCATCGGAGCTTCTTCAATTAGAATTTCTTGTACTTGGCTATAGAGCTCTTCGCGCTCTGCATCATCTGTAGACTGACGAGCTTGATCTAATAACTCATCTACCTCTTCATTTGTATAGAAAGAACGGTTACCTGGATCACCATGTTGATCAGAATGGAAAAGTGAGTACATTCCATAGTCTGCATCACCAGTTACAGTAACCCAACCTAGAATGAACATTTGAGAATTACCTGCGCCAGTTTGATCGAGATAAGCTCCCCACTCAACGTTTTCAAGAGTTGCATTAATACCAATTTCGCTTAATTGATCTTGCACAATCTCAGCAGTTTGTTGACGAATTGGGTTATCAGAGTTCATGGAGAATGTAATATCAAGTCCATCCTCATGACCTGCTTCTTCAAGAAGTTCACGTGCACGATCTGGGTCATAACCGATATCTTCAAGTCCATCGTCATAACCAAATGTTAGGTCGTTAATCGGGCCTTTTGCAGCTGTACCATACCCTTCATAAATCCCTTCAACAAGTGTATCGTTATCAACAGCTAAAGATACTGCTTGACGAACGCGTACATCATCAAAAGGTTCTGCTTCAGTATTGAAACCAATGTACGTTAAGCTTAGACTTGGTACTGCAACGAGGCTAGCACCATCAATTGCTTCAACTTGATCTGCAAGTGCAGGTTGAATTAAATCAGCGACATGAACGTCACCTGTTTGCAAGTTACCGATACGAGTAGCATCTTCTCCGATTACTTGGAAGTAGACGCTGTCGATGTTAGCAGGCTCTCCCCAATAATTATCGTTACGAAGCATACGAAGGTCTGCTCCTTCATTCCACTCATCAAATACGAATTGGCCAGTACCGGCATCACCTTCACCGATATCTAAGTTAATTTCACCAGCATAATCAGCTTCAATCGCTGTTTCACTAATAATACCACCGGCGTTATGAGCAAGGTGAGAAAGAAGTGGAGCAAACGGATACTCAGTTGTCATTTGTACAGTATAATCGTCAATGGCTTCGACACTATCAATCATGTCAAATAAGAAACTAGACGGTGCTGCGATTTCTGGATCGAGCATTCTGTCAAAAGTAGCGACAACATCGTCGGCTGTTAATTCTTCACCATTATGAAATTCGACGCCTTCATGAAGTGAAAATTCAAATGTGCTATCGTCAATTTGTTCATAACTTTCTGCAAGTCCTGGTTCTAGCTCATATGTTTCAGGATCAAAGGTCATTAATGTTTCATAGATAAGAGCACGGTATTTAGCGGATGGATTGTCATTTTGACCGTGAGGGTCTAATGAAACCCCATCTGCAGAAAGTGCGATTACTAGCTCACCGCCGTCACCAGCTGCAGCTTCACCATCACCCTCGTCGTCACCATCTTCAGTCTCTTCTGTCTCTTCTGCGGTGCCATCGCCACCTGCATTTTCTTCTGTCTCTTCTGGATCGGATGAACACGCTGCAAGTGCCAATGTAGCTGCTAATGATAGAGTTATGACACTTGATTTTTTAAACTTTCGCAATTTTTATCCCCCTTTTAATGTAAAACAAGTTTAGAAATACTATAAACTACGAATTAAAAACTTTCAATACTCTTTTTTGCGAAAAAAATATTAAAACAATACATTTATTTACGATTTACAACAATTTATTCCTGTTGTAAGCTTTGTATTATTGATTTTCGTTAAGTATATGTAAAAGGGGGCAACATGTAGGTATTAGTTTCCAATAGTTTTTTATTGGAAATGAGTGTACATTAAACGAATATCAATCACATTCAAAGAGAGAACGCATCGTAAACGGAGGAATATGACAGAAAAATTAACAGATTATATTGTATTCAGACTGAACATTGATATAATTAAACGAACCATGTAAAATCATGTCGATGTTTCATTGTGCATGTAGCGCTTGTCGCTAAAGAATCATAATAAGAAGGGGTTGAGCAGCACATGGGGTCAACCGTTAACCAAAGCCCGGGAAAAGCAGAAATTGGAGCTCCGGAGTCTCGGTTTAAAGGATTAATGAAGCAACTTATTCGTAACAAATCATCTTTATTCGGCGGGATCATACTCATTTTCTTCTTGTTGATCGCGCTATCAACAGTGCTTTTCCTTTGGATTCCAGGTTGGAACTTCTCATTAATGACACACAGTCCAACCTCAACAGACGTGTTAAATCGATTTGCAACACCGTCTGGAGATCATTGGTTTGGTACTGACCAAAACGGACGAGACATTTATAGTCGAATTATCTTTGGTACACACTTAACGATTTGGATAGGTGTATCTTCTGTACTTATAGGTGCCGTTTTCGGAATATTTTTCGGTCTTTTAGCAGGGTACTATGGAAAGATCTGGGACACGGTTATTATGCGTGCGGCAGATATCCTACTTGCGTTCCCAGGAATTCTTTTAGCACTTGCAATCGTTAGTGCTTTAGGTGCAAGTATGAACAACGTTATTATCGCACTTTCCATTTATAATATTCCTGTATTTGCAAGGATTGTTCGTGGTTCTGTACTTGAAGTAAAGAACATTGAGTACATTGAAGCGATTCGAGCACTCGGTGCAAGAGACGGAAAAATCATATTTCAACATATCTTACCGAACGTATCTTCACCAATCATTGTACAAGCCTCATTACAAATTGCGACGACAATTCTTAGTGCCGCAGGTTTATCTTTCCTCGGTGTAGGGGTGCAGCCACCATTATCTGAGTGGGGTGCAATGTTAAATGATGGAAGATCGTACATGTGGGACAACCCACACTTAACTATATTCCCAGGGATTGCAATTGTGTTACTCGTGCTCGCTTTCAACATGTTAGGTGACGGCTTACGAGATGCACTTGATCCGAGATCGAAAAAGTAAGGAGGAATAGACGTGCATATTTTTATATTACGCCGCTTGTTACAGCTTATACCGGTTTTGTTCGGTGTTACCCTCGTTGCCTTTTTGATCATTCAATTAGTACCTGGGGACGTAGCCCAAGTTATGGCAGGGGAAGCCGCTTCTCAAGCTCAATTAGACCAAATGAGAGAAAATTTAGGTTTAAATGATCCACTCATCGTTCAGTACGGTCGTTTCTTAGGAGATCTCGTCATGTTTGATCTTGGTGAATCGGTTCGAACTGGACAACCGGTAATGGATATCATAGCACCACGTTTTATAATAACTGTTGAACTTGCCCTTTGGGGTATGGTCGTAGCTGTTTCTGTAGGTCTGTTCTTCGGAATCCTTTCAGCGACGTACCGTAATACGATTCGTGATTATGGAACAATGACGTTGGCCGTTGTAGGTTTGTCAATGCCGAACTTCTGGTTAGGTCTTCTTTTGATCTATTGGTTCTCGATACAACTCGGAGTTTTACCAACCTCTGGTTGGGGGACGTGGCAACAAGTCATCATGCCGGCAATTACGATGGGTACAGCAGGTGCCGCAGTTATTGCAAGGATGACACGATCGAGCATGTTAGAAGTCATTGATCAAGATTATGTACGTACAGCTCGTGCTAAAGGTGTAAGTGAGCGCTTAGTCGTTTATAAGCACGCATTCCGTAATGCATTAATACCCGTTGTGACAGTTATTGGTCTACAATTCGGTTATTTCTTAAGTGGAGCTGTACTTACAGAGAACGTATTTGCGATTAACGGACTAGGGCGACTCGTTGTAGATGCCATTAGTCAACGAGATTTTCCAGTTGTACAAGGCGCAGTAATCGTACTTGCAATCACGTTCGTTTTCGTGAATTTCCTCGTCGATATTGCATACCGAGTATTAAACAAACGAATTGATTTGAACTAATTCATGGTAGAAGCCCACGATCCGATATTGTATAAAGGAGGTCATGGACATGGCTTCAAACGAACAGACACCTGTACTTGAAGTAAAAGGATTACAGACATCATTCTTTACGCCTGATGGAGAAGTTAAGGCCGTTGACGGCGTTGATTTTAGCGTTAATAGTAACGAGACATTAGGAATTGTAGGAGAGTCAGGTTCAGGTAAGAGTATTACGTCACTCTCAGTTATGCGATTAATCCAACACCCTGGTAAAATTGTCGGGGGAACGATTGAGTTAAGTGGCGAAGATCTATTAAAGAAATCAAAACAACAGTTTGCTAAGTATCGAGGCAATCGCCTTTCAATGATTTTCCAAGAGCCAATGACATCGTTAAACCCGGTGTTTACCGTCGGTTCTCAAATCGCTGAGGCGGTTCGTATTCACAAGAAACTCGACAAAAAAGCAGCATGGCAAGAAGCGGTAAACATGTTGAAACTTGTCGGAATTCCAGCACCAGAGGACCGTGCAAAGCGTTATCCTCATGAGTTATCTGGGGGAATGCGTCAGCGTGTTATGATCGCGATTGCACTTTCTTGTGACCCAGAACTCCTCATTGCCGATGAGCCAACAACAGCACTTGACGTTACGATTCAAGCGCAAATTCTAGAGCTGATCAAAGAGCTTCAAGAGAAATCAGGAATGGCCGTTCTCATGATTACGCACGATTTGGGAGTAATCGCTGAAACTGCTGACAAAGTCGTTGTTATGTATGCAGGTGAAGTGGTTGAGCAAGCAGATGTGAAGACATTGTTTAAGCAACCATTACATCCATATACCCAAGGCTTAATGAATGCCATTCCACGTCACGATATTGACCTTGATGAACTTGAAATGATCCCAGGAACGGTTCCGACACCGCAGAATATGCCAAGCGGTTGTCGCTTCGCAGAGCGTTGCCCTTATGCTAGAGACCTTTGTGTAGAGAAGCACCCTGAACTCGCAACACCGTCAAACAATGTGGATGAAGCTGTTACAACAGGTCAAACACGTTGCTGGATTTATACGGATGAATGGGATGGACCGAACCCGACGAAAGGGGTTGCAACGAATCAATGACAACACCGTTATTTGAAGCAAAGAATTTACAAAAGTATTTTCCAGTAAAAGGCGGAATTCTAAATCGTACGCAAGCCCAAGTAAAAGCCGTCGATGATGTATCCTTCGCCATTAATCCTGGTGAGACACTTAGTATTGTAGGGGAATCTGGTTGTGGTAAATCGACGACAGGAAGAGCAATCTTGCGTCTCGATGACCCGACTGACGGAGAAATTCTGTTTGAAGGTCAAAACCTTATGGAGCTTAGCAAATCTGATTTGCGTCAAAAGCGTAAAGAAATGCAGATTATTTTTCAAGATCCATACGCGTCGTTGAACCCACGTCAAAAGGTTAAGCAAATTCTTGATGAAGCGATGGCGATTCAAGGTGTTGTGTCTAAAGCAAAACGCCCTGAGCGTATTCGTGAATTGATGGAAGTTGTTGGCTTAAGACCAGAACAAGCAGAACGTTACCCATTTCAATTTAGTGGGGGTCAACGTCAAAGAATCGGTATCGCCCGAGCTTTGTCGGTAGATCCTAAACTCATTGTTTGTGATGAAGCTGTATCTGCTCTTGACGTGTCAACACAAGCACAAGTATTGAACTTGTTAAAGAAACTACAAAAAGATCTCGACTTAACGTATTTGTTTATCTCTCACGATTTAGGTGTCGTTCGTCACATCTCTGATCGAGTAATCGTTATGTACCTCGGTAAGATTGTAGAAATTGCCGATAAGAAAGATCTCTTTGATAGTCCGAGACATCCATATACTCGTGCATTGTTATCAGCGATTCCAATTCCGGATCCATCAAAATCGAGAGAAAGAATCGTGTTACAAGGTGACGTACCTTCACCAATGAATCCGCCAGCTGGTTGTAGATTCCACACACGTTGCCCGTTTGCAACAGATATTTGTAAGACAGAAGAGCCAGAACTTCGTTCAACGACTTTTATGAATGAAACTCATAAGGCTGCATGTCACCATATCGAAAAGATTGCTGAAACTGAAAAGACTTCAATCGTATAAGTAAAAACAAGTCGCTCTAAGGAGCGACTTGTTTTTGTTTATTTGCATTAGCAGTATGCAGAACCTACGATTATGAGTAAGATGAAAAGCACAACAACAAATGCAAATCCGCCTAAACCCTGTGATCCGCCATATCCACCGCTGTGACAACATTCTGACATGTAGCATTCCTCCTGGAATCTTGAATTCTTAGAGAACCGCTTGCTCTCCATACTAACCTATGCAAAGCACCTAAAACGGGTGTGTAAGAAAATTGAAATCGGGCGATTACCTATTCAGCTTTGAAAATAATCATAGCTTGTAATTCTGCGAATACAATGTGGTAATACGATGGGTAAAGGGAGGAAGGGTATGAGTACGAAAAAAAGACACAACCAAGTTCAACCTCTTCTATATATTGATAATCCGAATCATTCAATGCCAACGGTTGGTGATAATGAGCTCGAACTATTATACAAAAGAACGATCAAAGAAAATTTAAAAGAAGTTGAGGAAACTGAACCTTTAAAAGAACCTTCATCGTCATCTAATATGAACGATGAGGAAATAAGCGAACAAAAAAACCTAAGTAAAGAACCTTCATCGGATTCTAATGAAGATGAACTACCAAAGAAACGTTCTTTCGATTTAAATCGACACCTTGGTCCGAATTGGAAGACATCCATTGAATCGCCTAATTCAAAAGCAAACGAAATATTGCGTGAGGCACTTGAGGAAAGAGTCCGAGAACCAAAGGGTACGAACAAAAAAGATGAACGTACGAGTAAAGAGAAGTCTCATTCACGCAACTCTTCAGAACAGCTCGTCCAACCTTCACGTAAAAAAGGGTTTGAAAACCGTTCGACAGAAGATAAAGTGAAATTGCTCTATAAATTGAGAACGCTAAATCCAACCGTTTGCATTTGTCAAACGAAAGAAGAAACATGGGTCGGCAACGTCACTGATCTTGAAGAAGATCAATTTACGATGCAGACCCAACAATTACCTTATCAAGTAACGATACGGTACGAGGATGTGATTGACTTAACCCTCGATCATTTCTCTAGTGTTTAATCCCTTACATGCCAGGTGTTGGTGGAATTGTCCCGATAGGGTTATCAACAAGGCCTGGATCTAAACATTGGATTGCACAGAAGCAGCTTAGATCTACTTCAATGCAGCAGTTCGTGCGCTCTAGTGAAACAACATCAGACAATGATGTTGGATCTACGCAACAAGATTGTGTAAAAAGAATGTCGCCTGTTGGACGAAGTAGTGATAATGTTGCACAGCAAGACTTTTCGCAAATGTTTTCAACTCTGAAGAATACAGTTTCAAAAACATCTGGGAAGTCAGCTGTTAAACCACCAGTTGCCCAAAACAATTCACCTGTTTTACCTTTTAACATGAATGGGATCGTATCATTGAAACGCCCGTTCGGCTTCAAGAGATTAGTAAAACAACTGTTTGCGCAGCTTCCTTTTTTTTCTACGGCATCTTGTGCTTCACTAATCGCAAGCACTGCATCGCACACGCAGTTGCCAGTATCAAAATCTTTGCGACCGCAGCTCACGCTCATCACTCCTTTAGGTTTTCCTTCATGTTCGCTATATCGTATGTACGTTTACCCTAAAGCGTGTGTAGTTTTATTTTGGATGAAAAAAATCGCGTCTTATCAACGGTTTACGCCGATTAAACTGAAGCCAATTGAACGTAAAATGTGTTCAATTTCTTAAAAAAGGGTAAATGATTTGTAAGGAGTGATGATGATGGGTTATGTTCCACAAACGTATAACGATGTAGCAATTCAATACGGCTCTCGTTTAACAGGAAAGCAAACTAATCACGCGTCTGTCCTGCAAGTAGCAAGGGTGAATCGATACTCTCGAGAACAACAATCATCGGCATATGTTAAGAACATGGAACAAAGGTGGTTGCATCAACGAAGAATGCAAGCAAAGGTAACTGGAAAAGGTAAACAAATCGATCGTATCATATAAAAAATCCGACCTTAACAGGCCGGATTTTTTAGTTTATCGTTTTTTCCATCGTTACGTGAGGGATTCCTGCGTCCAAAAATTCTTTTTCAGAAGTTACAGTGTAGCCAATTCGTTCATAAAACCCACGTGCTTGTGTTTGAGCATTAAGCTTAACCTTGTCTCCATTATTCATAGCTACAAAACTTTCAAGCGCATCCATAACCGCTTTACCAGCACCAGTTCCCCGGTGTTGTTTCAATATACAGATACGTTCTGCTTTTCCGGTCGTTCCAAGCCAGCGTACTCGACCAGCTCCAACGTATTGTTGGTCACTTTCTAGAAGAAAGTGAATGCTTTCATCTTCGAATTCATCCCACTCGTCTTCTTCAGAAACTTGTTGCTCGACAACAAAGACGTCATAACGAATTTGTTGGACTTGTTTCATTTCTTCTTCAGTCGTTGCGATGATTGCTTTCATAGTATTCTCTCCTTAACGTTTTAAAGCCAGTGGAATTCTAGTGCTTCTGGGAGTAGAGGCCCCCATGTGAACCACGTATGGTTCCCTTTATCGATCAGGTTGTAGTCGTATGATTGAAGTTTATTTACGAACAGTTCATGAAGCGACTCATTCATGGCGATGAAATCCAAAACTCTACCGTCTGTTGCTTTTACAACACGTTCATCACTGCCGAATTGATGATAAATCTTGAGTGATTGTAGGGAGTCGTTTTCAGTTACCATGTTTTTTAATTGATCGTCAACATACGGAGAGAAGAGAACTGCACGTTGAAACGTATCAGGATAAGTTAAACAAGCCATCAGTGCTAAAGATGCTGAAAGTGAGTCCCCCATAAGGATCCTAGAATCAGGGTCTTGATTGAGGTTGTATGTGTTTTCAAGCATCGGCAAAAGTTCTTCTTTAATAAATCGTAAATATTCGTTCGTTTGTTCTCCATCAGGAGCATACCATTGTCGCCTTGTAGCAACTCTCGGGTAGGGAACACCAACGACAATCGTTTCAGGACCACTATCTTCTAAAATGAAGTGTTCTACTTTTTGATCGACTTTTCCGAGTTTAAAGAAGTCTTGTCCATCACCAGTAATGATTAGGTTATAGCTGAAATTTTCATGATAGTTCGGTGGAATGTATACGTGCAAATCAAACTTATGATCAAGCAATGTACTTTGTAAATGAAGGGTTTCAACAGTTCCGTCCACGTGAAAATCGCTCCTTTTATGACTTCAAATTCTCCCCAAGTATAGCATATTACAGTAAAACTTGGCGCTGGATGTGAATATGTTACATTAAAGACAGGGGGAATGGTCGTGAGGGATGAAAAAATTATCGTTACTGGCGATATTATTTCGCATCACGCACGGACGAAGTTGCAAGAGCGAGGAGTAGAGATTGACGCGATCGCAGAAATTGTATATGATTTACAACACCCATACGCGCCTAATCTTACAATGGTGGAGTGTGTAGAAAGTGTTGATGCTGTGCTCGTGAAAAGAGAGATCCAACATGCTATACTGGTTGGCATAGAATTGGACGTATTAGCAGAAGAAGGTCGTTTAAGTGAACCTTTATTATCACTAATTACAGGTGATGAGAGTTTATTTGGAATTGATGAAACGATCGCCCTTGGCTCTGTTTTTGGTTTCGGTAGCATTGCTGTGACAACATTTGGGTATCTTGATAAAGAGAAGACTGGAATTATACGAAAACTGGACCGTTCAACGGATCAGGTGAATACGTTTTTAGATGATTTAGTATGTAGCATTGCAGCGAATGCATCAGCGAGGTTGGCGCATCGATTGCGTGATCGCGATGAAGCAGAAACGAAAGTCGTCATAAGAAAGCCTGAAGATGAAGAACTGATCGGCTAGTTAAAGGAGCAATAGGAATGAAGCGTGGACCACATTGGATTTATTTTAAACAAACATTCCGTTCTAAATTTCAAGCTGGTTGTATAAAAGCAAAGCTTGAAGACAATTGGCAAAATGGGTATGAGGTTGGTCCACTTGTCGAGATCATCCGCCTTAGAAATGATAAATATGTTGTACGTTATACGTATGATGAATAAAGATTTCTCGAGAAGGTAAGGAACGAATGAAATGGCACGGCTCATGATGAGTTGTGTCATTTTTCAGTTTTAGATAAGTAACAGCCTACTACACAATAAAAACCTAGCATTAGTACATGCTAGGTTTTTATTAATTATGTTTGATTTAGGCGTTCGGTTGAACCATTTTCGCAGGATCCACCCACTCGTTGAATTGCTCTTCAGTAAGGAGACCACTTTTAAGGGCTGCTTCTTTAAGCGTTAACCCTTCTTGATGAGCATTCTTAGCAATCGCTGCCGCATTCTCATAACCAATGTGTGGATTTAAAGCGGTTACGAGCATCAGTGAGTTTTTCACGTGGTTTGCAATGTTTTCTTCTTCAGCTTCTAAACCTTCGATACAACGATCGTGGAATGAGTGCATCGCATCTGTAAGAAGTTGAACAGACTGTAAGAAGTTATAAATGATAACGGGTTTGAAGACATTTAATTCAAAGTTCCCTTGGCTAGCAGCAAAACCGATCGCTGCATCGTTACCCATCACTTGTGTAGCGACCATTGTCAATGCTTCGCTTTGAGTAGGGTTCACTTTACCAGGCATAATAGAGCTTCCTGGCTCATTCGCTGGAATCGTTAATTCGCCAATACCAGAACGTGGACCGCTTGCTAACCAACGAACGTCGTTTGCGATTTTCATAAGGTCAGCAGCAAGTGCTTTAATTGCACCATGAGCGTAAGTCGTGTCATCATGACTCGTTAACGCGTGGAATTTGTTCGGTGCAGAGCGGAATGGGAATGACGTGTATTCACTAATGAAGCCAGCAGTACGATCTCCGAATTCTGGATGAGCGTTAATTCCTGTTCCAACTGCCGTACCACCAATAGCTAAGTCGTGCAAGTGGCGAATACTTTCGCTAATCATCGTTTCAGATTTACGAAGCATTTCGTACCAACCGCTTACTTCTTGTCCAAGTGTAAGTGGTGTTGCGTCTTGAAGGTGTGTACGACCAATTTTAATGATCGAGTCAAATTGCTCTGACTTTTGTTGTAACGTTTGTTTAAGCTTTGCTAGTGCAGGTAGTAACTTCTGATTGACATCGCTTACAGCTGCAATATGCATCGCAGTTGGGAATGTATCGTTTGAGCTTTGTGAACGGTTTACATCATCATTTGGATGAATGGTAATGTCTTTGCCTTGTTCTTGAAGGATTTCTGTTCCTCTTCGTGCGAGGACTTCGTTCATGTTCATGTTTGATTGCGTTCCACTACCTGTTTGCCAAACGACAAGTGGGAAGTGGCTGTCCCATTTACCTGCGAGAACTTCATCTGCAGCTTTTGCAATTGCGTCCGCGCGCTCGCTATCAAGCTTACCGAGACTTTCGTTTGCTCGTGCTGCAGCTTTCTTTAAGATTGCAAATCCGAGTACCACTTCACGTGGCATTTTTTCTGATCCGATTGGGAAGTTGTGAACACTACGTTGTGTTTGAGCACCCCAATGTTTATCTGCTGGTACTTGCATTTCACCTAGCGTATCTTTTTCAATACGATATTCCATCTAGTAATCGCTCCCTGTAAATAAGAATAAACATGGATTGACAGATTTCACTGTCCTTTCTATCATAAACCACTTTTCATAGAAGAAAAAGAGAGCGATAAATAAAAACAAAAAAATAATGATTTTTTTTATAAAATCTGGTTTAAGAGGTAAGTTATTGAGGTATATAAGAGCTAACAGGGTAAATGGTGAATACGAGAAGCGTAACAACACGTTATCGGGTAACGTGCTTGTACACATAACTTCTATACAGTATCAGGAACTACGCCCTCCTGAAGATATAGCATATGTCCCCCTGTAACGTGTGCGACTATCATTTACTGTCATTGCCACCCTGCCTGCATCCCTCATCCTCTGTTGTGACTCCGCCGTCCCCTGCGGAGTCACTTTTTTTGTCCAAAAAAAGGAGTGGTAAACGATGAATATCATAGCAATTAGTGGTAGTTTGCGACATCATTCGCTTAATTCAAAACTAGTAGAACAAGCGATTTCAATGAAGCCAGATGATCTGACAATCACTCCGTGCGAGATTCGAGAGATTCCGCTTTTTAATGGTGATTTAGAAGAAGATGGTGACCCTGAAGTTGTACTAAACCTAAAACGAGCGTTAAAAGAGAGTGATGGCTTGTTAATTGTAACGCCTGAATATCATGAGAGCATGCCGGGCGTTATTAAGAATGTACTTGATTGGGCAGGGAGTGATGCGAATGAAAACGTATTAAGAAATTTACCTGTCGGAGTCATTGGTGCATCACCGACACGTTTTGGTACGGCTTATGCGCAAAAGCAAGTCAAGCAAGCGCTCATTGCTGCAGGTTCAGAAGTATTTCAAAAGCCTGAAGTGTATGTCGCAAAAGCAAATGAAAAGTTTGATGATGCAGGCAATCTAACGGATGAACGCACACAAAAAGCACTAAAGCGTTATTTGCAATCATTTTCTTCTTGGATCAGTGAGAAAATCTAACGTTTAAATCATAGTAGAACGGGAATAGCCTAGATAAGGCCATTTATTGAAATGGTTAAACTTAGGAGGCTATTAATCGTGAAGAGCAATGAACAGCCCATGAATTACACAGAGCTTATGGAAAAAGCAATGCACCAAGCTCACGGAGTAAGCACGCAGGAGTATCAATCAGACGTAGACAAGATGATTGAAATTGAGAAAAAGCGTGAGAAAAGCTATGAACAAGCGAAGAAATTCATCTAATATGAAAAACCCTTGAACGATTTTTTCGTTCAAGGGTTTTATTTTGTATTCATAAAGAGATCCCAAACATCGCCAAAGCGCATGTCGGCGACTTCTTTAAACATTTTATCTTTGTCTTTCTTTTTACTTAAATCGCCTTGTATGATAATTTCCACTGTTTGATTTCGATCAACTAAGATCGCCCTCACGCTTAAAACATTCGTTAATAACCCTGCAATCACAGCGATCTGTTCGGGTGTAAGTTGGTTTTTATTGGATTTCTTTTTATCTCCACTCATGATTGCAGCCTCCCTAGAGAATTAGGATAATGCTACGACTTCCAGTTCATCATCATCACCAGCATCTCTTGAATAGCCAAGAGAGAAGAGACCAAATAATAAGATGACGATAAATAAGAGGAGTTCTTGGTTATCATTTTGATCGCCCAAAGAGACCAGCTCCTTCATTGTCTTCATATTAACCTATGCAAAGCGTAGGCGGATGTGAAGGTAATGAAAGAATAAAAACGTCTCCTCGAGTTCGAGGAGACGTTTTTGTGTTATTAAATGTTACGCTCAGTAATTTTCGTTTCTTGACCACCAAAAGCTCTGTATGCTCCGTGGCGGACAGCGCCAACGTATTCATTCAATCGAACACCGTGTTCAATTGCAGCAGTAACAAAAGCTTTAGCTGTACGGATTGCTTCGTGTACATCGGTTCCTTTTGCTAATTCTGCTGTAATGGCAGCGGCGAATGTACATCCCGCACCATGAGTGTACGTTGTATCAATTTTCTCGGTTTCGAGGACAATAAATGATTTACCGTCATATACAACATCAACTGCACGGTCATGCTCGAGCTGTTTTCCACCTTTAACAACGACATATTGAGTACCACTTTCATGAATTTTGCCTGCAGCTTCTTTCATTTGCTCAATTGTAGTAATCTTTTCCATTTGGGCAAGTTGAGAGGCCTCAAATAAATTTGGTGTAGCAACTTTCGCTACGGGTACGAGGACTTCACGTAATGCATCCGCGGTTTCTGGATGTAGGACTTCGTCTTCGCCTTTGCAAACGAGAACTGGGTCTACGACAGAATTTGTAAGGTTGTGCGCTTTTATTTTATTTGCAGCAAGTTCAATGACGTCAACAGAGCCGAGCATGCCCGTCTTCATGGCATCAACGCCAATTGATAAAATCGTATTCAATTGGGTTTCGACTGTATCGACAGGCTGAGGGAATACTTGATGATGCCACCCTTCAGGTTTCATCGCAACTATCGTTGTTAATGCGTTCATTCCATAAACGCCGAGATCTTGAAAGGTTTTTAGGTCAGCTTGTATTCCTGCTCCGCCGCTTGAATCAGATCCTGCAATCGTTAATGCTTTAGCAATTGACATAATCGTTATAGATCCCCCTTGATGATAAGCTCATACTACGTTTATTATAAGCTGTTTTGTAGAACGTTGACAACAATTGTCACTGAATAATGACTATCGCTTGTTACCCTTTTACAGGTAATTAGGAAGTTATTAGTAAAAAAATTTCAAGTGAAGATCAGAACAGTTTAGAAATGTAGACATGTTTGCCAAGCTATTGCATATTCCTCAAAGTAGAGAATTGTTTACTAAGAGAACCGTTAGACGACTACTTAAAGGAGGAAGGAACGTTATATGAAGAAACGATGGGTGTTTGTGAGTGCGTTAGCGTTAACGTTAGTATTAGCGGCTTGTGGATCTTCAGAATCATCAGATGTTGAAGGTATGGAAGATGCGAATGAAACAGCAGCAGTAGAAGAAGAGTCAGAGGCAACTGGATTACATGAATTCGAGTATATGAATCAAGATAACGAAGTCGTTACAAATGAAGACTTGAAAGGGAAGTATTCCCTCGTCAACATGGTCTTCACACGTTGCCCAACTGTCTGTAATTTAATGACACCGAACATGACGAACTTGCAAAATGAGCTAGATGAAAAAGGATTGGACGTAAATCTCGTATCGTTCACGGTTGATCCTGAACACGATACACCTGAAAAACTTAAAGCATATGGTGAACAATACGATGCAGATTTCTCTAATTGGGATTTCCTAACAGGGTATGACCGTGCAGAAGTTGAAAGCTTTGCAGCTAGTTCATTTAATAGTGTCGTACAATCTCACCCTGAAAATGAGGACATTATCCACTCTACACAAACGTATTTGCTTGATATGAATGGTCAAGTTGTAGAACAGTTCGACGGATTAGACGTTGATAAGGAACCAATTGTTGATACAATTGAGACACTTGTAGAAATGGAAAAATAAAAAAACTGAGCTGACGGATGTTCCGTCCAGCTCAGTTTTTTTTATTCATTCATCATTTGATGATCAACAAGTTCTCGATAAAGCGAATGATTTTCATATAATGATTGGTGATTGCCAGAACCTGTAACGATCCCCCGTTCTAGCACGATGAGTTGATGGGCGTCTTTCACGGTCGAAAGTCGATGTGCAATCACGAGTGTTGTTCGATTTTTCATGAGAGATTGCAATGCTTCTTGAACTAACGCTTCAGAATGGCTGTCTAAATGAGCGGTCGCTTCGTCTAGTAGAAGTAATTCAGGGTCACGTATAATCGCTCGTGCAATCGCTAGCCGTTGCCTTTGCCCACCTGAGACCCGTATGCCTCGTTCACCGACTTCAGTTGAATGTCCTTGTGGTAGGTCATTAATAAAGCTGGATAAATTGGCTTTTTCAACGGCATCTATCACCGTCTGTTCGTCTACATTGTCCAAGCCATACGTAAGGTTTTTGTAGATGCTCCCTGCCATTAATGGGGAATCTTGAGAGACGTAAGCGATCTTGCTACGCCAGTCGTTTAGTTTTTGAGATTGAATGTCTGTACCATCGTAATAAATGTTTCCTTCATTCGGAAGGTAAAACCGCTCAATTAAAGAGAATAACGTAGTTTTACCCGCACCACTCGGACCGACAAATGCCGTCATTTGCCCAGAGCGTGCAGTAAATGAGACGTTCGATAAAATCGTTTTTTCGGCATTGTATTGAAAAAACACGTTGTTAAACGTAAGATCTGTTGAATCGTTTTTGTTCGATGGATCGAAGTTTTCTTTCTCACAATCAAATTCAAAAATCGTTTGAATGCGATCGGTAGCACCCATCGCTTTTTGGAATTGCGTATAAAATTGAGCCAGTTGTGTGACAGGGAAAATAATCTGGAAAATGTAAAAGACAACTGCAACAAGCGCACCAGCGGTCAATGTTCCTTGAGCAACTTGAATACCACCATAGCCAAAGACGATGACGAGTGCGATAAGGGTAACCGTCGTCATAAGTGGCATGACAATGGACATAATCTTACCTTCTCTCATGCCGTAACCAAACAACGATTGGATTCGTGATCTGCCTTGTTTCTCTTCTGTAGGTTCTGCTATTGACAATTTCACGAGTCTGATTTCTCCTAAAACACGACCTAAATCCCCTTGAAACGCAGCTGTTTCATCTTGCAAAGACTTAGAGACCGTATACATGCGATTGCCTAACGGCAAGATGACGAGCATCGCTAATGGTAAGAAGAAGACAAGAAGAAGGGCCATCTTCCAATCGATCACAAAAAGTAAAATTATCGAACCGATAATCGATATAAAGCTCGAGAAAAATGGAATGAGTTGCATCGTAAAGAAGTCTTTAATCACATTCGTATCGTTTGTGACCCGGCTCATCGTCTCTCCTGATGAATGTTGATCGAAAAACTGGATAGGTAAATACAATATTTTTTTCCATAACGTCGTACGTAATCTTGCTACAATCGTTTCCCCAACATAAATCATCATGTAAAGTGAAACACCCGATAAAATGATTTGTGCGACAAAAACAACAGCAAGGGTAGCGATAATTTGAAGTTGAAAGCCTTCAATTACCATTGCGTTTACGATATTCATCGTAATTAATGGCACAATTAAAGAAAGTAACGATTCGCCTATGACGAGGGCGATGGCCACAATAACGATCCACATACGTGGTCGATACTGTTGGAATAAGTGATAGAAGTCTTTTATGGAGCGTTTCTGTTCGGTCATTATAATCTCCTTATGTAGGTTTAATTAAACAATAGGCATACTGTCAATGTTTATTGTATGCCATTCCGTAACGTTAGGGGCAAAAAAATATTAAAACACACTAGACAGATTGGAATTTAATGATTAAAATATACTTACTCCTGTAACTCCTTGAGTAAATTGCATGGATTCATTTTTGACTCCTACTAATTCGTTTAGTAGGAGCTTTTTTTATGAGGTAAATACGAAAAAGTCGTTCTTCATAATGAACAGATTATTAAACTTATATAAATAGTAGGGTTTAAAATTGGAAGTTTATAGTATATTGTCTAGTTATTTGATTGTTCATTAGATGTTCATATTCAAATGCGAAGATAAAGAGAGTAAGAGGTTTATCAGTGATTGTAAACGGCAATCCTGTTAAACTAAATATGTCATTGTAATTCATAAAGAGGGGAGATGAGAGTTTGTTTAATATGTTTTTTGCTTCGCATCAAGGGTCTTGGGCATTTGTAGCGCTTTTCTTTGTTATTGCTTATTTCCTTTACAAAGCACACAAGCGTAAAGCCGGTACGATTTTGCATATGATTTTACGTCTGTTCTTCATTATTATGATCGTTTCAGGGATTGGAATGCTCATCGAGTATAATTGGGCAGCGATGTATGTCATTAAAGGGATCTTGGCGGTTATTATGATGGGACTAATGGAGATGTCCTTAGGTAAGACAAAACGAGGAGAGAACGGCATGGGTGGATTCATTGGTGCTGTAGTTGTTCTTGTTATTGTCGCTCTTATGGGCTTTGGAGTCATTAGCTTTTAAAAAAGGGTGTCATAAGACGCCCTTTTACTAGTTCAATACACTTATTTTTTTATTTTTCCGTTTGAGAGTCGGTAAATGTAGGTATACATAAGTACGTCAAACAAAAAGAGGTGTGCGCCAATGTTACGCACGATCCTTATGATTATCGGCCTTATTGTAGTCATTAGTATTGTACTTAGCTTGATCTAACAAAAAAGACGCTTTTTCGGTACTGCACCCCGAAAAAGCGTCTTTTTATATTGAAAATGGAAAATCGTCCTTACGACTTCACCATTCCGTGTGGATCGATGACAAACTTCTTTGCGGCACCTTTATCAAAATCTTCATATCCTTTTGGTGCTTCTTCAAGTGTAATTAACTGAGCGTTCACTGCTTTTGCAATCTGTGCTTTTCCTGAAAGAATGGACTTCATTAAGCTACGGTTGTATTGCATCGCTGGTGTCTGACCTGTGGCGAAAGTATGTGCTTTTGCCCAACCAAGTCCAAATCGTACTTTTAAGGAGCCTGTCTTAGCATCTTCATCTACACCACCTGGATCCTCAGTAACATACAAACCTGGAATTCCAAGCCCTCCACCAGCTTGCGTAACGTCCATGATTGCGTTGAGTACAGCAGCGGGTTGCTCGCCGCTCTCACCATGACCGGAAGCTTCGAACCCTACGGCATCCACGGCAGCGTCAACTTCTGGAACTCCTATAATTTGTTCAATTTGTTCACCTAAGCGATCATGTTCTTTTAAGTTGACCGTTTCACATCCAAAACTTTTGGCTTGCTGTAAGCGTTCTGCATTTAAATCACCAACGATGACAGCAGATGCTCCGAGCAGTTGTGCAGAATGAGCAGCAGCTAGTCCAACTGGACCTGCTCCAGCAATATAAACAGTAGAGCCCATCTTGACGCCAGCGGTATAGGCACCGTGGAAACCGGTTGGGAAAATATCGGTTAGCATCGTTAAGTCCATGATTTTTTCTAAAGCTAGATCACGATCTGGGAATACGAGGAGTTGGAAATCGGCGTAAGGAACCATTACATACTCGGATTGTCCGCCAACCCATCCACCCATATCGACATAACCATAAGCAGCCCCAGGTCGTTCAGGGTTTACGTTTGTACAAATATGTGTTTTTTGAGTTTGGCACATCACACAACGACCACAAGCAATATTAAACGGAACCGAAACGACGTCACCTTTTTTGATGAATTCAACATCTCGTCCAACTTCAATGACTTCACCAGTAATTTCATGCCCGAGTACGAGACCTTCTGGAGCGGTTGTCCGACCTCTGACCATATGTTGGTCACTACCACATATGTTCGTTGTGATAACCTTCAGAATTACACCGTGCTCACATTTCCGACCAACATTTGATTTTGGAACACCGGGACCA
This sequence comes from Bacillaceae bacterium JMAK1, assembly GCA_012970285.1. Taxonomy (GTDB): domain Bacteria; phylum Bacillota; class Bacilli; order Bacillales; family Marinococcaceae; genus Geomicrobium_A. The sequence continues at coordinate 336,721 of JIBW01000002.1, forward strand.
TCACGTAATACTAGCTCAGGATAGGGAGTGTCTTGAACTTCTACGTGACCCGCACCTTTGTAAACAACTGCACGATTCGTCATTTTATTGATGCCTCCTTAGGCGGAATAGTAGCCAACGTGGCTACAAGTTCCATACCCGAAAAATTGACAATTCAATCTTAAATTTCTGTTAATTTAGACAACTAAAAAACGACTCTCAAAAAATCAAAGAGAGTCGTTTTTTAGTTAAGTTGTTGTAATTAAAGTTCCTAAAAACCCTGGTGCGAATCTGAAAATACTAACGTGCCCTGCACTATTGGCTTGGTTTGGTGCATTTACGATACTTACTGCGAACGTAGACGTGTTTCGAATTTGGATCGTGTCTCCTGCAGCATAGTTTTGAACCCGTATAACGGATATTTGACCACTTGTACCTGAACTTGCTCCAGGAGCGGCTGGTGTAACGGTGTTGCCATTAATAATAAGCGCAAACACAGCACCGGTTGTTGTTGGGTTAGCGATGTTTAGAGTAACATCAAGGTAATATAGACCTGGTGTAACAATCGTAAACGTTCCAGTCGCTGCATTGTACGTAATCCCAGCATACTGACTAGGTGTTAATTGAAGTACGTTTGCATTTATAGCGATCGTTTGTGGTTGTATATTGCTATTATAAAATGGTTGAGCAAGCGTTGGAACTATACCCGTAACGCCGGTAATGCCAGTGGCACCAGTAATGCCCGTAGCACCCGTAATGCCAGTGGCACCAGTAATGCCAGTGGCGCCGGTAATGCCAGTAACACCAGTAATGCCAGTGGCACCCGTAATGCCAGTGGCGCCGGTAATGCCAGTAGCACCCGTGATGCCAGTGACACCCGTAATGCCAGTAGCACCAGTAATGCCAGTGGCACCCGTAATGCCAGTAGTACCGGTAATGCCCGTGGTACCCGTAATACCAGTAACGCCAGTGATGCCAGTAACGCCAGTGATGCCCGTAACGCCGGTAATGCCCGTAACGCCGGTAATGCCAGTGGCACCGGTAATGCCAGTGGCGCCGGTAATGCCAGTAGCACCCGTGATGCCAGTAGCACCCGTAATGCCAGTGGCACCCGTAATGCCAGTGGCACCGGTAATGCCCGTAACGCCGGTAATGCCAGTGGCGCCGGTAATACCCGTAACGCCGGTAATGCCAGTGGCACCGGTAATGCCAGTGGCACCGGTAATGCCAGTGGCGCCGATAATGCCAGTGGCGCCGGTAATGCCAGTGGCACCCGTGATGCCTGTAACGCCAGTGACACCAGTAATGCCAGTAGCACCCGTGGCACCGGTAATACCCGTAACACCCGTAATGCCAGTGGCGCCAGTAATGCCAGTGGCACCCGTGATGCCTGTAACGCCAGTGATGCCCGTAGCACCGGTAATGCCAGTAACGCCTGTAATGCCAGTAGCACCAGTAATGCCAGTGGCTCCGGTAATGCCCGTAGCACCCGTAATGCCAGTGGCGCCGGTAATGCCAGTAACGCCGGTAATGCCAGTAGCACCAGTAATGCCAGTAGCACCAGTAATACCAGTAACGCCTGTAATGCCGGTAACGCCAGTAGCACCAGTAATGCCAGTGGCACCAGTAATACCAGTAACGCCTGTAATGCCAGTGGCGCCGGTAATGCCAGTAGCACCCGTGATGCCAGTGGCACCGGTAATGCCAGTAACACCCGTAATACCCGTGGCACCGGTAATGCCAGTGGCACCAGTGATGCCAGTGGCACCAGTAATGCCAGTAACACCCGTAATACCAGTAACGCCAGTGATGCCAGTAACACCAGTACTGCCAGTGGCACCAGTAATGCCAGTAGCACCTGTGATGCCAGTGGCACCAGTACTGCCAGTAGCACCCGTAATACCAGTAACGCCAGTATCACCCGTAGCACCGGTAACGCCCGTGACCCCCGTACTGCCAGTAGCACCGGTGATGCCAGTAGCACCGGTAACGCCCGTGACCCCCGTACTGCCAGTAGCACCCGTGATGCCAGTGGCACCTGTAATGCCAGTAGCACCAGTAATGCCAGTAGCACCCGTAATACCAGTAACGCCTGTAATGCCAGTGGCGCCTGTAGTACCAGTGGCGCCTGTAATGCCAGTGGCGCCTGTAATGCCCGTAGCACCGGTAACGCCCGTGCCCGTACTGCCCGTGGCCCCTGTGAATCCAGTATCACCGGTAACGCCCGTGGCCCCCGTACTGCCCGTAACACCAGTATCGCCAGTATTACCGGTAACGCCCGTGACCCCCGTACTGCCCGTAACACCAGTATCGCCCGTAGCACCGGTAACGCCTATGGCACCCGTACTGCCAGTAGCACCAGTAACACCTGTGGCACCTAAATCGCCCATAGCACCGGTAACGCCCGTGGCCCCCGTGATGCCCGTAACACCAGTAATGCCAGTAGCACCGGTAACGCCTATGGCACCCGTACTGCCAGTAGCACCAGTAACACCTGTGGCACCTAAATCGCCCGTAGCACCGGTAACGCCCGTGGCCCCCGTACTGCCCGTAACACCCGTACTGCCCGTAGCACCGGTAACGCCTATGGCACCCGTACTGCCAGTAGCACCAGTAACACCTGTGGCACCTAAATCGCCCGTAGCACCGGTAACGCCTATGGCACCCGTACTGCCCGTAGCACCGGTAACGCCTATGGCACCCGTACTGCCCGTAGCACCAGTGACACCTGTGGCACCTAAATCGCCCGTAGCACCGGTAACGCCTGTGGCCCCCGTACTGCCTGTAGCGCCAGTACCCCCCGTATTCCCAGTAGGTCCTAGAGCTCCACCGCTAGGTCCTGTTGGTCCTGTATTACCGGTAGGACCGGAAACCCCTTGGGGCCCAGTGGCACCTGCGGCAGCAAGGAGCGTATAGTCTGGGGATGTATCGGGAGTTCCGGAAGGAGGAGAAGTGTTTACAAGATAAGTGCTTCCTTCATAGGTTACAACTTGCCCGACTGGATATGTCGGTGCAATTGCCGCATTAAATGATATGACACCTTGAAGCCCAACGCCCGTGGCACCAGTAGGCCCAGTAGGCCCAGTAGGTCCAGTCGCACCAGGAAGTGGGATTGTGATCACTGTAGGTGGTGCTGTCGGTATCGTTGGAATGGTTGGGAGTGTTGGAGACGTAGGTATTCCAGTTGGAATAGAGCCATTACCACCAATGACCCCGGCACCATTTATTAGGTTATTGTTAATTGAAATTCCATTTCGGTTCCGCCGATTTGGATTCCATAAATGTTCAGGTTGATTCACGAAGACACCTCCAAATCAAAGAAAAATAGTCAAATCATCGTATGTGTCTATGGATTAGGAGGTGAGTCATAATTAATCTTCACTAATAAACAAAACAGCAAGTGATGATCTCATCACTTGCTGTCAATTATTGATTTATGCTGTTTTGAACTTCTTCAAGTGACCCGAAGGTATCGACAACCCCGTTACTGTCCAAAATGACGAAGGATGGGGTCGTTTCTACGTCAAAAATATCTTTAAAATTTGTTGTCGGTTTTTCTTCTGAACTGTGGAGGTAGTATACTTGCAAGAGTTCATCAGATTGCATAAGTTCTTCTACTTGTTGTTCGTCTATATTTTCCATATTATCGTCATCACTATAGACGATGGCTAAATGATATCCCTCTTCAGTAGGCGAATGTTCAGCAATAATTTCTTCATCCGATTTAGGGTCATACACGAGAAAATCCATTTCTACTGGGCTTTCTGTTGTATCATAGTCAGCCATATCGAAATCAAGTCGTAAACGATCGCCTTCTTCAATGATTTCTGGATCAATAGGGGTTCCATCACGGTCAATAAAATCTAACTCGTCAGTAATCTCTACTTCGAGAGTACGTAACATCATATCAGTGAAATCTTGTTCAAGTTCCTCTTGTACATACTTTTGATGAGCGGGAGATAAGTCTAAAATAACCGATGAATCGGTCATTTCCATCACATAACCTTCAGTCATTTGATCTGGGTCACCAATATGGTTCGTTGCTTCACTGCCTGGTGTCGGATTCGTGCCACAACCAGCCATTAGGACTGCTATGGCTACTAATAATTGCCATTTAGTTTTCATAGTAAATCCCTTCTTTTGTTTAGGTTTCTAGGTTTGTCGTTAAAGAGGTGAAAACGTTACATGATTTCATGGAGGCAACATGAAATGCGGGTAGTTTAGGCCGCTGCCTTTTCATCTTTTGAACGATCCACATAATAGGGTTCCGTCGTTGTGAGTTCATAATCCTTTTTTACGTTTTCGCATTGTGCAAATTGTAATGTTGCTAAGTAATATGAAAGGATCGGTTTCACAGTTAAAAAGGGATTTATCGTTCAAACGAACCGTGAAACGTTGAGACGAGTATCTTTTCAAAAGGTTTGCCATAGAATAATCAGAACAGTTGGAGTGGAGGTCTAGGGGATGGGGGAAGAAGTCTGGATCGCATTTTTATTAACGCTAATGGCAGGTCTTGCAACGGGGATTGGTAGTCTGATTGCTTTTTTTACGTCGACGACAAACACGAAGTTCCTTTCTTGGGCATTGGGGTTTAGTGCAGGTGTGATGATCTTTATTTCCTTTGTAGAGATCTATCCTAAAGCATTAGAAGCTTTAACGAACAGCTCAGGGGTGGAAATGGGGAAGTGGTTGACCGTTCTTAGCTTCTTTTTCGGTATGCTATTAATTGCGGTCATCGATCGATTTGTACCTAATGAGAAAAATCCACATGAAGTAAAAAAAGTAGAGGACATGAATCGCTCTTTGCGCGAAGTTCATAAACAACAACCGGACTTACTGAAAATGGGGACGTTTACGGCATTGGCAATTGCGATTCACAATTTCCCAGAGGGAATTGCGACGTTTGCCTCTGCATTACACGACCCTACGCTTGGCGTAGCAATTGCGATTGCAGTTGCCATTCACAATATCCCTGAAGGAATTGCCGTAAGTGTTCCAGTTTATTATGCAACAGGCAGTAGAAAAAAAGCATTCAAGTTGTCCTTTTTGTCAGGGTTAGCAGAACCACTGGGCGCTGTTGTCGCATTTTTATTTCTAATGCCTTATTTGAACGAGATGATGTTTGGAATTATTTTTGCAGCAGTAGCAGGCATTATGGTTTTTATCTCTCTAGATGAACTTTTACCTGCAGCGCGTGAATATGATGAAGGTCATTCAACAATTTACGGGGTTGTGTTTGGGATGGCAATTATGGCGGTTAGTATTATTTTGTTCATGTAGATTAAGCTTTTTGAAATGCTCGGCGTTCGGCATATTCAAGACATTTTTCACATACGAGAACCGCCTCTTGTTCAAGGGTAAGGTAGCGTTTCATGTAAGGGGTTTTTCCTTTGCAAAAGAAACAGCTTTTTCTTTGAAATAACCGTTTGAACATTGTGTTCACCTCATAGAGAAGCCCTTGCAATGAATTATCGCAAGGGCTTTGTTGTTTATCTTTATGATACGCCAACGACAGCTTTAATTTCAAGATATTCTTCGATTCCATATTCGCCCCACTCGCGTCCAACTCCTGATTGCTTGTAACCACCAAAAGGAGCAGAGAAGTCAGAAGGAGGGTTGTTGATGGAAATACGTCCTGCACGGATGGATGAAGCGACTTTTTGCACAGTGTCTTCATCTTCTCCAACGACGTAGCCTGCAAGGCCATAGATCGTATCATTCGCAATTTCAATCGCTTCTTCTAACGAATCATACGTAATAATTGACATGACCGGTCCGAAGATTTCTTCTTGGGCAATCGTCATGTCATTTTTGACGTTTGTGAAAACGGTCGGTTTTACGTAATAGCCCGTTTCAAGGCCTTCTGGTTTACCTGTACCGCCTGCAATAAGTTCAGCACCTTCATCAATACCTTTTTGAATGTAGTCTTGTACACGATCATATTGCTTTTCGGCAACGAGAGGTCCATAAAATGTCTTCTCATCTCGAGGGTTTCCAACACTGAACCTTGGAAGTACACCTTTCAAAGCTTCGATGAACTCATCGTGTTTTGCTTTAGAGACGAGTGTACGTGTCGCAGCTGTACATACTTGACCTGAATTTGCGAAAACATTACCAGCAGCAATTTTAGCTGCTTTTTTCATATCATAATCATCAAGTACGATTAATGGTGATTTACCACCGAGTTCAAGTGCTACCCGTTTAATCGTTTTCGCAGCATTTTCACTTATTTTTTGTCCAACTGCTCCAGAACCTGTAAAGGATACGAAGTCGATATCAGGGTGTGAGCTAATCGCATCGCCAACAGTTTCACCAGAGCCATTGACGAGGTTGAATACCCCTTTAGGTACACCAGCAGCTTCAAATACTTCGGTTAGGATTAGTGCGGCATAAGGTGTAAGTTCTGATGGTTTTAAAACGACCGTGCTACCAGCAGCAAATGCACTTGCAAGCTTCGTAGATGTTTGATTTGTTGGGAAGTTCCAAGGAGTAATGAGACCGCTTACACCAATTGCTTCTTTACGAATTAATGTAGGTCCGCGCTTTTCGGTAAATTCAAACGTCTCAAGCTCTTTTGCAACTTGGCGGAAATGGGCAAGTCCCATATTATAGTGAACTTTTTCACTCATAACGATTGGGGCACCGAGTTCTTGTGTGATCATCTCGACAAAATCATCTTTACGTTTTTCGTATTCATCTGCAATACGAGTTAATAGTGCAATTCGTTCTTCTTTTGTCGTCTGTGAGAAAGATGCAAAAGCTTTACGAGCTGCCTTAACAGCAAGGTCCACATCTTCTTTCGTTCCATTACTAATCGTGCCGATAACTTCTTCAGTGGCAGGGTTTAATACTTCAATCGTATCCGTACTTGTAGATTTCACCCATTCACCATCAATAAAATGTAAAAGATCAGATCTCATAATAAGCCTTCACTCCTCTTAAGTAATCGTAAACACGTATTCTTCTTCAGTATAGTTCGAATAGAGAGGTGCTGGCTAGCCTTTTATTAAAAAATCTGAATTTATTAATCTCATTATACATAGAGTTCGATCGTTTACTAGAAGCTAGCTTTGTTAACGTTCATGATTGTATAAGGCATTATGACGTTTCTTTTTTCTAGTTTCAGGACGGTAGGATATGGGAATTGCATTAGCAGTAACTAAATACTGGAAAGGCGTGTCTTACATGGGTCACTTTATTGAAACATTCGATCAAACAAAACTATTTGTAGAAGATATTGGAGAGGGAACACCTGTCATCTTTTTACACGGTTGGCCTGTTAACCACCGTATGTTTGAACATCAAATGGCTGTGCTCCCAGAGAAAGGTTACCGCTTCATTGGCATAGACTTAAGAGGTTTTGGTCAATCAGATAAACCAGCATCTGGATATACGTATGATGTATTGGCGGACGATCTTAGAGCCGTAATCGACGAACTCCAATTGGATGAAGCAATTTTAGCTGGCTTTTCAATGGGTGGAGCGATTGCCATTCGATACATGGCAAGACATGAAGGGAAAGGCATTCGTAAACTTGCTTTACTCGGAGCGGCAGCGCCGGTTTTCACTGAACGTGATGATTTCCAGTTTGGTATTCCAAAAGATAATGTGAATGGTCTAATTGACGGAGCGTACGAAGATCGAGCGAAGATGATCGAAGATTTCGGGGAGTTGTTCTTTGGTCACGAACCGAGTGAAGCTTACAATCGTTGGTTCCATAGTTTAGCAATGGATGCAAGTCCTCATGCAACGATTGCATGTGCAAGAATGTTACGTGATGCGGATTTACGAGACGACTTGTCGGCGATTGCAGTACCAACCGCAATATTACACGGTAAAAATGATGAAATCTGTCCTTTTGATTTGGCTGAAGTGATGGAGTCAGGAATTGAATCGGCTGAAATTGTCCCGTTTAACGATAGCGGACACAGTTTATTTCATGATGAGCGAGAGAAATTCACTGCAGAGTTAATTCGTTTCTTCGAAAAATAACGAGTAGAAGTTATGCAACGATTAAAATGTTGCATAGCTTCTTTTTTTATGAAATGTTAGCGAACATTTACATACATATCCTTGGAAAAAATTATTTTTTTAGAATAATAATATCTCGTTGACATTTAGGCATGAAAATTGCATTATTAGTTTTATGGATTTTGAAGTCGACGTTTGTCGGCGATAATTGTTTGAATTCTTTTGCGATAAGAGAGTAGAAAGAGGGCAGTGTTAGTTATGAATGAGGAAACTGAGAAAAAACCTAGAAAAAAAGGGCTTTTTCAACGCTTTTTAGACTTTGTGGAGAAGACGGGAAATAATTTACCACACCCTGTCACATTGTTTGCACTATTGGCGTTAATCGTCATCTTGGCTTCTGCAATTGTATCTAGTTTTAATGTTTCTGTCGACGACCCGGTGAACAGTGGGGAGTCTGTTGAAGTTCTCAATTTGTTAAGTGGCGAAGGAATTACTTATATATTTTCGAGTATGGTCGATAACTTCATTAACTTCGCACCACTCGGTGTTGTGTTAGCAACAATGATTGGTATCGGTGTATGTGAACGTACTGGACTAATTAATGCAGGGCTAAAAGCGTTTGTATTATCGATTCCGAACCGTCTCATTACAGCAGGTCTATTGTTTGCGGCTATCATGTCAAGTGTTGCAACTGATGCAGGGTATGTCGTATTGCCTCCTCTAGGAGCGGTCATTTATGCGGCACTTGGTCGACACCCGATTGCTGGTCTTGCTACGGCATTTGCAGGTGTATCCGGTGGCTTTAGTGCCAATTTAATCCTAACATCAATTGATCCGATGCTCGGTCAAATGACGATCAATGCTGCAGCAACAATGGATCCAGCATACGCTGAGCAAATGAATGTCGCGATGAACTGGTGGTTCATCATTGCTTCAACAATTTTACTGACGATTGTAGGTACAATCGTTTCTGAGAAAATTGTCGAGCCAAGACTTGGCGAGTACAAAGGAGATTACCGTGGGGATCTTGAACGTCTCAAGCCAGTTGAGAAAAAAGGACTCATGTATTCAGTCATTTCAATCGTCGTAACGGCAGGAATCTTGAGTCTACTCATTCTTCCAGAATGGGGGCCGATGCGGGGAGACGATCCTGAAATGCCGATCGTCATGTCTCCATTCATGGATTCACTCGTCGTCTTTATACTCATTCTTTTCTTAGTGCCTGGTATTGTTTATGGTATCGTAACGAAAGAAATTCGAAGTGATAAAGATGTCGCGAAACAAATGTCTGATACGATGGCTTCTATGGGAATGTTCATCGTGCTTGCTTTTACAGCAGGACAATTTGTCGCTTTCTTTAATGAATCGAACTTAGACCTTGTTCTTGGAATTTATGGTGGGGAGTTCCTTACTTCGTTAAATATTGACGGACTTCCAGTCGTAATTGGTTTTATTATCGTTACGGCAACCTTAAATATGTTTATCGGTTCAGCATCAGCAAAGTGGGCAATGATGGCTCCGATTTTCGTGCCGATCATGATGCAAACAGGGTATTCGCCTGAGCTTGCTCAAGCTGTGTACCGTGTATCTGATTCTGCAACGAACATGTTAACCCCACTTTTACCATACTTTGCAATGATTATCGCATTTGCTCAAAAGTATGATCGTAAGATGGGAATTGGTACGCTGATTTCTACGATGTTCCCATTCTCAATCTTCTTCCTCATTTCATGGACAATCATGTTAATTGTGTGGATGTTCTTAGGTTTAGATCTTGGACCAAATGCTCCAATTTTTTATGATCCTTCATAATGATGCTAGACGTAACTAAAAGCTGTTTAGAGATGGTGAATCTCTAAGCAGCTTTTTTGTTTTGTGCATTCTTTTTCGTCTCGGCTTCTATATTTTGAAACATAATCAACCTTAGAAACGCATGTGTTAAACTAAGGGAAACTGGGAAAGAGAGTAGTGGTCGTTTGAATAAATTAAAGTACGCAATGATTTCTGGTTTTTCATTAGCGGTCATCTTATGGTTTTATCAATCATTTCTGTTAATGAACGTACAGATGGGACTCATTGTTTTCTCGTTTGTTTTGATGACGTTCTTTTCCTATATTGGATTTTCGATCATGGAATACTCTAAGCGAGATGAATCGTAAGGATCTTTGCATAGGTAAAGAGAATTGTTCATAGTTATTTAGGTAACCAGAATAGAAATCGGCGTAGAAGAAAGGTTGAGTGCACATGAGAATCTTATTGATCGGAGCAAGTGGTACGATCGGTTCTAAAGTCTACGAACGGTTAGAAAAGCAGCATGAAGTAATTCGTGCAGGAAGGTCGGGGGCCGACGTAACTGTTGATATTACGGATGAAGAGAGCATTCGAGCAATGTATGAACAAGTCGGAGAAGTCGATGCGGTCATTAATGCTTCAGGAAGAGCTGGATTTGCTCCGCTTGAAGAGTTAACACCAGAGAAGAACGAGTTAGGCTTAATGAGCAAGTTAAAAGGTCAAATAAATCTCGTATTGCTCGGAATTCCTTACGTAAAAGATCACGGTAGCTTCACCCTTACGACTGGAGTTATGATGGATGATCCGATCCCACAAGGAGCTTCTGCTGCGATGGCCAACGGAGCTGTGCGTTCTTTTGTAAAAGCATCTGCCATTGAAATGCCTAGAGGAATTCGGATAAACGCGGTAAGCCCTACGGTTTTAGAGGAATCATATGAGAAGCTCGGTAGCTTCTTTAAAGGTTTCCAACCAGTCGCTGGTGAAAAGGTGGCTTTAGCGTACAGTAAATCTGCGGAAGGTATGCAAACGGGACAGAATTATGAGGTCTATGAATAAAATTGAATAACAAAACGGCACCTTTACTAAAAAGGTGCCGTTTTGTTTATTCATCTTCAGTCGTAATCGTTACTGGAGACCATTCGCCAATAACCGTTTGACCGTGAACACTTACACTACCGCTAGCTGTAAGGTCTTTTTCAGTCATGATTCCGAGCGCTACTGTAAATTGATTTAATTTCACTGGTACATTTTTTTCACGGCGAACTTCATGGTCGTTAATGTAGAAGATCACTTCGTCGTTGTGTTGGTCATACGTAATTTTGTAAAGGTTGAAATCATCCGTTTTAAAATGATCGGTTGATTCTTTGAACATACAGAAATACTTTGTCTGATCGGTGTCAGGAACGTCAACTCCTGGGAATGGCAGGATTCCATACACAGAAGAATATTGTTCTGAATTCGTAAAGAAGTCAAGGGCTGCACCCGTTGTGAAATCAAGCAAGTTAATGGATACATAACCATCATATAAGTCACCAGGTGTTGTATCTTTCGTGCTCGCTTTAATGCTAAGTTCAAAACTGATTTTGCCATCTTCAGGAACAATAACAGGTTCTTTTGAGTAGTACATATGCTTGGCATTATCGAGAATTTGAACGTGGTCGTGTGAGCGGCTTAGTGGTGCACGAACATAAAGCATGCCATTTCTTGAAATGACTACCGCATTCGGTTCGCGATATTCCCAAAAGCTACCATCTTGTAGCGGGAATCCACCGATTCTCCACGTGTTATTTTCATTAATTATGTTATGAAATTCACCTAATACTCGTTTCTCTGTCATAATGTTCACCTCTAGATTGTAATTATACCGCTAATTATTAGCGCTATCGTCATAATTAAGCCAGTACGGATTGTTGCTTTTAATGATGCACCCATCAAAACGGCATATTGTTTACTTTCATTTTTGGATGATAATGTTCCGTAGGTTTTAAATAGTGGGTACGCGGACAATAAAGCGATGAGAGCGTACCAAGGTAATACTTGTCCAATCACAAGAAGAAGCAAAGATAGGTAGCTTAATCCTGCAAGGAATTTAGAGAAGTTCAATGCTTTCTTCTCACCAAAAATAACGACGAGTGTTTTTTTACCAGCGTTTAGATCGGCTTCCCAATGAAGGAAGTGGTGGTTGTAAAGAATTAACGTCGTTAACAAGCCGATCGGAATACTAATTAAAAAAGCCTCGATATGAAGTGACTCAGTAAGAACATAATAGGTTCCGGTCACTGGTAATACACCGAACGCAAGGAAAATTGCAAGTTCACTATACCCTTTACCGCGGTACCCGAACTTCAGTGGTGGGGCTACATAAAAGTAAGCGATGAGTCCACCAACAACAGCAAAGAGTAGTACGGTCCAACCGACAATAACACTTAAACTTATACCGGCAATGAGTGCGAGTGCGAAGTACCCCCAAGTAACGAGAGCAAACGTGCGGATGTTTACTTGTCCGTTCGGTAATACACGCGAATTTGTGGATATTGAAGCGGCAGATTCTTCAGCTGCTTGATCAACACCATTCTTAAAATCCCATAAATCGTTAATCATATTGCTAAATAAATGGGCACTAAGTGCACCAATTAGCGTAATAAGAAAAAGACCAAGATGAAACGATTGGGAAAACGCAAATGCTCCGGCTGCACCAATCATAACTGGAAGCACCATAACCGGTAACACTTGTGCTCGAGATACTTTTAACCAAAAGCGTAAAGATGATTGAGCCATTTTATCCTCTCCGAATTAACACTTCCCTTTAAAATATACATGGGATTTCAATGACAAACAATCAATTGAGCTTAGTAGTTTTTTACAAAAACAAGCATAGAGCAAAATTGCTCTATGCTTGAGAAGTAAGTTGAGGAGTTGATTGAAGTTGTTTACCCATAATAACAAAGGGTTTGATGATGGAAGTCGGATAATAATCGTCGCAAATTAAATCCCAACCGTGTTGCTTATATAGATTTCGATCCTTTTTGTTGGAAAGCTCTAATGTTAGTATTGCCGTTTCATGTCGAACGACATTCGTAATATGTTCAATTAGGTAACGCACGATTTTTTTCCTGCGTATGGTAGGGTGGATCATGATCCCTGTTATAGCGAAGCAATTGTGTAGCCATTGATCGTATAAGTCCTTGTTTAACGTCGTTTTGAATTGTTCATGGTCTGCTTGACCAGGCTTTGATGTATAACCATAGATAAATCCGATGAGTTGATCGTTTGCGTCCAAAACTTTCAGGGCCAAAAAACCTTCGTAATGAAAATGCTGCAATAGTTCAGCTTGTATCTCATCACATTGCTCTTTCGCATGCGTATGGCGGTAAAGAGAGATCACTGAATGGATTTCTTCTTGTTTAATAATCGTTTGTATATTGAAATGATTCATTTGCATCTCACCTCTTGTAAGAGAGCCTTTCTCCTTACTACCATTATACAAACAAGTGGCACGCCCCACGTTAACAATTCAATTAAAGATTAGCAAAAGTCGTAACATAATTGTTAAAAGCTTAAGAGAAATGTTGACGCGTTGCACCAGTTCTGTAAAATAAAAATAGGTTAGCACTTTACATTGAAGAGTGCTAATGGAAATGTGAAGGAGGACTACCTATGACAAAAATACCTTTCCAAGCAGAGTCTCAACGACTATTAGAATTAATGATTAACTCAATCTACACGCATAAAGAGATTTTTCTACGTGAATTAATTTCTAATGCAAGTGATGCGATTGATAAAATGTATTACCGAGCGCTTACCGATGACAACATCACATTTAACCGTGAAGATTATTACATCCACATTCAACCAAACAAAGAAGAACGAACAGTCACGATTACCGACACAGGAATCGGCATGACACGTGAAGAGCTAGAAAACAATCTTGGTACGATTGCAAAGAGTGGTTCACTTGCGTTTAAGAAGGAACAAGAAATTAAAGATGGTCACGACATTATTGGACAATTTGGTGTAGGCTTTTATGCCGCGTTTATGATTGCTTCTGAAGTAACCGTTACGAGTCGGTCTGTTGATGAGGCTCAGGCATATGCGTGGACTTCGGACGGAACAGATGGTTTCTCAATTAATCCAGTAGACAAAGAGACGGTCGGTACGACGATTGTATTGAAGTTAAAAGAAAACAGTGAAGAAGAGTCATATGATGAGTATTTGGAAGAACATCGTCTACAGACGATCGTTAAAAAGTACTCCGATTTTATCGGCTATCCAATCACGATGAACGTAACGACTCAACAGCCAAAAGACGAAGAGTCTGATGAAATGGTCGAAGTCGTTGAAACAGAAACGATCAACAGTATGATTCCGATTTGGCGTAAAAACAAAAGTGAATTAACGAAAGAAGACTATGAGCAGTTTTATCAAGATAAGCGTTATGGATTTGATACACCACTAGATCATGTTCACATAAGTGTTGACGGTGCGGTTCGTTATGATTCAATTCTTTATATTCCAGAAAGCGTTCCGTTTGATTATTACTCTAAAGAGTTCGAGAAAGGGTTAGAGCTTTATGCAAATGGCGTATTGATTATGGAAAAATGCTCTGACTTGTTACCAGACTACTTTAGTTTCGCAAAAGGACTCGTCGATTCTGAAGATCTTTCATTGAACATTTCAAGAGAAATGCTTCAACATGATCGACAACTGCAATTGATCGCAAAAAACATCAAGTCCAAAATCAAATCACAGTTAAAGACGATGCAAAAAAATGATCGTGAACGTTACGTAACGTTTTATGAATCATTTGGTCGTCAGTTAAAATTCGGTGTATACAGTGATTTTGGTATGAACAAAAAGGACTTAGAGGATTTACTCCTCTTCTATTCTTCGCATGAAGAGAAGTATACGTCGTTACTTGAGTACATCGATCGTATGCCAGAAGAACAAACAGCTATCTATTATGCAACAGGCGAATCTGTACAGCGTATTAAAAAACTTCCGCAAACAGAAATGGTTGCCGATAAAGGGTTTGAGATTCTTTATCTAACTGAAGATATTGATGAGTTTGCGATTAAAATGCTCGAGAACTATAAAGAAAAACCGTTTCAATCGGTTTCTAGCGCAGACCTTGATTTTGATGAAGATCAAGAAGAAACAAATGAAGATCATAAGGAACTTTTTGAAAAGATGAAAGAGATTTTAGGTAATAAAGTATCAGATGTTCGCGAATCAAAACGCTTGAAATCTCACCCTGTCGTACTTGCAGCAGATGGAGAAATCACGATTGAAATGGAGAAAGTGCTTCAATCAATGCCTGACAATAATCAACAAGTAAAAGCAGATAAAGTATTAGAAATTAATGCGAAGCACGACGTGTTTTCTAAATTGCAGCATGCCGATGAAGAAACGTTGAAATTGTACACGAACGTACTCTACAACCAAGCCCTCCTGATTGAAGGGTTACCGCTAGAAGACCCAGTAGCATTTACGCAAGACGTATGTAAGGTCATGATTTAACGAGGAACAGAAAAGAGCAACCGTGAAATGACGGTTGCTCTTTTTATTTAGGTTGGTGGTAAAAACCCTTGTTGACTAATAAAGAGTTCTTCATCACGAAACTCTTGTTGGAAACGACGGAGTAATTTTTTATAGGCGGTCTCATCGTACCAATGAGTAACATGTTCAGGTTTGTAACGGTTTTGAATGTTTAATTGCTTCGTTCGTTTACCACCACTGCCATCACCCATGAAAAAGTCATCAATGGTGATGCGACTCGTATGTTCTCTTAAGATAGCCGGGAAATTCGGTGAACTCGGTAATAGGGGAGCTATAGCAGCTTGCGTTTGAATGTCATTGGTATGAAGTTCTTTAAGTGCTCGTAATCGCCCTCGGATCGCAGGGGCTTGTGGAGAAAACTGCTTTCGAATTGAATCATCATCAGTTTCAATTGTGATGCTAACGAGTAAACGCTCTTTTAGTTTTTGGAATAAGTCCAAATCACGAGTGACCATCGGGCTTCTCGTCTGAATGAAAAGAAAGTCAGGAGGGTCTACAGCAAGAGCTTCTAATAGATTACGGGTCAGTTCTTCTTTATATTCAATTGGTTGATAAGGATCGGTACTAGAAGACATAAAAATCGTAACCGGGCCTTTTTGCTTTTCTCGTTGTAATTCTTTAATGAGTAATGATTTAGCATTTGATTTCACATCAACATAATCACCCCATGATTCCTCGCGAAAAAGAGCAATGGGCATTTTTCGTACGTAACAATAAGAACATCCATATACGCACCCAACATAAGGGTTAAGAGTGTGACTGTACCCTTCTAGAAAGCCAGAAGCCTTCGTAAGAATTGTTCTTGCTTGCTTATGCAAAATCGTCTTCTCTGGCATGAATGTTCACTTCCTTTATTGTTAATTTGCCAATTGAGGGTGGACCTTAGTGTACAAGAAAAGAGGTGAACAAGAAAAGGATGAGAGTCTCACAAAAACTTCTTATCTCCTACACATGAACTACAGATAAAGTCTTTAATGTAAGGAGTAGATCAACAAAATGCTGCCCCCCAGCATTCTCATTTAGACGATGAAACGTTAAGGAAAGTAAGGCATGTTTAGGAGAGGAGCGGATAAGTAGTGAGTACCTTCAGTTAAGGTGCTCACTCTTTTTTTAGATTTAGAACGTAGTGTATAGTATTAAGTAGATAATGACAGATCAAAGTTGGAGCGTTAAGAACATGAGTAGAATATTAGTAGCTGAAGACGATCTCGAGATCCAAGAAATCGTAAAACAATTTCTAATCGCTAACGGGTATGAAGTGGTAACCGCCGACGACGGACTCAAAGCGTATGAAGCGTTCAAGCGAGAGTCATTCGATTTGTGTATTGTTGATGTGATGATGCCCAATATTGATGGTGTTAAGCTCGTGCAAATGATTCGCAACACGTCATTTGTACCAATCATCATGTTGACGGCATTAGGAGAGGAGCAAGACCAAATCCGTGGATTTGAAGTAGGAGTGGACGATTACATTACGAAACCCTTCTCCTTTACGATTTTAACTGCTCGTGTTGAAGCGGTATTACGACGCACGAATCAACAACATGAAAAAGAAAAAGACTATTACGTACATGAAGAATTAAAGTTAGACGCTCTCGGTTACCAAGTGTGGGTAAACGATGAGGAAATTAGTTTAACGACGAGAGAGTTTGATATCTTAAAGCTGCTGATGGAAAACGAAGGAAAAGTATTGACGAGAGAAACGATCGTTGAGCACGTGTGGGGGTACGAGTACCTTGGAGAGACTCGGATGATTGATACGCACATAAAGAATTTACGAAAAAAGCTATCAACGGATCGTATTATGACAGTAAAAGGAGTCGGATATAAGTTACATGTTACCGACCATTAAGCATCTTTCACCAAAACGAATAACGGGTAAGGTTTTTCTTATCACAGCAGTTACTCTGGTCACTTTGGCACTTGTTTTCTATGCATTGCTGTATTTGTTTTTGCCGAGTTTTTATGAACAATACAAAATTCAAGAAGTTGATGAACAGATTGAACGGATTGTCTTGGAAGCGACTGAAGAGGAGGCAACATTCCAAGAAACGTATGAACAGTTAGAGGCACTTAGTTGGAATCAAAACGTCTACTTTTATTTATTAGATGAAAACTTTCATCCACTATTCTCGCTTAATGCACGTACGTTTGAAGTTGAAGATGGACTCGGTAACCGAACGACAGCAGTTCAACCTCCTACGTTAGAAGGGTTTCTAGAGGGGTATAGCCAAACGGTACCGATCACCATTGAAGGGCGAGAGTTTCATTTGTTCTTTAATGCTTCATTGCAACCTGTAAGTGAAGCGACCGAAGCGTTATTTTTGTTTTTGCCATACATTCTTATCGTAGCAATTATTTTATCGATCGGTTGTGCGTACTTCTTCTCAAGACAGATCACGAAACCGTTGCTTAAGTTGAATGCTTCTGCTCAATCACTGGCAAGGTTAGACTTTTCGAAGACGATTAAACACGACAGTGATGATGAGATCGGTGAGTTATCGAAAAGCATTAATCAAATGTCAAATAACCTTGAACAAACGTTGCTTGAATTAAAGTCTGCCAATGAAAAGTTACAGTCGGATATTGAACGAGAACGTGAAATCGAGGAACGAAGACGAGAATATTTTTCGGCTGCTTCTCATGAACTAAAGTCACCGATTACGATTTTAAAAGGGCAGATGGAAGGGATGATCCACAACATTGGTCCTTATCAAGATCGCGATCACTATTTGAGAAAGTCATTAAATACTACTGAGGAAATGGAGACGCTCGTCCAAAACATGATGCAATTGTCACGATTTGAACGAGATCTACTCAATCAAAAACAAGTCGAGATTGATCTTGTTCAGGTCATTCAAACGACGCTTCATAAGTTGGAATACTTTAGAGAAGAGAAGAACATGACGATGAACGTTACGCTTCCAGACGAGCAAATCGTTATCGGAAATGAAGAACTCTTGAAGCGAATGTTGTATAGCGTCATCCATAATGGGTATATGTATTCTCCTGCTGGAGGGAATCTCACAGTTTCAATAAAGGAATCTGGGGATGAAACGATTGTAACGGTAAACAATGATGGTGTTACGCTGAGTGAAGAGGAGCAAGACATGATCTTTAAACCGTTTTATCGTGTTGAGAAATCGAGGAATCGCCATACGGGTGGAAGTGGTATTGGTTTGTATCTCGTTTCTCAAATGGCGAAAGCATTAGATGTACGTTACGACGTAAGTAGTTCTGAAAATGATGTTACGTTTCGATTTACGTTTCAGAATCGTGAATAGAAATAATGTCTCCATTTGAACCTATTCGTAGCTTAAAGTACGTAATGTGATAACAATAGACGAGCCGTTAGTGGCTCGTCTATTGTTCATCAAATATTTGTTTTTGATCCCATTTTCCGTAACGGAAGTAAAGGTAGGCAAACAAACTACCGATGATTAAACTGATGCCCATTCCAATGCCGATCCCAATCTCACCGAACCAATGGGAGAATAGTGCAGTTAGTGGATAGCGAAGCACCCAAAACGAGAGGATGTTTAAGATGAGCACTTGGTACATCGCTCCCGAGGCGCGTACGATCCCATTCAAAACGAAATTTACACCAAGAAACGGATAACATAGTGCAACGATTTGCAAATAACGTGTTCCAAAAGCGACGGCTTCTTCGTCTTGTATAAACAGTCTGACACCTTGCTCAGCAAAAATCACGACGACTAGTGCGATTGTAAACATGATTGCAAAGTTGTAAAGTACGGCAAGTGTAGCGAGTTGACGAACGCGATCCCAGCTTTGTGCACCAATGTTTTGTCCAGCGATGCTGTTAACGGCAGTTCCTAATGCCATTGCAGGTAACATAATTAAACTATCCAAACGTTGAGCGGCACTAAATCCAGCAACAACATCTTCACCAAACCCGGTCACAACACTTAAAATAGCGGCTACTCCGGCTGAAATAACGGCCATTTGCAATCCAGATGGGATGCCAAGACGAAAAATTAAGGAAGCTTCAACTCGTTTAGGTAACGTAGGCAATGTAAATGGGGCAAGCTGATGCTTAATTACATAGAATAGCCCATATAAAAACGCGAGCCCTTGAGATGCAATTGTGGCATAAGCAGCTCCTTCAATTCCTAAGTCAAAGCCAACGATAAACAAAGGGTCGAAGATAATGTTTAGAATAACAGCAATGAGAACGATCTTAAGTGGTGTTTTGCTATCTCCTAATGCACGAAGAATCGTACTAATAAAGTTGTATCCAAATAAAAAAATAATACCGATGAACGTAATTTGTAAGTAAGCGATCGCTTGGTCTATAATCGATTCTGGTGTACCGATGAGTAAGAGGAGCGATTCTGAAAATACATAGCCTGCGATTCCAAACAGAATCGCAATGACAGTCATGATAACGACAAAAGCATTTAAGTAAGAACGTAATCCACCTTCATTGTCTTTGCCTCTTTGTTGCGACAAAATCGTTAGAGAGGCATTGTTCAAGCCGATTACAAACGACAAAACGGTAAACATAATTGTGCTTGAAATGGCGACTGCTCCAAGAGCGTTTGCCCCTAATAAATTCCCGACCCACAGGCTATCAGTAATTTGAAAAGAAGACTGAAGCAAGTTCGTAATCATAATCGGACCAGAAAAAAGCACGAGAGGTTTAAACAATGGACCTTTAGTGAAATCTTGCTGAGTGTGTTTCATGAAGTATTCCTTTCAAACGTTAAGGCGATTAACCATCATTATACAAAAAAGAAAGCAGCTTTGTCTTGCAAAGCTGCACGTTTACTTTATTTATCCATTTCATGTTTCGCGTTTGCTTTCGTATCTTGTGCTTTTCCTTTTAATTTGTCTGTTTTTCCTTCTGCTTGCATCTTTTTGTTGTTCGTAACTTTTCCTGCAGCGTCTTTCACACTACCTTTCGCTTGATTACCCATTCCTTTAAGTTTATCCGTCGCTTTATCGCTCATGTAAAACCCCTCCTTGATGTGTTAATCTTCTATTCACGAAAATGGAGAGCTTTAAACCTATTTGATAATAAATGACAAATTTATACAAATACCCTATTCATGTATTCTGATGATTGGTATAATATCGATAATGTGGTTGACGATTTATGATGGAAATTGTTTGTATTTAGAATGGGTCATGTGTAACATGAACATCACATGTAAGATCTGTAAGAAAAGGGAGGGCTTGTGTTGAAAAAGAAAGTATCAGTAAGTGGTCTAGCGTTAACACTCGTTCTGTTATCGGCATGTACCGACTCAGAAGAGACTGCCAGTGCAGAAGACGCTGGGAATGCTGTTGACGGCATAGAGGCTTACATTCAAGATTTTCAGACAGAAGCGGAACAGTTACTTAACGTTGAAGAAGATTTACAGTTGGATTTTGAAGAAGACTTAGCCAATGATAGTGAGGGAGCATTACTCGAAGGTACGGGTCAAGTAGCTTCGAATTTAAGTGATCGAGAGGAAATCTTGCAATCGCTCGATTCAATACATAGCCAAATTAACCAGGAATTGAATACGATCGGACAAGCCATTGAGCATGTAGATGCAGAAGAACTTCCGAACGATATCGAAGAATTTTCAGTAGGGCTGTCAGATTATGGTGCGGAATTATCCCAGTTTATTGATGAATACCGTCACAACTTGAGCACTCAAAGTGAATACTTTGAAACGCTAAGCAGTGAAGAAGCTGACTTTGCCGATATTACGGATGGGATTGAGAATGTTAACGATACTCACCGCGCAATGAATGCTAGTTGGTACGAATTGGAAGATACGTTAATTAATATGCAAGAAATTCTAGCAAACTTTGAAATGCCTACGCCGGAAGAGGAGGGTGAATAAATGATCAAACCGTGGAAGTTGTCAGCATTCGTAGTAGCCGGATTTGTTGCTACAACGTTAAGTATCTCCGACGTTTCTGCTGAGGAAGATGCTGAAGAAACTGAGCAAGACGTTGAGGAAACGGAAGAAGAATCGGAAGAAGCAGATGAAGAAACAGAAGAAGAAAATGAAGCTAGGTTATTTGCTATTCCAGATGCTGAGGAAGACCTACTTACGTTACCACGCCTCATTCCAGATCGATTTACATACGATAGTGGCGTTGACATTGAGTACCCAGAAGATGGTGTACGTGGAATCTTCTCAACAGCACACTCTGCTGGTGGACAGAAATTCACTGAACTCGTTGATTTTGTCGATCAAACGGACTTAAATGCGATGGTTATTGACGTAAAAGATGACGACGGGTTTATTACCTTTGAGACTGAGTCTGAAGACGAGCGTGTACAAGAAAACTCCCGTGACGTCATTACAGATGTTGAAGGAATGATGGACACGTTAGAGGAATCGCAGATCTATCCGATTGCTCGTGTCGTTGTGTTCAAAGATACGATTCTAGGAAAACAAGAACCTGAGTTATCGTTTACTGAAGGAGGCAACGTGTGGACGAACCCAGGCGGATCTGCCTTTGTAAATCCATTCTCAGAAGAAGTATGGGAATACAACGTAGAAGTTGCTCGACAAGCCGCAGAAGCAGGATTTAAAGAGATTCAATTTGACTATGTACGATTCCCAGAAGGGTTTGGCAGTCGTGATGATGCGCTCAATTATACAGAAGGTAATTATGCTGACTCAGATATGGATCGTTACGAAAAGCGAATCGCTGCTGTAACAGATTTCGTTGAATATGCTCGTGAGGAACTTAGAGAGTATGGCGTCAAAGTATCAGTTGATATTTTCGGAGTAGCAGCGATGTATGATGAACCAAACATCGGACAAAGTTTTGCAGCTATTTCGGAGAATGTCGATGTTATTTCATCAATGCCTTACCCGAGTCATTGGGGAGAAGGTAGTTTACCAGGCATTAGGTATCCAGATTTGGAGCCATACAACGTGATGGACTATTATTCTCAAGTAGAAAATGAAGTATTAGAAGAACTTGATAACCCACCGGTTTCGCGTCCTTGGTTGCAAGACTTTACCGCGTCTTATTTGCCAGATGGGCAATGGACATCCTATGATGCACCAGAGATTGAAGCTCAAATTCAAGCACTTTATGATAACAACATTTATGAATTCCTCCTTTGGAATGCGGGTAATAATTACACTCCAGGTGTCGATTATAAACTCGGTCTAGATATCGACATCGCAGGTGCTGAACTCATGGAAGACGACGAAGAGATGCCTGAAGAAGGTTCTGAAGAAGAATCAGATGAAGAATCAGATGAAGAAGACAGTGAAGACGAATAATGCTTAGTACCCTTGCGAGTAAGGTCGCAAGGGTTTTTTATTGTTTGAGATGCGATCGTTTGTTCGTTATAATGGAACTTAGAAAGGGGAGAAGGTGCAATGTCGAGTGATCTTCAGTTTCCTGAACCTTATAAGAATGTATCGAGAAAGATCATTCATGTAGACATGGATGCATTTTTCTCTTCGGTTGAAGAACGGGATAACCCTTCCTTAAAGGGTAAGCCTGTTATTATTGCAAAGCATCCACGCAAGACAGGTGGAAAAGGAATTGTAGCCACTGCGAATTATGAAGCCCGCAAGTTCGGAATTCATTCTGCCATGAGTGCCTATGAAGCTTATGAACGCTGTCCTGAAGGGATTTTCATAGAAGGGAATTACCCAGCTTACAAAGAGGCTTCAGAGCAAATTCTACAAATCATGCGTAAGATAACTGACTTTGTAGAACCGATGTCGATCGATGAGGCTTATCTTGATGTTACGAACAATAAGTTACAAATTGACAGTGCTACCGTTGTTGCAAAGCATTTACAACGGCAAATTTATAATGAAACAAGACTTACTAGTTCTGCAGGGGTGTCTTATAATAAATTTATCGCCAAGATCGCCTCAGACCAGAATAAACCAGCAGGGTTAACTGTCATCCCCCCAGAGAAAGCGATCGACTTTTTACGAGAACTACCGATTGAAAAGTTTCATGGTATTGGCCCGAAAACGACATTTCGAATGCACGAATTGGGAATTTATCGCGGGGAAGATTTGTATCAGTTAGATCAGATGGAATTAGTAAGAAACTTTGGCAAGGCGGGAATGTCTTATTATCGTAAGATCCGTGGAATCGATAACAAGCCACTCTCATTAACGAGAAATCGTAAGTCGGTTGGGAAAGAACACACGTATTTTTCGAACCTTTTCTCTGAAGACGAAGTGAAACGAGAACTCATGAGGTTAAGTAAAGAAGTTCAAGCTGCACTAGAACGTCATGGCAAAAAGGGAAAAACCGTCGTGCTTAAAGTCCGTTATCATTCCTTTGAAACGCTAACGAGGAGAATTAGCAGTGATACAGATCTGCAATCAGCTGATACGATTTATCAACTTGGACAGAAATTGTATGATGAAATTGGAGAAACAGATCAAGGAATTCGTCTTTTAGGACTGACGGTTTCTAACATAACAGAAATTGAACATGAACAAATGAAGCTTTTTTAAAGCTCATGATTCAAAAGTGTGGACGTAGGGTAGTGTACGTATAGGTGATTTTTACTACTTGTAAAGTCAAGAGTGCTAAGGCGATAATAACAATACGTTCATACTTAAAAGAGGTGCTACTATGATCTATGGATATGTAAAACCATACAGTCGTGACGAAGAAGGTTGGCTTCAAAATCAACTGCTAGAAAAGTATGGCGTGAATGCCATTGTCCAAGAAGGGAATTTTGGTGAGGGTTCCGATGAAGAATTACACGATTTGATCGGACGATTACAACCAAAGGATACGGTTGTAGTCATCAAGCTTTCTTGCCTTGCTACATCAAGCGAACTATTACTTGAGACGTTAACTCATTTTGTCGAGAATGACATTCGTTTTATTTCACTGTTCGATGAAATTGATACGCTTCATTTAGGTGCTGTTTATTTAAATGCGATTAAGCGAATGGATGAATTTGCCTTTGATGTACGTAGTGAGCGAACAAGATTAGGAATTAAGCGCAACAAAAAATAAACCGTATTAAATGTTAAATTATAGGTTTAAGTGTTTGTGCATTCGGGTATATAGGAATGTATCTTGATGGAACCAGAACACGTTTACGGTTTATCGCAATCGGAACTGAAGCACTGAAGAGAAGCATAGCCACGTTGGCTATGTTTACTTTCATGAGTTATTGTATCGGACAAAACGCACAATGGAGTACAGGAATACACGTTGTAGCATGATGATATTTGAATAAAACAGATTAGAGGAGAAGAGCATGAACGAGAACAATCAACTGTATACATACATGATCAATCGAAGTGAGGGCATTACTGAGCGCTGGTTTGAAGATTTGGAATCTGACGAGGGTGTGTATGGAAGTAAAAATGAAAGCGTCATTACGAAATTAAAGAAGCAAAACCAGGACTTTCATATCCAATTCTTTGATCTATTTAAAGGTGTGGATATTATACAAGTTGATTCGTGGGTGGCACGAGTAGCAAAGGATGAATATCATCAGAATACCCCACTAGATACAATTATCGGAGAGTTTATGAACAACCAATACATTTATATTGAATTGTTCGAGGAGTATTTGCAAAATGTTGAGCCGTCAATGGATGTTGCTGAACAACGGTATTGGTTAAAGACAATTACGAAGCAGATGAATGATGTTATCGTTCAGTTTACGAAAGAATATGAATCCCAGTCACTAATGCGAACGAGTGCACAACAAAAAACAATCGTTGAATTAAGTTGCCCGATTCTAATGTTAGGTCAAAGAACTGCACTACTACCCGTAGTGGGTGATATTGATACATATCGCGCAAAGATTATGTTTGAACAAACACTTTCACAAAGCGCTGAGAAAAAGATTACTGAGCTATTTATCGACTTATCAGGTGTGCCTATTATCGATACGATGGTTGCGCAACAAATCTTTCAATTAATTGAAGGTCTAAGACTTCTTGGTGTGTCAACGACACTCTCAGGCTTACGACCTGAAATCGCACAAACAGCAGTACAATTAGGAATTGAATTTGAGAATATTACGATTAAAGCTTCTCTCGCACAAGTAGTCGAAGAGCGAGGAATTATTGGGTAATCGCTTATACAAAAAGTGAGTAAGGGAAGATCCTTACTCACTTTTTGTATATTGTTTATCTAATGCAATACGCAACTGCACGATTGGTATGAAAGGTTATAAACATCAGCCCTAGATCATCAATAACCCGATGATTCTTGGTCGACATCGATTGCATCGAACATTGTATACGATTTTGTTTGTAACGGTTTTTCAGCAGGACCTTCGATAACTTCTCCGGTATGAGAAAACCGTGATCCGTGACAAGGACAGTCCCACGTGCGATCCCCATCATTCCAGTTCACTTCACAACCGAGGTGTGTACAAGTCGTATCAACGATATGAAGTTCGCCCTCATCATCTCTAAATGCCCCACTTCGCTGACCGTTATGTTTGAATACTGTCCCAGTTCCCCGTTCTAGTTCGTCTAAAGATTGCTTCGTTCCATCTAGCTTCCCTTTTATTAGATGTGTAGCGACGTTCAAATTCTCACGAAGAAACGTCACGATCGACGGGTCAGCGTAAAAGCGTTTAGGGTTATACAAATCGGCATAACGGTTTTGTTTTTGCTCTGCTAAGTCGCTTAAGATCATGGCAGCGAGCGTGCCTGTTGTCATGCCCCATTTTCGATACCCTGTACTGACGAAGATATTCGGGTAATCGTCATGCATCGGTCCGATGTACGGTAATTTATCAAGCGTCGTTAAATCTTGCGCTGACCAGCGATCAATCACCTGTTTGATTCCGAACGTTTCTTCGGCGAATTTCTCTAAAGCTAAGTAATGATGGGACACGGCTTCTCCTTGTCCTGCTTTATGACTTTCGCCTCCGATTAATAACACGTCTTTCCCCTTATAATATGCTTTACGTATTGATCTTGTATTGGATGATTCAGGGTTTAAATACATTCCATCATCGATCATTTGCATCGGCTCAATCGCAATAACGTAGGAGCGTTCGGCGGTAAGTCTTGAAAAATAAAAATGACTACCTTCATAAAAGGGGAAATGAGTACAAATGTAAACGTTTGAACAAGTAATATGACTGCCATCACTCGTCTCTACGACGGTTTGTTCATCGTGTTTTATGTTAACTGCAACCGTGTTTTCGTAAATGGTTCCGCCTGCTCGAGTAATTTCTTGAACGAGTGCAGAAAGGTATTTTGTCGGGTGCATCTCAGCTTGGTTTGTCATTTTTAATGCTTTTTTTGATGAGAGCATATCAATTTGTGCATGTTCATACGGGATGTTTAACGCATCATAGGCCTTTTCTTCTTGTTCTAGCTTTTGTACGTAGCGATCACTCGTAGCATAAAGAATTGCATCTTTTTTTTCGTAGTCACAATCGATCGCAAGCTCTTGAATGGTGGATTCAATTAGCTTTGCTGCATCAACAGCACCTTCATAATGGATACGGGCATTACTTTTGCCGACTGTTGATTTAAATTCGTCGTAGATTAGCGCATGTTGAGCAGTGATCTTAGCCGTCGTATGCCCAGTTGTCCCATTCATGAGCTGGCTCGCATCGATAACTGTGACCTTTTTTCCTTTCTTTGAAAGCAGATAGGCGAGAGTAATTCCAGTAATCCCAGCACCGACGATCAGATGATCAACATCTAAGTCGGATTCCACTTTCGGGAACGATTGCTCTTGTTTGTTTAGCCAAATACTCATACTTCTTCCTCCTTGACGGTCTGATTATTTTAGTATTGATCAAATTGGAAGAAGTATACAGTCAAGAAGTTGCATTACGAAAACGTACATCAACGAAACGAATTTCTGAACGACTACCTAGCCGAATTGGCGGTCCCCACGTTCCAAAGCCAGATGAAACGATCATCGATGTACCTTTAGTTGTTTTAATACCATAATCTAAAGGGAATTTTTTATTCGTAACGAATTGAAGTGGAGATACTTGGCCTCTGTGGGTATGGCCAGAGAAAATAAGGTCGATATGGTCGTAATCTGATAGTTCATCAAGGTCAAGTGGCTGGTGATCTAAGACGATGCCAAACCGATCTTTAGAAACATCGTTGACAATATGCTTTGCGAGTTTACGATCTGAAGGATCTTCAGCGTCTTTTCGACCGATGATCGAAATTGAATCACCAAGGTTTATGATTTCATCTCGTAACAATGAAAAGTTTGCTCGTTGCATGTGCTCAACATATTCATCAACATCTTGACCGTAAAATTCATGATTTCCTAGTACAACAAAGGTTCCGAGCTTGGATTGTAATTTCGATAACTCATCAAACATTTTATTTCTCTTTAGAGGTTCGATATTATCTTCCATCACATCACCAACAAGCGCAATGGCATCTGCTTCGAGTCGATTTACTTTTTTCACGAGTTGTTGTATTCGGCGATTGCCGTTGATATTGCCTAAATGTATGTCCGTAATAACGGCAATTTTGAATGACGAGGCTTCCGAGCCTTTTGTAGAATTAATGGTGTGGTGTTGAACGACCGGTGACCATGCATTTCGATACATAACAAGTAACAACGTAATAAATGTGAACAGACCTATAATGAGAATGATGTTAATTAGATGAGAAGTTAATAGCTCTAGTGAGTATAGGCTAATAAGTAGTAAATCAACTGGAATTGCAACATATAAAAAAGGTAGAAAAAGACTTAAGAATAACGCGCCGAAAACTTTTATAAAGCGACCAATCGCTAAGTGATCGATGAACCGGCCAAGAAAGAAGCTAAGAGTAAAGACGACGAAAGGAATCCAAAAATAATACACATTCATTTCCAAGATATAATCAAATAAAAATGCGCCATTAAAGCCGATGTATAAGCTGAGGAGAATAAAAATTGGCGCAGCATACTGTTTTTTCATGTTCGCTAGCTCCCTACAAACGTTAGTATAATGGCTTTTAGATTCCCTACATAGTGAGGAGTGAAACGCAAATTCGTGAATATGATACGATAGCACTGAACGAAAATGGAGGTGCTACATCGTGAATGTAAGACGCGCTACACTAAATGATGTAAACGGTCTAATCGAAATACGAAAAAAGCAATTAATCGATGAGGGAATAAGACCTGATCAAGAAATAGACGAGCAATTACGACAGTTTTTCGTCAAGAAACTCACTTCAGATGAGCTCGTTCAATGGATTGCTGAGTCAGGAGGAGTGGTGATCGCTACGAGTGCGATAGTCTTCTATCAATTTCCACCTACACATACGAACGTGAGTGGAGTAAAAGGGTACATTACGAACATGTATACAAAGCCAACGCATAGAGGCAAAGGGATTGGAACAAACATGCTTGATTTTGCCGTGAGTGAGGCAAAAGAGCGGGGAGTACACAAGTTATGGCTCGGTGCTTCTGATTTAGGGAGACCTGTTTACCTTAAGTATGGGTTTGAAGAAACTGATGAATGGTTAGAGTTAAACATTCTTGTATAGAAATTACATAACGTTTCATCTAGTCATCGTTTCGGTTTCATGTATA
This sequence comes from Bacillaceae bacterium JMAK1, assembly GCA_012970285.1. Lineage (GTDB taxonomy): Bacteria > Bacillota > Bacilli > Bacillales > Marinococcaceae > Geomicrobium_A. The sequence goes on from JIBW01000002.1 coordinate 365,524, forward strand.
ATGGGTATATAAATATATACTTGCGTTGAATTGGGGCTTAAATGATGAGCTATGAAGACCGTAAGATTTTTCAAAGGGAGCTCGAGTGGCTCGTTCATTTTCAAAGTCGGTTAAATGATGATGAATATTTTGAATGTGCAAAAGCAATTGATGTAGAGATTGAAGAGTTAACCGTTTTACTTAGAATTTATTAACGATACGCTAGCGTATCGAAAATGACCATCAGAACCGTCTAAGAGATATTTCGGTTAGCAACCGAGTTTAGAACCCTTCAGGGTTCTTTTTTTGTCCTTTCATTAAAAAATAGCTAATAATCTAATATTTATATTGTAATTTGTTTTATAAGTTGTATACTTGTCATACAACTTATAAAAGCGCTTACATATAGGGGAGGGATTTAGGTGCTTAAGAAAACAACGATTTTTGCAGGGCTAGTTAGTGCGTCAATGTTGTTGGCATCTTGTAATGAAGGAAATCAATACTTTTCAATTGCTACAGCATCAACAGGTGGTACATATTATCCAATCGGTGTAGGAATGGGAAATTTGTGGACAGAAGAATTGATTGATGAAGGTATACGAGCGACAGGTCAGTCTTCTGCGGGTTCAGTGGAAAACATTGATTTACTCAGAAAAGAAGAAGCGCAATTCGCAATACTCCAAGGGCTTATCGCAGATCAAGCGTATCAAGGAACCTCAGTATTTGAAGGGAATGCTTACGAAGACTTACGTTCCATTACGATGCTATGGCCAAATGTTGAACACTTTGTGCTTATGAACAATTACGTTGAGACAGGAACGATCGCTGATATTGAAGGTCAGTCATTTTCTGTAGGACCACAAGCGAGTGGAACTGAACAGTCGACTCTTGCTTTAATTAATGGAATCGACCTCTCAATTAATGACATTTCACCTGATTATCTCGGTTACGATGACACGATCTCATCGATGCGTGACGGACGATTAGATGGGGGTTCATTACCAGCAGGGGTTCCAGTAACAGCAATTACGGATATGTTTGCAAGTGGGGTCAACGCAAGTGTTCTTGATGTGACTGATGAACAATTAGACTCAATTAATGACGGACAACCTGTCTTTTTTAGATACACGATTGAAGAAGAGTCATATCCAAGACAAGAAGAACCTATTGAAACGATTGCACAATCTAATATTTTAGCTGTTGATAAAGATCTTGATGATGAGAGCGTTTACCGTTTGACGAAGATTTTATTTGAGAACTTAGAGACGATGTATCAAGTTCATAATTCCGCAAAAGCGATGTCGTTAGAATCAGCATTAGACGGGGTTTCTGTGCCGTTACATGTTGGGGCGTATACGTATTTTGAAGAAGTTGGAATAGATATTCCAGAGGAACTTGTTCCTCCAGAGGCAACAGAATAATAAAACGGATTAAGGGGGACATGTGATGGCTGTAAATGAAGCAACTGACGTAAAAGAAAAGAACGTTGAGCAAGACCAAGCAATGATGGGAAGGCAGTTAAAAGGTTGGCAGTACAAAACAATGGCTGTTATTGCAATTCTCTTATCTGGATTCGCCATATACGTAAATAGTTTAATGAATATTCAAGAGATCTATCGAAACATTATCTTCTTGACCTTATTACTCATCTTAGCGTTTTTGTTGTATCCAGCTCGAAAAAAAGGAAATATGAAAAAATTTACAAAAATTGACCTTGCATTAGCAATTATTAGTATAATAGGAACAGGTTATATTTTAATTTTCTATACGACAATACATGTTGACCGTGTTTCACAAGCGATTCCAATTGATTATGTTTTCGCAATCATCACGGTACTTTTACTACTCGAAGCATCGAGAAGAACACTCGGGACGTTTATTCCAATTTTAGCTGGTGCGGCAATAATTTATGCTGTTTTTGGTCCTTATTTTCCAGGGATGTTCGGTCATGCTGGGTTTAGTATTGAACGTTTACTCTACAGAGTGTATATGACAACAGAAGGAGTCTTCGGTATAACGTTGTCAATTGCATCCACGTATATCGTTATTTTTATTTTGTTTGGAGCATTTTTAAGTGTTAGTGGAGCTTCGAAGTTATTTAATGACTTAGCCATCGCAGTTGCTGGACAACGACGCGGTGGACCTGCTCAAGTAGCAGTTATTTCTAGTGCATTAACAGGTTCATTAAATGGAAGTGCGGTGGCAAACGTTGCAACAACAGGTGCGTTTACGATTCCACTAATGAAGCAAGTAGGTTTAAAGCGTAACTATGCGGCGGCAGTGGAAGCGACTGCATCAACTGGCGGTATGATGATGCCGCCGATTATGGGTGCTGCAGCATTTATTATGGCAGGTTTTCTTGGGGTGCCGTATGCAACCGTCGTATTTGCGGCGATTATCCCGACATTCTTGTACTTTATTGCCCTCGTATTTGCGATTGATTTAGAAGCGAAGAAGCAAGGGTTAAAAGGGATGAGTAAAGACTCCATTCCACAAGTGTGGACAGTATTAAAAGAACGAGGGGTTCTACTGCTACCGATTCTGATCGTAATTGGAACTTTACTTGCGGGTTATACACCGTTATTTGCAGGGTTTGCTGGAATTATATCAGTGGTCATTGCAAGTTGGTTAACGAAAGATAAAGAAACACGAGTGAACATCTCCAAAGTTAAAGAAGCGTTTATTGGCGGGGCAAGAAGCTCTGTCCAAGTAGGTCTTGCATGTGCATCAATCGGGATTATTATTGCCGTTGTAACGATGTCAGGACTCGGATCGGCGATTGCATACAACGTCTTAAATGCCGCGAATGGCATGCTTTGGATTGCGTTACTACTCGTCATGGTTACGTGTATCGTATTAAGTATGGGTCTGCCTTCAACAGCTCTTTATATCGTCGTTGCTGTTACTGCAGCTCCAGCACTGATTGAAATGGGAATTAACCCAATTGCAGCGCATTTCTTCGTGTTCTGGTTCGGTGCACTTTCGAATATTACACCGCCAGTGGCACTGGCATCTTATACTGCAGCGGGAATAGCGGGCGCAGATGCAATGAAGACGTCTTGGACGTCTGTAAAGTTAGCTTTACCAGGGTTTATTATTCCATTTATGATTGCGTACAACCCAGTGATGGTCTTACAAGAAACGAGTACACACTCAGTAACGTTTTTGACGGTTACGACAACCGTTGTGACATGTGTCATCGGTGTGTTTGCGATGGCTGTCGCTTTAAGTGGCTATCTATCAACGGATTTACAAGTAGTAGAACGAATTACGTTCTTCGTTGGGGCGATTCTTTTAATTGCTCCAGGAATGATGACAAATGTCATCGGTTTTGTTCTAATCGGGTTGACGATGGCTTGGCATATGATGCGTTCAAAACGTGAGACAGCAGTAAACATGACATCCTAAAAGGTGTGATCAAATGAGCAAAGTTTTTATCGAGCGGAAACACATTTCACAACAAGTGTTAGAACAATTAAAAGAAATGATTCTGGAAGAACCATATCGTCGAGGGGTGAAACTACCTTCTGAACAAGAACTTTCTGATTTGTTTCAAGTAAGTCGTTCACCGATTCGAGAAGCACTAAGCGTGTTAACCGCAGCAGGCGTTATTGAATCAAAACAAGGTGGCGGCAGATGGGTGAAAGACGTGAAGCTCGTCGATATGCTCTCGAATTTAAAAATGGGACTTGTTTCTATGGAGGAAGTGCACTCCCTCCTAGAAATGCGTCACATCATTGAAACAGAGGCGGCTGCACTAGCAGCGACTCGCGCGAGTGAACGTGATCTCGATCGATTAGAAACCGCATTACTACAGTTTAAAGAGACGGTTCAAGATGAAACGGTGATTGGTAGTGAAGCTGATACACATTTTCATTATGAAATTGTACGTGCATCAAAGAACCCATTTCTCGTGTCTTCACTAGAAAATATCGGAGAATTGTTAAATCGTGCAATTGAATATTCCCTTCGATTTAATGTTGGGAAAACCGAGAAGCGTCGAGATGTTTATAAAGAACATGAAAACGTGTTTCTAGCCATACAACAAGGTGATGCGTCAGGTGCTCGGGAAGCAATGAATGTACACATTACGAATGTTCGTAAAAAACTAGGTGACACGAGTCTGGACTAAAAAGGATGAATACAGGATGAATGAGAACAGTAACACAACAGAACTCGTTCAAAGGTTACGGGCGAAACAGCTCATTAATGAGAGTCGAATCTTAACGTCACTGTCTGATCGTGCGTCATATGCTTATGACGCATCGTTCGGACATCACATTCCTGAAGTTGTCATACAACCGACAGCTACGAATGAAGTTTCAGAGATCATCACACTAGCTAATGAATTACATGTACCAATTTATCCAAGAGGCCAAGGAACATCGTTAAGTGGTGGTCCAATTCCAGTGTACGGTGGCGTCGTGTTGGATTTTTCTCAATGGGACGACCGATTGGAGATTTATCCTGACGATATGATTGCAGTCGTTTCCCCGGGGGTCATTACGAGCCATATTGACGAAGCTGCCAAAGCCTATTCAATGATGTACCCCCCAGACCCAAGTAGTATGAATGTCTCGACCATCGGGGGCAATCTTGCTGAAAATGCTGGAGGACCGAGAGGGTTAAAGTACGGTGTAACGAAAGACTACGTACTCGGCCTAGAAATTGTTACAGCAAATGGTGATATTATTCGAACCGGAGGTCAAACGGTTAAAAATGTCACTGGCTATGATTTAACGAAACTAATTGTCGGTTCAGAAGGAACACTTGCTGTTATTACTGAGGCAACGCTAAAACTCGTTCCCCGTCCTAAAGCACATAAAACGATGCTCGTCTTGTTTGACGATCTCATCGATTCAGGAAAAGCAATTAGTGCGATTCTACGTGAAGGAATTACACCATCAAAGCTTGAGATTATGGACCAAGCTTCAATAAAAGCTGTGGAAGCTTATCAACCGACAGGGCTGCCGATTGATGTCGAGGCACTACTCTTAATAGAGATTGACGGACACCCACTTGCAATTGAAGAAGAAGCAGAAGAAGTACAAGAGTGTTGTTTGAAGAATGGGGCGAGGGAAGTGCAAATTGCCAAAAGTGCTGAGGAAGCAAGCAAGTTTTGGCAAGCTAGAAAGCTCGTTTCACCTGCGATTGTGCAAGTGAAACCTACGAAAATCTCAGAAGATGCAACCGTTCCAAGAAGTAAGATTCCAGAGATGTTTCGAATTTTAAAAGAGATTAAAGACGCGAACAACATCGATCTTGTTGTGTTTGGTCATGCTGGAGATGGTAATCTTCATCCGAATATTATTGCGGATGTTCGAGATGAAGAAGAGATGAAACGTGTAGAAAAAGCTGTAGGGGAGATCTTTGAAGCAGCAATTGCACTTGGTGGCACATTATCTGGAGAGCATGGAATTGGTACGATGAAAGCGCCATTTATGGAAATGGAACTCGGAACAAAAGGGTTAGCACTGATGAAGACGGTAAAGGAGAGTTTTGATCCGAACAACATTTTAAACCCTGGGAAGATTTTTCCTGAAAAGGGCCAAAAGTTGGTGTTACGCGATGGTTGATAAACGACTTGCCTATAAAGAGACGTTTGATTGTGTTCAATGCGGGTACTGTTTGCCTGCCTGCCCAACGTATCAGACGATGAACAAAGAAACGCATAGTCCAAGAGGGCGAATTAATCTCGTGAAAATGGCTGCTGAAGGAAAAATCAGTTACGACGATTTAAAAGAACCGATTGACATGTGTCTCGGTTGCCGTGCATGTGAAACGGCATGCCCGACGAATGTTCAATATGGATCGATCTTAGAGTCAGCAAAAGAGGTTTTGCGTGATGAAACAAAACGTTCAAAACGTGAACAGTTCATCGAACACGCACTCTTTGAAAAGCTACTTCCTCATTCATCGATGCTTTCAATTGCAAAGTTCGGTTTATTCTCTTATCAACGACTGCCTTTACAATTTGTTGCTCGAAAAACGGGTGTTCTTAAAGCAGTACTTCCTAAAGGAATGGTCGCATTCGAATCAATCTTACCGAAGGCGGAACGATCGAAAGAAAAGAAATCGAACGATGAAGACGCGCCACCGGGAACCGTTAAAGTTGCATATTTTCTCGGGTGTCTAATGGATACGATGTTTTCAACGATTAATGACCAAGCGATTCAATTGTTACGAAAAGCAGGCGTTCACGTGACAGTCGTTAAAGATCAATCGTGTTGCGGTGCGTTGCAATCACATGGTGGGGATTTTAAAACAGCACGTCAGCTAGCAAAGAAAAACATTGAGGCATTCGAAAATGGATCGTTTGATTACATTGTGTCAAGCATCGGTGGCTGTGGTGCGATGCTCGTTGAATACGATCATCTACTAAAAGACGAACCCGCGTGGAAAGAACGTGCAGAACGATTTGCCAAAAAGCATGCAGACATTTCCATTGTCTTGGCACAAAGTGAATTGACATATAATCACCATGTTAATCATACAGCTGTCTATCAACCGTCTTGTCATATGACCCATGTTCAAAAGAATGTCGATGCACCATTCGAGTTGATCGCTAAAGTCCCCGGGCTGAATTATGTGCCTATGGACAAACAAGATCTTTGCTGTGGTTCAGCAGGGATTTACAACATCGTGAACTACGAAGCATCGATGGACATTTTAGACTATAAAATGCCAGCGGTCGTCAGTGCGAAACCAGATTTGATTATTACGACGAATCCAGGCTGTCATTTACAAATGAAAATGGGTGTAGAACGTGAAGGGCTCAGTCATCAGATTCAAGTGAAACATCTCGTTGAAGTCATCGCAGAATCTTGTTTATAGGAGAGGGTAACATGCATGATTACACAATTATCGGGGGAGGAATCGTCGGTTTAAGCGTTGCTTACAACCTACTAAACGAGAATCCTAACGTAAAGGTTCAAGTTATTGAAAAAGAAAAAGAAGTAGCTTCACATCAGACCGGTCATAACAGTGGCGTCATTCATTCAGGTATTTATTACAAGCCTGGTAGCTATAAAGCGAAGTTTGCAAAAGCAGGTAGTGAATCGATGCGTGCATTTTGTCAAGAACATCATGTGGATGTTGATATATGTGGCAAAGTAATTGTCGCAACAGACGAATCTGAATTAACAAACCTCGAGAATCTGTATGAGCGAGGAAGAACGAACGGCCTTGATGTTGAGCTCCTAGATGCAGATCAGTTAAAAGAAATTGAACCTCACGTAAATGGTATAAAAGCAATTCGAGTTCCGACGGCTGGAATCGTCAGTTACAAAGACGTATCTGAGAAATTAGCAGAATTAATTAGAAACAACGGAGGCACACTTCACTTAAATGAGGAAGTAACATCCATTGTTGAAACTAAACAATCCGTTACAGTTAGAACGAACAACAAAACGTACCATTCCCACTACCTTATTAATTGTGCGGGTTTACAAAGTGATCGGATTGCCAAGATGGCTGGTTATCATTTAGACATGAAGATTGTGCCATTTCGCGGAGAGTATTATAAGTTGAAGCCCGAAAAACGCTATCTCGTCAATAACCTCATTTACCCAGTACCTAACCCTGAATTCCCGTTTTTAGGTGTTCACTTTACTCGAATGATTGATGGGGAAGTGGATGCAGGTCCAAATGCTGTTTTGTCCTTTAAACGCGAAGGGTATAACAAGACCGATTTTAATGCGAAAGACTTGTCTGAAGTGCTAACGTACGGTGGTTTTTGGCGAATTGCACGCAAATATATGAAAACGGGAATTGGAGAAATGGTTCGTTCTTACAACAAAGATGAGTTTGTAAAGAGTTTGCAACGTCTAATTCCAGAAGTACAAAAAGAAGACCTCGTTAAAGCACCAAGTGGGGTTCGTGCACAGGCGCTGACGGTAGAAGGAAAGATGGTGGATGATTTCCATCTAGTGAACGGGAGGCGTTCGCTTCACGTATGCAATGCACCATCACCGGCTGCAACTGCATCATTAGAAATAGGAAAAGAAATTGCAAAACAAGTCCTTGTTCCTAAAACAAGCTAGAGACAATGAATTTCAGCACGATTATACAGACTTTTGATTACTAATGTTACAAACGTATGATAGTTTAACATTTCGAATTCAAACTAATTACATGTTTTTACAAGTTGATTACAAGCGTATAATATACACTGAGTCAGAAATCAAGGGGGATCAGTGTGATCGTATTGACTTGGGAGTTATACGCTTTGGAATACGAGATTCACGACATCAGGAATGAACTTAGACGATTACAAGAAGAGGCAGACCAAATAAAGCAAGCATTTCAAACGAGGCAACTCGAAGAGTAAGCGTACACGGAATGTGTGCGTTTTTACTTTGTTGCAAAACTGTAAGAATTACGCAAGACAAATGACTACGTTTTTATTGCCTGGTTCGATAAAGTAGTAGATAAAGCAGTGGATGAAGGAGGAGCATTTCTTGAACATGAATTTCGTGTTGCTCGTAGCTTTTTTTGTTCTTGTTGTAGGAACACTTGTTATTTTTCAAAGAATTGGGTGAGGAGTCGTTTCATGGATGTGTTAAATCGGTTTGGATTGTTTAATGTATTTATCGTATTTGGAGGGTTGGTGCTCGTCCTTCTTTATGTCGATTTTGAGAATCCACTCGTGTTAGATGTGGTTATGCTCGTTGCATACGCACTAATCGTTGCGATGCATTTAACGAGACTAGTGATGATTCTGAAGAACCGTTGACAATAAATTATGAGTATGGCATGCTTTAGCTAACTTAATGAAAGGAAAGGTACAACGTCGAATGTGGAACTAATTCTATTACAAACAGACAATAGTAATACAAATATGTATGAATTTTGTCTAGAGATAGGATTAGTCTGCCCAAATGTACCCTTTCCGATAAAGTGAAGGAAATGAATTCAAACGTCTTTTTGCGTTTGATTTATTCGCGTACGTTTATAATGGATTAATTAAACTCTCTCTAGGCAAAGCTGGAGGGATTTTTTTGTTATTAAGAGCAAATCATTTAAGTTATTCAGTAAAAGGGAAATCATTATTTTCAATTGATCAGTTGCACGTATATGAAGGTGAGCGAATTGGTTTGGTCGGCAAAAATGGTGCGGGAAAAACGACATTATTACAATTGCTTGCTACCATTAGGACGGTTGACGAAGGCGAAGTTATTCTTAAAGGTACTTCCGCATTTGTGCCTCAAGAAGATCATCTGCCTAGTTTGGAACGTGAGCACAAGGAAAGACACTTATGGAACGTTCCAGAGACGCCTAACAGCGGTGGGGAGAAGACTCGCTTGAAGATTGCACATGCTTTTGCAACGGATGCAGAGCTACTCATTATGGATGAGCCGACAAGTCATCTCGATGTAACTGGAATCGAACAATTAGAAGATCAAATCGTAAATCAGTCACGTACGGTAATCGTTACGTCACACGATATCGCATTCTTAAACACGATTTGCACGACGATTTGGGAATTAGACGATGGGAAGCTGACTGTATTTACGGGCAATTACGATGCGTACAAAAAGCAAAAACGAGAAATGGTTGACGAGCAAGCATTTCAATATGATCAATATGTAAAAGAAAAGAAGCGATTGCAACAATCGATTGAAGGGGTAAAGAAAAAATCAGCTTCTATAAAAAAAGCACCTTCTCGAATGGGGAATTCGGAAGCGCGTCTGCATAAGCGCAGCGCTGGTGAAACGAAAGCAAAGTTAAATCGCGCAGGGAAAGCAATCGATGCACGAATACAGCAATTAGAAGTGAAAGAAAAACCTAAAACAGAAGCAACACTCGCCTTTAATGCTGCGAAGGTTAGCCCGCTTAACTCGAAATATGTGTTGCAATTTCAAGATCAGCAATTAATGGTTCCGAACCAGACGGTTGCCAAACAGTTATCAGGCCAAGTGCAACGTGGAGATAAGCTCGCAATCACTGGCCAAAACGGAGTTGGGAAGACGACGTTACTACGTACCATGTATAAAAACCGAACATTGTATTCGGTGAGTAAAGCGGCTAATATCGGTTATTTTGATCAACATCAAGAACAGGTCGATGGGGCTCGTACGATTTTAGAAAATGTGCTAGATCAAAGTCCGTATGAAGAGTCGTTTGTACGTACAGTATTGGCTCGTTTGCAATTTCGTGGTGATACGGTGCATCAACGAGCAGCTCAACTAAGTGGCGGTGAGCGGGTGAAATTGTCGCTTATTATGACGTTACTAGGAGAGCACAACGTATTGTTTCTCGATGAACCAACAAATTACCTTGACTATGCTGCTAAAGAAGCACTTCAAGAATTATTAATCGCTTTCCCAGGCACGATCGTTTTTGTCACTCACGATCGACAGTTCATTGAAGAAGTAGCGAGTCACACGCTCAACCTTAACGAACATGAAGTAAGAGTAAAAGACGCCAATCAAGTAGAGAGTGTTCAAGAACCAGAAGCAATGGATCACTTGCAATTAGAGTTGCAAATTACAGAAACGTTAAGTCGACTCGCTACGACAACTGATGAAAGCGAGAAAGCGTCTTTAGATCAGAAGTTCCAAGAGCTGATGAAACAGAAAAAGCATCTTAAGTAACGGGAAATGTTCCCTTCTAACCTTTGTCATTCTTAAGGATAAATCCCTTCTCGCAAGAAAACACTAACAAAAACGAGAAGGGTGAGATGATGAAACGCATTGTATTCCTATTTTTTCTGTTCGTCTTTATGACTGCTGTAGGTTGCCAAGAAGCATCGCCAGATGTCATTCCTGATGAAGAATTAGGTCGTTTGCAGTATTTGAACTTGAATTCAGCCTATGATGACGGGGATGGACGTTATCCTAACCGAGGGCAGTATGAATTGCCGGATTTGTACATTCATTATATTGATGTCGGTCAAGGAGACGCGACGCTTTTGCACTCGGAAGATTTCACAGCACTAATTGATACAGGTAGGCACGATCAATCGGATGTTGTTGATTATTTGCATGAACAAAATGTAAAAGAACTTGATCTAGTAATCGGTTCACACGTTCATGCTGATCATATCGGTCAAATGGATAAAATCATTGAAGGATTTAATGTGAAAGAAGTATGGATGAACGGGGATGAGCACACGACTGCAACGTTTGAACGAGTCGTCGATGCAATCTTAGAAGCAGATGTGATCTACGAAGAACCGAGGCATGGTGACTCAGAAATTCACGGTAATGCTTCGTTTACCGTACTCCATCCCGAAACACTTACAGAACACAAAAACAACAACTCTCTCGTCATTAAAGTCGCTTATGGCGATCAAAGTTTTTTATTTACAGGTGACATTGAAGAAGGCGCAGAAAATGAACTGTTAGAGCGTGATGTTGCACTACAGAGTGATGTACTTAAAGTGTCACATCATGGCTCAAATTCATCGAATAGCGAAGCGTTTCTTCATGCAGTTGAACCGAGTTTAGCGATTTATTCAGCAGGAGAAGGAAATCCGTTCGATCACCCAGATGATGATGTGTTAGCACGTCTAGAGTCGATCGGTGCAAATGTGTATGGTACAGACGTTTCAGGCAATATTGTTGTAAAGACAAACGGTCGTGATTATTCTGTTCAAGCGAGTGAAGAAAAAGATGCCGGTACGTGTTACGCTAGTATGGTAGCAGTGAATCGTGCGACCGTCGAAGAATTACAAGAAATTAGCCAAATTGGTCCTGCACGAGCAGAGCAGATACTAAACTTGCGACCTTTCACTTCATATAATGACTTTCTACGTATTGAAGGAATTGGAGAGGAACACCTTAAATCGATTGAGCAACAGGGATTAGCCTGTTTTGATGATTAGGAGGGATGAGTGATTACAGAACGTGCTGTTCTAGATCGTATTGAAGACGGGATTGCTGTCATATTAGTCGGGAAGAATGAAGAAGAATACCATGTTAAAGCAACCGAGTTACCTGAAGGTGCTACAGATGGTACAATTCTCGACGTTCAAGCTACGAGTGGTAAGATCCAAGACATGACAATTAATCATGAAGAAACAGCAGATCAAAAAGCAAGGATCTCTGCTAAAATGAACCAATTGAAAAAGAAAAAAGGTGGAAGGTTTTCATAAAGAAAGACCGTCAACGTTGACGGTCTTTCTTTATTTATTTTCTTCCTGCTAATAATTGAAATATAAATATAACGAGTGCTACAACGAGTAAGATATGGATTAGATTTCCAGCAACATCACCGATAAAGCCTAATAGCCATAATACGATTATAACGATAATAAGTGTCCAAAGCATCGCGTACCTCCTGGCGTTTTGGCCTTATTGAAAAGTACCCGTATAAACATAATAACAAACCAGTTATAATGACCTGTTTTATGGGAAGGAAGATGTTGACAGTGTGTGAAATCTATCATATAATATACTTGTCGTTGATAACGTTCCGTTAGCTCAGTTGGGAGAGCGCCACCTTGACAGGGTGGAGGTCACTGGTTCGAGCCCAGTACGGGACACCATAAGTAAATCTATGACTCTTTTGAGTATAATAACGAAACCTTATTCGGCTAATTATTGCTGAATAAGGTTTTTTGATGTTTGCTTTTCTCTTTACACTAGACGATTATTTTATTTTGTCGAAGATTGTATAAAATATAAAATTACAGACATTTTTTGTCAAATATGTAGAAGCCTGATCGATGGATGTGATAGGATGATGCTGAAAAGGGGAAAGGGGACTGGTTATGAACGAGGAATCACGTGCCGATCAATTACTAAAAATAATGGAAGCATTGAACTATTATACAGTGTTAACGGGGAAAGATACTGATCAAGAGTTTCGTTATATTGCGGAAATGCTAGAAGAAGAATTGCAACTTAATATCGCAAATTAATCGTCAGAAATTCCCTCATTGAGGGAATTTTTTGTTATTGTTAGATAGTAGAGGAGGCGGTTATATGAAAGCTTTTTATAATGGAACGATTTTAAAAGGGGACGGAACTGAGGTTTATGGATCAGCATTACTCATTAATCAAGGCAAAATCGTTGATATTGTAGATGAAGATACGATTCCTGAAGACGCCACACGGATCAATGTACGAGGTGGCTACATAACACCAGGTTTGATTGATGTACATACCCATTTAGGGGTTAGTGAACAAGGAGTAGGTAAGGAGGGTGCTGACTTTAATGAGACGAGTCACCCTGCCACCCCAGAAATTCGTGCCCTTGATGGGTGTAATCCTCGAGAAGAAGGATTTGAACATGCGCTAGCATCTGGTGTGACGACGGTTCAAGTGTTACCAGGAAGTGCAAATGTAATTGGTGGAGAAATGTTTACGATGAAGACAGCAGGGGAGATCCTTGATGAGATGGTAATTCAGTCTCCGTCTGGAATGAAAGCGGCTCTAGGAGAAAATCCTAAAGGAGTATATGGAAGCAAAGGAAAACGTCCAATTACACGTATGGGCGTTGCAGCGGTGTTTCGTGAGCAGCTTTATGGAGCAATTGATTATGTTGAAAAACGTAAAGAAGGAAAAGCAGACGTTCATTTAGGCTATGAACAACTTGCTAAAGTTCTTCGCAAAGAGATCCCGTTTCGAATTCACGCCCATCGAGCAGACGACATTATCACGGCGCTACGTTTACAAAAAGAGTTTGGTTTTTTGCTAACGCTTGAACATGGAACAGAAGGGCATTACATTCCAGATTTCTTGAAAGAAAAAGATGTGTCCATTTCTGTAGGACCGACGATGTCTCCTAAATCAAAAGTAGAAACGAAAAACAAAGGTTGGCAAACTGTGATGGAATTTGAACTTCGCAATATGAATTATGCGATAACGACGGACCATCCTGTCATTGCCATTAATTATTTAGTTCAAAGCGCAAGTGAGGCAGTAAAAGCGGGTCTAAAACAAAGCGCAGCGTTTCGCGCAATAACGTCTAATGCTGCAAAGCATATAGGATTACAAGACCGAGTCGGTGAGCTGTGTTCGGGGATGGATGCAGACGTTGTTATTTGGACCGGGCATCCGTTTCTTTATACGACGACACTTGTCAGTACGTGGATCAATGGAGAACGAGTCTATTCTTTTGAACAATAACTAGTACTTTAATGTATAGACGTCGCCTGTTTGTGTCAAGGATACGAGTATACGAACGGGAGGCGTTTTTATGAAGAAGCTCTTAGTCGTTTTACTTGCGATGCTAATAGTAGGCTGTGCAAATGACGAAAGTGCACCTGAAAATGAAGAAGCTTATGAAGTGAGTGCCACACAGCAAGATCATGCCCCGCTAAGACCAACTGCAGTTGCAGAAATTGTGAATACGAATTATGACCAAATTGGTGAAGCGAACTTTTACCAGGATAGTCAAGGGAAAACGGTCGTTCATACGAAGGTAGAAGGGTTAAAACCTGAAGGATTCCATGGGTATCACATTCATGAAAATGGCGTTTGTGAAGTTGATGCAGAAGAAGGTCCGTTTATGAGTGCAGGTGGTCATTTTTCTTTATCTGAACATGATCACGGTCATCATACGGGGGACTTGCCATCGCTCTACGTAAATGAAGATGGAACTGCACAAGCAACATTTATGCTTGATCAATTCACACCAGAACAATTATTAGAGAACGATGTTTCACTGATTGTTCATGAAGGTCGAGACAATTTCGCGAATATTCCAGATCGCTATCAATCAAGTGAAAGTGACGCACCAGGTGCAGATGAGGACACTCGCGCTACAGGAGACTCGGGTGACCGAATCGGTTGCGGTGTCGTTGTAGCACCAGAGTAATGAAAAGCAGGCCGGTTGGTCCTCAGATTCTCTGATCGGATACGTACTAAAAAAAGCAGCTACTGTAGTTACGCCCTCGAAAAGCGTAACCACAGTAGCTGCTTTTTTATTCGCGAGTACGGCATCTCCATAACGTCTTGTTTGTCAGTGATCAAGAGGAGCGGGTCTTTTTTAATTCAAATTGGATAGAGCATCGTCGTTTTGGACAATCTAACGAAAACAGGAGGAATGATTCATGAGTCATTACGTATGTCCAGCATGTAAAACGAATAAAACGCGGTTTCACATCATTGAACAGTCGCCACAAGCGGTTAAATTAGACCCTCAGAATGGCGATGTAGTTCAGTCATATGAGCAGAGTGATCTTGATCCTTTTCACCTTCCTTACAAAGGACCTCATAATCGTATCCAATGCGCAGCTTGTGGGTTAAACGAAGATGAACGTCAATTTATTAGGCAATAATCGCTCGCAAATTTCATAAGTCATAAAGAAAGCCTCTGCGCTATGCAGAGGCTTTCTTTATGACTTTGCGTATTGATCAATGACTTTCATAAGCTCGTTTAATGTTTCTTCTTCTTTGCCATTTTTAATATCATGGACAACACACGTTTTGGCGTGATGCTCTAAAAGCGAGTAACCGACTTTCTTTAGTGCAGCTTGAACTGCACTAATTTGAATTAATATATCTACACAATAGCGATCATCTTGAACCATGTTTTGTAATCCACGGATTTGTCCTTCAACACGGCGTAATCGCTTTAACATGCGTTCTTTATCAGCATTCGGTTCAATAGGGTGTTTGGAATGTTCGTGTTCCATCATTTCTACTTCCTCATCCATCATCGTAACCTCCCTGTCATGCAACTTCTATTAATAGTATAACGGAGCAGAAGATGAATATCCATCGTATTATCGTGTTAGGCAGCATCCCGCAGGAAACGAGGATAAAGGAAAAGAGCGATCGCTAGGCAAACGGTTGTAAACACTAGCAATATCAATAATGAAGGAAGAATGCTTAAAATTGTTCCGCTTGATGCCATGACGTCTAAAAATGCTTGATGTGCCCAATATTGTGGGAAGAAAACACTCGCTTGTTGGACGAAACTTGGCATAAATTCAATCGGCATCCATAATCCAGAAACGATTGCTCCCCCTAAAGCGAGTACTTGTGTGATAGCAATTCCAGAGTTCTCTGAACGAACAGCAACACTAATGAGTAAACCAATGGCAGTTGCTGTCATTGAAAGAAATAGTGAGAGAGTGAAAATGGCAATAAGATTGCCGATCTGAACATCGTATACGAGCCATCCAAAGCCAAGGAGAATGACAATTTGCAACATCACAACAACGATAAATGCCAACCATTTTCCGAGTAAATAATGCAAAGGATGTTTTGGACTCGTCGCAAGTCTCGAAACCATGCCTTGTCGAAGGTCTTTTAAAAATGAAGAAACCATAGATATACAGATGAAAAACGTAAACATGACTGCGTAACCTGGTACGATGTGCGTGATGGCATCAACAGACTGTTCGTTGATTGACACCGCTTCAAGTTGGAAAGGTGCTGCAAACCATTCTTCAGTGGTTGCTTCGTCATCGACATAATTACTTACGTTTTGTTGGCTTGCTTGTAAATGAAGGTGCTGAGATACATTGTCGACAATGCCATAAAGGGCGCCTGCAGTGTCTTGTTGTGAATCATCATAATGGAGGGTTAGTTGCTCACCATTCATCTCTAGTAATGTCGAAATTTCACCACTTTCAAGGAGTTCGGTTGCTGAATTTGTCGTCTCAATTTGTTCTAGATCTATCGAGTCAATGTACTCTAGCTGTTCAATGAATGGAGCGGTTAACGTCGTAGGTTCAGTTACAACGACATGGAGGGAAAGTGACGTTGTGTTTGATTGATTACCAAAAATGGATGCGAAAATGACGATAAAAAAGATCGGTAACAACAACGTCCAGAAAACCAGCCCTTTGTCACGGAGCATTTTCTTTAACTCAAGTGAAAGATGCGCGCTCATGACTGACCCTCCTCAGATAATGATTGGCCTGTTTTTTGTAAGTAAATATCTTCTAAAGAGGGGGTCACCATTTGCAAATGGGTAACGTCAAGGCTCTGTTCTTTCATTGTTGTTGTAAGTTGTTGAATGAGTCGTAACGGATCATCAGTAGAGAATACATAGCCATTTTTAGTCTCTTTCGGTTCTCCTAAGTGTTGAAAGTGTTTGAGGTCATTGGTTTGAAGTGACACTTCCACGGCTTTAGTCGTGTTGTTCTGTTTAATCGTTTGTGGGGAATCCATGTCAATCACTTCTCCGTGATTAAGAAAACAAACGAGGTCACATAGTTTCTCGATTTCTTCCATGTAGTGACTACTATATATGACGGTTTTGTTCGATTTGATTAACGTTTTTACAACGTTATAAATTTCGTTTCGTGAGTTTGGGTCTACTCCGACGGTCGGTTCATCCATAATCAAGAGCATCGGATCGTGAAGCAACGTGCATCCAATGTTTAAGCGGCGTTGCATACCGCCAGACAATTGTTTTACGATCGTTTTTCTGCGATCTTCTAGTTGAATTGTTTTGAGGACATGATTAATCCTCTCCTTATGAATGGCTGAAGGCACATTGTAAATTTGACTAAAAAACTTCAAATTATCTTCAACTGTTAACGTTTCCTCTAAACAGATCTCTTGAGGGACGTACCCGAGTTGTCGTTTAATTTTCACAGAATTACGTTGCGTGCTTTCACCGGCAATCATAATCTCACCGCGATCTGCTGACAATATCATCGTAATTAATTTTAATAAAGTAGATTTCCCCGCACCGTTTGGTCCAACGAGCCCAAAGCAAGAGCCTTCAGGAATCGTTAATGATACGTTGTGTAGAACTTGTTTTTTCCCGTAAGACTTTGAAACTTGATCAATCGTTATCATTTTAGTTCACCTCACGTCTTGTTAATACCAAGGGTACGTGAGTGTATCGAAGTTGGTTTTCAATAATGTATGAGTGAACAATGAAATAACATAAGACGTTAAGAAATGAACATGAGAAGCGGAAGTTTTTGATCACAGAGTAGCCCATGTTACGATGGTGCAGAGGAGGGATCGATATGAAAGATACAATTTCTGTACAAGGGATGTCTTGTAATCATTGTGTACAAGCGATTGAGACGAGTGTCGGTAAACTTAACGGTGTCACACGTGTTGACGTAGATTTGAACAAGCATCAAGTGGGTATTGACTACAACGAAAAAACAATCTCGAAAGAAGCAATTATAGAAGAGATTGAAGATCAAGGATACGATGTCATCTAAAATCGCCTCGCAGTGCGAGGCGTAAGGAGAGTTTTGTTTGAAAGTTATTGACCTAAGTCAAACGATGCATGACGGGATGGATGTATATCCTGGGGACCCAGAAGTTTCAATTGATACCGTGTGTACTCTTAGCGAGGATCAGTATGTCGTTCGCCAAGTATCAATGGGTAGCCATACGGGAACACATGTTGATGCATTTTCTCATATGCACGAAGATGGTTTAACGTTGAGTGAGATTCCACTCCAACAGTTCCTCGGTCAAGCAGTAAGAGTCGACCTACGACGGCCTTTCCCAGAAAAGACTGGATTAATCTTTGCTGAATTCGTTGATATTGATCAGTATGAACAGATTGTAAAGGCTTGTCCTCCGTTTGTTGGTGGCGACATCAGTGAAGCATTAGAGCGTGCGCTATTAAAAAGACAAATTGTGACGTATACAAATTTAGTATCGTTAGAGAGGCTTCCTGAGTTAGAACCGTTTTTATTCGTTGGACTACCACTTAAAATTAAAGATGGTGACGGTTCTCCCGTTCGTGCAGTGGCCGTTTTTTTATCGTGAAATCATACCGCCAGAATGGCGTTTGTATCCGCGAATCTTTGTAATGTCTTCAATTAGTTGAAGGCAAGCTCGGTCTTTTTGTTTAGCTTCAATCATGACATCCACAGACGTGTCGAGTGATTTTAATACGTCGAGTAAAGGACGTATAAAGTCGATGCTTACATAATCTGAATGACTGCGAAAAGCATTCTCTGACTTTGGGGAAGAAAGATGAATTTTTGGTGGTTGACCAGTTCTTTCCCATGTTTTAAAAATACGAGGTAGCAGTTCATTTAGGTCTTCATTTTCATCATGATTTGCCATGTAATGATGATAATCAAACATCATTGGGAACTCGTGACGTTCACATAGTTCAAGTGTTTCAGTCGTTGTATACGTTTTATCATCATTTTCAAATGTCATCTGCTTTGCAATGGCTTTAGGAATCGACTGTATATTGTGCGAAAAGCGTTTAATCGCTTCAGAACGATCATTGTAGGTCCCGCCGATATGAATGTTTATACGAATCTCTTTATGAAGGTTCATCGCTTTACTTAACTCGTAATGATACGTTAAATCTTTTATTGCATTATCGGTTACGTGCTGTTTTGGACTTGTGAATAATGTGAATTGATTCGGATGAAAACTCGTTCGTAATTGATTCGATTTAACAAGATCACCGATTTCCTCGTATAAGTGCTTAAAAGGAGTAATGTAATCAAATTCGACTTCATCATGAGTCGCAAGCGGAACGATTGATGAAGAAAAACGATACAATGGAATTTGTTGTGCAACGGCGTAAAGAAGAATGCGACGTGTGCGGCGCAAGTTTTCTTCGGTAATCGCATGTAACTTTGCAAGAGCATCTTTAGAATCTAATGAACTAAATCTTGAGAACGTCATTGTTTTTGCCGGGGATGCTTCGTAGAGGTGTACAGCATTAGAAACAAACCCAAATCGAATGTGCATGTGTGCCTCCTTGCGCGTTTTTCGTCTTAGAAAGGGTACCCATCTGGGTGAAAACTAAACCTGTACCGTCATGTGTGCGTGTAGGGAGCGAGCGTAAGACTTTTCAGAAAAAAGAATTAAATCCGAGTAAACGACTTGACGTTATCAATAAAGTGCAGTAGGATAGAAACATAATAAAATAAATTGGTCTTCGGGGCAGGGTGAAATTCCCGACCGGCGGTGATTCACGATCGTTGTGATAAGTCCGTGAGCTGCTTAATTTTTTAAGTGGTTGATCTGGTGTAATTCCAGAGCCGACAGTAAAGTCTGGATGGGAGAAGATTGCAGAGAATCGTTTGCGATTCTAAGCCTGTATCTATTGTTGATACATGTTTATTTTGCGAATCATTTGATTTGATAATTAAGCCCCTTTGTTCTTCAACAAAGGGGCTTTTCTCGTTTTTATTATCAAAACAATGATGCCTCTGTTATCCCTTTTTTACCGAAGAAGGGAGAGATTGAGATATGAATCAACAAACAAAGACGTTTCAGCTCGTAAGCTACGCAATATTAGGTGCAATGGGAACTGCGTTCATGTTTATTAGTTTCCCAATTCCGTTTTTACCGGCAAATTTTTTGAGCTTGGATTTTAGTGAGATTCCAGTTCTTTTAGCAGCGATTTTATTTTCGCCAGTTGCCGGCATTGCAGTTGCCGGGGTTAAGATTGCATTGTACACCTTGTTTATGGGAGCGGGCGACCCGATCGGTATGGTCACGAACTTCATGGCAAGCTTAGCGTTCGTGTTGCCGATTGCATACATTTATCGTCGTTTCCGTACGACAAAGAGTCTCGTACTTGGAATTGGTGTCGGTACGGTTTCCTTAACAGTCATTCTTAGTGTATTAAATTACTTTATCTTCTTACCGGCATATGTATGGCTCGTCGGAATGGATCTTTCTAGCGGTATGATGCTTACGATGGTGTTAGGTGGTATTCTACCTTTTAACTTAATTAAAGGAATTGTCGTCGGTGCGGTGTTCGTTCCCGTATTCTTAAAGCTTTACCCACTTCTCAAAAAACAGCGTGTTGGTGCGACGCTTAAGAAACCGACAGTTCATGAACAATAAACAAAAACGATGAACGGCCAAAGTGCCATTCATCGTTTTTTTTTTTATTGACGTAATTGTAGCAAGCCCATGCTTAGGAAAGGGAAGAACGTGACAATAAGCACATTGATAATCATCATTAAGAGAAATGGTGTAACCGCTCGGACAACACCTTCGAACTTCGTTTCCCCGACTTGTGCTGCGACAAATAACGAGACGCCAACAGGTGGAGTAATAAGACCGATTGATAAGTTAACGATCATAATTATGCCAAAATGCACAGGGTCCATACCGATACTTGTAACAATCGGGAGAAGAATTGGTGTGAGAATGATTACGGACGCAATTGTCTCCATAAACGTTCCGATCAGCAAGAGCATAACGTTAATTAACAAAATAATCATAATCGGTGATAACGCTGAGTCCATAATCAGACCTGCGAACGATTGAGGAACTTGTTCTCGTGTTAAAATCATTCCAAATAAAGCTGCAGTTGAGATGATGAACATAATTACTGACGAAGTTACCGCAGATTCTACGAGTATTTTTCTCATAACGCCAAGCGTTAATTGCTTGTATACAAAAATACCGACCAAAAATCCATATACAACCGCGATTGCCGAGGCTTCGGTCGGTGTAAAAAAGCCACCGTAAATACCTCCTAAAATAATGATGGGCATGAGTAAAGCGAGAAAAGCATCTTTAAAAGAAGTTCCAATTTTTCTTATGTTCGTCGGTTCAGAGGCTGCGCCATACCCTTTAATCCTTGAAATTATATAAGCGACGAGCATTAACGACAAGCCAATCATAATGCCTGGTAAAATTCCAGCGATGAACAATGCGCCAACCGACGTACCTGCTGAAACACCATACAACACTAAAGGTACGCTAGGTGGAATAATAATCCCAGTCGTTCCGCCTGCCGCATTAACTGCAGCTGCGAAGTTGCGGTCATAGCCGTTTTTAACCATGGATGAAATTAAAATCGCACCAACTGCGGCGGTTGTTGCGGATGCCGAACCTGAAAGGGCGGCAAAGATTAAACAAGAGACAATTGCAACGTGTGCTAATCCGCCGCGAAATTGTCCGACAAGACTTTTGGCGAAGTCAACGATGCGTTGCGAGATTCCGCCGTGTTCCATTAACTTCCCAGCTAAAATGAAGAAAGGTGCCGCCATTAATGGAAACGAGTCTAAGGCAGCGAACATTCGTTGAGGTAACGTAATTAAGTCGGTTTGTCCGCTTGCCACGAAGACAATAACAGATGCAAGTCCAAGGGCAATCGCAATCGGGACGTTAATCAGGAATAATACGAATAGTGCGACAAATAAAAGGATAACCATTTATTCCACCCCTTCGATGCCCTTCTTTGTCGAATCGGTATGTTCTGGTTGTTTTAACGCTTTAATCGTGACGTCAATTAAATTAAGAATCATTAAACATCCGCTTATAGGGATGACACTATACACATAGCCCATAGGAATGCCGAGTGCTGCCGATCGCTGTATCATAGAGCGATCCATCATTTCAATGCCCTTTACGATTAAGATAAAAAAGAATACTGTACAGACAATGGCTACAACGACGTGAAGGATTTGTGACCATTGTTTTTTAAGTCTCGTAACGAAAGCCTCTATGCTAATATGTGCGCCGTACTGAAAAGCGAAACTAGCACCGAGAAAGGTAACCCAAATCATAAGATAACGGGCAAGTTCTTCGGTCCAAGGAAATGACATATTAAATAACGCACGGCTAATGATTTGCACAAAAACAGCGAGAACCATGAGTGCAAGCAAAAGAGCAGTTATATTTTCAACGGTGCGATTGGTTTTTTTGATGATTTTGTGCCACAATCTGATCCCTACCTTCTATTGTCAACGGTTTAAATTCGTAATACGCTCAACATAGTCCCCGAAGGAATCAGCGTGACGATCGTACACAGATTGTACCGATTCGCGAAACGCTTCAATATCAACTTCTGAATGATCAACAATTTCCATACCTTCATCAATCATATGTTGTTTTTGCTCGACTTCCATATCTTGATTAATGGCTCGCTGCTCGCTAGCAAATGAGCGACCTAACGTACGTAATGTGTCTTGTACATCTTCAGGCAAAGAGTCGAAACGGTCTTGATTCATGATTAAGTAAGCCGATGCATAATAGAGGTTCGTTTCTGTATAGTAGTCTTGCACTTCAAATAGATTACCACTTTCAAATACCCCGTAAGACGTATCAAGACCATCAACAATTCCTTGTTGGATTGAAGAGTACGTTTCTGGCCAAGCAATCGGTGTCGGTGACGCGCCTAATGCATTGTACGTATCTACGTGCATGTCGTTTTCAATCGTACGCATGGTTAGACCTGATAAATCATCAGGGTGCAAAATAGGATGAGAGTCATTTGAGAAGTGACGGAATCCATTTTCCCAAATGCCTAGTCCAACCATGTTGGCGTTCTCCATATATCCGAGTAATTCGTCACCGATTTCACCGTCAACTGTTTCATATACATGGTCGGTACTTTCGAACAGAAATGGCATTTCTAATACCGCTAGTTCAGGTACGAAATTACCGACGGGGCCTGAAGTGATTAGTCCCATGTCTAACGTTCCGAACGTAATTTGTTCTACCATATCCCGCTCACCACCGAGCTGGCCCCCGCCGTAAATGGAAAGTTCGATGCTACCATCTGTTTCTTCTAGCAATTGTTCGGCAAATGCTTCCATGCCGATGGAATACGCTTCATTCGGCGGAGCAACGTGTCCCACCTCAATCGTAATGACATCTTCATTGTTTTCGGATGAATCTTCTGTTTCGTCGGGATCTACGTCATCTTCATCAATCGTCTCTGCGCCAGTCGGTGATTCCCCTTCGGAAGTGTCCAAGTCATCACTGGCAGAATCGATGCCGCAACTAGCTAAAACAAATGTCGATGTAAGCGCTACCAAAAAACTGATTCGCAATGGAAATTTAATCATGATATGCCCCCTTTTAATTTTCTGAATTGCATTACTATTATATGGGAAATTAAATAGAACCACAATATAAAATACGAATAAAATCTGTTTGTTTCAGGTCTAGTAGCCGTTTTTTGCGATTTTCATTCTTATTTGTCATAATCAGTTCATGTTATAGGTATACACTAAGGGGATAAGGAGGGCTTGAATTGACGACAATCCTTGTTGCTGATGATGATGCACATATTCGAAAGTTAATCCGTTTATACTTAGAAAATGCAAGTTATAAAGTAATCGAAGCTCGGGATGGAAAAGAAGCGCTAGTATACATTAAGCAGCAAGACGTCTCTCTTGCATTAATCGATGTGATGATGCCTAAACTTGATGGGATTGAATTGACGAAATCAATTCGTGAACAGTCATCGATCCCGATTCTAATGATTACTGCAAAAGGAGAGTCTAAAGATAAAATTAACGGATTTAATGCCGGAACGGATGATTACTTAGTAAAGCCGTTCGATCCTATTGAAATGACGTTACGTGTAAAAGCTCTTCTAAAACGTTCTGATAGCGGAAGCCAGCAAATCACGACTTTTGGAACGTATACGATTGATTTAGACCGTCTCCAAGTAATTAATGGCGATGAAGTTGTAATCTTAAAGAAGAAAGAATGTGAATTGCTTTTTCATCTAGCGAAATTTCCGGGAAAGATCTTTACGAGGGAACAATTAATCGAATCAATATGGGGAATTGATTTTACGGGTGACGATCGTACGGTTGATGTACATATTAAACGCTTGCGAGAAAAGATACGTCATCTACCAGAGTTATCAATAAAAACAGTGCGGGGTCTCGGCTATGCACTCGAGGCGATGAATTAAATGCTATTTCTACTTTGGCGTCAACGTTTTCATGTGCGCATTGTCATTACGTTTATCGTCGTTTTATTTGTGAGTTTATTGATTGCTTACGTGTATGCTTATTTCATGTATCCAGAACATTACCAATCTGAATTGTCGGTAACGAGTATCGAGTCAGGAATGAATACGGTACTTCAAGCAAAAGAGCTCGACTCATTTGAGGACATTGAGGAATTAGCTCAGTCTTTTCATGCCGAAGTAATTGCGGTCAATGCGAACCGTGATGTGGCATTTGCAACTGAACAAGCGAGTTCAATATCAGCGACATCAACGGATCGCATGGATCGGCTAGACGAATTAGAAACAGCTTTTACATTTCGAAGTGATGTAGATATGTTTGAAGTTGTTGTTCCACAAGAAGTCCAAGGCGAAGATTATGCGTTCGTCTACCAGTTTGACATTACAGAGGAGTCCGAAGCAGTTCGGCATGTTGTACTCGTCGTATTGATGATCGTATTAATTATCGGTAGCTTAGGGTTTTTAGTAGCGTCTACCCCAATTATTTCACCGATTAATCAATTATCCAATGCTGCTAGGAAAATGGCGAAAGGGGATTTCTCGGTTTACATTAAGAAAAAAAGGGAAGATGAGATAGGCGAGCTCGTCGACAACTTTAATTACATGTCAAAAGAACTACAACAAATTGAAACGATGAGGCAAGAATTTGTTAGCAATGTTTCACATGAATTTAAGTCCCCAATGACGACAATTAATGGATTCGTTCAGGCAATACGTGACGGTGTCGTAAAAGAAGATGAACAAAAAGAGTACTTAGACATTATCCATTCAAGCACACAACGACTTTCACGACTGAGTGACCATTTACTCCAACTCGCTTCGCTCGAGTCAGAACATCATCCCATTGAAAAGCACGAATACTTAGTTGACGAACAAATTCGACGCGTCGTTCTTTCAACCCAATTGTTATGGGAACAAAAAAACATAACGATCAACATTGATCTCCCTCAAATTATGATTGTTGCCGATCAAGATTTAATGGAACAAGTGTGGATGAACTTGCTCACGAATGCGATTAAGTTCTCCGACCGAGGTGGGGTCATTGATATTGAAGCTAAACATGAACGGGGCAAATTTACGATCATTTTTCGTGATCAAGGAATTGGCATTCCTAAAGAACATCTGCCTTATGTATTTGAGAGGTTTTACACGGTTGATACGTCTAGAACACCTCAAATTAGCGGTAATGGACTGGGACTCTCCCTCGTTAAACGTATTTTAGATTTGCATAAGTTTACTATCAAAGTAGAAAGTAAACGTAACGTTGGAACGAGCATGTACGTAACGATTAACGAAGCAGATAATGAAAGATGAAATGTGAACGAATGATGACAAATGTACCAAGTCATATACAGTTCATGTTCACTGTGTATGATCAGTAAAGATAGAAAAGAAATAGGGGTGGAGTGCATGACGAACTTTTCCATAAGGCGTCCGGTATTTACGATCGTGGTCATGATTCTCTTTATCATTATGGGAATCGTCTCTTCGACAAGGTTGCCTTTGCAGCTGATTCCAGACATTGAACCACCAGTTGCAGCAGTAGTTACGAGTTATCAAAATGCCGGTCCTGAAGAAGTGTTATCTGAAGTGACCGAGCCGATTGAAAACCAGCTTTCCAGAACGACTGGATTAGAATTAATGCAGTCAAACAGTATGGAAGGAACATCAATGATCATCTTGCAGTTCGATTGGGACACATCGATTAGTGATGTTGAACTGGAGATTATTAATACGCTAAGGCAAGTTGATTTACCAGATGAAGTAGATGAGCCGAGCTTTTTACAGTTTGACCCATCGATGTTCCCAATGATGCAACTTGCTGTCACATCGGGTGATGATGTCATTGATTTCCAAGATGATGTACTTAGTCTTGAAGATGAATTACTAAACATTCCTGGTGTCGCAAGTGTTGACGAAGCAGGTAGTTTAAGTGAAATCGTTGAAATAAATCTTGACCGAGAACTTATGGACGATTATTCACTGACCCAAGAAGATATTACAGGGGCCATACAGGCGAACAACGTATCAATGCCTGGTGGAACGGTTGAACAAGACGAACTTAGTTTAACGACGCGTGTAATCAGTGAACTCACGACTCTTGATGACATACGAGATGTCGTTGTTGGGGTTGATCCAGGAAGTGGGGATCAAGTTACGGTAGATGATGTTGGTGAGGCAGATGTCGTTACCGAAGATCAGTCGACCATTACCCGGGCCAACTTAGAAGAAGCCATTACGCTGTCGATCATGCAAGAATCTAATGCAAACACGACGCAAACGTCAAATGCAGTGAATGATCGACTTGATGAGTTATTAAATGATAGTGACTATGAAGATTTAGAAGTCGTAACCTTATATGATGAGGGTGACTTTATTAACCAAGCGATTAATAGCGTACTATCAGCGTTGATTCTTGGTGGTGTGTTAGCAATGTCGGTGCTTTTCTTATTCCTTAGGAACTTGAAAACACCATTCATTATTGGGCTTGCTATTCCATTTTCTGTTATCGTAACGTTTGCGTTCATGTATTTCCTAGACATCGGACTAAACATTATGACACTCGGTGGTTTAGCACTCGGAATTGGCCTTGTTATTGACAACGCCATCGTAGTAATTGAGAACATTTATCGTCACTTATCGAAAGGCAAAACGCCAAAAGACGCAGCACGTGAAGGAACAAAAGAAGTCTTCGGTGCAATTGTCGCTTCGACATTGACGACCATCTCTGTGTTCCTACCGATCGTCTTTATTTCAGGTATTGTAGGTGACATCTTTAGAGAATTAGCATTAACCGTGTCGTTTAGTTTATTGTCTTCATTACTCGTCGCAATTACCGTCGTACCGATGGTAGCAAGTCGTGTGTTAAAAACACCGGATGAAGACATTGAAGACAAACGTCGTAATTCCAAATCGATGAATTGGCTAGAAAATATGACCCACTGGTCGCTTGCCCATCGTAAATCAGTAATCGCCATCACATTCTTGTTGTTATTTGGTGGTATTGCAGGACTCTTTACCGTTGGTACGGAGCTCTTACCAGAAAGTGATCAAGGCTCGTTTAATGTTGACGTTGAAATGGAGCCAGGAACCAGTCTAGAAAGAACGGATGAAGCGGTTGCGGCAATTGAAGAAGTACTCGATGATTACCAAGAAATTGCCGATTACTCTGCGACCATTGGAGGCTCTTCAATGGATATGGGCGGAAATGGTCAATCTCATGTTGCGGAGATTATCGTTTCACTCGTACCGATGGATGAGCGAACATTAACGGATGCAGAATTCGTTGAATCGATTACTCGCGATCTAGAACGTGCCGATGATGGAGTCGAGGAATTAAGTGCATATACGATGTCTGCTGCGATGGGTGGCGAAGCGAACACTGTACCATTTATCGTTTCCCATGAGGATCGCTCAGAGTTATATGACTTTGCATATGACTTAGAAGATGAATTACTCGATTACAACATCATAAACGATGTTGAACTTAGTATCGAAGAAACGATTCCAGAAATCGCCATCGACGTTGATTCTGATGAAGCATTAGAAAATGGATTAACGCCTGCTGAAATTGCAAGTCAAGTGAGTGAAGCAACTCGCGGTGAAACGATTGCACTCGTTCAACTTACGAGCAATGGCGATGACGAGGAAGAGAACGACGAAAATGCATCGTCTTCCACATATGAAGTTGTCGTTGGTTTAGATAGTAGTTATACCGATACGATTGAAGAACTTGAAGTATTAACCATTCGAAACAGTGAAGGTGAAACGGTAAACTTAGGAGATGTTGCTGAGATATCTGACGGTGAAAGTCCAGCGTCGATTCAGCGAGCGGACCAAGAGGAAGCTGTTGAATTTACAGTAAGTTACACGACTGCTGCTGTTTTGAGTGATGTATCCGCATCAATTGAAGAAGCTGTAGCGGAAATTGAATTGCCAGACGGTGCACAATTCTCATTTGGTGGGGAGCAAGAAATCTTAGATGATGCGATTGCGAGTATGATTTTGGCACTTGCATTAGCGATTATCTTTATTTACCTCATCATGGCTGCACAGTTTGAGTCCTTTAAGTTACCATTTATTATGATGCTTACTGTACCGCTCGTCATTATTGGTGTTGCGATTGCTTTAACTGCAACGCAAACAGCAATCGGAATTACCGCGTTTATCGGGATCATTATCCTCGTCGGTATTGCCGTCAACAACGGAATCGTTATGCTCGACTTCGTGAATCAACGTAAGCGAGCAGGGATGTCAACGTATGACGCTTTAGTTGAATCCGTCCAATTAAGAACGAGACCGATTGTGATGACGTCTGTTACCGCGATTCTCGGTATGGTACCAATTGCAATTGGTATGGGTGAAGGTGCAGAAATGCAACAACCGATGGCGATTGCGGTCATTGGTGGTTTGATTAGTAGTACACTACTCACGCTCGTGTTTATCCCAGTCATGTACAGTTTGTTTGATAAAGAAACGAGATCAAAGAAACCGTATGTCGTCGTTGATGATCGTGAAGGTGAGAGAAGGTATTTAACAGCTACAAAAGAGGGCAACAAAGATCACGTAGACCCACAAAACGAACAACATGCAGAAAACGAAACGCGTCAAGATGAACCTCGTTACGCAACAGAAGAAACGGAAGACACTGAAGATCGAACAACAACGGACGAACAATCTACAGATGATTCGTCAACAGTGTCAGAGCAAAAACGAGAAACTCGTGCTGATGATTTAAGCAAAGATGAGATTCTTGATCTTCTAGATACGATTGTTCGTCGTAATAAAGACGAAAATAAAAACGATAAAGAATAACGATTTTTACTGCTGAGGAACAATTTCTCAGCAGTTTTTTTGTTCCATCATAAAGACGATGGTCTATTAAACTACCCAATTTCATAGACGTTTTGCTCGTTTTTCCTTTAATCTAGGTCTTTCAATTACAAGGCATGTTCCATTGCTACATAGAATTAACTGTAAGCAAAAATATGGTTGATTAAAGGAGAGTAAATAAATGTCATTTAATCATTGGGATAACTTATTCGGATGTTTTGGTGGTAACAACAAAGGTGGTCGTGGTCATGGTCGCGGCTGTGGTTGTGAGCGCCGTCGTCACTGTGGATGTAAGAAAGATTACGATTATGATTATGATTGCTGTGAGAAGAAAGACAAATGTAGACGCGAAGAGCGTTGTCGCATCCGTTTCGAAATCGAATGTGATGACTAATCTTTATTAGGAGCACGTACTTCGTGCTCCTTATTTTCACGAAGGAGGTGTCTACAAATGGGAAAATCTCGTCATCGTTGGAACGGGTGTTCGTGTCGTGAAGATCGTAACGACGATCGTAAAAGTGACTGCGGGAAGGACGATAACGTTTTTGAGAGTGGTTATCAAAAGCCTGCTCCACCTTGGTACCCAACGCAAAGAGATTCTAGACCTGATCATGATTATGGTCGAAAGCCAGAAAAAGAAAAAAGCCGTTCACGTCTAAGAGGAACTATTTATATCTCTTGTGATCGTTAATCATAAAAGTCAGTAGGCAATGACGGAATTATTGCTAGAGTAGGTCAAGTCATTACTAGAGTATAAGGTAGCTCGCATAAGATATCATATGGAAGGGAGTAGACATATCCGCCGATGTTTTACTTCTTTCCATTGAGTGAAAGTGCCATACCCCGGTCTGTATCAGTGACATGTAATTCCCTCCTATATATGAACGGACCCATTGAAACGAGGCTTTTGCCTCGTTCTTTTTCTTTTTGATTGCAACATCTCAAACAATCAGCTAACATATTCTTAAGTGCATATAAATATGCATTAGATAAATCATACTTAATGATATGGATGGAGGAAGATGCTGATCATGGATGACCAGATTGACGATTATTTGCGTCATTTAAAAGAAGTGGTAAGTACGGTTCTTAAAGACCGCCTCACAGGCTTGTACTTGAGTGGCTCGAAGGTTTTAGGTGATTATGACGAGGAGGTAAGTGATTTAGACATATTCTGTGTCGTAAATCGCCCAATTCGTGCAGAAGACCAACAGAGATTACTGGAATTGTTAAGTGAGGAAGAACTTGAAGTACCTGGAAATGGACTTGAGTTTTTGTGTGTTCTTGAAGAAGAAGTAACCCATCCTCATTCATTGCCATCTTATGAATTCGTGCTAATTAAGCGGCGAGGTCTTGACGCTGTGATGAAGCATGAAGGTATGGATGAAGGTTTGCTGATGGATTTTACCATTTGTTATCAATCTGGAAAACTGATCGCAGGAAAGCCTGCGCAAGAAGTGATTGGAGAAGTACCTGTACCGTGGCTAAACGAGGCGATGAAAGGATCACTTCGTCAACACAAACTAAATGTATTTCACCCGTTTTATGATCCGTACGGTCATGAAGCTGTCCTAAATGCTTGCCGTTCTTGGTGTTTTAAAGAGCTCGGGCGAATGGCTTCCAAAACGAAAGGTGCGCTTTGGGCGCTGAAACGTTGGGAGAATTCGAAAGTAATTGAGCAGGCATTGTTAATTAGAGAAGGCAAATGGGATAAGCGATTGGACGAAGAGGCAGTACATGAATTATTAGATCATGTGCTTACATTAGAACGTACAAAAGTGTCGACATGACAATGAATAAGAGATCAGACGATGGGGGAATCGAATGATTCTCTCTTTTTTCGTTTTGGAGGTTTAGATGGTTGAATTATATTATGAATCATTAGAGAGTTACCCTTGGCTTAGATTTGTATTTGCGTTTTTAATCATTTGTATGTTTCTATTTCTGCGTAAATTATTTACGCGATATGTCTTTGCCTTCGTATTAAGAGTATCCAGGAAAAGTCAAAGTGAAGTCATTCCGAATTTCCTACTTAGTTATCAAAAGCCACTGCGGTTCTTCTTCGTTACATTAGGGCTTTACCTTGCTTTGTTATACTTATTCCCAGCGGATCCGACTGCCGTTGAAAGTAGACGGTTTGACGTAATTACGACAGTGTTCAGAACGACAATTATTATTACGATCGGTTGGGGATTATTTAACTTTTCAGGAACAACGTCTAACATGTTTAAAAAGCTTAGCATGCGTTTAGACGGAGACGAAGACAGTATGCTCGTGCCGTTTTTATCAAGGATGTTACGAGCAATTATCATTGCCTTAACGTTAACAGTGATTCTAGACACGTGGGGCTTCGACATTAATGGCTTTATCGCAGGACTTGGTTTAGGTGGACTAGCTTTCGCCTTGGCTGCACAAGACACGATTGGGAACTTCTTTGGCGGTATTATTATCGTCACAGAACGACCGTTTAAAAAAGGAGATTGGATCGAAACCCCAACCGTTGAAGGCATTGTCGAAGACATTTCATTTCGAAGTACGAAAGTACGAACGTTTTCAGAAGGCCTTGTTACGGTCCCGAATTCAACTCTTGCTCACGAACCGATAACGAACTGGTCTGAAATGAATAAACGACAAATCGCATTTGAAATTCAATTCCCATTTGAGACGCCGATTGCTTCATTGAAGCGTTCACGAGAGCGTATTGAAAACGAATTGCGAGAGCATGAAGGAATTGATCAAGGGACGATTTTTGTTCGATTACACGATTTCAATCAATCGGGGATCGAATTGATGTTTTACTTTTTCACGAAAACGACTGCTTGGGATGAGTGGCTGATTGTGAAAGAAGGGATTAACTTACGGATCGTTGAGATCTTACATGAAGAAGGGGTAGATTTCGCATTACCTGCGCGAGACCTTTATGTAAAAACACATGAAAGCTTTGAAGAACTAACTGAAAACGAAGAACAAGTGGTGGAAGGTGAACGTTCGCGGGAACCTTAAGCTTTTGTTAACACTATGAATGTGATAATCTAGAATAGGAAAATTGATACTACGAGAGTGTTTGGAGGAAATGAATGATGAAAATGATGGACGGACATGAAATTGTTAAGTTTATTTCTGAAGCTGAGAAATCCACACCGGTGAAAGTATACCTTAACGGTGATGTGACAAATAGTAATTTCGGTGAAGGTGCGAAAGTTTACCCGAATGAAAAGGGAGCTGTCGTTTTCGGTGAGTGGAAAGCAGTTCAAGCTGCTTTAAACGAAGCGAAAATTGAAGACTTTGTCGTTGAAAACGATCGTCGTAACTCAGCGATTCCTTTACTTGACATGAAAAACATTAAGGCGCGTATTGAGCCAGGCGCAATCATTCGTGACCAAGTTGAGATTGGTGACAATGCTGTCATTATGATGGGCGCAAGCATCAACATTGGATCCGTCGTTGGTGAAGGCACAATGATTGATATGAACGTTGTTATGGGTGGACGAGCTACTGTCGGAAAGAACTGTCATATCGGTGCAGGAGCCGTACTAGCAGGTGTTGTTGAACCACCATCAGCGCAACCTGTTATTGTTGAAGACGATGTTGTTATCGGTGCAAATGCAGTTATTCTTGAAGGCGTTCGTGTCGGAAAAGGATCTGTTGTCGCTGCAGGCGCAATCGTTACAGAAGATGTACCAGAAAACAAAGTCGTAGCTGGTACTCCAGCGCGCGTCATCAAAGACATTGATGAAGGTACACGTGGCAAGACTGAAATTAAGCAAGAGCTTCGCAAGTTAAAAGAAGAAGAATAATCGTATGCTCCCG
Source organism: Bacillaceae bacterium JMAK1 (assembly GCA_012970285.1). Taxonomy (GTDB): domain Bacteria; phylum Bacillota; class Bacilli; order Bacillales; family Marinococcaceae; genus Geomicrobium_A. The sequence goes on from JIBW01000002.1 coordinate 398,725, forward strand.
TTTGGATGACAAACGGGAGTCTTTTCAATCATGAGGTGAGACGATGATTTATAGTGACGATGTAATGATCGAACTGAGAAGGGATTTACACAAGATTCCTGAACCTGGATTTGAAGAATTTAAAACAAGTGCAAAAATTAAAAAGCAAGTGGATGCCATGCCACAAGATTACTTAACAATCGAGCCTTGGGAGACAGGTTACTTTATTAAAGTTCAAGGCAGTAATCCGTCACAAACAATTGGTTATCGAACGGACATTGATGGGCTCCCCGTGGATGAAAAAACAGGACTGTCCTTTGCTTCAGAGCACGAGGGCTTTATGCATGCATGTGGTCATGATTTTCATATGACAATCGCGCTGTCTCTTTTAAATCATTTTGCTCATGAACAGCCAAAAGATAATCTAATGTTCATTTTTCAGCCTGCTGAAGAAGGACCTGGTGGGGCAGAGCCGATGATGCAATCATCGATCTTTAAACAATGGAAACCTGATTGGTTGATGGCTTTACATGTGGACCCACTCCGCAAAGTAGGTACGGTCTCTACAAAGCCTGGTTTGTTATTCGCAAATACTGGAGAATTTAATCTACATTTGCATGGCAAAGGTGGCCATGCAGCATTCCCACATGAAGCAAATGATATGGTCGTCGCTTCGAGTTACATGGTGACACAACTTCAATCGATTATCTCAAGAAGGATTAATCCATTAGATAGTGCAGTCATTACGATTGGTAAAATCGAAAGCGGTAAAAAAGAAAACATTATTGCAGACCGGGCGGATACAGAAGGAACAATTCGAACACGCTCAAAAGAAGCGATGCAACTCGTGAAGCAGAACATTTTAGACATGGGTGAAGGCATTTCGAAAAGCTTTCAATGTAACGTGGACGTTGAGTGGGGATCGAGTTACAAACAAGTATGGAATGATGAAGCGCGCGTGTCATCATTTATTGACTTTGCACAGGCGGATCCAAAAGTACAATTTGAATTGAGTAAAGAAGCGATGACTGGAGAAGACTTTGGCTTCTTTCTTGATGAAATTCCAGGGTTTATGTTCTGGCTAGGCGTAGACGGAGAAGCAGGGTTGCATGAACCAACGCTGAATCCAAAAGAAGCTGCAATACCATTTGCAGTAGAAACAATCAAAAACTATTTAATGAGCGAAATGAATCGCTAATACAAAAAGGTGTCACAACGGTATACGTGTGGCACCTTTTATAACATTACTTTAAACACGATGGAGGTGTGTAGCGATGTATATCGCACATCGAGGCTATTCTCATCTAGCTCCTGAAAATACAATAGCAGCTTTTCAAGAAGCAATCAACAACGGAGCAACTGGTATTGAATTGGATGTTCACCTCACGAAAGATAACAAGCTCGTTGTCATTCATGATGAAGCACTTCAACGGACAACTAGTGGTGAGGGAATGGTAAGTGAGCATGAACTTAAACAACTAAAACAATTCGACGCAGGAAGCTGGTTCCACCCTAAGTATGAAGATGAGACAATTCCAACATTGTCAGAAGTATTTGAGGCGCTACCTAAAGACGCATTCATTAACGTTGAAATTAAAAACATCCCGTCCTTTTATAAAGGAATTGAAAAAGCGGTTGTCGAAACGATTGAAAGGTACGGACGTTTTGAAGACACGGTCGTTTCCTCGTTTGATCATCGCTGCTTGTACAAAGTAAAACAATTAAATGAAACGATTAAAATTGGTTTACTCGTCAATCAAAAGCTACACAACATTCAACACTATTTACGGGGATTTAAGCCTTATGAGGTGTACGCCATTCATCCTCATAAACGGTTAATTTCAGCAGAAGATATTTCAGAATATAAAGAAATAGGATTGCGGACCTTTGTTTATACGGTGAATGATGAGCGTGAAGCAAACGAGTTGTTGCAATCTGGAGTTGATGGCATAATTTCTGATTGTATCATGAAAAAATCATCCAATTCATAAACTAAATGACCAAGAAGGAGGGGAGGATACAATTAAGTGAAACTTTTTAATGAAGAGTTCAATGACATTTATCAACAATTGCTTAAAATGGGAAAACTGGCTAAAGAACAAATGACAGATCTTACTGATGTGCTTTTTAAGCGGGATCAAAACACGATTCGTTCACTTATAAAAGGAGATCAAGCAGTTGATCATTTAGATCAAGACATTCATCATCGAGTATTAGAGCTTATTGTATTTCAACCTCCTATGCCAAGTGAATTGCAACAGCTATCAGCGATCATGCGTGTCGCTAGAGAGATTGAACGAATTGGCGATCAAATTGTAAACATTGCTGAGGTCGGAGAAACGCTCCGAATAAATGGCGTTCTAGAAATTGGTGGGGAGATCGAAGAAAGAATTAAAGAGATGAACGCAAGAAGTGAAATAATGCTTAGCGAAGCGTTAACTATGCTCGAACAACGAGATTACCGGCAAGATGACTCGATTGAAGAAAAAGATGAAGTAGTTGATCATTTATTTCAACACATCCAAGCGTTAATTCAAGAAGAGATGAAATCAAATGTTCAACGCATCCCACAGCTATCACCGTTGTTTTTTGTTATTCGCTATTATGAGCGGCTAGCAGATCATGTTGTTAATATTGTTACGAAAATGAAGGAGAGCCAAGAAGAAGGTGCCGGCTATGGACTGGTTGACGATTAGTTTACAAATGGCTGGCGGCTTAGCCATTTTTTTGTATGGAATGTATATTGCGAGTGATGGTCTGAAGCGAGCAGCATCAACTCGTCTTCGCACATTTTTGCAAAAGGTAACGAAAAACCAAGTGTACGGAGCACTTGCAGGGATCGTGTTAGCTGCTGCAATGCAATCTTCCACAGCTGCTACAGTGATGACAGTTGGTTTCGTTAACGCAGGTTTAATAAGCTTAAGAAGAGCGCTAGGGGTGATGCTCGGTTCTGCAGTCGGTACGACGTTGACCGTTCAATTAATCGCTTTTTCAATTACTGATTACGCCCTTGCGTTTGTTACGCTAGGCGTTTTGTTGTTTCTTATTAACATACGCATTCGCTCTTACGGTTCAATTATTTTAGGCTTCGGTTTTGTGTTTTTTGGGATGGGCTTAATGACTGGTGCAATGGAACCGTTGCAATATAATGAGCAATTTACGCAATGGATGACGCTTCTGTCAGGCAATTTATGGCTAGCGGTATTCGCCGGGATCGCTTTTACAGCTGTAATCCAAAACAGTGCAGCGACGATCGCCATCGCGATGACGCTTGCTTCGACGGGCGCAATCTCCTTAGAAGCCGGGGTTGGACTCGTTTATGGAGCTAACTTTGGAACCGTATTTACGGCGATGATCTCAAGCCTTACGGCAACGATTGATGCCAAAAGGGCGGCGGTTGCTCATGCAATCTTTAAGTTTATCGGTGTATTGATTTTTCTTCCATTTACGACGCTTTTCATTCAATTGCTTACCTTTATAGGCGGCGATCTTGAGCGACAATTAGCAAATGCACATACGCTGTTTAACGTTGTCAATGTAATTGTCCTATTGCCGTTTTGCAACCGGTTTGCCATTTTGATGGAACGACTTATGCCAAAGTCTGATCGTCACAAAACGAGTTATCATAAATACATCGATCAAACGACAGCGAAGTTTCCTACTGTGGGGCTTTTACAAGCGCGAAAAGAGATTGAACATATGTTAGCGCGCGTGCAATCAAGGATGTTTCCTGAGCTACTGCAAATGATGGAGAGTGACAGAGCCCGAAAAATCATTATGGAAGAAGAGAAGGTTATTGATTCTCTCTACAAAACGACGTTTCACCATTTACGAAGAATTACAGAACAACATTTAAAGGATTCTGAAACGAATGAGGCAATTAAATTATTATCGATTAATAATGATGTAGAACGACAAACAAATGTGATGAAAGAGATGGCACGTGCATTAAGCAAATTAGAAGCGAGGCAAAAAGAGCTCAATCATTGGGAGCGTGCAAATATTGAAGCCCTTTACAAAGAAGTGAGCGAAAGCTTCGTTCATACGTCTCGTGCTTTTGTTGAGCATGACACAGAATTAGCCATTCGTGTCGTTTACAACAACCCAAAAGTCCAACGAATGGAACGGGAAATGCGCTATGGTCATTTTTATCACGGTTCTGGTTCTAGCAGTACGGTGAGTATGATCTATGCTGATGTGATGAATGGGATGTTGCGCATTCATCAACATAACGTCAACCTTTCCCAAACGTTATTAGATCGTGTTTAATCTTTGATGTGCCCGTAACCAATGTTCGCCTTAATGAGTACGATAAACCACACCGGTACTTATGAAAGGGGACATGAAAATGGGACTTCGAATTGGTTCAGAGATGCCTAAGTTAGATAACATTAACTGGGTACGTGGTGTTCCAGAACAACAAGCGAATAAACCGTACCTCGTACACTTTTGGACATTAGATTGTAGCTCTTGTATCGAGCTAATGCCAGATGTCGCAGCGCTCTTAAAGCGTTATGAAGGTTTAATTCATACCGTCTCAATTAATTTAGAAGGCGAAGACGAAGAAGAAGTGATTGCAAAGGTAAAAAAAGCAGGGATTGAAGCTCCCGTAGGCATCGATGAAGAAACCTTATTATCAGATGCATTTGGATATAATTTCATTCCTGCGTTTTATTTATTCGATGCAAATGGAAGCATGAGATACTTCCAACAAGGTCAAGACCACGTTGCCACATTAGAACAAAGAATCAAGCGCTTGTTACGATAGAGGTAAGAAAAAAACTATATAAAAAGACTGATCCTATCATAAAGGGTCAGTCTTTTTATACGGAATAATTGGCCTTAACTACATAGTCGTCCCGGGTGCGCTTGCTTACGGTAGCAACCGTACTCACCGTGTTGATGAATCAACAATCTAGTTGAACAGTAAGCCTGTTATATTTGACCATAGAGAAGTAAACCAATTCCCTGAACTTGAACCCCCCATGCCTGTTTGAGGCATGTCTGAAGGCATATTGGCTTTTTCCATCGCGGCATTTTGTGCATATTCATCAAGCTGGCCACGAATTTCTCCATCCGGATAATCTTCTGTATGAATGTTCGCATACACATCACCAGCTACAAGCGCCATTGAAAATTCTTCCCAACTTAAATCGCCAACAAGATCATCGGCACGTAAAGTACCTGAAACAATATCGCCATCATAGTCCATCGGCTCATCATTGTGGAATAAAAATACCTCTACTGGCCCGTCCTCACCAGTAGGACCACTATGCAAGTGTCCGGCAGTTGCCCCTTCTAAGTGCTCAGCGTGAACCCAATATTCAAGTGTATCGCCATCTTCACTAACTTCAAAATGCGCTTTTCCCATTGCATCACTTTCAACATTCATCACTTCATTCTCTGGGCTGAGTTCAACTAAAAATTCTCGTCCTTCGTGATCAGCTGAAGCCGTGCTTGCAAATGTCGTGACAGCTAATACTCCAGCTAACGGAAACACCAGTGCTTTCTTCATAGAGAATCGCTCCTTTTGAATTAATGAAATCACACTTAGCTTCATATCAAGCTAATATGTAACCTCTTGCAAAGCTAACGATTTGTTTGTTAATTTGGATCACCTTTTTTAAGAATAATTAATCTTTTTATAGTCGACGTGATTGCAATTTTGAATAAGACGGCTAAAAGGTCAAGGGAAAGTAATGTACAAATGACTATTTTATACCCTTTAAAAAAGAATCCGTAAAGTCACATCCCAAAGCTCAACTAAGAATAAAGAGTACACAAAAAAGCGTAAGGATCAAGGAAGATCCTTACGCTTTTGTTAAAATCATACTTCCATAATGATTGGTAAAATCATCGGTTTACGTTTTGTCTTTTCGTAGAGGAATGGTGCTAACAATTCAATGATCTCGTTTTTGATTTCAGACCATTGTGTTGTTTTTTGACCCATTAATTCTCTTAAGTGTTTGTCGAGCATTTTCTGAGCATCGTGAATCAAATGGGAAGATTCTCGCATGTAAACGAATCCTCTTGAGATGATGTCAGGGCCTGCAGATACTTTGAAGTTCTTCATATCAAGTGATACGACGACGACAACTAGGCCTTCCTCAGAAAGAATGCGACGGTCTCTTAAAACAATATTACCGATGTCGCCGATTCCATTTCCATCAACATAGACAGCTCCGGATGGAACCTTACCGATTTTCTTCGCTTCGTCGCGCTTTAGTCCAAGCACTTCACCTGTATCCATAATGAAGACGTTCTCTTCTGGAATGCCGCAATCCATTGCCAATTTCTTATGGCTTACGAGCATGCGGTACTCTCCGTGAATAGGGAAGAAGTACTTTGGCTTCATGAGGCGAAGCATGAGCTTTTGCTCTTCTTGACCACCGTGTCCAGAAGTATGGATGTCATTTAGTGAACCGTGAATCACGTTTGCTCCTGCACGGAATAGTTGGTTAATAATCTTGTTAACGCTAAGCGTGTTACCTGGAATTGGTGAACTTGAGAATACGACCGTGTCTCCAGGGATAATTTGAATTTGACGGTGAGTTCCGTGTGCAATTCGTGAAAGAGCTGCCATCGGTTCACCTTGTGAGCCAGTACATAGAATGGTTATTTCGTTATCAGGAATGCGACTTAATTGGTTCGTATCGACGAACGTATCTTTTGGAGCTTGGATGTATCCAAGTTCTTGTCCAATTGTAAGTGCAGATTCCATGCTACGTCCGAATACGGCAATTTTACGCCCGTGCTTTACAGCTGAGGTGACCACCTGTTGCAAGCGATAGATGTTCGATGCAAATGTCGCGAAAATAATTCTTCCATCAACTTGTTGGAAAATATTCTCAATGCTATCACCAACTTTACGTTCCGACATCGTAAATCCAGGTACTTCACTGTTTGTACTATCAGATAGTAAACAAAGTACACCTTCATCGCCGAGTCGTGCCATCCTCGTTAAGTTAGCGGGTTCACCGACTGGGGTGAAGTCAAATTTAAAGTCACCAGTATGAACGACATTGCCTTCAGGAGTATTAACGACAATCCCGAGTGCATCAGGAATGCTGTGTGTCGTACGGAAGAAAGAAAGCGATAGATGCTTAAAGGAAATCACATCGTCTTCATTAAGTTCAATCATCTTCGTTCTTCGTAATAACCCGTGTTCTTCAAGTTTGCCACGAAGTAATCCGTTAGCAAGCTTTCCACCATATACAGGTACGTTAATCTCACGTAACAAATAAGGAATGCCACCAATATGATCTTCGTGACCGTGAGTGATAAATAGTCCGACAATCTTGTCTTCATTACGAGTTAAATACGTATAATCAGGAATAACATAATCAATGCCGAGCAACTCATCTTCAGGGAACATAATCCCTGCATCTATAATGACAATTTCGTCTTTGTATTCTATGGCATACGTGTTTTTACCGATTTCGCCAAGCCCTCCTAAGGCGAAAACTGCTACTTGATCTTCTTGCAATTGCTTCATTACTTATTCTCCAATTTAAAGTCAGGACGACTTTGCTCATATTCTAAATGTGCACCTGTTAACGGTTGAATAAATTCAATATTATATTGATCCGCAGCAAGCTTACGGCGAACATCGCGTTCATCATTTGCTTCGATGTATAACGCTTCTGTTTTTTCGCGTACAGGTACTTCGGTTGCTTTCGTTTGGTACATTACTTTGTAAATCATTCATATCTCTCCTTATTCTCACAAAAGTACAACGTTTATTAGGAAGTAGCATCGTATAGTCTACTTAATCGTTGCTATCTGTACTGTTATCTCTGAACTTTACAGACATTCCGTTCATGATTGGGGTTTATCTAGTAGAAGTGGTCCCTTAAAGAATATCCAATGCTCGGCCGATGAGATTCCATAAGGGGAGGGCACTGCCACGAAAACATAAACCCAGCAGACAGTCTCTTTATTTTAGCGTATTTCCTGCTAGTTCGCAAATAAACCTGCCATATAATTCCTCGTTAGAAGGCGTCCATCTTGTAGTGTACCCAATAGTTTAGACAGAAAAAAAACAGTTAAAACATTCTAGAGGGTTTTCAGTCATAATATTATCCGACATAATAGTAGGAGAATAGGGCATTGAGGAGTGAGAGTATGAATCAAAAGATCGTTTTTTTAGACATAGACGGAACGATTTATAATGAAGAGAAGCAAATGTCAAAAGCAACAAAGCAAGCAGTACAACAACTTCAAGAACGAGGGCATCACGTCGTGATTGCAACTGGACGCGCTCCTTTTATGTACAATGAGCTCAAAAAAGAGTTAAATATTACGACACATATCGGTTTTAACGGCTCTTATGTTGTGCTTGATGAACAAGTTGTCTTAGCGAAATCATTAGATAAAGATGCGTTAAAAGCTATACGCCTAGACGCTCAAGAAAAAGGTCATCCAATGGTCGTCATGGACCACTTAGGGGCAAGAACGAACATCGCCGTAAGTGATCGGATTAGAGAGTGTATGAACAGCTTGCACCTTCCTTATCCAAATGTTGTAAAAGACCCATTTGAAGGTGAGATCTATCAAGGACTGCTGTTTTCAAAAGTTGAGGAAGCACACGGATATGAAGATAACTATCCACAATTCGATTTTGTGCGTTGGCATGATTTATCACTTGATCTCATCCCGAGCGGTGGTTCAAAAGCGGTTGGAATTAAAAAAGTCGCCGATCTTTTACACATTGATATGAAAGATACAATCGCGTTTGGTGACGGATTAAATGATATTGAAATGCTTCAAGCAGCGGGAACTGGGGTTGCAATGGGGAATGGCAAAGATGTCGTAAAAAGCGTTGCTGATTTTACGACAACACATGTGGACGACGAAGGAATTTATGAAGGGCTCAAGAAACTTGCGCTGCTTTCCTAGAAATAACAAGCGCGACGGGTACAAAAGTACTCCGTCGCGCTTTGTCGTTCTTTAAACAGGTAATGGGCGTTTGTGTGGTCCTTCGTATTCTTGAATGCGATCATAAAACATAATGCCATTCAAGTGGTCCATCTCATGTTGAATAACGATCGCGATATAACCACGACAACGCATCCGAACATGCTCTCCGTCCATCGTGTATGCTTCAAGCGTGATGCGGGCATGGCGAGGCACGAGACCATCAACTGGACGATCGACAGATAAGCAACCTTCACCGTTTTCAAGGCTCGTTTCCTCAACAGAATGGCTCACAATCTTAGGGTTAATAAACCCGTAACTGTGAAGTTGATCTTTCTCATCTGTCGTATGAATCGCAAACATTCGTTTTGATACGCCGATTTGAGGAGCTGCAAGACCGCTACCAGGTCGCAAATCGTATTCTTCTGCAATCGCTTGATCTTGGCTGTTCGTTAAGTACTCGTGCATTTCTTTTAGGACCGCGAGGTCTTCGTTACTTGGAGGAAGTGCGACTTCCTTCGCTACTTCTCTTAAAACAGGGTGCCCTTCACGGACAATTCTGTCCATCGTAATCATCCATTGTTCCTCCTTATGTGTAAAACCTTGATGTATGAGTACATAAATCGTTGTTTACGGGAATAAGATACTTCGTAAAGTATAGCAGATGTACATGGATTTAGACAAAGCAATAAAGAAAAATAGCAGTCACAATGTGTGACCGCTATAAAGGGGAAAAGCTGTTATTTTCTATCTCCGTAACAAGCACCAACGATGATTAAAAGAATGAAAAGTACAACGATGAGTGCGAAGCCTTTTCCTGCTCCGAATCCACCGCCACCGCCGTAGTTGCCATAACCACCATAACCACCGTAGCCGCTATAACCGCCATAACCGTATGACATGGAGAAAACCTCCTTTTGTATTCGCTTTACGCGTTACCTTTACAGAGTATGCAAAACATGATGAAATGGTTTGGATTTTTGCCTAAAAAATAAGCGTAGGCGAATTGCTAACAATTACCAATTATTCTTTGCAAATGCTACTTTGTTCTTATATGATTAATGAAGACGAAAGTCAGGGAGGACAATTGATGACAAAACGCATGACGATATGGGCAACGATGCTCGGAATATTGCTCATAGTATCCGCTTGTGGGAACTCCGCTGAAGAAGAACTGTTCGAACATATTGAAGAGGCGATTGCGTTAGAATCGGAATTTGAACAACAACAGGAACCGTTAGTTGAGGCAGAGGAACGAGAATATGAGTTGTTTGAAGAGATGGTTCAATTAGGGTTAGGCGAGATGGATGAGATTGAAGAGAAAGTTAATGAAGCACTTGAGTTAGCTTCGGAGCGTAATGAGCGTATGAATGCAGAACGTGAGAGCATTGAGTCAGCGTATGCACAATTGATGGAAGGCGAAGAGATGATTGAAGACGTCGAGGACGCACACCAAGATGAAGTGCAAGCGGTGTTTGAGGCAATGCAAAGTCGTTACGAGATTCATAAGGAATTGTATGACAATTACTTACAAGCGATTGCATTAGATGAAGCGCTGTATAACATGTTCTTAAATGAAGAGCTATCATTTGAGGAGCTTGAAGACCAGATCAATGAAGTGAATGAATTGTATCGAACGATCAATGAAAACAAAGAAGCGTTTAATGATAAGACGGATACGTTCAATGAAGCAAAAGAACAATTTTATGAGTCTGCAGGACTTTTGGAAGCGTAAAGGGAAACGAGGATCTGTATTCATAACTAATTAATGCTTTATATGACGCTCAAGTAGGGGTGTCACCTCACCTATTCTTTCACACTTCTATGATAGTGAAGAACAGTCTCTCTCGACACTTTAGGAAACTGACCATATCGGTTAGTTTCCTTTTTTATTATCTGTATGATCGATGATGATTAGGGGAAACTCGTTTGTGATACGCGCAAGAAAAAATCTGTATCACTATATAAACAGTAAAACAAGAAGATGATATATAACAGATTGGAGTTGTTCGTCAATTATAAAAACGTATCAATTAGAAAATGAATATATAGCCGTAAGGATTGACGAATGATTTATTATTCATGTATGCTGTTATTGAAATGTTGTGTATTAGTTTTTAGATGAGTGTCCATGAAACAGATTCAACTCGAAAGTGAGATTGAAAAGTAGTGATTCAGGGTACGTTAATCTTTAGGGAATCACTCAAGTTTGTTCGCTCAATAAGGCACGTTATACAGTGCCTGATAATAAATGAAAGAGGTGAGCCGCTTTGGCTGAAAAGACGATTGAAGCAGTAGAAGATAAGTTTGAAACTTTTCAGGTACTAAACGAAGACGGTAAAGTCGTAAATGAAGATGCACTACCAGACTTAAGTGATGATGAACTTAAGGAACTTATGAAACGAATGGTCTATACACGTGTTGCTGACCAACGTGCCGTTTCTTTAGGTCGTCAAGGCCGTTTAGGTTTTTATGCACCAGTTGCAGGACAAGAAGCGTCGATGCTCGGTTCTCATTTTGCGCTTGATAAAGAAGATTGGATTGCACCAGGTTATCGTGACATTCCACAATTGATCTGGCACGGGTACCCGTTAGCAAAGGCGTATTTATTCTCAAGAGGCCACTACAAAGGTGGACAGATGGAAGGCATTAATGTGTTAATGCCACAAATCATCATCGGTGCACAAATTGTACAAGCTGCAGGTATTGCACTTGGTCTTAAGAAAAAGAAAAAAGAAAACGTCGTCATTACGTATACAGGTGATGGTGGTTCTTCTCAAGGTGACTTCTACGAAGGAATGAACTTTGCAGGGGCATTTAATGCACCAGCCATCTTCATCGTACAAAACAACCAATTTGCGATTTCTGTTCCAGCTGAAAAGCAAACCGCAGCAGGTACGATTGCACAAAAAGCAGTCGCTGCCGGAATTGATGGCATTCAAGTTGATGGAATGGACGTTTTGGCGGTATACGCTGCAACGAACAAAGCTCGTGAAAACGCGGTTTCAGGAAATGGTCCTACTCTAATTGAGACGCTTTGTTACCGTTATGGTCCACACTCCCTTTCTGGTGACGATCCAACGAGATATCGTACAGAAGATCAAGATGATCCTTGGGAGAAGAAAGATCCGCTCGTTCGCTTCCGTAAGTTTTTAGAGGAAAAAGGACTTTGGTCAGAAGAACAAGAAAACGAAGTCGTTGAGCAAGCGAAAGCGGACGTTAAAGCTGCAATTAAAGAAGCAGACGAGACGCCTCGTCAAAAGGTAAGTGAACTCATTGAGATCATGGGAAATGACCTCGGCGCTAACCTTGAGGAGCAACTCGAATACTATCGTGCGAAGGAGTCGAACGAATAATGGCAGAAATGACAATGATTCAAGCAATTACTGAAGCCATGCGCACGGAACTAAAAAATGATGAAAACGTCTTGTTATTCGGTGAAGACGTTGGTCATTACGGTGGTGTATTCCGTGCCACACAAGGTCTCCAAGAAGAATTTGGTGAAGAACGTGTCTTTGATACACCGCTCGCTGAATCAGGAATTGGTGGTCTTGCAATTGGACTCGGTTTAACTGGATTTAGACCAATTATGGAAATTCAGTTTTTCGGATTCCTTTTTGAAGTGATGGACGGAGTCGCAGGACAAATGTCTCGTACTCACTATCGTTCTGGTGGACACTATAGTAGTCCAGTTACCATCCGTGCGCCTTTTGGTGGTGGTGTAAAAACGCCTGAGCTTCACTCAGATAGCTTAGAAGGTTTAATTGCACAAACTCCAGGGATTAGCGTTGTAATTCCTTCAACTCCGTATGATGCAAAGGGACTTCTAATTTCAGCGATTCGCAGCAATGACCCTGTCGTATTCCTAGAGCATATGAAGCTTTACCGTTCATTTAAAGGTGAAGTTCCGGACGAAGAATATACAATTCCACTTGGTAAAGCAGACATTAAACGTGAAGGTAAAGACGTTACACTCATTGCCTACGGTGCTATGGTGCATGAAGCACTTAAAGCTGCAGATCGTTTAGAGAAAGAAGACATCAGCGCTGAAGTGATTGACCTTCGTACTGTAAGTCCATTGGATCTTGAGACGATTTTAGAATCTGTAAAGAAAACAAACCGCGTAGTTGTCATTCAAGAAGCACAGCGTCAAGCGGGTGTAGGTGCAACAATCGTTGCTGAAATTAGTGAACGTGCCATCTTACACTTAGAAGCACCAATTGCTCGTATAGCGGCACCAGATACGGTATATGCGTTTGCCTCTGATGAAGATGCTTGGCTTCCAAATGCAGAAGACATCTATGAAAAAGCGAAAGAAACGATTGAATTTTAAACACGGTTCATGAAAAGGAGGTAGCAACTTATGGCTTACAAATTTAAGCTTCCTGATATTGGAGAAGGCATTCATGAAGGTGAAATTGTTAAGTGGTTCGTAAAAGCAGGAGACAAAGTCGAAGAGGACGATGTTCTTTGCGAGGTGCAAAACGATAAGGCCGTTGTTGAAATCCCATCTCCAGTTGAGGGTACAGTCTTAGAACTTAAAGTCGATGAGAATACAACAACAACTGTCGGTGAAGTGATTTTAACAATCGATGACGGCAGTGAAGACGATGATGAGGAAGAAGAAGTAAAAGAAGAATCATCATCAAAAGAAGAAGCTGACGCTAGTGAAGAGAAGAGTGAGAAAGAAACGACGAGCTCTTCATCTTCAAAAGATGATCAAGCTGAAGCAACTGACGATAAGCGTGTTATTGCGATGCCGACGGTTCGTAAATATGCACGTGAAAACGATGTAAACATTCAACAAGTCACTGGAAGTGGCAAGAACGGTCGCGTTCTAAAAGAAGACATCGATTCCTTCGTGAGTGGCGACCAGCCATCTGCTGACACTTCTAGCGATGAGCAAGCAGAAGAAAGCACAGCGACTGAAACGAAGCAAACGACATCAACAGAGTCTACCGTTACTGAAGAGCGTGTACCACTTAAAGGTGTGCGTAAAGCGATTGCTAAAGCAATGGTAAACAGTAAGCACACAGCTCCTCACGTAACACACATGGATGAAGTTGAAGTGAGTGCACTCGTTCAAAACCGTAAGAAATTCAAGCCAGTTGCAGCTGAACAAGACATTAAGCTTACGTACTTGCCGTACGTAGTAAAAGCCTATACGTCTGCACTTCGAGCATATCCTGCATTAAATGCTTCCATTGACGATGAAAACGAAGAGATTGTTTATAAGAAGCAATTTAATGTTGGAATCGCAGCAGATACGGATCGTGGACTAGTCGTCCCAGTTGTTCGTGATACAGATCGTAAATCAGTATTTATGATTGCATCTGAGATTACTGACCTTGCTATTAAAGCTCGCGATGGAAAATTAACGAGTGGTGAGATGCAAGGTGGTACGAGTACGATTTCAAACGTCGGCTCTGCAAGTGGTGCATGGTTTACACCAGTTATTAATCATCCGGAAGTTGCTATTCTCGGTATTGGTCGAATCGAAGAAAAAGCCGTTGTCGAAAACGGAGAAGTTGTCGTAAGACCGATGCTTGCATTATCATTAAGTTATGATCATCGTCTTATTGATGGTGTTACTGCACAAAATGCACTGAATCACGTGAAGCGTTTGCTTAACGATCCAGAGCGCATAATAATGGAGGGGTAATTCATGGTAGTAGGAGATTTAGCAGAAGAAGTAGACACGCTGATTATTGGGTCTGGCCCAGGGGGATACGTTGCAGCAATCCGTGCCGCGCAGCTCGGACAAAAAGTAACGATCGTAGAACGCGAGAACATGGGTGGCGTTTGTCTAAATGTTGGTTGTATTCCTTCTAAAGCTTTAATTGAAGCGGGTCACCGTTTTGAAAAAGCTCAAGGTACTGACGAAATGGGAATTACGACAGAAAACGCAACACTCGATTTCTCTAAAGTTCAAGAGTGGAAGTCAGGCGTTGTTAATAAGTTAACTGGAGGAGTCGAAGGACTTCTTAAAGGTAACAAAGTAAACATCGTGAAAGGTGAAGCTTACTTTTCTGCCAAAGATACAGTGAGAGTTTCTGGTGAGAACTACAACTCCCAATCGTACAAATTCAAAAACTGTATCATTGCGACAGGATCTCGCCCAATTGAACTTCCTCCGTTCCCACTAAGTGATCGTGTTGGAACTTCAACAGGTGCTCTAGCACTTGAAGAAGTACCAAAGCGCCTCGTTGTTATTGGTGGCGGGTACATCGGTGTTGAGCTTGCAGGTGCTTACGCGAACCTCGGAAGTGAAGTAACTGTTCTTGAAGGTGAGAAGCGTATTCTTACTGGATTTGAAAAGCAAATGGCTCAGCTCGTACAACGCCGCTTAAAGAGCAAAGGTGTAGAGTTTATTACACAAGCGAAAGCTTCGGGCGTTGAAGAGACAGATGAAGGCATTACAGTATCTGTAGACGTTAAAGGCGAAGAGCAAAAAATCGAAGCTGATTACTTGCTCGTATCCGTTGGACGTCGTCCAAACACAGATGAGCTCGGTCTAGAGCAAATCGGTGTAGATCTAACAGATCGTGGTCTTATTAAGACTGATAAAAAACTTCGTACGAGCGTTGATAACATTTTTGCAATTGGTGACATCGTTGATGGCCCACAACTTGCACACAAAGCGTCTTACGAAGGTAAAATTGCAGCAGAGGTTATCTCTGGCGAAGCAAGTGAAATCGATTATCTCGGTATTCCACTAGTTGCCTTCACAGAGCCTGAGCTTGCATCTGTTGGACACACTGAGGAAAGCGCGAAAGAAGCAGGATTTGAAGCGAAAGCTTCTAAATTCCCATTCCAAGCAAACGGTCGTGCGTTATCCCTTAACGATTCTGATGGCTTCATGAAGCTAATCACTCGTAAAGATGATGGACTTATTATCGGTGCACAAGTTGCTGGACCAAGCGCATCCGACATGATTGCTGAAATCGGTCTTGCGATTGAAGCGGGTATGACAGCTGAAGATGTTGCGATGACAATTCATGCTCACCCAACACTTGGTGAAATTACGATGGAAGCAGCAGAAGTTGCTATCGGTACACCAATTCATATTAAGTAATTAGTAACTAACCGTCCGTGATCGACACGGACGGTTAGTATTTGTTGTATAACAATTTAGGTAGTTTTCTTGGTGTTTTACACAGTTTTAAGGATAAAACAAAAGGCAGTAAAAGCTACTTTAAGCTTTTACTGCCTTTTGTTGTTTGATCTTCATATTAATACGCATGTTGCACACTGAAGCGATCATGATCACTTCTTAGTTGATGCAAAATGACCTCACGCGATGTTTTTCCTGAAGCTCGTACATGGTATACATCAGTATCTTGTAAAACAAGAGCTGGGAACTCTTTAAGGTTTAAATCATCGACGAGTGATTCGTGTGTCGTTTTGTCTACTAAGTTCACTTCTGTATCGGGATGCTCTGCATGAAACGTGCTGATGGCTTCAAGGTACGTTTTCTCTACTTCATGATCTTCATCATCGTAAATGAGTAAAATCATTGGTTGATCGTTGTTCGTTAGATCATCGGCTTCAATAGGAGAAGCGCGATCAAAGGAACATCCGATCATTATGAAACTACATACAAAAAGTGTGATAGGTTTCCCCAATTTAAACATTCTACGCATCCTTTCATCAGCCTTAGTGCGATCATATCACTAAAGCTAGATGAAAAGACTATATTTCCCATATTTGTAAACGTAACGAAAGTTCTGTGATGCGTTTGTTATAAAGCAGGAAAATCATACCAACTACGAATCATTTTAGTTGTCATCTTTGTCTTGCGGATTTGCTGCTTTTGAATTACTAGTTTGTTTCCGTTTTTGTTGTTGTTCTTCTTTTTTTCTTGTTTTTTCTTGTTCACGAAGGCGTTTGCGTTCTTTACGTAATTGTTCTCGCTCTTCTTTTATAAGTTTCAGTTCCTCATTCATTTCTTTTCGACTTCGAGCTTCTTTTTGATCAATCGCTTTGCGCTCTTGAATTAACGATTTTATGAGTGAGACAGTCATTAGAATCATAATTACGGAAAACGGTAATGCAGCAATGATTGCTGCTGTTTGTAAGGCGTCCAATCCTCCAGCTAAAAGCAAGATCGCAGCAGCAGCAGATTGAATGACTCCCCAAACGGCCTTAACAGAGATTGGTGGATTCATGCTGCCTCCTGTTGTCTGCATTCCTAAAACGAATGTCGCTGAGTCAGCAGATGTAACGAAAAACGATGCAATTAGAAGTACAGAGAGACCGGTCATAATCGTCGCTAATGGATATTGCTCTAGGAGCGCAAACAATGCCATTTCTTCACCGTTAGCAGGGTCTGAAATCATTGAGAAAATGGCTCCGCCTGTTTGATTATCCAGTTCCATTGCAGCTGTACCAAATGTTGCAAACCACAAAGCACTAACGGCGGTGGGAGCTAAGATTACACCTAACACAAATTCTCGAATCGTACGTCCTCTTGAGACGCGAGCAATAAATGTTCCGACAAATGGTGCCCAAGAAATCCACCATGCCCAATAGAATAAGGTCCAATCACTGACCCAGCTAGTTGCCCTTTCATCGTCAAATGCAGCTAGCCTAAAACTCATTTGAGGGAGGTTTTGTAAGTAACTACCCACCGTTTGCGTAAATGCACTTAGCGACATAACAGTTGGACCTACAACTAAGACGAAAAGTAAAAGCGCAAAGGCTAAGACGATATTCGCCATACTAAGTATTTTTATCCCTTTATTAATACCGGTTGATGCTGATGCAATATAAATGACCGTAACAACTGCGATAATCCAAAGTTGTAATGTCGTGCTGTTTTCTACAGGAAAGAGTTGTGATAGTCCGGCACCAACTTGTGCAGTTCCAAGACCTAGAGAGGTTGCGACTCCAAAAATAGTAGCAAATACAACGATGAAGTTAATGAGAGTTCCAATCCAGCCGTCTGCTTTATCGCCAATTAATGGGCGGAAGGCTGCGCTAACGACACCTGGGGCATTGTGTCTGAATCCGAAGTAAGCAAGAGCAAGTGCTACGACAGAATAAATGGCCCAAGGGTGAAAGCCCCAGTGGAAGAAAGAATATTGTAGAGCCTCGGCGGCAGCTCGGCTCGTTTCACCTTCAGCGGTTGCTGGGTTGTAGTAGTGGTTAAGTGGCTCTGCTGCTCCCCAGAAGACGAGCCCAATGCCCATACCAGCTGTAAACAAAAATGCGAACCAAGTAAAGTAATTGTATTCAGGTCGTTCGTCGGGTTTTCCAAGTCGAATTCTGCCAAAAGGACTGACGACAAGGAAAATTGAGAGGAGTACAAAGGCTGATGCAGTCAACATATAATACCAGCCAAGTTGTGTGGAAATTGCCGCTTGTAATGATGACAGCGTGTCCATCATATGCTCAGTTCCTATTGAGCCCCAAAGAATAAACAGGGCGGCAACGACCACGGAGATGTAAAACACAGGTGTAAGTCGTTTCATACTAGCTACCAACTTCCTAAAAATATTGCAATGAGTTAGTGAAAGCCAATAATTGCCTTCCAGATTTCTCATAAGTATTCATCTTAACAAATAAGTTGTCCTTTTTGGTAGGAAAATATTTCTCATTTTGTGTCGATTCCTGTACTATGGAAAATGAATGGAATTAAATGGAGGTGGACGTATGAACAAGCCCAAAATGCTTATTGCTTTAGGAGCGTTGCCATTGCTCGTGTTAAGCGCCTGTGGCGACACTGAATCAGAGGAGACAGCAGCAGAAGTTGAAGGAACTGATGAACCAGTAGAAGAAGTCGAAACTGACATTGAAGATGAGAACAACCCAGACGATGAGCTAGAACCTGATGAGGAAAATGATAATTCTGATGAAGATGTTGAAGAAGAACCAGAAGAACTTGAGCCTCAATATACATGGAATCAAGAAGCGGGGATCTTTGAAAGCATTGGAGATGCACAGAGTGAAGCAGTACTATTAACGATCGATGACGCACCTGACAATCATGCAGTTGAGATGGCGGAGATTTTACATAATCTTGATGTAAGTGCAATATTTTTTGTGAACGGACACTTTCTAACTACTGAAGAACAAGAAGAAGAGCTATTGCAAATTATGGATTATGGACATGCAATCGGGAATCATACGATGGGTCACCCAGACTTACAAACGATCTCTGAAGAAGAGCAATATGAAGAAATTGTTGGACTTAATGATGTAATTGAAGAAATTAGTGGTGAGCGCCCGGACTTTTTTAGAGCTCCGTTTGGTTTGAACACTGATTATACGAGAGAACTGGCGAAAGACGAAGAAATGCTATTGATGAATTGGACATACGGATATGACTGGGAAAGTGAGTATTTAGAGGCAGAACCACTCGCTGATGTTATGGTCAATACCGAATTGTTGCGCAATGGCGCTAACTTACTCATGCACGACCGTGAATGGACGAAAGATGCTCTTGAAGATATTGTGTTAGGGATCGAAGAAAAGGGTTACCGTTTTATTCATCCCGATGAAATTGTTCTTGAAGAAGAATAAGTTATACAATTTCACATGAAAATTGCACTGGATCTAGGTCTAGTGCATTTTTTAATGCAAAAAAAGTAAATGTGTTATACAAATAACCGTTGACAAGATCAATGTGACATCATATTATAGTATTAACAGTAATAAAACGCTTACAAGGAGTGTTGAAGATGTCAATCATTATTTGTGGAACGTGTAATTGTACAATTGAACATTACCAAGGTGAGAAAATAGCGACATTATATAGTAGCTGTAACGAGTGCAAAAGCAAAAAGAAAAAGAAGTAAGATCATACGCCCCTTTAACGATAACTCGTTGAAGGGGTTTTTTCTTGCTTCACAGTGTAGTTAAGAGGAGCTCGTGTATACTAAACGAGCTCAAGTGAAAACAAATCGTCTAGAGCGATTCTTGGGAAATGTAACGTGATACAGATTCGTCTGTAAGGAACACTCTTCGTTCAATGGGGAGGTTTCTCTTGAAGCTTTTTTGTAGCGAGAATTTACGTTGACTTTTGTCGTCTCTTTGCAATGTTTGGTACAATAAGTGCGCGGTTTATTTGTAGTAAGAAGAAAAAGTTGATCGGTTGTTCAAAGGAGGTAAGTAGAATGGCAAAAGATGAAGTATCGATCCCCCTATCTCCAGATTGGACGCAAGAAGAAATTGTTGCTGTTGCAAATTTCTTCTCAGTGATCGAGCAGGCGTATGATCAAGGGGTGCTAGCGAGTGAAGTTCTTTCAGCATACAAAGATTTCAAAGCAGTGATCCCTTCTAAGAGTGAAGAGAAAAAGACGTTCCAAGAGTATGACGAGCAAGCTGATACCTCGACTTGGGCGGCAATTCAAAAAGCGAAATCAGTGGAGCCAGATGAAAAAGTAAAACTCTAAAGAGAAAAATGGACAAAGAAGAGAACATCCCTTTCTTTGTCCATTTTTATTAGATGTTTAAACTGTGACGATATAACGGTAGTAGTGTCTCATATGTGTTTATAGCTGTTTCTTTTAATCGGTCGTAACTTTCAACTCGCTCATCACCGCGTTTAAGCTGCAAGCCAATGAGAAACTCGCCCTTTTTTACATCTCTAAACCGTTCAATTTTTGATCGTAATGCTTCTTCATCTAAATCTTGAAGTTTTTCTGCACTCTTTTTTGTATGGTCAGTGGAGATTGCGAATTCTCCAGGTAACGATTTAATTTCATTAACTTCATTTAAGAAAGCTTGACCGATTTCCGATTTATTTGGTAGTTCATAAATGAACGCGAGCCAGATGAACAAATGATCATCAAAAAGGCCGAGCTGGAAATGTGGGAGCTTTTTATATCCTCGTTTGTTTGGTGCAACTG
Organism: Bacillaceae bacterium JMAK1; assembly: GCA_012970285.1. Lineage (GTDB taxonomy): Bacteria > Bacillota > Bacilli > Bacillales > Marinococcaceae > Geomicrobium_A. The sequence goes on from JIBW01000002.1 coordinate 419,472, forward strand.
CAAGCCATGAGTCGTTCGGTGGATTTGTCGTTCTTCTTAAATGCTTAGCAATGTGTAGATGCATTTCTTCACCAGTTAGACGATTAAGTTCTGTAGTTAGTTCGTCTCCAATGGCTTTGAACTTCGGTTGAATCTGATTGCGTAACGCTTCCATTCGGTTTTCTAAACCATCGATGGTGAATACGTCAAAGTCGGAAGGTGTAAATCCTGTTTTCTCCATAATGATCCCCTTTCTATTTATATTGTACTAAGTTGAAGGTGTCTTGTCATACAATGAGACACAAATCGTGTACGTGCATTTACCTAAAACATCGAATTAGAATGTCATTTGAAAATCGAAGCGCATATGATATAATATCCGAAATCAGAATTTTTAATCATGTGTCGCAGGTGATCGAAAGGCTTGGCCATCCGCCAAGTTCATAGGCGGCCCTAAGTTTTTCGGACAAAAAATGAGGGGTGTATGTAATGGAACAAGTGATTCAAGCGATGAAGAGAAACGACGCTGAGAAACGAATTCCTGTTGTACGTCTAGAGATTGATTACGAATTGGTCACCCTACACGATTTTATGGTAGCGAATGATGAAAAGGGAATTGAACAAGTTAAACTTAAGTTGAAGAAACTTACTCAAGAATTGCTGAGGCTTGAAGGATAACCATACAGGGATTTCTAGCGGGCAGAAGCCCGCTTTTTTTTACTTTCAATGTCATGTAAGCTAAACTAAGTGGAAGAGACTGGATGGCTGGGAGAAGGAGCGAGTGTATTGGAGACGCAACAAATGAACTGGTCAGCTTTAAAAGACGAGGCGGTATCTTTTGTAAAAACGGCAGCAACCCGCATTGTCGATGTGGAGCGAGAATCCTTACATATAGATACGAAAGAAGATGCAGATGATCTTGTTACAGATAAAGATATTGAGATTCAACGGGTCATGACCGACCAAATTCGAAAATGTTATCCGAATCACCGGATCGTCGGTGAAGAAGGAGAGCATGAAGATGTTCATAACGATGACACGGTTACGTGGATCATTGATCCGATTGACGGGACGACAAATTTCGTTCATCAGTCGATGAACTATTGTATTTCTGTTGGGATTTATCAACGAGGAATCGGACATGTTGGCGTCATTTATGACGTAAAAGGCGAAGAGTGGTTTACTGCAGTCCGAGGGCTTGGTGCATATATGAACGGGAAGAGGTTGCAACGAAGAACTTCAGTGCCATTCGAGCAAGCGATTTTAGGCTTTAATGCGAGGTGGCTCGTCGGTAAAGCAGACGATTCACTTAAACAAGGTTTTCAGACGATCGTACGTGATGTTCGTTCGGTACGGTCGTATGGCTCAGCAGCTCTTGAGAGTGCTTATGTTGCAGCGGGACGTTTAGACGGGTACATGAGTTTACGTTTATCACCGTGGGATTTTGCAGCAGCGAAAGTGTTGTTAGAAGAAACGGGTTGTGAATGCGTAAAAGTCGATGGTTCACCGATTTCTATAGAAGATCAGAGTACGTATTTAGCCGCAGTGCCGAATGTTAGCGAGGAGTTTCTGAGGCGATTACAATAACAAAAGAGCGTTCCAATTGGAACGCTCTTTCCTGTTTTAAGAAGCAGTATTACGCGATCGATATTTGGAAGAACCCATAAAGGCAATAACGACCATAACAGTTGCCGCAATGGCGATCAAGAAACTGCGTTCAGCAACAGCAACACCATATGTGGCAATGCCTAATACAGCTAAGACGGCTAAAAGCAATACGGGCCAATGAATATTCTTCAACACTTTTCACCTGCTTTTATTATTCTACTTTTAGTGTAACGGAATTTGTTGTAATTGGAAAGGCACTTTATGAAGTGGAGTTGTCAAGAGAGATGTGCTAAAATAGAAAAGTTGAACAGTATAAGTAACGGATTATAAGGGGAGAAGGCATCTAGTGAATAATAAACATGAATTAAGAAATATAGCGATTATCGCACACGTAGACCATGGAAAAACGACACTTGTAGACGAATTATTAAAGCAATCAGGGACTTTTAAAGAGCATGAACAAGTTGCTGAGCGAGCGATGGACTCGAATGATCTTGAGAAAGAACGAGGCATTACGATTCTCGCGAAAAACACAGCCATTCAATACAATGATACGAAGGTTAACATTTTAGATACTCCAGGACACGCGGACTTCGGTGGTGAAGTTGAGCGAATCTTGAAGATGGTAGATGGTGTACTTCTCGTTGTGGATGCTTACGAAGGCTGTATGCCACAGACACGTTTCGTTTTAAAGAAAGCATTAGCACAAGAATTGACACCAGTTGTCGTCGTTAACAAGATTGACCGTGAAAACGCACGTCCAGACGAAGTTGTTGATGAAGTGCTAGATCTTTTCATTGAGCTCGGGGCTACAGATGAGCAAATTGATTTCCCTGTTGTGTACGCATCAGCGATTCAAGGAATCTCTAAACGTCCAGAAGACGAAGAGGATAGCGGCATGGAAGTTCTTTTTGATACGATCGTAAAAGAAGTTCCTGCACCTGTAGAAAACAGTGACGAAGGATTACAATTCCAAGTGACGATGCTTGAGTACAACGATTTCTTAGGCCGTATTGGTGTTGGGCGTATTTTCCGAGGTTCACTGAACAAAGGTGATCGTTGTGTCGTTGTAAAACGTGACGGGAAAGAGCAATCGTTCCGCGTTAGTAAAATGTTCGGCTTCCACGGTTTAGAGAAGGTTGAAATTGAACATGCCTCTGCTGGAGACATTATTGCAATTGCCGGTATTGATGACATTAACGTAGGGGAGACAGTTTGTCATGAAGACAACATCGACCCACTACCGCTCGTTCGAATTGATGAGCCGACACTACAAATGACGTTCCTTACGAACAACAGTCCATTTGCAGGACTTGAAGGCAGCCATGTGACGAGCCGTAAATTAGAAGAGCGTCTGTTCCGTCAATTAGAAACAGATGTTAGTTTGAAAGTTGAGCAAACAGAATCACCAGATGCTTGGACGGTTTCAGGTCGTGGTGAGCTACACTTATCGATTCTCATTGAGAACATGAGACGTGAAGGTTATGAGCTACAAGTATCGAAACCAGAAGTTATTATTAAAGAAATCGACGGTGTGAAGTGTGAGCCGTATGAGCACGTTCAAGTAGACGTTCCAGACCAATATACAGGTTCAGTTATGGAGGCGCTTGGTGCACGTAAAGGCGAGATGCTCAACATGGAGCAACAAGGGGATGGACAAGTTCGTCTGGAGTTTAAGATCCCGTCTAGAGGTCTCGTAGGATACAGTACAGAATTTATGAGTCAAACAAAAGGCTACGGAATCATTAACCACTCGTTCGATTCGTATCAACCTGCTTTTGACGGTCGCATCGCAGGGCGTCGTGAAGGTGTCTTAATTTCGAATGATAAAGGAAAAGCAACGACTTACAGCATGACTCAACTTGAAGATCGTGGTGTCATGTTTATTGAACCAGGTACTGAAGTATATGAAGGAATGGTTGTTGGTGAACACAATCGTGACAACGATCTTGCTGTAAACATTACGAAAGAAAAAGCAGCGAACAACATTCGTTCAGCAAACAAAGAACAAACAACAACGTTAAAACGACCTCGTATTCACACACTTGAAGAAGCATTAGAGTATTTAGGTGATGATGAGTACTGTGAATTAACACCTGACTCAATTCGTTTACGTAAGAAGACGTTAAATACGGCGATGCGTGAACGTGAAACGAAACGTAAAAAGAAAACCTCGTAACCTTTGATTAGGAAAAGGAGGAATCGATCGTGGAAGGTCGAGAGATGACTGTTGATGATGTGTCTTTTGCAGCGGGACTATTTAATTTACATGAAAACATTGCCTTAGGATTTTGGTTGTTATATTTGACTGTCGTAGTCCTTTCAATTGTCGTGTTTAACCTTGGATTTGCAAGGAAATTACCGCTTCTAAAAAACATCGTCGTCTATGCAGCACTTTTAATTGGATCATTAATTATTGCGTTCTTTGGCGTATTCTATCCTGTAGTCGAATCGCTCATTGTAGCGGGTCTTATACTCGGGATTTACCGAATCCGACTACGTATGCACAAACGGAATAAGCCGCAAAAAGAACAGACAAATTAAAACGGTACAGGTGAAAATTCACCTGTACCGTTTTTTTTATGGATTGTTTTTATGATGGGGAATGTGATAATTGCCAGTCGCAAGACGCTCTTCTGTTCGATTAGCAATGCGCTCATAGCAATCTTTACACGTATACGTATGAATCGGTCGGTTACGTAACTTCTTCGTAAGTGGGTCTTCGTCGTTTAAGGAATCAACGCGATCACATAGTAAGCATTTCGCTCGCACGTTTCGTTCACCTCGTTCAAAAAAAGATAAAAATCGTTTTTCATATAGTAATCGTGCAATGAAATTGAAAGACTTGTCAACATTGAAGCTCTCTGTGCATAAAAAAGTAGTAGAGGATCAATGCATTACGGATGGGGACCCTCAATGCCGGGAGGTAATCGATTGAAGAATATTTACGTTCTTGATACCAATGTTCTTTTGCAAGATCCATACGCGCTGTTTTCCTTTAAGCCTCATGATGTTGTTATTCCAGCTGTCGTATTAGAAGAGCTTGATGCGAAAAAAAAGAACATGGATGAACTAGGAAAAAACGCAAGAGAAGTGGCTAGAATTCTTGATAAGTTGCGAGAAGAAGGACCGCTTCATAAAGGAATTAAAGTTGGAAGCGATTGTTTTGTACGAGTGGAATTAAATCATAGCTCATACAAAACCGTTGGCGTGACTCTTCCGGATGTAACCAATGATAATCGTTTAATTGCAGTAGCATTAAATTTAAACGTGGAACAACAAGCGGCTGAACAAGCAAGAAAAGTCATTGTCGTATCAAAAGATGCACTCGTTCGGATTAAGTCCGAAGCATTTGGATTAACTGCGGAAGATTTTCTGTATGATCGCGTTGTTGTGAATGACGAATTGTACAAAGGCTATCGCCGTCTTGAAGTTGATGGAACAGTACTTGAAAGTTTTTATGGAAATCAAACGTTGCCTGTTCACGAATTAAAATGTGGTGAACTAGAGCCAAATACGTTTTTAGTGTTAAAAAATCGTCTGCAACCTTCCGTTTCAGGTTTAGCAAAAGTGAATCATTCTGCAACACATATTGAACCACTCCGCTATGAACGTGAGCACATTTGGGGAGTGAAACCGCGAAATGTTCAGCAAAAAATGGCGATTGAATTGTTGCTTGATCCGCAATTGCCACTCGTCACCCTTGCTGGAAAGGCAGGGACAGGCAAGACGTTGCTTTCAATTGCAGCAGGACTTTACCAAGCAGAAGATTTAGGGCGTTACAAAAAGTTGCTCGTTGCAAGGCCTGTCGTACCGCTCGGGAAAGACATTGGCTATTTGCCAGGAGAGAAAGAAGAAAAGCTTCGCCCGTGGATGCAACCGATTTATGACAATTTGGAATACTTGTTTAATACGAACAAGCCAGAAGAACTTGATCATATTTTAGCTGGCATGGGTGGAATTCAAGTTGAAGCATTAACGTATATTCGTGGACGAAGTTTACCGAATCAATTTATTATTATTGATGAAGCACAAAACTTAACGAAGCACGAAGCCAAAACCATTCTTACACGTGTTGGAGAAAACAGTAAGGTCGTTCTCGTTGGTGATCCTGAGCAAATTGATCATCCGTATCTGGATGCGTATAACAATGGGCTAACGTACGTGATAGAACGTTTTAAAAACGTTTCGATTAGCGGTCACACAGCATTAGAAAAGGGCGAGCGCTCAGCGCTAGCCCAATTAGCAGCAGACCTTCTATAGAGATGATCTTCGTTATGAATCAAGTCGAAGCCCGACAACGTCAGTGATCGGATTTTCTCGATTGGAACCGTCACCATAATAAATGTGAAGAGGTCCGCTCGTTTTGATCACTTGCCCGTTTTCGGAGAATACTGCGATCCATTCTTTCGCAATGTCAATTGGTGCGCGGTGCTCTTCGCCGTTTCTACGAATGGCAACGAGTGTCTTCGCTTGATCAGTCGGCTCAGCATTTTCAATAAAAGGTTTAAGTACCATCCCGTAGGAGCCTTCAATGAGGGCTTCTTTTTTCGTGCGGATTTGATTCGTTTGCCATCTTCTCGGTCCGAATTCTGGCTCTTCAGGCTTATCTTGTTCTGATTGATTGTCAAAGTGTTGTTCCACATCGAGTTTACGATTATCAAAGATCCATACTGTTGGGTCGATGGTAATTGTGAATTTACTTTCTCCCGATAGTGTTAGAATGTGTTGATCCATTTGAATCCTCCTCTAATTCCTACATCAATTATCGTAACAGCTTGTCTATATTTATGCTACTTTATTATGATGATAATAGAGGAGAAAGGGCAACTTACTAAAAAGGAGGAGGTAGTCGATGTTAACTGAGGATTTTGTAAGAGAAATGAAAAAAACAATTGAAGACGTTCGACCACTCTCATCGTCTGGGAATGTCGCTGATTACATACCTGCACTGAAAAAAAGTGACCCATCGATCGTTGCTTGTTCGATTTTCACAAAAGATGGTGCATGTCATCGCTTTGGTGACGTAGGGACGACGTTTACGATTCAAAGTGTATCAAAAGTTTTGACGCTCGCACTAGCGATTAAAGATCGCGGGAAAGAGTACGTGTTTGAACGAGTGGGAATGGAGCCTACGGGAGATCCGTACTATTCGATGGCAAGGCTTGAGCTAACCGATCAATCAAAACCGCTTAACCCAATGATTAACGCCGGGGCACTTACGATTACATCAATGATTAAAGGCGATACAAAAGAAGAGAAGTTCGAGCGGATTTTGAACTTTATTCGGGAACTTGCCGATGATGATGACATTACGTACAACGAAGAAGTAGCGAAAAGTGAATACGATACGACAGACAAAAATCGGGCACTTGCGTATTATTTAAAGGCGAACAACATTCTAGAAGGCGACATTGATGAAGTGATTGATATTTATACGAAACAATGTTCAATTGAAATCAGTTGTTGTCATCTTGCTAGAATCGGTCAAGTGCTAGGGAACAGAGGATATAGCACGCAACATGAGAAAGAGCTCGTTTCACCGAGAATTGCTCAGCTCGTTAAGACATTTATGGTAACGTGCGGCATGTACAACAGCTCAGGCCAATTAGCGATCGAAGCAGGCATCCCTTCAAAAAGTGGTGTGTCTGGTGCAATTTTAGGTACTTTACCTGGAGGCATCGGCATAGGCATCTACAGTCCGGCGTTAGATGAAAAGGGAAATAGCGTCGTAGGCATTGAACTTTTAAAGCGCATTTCACAAAATTACGATCTTAGCATTTTTTAAGCGGTTACTTGTAGGATTCAACTTGCATTTTCTAGCTGTAGCCGATATGATGGTAAGAGAGTTCAAACTGGAGGGATGCATGTGCAGATGGAGACAGTGATGGACAGCAGAGAGCAGGCCTTCGCCATCCTAAAAGCAGATGCTGAGAAGATCAGGCAATTGATCGAAGTGCAGATGGATAACCTAACGATGCCGCAATGCCCATTGTATGAGGAAGTGCTCGATACACAGATGTATGGTTTGTCTCGTGAAATTGATTTTGCGATTCGATTGAATCTTATTGATGAGGCAGCTGGGAAGAACATATTGTCAGAACTAGAACGTAAATTAGCCGCGTTACATGATGCAACTGTTGTGAATAAATAGAGTCATTCTATCTACATAGAATGGCTTTTTTTTTATGGTTTTTTACGAGTGGATTCGACAAAATCATAGCCGATTAGTAGCCTACCTAGAAATGAACGTGATATGATATACATCTAGCACAAGAAATACATATTTGGTGGGAGGAACTTCGATGAGTAAATTAAAAACGATTTCTAAAGTACTCGTTGCAAACCGTGGAGAAATAGCGATTCGTATTTTTAGAGCTTGTACAGAGCTTGATATACGTACTGTTGCGGTGTACTCGAAAGAAGATTCAGGAGCGTTTCACCGTTATAAAGCAGATGAAGCCTACTTAATAGGCGAAGATAAAAAGCCGATTGAGGCTTATTTAGATATTGAAGCGATGATTAAACTCGCTAAGCGTATTGGTGTGGATGCGATTCACCCAGGATATGGATTTCTAGCAGAGAACACAGAATTTGCGAAGCGTTGTGAACAAGAAGGAATTGTATTCATAGGTCCAAAGTCAGAACACTTAGAAATGTTCGGTGATAAAATTCGCGCACGTACAGCTGCAATCAATGCAAACATCCCAGTGATTCCAGGGAGCGACGGTGCGGTTTTAAGTTTAGACGAAGTGGAAGCGTTTGCGAATGAACACGGATACCCGCTCATTATTAAAGCGAGCCTAGGCGGCGGTGGTCGCGGTATGCGAATTGTTAGAGAAGCTAAAGAGTTAAAAGAGTCGTACGATCGTGCCAAATCAGAGGCGTTAAGTGCATTTGGCAACGATGAAGTTTACGTTGAGAAGTTAATCGAAAACCCTAAACATATCGAAGTTCAAATTCTCGGTGATCATAGTGAGAATATCTTGCATTTATATGAGCGTGATTGTTCAGTCCAACGCCGTCACCAGAAGGTCGTTGAAATTGCGCCGAGCATTAACTTAGCAGATGAGTTGCGCGAACGAATTTGTGAATCAGCAGTACAACTTGCGAAAAGTGTCAATTATTACAACGCAGGTACGGTTGAGTTTTTAGTAGGTGCCGACGGCGAGTTCTATTTTATTGAAGTTAATCCACGAATCCAAGTGGAGCATACGATTACAGAAATGGTTACAGGTGTAGACATCGTCCATGCACAACTGTACATTGCAGACGGTGCCACACTTTTCGGGAAAGAACTTGCATTACCTAAACAAGATCAAGTTACTTTACATGGTTACGCGATTCAGTCACGTGTGACGACAGAAGACCCTGAGAATGACTTTATGCCAGACACAGGTAGAATTAACGCGTATCGTTCTAGTGGTGGGTTTGGTGTGCGACTTGACGCAGGTAACGGTTTTCAAGGAGCAGTCATTAGTGCCCATTATGATTCATTGCTCGTAAAAGTTTCTACGTGGGCGACGACATTTGAAGTTGCTGCACAGAAAATGCTCCGAAATTTACGAGAGTTTCGAATTAGAGGGATTAAAACGAATATTTCATTTTTAGAGAATGTCGTTACACATCCTTCGTTTTTAAATGGTGAGTACAATACGTCATTTATTGATCAAACACCGGAACTTTTCGTATTCCCAAGAAAGAAAGACCGGGGAACGAAGATGTTGACGTTCATTGGTGAGACGATCGTAAATGGCTATCCAGATCTGGAAAAGCAGAAGAAGCCGATTTATTTAGCACCTCGAATTCCAGAAGTTGACTTAACAAATCCTCCTAACGCGGGGACGAAACAACGTCTTGATGAACTTGGAGCAGATGGGTTTGTAGAGTGGCTTAAAAAAGAAGAGCGTACGCTCATTACAGACACGACATTCCGGGACGCGCACCAATCCCTTTTAGCTACGCGTGTAAGAACACACGACTTAAAAGCGATTGCCGATCAAACCGCAAGGCTAATGCCTGATTTATTCTCTCTAGAGTTGTGGGGAGGAGCAACGTACGATGTATCGATGCGCTTCTTGCATGAAGACCCGTGGGAGCGACTCGTCACATTACGTGAAAAAATTCCAAACGTGATGTTCCAAATGTTACTGCGTGGAGCAAATGCGGTTGGCTACAAAAACTATCCTGATAATGTCATTCAAGAGTTTGTGAAGAAATCAGCAGAAGCGGGCATTGATGTGTTCCGCGTGTTTGATTCATTAAACTGGTTAGAAGGAATGAAGCCTGCGATTAAAGCCGTTCGAGAGAGTGGTAAACTCGCCGAAGCTGCGATTTGTTATTCAGGAGATTTGCTTGAAGGGAAACAAACGAAATACAACTTAGATTATTACTTGAACCTTGCCAAAGAACTTGAGCGTGAAGGTGCCCATATATTGGCAATTAAAGATATGGCAGGTCTTTTGAAGCCTGAAGCTGCATTTGAACTGATTGGAGAGTTAAAAGCAGCAACTGCTTTGCCAATTCATTTGCATATGCATGATACGAGTGGAAATGGAGTATTTACGTACAGTCGTGCAATTGATGCAGGCGTTGATGTCGTTGATACGGCCATTAGTTCAATGGCAGGCTCAACATCACAACCGAGTATGGAAAGCCTCTATTATGCTCTTAAGGGTACAAACAAAGAACCGCAAATGAATGTTACAGACGTTAAGAGACTCACGGGCTATTGGGAAGACGTCCGTCACTACTACAAAGGCTTTGAAAACGGCCTGCTTGCACCTCATCCTGAAATTTATGAGCATGAAATGCCTGGTGGACAATATAGTAATTTGCAACAACAAGCAAAAGCGGTCGGTTTGAAGAATCAATGGGATTACGTGAAAGACATGTACAAGCGAGTAAATGAAATGTTTGGCGATATTGTAAAAGTGACGCCTTCATCAAAAGTCGTCGGAGACATGGCGCTTTACATGGTCAAGAATGAACTGACAGAGGAAGATATTTTTGAAAGAGGCGAGTCGCTCGATTTTCCTGAATCAGTAATCGAACTTTTTAGAGGGGAAATTGGACAACCTCATGGTGGGTTCCCTGAGGAGCTTCAGAAGATCATCCTAAAAAACCGCGAACCATTAAAAGATCGTCCTGGCAAGCATATGGACCCGGTTGATTTTAAGCAAGTAGAAAAAGAACTGTTCGAGTCACTAGAGCGTGAAGTCACAGCTCATGACCTATTAAATTATACGATGTATCCGAAAGTATTTGAGGAATTTGAGCAGTTTAGAAGTCGATTTGGAGACGTATCGGTTCTGGATACAGGCACGTTCTTTTACGGGCTCCGTTTAGGCGAAGAAATTGAAGTCGTGATTGAAGAGGGAAAAACGTTAATCGTTAAATTGATTTCTGTATCAGAGCCGAATGAAAAAGCGGACCGGATCGTTTATTACGAACTAAACGGTCAGCCTCGAGAAGTTGTGATTAAAGATCGTAGTATTAAAACGAACGTCAGAGAAAAGGCTAAAGCTGACAAGAAAAACCCTGCTCATATTGCAGCAACGATGCCAGGGACCATTCTAAACGTCATCGTAAAAGAAGGTGAAGACGTGAAAAAAGGCGATCACCTGATTATTACTGAGGCGATGAAGATGGAGACAACTGTACAAGCTCCAAAGGACGGCAGAATTAAATCGGTTCATATTCGTAACAATGAAGCGATTGAAGCAGGTGATTTACTGTTAGAGTTTGAGAGCTAATGATGAAGGAGTAGTCAATGGAAATTCGTAGGTTAAAGGACAATGAAATAGATCAAGTGATCGAACTTGGTGAATTTGCTTTCCAAGGTGAGTTTTCAAAGGAAGATCGAGAAGATATACGGACACGCATTGAACCATCAAACATTTGGGGCGCGTTTGACGGTGAACGACTTGCTTCCAAAGTAACGATGTTACCTATGAATGTGTACGTTCACGGAGTATCAATGAATGCGTGTGGTATTACAGGTGTATCGACGTGGCCAGAACATCGACGGGGAGGGCTCGTTCGAACGCTTATTAAAGAAGCGCTTTCGGATATGGTAGAGAAAGGTCAAGTTCTTTCTCTACTTGACCCTTTTTCTGTCGGGTATTACAGGAAGTTCGGATGGGAACTGTATTGTGATCATTCGACAGCGGTTTTTACGAGTAAAGAACAGTTTCCTAAACCGCAAAAAACAGGGACTGGCAGTTTTGCCCGAGCGACTAAAGAAGATTGGCTCAGGTTACAATCGATCTATCAGCAATTAGCGACACGCTACACCGGGATGATTGATCGTGACGAATGGTGGTGGTTAAACCGTAAGTTTAATCATTTCACGAGAAAATTTCGTGCCATCGTATACGTAGATCAACAAGGCGAAGACCAGGGTTATCTTTTTTACAAGATTAAAGACGACAAACTAGTTGTACCGGAGTTTGTTGCATTAAATGAAGAAGCATACGGGCAGTTGTGGCGATTTATTGCGGACCATGATTCCATGGCAAAGACAATTAATGTGCGTCAATTATCGCAAACACCGTGGCAATTTTATTTAGATAATCCACAAGTGAAAGAAGAGCGTAAGCCATTTTTCATGGCGCGTATCGTGGATGCTAAGAAGTTTTTAGAACAGTACCCGTTTCAGTTAGAAGATGGTGAAAGCATTTCATTTGCAATCACCGATGAATTTGCTGAGTGGAACAGTGGCAATTATCACGTTGAGAACACACACGTTGAAACATTTGATGATGAACGTAGTGATGTAATCACAGTAGATATTCGTACACTCGTTCCATTGCTTTTTCGCTATATTGATCTTTCAATTCTTAGACAGCGTGGACAAGTAGCGATCAGTGATGATACGGCGAAGTTGTTAGAGCGAGTAATACCGAAGGATAAGCCGAACTTACTTGATGCGTTCTAAAAAACAAAAAAGCCCTCTAGCGAGAGGGCTTTTTTGTTAATAAGAAGGTCGTCTAACAATGATCGTTGCAATGTAGCAAATCATCGTAAACATGATCGAGACGACGAGTGAGTGAATAAGCGCAAACGTCATGTATTGATCTGGGAAGTAGACAATTAAAATCCCGGCAGTTGCCTGGATCGTGACGAGAGCAACGACTGTCCATGCACTAATGGATAGTGTTTTACTTTCACTCTTAAACTTCATCGCTTTGATCGCTAAGATTACGAGCAGAACGACGAGAAAGATTGCCGCAGAGCGGTGAATGATTTGTACGAGTGCTTGAAAGTTAATCGACGATGAGGCAGCATCGCAAAACGGAAAACTCGTACAGCCATACGTCGAACCGGTATGTTTTACGTAAGCGCCAGTGTAAATAACGGCATAAGCGTAGACGAGTACGCCGAATACATAATTTCTAAAGCCTTTCGTGACTCGAGGCTGTGGTCGGTTGTCGTTCTCAAATGATAGAATGGTTAAGATGACGACTGTTGCTAGAGAGATGGCTGAAATACCAAAGTGTAGTGCTAAGACAATATTCGAATGACCGAACACGACAGCTGCCGCACCCATCATTCCTTGGAATACAATGAACAAGACTGCCATTAACGCCCAGAACTTCGTTTCTTGAGTGTGTCGTAACTTTCGCCACGACCAAATGGCTAAAATAATCACTAGTAGTCCAACAATCCCTGAGACGAGACGGTGGCTATATTCGACAATTGTTGCAAATACCATGTTGCTTGGGAGTACTTCTCCGAAACATAGCGGCCACGTTTCGCCGCAGCCGTCACCAGAATCGGTTTTCGTGACAATTGCACCTTGTAAAAGTACAATAATCATACCGATTGAAGTTAGAATCCCAAAAAACTTCAAACCTCTGTTCAAGTTGATCACCTTTTCATAAGTAGGGTAAAACCGATTGACAAAACCAATAGAGTATGATTACGTAAAATAGGCTATTATGAGCGACATGTTTCGACACGTAAAGAACCACTCATGTAAATAGTAAAGAACTTTAACGTCAGAAGTCAATTTACGTTCAGTGAACATTTCGTGGCAATTCATGTGAAATATTCATCAGATTGGTGATACTTGATGAAACCATTTTAATTTTAGGCTATAATAGCATTAAAATGATAACCTCTACGCTCTATATGACTTTTGTAGTAGACTGTAGTAGGTTTGATTGGTCCAAGTGAATTTACTTGATTGCCATTTTTACGATTTAAAGGGGGTGACACGGTTAGCGATAAACGGGGCTTTGCCGCTCTTGGTTGAGGAGTACTCGCTATGACGCTTCGAGTTCACAGATGGTGTGATCAAGTAGTTACATAATAATGATTGTACCGTTTTTGTCCGACAAAGAATGAATACGACTACTACCGTTTGTCAGTAACACCAACGTGTTACGGTTGGTGTGACCGTATAGCGCTCACTTTAGATGTGTAAGTTGTACGTTTCCTCAGTTTATTCAACCGGCAATTGTATTTCGTTTTAGGACCACGCTCGTCACTGTAAGGCGGGCTAAAACATGCTGTATGTACTTGGATGCCCATTTGGCTTGCTTCGTATAATAATAAGCGTTCCTTGTGTTCGTATGATTTATACGAAGGTTTAAGTCTGATGTGAATTCGATCATGTTTTTACATGAATTTACGAGTCAACGGTTACACTTGTATTATCAGCAACAGAAAGAAAGTGGGGTTTAATCACTCATGAATGGTTTGAGAAGACTTTTCAAGTTTGCGCCGTTTATGGCAGTCTTCCTTTTCTTGGCAGGCTGTGGTGAGCGAAGATTGACGGCTTTAGACCCGATGGGTCCTCAGTCGCAATGGATTTATGACAACATGATTTTAAGTCTTTACGTCATGGCGATCGTTATTATTGTCGTCTTCGTGCTGTTCTTTATTGTTGTTATTCGTTTCCGTCATAAAGAAGGAGACAATGAATACCCTGAACAAGTTCACGGTAGTACAAAGCTAGAAGTGGCTTGGACAGTTATTCCGCTATTTTTATTAGCTATTTTAGCTGTACCGACAGTAACTGGACAATTTTACTTATCAAACACTGGTCTTGAAGCTCAAGAAGCTGAAAATGAAGAAGAGGTTGATGAAGAAGAATTGGACGCTGAAAGTGCTGAAGAGCTCGGCGACGATGTTATGAAGATTACAGCGACTGGACATCAGTTCTGGTGGCAGTTTGACTATGACTTTGGCGATGACTCATTTACAGCAGGTAACGAAGTATATGTACCTGTTGACACGAAAGTTGCATTCGTTCTAGAAGCAGAAGACGTTATGCACTCATTCTGGGTACCTGCACTTGCGGGTAAAGTCGATAATATTCCTGGAATTGAGAACTACATGTGGCTTGAAGCAAGTGAGCCAGGTGTTTACAAAGGAAAATGTGCAGAGCTTTGTGGTCCATCACACGCGCTTATGGACTTCAGACTAGTTGCGCTCGAGCAAGATGAGTTCGACGAGTGGGCAACAGCAATGCAAGAAGAAGAAGAAGCTCCAACTGAATCACTTGCAAACGAAGGTCGTGAAATCTTTGAAGAGCAAAGCTGCTTGAACTGTCACGCAGTTGATGGAGACGGAGGCGCAATGGGTCCATCACTTGCGAACTTTGGAGATCGTGAGACAATCGCGAACTACCTTGAGGTTAACGATGAGAACTTGAAAGCTTGGATTCAAGATCCTCAATCATTAAAGCAAGGGAACAATATGCCTGCTTATCCAGATTTAAGCGATGAAGAGCTTGACGCCCTTGTAGCTTATTTAAATCAGTTAGAGAAATTAGACCCAGAAACGAAAGAAGGGCTTGAGCGAGACTAATCGCTTAAGGGTATGCATAAAGGAGGCTAATCCACGTGGTAAGAGAGGCTACAAACACGCTCCAAAAGAGTGTGCTTTGGGATTGGTTGACGACTGTCGACCATAAAAAGCTGGCCGTCTTATATCTCATCTCGGGTACGTTGTTCTTCTTGAAAGCCGGCTTAATGGCCGTCTTTATGAGAATTCAATTGATGTTCCCGATGAATGATTTTTTAAGTGGTCAGACATTTAACGAATTCATTACGATGCATGGTACGATCATGCTATTCTTAGCAGCAACACCATTATTATTTGCGTTTATGAACTACATCGTGCCGCTTCAAATCGGCGCACGAGACGTAGCATTTCCGTTTGTGAACGCCCTCGGTTTCTGGTTGTTCTTCTTCGGGGGGATACTCGTAAGTTTGAGTTGGTTCTTCGGAGGAGCACCAGATGCAGGGTGGACGTCGTACGTTCCGCTCGCAAGCCGTGATTACGGTGGACTTGGAATCGACTTCTACGTACTCGGTTTACAAGTGTCCGGTATTGGTACACTCGTATCGGGGATTAACTTCATCGTAACGATCATCAACATGCGTGCACCTGGTATGACGATGATGCGTATGCCACTTTTCTGTTGGACGACGCTCGTTACATCAATCTTAATCGTATTTGCATTTACACCACTTGCAGCGGGTCTTGCACTTCTTATGTTAGACCGTATGTTTGATGGTATGTTCTTTATCCCTGGTGAGGGTGGTAATGTTGTCATTTGGCAACACATCTTCTGGATCTTCGGACACCCGGAAGTATACATTCTTGTATTACCAGCGTTCGGTATGATTTCTGAAATTATCCCGACATTCTCTAAGAAACGTCTTTTCGGTTACACAGCAATGGTATTTGCAACACTAATCATCGGTTTCCTCGGTTTCATGGTATGGATGCACCACATGTTTACCGTCGGAATTGGTCCGATTGCAAACTCTGTGTTTGCGATTGCTACGATGATTATCGGTATACCTACCGGTATTAAGATCTTTAACTGGCTCTTTACGATGTGGGGCGGTAAGCTCACATTCAACACGGCAATGCTTTGTGCATCGTCATTCGTACCGACGTTCGTACTCGGTGGTGTAACAGGGGTTATGCTTGCAATGGCACCAGTTGACCACTTGTACCATGATACGTATTTCGTTGTTGCCCACTTCCACTACATCATATTAGGTGGTATCGTTCTTGGACTCATCGGTGCAACGTTCTACTGGTATCCGAAAATGTTCGGTCATAAGCTTAATGAAACACTAGGTAAAATTATGTTCTGGATGTTCTATGTTGGTTTCCATTTAACATTCTTCGTTCAACACATTCTTGGACTCATCGGTATGCCACGTCGAGTGTATACATACCTTGAAGATCAAGGGATGGACACGATGAACATGATCTCTACGATTGGTGCATTTGTAATGAGTGCGGCAATTATCTTGCTCGTGGTTAACATTGTTTACTCTGCAATGAAGTCACCGCGCGAAGGTGGAGATCCTTGGGATGGTCGTACACTTGAGTGGGCGACGCCAACACCAGTACCTGAATACAACTTTGCTCAAACACCACAAGTTCGTTCTCTTGATCCATTATTCTATGAAAAGATTCATGGTGATGGAACGATGAAACCAGCAGAGCCAATTGGCGACATTCATATGCCAAACGGTTCTATCTATCCGTTTACGATTAGTCTTGGACTATTCTTCGCCGGATTTGGTTTCATTATGTTAAACATGGAAAATGCGATTATTAGTCCTTGGATTGTAATTGCTGTCGGTGGAATTATTACATTCGGCTCAATGGCCTTGCATTCTGTGAAAGAAGACCACGGTTATCATATTTCGAAAGAAACCGTTGAGCAGATGGAGAAAGAGGTGGGAACGAATGGCTGAAACAACTGATTTATCCAAAGGACTTCCTTCCCACCCGGAAAAGGCAACCTTAGAAGGCAAGAACAAGTTTCTTGGCTTCTGGGTATTCCTTGCCGGTGAAACAACGATGTTTGCCACGTTCTTTGGAACGTACTTAGGTTTACGTAACGGAACAGGTTCTGGTCCGGAAGCGGCGGATATTTTCTCTCTTCCACTCGTCTTCATTATGACGATGATTCTTCTTACGAGCTCATTAACGAGTGTGTTCGCAATGTTTGCGATGAAGAAAAATCAATTTAAGAAGATGAAGATTTGGATGTGGGTAACGGTTGCTCTCGGTACTGCATTCTTAGGTTTTGAAATCTATGAGTTTGTGGAATATGTACATTATGGACTTGGATTTACGACGAGTGCATTTGCATCATCATTCTATGCTCTAGTAGGTTTGCACGGAGCCCACGTATTGTTCGGTTTATGTTGGATCAGTTTACTATTAATCCGTTACAACAAATCGGGAATTACGCTTACGAATGCTCCAAAGTTTTACGTAGCAAGTCTTTACTGGCACTTTATCGACGTCGTGTGGATTTTCATCTTCACGGTTGTCTACCTAATGGGAATCGGAGGTTGATCATAAATGGGTGAAAATTTATCTCAACCGTTTGAGAAAAGCTCAATGACTCCTGAAGAAATTAGAAAGATTAATCGGGAGCAACGAATTCAAACGATTGCATTTGGTTTTATGATCGCAATCACACTACTTGCATTTATTGCTGTTGGTGCTGATGTCGTTCCTGGATCATTTGCGATTCCGTTTATTCTAGGTTTAGCAGGCATCCAGTTATTTTTACAACTTTATTATTTCATGCACTTAAAGGATAAAGACCACGGTTGGCCGAATACATTTATTGTGTCCGGAATCGTACTCGTTATTCCTACGATTGTTGCGTTAATGCTTCTAATCGGTGTGACGAAATACTAAGTAACAAGAAAGAGCGACCGTAATCGGTCGCTCTTTTGTCATATAATCGTCAAGGAGACGTTTTGAGTGTCAGTAGCCGTTGCAGTATAATGGAAACGACAGGAGGTTGTTTTCTTTGGGAAATGCAGATTATGTACCAAAAACGAACAAAAATTACACGTGGATTGTCGTCACGCTGACCATCGTTATTAATGGTTTAATTGCTCTATTGTTTTTTATGGACGGGCTAGGCGCGGATGCGTCGTTTGATGTGACGATTTTACCGATGATGAATGCGATCTACAATAGCTTTACGACGGTGTTCTTGCTTGCGGCACTCTATGCAATTATTAAACGCAACGTAAAAGTGCATCGCCGGTTTATTTATGCAGCTTTAACGACTACAACGCTGTTCCTCGTAACGTATGTGGCTCACCATTTACTTGCAGACTCGACACCTTACGGTGGAGAAGGAATTATGGCAGGGATTTATTACTTTATTCTACTTACGCACATTCCACTTGCTGCAATTATCGTACCGCTCGTACTGTTTTCAGTCATTTGGGGTATGACAAACCAAATAACGAAACATAAGAAAATTGTTCGTTGGACGATGCCGCTTTGGCTTTATGTAAGTATTACAGGGGTATTGATCTATATTATGATTTCACCATATTACGGGTAACGATGAAAAAAAAAGCGAGTACGCAATTGATGCGTACTCGCTTTTTTTTTTATAAAAAGAAAAACAGCTGAATATACAGCTGTCTTAGAGGTTTAGAAGTCTTTTAATCCTTCTTCAACGCCTTGAAGTTTAGACTTCACTTTCGATACGATTTTGTCTGGGAATTCTTCATCATATTCGACACCGTGTGGGTAATAATGTCTACCGAGAATCGGCGTCATTAATTTAACGACAGTGTCTTCTCCTGGAATATCTCCGTCGACTGCGTAGGCAGGCACTCGTAAGAAGTACGTTGCACCTTCGCGATCGTCTTTCATTTCATAATCAAAGGTAACGCGTTCGTAATCCCATTGTTCTGCGTGGATAAATCCGTGCTTGTCCATCACTGGTAGCAAGTTTCCAAATTTTAATTCTTTGTCTGGAAAGTTGAAGTCTGTTATTTTCATCCCGTTCCCTCCTAAAAGGCTCAATCCATTCTTTATTTTATAGAAAAACGCTTAAATATGCAATTGCTAGCATAAGGAATTTTGATGAACATAGACAAGAGCTGATGCGTAATCTAAAAGTAAAAGGAGGGGGTATCATGCCAGATGAACACATGGACCCTTCGGTGATTGATTTTAAGACTTTTGTCAAAAATCATCCAGGGTTAATTCAAGAAGTTCGTGAAGGACGCCGTTCATGGAATGGGTTATACCAAGATTGGACGGTGTTAGGATCAGACGATCAAGGTTGGCAAGCATTTGCACGCACGACTACAGCTCAAGCTGAACAAGTAGGAACTGGTGGGCATCAAGAAGCGACTAGTTCAGACGCAAGGGGAGCTGCGAGCAATTTACAAGGGTTGCTTGATAACAACCCAACGGTTGCATCTGTCGTCTCCAAACTCGGTCAAATGAACGTGAACGAACTTCAAGGTTATTTAGGTCAGTTTAGTGGTGTCATGAACAATGTGCAACAATTGATGGGACAATTCCAAAACACAGGTGCTCCTGTTCGTAGCAGTACGAGGGATAATCCGTTTTCTTTTAGAGGGTTTTAAAAGGCGGTAGATACGATGAGAAGTGACGTAATGGAATACATTCGGAGTCGTCCAGATCTTAAACGTTATTTACGTGCAGAACCGACATGGTACCGTAAACTCGCCCGACACCCTGAACAGCTCGTTGAAATGGAAAAAGAATCAAAGGTATTCAACGGTCAAACGTGGCCACAACGAGTTGCCAAAGTGAATCAAGGACTTGGAATGACGATGAGTTTATTAAGCATGTTCCGTAGGTAGCATAGTTTTAGACCTCCTTTGGCATAATAAGACAAAGGAGGTCGTTTTTATGTCCGTATGGATGATCATGTTACTCATGTCACCTTTCGTGCAAAGCGATATAACGATTGAACCGTTGCCAGCCATTCAAGAAGTATCTACTGAGAATACCGAAACGAAAATACAAACACACAAAATTGGTAGTACGATTTATGTTGAGACGTACGTGCCAGAAGTGACGTTTAATCGTCATGATGAGGAACGGCCGAAAGGGTACTTCATCGTCAACCTTGACGGGGAAAAAGAAAAAGTCGAACAAGCCGCCTTTATGCTAAAAGACGTACCGAGTGGGAAGCATCAGTTAGTCATTGAACTATATGACGAAGACGGATCGTTACTACATGAATATGAGGAAACCATTCAATTGTAACTCTACGCATGTTATACTAGAGTTTGGAGGTGTTTTACAGTGCAAAGTGTCGTATCAACACCTGTTGAACTGTTGGATGTTTCCGAAGAACTTTCTTTTATGATCACTCGTAGTGATGTCTACACTACTTATCTCGATACAAAAAGAGAAATGAACGAAGATGATTATGCAACGTCTTGTATCGTAGCCTTTAATGATGAAAAGGTGCGTTTTGAAGAAGTTCAACGGTTTGGTAAATACCATCCAGATTATCATACAGTAACGAAAGCTATGCGACTTGCAAAGCGCGAAATGGACATGTGTGAAACAGTTGCTGCATTTCGAAAAGCAGAACGCGACTTAGAGAAGCTGCTCTCTTCAATTGGTGAGCTACTTGCAAGCTCAGTGTCGCCGTTTATTAAAGTTCCTTCTTCAAATCCTTACTTTGATTCGTCGTCATGTAGTGGAGGATGTGGCTCAGGTGGGAGCTGTAGCTGTAGTTGATTCCATAAAAAAGCTATTAAGAACAGTTGATTCTTAATAGCTTTTCTTTATTGCAAATATCTGTGAACCAAGGCGAGAATCGAACGTCTCGTCAAAATTCCGACGAAGGCATCGTCATCGTCGACGATACATATGAATGGATGATTAATCGACGTCGTTAATGCTTTTTGAAATGTAGCGTCCGTGCGTAATCGTGGGATGTTCTTGTTCATTGCCGTCTCAACGGTAATATCATGGAGGCGCTCCATCTCAAGTTGTTCTAAGCCGAGAATCGAGTCTAAGATTTCCGTTTTACTAATCTGACCTTTCACTCGGTAGTCACGATCAAGTACAGGAATGGCTGTATATCCCGATTTAATGAGAACAAGTAATGCATGATCAAGCCGGTTCTCTAGTTGAACGTGTGCAACTTTTTCGTGAGAAACGATTAGATCGTTAATTTCTTTCGTCATGAGTTGACGATTTTTCAAAACGTTCAGCGTCATAGTATCAGATCCCCTTACGAGTGAAGAAAAATGAATACATTACTTTTACAATCTTATGTATTATCGTAGAAGTTCCTTGAAAAATTGTCAAGAAATGAACGACGGTTCACGGTCTCAATAAAGGATATCCCTAGATTCTAATTAAGAATCTAAGTATAATAAAAGAAGATATAGGAACGAAAGGGATTGTATATGAAACGCAAGGATAAAAAAATAATCATTACGCTATTATCTATTGTTGCAATTCTTATTATCGGTGGAATGTTTGTGCCGATCAGCGTTAGTGCTCCGAGTGATACTCGTACGATCATCGATCATACGACACAAACGTATGCAGCTCCTTCGTGTTTTGATCAAGCAGAAATGACGAACTTCCTCCAAGAAACGACGTTTGGTCATGCCCAAACGTTGGATTATGATGCTGAGTCTTTATGCTCCTCTGATTTTTACACCCAATCAGACGTCCCCATCTTTTTCGCGATGCTGCAATTATTTGGACTAGGAGAAGAGAAGTGGACGGAAGAAGATCGTCTATAGCTATGGATGTACACCAAGAAAAAGGGAGAGAGAGAGTAAATGAAAGTTGTAAAATTTGGCGGAACATCAGTGGCGAGTGGGCCACAAATTGAAAAGCTTACGAATATTGTACAAGAAGATTCTGAACGAAGAATTATCGTCGTTTCAGCACCGGGAAAACGTACGAAAGACGATATAAAAGTAACAGATATGCTCATTGACTTAGGTGAGAAGTGTATTAAAGGTCAAGCAACGGACGATGCCCTTGCAGCAGTAATTGAGCGCTATCAGTCCATTGCAAAAGAACTCGCATTGCCAAGTGCGGCGATTGAAGAAGTAGAACAAGACCTTCATGCACGGGTTGATTTTTATAATAAAGCGGACAACGATGATCAATTTATGGATCAAATGAAAGCCGCAGGCGAGGACAACAATGCGAAACTGATTGCAGCACATTTCTCTAATGTAGGCATCGATGCGGTTTATATGAACCCTAAAGTTGCTGGACTGCTCGTTGAGGGAGAACCTGGGGATGCCAGTGTTATTCCTGAAGCATATGAGCAATTAAAAGCATTACGTGATGAAGAACGTGTCATCATATTCCCAGGTTTCTTCGGGTATACCGAAGAAGGGATATTAACGACGTTCCCAAGAGGTGGCTCAGACATTACAGGTGCAATTGTAGCTGCTGGTGTAAAGGCGTCACTTTATGAAAATTTCACAGATGTAGATTCTGTTTATGTTGCGAATCCAAACGTCATTGAAAATCCAGAAGAAATTCATCATATGACGTACCGCGAAATGCGTGAACTTTCGTATGCTGGTTTTTCTGTTTTTCATGATGTTGCGTTAATTCCAGCATTTCAACATGACGTCCCAGTCAGCATTAAGAATACGAACAACCCATCGAGTGAAGGGACATTAATTACTGCGAGACGTAAAGAAGAGAATACGTACTTCCCTGTAACAGGCATCGCTGCTGATAAAGGGTTTAGCATTATTTATGTTCGAAAGTATTTGATGAACCGTGAAATCGGGTTTGGACGTAGACTTCTAGAAATGATTGAAGAAGAAGGGCTTTCATATGAGCATTTGCCTTCTGGTATTGATGATACGTCAGTCATTATACGAACATCACAATTCTCCATTGATAGTGAGAATCGCCTCATTAACCGGATTCAAAATGAACTTGGTGTTGATGATTGTTACATTGAACACGGATTTGCGATGTTAATGGTGGTTGGTGAAGGCATGCATGAGACGGTTGGTCTTGCTTCAAGAGCAACGCAAGCAATATCAGGTGCTGGAGTCAACTTAGAAATGATCAACCAAGGTTCTTCTGAAGTGTCACTTACGTTTGGAGTCAAAGAACGTGAAGCTGACGATGCACTACAAGCATTGTATAAAGAGTTCTTCGCTAAAGTTACGCAGTAACAAAAAACTCGGATCCTATTTTGGGTCCGAGTTTTTTATGTCTCTGAGCATCTCTTTTACTTCTTGCAGTTCTTTTTGGAGTTTTTGATAATCTGTTTCTTCGTCTTTGGCAGTGTCTTCTTCATTCGCTTTTTCAACGTTGTTGACGATAACCCCGATGAATAAGTTGAAGATGATGAACGTACCGACTAAAACGAAGGAAATAAAGTAAATCCAACTCCATGGCTCAATTTCTAAAATCGGTCGCATGACCGCTTCTGTCCATGAATCTAGCGTAACAATTTGGAAGAGCGTAAGTACAGATAGTCCAAGGCTTCCGAAATACTCTGGTGAAATGGTTGCAAATAGCATCGTCCCGATAACTGCAAAGATGTAAAAAACGAGACCCATTAAAAACATAATGTTGAAAAGCGAAGGAATCGTCCGCATGAGTGCATCGACGAGCCTTCGTAATGAAGGAATCACAGAGATCGCTCGAAGCACTCGAAGTACACGAAGTACACGGAGTACCGTCACGAAGTGGGCGCCAGCAAATAGGTGACCGGCTAATATAATCAAGAAGTCAAACCAATTCCAACCGCTCTTAAAAAATGTATAAAACGGAACGCTTGCAATGAGACGTAGAACAATTTCTACCGTGAAAATCCAAAGCAACACACGGTCGGCGATGTAGAACCATTCTTGATAAGGGATGTACAGTTCTGGATACGTTTCAAGACCGACGATGACTGCATTAACAAAGATAAAGAGCATCACGACAATCGTAAAAAAGCGATGCTCAACGAAGTCTTGAAGTTTGAGACGCCAATGTTTATCTGAGCTCACGAATCAATTAACCTCCGATTGATGTTTGATCCACATCGCAGTCGCCAAGTTGCCTCGACCGACCGATGGCCGCATCGGCACCTTTAGCAATGTGTTCTTTCACTTGAAACAGTTCAAGGTGTTTAAATGCCGCTTCAGTTGTTCCGCCAGGGCTCATAACTTCTTTATAAAGCTCTTGAGGTGTTTGTTCCGTGTGGCTAAAGCGCGTTGCAGCACCAATCATCGTCTGGACAATTAATCGTTTCGCTTCATCAGCACCAATGCCAGCGCGTTCCGCTGATTCCATCAATCCTTCAATGACATAGTACATGTACGCAGGACCACTTCCAGAAATGCCAGTAACAGCATCCATTTGTGCTTCAGTTACCGTCGTTACAGTGCCAACATGTAAAAACAACGATCGCGCAATTTCAACGTCTTCATCCGTGGCATACGCACCTTTGCAAATCGCTGTTGCTGATTGCATGACCGATGCGGATGTGTTTGGCATTGCTCGTATTACGGCATTTTTTGTGCCGAGTAAAGAGGAGATATAGTCCGTTTTCGTACCTGCAAGTACAGAATAAAACACATGATGTTTCGTCACATAAGGACGTAGTTGGATGATGGCAGACTCAATGTCTTTTGGTTTCATTGCAAGCACGACAACGTCACTTTCGGTCATCGCTTGTTTAACATCTGTTATCGTATCAATTTCATAGCGCTCTTTCATATACGCTAAGCGTTCGTGATTGGATTTATTCATCGCTGTGATTGTCGTTTGTTTTGTTTGATCGGTCGCCCGTACACCAGCGATGATCGCTTCAGCCATTGCCCCGGCTCCTACAAACAACAGATTAGGTTTCATGACTATATTGAACTCCTTTCGTTTGTCCACTTCCTTGAATAATGTATTTGTTTGTTGTGAGCGTTTCAAGACCGAGGGGCCCTCTTGCATGAAGCTTTTGTGTACTAATCCCGATTTCCGCACCAAACCCGAATTCACCGCCATCAGTGAAGCGAGTTGAAGCGTTATGGTACACAGCGGCAGAGTCAATGAGTTGTTGAAAACGCTCGACGATGGCTTCATTGTTAGAAACAATCGCTTCTGAATGATGGCTGCTATACTGATCAATATGACGAATTGCTTCTACGCTATCGTTGACGGTTTTCATTGCAACGACATAGTCAAGGAACTCAGTTTCAAAGTGTTCTTCGGTGACAGGCAAGACGTTTTCGTTTAATGCTTGTAACGTTTCGTCACCATAGATGGTTACGCCTTTATCGATCAATGCGTCAATCAAGTCATGACCGTGTTCAAGCGTCCAGTCACGATCTACGAGAATGGTTTCAACAGAATTACATACAGAAGGGCGGTCGGTTTTGCTATCAATGGCAAGGTCAATGGCCATTTGCTTATCGGCTGTTCCTTCGATGTAGAGATGACAGTTTCCTTCGCCTGTTTCGATAACTGGTACGATTGATTGGCGTAACACCGTTTGAATTAATGAGGCACTTCCTCTTGGAATCATTACGTCGACGAGTCCTCGTAATTGACCGAGTTCATTGACGCTCTCTCTTGAATCTGGAGAGATAAGTTGAACGATGTCTCGGGATAAGCTTGCTTTAGCAAGGGCATCTTGCATAACCGTTACGAGCACTTCATTCGAACGTTTTGCAGATGAGCTTCCTCTAAGTAAACAAGCGTTACCTGCTTTTAAACAAAGGCTTCCCGCGTCGATCGTAACATTGGGGCGTGCTTCATACACCATCGCAATAACGCCTAGTGGCGAGCGGACGTTTTTAATGACAAGTCCATCTTCTCGTGTCCACGTCTGTTCGGTTTCTTTTCGTAAAGGATCGGGTTGGTCAATGAGAGTAAATAACCCTTCTTTCATTGATTCAATCCGTTCTGGCGTTAACGTTAAGCGATCAATCAATTCGTTTGAAATCCCGTTTTGTACAGCATCATCGATGTCTTTTACGTTTGCATCATGAATAACGTCTTTTGCTTCATCTAAACCTTGTGCAATTAGACGTAATACTTCGTTTCTCTTTTCAAGGCTTGCGTTTGCAATTGCGTTACTTGCACGTTTACAAGCGGTGGCTTGTTGTTTTGTTAGACTCATCAATCATCCGTCCCTTCTGATGGCTTACCCAATGATCTCTATGAATACAAACGAGTGAAGTCTCGTTTGCTGTTTCTAATTCGTTTGAAGATAATGCAGAACGTCCTTTGCCGACGAGCAGCCCGTCACGATCGTACACTGCAATGATGGCACCTTTTTCAAACGACGCTTCGATTTTTTTGATTCCAACGGCAAGTAAGCTCTTGCCACGGTAGAGCATCGCATCTTTCGCTCCGTCATCAATCATAATACGACCTTCAATTTCGGAGTGAATACCTACCCATTGGTGGTTTTTCGTCCACGTAGTTAGTTGTCGTTCAACATACGTTCCTTTTCCATTTCCTTTGACTGCTTGGATTAACTCATCTTCACTCTCTGCACGACCAATAAACGTATTAATGCCTAACGACTGCGCACGTTTTGCAGCTTCTAACTTCGATTTCATGCCCCCGGTTCCAAGACTTGACCGTTTGTCATCCATTTCGTTAATAAATGAATCCGTAATCACATTCAAACGCTCAATTCTTTTTGCGTCAGGTTGACTCGGGTGAGCATTGTAAACCCCATCAACATCCGTAAGTAGGAGAAGTTGATCAGCGTTTAATAGCCCGGCAACGAGACTGGAGAGCCAGTCGTTATCTCCGAAAGTTAGTTCTTCAATTGCGATGGAATCATTTTCATTAATAATTGGTATGACTCGTCTTTTGAGAAGCTCAGCCAATGTTTGGTAGGCGTTGTTGTATTGCTCTTCGTGGGAAAACGTGCTTCTCGTTAATAGCAATTGTGCAACGGCAATCGACTGTTTTAGAAAAGCTTTTTCATAAGCTTCCATTAACAAGCCTTGACCGACAGCTGCGGCTGCTTGTTTTTTGGCAGTCGTTGTTGGACGAGTTCGGTAACCGATTTTTTGGAAGCCTGCAGCAACGGCACCAGAAGAAATAAGAATAATTTCATACCCGAGTTGGTGTAGTTGACCAATCGCTCGACTATAGTGAACGATTCGTTCGTGAGCAATGCCGCCATCACGTTTTGCCAGTGAGCTACTGCCAATTTTAATGACGATGCGTTTTGTGTTCATATTAGTCACCTCAATTGAAAAAAGCTCCTATCTCATCCATATTAAGGACGAAATAGGAGCTTTTCCGCGGTACCACCTTGATTAACCACTTCGATGTGGTTCACTTGTACTCTTTATCGCAGAGTGAACGGTCAGGGGTTAACTGACTGCTCAAGGTAGGTTTCAAAGGGGTTAGTGGCGCGAAGGTTTCAGCAATTGCTTCGCTCTCTGTGGCATAACGCCCCTTTACTTATCCTGTCATCGCATTTCTAGTATTACGTACATATGAAAGTGAACATATAATATCATTTTCTCTATAGGCTTGCAAGCACAATGGTGTAAGGCTCTGTTGCTTTTTCTTGGAAAAGTTACGATCGGTACTCTAATCTATGAACAAATGGATCTTAGCGAACGCAAGGAACATTGTGATGGCGTTGTCACTAACTTGTTCCCATGATAAACTAATGGAATAACATTCCGATTTTTACCGTAAGGGGCGGTACGTATGTATCAACAAAGACAAGGACTAGTAGTCTGGGTACAATCGTTAAAACACGTTAGACATTTACGCAAATATGGGCACGTCCAATACGTATCTAAGAAAATGAAATATGTTGTCTTATATTGCAATGTCGATGATGCCAACAGTGTATCCGAACAAGTTGCGCGCTTAAATTTTGTTCACAACATAGAATGGTCGGTTCGAAGAGAACTTGATTTGAACTTCGAAGACGACAATGAATTAAAAAGAACAAATGAACATTTGCATACTTAATGGCTTGAGTAATTGTACTCAAGCTTCTTTTGTATAAAAAAAGCCGCGCGCCCAAATGGACACGCGGAGCCTGTTGTTATCGACAGGCAATGGGAGAGGAGAAACCGGAGGAAGCGCTTATGGGGAAACGTAAGCGTTCTCCGCGGTTACTTGCAACATGGGATCATGTTGCTAACTCTATCATGTCCGTTAACGTGCAAGAATATACAAACCGATGCGAATCTTTTTCTTGAATTGTCACTTTCAAGGTATGATAAACTAAAAGGGTTTTATGAATGCACGATAGAAAGGAAGTTAACGATGCGTGTCATAGCAGGAGAACAGCGAGGGATGCGATTACAAGCTGTAAAAGGAAATACAACGAGGCCAACTGCTGATAAAGTTCGTGAAGCGTTATTTCATCGACTTGGACCTTACTTTGATGGGGGTGTAGGCCTTGATCTTTATGGTGGAAGTGGAGCCATATCAATTGAGGCGATTAGTCGTGGGATGGAACGAATGCACATTGTGGAACTTTCAAAAGAAGCGATTACGACGATTACTAAAAATGCGAAACATTGCCGAGTCGACCAACGCTTAACCATTCATCAAGGCCGTGCAGAATCCGTACTTAAACGTTTGAGCGGTGAACGTACTCAGTTTGATTTTATTTATATCGATCCACCATACAAACAGCAAATGATTGAAGAAGATGTACTAGCAATTGTAAACGGTAATCTCATGCATGCTGATGGTGTAATTGTATGTGAACATGATTCGAGCGTCGCATTACCTGAAAAGATCGAATCGCTTGAAGCGGTCCACGAAAAACGCTACCGAGATACGACAATTACAATGTATCGAATGAGTGAAAGTGAGGAATGAGGATATGACGACAATCGCGGTTTATCCAGGTAGTTTTGACCCGGTTACAAATGGCCATATTGATATTATTGAGCGCGGAGCAAAGGTGTTTGACGAAATTATCGTCGCGGTCTTAAACAATCAACGAAAGACACCGCTTTTTACCGTGGAAGAACGTGTGCAACTGCTAGAGGAATCGTTAACTCACATCGATAACGTATCCATTGATTCGTTCCAAGGTTTACTCGTTGATTATGTAAAAGAGAAGAATGCAAGTGTAATCGTAAGAGGGTTACGAGCAGTTAGTGACTTTGAATATGAAATGCAAAACGCCTCAATCAATCGAAAGTTAGAATCGTCGGTTGAGACGTTTTTCATGATGACAAATAACAATTATTCGTACTTAAGTTCAAGCATCGTAAAAGAAGTTGCTCGATACGGGCGAAATGCAGAAGACCTCGTGCCACCTCCAGTGGAGCGAGCGTTACGTGAAAAGTATCAAGGCTAACGATTCATCACCAATCTGTGATGCCAAATGACAATAGAGATGAGCAATGTGATGAGTGTAACGAGTGGACCCCACGTGTAAAAGCCATCCATAATAATGATAAGAAAGTTATGCGATTCGCTTCCAGAGGCCGTTTCTTGTACACGGGGCTTGTAGAGCCAATCGAATGCGAGAAATGTTAACGTTGCAGCAAAAACACCTTGCATGACCCTTGCAAAAAAGAAGGGCTTAAAACGAATATCCGTAGCCGCAAGAATGCTTGCAGCTTGTGCTTGTGCTGAAAAACCTGCAAATGCCAGTAAGAAGCTAACGACGATTGCTTGCTGTTTAAGTATGGCTCCTGTCGTCGTACTTACGAGTTGGCTTCCAAGCGTCATTTCAAAAAGTCCCGAAATGATCGGTACGCTTAACTCTGTCGGGAATTGGAAAATCATCAAAACGAGTGTGACGATGAGTGCCAACCATTGTGTAATGTGTAGCAATGAAAGAACTTCATTTAACACCGAGAATAGAATAATGAAACCACCGATCATTAACAACGTCTGTACCGATGATTGTACGGCATCGCCAAGCTTCTGCCCGATCGGTCTCGTATCTTGAAGTCGTTCTTCATGTAACATGTGAAAAGCTTCTTTTAAAGAAGGAAAGCTTTTCTTTTTTTGCCTAGTTTGTATGTGATGTCTCCCGTGGAACCGCATCATGATTCCGACGAGAACGTTGCCTCCATAATGGGCAAACGCAAGAACAATCCCAAGAGCTGGGTCGTGAAAAAACCCGATCGCAATCGCCCCAAACAAGAACAGCGGGTTTGAAGAGTTCGTAAAGGCGACGAGTCGTTCAGCTTCAATCGTCGTAATTCGTTTGTCTTTCCAAAGGCGTGCAGTAAGTTTTGCACCTGCTGGATAGCCACTGGCAAGTCCCATTGCCCACACAAATCCGCCAGTGCCTGGCACTCGAAATAACGGTCTCATTAAGGGTTCCATATAGGCACCTAGAAAACTAACGACACCGAAGGCGATGAGAAGCTCAGAGATTATAAAAAACGGTAGTAACGATGGAAAAACAACATCCCACCAAATGGATAACCCTCGAAGTGATGCGTCTAATGAATGTTGAGGGAAGAGCATTAATGAGGCTGCCATTAAAATTACAGAACAAGCTAGAAAAAGAGAATTCCATTTTGAAAGTGACAAAAGTTCAGCCTCCTCATTGATGTACTCAGGACAAGGCATTGTACTTTCATAGTTACGTTTCGTTCACAAAAATAGAACGAGCTCTCATTTTCTTTTAAAATGAGGAATGAGTCTTGAAAGAACTGGTAAGCTAATCATAGAAGTCATTTCTTTGGTATTAAACGGAGGAGTGAAATGTGGAACAAAGAAAACCGAAAGTCGGTCTTGCATTAGGTTCTGGCGGAGCGAGGGGAATTGCTCACGTCGGAGTACTAGACGTGTTTGAGAAAGAAAACATTCCCATTGATTATATTGCGGGTAGTAGTATGGGTTCACTCGTGGGTGCCTTATTTGCGCTTGGGCATTCAGCGAATGACTTAGAAGAGTTAGCATCATTGTTTAAACGAAAGTACTTTGTCGATTTTACGGTTCCTAAGATGGGGCTTATTAATGGTAAGCGGATTGAAGAATTAATTTATATGCTCACTCAAGGCAAAAATATTGAAGAATTAGAGGTTCCGCTCTCCATCGTCACGACGGATTTACAAAAAGGAAGAGCCGTAATTCTAGATTCAGGCAGCGTTTCAAAAGCTGTTCGAGCGAGCATTTCAATTCCTGGAATCTTTGTGCCCGTTCAATATGATGGGAAGATTCTCGTTGATGGCGGGATCATAGACCGTGTTCCGATTCAAGCGGTTCGCAACATGGGGGCGGACATCGTCATTGCGGTTGATGTTTCTTTTTTTCCAAAGGACCCACCGATCACATCCATTTATGATGTGATTATGCAAAGTATGGAAATTATGGGAAGAGAGATCGTTGAAAGCAAATGGCTCCAAGCCGATGTGCTCATGCGACCGATTTTGAAGCAGCATAGTACCGTCGCTTTTCAAGAAATTGAAGCACTCGTTGAACAAGGAAGAGTAGAAGCCAGTCATTACGTAGAAGACATAAGACGGCGCATATTGAATTGGGAGGAGAAGCGATGAGCGAGAAAACCAACCGAAGTAAACCTACAAAGACGCTGTGGATCATAGCTATTAGCTTACTCGCTGTACTTTTGATTCAACAGATCCCAATTGGTTATTATTATTCTCAACCTGGTGATGCCACTGGCCTTCAAGAAATTATTACAGTTGAAGGTGGATCAGACCTTGAAGAGGGAGAGTTTTATTTGACGACGATTTTGCAAAGTCGAGCCAACCCTTTTTTGTACCTATGGTCGTTTTTAAGCCCATACAGAGTGCTAACACCAGAAGAGATGATTATAACTGAGAATGAAAGTGATGAGGAATACCACCATCGCCAAGTCGAATCAATGCGGCAGTCTCAAGATGCTGCAAAAATTGCAGCGTATCGAGCAGCTGGCGCAAGTGTCGACATTGAAGAAAATGGGGTCTTTGTGACCCAGTTTGTTGATGGAATGGGTGCAGTGGATGTACTAGAAGCTGGTGACGTAATCGTCGGTGTTGACGAACAATCTGTTCATAATTTCACAGAGCTAACTGAAGCATTGTCTGAGAAAACAGCAGGCGAAGAAGCGGCGTTAAGCGTCATTCGTGAAGGGGAACAAATCCAAGTCGATGTTGCAATGCAAACATTTCCGAATGCGGGAGAAGAAAATGGTCAACCTGAGGATGCAGTCGGTTTAGGCATTATCTACCCTGTTAATGACCGTACCGTAACGTTTGATCCGGAAGTTACGATTGAGGCAGGAGCCATTGGAGGCCCTTCTGCAGGATTAATGTTCTCATTAGAAATCTATAATCAATTGCAAGATGATGACATTACACGTGGTCTGAACGTAGCAGGAACAGGATCTATTGATGAAGAAGGAAATGTAGGCAGAATTGGGGGCATCTCTCAAAAAATCGTTGCTGCAGATCAAGCCGGCATTGACATTTTCTTTGCGCCTAATGACGAAGAGCTTGGTGAACTTTCAAACTATCAACAAGCAATGGAAGCGGCAGAAGATATCAATACCGACATGGAAGTCGTTCCAATCTCTACTCTAGAAGAGGCGATTGAGTATTTACGTTCAATCGCTTAAAATGATCGGCTTTTCGTATTCGCTTTGGTAGAAATCGGGGCGGGTTGACGTTGGTAAATAGCTCCAATAAGCAAATGCGGCTTTTTCATCGAGTCGCATTTGTGCATTTTTTTGCCTCGGTGGACGGTCGTACAATTGAAGCGGTGTTTCTTTTTTTATTTTGCTTAAATAGGTTTGTCCTGCTTTAGTGAATCCTAACAAACGAATCGCTGAAGGTTGACGATTTGCGCCTAATGCGTCAGCCATGCTCGCTTTCGTCGTTTTTGTTAAAATATGGACGAGTGTACGCTGAATTCGGACCCAAGTGTATCGTTTTGTCTTTACGAGAGTCATAAACGATTGGAAACTGTCTGCTTTTTTGGCCGCGTCGACAAGGCGATATTCTAACCCTTCTTGCACGTCATAGTAAGAAGCAAGAACATTGATATCGGTCGTTAGCAATTCATGTTGTAAGTACTTGTAATAGTCATCCCACGAAACGAGGGGATGATCGTTTAAGGCAGTATAAGTTTCATTCGGAACGAAAGGGCGAATGTCTTCAAGCTCATCGTTTGCGAGTGCCCGTCTAATTGCGGTCGCGCTGGCGATTGAACTTTTTTCTTCAAGGTCTTCACTATGGTAGCCACTTCCGGTGCGTTTAATCGTTTCAGGTTGAATCGACGCGTTTAATTCTCTTGCAGCTTTGACGTACTGGTAACCTAGAATGTTATTCGGTTGACTTAAATCTGGGAACGTAGTAGGTGGCGTTAATTCAAGAAATGCTTCAGACTGTGCTCTAGGGTAAGAAGCTCCTTCATTCATGCGTCTTTTTACGAATGATTCTAGTGTGTGTTCATGTTGTTGCATAAACCGATCTAAATCCATAAATGCGTTTATGTCTCCATATTCACTGCCAAAGTAAAACGAGTCGATGAGTAAGTCGTTGAGAATCGAGACGCTTCCACGTGCAAACAGGCTTGCGTGTTGACTGGAGTACGCATAAGGGAGTTCGACGACAAGATCTGCACCTGCATCAAGTGCTAGCTTCGTTCTCGTTTGTCGCGAGTAACTCGCAGGTTCACCGCGTTGTAAAAAATACCCACTCATGACACAAACGACAACGTCTGCTTTAGCATGTTTTTTTGAGGTTTGTAAATGATAGAGATGACCGTTATGAAAAGGGTTATATTCCACGATAAGCCCAATTGCTTTCATAATCACCCTTCTTTCGTAATGGAATGTGAAATCATCCTTCGCTTACAGTATAATGTAAAGAAAAAATGTTGACAAACAAGCATAATGACAGCTATAATTACTTTTGTTGCTTTGAGGTGATAAATAATGCGCTGGACGATTCAACAACTTCTAACAAGCCGTAAAGATACGATCCCTTTCGAGAAGGATGTGAACGTATCTGAACTTGTAGAACGCGATCAAGAACTGCGTGATATCTCGCCTGTTCATATCAAAGGTTTTGTTCAGATTACTAGCCAGTATGCGACCTTTCAGTTTACAGCGACAGGTACGTTCGTGTTGCCTTGCGCTCGCACGTTGGTCGATACAACGTCGCCATTTGAAATTGACATCATTGAGCGATTTCGAATTGATGGTTTGCCAGTAACTGATGATGAAGATGAAACGCTGCATGAACCGGAAAATGGTTATGTTGATCTTCTCCCATATATTAAGGAGAACATTCTACTTGTAATTCCTATTCGTGTCATTAATGAGGATCTTTCTAAAGAAGGCCTTACTTCTGGAAACGGTTGGGAATTAAGCGAAAAGCAAAGCAAAGAGAATGATGATGACCAAAACGCCATTGATCCCCGTTTGAAAGACTTAGCCAAGTATTTTCAAAACGATCAATAATGAAGATGATCATAGATGGTTGCGCGTAGCCTTCATGCATGTTGAAATGGATAATGTTAAAGGTAGTATCGATTTGTTAAAGGAGGTGGCAAGAGACATGGCAGTACCTAAAAGAAAAACATCTAGTACTCGTAAAAACAAACGCCGTACGCACGTAAAACTTGCTGTACCAGGTATGACAAAATGCCCGGAATGTGGAGAGCTTAAGCGTTCACACCGCGTATGTAAATCATGCGGAACGTACAAAGGTGAAAGTGTTGTAGAAGCGTAAACAGTAAGGAAGTCCCTTTATCAATATGATAGAGGGGCTTTTTTTATTTCTCTTATGAATCATAGACTTACGAATTCTTGCATAAAAGTACATATCGGATTCTACTTACTATGAGGGTTGGAGGGATGGAAATGACAGCAGTTCGTCAAGATGCATGGAGCCAAGAGGAAGATCAGTTACTCAGTGATCTCGTATTAGTTCACATTCGAGAAGGTAAAACACAATTACAAGCTTTTGAAGAAGTAGGCAGTCGCTTAAAGCGAACGGCAGCTGCGTGTGGCTTTCGTTGGAATGCGACGATTCGAAAGCAATATACGAAAGAAATTGAGGCAGCAAAAGAAAACCGCCATTACGAGCAAGCCTATGCGGAAACGGCAAGTGTAGCTGAATCAACACCTAAAGCGAGTTCTACGTTAAGTAGCATGAAAGATGTAATTGATTACTTGCAAGCACTCGATGAATCAGAATTGTACACAAAGCGAATTGAAGGTGAATTGCAGAAAAAACAATTAGAGAACGAAGCGCTCGTCTCGAAGCTTACGAAAGTAGAGCGGGAATTAAAAGCGGTACAACATGATTACCAATCGTTTATTTCGCTCCTAGAGAAAGCAAAAACCCATTCGCGTATATAAGAAAAGACGGGTCGCAATTATTGCGACTCGTCTTTTTGGAATGTTTGTGCTTTTACATTTGTCGGATACCAAACGTAAGGGTTCTCCCCGCGATCACGAATTTCATCGTAATGTACCGCATCGAATTTCATATTAAGCCAAAATTGATCAGAACCTTGGCGTGCGTTCGTTTTTACTGGATAACCAAATGATTTCGCATGTTCAACGAGTGCTTTACCGAATCGTTGGTTACGATAAGGTTCAAGAACTTCAAGCTTCCAGAGCTCTAAGTATTTTTGTGCTGGGGAGAAATACAAGTCATAAGCTTTGTCAATCTCGTATAAACACATTCTCGCTACGAGTCTGTCCCCGATGTAAATACCGAAAAAAGGTGACTTGCTGTTATTTTCAATCATATCTTGCTCTAATTCTTCTTTCATGGAAAGTTCTTGGATTCCAACTTCCCGAAACGCTTTAAAATCCTCAAGTGTTTTGTAATTAATTCGGAGTTGCTCAATTTGTACGTCCAATGAAGTGCCTCCTTCGCTGTCTGTATTACAATTCTATACTACTATAAATTAACATTTTTGTCGTAGGTGACGACAAAAATCGTTGAAAGAGAGTAAAGCATTTCTTGAATGGGTTATGCTAAACTGAGTAGTAGAGAATGGGCTGCGTACACCAAAAGAATAGACAACTTTGCTGCTGCTCGAAGGGAGTTGTGGCGAGACTTGACGATGATTACTTTGCTTACAGTGCTTATTACTTTTCCGCTCGTCGTTTTTTTGTTACTATCAGGTTTGCTTGTACGTTTTATGAGCGATAAAACGAGGGCGTTAAAACTTGCTGCAGATTGTAGTGTGCCGTTTTTCTTTTTTGCAGTAATGATGATTTGGTATGAACTGTTTACGATCGGCTTCATTTGGATCGCTTTGTTGTTTTTATTCATTGGTTTGTGGTTAACAGTTGCCCAGTGGAAGAAATTCGGTGATCTTTACGGTAGAAAGTTGATTACAGCGATTTGGCGAACGTATTTTATCGTTTTAGTGCCGATGTATGTTACGTTGTTATGCATCGGAATCCTTTCGAGTGTAACTACATATTTCACAGCTTAAGCTTGATGTGAACGCACGAACTCGTCAAGAAAGGTCGGGAATCATGACAATAGAAAGATATTCAATGAATTTGGATAAATGGTTGAGTGGATACGCAAGTGGCGATGATGAAATTCAATGTTTGTTTGATTATCGACCGATTGGTCATTCAACCGAGCGCTTCGAAGAATTAAAGAGTTACCAGTTAACTCACGATGATCTACGTCATGCACTAAGCGACTATCATCAGCAGTTTGAGTACAATGACATGCAGTTAGCGCAAATTGAGAAATTAAAAGACCCGAACACCACGGTCGTTGTAGGGGGACAGCAAGCAGGTCTTTTTACTGGACCGATATATACGATTGCAAAAGCCTTAACCATCATACAAAAAGCGAAGATGGAAGAAGAACGCTTGCAAACGCCCGTTATTCCGGTCTTTTGGATCGCTGGAGAAGATCACGATGTTGATGAAGTGAACCACGTCTATGTGCATAGCGCAAATGGCAGTGTGAAGCGCGTGAAATATTCCGGAGAGACGAAAGTGGGGGCGCCAGTTACGCATCAGCCTCTTGACCGTGAAGCGATGGAGACGATGATTGATGAGATTCTAATCGCGCTTGGTGAGACGGACCATACGAAATCATTGCGTCAGAAGCTTCAACAGTTTGCAACGCGTTCGAGAACGTTCACACACTTCTTTGCAGAAATGATGTCTTGGATCTTTAAAGATGAAGGGCTTGTGCTCATTGACCCTGAAGAACCGATTTTTAGAGGGATGATGGGGAATATTTTTGAGGCATTGCTTTTGCAAAACGATGATGTCCGTCAAAGCTTTACGAAAAGCAGTGAGCGTATGGAAGAGCAAGGGGAGGAGCCGTTCATCACCCTTTCGAAAGACCATGCTCATCTGTTTTACCATATCGACGGCTATCGAGAGAAGTTAGTTGCAAATGATGATGGAACGCTCTCTTTAAGTGATCATCGCTTCAGCCAATCGTCAAAACAGTGGGCGCAAGAAGCAAAAGAACACCCTGAGCGCTTTAGCAGTAATGTATTTACGCGGCCGTTTGTTCAAGAACAGATGTTGCCGGTGTTGTATTTCGTAGCGGGACCAGGTGAAATTAAATACTGGTCGATGCTAAAACCGTTGTTCCACCAATTTGACCGCAAAGTTCCGCCTGTTACCCTTCGCTTACAACAAACGTTCGTAAACCGACGTAGTGAAAAAGGCATTCGCATTAGCCAAAGAACGCCTTTAGAGATCGTTTCAGAAGGTACACGAGCAAGAAGAGAAGAGCTGAAAGAAAAGTACCATACAGTGGACAGCGAGAAGCTTTATGAACGAAGTGTTGGTCTTTTGGAAGAAGCAGAGAAGCAAATGAGAGAAGCGCTTCTTTCGTTTT
Source organism: Bacillaceae bacterium JMAK1 (assembly GCA_012970285.1). Lineage (GTDB taxonomy): Bacteria > Bacillota > Bacilli > Bacillales > Marinococcaceae > Geomicrobium_A. The sequence goes on from JIBW01000002.1 coordinate 457,595, forward strand.
CTAAAAGTGAAGAACGATACAGTGATCGCCGCTTAAATGAAATGAAACGTACATTTGAGGCGATGCGAGACAGAATTGACAGTTGGCAGTACCATAAAGCAAACGTCGACATTAACAAATTAACTCATGCAGAGTCGCACCTATCGCCAAATGGTAAACCGCAAGAGCGAATGTTAACGATCGTCCAAGTAATTAATGAAATTGGAATCGAGCGTTTACGAACGCTTCTTTTCAGTGCAACGTTTGAAGAGTACCAACATCTCGTCTATTATGAATAAATCCCCCACTTGTCCCCACGAGTGGATCATTAATCGATCAAACAGCCACTTTTCTTCTTTGTGGAAAGGAAAGTGGCTGTTTTTTACGTTTTTATTGATTGAATTATTTGTCTTTTATCGTAAGGCAAGTAAGAAAGCGGTGTCTGAAGACTGTAGAATTCGTCGGACGAAACGTTTAATTAGACAGAGGCCGTCAAAACTTATCGCAGGAATAAAGTGACCCTCGACATCAAGTGAAATGGGCTTTGAAGTATACGTCAATTTTCATGGTATTTAGCGTGTAGTGAAATAGATAGTAGTGATATATTTAATGAATAAGTGAAAACTGTAGTGGGAAAGCACAAGAAAACCTGTTGTATCAAGGTTTTCTTGTGCTTTTTTTCATGTGTAATCGTGACAAAATTAGCGTCATTTCATAAGGTAATAAAACTGTAAAGAAATTGACGTAAAAAAATCGAGTATAAAACGTGGTGTAAAGTGGGGGATTGTGGTAAGTTAACAATATCAAGTGGAAGGGGATGGCGAACATGTTCATGGGAGAGTATACCCACGCCATCGATGAAAAAGGACGGCTGATTATACCATCGAAGTTTCGCGAACAATTGGGGGACCAGTTTGTCGTAACAAGAGGGATGGATCAGTGTGTCTTCGTATACCCTAGAACCGAATGGGAACTGCTTGAACAGAAATTAAAATCATTGCCATTTACGAAAAAGGATGCCAGAGCGTTTACCCGTTTCTTCTTTTCGGGTGCTCAAGAGACATCTTTTGATAAACAGGGGAGAGTCAACATCCCGCTACCGCTTCGAACCTATGCGAATTTAGAGAAGGAATGTGCCATTATCGGCGTATCAAGAAGAGTTGAGATTTGGAATTCCTCAATTTGGGAAGCCTACTTTACTGAGTCCGAAGAATCGTTTAGCGAGATTGCTGAATCTATGGAAGATCTTGATTTCTAACGAAAGGAGAGTGCGCCGATTTTTACGCATGAAACCGTGCTTCTTCATGAAGCCGTTGACTATTTGGATATCAAACCCGATGGTGTCTACGTCGATTGTACATTCGGCAGGGGAGGACACTCATCGCACATCTTAGAACAGTTAAATGATCAAGGTAGGTTGTACGCATTTGATGCAGATGAGGAAGCGATTTTGTCAGCGAAAGAACGTTTCGCAGATGAACCGCGTTTAATACTTACTCACGTTAACTTTAAAGAAGCAGTACCGACGCTTCAATCACTAGGCGTTGAACAAATTGATGGCGTTTTATTCGACCTTGGTGTATCTTCACCGCAATTTGATGATAAATCCCGAGGGTTTAGTTACCAAGGGGACGATCCGCTTGACATGAGAATGGACAGGCGTCAGGCGTTATCAGCAAAAGAAGTCGTCAACGAGTGGAGTTTTGAACAACTATCAAAAATGATTTTTCGCTACGGGGAAGAGAAATTTGCTAAGCAAATTGCACGTGCAATTGAAAGAGCACGAATGAAAGAGCCAATCGAAACGACTGACCAACTCGTTGAGCTGATCAAAGAAGGAATTCCGGCTGCTGCGAGAAGGACCGGGGGACATCCTGCTAAGCGAACATTTCAAGCGATTCGCATCGCGGTGAACGATGAATTACAATCGTTTGAACACGCGTTATCCGATTTTGTATCGATGATGAATCTGAATGGACGGATTGCTGTCATTACGTTTCATTCGTTAGAAGATCGTTTAACAAAAACGACACTAGATGAGTTTTGTCGCTTGCCAAAGCTTCCGCCAGGTTTACCAGTGATTCCAGAAGAATTAGAACCATCGATGCGTTGGGTAAAAAAGAAACCGATTTTACCGAGTGACGAGGAAATCGAGCACAACCGTAGAGCCCGCTCAGCCCGTCTTCGCGTCGTAGAAAAAATAAAGTAATCAATCGAGGGAGGCAGCAATGAGTCAATTCGCACATAAACATCAACATGTTGAAGAGCATCATCAAAGTCAAAATGTACGTGCTGTAAAAAAGCGTATTCAAAAACGAATTACTCTTGGTGAAAAATGCATCATGTTCATGATTCTTGCCATTGTTGTGACTACTGCCCTTTTTATGATCTCCAACTACGCGAACATTTACGGTCAAAACAGCAGCATTGATACGTTGGAACGTGACATTGCAGCCCAACAAGAGCGTAATGCTGGTTTAGATTTACAAGTTGCGGAGTTAAGTGATCCTGAGCGAATTCTACACTTAGCACAGGAACATGGTATGGAGTTAAATGAAGCCAATGTGCAGGTTGTAACAGGTAACGAATAGTACGCATCGAGCAAGGTGGTGGTGTTGTGAAACGTACAACGATCGTATACCGAGCGTTAACCGTGTTCGCCGTTGCTGCGCTTTTTTTGGCAGTGATTGGCGGACGTTTTTTATATGTCCAAGTAGCTAAAGGGACAAGCGAACATGATTATATGGCATATGCAGAAAGCCAGTGGACGAGTGAGCAACCGTTGCATGGTGAGCGAGGAACGATATACACGAGCAACGGAAGTGCCATTGCAGAGGAAGTGTCTTCCTATTCGATCCAAGCCATTCTTAAAGATGATTATGGCTATGAAGCTGTTGAAGACATTGATCACACCGCTGAGCAGTTAGCGCCTTATATTGGTCTTGAAACAACGGAATTAAGAAGCATGCTACAAAGGGGCGTTGATGCGGATCGATTCCAAGTGGAACTCGGGAGTGGATCTCGTCAATTAACGTATGAAGAAAAAGAGAACATTGAAGATTTAGAGCTTCCGGGCATTGAATTTAAAACGGAACCAAGACGGTACTATCCGAATCAAGATTTTGCTTCACATGTTGTTGGCTATTATGATCGAAGCGAAGATGAGCCGGCAATGGGGCTCGAATCGTCACTAGATGAGTATTTACTTGGAAGTGGGGGGTCGTACAGTTATTTACGTGCCCGAAACGGTGTGCCATTACCAGGTGAGGCCCGCGAAATGGAAGAAGCGTATCACGGACAAGACGTCTATTTGACGTTACATTCTCACATTCAACTTGCCGTTGAACAGGCACTTACTGTTGCTGAGACGTTATACGATCCTGAACGAATGATGGCAATCGTTGCAGATCCGAAAACGGGTGAAGTGCTAGCGATGAGTAACCGTCCATCGTTTAATCCGAATTATTATCAATCGATCTCGAACCATATGAACTTTACCGTGTCTGATCATTTCGAACCAGGCTCGACGATGAAAATGTTTACGATGGCTGCAGCGATTGAAGAAGGTGTATACGATGACGAAGAGTATTTCCAATCGGGAACGTATAGTACTGGCTACAGTGACACCCCGCTGATTCGTGACCACAATCAAGGACGTGGTTGGGGAGACATTCCATATAAAGAAGCGATGCCAAGATCTGCAAACACAGCCTTTGCAAGCATCGTAAATGATAAGCTCGGTGCAGACCGATTCTATGAATATATGGAACGGTTCGGGTTTGGAAGACCAACGGGGATTGGCTTACCGATGGAAGCTTCAGGCTTAATGTCTGAAAATGATTTAGGAGCGATCTATTCAGGGTTCGGGCAAGCATCTGCTGTAACGCCGATTCAACAAGTTCAAGCGGCAACTGCCATTGCTAACGGTGGTGATATGGTGCAGCCGTATTTAATCGACAAAATCATTAATCCGAATACTGGAGATGTCACGTACGAACATGAGCCTGAACTTTCAGGGCAACCGATCTCTGAAGAAACGGCAAATCAAGTGAAAAGTCAACTGCGAGATGTTGTGTACAGTGATATTGGAACCGGTCAGCCCTATCAAGTTGAAGGAATAGAAGTGGCAGGAAAGACTGGAACGGCACAAATTCCGAGTGAAGGTGGCTATTTGAACGGCCATAACCAGAACATCTTTTCCTTCTTAGGGATGGCCCCGTATGACGATCCTGAGCTCATCGTTTACGTCGCTGTTGATCGACCGAATATGCCTGATGGTCGAAGTGGAAATGGAGCTGTCGCAGAGATTTTTAATACGGTGTTAAAGCAGAGTATCCAATATTTGAATTTGACGTCATATGATCTTGATGCTGATGAGTATCAACCAGAAGGTACTCAAGTGACCGATGTGACTGGCTCTAGGGTTAATCGTGCCGTTGAAGAGTTGGAAGAGCAGAATCTTGAAGTGGTCGTGATTGGTGATGGCAACCGGGTTGAAAAACAATACCCTGACGCTCATGAGAAAGTTTTGGCAGGAGAGAAAATCTTCCTTCATACAGGTGGGGAGAGTGTCATGCCTGACTTTACAGGGTGGTCGCAACGAGACGTGATGAAGTTTGGTGTGGTTGCAGACCTTGACATTAACGTAGAAGGCAACGGGTTTGTAGTTAACCAATCATTAGAACCAGGTGCCTCGCTATCTGGAGTCGAAATAATTGACGTTTCATTTTCAACAGATCGAAGTGTTCTAGATGATCAAGAAGAAGAATCACCACCAGAGGAAGAGGAAGAATCATCTGAAGAAGAGTCACCGCCAGAAGAAGTAGAAGAGTCACCAGAAGAAGAGGAACCAGTAGAATAATCGTTTACAGTTCTGATTAGAACCGTACAAGCATATCGTAAAAGGGACAGACCGTAATCGGAGGACTTTTGAAAAGCGTCGAACGTATACGCTACACATTAGCCCTCCTTTTTTTGAACCTCTCGTTAAAGGTGGCCCTTTTATGTCAAAAATAACAAAAACGCTCGTACGTAAACGCCTCTTTTTCTTTTTGATCATCGGCCTCGTTTTGGCAATTGTATTAATGGCAAGACTAGGTTATGTACAGTTTGGACTTGGTGGCTGGCTAACAGGAGCCGCTGAAGATTCATGGAGTCGTGATTTGCCTTTTGAAGCGGAACGAGGAGAAATTCTTGACCGAAACGGAGAAGTGCTGGCAACGAATGTTAGTGCACCGTCCGTGCTTGTCGTTCCAAGGCAAATTGACCATCCTGAAGAAACTGCGGCGATGCTCGCGGATTTACTAGACGGAGACCAAGAGCGAATCTACCGTCAAGTTACTGAGAACAGCTCAATAGTAAGAATTAATCCAGATGGTCGAAAAATTGACCAAGAGGTAGCTGGTGATATTCGTAAAATGCGTCATTCAGGCGTGTATATTGTTGAAGACAATAAACGCCATTATCCTCAAGGCGAACACCTTGCACATGTTCTAGGTTTCGCTGGGATTGATAATCAAGGCTTAGTTGGCTTGGAAAGCTTTTACGATGAGAAATTAGCAGGGCAAAGTGGTCACGTATCGTTCTTCTCTGATGCACAAGGCCGTCGTCTTCCAGATATGGCTGATCAATACCAACCACCACAAAACGGAATGGACGTAAAGTTAACAATTGACGACCGAGTGCAAACGATTATTGAACGAGAGCTTGATAATGCAGAAGCAACGTACAACCCAGACGGTGCACTGGCGATTGCCATGGACCCACAATCGGGAGAGGTTCTCGGAATGTCTAGTCGTCCTCACTTCAATCCAGACGACTACCAAGCCGTCTCACCGGAGATTTACAATCAGAATCGTCCGATTTGGGCGCAGTATGAACCAGGGTCAACGTTTAAAATCATAACGCTTGCTGCTGCATTAGAAGAGAACAAAGTGGATCTAGAAAACGACCACTATTACGACAGTGGTTCAATTGAAGTGGCAGGCCATCGCCTGCGCTGTTGGAAAAAAGGTGGTCACGGTAGTCAAACGTTTTTAGAAGTTGTACAAAACTCATGTAACCCAGGCTTTGTTGTTCTTGGTGAACGTTTAGGTACAGAAAAGTTATTTGATTACATTCGCGCATTTGGCTTCGGTCAAGAAACAGGCATTGATATGGACGGCGAAGGATCTGGCATTCTATTTAAAGAAGAAAACGTCGGACCACTCGAGCGTGCAACGACCGCATTCGGGCAAGGGGTTGCTGTTACGCCGATCCAACAAGTTGCCGCAGTTGCTGCAGCGGTGAACGGAGGAACACTGTACCAACCGTTTATCGCAAAAGATTGGATTGATCCTGATACAGATATGGTTATTGATAGTCAACTGCCAATTGCAAAACGTAACGTCATCTCAGAGGAGACGTCTAAAGAAGTGCGTCGTGCCCTTGAGAACGTTGTAGCGCAAGGTACAGGGGGGAAAGCATTTGTTGATGGGTACCGAGTTGGTGGGAAAACAGGTACCGCACAAAAGGCTTCTGGCGGTCGATACTTGGAAAACAATCATATCGTTTCTTTTATAGGGTTCGCACCAGCTGATGATCCACAAATTGTCGTTTATGTAGCCGTTGACAACCCGAAGAACACGGTTCAGTTTGGTGGTGTTGTCTCCGCACCGATCGCAGGTAAGATTATTGGCGATAGTTTAGAAGCGCTCGGTGTTCCAAAACGAGAGGATCAAATTGAGAAGAAATTAACGTGGACGGACGTACCGGTTCTAGAAGTTCCTGATCTCACTGGATTGACACTTCGGGATATTCATGATGCGAGTTATCCGTTAGAACTTGATATTCAAGGGAGTGGCGAATTTATTCAACATCAATCGCCAGCGGCTGGCGAGCGAGTGGAAGAAGGATCTACAGTCCGGATCTTTATGGGAGACGAAGAACAGCCAAGGGACTAATTTCCTTGGCTGATTGCTTATACATAAGAGTCTTTTGTAAGTTTTTTACGTGTACTTAGAAATTGTAACCATATAAGAAGCTATTAATGATATAATAATTGCTTGTGAGAATGAAAGTGAGTGGTAAAAATGAAATTACATGATCTAACAGAAGACCTACTCGTCTTCCAAAAATCAACTTCACATAACCCTACAATTACATCAGTAGAAATGGACTCTAGAAAAATTCAATCTGGGTCACTTTTCGTTGCGCTTCGCGGGTTTACAGTGGACGGTCATCAGTTCGCTGAACAAGCCGAACAAAAAGGCGCAAGCGCGATTATCGCTGAAGAGGTACTTAACGTTTCAATTCCCGTTATTGTCGTAAAAGACTCGTATCGTGCAATGGCACAAATTGCATCGAAGTTTTACGACGATCCGACGAAGCATCTAAATATCATCGGCGTGACAGGCACGAACGGAAAAACAACAACAACACACCTTATTGAAAACATCTTTAACGAAGCTAAACGTTCCTTAGGTTTAATTGGGACATTGTATACAAAGTATGCGAACGAAACGATTGAATCAAAGAACACAACGCCAGAGTCATTGCTATTACAAAAAACCTTCCGCGACATGGCTGACGCCGGCGTCACAGATGTGGCGATGGAAGTGAGTTCTCAAGCACTCGCACTCGGTCGCGTGCGTGGGACGGACTTTAACGTAGCAGTGTTCACGAACCTAACTGCAGACCACTTAGATTATCATGAAACGATAGATAATTATAAGCATGCGAAGAGTTTATTATTCTCTCAACTCGGGAACCGTTACGCTGATGAGCTAAAAGCAGCGGTTTTAAACATTGATGACCCAGTGAGTGCAGAACTCATGCAATCAACAGCAGCTCCCGTCATTACGTATGGACTGAATGAGAAAGCAGATGTTCGTGGGAAGAACTTGCGTCAAACACCTTCAGGGACATTTTTTACGTTGGAAATTGGGGATCAATCAATCGACCTTGATCTGAAGATGGTTGGAAGATTTAACGTCTACAATGCGTTAGCGGCAGCAAGTGCAGCTTACGTATCAGGGATTTCCCTAGAGACGATTAAATCAAGCTTAGAAGCAAGTAAGCCAATCCCAGGACGATTTGAAACGGTAAACGTTGGGCAGGATTATGCAGTCATTGTCGACTACGCCCATACTTCAGATAGTCTTGATAACATTATGCAAACCGTAAAAGATCTTGCAACGAAACACGTTTACGTTGTCGTTGGTTGTGGTGGCGATCGTGATCGTACGAAACGTCCGGAAATGGCTAGAATTGCTGAGAGCTTTGCAGACCTTGCTATTTTCACGAGTGACAATCCAAGATCAGAAGATCCGGAGCATATCTTGCGTGACATGGTTGCAGGTGTGCAAAGTAGCCGTTATGAAGTGATCGTGAACCGTAAAGACGCGATTGATTATGCAATTTCAAAAGCAACGAAAGATGATGTTATTGTGATTGCTGGTAAAGGACACGAAACCTATCAAGAAGTAAATGGCGTATTTCATGATTTTGACGATCGTGAAGTCGCAAAAGAATCGATTACAAAACGGTTAAGCCAAGCGTAAACAATGGTGAAAGGAGAGAGCTTACATGTTTGAACCCGTTATACTCATCGCGATTGCAACTGCATTTGTTTTATGCGTTGCTCTTTCCCCATTGTTTATTCCAATGCTTCACCGTATGAAGTTTGGGCAAAGTATTCGCGACGAAGGACCAAAAAGTCATCAAAAGAAAAGTGGTACGCCAACGATGGGAGGCATCGTTGTTCTCATTAGTATCGTTTTGACGGTGTTTATCGTCATCGCGTTTGTACCTCAATTAGAGCTCGATTATCGCGTGTGGTTATTGTTACTCGTAACCGTAGCTTTTGGTATCGTCGGATTTCTAGATGATTTTATTAAAGTCGTAATGAAACGAAACCTCGGTTTAAATTCAAAACAAAAACTTCTAGCACAACTTGTCGTTGCTGCGATCTTCTATTTCGTATTGCGTCAATATGAATTTTCTACGAGTGTGCACATCCCAGCGACCTCACTATCGATTGATATCGGTTGGTTATACTTACTGCTCGTTGCAGTCATGCTCGTCGGTGCTTCCAATGCCGTAAACTTAACGGACGGTCTAGATGGACTGCTTGCAGGAACATCTGCGATTGCATTCGGTGCTTTTACCGTGCTTGCATGGGCGGCAGGATTTACAGAAGTTGCGATTTTCTCAGCTGCAGTTGTTGGTGCAGTACTCGGGTTTCTCGTCTTTAATGCACACCCAGCAAAAGTATTTATGGGTGACACAGGTTCCCTTGCACTAGGTGGTGCTATTGCTGCCATTGCAATTTTAATTGAGATGGAAATTCTCCTCGTACTAATCGGAGCTGTGTTCGTGATTGAGACGCTTTCTGTTATCATTCAAGTCACGTCGTATAAGTTAACGAAAAAACGAGTATTTAAGATGAGTCCACTCCATCATCATTATGAGCTTGTCGGTTGGTCTGAATGGAAAGTGGTTATCGTCTTTTGGATCGCTGGATTAATCTTTGCGGTGCTTGGCGTATATATTGGGGTGTTAGATTTATGATGATGGATCAATTGCAAGGTAAATACGTTTTGATTTTAGGGCTTGCACGAAGTGGGGAAGCGGCTGCACGCCTGCTTATTAAACATGGCGCAAACGTTGTCGTCAATGAATACAAGCCAAAAGAAGAGCTAAATAACGTAGAAGCGTTAGAAGCCCTCGGGGTTACGTTCGTAACCGGAGGGCATCCACCCCATCTTCTTGAGCAAAATCCATCGTTTATCGTAAAAAATCCTGGCATTCGTTATGATAATCCAATCGTTTTAGGAGCAATTCATAAAAACATTCCAGTCGTGACTGAAGTTGAGCTTGCAGGTGAGATTCTCAAAGGGACACTCATCGCGATTACAGGTTCCAACGGCAAAACGACAACGACGAAATTGATCGAGGAAATGATTGCCGCCGATCACAAAAACGCGTTTTTAGCAGGAAATATCGGTTTGCCTGCTTGTGAAGTGGCGGAGAAGGTCCATGAAGACGATTATATGGTAACAGAAGTGTCTAGTTTCCAATTAAAAGGAACGGTCAACTTTAAGCCAGAGGTTGCTGTCTTGTTAAACATCTTTGATGCACATTTGGATTATCACGGTACGAAAGACGATTACGTCGATTCAAAAGCGAACGTAACGGCTTTTCAAGATGCCACCGACGTGCTCGTCTACAATTTAGATGATCCAACAGTGAATGAAATTGCAAAACGCTCGAAAGCAAAAGCGTTACCGTTCTCACTCCAATATACGTTAGCAAACGGCGTAGGTTTAGATGAAGATAAGAAAGTTATTCTAGTTGATGGTGAACCGATCATAGCCATAGACAAGATCGTGCTGCCAGGCATGCACAATTTAGAAAACATCCTCGCAGCAATTGCGGTCGCAACGACGTGCAACATTAGCAAAGAAGCAATTGCTCACGTGTTGATGTCATTTAGTGGTGTTGAACATCGATTGCAATTCGTCAAAGAGCTTAACGGACGAAGAGTATATAACGATAGTAAAGCAACGAACATATTAGCGACTGACAAAGCGCTCCGTGCCTTTAACGAGCCAATTGTACTCATTGCAGGCGGGCTTGATCGTGGCAATGAATTTGATGAACTTGTTTCTAGCCTAACGAGTGTGAAAGCACTCATAACCTATGGTGAAACGAAAGAGAAGTTAAGGCGTGCTGGTCAAACGGCAGGTGTGAGTTCGATCGGTTTACATGAAACGATTGAAGAAGCGGTTGAAGAAGCGTATGAAGTGTCTGACGAAGGTGACGTGATCTTACTGTCTCCAGCTTGTGCGAGTTGGGATCAGTTTAAAACCTTTGAAGAGCGCGGAGAAGCGTTTTTGAAAGCTGTTGAAGCAATTCAGTAATGGGTGGACATGTTACGGCAACACACGTCATAAGCTGTATTAGAACTGTTCAAATAAGAACAGCATAATCAGCGTTGTGACGGGGTGAAACTGTGAAGAATACAAAACAACCGGTCGATGGTTTACTATTATTTGCCATTGGTGCTTTGCTAATTATCGGGGTCATTATGGTGTACAGTGCGAGTGCCGCTTGGGGAGAGTATCGTTTTAACGATCCGTTCTATTTCTCCAAGCGACAAGCGCTCTTTGCATTTGTCGGTGTTATTGGCCTCGTTATTATGATGCATTTCGACTATTGGAAGATGAGAAGGTATGTCGTACCGGCTCTTTTTGTCTGCTTTGGTTTACTCATTCTCGTGCTCATTCCAGGGGTCGGCTTAATTCGTGGAGGGGCGCAAAGTTGGATTGGTGTAGGGGCTTTCTCCATTCAACCGTCGGAGTTTATGAAACTTGCGATGATTGGATTTTTGGCCCATTGGCTTTCAAACAACAATCAATTATTGGCGTCGTTTAGAAAAGGTCTATTGCCACTACTCGCAACGATTTTTGTAGCGTTTGGCATGATTATGCTTCAGCCTGATTTAGGTACTGGAGCGGTTATGGTAGCAACATCATTTATCATTTTATTCGTTGCTGGAGCTAAGATTAAACACTTTGCTATCCTCGGTGGACTTGGTGTATTAGGTTTTGTAGGACTTATTGCTTCTGCGCCATACCGAATTGACCGAATTACGTCGTTTTTGGATCCGTGGAGTGATCCACTCGGAACAGGGTTTCAAATTATTCAATCACTTTATGCGATCGGACCGGGCGGATTGTTTGGTATGGGCTTTGGTGAAAGTCGTCAAAAATACTTTTACTTACCAGAGCCACAAACGGACTTCATCTTTGCTGTCATTGCAGAAGAAGGTGGCTTTATTGCCGGAGCGATGGTGATCTTCTTGTTTACAGTAATCTTATGGAGAGGCATTCGAGCAGCGTTGCTTGCCCCTGATTCATTCGGCACATATCTTGCGGTTGGAATTGTTGGTATGCTTTTCGTACAAGTAGCGATTAACATCGGTGTAGTCATCGGCTTGATTCCAGTTACTGGGATTACGTTGCCACTCTTAAGTTATGGAGGCTCATCGCTAACGCTCATGCTCGTTGCTTTAGGTATCTTATTAAACATTAGCGCTCATGCAAGAAGCGTTTAATTATCTTGAAATTAGGTGGGAAAATGAAAGTATTATTAACTGGTGGAGGTACAGGAGGTCATATTTATCCTGCACTCGCCCTTGCGAATGAAATCAAGCGTCAGTATCCTGATGCTCATTTCTTATATATCGGTACGTCCAATGGTTTAGAAGCAAACATCGTTCCAAACCATCCATTGCCGTTTGAAACGATTGAGATTAGTGGATTTAAGCGTAAGCTTTCATTCGAAAATGTGAAAACGATCAAGCGCTTTTTGACTGGTACGAAACGAGCAAAATCACTGATTCGTTCTTTTCAGCCGGATGTTGCAATCGGGACAGGAGGCTACGTTGCAGGTCCTGTCATGTACGCGGCGGCGAAGTTAAACGTACCAACGATCATTCACGAACAAAACAGTGTTCCTGGGCTTACGAATAAATTTTTAAGTCGATACGTTGATCGTGTTGCAACGTGTTTTGATGAGGCGACGAACTATTTTCCAAAAGAAAAGACGGTTTACACTGGAAATCCAAGAGCCCAAGAAGCGTTACGTGCAGACAACGTCGACTTACAAAATGAATACGGACTTGATGCAAACATCCCTACCGTATTGATTGTCGGAGGTAGTCGAGGTGCAAGGCCTATCCATGAAGCCTTTTTGGAAGCACTTCCGAAGTTAAAAGACAAAATCTGTCAATTTCTCTATGTTACGGGTGACGTTCATTATGATAAAGTGAAAGAACAGCTAGAAACGATCGAGACGAATCAACATGTCGTCATTCGTCCGTTCATCTCGGATATGCCGAGCGTGTTAAAAAGTGTGGATGCGATTGTTAGTCGTGCAGGTGCAACGACACTCTCAGAAATTACAGCAATTGGGATTCCATCCATTCTCATTCCAAGCCCGTATGTAACGAACAACCACCAAGAGCACAATGCACGGGCACTTGAAAAAGCAGGTGCGGCGATCGTCCGTAAAGAAAATGAATGGGGAGCAGAACAGTTTGCTTCTGATTTACGCAACATTTTTGATGGAGAGACGCAAAGCAATATGAAGGTTGCTGCACAAAAAGCAGGAACACCTGATGCGAGCGATCGTTTAATCGAGGTAATCCAAACACTAATCAAAGAATAACAGCAGGGGCTGTAGGACGGTAGGAGGACATTTCTATGGCAGACAAACAAAATGTCGTCTCTGTGAGCGACCGAATACCAGCGTTAAAGGAACAGAGGAAAAAGCGAGCCAACCGCCGTCTCATTTTTTATTTAAGTATTTTCTTTATCCTTATTGGCATCGTTGTCTATTTTCAATCTCCCCTAAGTCACGTTCAACAAATTCAAGTTGAGGGGAACTATACAGGAGAAACCGGTGAGATCATTGATCAAAGTATGCTTGTAAGTGGTGAGAGCATTTGGTCACAATCGCTCGGTAGTGCGAAAGAGCGAGTTGAACAAATTCCGTACATTGAAGAAGCGACGATTGAACGATCCCTCCCGACAACGTTACGCATTATTGTCCAAGAACGGGATCGTACGGCTTATTTGCATAGCAACGATCAATTTATTCCCGTATATGGAAACGGTCAATTAATGGAAGAACAATCGCTCGACACGTATCCGAGTGATGCGCCAATAATTTTTAACTGGCAAAACGAAGAACTGTTAGAAGCGTTTTTCGTTGAATTGGACAAGCTTGGAAGCGGTATGATTAATCACATATCGGAGATCCATCCGAGTGATGACGATCCTGCACTTCTTCGCTTATTCATGAATGATGGCATTGAAGTAGAAACAACGATTGAAAACTTCGCGAGCTATATGGCGCCGTATCCAACCGTTGCAAGGCAAATCTCAGAACCTACTGACGGGATTTTACACATGAAAATGAGTCCTTATTTTGAAGCGTTTAATCCTGAAGAGTATGCCGGTGAGATGCATGAAGAGCACATTGATATGGGTGATGGTGGATTAGAAACCGAAGAAGAACAAGTCACAGAAGAGCCCGTTGAAGAAGGAGGAAATAACTGATCTAATGGACACAGTTCCCATTTGGGAACTGTGGCTTTCGTGCTAGCGTCTATCTAGAGCGTTTTTCGCTTTCCTCCTTACCAATTCTAGTGTAGACTTGTACATAGTAATTCTTTTTCACAACTGATAAAGGATTTTTACATCCCCGAATCGAATTAAAGAAGAACGGTAGTCATTTTATTTCGGTTCATTACTAAGAAGAAATGTAATAGAAACGAAGCCGTTTCATTACAAGTAGGAGGTACCGTTCATGGACAACAACACAATTTATGTCAGTCTTGATATTGGTACAGCCGAGGTACGTGTCATGATCGGGGAAATGTCAGCAGGGATGCTGAACATTATTGGAGTAGGCAATGCAGCTTCTACTGGAATTAAAAAAGGTGCAGTCGTTGACATAGATGCCACTGTAAATGCAATTCGAGAAGCCGTCGATAAGGCAGAGCGAATGGTAGGGATGTCAATTAAACAAGTGGTTGTCGGCATTAATGGGAACCATGTTGATCTCCATCAAACACACGGAATCGTAGCTGTATCAAGTGCAAACAAAGAAATTACAGCAGAAGATATTGATCGCGTTACCGATGCAGCTTCAGTCGTGAGCATTCCTCACGATCGTGAAATTGTTGATATCGTACCCTTACAGTACATCGTTGATGGGTATGACGGGATTACAGATCCAACTGGAATGATCGGAGTTCGTTTGGAAATGGAAGGGTTGATGGTCACAGGATCAAAAACCGTTTTACATAACTTACTTCGATGCGTTGAAAAAGCGAACCTTGAAATTACAGACATTTTCTTGCAACCACTGGCTGCAGGAGAGATTGCTGTATCAAGCGATGAAAGAATGCTCGGTGTTGCACTCGTGGATATTGGTGGTGGCCAAACGACCATTTCATATTTTAAGAATGGTGGTTTACACTCAACATATGTGATGCCAATTGGCGGAACACATGTAACCAATGATTTATCTGTTGGGTTGCGCACGACGATGACTCAAGCTGAACAAGTGAAAATTGAACATGGTCATGCATTTATTGATGACAGTAGTGATGAAGTCACTACGACAATCACACCGATGGGTCAAGGAAATGGCGAAGAATATTCGCAGCGAGACTTTGCTCACATCATCGAGCCTCGTATGGAAGAAATCTTTGAACTCGTAAACGAAACGCTAGATGCAGAAGGTGATATTCCTGGAGGAGTTGTACTCACAGGTGGCGGAGTGATGCTTCCTGGCACACTTGAACTCGCTCGTGATGTACTCGGTCGAAATGTCCGGATGGCGATTCCAGATTATATCGGTGTAAGAGAACCACGGTATACAAATGCTGTTGGACTCATTGAATTTGCTCATAAGCATGTTAGAATGCATAATAAAGAGATGGTCGCTGCGACATCTGAATCCGCACAACCAACAAAAGTAGAGCAAAATCGTAAATCAAGACATTCTACGAATGAACAAGAAGAATCGAATGAAGATAGCCCTGGCGTAAAAAAACGCGTACGTAACTTCTTTAAAGTGTTTTTTGAATAGGACAGGCACATTTGACTGATGAGGGGGACCTGAGATGCTAGAGTTTGAAATGGACATGGACCAACTCGCCCAAATTAAAGTTATTGGGGTCGGAGGCGGCGGTTCCAACGCGGTAAACCGAATGATCGAAAACGGTCTACAAGGCGTAGAATTTATTGCTGTAAACACAGATGCTCAAGCATTGCAATTATCACAAGCGGAAACGAAACTACAATTAGGTGGAAAGTTGACGCGTGGTTTAGGTGCAGGAGCGAACCCAGATATTGGAAAGAAAGCAGCTGAAGAAAGTAAAGAGCAACTCGAAGAATGTCTAACAGGTGCTGACATGGTATTTATCACCGCTGGAATGGGTGGAGGTACTGGAACAGGAGCTGCACCAGTAATCGCAGAAGTTGCTAAAGAAATCGGCGCGCTAACAGTAGGTGTCGTTACTCGACCATTTTCTTTTGAAGGAAAGAAACGTTCGACTCATGCAAAGGACGGAATTGAAGCACTCAAGGAAAAAGTCGATACACTGATCGTCATTCCAAATGATCGCTTGCTTGAGATTGTTGACAAGAACACGCCAATGCTTGAAGCATTCCGTGAAGCAGACAACGTTCTTCGTCAAGGTGTACAAGGGATCTCGGATTTAATTGCTACTCCTGGTTTAATCAACCTAGACTTTGCCGATGTGAAGACAGTCATGAGTGAAAAAGGTTCAGCACTTATGGGTATTGGTATTGCAACCGGTGAGAACCGTGCAGCCGAAGCGGCTAAGAAGGCGATATCAAGTCCACTCCTTGAAACGTCTGTAGACGGAGCGCAAGGGGTACTCATGAACATTACGGGCGGTTCGAACTTGAGCTTGTTTGAAGTTCATGAAGCAGCGGAAATTGTTTCTGATGCCTCGGATCCAGAAGTGAACATGATTTTCGGTTCCGTAATCAATGAAAATCTGAAAGAAGAAATCGTCGTAACCGTCATCGCGACTGGTTTTGATGATGTTGCTGATAAAAAGGCAAAACAACAAAAGGTTCGTGGTTCTTCTATGCAGCGTCAACAAGCACCACGAGAAGAAGTGGAGTCATCCCGTGAACAGCGACAACAACCTGTTTACGATGAGCCACCACAATCAGAACCACAACAAGAAGACGAATCTATAGACGTTCCTGCGTTCCTACGCAACCGTCGTAGAAGAAGATAAGAAATAAGAGTCCAATTATTGGACTCTTATTTTTTTATGTTTGCATTGTCGAATGGTGAAATCGTGATTAGCTAGACATTCCTTGCACAGTCGCCGTGGAATTCGACACATTTATACGTAAACGTGTAAAAAGAGTGAGAGACATGCTCTAAGAAAATGACATACTTCGAAATCGAATCTCTCTATACTAGTAATCAAGGAAAAACAGAAATCGTTTAGAGAGGAGGGAGTGGGCGTTCATTGACCTTATACATAGATGTCATCTATGGATTAAATACGGTCGTTACGGCTAGTCTCCTTTACATGACTGGCAAATGGCAAGGGTATGAATTCTCTCTTTTCAGAGTATTGATTGTTGCACTCGTAACGAGCTTACCATTATTTCTATGGTTGACCGACTACGGTGCAATGTTACTACACCCAGTGAGTCAAGTGATCGTTTGCATCTGTACCGTATATCTTGCTTTTGGTTTTAAGCGATTTGCACGGTTCATTAAGACGACGTTTACGTTTTATGTAATTTCGTTATTGTCAGGCGGGGCTGTCATTGCAATGACGTGGTTTTGGCAATCATCTCAATTACTACACACGTGGAAACAGACGTCAAGCTGGGCTACGTTAGATCATATGCACGGGCTGCTCGTCTTATCCACATTACCCGTCGTCATTCTCTTAACGCAAATTACAAAGCACTCACTAAAAGAAGAGAAACGCAATGAAAATAAAATCATAAACGTTCGCATTCAGATGGACGGTATGGTCGATTCTGTTTATGCAAAGGCACTGATTGACACTGGAAACCACTTGAAAGATCCGATTACGAGAAAGCCTGTCATGGTGGCGACACTTTCCGTTCTTGAATCTGTTTTAAGTAATGAATCTCTCGAGAACTTCTCAACATGGTTAAACGCCGAAGGTACAGAAGGAGAAAATCCGTGGAACGAAAATGTTCGAATTATCCCATATCAAGCGATCGGAAAAGAACACGGATTTTTGTTTGCGATTCAAGCAACAGAAATTGAAATGGTAGTAAGTGGTGAATCGTCTCACATTTTAAATCGGGCACTAATCGCATTTGAAACCCGTGCAGTATCATCAGAAGATCGTTTTCAGTGCATCATCCCACCTGAAATGGTGCCAGCTGAATAAAGCCGAACTGAGGGGGATTTACATTGTGGAAGAAATCCAAGATGAAACTTACGATTCATTGGTATAAGTTACTTCAAAAACTAGGCATTAAACCCGACGAAGTGTATTACATCGGTGGTAGTGAAGCATTGCCTCCTCCTCTTAGTAAAGAAGAAGAAGCAGAGCTACTAGGAAAGCTCCCTAACGGAGACCCAGAGGTACGCAGTCGCCTCATTGAACGAAACTTACGACTCGTCGTCTATATCGCTCGGAAATTCGAAAACACCGGCATTAACATTGAAGACTTGATTAGCATAGGAACAATTGGACTTATTAAAGCTGTTAACACATTTAATCCCGAGAAAAAAATCAAACTAGCAACTTACGCATCTCGGTGTATAGAAAATGAGATTCTCATGTACTTGCGACGAAACAACAAAACCCGTTCTGAAATCTCATTCGATGA
This sequence comes from Bacillaceae bacterium JMAK1, assembly GCA_012970285.1. Taxonomy (GTDB): domain Bacteria; phylum Bacillota; class Bacilli; order Bacillales; family Marinococcaceae; genus Geomicrobium_A. Next base: position 475,999 of record JIBW01000002.1, read on the forward strand.
ACCGTTAAATGTCGATTGGGATGGCAATGAATTATTATTATCTGATGTAATGGGAACCGAAGAAGATATCATCACACGAGACCTTGAAGATAAAGTTGATAAGTCATTATTGCGCCGAGCATTAACGACACTAAACCCCCGGGAAAAACAAATTATGGAGCTTCGTTTTGGACTTGCGGGCACGAAAGAAAAGACGCAAAAAGATGTTGCAGATATGTTAGGAATATCTCAATCTTACATTTCAAGGCTCGAAAAACGAATTATTCGTCGGCTAAGAAAAGAATTTAACAAAATGGTTTAATGAAAAAGCGAAGACTTACCGCCATTTTTATAACTTTAAACTTAATTTCGATCGATCAAGCTAAAAGATTGATCGCATAAAAAGTCCTCCCACGGACATACTGAACGTGAGCAGGAAGAACGAATTCGTTCACTGCGATGACGCCGTGGGAGGGAACATATGTGACACGCAACAAAGTTGAGATCTGCGGAGTTGATACGTCAAAATTACCTGTACTTAAAAACGATGAAATGCGCATCCTTTTTCAAAAGCTTCAATCTGGAGAAGAATCCGCACGAGAAACACTCGTAAACGGAAACTTACGACTCGTACTTAGCGTCATTCAGCGTTTTAACAACCGTGGCGAATATGTCGACGATCTATTCCAAGTCGGCTGTATAGGACTGATGAAATCCATCGATAATTTCGATTTAGGCCACAATGTAAAGTTTTCAACGTACGCTGTCCCGATGATTATCGGAGAAATCCGTCGCTACTTACGCGACAACAATCCGATTCGCGTCTCGCGTTCATTACGTGACACCGCGTACAAAGCATTACAAGTAAGAGACCGACTCATGGCAGAAAAAGACCGCACGACCGAACCGACCGTACAGGAAATTGCAAAAGAATTAGACTTACCAAAAGAAGAAGTCGTCTATGCACTAGACGCAATTCAAGACCCCGTCTCATTATTCGAACCGATCTACAATGATGGCGGCGACCCAATCTACGTCCTCGACCAAATTAGCGACGACAAAGAAAAAGACTCCACCTGGGTCGAACACATTGCCATCCAAGAAGCAATGATCCGTCTAAACGAACGGGAAAAGAAAATACTAGACATGCGCTTTTTCCAAGGAAAAACACAAATGGAAGTCGCCGAAGAAATCGGCATATCCCAAGCCCAAGTATCCAGACTCGAAAAAGCCGCAATCCAAGAAATGAATAAACACACCCGATAAGGGGTGAAAACAGATCCCACCGCGGAAAGCGGTGGGTTTTTTTGTGGGAAAGGGCTGGAGTCTGTCAATTGTACACCCAGTATGTATCTACTTTATGGGGACAATACCAGGTGTGGTGTAGCAAGAGAAGTCGATGGTGTAGCAAGAGAAGTCGATGGTGTAGCAAGAGAAGGTGTTGGTGTAGCAAGAGAAGGCGTAGGTGTAGCAAGAGAAGGCGTAGGTGTAGCAAGAGGAAGCTTTGGTGTAGCAAGAGAAGGCGTTGGTGTAGCAAGAGAAGGCGTTGGTGTAGCAAGGGAAGGTGTAGGTGTAGCAAGAGAAGGCGTTGGTGTAGCAAGGGAGGGCAATGGTGTAGCAAGAGGAAGCGTTGGTGTAGCAAGAGAAGGCGTAGGTGTAGCAAGAGAAGGCGATGGTGTAGCAAGAGAGGGCGTTGGTGTAGCAAGAGAGGGCGATGGTGTAGCAAGAGAGGGCATGGGTGTAGCAAGAGAGGGCATGGGTGTAGCAAGAGAGGGCATGGGTGTAGCAAGAGAAGGCGTAGGTGTAGCAAGGGAGGGCGATGGTGTAGCAAGAGAAGGCGTAGGTGTAGCAAGAGAAGGCGTAGGTGTAGCAAGAGGAAGCGTTGGTGTAGCAAGAGAAGGCGTAGGTGTAGCAAAAGAAGGTGTAGGTGTAGCAAGAGAGGGCGTTGGTTTAACTAGAACACGATATAATGTATTGCCTAACGAGATTAATGTGGAGTCATTTTTGTTCCCATGGTAATAGCAATCGATAGTAGGTTTGATTATTTATATTGCGGGTGTAATGGGACATTTTCTGTAACGATCGCAGCATTGTATGTCTATCTTGTATGTTTAAAAATTGCCTTGCTTCCTTGTTTGTGCAATAACGATTTACGAGTAGGGCATAATCAACAATCCCTGCTAGGAGGTTATCATAAGAGTAAGTCTGACATTTTTTACAATGGAAGCGTACATGGTTGGACGCTCTTTCCACTGGAACATGATCACATCGAGTGCAAGGGACACCGAGGCGCAAGTTGGCATACGTAAGGCTGTAATCATGCAGCACATTTCGCCACTTTGGTCGATGGAGCGTGTTTATAAGTGATGTGATCTTAGTTATTTCAACATGACCTGTATCTGGACCGCGATCTTTGGATAAAAGTTTAGGAATGTCCTCTGCACGAATGACATAACGCTTGATGTCGTCTTGTAATCTAGGGGAATAGGAAAGTTCAGTGTAAGGAGAAGTCATAACGACATAAGGGCGAATGGAAATGGGAGTAGTGATTCGCTGCTGAAGGAGGAAAGTCTGGAATAGACGTTCGTGGCGCTTGACTTGGTGAATCGGGTTATTCAACGTTTCGGTTTCATTACCTGATGTTTTTGTCACGGTTCCATCGTCTTGAAAATGAATGTGACCTTTCATCTGTTTCGTATCAAAAAGGTAAATGGTGTCGGATGTGAGTACGATGAGATCGAGTTGAAAGTAGTACGGTTCGTAACTTGGAAGCCGTTTGTTGTGTAGTACTTGCCATTGGGGGAGTTGGTTCGAGCGTAAAAGATTGTACAGCTGTGTTTCGCCGCTAAGTCCGGCTTTAAACTTATCAATATCAGAATGTAGAGCGGGGACTAAATTGATACAACGCCTTTCTAAGGCTTGTAGTTGCATTAAAGGTTCACTAATGAGCAATGTAACACCTCCTGAATGAGTGATTCGACACTTAATATGAAGTTCCTCTTTACTTAATTTCACGTACCGAAAAAGCGAAGCTCCAACCCACAATCATAATTTCACGTACCGTATTTGTACCACCATAAACCCTCATCAAAAACAACAACCGTCCATTAAACGCAAACAGTGCAACCGTTATCGAAACCTCGACGAAAATAAAGCGATAAAACCGCTCGCATCATCATATGGATAAGCAAGGGAAGTTTTATTTAGAAAGGAGCCAAAGTTATGCTTAAAATAACCGACTTACAAGTTAAAGAGGTTGTGAATGTACAAACAGGTAAGCGGCTCGGAACGCTTGGGGACGTCGACATTAATTTATCTACAGGTATGATTGAGTCGTTGGTCGTGACGGGAAACAATCGAATGCTTAATATGTTTGGCAAAGAGGAAGAATTGATCATTCCTTGGAGTCAGATTGCTAAAATTGGAACCGATGTAATTCTTGTCTATGTTTATGGCAACAACTCTTGACATTTTTCCGCAAAACTACCGTCAAACGCTCGATATGTGCTAAAATATAATGAAAGACTGCAATAAAGGAAGGCGTTTCATGGGGAAAGAACCGTTTGTGTATAATCCAGTCGATAAGTTATTGCATTTAGAACCTACAGATCAGCAGATTGTCGCTGGTTTTACGAGCCGAAATGAGGGCGCGAGCCGTACTCCTTATAACGAAGCGAACCTCGGATTACACGTTGGTGACGATCATGACGACGTGATCAGCAATCGCGAACGTTTAAGTGCGAAGTTAGGTGTAAGTCTTGATGACTTTATTTACTGTGAACAAGTGCATAAGAATATCGTTCAGAAAGTCACAAGCAAAGAGCGAAGTCTAGGCACGAGGAGTATGGAAACGGTCGTCTCCGGTGCTGATGGTCTGTACACACGGGATGAACGGGTTGTGTTAGCAACGCTTTATGCTGATTGTGTCCCACTTCTTTTTACCGGTGATCAAGGCGCGATTGTCGGTACTGCACATGCGGGATGGAAAGGTACTGCCGGCAATATTGGCGGTGAGCTTGTCCGACAATGGATTGAGCGTGAGAATGTTGATGTATCAAATATTCATGCGTATGTTGGACCTTCCATTGGGAAAGAAAAGTATGTTGTAGATGATCGTGTTATTGACCAGTTAAAAGCGGTATTGCCGAGTGATGTTACGACTTGGAAGTGGGTAAGTGATGGTCAATATGAGCTTGATCTCAAGCTGACAAACGCTCTTTTAATTGAGCAAGCGGGTGTTCCTCGTAGTCATATAACAGTAAGTGGTTATTGTACAGCGAGTGAGCCGGATCTGTTTTACTCCCATCGTCGAGACGGTAGTAAGACGGGACGTATGGCAGCGTATATTATGAGATCGAGTGGGAGTTGAGTGTCATGGTTGTAGTGAGCGACAATTTAAAGAACATAAATCAAGAAATTAAACAAGCTTGTGAGCGCGTAGGTAGGCAACAAGAGGAAATTAACATTGTTGCGGTGACGAAGTATGTGTCGAATGAGCGTGCAGAAGACGCCATTGCCTCTGGTGTGAAGCATCTTGGCGAAAGTCGAGCAGAAGGTCTCCTTCAAAAACGCGAGGCAATTACTGGAGCTGTTAGTTGGCATTTTATCGGTCAGCTTCAAAGCCGGAAAGTGAAAGATGTGATCCATGAATGTGATTACCTTCATTCGCTGGACCGCTTATCGCTTGCCAAAGAGATTCAAAAGCGATACAAAGGAGACGGGACTGTAAAGTGCTTCGTACAAGTAAATGTGTCAGGTGAAGAGTCAAAGTCTGGATTAACACCGGACAATGTCATAACGTTTATTGAACAATTACAAGTGTATGATGCAATTGAGGTTGTTGGACTTATGACGATGGCACCATATGAAAGCGAACCAGAAGATACGAGGCCGCATTTTCGTAAGCTTAAAGAAGTGCAACAAGAGATTGTTAAACGTGAGTTTACACATGCACCTTGTCATGAGTTATCAATGGGGATGTCCAATGATTATACAGTCGCAATTGAAGAAGGCGCGACGTTTATTCGAGTAGGCTCTCGTCTTGTTGGAGATGAGCGCAGCAATTTAGCGTAAAGGAGGTTCGTTCATATTGAGCATAAAATCTCGCTTTAAACGTTTTTTTGATGTTGACGAAGATTTTGTTGAGGAAGAATTAGACGTTCCTGTTGACGAGGAAAAAACCGGCAGTGAGCAAAAAGATCGAACTCAAAATGTCGTAAGCTTGCAAAGCATCCAGCAGTCTGCCAAGATGGTTTTAATTGAACCGAGAACGTATGAAGAAGCTCAAGATGTTGCCGATCATTTAAAAAATCGACGATCGGTGATTTTGAATATGCAGCGCATTCAAAAAGACCAAGCCAAACGGATTGTAGATTTTCTAAGTGGCACGGTTTATGCCATTGGCGGAGACATTCAAAAGATTGGTGGAAACATCTTTTTGTGTACACCAGACAATGTAGAGATTTCAGGGGCAATCTCGGAGCTAATGCAACAAGATTTTGATTAGAAGAGGTTGGGGTGAGTGGTTTTATGGCAATGATCGGCCAGATCGTATTAATGGCGATGTCACTTTATCAAATTGCAGTAATTATTTATGTGCTTTCTAGTTGGTTACCTGGGTTGCGTGAGTCAGGATTCGGACAAGCATTAGCAACCATCGTTGAACCGTATCTAGAACCGTTTCGAAGAATTATCCCGAATTTAGGTATGATTGACATTTCACCAATCGTAGCATTAATTGCTTTGGCATTAGCGCGACAAGGTGTTATTGCAATCTTCTTCTAATCGATGGATATCTTTCAACATTTTCGTAAAGAAGAACACGAGTGGATCGTACAAGTTCAAGATATAAAAGATGTCGTTGAAACGACGTATGAAGCAAAGCTCACAGGGTTTTTAAATCCGAGGGAAGTTGACATTGTACAGTCGGTCATCGGAGCTGATGAAACGGTGAAGGTTGATTTCTTTGGAGGAGTTGAAGGTGTTGAGCGTAAACGAGCGCTCATCTATCCTTTCTTTGAGGAAGCATCATCTGATCGGTACAACATCGCTATGTTTCACGGGGCATTTGACCCGAAATTTTCAAACGTTACACATCGGGATCTTCTTGGCGCATTAATGGCTTTAGGTGTAAAGCGAGAGATGTTTGGAGACATTCACGTTTTTGAAGGAAAGGTCCAATGGTTCGCAACAGAAGAGATGCAAGACTTTATTCTGATGAACCTTGAAGGTGCAGGGAAGACGCCGTTAAGACTTTCGACACTTCCGCTACATAATGCATATGATATAACTGATGAGTGGGAAGAAAAGACAGGCTTTATTTCATCACTAAGACTTGATACTGCAATTTCAGAGATGTATAACTTGTCGAGGACGAAGGCAAAGGCATTTATAGAGAATAGCCGGGTGAAAGTGAATTGGAAAATGGTAGAGGATCCGAGTTTCCAAATTCAAACTGGCGATACATTATCACTTCAAAAGCATGGACGTAGAAAGCTTTTTTCAATCGATAGTGAAACGAAGAAAGGCAATTTACGTGTGACATATGGTTTGAAGAAATAACTATGGAGGTGGCTTTCTTGGCATTAACACCGATGGACATTCACAATAAGCAATTCGCTAAAGGGTTCCGTGGCTATGATGAAGATGAAGTGAACGAATTTCTTGATCAAGTCATCAAGGATTATGAAACCGTCATTCGTGAGAAAGAAGAGCTGTTTTCAAAAGTTAATGAGCTTGAAGAGCGTTTGAATCATTTCTCAAACATTGAGGAAACGTTAAGCAAATCGATCCTCGTTGCGCAAGAATCAGCAGAAGAATTAAAGCGTAGTTCAAAAAAAGAGTCGCAGCTTATCATTAAAGAGTCTGAGAAAAACGCTGATCGCATCATCAACGATGCTCTTTCGAAATCCCGTAGGATTGCATTAGAGCTTGAAGAACTCAAAAAACAAGCAGCCGTGTACCGGATGCGCTTTAAAATGCTCATTGAAGCACAACTAGAGCTTTTAGATGATGAAGACTGGGATAGTTTAACAAACGGTGTAGAAGATGAAGAAGAGGAACATACAAGTCATACATACGAAGGCCAAAACCAAAACAGTCGTTGACTTGACGTTCATATAGAGATCGACTATACTTTTAGCAATACTAACTAAATGTAAGCGTTGATTGGGACAGTAGTGATCAATTTACTTTTTGAGCGAGCGAGGGAAGGTGTGAGCCTCGTAAAGAGTTGATTCACGAAGATCACCCAGGAGCTACCGAGCAGAAAGCGTTCATCTGGACGTGAGTAGAGTTTGGCGTGACTAAAGCGATAATTAGACTTGAGTGGCTCATTAGCTATCAGGGTGGTACCGCGGGTAAACCTCGTCCCTATGACTGGGATGGGGTTTTTTTATTTTGCACTGACTTAGGAGGAACGAAATGAATTTCAAAAAAACGCTACGAATGCCACAAACTGAATTCCCGATGCGAGGAAACCTTCCAAACCGTGAACCAGTCTGGCAAGGTGAATGGGAAGAAGCAAATCTGTATGAACAAGTCATGACCAAAAATGCAGATAAACCAATGTATGTACTTCATGATGGTCCGATTTATGCGAACGGAAACATTCATGTTGGACATGCGATGAACCGAATTGTTAAAGACATGATCGTACGTCACCGCAACATGGACGGCTACAAAGCACCATTTGTTCCAGGTTGGGATGCGCACGGATTACCGATTGAAACGGCGCTTACGAAAACCAAAAAAGTTGACCGTAAGAAAATGTCTGTTTCTGAATTCCGAGCGGCGTGTGAAGCGTACGCATGGGATCAAGTTGAAACGCAAAAAGAACAGTTTAAGCGCCTCGGCATGATCGGTGACTTTGATAACCCGTACGTAACATTAACACCCGACTTTGAAGCGAACCAAATTAAAGTGTTCGGTGAAATGGCAAAAGCAGGCCACGTCTATCAAGGCAAAAAGCCAGTATATTGGTCACCATCTTCTGAATCAGCGCTCGCTGAAGCAGAGATTGAGTATCATGACAAGCGTTCACCTTCGATTTACGTAGCGATGAAAGTAACCGACGGTAAAGGTGTCATTGAAAACGGATCGGAGTTCATTATTTGGACGACAACACCGTGGACATTACCAGCAAACCTTGGGATTTCCGTACATCCGGATTACGATTATGCGCTTGTTTCTGTTTCTGATCGAACGTTTGTTATTGCGAGTAAGTTGTTTGATGAAGTGAACGAAACGTTAGAATGGGAAGACGCTAAGATTGTGAAAACAGTTAAAGGTGCTGAGCTCGATAAAGTCGTCGCGGCTCATCCGTTTTACGATCGTGATTCCCTCGTCATGACAGGTCAACACGTTACGCTAGATGCAGGTACAGGAGCTGTCCATACTGCACCAGGACACGGTGAAGATGACTTTATCATCGGTCAACAGTACGGGTTAGATCCACTCTGTCCAGTAGATAACAAAGGGGTTATGACAGACGAGGCTCCTGGGTTTGAAGGGCTTTTCTATGATACAGCAAATAAGCCAATCACTGAGAAGCTTGAAGAAAATGGTGCATTGTTGAAATTAAAGTTTATCACTCACTCGTACCCACACGATTGGCGTACGAAGAAACCAGTGATTTACCGTGCTACTGAGCAGTGGTTCGTGTCTGTTGCGAACATGCGTCAAGAACTGTTAGACGCCATCGCACGTGTTGATTGGCAACCGAAGTGGGGAGAAGTTCGTCTTCACAATATGATACGCGACCGTGGTGATTGGTGTATTAGCCGTCAACGTGTTTGGGGCGTTCCAATTCCGGTCTTCTACGAAGAAGACGGCTCTCCAATTATTACAGATGAGACGATCACACATGTGGCTGACTTGTTCCGTGAACACGGATCGAACATTTGGTTTGATTGGGAGACAGCCGACTTAATGCCGAGCGGTTATTCTTCTGAGAAAAGCCCAAATGGCAAGTACACACGTGAAACGGACATTATGGACGTATGGTTTGACTCCGGTTCTTCACACCAAGGTGTCTTAGAAGAACGTGACGACCAGCACCGTCCAGCGGATCTTTACTTTGAAGGTAGTGACCAATATCGTGGTTGGTTCAACTCATCCCTTATTACGAGTGTTGCCGTTACTGGAGATGCACCGTACAAAAAGGTGTTGAGCCACGGGTTTACGCTTGACGGTAAAGGCGAAAAAATGTCGAAGTCACTCGGAAATGTTATTGATCCTGCGAAAGTTATGAAGCAACTCGGTGCTGATATTTTACGTTTATGGGTGTCTTCAACAGACTTCTTATCGGACGTTCGTGTGTCAGACGACATTTTAAAACAAGTGTCTGAAACGTACCGTAAAATCCGTAACACGCTTCGTTTTATGCTCGGAAACTTGAGTGACTTTGATCCAGCAACCGATCGCGTGCAGATGAGCGATATGAATGATGTGGACTTGTTTATGTATCAACGTCTAAATGACGTAATCTCACGTGCTCAAAAAGGATATCGCGAGTATGCCTTTGGAACGACATATCAAGCGTTGCATCATTTCTGTTCCATCGATTTAAGCGCGTTTTATATGGACGTTGCCAAAGATGCATTGTACTGTGATCATGAAAATGATACTGAGAGAAGAGCAATGCAAACGGTGCTTTACGATAGTGTTGTAGCACTTACAAAACTACTCGCTCCAATTACACCGTATACGGCTGAAGAAGCGTGGAGTTTCATTAAAGACCGTGAAACTGATTATGTTCAGCTTACAGAAATGCCAGAAGTGTTTACGATTGAGAATGAAAGTGAACGTGAAGCTCGTTGGGCACACTTATTAAACGTTCGTACAGATGTTCTTAAGGCATTAGAGGAAGCAAGAGCGGACAAAGTAATTGGTAAATCATTAGAAGCAAAACTCGTGCTTACAGTCGATGAGACAACTTATGCAATGTTAAGCGAAATGAGTCATCCTGAGAAACTATTCATCGTTTCGCAGCTTGAGCTTGTAAAAGGTGAAGAAACAAACGTAGATGTGCAAAAAGCTGAAGGTGACGCATGTGAACGTTGTTGGCATGTGAAAGAAGATGTTGGTGAAGATCACAACTTCACCACACTTTGTAAACGTTGTGCAGATGTCGTGAAGACCTATGACCCTGCGATTTTGGAAGAAACGGCAAAATAAGCCTCGGTTAAATGACTCCCTATGAAGAGAAACTAACTTTGTAGGGAGGAATTTACGTGTCTTGGATGGAACAAATAAAGCATGATTTAGAAGAGCGTAAGCAAGAAATTGAACGACGAGAACATGCCCACGAAGAAGATGGGCGGGACAATGAATTGTCGGTGTTTGACAATCACCCTGCCGATTCTGCGGATATTTTTTATGAGGCAAGTAAAGATGATGCACTTCATATGCATCGTCACGTTGAACACGAAGAAATTGTTCATGCGTTAAAGAAACTTGAAAACGGTACGTATGGGATTTGTGAAGAAACAGGTGCCGAGATTCCTAAGGAGCGACTCTTAGCGAATCCAACTGCGCGTACAGTAGTGAACCCAGAGAAACCTGCAGATCATAGCGGTGTCTTTCTTGGAACGGCACAAGGAAATCCGAGTCCGTATAGTGGTGGTCAGGTTGCTTCTGACGGAGTAGATATGTGGGAAGCACTTATGAATACGACTGAAGATCAAAGTTATCATGAGAGCGCGACGAGCGACTTTTGGGTGGAGAAAGAGCCTGGGTTTACTGAGGAGTTTGAGCGCTATGCAAGTACTGGGATTGAAGGGTATCATGGAGCGGAACACGTACACGTCGTCAAGCCTCCAGACGATGACTTTACAAATGAAATTGAAGGAGAAGAGCGGCAGTAATCATCTGCCGCCATTTTCCTTGTAAAGGAGAGACAAAGTTGATCGCATTATACTATCTGATTGCGTTAGTCATTATCGGACTTGATCAGCTAACTAAAATCATTGTCGATCGCAACATGGAAATTGGGGAATCGATTCCGATCATTGAACAAGTGTTACATATTACCTCACATCGAAACATGGGGGCAGCATTTGGAATCTTACAAGGGCAAATGTGGTTATTTTTTATTGTAACTGCGGTCGTTGTCGTCGGGATTATTTATTACATGCCTAAGCTTATTAAAGAACATCGCGGATACGGCATTGCACTCGGTGTTTTATTAGGCGGAACGATTGGTAACTTTATTGACCGATTGTTTAGAGGCGAAGTTGTTGATTTTGTCGATGTGTACATTGGAAGTTATAGCTTTCCAATTTTTAATGTCGCAGACGCAGCATTAACTCTTGGTGTGATTTTCTTGCTCATTTTAATGTTTATGCAAGATCGGAAAGAGAAAAAGGAGCAAAGTAGTCATGAGTAAATTTGAATGGGTTGTCGAGGAAGATGCTGGAACCCGTATAGACAAAGTTATCGTTAACCGAACAGGAGAATCTAGAACGACGATTCAAGACTGGATCAATGAGCATCACGTAACGGTAAACGGTGCGAATGTGAAAAGCAACTACAAAGTACAAGACGGTGACCACGTCACTGTGATTCCAAAAGAAAAAGAACAACTTGAGGCAGTCCCAGAAGACATTCCACTCGACATTCGCTATGAAGATGAGCACGTTCTCGTTATTAACAAGCCAAGAGGCATGGTCGTGCACCCTGCACCAGGACATCCTAGTGGTACAGTTGTTAACGCATTGCTCGGGTTGAAAATGCAATTGTCAACGTTGAATGAGGAAATGCGACCGGGTATTGTTCATCGAATTGATAAAGATACGAGTGGGCTTTTGATCGTTGCAAAAACAGATCAAGCGCATCAGCATCTTGTACAACAATTGCAAGGGCGAACGTTGAAACGTACGTACGAAACGATCGTTCACGGCGTAATCGCTCACGAATACGGAACGATTGATGCACCGATTGGGCGTCATCACCATGATCGTCAAAAAATGACGGTCACAGATCTCCATTCAAGGGAAGCGATCACACATTTCACGGTAATGATGCGATACAAGAGTTACACACGTGTCGAATGTCAACTAGAAACAGGCAGAACGCATCAAATTCGTGTTCATATGGAATACATTGACCACCCAATTGCGGGGGACCCGAAATATGGACTGAAGAAAACGTTGCCGATTAATGGTCAAGCTCTTCACGCAAAAGAACTATCGTTTATTCATCCAGCGACTGAAGAAACGGTTACAGTAACCGCAGAACTTCCGGATGATATGGAGCAATTAATCTACAATTTAGAACATTCATCAGACCGTTGACAAAAAGTACGGACAGTGAAATAATAACTGTAGAAACTAAATAGCCCTTTAACACAGTCCAGAGAGGCTGAGAAGGATACGGTAGAAGACACGTCTTAGGTGACGTCTGTTTTCTGAATATGTATACTCAACCCCTCTCTATTTTAAGAGCAGGGGTTTTTTATATGTAGGGCGAAAGGAGATTCTTTCATGACAACCCGGACACAGACACTATTTGATGAAGCGACAATGCGAAGAGCATTAACAAGGATTTCTCATGAAATGCTCGAGAAGAACAAAGGGATGCAAGACACAATTCTAGTCGGGATCAGAACGAGAGGATATCCACTAGCACAACGTTTAGCAAGTAATTTGAAGCGAATTGAAGGCGTTGAAGTTCCTGTTGGATCGATGGACATTACGTTATACCGAGATGATCTAACACAAAAAAAAGAAGAACCAGAGATTCATCAAGTAGATCTTCCTGTATCGATTGATGGTAAACGTGTCATTCTCGTAGATGATGTATTGTACACAGGACGTACAGTACGATCAGCGATGGATGCATTGATGGATATTGGTAGACCTTCGCAAATTCAATTAGCAGTACTAATAGATCGAGGGCATCGAGAGTTGCCGATTCGAGCAGACTTTGTAGGGAAAAACATTCCGACGTCGTCCAGTGAGACGATTCAGGTACAGTTAGTAGAAAGTGACGAAGTCGATCTCGTTAGCATTACAAACTAATAATGAATACTCTTTAACCCAGTCCCGAGAGGCTGAGAAGAGGTATACCTTGTTTACACTTAAATTAGCCCATATGGCTACGTGTAACTCAAGGTCCATCTCTTTGCCACCGGGTAAAGAGATTTTTTTTGGAGGTAAACATGAAGCCAGTATTAGACATACACGAACGTCCTAGACTTGCAAAATGGATCATTCTTAGCATGCAGCACTTATTCGCCATGTTTGGCGCCACGATCTTAGTACCGGTATTAACTGGCTTAAGTCCTTCTGTAGCACTTGTGTCGAGTGGACTCGGGACGATCGCTTACTTGATCACAACAAGAGGGAAAATACCTGCTTACGTCGGATCATCGTTCGCATTCATTAGCCCACTTATAAGCGCAATGACGTTTGGTGGACCTGGAGCGGTCATGCTCGGAACGTTCTCAGCGGGTATTGTTTACGGCGTCACGTCACTACTCATTATGGCATTTGGTGTGAATTGGTTATTAAAACTTCTTCCTCCGATTGTAGTCGGACCGGTCATTATGGTCATCGGTTTAGGGCTTGCATCAACGGCCATTGAGATGGCGATGAATTATGACGCAAGCACAGGTGAATATGTCGATACAGCATTACACTTTACGATAGCACTCATCACGCTTACGGTAACGATTGTTTCATCGGTCTTCTTTAAAGGTTTCTTGAGATTAATTCCGGTTCTGATTGGACTCGTAACAGGCTATGTGATTAGCATTTTCGCCGGCATTGTCGACTTAACACCAGTCCAACAAGCTCCGTGGTTCCACATTCCGGACTTTGCGATTCCGTACATTACGGTTGATCCGATTTACTCACTTGCGATTATCGGGATTATGGCGCCGATTGCCCTTGTGACGATGGCAGAACACATCGGAGATCAAATGGTGCTAAGTAAAATTACAGGGCGCAACTTTTTGAAAGACCCAGGTCTTCATCGTTCACTACTCGGTGATGGGATCGCCTCAGTTATTGCCAGTTTCGTCGGGGGTCCACCGAATACGACGTACGGGGAGAATATCGGAGTGCTCGCGATTACAAAAGTGTTTAGCGTATTTGTTATCGGTGGTGCAGCCGTGTTTGCGATCGTGTTCGGCTTCTCCGGAAAAATTGAAGCCTTAATCGCAAGTATTCCTGTATCAGTCATGGGCGGTGTCTCCATCTTACTCTTTGGGATTATCGCTTCATCTGGTCTTCGTCTGATCGTAGAAAATCGCTTAGACATGTCAGAGAACAGAAACTTAGTCATCGCTTCTACTATACTCGTCATTGGAATTGGCGGAGCGTTCATTGAAATTACAGAAGATCTTGTGATTCCTTCTATGGCACTAGCAACGTTTATCGGCATGATCTTACACGGAGTATTACCGAATAAAACGATCGGTTACGGAAATGGTCAATTATTCGAAAGTGTTGAAGACGATCAAAACAACGGCTAATACAATTTTAGTGAGGAGTGGTCAACGATGCGTCATTTTACAACGATGGAGCAGTTAGAAAAACAGGACATTTATGAGTTACTTGAGGAAGCAAAACAATGCAAAAAACTAAGAGGATTCCAAGAATCCTCCGAAGCGTTTATTGCAAATGTGTTTTATGAGCCGAGTACTCGTACGAAATTGTCATTTGAAGCTGCTGAAAAACGACTCGGATATACACCGCTTAATGTCGATTGTGACCACTCAAGCATTCAAAAGGGTGAATCGCTGTATGATACAGTCCGAACACTCCAAGCACTTGGAGCAGCAGCTGTCGTCATCAGACATCCTGAAAACAATTATTACGAACAATTAAAAGACATTCAAATCCCAATCATCAATGGAGGCGACGGAAGTGGTCAACATCCGTCGCAGTCCCTCCTTGATTTGTTCACGATTTATGAAGAGTTTGGAACCTTCCAAGGTGTGAGTGTTGCAATCATTGGAGACGTGCTACACAGCAGGGTTGCCGGTTCGAATATTAGCGCTCTTCAGAAACTCGGTGCAAATGTGATCGTTGCGGGGCCTAGTGAATGGACGAAGCGAGTCGATCAATCACTAAACGTTATGAGTGTAGATGAAGCGGTAGCCCATGCCGACGTTGTGATGATGCTTCGGGTCCAACACGAACGACATGTTGAAACGCTCGATATGAAAAATTATCACGAAGCTTACGGATTAACGACCAAGCGGGCAGAAACGATGAAAGATTCAAGCATCATCATGCATCCAGGGCCATTTAATCGAGATGTCGAGATCGCCTCAGAGCTTGTAGAATGCAGTAAATCTAGAATTTTTACACAAGTAGAAAACGGAGTATTTAGCAGAATGGCAATTATCAACACACTATTACGAGCAAATTTCGTTCAGGAACTTAAAGGAGTGATGTAAATGGTACGCAAATTAATTTTAGAAGATGGATATGTGTTCACAGGAGTCGGATTTGGAAGTGATAAAGAACAGAGTGGTGAAATTGTTTTCAACACAGGAATGACAGGTTATCAAGAAATTATGTCAGATCCGTCTTATGCAGGCCAAATCATTACCTTTACGTACCCTTTGATCGGTAACTACGGAGTCAATCGTTCAGACTTTGAAACGCTCGTTCCTGCTGTGAAAGGTGTTGTCGTGAAATCCCGTTCACCTTATCCGAATCACTGGAAGAGTGAAGAATCGTTTGACGAACTACTTACACGTTTTGATATTCCAGGGATTGAAGGAATTGACACTCGTGAATTAACGAAACGTATCCGTGAAAAAGGAACGGTTCGTGCGATCATTTGCAATGGTGATGTGAACGAAGAAGATGTTATCAATCGTCTAAAAGCAGAGGCACCACTTACGAATCAAGTGGAAAGTGTCTCCACAAAAAATACATACACCGTTCCAGGTGGAGGAGGACCAAAGGTTGTCTTAATCGACTACGGAGCGAAGCAAAACATTATGAGAGAACTATTAAAGCGTGGTTGTGAAGTGAAAGTCGTTCCATTTGATGTGTCAGCAGAAGATGTATTAGCAGAAAACCCTGATGGAGTTATGCTTTCAAACGGACCAGGAGATCCAAGAGACGTCAAAGAGGCCGTCGAAACGGTAAAAGCACTCGTAGGCAAAACAAAAATCTTCGGCATATGCCTAGGGCATCAGTTGCTCTGCCTTGCCCTCGGTGCAGAAGCGGAAAAAATGAAGTTCGGACACCGTGGATCCAATCATCCAGTTAAACATATTTCAACTGGGAAAGTGACGATGACTGCGCAAAATCATGGCTATGCGATCAAACGAGAGTCACTCGAAAACACACCGCTAATCGTCACGCATGTGGCAGTAAACGATGGTTCTGTAGAAGGCGTAGAATTGAAAGATCAAAGTGCATTTAGCGTGCAATACCACCCAGAAGCAGCACCAGGTCCAATGGACGCAAACGATTTGTTCGATCAATTTATGAACCGAATCTTACAACCAGCAGGGGAGATGACGAAACATGCCTAAACGTCAAGATATTCAAAAAGTACTCGTACTCGGATCAGGACCAATCGTAATCGGTCAGGCGGCAGAGTTTGATTATTCTGGGACGCAAGCGTGCCAAGCGCTAAAAGAAGAAGGGTACGAAACGGTACTCATCAATTCGAATCCTGCAACGATTATGACCGATACGAATATGGCAGATAAAGTGTACATCGAGCCATTGACGTTTGAATTCGTCTCGCGAATTATTCGTCAAGAGAGACCAGACGGATTAATTGCGACGATGGGTGGGCAAACAGCCTTAAACTTAGCGATGGAGCTAAACAATCACGGTGTTCTAGAACAGTACGGAACAGAATTACTCGGAACAGACCTCGTAGCGATTGAAAAAGCAGAAGATCGTGAAGCATTCCGCTCTCTTATGCATGAACTCGGTCAGCCAGTACCTGCAAGTGAGATCGTCCATACGATTGAAGAAGGGATGGCGTTTGCGAAGACGGTTGGCTTACCGGTGATTGTGCGTCCAGCATACACACTCGGTGGAACGGGTGGAGGAATTGCGAAGACATTTGAAGAACTAGCGGAAACACTCGAATCTGGCCTCTCGTACAGCCCAGTCGATCAATGTCTTGTTGAACAAAGCATTGCGGGAATGAAAGAAGTCGAATACGAAGTGATGCGTGATGCAAATGACGATGCAATCGTCGTCTGTAACATGGAAAACATCGATCCTGTCGGGGTGCACACTGGAGACTCAATCGTTGTAGCACCATCACAAACGTTAAATGATCGTGACTATCAACGACTTCGGGATGCATCGTTAACGATCATCCGCGCACTCGGCATTGAAGGGGGTTGCAACGTTCAATTTGCACATGACCCAGATCGTGATGAATACTACGTGATTGAAGTAAACCCTCGAGTGAGTCGTTCATCAGCGCTTGCATCAAAGGCAACAGGATATCCGATTGCAAAACTAGCGACAAAAATCGCTGTCGGTTATTATTTGCAAGAGCTTAAAAACCCCGTAACAGAGCGAACCTATGCAAGCTTTGAACCGGCACTAGACTATATCGTAACGAAAATTCCTCGCTGGCCATTTGATAAGTTCTCCTCAGCAAATCGTAAGCTCGGTACACAAATGAAAGCGACCGGCGAGATTATGTCGATCGGACGTACATTTGGCGAATCGTTACTCAAAGGCATTCGCTCCTTAGATATGAAAGAAGATCACCTCTTAGTGCCACACTACGAACAAAAAAGTGATCAAGAGCTAATCGAGCAATGGGAAGCCGCTGATGATGAAAGGCTATTTGCGGTAGCAGAAGGATTTAGACGAGGGTATTCAGTTGCTCAACTGCATGAACACTCGAAAATCGATGAATTTTTCCTCATGCACATTGAAGGGCTTGTTCATCTTCACAAGGCAATTGAAGCCAAACCGAATGACGCAGAGATTTTAGCTGTCGCAAAAGAGAATGGCTTCTCAGATAAGGTCATTGCTGCACTTTGGAATGTATCTGAGATTGACGTTCGAAACGTTAGAAAAGCCAATGAATTAACACCAGTGTTCAAAATGGTCGATACGTGTGCCGCTGAATTTGAATCAAAAACGCCGTACTACTACAGCACGTATGAGCGAGAAAATGAATCATACAAAACAGATCGTCCGTCGGTTCTTGTCTTAGGCTCTGGTCCGATCCGGATCGGTCAAGGGGTTGAGTTTGATTATGCAACGGTTCATGCGGTTTGGGCAATTCAACAAGCAGGTTATGAATCCATTATTATTAACAACAACCCTGAAACGGTCTCAACGGATTTCAGTATGTCAGATAAGCTTTACTTTGAACCATTAACGTTTGAAGAAGTGATGAACGTTATTGATTTAGAACAACCTGAAGGCGTTGTCGTGCAGTTCGGAGGGCAGACGGCGATCAACCTCGCGGAAAAACTTGCCAATGCAGGCGTGAAGATTTTAGGAACGTCGCTTGAAGCGATGGATACGGCAGAAGATCGTGATAAATTCGAGCGGGCATTAAAAGCACTTGATGTACCGATGCCACCAGGGAAAACCGCAACGTCAGTAAATGAGGCTGTCGCTGCTGCGAACACATTAGGCTATCCGGTGCTTGTTCGCCCGTCTTACGTACTTGGAGGTCGTGCGATGGAAATTGTCGAGCATGAGGATGAGCTACGAACGTACATGAAAGAAGCGGTTCACGTGCATAGTGAACACCCGGTATTAATCGATCGCTACTTCTACGGAAAGGAAATTGAAGTCGATGCCATTTCAGACGGTGAACACGTCTTTATTCCAGGCATGATGGAGCACATTGAACGCGCAGGGGTCCATTCTGGTGACTCGATTGCAGTTTACCCTCCGCAATCATTGTCTGCGACAACGAAACAAGAAGTGATTGATCAAACGATAAAGTTAGCACGAGGTTTAGACATTGTTGGTCTACTCAACATCCAATTCGTTCTATACAACGACAAAGTGTATGTCATTGAAGTGAACCCTAGAGCGAGTCGCACAGTTCCATTCTTAAGCAAAATGACAGGCGTACCGATGGCGCAAATTGCAACACACGTCATTTTAGGAAAAACGTTAAAAGAGCTCGGATACGATGAGGTGTATCACACTGAACCGGATCGCGTAGCGGTAAAAGCACCTGTGTTCTCCTTTGCGAAGTTGCGCCGAGTTGACATTCATTTAGGACCTGAAATGAAATCAACGGGTGAAGTGCTCGGGCGCGATTTAACGCTAGAAAAAGCATTATACAAAGGCTTAGTCGCTTCAGGGATGAACATTCCTAGAAAAGGCAACGTCTTGTTCACAATTGCTGATAAAGATAAAGAAGAAGCGATCAAATTGGCTCATCGCTTCGATCGTCTCGGGTTCCAACTGCTCGCAACGAAAGGAACGGCGGACGTTTTACAAAACGAAGGCATTTCCGTACAAAACGTTCACAAGATTGGTGAAGGAAAACAAGACATTTCATCCATTATCCGTGAAGGTGGTGCCCAACTTGTCATCAATACCTTTACGAAAGGCAAGCAACCAGCGAGAGACGGATTTAGAATTCGCCGTGAAGCGGTCGAACATGAAATCATTTGTCTCACATCGATGGATACAGCATTTGCACTTCTCCATGTACTTGAAATGATGAGCTTTGCGACAGAACCAGTACCAAAGCTACAGCAAGCAACATCAAAAGAGGGGGTACACGCATGAAGTCAGTTCCTCTAAAGGTCGTAAGAAATCAAGAAATTGCTGAAGAGACGTATGAAATGACCTTAAGTGGTGAACTCGTCCAAGAAATGAACCGTCCAGGAACGTTTCTTCATATTAAGATTCCAGGAAGTCATCACGTTTTGCGTCGACCAATTAGCATCGCCTCCGTTAATCAAGAACTCGGCACGTGTACGCTCGTCTACAAGTGTACAGGTGAAGGAACGAGGGCGTTAACGAACGTACGACCAAATGATTGTTTGCAAGTGCTAGGACCTCTTGGGGGGCAAGGGTTTCCGACAGAAGAACCGTCAACTGATCAGGAAGTAACGCTGATCGGTGGCGGTGTCGGAGTACCACCCATATATTTTGCAGCCCGTAGGCTCTCAGAGCGTAACATTCCATTTCGGGTCATTCTTGGCTTTCAGAACGAAGCAGCTGTCTTTTATGAAGAGGCGTTCAAGCAGTTACAAGCAACGGACGTGACAATTATGACCGATGACGGAAGTTACGGAGAAAAGGGCACAGTGATTGATGCCTTTCTAAAACACGATCAACCGTCTTCTTACATCTATACGTGTGGACCAAGAGGGATGTTAAAAGCGGTCAAAGCTGCTGCACATCCCGACACGCGCGTCTATGTCTCACTAGAAGAACATATGGGTTGTGGAATCGGAGCTTGTTTCGCTTGTGTTTGTAAAACAGAAGATGAAACGTCGTATGTCAAAATCTGTACGGACGGCCCTGTATTTCAGTCAAACGAGGTGCTACTATGAGTGAACGTTTAGCGGTTAATTTACCAGGATTAACGATGAAAAATCCAATCATGCCTGCGTCAGGGTGTTTTGGATTTGGTCGAGAGTTTAGTGAACTCTATGATTTAAGTTTACTCGGCGCGATTGCGATTAAAGGAACGACTGGTGAACAGCGCTTTGGAAACAACACCCCTCGTGTTGCAGAAAGTCCATCTGGAATGCTCAATAGCATTGGGCTACAAAATCCGGGGGCAAAGTCGGTTCGTGACAATGAGCTTCCGTTTCTTGAACAATTTGATGTTCCGATTCTAGCGAACGTATCCGGATCTTCTCCAGAAGAATACGTAAACGTCGTCAAAACCCTTAATGATGCCAGTAATGTTGGTGCTTTTGAAGTCAACATCTCGTGCCCGAACGTGAAAACGGGTGGTATTCAATTCGGGACTGATCCTGAGCAGGCAGCGATGCTAACGAGCTTAATTAAAGAAGCGACGAACAAACCTGTGTACGTGAAGCTATCGCCGAATGTCACTGACATTACAGCGATTGCCAAAGCAGTAGAACGTGCGGGAGCAGACGGCTTATCACTCATTAATACTCTAATCGGGATGCGCTTCGATTGGCGAACGAAAAAGCCAATTTTAGCAAATGAAAAAGGGGGTCTATCAGGCCCAGCGATAAAGCCGGTTGCATTACGTATGGTTTATGATGTAAGGCAAGTCACAGATTTGCCAATTATTGGTATGGGCGGTATTGAATCAGCGAAAGACGTGATTGAATTTTTGATCGCAGGGGCAGATGCAGTCGCTGTTGGTACGGCGAACTTTACAAATCCGTTTGCTTGCCTTGAAATTATCGACGAATTGCCAACGTGGTTAGATCAGCTGAACGCCTCGCAAGTGTCAGAGTTACAGAGAAGAGGTGTTGTTCTATGACACATGCACCTCTCTTCATTGCGCTAGACATGAATAACGAAAAGACGGCAATGGATTTTCTAGAGAAATTTGAAGATGCGAGACCGGATCTTAAAGTCGGGATGGAATTGTTTTACTCAGCTGGACCTAGGCTCATTCATAACCTTAAAGAACGGGGGCATCATCTGTTTTTGGATGTGAAATGTCATGACATTCCTACAACGGTAGGCAAAACGATGAAGCAACTCGCGTCTTACGGCGTGGATGTGATTACGACGCATGCAATCGGTGGCAAAGAGATGCTAGTAGCAGCTAGAGAAGGTCTAGAAGCGGGTACCCCAACAGGCGCAAATCGACCGAAACTCATTGCAGTCACTGCACTGACGAGTACGACAGAAGACATGTTAAAACAAGACTTATTAATTCAAGAAAACCTTAAACAGATGGTTCATCACTATACGACTCGAACGGTAGAAGCGGGACTTGATGGAGTCGTTTGTTCTGTCCACGAAGTTGCGATGCTTCGGAAAAATTTTGGGCATGATCTTTATGCGCTAACACCAGGAATTCGTAATCATGACGGTGATTTGCATGACCAAAAGCGTGCGGCAACTGCTGAAGAAGCAAGGATTTCAGGAAGTAGCGCCATCGTTGTCGGACGTGCCATTACTGAACAGAATGATCCACGCAGAGCCTATGAAACAATGCTTTCACAATGGAAAGGAATGAGCGTTTCATCATGAATCGTAAACAACAACTTGCTAGTCAGTTATTAGACATTGAAGCCGTTAGTTTAAAACCGAACGACCCGTTTACGTGGTCATCAGGATTACAAGCGCCGATCTATTGTGATAACCGCCTTACGCTATCACACCCGTCACTTCGAAGTGAGATCGCAGAAGGGTTTAAGGACGTCATTGCTGAAAACTTCGCTGATTGTGATGTGATTGCAGGAACAGCAACTGCGGGAATTCCACACGCAGCAATCGTAAGTGATCGCTTAGAATTGCCGATGATCTACGTACGAGGAAGCGCAAAGAAGCACGGTAAAGGTAATTTAATTGAAGGAAAGCTGTCAAAAGGAGATCGTGTTGTGGTCGTTGAAGATCTCATTTCAACCGGCAAAAGTTCCATTGATGTGGCAAATGCCATTCAAGCAGCGGGCGGCGTAGTTATTGGCATCGTAGCGATCTTTTCTTACGGCTTACAAATTGGTAAAGACAACTTCTCACAAAGTAATCTTCCGTATCAGACGTTAACAGACTTTGAAACATTGGTTGAGCGAGCGATTGAAAAAGGTGTCATTCAAGAAGAAGAACAAGTACAATTAATACAATGGCAAAAAACGCCAGAAAATTGGCGATAGAAACCACAGTTGTGGTTTCTTTTTTGTAGGAGGAGTAATGGTTGATTATTCGTGACATGGAACAAGCAGATTATGAACACATGCAGCCCATTTATCAAGCAGGAATTGATTCGTTGTTAGCAACGTTTGAGACGACGGTGCCTTCTTGGCACGTATGGAATGACAAACATCATGACCATAGTCGCTGTGTGGCAGTCATTGACGGTCGGGTCGCTGGTTTTGCAGCCCTCGCACCGGTCTCAAATCGTTTCGCATATCGAGGTGTTGCAGAAGTGAGCGTGTATGTAGACGAATCGCAACACGGAAAAGGAATTGGCAAAACGTTAGTTAACACACTTATTGAGCGCTCAGAAGAGAATGGTATATGGACGTTGCAATCGGTCATTCTTAGTGAGAACAAGGCAAGTATACATATTCATGAACAGTGTGGGTTTCGGCATGTCGGTGTGCGAGAGAACATTGCGAAGCTTAACGGTGAGTGGAGAAGTACAGTGATGATGGAGCGAAGAAGTTCAGTCATTGGATAAAAAAATGCCGTCTACGATTGCGATCGTAGACGGCATTTACCTGTCTAATTAAGAATGTTTTCCGTTAACAAAGCGATCAACGAGTAGTGCAATGGCACCGTCGCCCGTTACGTTTGTTGCTGTACCAAAGCTGTCTTGTGCCATATAAAGGGCAATCATTATACCGATTGCAGCTTCAGTAAACCCGAGCATCGTAGTCAGTAACCCGAGTGAAGCAATGACCGCACCACCTGGAACACCAGGAGCTGCAATCATAATAACTGCAAGAGCAAAAATGAACGGCAACATCCCTAGTACGGTCGGTGTAGCTAAATCACCGTACATCATCATAACGGTTGATGCAGCTAATACAATCGTTATTGTACTACCTGCTAAATGGATATTTGCACCGAGTGGAATGACTGTTTCAGCCATGCTTTCTCGAACATGATTCTTTTTCGTCGCTTCAACTGTAACTGGAATTGTTGCTGCACTAGACATCGTACCGACACCTGTAAAGTAGGCAGGTAGCATGTTTTTGAGTGCAGAAAATGGGTTTTGACCCGCAACAGTCCCCGCAATTGTAAAGGCTCCAATTAAATATAGCCAATGCGTAGCAATCGCTAGAACTAATACGAGAGCAAATGAGGTAAGTGTCTCCCAAACCGTACCATCTGCTGCCATCTCAGCAAATATACTAGCAATATAAAACGGTAGGATAGGAATGACTACATTCCATAACACTTTTTCGATAATGTTCTTTCCTTCATCGAAAAATGACTTTAACGTCGGTGAGTTCGTTCGCGCGATGCCGATTCCGAACACAAACGCCATCACGAGTGCTGTAATAACACCGAGTGCAGGATCAATCTCTAATTCAAACAGTGGTGTAAAGCCTGCTTCTTCACCGACCATAGGAACGGATTCAGTAATGAATAATGGCAAGACGACGAGCGCAATAACAAGAGCGAATACCCCTGCTAGAACGGATGACGTATACGCGATTCCCGTTGTAAGACCGAGGGTTTTTCCAGAACCTGCGCCCATGCTCGCAACGCCACTCGTAATAAAAAATAAAATAACAAAAGGGATAATAAAACCTAGAAATTGGCTGAAGATCATTTGGAATGTAACGATTGCTTCCATAATCCAAGAAGGAAGAGAAACAGCGATAAGACCAACGACAATACCCCCGATAACACCTAGAAGCAGTTTCAAAATTAACTTCAAAACAAGATTCCCCCTATTTCTTCAGTTTCCTTACGACGTGTTCATCTGGTGTGACGAACACTGTTTTTTGTTCGTCATACGTAACAAAACCAGGCTTGGCACCACTTGGCTTTTTCACATGTCGTATTAATGTATAGTCAACTGGGACACTCCCAGATTCTCGTGCCTTCGAGAAGTATGCGGCAAGTTGAGCGGCCTCGTGAAGTGTCTCTTCTTGGAAGTTGTCGCTTCGAATGACAACGTGGGAACCAGGAATGTCTTTCGTGTGCAGCCACGTATCGTTGCGATTTGAAAAACGCATCGTTAGAAATTCGTTTTGCTTATTATTTTTGCCAACAAAGATTTCAATTCCTTCACTGGATTCATAACGCTCAGGTTTCGGTTTTTGTGGTTTGTTTTTCTTTTTGCCACGATGCTTTTGCTTCAAATAGCCTTCTTCTTCAAGTTCATCTCGGATGTCTTGTACTTCATTTTGAGAGATGTAATCCATTTGTTGAATTAAATTGTCAAAGTAAAGAATTTCTTCATCCGTTTGTTGAAGTTGTTCTTTTACAGCGTGTTGTGCGCTTTTCGCTTTGTTGTACAACTTAAAGTAATGCTGCGCGTTGTCAGCTGGGTTTTTTTCAGGGTTGAGTGAGATCGTTAAGGTTTGACCTTCAGGATCGTAATAATCAACGACTTCCACATCACGATCTCCTAGTTTCATAAGATGCATGTGGGCTGTGAGCAACTCACCGAGTTTTTGATTTTCTAATCCTTTAAGTGAAGATTGTTCAGTCTGTTGAAGTTTCGTTTTTTTACGCTCGTTTTTTTGGCGTTGATTTTTCAAGAAGCGTTCTAAGTCATGTGCTTGTTGTTTCACGCGATCTCGTTCTGCTTTTCCACTATAAAACTGAGCAATCATCTCGTTTGTTGTCTCAAATGTCGTCATCTCTCCACCAATATGTGAAAGCGGTAAAAGATAGAAGTACTCTTTATTTTGAGGTGATTGATGGATCGTCGGTTGAATGGCGTGCGTCTTGAGCGTTGCCATCATGTCCAAGAAAGAGTTCGCAAGCGTTGAGCGGTTTCCAATTCCTGCCCGCTCGACAACTTCTTTTGCCAGAAGAGGTGACATTCCTGAAAACCGACTAACAAGTTGCTTATCGATTTTGCCACTGTTCCAATCAATGGCACGGTAGACGTCCTCGACAGTCGCGAGCAATGGATTCTGCTTTTCTTGTTGTGGAGGGCTCGTATATTTTTGACCCGGTAAAAGTGTTCTGTGACGGTTGACAGCTGGTGAGATGTGTTTAATTGCATCAAGAATGTTACCGTTAGCTGCAACTAAAACTAAGTTGCTATGCTTACCCATAATTTCAGCGATGAGCTTCTTTTCTTCACGATCGCCAATCTCATCGGTCGATTCAATTGTAAATGTTGCCACTCGTTCTAAATCCGTTTGTTCTATCCGTTTAATAAAACCACCTTCAAGATGCTTTCTAAGCATTCGGCAAAACATCGGTGGTTCTTGATGATCGCCTGCAGGACTTGTGCTCTCATGCATGCGAGCAAAGCTCGGGTGAACGGAAAGAAGTACGGTTATATTTTGACGTTGATTTCGAATCGTCATATAAATATCTGTTGCGCTCGGTTGTTTGATTTTCGTAATTCTGCCACCAACGAGTCTTTCTTGCCACTCGTTAAGGACAGAACGAAGTACAAATCCATCGTAGGACATATTTTCACCCTTTCTAACCTCAACAGTATAGCATGTTTTCCAGACTCACTGAATAGGATGGATTGAGAAGTCCAAGCTGTGGGGTGGGAAGAGATGAAATGGCATCAGATCGATCCGCTTACGGTCTATAAGAAGTTAAACACGGAAGTGACGACCGGTTTGTCGGAAAAAGAAGCAGAGGAACGACTACACATCCATGGTCAGAATAAACTACAAGAAGAAAAAGCAACTCCATGGCCGATTTTGTTTTTAGAGCAATTCAAAGATTTTATGGTCATTATTTTGCTCGTTGCAACGTTCGTATCAGGCTTATTAGGCGAATACATTGATGCCCTCGTCATTATGGGAATCGTTCTCGTAAACGCCATTCTCGGTTTTGTACAAGAGAGAAAAGCTGAACGGTCGTTAAAAGCGTTAAAAGAATTATCCGCTCCAGAAATTACCGTATTTAGAGACGGGAAATGGAAGAACATTGCTTCTCAATATGCCGTTCCAGGGGACGTCGTCCAACTAGAGAACGGGGATCGCATTAGCGCAGATATCCGCTTAATCGAGACGATGAGACTTGCGATTGAAGAATCATCGTTAACGGGTGAATCTGTCGCTTCAGAAAAAAATGAGCATGTTGTATCAAACAGTGAGGCAGCGCTTGCTGACCAACACAATATGGCGTTTGCCGGCACGATGGTGACGAGAGGACGCGGGAAAGGCGTTATCGTTCATACAGGAATGAAGACGGAAATGGGGAAGATTGCACATTTGTTGCAATCCACTGAAAGTGTCTCCACGCCGTTACAGCGCCGCCTAGAGCAACTAGGTAAAATTTTAATTGTCGGTGCGATTTTCTTAACAATTCTAGTCGTTTTACTCGGGATTATGCAAGGACAACCTGCATATGAAATGTTCTTAGCTGGCGTATCGCTCGCGGTAGCTGCAATTCCAGAAGGGTTACCAGCGATTGTGACCGTCGCACTTGCGCTCGGTGTTCAACGAATGATCCGTCATAAGGCGATTGTAAGACGGTTGCCAGCAGTTGAGACGCTCGGTTGTGCATCTGTCATCTGTTCAGATAAAACGGGAACCTTAACGAAAAATGATATGACAGTAACAGAACTTTGGACATTCTCGCAGCATGTACAAGTTGAAGGTGAAGGCATTGAAGGCAAATTCCTTAGTAACCAAAAACCAGCAAAGGTTCAAAAGGACAGTGAAGATTTACTCACCTATGGACTATTGTGCAACAATGCAGAGTTACAACTCGAGACGAACGATCGCAAACAGCACGTGCAAGCTTCGGATCAGTTTACCGTAAGTGGTGAGCCAACAGAAGTGGCACTAGCCGTTTCAGCAGCACGTCACAACGTCTATCAGCAGCAATTAACGAACGAGTGGATTCGACTCGATGAAATTCCTTTTGACTCAAATCGGAAACGGATGACGGTCATCGTTCGAAATCGCGAAGGACAAAAATTCGTCATTACAAAAGGTGCACCAGACGTCTTAATCTCTCGTTGTACGAGTGTACAAATAAGCGGTGAAGTAAAGTCACTTTCAATGATGATGCGCTCCAAATGGGATCAAACGGTAAGTCGCATGGCGAAAAAAGCATTACGTACGATAGCGGTAGCCGTTCGACCATTGCCAGAGGGAGCAACTGTCGGTCTAGACATTGAACAAGATATGACGTTAATCGGTTTACAAGCGATGATGGACCCGCCAAGACCAGATGTGAAAGATGCCATCAAAGAATGTCGTGAAGCCGGCATTAAAACGGTCATGATTACCGGAGACCATGTGGACACTGCAAAAGCGGTCGCAGAGAGTCTAGACATGCTTCCAGAGCATGGTGCTGTGATGACAGGCACCCAGTTAGATCAACTAAACGAGGGTGAATTGAAAAAGCACGTTGGGAAAACGTACGTGTTTGCCCGTGTCACACCTGAACATAAGCTCCGAATCGTACAAGCGATGCAACAAAACGGGCATGTTGTTGCGATGACTGGTGATGGCGTGAATGATGCACCAGCATTAAAAGCCGCCGATATCGGCGTTGCGATGGGCAAAACGGGAACGGATGTAGCTAAAGAAGCGGCAGCCCTTGTGCTAGCCGATGACCATTTTTCGACAATCAAAGCTGCAATCGCAGAAGGTCGTACGATTTATGATAATATTCGAAAGTTTATTCGTTATATGCTTGCTTCAAACGTCGGAGAAATACTCGTCATGTTGTTTGCACTTTTACTCGGGTTACCATTGCCGCTCGTTGCGATCCAGATCTTGTGGATTAACCTTGTTACCGACGGTTTACCAGCGATGGCACTCGGTGTTGATCGTGCAGAAAGCGACGTAATGAAACGGGCACCACGACATCCGAGGGAAGGAATTTTTGCGAGAGGTCTCGGTGTTAAGATTATCACTCGCGGCTTCCTAATTGGTGCGGTTACTCTCATCGGATTTGTCGTCACATTGTACGGAACATCCGGTATTCCAGATTTAACGAAGGCACAGACGGTTGCCTTTACAACGCTCGTCGTCGCACAGCTCATTCATGTGTTTGATTGTCGAAGCGAATATTCGGTGTTCCACCGAAATCCGTTTAGCAACAAAGCACTCGTCGTTGCTGTAGTCTTATCGTTCGTCATGATGCTTGCTGTCATTTATGTACCATTCTTACAACCAATCTTCTATACGACAGCACTTAGCTTGAACGAATGGTTCCTTATTGTCGGACTCGCTGCAATCCCAACCGTTGCGTTAAGTTGGTCTGGTCTTAAAAAAGGAGAATAACACGTAGAGTTGCCTTAAAAAGTCATTAGACTTTTAAGGCAACTCTTTTTCGCGTAAACGAAAGAATCATCGAAATGTAAGTAGAATGTCGCTTGGGATGGTGAATGCATTGATTATGAAAGCATTTCGTTCTTTTATGAGTAGAAGAGGAGTAAATCGTCGTGCGAACGAAGATTCAGCCCACAAAATATGATTTTATAGTAGTTGAAGTTTCAGTAAAATAATTATGTAAACTAAAAATATTCTCATTATATGTTAAGCTGAATTTAGGTG
The DNA here is from genome assembly GCA_012970285.1 of Bacillaceae bacterium JMAK1. Taxonomy (GTDB): domain Bacteria; phylum Bacillota; class Bacilli; order Bacillales; family Marinococcaceae; genus Geomicrobium_A. Next base: position 505,238 of record JIBW01000002.1, read on the forward strand.
ATTGAGTATGAAAAATGTACTAGAAACGATCCTTTTCCCAAAAACAAGATTACACGAACGACAAGTAGAACAGAGGATACATAACAAGACGATCGTCATTACCGGTGCGAGTTCTGGAATTGGTAAAGAAATTGCATTGAAGTTTGCTAACATTACGTGCCAATTGGTATTAGTGGCAAGAAACCGTGAACGGTTGGACGACGTAAAACGACTCATAGAACGAAAACAAAAAGCGAAGGTATCGGTCTATTCACTCGATTTAAGAGATGAAGCTGAGCGTATATGTTTTTTACAGGCAATTCATGAAGAAAATGAATCGATTGATCTATTCGTATCAAACGCAGGGCTTTCGATTCGAAGATCAATCTATCAGTCTTTGGATCGTTTACATGACGTGCAACGAACGATCAACATTAATTATGAAGCACCAGTTGCGATTGTGATGTCTCTTCTTCCGTTATTAGAGAAGAATGGTGGTCAGATCGTAAATGTGTCTACCATCAATTGTCAATTACCACCTATGGCTCATTTTTCAGCTTATCAAGCGTCAAAGAGTGCATTTGATACATGGCTTCGTTCGGTAACACCGGAAATTCGTAAACGTGGTGTCAACGTTACGAGCATTTACTTGCCGCTCGTTCGTACACAGATGATTGCTCCGACAAAGCAATATAATCGAATGCCTGCAATGTCACCAGAGCAAGCAGCGATTAAAGTGATTAACGCAACGATGAAGCAGAAAGCACGCTTTGAGCCGTGGTGGCTCAAGTTTGCTAAGCTTTATAGTTCAAGAAAAGTGAGCATGTGACGCGCTCTTGCCGCGTCAAGATAAGAGGTGAACACATTGTTTCAACTATTCAAAGCGTTACATAGTATTCGATTATTAAACCCAAAAGCGATATTTACACTCATTTATTCGTGTGTACGTAGAGGAATTAATCTGATGGCGCTCTTTGAGTTTGCCAAACGCACATACCGACATGCTCCTATTCTTAGAAGCGACAACGTAGTGTGGAGTTTTGAAGATTTGCATCGTAAAGTGATTACCGTCTCACGGAAATTAAGCAATCATGAAGTCAACTTAAAAGAAGGAGATAAAGTTGCCCTCGTTGTAACGAACAATACGTCCTTCACGACTCTACTGTTCGCGTGTTCGTCAATCGGTGTTGATCTATTCTTAATGAATACGTCGATGTCGAATAAGCAGCTTCACGAGTTTTGTACAGAAAACAATGTAAAAGCGATCATTCATGATGATTGTTACGAATCGACTGACAACGTGACAGCAATTACAGTTAAAGAAATTGATTACATACCACCGGCTAAGATTCTACCACGCCGAGCACGGACGAATCGTGTTGTTATTCCTTCTGGAGGATCAACTGGAAAGGCGAAGGTGATTGCTCACAAACCTTCACTGACGAATTATTTGGCCCCTTTTCGTGCTTTTATTAACGTTTTAAACGTTGATCAGCACCAACATGTATACGTCGCGACCCCTATGTATCACGGTTACGGATTTGCCGTCTTTTTATTATGTGTTGCTGCTGGAAAAGAAGTGATTGTCGATGAACGGTTTAACGCAAAGATCGTTATGAAACGAATGGCAGAACATAACGTTCACATGTTAATCGTAACCCCAACGATGCTACACGACCTTATCCAAATTCCAATGCCGAAAAAGCTGAACATTCAGTGCATCGCATCTGGTGGCGCTCCGTTAAACGAACCACTCATAAACCGTGCTACCGAGTTGTTTGGTCCAGTCGTTCATAATTTATTCGGTACAACTGAAACGGGATTAAACTTTATTGCTAGACCAAGCGATTTACTTCGAGACCCAAGAGCATTAGGCAAACCAATTAAAGGAATGAAAGCAAGAGTTGTCAACGCTCGCGGAACGGTAGCAAACAGTCTAGAGACAGGATCACTGCAAATTTTCACGAAGAGCGGCATGGAAAAAGCAAGGCAAAATTGGTATGCAACAGGAGATCTTGTGGTTCATGATGAAAGAGGATGTTATTACAGTCGAGGAAGAGAAGATGAACAAATTATATCCGGCGGAATTAACGTCTATCCAATTGAATTAGAACAACTTCTACACGAACATGAGCAAGTCGAGCGCGTGGCTGTCATCGGTATTCCTGATGAGCGTTTTGGTGAGCGACTACACGCATTTATCGAGCCTAAAGTAAACGCGTTGACAGAAGAAGAGGTACGACGATGGCTGAAAGAACGAGCAAGGCGAGAATTGATGCCGAAGGAAATAACCTTCCGTTCAAAGCTTCCCTATGAACGAACTGGAAAAGTAAACAAAAAGAACTTACTTAATTGAACACAAAAAGCAAGATTCTAAGGAATCTCGCTTTCATAAAACACTCTTAAATGCTCTCTGCAGCCGTTACTTCAAAGGTCACTTGCCCGCTTGACGCATCAACAGAACCGGTAATCATAACAGGGAAGTCATGACCGTTCTCAAACTTAAAGTCCGCCCATCCCCAACTGACCATCGCATCGTCACCTTCTGGTACGTAACTAATCGGTAACGAATGATGATGACGTTCAACAATGTCCAGTCCTGCGCGTTCAACGGCATTGTAAAGGGTCGTAGACGTTTGGCAAATACCGCCACCCATGCCATTTGTAAATTCCCCATCAACAATTACATTGGCTTCTTGGTAGCCACGTTCTGCAGTGGCAGGTCCCACGACTTCATGGAAAGAAAAGCGGTCGCCAGGACCTAAGACAGAACGGTGAATGCTTTCGGTTGATAAGCGAATGTTCTCAACTCTTCCCGTCGTACTGGCATCAAAAGACGTTGAAAATGATCCGATCGTCTGATCGGCTATGGCTTGTAGATCATCGTCGGTCACATTTGGGGAGGTAACTTCGATCGGTAGTTTAATAGAATCATGATAATACGAATGATTCAATATATTCTCAACGAGCGCGTTTTCGTCTAAGATTACTTGGTCTTGACCGCCCTCAACTTGGCCGTCAATGTTCTTAGGGGTTTTCATTGATTGATCATAACCATTCTCGCCACGGGCGAGTTCTGTTGCAAAAGAGCGTAACTCATCTTCTTGCAATTCATCTCGTGAAAATTCTACATGAAAATCTTCATCGTTTTCGTCATAAACACTCACTTTATGAGTTGGAGTTTCACGTAATTCGTGAAGTGATTTCTCTCCAAATATAGGTGCGCTTGCCATGACTTCTTCATCTGCACCACAAGCACTACTTAGTACGAAAATTCCTACAATAGGCAATAGACATAACCGTTTCATACGATTCCCCTCCATAGAACTTGGTCGTAGTATAGACGTTTCAAATCGGGAAAAGTTTCACATCTTTTCTACTTATAATATACCATAAATTCCCACCTTGTAATATATGTAATAGAAAAAAACGACAACGAAAATCCGACTTCATTTCTACAAATTTCGCGCCTCTCTTCTTAAAGACAACCGTCAACTACTTGTTGTCTAAAGCAAAAACGTATAAAATAAAATGATGGAGTGAATCGAATGGTAAATAGTATGACTGGTTTTGGACGAGCAGAACAGACATTTATAGGTGGAAAGTTACTCGTCGAAATGCGTACCGTGAATCATCGTTTTTTAGATGTTCATATGCAATTGCCTACTTCACTAAGACACATAGAACAAGATCTTCTACAACTAATTAAGTCTCGGATGAACCGAGGGAAGTTTGATCTGAAAGTTGAGATTGAAGAAAATCGAGGTCGTCTAAAAAAACTCCAAGTGAATGAAACATTGTATGACGACTACATCAAAACAATGCGTAGATTTATGAAAACGGAGAATGTTGAACAGAAGATCTCACTCGATTCAAGCTTAATTGATTTGGGGATCATTGAAGTTGTTGACGACGAGTCAACGACAAACGGTTTGGAGGAGCTTGTTCTAAACACATCGAAGGACGCTCTCGTTCAGCTACTAAGCATGAGAGAAACAGAAGGAGAGTATTTGTACGGTGATGTTTATGAGCGATTGCTCGAGCTCGAACAAATGGAGCTAAATATAAAAGGGTTTGTACCTGAAGTAGAAACGATGTATCGTGAACGTTTAGAATCGAAACTGAGTGAACGTTTTAGAATATCAGACGAACACGATGAACGACTGCATCAGGAAATTGCCTTTTTACTAGATAAGAGTGATATTACAGAAGAATTAACGAGACTACATTCGCACCGATTGCAGTTTTTACAAACGCTTACTGAAAAACCCCCGATGGGTCGTAAGCTGGAGTTCATTCTTCAAGAAATGAATCGTGAAATAAATACAATTGGCTCAAAAGCCAACCATGCAGAAATCTCCAAAAGTGTCGTTTCGTTCAAAGCTGAGCTTGAAAAGTTACGCGAACAAGCGCAAAATATCGAATAAACGACGTGCAGAAAAGGAGGGTAACATAATGAACGTAAAACTCATTAATATCGGTTTTGGAAATATGGTTTCAGCAAATCGAATTATTACCATTGTAAGTCCTGAATCTGCACCGATTAAACGAATTATTCAAGAAGGTCGAGATCGTAACATGCTGATCGATGCTACATATGGAAGAAGAACGCGAGCGGTGATTATTTCAGATAGTGATCATGTTATACTGTCAGCGGTTCAACCAGAGACTGTTGCTCAACGATTGCATTCTAAAGAAGAAAGTGAAGAAGAATCATAAGTGTAGGAGTGAACCAATATTGAAAAAGGACAAAGGGTTATTAATTGTTTTATCAGGGCCTGCAGGAGTTGGAAAAGGCACAGTTTGTAACGCATTAAGAGGCGTGAATGATCGAATTTCATACTCCGTGTCTGCAACGACCCGCTCTCCTAGAGAAGGTGAGCAAGAAGGTGTCAATTATTTCTATAAGACAAAAGAAGTTTTCGAAGAAATGATTGCTAAAGATGAGCTTTTAGAATGGGCAAAGTATGTCGACAATTATTATGGAACACCACTACACTATGTAAAAGAACAGCTCCGTGAAGGTCAAGACATTATTTTGGAAATTGAAGTTCAAGGTGCTGCAAAAGTAAAAGAGAAGTACCCAGATGGTGTTTTTATCTTCCTAGCCCCGCCAAACTTAGATGAGCTTAGAAAGCGAATTGAAGGACGAGGAACGGAAGATTCAGATCTGATTAATCAACGCATGAATGTTGCCAAAGCAGAAATTGAAATGATGGCGCAATATGATTATGTTGTAGAAAATGACCAAGTCGACAATGCTGTAAACAAAGTTCAAACGATCATTGATGCAGAACACCTTCGCCAAGAGCGAGTGATTGATTATTATCGTAATTTAGTAGAGGGAAGTGAATAAGATGTTATACCCATCGATTGATTCATTATTAAAGAAGATTGATAGTAAGTATTCACTCGTTACAATTTCAGCGCAACGAGCACGTGCACTTCAAGAATATGAAGAATTAACTACTGGATTGAACAAGCCGGTATCAAAAAAGAATGTCGGTGTTGCACTTGAAGAAATTCAAGAAGGATACTTGAACATCAAATCGTAACGGTCAAAGAGGCTGTCTAATTACAGGCAGTCTTTTTTTTATTTGTGTAGGAGTTTGCTATAATATATAGCAAAAGAACAGTGCGGAAGGGTGTAGGACGTATGGACGGTAAGAAAATCGTGCTCGGTGTAACCGGAGGTGTAGCAGCTTTTAAAGCAGCCGCCCTTGCTTCAAAGCTGAAACAAGCAGGAGCGAGTGTAAAAACAATCATGACAGAAAGTAGCAAGGAATTTGTTACACCATTAACGTTTCAAGCACTCACAAGAGACCGAGTCTATGACAATACGTTTGTAGAAGAAGATGTATCAAAAATTGCTCATATCGACGTTGCCGATTGGGCGGATGCGTTTGTCATTGTACCTGCGACCGCGAATTTTATCGGGAAATATGCAAATGGCATTGCAGATGATATGTTAACGTCCACGTTACTTGCGACAAAAGCACCTGTATACGTTGCACCTGCAATGAATGTAAACATGTATGATCACCCTGCAGTGTTACAAAACATCGAAACATTGGTGAAACGCGGTGTAACATTTATTGAACCAGGCGCCGGGTACTTAGCGTGTGGTTGGATTGGTAAAGGGCGATTAGCTGAGCCAGAAGATATTCTTAGCTTTTTACAAGGTGAACTTGTTGAACCGAAAGAAAAGATGTTAAATGGTAAAAATGTACTTATAACAGCTGGACCGACGAGGGAAGTCATTGATCCTGTAAGGTTCCTGAGTAATCGTTCAACTGGGAAAATGGGTTATGCGATCGCCAAAGCAGCGGTCGACTTAGGGGCGAATGTGACACTCGTAAGTGGGCCTGTACAATTGGATGCACCACAAGGCGTTACGCTCATTTCGGTAACGAGTGCAGAGGAGATGTACGAGCAAGTCGTAAACCATTTTGATGATGCAGATCTCGTCATTAAAACCGCGGCTGTATCCGATTATCGACCGACAAAAATAGAAGCACATAAAGTGAAGAAACAAGCAGGCAATCTGACGATTGAGATGGAGCGGACGAAAGACATTCTTCGTACATTAGGAGAAAGTAAACGCCATCAAGTCCTTGTGGGCTTTGCGGCTGAAACGCAAGACGTAGAAACATACGCAAAAGAAAAGCTCGAGAAAAAACGACTGGATTTAATCGTTGCGAACGATGTTTCGGATCGGTCAATTGGCTTTGAAAGTGATGAAAACCGTGTGTTGTTGATCGATCGTGAAGGTGGCATCCTGCAAGTTGATCAACAAAAGAAAGAAACATTAGCTTATACGATTTTAGAAAAAGCATCAAAGCTTTTACGTGAGGAGAATCAACGTGTACGCGAAAGTCATCGTTGATGTCGCTGCGGGAGGGGTTGATCGACCGTTCGACTATCGTCTAAAAGAAGCGCATCTTGGCGTTGCGGCACCGGGGATGCGCGTGCTTGTCCCGTTTGGAAAACGTAAGCTAACAGGAATTATCATTGAACTTTCCGACACTGCTTCAGTGAAGAACGTCAAATCAATTAGTGAATTGTTAGATGTCACCCCAGTTCTGAGCCCAGAACTTCTTGATTTGGGGAGCTGGCTTGCAAAAGAAACGACGTGTTTTCAAATAACGGCGCTGTTTGCGATGATTCCAGCGGCAATGAGAGCGAAAGCACAAAAGTTCCTCATTCGTAACGATGAAACGAATCACGTTGATGTTTCCATTCAAGCGTTGTTCGGTCAACGATTGAAACTACCGTTCAAAGAAATTCCAGAAGATAAAACGATTTTAAATGCCGTTTCTAAAGGAATTCAAGAAAATGTTCTATCGGTGTATTATGAGCTAAAAGACGGTGCAAAACATAAAGAACAAAAGGCAGTAACTACGTTAAAGAGCGACCAACAACCGAAAACGACGAAGCAGCAAGAAACTCTTGCGACCATTGAACGAGTATCTGATTCTGGTGTTGTGCCAGTCGCCACACTCATTAATGATCACGGACTCAGTCGTTCAACAATTCAAACGCTCATCAAAAACGAATTCCTTGCTGAACATCAAATGGTGATTGAACGTAATCCCTATGAACGTCAAGTTGGTGATGGGCGTGAAGCAAAGCAAACACTCACCCATGATCAACAAGAAGCGTATGCTTCGATTAGTCTAGGGGTTAAAGAACGCTCATCTAAACCGATGCTGTTGCATGGAATTACGGGTAGCGGAAAGACAGAAGTGTATTTGCAAGCAATTGAACAAGTGTTAGAAGAAGGACGAGAGGCAATTGTTCTCGTCCCAGAGATTTCCTTAACACCACAAATGGTCGAACGGTTCAAACGGCGCTTCGGAGATCATGTAGCGGTCATGCATAGTGCGCTCTCCAGTGGAGAGCGGTATGACGAATGGATGAAGATCCACCGGAAAGAAGTGCAAGTCGTCGTTGGAGCGCGGTCGGCGGTATTTGCCCCATTTAACAACATCGGCCTTATCATTATTGATGAAGAGCATGAAAGTAGTTATAAGCAAGAAGATTACCCGCGCTATCATGCTCGAGAAGTGGCCATCTATCGAAGTCAGACGCACAAGTGCCCGGTCGTTCTCGGTAGTGCTACCCCTTCTATGGAAAGCTTCGCAAGGGCAAAAAAAGACGTCTATACGTTGCTTTCATTACCAGAGCGTGTGAACAAAAAACCACTTCCGGCAATTGAACTCATTGATATGAGAGACGAACTTCGTGGTGGTAATCGTTCGGTCTTTTCAAGCCAGCTACTCGATAAAGTGAAAGACCGGTTAGCGAAAGAAGAGCAGATTGTCTTGTTTTTAAATCGGCGTGGATTCTCAACGTTTGTGATGTGTAGAAGTTGTGGGTACGTGGGTGATTGTCCGCACTGTGAAATTTCACTGACGTATCATCAGCGAGGCAACCAGTTGAAATGCCATTACTGTGGACATGAAGAGACGATGTACGAAGAGTGCCCTGCTTGTGAAAGTGAGCACATTCGCTTTTTTGGAACGGGTACGCAAAAAGTCGAAGAGGAACTGCAAAAGTTAGTTCCGGAAGCTCGGATCATACGAATGGACAACGATACGACGCGCAAGAAAGGTTCGCATGAAGCGTTGTTAAAACGATTTGGTAATCATGAGGCAGATATTCTACTCGGTACGCAGATGATTGCAAAAGGATTGGATTTCCCGAAAATTACATTGGCAGGCGTTTTAACGGCTGATACGCTCTTGAATTTACCAGATTTCAGAGCGCCTGAACGAACGTTTCAGTTGTTAACACAGCTCGGTGGTCGGGCGGGGCGAGACACTCGTGAAGGAGAAGTCGTCATTCAAACGTACACCCCAGAACATTATGCGATCCAGCACGCAAAAAGCCATGATTTTGAAGGGTTTTTTGCTTATGAGATGCAACAAAGGCGACAAGCGGGTTATCCGCCGTATTACTTTATCTGTTTAATTACGTTTTCACACGAAGAATTGTTCACGGCAATGAAAGCCGCGGAACGAGCGACTCGTTTTCTGAAGGAACGTTTAAGTGATGAATCGGTCATCTTAGGGCCGACTCCGTCACCAATTAGTCGGATCAATGATAGATATCGTACGCAATGCATGATAAAATACAAACGAGAACCTAATTTTTCGGAGATTCTCAGCGAATTATTTACGCATTACCAACAAGAAGTGCACAAAGATAGTCGTTTCATGGCCATTGATCGCCATCCAAACATATTCATGTAGCCCCCACAGCGTTGGGGGTTTTTGCACGACAGTAAGGTTTGAAAGGATAGATAAGTATGAAGATCGTTTTTATGGGAACACCTGATTTTGCTGTACCTGTACTTTCTATGCTCGTTGAAGAAGGTCATGACGTTATACGTGTCGTAACACAACCGGATCGTCCGAAAGGTCGAAAAAGAGAACTCATTAAAACGCCTGTGAAAGTTGAAGCAGAGAGACATGGTATCCCGGTTTTTCAACCAGAGAAGCTTCGTGATGAAGAAGCAGTAGAACTAGCAATAGAAGGCAACCCTGATTTAATTGTGACCGCAGCATACGGTCAGCTTTTGCCAGAGTCGATTTTAACAGCTCCGCAATACGGTGCTGTAAACGTTCATGCTTCGCTATTGCCTGCTTATCGTGGAGGCGCTCCGATTCATCAATCAATCATTGATGGGCAAAAAGAAACCGGCGTGACGATCATGTATATGGTGAAGCGATTGGATGCAGGCGATATGCTTCTTCAAGAAGCTGTCAACATTGAAGAAGATGATACGGTTGGATCGATGCATGATAAGTTAAGTGCGCTCGGTGCGAAGCTTTTAAAAGAAACGTTACCACATCTTGAAAATGGAACGGTTCAACCAGTACAACAAGATGAAGAAAAAGTAACGTATGCACCGAACATCGCTCGAGGTGCAGAACGTATTGATTGGACGAAATCTGCCCAAGCTGTTCATAACCAAATTCGTGGTATGAATCCATGGCCTGTTGCTTTTACGATGTGGAATGGTCAATCGCTTAAATTATGGAAGTCAGAACTTGTGGATGAGCACTTTGATGATAATCCTGGAACGGTCGTTACACGTAATCAAGACTCATTTATCGTTGTGGCAGGGGACCAAAAAGGCGTAAAGTTACTGACTGTCCAACCAGCAGGCAAAAAAGCAATGGATGCCTCTGATTTTCTTAGAGGAAAAGGCCAATCATTAAACGTTGGAGATGTACTCAAAGATGACGAAAAATGAAAATCCACGTTACGTGGCAGCGAAAACGCTTCAAGCCGTTTTCTTCAAAGGTGCATATAGCCATTTAGCACTTGACGAACAACTTAAAAACCATGATTTAACAGCAGTTGATCAACGGTTTGTAACCGAAGTGGTTTATGGTACGATAAAACGATTGAATACGATTGATCACCTGCTTAATAGCGTGATGAAAAACAAAATTCATAAAAGCGATCAACGAATTCAAGTCATTCTTCGAATGGCGGTTTACCAAATGTATTATTTGGATCGTATTCCCGAACGAGCTGCAATTCACGAAGCGGTTGAGCTCTCGAAACAATGGGGAAGAGTCGGTCTAAAAGGTTTAATCAACGGGGTTCTACGTGCATTATCTAGACAAGGATTTCCTGATTTTTCATCAATTACACCGAGTTCAAAACGAATTGCACTGGAAACATCACACCCTGAATGGCTCGTTAAACGTTGGATTAACGCGTACGGTGAAGAAGAAACGATGCGTTTGTGTGTTTCCAATAGTGAGCGTGGCAAAACGACAATCCGAGTTAATCAACGGGTAACGAGTGTTGATTCGGTCCAAAAAGAGCTTGAAGAAGAAGGAATCGAAACGGTCAAGGGTGAACTAGCTTCTGAGAGTTTAATCGTTACAAAAGGCGTGGTCACAAAAAGTGCCCCGTTCAAAGAAGGACGACTTAGCATCCAAGATGAAAGTTCGATGCTCGTGGCAAGAGCATTAAACCCTCAGCCCTCAATGAAGGTGTTGGATGCGTGTGCGGCCCCAGGCGGCAAAACGATGCATTCAGCCGAATTGATGAACAACGAAGGTGAAATTATCGCCAATGATATTCATCCTCATAAGAAGCGCCTCATTGAAAAGGAAGCAAACCGCCTTCAACTTTCAATCGTTCGTGCAACGACTGAAGACGCGATTAACCTTGCGACAACGTATCAAGATGTGCGGTTTGACCGCATTTTAGTTGATGCACCGTGCAGTGGTCTTGGTGTACTTCGGAGTAAGCCTGATATTAAATGGAATACGGATGAAAAAGAGATTCGTAATTTACCAGCGCTGCAACTCGACATTTTAAATACAGCATCGAAACTACTCAAAGATGACGGAGTGCTCGTATATAGTACGTGTACCATTTTGCCAGAAGAAAACGAACACGTTGTTCACGAATTTCTAAAGAACAATGAAGACTTTACTCAAGATGAATCATTACAAGAACGTATTAAGATACAAAGCGAAAATCAAGGATACACAACAATATTGCCACATCAATATGGCAGTGACGGATTTTTTATTTGTGCAATGAAGAAGGGAAGTGCTCGTCATGGAAACGAGAACTAAAAAGCGTGATATTACGAAAACAGCAACAGATGGAAAGCGATCAATTCTTTCTTTAACTTTTGAGCAATGGGAAGAGTGGATGAAAGAAAACAAAGAACCGAAGTTTCGCGCAAAGCAAATGTATGAATGGATTTATCGTAAGCGTGTTGAATCAATCGATGAGATGACAAATTTATCGATTACACTTCGTGAGAAATTAAAAGAGGAATTTCGATTTACGCGGTTAAAAGAAGTGCTTCGTCAAACGTCTGTTGACGGTACGGAGAAGTTTCTTTTTGAGTTACACGATGGGTATTCAATTGAAACAGTATTGATGCGTCATGATTACGGAAATAGCATTTGTGTTACGACACAAGTTGGGTGTCGTCTCGGATGTACGTTTTGTGCATCTACACTCGGTGGCTTAAAGCGAAACCTTGAAGCGGGTGAAATTACAGCACAAGTGTTAGACGTACAACGTGCGCTTGATGCAAAAGGCGAGCGTGTCGATTCGATTGTCGTGATGGGTATTGGTGAGCCGTTTGATAACTATGAAAACCTAATGGGCTTTCTTAGAACGGTAAACCATGATGAAGGACTTAACATTGGTGCTCGCCACATTACGGTCTCAACGAGTGGAATGGTCCCTAAAATTTACAAATTTGCTGATGAAGGAATGCAAATCAACTTTGCGATTTCTCTACATGCACCAAACGACGAAATCCGCGGTCGCTTAATGCCGATTAACAAAGCATTCCCGGTGAAAAAGCTAATGGAATCGATTAAGTATTACCAAAAGACAACGAAACGTCGTGTTACATTTGAGTACGGTCTATTTGGTAAGGTGAACGACCAAGTCGAGCATGCCGAAGAATTAGCAGAACTAATTAAAGACCTCAAATGTCACGTGAACCTCATTCCGGTGAATGACGTTGTTGAGCGTGATTATGTGCGTACGAGTCGCGAAGATATTTTTGAATTTGAACGTACGTTAAAAGAAAAAGGAGTACTCGTCACAATCCGTCGTGAACAAGGGCATGATATTGATGCTGCTTGTGGACAATTACGCGCGAAAGAACGCGCTGAAGAAACGAAGGTGTGAGTGTGAAAGTTGAGCTTCGAAGTGATGTAGGTAAGATGAGAGAACACAATGAAGATGTATGTGATTATTTTCTCTCAGATGATCTTCTTCTCGCAGTTGTAGCCGATGGTATGGGTGGCCATAAAGCTGGAGATGTTGCGAGTGAACTTGCCATTCAAACGTTAAGAGAAGCATGGAAGAAACAAGCACCACATGCAACCGAAGAAGCCATGACAACATGGCTTCTTCATACGATAACAACTGCAAATGAACGCATTTATGAGCAATCCTTAACAAACACAGAGATGCGAGGCATGGGAACGACGATCGTCTGCGCACTCATAACGAAATCTGAAGTGATCAGTGCTCATGTTGGTGATAGCCGGTTATATGTGATGAAAGAAAACCACATCTCACAAGTGACACACGACCACACGCTCGTCAATGAATTATTCCGCCAAGGTCAGATCTCAGAAGACGAAGCGAAAAACCACCCTCAAAAAAACGTCGTCACACGAGCGCTAGGAACAGAGAATCAGTGCAATATCGATGTGTTGCAGCATGAATTAAGCGATACGGATACACTTATTTTATGTTCAGATGGGTTGAGCGACAAACTTTCAAACGATGATTTTGACGCAGTTTTAAATCAAGACATTCGTTTAGAACATAAAGCTGACCAATTGCTGCAACTTGCACTTGACCGTGGTGGCGAAGATAACATTACGTTCATTCTCATAGACAAGGGAGCGAACGAACTATGATAGGGTCACGTATTGACGGTCGTTATGAAGTCATTGAAGCCATCGGTGGTGGCGGAATGGCAAACGTTTACCGAGCGCGAGATGTTATTTTAGAGCGAGATGTTGCGGTAAAGGTTTTGCAACCTCAATATACACATGATGAAGCATTTATACGTAGATTTAGACGAGAAGCTCAGGCTGCAACTAGCTTAATTCATCCAAATGTTGTTGATATTTATGATGTTGGTGAAGAAGGTCAGACATTTTACATTGTGATGGAATACGTCGGAGGTAGTACATTAAAAGAAAAGATTCAACGTGAAGGTGCCCTTCCTTTTCAAGAAGTGCTCCAAATCTTTGATCAAATTTCTTCAGCGATTGCGTATGCCCACGACCAAGGGATTATCCACCGCGACGTAAAGCCACACAACATCCTGCTTGATGAAGATGGTACCGTGAAAGTAACGGACTTTGGGATTGCAAGAGCTGCCTCAGCAGCAACAATTACACATACGAATTCTGTCCTCGGCTCTGTCCATTATCTTTCTCCTGAACAAGCACGTGGTGGGACGGTTACGTTAAAGGCGGACATTTATGCTTTAGGCGTTGTACTCTATGAAATGATTACTGGGACATTGCCTTTTGATGCGGATTCTGCGGTTTCAATTGCATTAAAACACTTGCAAGAAAAGATTCCAAACGCAAAAGCGTTGCGTCCTGATTTGCCAGAAAGCTTGAACAATATCATCCGGAGGGCAACTGCGAAAGATCCGCTGTTGCGTTATGAAACGGCACACGACATGAAACACGATGCAGAGACTGCATTGTTACCAGAGCGGATGAATGAAGCTCCTCTTGTTATTGATGAACATAGTGAAGAAGAAACGAAAGTGTTGCCAGTACTAAACGACCAAGAGTCTTCAGAGGAAACGATTGTTGCCCCAAGTGAGCAAATGGATCAAGAAGAAAATGATGCAAAAGCAAATGATCCTAAGAAAAAGTCAAAGCGCAAGCGTTGGTTGTTTCCGCTACTTGCCTTTTTAATCATTGTACCAACTGCGCTCGTATTAGGATTTATGGTTATCCCATCATGGTTTGCGGTAGACGAAGTTCAAGTGCCTGATGTTGTTGGTACGAACTATGAAGAAGCAGAGCAGTTGTTAGAAGAGAATGAGCTAATCGTTACGATTGAACGAGAATATCACGATGAAGTGGAACGTGATGTTGTTTATTATCAGGACCCAAGAGCAGGAAGAAACGTAAAAGTAGAAAGTGCGATTACGCTACGAGTGAGTGATGGCCCTGAAACGATCGAAATGCAAGATTTGACGGGGATGAGTGTTGAGGATGCTGTTGAACGTCTAGAAGAGTTAGGGATCGCCGTAGAGACGACGAGCGAGCCTTCTGACGAACAACCGCCAGGCTATGTGATTAGCCAGACACCTGAGCCCGATGAAGAGGTTATCCAAGAGGAGTTATCAGTTCAACTCGTTTATAGTGAAACACCACAAATGACTCTTGGAGACCTCACAGGGTCTAGTGAGCAAGCGGTGCGTAATTATCTAGAATCCCATCAACTATCCGGTTCATTTGATCGAGATTACTCAGAAACCGTACCAGAAGGTCAAGTTATTACGCATGAACCAGGACCATACGTTACGGTTGATGAAGGCTCTGACGTTACATTTGTTATTTCTGATGGTGAACCACCTGTTGAAGAGGAAGAAACGCAAACGAGATATGCGGAGATTCCAGTAAACGTGACTGATCCAGAAGCTGGACAGTCCTATGACATTCGCATTGAATTTACAGATAGAACAACAGGCGATGAACCAGAAATTTTCGTTGAGGAAGAGATTACAGAATCAACCGAATATCTCGTTCCTTTTGAAGTGAGTAAAAGTATATCAGGTACGTATACGTTGTATATTAACGACGAAGAAATGCAATCAAATACGTTAGAGTTTGAAGAAGACTAAGGAGGAGATTCGTTGCAAGCAGGCCAAATTATAAAAGCCGTTGGTGGGTTTTACGATGTATTACATGATGGAGAGGTCACGCGTTGCCGTGCACGTGGATTGTTTCGAAAGCAAAAAATAAAACCACTTGTTGGCGATTTTGTCACGTTTGAACAAGAGTATGTTCAAACGGTTGAATCGAGATCAAATGAGATGCATCGTCCGCCGATTGCAAATGTCAATCAAGCACTACTCGTTATGTCTTCGACGAAACCAGAGTTTAGTACGTATTTATTGGATCGCTTGCTCGTTCATACGGAAGCGATGGAAGTAGAATCGGTCATCATCATTACGAAAATGGATCTTGCAAGTGAAGAGGTACAACGAGAAGTTAAAAGTAAAGCGAGTCGGTATGAATCACTCGGTTATACCGTCGTTTTTACACCTAGTGATAACGATCTCGAAGTGATTCGAGGTTTATTAAAAGACCGTACAACCGTTGTTGCGGGTCAATCTGGCGTCGGGAAATCAACGCTATTAAATCGTGTTGATGACTCATTAAACCTTCAAACAGGAGAAATTTCGCAACAATTATCAAGAGGGAAACATACGACGCGTCACGTTGAGTTGTTGCAAACGTGTGGAGGTCAAGTAGCGGATACCCCAGGCTTTAGCTCGCTTGACTTTACTGGGGTAGATCTCAATGTTTTAGCGGACAGCTTTATTGAAATCTATGAGGTATCTAAAGACTGTAAATACCGCGGCTGTTCGCATCGTAGAGAAGATCGTTGTGCTGTAACAGCTGCGGTGGAAACCGATGAAATCGCATCGTATCGCTACGACAATTATTTGTCATTTTACAATGAAAAAGAAGAAGAAGAAAAGCGGAGGTATTAACACAATGGCAATGATCGCACCGTCAATCCTTTCAGCAGATTTTAAACAACTAGGCAACGACATCGAGGCAGTGAGTAATGCGGACTACGTTCATGTTGATGTGATGGACGGAAAGTTCGTTCCTAACATTACGATAGGTCCTCTTATTGTTGATGCAGCAAAACGTTCAACCTCACTTCCGCTTGATGTTCATTTAATGATTGAAGATCCAGATCGGTATGTTGAAGATTTTGTGAAAGCTGGCGCGGACATCATTACGGTTCACGTTGAAGCTTGTACTCACTTACACCGGACGATTCAACTCATTAAAAGCCACGGTGTAAAAGCAGGAGTTGCATTAAATCCACATACTCCCGTAGCGGTCATTCAACACGTAATTGAAGATGTAGATCTTGTTTTATTAATGACCGTTAACCCTGGATTTGGAGGGCAGAGCTTTATTCACGCTGTGTTGCCAAAGATTGCTGAAGTACGTAACATTGCAAATGATGTGAACGAAAAGTTGCTCATCGAAGTTGACGGAGGCGTAAACGAGGAAACTGCAAAAAAATGTGTAGAACACGGGGCAAATCTACTCGTAGCAGGATCGCACATTTATAAACAATCTGACCGAAAACAGGCGGTGGAACGGCTTAAGAGCGTCACCGAGTAATTTTTTATAAAAAACGATGTACTATTTCCTTCTGGGTGAATATACATATAGAAGAATCCGTATGTGCCCGTCAGTGATTGTCTTCGGAAAAAGCTGGCCTTCAAGGAGGAATTGGAATGAAATTTTATACGATTAAGCTTCCGAAGTTTTTAGGTGGGGTTGTTCGCGCAATGCTGAACTCATTTAAGAAAGAGTAACCCTACAAAAGAAAAAGCACCGCTTAGCGGTGCTTTTTCTTTTTTTTGATTTTATAAAAACCGGTAAGTAGCGCTTAAACGCGCTCTACTTTACCGGCTTTCAACGCTTTTGCAGATACATATACTCGTTTAGGTTTCCCGTCAACTAGAATACGAACCTTTTGGACATTTGCGCCCCAACGGCGTTTTGACGAGTTGTTCGCGTGGGAACGGTTGTTACCGCTTGATGGTCCACGACCCGTAACAAAACATTTACGTGCCATCAGAATCCCTCCTTTATTTACTACTCCCTTACTTGCACTCGAACATCTTAGCATAAAAATATGGAAGAAATCAATATAGATTTATGAACAGTTGCTTTATAAAAGCTGAGAAATATAGTAAACTGTCGATAGTTATCATTACTGATGGATGAAAGGAGGATGGCTATGGCCTTAGAAATGAATTCACAACTAGGTTCCATTGACATCTCAAAAGAAGTAGTTGCAACCGTTGCAGGAGGTGCAGCAACAGACTGTTATGGGATTGTAGGCATGGCCTCTCAAAAGCAGATCAAAGACGGAATCTCTGAGCTTTTAAAGCGTGACAATTTCTCACGTGGAGTTGTCATCCGTGAAAACGAAGGAGATCTTATGATTGATATGTACATTATCGTAAGCTACGGCACGAAGATCTCTGAAGTTGCTTACAACGTACAATCAAAAGTGAAATATCAACTAGAAAAATTACTCGGACTACAAGTAGACTCTGTGAATATCTTCGTTCAAGGTGTTCGCGTTTCTAATCCGTAACGGTTGGACTAAATGAGGTGTGTATAAGTGTCAAATACAATCAACGGCCAGATGCTTCTGGCCATGTTTAATGAGGGAGCAGTCGCTTTAGAGAAACACGCAAAGCGGGTTGACGCTCTAAACGTCTTTCCTGTACCAGATGGTGATACTGGAACGAATATGAGCCTTACAATACGCTCTGGTGTAAAGGAAATGAAACAGCAGGATGCAATGAGTGCAAATCAAGTTGCAAAAACGTTCTCTAAAGGTTTGCTAATGGGAGCACGTGGAAATTCAGGTGTCATTTTGTCACAACTGTTCCGTGGTTTTGCTAAAGGCATTGAGCACGATCAAGTTCTTGACGGACAAGCGCTTGCTAAAGCGTTCGATGGAGGCGTTCAGACGGCTTACAAGGCAGTGATGAAGCCTGTTGAGGGTACAATCTTAACTGTCGCTAAAGACGCTGCTGAGAAAGCGACAAAGTCTGCGAAGAAAACGAAAGATGCCGAACAAGTACTCGTTGATGCAATTGAAGAAGCAAAAGCTTCACTTGAGCGGACACCAGACTTACTTCCAGTACTTAAAGAAGTCGGTGTCGTCGATTCTGGCGGTCAAGGGCTCGTTTACATCTACGAAGGTATGCTACGTGCCATGCGCGGTGAAACGACAGCAGATGACGCTCCTGAGCAAGCGACGATGGAAGAACTCGTTCATGTTGAGCACCATAACATTCAAGGTGATATGAATCCAGAGGATATTGAATTTGGATATTGTACAGAAGTTATGGTCCGCTTTAGCGATGACAAAACGAACGACTCACCATACGTTGAGGAAGATTTCCGCAATACGTTAAGCCAATATGGAGATTCTCTTCTCGTTGTAAGTGATGAAGATATTATTAAGATCCATATTCATGCGGAACATCCAGGTTTCATCATGAACGAAGCACAAAAGTACGGGGATCTTATTCACGTTAAAGTGGACAACATGCGAGATCAGCATGCTGCTCTTTCTAATGAACCACAAAGATCTGAGCTTCCTGTTCCGAAGCGAACACAAGAAGAAGCTGATTTTGCAATGATCGCCGTTGCGATGGGAGATGGAATTCGTGATCTTTTCAAGAGTGTTGGCGTAGACATCGTGATCGAAGGTGGTCAAACGATGAACCCGAGCACAGAGCAGTTAACGAACGCCATTAAAGAAACACACGCGAAGCATGTGTTTTTAATTCCAAACAACAGCAACATCATTATGACAGCCGAGCAAGCTGCAGAAGTGAGTGATCGTGATGTACGTGTCATCCCTACGAAATCCGTTCCTCAAGGATTAAGTGCGCTGTTTTCGTTTAATGCAATGAACGATGCTGATCGTAATCAAAAAGAAATGACGGACAGCATTTCTCAAGTGAAAAGCGGTCAAATAACGAAATCAATTCGTGACACAGCGATTGATGGCATAGACATTAAGAAGAACGACATTATGGGCCTCGTTGAGAACAAAATTGTAAGCTCTGGAGATTCTTTAGAAGAGACGCTCATTTCTGTGACGAGCCAAATGGTAGACGGCGATACAGAAATGGTAACCATTATTAGTGGTGAAGAAGCTGAAGCGTCATGTACAGATGCACTCGTGTCTTACATTGAAGAAAAGTACCCAGAAGTTGAGACCGAGGTACATGAGGGGAAACAACCGCTTTATCATTACATTATTGCTGCTGAATAAAAGATAAGAGGGGATGGATAATATGACACGCGTAAAGATTGTTACGGATAGTACGGCTGACATTCCGAATTCACTCGCTGAAGAACTAGACATTACCGTTATTCCACTAAAAGTAAACTTTTCAGCGGATGAGACGTATCTTGATGGAATTGAATTAAGTCCGACTGCCTTTTATGAGAAGTTACAACAAGCGAATGAAATGCCAACAACTTCTCAGCCTTCACCGTATGATTTTGAAAAGCTTTATAACAAGATCTACGATGAATCAGAAGAAGATACCGTCATATTTTCCATTCATCTGTCTTCTAAATTGAGCGGTACGTATCAAGCTGCAACGATCGCTGCTTCAGAAGTAGAAGACAAAATTAACGTTCACGTAATTGATTCAAGGCGTGCGAGCTATTCTATTGGCATTATCGTCGCAGATGTAGCGAAGCTTGCCATTGAGGGCGCTGATCATAAGACCATTCAAGATCGTATTGACGTTCTTCTAAACGAGACATCGGTCTACTTTATGGTTGAGACACTTGAGTATTTACAAAAGAACGGTAGAATCGGTAAAGCACAAGCACTTATAGGATCCTTATTAAAAATGAAACCGATTTTATCTCTTTCAGAAGAAGGAGAAGTCTACCCGTTTGAAAAAGCTCGTGGTCGTAAAAAAGCAATCGATAAAATCGTTGAAACGTTACAAGAAAAATACAAAGACCAACCCGTAGACATCGGTCTTAGCCATGCAGTGGCTCCAGAAGTTGGCGACACGGTCTTAGAAGAAATTAAAGCTCGTTTAAACACTCAATCGACAGTTAAGACAGAGATTGGCGCAGTGATTGGTACCCATGTTGGTCCTGGAACTGTTGCTGTGATGGTCACTCCTACAAAAGCGTAAGGGGATTGTTATGAAATATCGTAGTGTTACAGAGATTATTGGTCCAATCATGGTTGGGCCGTCAAGTTCACATACAGCAGGTGCTGCTAGAATCGGACGTCTCGCAAGACTTCTTTTTGATGGTCAACCAAAGCGTGTGAACATTCATTTATACGGTTCATTTGCGAAAACTTACAAAGGTCACGGGACTGACGTGGCGCTCATCGGAGGATTACTTGATTTTGATACGTTTGATGAGCGTATTCGCGATGCAAAGGAACATGCAGATAAAGCAAATATGCGTGTTCGCTTTCATGAAGAAGAAGCGATTCCAGACCATCCAAATACGGTCAAGCTTCGCCTTGAATCCGATGACAATGCGATGGAACTCGTTGGAATCTCAATCGGTGGCGGTAAGATTGAGATTATTGAGTTAAACGGTTTTGCTCTACAATTAACCGGTCATCATCCAGCACTTTTAATTGTTCATCAAGACCGATACGGTGTCATAGCAAACGTGGCAAACGTATTAGCGCTTCATAAAGTGAACATTGGTCATATGAAAGTCTCACGAAAAGAAAAAGGGCGAGAAGCTCTCATGGTCATTGAAGTTGATCAAACGGTCACAGATGAGATTATGACATCACTTGAAAAGCTTGAGCATGTAGACCAAGTCGCAAAACTTCACGAATAAATGATTGAGAGGTGGACGTTCATGTTTCGAAACGTCGCAGAGTTAATCGAGTTGACTAAGAGAGATGGAATCTCCATTTCAGAAGTCATGATTCAGCAAGAGATCGAGGTGACAGGTCGTTCAAGGGAAGCCGTCTTAGCTGATATGGATGAGAAGCTCACGATTATGGAAGAAGCCGTAAGACGTGGCATTGAAGAAGATGTGAAATCTGTTTCAGGGCTCACCGGTGGAGATGGAAAAAAACTTGAAAAGTATATCGAAAGTGGCAACGGATTAAGCGGTGACACAATGTTACGCGCAGTGAGTCGTGCAATGGCAACAAACGAAGTGAATGCAGCGATGGGAATGATTTGTGCGACACCAACAGCCGGTTCTGCTGGAGTGGTACCTGGAACGTTGTTTAGCCTAAAAGACAAATTAAACCCAACGCGTGAAGCGATGCAACGCTATTTATTGACCTCAGGTGCGTTTGGTCTTGTCGTTGCGAACAATGCTTCCATTTCAGGAGCAGCGGGTGGTTGTCAAGCAGAAGTCGGTTCTGCAGCAGGAATGGCTGCAGCGGCAACTGTAGAACTTGCAGGCGGTACACCTAAACAATCTGCTGAAGCAATGGCAATGGCGTTAAAGAACATGCTAGGTCTCGTTTGCGACCCGGTTGCAGGACTCGTTGAAGTACCGTGTGTCAAACGAAATGCAGCGGGTGCATCGATTGCAATGGTAGCAGCCGATATGGCGCTTGCAGGAATCGAAAGCCGCATTCCGTGTGATGAAGTCATCGATGCGATGTACCGCATCGGTGAAAGCATGTCAGAAACGTTAAAAGAAACTGCCTTAGGTGGGCTTGCTGCTACACCTACAGGTAAAGCGCTCGAATCACAGATTTTTAACCTCTCTGCTGAGCGTACATGATGAACACCCCCGTCTCCTCGCTAAAAGGAATCGGTAAAGAAAGTGCCAAAGACCTCGAGCGCCTTGGCATTTTCTTTATTTCTGATCTTCTAGCACACCTTCCTTATCGCTACGAAAACAAAGAAGCACAACCGGTTGAACAGCTCGTTCATGATGAAAATGTGACCGTTGAAGGAGTTGTAATCGGTGAAGCGAGGGTAAGTTTCTACGGAAGAAAGAAAAACCGATTAAATTTTAAATTAAATAGCGGAGGACACGTGCTGAACGTTGTAGCGTTTAACCGTGCGTTTTTAAAAAGCAAGTTGCAAAACGACGTAGCCATTACGGTGTCAGGGAAATGGAATCGCCATCGTGCTCAAATTACAGCTCAGTCGATTGAAGTTGGACAAGTGGAGCAAAAAAGGCCTTACGCGCCAATCTACGCGTTATCAGGTCGATTGACGACACGTCAACTAACACAATGGACCGAAGACGCGTTAACGATGACAGACGAGTTTCCACCAGAACGATTGCCAAACGCTTTGTTAGAGCGGTATAAATTACCGACGATCGTTGATACGATTCAACAATTGCATCGACCGACGGACAAAGAATTTTTAAAACATGCGAGAAGGCGCTACATATACGAAGAATTTCTGCTGTTTCAACTACGCATGCAAGCATATAAACGTTCGGTTCGACAAAATGAACAGGCAGCACCGCTTCAAGAAGACGTGCCTAAAGTGAAGACGTTTATGGAGTCTCTGCCATTTGCGCTTACAAACGCACAAAAACGCTCACTTGATGAAATCGTCCATGATCTGCATGAACCGTATCGAATGAATCGTTTGCTTCAAGGAGACGTAGGTTCTGGTAAAACCGTCGTGGCAGCAATTGCAATCTATGCAGTTATAACCGCAGGGAAAACGACAGCGTTAATGGTACCAACGGAGATTTTAGCGGAGCAGCATTTTGAATCGTTACGAAAACTCTTTCGTGATTTCGACGTTTCTATTCGTTTACTGACCGGTTCAACGAAGAAGTCTGAGCGGAAACAAACGATCGAAGAATTAGAAGCAGGTAATGTGAATCTACTAATCGGAACCCACGCTCTCATTCAACCCGACGTACCAATTCCAAATCTCGGTCTCGTCGTGACCGATGAACAACATCGGTTTGGCGTTAATCAACGACGGGCATTGAAAGAAAAAGGCAACCCAGATGTGTTATTTATGACAGCAACGCCAATTCCGAGAACGCTTGCAATTACAGCTTTTGGTGATATGGACGTATCAAGAATCGATGAACAACCAGTAGGGCGTAAACCGGTGGAGACGTATTGGGCGAAGCATGACATGTTTGAGCGAGTCATTACGTTTATTGAAAAAGAAATTCGTGCAGGTCGACAAGCGTATGTGATATGTCCACTAATAGAGGAATCAGAGCAACTTGATGTACAAAATGCGATTGATTTGTATGAGCAATTGCAACAGATTCTCCCGAACACGTCGGTCGGGCTCGTTCACGGTAGGCTCTCAAACGATGAGAAAAATAACACGATGGAACGTTTTTTTAGCAATGATGTTCAGTTGCTCGTATCTACAACAGTCGTTGAAGTCGGTGTAAACGTTCCGAATGCAACCTGTATGCTTATTTATGATGCCGATCGCTTTGGATTAGCTCAGCTTCACCAGCTAAGAGGTCGTGTCGGACGAGGAGATGCGCAGTCGTATTGCATTTTGCTTTCTGACCCAACGTCTGAAACAGGAAAAGAACGAATGAAAATCATGACCGAAACGACGGACGGATTTGTGTTAGCAGAAGAAGATTTAAAACTTCGAGGTCCTGGGGATTTGCTCGGAAAGAAACAGAGTGGTATGCCTCATTTCCGTTTAGCTGATCCTGTCCATGATTACCGTGCACTTGAAACAGCAAGACAAGACGCGCAAACGCTCATTCAGTCAGACGCATTTTGGGCCGACGCTGAGTACGAGGCGTTACGCAACTATTTATCCGATACAGGAGCGCTTTCTGGAGAGAAACTCGATTAAAGTTTTGTTGATTTTCTCTCCAGATTGTTGCAAACTACTATTAGGACCTAGTCATAGAAATGCGGTGCTTATTATTCATGAGAAAACCAAAGCATGTTCGTAAAGCTGAACTGAAGGAAACGATTCAAAACAATCCATTCATAACAGACGAAGCATTGGCTACGTCCTTTAATGTGAGCATTCAAACGATTCGACTAGATCGCTTAGAACTCGGAATTCCAGAACTTCGTGAGCGACTAAAAGACGTCGCAAGACAACATCACGATGAAGTAAAAGCGTTAACAGATGAAGAGGTTATCGGTGAAGTCATTGACTTGCAACTTGATGAGACAGCGATATCCATTATGGAAATTCGAGAAGAACATGTGTTTACGAGAAATGGAATTGCTCGTGGACATCATCTGTTTGCACAAGCGAACTCGTTAGCCGTTGCCATCATTAATGATGATTTCGTCGTAACAGGTCGTGCAAATGTGCGCTTTTCAAAACCAGTAAGGGCAACGGAGCGAGTTGTAGCAAAAGCAAAAGTAACCGCCCAAGATGACAAATGGACAACTGTAATCGTTGAAAGTTATGTCGATCAACGGCGAGTGTTTACTGGAGAATTTAATATGGCAAGAGGCCATCAAGACTAAACGTAACTAAGGTTGAGTTGATAAAAGGAGCTTAAAGGCATGAAGATTGCAGTAGACGCTATGGGCGGTGACAACGCCCCTAAAGCTCAAGTGGCTGGCGCAATGGCAGCTGTTAAAGCATTTGATCAAATTTCAATTGTCCTCGTCGGTGACGAATCGAAAATTAACGAACACTTAAATGCGCATCCACGTATTGAAATTTTGCATACTGACGAGTTTATTACAAACGAAGATGCACCAACTCGTGCGGTACGCCGCAAAAAGAACTCATCAATGGTCCTAGCAGTTCGAGAAGTACGTGAAGGTCGCTGTGACGCGTGTATTTCTGCGGGTAACACTGGTGCACTTATGACGGCAGGCCTTCTTCACGTCGGGCGAATCGAAGGGGTGGAGCGTCCTGCGCTTGCGCCGATGTTACCGACGATTGATGGTGAAGGGTTCTTGCTCTTAGACGTTGGTGCGAATATAGAAGCGAGAGCTGAACATTTGTATCAATACGGTGTTATGGGAGACGTTTATTTACGACAAGTAAAAAACCGTAAAACGCCTCGCATCGGTTTGTTAAACGTCGGTACAGAAGAAGGAAAAGGAAACGAATTGTCGAAAGCAGCCTTTGAACAACTTCAAGGTGGAAAGTTCGAATTCGTTGGAAACGTCGAAGCAAGAGACGTGTTAAACGGTGTTTGTGACGTTGTCGTTTGTGACGGTTTCTCTGGGAACATTCTTCTAAAAACAATTGAAGGAACTGCTGAATCACTGTTCACGATTTTAAAGGCAGAACTAACATCAACGACGATGAACAAATTAGCAGCAGGAGTTTTGAAACCTTCGTTTAAAAATATAAAAGAGAAGATGAGTTATTCTCATTACGGTGGTGCAGGATTGTTCGGGCTTAAAGCGCCAGTTATTAAAGCCCACGGCTCATCAGATCATACTGCGATTTATCACGCAGTGAGGCAAGCAATGCAAATGATTGAAGAAAAAGTTCCAGAAGTCATTGCTGAAGAATTAAGCAAAGATACGTCAGAGAAGGAGTGATTCACATGCGTAAGTTTGCGTTTTTGTTTCCGGGACAAGGGTCTCAAGTCGTTGGAATGGGACTAGATGCGAAGCAGACGAATGAATCATCGAAAAACGTCGTGGAAGTTGCTGATCGTGTGTTACAATTTTCACTTTCTAAGCTTATGGAAGAAGGACCTGAAGATGAACTAAAGCAAACGACAAATGCGCAACCAGCACTGGTTACGACGAGTATTGCGGCTCTAGAGCTCATTAAAGGGCTTAATGTTACTCCGTCGTTTGTTGCAGGTCATAGTTTAGGAGAATACAGTGCTCTCGTTGCGGCGGGTGTTTTAACGTTTGAAGATGCGGTTTCAATCGTCCGCAAGCGCGGTCAGTTTATGGAAGCTGCAGTTCCTAACGGAATGGGCGCAATGGCTGCAGTTATGGGTGGCACACGTGAGGACTTAAAAGCAGTCTGTGAAGACGTTACGGCCGAAGGTGAAGCGGTGCAAATGGCAAATGTTAATGCACCTGGTCAAGTTGTTATCTCTGGAACTTCTGCAGGTGTGAAAGTAGTCGCTGAACGTATGAAAGAAAAAGGTGCGAAACGCACGATCCCATTAAATGTGAGTGGTCCGTTTCATTCTGAATTAATGAAACCCGCCGCAAAAGAGCTTGAAGCAGCTTTATCTGGTATTACGTTTCGTGATGCAACCGTTCCAGTTATCACAAATGTAGATGCGAAAGAAGAACAATCTGGCGAACAATTAAAAGCAGGACTCGTCAAGCAAATGACATCTCCAGTTCTCTGGGAAGATTCTATTCGCTATATGATTGGTGAAGGAGTCAATACATTTGTTGAAGTAGGAAGTGGACAAGTATTATCAGGACTAGTGCGGAAGATCGAGCGCAAAAGTGTTGACGTTGTCTCTCTTCATACGAAAGACGATGTAGATAAGTTAAACGCGTTACTTCAGGAGGTTTAATCTATTGAAATTGCAAGGAAAAAAAGCACTAGTGACCGGGGCGTCTAGAGGAATTGGACGAGCAATCGCCATTCAATTGGCTAGTCTTGGTGCAGATGTAGCGATTAACTATTCAGGAAATCAAGCAAAAGCAGAAGAAACGAAAGCAAGTTGTGAAGCTCACGGTGTTCGAGCGATTACCATTCAAGCAGATGTTTCTGATGAGACTCAAGTGAAAGCGATGTTTAAGACAGTAACCGATGAATTTGAACGCATTGATTTGCTCATTAACAATGCGGGGATTACGCGTGACAATCTTGTTATGCGTATGAAATCAGAAGATTGGGATGACGTCATGAACACAAACGTAAAGGGGGTGTTTCTTTGCTCGAAGGCAGCGTCAAGACCGATGATGAAGCAACGCGAAGGGATCATTGTGAACATTGCCTCCGTCGTTGGCTCAATTGGTAATCCTGGTCAAGCGAACTACGTTGCAGCTAAAGCAGGTGTTGTCGGACTAACGAAAACACTTGCGAAAGAGTTTGCGAGCCGTAACATTCGCGTGAATGCTGTCGCTCCGGGCTTTATTGCGACTGAAATGACCGATGAATTGCAAGATGAAACAAAATCAGCATTACTTGAACAAATCCCACTTGCTACACTTGGTGAGCCAGAAGATGTTGCACGTGTTGTATCCTTTTTATGTGGAGAGGGCAGTCGCTATATGACAGGACAAACGTTGCATGTTGATGGTGGCATGTATATGGGGTAAGACAAACCTCTCTAGTTTTTTACTAGGAAATCATCTATAATGACAATGGTTACTTTCAATTAATAAACAATACATGTAAAAACATGAAAGAAATTTTAGGAGGAATTAAAATGGCAGAAACAAATACATTAGAGCGTGTAACGAAGATTATCGTTGATCGTCTAAGTGTGGAAGAGTCAGAAGTAAAAATGGAGTCAACGTTTAAAGAAGATTTAGGTGCAGATTCACTTGATGTTGTTGAACTTGTAATGGAACTTGAAGATGAGTTTGACCTTGAGATCTCAGATGAGGAAGCGGAAAAGATTTCGACAGTTGCTGATGTCGTCAACTACATAGATGCACAGTAACCCTTTCCTTTCAGACAAGTTCTGCACATCGCAGAGCTTGTTTTTCCCGTTTTCTGATTGAACTTTTTAAAGGAGTAGATGAGAATGAGTCAACAGTCAGGGCGTAAACGCAAGGCTGAAAAGAAATACAGTGTGAGTGAAGAACAAGTGAAGAAGTTTCAAACGATGCTTGATTCCTTATCTGTTACGTTTATTGATCAACAGCTATTGTATCAAGCGTTTACTCACTCTTCGTATGTCAATGAGCAACGATTTCGTGCAGACCAAGATAACGAACGTTTAGAGTTTTTAGGGGATGCGGTATTAGAGCTTGCTGTATCACAACATTTATTCAAGCGGTTTCCACTCATGCAAGAAGGAGAGATGACGAAACTAAGAGCAGCAGTCGTCTGTGAACCTTCTTTGTTTGAACTTGCGGAGCGACTCGACTTTGGAGCGCTTATTTTCCTAGGTAAAGGCGAAGAAATGAGCGGGGGACGTCAGCGTCCTGCAATGCTTGCAGATGTGTTTGAAGCGTTTGTCGGTGCGTTGTATTTAGACCAAGGGATGGATGCAGTCTACTCATTTCTTGAAGAAACTGTCTATCTAAAGATTGAATCGGGAAGTTACACGCACGTAATGGACTTTAAAAGCCAGTTGCAAGAATTTGTACAACAAGAAAGCAGCGGACGGATTAGTTATCAAATCGTTGCAGAGCAAGGACCTGCACATAGCCGTGAATTTGTTGCGAGAGTGTTCGTAAACGAGACGAGTTACGGAGAAGGTACAGGAAAGACGAAGAAGGCAGCTGAACAACACGCTGCACAAAAAGCATTAACCCACTTAAGTAAAAAAATAGCGAGTAAATGACAATCACCTTAAAACATAACGTTTAAGGTGATTGTACGGTTGACCTATTTTTTTGCTTTTATTGCCCCGAGTTCGGATACGAGTGCATCAATTTCTCTTACGCTTAAATTCGGATGACTAATAACATAGTCGTACACGTCTTTAATGTCTTCGTATTGATGAAGTGAGTAGTACTCAGGATCTAGAACAACTCGGTTTACTACTTTTAGTCGTTCCTGCAACTTTTCAAACATGTAAGTCAAATTCTCATGTGTAGCATGATCTAAATTCGTCATGGATGGCCTCCCTTTCCATTCTATTTTAGAGGCGATTTTCATGTTTGAAAAGGTGAGATTACAAAAAAGTCGTCAGATGGAACGAGATTAGCACGATGTTAGAGAGAATTGAGGGTAAAGCCATGTATTTAAAAAGGCTAGAAATATCAGGGTTCAAATCCTTTGCAACTCCGTTAAAAATTGATTTAGATCCGGGAGTGACTGCAATTGTAGGGCCGAACGGGAGCGGGAAAAGCAACGTTTCGGACGGTGTCCGCTGGGTACTTGGTGAACAATCTGCGAAACAATTGCGTGGATCAAAAATGGAAGACATCATTTTTGCCGGTAGTGAATCGAGAAAAAAAGTGAATCTCGCAGAAGTAACGCTCGTTTTAGATAACGAAGACGGACATATGAGCTCTGAGTATGCTGAGATTAGTATGACGAGACGGTTGTTTCGAACCGGAGAGAGTGAATACTATTTGAACGGCACCGCTTGCCGTCGAAAAGACTTACTTGATCTACTCATCGATTCAGGACTCGGTAAAGAAGCCTATTCGATGATTGGACAAGGAGAAGTGGAAAAGATCCTCTCCTCAAAACCAGAAGAACGTCGAGTAATGTTTGAAGATGCTGCAGGCGTGTTGAAATATAAATCAAGAAAACAGCAATCTGAGAAAAAACTTACAGAAACAAAAGATAACCTGCAGCGTGTTGAAGACATTTTAAGTGAGCTAGAACAACAAATTGAACCACTGGAACGTCAAGCATCTACCGCAAAAGAGTATGTCGAAAAGCGTGAGGAATATGAGAAGTTAGACGTCTCGTTACTTAGTTTTGATATTGATGATAAGCATGGTCAATGGACGAGCAAAAAGAATAAACTCCAATCATTACAAGCGGCTTTAGAAACAAAAGGCGGACAACTTGAAAAAAGTGTTCAAGAACAAGACGACGTCAAAGCGTTGCTCAAACAAATCGACCAACAATTAGAAGACAGCCAAAAAGAACTTTTGGAAGTCAGTGAGCGTTTAACGCAATTGGAAGGTCACCGAGAACTCATGAATGAGCGGGGTTCGAACGCACACGTTAGGCTCGAGGAACTCGAGCAAAGAATGACCGCAATTGAGACGAGTTGGCAAGAGTCTAAGAAATCTCTTGATGCTGAAGCAAAACAACTTGAAGATAAAGAAGCGAATGATGCGAAGCTCGAGAAGCGTTGGAACACAATGCAAAAAGAGATGAGCAAAACGCAAGAAGACTTCGAGGTAGAGCTTGAGTCACTGAAAACGACGTATATCGATGTGCTAAATGAACAAGCAGCACTTAAAAACGAAATGCGTTACCGAAAAGAACAACAAGAAAAAGTGAAGCGGCGAATGGACGCACTTGACGAAGAACATTCAGGTGCTAAAGGATCCCTTGAAGAGAAGCAAACGAATTTCGATCATATGCAACAACAAATCGAATCACTTGAAACGAAGAAACAAACCGTCCAAGAAGAAGTGAGTGAGTCAAAGCAACACGTTGAGCATATCCAAGCAAACAAGCAAAAACAAAGCGATCATCTTCATCGAGGCTACCGCAGTTATGAAGATGTCAAAGCCCGGATCGACTTACTTGAGAGAATGGAACAAGAACATGCAGGTTTCTTCCAAGGAGTAAAAGCGGTTATGCAAGGCCAGGATCACGGTCAACTTTCGGGTGTACTCGGCCCAGTTGC
Source organism: Bacillaceae bacterium JMAK1 (assembly GCA_012970285.1). Taxonomy (GTDB): domain Bacteria; phylum Bacillota; class Bacilli; order Bacillales; family Marinococcaceae; genus Geomicrobium_A. Next base: position 535,873 of record JIBW01000002.1, read on the forward strand.
TTCACTCATTCATGCTACGAAAAAATTCGAACTAGCGATCGAAACTGCACTTGGTGGAGCGCTACAGCATATTGTCGTAGACACAGACCAAAACGGTCGTAAAGCCATTGCTTACTTAAAAGCGAAAAAGCAAGGGAGGGCAACGTTTCTTCCTCAAAATGTCATGAAACCAAGGTTCGTCCAGTCAAGTACGTTAAAAAAACTCGAGCAACAACCTGGGTTTGAGTGTGTGGCAAACAAAGCCGTCGCCAATGATGATCACGTTCAAAACGTCATTGATCACCTTTTAGGTGGTATTATTATCGTAAGCGACTTAGAAAGTGGTCAGGCGATCGCAAAAGCGAGTGAGTTTAGGCATCGCATCGTTACGTTAGACGGTGATGTGATTAACCCTGGTGGTTCAATGACCGGGGGTAGTGAGAAGAAGAAAGGCCAAGAGTTACTCGGTCGTAAACGTGAGCAAAAAGAATTACTTGAGAAAAAGCGCGACATTGAAGCCGCAATTTCTGACTTGGAACAAACCGTAAAAGACAAGACAAACGAACTCGATGAAGCCATGCAGCTATCACAAAGAAAAGAAGCAGCACTCGAAGAGTTAGCAGAGTCACTGCAACGAGCAAAAGAAGATCTGCATCTTCAAAGGCACACGCTTCAACAAAAGCAGTCCGAGCACTCGTTGTATGTGAAAGAAAAGAATGTGCTTGACCAAGAGCTCATACAGTGGACAGAGGAAAAAGAAACGAATGAACAAAAAGCAATCGAGCTTTCGGAGCGTTCAATCTCATTAGAGCAAGAAATTAATGAAAAAGAAGCCGAGAAAAAACGTCAAGCACTTTCAGAGAAAGAAATGCAAGAACAAGTGACGTTGCTTCGAATTGAACGGGCCAAGCAAAAAGAACAACTCGACCATCAAAAACAGACGGTAAAACGACTGCAAACGGAAGTTAGTGAGCAGCAACGAGAATTGGTCAACATTAAGGAAGAACGTGAAGCGTTGACGTACCGCCTTGAAGATGTTTCGGGTGGAACGTCAACGATTGATGAAGATATTGAAAAAGCTCGTGAAAGCAAAGAAAAGTGGCAAACCTACGTTGAGGCTAAACGTAAAGAACGTGAAGAAACGAACGAAAGGCTTGGCTTAGTGGAACAAGCCGTAACGAGGTTCGATACAGAATACCGCGATGTTGACCAGGAAAGACAGCATGTGGAACTCGTTACAGAACGACTTGATGTTGAGCTTGATCATCTTCTTGATCGTTTGCAAGGTGAATATGAGTTAACGTACGAAGCGGCCAAGAAAAAGCGTGATCGTGAGATTCCGATTGAAGACGCTAGAAAGCGACTAAAATTATTAGAGCGTGGCATTGAGGAACTCGGTTATGTAAACTTAGGTGCTATCGAAGAATATGAACGAGTATCTGAACGCTATCAGTTTCTAAAAGCACAACAAGAAGATTTGCGTGAAGCAAGACAAACACTCGTTGAAGCCATCCGTGAAATGGATGAAGAGATGACACGTAAGTTTCGAGAGACGTTCGTTCAAATTCGCGAGCAATTTAAAGAAACGTACCGTGTGATGTTTGGTGGCGGTGAGGCCGATCTCGTTTTAAGTGAGCCGGACGATCTGTTAGAAACAGGAATTGATATTTTTGCAAGACCTCCCGGAAAGAAAAAACAAGCATTGTCTTTACTGTCGGGTGGCGAAAAGTCATTAACCGCGATTGCGCTATTGTTTGCAATCTTAAACGTTCGCCCTGTTCCGTTTTGCATCTTAGATGAAGTGGAAGCGGCACTTGATGAAGCGAACGTAAAGCGGTTTGCAAACTACTTGCAACGTTTTTCTGAACAAACTCAGTTTATTGTTATTACTCACCGTAAAGGGACAATGGCAGCAAGTGACTCGCTTTATGGGGTCACGATGGAAGAGTCAGGTGTATCACGACTCGTCTCTGTAAGGCTAGAGGAAGCTGAGATGTTGGAACCAGCGATGTCAACCAGTAAATAAGAGAGGTAGGATTTTAGCGAATGAGTTTTTTTAAGAAATTAAAAGATCGCGTAACAAATCAAACGGATTCGGTAACAACAAAATTTAAGGATGGCCTTCAAAAAACGAGAGATTCGTTCTCTGAGAAAATGAATACATTAGCAGCAAAGTACCGCACAGTTGATGAAGATTTCTTTGAGGAACTCGAAGAACTTCTTATTTCGGCAGATGTCGGTGTGAATACGGTCATGGAGCTCGTCGATGAACTTCGTGAAATTGCAAAGCTTGAAAATGTGAAGAACAGCGCGGATATTTTACCGGTCATTAGTGAGAAATTAACAGAGAAACTAGATTTCACAGGCGATGATTCAAAGCTTTCGATGAATGCTGATGGAATGACGGTCATCTTATTCGTCGGTGTTAACGGTGTAGGGAAGACAACTACGATCGGTAAACTTGCTCATCACTTTAAAGAGCAAGATAAAAAGGTCGTGTTAGCAGCGGGAGATACGTTTAGAGCAGGTGCGATTGAACAGCTAGGTGTATGGGGAGATCGTGTTGGCGTTGACGTTATTAAACAAGCTGAAGGGTCGGATCCTGCTGCAGTGATGTATGACGCGATCCATGCTGCCAAATCTAGAAGTGCGGACGTTCTTCTATGTGACACCGCAGGTCGTTTACAAAACAAAGTAAACCTCATGAAAGAACTCGAGAAAGTTAAACGAGTCATTCAGCGCGAAGTCCCAAGCGCACCTCATGAAGTATTGCTCGTATTGGATGCAACGACTGGACAAAACGCAATGGCGCAAGCGAAGCAGTTTAAAGAAGCGACGGACGTATCAGGCATTGTGTTAACGAAGCTCGACGGAACAGCAAAGGGTGGAATTGTACTAGCGATCCGTAATGAACTCGACATTCCTGTGAAGTTTGTTGGGCTCGGTGAGAAGGTCGATGATTTACAACCGTTTGATGCAGAACAGTTTACGTACGGCTTGTTCCAAACACTTGCTGAAGAGAAGTGAGTGAGGACGAGCAAATGACGGAGAAGTCTAATTAAAAGGGTTCACCGTAGCGTTGTGATCTATAAAATGTATTCACTTGAGAGTTTTTGTAGAAACTCTCGGCTGTTTCTTGACACATGGCAAGGAGAATTGTACGATTCTAATTGTAAAGGTTATTCACTTAACAGTAAGGGTGAAGTACAATGCTCGAGAAAACAATGAGAATGAATGCATTGTTTGATTTTTATCATGCATTATTAACAGACAAACAACGGAATTACTTGCAATTGTACTACTACGATGATTATTCCCTCGGAGAAATTTCTGAGTTATACGATGTGAGTCGTCAAGCTGTTTATGATAACATTAGGCGTAGTGAACTTATGCTTGAACAATACGAAGAGAAACTTCAATTGTTCAGCCGTTATCGTTTAAGAGAAGAGCTTTACAAGAAGCTTAGACTTGTGTCTGAAGACAGTGAAGTAATCGCTCTTGTAACAGAGTTAGAAAGTACGGAAGAGTAAGGGGGAGATGACCATCGCCTTTGAAAGTTTAGCTGAACGACTTCAGCAAACGATGCAAAAGATAAAAGGCAAAGGGAAAGTAAGCGAAGCCGACGTCAAAGAAATGGCGCGTGAAGTTCGTCTTGCTTTGCTAGAAGCCGATGTTAACTTTAAAGTGGTTAAACAGTTTGTCAACCGCGTGAAAGAACGTGCGGTAGGACAAGAAGTAATGAAGAGCCTTACGCCAGGTCAACAAGTCATTAAAGTAGTAAATGAAGAATTGACAGCACTTATGGGTTCAGAAGAAAGTAAGATTGAAACAGCACCGAAACCACCGACGGTCATTATGATGGTCGGTTTGCAAGGTGCCGGTAAAACAACAACGACAGCAAAGCTTGCAAACTATTTACGTAAGAAAAAGAACCGCACACCGATGCTCGTTGCAGCGGATATTTACCGTCCAGCAGCGATTGATCAATTGAATACACTCGGTAAGCAACTCGACATGCCTGTCTATTCAGAAGGGACCGATGTTAGCCCTGTAGACATCGTAAAGCGTGGTGTTGAAAAGGCAAAGGAAGAACATCACGACACGGTGATCCTGGATACTGCTGGACGTTTACACGTTGATGAGAACTTAATGGATGAGCTTAAGGAAATGAAAGCCTCTGTCAATCCTGATGAGATTTTACTCGTCGTTGATGCAATGACGGGTCAAGATGCGGTAAACGTTGCTGAGCAATTTAATGAACTCCTTGAAATATCAGGTGTCGTTCTTACGAAACTTGATGGTGATACGAGAGGTGGTGCGGCGCTTTCAATTCGCGCTGTAACCGAGAAACCAATTAAATTTGCCGGTATGGGTGAGAAGATTGACCAACTTGAACCGTTCCATCCAGAACGAATGGCTTCACGAATTCTCGGCATGGGTGATGTTCTTTCACTTATTGAGAAAGCACAGACGAATGTTGATGAAGAGAAAGCAAAAGAACTTGAAGCGAAGCTTCGAAACGCAGATCTCACGTTTGATGATTTTCTAGAACAAATTGATCAAGTGAAAAGCATGGGCCCTCTTGAAGACTTGCTTGGCATGTTGCCAGGTGCAAACAAGATGAAGGGCATGAAGAACATGCAAGTGGATGACAGCCAAATTGGCAAAGTCGAAGCGATTGTTCGTTCCATGACAAAGCAAGAAAAGAACGAACCGAAGATTATTAATGCGAGTCGAAAGCGTCGGATTGCTAAAGGTAGTGGTACGACGGTTCAAGATGTGAACAAGCTTCTCAAACAGTTTGAAGATATGAAGAAGATGATGAAGCAAATGACATCTCAAATGGGTGGAAAAGCTGGTAAACGTAAAGGAAAAGGCGGTATGCAGTTTCCATTTATGAAGTAAACAAAGCGATTTATGCACTGAAAAGGAAAAACCCTTTACACACTCAAACATTTTGTCTATAATAGGCTAATGTGCGATGATTTCACCATGAACGTGAAGTTATAGGTGACCATTTGTCATCATAAAAAATTTACAACATATAAGTTGGAGGTAATGAATTATGGCTACAAAAATTCGTCTTAAAAGAATGGGATCAAAGAAAAGACCTTACTACCGTGTCGTAGTTGCGGACTCTCGCTCACCACGTGACGGTCGTTTCATCGAAGAGATTGGAACGTACAACCCACTCGTTACAGATAACTCGTTTACAGTTAAAGAAGACCGTGCTGTACAGTGGATGCTTGACGGTGCAAAGCCATCTGACACAGTACGTAACCTATTCTCAACTGCTGGCCTCATGGAGAAAGTCCATGAAGCAAAGAACAGCAAGTAAGCAGGAATACGGATGCTACAAACACTCGTCTTGACCGTTGCCAAAGCACTTGTGGATCATCCTGACGATGTGACTGTTGAAGAGACAGAGCACGATGGAACAACGTTATTAACGCTGTCGGTCCATAAGGACGATGTCGGTAAAGTCATCGGCAAAAATGGTAAAGTTGCAAGTTCGATGCGTTCATTACTTGCTGCTGCCAATCGTGAGAGCGGCAAAGTTCGTCTCAAGATTGCTGATTAAGGACGTGTTGAGGGGAGGCTAAGCCTTCCCTTTTTCTTTTATCAATGCTACGATTTTTACATATACATACTATCTAGAGGATGAGGTGGATTTTATGAGGATTGAAAAGAATGTACTTGTACGTCACGTACTTACAGAAGATTACCGCAAAAAATTGCTCACAAAGATGGATCAAGAAAAAGATCGCCTAAACAATGAAGTGGAGCAGCTCCGTTTTCAAGCTCAAAAGCAAGCGAAAGAACAAACCGATGCGAAAAACAAAGCACTCATAAAAACACGCTTTAACGCAGAGATTAATAAACGAACGCAACGCGTGGAAAGCATCACGTTCCGTGAGAGCAAAATCCGCACATTGCCAGAAGGTTCTCTAGTTACAGGAGACACTGTCAAACGATATACAGACATCCAAGCAGGTGATCGCTGGGCCGATCATAAACTCGAGGATGAAATTATCGTAGAAGATGGGGTCATTAAAGAGATCCGTACTAAAGGAGATCACGCTTCACATGACGTCAAACATTGAATACTTTAATGTTGGAACCATCGTGAATACCCACGGCGTAAAAGGAGAAGTTCGTGTCATTTCAACGACGGACTTTCCTGAAAAGCGTTTTAAAGTTGGCAATGAATTGTCTGTCAAGTATAAAAATGGCACGCGCCAACGTCTTACGATTATGAGCTCAAGAGCGCATAAACAATTCCAATTATTAACGTTTGAAGGCATTACCGACAAAGACGAAGCAGACAAGCTTCGCGACGGGGTTTTAGAAGTTACTGAAGATGAACGAGATGAGTTGTCAGATGGAGACTTTTATTACAACGATATTATCGGGTTGAAAGTCGTTACAACAGACGGCGTAGAGCTCGGGTTTGTGAAAGAAATTCTCGCACCTGGAGCGAACGACGTTTGGGTCGTTAAGCGAACGGAGCCAAAGAAAAAAGACGTCTTGCTTCCTTATATAGATCAAGTTGTTAAAGACGTTGATTTCAACTCTAAAACGGTGACAGTAACATTAATGGAAGGATTGCTTGATGAATGAAGCTCACATTTTTAAGTTTGTTTCCTGAAATGTATCAAGGCGTTTTTTCGTCATCGATCTGGAAGCAGGCAGAAGATAAAGGGCAAGTGAATTATTCCGTTACTGATTTTCGTCAGTTTGCTGACAACAAGCATAACAAAGTGGATGACTATCCGTTTGGTGGCGGCGCAGGCATGGTGCTCCGTGCTCAACCGATCTATGATGCGATTGAAAGCTTACAGCTTTCGAAAGACGCACGTGTTGTGCTCCTTTGTCCACAAGGAGAGCCACACACGCAGGAGAAAGCCGAACAACTAGCGTCAGCTGAAGAGATTGTCTTCATTTGTGGACACTATGAAGGATATGACGAGCGAATCCGTGCGCTTGCAACAGACGAGATTTCAATTGGTGATTACGTGTTAACCGGTGGAGAGCTCGCGTCGATGGTGATTGCAGATAGTGTAATTCGTTTGCAAACTGGAGTGCTCGGCAATGAGCAATCGGCCAAAGAAGATTCATTTCAAACGGGACTGCTCGAACACCCTCATTACACGAGACCCGCAGAGTTTCGTGGAATGAAAGTGCCAGACGTTCTGCTTTCAGGTCATCACAAGAACATTGAAGAGTGGCGTAAGAAAGAATCGCTTCGTAGGACGTACAACCGAAGACCTGATCTTCTAGAAGGCTATGATCACTCAGTTCAAGAAGAAAAATGGTTGAAGGAATTTAAGAACAACGATTGAACTCTAGTAATCGGTATGCTATGATAGCACTTGTGGCGAAAGCCGTTGAATCCGATGTTCCGCTGCGGTAACCCCTTAAGAGCATCCGAGAAGGAAGGAGGAAACACCCAATGACTAATCTCATTAACGAAATCAACAAAGCTCAACTTAAGAGCGACGTACCTAGCTTTCGTCCTGGAGATACACTAGCTGTTCACGTAAAGGTAGTTGAAGGTACGCGCGAGCGTATCCAAGTATTCCAAGGTCTTGTATTAAAGCGCCGTGGAAGTTCAATTAGCGAAACGTTTACAGTACGTAAGATCTCTTCAGGTGTTGGAATTGAGCGTACGTTCCCAGTACATTCACCAAGAATCGATAAGATCGAAGTGAAGCGTCGTGGACGTGTACGTCAAGCGAGACTTTACTACTTGCGTAAGCTTCAAGGTAAAGCTGCAAGAGTTAAAGAACTTCGTAGCAACTAAAGATGTTCAAAAGGAGCTTGCCATTGGTCAGGCTCCTTTTTATTTATAGTCGTAAGGAAAGTAGGGAAGACGATGACGATTCAATGGTTTCCAGGACATATGGCGAAGGCAATTCGCCTGATCAAAGAATCTTTAAACCAAGTGGATGTGGTCATTGAGCTGGTCGATGCACGGATTCCAGAATCCTCGCGAAATCCAGTGCTTGATGAAACCGTAACAGACCAACCCCGTGTTCTTGTATTAATGAAACCAGATATGGCTGACCCTCAGGTTACGAAACAGTGGTTACAACATTATCGTAATCTCGGTCAAACCGCCCTGACCATTGATGCCAAAAAGAACGTCGGGATCTCAGAGTTAATTGCTGCTGTAACAGAGCTTGCAGAGCCTAAAATGGAAAAGCTTCGTAAAAAAGGCATTCAACATCGAAGTGTACGAGCAATGATTGTCGGAATTCCGAACGTAGGAAAATCCACACTTATTAATCGCCTCGTAGGAAAGAATCAAGCAACAACCGGGAATAAACCAGGAGTGACGAGAAAGAACCAATGGCTAAAAGTCGGCAAAAAGCTAGAGCTATTGGATACACCAGGAATTCTTTGGCCGAAATTTGAAGATCAAACGGTCGGTTTGCGTTTAGCAGCGACTGGCGCAATTAAAGATGAGCGACTTGATTTTTCAGATGTTGTACTCTATTTGATTCGCTATATGCAAGAATACTACCCAAAATCTTTGTTAGAACGGTACAAGCTTCAAGAAGAACCAGAACATGAGGTTGGCTGGTTTGAAGAAATTGGCCGAAAGCGCGGATGCCTCATGGGAGGCGGCGACATTGATTTTGATGCAACTGCAGAGTTGATTTTACGAGAATATCGTTCTGAAAAACTAGGGAGAATTTCGCTTGAACGACCTGAGCAATAAGCGGGGCGTCTGACGAAGGATCCCTAGTTTTCGTCATAGAGAGGGCTAATCATGAAAAAAGCTACGATTAAAGAGATTAAATTAGAGTTAGCAGGGGAAACAATCGAAGCATCCAGAGTCGAAGAACTTCGTGCGGATTCACGAGTAGGCGTACAGAATTTGCTGAAGAGTTACGAGCAAAAACAACAGCTCATACGTGAAAAAATGCAATCTTATACCGATAAAAGAAATGAAGAGTTTCATATGTGCAATACGTGGCAGATTGCAGGCCTTGATGAAGTCGGTCGAGGACCACTTGCAGGACCAGTTACGACCGCTGCCGTAATGATCCCAGAAGACGTTTTCCTTCCAGGTCTGACAGATTCCAAAAAGTTAAGTAAACGAGATCGTGCGTATTTCTACGATGAGATTATGAGTCGTTGCATCGTTAGTGTTGGTGAGGCAAGCGTCGAAGAAATTGATGAGTTCAACATTTATGAAGCAACAAAGTTAGCTATGGTACGTGCAGTGTCAGGTTTGCACACGACCCCAGATCATTTGCTCGTTGATGCTATGACGCTTCCAGTCACAATTCGTCAAACGTCACTCATTAAAGGTGACTCAAGAAGCATGAGCATTGCAGCTGCGTCAGTCATCGCAAAGGAAACACGGGACGAGTATATGAAAACGTTGCACGACCGCTACCCGCAGTATGGGTTTGATCAACATGTTGGTTATGGGACGAGCGCGCATCTACAAGCGATGGATGAATACGGCGTGTTGCCTATTCATCGCAGAAGCTTTCGCCCTGTAGCAGATCGTTTAAGTTAAAGAAGGTGAGTCAACGTGAATGTCAGTGGTCCACTACATAGTACTGAGAATCGCACACAGAAGACTTCCTCATTTCATGGTCTTCGCGTAGGTGAGTGGTTTAGCGGAAAAGTGAAGACCATCTATAATGGACAGTTCGCAGCCATTGAAACGAAAAACAGTTCATTTGTTGCGCGGCTGGAAGCGGCGCTTGAAGCGAACAAACGGTACGTATTTCAAGTGAAGCAAACGGGTCGCGAGATTCAACTGAAAGTCGTTCAACAAACGGGTAGCGTCGATGTAAATGAAACGTTAGGAAAGCGTGCTGACCGTTTTGAGCGAGCGATTTTCCATCATTTTGTAAAGCATGAGGTAGCTTTTACGAAAGAACAGAACCAACAATTAGCTACGCTTCTAAAGGAAGCGGGCACGGTTAAGCCGAATGCGTTGCAAACGATCACACTCATGCAAGAGCGTCAGTTTCCTGTGACGAAAGCGACGTTTGACGCGTTGCATACGTTTCAAACGTCCTCTCTGACACTTAGTGAGCGTTTAGATACGCTAAAGCAGCAATTACAACAATCACAGTCGCGATCAGAGCCTGCGACTCGTTTTCTGCAGTTGTTAGAACACGTTTCGTCTTCACGTGATGTTGGCAATCGTGAAGTGTTGCAATTTACTCGTTTGCAACAGATCGTTCACGATGCTGTTCGTGGAGAAGGTGCTAGACAACAAGGAGCAACAGAACTACTATCAAGGCTACAATGGATTGAACGAGGAACGACGATGGTGCAAGAACAACATGCACGAACGTTCGAACAGAAACTAGTACATATGAGTCAAAAAGAGCAAGCTTCTGCGATGAGCCAGTTGCTACATGCGAAAGGCCTTACGAAGGATGAGCGCTTCGTTCTACAACAACTGTTTAAAGAGGAGCGAATCCAAGTCTCTCAGGTACGAGATTTTCTACGTGGTGAAAATCATGTGTCGGTACGTGCGCTCCTGCAAGCGGGAGTTTCATCTGAATTGCCTGTGCAACAAAAAGGACAGTTAGCAACGGTTTTCCAGCAAGTTGTTGGCACTTCGCTCTTCCATGAGTCACAAACGCAACCGTTAATCGTACCGATGCAAGTGAATGATACGTTTTTAGATGTGCTTGTTATGCTAGACGATCCTAAAGAGCAGCTTGAAGCAACGGAAAGAGTGTTATTTTTTTTAACATTACCGCATTTAAAAGATACTGTCGTTGATGTGCGTCGTCAAAAGCAGCAGTTAGCCATCGCTGTGTATAATCAAGCTGATGAGCCCCATTGGATGAAGCCGATTTTATTGCCGCCTTTTAAAGAGAAGTTAAAAGAACTCGGGTTTTCGTTAACTTCATTCGAATGGTTGCGATCAAACGAACAACTACCAGTGTTAACGTCATCAAATCAAGAGATCACGACCAATCATCGATTGGACGTGCGCGTATGAAATCGAAACGAAAATTTGCAGCTGCGCTCCGACATGATGCAAAAGGCGATCGTGCACCAGTCGTAACAGCAAAAGGTCACGGAACCGTTGCCGAGAAAATTGAACAAATTGCCAATGAGTCAGATACCCCTATTGTTGTTGACGAGGCACTTGCTGAGCTCATGACGCACTTACATGTTGAGACACCAATTCCATCGGAACTGTATGAGGTGGTCGCTGAAGTGTTTGCCTTTGTCTATAAGATTGATCGTGAAATGAAAGAAATTCACGAAGTTGGGAATGTTAGTGACAAAGGGGGTTCTACTCATGGTAAATAAGAAGAATTTACTTGATGTTCAAGGTGCAACTGACATGATTAATCAGTACAAAGAAGAGATGGCGCAAGAGTTTGGAGTACACCATAGTGTGCAAGAACAAGATGCGAAAGCGAAAGATATGACAAAAACGATTCAAGATGAAAAGAATAATAAAAAGAATGATTAAGTAAACGTTCAAGAATGGAGAGTGATTGTGACTTTCCATTCTTGAACGTTTATTTATGTTTTTTTAAAATTTTTCCGAATATTCACTGGCAATTTATTTCGAAAAGCGTTATATTTACTTGGTGACTGTTTTCTGAACTCCGCTTGAAAGTAGGTGTAATTTTGCAAATATTTAATGCGTTAAGACAGTATTATTGGCCATTTCGACGTTACTTTCTAGGCTCAATATTCTTTTTGGTGTTCGTGACTGGCTTTACAGTCGTCTATCCGATCTTCTTGCAATTAGCTATTGATGAAGGAATCGTTAACCAAAACTATGACCTCATTCCCATTCTTGCAATCGGTTTTATTATCGTCATGATGTTCAAAGGGCTAGCCGCCTTTTTCCATCAATATTGGGGCGATGTTTTTGGGATAAAAACTGTCTATCAATTACGAAAAGGATTGTATGAAAAGTTGCAATACTTACCTTTCCGCTATTATGATAATGCTCGGACAGGAGATTTGATGTCAAGGCTAACAGCTGATGTAGAAGGCTTCCGATTCTTCTTATCATTTGGATTTGCCCAATTGTTTAACTTCGTAATGATCATCGTCTTTTCGCTTATTGTTATGTTTTACTATTCACCTCAACTCGCACTGATTACTCTTTTTATGATGCCTATACTAGCGATTACGGTACAGCGATTTGATAAATTTGTACATCCTGCATTTAAAGAAATTCGTATTTCAATGGCAAGTTTAAATACGCGTGTTCAAGAAAATGTAAGTGGAATGAACACAGTTAAATCATTGTCAAAGGAAGAGTTCGAGAAAGATCGATTTGATGAGAAGAATTCCCATTATCGCGATCGCTACTTGTACACGTCTGGCATTTGGTCAAAGTATTTTCCGGTCATGGAATTTATCGGCAACGTCGCTGTTGTGCTATTACTCGCTTACGGCGGTTATCTAGCGATCTATGGCACGCTTACGCCAGGCGCATTTGTCGCCTTCTTTAGTCTCGTATGGTACATTATGGGACCTTTAATGAACTTAGGTTTTATCATTAATACGTTTAGCCAATCAAAAGCTTCTGGTGAGCGTTTGCTTGAAGTGTTAAACGAACCTGTAGACATCAAAGATGATGAAACAGCGATCGACGCTGGACGACTCACAGGTGATGTATCGTTTGAAGACGTATCATTTTATTATCCTAATGAAGAAAAGTCTGCATTACGAAATGTTTCATTTCAAGTGAATCACGGTGAAACGATCGGACTAATGGGTCAAACAGGCGCTGGTAAATCTAGTGTTACACAGCTTATTGCTCGATTTTATGAAGCCACTCATGGGCAAGTCAAGATTGATGGAAAATCAGTACAAGATTATACAATTAAAACGTTACGGGAGAATATTGGGTTTGTTTTACAAGAACCGTTTTTATTCTCATCTTCAATTCGAGATAACATTTCTTACGGACGTCCAGAAGCTGGGCTTGATGAAATTATTGAAGCGGCAAGGCGAGCAGACGCCCATGAATTCATCGAAGCGTTGCCGAATGGTTATGACACCGTTCTAGGTGAACGAGGAATGGGACTTTCCGGTGGACAAAAACAACGAATTTCAATTGCAAGAGCGTTGTTAGTGAATCCAAGTATTTTAATTTTGGACGACGCAACGAGTGCGGTTGATATGCAAACTGAAGTGAAAATCCAAAAAGCGTTTCGTGAACTAATGAAAGGACGTACAACGTTCATTATTGCTCACCGAATTTCAAGCGTTCAACATGCAGATCAAATCTTTGTGTTAGAAAACGGAAAAATGAAAGAACAAGGAAAGCATAATGAGCTGCTTGAAGAAGGTGGCATGTATAAACGAATCTATGATATTCAATATCAAGATTTGCAATCGATCGAGAAAGAGTCTATACGATGAAAGGAGGGAAAACGTCAATGTCAACGACAAGGGTCATGGAGCGCTTTCGGTACAGTCAAGATACAGCAATTGAAAAGCCGTTTAACTGGGAAAAGTTAACACGCTTGTTGCACTACATGAAAGAAAGTGGCTCTTTAATCGTAAAAGCGATTGTTGCGATGCTGATTACGACAGCTGTACGATTAATCGTGCCGTTAATTATCGGACAATGGGCGTTAGATTTTGCACTAGCAAATGAAGATTACGGGCTCATGTTGCAACTCGCTGTATTTGCATTGTCTCTTTATATTTTTTCTTTATTTGCGAACCGACTGCGAATTAAATGGACGAATGAAATTGGACAAAATGCGATTCATGCGCTGAGAAAACAGTTGTTTAATCACATTCAAGGGTTATCTAACCGGTTTTTTGATAACCGTTCGGCTGGGTCGATTCTCGTACGAGTCGTAAATGACGTGAATGCACTGCAAGAACTTTTCACCAACGGAATTATTAACATGTTAATGGACATGATCATGCTCATCAGTATTGTAATCATTCTCTTTACGTTAAGTCCGCCACTGGCACTTGCTGTGTTAATTGTCTTGCCAATCATGTTTTTCATTTCGACGAAATTACGACGCAACATCCGGCGGTCTTGGCAAACGGTACGCATTCGTCAATCTAAGTTGAACTCTCACTTAAATGAAAGCATTCAAGGCGTAAGAGTAACACAATCGTTTTCACAAGAAGAAAACAACATGGCCTTTTTTAAAGGCGTGAATAAAGAAAATTACGATGCATGGGATGAAGCATCAAAGAAAAGTGCTGTTTTCCGCCCATTTGTAGAAATGGCAAATGCACTCGGTTCAGCCGTATTAATTTGGTACGGAGCGTATCTCGTTATGACAGGTTCAATCGGATTTGGTGTTCTTGTTTCATTCGCGTTTTTCCTCGGGATGTTTTGGGAACCGATTTCTAGACTTGGGCAAGTGTACAATCAGCTGCTCGTTGCAATGGCGTCGTCTGAACGAATCTTTGAGTTTTTAGACGAAGAACCAAATGTGAAATCGAAACACGATGGCAATGAAGCAACAAACCTTAAAGGCGATATTCAATTTGAATCAGTGACGTTTGCTTATGATGAAAGCCGTAAAGCGTTAAACAGCATAAGTCTTTCGATCCCGAAAGGACAGACGATTGCACTCGTCGGACATACAGGTTCTGGAAAATCAACGATTGCCAATTTAATTTCTCGTTATTACGATCCTACAGGCGGTCGCATTATGCTAGATGGGGTCGACTTAAAAGATTACAAACTCCATCGTTTACGTGAAGAAGTGAGTACGGTGTTGCAAGACACGTTCATTTTCTCCGGGACTATACGTGAGAACATTCGCTTCGGAAAACCGGATGCAACAGACGAAGAAGTGGAGCAAGCGGCAACGGCAATTGGGGCTAATCATTTTATCGAGAAGTTACAGAACGGGTATGAAACAGAAGTAGAAGAACGAGGTAACGTGCTTAGTGTCGGTGAAAGGCAATTGCTTTCGTTTGCAAGAACGTTGCTGGCAAATCCGAAAATAATCATTTTAGATGAAGCAACAGCAAGTATTGATACCGAAACCGAAGTGAAGATTCAACAAGCATTAAAGACGTTGCTACACGGTCGAACGTCAATTATGATCGCACACCGATTATCAACCATACGTGAAGCGGATAATATTATCGTACTAGAACAAGGAAACGTTCTTGAAAACGGAAACCATGAGCAATTAATGAAACGAGAAGGTAAATATTTTGATCTCGTGATGAGTCAATTCAAAGCTTTAACTGTATAATTGGTAAAGGTGCACGTACTACATTATGTTTTGAAATGAGCTTCATGACAACGAAGCGCGAGGTGCTGACGAACACCTGTTATTTTCAGGAGACGTCGCTTACTCGCGCTTTTTTAATTAGTAAGGGGGAAGTTATGGAGAACAACATTACGATTCGTCAAGCGGTTGTCACTGATGTTGTCGATATTATTCGACACAAACGGATTGTCTTACAAGAGAACGCTTCATTTATGGGACGAACCGCTAAGGAATATCAACCGACCGTTGAAGAGGAATTAGCGAGAATTCGTCGACATCAAACCGAAACAGGCTTAATGCTTGTTGCTGTAAATCGCGAAGAAGTTGTCGGTATGCTAACGTTCTCAAGACCACAAAGACCACATTATTCACATAATGGGATGTTTGGGATGAGCATACAAGAGCGCTTCACAAATCAACGTCTAGGTTACAAACTGTTAAATGAACTGTTAATGTTTGCCAAGAATGACGAGGCAATCAAGAAAATTTCATTAGAAGTCTATGCACATAATGAGCGAGCAATCTCTTTGTACAAACGGCTTGGATTCATAGTGGAAGGTCGTAAACCCTATCATCGCAAAGAGAGTGACGGCTCGTACGTTGAAGACGTTCTCATGAGTAAAATTCTAACGTAAGACGTTTTTCGACATTTTCGGCACTTAAACCTTTAGTAGAAAACGTTTTTATGCTATGATAAAAAATGTGTGAAATGAACTTATGACAAGCAAATCGCTTGTCTAGTACCCACATCTGATGTAACCGATTGTACTCATAGGGAGGATGGAAATAACATGAATATTCATGAGTACCAGAGTAAAGAATTGCTCCGCAAGTACGGCGTTGCTGTACCGAACGGGCACGTTGCTTTTACGGTCGATGAAGCCGTTGAAAAAGCGTCTTCATTAGGTACAGCCGTAACCGTAGTAAAAGCACAAATCCACGCAGGTGGACGCGGAAAAGCTGGCGGTGTTAAAGTCGCGAAAAACCTTGATGAAGTGCGTACATACGCAGATGACATTCTTGGTAAAACACTCGTGACTCACCAAACAGGACCAGAAGGTAAAGAAGTAAAGCGTCTTCTCGTTGAAGAGGGCTGCGATATTGATCAAGAATACTACATCGGCCTTGTGCTTGATCGTAGTACATCCCGTGTTGTCCTTATGGGTTCTGAAGAAGGTGGAACAGAGATCGAGGAAGTTGCAGAAGCGACACCTGAGAAGATCTTTAGAGAGTATATTGATCCTGCAGTAGGATTACAAGGTTTCCAAGCAAGACGTCTTGCTTTTAACATGAACATTCCGCAAGATTCACTCGGAAAAGCGGTTAAATTTATGGGAAGCCTTTACCAAGCATTTGTTGAAAATGACTGCTCGATCGCAGAGATCAACCCACTTGTTACAACAAAGCAAGGCGACGTACTCGCTCTAGATGCGAAGCTTAACTTTGATAGTAACGCTCTTTACCGTCAAAAAGGAATCACAGAATACCGTGACCTTGACGAAGAAGATGCAAAAGAAATCGAAGCTTCTAAGTACGACTTAAGCTATATTGCACTTGATGGTAACATCGGTTGTATGGTTAACGGAGCCGGTCTTGCGATGGCTACGATGGATATTATTAAGTACAAAGGCGGCGAACCCGCGAACTTCCTTGACGTTGGGGGCGGTGCGACTGCTGAGAAAGTAACAGCAGCGTTCAAGATTATCCTTTCTGATGAGCATGTGAAAGGAATCTTCGTAAACATCTTTGGTGGAATTATGAAGTGTGACGTTATCGCAGAAGGTGTCGTTACAGCAACGAAAGAAGTTGGACTTGAAATTCCACTCGTTGTACGTCTTGAAGGTACAAACGTAAAAGAAGGTAAGAAGATTCTCGAAGAATCAGGGCTTAACATCACAGCTGCAGATACGATGGCTGATGGTGCAGAAAAAATCGTAGCTTTAGTTAAATAGAAAGGCGGGGCCAAGTACAATGAGTATCTTAATTAATAAAGATACGAAGGTTATTGTCCAAGGTATTACGGGCAGTACTGGACTATTCCATACAAAACAAGCGATTGAATATGGAACAAACATCGTTGGCGGTGTAACACCGAAAAAAGGTGGCACCGAGATTGAAGGAGTTCCTGTATTTAACACAGTGTCAGAAGCAGTTGAAGCGACTGGCGCAAACGCAACAGTAATCTACGTTCCACCTGCATTTGCAGCAGATGCAATTATGGAAGCCGTAGACGCGGAACTAGATCTTGCAATCTGTATTACAGAAGGTATTCCAGTTCTTGACATGCTTAATGTTAAGCGTTATATGGAAGGCAAGAAGACTCGTCTCGTTGGACCTAACTGTCCAGGAGTTATTACTCCTGAAGAATGTAAGATTGGTATTATGCCAGGATACATTCACCAAAAAGGTCACGTTGGCGTTGTCTCCCGTTCTGGTACATTAACGTACGAAGCGGTAGATCAACTATCAAGCAACGGCATCGGTCAATCAACAGCAGTTGGAATCGGTGGAGACCCAGTAAACGGTACAGATTTCATCGATACGCTTAAACTCTTCAACGAAGATGAAGATACAAAAGCAGTTATTATGATCGGTGAGATCGGTGGTACAGCAGAAGAAGAAGCTGCTGAATGGGTTAGAGATAACATGACGAAGCCAGTTGTCGGTTTCATTGGTGGCGCTACTGCACCTCCAGGGAAGCGTATGGGACATGCTGGTGCAATCATCTCTGGCGGTAAAGGAACAGCTGAAGAAAAGCAAAAGACACTTCGCGCATGCGGAATTGAAGTTGCTGAAACTCCAGCAGTAATTGGTGAAACACTAATTAATGTTCTTAAAGAACAAAACCTTTACGAAGCTTGCTTAACGCACGAAGTAAAATAACGAGTAAAAAGCCCTTGTGATAAACAAGGGCTTTTTTTATAATACGATTACGGAGGTGTTACATGGACACAAAACGCAATCGTCTTCTTTACTTGCACAGTACGAAGAAACTAACGTCAAAGCATTTATTGTCGCTCATTAGGCATGTACCTGTAGAAGAAATCCATACGCTGGATGTGGCTTCATTAGCCTTTCTTACGAAAGCGAAAACAGACACTGTGACTTCGTGGACAAAGCATTGGAAAGAACATCTGTATTCAGACTTTAAACCGCCTAAAACCCCCGCAATTACGCTTTTTGATCATGACTATCCTCGCCGTCTTTATGAGTTACCTGACCTTCCCCCTGTGCTTTATTATTCCGGAAACCTTCATTTAATACGTGCACAACATATCTTAGCTGTTATAGGAACGCGTTCGCCGAGTTCATATGCAGAAACTGTTATGCCGAATCTACTTGACCCTGTTATACAACAAGGGGCCGTAATCGTCAGTGGTTTAGCGAGAGGGATTGATACGTACGCCCACAAGCTTGCCATCGGTAAACATGGACATACAATAGCAGTCATTGCAGGCGGACTGAACCACATTTATCCAAAAGAAAATCAAGGCATTGCAAATCTACTGGCTACGAAACATCTTATCCTCTCTGAATACTTTCCGACTCAACTCCCTGAAAAGTGGCATTTCCCTGAACGAAATCGAATTATTAGCGGCCTTTCAGACCGAGTGTTTGTCGTTGAGGCTGGTGTACGCTCAGGTACACAAATTACCGTCGATTGTGCATTAGAACAAGGTAAAGACGTCTATGCTCTTCCTGGTAATATCAATGTGTCAACATCACAAGGAACGAATCAAATGATCTTTGATGGTGCACAAATGGTTTTATCTGCGAACGATTTATTATTTCAGGAATAAACCATTTTTACTGCTTAAAATCAAAAAATTTCACCGATTAAAAACATAGGATGTTTGACAAATTGTAAATTCATGTTCAATAATAGGGAAGGTTTACATTTACAAAGAAGGGGGAGGAAACTCGAGATGGCAGATTACCTAGTAATCGTGGAATCTCCCGCAAAAGCGAAAACCATTGGAAAGTATTTGGGCAAAAAATATGCAGTTAAAGCATCCATGGGCCATGTCCGTGATTTACCTAAATCCCAAATGGGCGTTGATGTGGAACAGAATTATGACCCGAAATACATTACCATTCGAGGAAAAGGACCTGTTTTAAAAGATTTGAAACAGGCGGCTAAGAAAGCCAAACGCATCTATCTCGCTGCCGACCCCGATCGCGAAGGGGAAGCGATTGCTTGGCACTTGGCGCATAGCCTCAACATCGACACAGATTCAGAATGTCGTGTAGTATTTAACGAAATTACGAAGACCGCGATTAAAGACGCATTTAAACACCCGCGTCCAATTAACATGGACTTAGTTGATGCACAACAAGCGAGACGAATTCTAGATCGTCTTGTTGGATATAACATTAGCCCTCTATTATGGAAGAAAGTGAAAAAAGGGTTAAGTGCGGGACGAGTTCAATCGGTCGCTGTGAAGATGATTAATGATCGGGAAAAAGAGATTCAAGAATTTATACCAGAAGAATATTGGTCCATTACTGGACAGTTTTCGTACGGAAAAGAAACGTTCGAAGCGCATTTCTACGGTACGAAAGACAACAAAGAAAAATCAAAGAAACAGCCACTTTCCTCTGAAGATGATGTCAAAGCTGTATTAGGTCAGCTAAACGGTGATGAATTCCTCATTGATAGTGTGACGAAGAAAGAGCGTAAGCGAAATCCAGTACAGCCGTTCACAACATCGTCATTACAACAAGAAGCTGCACGTAAGCTTAATTTCAGAGCGAAGAAAACGATGATGCTTGCCCAACAGTTGTATGAAGGTGTGGACCTTGGAAAAGAGGGGACCGTCGGTTTAATTACGTATATGCGTACAGACTCTACTCGTATTTCCGATACCGCTAAAGGTGAGGCAAAAACGTTTATTGAAGAGAAGTACGGCAGTGACTATGTTGGTCAAGATTCAAAACCGAAAAAACAAAATGAAAACAGTCAAGACGCACACGAAGCGGTTCGTCCGACGACCGTTTCTAGAGAGCCGAAAGAATTGAAGTCGTATCTCTCTAGAGACCAACTGCGCTTGTACCGTTTAATATGGGAACGTATGGTCGCAAGCCGCATGGCGCCAGCGATCATGGATACGATGTCGGTTGACTTGACAAACGAAGGCGTCATTTTCCGAGCAACAGGGTCAAAAGTGAAGTTCCCTGGTTTTATGAAAGTATATATTGAAGGAAATGACGATGGGAAAGAAGAAGAAAACTCTTTTCTACCTGACTTAGAAGAAGGAAAAACGGCAACGCGTGATGAGTTGAATGAAAACCAACACTTCACCCAGCCGCCTCCACGTTACACAGAGGCGAGGCTCGTTCGTACGATGGAAGAATTAGGCATTGGCCGTCCGTCAACGTACGCACCGACACTAGATACAATTCAACGTCGTGGCTATGTAGCGATGGAAGACCGTCGATTCGTACCGACTGAACTCGGTGAAATTGTGTTAGACTTGATCGTTGAGTTTTTCCCTGAGATCTTAAATGTTAAGTTTACGGCAAGAATGGAAACAGATCTTGATGAAATTGAAGCGGGAGATCAGAATTGGATTAAGATTATTGATCGCTTTTATCAAGATTTCGAAAAGCGTCTCGATGTTGCTGAGAAAGAAATGCAAGAAGTTGAGATTAAAGATGAGCCCGCCGGTGAAGATTGTGAACTGTGCGGAAACCCAATGGTCATTAAGATGGGTCGTTACGGTAAGTTCATGGCTTGTTCGAACTTCCCCGATTGTAGGAATACGAAAGCGATCGTCAAAAAAATCGGCGTTGATTGTCCAACTTGTAAAAAAGGTGACGTCGTTGAGCGTAAGAGTAAGAAACAGCGTACATTCTACGGTTGTGACCAATACCCTGAGTGTGATTTCGTATCTTGGGATAAACCGATCGCCCGTCCGTGTCCTCGTTGTGAACACATGCTCGTTGAGAAAAAAGTGAAAAAAGAAGTCCGAGTACAGTGTACAAAATGTGACTATGAAGAAGATCCGAATTAAAAACTTGTAAGTACGACAAAAACTCGGTATATTGTTACAGCGCCCCTTTTAGATGAAAGGGGCGTTTGCATGTCAATGAAATGCTGAATAAGAAAATACATAGATTGTCACTGAATGTTTGTTGTTCTTTAATGAGGGTTATCATTTATACTAGATAGTAAGAAGAGTGAGAGACTTTTGAAAGGAAGATGGCGATGACAACAAAGCAAGCAGTAAATGTTGTTGGAGCAGGACTTGCTGGAAGTGAAGCGGCTTGGCAAATCGTAAGCCGCGGAGTGCCTGTTAATCTATATGAAATGAGACCGGTAAAGAAAACGCCAGCTCACCATACAGAACAATTTGCTGAGCTTGTTTGTACGAATTCTTTACGAGGCAATTCTTTAGCGAACGCAGTCGGTGTATTAAAGGAAGAAATGCGGAAGCTTGATTCAATTATTATTTCATCAGCAGATGAAAGTGCGGTGCCTGCTGGAGGCGCCCTTGCGGTAGATCGTCATGATTTCGCTGGTAAAGTGACTGAGCGATTGCACGCTCACCCTCTCGTTAATGTCGTACGAGAAGAAATAAGCGAGATTCCAAGTGGTCCGACGATTATTGCTACTGGTCCTCTAACTTCTTCATCGTTGTCTGATAGCATTATCGGCTTAACGGGTGAAGAAGAATTGTACTTTTATGATGCAGCAGCGCCTATTCTTGAAACCGATTCAATTGATATGGATAAAGTCTATTACAAATCTCGTTACGATAAAGGTGAAGCGGCATATATCAACTGTCCGATGACAGAAGACGAGTTTAATACGTTTTATGATGCCCTCGTTGCAGCAGAAACGGTTCCGCTAAAAGAATTTGAGAAGAAAATGTTCTTCGAAGGGTGTATGCCCGTTGAAGTCATGGCTGGTCGTGGTCGAAAAACATTATTGTTCGGACCGATGAAGCCAGTAGGATTAGAAGACCCTAGAACAGGGAAACGTCCATATGCTGTCGTTCAACTTCGTCAAGACAATGTGGAAGGCACGCTTTACAATATTGTTGGATTTCAGACACATATGAAATGGGGTCCACAGAAGGAAGTTATTCGTCTTATTCCTGGTTTGGAAAACGCAGATATCGTTCGTTACGGAGTTATGCATCGAAACACGTTTATGAATAGTCCCCGTCTACTCCGTCCAACGTATCAATACAAAGATCGTGATGACTTGTTCTTCGCAGGACAAATGACAGGTGTTGAAGGGTATGTAGAATCAGCGGCTGCGGGACTTATTGCCGGAACAAACGCTGCAAAGCAAGTGTTAGGTGAAGAGTTGATTGTTTTCCCGAAAGAGACGATGATTGGTGCAATGGCACAATACATTACGACAGCAGACCCTGATCACTTCCAACCGATCAATGCTAACTTTGGTCTCGTTCCAAGACCAGCCGAGAAGATGAAGAAAAAAGAACGCTATGAATACCTCGGCCAAGTAGCGCTGGAGTCCATTCAGAATTTTATGAAAAAACAAGGCGTTTAGGTTGATATCGACAAAGTTATGTGGTACGATTTAGTCGCTTTATTGAGGTGAATGATCATGTGTACAAACGCACAAGATCCTTATCAGAAGTTTTTTCAATATCTGCAAGTGGAGAAAAATGCCTCTCCCAATACGCTTACAGCTTATACTCGTGGGCTAAGTGATTGGGAGGAATTTTTAAAAGAAGAAGGCGTGGATGCAGGGTGCTTGAATGCTGAGCGCCTCCACGTACGACTTTACTTGACGGCAATGCACAATAAAGGGTTACAACGAACGAGTATTGCTCGCGAGCTCTCGGTATTACGGACGTTTTATCGCTTCTTAAAACGGGAATCAATGATTCTTGAGAATCCAACATCGTTTACGCACTTTCCTTCGCAGCCCAATCGACTACCACGCTTTCTCTATGAAGAGGAGCTTCATTCCCTATTTGAAGTTTGTCGTGGAGATGACCCACTTAAACAAAGAGATCTTGCGATTATAGAGTTGCTGTATGCAACAGGAATACGAGTGAGTGAATGCACGAATTTGAAGATGACGGATCTTGATTTCGTGACAGAAACCGTTCATGTCTTAGGGAAAGGACGTAAAGAACGATACGTTCCAATCGGCGCTTTTGCGATTGATGCACTCGAGAGGTATTTTGAAGGTGGACGAAAGCGTTTAATACGCGAAGAAACTGAGCGCGTGTTTCTAAACTTTCGTGGTCTTCCCCTTACTGATCGTGGTTTACGTCATACATTAACGAAACGTGTACAGGAAGCTTCGCACACTTTGCGAATTTCTCCGCATAGTCTAAGGCATACGTTTGCAACTCATCTGTTGAATGAAGGTGCTGATCTGCGCTCGGTACAGGAGCTTCTCGGTCATGAGAACCTTCGAACGACGCAGAAGTATACGCACGTAACGACAGATCGTCTTCGTCACGTATACAAAGGTGCACACCCACGTGCCTGAAAGGAGGCAACATGGAACATTCATTCCATGCTACGACAATTTTTGCAATCCGACATAACGGTAAAGGTGCAATGGCAGGTGATGGACAGGTAACGTTCGGTCAAGCGACAGTCATGAAGCACTCAGCTAAGAAGATCCGTAGAATATACAACGGTAAAGTTCTCGCAGGCTTCGCAGGTTCTGTTGCAGATGCGTTTACGCTTTTTGAGATGTTTGAAGGTAAGTTGCAAGAAGCGAGCGGACAACTGGACCGTGCTGCCATTAACCTCGCAAAGGAATGGCGTAATGATAAAGTGCTTCGCAAGCTTGAAGCGATGCTCCTTGTCATGAACGAAGATAAACTTCTTCTTGTCGCAGGGACTGGTGAAATCATTGAACCTGATGATGGCATGATTGCGATCGGTTCTGGAGGTTTTTACGCCTTAGCAGCGGGACGTGTGCTTGCGAAACATTCAGCTCTTTCCGCAAAGGAAATTGCTGAGGAAGCACTAAAGACCGCTGGGGACATTTGTGTGTACACAAACCATGAGCGAATCATTGAAGAAATTTAACGGCTTAGTATCATTCTAAGAATGAAGGATAGGTGATGGCTTTTGGAACATGCCAATCAAACACCAAAGCAAATTGTCAATAAGCTTGATCAATATATTGTTGGTCAAAATGGTGCAAAGCGTGCCGTAGCTGTTGCGCTTCGTAATCGTTATCGCAGAAGCAAAGTAGCGGAGAACATTCGTGATGAGATCACACCGAAGAACATCTTGATGATCGGACCAACGGGTGTTGGAAAGACTGAAATTGCAAGACGTTTATCCAAACTTGTAGGGGCTCCGTTCGTGAAAGTCGAAGCGACGAAGTTTACCGAAGTTGGTTATGTCGGGCGTGATGTTGAATCGATGGTTCGTGATCTGGTAGAAGTTGCCGTTCGTCTCGTCAAAGAAGAGAAGATGAAAGGCGTGCAACCGGAAGCGAAGGATCTAGCGAATGAGCGTCTCGTCGAGTTACTTGTCCCTTCGAAAAAGAAAAGCCAAGCGTACAAAAATCCGCTCGAAATGTTTTTTAATTCACAAGGGAACATGAATCAAGACGTTGACTTGGATGATGAGTCAGAGCAACGTGATTCTATCAAAGAGCGTCGTAAGAAAACGGCGATTCAATTGACGAATGGTGAATTAGAAGACGAAGTCGTCACGGTTGAAGTTGAAGAACAACAACAAGGACTTATGGATATGCTTTCTGGATCTGGCATGGAACAAATGGGCATGATGCAGGATATGCTCGGTAGTATGATGCCAAAGAAAAAGAAAAAGCGTAAGCTCCCTGTGCGCGAGGCAAGGCAAGTACTCATTGACGATGAAGCACAAAAGCTCGTTGACATGGATGAAGTCGGCCAACTAGCTGTTGAGAAGACAGAACAACTTGGCATGATTTTTATTGATGAGATTGATAAAGTAGCTGGTAAACAACAGTCAAGTTCTGTAGACGTTTCACGAGAAGGCGTACAAAGAGATATATTGCCGATCGTGGAAGGATCAACAGTAACAACGAAGTATGGCCCCGTACAAACCGATCACATTTTGTTTATCGCAGCGGGTGCATTTCACGTATCAAGACCGTCGGATTTAATTCCAGAACTTCAAGGACGCTTCCCGATTCGGGTAGAGCTGAACAACTTAAGTAAAGACGATTTTGTGCGAATACTTCGTGAGCCTGATAATGCACTTTTAAAACAATATTCTGCTCTTTTGGAAACTGAAGGTATAAACGTTGAATTTTCTGACGAAGCTGTAGTTAGATTGGCTGAGTTAGCAGAGCAGGTAAATCAAACGACGGAGAACATCGGTGCAAGAAGATTGCACACGTTGTTGGAACGATTGTTAGAAGACTTGTCGTTTGAGGCATCGGATGTCACGTTAGAAACGATCACAATTACCACAAGTTATGTCAACGAGAAACTAGCAGATGTTGCAGGCAATGAGGATACCAGCCACTATATCTTGTAATTTATGATTAGGAGGATCTACAGGAGATGGAACTATTAACGAAATCTAGAAAGATCAACGAAATGCTACAAAAATCAGCAGGTCAACATGTCGATTTTAAGGACATGGCAGAAACATTACGTGACGTAATTTCTGCAAATATCTTTGTTGTAAGTCGAAGAGGGAAGCTTCTCGGTTATTCAATTCAACAGGAAATTGAGCACGATCGCATTGATCGTATTTTAGAAGAGCGTCAATTCCCTGAAGAATACACAGAAGGACTTTTCTCGGTGGCGGACACTTCGTCAAACCTTGACATTGACAGCAAATATACAGCTTTCCCTGTTGAAAACAGAGAACTATTCAAAACAGGACTTACGACCATTGTTCCAATCAACGGTGGTGGCCAACGTATTGGTACACTTATTCTTGCTAGACTTAACGACTCGTTTAACGATGATGACTTGATTCTTGCTGAATACGGTGCAACAGTAGTTGGTATGGAGATCCTTCACGAGAAGGCACAAGAGATCGAAGAAGAGGCACGTAGCAAAGCTGTCGTTCAAATGGCAATTAGCTCCCTTTCTTACAGTGAGCTTGAAGCTGTTGAACACATCTTCGAAGAACTTGATGGTAAAGAAGGACTACTCGTTGCAAGTAAAATTGCAGACCGTGTAGGAATTACTCGTTCTGTTATCGTAAACGCGCTTCGTAAGCTTGAGAGTGCGGGAGTTATTGAATCTCGCTCACTCGGTATGAAGGGTACGTATATTAAAGTTCTAAACAGTAAATTCTTAAACGAACTCGAGCGTCTTCGTGAAGAGTAGAATCAATAAATAAAAGCATCGCAAATGTGAGAAATCACGTTTGCGATGCTTTTTTGTGTTCACAGGTTTTGCTTGAAATGCATTCCGAAACGGTGTGTCTTAATTACTAATTGGATATAAATTGTAAATTTATAAAGTTCTAAATCACGCAGAGTCACATCTTATATTCTAGTAGTAAAGAACTATAAAACGTCTAAATTAATTATTCTTATTATTAAGATAACAAAAGATTAAGAGGAATTTCGTCAGTTTTACAAAATTTGTAATATCGAAAGAAGAAAAGGACTGATTCTAAAAGACTATAAAAATACCTTTCTAGCCTTTCTTAGTAATGCCAAAAGACTACTTATTTTTCTGTCTAATTGGTATTAAAGACCTTATCTATTTGTCTAAACGTGTAATTTATAGTCCTATCCTAGTGAAATTTGTAGTAAAAACTGTTTTTATATAGAAAAACATCCCAAAAGTGAATACAATTAAAGAGACGATTAGCGTATTACGGAAGTAACAAATGTTTCTAACGATTAGAAGAAGTATCGTGATTTAAGCCATCATATGAACGGGGAGGTTCAACATGGCACTATTTTCTCCAACGATCTCGTCACTTGAACGGGGCATGAATGCTTCGGTGATGCAACAGCAAGCGATCGCATCAAACATAGCGAATGTAGACACACCGAATTATAAAGCAAAGCAAGTGCAGTTTAAAGACGTTTTAAGCGAAGCCAAAGGAGAGCTTTTGGCACATAGAACCGATGAGCGTCATGTACCTTTTACATATCACTCTGAACAAATGAAACAAGTAAATCCACGAGACGTTATGTATTCTCACAGTGGGAACAGTGTAGACCTCGACAAAGAGATGGCAGAGATGGCCAACAATCAAATCTACTATCAAGCAGTAAGTGATCGTTTGAACGGTCAGTTTAGCTCATTAAAGACAGCAATTCGAGGAGGAAGTTAGGTTGGCGCTATTTACTGGAATGAACGCAACGGCCTCTGCGTTAACTACGCAACGTTTACGTATGGACGTTGCAGCGAGCAATATGGCAAATGCAGAAACGACGAGGGCTACGATGGTAGATGGAGAGTGGCAACCTTACGAGCGAAAAGTCGTCACACTTGCACCGGATAAAAACGAAAGCTTTGCGTCGATTTTATCAGAACAAAGAAAGCAAGGCGTTTCAAATGCTGATGGCGTGAAAGCTACATCGATTGTTGCCGATCAAACGCCAGGTAAAACGATCTATCAACCAGGACACCCGGATGCTGATGAAGATGGCAATCTGCACATGCCAAATGTCGACCCTTTAAAAGAAATGGTCGATATTATGGGAGCAACACGCTCGTATGAGGCGAATGTAACCGTCTTTGATGCACACAAAAGCATGATGATGAAAGCATTAGAAATTGGACGAGGGTAAAGAAACTAAAAGTAGGGGTGAATGAACGTGACGATCCAGCACACATCGATGTTTGCACCTATGCAATCGATCGGGCAGGAGACACTCTTACCGAGAGTGGAGCGTACAACTGCTGACGCACATGAATCATTTGCAACGACGTTACAACACGCCATTCAATCTGTGAATGGCCAGCAACAGCATTCACAAGAAATGACGACGCGGCTCGTAAATGGAGATGTCGAGTCATTGCATGATGTAATGATTGCTTCTGAGAAAGCAGGAATCGCACTACAAGCGACAGTTGAAGTACGTAATAAAGTCGTCGAAGCTTACGAGACGATGATGCGAATGCAAGTGTAATGAATGTTAGGAAATAGGAGAGGCAGTTCATGAATGAGCGACTCATACAGTATCGAGACAAAGTAACGGGTTTTTGGACGTCAAAAACGAGAAAAGAACAAGGAATCTTTATTGCTTCCTTCATACTCATTCTCGTCGTCATAATGTTAATTATCTTTTTTACATTTAGAACGAGCTACGCCCCGCTTTATAGCAACATGTCAGTTAGTGAAACCGGTCAGATTAAAGAGACGTTGGATAGTCGAGGTGTCCCGAATGAAATTCGAGATGACGGAACGACCATCTTCGTGCCGGAAGAACTTGTAGATAACATAAAAGTAGAACTTGCAGCGGAAGGCTTACCAGCAACAGGCTCCATTACATATGATGATTTCCGTGATAGTTTAGGATTTGGAATGACAGACAACGAGTTTTCAGTGATGGAAAAAGCGGCGATGCAATCCGAATTAGAAACGTTAATACAAACGATTGATGGCGTCCAAGGCGCTACTGTGATGATTCAATTACCAGAAGAGACGATTTGGTTAAGCGATGAAGAAGGAGCAGCTCAAGCGTCTATCGTCGTTACGCTTGCGCCAGGGATGACACTTGACCAAGGAAATGTGCAAGCATTGTACAACTTAGTTTCCAAGAGTATACCGAATCTCCCTACCGATAATATCGTCATTACGGATCAGTTGTTTAATAGTTATTTTTATGAAAGTCAAGAAGGCATGCAAAATATGCAAGCCTATGACCAGCAACGTGAAGTTCGTCGGACGATTGAAAACGACTTGCAACAGCGTTTGCAACAAATGCTCGGTCTGATGATGGGACAAGACAAAGTTGTCGTATCCGTTACGGCAGATGTTGATTTCACCCAAGAATATCGTGAAGAAGATCTCATTGAACCTGTGGACGAAGATGCAACAGAAGGAATCGCCATTAGCGCAGAACGTGTATCTGAGTATTACGAAGGACAAGCACCGAATGATGAAGGTGTTGCTGGCACGGGTGAAGATGATATTGCAAATTACCCAGGTGTTGTAGCCGGGGGTGACGGCGATTATGAGCGGATGGAAGATCGTATTAATTACGATGTAAATCGGATTCACCGTCAAATTCAAGAAAGTCCATATAAGATTCGTGACTTAGGTGTGCAAGTCGTTGTTGAGCCACCCGTTGCAGATGACCCGATGTCTTTACCGCCACAAGCACTTAGTGAAATTGAATCCATGCTTGAATCAGTCGTTATGACGAGCATTGATCAACCACTTCTAGAAGAGATGGATGGGGCAATATCTGAGAAGATTCTCGTTACGTCACAGCCGTTGTATGGCAAAGCCGACACCGAACCTATGTCGAGCTTTACGATTCCGACGTGGGCGTATGTTGTAACGGCTATTGGGATTGCGGCTCTCATCATCGGTATCATTTTATTACTGAGACGAAACAGAGAAGAGTATGAAGAAGTTGAAGAATTAACGTACGACGAACAAATTGATGAGATTCCAACTGAAGATTTAACGCCAAGCGCAGAACGCAAAAAGAAATTGGAACAACTCGCAAGGGAGCGACCTGAAGAGTTTTCGAAGTTGCTTCGTACGTGGCTTTCAGAAGACTAGGGGGCACACATACCAATGGTCAAAACAAAAAAGAAATTTACAGGCAAGCAAAAAGCAGCTGCATTGCTTATTTCACTCGGTCCAGACGTATCAGCACAAGTGTATAAGCATTTGCAGCAAGAAGAGATTGAACAACTAACACTTGAAATTGCAAATGTACGTAAAGTAGAAAACGATATAAAAGAACAGTTAATTAAAGAATTCCATCAGTTAGCTGTGGCTCAAGATTATATGACCCAAGGTGGCATTGGCTACGCTCGTGACGTTTTAGAGAAAGCGTTAGGAAACGATGAAGCGATGGCGATTATTTCTAGACTTACGTCGACGTTACAAGTGCGTCCGTTCGACTTTGCAAGAAAGTCCGAACCTGTCCAAGTTTTGAACTTTATTCAAAACGAACACCCACAAACGATCGCACTCGTCTTATCGTACTTAGACCCAGACCAAAGTGGTCAGATCTTGTCTGAGCTGCCGTCAGATTTACAAGCCGAAGTAGCGAAGCGAATCGCCACGATGGACCGGACATCTCCAGAGATTATTAGTGAAG
Organism: Bacillaceae bacterium JMAK1; assembly: GCA_012970285.1. GTDB lineage: Bacteria > Bacillota > Bacilli > Bacillales > Marinococcaceae > Geomicrobium_A. The sequence goes on from JIBW01000002.1 coordinate 566,278, forward strand.
TCGAAAGTGTGTTAGAACAAAAACTCGCGTCAACATTCACGCACGATTACACTGAAGCCGGTGGTATTGAATCAGTCGTTGAAGTGTTAAACAGTGTAGACCGTAGTACAGAACGCACAATTTTAGATAGCTTAGAAATTCAAGATCCTGAGCTTGCAGAAGAAATCAAAAAGCGGATGTTCGTCTTTGAAGATATTGTCACGCTCGATAACCGCTCCATTCAACGGATTATTCGTGACGTTGATAACGAAGATTTGCAGTTGTCTCTTAAAGTTGCAAGTGAGGAAGTTCGAGAGATTCTCTTTAGCAACATGTCGCAACGAATGGCAGAAACATTCCGTGAAGAAATGGAATTCATGGGACCTGTTCGTTTGAAAGATGTTGAAGATGCGCAAACGAGAATTGTGAATGCTGTTCGTCGTCTTGAAGAAGCGGGTGAAATTGTCATCGCACGTGGTGGAGGAGATGATATCGTTGTCTAGGATTATTAAGCAAAGTGACCAATCCGATCATCAATCTCCGTACACGTTACTGCTTCACTCTTTTCACAAAGAGACCGATGACGAGCCGTTCGTAGAGAAGAACGAAACGGTGAAAGTTCAAGCAGATACACTCGTTCAAAATGCTCGAACCGAAGCGAAACGTTTGCTTGATGAAGTGAACGTTGAAATCGAAGCGTCTAAAACCGCAATCCAACAGGAACGCCTCGCTGCTGAAGAAGAAGCAAAGAGGCTACATGAACAAGCGAGACGAAGCGGAGAAGAAGAAGGATACCGCGACGGACTTTCCAAAGGGTACAACGAATATTCCGAGCAAATTGCACAAGCAACTGAAGTAGTGCGGTTGGCAAGAGTTGATTATGACGCCTATTTGCATCATGCAGAAACAGATATCGTAGAGCTTGCTTCAGCAATGGCAAAAGAAATGACGAATGTCACGATGCAAGAACAAGAGGGGTATGCTTCGTTTTTGAAAAAAGCGATTCAAGAAGTTCACGAAGAAACGGAAGTTCTCATCCACATTCATCCGAAACATTACGAAGAAACGATTCAAAGACGATCGGAATACGAAGCGCTGTTTACAGTAGCTGAACGAATTCGTTTCTTCCCAGATTCGAATTTAGAAGAAGATGGATGTGTCATTTTGACTCCTAAAGGACGAATGGATGCAAGCATTACGACACAGCTGCAACGCTTGAAAACTGAGCTAACAGCACTTTTAGAAGAGGAACAGGAGCCTACGAATGAAAGCCGTTGACCTGATACCACACATTACATCGATTGACCGGTTTCAATGGTATGGAACGGTGAAGCGCGTCGTTGGACTGACAATTGAAGCAAACGGACCGAAAGCGGCAGTTGGTGAAGTGTGCGAGATTATCCAATCAGATGGTAAACATGTTCGTGCAGAGGTCGTCGGTTTCAAAGAGAACACCTTATTGCTTATGCCATTCTCAAAAACGGCTCGGATTCGACCTGGAAGCATCGTGAAAAACACACGACATTCGCTACAGATTCAAGTTGGAGACGCATTGATTGGGAACGTATTAGACGGCCTTGGAAACCCACTTAACGGACAAGAGTTACCAAAAGGCTTACAACGTATTTCTGTCGACCGAGAAGCGCCAAACCCGCTTACGAGGCCGGCAATTACAGATGTCCTTCCTTTAGGCGTACGAGCAATTGACGGACTATTAACGATGGGTGTTGGCCAACGGGTGGGGATTTTTGCAGGAAGTGGTGTCGGAAAAAGTACGCTTCTCTCTATGATTGCCCGTTCTTCTCAAGCTGACGTGAACGTCATTGCGCTCATCGGTGAGCGTGGGCGAGAAGTTAAAGACTTCTTAGAGAATGATCTCGGCGAACAAGGGATGAAAAATACGATTGTTGTTGTCGCAACATCAGACCAGCCTGCACTCGTTCGAATCAAAGGCGCAGAGACGGCAACCGCAATTGCAGAGTATTTCCGCGATCAAGGGAAAGTCGTTAACTTAATGATGGATTCGGTGACGCGCTATGCGATGGCTCAACGAGAAATTGGGCTCGCGACCGGAGAGCCGCCAACAACGAAAGGGTATACACCTTCTGTGTTTTCAATGTTACCGAGAGTGTTGGAGCGCTCAGGTACAAACGAATCGGGCGCAATTACTGCTTTTTATACAGTGCTCGTAGATGGTGATGATTTGAATGAACCGATTGCAGATGCGGTGCGGGGAATTTTAGACGGCCATATTGTTCTCGATCGAGAACTCGCGAACCAAGGGCATTTTCCGGCAATCAACGTGTTAAAAAGTGTAAGTCGATTAATGAATCATATCGTTTCAAGTGACCATCGTGAAAAAGCCCAAGATGTACGAAGCCGATTAGCCATTTACGAAGAAACCGCGGATTTAATTCAAGTTGGCGCCTATAAAAAAGGCAATGATCATACCGTCGACCACGCGGTTGATACGAATACAGCGATTAAGCAATTCCTCAAGCAACAAAATGATGAAGCACCTACATATGAACAAACGATTGAATCGTTACACCAAGTGTAGATGAAAGGAGACTATTATGACGTTTTCCTTTTCACTCCAGAAGTTATTGCAAGTGAAAGAAAAAGAACGAGATGAACAACAAAAGCAATTTGAAGTGTCCCGTAAGCAATTCGAAGATGCGGGGTACCGGCTGTACCATTTGTTACGTGATCGAGAACAAATGATCGTCGGAGTTGAAGGGTACACCACTTCTGGGACGACGATCGCCGCCTTGCAAACGGCTCAGATGGCGAGCGAGCGGATGGGAAAAGAAATTCTTCACGTTCAAGAAATTGCAAATGATGCGCGAGCGAAGATGAAGGTGCAAAAAGATGCACTCCGTTATGCAACGATTGAATTAAAGAAATTAGAAAAACTCAAAGTGAAACAGCATGAAACGTATAGACAAGAAGAAAAGCTATCGGAACAGCAACAACTTGATGAAACGGCAACGCTTTTATATATACGACAAAACTAAGGGGAATTTGCATGGGTACTAAAAAGACGGGATCATATCGCGAGAAACGATCTGGTCAAACGTTTTTGTTCGTTTTTCTTATACCATTCATTACCCTCCTCACAATCGGTGCAATCTTTCTCTATTTACTAGACGTTAACCCGATCAAAACCGCACAAACATTTTTTGCAGATGATGTGACGGAACAAGAAACAGGCGAGTTGCTAGAAGAGCGCGTGTATGAATTAGAACAACAGCTAATTGCAAAAGATGAACAGATCGCTTCACTCGAACGAGAGCTTAATCAAATTGAAATAGACGCGGCTTTTGTAGCTGATAACCCGCCTAATTCGGGCGAAGAGGAAAGTGACGCCTTAAAACAAGCGGCGAATGTCTATGAATCCATGAATCCTAGACGAGCAGCAGATATTATGAATGAACTGTCGCTTGACGACTTGGTTAGCCATATGTCGTTGATTAAGGAAAATGAGCGTGCCGCAATTATTCAACATATGGACCCAGAACGAGCAGCCGAAGTGATGACAGCACTCGCTACAACGTCGTCTTAATTGAGAGGAGGTGAAACAAAAACGTGATCGCATTTCATTTGTTACCCCAAATGGAGATCCCAAAGCAAGGTATGCGAGTAGAACAGAAGCAATCGGAACGAGAATTGAGTGAGCAAGCGCCATTTTCGTTTGAGCAACTGTTGCACGGTCTTGTAGAGAGTCCGAATGACCAGCACGCAGAAGACCAGGTAAGTGAACCACTTCAATCATTAGATCATGCAGAAGCCTTACAGTCGTTAGCGTACGTTCAAGAAGGTGACAACGAACCGATCTCTATGGCTGAACAAGTGAGGCAACTGATCGAGCAGCTGGATCAGTTAATAGAAAAGATTGAGTCTCCCGGCTCTGAACGTACTGAAGAGATCGACCTTGAACTCGTTCAACAACTTGAAGCGTTGTTACGCGATGTCGACCAGCTTTTACAAAGTCCGAATCACTCAGGCCCAATCGTTGAACCGTCTTCGCCAGTTCGAGTAGAGGCCACAGCGCTCATGGAGCGTAGTATGCGTGTACTTGAAGAGCGAGTTGAAACGTTTAGGCGATTGCATACTGAACAAAGCGTAAACGTTGAGAAGAACGTCATGCGCGTCGTAGAGCGACTAGAAACGTTGGTGCAAAACGTACAAGCATCGTCAAACAACTCGACCGTTGAAGAACATCAACCGAACCGCTCGTACGCTTTCCCAAGTGTACTGCCAGGTCGAGAAATGAACGTCATGAGTCAACCTGAGTTGATGATGCAACAAACACAACAACGACTCACAGCGACAGAACAACACGTCATTCAATTAGGACAACACGCTTCAAAACATACGGTAGAACAGCAATTTATGAAGCAGTTTCAAAGTATTTTAGCGAAATCCCACTTGCAACGTTCAGGTGCCGCGCAGACACTTACGGTTCAATTAAGGCCTGAGCACTTAGGGAAGATGAATATCGCATTAACGATTCACCAAGGGCAACTTGAAGCGACGGTAACGACCGCAACAAAGGCAGCTAGAGATATTGTGGAAGCCCAGCTTCCGGCACTTCGCCAGGCGTTTGTGACACAACAATTACAAGTCGAACGAGTGACAATTGAAGATGCCCATTCTCAACATGGCGAGGAAGAGTCAACCGAAGGACATTTAACAGAAAAAGAGCGAGACCAAGAACGTGAAGAAACAGAAGAAGGAGCATTCTTGAGCTTTGAAGAGTGGCTACAAGAAAGCATGAACGAAGAGTAAGGAGGATCAAATTTACCATGAATGTAAATGTAATGAATGGCATTCAAGAACGCAATCAAATACATGGCGTCCCAGTCGCTACAACGGACTCAACGACGTTAGGAAAAGATGATTTTTTGAAACTGTTACTTGCGCAGTTGCAAAATCAAGATCCATTGGATCCGATGGACGATCGTGAGTTTATCGCACAGATGGCGCAGTTTTCTTCACTTGAGCAGATGACGAACATGAATGCTTCGATGCAAAAGCTAGCAAACCAACAAGAATCAGCAGCACTCGTGCAACATAGTGAATTAATCGGTAAGAACGTAACATATTACCGTGAAATCGAAGATGCAAATGGGTTCCCGCAAAAAGTGTATGACGACAATGTTGTCACAAGTGTGCGTCGCTCAGAAAACGGCATCATTGAAGTTCAATTAGACAGCGGTCGCTGGATTAGTAGCAATCAAATTACAGAAGTAACACCAGCTGAAGAAGCAGCGAACGAGGAAGAATCATCGTGAACGTAACATGGCATCAACTTCCCCACGCTTTACCTGTAAAAACACGAGCGACAGCGACGAATGAATCGAACCGTTCTCCTGAAGGGAATTCGTTTCAAACAGCCTTACAAGATGCACAAAAGACGAACCCGATCACGATTAGTAAACATGCTAAGACGCGCATTGAAGAACGTGGCATTACGATTAGTGATCAAGACTGGTTGCGTGTCTCTGAAAAAGTGAAAGAAGCCCATACGAAAGGCATCAATCAACCACTCGTAATTACCGATAATGCAGCACTCATCGTTAGTGGCAAAAACCATACCGTCGTTACGGCTATGGCACAAAGTGAAATGAACGACCGAATTATATCAAACATCGACGGAACGATTATCGTCAAACCATCGCTGGACCTGTAAGAGGAGGCGAAACGTCTGCTGACCGATTGATGCGGACGATTAAAAGGAGGAACTACTTATGATTCGATCCATGTACTCAGGCATTACAGGCTTACAAAACCACCAACAAAAACTAGACGTGATCGGTAACAACATCGCCAACGTAAACACGTACGGCTTCAAAAAAGGTCGTTATACGTTTGAAGATATGCTCAGTCAGCAAGTGCAAGGTGCAAGTGCGGGTACTGCAGGTGGGTTAGGTGGAACGAACCCTCGCCAAATTGGTCTCGGTTCATCAACGGGTTCAATTACGAACATCCATACGCAAGGGGCATTGCAACCGACAGGCCGTGAGTTAGACCTTGGAATTGCAGGGGATGGGTATTTTAGGGTGAGTGATGGAACTGAGGTATTTTACACACGTTCGGGAGATTTTTATCGTGATAATACTGGCCACATTGTCAATTCGAACGGGTACTATCTATTAGGTGAGGGGGATGGTACTACTGGTAACCCTCCGCCTGCAGCATTGAGCATACCTAGTAATGCTGAGGGTTTTAGTATAGGAGCTAACGGTTCAATCACGGTAATTGTAGAAGGAGAAAGTAATTCGGAACAAGTCATTTCATTAGCAACCTTCGCCAATCCTGAAGGATTAGAAAAAGTCGGAGGCAACCTTTATAGAACTACATCTAATTCCAATGATGTAACTGCTGAAAATGCAGGAATTATAGTTGGCGCACCTGGCACCGGAGGCCTCGGCCAAATCGCTGCCGGAACGCTTGAAATGTCAAACGTGGACCTTTCAGAAGAGTTCGTTGAGATGATTACCGCACAGCGTGGTTTGCAAGCGAACACCAGAATTATTACGACGTCAGATGAAGTGTTGCAAGAGCTCTTGAACTTGAAATAGTAAAGGAGGTCGGGTCACGTTCGTTGTGACCCGAACAATTCTATGATTCCACTTACACGCCTTGATGGACAACTTTTTTATCTTCAGATCGTTCACATTGTGACGGTTGAAGAACTACCTGATACGACGCTTACGCTCGTAGGCAATCGTAAGCATGTCGTTAGAGAATCGCTTGATGACGTTAACGAAGCGATTGAAGCAAAGTTAATGATGTACGGTGTCGCTGCAGCATCAAAACAGGAGGAAGACGCATGAAAAAAGCTTTTATCGGTGCAACGTTTACCCTACTTATCGTCGTGATTGCCGCATTTTCTTGGTATGTCTTCTTCGGAGACGAAGCCGATTCAGTGGAAGGTTCAGAAGGACCGACAATTGATGAAATTGTGAGCAATTCTTGGGATACGGAACAATTAACGACCAATTTAAGTAGCGATCATATTATTCGTGCGTCGTTTCGCATTGAAGGCGATCGCGAAGAGACGAGAATAGAAATTGAAAAGCGTGATTTTCAAATTAAAAATGCAATCATTCATCGCCTTGCCGGGATGGAAGCTGATCAATTGCAAGACTCTGAAGGTTTACGAGAACTAGAACAAACATTAAAAGAAGACATTACGAACATGCTTGAGGGCGGCTCGGTCATCAATGTGTACACGACTGAACGAGTGATTCAATGAATGAGGTGAAGCAAAATGGCAGATGTATTGTCACAAGGGGAAATTGATGCTCTCTTATCTGCGCTGTCCACAGGTGAGATGGACGTTGAAGAACTGATAAAAGAAGACGAAGCGAAACGGATAACCAATTATGATTTCAAACGTGCCCTTCGATTTTCGAAGGATCAAGTTCGCTCGCTTTCGCGCATTCATGAGAACTTCGCTCGTTTGCTTACGACGGTCTTTTCAGCGCAACTGAGAACCTTCGTGCAAATTCATGTGACCTCTGTTGATCAACTGCCATATGAAGAGTTTATCCGTTCGATCCCTTCGACGACGTTATTAAGTATTTTTGATGCGTACCCGTTAGAAGGTCGGTTCTTAATTGAAGTGAACCCGAACATCGGTTACGCAATGGTCGACCGGATTTTAGGTGGTCGAGGTACGGGAATGAACAAAGTTGATACGTTAACGGAAATAGAGTCAAGAATTCTTTCTCAGCTGTTTAACCATATGCTCGATAGCTTTCAACAAGCGTGGACGAGCATCGTTGATTTGCAGCCAGTAATGGAAGATTTAGAAGTGAACCCCCAATTCGTTCAACTGCAAAGCCCGAATGAGACCGTCGTTGTCATTAGTTTGTCGACGACGATTAATGAAACGTCTGGCATGATTAACGTCTGTTTGCCTTACGTCGTATTAGAAGAATTGCTTCCGAAGTTATCTGCTCATTATTGGATGCAATCGCCCAACAAAGAGCGTGATGAAAACGAAGTAAAAGACATTCGACGCTCTGTAAGGCAAGCGATGATCGATGTTGAAACAATTCTTGGAACGTCGGAAATGACAGTTTCTGAGCTTAAAGACCTACAAATTGGCGATGTTTTAGAGTTAAACCAAAGCATACATACTCCTTTAACGACAAAAGTCGGAGGGAAACCTAAATATTCAGTACAGCCAGGACGAAAAAAACAAAGAATAGCTGTGCAAATTATTGAAGAAATAAAGGAGGATGCAGACGATGAATGATGAGCCGCTCTCCCAAGAGGAAATTAACCAGCTACTTGCTGGATTGGAAGAAGAGAAAGACGCGAGCTCGAGTGATGATGTGTACCCACCAGCGCCTTCTAAAGCATCGACTAACGTAACTCAATTTCTTACTGAAATTGAAAAAGATGCCATTGGAGAGATCGGTAACATTTCGTTCGGTACAGCTTCAACAACGCTATCACAACTGTTAAACCAGAAAGTGTCCATAACGACTCCAGTCGTTGATGCGGTGAAGGCAGAGCTATTGCATGAAGAATTTCCAAATCCACACGTTTCGATTCATGTGGAATACAAACAAGGCTTCAAAGGGGCTAATGTTCTCGTCATTAAACAGCAAGACGCGCAAATTATTGCGGATTTAATGCTCGGTGGAGACGGTACTAAGCCACCAGAACAACTTGAAGAGATTCATATTAGTGCGGTTCAAGAAGCGATGAATCAGATGATGGGAAGTTCATCAACGTCACTATCAACGATTTTCAATACGAGAGTAGACATTTCCCCACCAGGCATTAATATGCTTGATTTGGAAAAAGGCTCAGGCTTAGAGTATTTGCCACAAGAAGGCACGATTATTAAAGTGTCGTTCCGATTGAAGATTGGAGATCTGATTGATTCAATCATTATGCAACTTATTACCGTTGAGTTCGCAAAAGAACTCGTTGAGAAATTGATGAATCCAGCACTAGAAGCCGCGCCTGCGATGGACGAAGCTCCTCCAGTTCAAGAAGAAGCGGCTCCGGTCATGTTTCATACAGATGGGCGTACTGAACAGCAAACGGTCGACACGCCAGTGGAAAGACATGTACCAATACCTGAGCCAGTACCAGTACCGATACCTGAACCAAGGCCCGAACCAAAAGCGGTACAGAAAACGATTCAACCTGCAGAATTTGCCAATTTCGAAGGTGGATCTGAACAGAGTGAACAAAGTCGCAATCTCGACATTTTAATGGACATCCCACTAGATGTAACCGTACAGCTAGGTAAAACGCGGCGATCGATTCGTGACATCTTGAACTTTACGCAAGGGTCGATCATCGAGTTAGATAAGCTCGCCGGTGAACCAGTAGATATCCTCGTGAATCAGCGCCTCGTCGCCAAAGGCGAAGTCGTGGTCATTGATGAAAACTTCGGCGTACGTGTGACAGATATCGTAAGCCGTTCAAAGAGAATAGAGCACTTAAAATAAAGATAGGTGGGGTAACCATGACAAATCGAGTATTAATTGTAGACGATGCTTCGTTTATGAGAATGATGATTCGAGACATTTTAGAGAAAAACAATTACATCGTTGTCGGTGAAGCAGAAAATGGCCGCGAAGCAATCGATAAATACAAAGAAACGGAACCGACGTTCGTGACGATGGACATTACGATGCCTGAGATGGATGGGATTGAAGCTCTTAAAGTTATTCGAGAGTTCGACCCTTCAGCCAAAATCATTATGTGCTCTGCTATGGGACAACAAGCAATGGTCATTGATGCCATTCAAGCAGGTGCAAAAGACTTTGTCGTGAAGCCATTTCAAGCGGACCGAGTCATTGATGCAGTGAAAAAGACGTTAGCGTAAGGGGGAAGTCGGTTATGAGTCTAGTCAAACCATGGGTCGTTGCTACGACGATTGCCATTATCATCTTTTTTACTGGCAATGCCCATGTGTTTGCCGATTCTTCTGTCGCAGATACATTTCGGGGTGAAAGTAGCGTTACAGAAACAGGGGACGAGCTTTCAGTCGTCGGCGAAAATGCAGCAGCAAGTGAGAGTGTGTGGAGCGTTTTGTTCAAACTCTTTCTTGCGCTTTTCGTCGTCATCGCACTGATGTACGTATTGTTGCGACTGCTCGGCAGAAAAAACTATCAAATGCAATCGTCGAATACGATGCAAAATATCGGGGGCATTCCACTCGGACAGAACAAATCCGTTCAAATTGTACGCATTGGCGATCGGTTGTTGGTTGTAGGTGTAGGAGAGAACATCGCTCTGTTAGATGAAATACGTGATGAGGATGAAATCGAGCGTATTCTTAATCAAAAAGACGAACAAACCTCTTCAACGGATTGGCTTCACAAACTTAAATCGATGAAGCGTACACCTGATAAAGACATCAACATCTATGACACGTTAAACGATCACTTACAAGACGTTGACCGTGAGAAAACAAAAGATGTTGAACGGTTAGGAGTGCGCCGATGATTGATTTTGTAGTGGCGATTCCAGGAATTGATGCAGATTGGTTAACGGATGAACCAGAAGGTGTCGCAACGACCCTCCGACTTGTGTTATTGCTTACGGTGTTAAGTTTGGCACCTGCATTTTTAATTATGATGACGTGTTTTACGAGAATCATTGTCGTGCTCGGCTTTGTACGTATGGGACTTGCCACTCAACAAATGCCGCCGACGCAAGTGTTAATTGGCCTCGCGCTTTTCTTAACGTTTTTCATTATGGGTCCTGTACTTCTAGAAGTGAATGATGAAGCGGTAACACCATTTCTAAACGGAGAAATCGATCAAGAAGAAGCGTTTGAGTTAGCGAGTGCACCGATTAAAGAGTTTATGGCCGAACATACACGAGAGAAAGACTTAGCGTTATTTATGGGCTATGCAGGGATGGAAACACCGGAGTCTCTTGATGATGTACCGTTAACTGCGCTCGTACCAGCGTTTGCGATTAGTGAATTGCAAACAGCATTTCAAATTGGGTTTCTCATTTTTATTCCATTTCTAGTCATCGATATGATCATCGCAAGTGTACTCATGTCAATGGGAATGATGATGTTGCCACCAGTGATGATTTCATTGCCGTTTAAAGTGTTGTTGTTCGTCTTAGTAGACGGTTGGTATTTAGTCGTCCAGTCTCTGTTGATTAGTTTTTAGATAAAGGAATGGTGCAGCTTGTCTCAAGAAACGGTACTCAGCCTCGCTGAGCGTAGCGTCATGATAATTATAATGATTGCAGGTCCATTGCTACTTTTGGCGCTCGTCATCGGGCTTGGGGTGGCAATATTCCAAGCAACAACACAAATTCAAGAGCAAACGTTAGCGTTTATCCCTAAAATCGTCGCCGTTCTTGTCGGTATTGTTATTTTTGGTGCATGGATGTTAAATGAGTTAATCTTTTTCACAGAACAGATCTATACGAATTTACATAATTACATAGGTTGATGATCACATGGATGTAATCAACAGTTTACCCGCGTTTTTATTAATTTTTGTTCGCCTCATTGCGTTTATGGCAACGATCCCTGTTTTTTCATATCGTAACGTGCCTTCGTATTTCAAAATTGGGTTATCATTCTTTTTTGCGCTAATCGTGTTACTAACGATTGAGGTTCCAGACATTGTGCTTGATGGCTCCTATTTTCTTTTAATCATCAAAGAAGTGATGGTCGGTCTCCTGCTTGGACTGATTGCATCAACGTTGTTTTATGCAATTCAAGTAGCCGGTGCGTTTATCGATTTGAAGATCGGTTTTCTCGTCGCTAATGTCATCGATCCACAAACGGGGGCGCAGTCTCCGTTAACCGGTGGCTTTTTGTACGCTTTCGCCATTTTGTTTTTACTTGCGAGTAACGGACATCATTTGCTTTTGGATGGCATGTTTTATAGCTTCTCTTACGTACCCATTGAAGCAACGAATATTAACCTTACGTCTTCATCAGTCATGGAAACCGCGGTTGAGGCGTTTGTAACGATGTTTCTAATCGCTTTTCTTATGTCTTTCCCGATCGTAGGATCTTTGTTTCTTGTTGATGTGGCACTCGGTATGATGTCGAGAGCCGTACCGCAAATGAACGTGTTTGTCGTTGGTTTACCGTTGAAAATCATTATCGGCTTACCGATTATGATGATAACAATGCCAGCGTTCTTCTATTTACTCCGAAACTTAACCGAAGAAATGGCGATTGCGATGCGAACGATGATGCAATTGTTTGGAGGTGCCTAATATGCTACAGATGGATCTCCAATACTTTTCGGGCGAAAAAACAGAAAAGGCAACCCCGAAAAAGCGTCAAGATACGCGAAGAAAAGGTCAAGTTCCTAAAAGTACAGACATCAATACAGCACTCATCTTATTAATCGTTTTTATTTTTTTATTCGTGTATGCTTCCGTTCCAGCAAAGTTCATGCAAGATTTGTTTTATGAAACGTACATCAACTATGCGTCCCTTTCATTTACCGTTGAAGATACGATGGGTATGTTCCAGGGAATTGTTATTCAGATGGGCGTTGTCATTATTCCGATTTTACTCGTCGCAGCGCTCACAGGTGTGATTGCTAGTATGGTTCAAGTCGGTGTGTTATTCGCACCAGAAGTAATTAAACCGAAACTGTCAAAGATTAACCCGCTAAAAGGGTTTAAGCGAATCTTCTCAGCTAGGGCACTCGTTGAACTCGTAAAAGCGTTACTCAAAATCATCCTCGTCGGTACGTTAGCATTCGGGATCTTGTGGATGTTTCGTGATGATCTACTAATGCTTGGCTTATATGACGTGTTAGACGGTTATTATGTTGTGAGTCTATTAACAGGAATGATCGGTGTTGCTTCTGCCATTTTACTACTCATTCTTGCGATTCCTGACCTCGTCTACCAACGATTTGATCATGAAAAACAAATTCGAATGTCAAAGCACGACGTCAAAGATGAATTTAAGAAAATGGAAGGGGATCCTCTAATCAAAGCGAAACGACGACAAAAAGCACAAGACTTAGCGATGCAACGGATGATGCAAGAAGTTCCTAAAGCAGACGTCGTGATTACGAACCCAACCCATTATGCCGTTGCTTTAAAGTATGATGATTCTTCTATGAGCGCACCGAAAGTAATCGGCAAGGGAGTCGATTATATGGCGCTAAGAATTCGAAAGATCGCAACTGACCATGACATAGCGATCGTAGAAAACCGTCCGTTAGCTCGGGCGTTGTACGATGGAACTGACGTTGATGCCGAAGTTCCAGAAGATTTATTTCGAGCGGTTGCTGAAGTGCTTGCGTACGTATACCGCTTAGAAAACGAGACGAAACAAAGGAGGAACTAACGCATGCGATTCCGTGATTTATTTATACTCATATTCGTAATCTTAATCGTGGCGATGCTCATTATTCCTTTGCCGTCTCCAATGATTGATGTACTTATTATCGTCAATATTTCACTTTCTTTAATGATTATTCTTGTGGCAATGAATATGAAAGAGCCACTCGATTTCTCGATATTCCCTACAGTGCTACTTTTAGCAACCTTATTTCGCGTCGGCATTAGTGTTTCAACGACAAGAGCAATCCTCGGTCGTGCAGAAGCGGGTGAAGTAATTGATACGTTCGGGAACTTTGTAGTCGGGTCGAACCCCCTCGTTGGTTTTGTTGTCTTTTTAATCTTAGTCGTCATTCAGTTCATCGTCATTGTAAAAGGGGCAGAACGTGTATCTGAAGTTGGCGCACGATTTACCCTCGATGCGATGCCTGGTAAACAGATGAGTATTGATGCAGATTTAAATGCGGGTATGATTACTGATCGAGAAGCGAAGAAACGAAGAGAGAAAATCGAGAAAGAAGCGGACTTCTACGGATCAATGGACGGTGCGAGCAAGTTCGTAAAAGGGGATGCGATCGTCGGGATTGTCATCGTCCTCATAAACATTATTTTTGGCTTCATTATTGGAATTGCACAAATGGGCATGAGCTTCCAAGAAGCAGCCAGTACATACACGTTATTAACGGTCGGTGACGGATTAGTCACTCAAATTCCAGCACTTCTCATTGCGACCGCAACTGGGATCGTCGTTACGAGAGCGGCATCTGATGGCACACTCGGTGCAGATATTAGTAAGCAGATGCTCGCGTATCCGAAACTGTTATACATTGCAGCTGCTGCGATTTTCTTGCTCGGTGTGTTTACCCCAATTCCTATTCTTTTAACGATGCCCATTGCATTGTTTCTAGGTATAGGTGGGTACGTGCTTGACCGAAAAGCTCCGGAAGTAGAAGAAGAGAAGCCGATTGAAGAGCCTGAGGAAGAACCAACAACACCGAACAATGTCACCGATCTCCTCACGATTGATCCTGTTGAATTTGAGTTCGGTTACGGCCTCATTCCGCTCGCAGATTCCAATCAAGGCGGGGACTTGTTAGATCGGGTCGTTATGATTCGACGTCAACTTGCTCTTGAGTTAGGGATGATTGTTCCGGTCATTCGTATTCGGGACAACATTCAACTAAAGCCAAACGAATACGTCATAAAAATTCGTGGCAATGAAGTGAGTCGGAGTGAATTGTTGCTTGATCATTACATGGCGATGAGTCCCGGTGTTGACGATGAGTCGATTACTGGAATTGAAACCGTTGAACCGGCATTCGGATTAAAGGCTTTATGGGTTGATGATTTAATGAAAGATGAAGCGGAATTATCAGGCTATACGGTCGTTGATCCACCTTCTGTCGTATCGACTCACTTAACAGAAGTACTCAAAAACTATGCACATGAGCTTCTAACGAGAGAAGAGACGAAACAGCTCGTTGAACATATAAAAGAAACGCACCCGACACTCGTTGAAGAAGTAACACCGAACCCACTAAGCCTCGGTGACGTTCAAAAGGTGCTAAAACATTTGCTTAAAGAAAAAGTGAGCATCCGTAATTTACCTATCATTTTCGAAACGCTAGCGGATTACGGTTCAATGTTTAAAGATCCACAAATCATGGCGGAATATGCACGACAGTCATTGTCACGACAAATTACAAAAGCAGTAAAGCCGATTCAAGGAGGTCCGCTGTATGTTGTCACATTAAGCGGCTCAACTGAGAAGGCGATCGCAGACGCTTTGCAACAGACAGAACACGGCTCATATCTGTCGCTCACCCCAGACCAATCACAAAAAATGATGGTGTCGATTCAAGAAGAGGTCGTCAAGCTAACACAAATGGGACAATCGCCAGTCGTTCTCTGTTCACCGGCAGTTCGAATGCACGTTAAGCAACTTATTGAGCGCATCATGCCCCACGTACCAGTGTTGTCGTACAACGAATTGGAACCTGATTTAGAGATTCAAAGTGTAGGGGTGGTGAATGTCGCGTGAACGTAAGGAAATTCCGGGGTAAGACGACTGCAGAAGCCATGAAAAAAGTGAGACAGGCGTTTGGAGAAAACGCGGTCATTCTCCATAAGAAAACCGTCGAGGAAAAACGGTGGTTTGGTTTAAAAAATGTTTCTGAAGTTGAAGTCATCGCAGCGCTTAGCGTAGAACCGACGAAACACACCGAACCGAAAAAAGAACGAGTGATCGATAAAAATGTAGAGGTCGCAAAACCAATGGCATCAACTTCATTTGATCATCACTTACCTGAAGTGATTATACAAATGAAGTCATTATTAGAGCGCCAAGGGGTTAAAGAACGACTTGTGAATGTCGTCATTGAAGAAGCGTTAAAGCAGTATTATCGGCAAACAAAACGTCAAAGCCTTGATGAGCTACTAAAAGCAAGTTTGTCTCCATTTCTCAAAGATCCAATTAATGTCGGTCGCTTGAAAGAATCATCAAAAGTCGCCGTTTTTCTCGGACCTACGGGTGTTGGAAAAACGACGACGATTGCAAAAGTTGCTGCCATGTATAAATTAAAGCAAAACAAAACGATCGGTTTTATTACGTTAGATACGTATCGAATTGCGGCTGTAGAGCAGTTAATGACGTATAGCAAAATATTAAACGTTCCGATTGAGGTTGCATATAGTGCAGAAGATTATAAACAAGCACTAAAAAAACTTTCGCATGTAGACATTATTTTTGTTGATACGGCAGGAAGAAATTATCTCGTTTCTGATCATGTAACTGCTCTAGAGGCGATCATTGACCAAACCGATATGCAGACAGAATATCTGCTTACATTATCGTTAACTACGAAGGAAGCCGACCTTGATCAACTGTTAGAGCAGTTTCGCGATTTCCCCATTCATCAGCTCGTATTTACAAAGCTGGATGAAACGAGTACGTATGGCAGTTTATTAAATGTAACGAATGAATTGAACAAACCGATTGCGTTCATTGGTAACGGACAAGACGTTCCAGAAGACCTAGCCACTTTTGACTTATCGACGATCATAAAGGTCATGCAAAAAGGAAGATGAATGTGAGAGATCAAGCGGAGAATTTGCGAAAACAAATGAACGCATTTGAAGACAATGATTCAGTAACTTTTGCAATGATCACGAGTGATGACACGCTTTTCGAGGACTTGGATTTTCCGTATGACGTACGCTTTAATGACAGTATTACAGGTGATGAACAATTTGCAGTGCTCGTCATAGGTGCCTTCGAGCAAGCGCACCTATTGCACTTATATCGACGAATGAAACGCTATTGTAGCCAACTAGTAAACGTATCAGAGTACGTGCTCGTTTCGACTGCCAAAGACGAATCGTTACAATTTGTGCAAAACATCATTGAAACGTCTGAGACGTACTTAAGCGTGAACGTACGTTTTAGTAAATCGTTACGAGAAATACAAGACATTGAAGATGTGTGTCACACATTGATAAAAGAACGAGGTGTCATATGATCTCTGTACTCGTCGTTGATGATTCTGCTTTTATGCGTAAGTGGATGAGTGATGCGATCAACCAGCAAGAAGATTTGCAAGTCGTTGCGATTGCAAAAAATGGCAAACAAGCGATTGAACTCATCACAAAAGGTATTGTACCTGTAGATGTGATCACGATGGACGTCGAAATGCCTGTTATTGATGGCTTAGAAGCAGTAGAAGTTATTATGAAGCGGAAACCGACACCAATTATTATGGTGAGCACGCTTACCCGTGTAGGTGCTACCGAGACCATTCGTGCGCTAACGCTCGGTGCGTTTGACTTTGTGCAAAAGCCTTCTGGTGCAATCTCCTTAAATATGGAGCTCGTTGAAGAAGAACTGTTTACGAAGATTCGTTTAGCGACACAAGCAAACGTACAGAGCGCGATTCACGATCGTGAACACACAAAAGCTATTGCCAACAATGACATCAGTCGTTCAACAGCAAAAAAAGCTATTGCAATCGGGGCTTCGACAGGCGGACCGAGAGTGTTGCAACATATACTTGAGCGGCTGCAACCTCTCGATGTTCCCATTTTCATCGTCCAACATATGCCAAAAGCATTCACTGAGACGTTCGCACAGCGACTCGATCGCATCTGTAAGATGCCTGTGAAAGAAGCAACAGATGGTGAACGTGTTAAAAACGGAGTTGTCTATGTTGCTCCAGGTGATCGGCATATGCTCATCAAAGAACTAATGTCTGGAACTCAAACGATCGAGCTGCGAGAAGATTCGCCTTACGGACGAGACGTGCATCAACCGTCAGTGAACAACTTGTTTTATTCGTTAGCGACAATTCAGAAAATGAACGTATTAGCTGTCATGTTAACAGGGATGGGCAATGACGGAATGAACGGGTTGACGTTGTTACGTAAAGAGCAAGAGGTCACAGTCATTGCAGAATCAGAGCAATCTGCAGTCGTTTATGGGATGCCAAAGGCAGTCATTGAAGCAGGTTTAGCTGATCGCATCGTTCCAGCAAAGCAAATGGTTCCTGAAATGGTGAAAGCACTGCAAAATTTATAGGACTTTACTCTTTTTTCTATTGATTTTCTCCTAAATAAAGTATGTTCGTGGTACAATGGGCTTAATTATTTCAACTTAATCGACGAATGGGTGATCAAGTCATGAGGGTAGAGCAACCGCGGATGTTGAGTGCTGGAATGGGGGAAGTTGTTATTGGATTTAATTCTGATGTTCTTCACGTTTCAAGCCTCGGTTCTTGTGTGGCAGTTTGTTTATATAGCAACAAGAAGAACATCGCATTACTCGGTCATGTCGTATTACCCGAATACAAGAGTCGAGGACAAGAACCAACCCTTTCAAAGCCTGTAAAATATGCAGATATCGCTATTCCATATATGGTTCGCATACTTACGAGTCGTTACAACGTACCGCTATCCGATTGTCGAGCGAAAATCGTCGGCGGTGCACAGATGTTTGCTGTGCTTCGCGATGTTGAAGACCGGTTACAGATTGGAATGCGCAACGTTGCTGTCATTAAGAAATTGTTACTTGATTTAGGGATTGAATTAGAAGCAGAGGAAACGGGAGGTTCAATTGGGCGTACCGTTCGATTTCATGCGTTGACGAAACAACTAACGATTCGCACGAAGGGCGATCAATTAACAACTTACTAGAAGAGTGGGAGGAGAAGAATGGCTAAGGAACGGTTAGAAGAAGCGTGGGAACAATGGATTACGAGTCGGGACAAAGACGCAGCAAACCAACTGATTCAAGCATACCTTCCTTTAGTAGATTATCACGTTCATCGAATTCTCATTGCATTGCCGAAGAATATGGAACGTGACGAGTTACGTTCTCACGGTTTAATGGGGCTTTACGATGCCTTGCAAAAGTTTGATCACGAACGTGAATTAAAATTTGATACGTATGCCTCATTTCGCGTTCGCGGTGCCATTATTGACAGTTTGCGTAAAGAAGACTGGTTACCACGTTCGACGAGAGAGAAGATGAAACGTATTGATGAAACAACAGAACACTTAGAACAACGTTTAGGACGTCACGTAAGTGAAACTGAAGTGGCGCATGAACTAGGTTTAACGAGTGAAGAAGTATTAAAAACAACGATGGATGGTTATATCGCAAATTTTTTATCCATTGATCAAGAAACGAAACCAGAGAACGATCAAGAGGATGCTTTTCAGACGATCTTAAAAGATGAAAATAACGAGATTCCACACGAGAAATTAGAACAAAAACTCGTGTACGAACAATTGCAAGAGCGTATTTCCTTACTTAATGAAAATGAAAAACTCGTCATCTCTCTTTTTTATTTTGAAGAGCTTACCTTAACTGAAATCGGGAAAACGTTGCGTCTGTCGACGTCACGAATTTCTCAGATCCACTCAAAAGCGCTCTTTAGATTAAGAACTGCATTTAAGAAAAGCACAGCTGTGTACTAATCATTTGTACACAGCAGTTTTTACATATAATAAGCTGTTAGATTCGATTGGGGGGGAGAAAATGAAGCCTGAAGACTGTTTACGTTTGCAAATTAGCGATGACCAGATGAAAGTGAGCTGCTTTAAAACAGCAACCATCCATGATCAGACAGCGTTCACACGATCTGAAATACTGTCATTTTTAGAAGAGTCGAACATTAACTTTGGCGTAAAAGAAGATGTACTACAAACGCTCACGGAACATCCTAGACTCGTTTCATTTCCTCTAGTTCTTGCAGAAGGAACGAAGCCGACGAAGGGGGAAGCGGCCTATTTACTACCCGTCGAACAAACACAAGGTGAGCACATAGATGAAAGTTTGCCGAAAAATCTTCGAAATGTGACAGTCATTCCGATGGCGATGCAAGGTGAAGTGATCGGAAGAAAAGTCGTTGCAACAAGAGGGATGGAAGGAAAGACAGTAACTGGGCGTGTATTACCGGGAATCACCGGTCAGGATTTTGTCTTAAGAAATGGCAAAAATACGACCGTGCAAGATAACACGGTCATGGCTAGTGTGAGTGGGCAAATGAGTATTGAAGGAAAACGAATTCATGTGTTTCCTGTCTACGAAGTAAATGGTGACTTAACTCTTGAAACCGGCAACATTTCGTTTAATGGTAATGTTGTGATTCGTGGTTCTGTCCCTGCAGGATATGAGATTAAAGCGGACGGAGACATCCGAGTTACAGGTATTGTAGAAGGAGCAACGCTTCATGCTGGAGGTTCCGTGTTTATTGGAAAAGGCATCGTTGCCCAAGGGAAGGGCTCCGTTACCGCAGAATACGATGTTCAGTGTGAGTACATTAATCAAGCTATCGTCACAGCAGGGAACAACATTATGGTTACACAAAGCATTATTCATAGCCGAGTTGACGCAGGTCATTCACTTCTTTGCTACAAGGGGCGCGGAAATGTTATTGGCGGTAAATGTTCGGCAGGAAAGTATATTCACGTTCGCGAGTCAGGGAATCAACTAAATACGCCGACAAGTCTATACATCGGCTTATCAGAACAACGGCTGTCTAAGGAAATTCAATCCAAAGAGATGATCAAAACTGGCAAATCGGAACTCGCCAAATTGCAAAAGCTAAAAACCGCACTTACAGCGAAGGAATTAAATCAAGGCAACCTAGATGTGAAAGATCGCGTGTTGCTTTTAAGAATTCGGAGTTCCATTGAAGACTGGTTGACGAAAATTTATCTCGCTCATGATAAAGTTAATGAAATTGAAGAGCAAGATCACTATAACAACGATTCTGTCAGAATTGTCGTCGATAAATTAACACACATGAATACAGTCGCTCATTTCGGTAAATATCGCCGATCGGTCACGAAAGACCGCAAATCGGTGACGTTTCGACTGCATGACGGTGAAATTGTCATACAAACATGATAGGGTCGAAGCATGAGGGGAGCGAGACAATGTCTACTTTTGCCGTTGTCAGCCTATTACTTCATCTTATTACAATTTCAGTGATCATCTATCTTGTTTACACGAAACCGAAAGGACATTCTCGTGAAGATATTGATGAAATTGAACAATTGCTCATTCGTTATACGAATAAGATGAAAGAAGACAACAAACACGTATTAAGAACGATTCAGAACAGACCTTCATTTGAAGAAGTTCTGCAAGAAGTTACACCAAAGAACGACCAAGAACCTGAGGATAACGTCGTTACTGACTCAAAAGAAGCGAAAGTATTACAATTGGCGAATGAAGGTTATAAAGCGGAAAGCATTGCAAAACAATTAGAAATAGGAACAGGAGAAGTGCAACTTCTTCTTAAACTTCATCAAAACGACAAAATTTCTCAATGATTCTTCATAACACCCTTGCTCTTCTTCTTAAAGATGTGGTATATTTACTGACGGTGTTAATACACACGCTTGCGGATTCAAACTTCGGTGCCCTTAGGCGGTAAGGTTTGAAGATGATGCAATGCGGAGGAAAAAACCGAAGGAGGAAATACATCATGGCAGTTATTTCAATGAAGCAATTGCTCGAAGCAGGTGTTCATTTCGGTCACCAAACACGTCGTTGGAACCCGAAAATGGATCGCTACATCTTCACAGAAAGAAATGGGATCTACATTATTGATCTTCAAAAGACAGTTAAGAAAGTGGACGAGTGCTACAAGTACGTTCGCGACCTTGCTGCTGACGGAGGAAAGATTCTATTTGTAGGTACGAAAAAGCAAGCTCAAGATTCAGTTAAAGAGGAAGCTCTTCGTGCTGGACAATACTACATTAACCAACGTTGGTTAGGTGGTACATTAACGAACTTTGAAACGATCAGAAAGCGTATTAAGCGCCTTAAAGATCTTGAAAAAATGCAAGAAGACGGTACTTTTGAAGTTCTTCCAAAGAAAGAAGTTATTCTTCTTCAAAAGGAAATGGACCGTTTAGAGAAATTCCTCGGTGGAATTAAAGAAATGAAATCTTTACCGGATGCGATCTTCATCGTAGACCCACGTAAAGAGCGCATTGCAGTTGCAGAAGCGCACAAATTAAACATTCCAATTATCTCAATCGTTGACACGAACTGTGACCCAGATGAAATCGACTATGTGATTCCTGGTAACGACGATGCAATCCGTGCTGTACGTCTTTTAACTTCTAAGATGGCTGATGCAGTTGTTGAGGCGACTCAAACTGAAGAAGTTGTTGAAGAAGAAGTTAAAGAAGAAGCAGTTACTGCAAACGAAGAATAATATACGGTTCAATTACTGGGGTGACAAGGGGAATACCCTTGCACCCCTTTTTTAACAGTTGTTAGTCTTAGGATCAATAAGGAGGATGAATGTGTATGGCAATCACAGCTAAACTCGTAAAAGAATTACGTGAAAAAACTGGCGCAGGTATGATGGATTGTAAGAAGGCTCTTACAGAAACGAACGGTGACATGGAAGAAGCTATTGCTTACCTTCGTGAAAAAGGCATTGCAAAAGCTGCTAAAAAAGCAGACCGCGTTGCTGCTGAAGGGTTAACAAAAGTTGAAATTAAAGGAAATAAAGCAGTCATCGTTGAAATTAACGCTGAAACGGACTTTGTTGCGAAAAACGAAGGGTTCTTGAACCTCGTTGATACAATTGCAAATCACTTGCTTGCAACGGAGCCTGCAGATGTCGAAGCAGCACTTCAAACAGAAATGACAGATGGCGGTACGCTTGAGAACTATATTACTGACCAAATGTCTAAAATCGGCGAGAAAATTTCACTTCGTCGTTTTACAATCGCTGAAAAAGGCGATAACAGCGTATTCGGAGCTTACTTGCACATGGGTGGTAAGATCGGCGTTCTTTCAGTTGTTGAAGGAACTACTGATGAGCAAATTGCAAAAGACATCTCAATGCACGTTGCTGCAATCAACCCGAAATATGTAAACCGTGACGGTGTACCTGAAGAAGAAACAAACAAAGAGCGCGAAATTCTTAAGCAACAAGCGCTTAATGAAGGAAAGCCTGAAAACATCGTTGAGAAAATGGTTGAAGGTCGTTTGAAGAAATTCTTCGAACAAGTTGTTCTTATTGACCAACCATTCGTTAAAGATGGTGACCAAACGGTTGAGAAATTCCTTAAAGCGAACAATGCAACAGTGAAAACTTTCGTACGTTACGAAGTTGGCGAAGGTATTGAAAAGCGTGAAGATAACTTTGCAGACGAAGTAATGTCTCAAGTGAAGAAGTAAAGAGATAGGGAACACTTTGTGTTCCCTATTTTACAACCTAAATGTTTTAAACACGCAACAAATTGTTAATTGGAGGAGCAACACATGCACACATACAATCGTGTCATATTGAAATTAAGTGGGGAAGCACTTGCAGGAAATCAAGGGTATGGCATTGATCCGAATGTCATTCAATCGATTGCAAAACAAATTAAAGACGTTGTAAGCTTAGGAACAGAAGTAGCGATTGTCGTAGGCGCAGGAAATATTTGGCGTGGTATGGCAGGGAGTTCGCAAGGGATGGATCGTGCGACAGCTGACTATATGGGAATGCTTGCAACAGTTATGAACGCGCTCGCACTACAAGACAGTTTGGAAGATATTGAAGTTGAAAGTCGCGTACAAACAAGTATTGAAATGAGACAAGTTGCTGAGCCGTACATACGTCGTAAAGCGATTCGCCACTTGGAGAAAAAGCGCGTCGTCATTTTTGCAGCAGGCACAGGTAACCCTTACTTTACAACAGACACGACGGCTGCGCTGCGTGCGGCAGAAATTGAAGCCGACGTCATTCTAATGGCGAAAAACAAAGTCGACGGTGTGTATAGTGCTGATCCTTTCAAAGATGCAACGGCAGTGAAATACGAAGAACTATCCTATTTAGACGTATTGAAGGATGGTCTTGCAGTGATGGATTCTACCGCTTCATCACTTTGTATGGATAACGACATCCCGTTACTCGTCTTCTCAATTACAGAAGAAGGCAACATTAAACGGGCGGTTGAAGGTGAAAAAATCGGAACGATTGTGAGGGGAAAATCCTAATGTCAGCAGAAATTATGCAAGATGCGAAAGCAAAAATGACAAAGTCAATCGAAGCTCTAAACCGTGAGCTTGCTACACTACGAGCAGGACGTGCAAACCCAGCCCTTCTTGATAAAGTCTTAGTAAGTTATTACGGCATGGATACACCACTCAATCAAGTGGCTACAGTGAGTGTCCCAGAAGGACGTTTACTTGTTGTTTCACCATTTGATAAGTCATCGATTGCTGAAATTGAAAAAGCAATTTTAAAAGCAGATCTTGGGCTTACGCCGAACAATGATGGTTCAGTCATTCGTATTTCGATTCCAGCGCTTACTGAAGAGCGTCGTAAAGAGCTTGCAAAGCTCGTTCGTAAATACGCAGAAGATGCTCGCGTATCTGTTCGTAACATTCGTCGTGATGCGAACGACTCTCTTAAAAAGCAAGAGAAAGATAGTGACATCACAGAAGACGAATCACGTCGTGGTCAAGAAGAAATCCAAAAGTTAACAAACGATCACGTAAAAGAAGTGGATAGCATCGCGGAAGCGAAAGAGAAAGAAATTATGGAAGTGTAAGTCGCTCCATGCAGATAAAACCCTCTATTTGCAGAGGGTTTTATCTTGTACTTGCACGAAAAATATATTAAAATTAAACCTTCCGCAACCAATAAAAGTAAACGGTAGGTTGTTTACTTTTGGAGTATTTTACGAACACGAGGCTGGTGCGTACAATGTTGGAGAGGTTTTTAAAAAAGCAAAATGAATCTCAAGAGGCGGGGACAATTCTCCACGTCCCAGAGCACGTAGCGATCGTCATGGATGGGAACGGGAGATGGGCAACAAAACGTGGCCTTCCTCGGAACATCGGTCATCGTGAAGGAATGAAAAGAATTCATGAAATCACAGAAAGTGCAGATGATATCGGGGTGAAATTCCTTACCCTCTTTGCGTTTTCTACTGAAAATTGGGGTCGTCCACAAACCGAAGTTGATTTCATTTTACGTTTGCCAGAACGCTTTATTGAGAGCGAGTTACCGAAGTTAATGAAAAACAACGTTCAAGTCAAAATGATGGGATCAAATGATGGTCTTCCGCAGCACACGGTAAATGCGGTGCAAAAAGCAGTCAATGAAACGGCAAATAACGATGGAATTGTTTTGAATTTGGCCTTGAACTATGGAGGCCGAGCCGACATTACTCGGGCTGTACAGAAGCTTTGTCTTGAAGTGGATGAGGGGAAGCGTGACGCCAATAGCATTACCGAACAAGACATTACAGAGAGCTTATTTAGTCACCATTACCCAGATCCTGATCTCTTCATTCGAACGAGTGGAGAAATCCGTTTGAGTAATTTCATGCTTTGGCAGATGGCTTATAGTGAATTCGTATTTACGGACGTTTTATGGCCCGATTTCTCAAAAAAAGACTTCTTAGAAGCGATTGACGTCTATCAAGCGCGCAAGCGTCGATACGGCAGTCTATAAGGAGATTTCTTATGAAGCTTAGAGTGTTAACAGCAGTTGTAGGACTCGTCGTTTTATTAATTCCACTTATTGTAGGTGGCCCGCTTTTTCTAGCCCTCGTCGCAGCAATGACCGTCGTTGGGTTTTTTGAGTTGCTTCGTATGAACAAAATTCCAATTCTATCAATTCCTGCAGCACTTGGAGTTAGTGCTGCCCTCGTTTTATTACTGACCGGACCGAACTTAGAACGCTTTAACAATGAGACGACGCTTGCATGGTTAATTGTCATCTTCATGTTGTTACTGCTCACGACGTTTCTTTCGAACAACCGCTATCATTTTGGTGCTGTTGCATTTGTCGTGTTTTCGGCGTTATACGTAGGAATCGGTTTTCATTTCTTCTATGCGGCTCGCATTGAATTTGGATTACCATACATATTTTTTGTGTTGCTAGCGATTTGGGCAACAGACACAGGCGCTTATTTATTCGGAAAGAAATTCGGAAAAACAAAATTATCACCACATATTTCACCGAATAAAACGATTGAAGGTGCAACGGGAGGCTTACTATTAGCGCTCATCGTAGGGATTGTTTATAGTCTCTTTTTACCACCTTATGAATCATTATTCGTTACGATTGTCGCTTTACTTGTCATTTCAATAGCTGGACAATGTGGGGATTTAGTTGAATCAGCATTTAAACGCTATTACGATGTGAAAGATTCTGGACGAATTCTACCAGGGCACGGAGGGGTACTCGATCGCTTTGATAGTCTATTATTCGTCTTTCCATTGCTTTATGTTGTGTCGGTCATTTTAGGGGGATAAGCATATGAAAAGAGTTGCCATCATAGGATCAACTGGGTCTATCGGTACGCAAACGTTAGACGTTATTCGTGAGCATCGTGATCAGTTCACAGTAGAACTACTCGCATGTGGACGAAACATTCCACTTTTAAAAGAGCAAATTGCAGAATTCCAACCGAACGTCGTCTTAATTGAACGTAAAGAAGATCTCTCGCGTTTAGAAGGCCATTTAGGACAGGCGAAAGCTTACGCTGGTGAAGAAGCAATGTTAGAAGCATTAATGTCACCGAGCATTGATTTCGTTATGAATGCAATGGTCGGGGCACGAGGGTTAAAGCCGACGATGAGTGCGATTAAAGCTGGGAAGACGATCGGCATTGCGAATAAAGAAACGCTCGTTACCGCAGGACACATCGTAACCGAGGCGTGTAAGAAATACGGTGCTGAATTAATTGCCGTTGATAGTGAGCATTCAGCAATTTTGCAAAGCTTACGAGGCAACAAAATGAGCGAAGTGGAACGAATCATCGTGACCGCGTCAGGTGGAAGCTTTAGAGATTGGTCGTTTGATGAGCTGAAGCGTGCAACGCTTCAAGACGCTCTTAAACATCCGAACTGGTCGATGGGACAAAAAGTAACGATCGACTCAGCAACGATGATGAACAAAGGTCTTGAAGTGATTGAAGCACGTTGGTTGTTTGATATTGATTATGATCATATTGACGTTTTAATCCACCGTGAGAGCATTATTCATTCACTCGTTGAGTACAAAGACAAGAGCGTTATGGCACAACTCGGTTCACCAGACATGAAAGTTGCGATTCAATACGCATTGACGTATCCGAATCGACTTGAACTTCACGGTACAGAAAGGTTAAACTTGTTGGAAGTAGGCAAGCTTCATTTTGAGCCAACCGACAAAGACCGACACCGTTGTTTAGATCTTGCCATTGATGCTGGGAGAAAAGGCGGTTCAATGCCGACGGTAATGAATGCGGCGAATGAAATTGCGGTTGAGAAGTTTTTGAAAGAAGAATTGTCGTTCTTAGAAATAGCAGAAACTGTAGAAAAAGCGCTCGCAACGCATACGCACATCTCGCACCCTTCGATTGAAGAAGTTCTTAAGATCGATGAAGAGACTCGTCAACGTGTAGCAGCGCAATGACAGAGAAGGTGGGACGCACGTGCAAACGTTAATAGCCGTCATCATTATTTTTGGCTTGATCGTAGCCATTCACGAATGGGGACATCTTTACTTTGCGAAGAAAATGGGCATTCTCTGCCGGGAGTTTGCCATTGGCTTCGGACCGAAATTGTATTCCAAAAAGAAAAATGAAACCCTCTATACGATCCGTCTTTTTCCGATCGGTGGGTTCGTACGCATGGCCGGTGAAGATCCAGAAACAGTTCAGATTAAACCAGGCTATGAAATTGGATTAACGTTTAATGAGCAAGACAAAGTTAAAGAGATTATTGTCAACAACAAAGCGAAACACCCAGAAGCGAAAGTCGTAAGCGTTGAACGTATTGATCTAGAACATCAACTAAAGATTGATGCATACGGCGACGAAGAAGAAGGATTACAGACATATGAAGTTGACCCGAAAGCAGACTTAATCGTCGACGAAGAACGGGATCAAATTGCTCCGTGGAACCGCCAGTTTGGTTCAAAGAAACCGTGGCAAAAAGCGGTAGCGATTTTTGCAGGACCGTTTATGAACTTCGTTTTAGCGATTGTACTGTTTATAGGGTATGGATTTATGGACGGCGTGCCTGTCCCAGAAGTAGGTGAAGTGGCAGAAACATCACCGGCTGAAGAAGTAGGTCTTCAAAACGGGGATACCATTTTAGCGCTTGATGGACAAGAAATGAGTGACTGGCGAGAAGTCCAAGAATATATTCAGAATAGCCCGGATGAAGCGATTGCATTTAGCATAGAGCGAGACAGCTCCGTTGAAACGATTTCGATTACACCGACTGCTGTGTACCACGAACCTTGGGACCGAGACATCGGTCAAATTGGGATTATACCTGAACGTGATAACGGTGTTTTACTCGTCATCCAAAACAGTTTCGTTCAAACATATGAAGTCGTCGAATTAATTTTTGATGTGTTGTCGTTAATTTTCACAGGTGAATTCTCCATTGATATGTTAGCTGGACCTGTAGGCATTTATGATGTTACCGGGGACGTTGTTGCACTCGGCTATGAAATGCTATTTTTATGGGCCGGGATGTTAAGTGTAAACATCGGAATCGTGAACTTACTGCCAATTCCAGCACTAGATGGTGGGCGCCTTGTCTTTATCGGAATTGAGGCGATTCGTGGAAAGCCTCTTGACCCGAATAAAGAAGGAATGGCACATTTTGTAGGATTTGCCTTACTCATGTTACTCGTACTCATGGTAACATGGAATGACATTACTCGATTGTTCTTATAAATCAACTACTAATAAAGCGAGATGAACGCGATGAGACAACAATTATTTTTCAGTCCAACGATGCGTGATGTACCGTCTGATGCTGAGGCGATAAGTCATCAACTCATGTTACGAGCTGGACTTATGCGCCAAACGGCATCGGGAATCTACTCGTATTTACCACTTGGGCTTCGCATGATTCAAAAAATCCAAACGATCATTCGCGAAGAGATGAATGCCTCAGGTGCACAAGAACTATTGATGCCTGCGATTCAACCTTCAGAGCTTTGGGAAGAATCAGGTCGTCTCGGTGATTACGGACCTGAACTAATGCGACTGAATGATCGTCATGATCGTGAATTCGTACTCGGGCCGACGCATGAAGAAGTAATTACCACACTCGTACGTGACGGCATTGCGTCGTACAAACGCTTACCAGTGAATTTGTATCAAATTCAAACGAAGTACCGCGATGAGCGCCGTCCGCGCTTTGGGTTGCTTCGCGGACGTGAATTTATTATGAAAGATGCGTATTCATTTAGCGTGTCAGATGATGAGCTAAACGAAACGTACGAGTCGATGTACAAGACGTATGAACGAATCTTCAAGCGCTGTGGACTCGATTTTCGTGCTGTTAAAGCAGACGGTGGTGCGATTAGTGGCTCGGCTGGTGAAACGCATGAATTCCAAGCGCTCGCTGCGATTGGTGAAGACACGATTGCGTACTCCGATGCGTCAACTTTTGCAGCGAACATTGAAATTGCAGCAACAGCAGCACCGACAGAAGAAGCGGTTGGTGTTGAACAAGACCTGAAAGAAATCTCAGCTGACAATCTAGCTGCTGCTGTTTCAGGCAATTCAATTGAACTACGAAACACACTCTGTTTCGTAGATGAAAAGCCTGTGCTTGTCGTTACTAAAGCTGAAGACACGGTGAGTGATGTGAAGCTTAGTGGACACTTCAAGACGCTTGCGGTTCAAGAAGCATCGTCAAAAGAAGTTGAAGCATTGTTCGGTGTGGAACAAGCGTATGTTGGACCACTTCATGCAGATGAAGGGCTAACAGTTGTCGTAGATCACGGACTAACACACGTGAAAAATGCAACAACTGGTGCAAACGCTCAAGGACAATACTTTACGAATGTATCGATCTCTCGTGACTTAGCGGACGCTGATCTTATTGACCTTCGAATGATTAAAGAAGGCGATGCTTCTCCAGACGGCGTTGGTACAATCCAATTTGCTCAAGGTATTGAAGTTGGACAAGTGTTTAAGCTTGGCACGAAGTATTCCGAAGTGTTAAAAGCTGAAGTTCTTGATGAGAATGGTCGCAGTCAAGCATTGAAGATGGGCTGTTACGGTATCGGCGTATCACGAACGCTTGCGGCAATCATTGAGCAGCACCATGATGAGAACGGCATTGTCTGGCCAAATGAAGTTACACCATTTGACTTGCATTTGCTCGTCTTAAATGCAAAAGCAGAAGAGCAAGTTGAGCTAAGTGAAAAGCTTTACGAAACCCTTCAACAAGACGGTTATGACGTGTTGTATGACGATCGTAAAGAACGAGCAGGTGTGAAGTTTAAAGATAGTGACTTGTTCGGATTACCACTACGCATTGCTGTTGGGAAACGAGCGAGTGAAGGAATCGTTGAAGTGAAGGAACGTAAAACGGGTGTCGTTCATGAAGTACATGTGGACGAGCTTGCAGCGTTTTTGAAAAGATAAATGCAAGGTGAGAGAGGGTGCGAGGAATCGTCTCTCTCTTTTTCATGATAGGATTTGAAAGAAGGTGTGCACGTCAGTGAGCGATCACGTAAGACTAGAGAGATTTCAGCTTTTATTAGAGCAGATCGGTATTCCAGAAGAAATTAAGGAAAAAGAGCTTGGCGAAGGCTCGATTGAACGGTTAGAAGTTAATCGAGAGCGACGTCACTGGCAATTTTACATTCAGCTTCCATCTCCCGTAACGCCACTCGTCTTTGAGATGCTTGAAGAAAAGCTCGTCTTTGCATTTCGTGAGATTGCATCCGTCGGATTTACAGTGTCGTATAGGGCAGGTGCGCTTAACTTGGACAATGTTGAGTCATTTTGGCCAGCGATCGTACGGAAAACGAAAGAGCTACCCGACCACATACAACTCAAACTAGAACGGTTGAAGCCACACGTATCAGACAAGGGACTTGGGATACGAAGCCTAAGTGATGCAGAAGCGACTTCTCTTGACCGTCAAGCGAAGCCGGTCATTGAAAAAGCACTTCTTGAATGTGGATTTGAACGAATCAATGTGTATACGTTTGTCGGTGCTGATGAAGAAGAGCAACAACGATTCCAAGAAAAGAAAAAAGAAGAAGAGCAGTCAAAAGTCATTGAAGCGATGATGGAGCGACAGAAACAAGAGAAAAGTGCAGAGAACAGCATAAAGAATGCACCTCTTCAACTCGGATATCCGATTAAAGACGAACCGATGCAACTAACCTCCATCCAAGATGAAGAACGACGGGTCACGATTCAAGGCTACGTGTTTGATGTAGAAACACGAGAACTCCGTAGCGGTCGACTGCTTCTTACGTGCAAAGTTACCGATTATAGTGATTCGTTGCTCGTAAAGATGTTCTCACGAGACAAAGAAGACATCCCGATGATGCAGCAACTAAAAAAAGGAATGTGGATTAAAGCACGAGGGAGTATTCAAAACGACACCTTCGTTCGTGACCTTGTGATGATTGCCAATGACATTACGGAGATTTCAATGTCAGAGCGTATGGACGATGCGCCAGAAGACGAACGTCGAGTCGAACTTCACGCGCATACAGTTATGAGTCAGATGGATGCAACCATTACGAGCTCACAGCTCATTGAACAAGCTGCCAAGTGGGGGCACCGTGCGGTCGGAATTACGGACCATGGTGTTGTTCAAGCGTTCCCAGAAACATACTCTGCAGCGAAAAAGCATGGCATTAAAGCAATTTACGGCATGGAAGCCAACTTAGTCGATGACGGGGTTCCTATTGCGTACAATGAAGCGAAACAGCATTTGCTTGAAGACACGTTTGTTGTTTTTGACGTTGAGACGACTGGTCTTTCTGCAGTGTATGACACGATTATTGAGCTTGCTGCTGTAAAGGTCGTCAACGGTGAGATCATTGAGCGTTATGAATCCTTTGCCAATCCGCACGTTCCATTAACCGCTAAAATTACGGAGCTTACAGGCATTACGGACAAAATGCTAGAAGACGCCAAAGAAGTGAGTCAACTCTTAGAAGAGTTTCGTGATTTTGTCGGTGATTGTGGCCTTGTTGCCCACAACGCGAGCTTTGATATTGGTTTTATTAATGCTGGATACAAAAAGCTCGGTTGGCCTGAAGTGACGAACCCAGTCGTAGATACGCTAGAGTTAGCGAGGTTTTTACACCCGAACCTTAGAAATCATCGTCTGAACACACTTTGTAAGACGTTTGATATTGAACTTGTGAGTCACCACCGTGCGATTTATGATACGGAAGCGACCGCTTATTTGTATTCAAAGCTTGCTAAGGACGCTCAAGAGAAAGAGATTGAGTATCACAATCAACTGAATGACAACATGGGTCAAGGTGATTTCTATAAAAACCGCCCATCGCATGTGACGATTCACGTCTTAAATCAAACCGGGTTAAGGAATTTGTACAAGCTCGTCTCCCTTTCACACATGCACTACTTCCATCGAACACCAAGAATTCCCCGTTCAAAGTTAAAGCAACACCGTGAAGGGTTATATATTGGCTCTGGTTGTGAGAAAGGCGAAGTGTTTGAGACGGTTATGCAGAAGTCGTTAGAAGAGGCAGAGAAGATCGCGCAGTTTTATGACTACATTGAAATCCAACCACCTGCGCTGTATATGCACCTCGTTGAAA
Source organism: Bacillaceae bacterium JMAK1 (assembly GCA_012970285.1). Lineage (GTDB taxonomy): Bacteria > Bacillota > Bacilli > Bacillales > Marinococcaceae > Geomicrobium_A. Next base: position 598,656 of record JIBW01000002.1, read on the forward strand.
AAGAAATCATTCGTACCGAAGCACAACTGTATGATGTGTTACGCAAAGTGCATAGTCTCGGAGAAAAGTTGGATAAGCCTGTCATTGCAACGGGCAATGTTCATTACTTGGAACCGAGGGATTCCGTGTACCGTAAAATTTTAATTGGTTCTCAAGGTGGTGCAAACCCACTTAACAACCAAACGTTACCGAAAGCGCATTTTCGAACGACAAATGAAATGGTAGAAGAACTGTCGTTTTTAGGTGAAGAAGCAGCGAAACGAGCCGTCATCGTCGAGCCGAACAACCTCGTGGATCTCGCTGATGACGTCCAACCGATTCCAAGCGAATTGTATACGCCAACGATCGAAGGTGCCGAAGACGAGATGCGTAACATTACGTACGGCAAGGCGAAAGAGATTTACGGTGAAGAGTTGCCTGAAATTGTTGAAGCCCGACTTAAAAAAGAACTAGACAGCATTATCGGTCACGGCTTTGCGGTTATCTATTTAATTTCACAAAAGCTCGTAAAACGTTCCCTTGAAGATGGATACCTCGTAGGTTCGAGGGGTTCAGTCGGTTCATCGTTTGTTGCAACAATGTCAGAGATTACCGAAGTAAACCCATTGCCGCCACATTACGTTTGTCCAAAATGTACTCATTCAATCTTTTTTGATGACGGCTCTGTTGCATCTGGGTATGACTTACCGAAAAAAGAATGTGAGAAATGCGGAGCGAATTATGACCGCGATGGGCAAGACATTCCGTTTGAGACGTTTCTCGGATTTAAAGGGGATAAAGTTCCCGATATTGACTTGAACTTCTCTGGCGAGTATCAACCACGAGCTCATGCGTATACACGTGACTTATTCGGTGAAGAAAATGTATATCGTGCCGGTACGATTGGTACGGTAGCTGAAAAGACCGCGTACGGGTATGTTCGAGGCTATCAAAATGACAACGGCCTTTATTATCGTGGTGCAGAAGTCGATCGCCTCGTCTCAGGATGTACGGGAGTAAAGCGAACGACCGGGCAACACCCAGGTGGAATTATCGTTGTTCCAGAGGAATACGATGTGCATGATTTTAGTCCAGTTCAATTTCCTGCGGATGATAAAAATGCAACGTGGAAGACGACCCACTTTGATTTCCATTCCATTCACGACAACTTATTAAAACTCGATATTCTCGGGCACGATGATCCGACGGTCATTCGTATGTTGCAAGACCTAAGCGGAATGGATCCCAAAGACATTCCACTTGATGACAAAGAAGTTATGAAAATCTTTGAAGGTCCAGAAGTATTAGGTGTAACGAAAGATCAAATTATGTGTAAGACGGGAACGTACGGTATCCCCGAATTCGGAACCCGCTTCGTTCGTCAAATGCTTGAAGAAACGAAACCGAAGACGTTTTCAGAGCTTCTACAAATCTCAGGTCTTTCACACGGTGCGGACGTGTGGCTCGGAAATGCTGAAGAGTTGATCCGGGACGGGGTTTGTGAGTTGAAAGACGTAATTGGTCTTCGAGACAACATTATGGTAAACCTGATTTACAAAGGGCTTGAGCCAGGTCTTGCGTTTAAAATTACAGAGTTCGTACGTAAAGGGAAAGGTTTGCAAGAAGAGTGGATTGAGGAGATGCGTAAGCATGATGTACCTGAGTGGTACATTAACTCGTGCTTAAAGATTAAGTACATGTTCCCGAAAGCCCATGCTGCCGCCTATGTACTGATGGCAGTACGAATCGCCTATTTCAAAGTTCACCATCCGATTCTTTTCTACGCAGCGTATTTCAGCGTACGAGCGAGTGATTTCGAAATTGACACGATGCAAAAAGGTGGAGCTGCCATTCGAGCGCGAATTGAAGAAATTAACGCCAAAGGTTTTGATGCATCGCCAAAAGAGAAAAACTTAGTCACCGTACTAGAACTTGCTCTTGAAATGTGTGAACGTGGCTTTGAATTTAAAGATATTGACTTGTATCGTTCTGAAGCGACGACATTCCTCGTAGAAGACGATGGGTTAATTCCACCGTTTGGTGCACTCGAAGGAGTCGGTGCGAACGCTGCGAAATCAATTGTTGAAGCGCGAGTTGATGGGGAGTTTCTATCTAAAGAAGATCTTCAACAGCGAAGCAAAGCGACCAAGACAGTCATTGAACATCTCGATCAGAGTGGAGCGCTTGAAGGCTTACCAGATTCAAACCAACTGTCATTGTTTTAAGCCGTAACCCTTAGGCATTTGCATTGTCTGGGAATATGTGCTATCGTTATTATCGGTGACAAACGGATAAGTTTTTATGAAAGAGTGGGGCTTCCCCACTCTTTCTTGTATGTAATAAGTCGATTCCGATAAAGTAATGATTGTCGCAGCAAGGAGGGAAACGATGTCACAAAACATTCAAACCGCCGTTTCAGAAATTACCGAACCGATCCTTCAAGAACTCGGAATGGAACTCGTTGATATCGAGTACAAAAAAGAAGGTAAAAACTGGTTTTTACGTTTGTTCATCGACCATCCAGACGGAATTGGACTCGATGAATGTAGCCTCGTAAGTGAGCGAGTGAGCGAAGTTTTAGACCGTGAAGATCCAATTGAAGGATTTTATTATTTAGAAGTAAGCTCGCCAGGCGCTGAACGACCGCTCAAAAAAGACAAAGACTTTGTCGAGGCGGTTGGCAAAAACGTTTATGTGAAAACGTACGAGCAACTGGACGGACAAAAGGAATTTGAAGGCAATTTGATAAGCTATGAAAGTGAAACCTTAACGATTGAGATTCGTGTGAAAGCACAGAAGAAAACGATCACGATTCCACGAGAAAAAATTGCTACAGCAAGGCTATCTGTACTCTAAGCCGTAGTACTACTTGAAGGGGGATATGTACCGTTATGAACAGCGACTTTCTAGATGCTTTAACTACTTTAGAAGAAGATAAAGGCATCGAAAAGGAAATCGTGTTAGAAGCGATAGAAGCAGCGCTTATTTCTGCATACAAACGTAATTTCAGCCAAGCTCCGAATGTCCGTGTTGACATTAACCGAGATACTGGAGAGATTAAAGTATTTGCAAGAAAGCAAGTCGTTGAAGAAGTGTTTGACCCAAGGCTTGAGATCTCCATTGAATCTGCAAAGGAAATCCGTGTTTCCTATGATTTGGATGATATTGTTGAGATTGAAGTAACACCGAAAGACTTCGGACGTATTGCGGCACAAACTGCAAAACAAGTCGTCACACAACGTGTACGTGAAGCAGAGAGAAGCATTATCTACTCTGATTTCATTGACCGTGAAGAAGATATTATGACAGGGATTGTTCAACGCCAAGACCACCGTTTTATTTACGTTGATCTCGGGAAAGTTGAAGCGATCTTACCTCAAAACGAGCAAATGCCAAATGAGGAATACAAACACAACGACCGGATTAAGTCGTATATTACGAAAGTAGAAAAAACGACTAAAGGTCCACAGATTATGATTTCAAGAACACATCCTGGTCTGTTAAAGCGTTTGTTTGAATTAGAAGTACCAGAGATTTATGATGGAACTGTAGAGATTCGTTCTGTCGCTCGGGAAGCAGGAGATCGCTCTAAGATTTCTGTTTTTGCAGCAGACCCAGAAGTCGATCCTGTCGGTTCATGTGTAGGTCCACGAGGTGGACGTGTTCAAACGATCGTAAACGAACTTAAAGGCGAGAAGATCGATATCGTTGAATACTCAGAGAGCCCGGTTAATTACGTAGGTAACGCATTAAGTCCATCAAAAGTGCTTGATGTTCAAGTGAATGAAGAGGAAAAAAGCACACTCGTCGTCGTACCAGACTACCAGCTTTCACTTGCGATCGGTAAGCGTGGACAAAACGCACGTCTAGCAGCGAAGTTAACAGGCTGGAAGATTGACATTAAGTCTCAATCAGAAGCAGAAGAACTCGGTATTTACGATCCGAATACGGCTCGTGTTCCTGGAGAGTCTGTGGATGAAGAGTCTGAATTCGTGGGTCACGTTGAGGAGCAAGAAGAAGAATGAAGCAACGCAAAGTCCCGATGCGAAAATGCATCGTCTCCAATGAGATGAAGCCAAAGAAAGAATTAACACGCATCGTGCGTGACATTGACGGTCACGTTTCTGTTGACCTAACGGGCAAAAAGAATGGTCGAGGAGCTTACATTACGAACGACCATGAAAGTTTTAAGAAGTTAAAAGATAAGGATTTATTATCTCGTCATTTAAAAGTGAAAATCACTACAGAAGATTATGAGCGATTGATTGAAGAAAGTAGAGGGACGATTAATGACTGATGAGGCTTTTTACCGCTTTTTAGGGTTGTGTATGCGTGCTGGTAAACTCGTCAGTGGGGAAGATACCGTTCTTCGACTCGTTCGTGATCGCAAAGTCGATTTAGTACTCATCTCAAACGATGCGTCTAACAATACAGAGAAATTGTTTCATGCGAAGTGTCAATCATACAACACACCGATTAAAACAGCAGGAACAAGAGAACATCTAGGTAGAGCAATCGGAAAGCAGGAGAGGGTTGTACTTGGCATAACAGACAAAGGGTTCGCTAAAAAACTGACATCGATGATCGATGATTAGAAGCTGGAGGTTATGTCTATGCCGAAAATGCGAGTATATGAATACGCTAAAACCGTGAATAAGTCCAGTAAAGATATTGTCAACGCCTTAAAGGCCAAAAATATAGAAGTTAACAACCATATGTCCGTGATTGATGATCATGCCATCAAACAGCTAGAGAGTGAATCAGCGGAGAGTAAGGATGGGAGTATGCAGAAAAAAGATAATTCGCAAGGGCAATCTGCCAATGCAAAGAAACCAACGAAGAAAGTGGATAACTCAACGAGAAATCGTAAGCAGTCACCACAACAAAACCAACGTCCAGCACACTTAAGAGGTAACCGTGGACCAGGTAGACGCGGAAAGAGCAAGAAGAATCGTCCGAAAGAAATGGCAAAAACTCCAGACAAAATCAAGATTTCAGGTAGTTTATCTGTTGCTGAACTCGCTGAAAAGTTAAGAAAAGAATCTGCTGAAATCATTAAGAAGCTTATGGGTATGGGCGTTATGGCGACAAAGAACGAAGAACTTGACGTCACGACTATCCAACTCCTTTGTGAAGATTTCGGCGTTGAAGTTGAAGAAGAAGAAATCGTCGATGTGCTAGATATGGAGCTGTACGAAGAAGCAGATGCACCAGCTGACTTGGGCGTACGTCCTCCAGTCGTAACGATTATGGGTCACGTTGACCACGGTAAAACGACACTTCTTGATGCGATTCGTAAAACGAAAGTAACGGACACTGAGGCAGGCGGAATTACGCAGCATATCGGTGCGTACCAAGTTGAAGATAAAGGTAAGAAAGTGACGTTCCTCGATACACCAGGTCACGCTGCATTTACGACGATGCGTGCGCGTGGTGCACAAGTAACTGACATTACGATTCTTGTTGTTGCAGCAGATGATGGTGTTATGCCACAAACGGTTGAAGCACTCAACCACGCTAAAGCAGCAGAAGTACCAATTATCGTAGCGGTTAACAAAATGGATAAAGAAAACGCCAATCCTGATCGCGTCATGCAAGAGCTTACAGAGCATCAGCTCGTTCCTGAGGCATGGGGTGGGGAAACGATCTTCGTTAACGTTTCTGCTGTTAAAGGTGAAGGCATTGATGAATTGCTAGAGATGATTCTACTCGTTTCTGAAGTAGAGGAATTTAAAGCGAACCCTGAAAAGCGTGCTCAAGGTACAGTCGTTGAGGCTGAACTTGATAAAGGCCGTGGACCTGTTGCAACACTACTCGTTCAAAACGGTACGATGAATGTCGGTGACCCAATTGTAGTTGGTAACACATTCGGTCGAATTCGTGCGATGGTGAACGATTTAGGGCGCCGCGTAAAAACAGCTGGCCCATCTACGCCAGTAGAAATCACAGGTTTAAGTGATGTTCCTCAAGCAGGGGATCAGTTCCTCGTCTTTGAAGATGAGAAAAAAGCTCGTCAAGTCGGTGAAGGTCGCCAAGCTAGAGCAAAAGAAGCTGAGCGTAAACAGTCTTCTAAAGTAAGCCTTGATGATTTGTTTAATCAGATCCAAGAAGGGGAACTTAAAGAAATCAACGTTATCATTAAAGCCGACGTTCAAGGTTCTGCGGAAGCAGTTAAAGGCTCATTAGAGAAGATTGACGTTGAAGGTGTGAAGGTGAACATCATTCACACGGCTGTTGGTGCAATTTCAGAGTCTGACGTGATTTTAGCATCAGCTTCTAACGCTGTTATCGTTGGGTTTAACGTTCGCCCAGATGTGAACGCAAAACGTACGGCTGATTCTGAGAAAGTAGACGTTCGTCTTCACCGTGTAATTTATGATGCAATCGAAGAGATTGAGTCAGCGATGAAGGGAATGCTTGATCCAGAGTTCGAAGAGAAAATACTCGGGCAAGTAGAAGTTCGTCAAACGTTTAAAGTATCGAAAATCGGTACGATTGCCGGAAGCTACGTTCTCGAAGGAAAAATCACTCGTGATAGTAGTGTTCGTGTGATTCGTGATGGTGTTATCGTTTATGACGGTAAAGTCGATGTGTTAAAACGCTTTAAAGATGACGTAAAAGAAGTTGCAACAAACTACGAGTGTGGGGTTACGCTTGAGAACTTTAACGATGTCAAAGAAGGCGACATCATTGAGCCTTACAAGATGGTTGAAGTTCCAAGAACGTGATAGGCGTCATTCATCTTGAATGCTCGTTGCCAGACTCACATTCTCTAAAAGAGAAACGATCGGTGTTACAAAGCATTCTTACGCGAGCAAGAAAGCGCAATTTGTCTGTATCCGAAATGGATAAACAAGATGCATGGCAACGTACTGTGTTGTCTGCAGCTTGTGTGAGCAATGATAAAACCGTCATTGAGAAAGAATTGCGTGTGCTAGAAAACATGATTGAGATGCACGAAGATATTGAGTGCATCTCAATATCGTTTGAATGGTTATAACACCTAGTCGAATAATGATTGAGGTGGAATTATGAGTCAAATGCGTGCACAACGTGTCGGTGAACAAATGAAAAAAGAGTTAAGCGACATCTTAATGCGAGGAGTCAAAGACCCGCGCGTACAATTTGTGACCGTAACAGGTGTAGACGTAACGGGTGACTTACAACAAGCAACCGTTTATGTCACCGTATTAGGTTCAGATGAAGAGAAAAGCCAGGCGCTAACCGCAATGAAAAAGGCAAAAGGGTTTGTTCGCTCTGAAATTGGCAAGCGAATTCAGTTACGTAAAACGCCTGAGCTTGACTTTGAATTTGATGAGTCGATTGCCTACGGTAATCGCATTGAAGAGCTATTGAAAGATATAGATAAAGGGGATTAGTACGCCTATGGAAAGCGGAATATTACCTTTGTACAAGCCAGCAGGCCATACGTCACATGACATGGTCGTTAAAGCTCGGAAATGGCTACAAACAAGAGAGGTCGGTCACACAGGAACGCTTGATCCTGCTGTGACTGGCGTTTTGCTTCTATGCATTGGAAGGGCGACAAAGCTCGTTCCAATGTTAATGGAGCGTCCAAAAGCTTATGAAGGTATTGTGTCACTCGGAGCGACAACGACGACTGAAGATGCTGAAGGTGAGATTCTTGATGAAGTCGAAGTCAGCCATGCTCCAACAGCAGAAGCGGTAGATCACGTCTTGAAGCAATTCAACGGCGAGATTACACAAATCCCTCCGATGTATTCGGCTGTAAAAGTAAAAGGAAAGCGCTTATACGAATACGCAAGAGAAGGTATTGAAGTTGAAAGGCCGAAACGTCAAGTGACGATTTACGATGCAAAGCGTACGGGAGAGATTAGTCTAAACGGTACATCTGCACACTTTCCAATCTCTGTAATGTGTTCAAAAGGTACGTACATACGAACGTTTGCTGTTGATGTCGGGCATGCGCTTGGGTTTCCGGCACATTTGCATTCTTTAACTCGCACGATGAGCGCCGGAGTTAAAGACTCTCAATGTGTAACGGCAGAGCAAATGGAGGCAGCTTCTCTTGAAGAGAGGATGTCTTATCTTCTACCAATCAGTGAAACGCTTCAACACCTTCCACATATGGAACTAAGTGACTCGTTGTTTAATTTGGTGAAAAATGGTGCTGTGCTTGATGTATCGAATGTTTCGGTCTCCTTCGAGCAAAAGCTCGTGTTCACGTATCAAGGGACTCTCGTTGCCATCTATGAGCATCATCCGAACAAGCCTTCGAAGATTAAACCGAATGTAATGTTACGAAGACCTTCTTAAAAAGAAAGAGTGACGCGTATGCAAATCCATTACCTAACAAAAGGGCGAAGTGAAGAAGAACGTAATGACAACCCTGCGGTTAGCGTCGCGCTCGGGTATTTTGATGGTGTTCATCAAGGGCATCAACGAGTCATTCAAGAAGCAAAGGCAAAGGCAAAGGAACGAGGCGTCGAAAGTGCTGTGCTTACGTTTCACCCTCATCCGAAGACTGTGCTCGGGAACAATCCTGTCGATGTGTACGATGAGATTACACCGCTTGAACAGAAGATCAAAGCGATTGAATCGGTCGGTGTGGATCATGTGTTTGTCGTAACGTTTGACCGAGAACTTTCGAGTTTATCTCCTCAACAATTTGTCGATACTTATCTTATCCCAATTCATGCTGTGCACGTCGTTGCTGGTTTTGATTATTCCTATGGAAAGTTCGGCAAAGGCTCAATGGAGACGATGCCAGAACATAGCCAAGGACGTTTTACGACATCCGTCGTAGAGAAATGGGAACAAGAAGGGGAGAAAGTAAGTTCAACTCGAATTCGTCAAGCGATTAAAGACGGTCATATGAGACTTGCACAATCGTTACTCACGAGACCGTATCAACTTGATGGGAAAGTGATTCGTGGTGATCAACGTGGACGGGAACTCGGGTTTCCAACTGCCAACCTCTCATTAGATGTACCATTCATTACACCGAGTACAGGTGTTTACGTCGTTGATGCGATCGTGAAGGGCCGTGTGTACCCTGCATTATGTAATGTCGGCTATTTACCAACGTTCTTTGATGATCGCACAGAAGTCAGTATTGAAGTGTACTTGCTCGACTTTGACGGAGATCTGTACGAGGAGACGATGATTGTCCAGTTTTATGAGAAGCTTCGAGATGATTTGAAATTCTCATCAGCGGATGCGCTTGTTGCCCAAATGAAAGATGATGAAAAAAAAGCGTTAGAATACTTTAAAATCAGCTGAATCTCTTGCATTTTTGTCTAAAAACAGGTATTCTATCACATGTAGTCTGTCACTTAGATGAGACGACACACCTTATTCTTGGCAGGTACGCTCCACCGGCGATTTGCGAGGAGTAAGGATATAGAAGAAAAGGAGGTGGAAAGGATGGCACTAAGTCTAGAGCGTAAACAACAAATCGTTGAGGAGTACAAAACTCACGATACGGACACTGGTTCACCAGAAGTTCAAATCGCTATCCTAACTGAGCAAATTAACGAGTTAAACGATCACTTACGTACACACAAGAAAGATCACCACTCACGTCGTGGTCTCTTGAAGATGGTTGGTAAGCGTCGTAACTTACTCACGTATTTGCGTAACAAAGATGTCACGCGTTACCGTGGGATCATTCAAAAGCTAGGATTACGTCGTTAACGAGAAAAGCGGGGACATTTCCCGCTTTTTTTAAAATCTATAAGATATCTAACTAAATTTGTTTTTAAAGGAGGGAACCGTTTTTTATGACAGGTGAACCCCAAACATTTTCACTCACCGTCGGTGGACGTGAAATGTCATTTGAGATTGGTAAATTTGCAAAACAAGCAAGTGGAGCAGTGCTCGTGCGTTACGGTGATAGTGCCGTTTTAACAGCAGCAACAGGCTCTAAAGAACCAAAAGACCTTCCATTTTTCCCACTAACGGTTAATTATGAAGAGCGTTTGTACGCAGCAGGTAAGATTCCAGGAGGTTTCATTAAGCGTGAAGGCCGCCCATCTGAACATGCGGTGCTTACAAGTCGTTTGATTGACCGTCCAATTCGTCCCTTATTCCCAGATGGATTCCGTAATGATGTACAAGTTATTAACACAGTTATGAGCTCTGACCCAGATGCGTCATCTGAGATGGCTGCTATGATTGGTTCTTCACTTGCACTAGGAATTTCAGACATTCCGTTTGCAGGTCCAATTGCAGGTGTTCAAATTGGATTAATTGATGGTGAATTTGTCGTCAATCCAACACATGAACAGTCTAAAGAAAGCATTATGGACTTAACGGTTGCAGGTACGAAGGAAGGCATCAACATGGTTGAAGCCGGAGCTGACGAAGTGTCAGAAGAGAAAATGCTCGAAGCAATTCTTTTTGGACACGAAGAAATTAAAGCAATTATTGCTGTCCAAGAAGACATCATTGCCCAAGTCGGCAAAGAGAAGATGGACGTCGTTTTAGCAACGGTTAACCAAGATATTGAAGCACAAGTTCGTGCACTGTCTGAAGGAAAACTAAAAGATGCGGTACTCGTTAAAGAGAAGCATGAACGAGAAGTGGCACTTAAAGTTGTCGAAACGGACATTCTTGAGCAATTTGAAGATGAAGAAATTCACGGAGATGTAAAAGAAATTTTACATAAGCTAACGAAAGAAGAATTCAGAAGGCTGATCACGAAAGAAAAGATTCGCCCAGATGGTCGTGGCCCTGAAGAAATTCGTCCGCTAGCTTCAGAAGTACAACTTCTTCCGAGAACGCACGGTTCAGGTCTTTTTACTCGTGGACAAACACAAGCGATGAGCGTTTGTACACTCGGTGCTTTAGGTGAAGTTCAAATTATTGATGGATTGGGACAAGAAGAGTCAAAACGTTTCATGCATCATTACAACTTCCCGCAATTTAGTGTCGGTGAAACTGGACCAATTCGTGCACCAGGTCGTCGTGAAATTGGGCACGGAGCACTTGGAGAACGTGCATTAGAACGCGTGATTCCAGATGAGCAATCGTTCCCGTACACAATTCGCCTCGTATCTGAAGTGTTAGAGTCAAACGGTTCAACGTCTCAAGCAAGTATTTGTGCAAGTACGCTTGCGATGATGGATGCCGGTGTACCGATTAAAGCACCAGTTGCAGGGATTGCAATGGGTCTTGTTAAAGAAGACGAGTATGTAACCGTGCTTACTGACATTCAAGGAATGGAAGATGCACTTGGGGACATGGACTTTAAAGTCGCTGGTACTGGTGAAGGAATTACTGCTCTACAAATGGATATGAAGATTTCAGGAATTGACCGTGATATTCTCGTCGAAGCATTAGAGCAAGCAAGAATCGCAAGGTTGCACATCTTAAACAGCATGCTTGATGTTATTAATACGTCTCGTCCTGAACTATCTGCCTATGCGCCGAAGATTATGACTATGTCAATTAAACCTGACAAGATTCGTGATGTGATTGGACCAAGCGGTAAAGTGATCAATCAAATCATCGAAGACACAGGTGTTAAGATTGACATTGAACAAGACGGTACGGTGTACATTTCTTCCACAGACGCAACTGAAAACGAAGCTGCGAAACGTCTTATTGAAGACATCGTTCGTGAAGTTGAAGTTGGAGAGATTTACAACGGTAAAGTTAAACGCATCGAGAAATTTGGCGCGTTTGTTGAGCTATTCAAAGGCAAAGATGGTCTCGTTCATATTTCACAGCTTGCAAAAGAGCGTGTAAATAAAGTTGAAGACATCGTCAAAATTGGGGATCGACTTGAAGTGAAAGTTACGGAGATTGATAACCAAGGCCGTGTGAACCTTTCTCATAAAGTTCTTCTGAAAGATGAAGAAAAAGAAGAAACAAAAGAGAAGCCGGTTGAAAATAAAAGCGAATAACTGAAAAACTTGGTCCACTACCAAGTTTTTTTATTTTACCTTCGTAATGACCACTTACATAAGAGCGATTAATTCCAGTCATTCTCGAAGCCCTTGTGCATAAAATAAGGACAAGGGAGGAATGCACGGATGAAACGTATACGATTTATTCAATTTATCGTTGGAATAACAGTCATATTCATAGGCTTTACTGCATTTCAAATTCCTCATTTTACCGACGAAACGGTAGATACGTGGAATGAAGAAGTAGAAACAATGACAACGACAGAAACGAATGAAGAGATCATAGAAAAGATTAAACAGGCAAAAGCAGAATTCGATGAATTGCCAATTGATGCGGTAATTGATCCGGTCTGGAAAGGCATACCAGGTTATAACGGTCGAGTGGTGGACGTTGAAGCATCGCTCAAAAACATGGAAGATGAAGAACGCTACATTGAAGAGTTACTTGTATTCGATGAGGTAGCCCCGGAAATTGGTATGGCTGATCTTGATGTGACACCATTTTACAAAGCACATCCGAACAAGCCTCAAGTTGCGTTTTTAATTAATGTGGCGTGGGGAAATGAACATCTTCCAGAGATCATTAACAAATTAAACGAACACGATGTGAAAGCGACGTTTTTCCTTGATGGATCGTGGACGAAAAGTCAGCCGCGGCTGGCACGTATGATTCAAGAAGAAGGTCATGAAATCGGGAATCATGCGTACAATCATCCAGACATGGCCACGTTATCTGAAGAAGAAATCAAAGATCAATTAGAGCGAACGAACAGCATCATTGAAGCGACATTGGATGTGACACCAACGTGGTTTACCCCTCCATCAGGAAGTTTTAATGATAAAGTTGTCGAAATTGCTAGTGATATGGGAATGTATACCGTATTATGGACAGTAGACACCATTGATTGGCAAAATCCATCAACCGATACGATGGTGGAGCGAGTCGTAACGAACATCCATCCAGGTGCAACGGTGCTCATGCACCCGACAAAACCGACTGCTGAGGGAATTGACGAGATGATCGTTCAAATTCGCGAACAAGGATTAGAGATTGCACCGGTTTCCTCCGTCATGAGCGAGCAAAGAGCAACAGGACCACAGATTGAAAGTGTTGAGGAGGGAGAGCATTGGTTCAATGCAAAACATTACCGAACGGCGTTCGAATCGTAACAGAGGAAATGGCACATGTCCATTCAACTTCTATCGGTATATGGATAAATGCCGGTTCTAGAAATGAGACAGCAAAGGAAAACGGAATCGCCCATTTCATTGAGCATATGCTCTTTAAAGGGACAGACACGATGAATGCACAAGACATCGCCGTTCGTTTTGATCGATTCGGCGGGCATGTGAATGCGTTTACATCGAAAGAGTATACGTGCTTCTATACGAAAGTATTAGAGCGTCATGCTGAAGAAGCGGTGCGCCTTTTAACAGACATGTTTTTTCGTTCGGAGTTTCTAGAAGAAGAGATTGAGCGAGAACGCCAAGTCATTATTGAAGAGATTCGCATGGTTGAAGATACCGCTGATGATGTTGTCCATGACCTTTTAGACGTTGCAGCATTTGGCGAGCATTCAATTGGCCGCCCGATCCTCGGGACAGAAGCTTCTATCAACACATTTACGAGGGAAGATTTACTCAATTTCATGGAGCGAGAATACCGTCCAGAGAACATCGTCATCTCAATTGCCGGTAGAATAAATGAGAAGTTATTAGCTGTTATTGAAGAAGCTTTTTCTCACCACAAGAGAGGCGAACGTAAGCTATGCGACTCTGCTCCGGCTTTGATTCAGCCGAAACACCTCATCCGCAAAAAAGCAGTTGAGCAAGCGCATTTATGTTTAGGTTTCCAAGGGGTTCCATTAGTTGAAGACAACATTTATGCAAGTGTATTGTACAATCATTTGCTTGGAGGTGGCATGAGCAGCCGATTGTTCCAAGAAATTCGTGAACAAAAAGCACTCGCTTATTCCGTTTATTCGTATCATACTTCCTATCAAGACACCGGTCTTCTAACCGTGTATGCGGGAACAGCAACCCATCGTTTAGATGAATCTTATCATGCTATTATTGATACCGTTAAAAAATTCGCTGTGACTGATGAAATTACTGCAACCGATGTAGAAGATGCAAAAGCACACGTACTAGGGAGTACCGTTTTAAGTCTTGAGAGTCCGAGTAGTCGAATGAATCGTAATGGTCGTAATGAGCTAGCTATTGGTGATCACCAAACGCTTGATGATTTGACGGAACGGATTGAAAGTGTGACACACGATCAGGTAAGATTGTTTGCTGAATCGGTGTACAATAGTCCGATTGCCCTTTCTCTGATTAGCCAAGAAGGAAAAGCACCGAGTTAACGTTCTGAACGCCTCTACTCTTTCATAAACTACAATGAAGAGGAGGCGTTCTTGTGAGACTTAGTGAAATGAGTGCAAAGGAAATCGTTGACTATGAACAGGGTGAACGTCTCGGTGTTCCGGGACGCCTAGATGCTAGGATCGATGAGACGACAGGTGAAATTCATGCATTTTTGTTTCCGACAAATCGCTGGACACCATTTCGACGATCCGAAGACATGCTAGAAATCCATTGGCGACACATCCATACGATCGGAGAAGATATGATCATCGTCGATCGAACTAAATAAACCGTAAGCTGCTTGGGCAAAAAGCGCCCAAGCAGCTTTTTTTGTGGGGACAGTCCCCCGGCATAGTAACGTATTACCGTAATGGGGGACAGTCCCCCGCCAGAGTGCCGTATTAACGCATTGGGGGACAGTCCCCAATCATTTAGTAACGGTGGTCACCGATTTGTCTAGACGCTCATAATCTAAACATGTGTGGAATTAGTAAAGGGGGGAAGGTGTTCATGCTGCATGTTGCCATACTCGGTGGAGATCGTCGGTTTCTAGCGTTAATTGAGACACTTTCTGCCTATGTTGATACGTTGTATACAGTTGGGTTCGATGAACTAGCTGACAATGTAAACGTCGTACGAAGCAGCTTGGAAAACATCCCTTTTGAACAATTGTCTGCGGTCATTGTTCCTGTTCAAGGAATAGGAGACGACGGTTCAATTGATGTTTTAAATGGTCAAAGTAAACAATTATCAACGGCTCATGTTGAACGTACAAATAAAGAATGCATTTGGATTACTGGTGTTAGAACGGAGTTTTTAAAAAAGATTAAAGATCGAAAAGTGATGAGCTTTCTCGATCGTGAAGACGTCGCGATTTTAAATTCCATTCCTACGGCTGAAGGGTGTCTGCAATTAGCGATTGAAAAGACGGATCATACGATTCACGGATCAACGGTCTGTGTTTTTGGATACGGAAGATGTGGGCAAACGATTGCAGACGTTTTTAAAGGTGTTGGCGCGAACGTGACGGTCACGACAATTGTTGAGAAAGAAGAAGCGCGAGCGGCTCAAAGGGGCTTTCAGACGTTGTTGTTTACTGAATTTGAGCAATCGCTAAATTCATTTGATATTGTTATCAATACAATTCCGGCGCATTTGTTTACGCCACAAGTGTTGCAACAATTAAAACCGTCAGCGTTTTTACTAGACATTAGTAGTAAGCCTGGAGCATTTTTGAAAAAAGATGTAACCTCCTTGTCCAACATCGTTATGAACGTACCTGGTTTACCAGGGAGAGTCGCCCCACGAACAGCAGGAGAAATTCTTGGAGAAGCGACAAGGAAGATCTTAGAAAAGGAGTTTCGGCATGGATCTTAATGGGAAAAGAATAGGGTTCGGTTTAACAGGTTCTCACTGTACGTTAGAAGAGGTTATTCCTCTAATTAATACGCTCAGATCTAAAGGTGCAGAAGTCGTACCATTTGTAAGCTGGACGGTGCAATCGACAGATACGAAGTTCGGTAAGTCCGCGCATTGGATTTCAGAAATTGAGAAAGCAGCAGATCATGAAGTCATTAATTCAATTGTAAAAGCAGAGCCTTACGGGCCAAGAACGCCACTTGATTGCATGCTCATTTCACCGATGACTGGAAACAGCTTAAGCAAGTTTGCGAATGCATTAACAGATTCCCCGGTTTTAATGGCTGCAAAAGCAACACTTCGAAACGGTTCACCCGTTGTTGCGGCGATTTCCACGAACGATGCACTCGGTCTTAATGCGAAGAACTTAGCGACACTTCTAACGATGAAAAACGTCTTTCTCGTGCCATTTGGTCAAGACGATCCGGTCAAGAAGCCAACGTCACTTGTTGCGAGAATGGAAGCAATCCCGTCAACAATTGAAGAAGCATTAGAAGGTCGTCAATACCAACCGCTCTTAATCGATAAATATAACGATTGACGTATAATGGCTGTTGATTAATTTGATAGACTCTTATATCGTAAATACTAGTATGTGACATTGCGAATCAATGCACATCGTTGAATGCCTTGAGGAGGAACTAAACAAATGACAGAACACACAGGTTATAACGTAGCCGTTGTCGGCGCCACAGGTGCAGTCGGACAACAAATGTTAAAAACACTCGAAGAAAAAGACTTCCCGGTTCGCTCTCTTAAATTATTATCATCACCTCGCTCCGCTGGAAAAGAGATTGTATTTAAAGGCAAGACGTATACGGTTGAAGAAGCTGCTCCAGAGCAGTTTGAAGGTATGCAAATTGCGCTGTTTTCAGCAGGCGGTTCAATTTCTAAGAAACTGGCACCAGAAGCTGTAAAGCGTGGAGCCATTGTTATTGATAATACAAGTGCGTTTCGTATGGACGAAAATGTTCCACTCGTCGTACCAGAAGTAAATGAGGAAGACTTAAAGGCTCATAACGGAATTATTGCGAACCCGAACTGTTCGACGATTCAAATGGTCGTAGCGCTTGAGCCAATCAAGAAAGCGCTCGGTTTAAAGAAAGTGATCGTATCAACGTACCAAGCCGTTTCAGGTGCCGGTCTCGATGCGATTGAAGAAATGAAAGAACAATCGAAAGATGTTCTTGAAGGAAAAGAAATTGATCCTAAAGTGTTACCAGTGTCTGGTGATAAGAAACACTATCAAATTGCCTTTAATGCGGTTCCACAAATTGATCTTTTTGAAGAGAACGGGTATACGTTTGAAGAAATGAAAATGATCAATGAAACGAAGAAGATTATGCATGACGATGCACTAGAAGTTGCTGCTACTTGCGTAAGGCTTCCAGTTGAGACAGGTCACTCGGAGTCGGTTTACATCGAGACAGATGGAGAAGGAAAAAGCGTAAAAGAAATTCAAGCAATCCTTTCAGAAGGTGCTGGTATTACGCTTCAAGACAATCCATCTACGCAAACGTATCCGCTAGCGACAACATCTGTAGGATTGCCAGACGTTTTTGTTGGGCGTGTTCGTAAAGACCTCGACAAAAACAATGCGTACCACATGTGGATCGTTTCTGACAATTTGTTAAAAGGAGCTGCGTATAACTCAGTGCAAATTGCAGAAAGCTTGATCAAGTTAGGTATTGTTAAAGAAGGACAATCATCATGACGATCGTCGTTCAAAAGTTTGGCGGAACGAGTGTACAATCGGCTGAGTTGCGAGAAATCGCAGCTCAGCACGTGCGTTCTGCCGTTGAAAGTGGACACAAAGTTGTTGCCGTTGTCTCAGCAATGGGACGCAGTAACGACCCATATAGCACAGACACGTTGCTCGGGTTAATTGATGGAAACGATGCGCACGTTCCTAAGCGAGAACAAGATTTGTTGCAATCGTGTGGTGAGATTATTTCAAGTGTCGTGTTTACGAACCTTTTAATCGGTCAAGGCATAAAAGCGAGTGCACTCACTGGCAAGCAGGCCGGGTTTGTAACGAACGATACGTTTGGAAATGCTCGCATTACAGAAATGAAAACGGATGCGATTCTTGAACGGTTCAAAGAAAGCGATGTTCTTGTCGTTGCTGGTTTTCAAGGTGAGTCTACAAAAGGCGAGTTAACGACGCTTGGTCGTGGCGGAAGTGATACGTCAGCGACGGCACTCGGTGCTGCTTTAAATGCGAAGTATGTTGATATCTTCACCGATGTGGATGGCATTATGACGGCTGACCCTCGAATCGTTAATGATGCGAAGCCATTAAAGACACTCACGTATTCTGAAGTGAGCAACATGGCTTATCAAGGAGCAAAAGTGATTCATCCAAGAGCTGTAGAAATTGCGATGTATGCAAAGATTCCATTACGCATTCGCTCGTTGCAGTCTGACTCAACGGGAACGCTCATTACGATGTCAAAAGATCAACTTCCTGGTAGTGATGTCGAAGAACGGCTCGTGACAGGGATTACGTATGTAAAAGATTTATCGCAAGTAACCGTTCAAAAAGCTGAGGAAGACCACGGAGCAGCCTCTGTGATTTTTACGAAGCTTGCTGCTGAAGGGATAAGTGTAGACTTTATTAACATCAGTCGTTATGAAGTCGTTTTTACTGTGCCTATGCATCAAGAACAACACGTACAAGAAGCGGTTAAAACGCTCGGTTACAAAGCGAATCTTTTGCCACGATGTGCGAAGGTAAGTGCCGTCGGTGCAGGGATGACCGGCGTTCCTGGGGTTGTCTCAAAAATCACAACCGCACTGCATCAAGAAGAGATAGAAATTCTCCAAGCGACAGATTCACATACGACGATTTGGGTGCTCGTACGTGAAGATGAAATGGACGTAGCGGTAAACGCATTGCATCATATGTTCAGACTTGCTGAGGATTAGAGCACGGACCAAAGACAAACAAAGTCCTAATGATCAAAGGTCATTAGGGCTTTTCTATGCCTATATTTGCCTTGTTCTGACTTGTTTTATCCCTTCATATTGAGTTATACTACTAGCAGTTCATTCGTTCGGTTAAGGTGCATAAGCATGTAGCATGTTTTTGCGATTATAGACGGACAGGTCGCTTAGACGGAAAAGCGACAACAACTAGAATAGATGAAGTAGGAGGAACACATGTCTAAGCAAGAAGAGACACAAAGTCGAGTACGTGTGTTTGCCCTGGGCGGACTCGGGGAAACGGGCAAGAACATGTACGTTGTAGAAGTAGATGAAGAAATGATTGTACTAGATGCAGGTCAAATGATTCCGCAAGATGATATGCTCGGAATCGATGTCGTAATTCCTGATATTTCTTATTTGGTACAACATAAAGACCGAGTAAAAGCAATCGTGTTGTCACACGGACACGAAGACCACACGGGTGCACTTGCATACATTATTGATAAATTGCAAGTCCCTGTATACGGTTCAAAGTTAACGATCGGACTCATTGAAGATGATCTTAAGGCGAAAAACCCATCGGATAAAACGAAGTTAAAGGTTGTTTCACCGGGTGGAAACATGAAAGCAGGGAAAATTCGCGTTGAGTTTTTCCGAGTGAACCATAGCATTCCTGATTGTTTAGGAATTGCCATTCAGACGCCGCAAGGCTATGTTGTGTATACTGGTGACTTTAAGATTGACCAAACACCACCAGACCGCAAATTCTCAGATATTGGTCGTATGACGGATTTCGGTAAAAAAGGTGTGCTAGCATTGCTATCAGATAGTACAAATGCCGAAGTACCAGGTACAACACCGTCTGAGAAAGATACAGAAGCGGGAATTAAGAGCGTGTTCCGTGAAGCAGAAGGGCGCGTCATTGTTAGTACGTATTCATCGAATGTGTATCGTATTCAACAAGTGATTGACGCTGCGAATGAAACGAAGCGCAAGCTCGCCATCGTTGGAGATTCAATGATGAAGGTCATTGATATTTCAAAACGCTTAAATTATTTACGTGTGCCTAAAAACCTCGTGATTTCCGTAGAAGAACTAAGTCAATACAACACTGATGAAGTTGCTGTACTGTGTACCGGAAGTTTAGGTGAGCCAGTTTCTGCACTACATCGAATGGCAAAGGGAAGCGATCGTCAGCTCTCGATTTTACCGAAAGATACGGTCATTATTTCAGCTAGCCCATCACCGAGCAACGAGAAGTCGGTCGGTCGTGTAGTGGATCAGTTGTACAAACTAGGTGCTGAAGTAATTACGAAGTATCCGCAAGTAAATGTATCAGGTCATGCGAGCCAAGAAGAGCTTATGTTCATGCTTAACCTTATGAAACCGAGACACTTTATGCCAATTCAAGGTGAATTCCGCATGCAGTTTGCTCATGCCCAACTAGCACAGACAACAGGTGTTCATCGCGATCGTATTCATATCGTCGATAACGGTGACGTGCTTTTATTCGAAGACAAAAAAGCAATTAAAGCATCAAAAGTGCCTGCTGGAAACGTCTTAATTGATGGGCTTGGCATTGGTGATGTTGGTAACATCGTTTTGCGCGATCGCCGGTTACTTTCTAAAGACGGAATCCTCGTCGTTGTTGTTACACTAAACAAAAAGACGAGTGAATTTGTTTCAGGACCAGACATTATTTCTCGAGGGTTCGTATACGTGAGAGAGTCTGAAGAACTGCTCGAAGAAGCGAAACAAAAAGTCTCCGACACATTAAAGACGTGTATGAGTGATAACGTAAACGAATGGTCTTCGCTGAAAAGCAACGTTCGTGACGTATTAAGTCGTTTCCTTTATGACAAAACGAAACGCCGTCCGATGATTTTACCTATTATTATGGAAGTGTAATGATCAACACCCGCTGATTCGTCAGCGGGTGTTTTTTCGGTGTATAAACCGTTCGATGAGATCAATACTAAGTGGGAAAAGGAGGTTTTTTTATGCCTGAAGAACAACCTGCGATCGATAAAGGGAAAAAATCTGATAGCGTCGTCGACAAAATTCAAGCGTTCGGTCAAACGAGTGTGCCGACCGCAGAGCAATCAGACATTCATTGCATTACGATCATCGGACAAATTGAAGGTCATATGCAACTCCCCCCACAAAATAAAACGACAAAATACGAGCACATTTTACCTCAACTTGTTGCTACAGAACAAAATCCTAAAGTTAAAGGATTGCTACTCGTTTTGAACACCGTCGGTGGTGATGTGGAAGCAGGACTTGCAATTGCGGAAATGGTTGCTAGCATGAGCAAGCCGACCGTAACGATCGTTCTTGGTGGTGGTCATTCAATCGGTGTACCGGTAGCGGTAGCGGCAGACTACGCATTTATCGCGGAAACGGCAACGATGACCATTCATCCAGTACGTTTAAATGGACTCGTTATCGGTGTGCCCCAAACGTTTGAATACCTTGAGAAAATGCAAGAGCGTGTCATTCAATTTGTCACCGGCCATTCAAATATTAAAAATGAGCTGTTTAAAGAATTGATGTTCGACAAAGGGAATTTAACGAGGGACATCGGGACGAATGTTGTCGGACAAGATGCGGTTAAATACGGGTTGATTGACGAAGTAGGCGGGCTAGGACCTGCGATTCAGAAATTACGACAATTGATCGATGAAGGCGAGGCGCCATTGCAATGATTTTATATACCCCACTCGCTTATGAAGAAATTTTTCCGAATGAAGAAGGACTTGAATCGTGTTACGTAGAAACTGAAACAGGTGTCGTTATGCTCGAAAAGAACACTGAGGGTGAATGGGTTGTAGGGAAATTGATCAGTCCGAATCCGAGTGATTATTTAGACCCAAAATACGAACCGGGTACACTTTGGAACAGCTAAGATGAACAACGAAATGTTGCTCATCTTTTTTATGATCATAGGCGATGTAAGACGTTTGTAAGCTTTGAAAGAAGCGGTTTATGTTATAATAAACCAGCAATGCCATCTCTGACCATGTTTGATTTTTTGTTAGGGGGAGGAGTGCAGTGGGGAAGAAAAAGAAGAAAAAGAAAAAGCAGCAAGATTGGACGACGCAATTGAAGTTTGAGTTGAGCGGAATTGCGATTGTCATGCTCGCTCTCATTGCGACGTTTAATTTTGGTTCAGTTGGTACGATTCTTATTCAGTTGTTTCGTTTCTTTGCAGGGGAATGGTATCACTTTATCACCTTCTTGTTGTATTTGTTTGCGCTCACGTTAATTTTTAAACGAGTGTTACCTAAAGTTTGGACAAAACGACTTACAGGTCTCTATTTAGCGATGTTTACGGTCCTTTTATATACACACTTAAGTTTGTTTGAGAACTTACAAAGTGTTGGTCCTTTTACGAACGGTTCCGTGTTAATTAACACGTTAGAACTTTATCGCATGGATTTGCTCGGACAAGCGGATGACCTCGGTGGAGGCATGCTCGGTGCACTCGGGTATGCGACGGGGACGTTCTTATTTGATGTTGAAGGAACCTTTGCAGTCGGGATTATTTTGTTTGTCGTAGCGTTTATTTTACTCAGCGGTAAGTCAATCCGCGATGTGTACGACTATGCTTCCTCTAAAGTGCGCTACGGAGCAGGAGTTGTTTGGAACGCTGCAAAAGGTATTCAGACGAAAGTGAAAAGTAATCAAACAACAACGTCAACTCAACAACAGGCGACAACGAAGACTAAGCCTGTTGCAGAGAAGAAAGCCGAATCATCAGCGCAAGTACAGGGGCAAGCAACAACCGGTTCTGAGCGTCCTGTTATCCATAACTTCCAAGAAAACACGTATGCGAAGGAAGAAGCGAAACCACGAAAAGCTCAAAAAGGAAAAGACGACCAAGACGAAGAAATGGCACCACTTGTTACGACCGAACGCTCAAATGAAGATTATCAGCTTCCAGCGATCGATTTGTTACAATCACCGGTACAAAATCATCAAACGAGTGATCGTAATCAAGTGTCTACGAACGCGAAGAAACTTGAAGATACGTTAAAGAGCTTTGGTGTACAAGCTCAAGTGAACGAAGTTCATTTAGGACCTGCTGTAACCAAATACGAAGTACAACCTGCGGTTGGCGTAAAAGTCAGTAAGATTGTCAGTTTAACCGATGACATTGCCTTGGCACTTGCTGCCAAAGACATTCGAATTGAAGCGCCAATACCAGGGAAATCTGCCGTCGGAATTGAAGTGCCAAACCAAGATGTTGCGATGGTAACCTTACGTGAAGTAATCGAAGGCTCAAAAAGCGACAGCGTCTTATCTGTCGGACTTGGTCGCGACATTTCAGGTGAGCCGATGATGGCAGAGCTGAACAAAATGCCACATCTTCTCGTTGCAGGTGCTACAGGAAGCGGGAAAAGTGTGTGCATTAATGGCATTGTTACGAGTATATTAATGCGAGCAAAGCCTCACGAAGTGAAACTAATGATGATCGACCCGAAAATGGTCGAACTGAATGTGTACAACGGCATTCCACATTTATTAACACCAGTCGTTACCGAGCCAAAAAAAGCAGCCCAAGCGTTGAAGAAGGTCGTATCTGAAATGGAGCGTCGTTACGAGTTGTTCTCTCATAGCGGCAGTCGGAACATTGAAGGGTATAATGCGATGGTCCGGAAGCACAATGAGAAAGACGAAGAAGAGGAAAAACCTCTTTTACCTTACATCGTCGTCATTGTCGATGAGCTTGCTGACTTAATGATGGTTGCATCAAGCGATGTGGAAGACGCAATTACGCGCCTTGCACAAATGGCCCGAGCAGCGGGTATTCACATGATCATTGCTACACAGCGCCCTTCAGTAGATGTCATTACGGGTGTGATTAAAGCGAACATCCCATCACGTATTGCGTTTGGTGTATCGAGTTCGACCGATTCAAGAACAATTCTTGATTCGTCAGGTGCGGAGAAGTTACTCGGTCGAGGCGACATGTTGTTTTTACCAGTAGGTGCCAACAAGTCAACGAGAATACAAGGTGCGTTTATTTCAGATGATGAAGTAGAAGAGATCGTTAATTTCGTTATTGAACAACAAAAAGCACAATACGAAGAAGAAATGACGCCAGACGATGTCGTTGAAACGCATGAAGAACCAACAGATGAGCTGTTTTATGACGCAGTCGACCTTGTTATGCAAATGAATACCGCATCGGTTTCAATGCTGCAACGTAGGTTCAGAATTGGGTATACGAGAGCGGCGCGACTCGTTGATGAAATGGAAGCACAAGGAATTGTCGGACCTTATGAAGGTAAGAAACCTCGAGAAGTATTAAAGCGAATCGATTCAGAAGACATGACAGATGCGAAGTAAATAGAAAAAGGTGATGTACATGGCAGAAGTAGAAACATTTCAAGTCGGTAGCATGAATGTTCATTTTCAACCGAGTAAGAAATACAAAACGACGACGTTCGTGTTACAAATCAAGGCGCCATTAGAAAAAGGTTCAGTTGCTGCGTCTCGTGCACTTCTTATGCAAGTGCTACAGGCGGGCACAGATGCTTTTCCATCAAGACGCGCGATTCGTAAGCACCTAGACTCGTTATACGGTGCATCATTTGGCGGTGATGTGAGTAAAAAAGGTGAGCAACACTTTCTCACATTTTTTATGGAAGTGCCCCATGAGAAGTTTTTACAACAAGAAGACGAACCGCTCGTAAAAAAAGCGCTCTCGTTTTTAACATCAGCGCTCTTTGAACCAGTGCGTGAAAACGGAACGTTCAAAGAAAGCATCGTTAACGAAGAAAAACAAGCCCTCAAAAGTAAAATCAAAAATATTGCAGATGATAAAGTGCGCTATGCGAATGGTCGTCTCATTGAAGAAATGTGCAAAGACGAAACGTATGGCATTCATCCGTACGGGTCTTACGACGAAGTCGACGCGCTAACTGCACAAGACCTAGAAAACGCGTACGAATCACTCCTTTCTAACGATCAATTTGATTTATTTATCACTGGACCAGGGAAAGTCGGTGAATTAACACCAGTTTTAAATGAGAGAAAAGCATCGTTTAAAAGCCGTGCGGTTGAGACAAGTACATCGGTGAACGGCTCTACGAATAACGGTCGTGAAGTGATTGAGCACCAAGATCTTCAACAAGCGAAACTACATTTAGGTTTTCGAGTTCCGTATACAGCAAGTGATGCTGAATATGCAACAGTTCTCGTTGCGAACGGAATCTTCGGTGCGTTTCCCCATTCGAAACTGTTTGTGAACGTACGTGAAAAGGAAAGCTTAGCTTATTATGCGGCGTCCCGTTATGAACCGTACAAAGGCTTAATTTTTGCAATGGCAGGGATCGGCTTTGAACAGTTCGAAAAAGCCACAAAGATTATGACTGAACAACTCGACGCATTAAAAGCTGGCGATTTCACAGAAGATGAATTAACGACAACGAAGTTAATGATCAAAAATCAAATTCTAGAACAAGTCGATACCGCTCGAGGTAATATTGATTTGTTGTATCAAAATATCCTCACTGGTCGTGAGCGTTCTGTGGAAGAGCGAGTAAGTGAAATTGATGCGGTTACGAGAGAAGACGTCATTCGCGTTTCAAAAGCGATTGAACTAGATACAGTTTACTTGTTAACGGGTAAGGAGGAGCGCGCATAATGGAAAAACTACATTACGAACAGCTCGGTGAAACGTTATATAAAGAAACGCTCGATAATGGCCTTAAGGTCTACATCTTGCCGCGTCAGGAAAACAACAAAACATTTTCCATCTTTACGACGAATTACGGCTCGATTGATGATCAGTTCACTCCGATGAATGAAGAAGAAGTCGTTAAAGTTCCTGATGGCATTGCCCATTTTCTAGAGCACAAGTTGTTTGAAGACGAAGAGGGAGATGTGTTCGATACGTTTTCCCGTCGCGGGGCACAGACAAATGCATTTACGAGCTTTACGAGAACAGCGTATTTGTTCTCAAGCACAAGTGGCGTGAAGGACAACGTAAAAACGCTCATTGATTTCGTGCAAAAGCCGTATTTCACTAAGGAATCGGTCGCTAAAGAGCAAGGCATCATCGAACAAGAAATTCGTATGTATGAAGACGATGCAGACTGGCGTTTGTTTTTCGGGCTGATTGCGGCTCTTTATGAGAAGAGTACAGTGCGAGTTGATATTGCCGGTACCGTTTCGTCGATTCAAGATATTACGAAAGATATGTTGTATCAATGTTATGAGACGTTTTATCACCCATCAAATATGGTGCTCTTTATCGTCGGTCCAGTTGACGCAGATGAAATGCTTACGCTTGTAAAAGAAAATCAAGCAGGGAAAACCTTTAAAGAACAAGGTGAAATCACACGAATTTACGGAGACGAACCGGCAACGAGCTACAAAAAAGAAGATACCCTTCATATGAACGTACAAACGCCAAAAGTATTGCTCGGGTATAAAGAAGCCAATGATGACTACCCTCTTGAAGGGTTAAGTTACGAGCTCGCGATGCAAATGCTTTTAGATATTATGTTCGGGCCGAGCTCTGAGGCTTATGAAGAAATGTATCGTGAAGGCATTATCGATAGTTCGTTCTCGACGGACTTTACGATGGAGCGCTCTTTCGGGTTTTCAGCGATTGGTGGCGATACGAAAGATCCAGACGCCCTCGTAAAGAAAATGCGTGAAACCATTCGCTCTTATAAACAAAAGGCGTTAAGCGAAGAGGAAATGGCCATTACGAAAAAACGTAAAATCGGTTCTTTCATGAAACAATTAAACAGCTCCGAATTTATCGCTACGCAATTTACTCGTTATGAAATGAATGACGATGATTTGTTTGAAGTCGTTCCGAAACTCGAGGCGTTAACGCTAGGAGATTTAGAGAAAGTCCTTCAACGCCACTTCGTTGATGACCAAAGCTCAATCATGAAGGTATTGCCTAAGTGAAACGGAGAATCTTAATAACTGGAGCGAGTGGCGGAATCGGTCAGGCGATTGCCACGTCGCTTTCGAATGCAGGAACACATCTGTTCCTGCATTATTTTAAAGGAAAAGAACGAGCCGACCAGTTAAAACATACTTGTGAAGCAAATGGCAGCGAAGTGACGTTAATAAAAGGCGATTTAACGACGTCTAGTGGCACGGTGGCGTTTCTTGACGAACTCGAAGTGCCGATCGATGCTTTTATTCATGCAAGTGGTCATGATTTATATGGGCTTTATACCGACTATACGAACGAAGAACGTGATGCGCTCATGCACCATCACGTCTATGCTGCGATGGCGGTTGCAAAACGAGTGTTACCAACGATGATCCAAAAGAAATCGGGGCGAATCGTGATTATCTCCTCGATCTGGGGTGAAGTTGGGGCGTCGATGGAAGTGCTGTATTCGACGGCGAAAGGGGCACAGCTCGCGTTTGTTAAAGCCTTAGCGAAGGAAGTTGCTATCTCTGGAATTACTGTCAATGCTGTCTCTCCTGGAGTGGTTGAAACTAACATGATGACGTCATTTACAGCGGATGAGAAGGAAGAACTTGCATCACGAATTCCTGCAGGGACGTTCGGTACACCAGAACAGATCGCTTCGGCTTGCGCGTATTTACTTACAGAGGATGCAGCATATGTGAATGGCCACGTGTTCTCCATAAATGGAGGCTTTAACGGGTAGGCATGTATAATTTTCTCGCTTTGATTCACACTACACGTGTAGTGACTTATGAATGGAGGAGGAAGATCATGTCTGTTCTTGAGAATTGGGACCACTGGAAATCGTTTTTAGGCGAACGCCTAGAATCTGCAGAACACGATGGCTTAAACGAAAGTGTCGTATCTGACGTTGCCTTTGAAGTTGGCGATTATTTAGCGAATCAAGTAGAACCACAAAACGAACAAGAACGAGTGCTTGCGGATATGTGGAAAGTCGCAGATGAATCTGAACAACATGCGATTGCGAACATGATGGTCAAACTCGTACAAAAACATTAAACGTTAAGCGCACCGATCCCAACATTGGTCGGTGCGTTTTTTGTTTGTAGACAAAATACTATTCAAATGGTTGAAAATAACGTAAAATGACAGATGTATACTTAACCAATATATGTATATAGTTAAAGGAGGCCCGATTTTATGGTGGAAAAGAAAGAATGGTATTTCGAATATCAAATTCATCAAAACCGACCCGGTCTTCTTGGGGATATCTCCTCTCTACTTGGTATGTTATCGATCAATATCGTAACGATTAACGGTGTTGAGAACAACCGACGGGGAATGCTCATTCGCTCTGCAAATGATGATAACATCGCGCGCTTGCGTGACATATTAGAAACGATGCAAATAATTACGTTAATGAAAATTCGACAACCTCGCTTGCGAGACCGTTTGGCTGTGATGCACGGTCGTTATATTGAACGCGATGCTGATGATAAGAAAACGTATCGGTTCGTTCGTGATGAACTCGGCTTGCTCGTTGATTTTATGGCTGAATTGTTTAAAGAAGAACGTCATTATCTCGTTGGGATTCGTGGGATGCCACGAGTTGGAAAGACCGAATCAATCGTTGCAGCAAGTGTTTGTGCGAACAAGCATTGGTCGTTCATTTCATCGACTTTACTTAGACAGACGGTTCGTTCTAAGCTAGCCGACGATGAGCGGGGTGAGAATCTCGTCTACATCATTGATGGGATCGTCACGACGATGAGAGCAAACGAACAGCATCGTAATTTAGTGAATGAAATTATGCAATTGCCAGCTGTGAAAGTTGTGGAACATCCAGACATATTTGTTCGTGAAACCGCGTATACGTTACAAGATTTCGATTGTATTATTGAACTTCGTAACAACGATAAAGAGAAGATCACATATGAGATGGTAGAGTCAGGTTTCTCCTCTTTTGATATTAGCTAGGTAGAAGGTGGTAAGATGACAGAATTAGGTCAGTTTTTGCAGTCAAAGCGAGAAGAGTTTGGCTGGGATTTAGAAGAAGTTCAAAAGCGTACGAAAATTCAGAAGCGTTACTTGTTAGCGATTGAGTCTGGCGACTATGGTGACTTGCCCGGTGCGTTTTATGCCCGAGCATTCATTAAAAGCTACGCTGAGGCACTTGGTCTTGAACCCGATGAAGTGTTCCAGCAATTTGAATCGGATTTACCGAAGCCCAAACAAGAAGCAGTTGAGCTGCCTTCGCGGGTTGAACAGCAAAAAACACGTACGAAAGAACGTCAGAAGAAGAGCAATTATATGCCTGCTATTTTTATCGGTTTGTTCTTGATTGCCATTGTGGCAGGAATTTGGGCGATTATGGCGTTTCCATCTGGAACAGATGAAGCGGCTCCTGAAGAGGAAGAGTCGATGAATATCGTCGGAACGACTCCTGATGAGGAGGAAGACGACGAAGAAGTAGGCGATGATGAAAGTGAAGAAGACACTTCTTCGACAGAAGAAGGAACGTCTGAAGATGACGAAGACGCTCAATCTGAAGAGGAAGACGAGCCATCAACAGATGAGACGTTGACGTTTGAAGAGACGAATAACAACGAGTCATTGTTTACGGTAACCGGGGATTCGTTTGCAATTGATTTTGAATTTGATGGAGAGAGTTACATCCAAATTCTAGACGAGCGCAACGGAACGGTGATTGGCATGGACGGTGTTTTCTCAAGTGATGAATCAGTTGAAGTTGACGATCAAGATTCTATTACGCTGAATGTCGGCAATACGTACGGTGTAACGATTACGGTGAATGGTGAAGAATTAGAATATCCAGTGGATACACACCATCACTTCATTACACTAGAGTTAGAAGAATAGTCAGTACGGTCTGCTACTTGACGGTAGCAGACTTTATATTTTTCTTTTCAATTGACTTACATTTCGGTAGACTATAAAGACGCCTGTTTTCGATCAACTTACTTTTCTGTTAAACTATAAGCGTGTTTGCAAAAGGAGGGGCGATTTTGAACTTACCGAATCAGATTACGCTCGCACGAATCGCATTTATTCCTATTTTTATGTTTGTCTTTTTATATCCTTTTGATTGGGGAACGGTTTCGGTTTTTAATTCCGACATTCCCGTCCATCATCTCGTAGCAGCATTGATCTATGCCATTGCGGCGCTCACCGATTGGGTAGACGGATACATAGCTAGAAGCCGGAACCTTATTAGTAACTTCGGCAAATTCTTAGATCCTTTAGCGGATAAATTACTCGTAACTGCGGCTTTACTTTCGCTAATTGAACTTGATATGCTCCCTGCGTGGATGGCGGTTGTTATTTTAACTCGTGAATTCGCGGTAACAGGTATGCGCCTCGTTGCAGCTGCAGACGGAACCGTCATTGCGGCGAGTCCACTCGGGAAATGGAAAACGGTCTTCCAAATGGTCGCGATCTTCTTTCTTATGGTTCATAATGCACCGTTTGAAGGAATGGGATTCCCACTTGCAGACCTTTTAATGTGGATTGCTGTCATTTTGACGATTGTTTCTGGGATCGATTATTTCTGGAAGAACAAACACATTTTTAAAGATGCCTAATTGAAGGAGGCATGCTGTATGAATGCTGAAATTATTGCAGTTGGAACGGAACTATTACTCGGTCAAATTGCGAACACGAACGGTCAGCACATCTCTAGCCGACTTGCAAATCACGGAGTAAATGTATACAAACATACGGTCGTCGGTGACAATAAAAAACGAATTCAACAGGCGATTATCGAAGCAAGAAAACACCACGATTTGATTATTTTTACCGGAGGTCTTGGTCCGACGGAAGATGATTTAACGCGTGAAGCACTGTCAGAATTAATTCAAGTTCCCCTCATCTATGATGAGGCGGCACTTGAACATGTGGAGCAGTTTTTTTCGTCGAGTGGAAGAACTGTAAGTGAAGCCAACAAAAAACAAGCGCTCACGTTTGAAGGTGCCCACGTGTTTCACAATCACGCCGGACTTGCGTGTGGTTCGGCTTTAGAGCATGAAGGAATTCTGTATTGTTTATTACCGGGTC
Organism: Bacillaceae bacterium JMAK1; assembly: GCA_012970285.1. Lineage (GTDB taxonomy): Bacteria > Bacillota > Bacilli > Bacillales > Marinococcaceae > Geomicrobium_A. The sequence goes on from JIBW01000002.1 coordinate 629,229, forward strand.
CACCAAGAGAAATGCGGACGATGGTAGAACGAGAGTTGGAGCCCTATTTAGCTACGATGGATACGTCGGGGAATTTCTTTGAGTCACGAGTACTTCGTTTTTACGGAATTGGTGAATCAAGCTTAGAAGCTAAACTACAAGATATTATTTCTTCACAAAACAATCCAACGATTGCGCCACTCGCAGGAGAAGATGAAGTTACACTCCGGCTGACGGTGACAGAAACGAATACGACGCGAGCAAAGGCATTACTAGACGAAACAGAACGCGAAATTTATGCTCGAGTGGGCAAATATTTATACGGTTTTGACAATGATAGTCTTTATTCGAAAGCATTAGAAGAACTTGCTCGTACGAAGAGTACGATTGCAACAGCAGAAAGTATCACGGGCGGCGGCTTGGCATCAAGCATGACGTCAGTAAAAGGCGCCTCTCAAGTCGTCTTAGGCGGTTTTGTTACGTATAGCAACGATGCGAAAGTGACACAATTAGGCGTTCGTCAAGCGACCATTGATACGTACGGTGCAGTAAGTGAGCAATGTGCAAAAGAAATGGCAGAAGGCGTACGTGACCGATACGGCTCGACGACGGGCATTTCATTAACCGGTGTTGCAGGACCTGACGAGCTCGAAGGACATCCTGTTGGAACGTTGTTCATCGGTGTTGCAGATGGAAACAAGACGGTTGTCTTTAAACGAGTATTAAGTGGAACGAGAGAAACAATCCGTAGGCGGGCAGCTAAAGAAGCATGTCACGTACTACTGTTACAAAAGAAAAAAGGTGATTAATAGATGAATGTATTCGACCACGAAGCAATTAAACCTCAACTGAAAAAAGCAATTAAAGACATGGGCTTTGAAGAGCCGTCACCGATTCAAGAAAAGGCGATTCCGATCGTTCTAGAAGGTAATGACGTTGTCGGTCAAGCTCAAACAGGAACAGGGAAAACAGCGGCTTTTGGAATTCCGCTACTAAATAAAATTAAGCCGAATTCTGATGTGCAAGCGATTGTCTTAACACCAACACGAGAACTTGCCATTCAAGTTGCTGGAGAGCTTCAGAAGCTTTCTGCACATATGAAACTCACGACGTTACCGATTTATGGCGGTCAATCGATTGGTCATCAAATTAAGGCGTTAAAACGAGGCGTACAAGTTATCATCGGTACACCGGGACGTGTTCAAGACCATTTACGTCGTAAAACGTTAAAGCTTGACCAAGTGGAAACGTTTGTCTTAGATGAGGCCGATGAAATGCTTGATATGGGCTTTATTGAAGACATTGAATCCATCTTGAAGCAAACGAATAAAGATCGACAGACGCTTCTTTTCTCTGCGACGATGCCAGGACCGATTCGTAAGTTGTCCCGTCGTTATATGAATCAACCAAAAACCGTTTCGATCTCTAAAAGTGAAGTGACTGCGCCGAGCATCGAGCAACTTTACTTTAAAGTGCTTGAAAGAAATAAGTTGGAATCGCTTTGCCGTATTATTGACCGCTACAGTCCAGATCTTGCGATCATTTTCTCTCGTACGAAAAAGGGCGTTGCTGAGCTGACAGAATCTCTTCAAGCGAGAGGGTATTTTGCTGATGGGCTGCACGGTGACTTAACGCAGTCACAACGTGATGCGGTTATGAAAAAGTTCCGCGATGGTTCGATTGAATTTCTAATCGCAACGGACGTTGCAGCTAGAGGGATTGACGTTGATAACGTGAGTCACGTAATCAACTACGATATCCCACAAGACCCAGAGTCATACGTACATCGCATTGGACGTACGGGACGTGCTGGGAAGACTGGTCAAGCGTTAACGCTCGTCACACCTCGTGAGATGAAGCATCTTCGTTCGATTGAGCAAGAAATTAAGATGCAAATTCCAACGCGTGAAATCCCAACGATTGAAGAAGTCGTTGAGAAACAACAAGATGCTTGGAAAACGCAAATTACAAACGTCATTTCAGCGAAAGACGACGTGTCAATCTTTGATGATTTAACGGATGAGTTATTGCAAGAGTTCAATGAGCGAGACATTATTCAAGCGCTTCTTTCAATGAACTATCAAACAGAGAACAACTTGTCTGAAGAAGGATATAGCTTTGGCGATACAGGTGCTACCAAAGGCATGGTTCGTTTCTTTATTAATGTCGGACGAAACGTCAACATGACGCCGAAGATCTTAATTGAAGAAGTCGCGAACGCCGTGGGCATCCCAGGTAAATCAATCGGACGTATTGATATTTTCGAGAACTTCACGTTTATTGAAGTGCCAGAAGCCGTTGCACCATTTGTGTACGAAGGCTTACGTCACTCAAGATTAAACGGTGCAAGAGTGAATTTAGAACCAGCGAAGCCTCGTCCGAAGCGAGAGCATAGAAAACCAAACCCATCAAAAGCGTAAAATGGGAAAGAGCCGTAACAATAAAGTTTACGGCTTTTTCTTGTGGAATGAAAAAAATCGAATAAATGTTCGTATTTTTGCTTGGCAAACGAAAAAAAGTTCGTTATGATGTGAGCAGAGGGAAAATAGTAGAGAAATGATGAAAAAGTCGACATGATTTTGTAGATATAAAGGAGACGAACGTAATGAGCGATCGTAAAGCCGCGCTGGATCAAGCGCTTCGAAACATTGAGAAACAATTTGGTAAAGGTTCAATCATGAAGCTTGGTGAAGATTCTGAACGACGAGTTTCTACGATCTCAAGTGGTTCACTTGCCCTAGACATTGCGCTTGGAGTAGGTGGTTATCCTCGTGGTCGAATCGTTGAAGTGTACGGACCAGAGTCTTCAGGTAAGACGACGGTTGCCCTTCATGCGATTGCAGAAGTTCAACGTAACGGTGGCCAAGCAGCATTTATCGATGCAGAGCACGCACTTGATCCCGTTTATGCGCGGAACCTTGGGGTGAATACCGATGAACTTTTACTTTCACAACCAGATACAGGTGAGCAAGGGCTAGAGATCGCAGAAGCGTTAATTCGAAGTGGAGCGATTGATATCTTAATTATTGACTCCGTTGCTGCACTTACACCGAAGGCTGAGATCGAAGGTGACATGGGGGATACGCACGTCGGTTTGCAAGCGCGTCTCATGTCGCAAGCACTTCGTAAGCTGTCAGGTGCGATTAGTAAATCAAATGCGATTGCCGTCTTCATTAACCAGATTCGTGAGAAAGTCGGAGTCATGTTTGGAAATCCTGAAACGACACCAGGTGGACGTGCACTTAAATTCTATTCTTCTGTAAGACTTGAAGTACGTCGTGCGGAAGCGTTGAAACAAGGCAACGATATTGTCGGGAATAAGACACGCCTTAAAGTCGTGAAGAACAAAGTAGCACCACCGTTCCGTCAAGCGGAAGTAGATATCATGTACGGAGAGGGAATTTCTAGAGAAGGTTCTTTACTCGATATTGCGACCGATATTGAAATTGTCGATAAAAGTGGTGCTTGGTATGCTTACGAAGGTGAGCGACTCGGTCAAGGTCGTGAGAACGCCAAGCAATATTTGAAAGAAAATGAAGACGTAGCTTCTGAGATTGAGCTTAAGATTCGTGATCATTTTGAGCTAAACGGTTCGAAAGAAAAAGAGTCAGAAGGTAACAATGAAGAAGAGATGTCATTGAACGTAGAACAAGACTAAGTGATCGAGAGCAAGGGGAAACCTCCCCTTGCTTTTCTTTTTAATAGCAAGGGTTTTAACGGTTTTTAGAGCAAAGGTTTGTTGACATTTGTAAGAATTGAAGTATACAATTAAATGGAATGAATAAAGTACTTGTCGCCGCCGTACATTATAGGTTTGATTTATTGACAGATTATCCAAGCGGCATATAGTTCTTCATTCTTTCATAAACTTGAACAAGTTTTGTTCATATATGATCCATTCATAGCACAAATGATGATGAATGATGGAAGCAGATGGAAACATTTGGTATGACAATGAGATGAAACCCAAATGTAAGACCAACACCGATCTAGCTGCTCTCTCCGTTTTTCGTCGGCAAGCCCGCAAGAATTGAAACAACTTTATAGCAAAGGAGGTGTATCCTTGATGGGTAACGATCCAGTATTTGTGATCATCTCCATTTTGCTGATAGTTGTCGGTGGGTTCATCGGTTATATCATCCGTAAGAAGATTGCCGAGGCAAAGATCTCTAGTGCCGAACAAGCTGCTAAGAAGATGATAGAAGAAGCGGAGCGCGACTCTGAAGCTAGCAAGAAGGAATCAATCCTCGAAGCGAAAGACGAAGCTTACCGCATTCGATCCGAAGCCGAAAACGATATTCGCGAACGGAGAAACGAAATTCAAAAGCAAGAAAGTCGTCTTCTTCAAAAAGAAGAAACGCTCGATCGTAAGAGCGAATCTCTTGATAAGAAAGAAGAGACACTTGAAAAACGAGAAGAGTTTCTCGCTGAAAAGCAACGTGAAACCGAAGCGATGAACAGTAAAATGGAAGATTTGATTGCAAAACAACAAGAGGAGCTTGAACGTGTGTCAGGCATGTCGAGAGATGAAGCAAGACAAATCATCAAACACGACCTTGAGAAAGAACTTGAACACGATTCAGCCGTTATGATCAAGTCGAACACCGAACGAATAAAAGAAGAATCGAACAAGAAAGCGAAAGAAATTCTTTCGCTTGCGCTGCAGCGTTTCGCTGCAGATCATGTCGCAGAAACGACTGTTTCTGTCGTGAACTTACCAAATGATGAAATGAAAGGTCGAATTATCGGACGTGAAGGTCGAAATATCCGCGCGCTCGAGACGTTGACAGGCATTGATCTCATCATTGATGATACACCTGAAGCCGTCATACTTTCAGGTTTCGATCCAATTCGCCGTGAAATTGCACGTACTTCTCTTGAAAGACTCGTGCAAGATGGGCGTATTCATCCGGCTCGAATTGAAGAAACCGTTGACAAAGCAAGACGTGAAGTCGATGAACGGATTCGTGAGTACGGTGAACAAGCCACATTTGAAATGGGCATTCACAACTTGCATCCTGATTTGATTAAGATTCTCGGAAGACTTCGATTTAGAACAAGTTATGGTCAAAACGTGTTGAAACACTCGTTAGAAGTCGCGCACTTAGCAGGACTCATGGCAGCAGAACTCGGAGAAGATGTAGCGCTTGCAAAGCGTGCCGGGTTGCTCCATGATATTGGAAAAGCGATTGATCATGAGATTGAAGGAAGTCATGTTGAAATTGGTGTTGAATTAACGAAGAAATACAATGAACATGGGGTAGTGGTGAACAGTGTAGCTTCTCACCACGGAGATACAGAAGCGACGTCGGTCATTGCGACACTCGTGGCTGCAGCAGATGCGTTATCAGCTGCAAGACCAGGTGCAAGACGTGAAACGCTTGAAACGTATATACGCCGACTCGAAAAGCTTGAGGAGATTGCAGAATCATTTGATGGTGTTGAAAAGACGTATGCCATACAGGCGGGTCGCGAAGTCCGCATTATGGTGAAGCCGGATCTCGTAGACGATGTGCTCGCTCATCGTCTCGCTCGTGACATTACGAAACGAGTTGAAAACGAATTAGACTACCCGGGTCATATCCGAATTACTGTAATTCGGGAGACACGGGCGGTGGATTACGCAAAGTAAAGCAGCACACTATGTGCTGCTTTACTTTTTTCTGAAAAAAACATGCTGTACACTAGGCGTTTCAACACGTTTTTAAGCGGGTATAGTGTATCATCGCATGAAAAAAGGTGAGGTAACCATGCGAATTTTATTTGTTGGTGACGTTTTTGGTCGCCCTGGTAGAACAATGGTCTCGGACTATGTTCCGAAACTAAGAAAAAAGTACAAGCCCCAAATGACCATTATTAATGGTGAGAATGCAGCAAGTGGCAAAGGAATTACTGAAAAGATTTATAAAGGATTTCTAGAAGCAGGAGCTCAAGTTGTTACACTAGGCAATCATGCTTGGGCACGGCAAGAGATTTTTACGTTTATTGATGATGCAAAGAAGCTTGTTCGTCCGCTTAACTATCCAGAGGGCACTCCTGGTCAAGGAGTAGTTTCTGTTAATATTAACGGTCAAGAAGTCGTTGTCATTAATGCTATGGGACGCACATTCCTTATGGATATTGACGATCCTTTCCGAGCGGTAAAGAAAGAAGTAGAACTTGCGAAGAAACGCACACCTTTCGTATTTGTCGATTTTCACGCAGAAGTCACGAGTGAAAAGCAAGCGATGGGTTGGTATTTAGATGGAATGGCAAGTGCAGTGATTGGTACGCATACGCACGTCCAGACCGCTGATGAGCGAATTCTCCCAGGTGGGACCGCGTATCTTAGCGATGTTGGGATGACTGGACCATATGATGGAATTCTAGGTGTAGACCGCGAACTCATCTTAGACAAGTTTTTGACCGCGCTTCCTAATCGCTTTGAAGTCGCTTCTGGGAGAACGCAGCTAAGTGCTGTCATCATTGATCTTGATGATACAACAGGAAAAGCGAAATCGATAAAACGCATATTGATCAATGACGATCACCCTTTTTATGAATAACTGGATTTTTTAGGTTCAAGGCATAGGAAGGCAACTGCTGCAATATAGTGGGATAACGGTGCCATTTAAAACCGATAGGAGGACAATTTCATGGAAGTATTAAAAGTATCAGCTAAATCTGTTCCGAATTCAGTAGCCGGTGCCCTAGCAGGAGTCATTCGTGAAAGGGGTGCAGCCGAGATTCAAGCCATTGGTGCAGGAGCGCTTAATCAATCCATTAAAGCAGTTGCTATCGCACGAGGATTTGTCGCACCAAGCGGAATTGATCTTATCTGTATTCCAGCCTTTACCGACATTGAGATTGATGGGGAAGAACGGACCGCCATTAAGCTTATTATTGAACCTAGATAATAAGAGTTACAAAAAGCTTGGTGTTGTCACAACATCAAGCTTTTTGTTTTGGAAATCTACAAACCTAAGCAATAAAGGAGAAGTCATTAGTGAATCAATTAGAAACAACGATCAACCGAATTGACAAAAAAGGATACAAAGCCTATAAAGACTTGTTAGGAAACCACAAATACAACAACTTCACACTACACATTGATCACGTTCAAGCGGATCCGTACGCAAGCCCGTCACGCATTCGTGTACGTGTACCGCTCAATAAATTAGCTGTTAAAGACGCGCATTATTGTAATGAGCGCTATGTAGCGTTTACCGACTATGTCGCAAGAAGTGTCGACCTTGCATTAAAGAAAAGTGGCGTACAAAAAGACGTGCACATAGACAGGCCGAACCAGCAAATTCTCGATCGTACAGCAGTAACGATTGATCAAAACAATGTGGACGTTCGATTGTCGCTTCATTTACCAGCAAGAGGTCGAACGATTTTAGGAAACGAAGCGAAGAAGCGTTTTCTAAAACAACTGCCACAAGTCATTGAAGACGGCTTATACAAGCTTGATGTGAACGCGCTACAAAAGCATCTTGAGTTGTATGATGACCAGCAGCATTTACGCCAATTTCTTCGAGACGAAAAAGCGGTTGCATTCATCGCAAACGGCTCGGTATTGCCGAGACAAAGCGGAGTGAGCGACCGACCGAATACATCCGATGATGTAAAACGGTTTGATAGCCCGAAAAGCGATGAAGTGACTGTTACACTCCCAAATCACGGTAAGCTAGGCGGCATGCTCATTAAACGAGGGGTAACGGTCATTGTGGGTGGCGGCTATCACGGCAAAAGCACGCTATTAAAAGCGATTGAGATGGGCGTCTATCATCATATTAAAGGTGACGGACGAGAGTTCGTAATTACCGACGACTTAGCGAGTAAAATTCGAGCAGAAGACGGAAGAAAAGTGACAGATGTCGACATTCGTCCATTCATTAATCAATTGCCGAACAAAAAGAGCACTGAGCATTTTTCTACTGATAATGCGAGTGGTTCTACGTCACAAGCGACGAACATCATTGAAGCAATTGAAGCAGGTGCGAATACACTACTCATTGATGAAGATACGAGTGCAACGAACTTCATGATTCGTGACTTGCGAATGCAGCAGCTCGTTGCAAAAGAGAAAGAACCGATCACGCCGTTTATCGACCGCGTGCGTGACTTGTTTGAAACAGACGGAATCTCAACGATTGTCGTTGTTGGTGGAAGTGGCGATTATTTAGAAGTCGCTGACAACGTGATCATGCTTGATGAGTACGAAGTGCAAAACGTCACCGAAAAAGCAAAAGAGATCGTCAACCAAGAACAGAGTGAGCGTAAGCGAACGACTACGAACACGCTCGGACAAATGGACGCATCAAGAATTATCGATTCCCGTTCTTTTGATGCAAGACGAGGTAAGCGCGAAAAGGTGCAAGCAAAAGGGCTCTATACGATCATTTACGGCAAAGAAGACATTGACTTATCAAGTGTCGAACAACTCATAGATCCGTCACAAACGCGAGCAATTGCCCAAGCCCTTCACTATTTAGCGAGCAATTATATGAATAGCCAACGCACGCTTTCTGAGCTTCTTGATTTGTATGACAAAGATACCGAGAATAACTTAGATGCATTATCCGCTTACCCAGGAAAACATCCGGGTGATTTTGCAAAACCGAGGCGATTAGAAGTGGCCGCTGCCATCAATCGTTTACGTTCATTACAGGTGAAACGTTAAAGCTCTTCTATTTGAAGAGCTTTTTCGTTTCAAAACGGTGACGGTGGTTGTTTTATGACGCCTAAGCCTTTATAATTTAGTCTTGTATGCACTGTAACATGGACGTAAGGGTAAGAAAGAAAGGGGATGGCTATGAGCGAGCAAAACCGCCGTCACAATGAGACCCGTAAAAACGCTAACGATAAAGGGAATTCTCTAGATCATAAAGATTTTGGAAAATACTTCGACTTCTCTAACGCAACATTCGAGAAAAACGATGAAGGTAAAGATGTGATGAGAATCGGTGGTCGAAACATCATCGTCAACGACCCGCCGAACTACCGCAAAGGTCAACGTCGTAAGCGCAAAGACGTAGAGTTTCATTATGATTTTAGTGTGCCTGAACAAATGAAACAAATCGGCAATGGCAAACGTTACCTCATTCGTACATATGGCTGTCAAATGAATGTTCACGATACAGAGAATATGGCAGGTATTCTAGAAGAGCTTGGCTTTACGAGCACCGATGATACGAATGAAGCAGACGTGATCTTACTTAACACGTGTGCGATTCGCGAGAATGCTGAAAACAAAGTGTTCGGTGAGATTGGTCATTTAAAGAGCTTGAAAGTCGAGCGACCAGAAGTTGTCGTAGGAATTTGTGGCTGTATGAGCCAAGAAGAAAGCGTCGTCAATAAGATTATGCAAAAGCACAATCACGTCGACTTGATTTTTGGTACACATAACATTCACCGACTGCCAGAACTTCTCCACGATGCGATTCTCGGTAAAGAGATGGTCATTGAAGTCTGGTCAAAAGAGGGCGATGTCGTTGAGAACATGCCGCGTAAACGCGCTGGCAAAACGCAAGCTTGGGTGAACATCATGTACGGCTGTGATAAGTTTTGTACGTATTGCATCGTCCCTTACACGCGAGGAAAAGAGCGTAGCCGTAAGCCAGAAGACATCATTGCGGAAGTGCGAGAGCTCGCCCGCACTGGCTACAAAGAAATTACGCTCCTCGGTCAAAACGTTAATGCTTACGGAAAAGACTTAGAAGAGCCAAGCAGTTTAGGCAAGTTAATGGACGACATTCGTAAAGTAGACATTCCACGCGTTCGCTTTACGACAAGTCATCCCCGTGATTTTGATGATGAATTGATCCAAGTGCTCGCCAAAGGCGATAACTTACTTGAACACATCCATCTTCCAGTTCAACACGGAAACAATGACATTCTGAAGTTAATGGGCCGTAAATATACGCGCGAGCAATATGTAGATCTTGCTGGCCGTATTAAAGACGCCATGCCACATGCAACGTTTACAACGGACCTGATCGTCGGATTCCCGAACGAAACTGAAGAGCAGTTCCAAGATATGTTAAGCTTAGTTGAAGAAATGAAATACGACAGCGCATTTACGTACATCTATTCACCACGTGAAGGCACACCAGCTGCACGTATGGAAGACAACGTAGCGATGGACGTAAAGAAAGACCGTCTTCACCGCTTAAACGAAGTTGTAAACCGCTTATCAGCCGAAAGCAATGATCGTATGCAAGGTCAAATTGTAGAAGTACTCATTGAAGGCGAAAGCAAAAAAGATCCAGAAGTCCTCTCAGGTCGAACACGAACGAACAAACGAGTCAACGTGCGCGCACCGAAAGAGAAAATCGGTCAACTGATCTATGTAAAAATCACGGAAGTAAAAACGTGGTCGTTAGATGGAGAACTAGTAGAATACAGCGAGGTGCAGAACGCATGACAGAACCAAAGTACAATAAAGAAGATATTATGGCAAAAGCCCAAGAACTAGCACAAAAGATTACCGAAACAGAAGAAGTAGACTTTTTCATTCGTGCAGAAGCAAAAATTAACGAAAACGAAAAAGTCCAAAGCAAGATCGAAGAAGTGAAAGCAAAGCAAAAAGAACTCGTCAACTTGCAACACTACAAAAAAAGTGAAGCCATGAAAAAGACACAACGCGAAATCAACCGCCTTCACAAAGAAATCGACGAGATTCCAATCGTACAAGAATTCAAACGCAGCCAAACCGAAGTAAACGAAGTGCTGCAACTCGTTTCATCAACAATTTCAAACGACGTGACTTCACACATCGAAAAAGCAAATAAAAAGTAAGCGGAAAACAGACCTGATTTCAGGTCTGTTTTTTTGTGTGTAGGCGAGAGAGCGCGGTGGTGTAGCAAGAGGAGGCGTAGGTGTAGCAAGAGAAGACGGTGGTGTAGCAAGAGGAGGCGTTAGTGTAGCAAGAGGAGGCGATGGTGTAGCAAGAGAAGGCGTAGGTGTAGCAAGAGGAGGCGTAGGTGTAGCAAGAGAAGGCGTAGGTGTAGCAAGAGAAGGGGTTGGTGTAGCAAGAGAAGGCGTAGGTGTAGCAAGAGAAGGGGTTGGTGTAGCAAGAGGAAGCGTTGGTGTAGCAAGAGGAAGCGTAGGTGTAGCAAGAGGAAGCGTAGGTGTAGCAAGAGGGGGCGTAGGTGTAGCAAGAGGAGGCGTAGGTGTAGCAAGAGAAGGCGTAGGTGTAGCAAGAGAAGGTGTTGGTGTAGCAAGAGAAGGTGTTGGTGTAGCAAGAGAAGGCATTGGTGGTGCAAGGCAATACAATGCTATTTCAGCAAATGTCCGCCCAGCATGCGATGTCCATCACGACCAAGCTTCGTGCTTCTAGGAATTTCGGTATTTTAGTGCCGAGTAGTTCAATAAGATCTAAGATAGTAAGAATGGCATCCACTGCTGTGCCAACTCGACCTACCACTGCTATTTTCCCCCATCCTTAAAATTAGTGGCATACTTTTTTCGAAGAACGGGTACAAGATAACTAAGTAGCAAAAAACTTGATTATAACTATTGTTTATTTAGAACGATTATAATATAATAATAGTTGTAAGAGAGATTGCGTGAAATACTTAAGGAGGCTATAACAATGGCTAAAAGACAAACTGCGAACATTAAAGGTACAAGCGCAAAAAACATGGAAAAAGAATTAAACGAACAACTGGCAAATTTACACGTCCTTTATATTAAACTTCACAACTATCACTGGTACATCAAAGGTCAACATTTCTTCTCACTTCATGAGAAGTTCGAAGAGATGTATGACAAAGTGAAAGGGCACATCGATGAATACGCTGAGCAAATGCTCGTCGTACAAGTGAAACCACTTGCTACGATGAAAGATTATTTGCAAGTAGCGACAATTGATGAAGCGACTGGCAATAAATCAGAAGAAGAAATGGTGAAAGATCTATCTGAAGATCTCCAAAGAATGAGTGCAGATCTTTATGAAGTAATGGAGCAACTTGAAGACAAGCAAGCGATGTCCCTTGCAGATGCAATTCAAGAAATTGCCCGCGACTTCCAAAAAGACGATTGGATGTTACGTGCCTACTTGGACAAAGAATAAGCGTTTAGAAGAACCAGCCATAAGGTTGGTTCTTTTTTTTGTTTCGGTTAATAAGATAGGTGTAGAAGAGCTTCTCGAAAATAATCAAAATGAATGTGCATGAAGTTTGCCTTTGCTCATACATATGTATAAGAAGAGGCATATTGGCGCCGGTATACTGAAAAAAGGGAGGAACGCGACGTGTCTGAACAACACTATCGTGAAATTATTACGAAAGCTGTTTGTGGAAAAGGTAGGAAATACTCAAAAACTACACACACGATTTGCCCTCAACATAAACCGACGAGCATCTTAGGGTGTTGGGTCATTAATCATCGTTACGATGCTGTCCGTAAAGGAGATAGCATCCAAATTAAAGGGACGTATGACATTAACGTTTGGTATTCTTATGAAAAGAATACGAAAACGGATGTGGCAACAAACACCGTTTCATATCATGAAAGCATTCCTTTAAAAATGCGACCGGATGAACTGATTACCGATGAACTTGACGTAATCGCCCGTTCAACGAAACAGCCACACACGCTAGAAGCGTTAATTGCTGAAAATGGCACGGATGTGAACGTTGAAGTTGAGAAGGAGTTTGCGGCAGAAGTGGTCGGTGAAACGAAAGTGTGCGTACTCGTTCACCCAGATAAAGAAGATGCCCACTATCAAGATGTGAAGTGGAGCGAAGAAGTATCAGACCAAGAGTTAAAAGATAGTATTGATCCGAAATTCCTCGAACGTCGCCCACCTCGAGAATTTGGGGGCAGAAAACGAGGGGAACGGGGAGAACGTGGAGAGCGGGATCGTTTTGAGCATTCTGATCGGGATCGCTTTGAACACCCTGAACGTGATCGAGAAAAAGACAGAGATCGAGAAAAAGAAGAGAAATTCGAAGATAAAAAGAGCTAACCAGGAGGGAATCCTCCTGGTTTTTCTTCGTCTAAAACGAACAATTTATGCTATAATTTGTCCTAGTTCGCGTTAGAATGAGAGGGAATAATTGTGGCACAACAAACACCGATGATGCAGCAATATTTATCAATAAAGAGCGAGTACAAAGATGCATTTTTGTTCTTTAGGCTCGGCGATTTTTATGAACTTTTTCATGAAGACGCCATTCAAGCCGCTCAACTACTAGAAATTACATTAACGAAACGAGGAAAGGGCGACGACGCGATCCCGATGTGCGGCGTTCCTTATCACTCGGCAGAAACTTATATCGATAAAATTATAGAAAAAGGCTACAAAATCGCTGTCTGTGAACAAGTAGAAGATCCTAGGGAAGCGAAAGGTGTCGTGAAGCGTGACGTTGTGCGCGTCATTACACCAGGAACGGTTATGGAAGGACGAGCATTAAGTGCAGAAGAAAATCATTACATTGCTGCGCTTAGCTTTCATAAAGACAAAATCGCTTATGCGAAAAGTGATTTAACGACCGGTGAAACGGAAGCGGGCATCGTCACCGATGAGCTCGTAGAACTTGAGCGTGTGTTGTTCATTGACGGCATGAAAGAATTGATCGTTAGTCACGACTATCCAGGTGATCTGAAAAGTTGGCTTAAAGCTGTTCCGTTTACTGTCTCATTTGACGATCAGGACACGATTCCAGAGCCATTACAATCGTTGTATGACGGACAAGATGAAGCGGTTGAAAAAGCGGTCGGACGAGTATGGTCGTACTTAAGTGAAACGCAAAAACGGTCGCTCGATCATTTGCAGCCAGTAACCCTTAGAATGTCACAGCAATTTATGCAAATGGATGCCCATACGCGACGGAACTTAGAGCTTACGTCGTCGCTTATCGATCGCACGAAAAAGGGCACACTCTTCGGATTGCTCGACGAAACGAAAACCGCAATGGGTAGCCGCCGACTTCGTCGTTGGATCGAGTCGCCATTGTATCACCAACAAGCGATTGAACGTCGATTAGAACTCGTTAACAAGCTAAAAGATGAGATGCTCGAACGAGTGAACATTCAAGATGCGTTGCAAAACGTGTATGACTTGGAACGGTTAGTCGGTAAAGTCGCCTACGGTAACGTGAACGCGCGAGAGCTTGTGCAGTTGAAACGGTCCCTGCAACAAGCACCGTCCATTTTTGAAGCGGTCAACAAGCTCGGCATCGAAGGACGTGCCGTTACGAAAGAAGCAGAGTTGTGTGAACCGCTTGCGGATCACTTGCAAGACGCACTCGTTGACGAACCACCGATTTCTACGAAAGACGGGGGCATGATTCGAAAAGGCTTTCATGAACAATTGGATGAGTACCGTGAAGCGAATGAAAACGGCAAAACGTGGCTGAGCAATCTAGAGCGGGAAGAACGTGAAAAGTCTTCGATTAAGACATTGAAAATCGGCTATAACCGTGTGTTCGGTTATTATTTAGAAGTGTCTCGCGGGCAATCACATCTCGTTCCCGACTATTTTGAGCGTAAACAGACGTTAACGAACGCAGAACGATATGTAACCCCTGAACTCAAAGATATGGAACGTAAGATTCTTGACGCACAAGAGAAAATGGAACTTCTTGAGTACGACTTGTTCGTGCAAATTCGCGAAACGACAAAAGCGCAAATTACGAAAATCCAGCAACTAGCGAAAGTAATCTCTTACATCGACGTCTTGCAAGGGTTTGCGATTGTGAGTGAAAATCGACGCTTCACACGACCGACGTTTTCTGAGGATCGTACGTTAAACCTTGTAAACAGTCGTCACCCGGTCGTTGAAGTGACAATCCCTGCAGGCGATTACGTCGCAAACGACGTGCATCTGCACGAAGAACGGGAAATGTTACTCATCACAGGACCGAACATGGCCGGAAAAAGTACGTACATGAGGCAAGTGGCAATCATTAGCATTATGGCGCAAATCGGTTGCTACGTACCGTGTGACACCGCACAGTTGCCACGATTTGACCGGATTTTTACACGGATCGGAGCGGCTGATGATCTTGTGAGTGGTCAAAGTACATTTATGGTCGAGATGGTTGAGACTGAATATGCGTTAAATCAAGCAACGAACAACAGCTTGATCTTGCTCGATGAAATCGGTCGAGGAACGTCAACGTATGATGGCATGGCTTTAGCGCAAGCCATTATTGAATTCATTCATGAGCGGGTGCGGGCGAAGACGTTATTTTCGACGCATTATCATGAATTGACTGTGCTCGAAGAAGAGCTGGAAACGCTTGATAACGTCCACGTGAAAGCGGAGGAAGAAGACGGCAATGTTGTGTTTTTACACCGTGTAGAAGCAGGACGAGCGGACAAGAGTTACGGCATTCACGTTGCAAAGCTTGCTTCGTTGCCGACTGAAGTGACAGACCGTGCGGAAACGTTGCTGAAGACGTATGAAAGTGGAGAAGCAGCACCCGACAAGAAGCGCACAGAACCGATGCCAGATGAGCAGTTAACGTTGTTTGAAGAACCGAAACGAGCGGAAAAGGTTAAAGAAACGAAACCGACGAATGACCGTGAGCTTGTCCAGCTAAAAGAAGAGTTGCAACAGCTAGACGTCCTTCATTTGACACCGTTTGAAGCGTTAGAGAAACTGTACGAATGGCAACGGAAAATGCGTTAAGAAAGTGTGAGTGCAATGAATACAATCATTCAACTGGACGAACATTTATCAAATAAAATTGCCGCCGGTGAAGTTGTGGAGCGTCCCGCTTCGGTCGTGAAAGAATTACTTGAAAATGCGATTGACGCGGGCAGCACCGAAATCGACGTTGCAGTCGAAGAAGGCGGCCTGTCATCGATTGTGATCATCGATAATGGTCACGGCGTACCCGAAGATGAAGTGGAACTCGCCTTTTTACGCCATGCAACGAGCAAAATAAAAAAAGAATCCGACTTGCATCGCATCGAAACGCTCGGCTTTCGAGGGGAAGCATTGCCGAGTATCGCTTCGGTGAGCAAACTAACGATTGAAACGAGCGCAAATGGCAATGCGGGCGTTGAGTTAACGTATCAAGGCGGACGATTGATTGGAAGAACGAAAGCAAAGGCACGGCAAGGCACGAAGATTGCAGTCCGGGAACTGTTCTTCAACACCCCTGCTCGCTTAAAGCACGTGAAGACGATCAACACCGAACTCGGGAAAATTACCGATATTATGAACCGGGCGGCGTTGTCACGACCAGACATTTCATTTCGTTTTACCCACAACAACAAGCAAATGCTATTCACGAATGGTCGCGGTGATTTGCGTGATGTTATGTTTGCGATTTATGGCAAGCAAGTGATGGAGAAGGCACTTCCAATCCATCATGAGACGCTTGACTACACGATTACAGGGTTCGTCATTGAACCAGAAGTGAACCGGGCGAGCAGACATTATATGAGTACGTTTATTAATGGGCGGTACATCCGGCACTTTCCTTTAGTCAAAGCGATTGAACAAGCGTATTACACCCGCTTGCCTTCGCACCGTCATCCGATTGTCGTTCTTTCTATCATGATGGACCACTCCCTCGTTGATGTGAACGTTCATCCATCCAAGTGGGACGTGCGGCTTAGTAAAGAAGAGTCGCTATTAAAAGAAGTGACCGAAAGTATTGAGCACCGCCTAGGGCAAGAAACGCTCATTCCTGAAAAGTCGTCAAACGACGTTCGAAAAGAAAAGGCGCCACTGTTCGAAGAAACACCACTGCCACTGTCTTATTCAGAAAAGCGTCCAGAAGTGAGTGTGCGTGAAACGATTGAAGAACCCGTTCAACCGCGATACGATGTCGAATCGATCGTCAAAGAAGAACCGACGATTGAAGTACCAGTAGAAAGTGTGCAAGAGCCAACGCTACAGCCAGAACCGGAACCTAGCAGTGTGCCGATAGAGGAAGAGCAACGAGAAGAAGCACACACGAAGCGCATTCCACCTCTTTACCCGATCGGTCAATTACACGGGACGTACATTTTGGCTCAAAATGATCGAGGCTTGTACATGATTGACCAACACGCAGCGCAAGAGCGAATTTATTACGAAGAGTTTCATGCGTTGCTGTATAAGAAAAATCGAGACGTGCAAGAATTGTTAATTCCGTTCGTGATGGAATTTACGAACGAGGAAGTCATTCACATTGAACAGTTGCAAGAAGACTTTCAATCGATTGGTTTATATATGGAACGCTTCGGGCAACAAGCGTACCGTGTGAGTGCGCATCCGACATGGTTCCCGAAAGGTCAAGAAGAAGAGACAATTCGTGAGATAACGAACCAAGCACTTGAGCTCAAAAAACCAGATGTTGTCGCTTTGCGTGAAGAAGCGGCCATCCTCATGTCGTGCAAAGCGGCAATTAAAGCCAATCGCCATTTGCGCAACGACGAACTTCTTAGTCTCATTGAGCGGTTACGCGCCTGCGAGGAGCCGTTTACGTGCCCTCACGGACGGAACATTTTCGTTCATGTAACGACGTACGAACTTGAGAAAATGTTTAAACGTGTCATGAATTGACAAATCGTTCCTTGATTGTCACATGCTCGTTGTTTAAATGATTTGTTCTATGATACACTAGGAAAAGACAACTTGTATAACATGGGATTGTTATACGAAAGAATGACACATAAAGGAGTAGAGAGACATGACACCGATGGATTTAGTAGCCATCCTTGGCATTACGTTTATAGCTGTACTAGTAGCAGTCGTTATGGCATACGTTCTATTTAAATACTCCGCGAAGAACTAACGTCGAATACGAGGTGCTACCCGCTTAGGGGAGCACCTCCTTTTCAAATAAGAAAGGATATGCATTGATGCTCATTACGACAAGTCGTAAGCCAACACCAACAATGCTTCAAAAAGCAAAGCGCTTGTCGCACGAGTGGAACGTCCCCCATCTTTCTAGGGAGAAGCGGACCATTGCGAGCATGCACCACAAAGCCACATCGGTCTACATGGTCGGGAAAAATGGCAAAGATGTGCTTTACAACAAAGGCCATGATGATTTCTTTTTTCATCCGAGTATGGCGACGATTCGCGTGCAACGACTTGAGAAAGGTGGTCACGATCCCTTTGCCAAGATTACGGAATTAAAGTCTGGTGATTCGTTTTTGGACTTAACGTTAGGGCTTGCGAGTGATAGCATCGTCGCCAGTCACCTCGTCGGAAAAGACGGAATCGTTTACGGCGTTGAAAAACAACACACCGTTGCAGAACTTGTCAAAAGTGGCCTGAACACGTGGGATAATGGCAGCGAGTCACTTCTTGATGCGATGCGCCGTATTCAAGTTATCCAACATGATCATACCGAATACTTACAAACGCTTCCTGATCAATCGTTTGATGTCGTTTACCTTGATCCGATGTTCGAACGTACAATTGATGAATCCCTTTCATTAAATGGGTTACGAGCGTCGGCAAGTTATGACGCGTTAAGAATGGAAACGTTAGATGAAGCGAGAAGAGTAGCGAGAAGGCATGTTATTTTAAAAGCAGAAAGTAGTAGCTCGTTATGGGAGAAATACTCGTTTAAGCGCTTAGAAAAGCGACCATCTAGAACGAGTTACGGCGCATTACGTCGATCATAAGGAAAGGAGAAGGCTATGAAACGTCCTCTCGTTGTTATCGTCGGACCAACCGCTGTCGGCAAGACGGCGCTTGGCATCGCGCTTTCTAAGGCGTTCGATGGCGAAGTCATCAACGGCGATGCGTTCCAAGTGTATGAACGGTTGAATATCGGTACCGCAAAGGTGACTGAAGAAGAGAAAGACAACGTGCCACATCATCTAATTGATATTAAAAAACCTGATGAATCGTTTAGCGCGGCTGAGTTTCAACGCACCGCAAAAGAGACGATCACAGATATTCATGAGCGCCAGCGTCTACCAATATTAGTTGGTGGGACGGGCATGTACGTGAAAGGAGTCACGTCAGACTGGTCGTTTCAAGAAGAAAAAGCAGACCGAGGCGTTCAACAAAGATTAGAAGCGATCGCTTTAGAACCGAACGGAAACGAACGCTTGCATGCGCGACTTCAAAGCCTTGATCAATCGGCTTCTGAGCGGATTCATCCGAACAACGTTCGGAAGATGATTCGGGCGATTGAGCTTTTAGAACGTGGGCATGATGCACCAAAACCACTGCAATCGGTTGACAACTCGCCATATAATCTGATTATGATTGGGTTGACGATGGACCGAAGCGCACTTTATGAACGAATTGAGCGACGCGTTGACGTCATGCTCGAACAAGGTCTGTTTGAAGAAGTCCAGCAACTTTATGAAGACGGCTTACGAGACGAACAAGCGATGAAAGCGATTGGCTACAAAGAATGGATCGATTATTTCGAAGGGAAAGCATCCTTTGAATACGTCGTTGAGACGATCAAAACCCATTCACGGCAATTTGCCAAACGTCAACTCACGTGGTTTCGTAACAAAGAAACGGTCCATTGGTTTGACAGTGAGCAAGAAAAACATGACCATTTTACGGGAATTGTTCAATTTCTTGCAGGGGAATTGGAAAAAATGTCGAATTAGACAGCAGACATAATTAGGGGGGCTCCGCGGTGAAAAACGTCAATATTCAAGATCAATTTCTGAACACGCTTAGAAAAGAGAACATCTCGATTACCGTATTCTTAACGAATGGCTTTCAGATTCGCGGTTACTTAAAGGCATTTGATAATTTTACGATCATTATTGATACGGACGGAAAGCAGCAACTCGTATACAAGCATGCGATCTCAACGTTTTCCCCTTCGAAAAACGTACAGCTACAACTGGATCCATCTGAATCGTAACGAAAAAAAGCTCGTCATCGTTTAAAGATGATGAGCTTTTTTCATCGATTCCGAAAGCGTTTCGTAGCGTAAAAGCACGAGCTCTGAATGCAAACCAAGTTGGGTTTGAATGTCTTTCGTCGTACGACCTGAACCTAAGGCGTTAACGATAAATGTATGGCGCATATGTTGGGCACTTCGACCGAGGGGGATACCTGCGCGGCGAAGTTCTTCACGAATCATTTTCTGGATCGCCACGATCGTTAACCGCTTCGGTTTGTCTTCTTCATACGACCACCGATACGTTTGGCGCTTAAAGTCAAACGCCACGAACAACGGGTGCTCATTGCCATGTACTGGCCTTACCGCTTTAGGGATGACATCTAAATAGTTCGCGAGTAGCGTTTGATCTTTTTGTTGAAGCGTAATTTTACGCGGATTCACTTCCCCGTCTACAGGCGTAACAAAGAGTGTGTTTGATGAAAGCAGATTGTCGATATGAAGACCGTGTAATTCTTGCAAGCGCAGCCCGTAAAAGAGAATCAACCGCAACATAATGAGGTTTCTCGGTGCAAGTAGCGGACGTGATTGCTTTTGGTCATCATTAAGTCCCTCGATGGATTCAGTTGACCGGAGTAACTGGTTAATTTCTTTCGTTGTGAAGAGGTCGTCTTCAGTCAACGGTTCATCATCTTCATCTGGTAATAGGACGTGCTCGATCGGATTTTCATTAATGACGTTCCGATGCATTAAATGGTTAAAGTAGCTATGTAACACACGATAGACTCGTTTGTACGTTTTATGCTTATAATGGCGTTCTTGAATGAGGTGTTTCATAAAGTGTTCTAACGTCTCTTTCGTATACGCGGTATGGTTCGTCACGTCAATAAACGAATAAAAGTCCGCGATGTCATACGCATACCTGCGAACGGTTGAAGATTTACGTCCTTTAAGAGCGAGTTGTTCTAAGTATTGATTTGCCGTTGGTGGCAACTGTTCTTGTAAAGGGTGCAACGGTTTGCTCCTTTCGATACAATGATGGTGATGAGTGCGCTTCGTTGCACATTTTCATAAGGGGTTGCGTAAGATATGGGCAAACACCCGTGATGGAAATGTACGGAGGGATGATGATGAGTTATGCTCACGAGCAGAAAACGAAAATTCGTGTGCGACTGCGTGAAAAAGAGGTAAAAAAAGAACCGCACGTTAACACGACGAACATTAACTATTTACTCCAAAAAGCAGAATTCGAGCTCGAAAAGCTAATAGGCGTTGAAAACGTGAAAGCGATGGTTCGTGAAATTTATGCTTGGGTTCATATTAACCGTTGTCGCGAAAAACATCAATTGAAGACCGAAGCCCATTCAATGCACATGATCTTCAAAGGAAATCCAGGTACAGGGAAAACGACGGCTGCACGTCTTGTCGGACGGTTACTAAAAGACCTCGGTTATTTAAGCAAAGGTCATTTTATCGAAGCGGAACGGGCAGACCTTGTCGGGGAGTACATCGGACAGACGGCACAAAAGACGAGAGAGCTGTTACAAAAAGCACACGGCGGGGTACTGTTCATTGATGAGGCGTATGCGTTAAATCGTGGTGGAGAGAAAGACTTCGGAAAAGAAGCGGTCGACACGCTCGTGAAAGCGATGGACGAAGGAAACCATTCGTTTATTTTAATTTTAGCCGGGTATTCGAAAGAAATGGAACAGTTTATAACCTTAAACCCAGGTTTACCGTCACGTTTTCCGATTCAATTAGACTTTCCCGATTTTTCTATGGATCAGATGATGATGATTGCAGAGAACATGTTGCAATCAAGAGATTACGTATGGACCATCGATGCAAAAGAAAAACTAAAGAAGAAACTAGATGATCAAAAGCTGAGAGCGAGAGAACCGTTTAGTAACGGCCGAGCGATTCGAAACGCAATTGAAAAAGCGATTCGCTCTCACGCGGTTCGCATCGTAAAAGAACAAACGGAAAAAGACATCGACGCATTAAAAACATTAAAGGAACGAGATTTCTAGGAGGTTAGATCATTTGGAACGAGTGATCGTCGTAGCAGTAATCGCAGAAAACGAAAAAGAAGAAGAAGCACAGCAGTCGCTGGAAGAGTTAAAGAGCCTAGTTCACACCGCCCACGGAACCGTCGTTCACACCGAAACGCAAAACCGTAAAACCGCCCACGTTACGAGTTATGTTGGGGCAGGGAAAATGGAAGAATTAAAGGAGCTCGTTGAAGAATATGAGGCGGACGTGATCATCATTAACGGTGAGCTTTCGCCTCGACAAGGCTATACACTGAGTGCAAACACCGAAGCGGCAGTCATTGACCGTACGCAACTGATTTTAGACATATTTGCCGAGCGTGCACGTACGAAGGAAGGACGAATTCAAGTCGAACTCGCACAAATGACGTATCTTTTGCCGAGACTTCGTGGGCAAGGGCATTCGTTGTCGAGGCTTGGTGGTGGAATTGGGACGAGAGGTCCTGGTGAGACGAAGCTTGAAACCGACCGACGTCACATTCAACGTCGGATGGACGAGTTAAAACGGGAGTTAAAGCGAATCGTCAAACACCGTCAGTTGCTCAAAAACAACAAACACCAACGTCTCGTCCCGAAAGTAGCTTTAGTTGGCTACACGAATGCTGGGAAAACGACGCTCTTAAACGCCTTGACCAATGAAGAGGCGTTTGCAGAAGACCTCTTATTTGCGACGCTGGATCCGTTAACCCGGGAATACCGTCTCCCTTCTGGCTTGCACGTCGCAATTAGTGATACGGTCGGTTTTATTCGAGACTTACCGACGACGCTAATCGCCGCCTTTCGCTCGACGCTTGAGGAAGTGTCCGACAGTGATTTGTTGCTCCGTGTCATTGACGTGACGAGTCCGTACATGAGCGAAGAGCAAGAAACGATCGACACGCTATTAGAGGAACTTGGCGCAACGGGCATTCCGTCAGTTACGGTGTTGAACAAGTACGATCGTACGAACCCGATACCGAACGGAGTAGAGCAACTGAAAAACCCGAAAGTCTACATTAGTGCAAAGCACAAAGACAACCTAGATGCCTTAAACGCGCAAATTGAGTCAGCACTTAAAGAAGACATGCAGGCTTATACGTTGACTGTAAATGCTTCAGAAGGCAAACGCCTCGCAAGGCTCAAAACGACAACGATCGTCGAGCATATTGAATTTGACGAGAGCGACGAAGTGTATACGGTCACAGGCTTTGCCAACCCAAGTCACCCAGAAACGAATCAATAGTGAAAAGATGAAGGAGTTCAACATGAATACAGTGATTCAACAATGGAACGATGAAACATTAGAAGAACTGCAACACATTTATAAGCAAATCGACTTCGTTTGTGAACAGAATCAAGCAAAGGTGCTTGATGCGTATCAAGCCGAAAGCATTTCAAGCTATCACTTAAATGGATCCGACGGTTACGGCTATGACGACGAAGGGCGCGACGCACTTGGCCGCGTTTACGCTCGCATATTCGGAACGGAAGCAGCGATCGTGCGTCCCCAGTTCGTGTCAGGGACGCACGCAATTACTGCGGCACTCTTTGGAAACTTGCGACCAGGGGATGAGCTTGTGTATGCGAGCGGAGAGCCCTATGCGACGATGAAAGAAGTTGTAGGTTTAAATGGGGACCAAGCGGGGAACTTCAAACAATATGGGATGACGACGAAGGTCGTCCCACTAGATGACACAGGGCGTGTAGACGTTGCTCATGTGAATGATACGATCACGCAGAAGACGAAATGGGTCGTTTTGCAACGCTCTTGCGGTTATGACGATCGCCCATCAATTACAATAGAAGAGATGAAGCATCAGATCCAGTCAATTAAAGCGCGTCACGCTCACGTACATATTTTCGTTGATAATTGTTACGGAGAATTTGCGGAAGAACTTGAACCGGGTCACATCGGTGCCGACTTATTAGCAGGATCGCTCATTAAAAACCCTGGTGGCGGCATAACGAAAACGGGCGGGTACATCGCCGGAAAAGAATCGTTCGTCGTACAAGCCTCTGCTCGTCTCGCAGCTCCTGGTATTGGTATGGAAGCTGGAGCAACCGGCGCATTCCTTCAAGATGCGTACCACGGGTTATTTATCGCACCGACGGTTGTGGCCGATGCAATTAAAGGCGCCCATTATACAGCGTCAATGCTTGAAAAAGCAGGCTATGTGACGACACCGTCGTCGACGACGCGAAGAACCGATCTCATTCAAGCGGTTCAGTTTGGAAATGCGGAAGACATGATCTCGTTTTGTCAAAGCATTCAACATCACTCTCCAATCGATGCGAAGGCAACGCCGATTCCAGGACCACTTCCTGGATATGACGGGGACGTCATTATGGCAGCAGGAACGTTCGTGCTCGGAGCGAGTATTGAATTAAGTGCAGATGGACCGGTTGCACCGCCATATACAGCTTACGTGCAAGGTGGATTAACGTTTGCGCACTGCAAAGTGGCAATTCGAAGAGCGCTGCAAACGATGATCGATTAGCTCATGTTAACTTTTTTAACATCAATTACGGAAAAAAGTTGACATGGTAGTATCGATCTCTTAAAATAAGTAATATATTCACACAATATAAGTCGTAAAGCGGTTCTTTTCTCAGCAGGAGAAAGGGGGAGCAACATGGAACAGAGTGAACGATTGCATATGCCTTTGTTCTCTATCCGCATCGTGAAGGAATTAACCGATCTCACCCCGAGACAGATTCGTTATTATGAATCTCATGGGTTTGTAAAGCCTGCACGCACAGAAGGCAATCAGCGCTTATTCTCATTCGCTGATGTCGATCGACTACTCGACATTAAGCAATTAATCGATCGTGGCGTCAACATGGCAGGCATTAAAGAGATGATGATGGAACAAGAGCAGAAGTACAAGAAAGAAGAAGAAGAACGTGAGGAACTTAAGAAGCTTCGCGAACAGATGAAGCGAGAAGCCTTGCACCATCCGAATCAGAAGAAAGCATCGATGATTCAAGGACAACTTTCACACTTCTACAAATCATAGTGATCCCTTACATCTGAAACTGATCAGGTGTAAGTCACATACAGTGAAGCTTTAAGGCTTTGCATTATTAAATGAAAAGGGGAATAAAGACACATGGCAAAGTATACGCGCGAAGATATTACAAGACTTGCACAAGAAGAAGATGTCGTATTCATCCGTTTACAATTCACGGATCTTCAAGGAACGATCAAGAACGTAGAGATTCCTGTTGATCAGTTAGAGAAAGCATTAGACAATGAAATGATGTTTGACGGTTCTTCAATTGAAGGTTTCGTACGTATTGAAGAGTCAGACATGTACCTATACCCTGATCTTGATACGTGGGTTGTATTCCCTTGGACGCCAGATAAAGGCAAAGTTGCACGCTTAATCTGTGACATTTACGAGCCAAGTGAACCAGGCGAAGCGCCAACACCATTTGCAGGCGACCCGCGCGGCATTTTGAAGCGAGTACTTAAAGAAGCTGAAGAAATGGGCTTCACTGACTTCAACATTGGACCAGAGCCAGAATTCTTCCTTTTCAAGAATGACGAAAAAGGCGAACCAACGATGGAACTCAACGACAAAGGTGGGTACTTTGACCTTGCACCAACAGACTTAGGCGAAAACTGCCGTCGTGACATCGTTCTAGAACTTATGAAGATGGACTTCGAAATCGAAGCATCTCACCATGAGGTAGCTCCAGGACAACACGAAATTGACTTTAAATACGCAGATGCGATCACAACGTGTGATAACATCCAAACGTTTAAATTAGCCGTTAAGACAATTGCTAGAAAGCACGGTCTTCACGCGACATTTATGCCGAAACCACTCTTTGGTGTGAACGGTTCAGGAATGCACTGTAACATGTCCCTATTCAAAGGCGACAAAAACGCATTCTACGACGAGAGCACAAAATCTCAGCTTAGCGAGACTGCAATGCACTTCTTAGCTGGAATCTTAGAGCACGCGAAAGCATTCACAGCGATCACAAACCCAATCGTTAACTCGTACAAGCGCCTTGTACCTGGTTACGAAGCGCCGGTTTACATCGCTTGGTCACTAAGAAACCGTAGCCCACTCGTACGTATCCCGTCTTCACGTAAGGCGAGCACGCGTATCGAAGTACGTAGCCCAGACCCAGCAGCGAACCCATACCTTGCGATGGCAGCGCTTCTTGCATCTGGACTTGACGGAATCAAGCGCAAGCTTCAAGCTCCTGACGAAACAGACCGCAACATCTACATCATGAGCGATGAAGAGTTGAAAGAAGAAGGAATCGAAGCCCTACCAGGCAGCCTTAAAGGTGCCGTGGACGAGCTCAAGTCAGACAAAGTCCTCGTAGAAGCCCTCGGCGAACACGCGATGGAACACTTTGTTGAAGCGAAAGAGATCGAATGGGATATGTTTAGAACCCAAGTGCACCCGTGGGAGCGCGAGCAGTATATGAGTTCTTACTAAGAACGATAAAGCCTTATCCTGAGAGGGATAGGGCTTTTTTGTTAGGTCATTTTTGTGTTTGTTTGACTTAAATAAAGTTGTTAAATAGGGTTGATACACATATCAAAGAAGTGGTCAACGATATGGATAGGATGAGGAAGAGAAAGAAGGTAGAAGGGTGATAATTATTTTTCATTTCTGTGAACTTTCACAATGTTAGGCGTTTACGTGTTAAAGTATTGTTAGTACATTTAACATGGAGGGTTTACAAATGGAATATATTACAATTCAGGAATTAAATAAAGTCGATGACAATAACGGCAGTGTCCGATTAATATACTCCGAGAAAGACATCAGGAAAGCTGTTAATGTCAATGTGTCTGACGGTGTTTATGTTTTTAAGCAGTACGATTTAGCTTATGAGAAACGTGTTAAGTTGATTGAGCATATTGAAGATATGTGGGGTTTGTATCACTAAGATAAAATTCCAAGAAATTGCTTAGTTTGGGATTGTTATTGATGAGGAATGGTACATGCGTTGTTTCAGCTGATTGTGTACATCACCTGCAGAACTAAGTACGACTTCTAAAGCTAGAAGGAAGACGAAGTCATTGAAAGCTCATGAAGAAGAATGGAAATAGTTGCTAGTTACTAAGTATTAATATCGCAGGCAATTTAGTGCTATGATTGAGATTCCATCATTTGCTCGCAATGGTCGAGCAATCACCCCGCAATTAACCGTGCGGGGTGTTTTTTTACATAAAAAAGCGTATTCGGGGCGAATACGCAAATGAGGGGAAGATTACGTATAACTCTAATGCCATATGCAAATAGAAATTTGAATAACACAAAAAAAGCACGCCCCATAAAGGGACGTGTCAAGATTCATGCGGGAACAAAACAAAGGGCTGCTATAGTAAAATTATGTACAAGTTGTTAAGGAGATATACATTAGGTTAGGGAACGAATTTGCTGAAATTGTTACTCTCAACGCAATCACTCTGTATGGATAGCTTAACCAAAAGTTTTAGTAAATGTCAGCACAAAAGAGGGGAGATTATGCTTATGTTAAATTTATAGCGGAGGGTCATGCAGCATCTATATCCCACAAGGGTGTTAGACGGCACCCTCCTTCACCATAATATGATGGCAATAAAGATTTATTATATGTTTTATTAAGTGTAAATATTCTGTTTATTTATTTATAAAGGAAAGTTCAAAGTTCCAACCATTTTTATTCACGGTCATGTTCCGCACCCAAGTGCACCCTTAGGAGCACGAGCAGTAAATGAGCTCTTACTAAGAGCTAAAAAGCCTTATCCGATGAGGGATAGGGCTTTATTGTCGTTTATGAGAGTATTGCTTGCTACTGCTTACACTGTAGCCCACAAATCGTTTCAACAGTTTCGGAGGTTTACGTAACGAGATTCTTATCGCTAATGATATAGTTCCGCAACTGCCCGACTCCTTCAATTTCAGTAATAACTTCATCACCGGCAATAACTTTCTCAAGTCCTTCTGGTGTTCCGGTGAGAATGATGTCGTTCGGGTTCAGGGTCATAAAACTGCTCAAATACTCAATAAGCTCAGGAATGGAGAAAACCATGTCACTCGTGTTCCCATTTTGAGTGACTTTGCCGTTAACAGATGTTTTCAGTTCAAGATTCATTGGGTCCTTGATGTGGTCTTTGTCGACAAGCCACGGACCGATTGGGGTTAACGTATCACGATTTTTAACTTTAAGGTTCGGCCTGTAATAGTTCTCCAGGTAATCTCGAATTGCATAGTCATTGGCGACAGTATAACCGGCAACGTAATCATAGGCATTTTCTTTCTTTACGTTCTTTGCCTGCTTACCGATGACAACGGCAAGTTCACATTCGTAATGCATATTTGTCGCTTCTTCTGGGCGAATTGAAGAACCGTTATGGCCGAGAAACGTATTTGGTCCTTTCAAGAAGACAAGTGGTTCTTTCGGTGCACTGAAGGAGAGTTCTTTTGCATGATCAGCGTAATTCAGACCGAGTACGAATACTGTTCCCGGTTCTACTGGTGGTAACCAGCTAACTTCATCTTCTGTAAAGAGGCGACCGTCTTTGAGCTTCAATTTCCCTTCAGCTTCTACTGCTTCATGAATAGCGCCTTCGATTGCAACTCTTGCTCGTTTCATACGTTTACCCCCTTTATTGAATTAGCAACGGCTTTGTTTTCTAGTGAACCGATTCCTTCGATGTCGATACGGACGGTATCACCAACTTGGAACAATGGCTGATTTTCAGGTGTTCCGACTAACAGCACATCACCTTCGTATAACGTCATATAGTCAGTTACGTCTGCAAGTAGTGTGTGGACGTCTCTGATCAGGTTTTTTGTTGAATTTGACTGTTTTAAGTCATCGTTTACATAGACATTAATAGCCAAGTCATCTGCATTATTGATGTCGGAAACATCAACAATCCATGGACCTATTGGACAAAAGCCATCTCGGGCTTTTTCTTTAATGGCAGGTCGATGCATGCTTTCATGTGGGATGCTAACATCATTTACGATTGTAAACCCAGCAATATAGTCAGAGGCATGGTCAACAGTGACGCGGGTTGCTTGTTTTTTGAGAACGATACCTAAAGCTGCTCCGACTTGCAAATAGTCACTATCTTCCGGAAATGGAATGTCGGCTTTGTGTGAACGGAAAGTATTTTTGGGCTTAATGTAGAGTACAGGCGCTTTTGGTGGTTCTTTATAGGGTTCTTCGTTTACCTTCTCACCCATGTTTGTAAGCTCCCCACGATAGTTCAATGCAGTTCCGTAAACGGTTCCAATTACAGGAACAGCAAATCGAAGTTCGTTCACGTGGGACCTGCTCGAATGAAAGCGAACAACTTGTGCATCGACGTCTAGCTCTGCATCGAACGTTTGCTGCATTTCTTGTCTGCGACCGTATATCTTCACCATATATATTCTCTCCTTCAATAGATAATATATAGTATTATATATGATTTAGATTAGTTGATCAATTATTGTGACGAATTTAGAAGAGTAGATGATGTACTTTTCAAAAAATAATCAAAATTACGCTTGAAATCATATATGATTATATATATAATCTCAATTAAGATTAAAAGACCAGTGCTAATTAAGTTTTTAAACAATAAGGAGGAGATCTAATATGAGTCAATATGATGCAATTAAGAAGAGATTAAGAGGTTCGATCGCTCCGGTGATTACACCGTTTAAGGCGAATTATGATATTGATTTTGAAAAACAATC
Source organism: Bacillaceae bacterium JMAK1 (assembly GCA_012970285.1). GTDB lineage: Bacteria > Bacillota > Bacilli > Bacillales > Marinococcaceae > Geomicrobium_A. Next base: position 658,704 of record JIBW01000002.1, read on the forward strand.
AGAATTGATTGAATACCAACTAGCTAATGGGTCTCATGCGATTTCTGTTACAGGCACATCGGGTGAGCCGAGCTCGTTGACGACAGAAGAACGAGTTCAAGTGATGGAAAATGCCATCAGAACCATAAACGGCCGTGTGCCATTTGCGCCGGGGACGGGTTCAACAAACCATGATGAAACGTTGTACCTGACGAAGAAAGCCGAAGAGATGGGTGCCGATGCAGCCATGGTAATCGTTCCCTATTACAATAAGCCGAATCAAGAAGCGCTGTATAAACATTTTAAAGCGGTTGCAAATTCTGTTGAGATCCCGATTATCATTTACAATATTCCAGGCAGAACAGCGCAAAACCTTGAAGTCGATACGATGGCAAGGTTAGTGAAAGATTGTCCGAACATTATCGGAGCAAAAGAATCAAATAAAGACTTTGAACATGTCAATCGTGTGCTCTTAAAGTGTGGTCGCGACTTCCTATTATTCTCTGGGATTGAACTGCTCTGTTACCCGATGCTTACGATTGGTGGCGCAGGTTCAATTAGTGCAACAGCCAATGTCGAACCTGCCAAAGTGGCGGAAATGCACAATGCGTGGGAGCGGGGAGACATTGAAACAGCTAGAAACTTACACTTTGAATTAATGCAGCTTAATGATGTGCTGTTCAAAGATACAAATCCTGCACCGGTAAAAGCTGCTTTAGGCATGATGGGAATGATTGAACCTGTATTACGAATGCCGATGGATTTACCATCTGAAAGTCTGCAAGCAGAAATCCGTAAAACCCTTGAAGATTACAAAATTGCTTTACAGCCTGTGTAAATAACATACAGCTCATTTCCTTGGTATGTCCGACGCAATATGAGCTAGCTCGTGTTGTAGGCACTCTTTATGTATTGTGATGAAGATAAACCTGTCGTGTCATCAAGCTTTGGGAAGTGCGCGAACACTTCCCTTCTTTATATTCTGAATGTAAGCGCTTAATTAAGGGGTTGTATAAATGATTAAAAGAAAGAATTCGTTTTTTACCGTGTTTATACTCCTTGGCAGTATGATTGTAGCATCTTCATGTTCAAGTACTGTGGAAACATCAGCAGAGTTGGATGAAAGCAATGCGGTAGAGCAGGAGTTTATTTTTTCTCATTTTTTCCCGTCTAGTGTTCCAATGGAAACTGAAGTTGTACAAGGGTTTATTGCGGATGTTGATGAAGTGACGGATGGAGCAGTAAAGATTACCTCTTATCCGAGTAATCAGTTGGCTCAGCCTGATGCTCATTATGATGCGGCGGCGAGGGGTGTCGTTGATATGGGATATAGCGTACATAGCTATCGCCCAGGTCAATTTCCGTTAACCTCTGTGCTGGAACTCCCGTTTATAAGTGAGTCTGCTACGCAAGGAGCAGAGATAATGTGGGATTTATTCGATGAGTTTCCTGAACTGCGAGCAGAATATGACGATGTTGAATTGTTATGGTTAGCAACGTCAGAGCCAGCACAAATTTATACGACTGAGACACAAGTAAAACAAATTGAGGATTTAAGAGGAATGCGCATTCGCTCTCCGTCAATGGAAGTTAACCAGTGGCTAGAGGAAATTGGTGCGACGCCTGTGTCGATGCCGATGAGCGATGTTTATGAAGCACTGGATCGTGGAGTTGTCGATGGGATGGTAGGTCCGACTCATACATTACTTGATTATAGTTTGCAAAATGTCATTGATTACGTGACAGTAGGTAACTTTTATATGACAACGTTCTATGGAGCGATGAATCAGAATAGTTGGCATTCACTCTCAGATGCACATCAAACAGCCATTGATGACATCAAAGGACGGAATATGGCGATGCGTATCGGTGCGATGCATGATGCACAAAGCGAAGAGGCCATTAAGACCGCCAAAGCTGCCGGTGTTGAATTTTATGAATTAAATGAAGGTGAGATTGAAGAGTGGCGAGAACGAATGCAACCTGCCATTGATGATTGGATTAAGGACAAGGAAGAACGAGGGCTTCCGGGCCAAGAAATCTATGACAAAGCAATCGAGCAAAACTTAAATTAGGAGTATACACTATGGGGAATCTACTATTGAGAATTGAGCAGCTGATTCAACCAGTTTTGCGTGTCCTTCATATGATATCAAATATTATTCTATTTCTTGTAGCAATCTTAATTACGTGCGATGTGATCGGACGTTTCTTTTTTAACCAACCGATCAAAGGTGCATTTGAACTAACGGAATTTGGTTCAGCGATTTTGATCTTCTTTGCGTTAGCGGTGACGCACCGCCACAGAGAACATATCGTCATCGGCTTTGCCGTGGATAAACTTGCTCATAAGCCTCGGCATCTGACTGAAGGAATGATTGAATTGTTTGTCTGTGTTTTATTATTTCTTATGGGAACAAGCATCTTTTTAGAAGGTATCTATATTATGAATCAAAATGTAATTACGACCGATTTGCAGTTGCCACTTTATCCGTTCATTCTCTTAATTTCTATAGGCGCATTTATGTTTGCGCTCACTGCTCTCTTAGAAAGTGTGAAACATTTCAGAAGGGCGGTGGAGAAAGCATGACACCTGAAATTATAGGGGTTATAGGGATACTCGTGTTACTCGTTTTGTTCTTATTAAAAGTACCTGTTGGTATTTCACTTATTTTTGTCGGTTTTTTCGGATTCAGTATGATTCGCACGTTTGATGCGGGCTTTATCCAGTTGGGGGCATCGCCTTTTGCCACAGCAAGTTCGTATTCACTAATCGTCATTCCGCTATTTATTGTTATGGGAATGATCTTATCCTACTGTAATATAGGAAATGACTTGTTTCGTGCCGTTGATTCATGGATTGGGCATGTGCGTGGGGGGATGGCATTTACGACACTCGGAACGAGTGCAATTTTCTCTTCGATCTCAGGTTCAGTTAATGCGACAACCGCTTCCATGTCGAGAATCACATTGCCAGAACTGAAGAAGTACGGATACAGTCCTACGTTATCGGCGGCAAGTGTAGCGGCTGGGGGAACCCTCGGTGTTTTAATACCGCCGAGTGTCATCTTAATTTTGTACGGTGTGCTGACGATGGAGCCGATTGGGGCACTGCTTGTGGCAGGATTAGTTCCTGGTCTCATTAATCTGCTGTTATTTATGTTTGTTGTTTATATTTGGGTCCGTAAAGATCCCCAGTCGGGTCCTCCGTCGGAGAAATCTTCCTGGAAGACTCGTTTTAAAATGCTCTCTTTAGTATGGCCGTTTATGATATTATTTCTTTTAACGATTGGCGGCATTTACTTTGGAATCTTTACGCCGACCGAGGCAGGAGCAATCGGGGCAACCGGTGCATTGTTGTTATCAATCATTATGAGAAGAATGAACATCAAACGATTGATACAAGCGTTAGGGGAATCAACGAGATTGTCTGCAATGATTTTTTTGATTTTAATCGGGGCAGATTTGTTTAGTCAATTCCTAGCTGTCAGCCGAATCCCAACAGAAGTGACGATGTTTGTGAACCAATTGGATTGGTCTCCAATCATGATCATGATTATGATTTTAATTGTGTTGCTCGTACTCGGCTTATTTTTAGAAGGAATCGCGATTCTCGTTTTGACATTGCCGGTTATTTATCCGATCGTAATGGATCTTGGATTCGATGGCATATGGTTTGGAATTATGATGGTCATGGTTATTAACATTGGATTAATTACGCCGCCTCTTGGGATCAGCGTATACATTATTAGTGGCGTCATGAAAGAGATTAAGATTGAGAGAATCTTTAAAGCGGTCATACCAATGGTAGTTGCAATGTTAGTCGCTGTTATCTTATTCATATTATTCCCGGAATTGATTACGTTCGTTCCGAATCTGATGACAGGTGGCGGATAGCCTAGTAAGGTATGAGGACATTCTTCATACCTAGTTTTTTATTAGAAGAAGGAGTGAGTCATGAATGAAGCCGGATCTCTATAAATCGATGTCGAAAGAAAAAGGAAAGCTTTATCTTGACGGCGAGCGAATGATTCTCACATCAACGAATGTGTTCGGCACACTCCGTAAAGACCTCATCGAGAATATTGGAAAAGATCGGACGAAAGGCTTTTTAATACGTTATGGTTGGAATTTGGGTAACAATGATGCCAAGAAGGCATTGGCAAATCATTATCGTTCAGTAGAAGAGATTTTACGACAAGGACCCGTCTTACATATGCTCAAAGGATACACGGATGTCAAAACAATTTCATTGGAGTTTGATCACTCGGGAGCAGTACATGTGGAAGGAATGTGGTTCAGCTCCTACGAAGCTGAAGAACATATTCGCCAGTTTGGATTCTCAGAAGTGCCTGTATGCCATACGCTTACCGGTTTTGCGAGCGGGTATTATTCAGAAGTGTGCGGTCATCAAGTGATCTTTAAGGAAGTCAGTTGTAAGGCACGTGGTGATAAGGAGTGCAACTATGTAGGGAAGTCGTTATCTGCATGGAACGATGAGATTGCAGATGAGGTGAGGTACTATGAACCTTCTCCGATCAAGAAAGAATTGCAATCTACGTATGAACAACTGCTACAGGAGCGAAACAACTTATCAAAAGCATTTCTCATCCATCAACGCCTTACAGAAGCGTTGATGAGCGGCAGTGACCTTCAAGCAATTTCGGATATCGTCTACAGAGAAAATGGAACAGCAATCGTTATTGAAGATATTCAGTTACAGCCTATTGCTTTCGCTGGAGTGGACGTACTTTCATTAGACGAGATCCGCAATGACATTGAAAAGACGATCGAGAACCAGCGGTTGGTTAACTTTCAATCGATGAACCAAACGAGTGTAATCGTCGGTCAGTCTTATCATCGCCTGACGACCCCGATCTTTTTAGAAAAGAAGCAGCTTGGGTACTGTTCGCTTCTTTATACCAACGGCACGTATTCATCAGAAGCAGACCAAATGATTTTAGAACGGGTTGCGACGGTTTGTTCATTGTATTTGATGAATGAAAAAAGTGCATTTGAAGCAACTGAACGTATGAAGGGGCATTTTCTAGACCAGATCTTAAATAAAGAGTTGTCTTCTGCAAAAGAGATCGTAAAGCGCGGGCATTTTGTGGAAATGAACCTTGATCAGTCTTATTTCATGGTTGTTTTGAGGTACAGTGTTTTGCAGCCAGAAATGAAAGGCGAACTGTATTTTCATGAGCAGTTAATTGAACGTGTTGTTGATTTCTTTAAGAGATCTTCTGATAAGCTAATTGGGCAAAGAAATGGGAATCTAGTTTTTTTAATACAAGATTCGAATCCGACTGGCGAAACAGTAGAAAAACAATGTACATCATTACTGATGAACTTAACAAATGAATTTAAAGAGTACTCATTCAAAATTGGTGTGAGTAGGCGCAGTGATTTTATTCTTGAAGCATCTGAGCGGTATGAAGAAGCGGTGACAGCTGTGCAGATGGCGACATTAGCCAATCAAATGACGTATTTTGACGACCTGGGAATGACCGCTTTATTAATTCGCTCAAAAGATAAAAAAATGATCGAACAAAAAGCAAGACAATTGCTAGGGGAGTTGTATGATCAGCGGTCTGAAAATCAAGATTTCTTAAAAACATTGTATGTTTTTCTAATAAACGGAGGGAATTTGGAGAAATCAATGGCACAATTGGCGCTCTCAAAGAGCGGTCTGCGCTATCGAATTAGCAAGTTAGAAAACCTTTTAGGCACTAGCCTTCGTGACCCTATGCATAGTCATCAGATCTTAATTACCTTGCAAGTATTAATTGCTGAAGGGGAACTTCATGTAGACTAATACTAGGTGTCTAATAAATTAGAAAAGTTAGACACCCAGTATCGTAGATCATATAGGATTGAACCGATAAGATGGAAGTATGATCTAGTCGCAACCATACAACCACTTAGGAGGTTTTTATATGATGACCGGTAAAGAGTATTTGGAAAGTCTGAATGATGGAAGAGTTGTCTATTTGAATGGAGAGAAAATTGCGGATGTAACGACGCATCCTGCCTATCGGAATGCCGCAAGGTCGATCTCATTGTTATATGATGCGCTTCATGATCCTAAGAAACAAGACATCTTAACGACAACAACAGAAGAGGGATATCGAACGCATAAATTCTTTAAAGCTTCAGAAAGTGCAGAGGAACTGTTAGGTGCACGTGATGCAATGGCTGAGTGGACGAAATTAAGCTACGGATTCATGGGAAGGACCCCTGACTATAAGGCAGCTTTTACAGGATCTCTCGGCCCATACGCTGATTTTTATAAAGGATTTGAAGACAATGCACGCAGGTGGTACAAAAAAGCACAGCGTGAGATGCCGTTTTGCAACCATACAATCGTAAATCCACAATTAGACCGGGATCAACCTTTGCACAAAAACAAAGAGGTCTTCGTTCGTGCAGTGGAAGAACGTGATGACGGCGTAATTGTAAGCGGTGCCAAAATGGTCGGAACGTCTGCAGCGTTGACTCACTATAACTTTGTTGCCAATTATTCTCCTCAAGACCTCGGAGAAGGAGATCAAAGCCATGCATTAATCTTCTTCGTACCGATGAATGCACCAGGACTTAAAATTGTCAGCCGCCAATCGTATGAAGAAATGGCAACGACATTAGGTACACCGTTCGATTATCCTTTATCAAGTCGGTTTGATGAGAATGATGCGGTCATCGTTTTAGATAATGTTCTAATCCCATGGGAAGACATCTTAACGTATAAAAATGTCGATATTGCCAATGGCTTCCGTCCTAAAACCGGCTGGTTGAACCGCTATACTTTCCAAGGGTGTACGCGGTTTGCTGTAAAGCTGGATTTCATGGTCGGTCTGTTAATAAAAGCAACACGAATGGCAGGCACGCACAATTTCCGCGGTGTACAGGCGAATATCGGGGAGGTCATTTCATACCGCAACATGTTCTGGGCGATTTCGACCGCTATGGCGACGAACCCGGAAAAAGGTGCGAATGGCGTGGTGCTTCCTAACTCTACGTATGCAACCGCTTACCGGACGTTTGCACCGACGGTTTGGCCTAAGATTAAGCAGATTTTTAATTCGGTCGTCGCTGGTGGTCTCATTTCAATTCCATCAAGCGCAAAGGACTTCCAAAACCCTGAGCTCCGACCATATTTAGATATGTATTATAAAGGATCAGGCGGTGTGTCCGCTGAAGAGCGAATTAAGTTGATGAAGTTGATTTGGGACTCAATCGGTACAGAATTCGGCGGACGTAATGAACTATACGAAATGAATTATGCAGGGAATAACGAAGGGATTCGCCTAGACGCACTTAAGCTTGCGCAAACCAAAGGTGAGACAGACCGATACATTGATTTCGTTGATCAAGCCATGAGTGATTACGACCTCGACGGTTGGACGAACGACACATGGTTGAACCCAGATCAAAAAGAGAAGGTACTTTACTAAGAGCGGATCAATTGGTCGTATAAAAGGCACGGTGAAAATTCAAATCGAAGAGAGGGGCAAGACGATGACAAACCACGTGCAATCGTATCATGAAAATCAAGTTATAGTGCCTCAAGTAGAAGATGTCAAGCTTTACATTGATGGGTCATTTGTTGATGCACAAACTGCTGAGGTATTTGATAATGTAAACCCTTTTACGAATGAAAAAATCAATGTAGTGGCTTCTGGTGGAAAAGAGGACATTGATCGTGCTGTCAAAGCGGCACGCAAAGCGTTTAATGGAGAGTGGGGTAGTCTCAAAGTAAATGAACGGTTGAAGTATGTGAACAAAATTGCCGATTTGATTGACGAACACATCGATGAAATTGCTCCTTTAGAATCGTATGATACTGGTCTACCAATTAGCCAGACAAAGAAAATGGTCGCAAGAGCCGCACAGAATTTCCGCTTCTATGCAGAAATGGTTTCGAGCCGCTTAGTCGGAGATGTGTATCAAGTCGATGACGAATTCCTGAACTACACCATTCATAAACCGATCGGCATTGCGGGATTGATTACGCCGTGGAACGCGCCGTTTATGCTTGAGACGTGGAAAATTGCACCGGCTTTAGCGACAGGCAACACGGTTATTCTTAAACCGGCTGAATGGTCTCCGTTAACAGCCAATCGCCTGGCAGAGATCATACACAAAGCAGGTCTTCCAGATGGGGTCTTCAACGTTGTACATGGGTACGGTGAAAATGCAGGTGCCGCTCTCGTTGCTCATCCTGACGTTGAACTCATTTCATTTACTGGAGAAACGACGACAGGTTCAGAAATTATGAAAAATGGTGCAGATTCATTGAAGCAATTCTCAATGGAGCTCGGTGGGAAATCACCGATTATCGTATTTGATGATGCGGACTTTGATCGCGCGTTAGACGCATGTACGTGGGGAATCTTCTCATTTAATGGTGAGCGCTGTACGGCGAACTCACGCTTATATGTTCATGAGAATATCGCTAAAGATTTCATCCTTAAACTACAAGAGCGTGTGAACAATATCCGTGTCGGCGATCCGCTAAAAGCCGAGACGCAAGTAGGTCCACTTATTCATAAGAAGCATTTTGACAATGTGAACCACTACCTTGATATTGCAAAAGAAGAAGGCTGTCAGGTTATACAAGGAAATGTCTCATCAGAGTTTGAGAACGGGAACTTCGTACCGCCAACGATCTTATTAGATGCCAATAATCAGATGAGAGTTGTACAAGAAGAGATTTTCGGTCCAGTGATTGCGGCCATGACCTTTAAAGACGAAGAAGAAGTGATCGAAAAAGCGAACGATGTTCGTTACGGATTGGCAGGGTATGTCTGGACGAAAGATTTACAGCGTGGACATCGGGTAGCACAAGCGATTAATTCAGGAATGTTGTGGGTCAATTCACAGAATGTAAGAGATTTAAGAACGCCGTTTGGCGGATCGAAGCATAGCGGGATTGGTCGTGAAGGAGGCTACTATGCTTTTGAGTTTTACACAGAACTTCAAGTGATTCATGTTGCAATGAAAGACCATCACATTCCGCAATTCGGAAAAAACTAAAAAAAAAGGAGGAGTACAATGAACTTCGATATTATCCGTACAGGACGTGCAATCTTACATGTTACCGATTTAGATCGCTCTAGACACTTTTATGAAGCACTTGGATTTATTGAGACCGAGTCAGATGATGAGAATATCTTTTATCGTGGTCTTGAAGAACATAACCACCATAGTCTCTGGCTAAAGAAGAAAGAGAAACCAGCGGTCGAGGCGATTAGTTATAAGGTGACGTCGGAGAACGACCTTGATGAATTGGCTGATTTTTACACGAACAAAGGATATGACGTGAAGTGGATGAAGAAAGGCACGCAACCTGCCGTAGGCCGTACGCTTCGGGTTCAAGACGTATCCGGACTACCGACTGAATATTATGCCGAAATGAAAACGGTCGAGCGTCTGCTTCAGCGTTATGACCTTTACAAAGGCGCTAAAGTGCAGCGGATTGACCATTTCAACTGCATGGTCGCAGATGTTGAAAAAGCTTATGATTTCTATACGAAAGAATTAGGTTTCGCTTGTTCTGAATATACAGCAGGCGAAGAAGATCGGATTTGGGCCGCTTGGCTACACCGAAAGCCTAGTGTTCACGATGTCGCTTATATGAACGGCAAAGGACCTCGTCTTCATCATGTTGGCTTTTGGTTGAAAGATCCGATGAGTTTGATTGATTGCTGCGACGTTCTTGCGTCGATGGGCTATGCTCCAAACATTGAACGTGGTCCGGGTCGTCATGGGCTCTCAAATGCCTTCTTCCTTTATTTAAGAGATCCAGACGGACACCGCGTCGAGCTTTATAATGGCGATTATCTAACGAGTGATCCTGACTTTAAACCGATCAAATGGGACCTTGACGATCCGATGAGACAAACGTTCTGGGGACACGAAGCACCGGATAGTTGGTTCGATGAAGCTTCTGTCGTACTTGATGTGCATACTGGCGAAGAAATCGGTCAGAACGAACCGACGTTGAAGAAACGTAAACCAACGTTTGTCATTTAGGGGAAGTAATGTGTTCGCTCTAATAAAAGAACGGGTGTTTAGCGTAAGAGAAGTAAGTAACCAGTAAAAGAATTATCGGAAATGAAACTCGTTGTCTTGACTACAAATCTAACAGTGAGGTGTCGTTCAATGGATGATTTACTGTTTCGAAAAGCGATGGGGAAATTCGCCACAGGTGTGACCGTCATTACGACAGAAGTTGAAGGTGAAGTTCACGGGATGACGGCGAATGCCTTTATGTCAGTATCTCTAGATCCAAAACTAATTTTAATTTCGGTAGGGAACAAAGCAAAAATGTGTGACTATATTAAGAAGTCACAATCCTTTGCGGTGAATATTTTAGGCGATGACCAACGGGATTTGTCGATGTTATTTGCCGGACAGGTGAAAGAAAAGAAAGAGATTGAATTTGATGAGTTTGAAGAGACTCCTGTTATTAAAGAGTCTCTCGTAAGCTTGTCATGCCGCGTCTATAATTCCTACGAAGCTGGGGATCACGTATTGTTCGTTGGAGAAGTGAAGAATCTTCATGTGAAAGATGGGGATCCGCTCGCGTTTTTCGAAGGCAAGTATAAACAAATTAGTTAACAACAGTTATGAGCAGGAGGGTGAGAGATGAAGACATTCAGAATTAGAAATCCTGAAGCGGTCAGAATCAGCAGTTATCCATGCGTGATGAGTTTAGGCTTCTTTGATGGCATTCACTTAGGGCATCAGAAAATTATCGAAACGGCTAAACAAATTGCCAAACAGAAAAATCTCAAACTGGCTGTTATGACGTTTTATCCTCATCCGAGCTCGGTCATTAAGAAAGAAGGAATCACACAATATCTAACGCCTCTACCAGAAAAAGAAAAACAGTTCAAGGAACTTGGCGTTGACCTCCTGTATGTTGTCGAATTTGACCTTAATGTTGCAAAGATTCCTCACGATGTTTTTGTAAATCAGTATTTAGTGAGGTTAGGTTGCAAGCATGCTGTCGCAGGATTTGACTTCACGTACGGTTTTAAAGGCAAAGGAAATATGAAGCAACTGAAGATCGATGCAAACAACCGCTTCGAAGTCACGACGGTATCTAAGTTCGAGCTGTTCGGACAGAAGGTTAGCTCGACCCTTCTCCGTGAGAAAATCACATCGGGACGTGTAGAAGATGTGCCATTCTATTTAGGCGAAACTTACAAAGTCAACGGGGTAATAAGAAAAGAGCAAACAAGGCACGTGTTACATGTTTCTGATGACTATTTGCTTCCTTGTAACGGTCGATACGAAGTAACAGTAATTGAAGGAAACCACCGTTCAAAAGCAATTTGTGAAGTGGCCGATCAGCATGAACTGATTCTTCAGTTTGACCAAAACATGCGGATCGAGGAAGGAGTAGCCGTTGTCATCGAATGGGAGAACTTTATCACAGATGCAGACATGGAGGAGTTGCATACCTCGAGTAGTTATGAAAGGCTCGTGTACTCTATATAGAAATAACGGGAAATGAAGGTAGTGTGATATGCTTCCTCCAAGGTAGACACTTGAAAAAGTGAAACCTTTGGAGGGATTTTTTTGTCGAGAAAATTGAAGGTTGATTTGACGATTCTAGAAGACGTTCTTAAGAAACGTGACGAAGGCTAATCTTACGTAGGCTCATTGAAACTTATTAACTTTACTGTTATTAGTAAGAAAATTTAAGCTGTGACAGTTAACGTAAGTAAATATCTGCCATAGCCTTAGTAACAACAGCCTGCACTTAGGTAATGGGAGAATTAGTAATGAAAAGGACAAGATTTAAGTTTGCTACAATATGATATAAGTATTAAATTAAATAAAAAATTTCTAAGTGGAGGAAATACTGCCATAGAGGAATTTGTCCCACTATTACTTTGGATGCTCAGATGTTACAAATTGTATATCAACAATTTATTAAATACTTTTTTGGAAAATAACTATTTTGGGAATTTGAATCATGATGAAAGTTCCGATAGCAAGAGGTGCAAAGCGTGGAGTTATTGTGGCTATGACCTTTATAATAGGAATTGGTGGTAGTTTAGCTTTCACCAATAAAGGTAACGCTCAGCCCATTAGTGTAGAATAACCATCTTTTACAGATGACGAGCTACAGCAGATGCAGGAAGACGCCGAAGCAATTGAACCATTTATTGAAAATGAGAATGGCGTACTTACATTTGATGAGGAAAGTGCCATTGATGCAGGTGTGGAAGAAGTATTAGTATCAGAAACGAGGAAAGATATTAACAATGCGAATGCTGTTCAAGATACAATGAACCGTTCAAATGTCGTAACCCCAACATGTAATGGTTCAAATGCTGGACTTGTTGGTGCTCAATTTGGACATTATGTTTATATGGACTCCTGTGAAGCAGAGATTCTATCTAATTTGTTATATGGTGGGGCTGGAGCAACTACAATTGCAGGAGCATTTACATTTGTGTGCCTACAGTTGTGGCTGGAGGTCTTGCTGGCATTGGCGGAGCAGTAGTTGCTCAAGCAAACGTTGGCGCTACAGGCATTGAAATCAGAATGACAACATACGCACCATTTTGGGTTGGAAGTCAATAATAAGTTATCAAAGGGATATGTTTGACTATGAGTATTAAATCATTATCTACTTTAACAAATGTATTTAGAGTTTTGGCTATTGTTTTTGGTGTAATAACCTTGGTAGTGGTTGCTATTAATCTAATATGGATTAATGTCCCATCATCAATAAGCGCTCAATGGTTTGCCTTCTTTGGATTATTTAGTTTAGGTTTAGCCATGGCTTTGAATAAAAAAAAGGAGCGCCCTGAGTAGGGTTGCTCTTTTTTATTTTGGCAATTACAATACATAAAATTAACTGTGTAAGTTCTTTGGAGGGTCAGTTATAAAGCAGTAGGAGTGCAATGGGTGTACTGTAGGTGAAAGGTAAAGCAAACTAGAATAATTTTGCTGTCAGAGTTTTATAAGAGGCTCCTCTGAGAGGAATCTGACCCCATAGGGGTGGGTATCTCTTGACTGAACTGTCAACACTTTTCTAGACACTTTTTTTGTGGACATCTTGTTTGAATTTAAGGACTCTGGTAGTTTAACGTTCCATGCATGCGGAAATGGTTGTACCAATGAAGATAGTAAAACAGTTCACGTTCTATATCCGTTGTGGTGTCAAACGTATGGCGTTTTAGGCACTCAACTTTCACGATATGAAACATCGACTCTGCTACAGCATTATCATAGGGGCAACCTTTTAGGCGCTTAGGGAACGCTCAATCCCAAATGCATGAAGGGATTCATCAATCGCTCGGCTTGTAAATTCACTCCCTCGATCAGTGTGGAAAAGCGTAATTTTTCGTAAATCCCCACTGACTGAAGCGAAGGCTCTTTTAACAAGTTCACTTGTTTTATTTGGACCATGGCTCCAACCAATCACTTCTTGGTTGTATAGATCAAGCAATTAACAAACATATTGCCAGCATGAAGAGATGCTAATTAACATCGTCTATCTGTTATCAGGGCTTCAGTTTTTTATCATTAATCAGTGGTTAAGTGCGAAATACGCGTCCACACAACTTTAAGACAGTTGAAATAGACTAAGTGAAACCATTTTGGACTAAATTTCTAAAAAAGTTTTAGAAATCTATTAACAACCGTCCCAACCGTCCGATATAAACCATGTAAGGATGACAAGGATGTCATTCAAATAGGTAGAATGGATGCTACCTAAACAACATTATAAGGACGTGACAAGTATGATTATCAATAACAACATGTCAGCAATGAACGCGCATCGCCAAATGGGAATGAACCAAACATCGATGCAAACATCAATGGAAAAATTGTCTTCAGGACAACGCATTAATCGCGCAGGCGATGACGCAGCAGGTCTAGCGATCTCTGAGAAAATGCGCGCGCAAATCAGTGGACTTGATCAAGCAAGCCGTAACGCACAAGATGGCATTTCTTTGATCCAAACAGCTGAAGGTGCTCTTGATGAATCACATAGCATCCTTCAAAGAATGCGTGAACTCGCAGTACAATCAGCAAACGATACAAACCAAGATGACGTTGACCGTGAAGCTATTCAAGAAGAAGTTGATGCTTTGGCAGCAGAACTAGATAGAATCGCCGGTAATACGGAATTTAATAATAAAAACCTATTGAATGGTAGTTTTAAAGGTGAATTTCATATTGGCGCTAACTCAGGTCAAAGTATCAATGTTGAAATTGGCAACTTAAACTCTTCTACTCTAGGAGTATCACGAGAAGGAGAAGCTGAGGTTGTAACTGGTTCAGTTAACAACGATAGTACTGTTCTAGGTGTAGAAAATCAAAATGCATTTGTAGATGGTAATAATAACGTTGTTGCTGTAGAAATCGGCAGCGAATGGTTTAATGTTAACGATGTTGAAGTAGATGAAAATGGAAGTTTAGCTGCAAAAGACGAAGCTAGCAGTATTGACGCACCAACAGAAGTAACGACTCATACGCTTAATGGAGAAACTTACGTAGCAGAAGAGTTAAGTAGTAATGAGACAATCGCTATTGGTGAAAATGATGTTACAGTCGAATCAGGAACTACTGTTCTTAGAAACTCAGATGATGAGATTATTGCAGTTCAAAATGGCACATCTTGGTATGAAGTAAGTGACCTTGTAGAAGATACAGATAATGCAGGGCAAATTGATTTCACTGAAAGCACTAATGTAGATGTTTCAACAAGTACAGCTACCTCTGTTGAATTAACAACCACAAAAGGAATTGATGTTTCTAGCCAGGTAGCAGCAGACGGTGCTATTGATACGATCAATAGCGCAATTAATCAAGTTTCCGAGCAACGTTCTTATCTCGGTGCTATCCAAAATCGCCTTGAGCATACAATTGCAAACCTTGATAACGCTTCTGAGAACCTTCAAGCAGCTGAATCACGTGTTCGCGACGTAGATATGGCTCGTGAGATGATGGAGTTCACAAAGAACAATATTCTTTCTCAAGCGTCTCAATCAATGCTTGCTCAAGCAAACCAACTTCCTCAATCAGTACTTCAATTACTTCAATAATTAGGTCAAAACCTCGCCGTTAGGCGGGGTTTTTGTTTTTGAAGAAGAATAAAAACGTAATCAGTAATAAACTTTGCTAAATTAAATTTTTTTAATTAATATTGAAAAAATAGAAAAGTTGTCGAAAACAAAGTTAGTAAATTAACTCTAAAGGTAGGGTGTATTATGACAATAGAAAGAATCATTGTAAGGAACTATAAGAGCTTTCATAATCTTGACTTATCTGTTAATAACGATATGAATTTGTTAATTGGTAATAACGGGACAGGAAAATCAACAATTTTGGAGATAATACATTTAGCTTTGACAGGGAATCTTCGTAATCGTCCTATTTATTATGAGATAAATCCTTATTTATTTAATATATCAGCTAATAATAAATTTGTTGAAGACGCAAGACGCTTTCAAGGAGGAGAAATAGAAACCGTTGAACCACCTAAAATTTTAATTGAAATATATTTTTCAGAATCTGATGATCAAGAATTAAATAAATTTCGAGGCACAGAGAATTCATTAATTAAAGATCTTTTAGGATTTAGTCTTTCAATTAGATTTGATGAAAGATATAACGAGGAGTATAGAGAGTACTTGGCTAACAAAGAGATTTCTTATATACCAACAGAATATTATTCTATTGAGTGGAGAAGTTTTGGGGACTCAATAATCACACCAAGATCAATTCCTTTTAAATCGTACCTAATTGATTCAAACGATGCGTCTTTTGGTCAACTTCCTCAAAAGCATTTTATGGGAATAATTGATAATACTTTAGATAACAAGCAACGTGCTAATCTTTCAGTCTTATATCGAGAATATAAGGAACAATTTGCTAAAAGGGATGAAGTAATAGAATTGAACAAAATTTTAAATGAGAAGAAGCAAGGATCATTTAATAAAGATGATCCTAAAGAGTTAACACTCTCACTTGATGTAAGTCGGAAAACGAGTTGGGAATCTGCTGTAAATGCTTACATCGATAATATTCCGTTTGATAATATAGGAACCGGAAATCAAAATATGCTAAAGTCTGTTTATGCAGTGCAAAATCGTAAAGATAAGCAGACAATATTATTAATGGAAGAACCAGAGAATCACTTATCCTTCTCAAATATGCGTAAATTACTTTCTCGCTTGGAAGAGTTATCAGTAGGTCAACAAGTTTTTATTTCTACTCATAATTCATATGTGCTTAATAAGCTTCATTTAGATAAATTAATACTGCTTAGTAGTGAAAACCATAGTGTAATGAGCAATCTAGATGATGAGACAGTACGATATTTTCAGAAACTGCCGAATTACAATACCCTAAGATTTATACTTTCCGATAGAGTTATATTAGTGGAAGGTCCAGCCGATGAATTAATCGTAACTAAATGTTACACAGCTAAGTATAATGGTAAAGTTCCATTAGATGATGGGGTTGATGTTTTCAGTGTTAATGGGCTATCATTTAAACGGTTTTTAGATATTGCAAAACTTTTAAAAATAGATACATCAGTAGTTACTGACAATGATGGTGATTTTGCTAAGAATATAGAAAAAAAATATGCTGATTATAGGGAACCATTTATCAACATATGTGCTGATCAAAACATTACTTTAAAGACGTTAGAGCCGCAATTTTTATATATTGGGGAGAACTATGAAAGTCTTAAGAAGGTTTTGGATAAGGAAGATTTTACAAAGGAAGAGTTAGACAATTATATGCAAAAAAACAAGACTGATTGGGCGTTGAAAGTTCTTATGGATGATGAGGAAGAATTTGATTTTCCGGAGTATATAAAAAATGCCGTACGTTAAAAGGATAATTCAAGCTGGTGCAGGGACTGGGAAAACTACTCTATTAATTAAAGAGGCTCTTAGTAATATAAAAGAAGGAAAGGTTCTTTACCTTACTTACACAAGAAACAACTTACGATCAATGAAGGATGATATTTTAAAGGATAAAGGATTTATACCTAAAGAAATTGAATGTCGAACTTGGATAGAGTTTTTATTAAATGAATTAGCCAAACCATATAGAAAATTAGTTGAAATTCCTGCTATTGAAGGCCTAGACAATACTATGGAAAGCAAAATACCTAAGAAGAAAGGTGTAACTACTGAGAACGGAAAGTACTATATTAATCGTCAGAATAAATTATATTCTGAGAGACTTGCTCAATTCATTTGTAAGGTTAATAGCAAGATTAATGGGATGGTTTTTAATAGAATCAATAAAATGTATAGTACTATTCTAATTGATGAAGTTCAAGATTTGAATGGTTATGATTTAGAAATAGTAAAAGAGTTATATAATTTAGAATGTAATATTATTATTGTCGGTGACCATAGACAATCAACATATTCTACTAATAGTGGTAGAAGATACTCTAAATATAAAAATAGTAAGATATTTAATTTTTTTAAAGAAGAAATGAGTATTAAAGAAATAGAACAGTTAAATGATTGTTACCGATGTAATCAAGAGATTTGCGATTTTGTAAATCCTTTATATGATGATCTTGAGTTGAGAGCAGTCAGAAAAAGCAAGATATTAGAGGATGAAGGAATTATTCTTATAGAAAATCAAAGCAACTTACTTAGTCATATTCAAAATAGGGAACCCACAATTCTTCACTACGATAAAAGAATTTTTAAAAAGGCTGAAAAATATGGTCTGACAAATAATTTGGAGTATTTGACCTTTGGTACATCTAAAGGTGTAACAAGAGATCATGTTTTAATTTTCCCAACTTCAGAAATGAAAAATCATGCTATGAGAATTGACACTAACTTTAAAGAACAATCTTTAGCAAAATATTACGTAGCGTTGACTCGTGCTAGACATTCTGTTGCAATATACATTGGTAAATAATCTAATAGAATGCTCATCTAATGGCAAATATTTATCCTAACAGTAAATAAGTGATAGTGATTATTTAAGAGTAGTAATGTAGGTTTTACTGTATTCATTAATGAAGTCCAAATTCTTCTATTATATTGTGCTAACTAATCTGCAAACTTAATTGCTAACAAACTAATTACAAACACATGGAATTAACAAGATCGCACAGGGGAGAGGGATGCCAATAATCCAGTACTCATGGGCTTCATGGAAAATTGAAGCCCGTACAAAACCCCTGATACAGAAGTGGTAAGAGTCCGCTTGGAAGCTTCGTATAAGTACTGGTACATTAAGGTTTATCCGATGATGGAGGGGCTTATTTTTTTGTGCAAAAAGAGGTTTGCAAACAAATTGCAAACATATTGTTATGGTATACTAATTTGTTATCTATTGTTACTTTATAACTAAGTGTATAATAGAACTTAAATAGTTAATAGGGTGTGTTTAACAAATGGGCACGGAAAAGGCAAATGAAAAAAAAGTTAACTTAGGAGTAGAATTACTAGTAAGTGTGACACCACATATCGAGAATTTATTAAATAGGGAAGTAAACATATTTCTTATAGGTGCTGATATTAAAAATAAGAAAAGCATGAGATATAAAATACAAGTGGCTTTAGAAAACCTAAGATTTACAAAAGTGAATATTTTGCTTCCAGAGACTATTTTTGAAGACCAAATAATGCTAAAAGAGTTTAATATGCTTTCCTTAGAGAATAAACTTGCTGAGAGTGTCGATGCTGTTGTTATGTGTATTGAAAGCCCTGGTTCATACACAGAGCTAGGTGCCTTTGCTAATCATGATAAATTAAACAAAAAGCTGATAGTGTGTCAGGATAAAAGATACTCCAGAGCACAAAGTTTTATAAATATGGGTCCTATAAAGTACCTTAAGTCTAATACTGATTCAATAGTGTACTATGAGAATTATAATGAACCGTTTGATAATAAGAAAATAACAAATTTACTTAAAAATATTAGAGAAGTAAAAAAAGATAATGAAGATGTTACATATGATATATTTAATCCTCTTTTTTCTGAGAAGTATGTGCTCGCATTGCTATATGTAGTAGAGACAATTGATAAAGCTATATTAATTAATATAATTAAAAAGTTGGAGGTGTCTAGTAACGAAACAAAGAAAGAAGAGATAATAAGTGTATTTCTATCTAGCATAAGCACATTATCTAATAAAAGAGAAGTGAAAATTAATTCAATAAATAAAAGTTATTCGTTAACTAAAAAAGGAAAAAGACGCATAGAATTAGAATATCCTCCTTATTTTGTGCATAGTAATCTAGACATTTTTAGGATAAAAATGTTAAACTTTAAAAATAAGAAGGTCTAGAGTATATGCTTAGAAATCAATATTAATCGATAGTGTTCCGCTGTCGTAGTTTATAAATCGCTTTTAACCATTACTGTTAGGAACAAATTGCTTCCTCCGAACCAATATTGATCCTAACAGCAAAGGCTTATTTATGGTAAGTGACCTCTAGACCTTTTAATAAGGAAGTGAAGAAATTGAACATTGCAGCTTATTCTCTTGGTATACCAAAAATAGAAAATTTAAAAGATTTTTCAAATGAAATTAATTTATCAGAATACACATTGCAACGGGTGTTAAGTAGTGTTAATAAACAATATAATGTGGGAAAAATTCCTAAGAAAGATCAATCTTTTAGAACTATTTTTATTCCATCCAATGCTCTTAGAGCGATTCAAACTTGGATCTTAAGAAATATATTAGATCTAATTAGTATTCATCCTTCCGCAATGGCTTTTAGAAAGAATACAACAATTAAAAACAATGTAGAAGTACATATAGATAATCAATTTTACTTATGTATGGATGTACAGGATTATTTTCCTAGTGTAGGTAAAAATAAAGTATATCAACTTTTTCATTCCATTGGGTTTAACAAACAAATGGCATTGATATTTTCAAATTTCTGCACCTATGAAAATTTCCTACCACAAGGTGCAGTAACATCTCCCTCAATATCTAATTTAGTTAACATAAAATTAGATAGGCGTATAAATGGTTTCTGTTCTATAAGAAATATTGTTTATACTAGATATGCTGATGATTTTGTCTTCTCATCAAATAATTCAGATAAGTTAAAGAAATCTATAAGTACACTAAAAACAATCATAGAAGATGAAGGTTATAAATTAAATGACAGTAAAACTAGACTTTTATCGCCAGGGAATAAAAGAAAAATAACGGGTTTAATTGTTTCTGATAAAAATAAAATAAGCATAGGTAGGGAAAAGAGAAGAAAACTTCGAGCTCGCATACACCATAGTATATTTAAGCTTGAAGAAGACAAAAATTTAGCAAGTTGGTACGAAATGCATATAAATGGCTGGTTAAGTTTCCTGAAAGATGTTGATCAGATTAGTTATCAACATCTTGTTGACTATAAGATGAAACTTGAAGATAAAAAGAAAAAACAAGATGAATTGATGGATGAACTGACATCAGTTTTTTAAAATAATACTATAAAGAAGCATGACTTAACATGCTTCTTAGCTGTAAGGATTTAAAGTTGAAATTTATACAAATTCTTACTAAACATCATAATTGCTTCCCTCTGAATAGAAAACAACAAGTGATTGTAAGTATCTAATGTCGTTGTAATGCTTGAGTGCCCCAATCTCTCGGCTACTACCTTTACTGGAATACCTTGCAATAACATCAAAGTATCATGAGTATGTCGCAAGTCATGAAAACGTATAGAGGGGACGTTTGCATTCTCTTTAAGCTTATACCACTTTCGGTTGAGGTTACGTGGTGTTACATGTGTACCTAAGCTAGTGAAAACAACTAAATCATTATCCTTATACGCTCTGCCGGTCGCGTTCCTTCTCAAATTCTACTCGTTCTTTTCGCTTCTGTAATTCAGTAACAGTTACTTCGTCTAAATCAATCGTACGATTAAAACTAGCTTTAGTTTTACCATCTGAAGCCCCGTATGGTGTGTGGGTGACAACAGTGCGTAGTAAGCTATTTTTAAAATCTACGTCTTTCCAGCGAATACCAAGCACTTCACTACGGCGCATGCCTGTCATAGCTGCTAAATGAAAAGCAATATAAAGAGGATCTAACTTACTGGAATCGAGAAACTGTAGCAATTGTTTTCATCCCATACATGAATCTCTTTACGTTCAATTCGTGCAGTTTTTAAACCAGCTGCTACGTTCTTCCCAACGATCCCATCTTTTACAGCTTCTGATAAAGCAGAACTAATAAAGGTATGAACTTTTCTAATAGTAGCTGGAGCTAATCCAAGATCATTTTCTAGATACGAAAAGAATGTTTTAAGATGGAGTCTATTAAGCTTTTCTAGCTTGTAACTTCCAAGCTTAGGTATGATATGAATACGAAGGTGGGTTTTATACACTTGGAAGGTAGAAGCCTTCAATCTACTTCGTTTGTTT
This sequence comes from Bacillaceae bacterium JMAK1, assembly GCA_012970285.1. Classification (GTDB taxonomy): domain Bacteria; phylum Bacillota; class Bacilli; order Bacillales; family Marinococcaceae; genus Geomicrobium_A. Next base: position 680,088 of record JIBW01000002.1, read on the forward strand.
AAAATCCACTTTTCTAAATAAGCAGCAAAAGACTCTTTAGAGGGTTGAATAAAATTTCTCGTGTTGATCTCATTAAGTATGCGGGGCATGTCTTTTTGTGCTGCTTTCTTCGTATCATAGCCTGAAAACCATTTTTGACGTCTCTCATTATTATGATCTTTTTCCAAATCTACAACGATCACATATTTATTTCCTCGTTTACGTATATGTCCTTTCATCTTAATACCTCCGTTACCTGTTATTTACAGAGTTAATTGCAGCACATCTTCTATATCTGCAACTTGAATGATTGCTAACAAACTTATAACAAACAGGCGGAATAAATGAGTTCAAACAGGGGAGAGGAACATCAACAATCCTACACTCATGGGCTTCGTGGAAAATTGAAGCCCGCAAAAAGCCCCTGATACAGAAATGGTAAAGTAGTGTTCAGCTTTTCAAATTCATCTATGGGCTTTATATAAAAATTTATGAATTAATGGTTTATTGGAATTGAAGAGCTGTCGTCATTAAAATAATTTATGCCAGTCCTCTTATCTCTATCTCTACAAAAGATTAGGTTACTCGTTAATAGAAAAAAATCATCTTTAAAAATGATGCTTTTAAACAAAGCGCTAAGATTTTTAAGCTTAGTTAGATAAGTTCTATACAGTTAATCAATTAAGCAACATTCCTAACCCCTTGCCATATACATATACCCTACACAGTAGGCCTAGGGGTGTTGTAATGAACAAGCTTCGCGAGTACTTTGAAAACAACAATGACCGCTTAATTCACAAATGGGATCATTATTTCGATATTTACGAGCGGCATTTTGAGCGCTTTGTAGATACAAATGTAAATGTGATGGAGATTGGAGTCTTTCACGGTGGCTCACTTCAAATGTGGAAGGACTATTTCGGGAAAGATGCGAACATTTACGGTTTGGATATAAACCCGACATGTAAGTCGTTTGAAGAAGACCGAGTGCAAGTATTAATCGGTGACCAAGGCGATCGTGAGTTTTGGAAGTCGATTAAGCCAACGTTGCCGACGTTTGACATTATCATCGATGATGGTGGGCACTCGATGGACCAGCAGATTATTACGTTTGAAGAGATGTTTCCGCTGCTTTCAGAGAATGGCGTCTTTCTTATTGAAGATTTGCATACGAGTTACATGAGTTATTATGCTGGTGGGTATGAGAAGGGGAACACGTTTATTGAGTATTCGAAGAAACGGATCGATGAACTGAATGCGTGGCATTCTGAAGACGAGCGGTTGAAGGTGAATGACTTTACGAAGTCGGCGTATTCAATGAGTTATTACGACAGTGTATTAGTGATTGAAAAAAGGCCGATGCAACCTCCATTCCACAAAACGTCAGGTAAACCTTCTTACTAGTACCTTGAGGAATTGAACCAATTCTTCGTTAGTGTACTAAATCGTAAATGGTGTATGAATTGTTTGTTAATTGATTGTAAAACCGATTGTCGTGGGCGGTTGTGAGGGATATAGTAAAGGAAGTCCAAACTTCTTCGCTTGCAGCTTACCCACTGTAAGTAAGGAGAAAGAGCGCTACAGCTTTTTGTAGCGTTTTTTTTTGTCAAAACTTTATAGTAACCATAAATATATTATGTAAACTAATAATAAAAAATCTGTGATAACCACAGATTTTAATGGATTGTACGAAGGACGCCAGTGACTTTGCCGAGTATTTGGCAGTTGGTTAATAAAATCGGTTCCATTGAATCGTTTTCTGGTTGAAGACGAATGTGATTTCCTTCATTAAAGAAACGTTTCACTGTTGCTTCTTGATCTTCGGTCATGGCAACGACGATGTCGCCGTTCTCTGCGGTGCGTTGTTGGCGAACGATGACGCGGTCACCGTCAAGAATGCCGGCATTAATCATACTTTCTCCAACAATCGTAAGCATGAACACTTGGTCATGACCGACATAAGATTCAGGCAATGGAATGTATTCTTCAATATTCTCAACAGCAGTAATCGGTTGTCCAGCCGTAACTTTACCGATCATCGGTACGTAAGAAGTTGGTGCGGGTACTTCACCTTGCGTATAAGAAGAGTGCGCTGCATTCGTTTCATTTTGTGGATCAAGGTGCAACACTTCAATTGCTCTCGGTTTTGTAGGATCGCGTCTAATAAAGCCTTTTTTCTCTAAGCGAGCGAGATGTCCGTGGACGGTCGAGCTCGAGGCAAGTCCAACGGCTTCCCCAATTTCTCGAACTGATGGGGGATACCCTTTCGCTTTAACATTGGATTTAATGTACGTAAGAATCTTCTCCTGGCGTGGAGACAATTTTGACACCGTCGTTCACCTCACAATTTCTAAATTTTTACTATATCGAATATAGCATACAAAACATGTGTTTGCAAACATCCGTTCTATTTTTTCACTTGACACGAACGTTCGTTCTTAGTTATAGTCAATATACGAACAAACGTTTTGGGGAGATGAGAATTGTGAAGAGAATGCATAGCTTTATAAGAAGAACATCGATTGAAGAGTGGGTTATTTTACTATTATTCTTTGTTGCTGTAATCGCAATGTTAACGGTTGCGAACGTAGGTTTCTAATATGAAATTTAATGATTATTTTGGTTTACATCTGAATATTCATAATTATAGGTTTATCATTGGATTTGTAAGGGAATATGTTCTGTAGATCTGTGTGAGTAGTACGTAGAATTGATATAGGTCTATGTTAAGCAATTCTGCTGTTGCCTTGAGCAAGCGCATACAATCGTGTACGCTTAAGTAGTACGATCTCTTGATAAGGGAGGGATTCACGTTGAAGTCACAAGAGAGAATTGATCGAATGAATGAACTTGCAAAGCGCTCAAGAACGATTGGCCTGTCGAGTAGAGAAATCGAAGAGCAGCAATCATTACGAGTGGAGTATTTCGACAATTTACGAAATACATTCCGCAATCAATTACAATCGGTCACACTCGTAAATGAAGACGGACAAGATGTAACTCCCAGAGAAGTCGATTGCATAAGTCCTAAGCGTTCGTATTAATGCAGGAATGGCACCGCTTGCCTGGACGTACCTTTCCAGGTTTTTTATTCACCTAAGAATCGAACGTATATTCCCGTCATCTGTTCGTCATTAAGGTTGTTTTGCCTCGTGAAACCGTTTATCATAAAGGTGTAAACTATTTAGGTTGAATTGAGAGGATGAATCACCTTGAACAGAGTGGAAGAGAAAGCGATCAATACGATCCGTACGCTATCAATTGATAGCATTAATCGTGCGAATTCTGGACATCCAGGATTGCCGATGGGAGCGGCGCCTATGGCGTTTGCTTTATGGACAAGACACCTTAATCACAATCCGAAGCAACCGGATTGGTGGAACCGTGACCGTTTCGTGTTGTCAGCAGGACATGGTTCGATGCTTCTATATAGTTTATTGCATTTAAGTGGCTATGAGCTTTCCATGGAAGAATTGAAGAACTTCCGCCAATGGGGAAGTAAAACCCCAGGGCACCCAGAATTCGGTCATACGCCTGGAGTCGATGCAACAACTGGACCACTCGGTCAAGGCCTCGCGATGAGTGTCGGTATGGCAATGGCTGAGACGCATTTAGCAAGCACATATAACAATGCAGATCATACGCTTTTTGATCATTATACGTATGCGCTTTGTGGCGACGGTGACGTTATGGAAGGTGTTGCTTCTGAATCCGCATCACTTGCTGGTCATTTAGGATTAGGCAAGTTAATCGTGATGTATGATTCGAACGACATTTCATTAGACGGTGATTTGAACCGTTCATTCTCAGAAGACGTATTAAAGCGTTATGACGCATATGGTTGGCATACGATTCTCGTTGAAGACGGGAACGATGTGGATGCGATTGATGCTGCCATTCAAGCGGCGAAAGAAGATTCTCGTCCGAGTATGATCGAGATTAAGACGGTTATTGGTTTTGGTTCTCCGAACCGTGCAGGTACGAACGAAGCACACGGTAAGCCAATGGGTGCGGACGAATCAACACTTATTAAAGAAAGCTACAAGTGGGATCATGAAGAATTCCACGTACCAGACGATGTACGTAGTTTCTTTAGCGACAAAGAAGAAGCAGGAGCCGCTACTCATAAAGCGTGGCAAGACGTATTCGCTTCTTATGAAAGCGCTCATCCTGAACTTGCGGCGGAATTAACGCGTGCGTTTGATCGTGAGTGGAATGTTGCTGATCTTCAAAAGCTTCCGAAATACACAGTTGGAGAAGATAAGCTTGCGACTCGTAAAGCATCAGGTGACGTGATTCAAGCACTTTCTGAAGAAGTGAACGGGTTCTTCGGTGGTTCTGCAGACCTTGCTTCTTCAAATAACACATTGATGAACGCTCATGAAGACTTTACGAAGGAAAATCGTTCTGGTCGTAACGTCTGGTTCGGTGTTCGTGAATTCGCGACCGCTGCAGCGGTAAACGGAATTATGCTTCACGGTGGTTTACATGCATACGGAGCGACGTTCCTCGTTTTCTCTGATTACATGAGACCAGCAATTCGTTTGTCAGCACTTATGAACGTACCGGCAACGTACGTCTTTACGCATGACAGCATTGCAGTTGGTGAAGACGGTCCAACGCACGAACCGGTTGAACAAACAGGTTCACTTCGCATGATCCCGAACTTGGCGGTTATCCGTCCGGCGGATGCGAATGAAACGACAGCTGCTTGGAAGTTGGCGCTTGAAGCGAAAGACCATCCAACAGCACTCATTCTCACCCGTCAAGGATTGCCAACAATGATCGATGCGGACGCAGCTTACGAGCAAGTGAAAAAGGGAGCGTACGTCCTAAGTGATAGTGGTTCACCTGACGTTACGCTACTTGCGACAGGTTCTGAAGTGTCACTCGCACTTGATTCGAAGAAAGCACTTCATGAAAAGGGCATCGAAGCTCGTGTCGTAAGCATGCCGAGTCAAGAATGGTTTGAAAAGCAATCAGCATCTTATAAAGAAGAAGTTTTGCCATCAGACGTTCCTGTCGTTTCGATTGAAGCGGGCACAACGTTTGGTTGGGAGCGTTACACAGGCCGCACTGGCTCATCCATTGGAATTGATACGTTTGGTGCGTCTGCACCTGGAGATCTCGTGATGGAGAAATTCGGCTTTAACGTCGACAATGTCGTGAGCACTGTTACAAACGTTCTAAAATAACAAAGCGAAGAGCAGAGGCTACGTAAAGTCTCTGCTCTTTGTTTTCGGATAGGACCGTTATTATTACAAATAATCGAACGATCTGACGACATTAGAAGGAAAGACTTGCATAGAACGACACGTTTTTTACCTTTTGTTTGGTATGATATGGGAAACAAGAAGGAGGCGGTCTCAGTATGCATCGTTATGACATTTACTTATTAAAAACAGAATATGCGAACTCTTTTGTACGTGCAGAAGACAAGCTATTTCGTCTTTTTAAAGAATACGAGACGGTAAAACCGTTGTATGAGATCGTCAAAAAACAAATTGATTACATTTGTCGACCGTTATCGATGGACGAGATAACGGAACAGTTACCTTTTCATAAAAAGAAAATTGCCGGTGGCAAAGTGATTTTCATTGAACACAATCAAGAAATGAAAATGTCGATTAGTGAGCAGCGCATTCAGCTTTGGAGCGAAGAAGGGCTTGATGATGAATGGCCGTGGTTTGATACGTTGCAATCACTTGATCCGTACTTCTTTGCCTGTGACGTACAGCGGGAAAAGTACGGCTGGTTAAAGCCGGTTAAATTCAAATCCCTCTTAATCTGAGCGTTCTAGACTTTTCATAAGTAGTAACTTACGGTATAATGATAGTGTTTGTGTAGGACAAACCTATGTTTTTTTAGATACTGCTTATGGAAAAGGGTAAGGAGGAAATGTTTTGAGCACTATTTGGGTCGTGTTAATTGCGCTTGCTGCTCTATTAGGTGGGGTTGCATTAGGCTTTTTCATCGCACGTAAAACGATGATGAATTACATGAAGAAGAATCCACCGATCAATGAACAAATGCTACGCGTCATGATGATGCAAATGGGACAGAACCCATCGCAAAAGAAAATTAATCAAATGATGAAAGCAATGCAAAAGCAGCAAGACGTTAGCAATAAAAAGTAACAACAAACACCTCCAACACTCGAGGTGTTTTATCATTTCTCTGCGAATTTTGCATGATTAGAGAGAATCAGTGTATGATAGGTGCATAAGGGTACATAGTGGAAGGAGAGCAAAGTCATGACAGAATCGACGCTGTTGCTCTTAACGACAATTATGGCAGTTCTTATGAGTTCAGCCGTCATTATGATTCGTCTGAAAGCAATTAAAAGACCTGCTTCTGTAAAGAAGATTATCATCCCGCCAATCATGATGAGCACAGGCTTTCTCATGTTCGTCTATGAGCCGGCGCGTCTTGAAACGTTACAAATCTTCGCACCGTTAATTACCGGTGTGATTTGTTCATATTTTCTTATTCGAACGTCGAATTTTCACATTCGTGAAGGTGAGATTTATATGGAACGTTCGAAGATGTTTATCTACTTACTTGTCGGTTTATTAATTGCTAGAGTAATCGTGAAGTTGATCCTCGGCGAACAAGTTGTCTTGCCGCAATTAGCAGGAATGTTCTTCTTACTTGCTTTTGGAATGATTTTACCGTGGCGAATCGCAATGCTCTATTCGTTTAAGAAGATTCACCGGAAAGCAACACGTGACGGCACACTTTGGAATTTGTCGATGAAAGGCGAACGCACATAATAAAAAAAACTCACAGTTCTCTGTGAGTTTTTTTTAAGAAAGAAGATGTTCGTATTGTTCGTAGCTCATGTTCTTCTCATCAAGTTTCCTTCGTAGAAACTTATGATCCCGTTTAGGTGTTGCTAAAATGTATCCGCGTATGAGCAAGTCTTCTGATATGCTATTTGCTTTCTGTTCTAGCGCAAGTTCGCCGATTTTCCCTGCAATCTTCTCACGTGCCACGTCTTTAAACAGGTCGGGAACAGGGGAGATTAATTCTTCGAGCAAATCGCTCTGTTGCTTCGTCCAAAGGTGCCTCGTTCTCTCAAGATAATAATCTTGCCAATCAAGAACCGAGTTGCCGTCTTCTTTCGGAAGACGCTTCAAAAACTTTCGAAACATAAAAAACCCACCGATGAACATAAAAACGATCATAAAGACGCCCCAAAAAACGATAAACCACATAAATAGATTTTCTAACACGTCGTTCACCTCAGTCGTATAATCAATTCTTATCATAGCATATAAGAAAAAAGTTGAACAAGGGATGACGATTTTTGCACTTTTAGTTTCGACAAATTAGCGAACGTAATATATGATAGAAGTAAAGGGAGGGATTTGATGAGTAAAACAAACGATCTCTATCAAGCCAAACAAACATTCGACGTTAATGGTAAATCATACGTTTATTATGATTTAAAATCACTAAACAACGTCGCAGACGTATCGAAACTTCCATATTCTATTAAAGTATTATTGGAATCTTTATTAAGACAGCAAGACGGGAAAGTAATTAAATCCGAGCACGTAGAAAGCCTTGCGAAGTGGGGCAAAAAAGACGGTGGCAGTGAAGATGTGCCATTTAAACCTTCACGTGTTATTTTACAAGACTTTACAGGTGTTCCAGCAGTCGTAGACTTAGCTTCACTACGTAAAGCGATTGCAGACTTCGGTGGCGATCCTGAATCAATCGATCCAGCGATTCCAGCGGACCTTGTTGTTGACCACTCTGTACAAGTTGATAAGTTCGGTACAAGTGATTCACTTATGAAGAACATGAACCTTGAGTTCGAACGTAACGAAGAGCGTTACAAATTGTTAAGCTGGGCGACAAAAGCATTTGAAAACTACAGTGCCGTTCCACCAGCAACAGGAATCGTTCACCAAGTGAACTTAGAGTACTTAGCGAATGTCGTTCACGTGAACGAAAATGCTGAAGGTGAAAGTGTTGCTTTCCCTGATACACTCGTCGGTACTGACTCTCATACGACGATGATCAACGGTATTGGCGTTCTTGGTTGGGGCGTTGGTGGTATCGAAGCGGAAGCAGGAATGCTTCAACAACCTTCATACTTCCCAGCACCAGAAGTTGTCGGTGTACGTCTTGAAGGAAGCCTTCCAGATGGCGCAACAGCAACTGACTTAGCACTTAAAGTGACACAACTTCTTCGTTCGAAGAACGTTGTTGGTAAGTTCGTTGAGTTCTTCGGACCAGGACTTTCAGGCATGTCACTTGCTGACCGTGCGACAATCTCAAACATGGCACCTGAATACGGTGCAACATGTGGTTTCTTCCCAGTTGACGAAGAAGCGCTTAACTACATGCGCCTAACAGGTCGTTCTGAAGAACAAATCGCTGTTGTTGAAGCTTACACGAAAGCAAACGGCATGTACTTCACTCCAGACGCTGAGGAGCCGACATACACGCAAGTTGTCAAACTTGACATGAGCACAATTGAGCCTTCATTAGCAGGTCCAAAACGTCCACAAGACATGATTGAACTTGATAACATGAAGTCTGCATTCGAAAAAGCGGTTACTGCTCCAGCGGGCAACCACGGTTTCGGTCTTGAAAGCTCTGAGCTTGATCGTTCAGTAGAAGTTGCGCATCCAAACGGTAAGAAGTCTGACCTTGCAACGGGTGCCGTGACGATTGCAGCGATTACGAGCTGTACGAACACGTCTAACCCATCTGTAATGATCGGTGCTGGACTTGTTGCGAAGAAAGCGGTAGAAAAAGGTCTTGACGTGCCTGAGTACGTGAAAACTTCACTCGCACCAGGATCTAAAGTTGTTACGCGTTACCTAGAGGATTCAGGTCTTATGCCTTTCCTCGACAAACTCGGATTCAACCTCGTTGGGTACGGTTGTACGACGTGTATCGGTAACAGTGGTCCACTACCAGAAGAAATTGAGCAAGCAATTGCAGATAACGATTTACTCGTTTCTTCAGTTCTTTCAGGTAACCGTAACTTTGAAGGACGTATTCACCCACTCGTACGCGCTAACTACTTGGCTTCACCGCCACTCGTTGTAGCTTACGCACTTGCAGGTAATGTGAACTTTGACCTTCGTAAAGATTCATTCGGAAAAGACAGCGACGGAAACGACGTCTATTTCAGCGACCTATGGCCAACATCTGCTGAAATCGAGCAGTTCATCCGTGAGAATGTTTCTCCACAACTGTTTAAAGATGAGTATGAGAACGTGTTCGACAACAACGAACGTTGGAACGCATTACAGTCAAAAGACAATGCGAACCTTTACAACTGGGATGATGAGTCAACGTACATTCAGAACCCACCGTTCTTTGAGAACATGTCTGAAGAGCCACAAGACATTAAGCCACTTACAGAGCTACGTGCGATCGGTAAGTTCGGCGATTCTGTTACGACAGACCACATTTCTCCAGCAGGTTCAATTGCGAAGAACAGCCCTGCCGGCGAATATTTGATGGAAAAAGGTCTTAAGCCTTCTGAATTCAACTCTTACGGTTCACGCCGTGGTAACCATGAAGTCATGATGCGTGGTACATTTGCCAACATCCGCATCAAGAACCAATTGGCACCAGGCACTGAGGGTGGCTATACGACGTATTGGCCAACTGGTGACGTAATGGCGATCTATGACGCTGCGATGAAGTACAAAGCAGATGACACTGGACTTGTCGTTATGGCTGGTGAAGATTACGGAATGGGAAGTTCACGTGACTGGGCAGCGAAAGGTACAAACCTTCTTGGCATCAAGATGGTTATCGCACAAAGCTTTGAGCGTATCCACCGTAGTAACCTTGCCCTTATGGGTGTACTACCACTTCAATTCAAAAAAGGCGAAGGTGCAGACTCTCTCGGCCTAACAGGTAAAGAGACGTTCAGCATCAACATTACAAACGACGTAACACCACGTGATACGATCGCTGTAACAGCCACTGATGAAGCTGGTAAAACAACAACATTCGAAGCGCTCGTTCGCTTTGACTCTGAAATCGAAATCGACTACTACCGCCACGGTGGAATTCTACCGATGGTACTACGTAGCAAGCTAAAAGAAGCAGCGAAGAAATAAGCTTCTATAGCGTATAAAAGCACCCCTTTTGGGGTGCTTTTTGTGTTTTGCGATGTTTAAACTAATCCGATTGTGATCAGCCGAAGAGAAAACCGTCTTGTTAGATGAGATTCTGCTCACAAAGTGTATGTGAGTAGAAAGGCAATGGAGGTGATCAGAAGAAGAATAAACACCCGCTCTGAGCCAGAATCTGTTCACAAACAGCAAGTTATGTGCGCAGCGCGAAAAGTAGAAAAGAATCTGGAGCATATATAAGCCTAGCTCTATTCGTGTTGCATTGTAATTTCACTCTGCCATTGCTTATCCATACTATGTGATCAGCCGAAGGAAAAACCGTCACGCTAAATGAGGTTCTGCTCACAAAATGAGCGGTATGTGAGTAGAAAGACAATGGATGTGATCAGAAGAAGACAAAATGCCCGCTGTGAGCCTTATACTCCTCACAAACAGCAGATTATGTGCGTAGCACAAGGTAGAGAAGAGTCAACGTGTAAACACCCCTGCTACAATACCGAATTTCACGCACCGTAATAACTCCCATGCCCCAAACCCACCCAAACGCAGAATAATTCTCCTTCAATTGCGCACGTTAAAGTGGAAGTGTAAGGTGGGGTGCTGATGGATCAACTTATGGAATTGTGGGAAGGATCTTCGTCGTTACCGTTATACGGATTTGCGGTTCGGGCGTTGATCGTTTATGTGTATATCTTTACGATGATCAAATTGCTCGGTCAGCGGTCGATGGCGACGGTTGATCCGTTGGACTTTATATTTGGTGTTGTAATCGGGGATATTCTAGGGGAGCCACTTGCCACGGGCGACAGTGAACTTGGGGGTCCGTTTATAGCGGCTGCAACAATTGGTGCGTTGCACTGGTCACTTTCTTATATGGCGCTTAAACTCCCGAAGAAATCCCGCCGTTTTCTTGAAGATGAGCCGTACATTCTAGCGAGTGACGGTGTGTTTCATGAGAAGATCTTAAGAAAAGCGAACATGACGATTGAACAAGTACTTATGGAGCTTAGGCAAGCGAGTAGTTCGGATTTGAATGAGATTGACACAGTCGTGCTTGAGCAAAATGGGAAGGTTAGTGTTATTAAAAAAGCGCGTTTTGACCAGTTAACCCCGGATGATATGAACATCTCAACGAACGATAAAGGGTATGCATCGGTCATCATTTCGGATGGCACGCTTAAGAAAAAGAACCTTCCTGAGCATTTATCAGAAGAGAAGTTTTATAAGCAATTGAAGAAAAGGGGCTATGATTCAAGCGACAACATTTTCTTATTAACGATCAATCGCAACGATGAATGGTACATTAGCCCAAAAGAAAATGCATAAAATCGCCCGCTTCTACCCATAATGTGGAAAAGGAGATGATTTGTGTATGAAACGTATTAAAAAAGCTCGTTTCCAGGAACTTCTTCGGACGAATCGGGAACAAATTATGAATGACCGTGAGGCATTAGAGAAAATCGACGCCAAATTGGATTCAAAACGTAAAGCTTAGTATTGAAAAGCCTTAAAAGACGGAAATTCCCGATCTTTTAAGGTTTTTTTTCTTCTGAATTGTGCAGTTTCTGCTTTTTTTGATGGCTAGTGCTTGATTGCGTAATCGTTATTTTATATGCTAGAAAAATATAGAACTTTATGGATAAGGGTGTAGATCATGTTAAAATCTGAAGTACCTGTACAAACACGATACGCAGAAACCGATCAAATGGGTGTAATTCACCATTCACAATACTTGATTTGGTGTGAAATTGGACGAACAGATCTAATTGAGAAATTTGGCTTCTCTTATGCGCAGATGGAAGCAGAAGGGTTGCTTTCTCCTGTGACTGAAGTTAACCTTTCCTATAAAAAAGCGATTCGTTACCCAGCTGTTGCAACGGTAGCGACGTGGTTAGAGTCTTACACAGGCATTCGTGCGACGTATGGCTACGAAATTAAGGATGAAAGCGGAGATGTTTGTGTGGATGGGACAACCACGCACGTCGTCGTTCGTAAAGAAGATTTCCGTCCTGTCTCGATTAAAAAGGCAGCACCGGATTGGCACGCTGTATATAAAGAACAAAGTAGGACGTGAAAGGTTGAGAAGGCGTGGCATTTGGAATTAACAAACAAGAACTTATACAATGGAAAGAACGAGCGAAACAAGGTGAGATTAGCATCTTAACTCACTACTGGGTTGATGAACGTTTCCCAGGGTGTGATTCTGTAACCAAAGTCGCCTGTTCAGACATTGAGAAATTGCTACAATGGGGAAAGAGCTACGGCTTTCGACCAGAGTGGGTGCACGAACGGGGAGAATTATCACATTTTGACGTTTTTGGCGATCATCAAAAACACGTTTTAGAACGTGAAGGACTCATAGAGCAATATGAGCGTTTCGTAAAAAACTAAACCATCGTAAAGGGTGAGTGAATTGAACCAAGCGTCCATTCAACAAGCTTTAGAAGTCGAATCTGTGATCGATCCTAAAGAACAATATAGGAAAAGAAAGCAATTTATAAAAGACTACGTAACAAAAACCGGAACGAAGGGGTTTGTGTTAGGGATTTCAGGAGGGCAAGACTCTACGTTACTCGGAAAGATGGCGCAAGAAGCGGTTCATGAAATGCGTGAAGAAACAGGAGATGAATCGTATAAGTTTTTAGCACTGCGCTTGCCGTATGGTGTTCAACACGACGAAGACGATGCGGTTCGTGCTGTTGAGTTCATCAATCCGGATCAACTCATAACGTTGAACGTGAAAGCAGCAGTGGATGCTTCGGTTGCGGCGTTTGAAGAAGCAAATGGCGAGAAGATGAGTGACTTTATTAAAGGGAACACGAAGGCGAGAGAGCGAATGAAAGTGCATTATGACTTCGCTGCGAGCCACCAACTACTCGTCATTGGAACGGATCATGCGGCAGAAGCAATCACGGGTTTCTTTACAAAATTCGGAGACGGTGCTTGCGACTTAACGCCATTGTTCGGTCTTACGAAAAGACAAGGTCGTAGTGTTCTACAATGGTTAGAAGCGCCGAAAGAGACGTATGAAAAAGTGCCAACGGCAGACCTTGAAGACGATCGGCCAGGGTTATCAGATGAAGAAGCACTCGGTTTATCATACGATGAGATTGACGATTTCCTCGAAGGAAAATCAGTAACCAAAGAGGTAGAGGAGAAGCTCATTTCTCTCTACAAAAAGACAGAACATAAACGCCAAGGTCCTGTAACACCGACAGACTCATGGTGGAAACAAGTGTAAGTTCGTATTGGGATAGGAGTTGCTTTGATGGGGTGGAAGTATTGGATGCTCTTGGGGCTCGTTTTAGTTCTAGGTTTTATGGCTGGAATGTTTTACGGATCGAGCTCCGACACGGTTAACCAAGTAGTAGATGACCATCTACTCACAACCGAAGAGACTGCACAAGTAGGGAGTTTTATCATTTCAATTCATGAAGCCTACTTGGAAGAAACGGAAGATGAAGATTATGTAATCGTGGACGTTTCATTTTACAATGATTCGGATACAAACACCCAGTTAGCTCCGATGAACTCTTCGGTCATTGACGATGAAGGGTATGAGTATCAACATGATTCATCATTTGGAGACCAACGCCTTATGGGAGGGCAAATCCGACCAGGAGGTCAACGAAGAGGAACACTTGCTTATCCAGTTAATGATGTTGAATCATCGTTTGAATGGGTCTATTCAAATCATGCAACGGGTCAGCAAGGGGTATGGGATTTAGATCTTGCACCATGACAATCGAGTATAGAAAGAGGATTGAGTGTTCATATGCCTATTAAGATCCCAAATCAATTACCTGCATCTGAAATCTTACAGCAAGAGAATATCTTTGTCATGAACGAGGCGAGGGCGTATGCACAAGACATTCGTCCTCTTCATATCGTTATTCTAAATTTAATGCCAATAAAAGAAACGACAGAAACGCAATTGCTCCGTTTGCTCGGGAACTCTCCACTCCAAGTGGAAATTACGTTTCTTCATCCGTCATCACACCAATCTAAAAACACGTCAACGAAGCATTTATCGGCGTTTTACAAGACGTTTGAAGAGATTAAAGATCACTATTTTGACGGTATGATCATTACGGGAGCGCCGATTGAGAAATTACCGTTTAAAGAAGTGAATTATTGGGATGAACTGACGGAAATGATGGATTGGAGTAAAACGCACGTCACGTCAACGCTCCACATTTGTTGGGGAGCACAAGCGGCGATGTTTCATCATTATGGCATTGATAAAACGCCACTTGAACGAAAGCAATTCGGGGTATTCAAACACCGGATTCGTGTTCAGAACAATCCACTGTTACGCGGGTTTGATGACATTTTTTATGTTCCTCACTCAAGACATACGACTACATCGTCCGTTGAACTTGAGCGACACGAAAAGTTGCACATTCTAGCGGATTCAGAGCAGGCCGGGGTTTACCTCATTTCGAATGGAGACGGCAGTCAAGTATTTGTGACGGGTCACGGAGAATACGATGCGGATACGTTAAAAGAAGAATATTTGCGTGATGTGGAAAAAGGGTTAAACACGAAGCTTCCTGATGATTATTTTCCGAGTGATAACCTTGATAACGTGCCGCCTTTACTATGGAGAGCTCATTCACATCTGTTATTTTCGAATTGGTTAAACTATTATGTCTATCAAGAGACGCCATATGAATTGGGCTAATCGATTTCCGCTCACTAGCGATGATGTGAATTTGCACGTGTACCCGTCCACGTCTCCAGAACATGTGAATCGTCATTTCGTTTTAATTCACGGTTTTATGAGTTGGTCGTACAGTTTTAAGCGACTTATTCCGTACTTGAGTGCGTACGGCAATATTATGACGTTAGATTTGCCTGGATTTGGGTTAAGTAACCGTCACGTGCGTTACCACTATTCGTATGAGCAATACACAAAGACCGTTCATGACTTAATTCGTGCGAACAGTGAAGACGATGATGAGGTCATTGCGATTGGTCATTCGATGGGCGGTCAAATTGCACTCCGACTCGTTCAATGGATGCCAGAAGTGTCAAAAGCGGTGTTATTATCTAGCTCAGGTAACTTAGCAAAAAGCTCGCTTAAATTACGAGCGGCTAGTTCGTTGCCGTTTTTCCACCATTATTTATCGAAGTATGTTCGAGAGCGTGACGTACATCACGTATTGCAACAAGTGATTAGTGATAAGCGTTCAATTACAGATGAGCAAATCCAAGAGTACGGACGACCGCTTGAGAACGATGCAATGTACCGATCACTTGCGAAGTTTATTCGACAGCGTGAAGGTGATTTAAGCCGTGACACACTGCATACGATTAAAAAACCGATCCTGCTATTATGGGGGGAGAATGACCGGATTGTGCCGGTAAGTGTTGGGCGGTATTTAGATAAAGAATTGCCGAATAGTAAGCTTCACGTCTATCCAAATGTCGGACATTTGTTGCCAGAAGAAATTCCAGAAAAGACGTCGCAAGCGATTGCTAAATTTCTTGCGTGAAGCGGGTTAGGGGAGATGGCTTATTGACGAACTAGACATCATGATGAACATGGACAAAATATCTCCGAAATTCCAAGCAATCTTTGTGACAGGTAGCCAAAAAGTTGTCGGTTATGAAGTGTTTCCGTATTACCGAGAAGAACGTAAAGATTATGAACTCACTTCCTTTCTAAACAACCGGTCAATACCCGAAGAGTATCGTTTGGAAGTGGACCAGCACGTGCGCAGAAAAGCGTTTAAAGAATTGGCAACACTTGCATCAGGGAAGACCATTTACGTAACGATTCGGCCTGAATTGTACGCAGGAACCATCTTGGACAGTCTTGTTGAAGAGTTAGAACCGGTGAAAGATCAGGTTGTTCTCGGTATTTTGTTAACGGATGAATTAGCACGTTGGGCAGATCAAAAGCATTTCACGTATTATTTACAAATGAGTGGGTTACGTGTGTCGATGAAGCATACATCCATTAAAGAAATCTCCATGTCTGACATTGTTCAAGTAAAGCCAGACATCATTGAAATTGATATGAGCGGCATCGAGGATGACGTTGCAAATGTTCATCGAGAGCTATTACACGTCTATACGATTGCAGCGAGCAAAATTGGTGCGTCGTTACTATTTCAAGGTGTTGAAAGCTTTCAGCAGCTCACTGATGCGTGGAAGCATGGTGCAAGATTCGTACAAGGAAATTTTCTAGCCATGAAGAAAGAAGCGATGGATCACAATCACTCAAATCAAGATGACCTCGTGAAACACTTTCGTTCATTTGTCTCGTTTGAGCAAAACCGCATCCAACGGTTGTTGGATTTTACGGTATATCTAGATCAACGAGTGTCGGTCGTCCTTGAACAACAAAAAACAGAGTCGTACGATGATTTAGCTCTTATGATTGGAAAACGACTCGAAGACGTCTCGTTTCGCGTGTACATCGTGAATAACGTTGGAGAGCAGCAATCAGCCAATGCGGTGCAGTCGAACGGAGTGTGGAAGCTTGATGAGGCGAACCGTTGGCAAAATTGGAGTTGGCGACCGTATTTTTTAGAGAACATCATTCGCATGAATGTGGACGGGAAAGGTGTTCTATCTGTGTTGTATAAAGATTTGACGTCAAACGAACATATTCGTACGTTCTCTTATCCAATTACGACGAGCGAATACGTTTTTATAGACATTGCGTATCATTATTTGTTTGAGTATGATTATGTTCACTAAAAGAGAAATCATTTAGTGGACATTTTAAGTTTTCAGAATTTACTTTTCATTCATTTGTTTTATGAGCTTTTCTATGGTATGATGAACGTAGACAAAATTGAAGTAGGTGACTTATTTTTAATATAAGCCAAGAAAGTCTAGGTGGTAACATGGATAAAGTATTTATGGATGACATCCGTGAAAGCCCGGGTGACCACCATCTTGTGCGAACTGCTGAAGACTGTATTGCGATCTTAAAGACAGATGTATCATTAAATCACTTGTCACTTGATCATGACTTAGGAACAGACATGAAGAATGGTTTTGAAGTTGTTCAATATATGATTGACCATAGACGATATGCAGAGCGGATTACGGTTCATTCTGCGAATGCCCCTGCGGGCAAGCGAATGTACGAAGCGTTAACTGAAGCTAGAAGAGATGGGTCTTTCCCATACCACGTGAAGATTTACCTTCGACCTTTACCTTTAGACTGGAAACAGCATCAACAAAGACTCCCTGTCTAAGGGAGTCTTTTTTTAACGCGTTAAGGTCTTGTAATGAAGAAGGTTGCCAGCTGTTTAATCATCGGTGTTACTTGTTGGTACGTTTTCATTGCGGTATCAACTGTTGCCATGGTTTTCTGAACATCGATTTGACCTTCTTGGTCAATGAACCCGTTCATTAAGCTTTTCATATTCATTTTCTTCTGTTTAGGCATTTGACCTGGAAATCCCATCGATTGAACCGCGCCATAAGGATGAGACGCGTACTCGGATTGAGTTTGAGGGTATGGAGGTACAGAAGGTGGATAAGGTCTTGGTGGATACATATACGGTTGCTGATTTACATAGTGAGGCGGGCGACCTTGATCATGGTGCATATTCTTAAACATTCCATCACCACCTTTCAAAGATTGAAGTCTCGTTATCGTTTGTACTTCTTTACTACATAGCCTATGAATAAGTGTTGTCCATCGTTCAATGGATGACTAAATTTAACGGAAAAGGACTGAGACGATGTTTATAGCAGATGGTCATTGTGATGCTACGTTGCGTCAATTTGAAGCAAAAACGCCGTCATTTACAGAAGGGATGACGATTACTGAATCGTCATTACGTGACGGACAAGTGAACATGCAATTGTTTGCACTGTTTGCACCTGTTTACGATGAACGAGCCGATTTATTTGACGCAGTATTAAGACAAGTCGATCATTTCTACAACTTCATTGTAACGAGTGAACAAATTGAATTTGCACCGTGTACACCCCTTACTGAAACGTCCAAAACAAGAGCCATCTTAGCGTTAGAAGGCGCAGATGGTCTTCAAGACGATTGGATGAAATGGCGCCTTATGAAGCGTCTTGGCGTTGAGAGTGTTGGGCTTACATGGAATGAAAGCAATGCGCTTGCTGCCGGTTGTATGGAAGAGAAAGGTCACGGTTTAACGAACAAAGGCCGTGACGTCGTCACATTTTTACGTAATGAAGGAATGATCGTAGACGGTGCACATCTACACGATGATAGTTATTTTGAAACGGCGTCGCTCAGTGATTCTTTTTTTGTAAGTCATGCAAATAGTCGGGCTATACACAATCATCCACGTAATTTAACAGAAGAACAGCTACGTGTTATTCAAGAGAAAAACAGCCTCGTCGGCATGACGTTTTTCCCGAAATTTATAAACGGTAGTGACGAAGCCACGTTTGCTGATTTACTTCGTCATATTGATCATATTGCTGGATCGATCGGAAGTGATTATGTCGGGTTCGGTTCTGATTTTGATGGCATCCCTCAAAGTGTGACCGGTCTTGAGACGCCAAGAGGCATACTCGATTTTATCGACTATATGCAAAAACACTATAAGGAAGATGATGTTCGCAAATTTGCAGGAGAGAATTACCGAAGGTTTTACAATGAACATGTGAAGCGCAATACAGATCGCTATCACCGTCAATGATTTGTCACAACTGTCAAAGATAAAGAGAAACTGTCAAAGACGTTGCGTGCATCCCCTGCGTGTGTGATACAATGCGTACAACTGCATGAAAGAAAGGGGATGTCATCTTGAAGAAGAAATGGCTAGCAGGAGGCTTTGCACTCATGTTATCGGTTGGACTCGTTGCATGTGGTGATGAAGATCAAGAGCAAGAGCAAAATGAAGAAGCTGATGTAGAAAACGGTGAAGAACAACAAGCTTCTCCTGAAGATGAGATGCCGGATCCTGACTTTAGTGAACTTCCAGAAGTCGTCGCTGAAGTAAATGGAACAGAAATTTCAAGAGATCTTTTTGAAGATCAATATATGTTCCAAATGCAACAAATGATGATGTTTGGTATGCCGATGGAAGGCGATGAATTAGACCCTGAACTTACGGAAAATATCGTACAAGGTCTTGTCGGACAAGAGTTGTTAGAGCAAGCAGCTGAAGCTGAAGGTGTCGAAGCAACGGACGATGAAATCGATGAGTACGTTTTAATGCATTATGGACAACCAGGTATGGAAGTCGAAGAGATTTACAGTTCAATTGAAGAAGAACAAGGTGTAGCAGCTGAAGAAGTGCGTGACGATCTTAGAACTGCAGTATCAGCAGATCTCTACGCAACAAACGAAGCAGATGTTGAAGTAAGCGATGAAGAAGTTGAAGAAGCTTACGAGCAAGAAGTTCAACAGATTGAAGAAATGAACGCAATGATGGAAGAGCAACAAGAAGAAGCTGATGAAGAAGAAGCGCCAATGCATGAGCCACAAGAAGTTCCTGAATTGGAAGAGCTAGAAGATGAGCTTCGTCAAGCATTACAACAAGAGAAAGAACAAGAATATGTGTTCAACACATTAATTCCTGAACTACAAGAAGAAAACGATGTGACAATTAACATTTAAGTGTTACAGAAACCAGACGGGTGCTTACTCGTCTGGTTTTTTTATATGCATAAAGATAAGTTAATACGTGATCTATGAGAAAAGTTGTAGTAAAAACTCGTTTTTTGACGAAAAAGAGGTTTTAAAAACAATGGATTAGGGAAAAAGTAGCTGTCGGTAGAGATATTATTTTTACATAATAGATTCAATTCCAAACTTTCAATTGCAAATCTCGTGTTTTTCGATGAAATTATTGCGAATAATCTCAGTTTCGTTCTAAAAGGGAGAATGATGGAGCTATCATTAGAATTTAATACGCAGTGACTGTTTAATTCATATTGAATATCAAATATCGAGTGTAGACACGGTAGAATCCATTTGAGCGAAAATCGTAAACAGCGTATAGTTTTGGAATATGGTGCAAAAAGCATGCACACATTGTCTTGGCCGAATTGAAAATGAAAGTATAGTGATATACTCATAAATTGTTAGAGGGGTGGATGCATTGTCAAAGATTAAAGTAGAGAATCTGACAAAAGTATTCGGTAAGAAGCCGAACCGAGCGCTTTCGTTACTAAGCGAAAACAAATCAAAAGCGGAAATTCTTGAAAAAACAGGGTTAACCGTAGGGGTAAACAAAGCATCATTTGAGGTGCAAGACGGTGAGATCTTCGTCATCATGGGGCTCTCAGGTAGTGGTAAGTCGACGCTCGTTCGATTACTAAACCGTTTAATTGAACCAACGCAAGGATCAGTTTATTTAAACGGGAATGATCTTGCGACGGTTGATCAGAAGACACTTCGTAACATACGCCGTAAAGATATGAGTATGGTATTCCAGAAGTTTGGCTTATTCCCATTCCGTTCGATACTTAGCAACGTGGAATATGGCCTTGAGATTCAAGGGGTAGAGAAGAAGCAGCGTACTGAAAAAGCGATGGAGTCGCTAAAGCTCGTTGGACTTGTTGGATATGAAGATAAATATCCTGACGAATTATCAGGTGGTATGCAGCAGCGTGTTGGACTAGCCCGAGCGTTTGCGAATGATTCGGACGTATTGCTTATGGATGAAGCCTTTTCAGCGCTCGACCCATTAATTCGTAAAGATATGCAAGACGAATTGTTAGATTTGCAAGAGACGATGAAGAAGACAATTATCTTCATCACGCATGACCTTGATGAGGCACTTCGAATTGGCGATCGCATTACGATTATGAAAGACGGCAAAATCGTACAAATCGGAACGCCAGAAGACATTTTGACAAATCCAGCAGATGATTACGTTGAGAAATTTGTCGAAGATGTGGATCGTTCGAAAGTGTATACTGCATCCAACGTCATGATGCGTCCAGAAACGGTACAACCTGAACGTGAAGGTCCAAGGGTTGCGTTGCAACGCATGCGTGAAAACGGAATTTCGAGTATTTTCGCGGTAAAGAGAAATCGTGAATTGATCGGTATTGTCGATGCGAGTGACGTGCGCAAGCTCGTCGATGAGAAACAAGACGATCTGACGTCTGCAATTAAGAGAGACGCGCTTAAAGTCGTTGAGATGGACACACCGGTTCACGACGTTATTGAACTGACAGCAGAGACGAGCTACCCAATTGCGGTGCTTGAAGACGGAAAGCTACGAGGCATTATTATTCGAAGCTCAATCTTAGCTGCACTTTCTGGAAAAGAGGTGAATCTAGATGACTGAAGCAATTCCTAGAATTCCTCTTGATGAATGGACAAGAAGTGTCGTTGATTGGATGACGAATGCAGACTTTATCTTTGATTCAATTGAACAAGTGATTAGTTGGGTTCTCCAAGGTCTATACTGGGGAATGGACCTTATTCCTGCGCTATTATTTATTGCAATTTTAACTGCGGTAACATATTTCTTCGCAGGCCGTAAAATTGGCCTCTCAGCCTTCGTGTTTTTCGGACTTTTACTCATCGTTAACTTAGGTTTCTGGGATGACATGATTACGATGTTATCACTCATTCTATCAGCAACGATTCTCTCGATTGTAATCGGTGTTCCGATTGGTATTTGGATGGCAAAGAGCAGTACGGTTGAAGCCATTGTTAAACCGATTCTAGACTTTATGCAAACGATGCCAGCATTTGTTTATTTGATTCCTGCGGTTGCCTTCTTTGGAATTGGTATGGAACCAGGTGTTATTGCCTCTGTGATCTTCGGTATGCCACCAACGATTCGTTTGACGAATCTCGGAATTCGTGAAGTTTCGACTGAAGCCATTGAAGCTGCGGATGCGTTTGGTTCAACAGGTGCTCAAAAGCTATTTAAAGTTCAACTTCCAATGGCGAAAACAACGATTATGGCTGGTGTTAACCAGACAATTATGTTATCACTTTCAATGGTCGTTATTGCGTCAATGATTGGTGCAGATGGACTTGGGGACATTGTTTATACCGCAGTCGGTCGAAATGATGTTGGTAGTGGTTTTGAGGCAGGGCTTGCCATTGTTGTTGTAGCCATTATCCTCGATCGTTTAACAGCAGGGTTCGGGCTTAGAAAACGTAAATCATAACGAAATCTTCCCTAGCGCTGGCAGCGTGTGGGGGGTCAATAATTAACGAAAAAGAGATCTAAGGGAGCGTGTATGTACATGAAGAAGAATTGGCAAAGAATTGGGTTAGCATCAACGCTAACACTTGCACTCGTTGCAGCTGGTTGTGGCACAGATGACGCGGACGATCAAGGCACAGCAGATGAGAACGGTGACACTGAAGCAAGTGAAGACGATGATGACGCGGACACAGCGGGTACGAACTACGGTGAAGAGTTAGATTACACGATTACAGGGATCGACGCTGGAGCAGGGGTTGTAGCGGCGGCTGAACGTGCGATCGAAGATTACGATCTTGAAGATTGGAACGTGCAGACTAGTTCTGGTGCAGCTATGACACAAGAATTGACGAGCGCAATTGAAAACGAAGAGCCAATCATCGTTACAGGTTGGACACCTCACTGGAAGTTCGAAGCTTTTGACCTTAAGATTCTAGATGATCCAGAGAACTCATTCGGTGAAGCGGAAAGCATTCATACAATCGTGCGTGAAGGACTTTCAAGTGACATGCCTGAAGCACATGAAATGCTTGATAACTTTGCATGGACAGCAGCAGATATGGATGCTGTTATGTTAGAAATTCACGAAGGAACGGACGAAGTAGAAGCTGCACAAAATTGGATTGATGAGAATCAAGACGTTGTAGACGGATGGACAGAAGGACTCTCTGAAGTTGATGGAGAAGAAATTCTTCTTGCATACGTTGCATGGGACACTGAAATCGCGTCAACAAACGTCGTTGCTCTTGTACTTGAGAGTCTTGGATATGACGTAAACATGAGCTCAATGGAAGCGAACATCATGTTCACAGCCGTTGCGAATGGTGATGCAGATGCAATGGTTGCCGCTTGGTTGCCAGGAACGCATGAAGAATACCACGCTCAAATGGAAGATCAGTACGAAGATCTTGGACCGAACGTTGACGGTGAAGCAGCACTTGGATTAACTGTACCAGCTTACATGGACATTGATTCAATCGAAGATCTTAAAGAGTAATAATTACGAGAAGCTAAGAAAACGTTCATGTTTTCTTAGCTTTTTTTTAATAGTTTTTATCGTACTGCCGATATATACAGTAGAGTGTTTATAGGAGGCATACAAATGAGTTCCTTTTTTGATGAAACAGACTATGAAAATGATGATTTAAATGAATTTGAAGTCATGGTCTATCGTGCAAACGCCATTCACTTGGCCATTAACATTTTAAAAATACGAGAAATTATAACGGTGCAATCGATCACACCAACGCCAAATCGCCACCACTTTGTGGAAGGAGTTATTCAAGTACGTGAGGAAACAATTCCGGTGATTGATGTAGGTAAAGTGTTGGACCTTCCACCACAGAACAATGAGCAGACGAAAATGATGATTGTAGAGATCAATGAACTTACGATGGCGCTATTAATTGAGGATGTCGATCAAATCGTCCGAGTGAACTGGTCGCACGTACATAATGCTGATGAGATTGCTTCTGGAAGCGAAGCGCAAGCGACAGGAACATTCATGTTGGAAGACAAATCGATCTTTTTACTCGATTACGAGAAAATGATTATGGATATTGTGAGTGAATCATCGCTAAGCGATAACGACACACAGCGCTATGTCAGCGAGCGAGAACAGAAAGTAGTCGTAGCGATCGAAGATTCGAAAACGATGTTAGCTGTGCTTCGTTCACAGCTCATGGCAGCAGGCTATAGAAACGTGCAGTATTTCGATGAAGGTCGTAAAGCGTTTGAAGCGTTGCAACAGCTACAGCACTGTGACTTGCTCGTGACTGACTTAGAGATGCCAGGGTTTACTGGGCATCAACTAACGAAATACTTACGGGATGATCGTGATCATAAAGCAGTACCAATCGTCTTATTCTCAGCGATTGAGAGTGAGAATGTCGTCGAGCGAAACGATGAAGTTGGGGTTAGTGTTCAAGTGACAAAGCCTAATTATGAGCAGCTGATTCGGGTCATGGACAAGTATACAAACATAAAAGCTTAGACTAAGAAAGTGAGTAAGTGAACGAATTGTCGTTCATTTGCTCGCTTTTTTTATTTGTGCTTCAAAGATTGGGCTTCTGTATTAAAACAGTCATGCGTTTGAAGATTTACAGTAGTATAGAAGTGTACTTTTTGTTAGTAGTAAGCAAGAGAAATTACAGTTTATGCTAAGAAATGGGCAAAAAACCATTGTTTAAAAAGGAAAATAAAAAATCCAGAATTGTTATATAAAATTGATAAAAATAGTTGACTGTATTATAACAATGGCTTACAATGAGCATACAATATTCCAAAAAGGGAGAGGAAACCTATGGAAAAGACGCATCGTTATCAAGAAATGAAAGAAAATAACAAAAACGAAACAAAGGAAGCGCCTTCTGTTATTCAACAGATTAATGAGTACTACGAACACGATTTCCAAGCGTAATGCTCGTCATTCGCCTTCTTGTGTGGTACAATGCTAGTCATGATTGATTTTACCGCATAAAGGCTAGGTGAAATTTTATGGAAGAAAAAGAGAAGTTGTTTCAAATTGGTGAATCAGTGAAATACGAAGGTGAGATGATGAAGGTCATCGCGGAATATGAGCGGACAATCGTTGCTGAATTCAACCGCTTTCCGATTCCTGATAAAGAGGAAGAATTCCCATTTCGTCGCATCGTCGTCAAAAAGGGTAACGTACAACGTACGTAACACGTCAAAAAGCCATCCGTGCATACGCACAGATGGCTTTTTATCGTTATAGGGCATGTTTTTCTTTTAGTGAACGGATCGTTTCAACTATGGTTGCTTCTGTTCTTGCATTCAGTTGGATCTGTTCTTTCGCATAAGGGAACAGTGGCGCGAAGTCACCGATCATCACAGAATGTATTGCTTTTTTAAACAATGGTAAATCGTTTAAATCATTGCCGAACATAATATAATCTTCGGCGCAGACGCTTTGGAAACCAGCTTGTTTATTTACATTCTCACCAGTAAGGTCAAAGCGAGCTTCGTCACGATAACGATGTCTCGTAATGTTTAATTTCGGAATTTCATCGAGCAAAGGTGTCGGATCACCACATTCTAAAACGAGTAGCTTTGATATGAATTGCAGCTCGTCCACAGAAACTTCTTGAGCATTTTGTAAAACATTAATCATAGGGAGGAATGGATGTTCCTCGTCCCCGACAATGCTATAGTCCCAATGGCCGTCAATTAAGTAGGTTGCATCGATTTCTTTAAGGATGTTCGTTACAGTACGAAACGTTTCATGATCGATGTCAACATAGCGTCGCAATTTCTGATTTTCCCAAACGACCGCGCCGTTTGCGCCAATTAATCGAACGTCATGCAAACGCTCATCGATAACTGGAAGCATATCACGAATCCCTCTCGCGGATGCAAAGGTAACATCGTGGCCGTATTCTTTGAGTGCGACAAGTTCATCAGCGATCAATTGCGACATTTTCTTTCCATTAAAGACGATTGTTCCGTCCAAATCAAAAATAAATTGCATCGCTACTCTTCTTTCCTTGGAAGTGGAAAGGACGGTGTCGTTAATGTACTGTAATCACCGGCTAACCGTGCGAGAGGTGAGAGTTCCGCGATATTCGTCTTATAATTGCCTAAGTAAACGTCATCATTGACACGTACTCGTTTTACTTGACCGAGCACGAGGTGATCTGTGCCGACTTGAATAATATCAGATTTCACACACTCAAATGCAATCGGCGCCTCTTTAATCGTTGGCGGCTTTACTGTGAGTGAGGAAATTGGCGTTAACTGTGATTTGTTAAACTCATCAATATGTTCTGGATAATGAAGAGATGACTCATGCATCGCATTTGCTAAATGTTCAGGAACAACGTGGATCACGAATTGTTCAGTTTCTCGTATGTTGGTGAGTGTATCTTTAACCGTGCCACTCCGTTCTTGGACTCCAGGGCCGACAGAAAACAACAAGGTCGGTGGCTTTCTCGAAGCAACGGTGAAAAAGCTAAAAGGAGCAAGGTTATAGACTCCGTCTTTTGAAAGTGATGAAACCCATGCAATCGGTCTCGGTACGACGGATCCAATCATTAATTTATACATCTCTTGTGTTGAAAGCTCTGTAGGGTCAAATACATGGCTATCATCTTTAGGCACGACTCAACAACTCCTTTATATGTAGAAGTAGTTTAAGTGTAGCACAATTTGTCCAACTACATATGGGTGTTACTCTTAAATTTTCCACCGTGTACTTCTTGTGCATCCATCACCGTAATGAACGCTTCTTTATCAATATCAAAGACGATTGACTTTAATTTCATCACTTCTAGTCGTGTTACGACGATGTAGAGCACTTCTTTATCAGAGTGAGTGAATGCGCCATACCCGGGCATTACCGTAAGAGAGCGTCCGAGTCGATGGACAATCTCGGAGCTTAGTTTCTTCTTTTTGTTACTTACAATCATGACGGCTTTCGTTTCATCGATTCCTTGAATGACGGCATCAATCGTTTTAGAGGCGACAAAGTACGTAATAATCGACAACATTGCTTGTTCAACTCCAAATACGAACGCTGCCCAAGCAAAGATAAAGATGTTAATAAACATCACGAATTCTCCAACTGAAAAGGGGAGATTCCTCGTAAGAAGAATCCCGAGAATTTCCGTTCCGTCAAGCGCACCACCGTGACGAATTACGATCCCGACACCAGCACCTAATATAAATCCACCGAATAGTGTTGATACGAGCGGTTCGTGGATGAAGGAGTCCATATGTGCAAGTTGTTGTTCGCTAATGGCCATAACAACGATTGCAAACAACGATGTTACAAAAAACTGCGGACCGATATGTTTTAATCCAAAAAAAAGAAAGGGTAAGTTAATAATTAAGACGAAAAAACCGAACCCAAGCCCTGTGATTTTAGATAATATGAGCGCAACACCGATGACACCTCCATCGATGACCATATTAGGTATTAAAAAGAGTTGAATGGCGATGGCCACCAGGGAAGCGCCGCTTATCACCATCATTGCGCGGTATAGAACGTTAGAGACGACGCGTTTTTTTCTACGATAGACCATCGGAGTTCTCCCCTTTTAGCTTCTATACTTATACATATCGCTAAAGGGGGACAAACATGCCAATCAGATTTTCTCAGAGGAATGGGAATCAGGTGTGTGTTGTAGTTTGTATACAGTTGCTTCGTCGGGATACGGGGGATATAACGGTTTTTGTTGTTTTTTTCTCTTGATGATCCCAACAATGATGATTGTGATCGGTAGCATTGTTCCTACGAAAATGGAGTGAGGAACACTCACGTATTGATAGAAGCTTCGTTCTTCAGCGATATTATTGAAATAATAATCGGCTAAGTAAACGAGAAGTAATGCAATGACTGGAATGAGTACTTGTGCACTTTTTAGTTTGAAAAAGTGTTTCATTCCAATAACAATACAATGAAAGTACAACGTTAAGTTGAAATAGATACAAATAAACCAGATCACGGTAATTGTAGCTTCTACTCGTTGAAGAAAACCTGCGGCATTAATCTCTTGGGCCAGTGTAAACGCAGGGTAATGGTCAATAGATACAACTTCCGGGGATAGAACGGCAATCGATAGAAACGTAATGATCGTAAGTATCAAACAGCCTAGTGAATAGCCTGTCCAAAGTGCTCGCTCTCCAGCTTTTTTCTTTGCAAGGTATTTCGGAAACACAGTTAATTGAATAACGACGTTTGAGACGACGTTCCCTAAAAAAATCGAAAATGCTTCCGACATGTTAAACCATGAAAACGTAAAATACGGCTGTACAAAGCCAAAGTCAATTAATGGTGCAGTTGTAAAGACGAGAAACAAAAGTGGTACGATAAAAAAGACAAAACAAAGCTCAGCAGTTCTTGCAATCGGTTCAATGCCCGAGAAGATGCCAAATGCGACTAAGCCGATACCAATTGCTGTTATGACGATAAACGGTGTCGTTGGCAGTGTATAGTTTTGAATAAATGTGACTGAATAAGACGTGATTGCAGGGAAATGAAAAACGGGTAAGGAGAGGAAGAGTAACGATAAAACAATCCCAATCGTTTTGCCGAAAAGTTGTTCATTAATTTCATAAATCGTTTCAAAGGGGTACCAACGTGCAATCATAGTATAAAGGAACACAACACCGGCACCGAATAGACTACCGACGATCGGTACGACCCAGGCGTCTTGATGGACGTAAGTGGCAAGTGATGTAGCGAGTCCAAGGAGTGCTGTACTGCACGTCGCATAGAAGACGAGAAACCCGTAAGAGCGTGGAGATAATTGGGCAATCGTTTTCATTTTGCGATCCCTCCTTTAGTTGAGTGTTTCTTTTTCTTTATGATCGTTGTGAGCCATAGAGCAGGAATGATCATCCCGATAATGAGAGATAGTGTCGTTACAATATAACGATAATAGAACAAATCCTCTGCAGTATTTGAGAAGGCAAGCAACGTCAACATGACTACTAACATTCCAATTGGTAACGATAAAGGTTTGTACGTTTCTAGATTTGCAAGTCGGGCAATCCCGTAAATAATTGCCGTTAAGTACACGGTGATCTTAAAATAAATCGTAATAAACCAAATGACGGTAATTAAAACTTCTACTCGTTCAACGAAACCGCCGAGCGCAATACGTTGTGCCAAAACGAAAGCGGGATAATAAGACGTACTCATATAATACGGACCCAGTACACTTGTACAAAGGAAAATCATAATGAATAAAATAATATTGCCGAAGATGTAGCCAGATTTTATTGCAGTTACTGCTTTTTTCGTGTCACTAGTCATCTGCGGAAAGAATGTTAACAAAAAGATTGCGTTTATTGCTGTTACAGCAAAGTAAAATAAAAACGCCCCCATATACTCCACAACTGGTTGTTGAAGCATTGGTAGAAGAAGACTTCCATCTGCCTCAGGGATCTTAAGAACAATTAATAACACGTAAGGAAAGAAAAAAAAGGGCGTCGATAAGATTGCGAACAGACTATACGGTCCTGATCCTAAATAAACACCATAAATGACGACAGTCATGGAAATTGCTAGAATCCATTCTTTAGGTGTCGTAATAAGGATGTGGCTGCTTATAAACCCTGCTGAGTAGTTCATGACTGTCAGTAATGTCGCAAGGGCTAGCAGCACTAGTAGGACATTGCATACTTGCCCGAGCCAGTAACCGAAAGCTGTAATTGTCATTTCGAATAGGTTTTTGTTCGGATACAACTGTCCCAGCTTACAAATCATGAGCACGAATAAATAACCAAGAGCACCAGCGACGATTGGGATCATCCAAGCATCTTGTGACACGATCGAACCGAGTATGAGCGGTAAACTAAGTAGCGATGTACTGCATGTGCTGTACATCGTAAGAGCAAATAAACCAGGTGTTGAAACGTTTTGATGCATCATGGCTTTATAATCCTCTCAGTCGTTTCACGAAATTGGTACTGGCTGTGGCGAAGCTTGGAATCTCAATGTCCAAGGCGATTAGTAAACCGAGAATTGTAGCGGTCGTTAAAAAGCTATAAAAAAGTAGGGATAGCTTTTTATTGTTGTCTCGTTTTAACGTGTGCCGCTGTGTGAGCCAAATCATACTACTTACGAACAATACAGCGATGATATTTCCAATCACCATGGGTTAATCATCCTCAGTAAATGAATTAATAATATTTCCTGTATCAGTTATTTTAATGTTTACGTCATACGTTACTTCTACGTTTGGGAATTCTTCATTCCAGTTGCTTTTTAGTTCCTCCCATATTTTAGGATGTTTACGGTGAATCATTTGACCAAAACCAAGAACGTCAGACTGGTGTGCTTTTGCCTCTTGAACCGTATCTTGTAAGATCGTCAAGAATTGTTCTTCTGATTCCTTTTCGACAAGGTAAAAGTTTTCTTCTTTAGATAGATCAAGAGTTGAGCAGTTTACTTCAGAAATGTGAGAACTGATATTGAAAGTAAGGTCGATAATCGGTTTGTTATTTACGATGCGAACATCATAATCTGTTTTCTCTTTAAAGCTTTCAAGAGCGAACTCTTCATCAGAATTATTAGGGCAATTAAAACTACCGACGCTGTCTCTAATATCACCAGTGATATAGTTAAGTCCTTTGCTTTGGTCTTGACTTAGCCACCCGACAAGATAGTTGTCGCGAAACATTGCAAGTTCTTGAATGAGTAACGTTGTGGCTGGTTCATTTCTCTCTGCGTTTGAACGTTCCTGACCTTCTTTTAAATTACCGATGACCTGTACACCCATTAACGCAGGTTCAATACCTGGTGCGGTTGCATCTTGATACAAATCATCAAGTGTTACAATACGAGTACCTCCGTAGGACCGGGCGCCGTATTGTAAGGAATCGAAAATGTTTTGTGAAGGGACGTTTTCCAGTGGTGTAACGATGCTTAATATTTCTTTTGCACGTTGATCGTCTTTTGCAATTAAAACGAAGAAGTCAGAGCGAACTTCATGATCTCGATAGAAAAAATCAAGAATACTCGTGATGCCTTCGCGAGCTACTTCTTCACTAATGACGAGAACTTGTAAATGAGAGATGAACGCTCGTCTTGGACTTTTGTTAACATGCTTTCGTAACGATTCGTGAATCGTTGGCGCTACTTCAGTCGTGTTAAACGCTTGCGCATAGCCATTTCCAATTTCTTGAGAAGCAATTTCAGCCGGGTTAATTGATTGCATCGTTAATTCATAATGATCATCTGATTTATCAATCGCCATTCCCGTTATAATGGACAGTTCGTTTAACTCCCAGCGATCCCAACAACCTGATAGAAGCAAAAGGCTAATCATTACGAGCAACGTCGAACTGAGCCATTTCATAATCATTCTTCTCACTCCTATCGATCAGGACTCGGTTTTTTTGTGTGTTGCCGTTCAACGTCTTGGTGATCGGTCGTTTTAGGCCGTTCTTTCATCATCCATTTTGGCAAGCGAATAAGTGCATCCTTTTGATCGGATAAAACGAATGGGGAAAGATCAGACATATATGGTATGCCGAACGATTTTAGGCTTGATAAATGAAGCAGCATCGCTGTAAAGCCGACGGATATACCTAGTAACCCAAATGAAGCGGCAAGTCCCATAAACCCGAAACGTAGAATTCGAAATGGGCTTGCCATGCTGTAGCTTGGGAATACAAAACTTGCGATCGCTGTAAGTGATACGACAATTACGACCGCTGCAGAGAAAATCCCCGCTTGTACAGCTGCTTGCCCGATAACAATCGCACCTACAATTGAAACGGCTTGCCCGACGGGTTGTGGCATTCGAATTCCTGCTTCTCGTAAAATCTCAAATGTGATCTCCATAAGGACGGCTTCAATAAAGGTCGGAAACGGTGTCCCCTCACTTTGTGCGGCTAAGTTACCGAGTAGTCTCGTTGGAATTAACTCTTGGTGAAATGTCGTAATCGCAATGTAAAGAGAAGGAGCGAGTAAAGCGATAAATGCGGCCCCAAAACGAAGTAGTCGAACGAGTGAAGCAATGTCTGATCGTTGGGTATGGTCTTCAGCATTGTGAAAAAATTGTACGAACAGTGCAGGAACGATTAGCACGAACGGTGTCCCATCCACGAAGATGGCTGTTTTCCCTTCGAGTAAATGAGACGTAACCGTATCAGGGCGTTCTGAGGAGTAAACTGTCGGAAACGGTGTATACGTAGCATCCTGAATTAATTCTTCTATGCTCGCATCTTCAAGGATTGAATCGGTTTCAATTCGATCCAATCGTTGTCTTAATTCGGTAAGTAAACTTTTATCCGCAATTCCTTCTATGTAGGCGATATTGATTTTTGTTTTCGTTCGTGAACCGATCGTTCGAGGTTCAAACCGTAGTTTCTCGTCAGGTAACCGACGTCGAACGAGTGACGTGTTCACTCGAAGACTTTCAATAAAACCTTCACGAGGACCACGAATGACCGTTTCAGTTAACGGTTCTGTAATCGAACGTTCTCGAATTTTGATAAGAGAAACGCTGTAAGCATCAGTTTGACCGTCGATAAAAATAATGACGTGACCGGATAAAAGTTCGGGAATTATGCTTGGGATTGAGGTATGAAGCTTTGTTGTGCCCACTTCGTTAAAATAAGTAAGATAACTTTCATCTTTTTCACTTGAATAGAACTTTGCTCGACTTAAAATCTTTTCGATAGCTTGACTATCAACCGTTCCGTCAACATAGATCAGTGTTGCTTTTGTGTTGGTAGTTGGAAATGAAAAGGAGCGGTGAAGAATATCGTCGCTTTCACCCGTTCTTTTCATAATTTGATGAAAGTTGTTCACGGCGTGAGGAGATATGTGGTCGTGCACGTTTGTGGCAGATTGTTTGTTTTGCTTAAAGCGACGTCGTAATCGTACACTCATATAAACACGCCTTTCTTTCAAAGTTTTGATCGTATTGTGTGAAAAGGAAAGCTTTTCTATTCCAAGAAAATCATGAAAAAAAGAGGCGGTAGCATGAAATCGAACTTTTATGAACGAGTGTATACAGTAACTTTAGAAATTCCTAAAGGAAAAGTTGCAACATATGGGCTCATTGCGCGTTGGTTAGGGAAGCCAAGAGGTGCAAGAGCGGTCGGATGGGCATTGCGGGACGTACCGATGGATCTTGAAATTCCTGCTCACCGCGTCATTTATCGAGATGGCTCCCTAGCAGCAAGTGATGTGTTCGGTGGAGTTGGTATCCAAAAAGAAAGATTGCTCGCTGAAGGTGTACCGTTTAAAGACGACCACCATGTCGATATGAGAGTTGCTGTATGGGAAGGGCCTTTACACGTAGTGGATGAATAGGAGTCTACCATTTGGTCATGCTAATCAATAACCGTGATTAGAAAGGGGCTTTTCAAATGGACGAAGAAAAACATCCACAACGTGGCTTTGGAACAAACGCTGATGGAGCAGGGGATGCGAATGATAAACGCATGGCTGAAAATGAGACAGAAGAGACGCTAACGAACCGCCAAGGACAACCAGTGAAAGACAACCAGAACATTCGGACGGTCGGTAATCGTGGACCTTCAACGCTTGAGAATTATGACTTTCTAGAGAAGATAAGTCACTTTGATCGTGAGCGTATCCCAGAACGAGTCGTACACGGACGTGGCGCAGGTGCGCACGGATACTTTGAATCTTATGGGAAAATTGGCGATGAGCCGATTTCAAACTATACGAGAGCGAAAGTATTCACGAATACAGATGCAAAAACGCCAGTTTTTGTAAGGTTTTCGACAGTTATTCACGGAACACATTCACCAGAAACGCTTCGTGACCCCCGTGGGTTTGCTGTGAAGTTCTATACAGAAGATGGAAACTGGGACCTAGTTGGAAACAACTTAAAAATATTCTTTATTCGAGATGCAATTAAGTTCCCAGATATGGTGCACGCATTCAAGCCTGATCCACTAACGAACCTTCAAGATATGGAACGGTTTTTTGATTTTATCGCTTCGAGCCCTGAATCAACACATATGATTACATTTTTATTTTCACCGTGGGGCATTCCAGCAAATTACCGTCAAATGCAAGGTTCTGGTGTGAACACATACAAATGGGTAAACGCAGAAGGCAAAGCGGTGCTCGTAAAATATCACTGGGAGCCACTCCAAGGCATCCAGAACTTGTCGCAAAAAGAAGCCGATGAAATCCAATCGCAAAACTTCAATCACGCAACTCAAGACTTGTATAAAGCCATTGATGATGGAGATTACCCAGAATGGGAATTGCACGTTCAAATTATTGAAGATGGGGAACATAAAGAATTAGATTTTGATCCGTTAGATGACACGAAGTTGTGGTACCGCGATGAATTCCCTTGGTATAAAGTCGGTAAGATGACGCTAAACAAAAACCCGAAGAACTATTTCGCAGAAGTAGAACAAGCGGCGTTTGGAACAGGGGTATTAGTAGACGGATTAGACTTCTCAGATGATAAGATGCTACAAGGTCGTACGTTCTCGTATTCAGATACACAGCGTTACCGTGTAGGCGCGAATTATTTACAATTGCCGATTAATGCACCGAAAAAGCGAGTTGCAACAAATCAACGAGATGGACAAATGGCGTATCACGTTGATACACCACCGAGTCACGATCCACACATTAACTATGAACCGTCACTTTTAGGTAGCTTAAAAGAAGCAGATCGAACGAACCGTAAATTCCATGAACCTGAGATTAGCGGCAAGCTCGTCCGTGAGTCAATCGATCGCCCGAACAACTTTGGGCAAGCAGGGGAGACGTGGAGGCGCTTTAACGATTGGGAACGTGACGATCTTATCTTAAACCTTTCAGCGGCGCTTGCAGATGCTCATGAATCAATTCAGCAAACGATGATTAAGCATTGTACAGAGGCAGATCCAGAATACGGGAAGCGTCTGGAAGAAGGCATCAAAAACCAGATTGCGAGCACGAAAGACAAGCACGACGAAGGTTCACAGAAGTCTCGTGAAATGGGACAGTCATCCGATCCATATTAAACTTCGAAAAGAAAAGGATAGGAGAGCAGTGCAGCTGCTTTTCCTATCCTTTTTAGTTATTCTCCTAGATGGGCGTGCATTTTCATGAGCGTGTCTTGATGCAAATGAACATCATAGCTTCTTAATAAATCAAAGTGTAGGCGCTTAGCTAAACGAAGCGCATGATTGTACGCACTTACTAAAGATTCGCGATTAAGTGAGGCTGTCGTTTGTTTGTAGTTTTCGTATGAACGTTCACTTAGATCATGTTCAAGGTTTTTTGTTGCGTTTATCCAGCGTTCAACGGAATTTTCATGTATTCTTAACAGTTTCAATACGTCTTGTTGAACGTGAGAAAGAATTTCTAGCGAACGAGCATATTCTCCTCGTTTCAATACGTTCACACCAAAAATCCATTGATTAACAAAGTTGTGAAAAGCAAAGTTTACGTGGTCGTTCGTTTTCCAATTCGGACCTTCTCCACTCAACTCTTCTAAAAAATCGTATAATTGGTCAGTTTCATCGTAAATGAACATTTGTTCGGCTTTTGGAAATGACCCTGTTTGCTTAAACGCTTTGATTATGTTCATTTCAGATTGTGGTAGAAAGTGAAACTCTCCACGTACGAGGTTGCTAAAGATGGCAACCAACGTACCTTGTTCGTTATAGTAAATCAGGTCCGTTGCATAAAGGTTCACAATCCAATCGTTTGAATTGAATGTTTTGAAGCGGTCATTGTTAATCAAAATATAAAACTCAACGTCTGAATGCTCGTCGCCTTCACCTTTCGTAAACGAACCATACATCATAGCCGATGCGATCGAACAATCGATTTGACAGGCTTTTGTAACATCTTTAATAAGTTTTTCTTGGAATAACATTAATAAATCCCCTCGATCTTGTTTTAGTTAGTTAACGTAGATCTGGGGCATGTCAGTGACGGCATAGCAAGTACAAAACATCATAGATGCTCCTCTCAAGTTGGAGTCGACCAAATTATAACAGCATTTCACAAAGAAAAGAACATCATCTCAACGTTGAGTGATGTTCTTTTCAAATGACTTTAACTGGTTATTCTTTTTTCGGGTCGTGATCGTTCGGTTTGTTATCTTCAACAGGTGGATCTGTGTTCGTGTCAGTTAGGTCATTTCGAATTTCTTCGTAAACTTCTTCTTTTAGATCATCGTACATTTCTTCTTTTAAATCTTTCTTTAGTTCATTGCGTTCGTTTTCTTTATTTTGTATTCGGATCTCTTTTAGATCTCGTGTCATTAAGATAAGCATACAGGCGAGCATACCGAGCATGATAAAACTAAACGGCAATGCGGACACGATTGCTGCGGTTTGCAAACCTTCTAGCCCTCCGGTGAGGAGAAGAACACTTGCGGTACCGGCAATGAGTATACCCCAGATGAATTTAATTGAAATCATCGGCTTTAATCCGCCTTGGCTCGTCATAACGCCTAATACGTAAGAAGCTGAGTCAGCGGATGTGATAAAGAAGATCCCGATCAGTATAAACGCAAGAACGCTTGAAATGAACGCGAGCGGCATATTCGATAACATATCGAACAGCGCAACTTCAGGGTTATCAGCAACGATCGAAGAAATACCCGTTCCTCCGAAGATTTCTTGGTGTAATCCTGTACTACCAAACGCTGTAAACCAAATGACACCCACGAGAGAAGGTAGAAGGAGAACACCCATCATAAATTCTCTAACGGTACGACCTCTTGAAATTCGAGCG
This sequence comes from Bacillaceae bacterium JMAK1, assembly GCA_012970285.1. Lineage (GTDB taxonomy): Bacteria > Bacillota > Bacilli > Bacillales > Marinococcaceae > Geomicrobium_A. The sequence continues at coordinate 716,513 of JIBW01000002.1, forward strand.
ATAAAAAGTCCGATAAATGGCGCCCAAGACATGTGCCATGCCCAGAAGAAAATCGTATTGTTTCCAAGCCAATCGCTATCAGAGTACGGAGTCATTTGTAAACTCATCGGAATAATATTAGCGATATAGCCACCGAGCACTTGAACAAAGTTATCTGCGATAAACAGAGTAGGTCCGACAAATATGATAAAAAGCAATAAGATCGAAGCCAATACTAAGTTAACATTACTCAAATACTTAATGCCTCGGTTTACACCTGTAGCGGCTGAAACCATAAACAAGACGGTTACAATACCAATAATCATAAATTGTGTTAAAAAGTTGTTTTCGAGAGGAGATATGTACGAAAGTCCTCCCGACATTTGCAACGCACTAAGTCCAAACGTCGTTGCAACACCCATAGCAGTTGCAATAACAGCAAAGATATCGATGCTTTTTCCTGCCCAACCTTGCATCTGTTTCCCGAAAAGTGTGGAAAATGCTGAACTGATCAGTGCAGGTTGATTTTTTCTAAATTGAACGTATGCGAGAACGAGTCCGACTAAACCGAAAATCGCCCAAACGTGAAGTGACCAATGGAACACGCCGTAACGAAGACCAACGACAGCTGCTTGGTCAGTACCTGGTGCGACATTATCGGGTGGATCGTCAAAATACAGTACGGGCTCTGCAACACCCCAGAAAACGAAACCGACGCCGATTCCAGCTGCGAAGATCATTCCGATCCACGTTGGATAATTGTATTCAGGACGATCTTGTGATTTCCCTAATCGGATTTTACCGAAAGGACTTACTACTAAGAATAATGATAATGCTACGAAAATAGCGGTAATAATCATGTAATACCAACCGAACGATTCAATCATAAAGTCAAGCGCTGTATTCGCAGCAGCTTCTAGGGAACTTGGACTAAGTGCACCCCAAAGTACGAATGACGCTACGAGAATCGCGGAGATTGCAAAAACGATGTTCGGCCTTTTCGTCTCGTATGTATAATGGTTTGCCATTGAGTTCGTAAAGATGAGCGAGTCACCCTTACGCTTCCTCCCTTCGAGATTTAAAGTGTAGTAGAATGGCATACCCTTTAACTTACCCATAATATGCTCATTGTTAACGTGTTTTTATGAAAAAACAACCTGGGCGACTAGAGCCCAAATTGTTTTTTCGTGTTTTCATCGCTCTCAAGCGATGTGATAAATTGTTGAAGCGTCTTAACATCAAGGGTTACATTAACACCTTCAGGTGTCGTCACAAAAACGTGATTTGCTTTTTTTGCTTTTTTAAATTGATACCCGTCAACATTCATGAGCACTCGTTCATCAGGACGTGCCATCTAATCACCTCAATTATTCATTGTACAAAAAATCGAAAGAGTATGCGACAATGTTTTCTAAACGAACCATTTGCAGAAGGATGATAAACGTGAATCATAACGAACTTTTAATCGATGAACAAGTCAAAGCTATTAAAACGTCCGGCATTCGTCAATTTTTTAATCGAGTGAGTACAGTAGAAGGCGCCGTCCAATTAACGCTCGGTCAGCCAGACTTTCCAACACCGGATCACGTTAAGAAAAGTGCCATTAAAGCGATTGAAGATGGCGCGACGACGTATACACCGAATCAAGGCATTGAACCACTTAGAATTGCGGCAGCTGACTTTGTGAAAGAGAAATATGGTTTATCCTACAACGCTAAAAGTGAAGTGATTACGACCGTTGGCGCAAGTCAAGCACTCGACCTTGCGGTGCGAACACTCATTACAAAAGATGACGAAGTAATTATTCCCGCTCCGGTCTATCCAGCGTATGAACCGCTCATTACGTTAAAAGGTGGAAAGCCAGTATTCGTTGATACGAGAGAGACGAACTTTACACTTACAGCGAAAGCGTTGAAAGAGGCGATTACGAGCAAGACGAAAGCGGTTATTTTACCGTATCCGTCGAATCCAACCGGTGTCGTACTTGAAGAAGAAGAGTTACTAGAAATCGTTGCCGTGTTAAGAGAACACCCGAATGTGTTTGTCATTAGTGATGAGATTTATAGTGAACTCGTCTATGAAGGATTTCATCGTTCAATTGCAACGATTGGAGATATGAGAGAACGCACGTTCGTGATTAACGGCGTTTCCAAATCGCATAGCATGACAGGTTGGCGGATCGGGTTCTTGTTCGGACCTGAATCATTGATTCAACACGCATTAAAAGTTCACCAGTACAACGTCTCGTGTCCAACGTCGATTTCCCAATATGCCGCACTTGCTGCACTTACGAATGGAAAAGATGACGCCCATGCCATGAAAGATGCGTACGTGGTGCGACGCAACTATGTGATGGAACGTTTGGATTCCATGGGAATTCCATATACGTTACCGAAGGGAGCCTTTTATTTGTTCCCATCAATTGAGAAGACAGGGTTAACGTCATTTGACTTTGCGGTTACGCTACTTGAACAAGAAAAGCTTGCTGTCGTACCTGGAACCGCGTTCTCAGACTACGGCGAAGGGTACGTGCGCTTATCGTACGCCTATAGTATGGACAACTTAAAAGAAGCATGTGATCGTTTAGAGCGGTTTATACAGTCACTTTAGGGTGTTTGGAGACATACGGGTTATCTGCCTCATAAAAACGCCATAAATAATCTTTCGCTTCGCCGCTATTTGGAATGCCAATTCGTCTCGATTGCAAAACGTTGCCTCGTTCTCCGTCTTCGAGGAAGAGGGAAGACGTGAGAAAGTCATGACCATTCATTTCGTCACGAGAAATTCCAAAAGCTTGACCGAGTTTTCCCGGTCCATTCGTAAGATTTATTCGTTCTGGTTTTGTAAGCTCGTCCGGACGTTTACCGTAACGTCGTTCACTCATCGCATGTAGTCCTGCGAGCGGTTCAACGGCTCGAAGAAGTACACCTTCGGGTTTGCCAGTGCCACGTGTGACGACGTTCATACAATGGTGTAATCCGTAAATGATGTACACATAAGCGGTGCCACCTCGTTTAAACATCGCTTGATTTCTTGTGGTTTGTTTACCGCCGTATGTGTGGCTAGCTCGGTCATTTGGACCGATGTAAGCTTCGACTTCAACGATGCGTCCTTTAAGATGTGACCCGTCTTCATGGATGAGATTAAGAACCTTGCCGATTAGGTCTGGGGCAACGTCAAGTGTTGGTCGTTCATAAAACTGTCTAGGTAACATCAGTTATTCACTCCAAGTCGTAGCGTAGAAGTTTGAGTTCTGTTTCATTTTCAAGTATGATATTAGTAGAATGATTGTTGATTAAAGAGGTGACGAAAATGGCAGATGAAGCACTATTAGAAGAAACAAGAGAACGTGTATTTGCAGAATTGGAAAATGTAATCGACCCTGAACTTGGTGTTGATATTGTTAATTTAGGTCTCGTTTATGACATTCAACTTGATGAAGAGATGAACGCAACGGTCGTTATGACACTCACATCAATGGGTTGTCCATTAGCCGGCATGATTCAATCAGAAGTGAAGAATGCACTTAGTGACCTGCAAGAGAACAAAGAGATTAACGGTGTTGAAGTGAGCATCGTCTGGAACCCACCGTGGACGAAAGATAAGATGTCTCGTTACGCTAAGATTGCACTAGGCGTTGCTGATTAATAACAAACGACCGATACATTCGTGTATCGGTCGTTTTCGTTCGTTTAGACGTTCATTGCTCGTAACTCTTCAACCGTATCTTTAAACATTTTCATCGCATTTTCGATCGGAGCGCTTGTTGTTAAATCTACGCCTGTATCGTTTAACAACTCGAGTGGATCCTTTTTGCTACCACTTGCGAGGAACGTTAAATAATTGTCGAGTGTTTCTTTGTCACCGTCTAAGATGCGCATGGCAATGTCGATTGCTGATACGAAACCAGTTGCGTATTGATACACGTAAAACGCACGGTAAAAGTGAGGGATCCGTGACCAACCGTATTTAACTTCATCATCAAACACGAGTTCTTCACCGAAGTACGTTCGAAACAATCCTTCATAAAGCTCATTTAGAGACTCTGCATCGAGCGGTTCACCGTTCTCAGCACGCTCGTGAGTTTGCTTTTCGAAGTCGGCGAACATGACTTGCGTAAAGAATGTTCCTCTAAACTGTTCAATGAAATGATTGAGTAAATAGGCTCTCATTCGTTCATCTTCTGTATTTTTGAGCAAATATTGAATGAGAAGTACTTCGTTTACCGTTGATGCGACTTCAGCAACGAAGATTTTGTAACTTGCTGTGATTTGTGGTTGTTCTTTACTTGAATAATGGCTATGAAGGGCATGACCCATCTCATGGACAAGCGTGAATAAACTGTTCAAGTCGTCATGATGGTTAAGCAAGACGAACGGGTGAACCCCATACACGCCCATGTTGTACGCACCTGAACGTTTGGCTTTCGTTTCTCGAACGTCGATGTAACGTTTATCTCGAAACAGCTCTAATTGAGCGACATAGTCTTCACCGAGCGGTTTTAACGCTTTTAGCATCGTGTCATAAGCTTCATCGTAAGGGATTTCTGCTTTAACGCCTTGTACGATTGGCACATTTAAATCGTATTGGCGAAGTTCATCAACTCCAAGTCGTTCTTTGCGAAGCTTAGCGTAATCGTGAAGCGGTTTGCTATTGTCTTTGGCTGATTTCAATAAATTGTCATACACTTCTACAGGGATATCGTCACTAAATAATGCTTCTCCTAAAGCAGAAGAGTAGTTTCGAACCTTTGCAAGTGCAGCGTTTGTCTTCACTTCGGATGCGTAGTTCGTCGCAATTGTATTGTTCATTTCAACATAAGGCTTATAGTACGCTTTGTAAGCTTCTTGACGTTTGGAACGATCTTCGTCTTCAATTAGCTTCGAATACATTCCCCGAGTTAATTGCACTTGATTTCCATCTTCATCGGTAACATCACCAAATGAAATGTCGGCGTTGTTGAACATATTGTACGTGTTTGATGGGGCTTGGAACGTTTCGTGTAGTTGTGAGAGCAATTGTTCTTGTTCCTTTGAAAGCACATGCTCTTTTTCCCGGAATGATTTCCATAAGCTGTCTTCAAAATAAGCTAGTTCAGCTTCTTCTTGAATGTATTGCTCTAACGTTTTCTTATCTAAACTTAATAAGAACGGCATAAAAAATGCGGTTGATTCACTGATTTTAACGCTAAGTTGAGCGGTTTGACCGTTTAGTTTCTGCGCCTTAGAGTCCCTCGTATCAATGTCTTGGAGAAACATCGCATACGCAAACACTTTGCGTACGATTAAGCTTAACTCTTCTTGTGTTTTTAAGTACTGTAGAAGAGAAGAGCTATCATCAATATTCCCATTAAACGTTTGAAGTTTGTCAGCAAGTGCATACGACTGTTTCACATCTTCTTGCCACGCCGATTCATCTTTGTAAAGATCGGTTAAGTCCCACTTTTCATGATCTGGAACATCTGTTCGATTGTTGTATGTTTTCGTCAAACCTAATCACCACTTTTTTCTGATAATGTACCCGTAATTGCTTGAGGGAATTCTTTTTCTAGACGATTTTTTAATGCGGTTGCAATTTCTCGCATTCCAAATAGGTTGGCTTTTTGTTCGGCATCGCTATTGTAGTTCGTGTTCGTATTAATGTCGTACGTGTACGTGTTGCCTTCTTCGTCTTGAATCGATTCAATCCCTGCAAATTGTATGCGAGCGTCACGTAAAAATGCTTCATATTGTGCAATTAATGACGGATTAAATTCTGATAAGATCCGGAACTTTTCCATTGGCGTTTCAGTTGTAGGACAAGAGTCAATTGCAATCGAGCACGCATCTGCAGGACATAGTTCAAACCCTTCAGACGTATCGACTTCGACAGCATAAAGGAACTTGCCATCAATAAATTCAGAGCGGGTAATCGTTTTCGATTTGCTTTCGACGTATTGTTGGATCAACGTAATTCCATCAATCGAAGGTTCAAATTCATGGTCCAAATAGTCAACAAGACCTTGGATCGAGTAAAACAACCGTACACCGAGCCCTTTACCCGCACGATTATGTTTCGTAATAAAAGGACCGTCCATTTTCTTTGCACTTTTGATGATGTCTTCTTTGCTCATGGCAACGTACGTTTTTGGAACTTGGATGTTGTTCTTTTCTAGATGTGCATATTGCATGGCTTTATTTAGTTCAAATTGTAGTGCCTGTGTGCCGTTATACACGATGCGGTTATGGCTTTCTAACCAGTGCAGCACAGCGGATGTATACTCGGGTGCATAACGATGACCGCGTGTATGTGAAGAAGCGCTCATACGATTGTAATACACACCTTCAGGAGGCGTGTCTAACACGTTAAAAGCACCATCAGCCATATGCCAAAGTTCAAAAGGGATATTTAGCGCTTTGAGAGCGGTTTTTAATGGTTCTGTCCATTCATCATTTTCATGAAGTACGTAAATCTTTGCCATTACAGTCACACCTTTCCGTTACTTGTATTTTTACAGAAAATGTAGAAAAAAACAAAGAAAAAAGACAGAAAAGAACCTAAGAAAATAGGTTCTTTCTGAACATTAGTCAAACGAACGCTCAAGCTCTGAAATGAGAGAACCAACATGAGCGACTGCTTCAGATATTGGTGAAGAAGAGCTCATATCTACACCAGCAATTTGGAGAAGCTCTAGTGGTGGCTTGGAACCACCTGCATTAATCATATCGAGCCAACGGTCAACGGCAGGTTGACCTTCTTCAATAATTCGCTGTGAGGCATACGTTGAAGCGGTAAGACCTGCAGAGTACGTGTATGGATAAAGACCCATATAGTAATGCGGTTGGCGCATCCAAGTCAGTTCTGCACCCTCATTTAAGGTTACAGCGTCTCCCCAGAAGCCTTTAAGGGTTTCGCGTTTTAATTCGTTCAGCTTAGAAGTGGTTAAAATCACATTCTCTTCAGCGAGTAGGTATACTTCTCGTTGGAAATGAGCTTCAAGCAAATGCGTTACAAAGTTATGATAATACGTTCCGAGTAATGAAAGAATGACGAAGCGTTTCATCTCATTTGAGTCCGCTTGCTTGAGTAAATGATCTGCAAGCAACAGTTCATTCATTGTAGAAGGTGCTTCAATCATGTACTTGGAAGGACGAGAAGTGCCAATTCGTTGGTTTTGATGCGCATGATAAAAGTGTCCGGCGTGTCCGAGTTCATGAGCGAGAATAAAAGTTCCACGCATCATGTTCGTCCACGTTAATAAAATGTAAGGGTGATACCCGTACGGACTCATGCAAAATGCACCTGTCTGCTTCCCGATGTTATCTGCTTGGTCGACCCAACGTTCTTCATGCGATTTCTCGATCATAGAAACGTAGTCGCTTCCCATCACTTGTAAAGCATCTTTAATGACGTCCATCGCTTCATCGAACGACATTTCAGGATTGTAGTTCGGATCAAGTGGTGCTTTTAGGTCAGCGAAAGTCATGTCATCGAGACCGAGAATTCGTTTCTTAAGCTTTGCAAATCGTTGCATATGAGGACTTAATTGTTCATAAATGGTGTTGATTTGTCGGTGATACGTGTCTTGGTCAACTTCTTGGTCGTCAAGTAACATGTCGAGCACAGAAGTGTAGCCACGAAGTTGACTCTGCTGCACTTGGCGATTTACTTCAGTTGCAAACGTACTCGCAAACGTGTGATTGTAGTTACGTAATCCTTCTGAAAATGCAACAAATGCGTTCCGACGAACGGACGTATCGCTAGAAAGCTCATATTTGTCTTCAAACAATGCTTGTGATAGCGGATATTCGTTACCTTCATCATCGGTAAACGAAGAGAAGTTCAAGTCAGCAGCCTTACTTTGTTTGTAGATCGTGTACGGTGCTTGTAATGTTTCTGAAAGTGTCGCGAATGCATGTTCAGTTTCTTTAGAGAGCAAATGATTTTTGTTCGACTGACACGTCGTAATAAAGCGCTCGTATTCTCGCAATACAGGTTCTTCATTGAGGTAGCTTGCTAATTCGTCTGTAGAAAGCTGCGCAATCTCATACTCAATGAATGCTGATGCACGAAGCATACGGGAGTGGATTCGCGACGTTTTTCCAGAAAGCTCTTGGTTTCTTGGATCGGTCCCGTCGGCTGAGCTCTTTAAGTGTGCATACGATTGAATCGGGACGATTTGTTGTTGAAGCTCTTCTTGAACCGTTAGTACTTCAAGCAATGTTTTGGCTGATTGGGTCACTTGCCCTTCGTAATCATCAAGCTTAGGGAGTTGCTTACTAAAAGCGTCATACGCTTGTTGCCAATTGTCATCATTTGAAAATAGGGAATTAAGATCCCACGTTTGTGATTGTTCAATTTCTGCTCGCTTTAAACGATTAATCATAATGAACCGTCCTTTCGTTTCTGTTCGTATACTTGAAGGTTGCCATAGACGACTTCTAGATACGGGGTGTCAATTTGATGTGCCTTCGCTTGAGTGTATAAGTAACCTGGAATGTGGTCAGCTTCGACAGCGAGTCCTTTTTCCGTGTCACGTTGCATGGACGCTTTAAAGCTTGCATTTAAATTGTCCCATTGTTTCTGTGCTTTTTTGCGAAGGCGTTCGCTGTCCATGGAAGGATCGAGTCGTTCGATGACGGTTGCTACTTCAGTGATTAATGATTCCGCAACGTTCATTGCACTTTGTGAGGACTTAATCTGACCGATGTTCGCATCAAAAAGTGTCGTCGTTCCAGATAGCACAGTAATGAGCATATACTTTTGCCACATGTCCGAGTCGATGTTCTCACGAAGGGCAAACGTTGATTTGTCGGACTGGAACATTTGTTCTACTTCATTTGTAGACGGTGATGCTTGTTCATTTCTCGGGCCATAAAGCATCGTATGCATATCTCCGTGATGCACAATCGTACCGTCATCTTTTAACGTAGATTCAATGAAACATACGCCTCCAAAAACTTGGTTCTTCGGTATGTAGCTTTCAAGTGTTTCTAAGTGAGCAATCCCATTTAAGAGTGGAATGACGATCGTTTTGTTATGCATAAATGGCTTGAAATCCTGAATGGCTTGTTTTAAATGATACGCTTTCGTCGTAAGTAAAATCACGTCGAACTTTCCGCTGTCTTCTGTTGTGATGAGCGGAGGATGAATGTTGATGTTTCCGTGTGGGCTGTCAATGTTAAGCCCGCTTTCTAGTAATTGCTGACGCTTTTGTTCGCGAACGAGAAAGGTGACGTCTTTTCCTGCTTCAAAGAGACGACCTCCAAAGTAGCCACCAACTGCACCAGCACCAATGACGAGTAAGTTCAAAACGATACGACCTCCTTTAGTTACAATTCCAGTATAACGAAATTCATAAAAATTCGAAATAAAATGATCTTATTTTACGATTCATGATAAACTTGTAGAAAAACAGTAACGATCAGGTGGGATTTCATATGATAGAGTTTTCTGCTTCAAAAGCGATTGAACGTTTACCGAGTCAGTTTTTTGCTAAACAAGAAAAAGCTGTATTAGAACGCAAAAACTTAGGGCGCGACATTATTAACTTCTCACAAGGTAGCCCCGATACGAAAACACCCGAGCATATTGTTGATTCATTAAAAGAAGCAGCAGAAGACCCGAATATGCATCGCTATTCGCCGTTCCAAGGGTTTCGTTTTTATAAAGAGGCAGTTTGTGAATTTTATGAGCGAGAATACGGTGTGACACTTGATCCCGATGAAGAAGTGTGTGTGTTATTCGGTGGAAAAGGAGGGCTCGTTGAAGTGAGTCAATGCCTCCTCGATGAAGGAGACGTTGCACTCGTACCAGACCCTGGTTATCCAGATTATTGGTCTGGAGTCGCGCTTCAAAACGCGCTCATGCACCCGATGCCACTTCAAGAAGAGCATCAATTTCTACCGAACTATAAAGACCTTACGAATGAGACGTTAGAAAAAGCGAAAGTGATGTTCTTGAATTACCCGAATAACCCGACAGGAGCGGTCTGTGACAAAGCGTTCTTTGACGAGACAGTACAATTAGCCAAGGATAATAGCATTTGTGTTGTTCATGACTTTGCATATGGCGCGTTTAGTTTTACTGAACAAAAACATCCGAGCTTTTTACAATCAGAAGGTGCAAAGGATGTCGGTATTGAAATTTATACGCTCTCAAAAACGTACAACATGGCAGGTTGGCGGATCGGCTTTGCTGTTGGAAACCGCTCAGTAATAAAGATGTTAAACGTGTTGCAAGACCATTTGTATGTAAGTCTATTCGGAGCGGTTCAAAAAGCAGCAGCAACCGCATTAACGAGTTCCCAAGACGAAGTTAGCCGACTTCGCGAGATGTATTTACAAAGGCGAGACGTATTAATGGAAGAAGCAAAGAACATTGGTTGGCAAGGAACTGCGCCAGACGGGTCATTTTTTGCTTGGTTCCCTGTACCAAAAGGCATGAGTTCTCAACAATTTGCCGATCAAGTTCTCCTTGAGGCAGATGTGTGTGTAGCACCTGGAAATGGTTTCGGAACGTACGGAGAAGGGTATGTTCGATTAGGACTCGTCCATGACGAGGAGACCATTCGAAAAGGTATGCAGCGAATCGGTTCATTAAATCTTTTCTAAAGGGTGTTGGGAATGAAAGTAATGATGTATCAAATGGACGTTATTGCAGGTAAGCCTGAAGAAAACCGGACAAAAGTTTCGGAATGGCTTCAATACGAATACAAGAAGTACGAACCAGATGTCGTTGTATTACCAGAGATGTGGACGACGGGCTATGCATTAGATAAGCTCGAACAAATTGCAGATACGAGTGGAGGTACGACGGAAGCCTTTATTCAACAACGTGCAAAAGAGTACAACGTAACAATTGTAGCAGGATCCTTTGCCGTAAGGACCGATCGTGGAATTGTGAACCGAAGCATCGTCGTGAATGAAAAAGGAGAGATCATTCATACGTATGATAAAATTCACCTCGTGCCGATGCTAGACGAACCGGACTATCTTGTAGGAGGAAATGAAAAGGCAACAACGTTTTCTCTGAACGGGGTAACTGCAGGCATACTCATCTGTTATGACTTACGTTTTCCTGAAGTGTTTCGAACACTTGCATTAAACGGTGCTGAAGTCATCTTTGTAGTTGGGGAATGGCCAGCTGCAAGAAGAGATCATTGGGATACACTTCTTAAAGCACGAGCGATTGAGAATCAATGTTATATCGTCGCCTGTGACACAGTTGGGGAACATAACAACGTCGAATACTCTGGCAATTCTCTCGTCTATTCACCGTTTGGGACGCAATACGTAAGAGCGTCACCTGTTGAAGAAGAGACAGTATTTAGCGTGCTCGACTTAGAAGAAGTTGCAACGTTTCGCAGCGCGGTTCCGAACTTGAAAAACCGAGTTCCTGACCTTTATTGACAAATGATAAATCTCTGTGTATACTAAGTATCTAAGTGATTGCTGGTAATCACAAATCGACTTCACCCTTCTAAACTATGGAGAATGAAGATCGAGCGAGGTTTGTGCTTTTTATTAAGCTTAAATACGCAAACTAACGTCACTCATTCAAATTTCATCTAGATCGTAGCGGACGGCCATTGGAGCCGTGGCAGCAGAAGAGATGGAAGGGCTTTTGTGATCTAGACACGCCCACATGAAATTTACATCTATAAGATATGACCATTAGCTAGAACTGCGGCAGCTAATGGTCTTTTTGTTGTTCAGATAAACGGTAATGAGTACGAGAGCAATTGAATACATTCGTTGTAGTACGGTTTATAGGAGGCTCGTGATGATTGATGGAGTTAAGAAAAAAACATTGGTAAAGCATCATGATGATCGGGGTTATTTCACAGAACTCGTTCGTGATGATGAAGATCTGTTATCACAGTTTGGGCAGATGTCACTGTCAATGAGTTATCCAGGTGTGATTAAAGCATTCCATTATCATGAAAAGCAAGACGATGTTTGGTTCTTTCCGAGCGGCAATGCACAAGTCGTGTTATATGATATAAGAAGAACATCTTCAACGTATAAACAAACGGATGTTTATTATATGGGAGACAACAATCCAATCGTCTTACTCATTCCTAAAGGAGTTGCTCATGGGTATCGTGTACTCGGTGAGAAGCCGGCGACAATTATTTATTTAACGACCCATTCCTATGATAAAGACAATCCGGATGAAAAGCGGATTGCATGGAACGATCAACGAATCGCGTTTAATTGGCATACGGAACATAAATAGAAAAAGACGTCGAATGAGTATCGTTCGGCGTCTTTTTCTTTACTTATAAAAACCATGTTACGTACAGCATCCCAAATCCACTCAGCAACAAGGAAGCGATAATACAAATTAACAACAATTTGACCGTACGTAGATCGATTGAGGAAAGCTTAATTTGTAAACCAAGGCCTGCCATTGCCATTCCAATGAAAAGATAAGCGAGGTGGACGAGTGGATTCACAATACTCTCTGGAAGATTACCGTACGTGGCGAGAATACTCATCATAAGAAACCCAACAATAAACCACGGAAAAGGGAGAGGTGTTGATGAAGAGTTTGAGTTTATGCGCTTATATACGTAAGCGATGATGATGACGACAGGAACGAGTAATAACACGCGTGTTAACTTAATGAGTAAAGCAGCATCCATCGCTGCGTCACTCGCCACGCCACTCGCTGCCGTTACATGGCCGATTTCATGTAAAACGCCACCAACCAACAATCCATATTGTGCATCCGTCCAATTTAGATAAGGATACAGAAACGTAAAAGCGAGGGTAAACAATGTACCCGTTATTGAGATGACTGCGACAGCGATTGCGATGTCTTGTTGTTTCACACGAAGTTGCGATCCGACAGCGGCGACTGCAGATGCTCCGCAAATCCCAGTACCTGCACCGATTAAAAAAGTAGGTGTAGGTGAAGAATGAAATAATCGGCCAATGATCACGACTAAACCGATTCCGATAATTACTGTAATGGCTGCATACAAAAGTAAATCAGAACCCATCGAAAAGATGTCTTCAAATTGTAGCCGTAAGCCAAGTAAAATGATCCCGGCACGTAAGAGTGTTTTCGTACTAAATAGAATGCCCGGTTCCGCATTCGAAGGTGTACCGACCAACTGTTTCACGATGATCCCAATGATGATTGCAAGAACAAGAGGTCCTAGCGTAGCAAAGAAGGGAAAAAGTGTAAGAAGTTGCGCTGCGATTATAATAAGTAGTGTAAGTAAAATTCCTGGTAGACTGTTCATCGAAGCGTACCTCCTTGGAATTTACTTTACGAAATGTAATAGTATTAATAAAATACATATTTATTATCATTACCATAAATCAAATTTATGTGAATGGAGTTGAGCAATTTGTGATGATTGATGAACGAATGAACGTTTTTTTTACAGTTGCTAAAGAGCGGCAATTTACAAAAGCAGCCGCAACGCTCAATATGACACAACCGAACGTTAGTTTAACAATCAAGAAACTCGAAGAAGAATTAAAGACACTGTTATTTATACGAGGAAAACGCCACGTGGAGTTAACGAAAGCGGGTGAAATTCTCTATGAACGTGTGAAACAGCTGTTTGATTTAGCAGAAGAAACGAAGCTTTTGATTCATGAGCTGCAAACAGAGATTCGCGGGCTCATCACGATCGGAGCGAGTTATTCCATTGGTGAGTACGTCTTACCGCCACTATTACATGCCATTCGTTTGCAACACCCAAACTTGTCTTATGACGTTGTGATTGCGAATACCGACGAAATTAAACGATCCCTTATGAACCAGCAAATTGACTTCGGTTTTATTGAAGGAGAGATTAGCCCAGATGGGTTAACGATCGAGCGATTTAGTGAAGATGAAATGTGCTTAACCGCTTCGCCAAACGATCCGTTAGCTTCCATTAATCAAATTACCGTCGCTCACTTGCAAGATCGTGCGTGGGTTATACGTGAAGAAGGGTCAGGAACGCGGGATTATTTGGATGCGTTTTTTGAGCGACACCGTTTGACTACACAAACGATGACAACGATTGGAAGTAATCAGGGAGTAAAAGAAGCGGTGATGAGCGGTTTAGGCATTTCATTGTTATCACGAGCGGTCATTGATCGTGATCTTAAAAACGGACTACTCGTTGAATTGTCATTGGAAGAACTTAATTTAAAGCGGAATTTTTATACAATCACAAAAGGACCGTTATATGCGAGGGAAGAGATTGTTATCACATTGTTAAAAGAGCTCGTTACTTCATGAAATCATCGTTCATCTTCTGTTCATAAACCCTCGATAAGCTCGTCATAAAGGAGGAAGAGAAGATGTCTTATTGGAAAGTGTTATTAATCGCCTCTGCCTTATTCGGTTTATACGGCGCAGGTATGGGAGCACATATGGCAGGTGCGGGCTCACCTAGCTTACGGCCGATCCATGCACACGTACTCGTGCTCGGTTGGCTTAGTTTATTTGCATGGAGTGTATTTTACAAAGTGTATCGTCCGAAACAAAAATGGCTGTCACGGATTCACGTTGTGAGTGCGATTGCCGGGTCATTTTTATTAACATTTGGCATGTGGCTTTACTTTGAATCGCCGTTTAATTTAAGTGAAGGGATCACACTCGCAGCGTATATTATCGGTGGTGTATTTGTCGTCGTTAGTTTCTTCACGTTTGTCGTACAAGCGATTCTTTTAGAAGATGAGAAAAAATCGCTACAATCATAAAAACTTCCGATTCACTCCATTTTTGTATATACTAGTGGAATCTGAACTATAGACAAAAGGGAGTATTACCATTGATCAACAACATCGCTATGAAACAAGATAAGTACAAAGAAAATACGAAAAACCGTGGAAGAATTCTCATCACGTGCGAAGACCGTCCAGGAATTGTAGCAGCCGTATCAGAATTTCTAACAAATCATGAAGCGAACATTATCGATTCAAGCCAATATTCTACGAACCCAGAAGGCGGCAAATTCTTTATGAGAATTGAGTTTGAATGTCCTGGGCTTCAAGATCGAAAAGAACAATTAGAGCGTGATTTTAAAGAGATCGCGACAAACTTTCAGATGGAGTGGAAGTTATTCTTCGTCAGTGAATTAAAGCGTGCGGCGATTTTCGTATCGAAAGAGTTGCATTGTTTACGAGAGTTGCTTTTAGAGTGGGAAAATGGTGACCTTGTTGCTGAGATCCCGCTCGTCATTAGTAATCACGCAGATGCAAAAGAGTATGTCGAAAGCTTTGGAATACCGTTCGTGCACATTCCTGCGAGCAAAGAAAATCGTGCGGAAGCGGAACAACAGCAATTACAGCTTTTAAATGAGTACAACATCGACTTCGTTGTCCTTGCGCGCTACATGCAAATTCTTACGCCGAACTTCGTCTCAAGCTTTAATCAGAACATCATTAACATTCATCACTCGTTTTTACCGGCATTTGTCGGCGCAAAGCCCTATGATCGTGCCTTTGAACGGGGTGTTAAATTAATTGGTGCCACGAGCCATTACGTGACGAATGATCTTGATGAAGGACCGATTATCGAGCAAGACATTAAGCGTGTGAATCACCGTGATCAAGTGGAAGACTTAAAGAAGAACGGACGCATCGTTGAACGAAGTGTGCTCGTACGTGCTGTTAAGTGGCATAATGAAGACCGAATTATCGTGTATGGCAATAAAACGGTCGTATTTTAAAGCAAAGCCTCTTCATTGGGAGAGGCTTTTTTTAATGTCCACAAAATAGCCATTGACTATGAGAATCATTTTCAATTAAACTAAACGAGTGAGAATACCACATAACAATCCTCTGGGGGTACATGATGAAAAAGATTTATCCATATACACTTGCATTAGCAACGACTGCGATGCTACTTACTGCGTGTGGAGACCAAGAAGATACAGACAACAACACAGCAAATGGAGAAGCTGATGAGACGGTAGAAGAAAGTGATGATGCCGATGACAGTGATTCAGAAGCTGGTGGTACAGAGAAGACCGTAACAGATGGATACGGAAATGAAGTGACCGTTCCATCGTCACCAGAGCGTATTATTGCTCCGTATTTAGAAGATCCTCTTTTAACGATTGGGTTAGAGCCGATCGTGCAATGGTCCGTTAATAATGGAGCGAGTGTTCAAGACTATTTAGCGGATGAACTTGGTGATCTTCCTTACATTGATTATCAATTGCCACTTGAATCCGTGATGGAAGCAGATCCAGACTTTATTGTCGTTCCTGATGAAGGGACGCTCGGTTCTGGTGATTACAATCAATACTCACAAATGGCTCCGACGTACGTTATGGATAGCGAAACGGGTGAAGATTGGCGTGCAACACTTCTAGAGATGGGCTCGCTCTTTGACCGTGACGAAGAAGCTGAAACGGCACTTGAAGAATATGACGCTTACGTAGAAGAAGTGAAGCAAGAATTAAACGATACCGTTGGTGACGATAAAGTTGCTGTCGTTTGGTTAATTAATGGCGCGTATTTCGTCGTTGCACCGAACATTGCAAGTGGAGCGGTATTGTTTGAAGACCTTGAGTTAGAAACAGCAAATGCAATTGCTGAGTTACCAGAAGACCCTGATCACTGGAATGAACTATCTCTTGAAGCATTCGCGAATTTAGATGCGGATTATTTATTCCTCGTAAATGGTGATGAAGACAGCGTTGAATCATTAACGACTGAAGACGTATGGTCAACAATTCCTGCTGTAGAAAAAGACCAAGTCATTGAAATTGCGGATGACAGCAGTTGGTTATACAACGGTTACCAAGCGAATCGTCAAACGATCGAAGAAGTACACGAGCAGATGATTTCTGAATAAATTCAACTATACCTATTGAGAATGATAGCCGTTTTCATTAAGATGAGAATAGGTAAGAAGAAACGTTCAAATAGGTGAGCGGCAGACGGTTTAGAATAATTCTAGATCGTCTATTGTCGTCATTGTATTTGTCACAATAGACCATGTAAGGACTGAATAAAACGGAGTGGCAGCTTTCTGCATGTAGTCAATGATCTGAACGTCGTTTTTATTGAGTTCAATCAGTTGAAAGTGAATGTGCCGTGAAGTGGGAGAACTATGAAAGAAGCGAGCATTACACGAAAACCAACAAGTTTTATTATTACACTGTTAATCGGCATTGTTAGTCTAGTGATCGTCTCCATCATTTCCGTTACGTTTGGAGCGGCTTCAATTACGCCTAGCATCATTTGGGACGCAATTGTATCATTCGACGGCAGTTTGACCGAACATCAAATCATCCAAGAAATACGAATTCCCCGTGTTGTGGCAGCAATTCTAATCGGTGGAGCGCTTGCTGTTTCTGGAGCAATCATGCAAGGCATGACGAGGAATGCATTAGCAGAGCCTTCGATTATTGGAATCTCCGATGGTGCAGCGCTTGCTCTTGCGATTATGTTCGCCTATTTCACAGCTGCTAGTTATACAGGATTACTCGTTGCAGCCTTTATTGGAGCAGGTGTCGGGACGGTACTCGTGTTTCTCGTTGGTACATTAAGTAAAGGCGGCTTATCTCCGGCAAAACTCGCATTAGCAGGGGTTACGATCGGTGCATTTTTAAGTGCACTCTCTTCTGGAATTGCGATTTATAACGATGTTGCTCAAGATTTAAGCTTTTGGTTCGCCGGAGGACTATCGAGCGTCACGCGTCAAAGCCTAATGATGGTTGCCATTCCTTGTCTTATCGGAGTGTTGATTGCACTTTTATTGTCGAAGTCGATTACGATTATGAGCCTTGGTCAAGACGTTGCAAGAGGGTTAGGGCAACGAACTGCTATTGTGCGAACGCTCGGTGTGATTGCGGTTATGTTAATGACCGGTGCATCGGTTGCGGTAGCAGGGATTATTGGTTTTGTCGGCCTTGTCATTCCACATATGGTACGTGCAGTCGTTGGGATGGATTATCGCTATATTATTCCGTGCTCGGCTGTGTTTGGTGCATTATTACTCGTTGCAAGTGATATTGTTGCCCGGATGATTAATGCTCCGTATGAGACACCGGTCGGGGCGATTACTGCATTAATTGGTGTACCGTTTTTCCTCTACCTTGCGAGACGAGAAGGGAGAGGCGTCTAAATGAAACGAAAACCGATCATCGTCTTTTCAATACTCGTCGTTTTTATCGTTTTGGTTTTGCTCATTAGCTTACAGTCAGGTACGTTTCAAATGACACCAGCTGAAGCGTTTAAAACGATTATTGGTCAAGGCAGTGACCAACAAGAACTCGTCTTGTTTGAGTTCCGACTGCCACGTATGGTGCTTGCGATCTTAATTGGTGCAGGGCTTGCGGTTTCTGGAGCAATCTTACAAAGTATTTCTCGTAATGACCTTGCAGACCCAGGAATCTTAGGAATTAATGCAGGTGCAGGCTTTGCTGTCGTCTTGTTTATTTATTTGTTTCAGGGAAGTTACCAGAATCTAGGTGGAAGTGTCTATATTCTTCCGATGTTTGCGTTTCTAGGGGCGCTTACAGCAGCTGCTCTCATTTATAGCCTCGCTTATAAAAAAGGGATTACACCGGTACGACTCGTACTTGTCGGAATCGGAATTAATGCAGGGTTTAGCGCGTTGCTCATTATTATGCAACTAAGAATGAGCCCGAATGATTTTATGCAGGCGACCGTTTGGCTCTCAGGAAACATATGGGGCGCTAACTGGAGTTCTGTGTTAGCAATCTTGCCTTGGATAGCGATTTTAATTCCTCTCGTAATTAGGCAAGCGAACACGTTAAATGTGATGAGAATTGGTGATGAATCAGCGGTTGGAGTCGGGATTTCACTAGAACGTTCACGATTATTGCTATTGTTTTTAGCAGTGGCACTCGCAGGTGCATCGGTTGCAGCTGGAGGCGCGATCGCATTTTTAGGTCTTGTTGCGCCGCACATCGCCCGTAGAATCGTCGGACCGAGGCATCAACTGATGATTCCAACGGCAGCTCTTATCGGTTCACTCATCTTATTATTTGCTGATTACATTGCAAGAAACATGTTGGCACCGTCTGAAATTCCAGTTGGTATTGTCGTAGCAATTATTGGTGCACCGTACTTTTTATACTTGCTTATCAAAACACCGTAAACTGAGGTGAACAGCCATGACTGAAATCGAAACGAAAGAACTGTCAATTGGTTATGAAAAACGAAAGATTGTCGAAGAGTTAAATTTAAAAATCCCAAAAGGACAAATTACGACGATGATTGGTCCAAACGGTTGTGGGAAGTCAACGATCTTAAAGACGTTAGCGAGAATAATGAAACCGAAGTCTGGTTCGGTCTATTTGGATGGGAAAATCATTCATAAAGAGTCAACGAAACAAGTCGCGAAGAAGTTGGCGGTATTGCCGCAATCACCAGAAGCGCCTTCAGGGTTGAAAGTAAAAGAACTCGTCGCTTATGGACGGTATCCTCATCAGACTGGTGCACGCTCATTGACGAAAGCAGACCAAGATATTATTGAACGTTCCTTAAAGCAAACGGGCATGGATGCTTTTAAAGACCGAGACATTGATGCACTTTCAGGTGGGCAAAGACAACGAGTGTGGATTGCGATGGCTCTTGCTCAAGAAACTGACATTTTGTTACTTGATGAACCGACGACGTATTTGGATCTCGCACACCAATTAGAAGTTCTTGAAGTATTAAAGAAGCTTAACGAAGAAGAAGGGCGTACGATTGTGATGGTCATCCACGATTTAAACCATGCTGCTCGTTTCGCTGATTACATGGTTGCATTAAAAGCAGGTAAGATTGTGCAAGAAGGTGCACCAGAACAAGTCATTTGTTCAACAGTATTAAAAGACGTATTCGCGATTGATGCTGATGTTGTAACAGACCCGAGAACGAAGAAACCGGTTTGCCTTAGTTATGATTTAATGATTCCTGAACGAGCAGAAGAAGAAGAGTTAATACCTGCAGGAGGTGCACGCTAAGATGGGGAATGACTTAGAACTGTATGATGTAACGGTTGTTGGTGGTGGTCCAGCTGGGCTGTATAGTGCATTTTATAGTGGAATGCGTGACTTAAAAACGAAAATCATCGAGAGTGAACCCCATCTTGGTGGTAAATTAAATGTGTATCCTGACAAAACGATTTGGGACATCGGGGCACTACCACCGACAAAAACGAGTGAAGTTATTCAAAACTTAAGTACACAAGCGACGACGTTTGAACCGACAGTCGTTTGTGGTGAGAAAGTGACCGATATTACAAAAAATCATGACGGTACATTCGTCATTGAGACGTCACTACAGCGTAAGCATTTTACAAAAGCGATTATTTTAGCAACAGGTTACGGGATTTTGCGGCAAGCAAAGCTAAGCGTTCAAGGTGCTGAAGCTTATGAAACTGAAAACCTATATTATGAAGTACCTGACATTGAACAATTTCGAGGCAAAGATGTTGTCATTTCAGGTGGAGGCAATTCAGCCGTTGATTGGGCAAATGAACTGGAACCGATTGCAAAAAGCGTAACCGTCGTACATAGACGTGATGCCTTTGGTGGCCACGAGCAGTTCGTGACGAAAATGAAAAACTCACGTGTGAATGTGATGACGCCATTCGCGATCTCAGGCTTAACAGGATGTAACCAAGGCAAATGTATTGAACAAGTTCAATTAGAGCATTGTGAGAGCAAATCGTGTCAAATTAAGCGTGTCGATGCAGTTGTTGTGAACCACGGTTTTGAAGTTGAACTATCGTTTTTAGATCATGAACCGTTAGGTTTGAAAGTAGAAGAAAGTAAACTTCAATTAAATGACCGTATGCAAACGAATGTACCAGGTATTTTTGCTGCAGGAGATCTAGCGAACTACAACAGCAAACTTCCGTTAATTGCAGGCTGTTTCCAAGATGCAGCACTTGCGGTGAACAGCGTTAAGCAGTTCGTCGAACCAACAGCAAATGAATACGGCATGGTGTCGTCCCATCACGAGAAACTAACCCAATAAAATATTATTGGGTTAGTTTTAGAGCAAATATCAAAATTTCACGTACCGTATTTTAGTAAATTAAACTTCATTAGGTAAAGAAAAGAAGAAGAGAAAAAAACACAAGAGATCAAGTCATCAAGACTCAACCTTTCGTGTCGTTAACGTCCAACCTGTGTACGCATAAAGAAGGGCAATGAAAGGTGTAACGATGCTTAAGAACGTGTAGAACACATACGTGAAATCAACGTTTAGTGTTGTCATCACAAAGGCACCGATAATTCCCCACGGAATGAGGGGATGTAAAATCGTTCCACCATCTTCAAGTGTACGGCTTAAGTTTTTAGGGTGTAAGTGATGTTTTTTATAAGCATCTTCGTACATTTGTCCAGGTAACAGAATCGATAAGTACTGTTCTCCAGTGACGAAGTTTACGCCAAAACAAGAGGCGAGTGTTGAAGCGATCGTATTGCCACGGCTTTTTAAAACAGACTGTATGCCTCGAATTAGTGCTTCTGTAATACCAGTAGCTTGAATTAATCCGCCGAATGAAAGTGCAATAATAATAAGAGAGACTCCAAATAACATATCCTCAAGCCCACCAAGGGACAATAATTCATCAATGGCAGCATGTCCTGTATTCGCTTCGTAGCCACCATACATCGCATCAAGCAGTGCACTTACTTGTAAGCCTGGGACGGTATAGAAGGCCGTACAAACTGCAACAAACATCCCTGCAGCAAGTGCTGGTAATGGACGAACTTTCATTGCTGCTAAAACGATAATGACAAGAGGCGATAAAACGGTAAGGATATGAATGAAAAACTCTTGATCTAATACAAGGATTAGCTCTTGAACGTCAGCTAAGCTGGCATTAGACCCGTTTTGATTTCCATAACCGATAAAAAGGAAAATGACTAAGGTTAAAATCAAAGCAGGAATCGTCGTCCATAACATATGGCGAATATGCTCAAATAAATCGACCTTTGCCGTTGCTGCGGCTAAATTCGTCGTGTCTGACAGAGGTGACAATTTATCTCCGAAAATCGCGCCGCTCACAATCGCTCCAGCTGTCATGGCAGGATCGGCACCCATACCAATCGATACACCCATGAGTGATACACCAATCGTACCGATCGCACTTAATGAACTACCCGTCATTAACGCAACCACTGCTGTAATGATAACGGTAGTAGCTAAAAAGTACGTTGGTGATAAAACTTGTAAACCGTAGTAAGTGATCGTTTGAACCGTACCACCGAGCAACCATAGACCAATTAAAATCCCAATCATAAGTAAGATGAGGATCGGAATTACACCATAGCTTACAGAGGAGACAATTTGTTTTTCTAATGTTTCGTATGAAATTTTAAGTGATGCAGCATACAAGGTTACAACTATCGCTGCTAACAATATAGGAAGATGTGGCGGAGCACCATACACTAAAATGCCTAAACTTAAAATGGTAATAATAATTAAAAGGACAAGTAACGCTCCTCGTAACGATGCCTTACGTTGCATAAAAAGGTTCTCCTTTGTATAAAACTATGTTACATAACCGCGGTAAAGTACAAAAACTACAATATCCACTATAGCATGAAAGTCTACATTTGAAAACTTAATAATTTCACGTACCGTAATGAATGAAAAAACAAGTTCCTTCACATAGTATCAACAAAGAGGTGACAAGCATGCACTTAGAATTGTTGCAAACAGGAGTAGAACTACTCGTAGGGTTTATTGCGTTATTAGTCATGTTGAAATTGCTCGGTAAAGCGACGTTATCGCAAATTACACCGTTTGATTTCATTTCAGCACTAATCCTAGGTGATTTGATCGGAAATGCCATCTACGACGAACAAGCACGCGTAGGATCGATTCTATTTTCAGTCGGGATTTGGGGCACGCTCATTTACACATTAGAAATGGTCACACAAAAATACCGGGGCACGAGGAAAGTGCTTGAAGGAAGTCCTTCGATTATCGTTAAAGACGGTCAAATTGTAAGAAAGGAATTAAAAGCAAACAAATTGGACTTAGATCAGCTGCAGCATTTGCTACGCCGAGAAAATGTGTTTTCATTTAGAGAAATTCAACATGCGATTTTAGAAACCGACGGCAAAGTAAGCGTACTTAAAAAGTCAGATTACGAAAACCCCGTCTCACAAGACTTACAATTACCAGTAAAGCCCGTATATTTGCCAATTACATTGATTAGTGACGGCAAAGTTAATTGGGACAACTTACAATTAGCCGGCTACGATGAATCATGGTTAAACAAACAACTACGTAGCAAAAACATAACGACCTACAGTGACGTGTTCTTTTTAGAATGGAAACAAGACGAAGGATTATACTTAGAGCCCATGTAGCCGGTTCTAAGTTACAAGTACATAATTTCACATACCGTAATGATTTTAAAAAAAAATAATTATGCAATAAAGGAAAGCCAGCCAAAGAATACGACAAAAAGTGCAGATTAAATAGGGGATAAGGAAAACAAATATAAAAAACGGAATTTCACTGAAGGATCTAAAGATATTTAACCACATCAGTGACTTCCGATAATATATATTATGTTCGGGGCGTTATATGAAAAATGAAACTTATTAATTGATATCACTGTTATCATTTTTCTATTCGATGCTTATTGCTCTTTTTCTTTACAGAGTTAAAATCAATAAACTGAACGCTATATTCTAAAACATCACTTACATATAACTTCTGTTCCTTTGCAAATTCCTTTACGTTACTAAGCAAATCCTTGTCATAGGTAGTTTTATATTGAATGCGATCCTTCGGACGATTATTTTTGTCGAAGTGGACAATCCCTTGCTCCAAGACTACTTGCAAACCTGATTCTAATAAATAATTAGGGTGTGTGTCATATTGCTTAGCCAACGTATTTAATTGATCTAGAATCGATTTGCTTACATTTGTTCTGAATTTGACTCTCGATCTATCGGTTGTATGAGTTAGTTTTCCATCTTCTAATTTCCACATGTTTATACCCCTTTATTATATATCCTAGAATGAACTCTTAAGTTACTCTCCTTATAAGATTCATAAGGTTCCAATGCATCATTATAAATGATATCCGCTAGCCTAGGAAGGTCAAATTTACCTTTTACCCAAACCCTGTAAACTGGATTGCCAGCTTGAGTACTTTCTTCAGTAATTTCACTACGTAGGTGCCACGCTTGAAAAACGGTTAGAAGCCCTTCAGCAAAGCTATAACTAGCTGTAGTTATATTCATTACATATCCTCTCTTTTGAACCCAGCCATCACCGTCAACAACGCCTCTAATAAAAGAAGAGAGGAATTCGTCTGGTATATTAGGAAATTGTACGGTTAATGATTTATTAGGTGATATCCCTAACATTATTAGATCATTTTTAATTTCTTTTGAATTAATCAACAATGTTGCTGCTGTCCTAGTCTTATAACTTTTCGCTAAAATATAATCTGCATTCATATACGTCGCCACTCGACGAAGTAATGTTTGATTCTTTTGGGTCAAGGAAACATTAGAATGACTCTTACTGATACTACCATCTGTTATGAATAGCCCTAACACCCAAGCCATTTCATGTGACCATATCTTAAAGAAATCTTCATTAACTTGATGCTTCCGGGGTTGTCCCGAAGATTGCTCTCTATTCATTATTACCCCATGTTTATACATTACATTACGAATAGCACGATCAGATATGCCGATCTGTGAAACCATTTCTTTAAATGGCATACCACTTTTATACATCTCGATGATCATTTCATCTGTAATTCCTGGATTTCTAGGCAATGTTTTATCTCCTTTCATTGGCTATATAATCCTCAATTATTAAAGTGAATTGTAATAATGCGCCGTTAATTATTCATTAAATTTAGGCAGATCCATCTTGTCTACTGCATTTTTTAAATCATCATTGTTAATATGCGTATAAATCATCGTCGTTTGAATGGATGAATGACCGAGTTGACGTCTCAACTTGGGAACATCATTAATTTCATTGTGATAGCGCGTTGCAAATGAATGTCTTAATTTATGAACAGAGACTGATGGTTTCCCGAAAGCATTTGCATATTTTTCAACTAACTTTTCAATAGCCCGTGCGGTTAATCGTCTGGGAGTTCCTTTAGGTCCCATTGAAGCCGCAATAAACAAAGCTTTATTCGTTTTCTCAACTTGATAACGCTTCGATCTAATTAGTAAATACTCGTCTAAGTCATCCATCGCTTGCTTGCTGAAATAAACATATTGTTCTTTATTGCCTTTTCGGATCACTCGAGCAGTGTATTTGCTATGATCAATATCGTCTACATTTAGATTGACAACTTCAGACAGTCGTAATCCTGACCCTAAAATAAGCGAGATAAGCGCTGTGTCGCGCTCTCTGTTTCGTAGATGGAAGTTCACGAGTTTTTTATTGCCTTCATGAAGGTTGCCATAATCATAGGCTATAAATTGGCGAAAAAGTTCATATTCATCGCCAAGCAGTATCTTACCTTCCATTTTGTTTGCAGTCGTTTCCATGCTTTCTTTTATATCATTAAATTCAAGCTTTGCCATGACATTTCGTTTTAGATATGGCTGTAAATCTCGCGTCTCAGCAATGTTTTGCAGATAATTGAAAAGTGATTTTAAACTAGACAACTTGCGGTTCACCGTAACTTCTTTGTTATGTAATTGATATTGAAGAAAGCTCAAAAATTGCTCAGCTTCCTGAACAGTTAGTGATTCAAGTAACTCAAGTGGCAAATCTTTTAGTTCACCAGAATAATAATTCTCGGTAACAAGCCAATTAAAAAAGATTTTATAGTCGTGCACATAATTGAGCAGCGAAGCTGCTGATAATTTTCTTTTTTTATGATTGATATATTCCTCAACAAACCAAGGAAGCTCCTTAAGAAGAGATTGAAGTTTATTGTATAGTTGCTGTTTGGCATGATTCTCCATCAGATCACCTCATAGGTAAATTTTACAAGACTTCAATCTGAATTACAATTATTACGTCAAATTTATATTTTACGTAATAATGTTTTGAAAGAGCTTTTTGCTCTCTCCCCTTCCCGTTATCCTAACCACCATAACAACGACCACTAGATGATTGGCATTTCTCTTGAATGTGTATATTATGATCATCAAAACTTTTGTACGTTTATTGTGTCACTTAGTCAGGAAGTGTTTATGCAAGGACAGCTTTTACGAGGCGGTTTGTATTTAGTACAATGTTTAAAAAGTAAATGGGAGTTGTTAAACAATGAGCAGATCTACTCTGCAATTAAGCACAGGATTAATATTCATCTTAATATCTGCAATACTGTACTCGGCAAGAACAATATCAATTGCTGTTTTAGCTATATCAATTGGAGAGCAAATAGACATCTTAAATCAAGATGTTGTTGGTTACGCGAATGATATACTGCCCATTACACTTCTCCCTCTCATCATCGTCTCTTTCTTAGTCGGATTGCTATTTATAATCATTTCACTTTTTTCAATCTTCGCTAAATAATAATTTAATGGAGGAATTACTCTTATGAAAAGCTGAAACGAATTTTTTACTCACATTTCCCCTATTCCAAACAAAGGAACTCAACGCCTATATGTTACACATGCACCAGAACCAGTAAGTACTTGGAGCGCTTCTGGATATTCGATTAATACAAGTGAGAGCATATTGATGGTAGTTACCCTTGGAGGAACTGTATTAGACTAACAAAAAGCCACCTAATTGGTGGCTTTTTCTATATCATCATTGTACTTTGATACATAATTGACAAAATCATATAGCTGATTAGGTGTGAGATCTACTCCTCTATAATCGCTACCAGGTTTGCAAGTAATCATATCTCATGCCAAGATAGTTATCCTTTACTAAGTGAATCATCGCCCTTTGGTTTTCATGTTTTCATTTAGCCCAACATCTACGGTCCCCGCTCCTTTAACTAGGTTACTTCTTCTTCACATTTAGCACCTTGATTAATTCTTTTAGCCTTAATCAACTGCATTCTCCTAGTTCTGCCTATAAATGGTTTGCTATTGTGAAATTTAATCTATAAGATAATGAAATACAACCATAGGGGGATGAGAAATGTCGGAACAGAAGAAAAACCGGGGAATTAACGTATTTGCCTTAATTTTTGGCGTCATAATTTTTGCTACTATTCTGACTTATATTGTGCCCGCAGGTAACTACGAAAGAGTAGAGCAAGATGGTCGCGAAGTGGTAGACCCAGGTTCATACACCGAAGTGGAATCAAGTCCAGTGCAACCATTTCAAATTTTCACCTCTATACATACAGGACTCGTTGAAGCCTCTGATATTATTTTCTTCATCTTGATTATCGGAGGTACGTTTGGCATCTTAAATCACACGGGTACCATTGATCGACTCGTTACAGTTGCTTCATACAGGCTAGTCAATCAAGAGAAATGGTTTATTCCAATTACGATGCTCATTTTCGCCCTTGGCGGAACGCTTATGGGCCTTGCCGAAGAAACATTGGCATACATCCCAATTCTTATTCCGCTTGCTCTCGCGTTACGATTTGACGCAATTACAGGAACAGCGATTGTTTTGGTCGGTAGTTCAATCGGGTTTACTACTGCGATCATGAACCCATTTAACGTCGGCGTTGCTCAAGGAATTGCTGAGTTAGATATTTATTCTGGAATGTGGCTTCGTCTCATTCTTTTCGTTTTAATGTATACGATTGCTGTTATTTTTGTTTATCGATATGCCATGAAAGTGAAGAAAAATCCTGAACTAGGTTATTACGGGAATTACACAGCGAATACGCAACTCAATGAGATGAAAACCACAGAAACATTAACCACTACACATAAGGTGATTTTAGGACTTTTTATCGTAAACTTTATCGTACTTGCTTTTGGCGTCATTCAGTATGAATGGTTTATTACCGAGATCGCTTCACTATTCTTACTACTCGGAGTTATTATTGGCGTTGTTGCTCGTCTCGGTGTACACGATGTTGTCGATGGTTTTCTAAAAGGCGCTTCTGGTGTACTCGCTGGTGCGCTGATCGTCGGTTTTGCTCGTGCCATCCTAGTCGTCTTGGAAGACGGCAATACAATTGATACAATGTTGTATTATGCGGTAGGTTTTTTGGAAAATATCCCTACCGAGTTCAATGCCGCTGGTATGATCTTTATTCAAAGTATCATTAACTTCTTCATCCCTTCAGGTAGCGGTCAAGCGGCACTCACCATGCCGATTATGATCCCACTTGCAGACTTGCTCGGCATTACAAGACAAACGACTGTACTTGCCTTTACTTTAGCTGATGGCATAGGGAATATTATTCTCCCGACTTCAGGCTATTTCATGGCAGCACTGGCGCTTGCAGGAATTCCATGGACCAAATGGGTTCGCTTCATCTGGCCATTTATTCTGATTCAACTTACGATTGCTGTTATCGCTGTCATGTTTGCCGCCTGGTTTGGATACGGACCATTCTAAAAAGCTAGGTAGAGTTGACGAATAACTCTACCTAGCTTTTTCGTTTAACAGTAAGCTATGATCCGTTTCACATTTATCTCGGCTGAATTCGATCCATGCCTATATAGATTCTAAGTGGTTCGTATCGTTAATAAAATGAATGACCTTTTCATTATCCGTAAGTTCAATCATACTAATCCCCGTATCCCCTATTTTAAAGTAGTAATCCATGTTCATTGGCATTTGGAAAAAAGCTCGTAATATACTATTAATTACACCGCCATGAGCGACAATCGCAATCCGTTCATATTTATTTTCAGTTACAATCTTAGAAAATATCGTTTCAATTCTCATTCGAAACTCTATGAATGATTCTCCATTTTCAAAACGATCATGAAGAAATTGTGGCTTCGGATGATTTTTCGCTTCTTCAAAAGACATGCCAGCCTGTATACCATTATTAAATTCCATTAATTCTTCTTCAAATGCCACTGGACAACCGATAGCTTGTGCTAATGTTTCAGCAGTTTCTCGCGCTCTCTTTAATGTACTTGCCCATATAAAGTCTGGTGGAAAGTCATTTTTCACTTTCTGTACTAAACCGCTCACTTGTCTTCTACCCATTGCTGTTAATTCAAAATCCGCTCTTCCTTCATGCACGTTTAAAAGATCTGCTTCCGATTCCCCGTGCCTAATTAATAGTATCTGCATAAATTATCCCCTCTTACATCTTTTAAATATTCTTCTACCTGATCTCCACTACTGTCGCTTCTCCTTCATACATCAGAACCGTCGTCACGTGTTCAATATGCACGAAGATCTGAATGGTATTGGCACTGGTCGCTTTCTCATACACATTCACCTTTGCAGATAATGCTTTTGGTAAGCGTAGCAAACGTTTGCCGATGTTCGCATACGTCTCGTCTGAAGTGATCAATAACCCTCCTGTATCTGTCACGTGAAAATCTAACGGTTGAACGAGACGTCCGCTTTTTCCTAATGAGTCATAGATACGGCTTTGTTTCTCATTCCACCACATTTCAGCGTAAAAACGTCGGGTAGCATTCGGAAAGTGAAAATTGCGATCCCAACTAACGTACGGTCCTTTACGGTTTGTGCTATATGTATTACGAATTGAGAACGGAACTTCAACGCCCTTTTCTGGAAATAGAAAGTCATCGTGTGTTAAACCGTATGCAATTGGTTTATATAGCGCTGATCCACGAATTTGCTTCATCACACCTTCTCCGTGCACAACACCGGACGCCTTCCCGTATTTCATTTGTAACAACGGATGCAACTGTTGAAACTGCTCTCCTACTGCACGTTTATATATGGAGTTCATCGTTCTTCCTTTCGTTTGCAGTGTCTTGCTAACACTAATTGTTTACTGTTCACCCATGCCGCAATGCTAACCCCGATCGTTACGATAGTAAGTGCTCCTGGGTTAAATGGTAAAGCGAACAAATACGGCGAGGTTAATAATGCTCCGATACCTAAGATAGCAACAGCGATCGCCGATAGTAAGAACAACCAGCGCTTTGTAATCGGTAATAAAAACAGTACTGCTAACAATAACTGACCTAAACCAATTGCAGTCACAACCATTGACTCAAATCCGCTCACCATACCTGTTGCCGCAATTAAATCAAGTTCACCAGTTTCAGGAAATAACAATTTAGGAATAATGCCTTGATATGCCCATAAAAGCGCTAATGTCACACAAAATAAGACGTGAAGTAGCGACTGACGAATGCTATCTTCAGGTCGTTTGCCGAACTCAAGCCACTGCTTTAATGCTGCGAAACTCCAAGCAGTTGCCCACCCCATTAAAGGCCTAAAAACAACATCGAGTAGCTTTCCTGCTTTCCCAAAACGCGTATCGTAATCATAGTGCGTTAGAAATCGTGTATGTTTCTCCTTTTGTTCGTACTTCCAATATCCACGGCCCTCTTTTATTAACGACAACGGTTGATCACTTGCGAATTTTAAAGCGGATACCTTCTCTCCACTTTCTTTCTCGGCACTCCCGACGGACTCACCAATACCGTGAATCCGTAACCCAAAGCCGATCCTGGTTTCATAATGAAACGTTTGGACATCATCTTCATGTTCTTTAGGTAAATAATCAATCTGACTAAAGCGAAGATCCCAACGTTCGTGAAGCTTAGGGTTTTGTGTCGTTTCCCAGACGTCGTCAATCGGAGCATTAATATCAAGCTCTACATAGATCGGTTTTCCCATGCACATCCCATCCTTTCTGATCAGTCATGTGCTGTTAATTTATATTCAATAGCAAACAACGATAATCCGAACAATTGAATGTCGTGATTTGCCTGTAACTGCTTGTTATGTACCTTTTTAATATGAAACGTTTCCTTTAACGGCAGACGAATGGTAATGGAACCAATCGTGTAAAAAATACCATTCGGTTCACTGTTAAGAATTAACCCACGGTTCTGATCATGTTCTGGTTGTAGTATTCCTGTCATTACACCTAACGGCAAGGGAAGAGCAATGTTCATTTTCTGATCAACCGTACTATAAATTGCCGTAAAGATATGTGCGTCATCTGACCACCGTAACCATACGCTTGGTGTTACTCTGCCATCTTCGCTTGCATCTAACGGTGCTACAGTTCCATTCATCGTCACTTTCCCGCTCTTTGGTACATTTAATTGCCCAAAACGATCTGTAACAAAATGAATAAGTGGCAACAAAGGTTTGAATGAATTTGACCACTCGACGTTCGCAACCATTTTATAACGGTTAGGAGACGTATAGAAGTTGAGAACGTCAACATCGATAGCTGATGGTGTGAATGTCTCATCTGCTAACTCATCCCAATCACTTACTAGTGCTGGAATATGATCGCCTTTTTTCCAGCGTCCTTCGTCAATCGGAACGCTTCCTACATATCCTCTCGTGCGCAACTGACTCACTGTAATCTCGTTGACGGACGACGGGGTACGTAATTGCCAAACGACGATAAAAGCGAGTGTTGCAAATACACTTGCGTTAACCGCTCCATGATACTGCGTCATCCATTCAATTGTGACTAAGATGTTCTCTGAAAGTAAGCCAAAGCTATACACTAATGTCCATGTTGTTGTGAGTGCAAAAACCAACGAGGCAGAGAGTAATGTTAATCGAAGCTTTAACGCGAACTCGTTTCGTTTCAAAGCATCAAAGAGCCATAAACCAACGAATAAAAACAAGCCAACTGCATAGGTTGCAACAAGATAAAACTCAAGTGGTGGTCCTTGATCAATGCCAATCGCAACGAAAATCGGTCCGAGCGCTAGTAATATCGCAATGAATGACCATAGTTTTGGCAAACCGATCTTTTGACGTCGACTCCGAATGTATAGGCCCGCGACAATGGGCAAGAAAAATGCTGCGTAATGAAAATGAATCGCCGTAAGCCACACAATCACATCCGTATACGGTAAGAACTGTGATGCACCTGACGCTCCTGCGACGAGCCACACACCTCCAACAGGCAAATACATTAAACTTAAATTTATGAGTGCTTCTTCGCTTCGTTGAAAGCCATACCGTAACTGTCGTAACAGGCCCAATACACCGATAATTGCTACAAAGACCAACCATACTGCTGCAAACAGTCCTGCAATCATACCTTGAGGTAAGAAAAGCGAGACGCTTGCAATGATCGCAAAATACATCGCAACAAAAGAAGTACGCCGTAACCAGCGATCAACCTTGATTTGTGGATCTTGCGAAATCAATTGAAGTAACATCGGCACCCATATAAACATCGAAAGCAACAAAGCTGCTTCGATGATGCCGACATACAGTAGTGCAATTACTGAAAGTAACACACCGACTGCAATAGATCCTTTCATGAACTCATCCTCTCCTAATTTAACACTACAATTATCATATCAAGGGGATTCAGCCGTTCATAGACATTTACTAAAATAGGAAAGATAAAAATAGACAAAGAACCGACTTGGCTCTCTGCCTATTTCCCATGAAACTGCTTATACAATTTCAATACATCATCAGTATGTGTATTTAACAGTGTTTTGGCTTCTCGTATTTGATTTGCTTCTAAATAGGTTGTAAGCCAATCATGTTCTCGCTTTGACTTCTCTAATTTCCCTGATTCAGAGAAAGCGATCGCTTGGACGCGCAGTAGTGACGACCCTAAGCGATGATACAAATCTAAGATCATTTTGCTTTGACTCATTTCGATGAGCAACAAATGAAATTGATGGTTGTAATACGTGTATTGGTACACATCCTCTTCTGATCTCATGACATTAGCAAGCTGTCGCATCCGTGTAACGAAGTTGTGATCAACACCGTTCTCCTCAATTCGCTCCATCGCTAGACTCTCTAAGAAGTTACGAACTTCTAAGATGTCTTTGATTTCATCAAAACTGTAGCTCCGTACGACCGCTCCTTTACGTGCTTCTTTCTCAACGAGCCCTTCAGCAGTTAGTAAATAAAGGGCATCACGGATTGGTGCACGGCTAATACCATACTCATCTGCATACTCTTTTTCAACGAGCTTATCGCCAGGTTTTAAATCTCCTGAGAGTATTTTCATAGAGATTTGATCAGCAATTTGTTTGGCCAACGAATGTTTATTTAATCCTTCCACGTTATTCCCTACTTTCATTTTCCCACTGTTGTTCCATTTGTACTCTGACTTCAATTGAAGCTGCACGTGATTTTTTCGCACGTGCGTTGTTAAGACGGTGTTCTGACACTAAGCGTCCAGCCTGTAGATCCGCTAGTTGGTTAGCGATCAAGGTTTGCACGCGCGATACGTCTTCTTCAGTTGGATGTTCTACAGAGATTCCTTCAATGAGTTCATCGGTTGCACCGAGCTTATGGAAAGAACGAACATCGTAAGCCATTGCGTGGACATCCTTTGTGAATCGTTCAAGTTCATGTAACGATCTTTTTGTCACTTTCGCTGCAGACTCTTTCGACATCACGTGTACTTGAACGTAAGGGTCGTCGAATGCGAGTAGTCGATCGGCTTGTAAACCGTGGCTTAAAAAGGCAGCAGACAATGCTTTACCAACCACGAGTCCAATGACTTTATGGCCGTGTAAACGTGCTCTGGCATACGCATGAACAGCAGCTGCACACGACTGATGTAAGCCGAGTAACTCTTCTTGAGCTCCGTACGCTTGGCTAACTACATCAATGACAGCAACGATTGGCGTTTTCTGATCATTCGTTGCATCCGCAGCAATCCATTGATCAATGACATCTGCAAGTGCATAACCTTCAAGTAGACCGAATTCACCGTTTCTAACTCTTGGGAAACGGTGATACGCATCTTTCGTCACCGCTAAAAGATTGAACTTCTCACCTGAGAGGGTCATTGTTCCTGACTGTACCGTTGAAATACGTGAACTTTGCACGCTGTCGATGTCTGAAAGCACTTCAAGCCACGTGCGACCACGGGAATCATTTGTTCGCTCCTCGTCTTCACTTGAAGTGAAAGCTTTTATATCTTGATATAGTAACTCATTCACGTGTTCTTCGTTGGACGTTACACGTTGATTGATTTTCGTAAGTCTTGCTTGATCAACGGCCTCTTGAATTGCTTCAACAGAGTCTTCTACGAGGTATTCGATCAGTCCATTCTTCTTTCTCGACGCACTACCGATTCGTAAGTACGTTGCTTTACGGTCACGACTATTGACTTCTTCAATTCCCGCTTCTTGCTCAATCACTTCAGGACCATTTAAGCCGAGTCGAGCTTCTTTTGTCATAATTAGAGCGTTAAACAGTCCAGCTGTAATCGACATCCCACCAAAGCTTCCGATTCGACCTGGGATAATGCCCACGATTGGTACATATTGTTGGAGATTTACCGCTGCTTGTTGAATCTCAGAAATTGCGAGCAAACCGTAATTTGCTTCTTGTAACCGTACACCGCCTGTATCTAGAATAACGATGACGTCTAAATGCTTTCCCCGTTCTACATCTCGTAAAGCAAGTTCGAATGCAGCCGCGATCTTAGCTCCAGACACTTCGCCGATGCCGCCTCCTTGGAAACTCCCTTCAATTGCAATCACGCAACATGGATGGGACTTTCTCGTTCCTTTCATTACGACCACACCGTCGTCACTTTGAGGCACAATGTTTTGCTTTTCTAGGTGTGGTGAGACAAGACGATCAAAAGGGCCGAGTAATTCATGTGCTGAGTTCTCATCTAAAAGTGCTAACGTACGTTCACGAGCGGAGCATTCCGTTAACGACTGAGGTACTATGATTTTCATGAAGATGCCTCCTCAAACGCTTGTTTTAAACGAAGTCCAATAACGCCAGGGGTTGCACCAAAGTCATGAATGTGTATGGATGCACGTACATCGTAATCAGACATGAACCGTTGTACGACTTCTTCCCACGTTTTTTGAAATCCTTCCACGTTCGTTTTTATGAATACTTCTCCAATATGACTTGGCTCCATAAGAATTTCTGCATCCCCAGAGCCGACAACACCTGTATGCGCACGTTTTGGAATTGCCGTTGCTGTATTATACGTGTAGCGAAACTCTTCCATGCGATTTCCCTCCTAATCGTTTCACGTACAAACTCGCTGCAAGTAGATCTGCACTGCCCCCAGGAGAAAGATTGTTTTTAATAAATCGTTCATCAACTTCCTCAATGGATAAAGCGCCTCGTAATACTTGTTGAGCTTGTTGTTTCACGTAAGATAAGCCCTTACTACCTGCTCGGTGAAGAACACACGTATCCGAAAGTGTTGTCATGAGCGTGAGTAGAGCAAGTTGTTTTGCTTTCGTTTCTGTAAATGATTCAGTGGCATCGTTTAAAGTTCGTAAACCGAGTAGCACGTGCGGAAATCCTGCTTGAGCTTCGCCTTTCGCACCGGTGACGCCGTACCGTTTGCACACAGTAGAACCATTCGTACGAGTCGAGGAAACTTTCAGTTCAACGTTTGCAAGTTCGCCTGCAACTTCACATAGTGTAGTTGCCGTACCTTGCCCTCTTTGGATTGCATAAGCAGCACTTAGTAAGCCTAAACACCAAATCGCGCCTTTATGGGTGTTCACCCCAGCAGTTACGTGTAACATTTCCCGCTCTGCCTCAATTCCAATCTCTGACAATTGCTTGCGTAATTGAAGAGACGGGGATTTCCCATAACTCACACGTGCCATTTCGGCAAAATAAGGAGCAATCGCATGACTCGATGCTTCCATCATCGCTAATGTCATATCAAGATGGGCACCGTTGTTAGATTTGTCGATCAGACCTGGTTTTACCGTTAGATAAAGCTCTTCTAGGAGTGATTGCTCGGACCAACGTGCCACTTGTTCAGTGACGTGATGAATGTGTAATGGACGTGTCGCTAAACTCACGTCCAATAACTCCTGAACTTTTCAGGCGGGTCGTAAAGATTGTCTGACCACATAACAAGTTCTTCAATGCTTTTTGCTGCTAGTAGTGAACGATTGGCCTTTTTCACATCGATTTCTAGATCATCCGTCGTTGCAATGATTCCTTGCTCTCTTAATCGGTGTTTTTGACGAGCAGTACTCGTCATCCCAAGTTCGGTAACACCAGCGACCGCTGCAATCGCTTCTTTACGTTCAGCAGGACTGTCACTTTTGTACAGGTAAGCAACCCCTTCCTCAGTTACGAGATGTGTGACATCATCGGCATAAATCATAACAGGAGGTGTGCCTAAATTGGCTTCTTTAGCGACTTGAATGGCATCTAACTGTTCAACGAATACGGGACGGTTACCTGGTTGGTGCGTTTCCATCATTTGAACGACCAACTTACGACCACGCACGAGCTCGTCACC
Source organism: Bacillaceae bacterium JMAK1 (assembly GCA_012970285.1). Classification (GTDB taxonomy): domain Bacteria; phylum Bacillota; class Bacilli; order Bacillales; family Marinococcaceae; genus Geomicrobium_A. The sequence goes on from JIBW01000002.1 coordinate 752,693, forward strand.
TGTTTTTTGCATATCAAGCCACGCTTTTGTGCTGTGTCTACGACCTTTCGGATCATGCCCCATGTTCGGTGCACCGCCAAACCCTGCTAATCGACCGCGAACGACCGTTGATGAATTACCAACATAATCCATTTGAAGTGTGGAACCGATAAACAAATCTACGGCGTATTGCCCAGCCATTTGGCAAAGCGTCCGATTTGACCGCATCGTACCGTCACTGCCGACAAAAAACACATCTGGACGCGCAGCGATGTATTGTTCCATGCCTTTCTCTCCACCAAAAGAATGAATGCTATCAATCCAACCGCTTTCTATTGCTGGGATGAGTGTCGGGTGGGGGTTCGCGGCCCAATGCTTACAAATCTTTCCACGTAAATTAAGTGATTCACCGTACGTCGGTAATAGCAATTCGATCGCGGCAGTATTAAAGCCAATACCATGGTTTAAGGACTGTACAGAGTGCTTTTCATACACGCCACGGATTGCAAGCATGGCCATGAGAATTTGAATCTCTGTAATATGTCTTGGATCTCTAGTGAACAACGCTTCCAATTGATAAGGCTCATCACCTAAAACGATCACATCAACCCATGATGAAGGGATATCAACGCGTGGTAGCTCATCTACGATCTCATTTACTTGAGCGATCACAATGCCATTTTTAAATGCGGTCGCCTCAACGATCGTTGGTGTTTCTTCCGTATTTGCACCAGTGTACAAATTACCGTTCGCATCCGCTTGATCAGCGGCAACGAGGGCGACGTTCGGAATTAAATCAATAAACAATCGTCCGTAAAGTTCGATATACGTATGGATGTTGCCGACTTTGATTTCTTCGTCTTCGATCATTTGCGCAATTCGTGTACTTTGCGGTCCTGAAAATGAAAAATCAAGTCGATCAGCTATCTCGTTTTCAAATAGATCTAGATGCTCTGGTCGAGACACACTCGACATGATGAGATGTAAGTGATGAAGTGCTTCGTTTGAGGCATTTGCCAATGACTTCGATAAAAACGATGCTTGCTTTTGGTTGTTGCCTTCAAGAATGACACGATCATAAGGCTCAATGACACGTTCTAGTACTGAGACGATGTTGTCTTGTTGAACGAATTTGCCATCAATCATTGATGAAATCCGACTCAGACGATCTCGTTTTGCATCTCGCTTTTTCGTCCATCTTGTATTTGTAGACGTAGGCACACTCGTCACTCCTTAGTTACAAATTGTAGAATGTTGTCAACACTCATGGTTTCTACTGATAGTGCTTGAATTCCTTCAAACTCCTCGTGTAATAAGTTCGTATACACGGTTCCAGGGGGGAGTTGAACGTAGTTTTTTATCCCTCGTTCATTTAACATTTTCATGGCAGGATGCCATCTGACCGTTGATGCAATATTCCCTGCTAAATCTTCAACAATCGCTTCTTTTTTTCGCAGTAAGCGTGCTGTTTGGTTTGACACGTACGCTAACTTCGGTGAACCGATAGTAACGTTTTTCATCGCTACACGGAGTATATCCGCCTCTTTAGCAAACAAAGGAGAATGTGAAGGAACAGTCACAGATAACTTGATGACGCGACGTGCTCCTTTCTCTTTTAACGTGTCACGTATCGTTTGAAGTGATCGTTCACTTCCTGATAACACAACTTGTTGCTGAGCATTCTCATTCGCTAGATACACGTCACTTTGCGACTCTATCACGCGCAGTACGACGTTCACATCAAGGCCTTGAACGGCCATCATTCCGTATCCACTCGGAAAGGCTTGCTCCATTAATCTACCTCGAAGATCAACTAAACGAATGGCGTCCTTTAGAGTAAGTACTTCTGAAAGTACTGCTGCTGAATAAGCGCCCGCAGAATGACCGGCAACACAATCCGGTCTAATCCCTGCTTCTACAAGTTGTTTCGAACTGCTAACACCAACGATGAGTAATGCTAATTGCACGTGTCGTGTAGAACTGAAATCAGCGGTATACTGATTCACATCTTCTTGTAATTCGTCTTCAATGAGTTGTTTGATCAACTCGAAATGTTTGGTTCCTTGATAAGGTTGAAACATGTCATGACGTTGTGATCCTTGACCTGGAAATAAAAACACCGTATCCATGAAAATCGCCTCTTTATCCTCCGAAAATCAACCGCATCATCATATACAACACAGACGGCCCTAAGAGACAGCCAAGCCCTGTATAAAACGTCGCCGTAACCGCCCCGTACGGAACGAGCTTTGGATTTAATGCTGCAAGTCCACCAGCAACACCACTTGTCGTTCCGAGTAATCCCCCAAACACCATCGCAGAACGGGGATTATCAAGTCCGATATACTTACCTAGAAATGGTGTGAGTGCCATCGTTAAAATCGCTTTCACAAGACCTGCAGCGATACTAATCGCAATCACTTCAGAACTTGCGCCGATTGCAGCACCTGTAACTGGCCCGACGATATACGTCGTGGCGCCTGCTCCAATTGTCGTTAAACTTACTGCATCTGTATAGCCAAACATTAGTGCAAACACGACACCGATCGTAAACGAAAGAAAAATTCCAAGAACTAAAGCGAGGACACCTGTAACACCTGCTCGTTTAATTTCTCGAAAATCCGCCCCAAACGCTGTTGCCACAATGGCAAAGTCCCGCATCATCCCGCCACCGAGTAAACTGATTCCTGCGAAAAGGGAGACATCGGAAAGTCCATTCTCTCCACCAGTCAGTCTTCCGCCAATGTAAGCAAGAACGAGACCAAGAAGAATGGCAATTGATGATCCGTGTACGAGTCCTCGGGTCGCATACTTTGACAACGCGTAGGCAATAACCATAATTGCACCTACAATCGCAAATCCAAAGATGAGACCATTCCCGACTAACACATTTTCGATTGATTCAATCATAGAGGACGCCCTCCTTCGTCAATCGATTCACTTTTTTCTTTTCCGATTCGACTGACAAGAGGAACAGCTAAAAACGAAATGACCACAACAGCAATTCCTGTCACAATCGCAAGTGGTCCGCCATCGAGGGCTGCAACAACGTTCTGATTTGCAGCCATTGCGACTACGATCGGAATGTACATCGCATTCCAAAACCCCAAACCCATTTGCGTTGGCTCACTAAGTCGGTTCGAAATCTTCAACCGATCAATGACGATAATTAAGATCAACATCGCAATCCCAACGCCACCTACATTTGCTTCTACCCCGATCGCTATACCCAACCATTCTCCGAGCAACATTCCTACAATCATGCAGACCGCCAATATGGCCACACCATAAATAACCATCAACGCACTCCTTTGTAAGCGTTTTCAATTAATGGTATACAGTCGACTGTGTACTGAGTTTAGATTATAATGAGTTTAACTTTGATTGTCTATACTTTTGAGAAAATTAAATCTATTGTCTTGTTAGGAGGCGATTGTTATGTTCGATCCCCATGACTTGTTAAAAATTAATGTAAACGAGGTTTTGAAAACAAACAGTAATCTCCCTCATTGGGCTAATTGTTCATTGCAAAAAAGCCCCTATGTCGTCGTACGACGTGGCGCTTATGACCGCTTATCAATACCAGTAGGAGTTAGAGGTAAGTCTCGCAATGAGCGGTATGCGATGTTTGTTTCAGTTGATCAAGTTGTAGACGTGTTTACTCCTTATCAGCTTCGAACACTTTCATCCACACGACTTCAACTTACCAAAGCACAAGATACGTTCGAAACGATCAAACAGTTGTGGAAATCTGAGAATTGGGGGCCTACAGGGAGCGTTGGATTCGAATTAGCTACAGGTACGAAAGTGATGCGCGAACAAAGTGATTTTGACATCCTTATTCAGAGCGAGTTTTTTTCTGTACCCGTTGCAAAAGAGTACGTAAAACAGTTACAAGCAGCACCGATGACCGTTGATCCGCTCATCCAAACCAAAAGTGGTTGGTTTTCACTTAAAGAATACGCCTTAGGGAAAGGTGTGTTGTTCAAAACGATGACGGGGCTCGAATTACGAACTGATCCTTGGAGCAACTCGTAGTAACATAACTGCATTTACTAGTAAATTATTTTAGATCACTTGGAATTTGTGAGATCGGTGAAACAATTCACTCCGCTCCGCTAACGTTCTCTTGACGTTTTATAAATTCTTCGCCCCATTGATTAAGATCTTGAAGAATCGGTTTTAACGTTTTTCCGTATTCCGTCATTGAGTAGACAACTTTCGGGGGGACTTGTTGATGCACCTCTCTATGAACAATCCCTTCTTGCTCAAGTTGTTTTAAATTGTTTGTCAGCATCGTACGACTTATTTGTGGAATTCTTTTTTGTAGATCACTAAACCGCAGATCTTCAGAAGCCAATTCACTAATAATAATGGATTTCCATTTTCCAATGATCGTATCAATGGTTGTGAGTGCCTTACACGCATGATTCGCATGTTCAACTTGATCTTTATGATCTTTTGGACGTCGGTGTCCTTCGCCCCAGTCATTCATTTTCACTAATAATGGATGCAACGTAAGGCCATACTCGGTCATCGAATATTCCACTTTCGGAGGAACTTGATTATACACTTTCCTCGAAACAATCCCACTCTCTTCAAGTTCTCTTAACTTTAACGTTAACATCCGTTTCGTAATTTCAGGAATCGCTCGTTGCAAGTCACTATACCGTTTTGTTCCATCGTTCGTTAGATGATAAATAATAATCGGTTTCCATTTGCCGACAAACACGTTCAACGCTTGTTCTAAGTCTTGATATTCGTTCATCTGCTTGACTCCTCACATTCATCATGTGTCACAATCACCTAGTAAATCAATAAGTACGTAAAATGTTCCTATGTAATATAATAGTGCCTACTTACATATTTGACAACAATGATGAATAATAACGTTAAGCTCACTTCATTATAAATTATTGTGATCAAGAAACACTAAGAAAGATTGCAGTGTTATTACACAAAAGGAGTCAAGCAGATGAATAACATATGGAAAGAAATTAAAGTAGGAAACATGACCTTACCTCATCGCCTAGCGATGGCACCTATGACGAGAAGTCGTGCGTTAGAAGACGGAACGCCACCAGAAATGACTGCAGAATATTACAGTCAGCGAGCATCATTAGGTTTACTTATTAGCGAAGGGACGCAACCTTCCGCTGATGGGCAAGGTTATCTTCTATCCCCTGGCATCTATTCCGAGAATCACATAAAAGGATGGAAGAACGTCGCAGATCAAGTACATGAAAAAGGTGGCTATCTTTTCATCCAGTTAATGCATGTTGGACGTGTCGCTCACCCAGAAAACACCCCACATCACCGTCAAGCCGTTGCACCGTCCGCAGTTGCTCCAAGTGAGCAAATCTTTACAGCTAAAGGAATGCAAGACATTCCAATGCCAAAAGAACTTACAAAAGAAGATATTAAAGATATTGTTCAAGAGTTCCGTCATGCAGCAAAAGCTGCGATTGACGCTGGAGCTGATGGTGTAGAAGTACACGGCGCAAATGGTTACCTCATTCACCAATTTATCGGGGAGAACTCTAACGTACGCGCTGATGAATATGGCAACACAGCTGATGACCATGCTCGCTTTGCAATTGAAGTAACAAAAGCGGTTGTTGATGAAATTGGTGCAGATAAGACTGGATTCCGTATTTCTCCAGGGGTTCCACTCGGCGGCATTGACGAAGGCTCACAAGGACCTGATGTCTATCGTTATCTAGTTAAAGAATTAGCAAAAATGAACCTCGCTTACTTGCACGTGATGCATGTTGGCAATGATGAATTCTTAAAAGAAGTTCGCTCACTTTGGCCAAACCCACTATTAGTCAATCGAGCAGGCAGACCATTAGAAGATCTTAGCAAAGACATCGATACAGGACTCGCTGATGTAGCGCCTGTCGGTGCATGGGCGTTGGCAAATCCTGATTTCGTTGAACGATTAAAACAAGACGAACCACTAAATGAACCTGATAAAGCGTCGTTTTACGGAGGCGGAAAAGAAGGCTATATCGACTATCCATTTTTAGCGAAATAATGATGATCCCCCAACGATCGGGGGATTTTTTAATTTGTAGAGATCATGACCGTGCCTTCATCCCAAATGTGCAAAAAGCGCTCACCTAGCTGATGACTTTCCGCACTATTTCCGAATTGCTCATTTATAAATTCTGCATACTTCTCACAATCAACCATTAAACGATACGTATTCGGAGCACCGTCATGATTGTTGATTTCTAAAAGCTTGAAATGCGAGAACCCAAAATGATAACGAAAATACATAATCGCATCATCCCTACTCGTAAAATACATGACATTTTCCATCGATCATACCCTCATTTAACGCGTATTTACTGTATAGTTGCATTTTTGCCCAACAAAAAGCAGACGTATTCACACTTCATCGGAATACGTCTGCTTTAGAGAATTAATATACAATCTTCTTTGAAACCGCACAATTATTGTGCTGGCACTCTTAACTTTAGTGCTATATCATAATCAGCGATAACTTGATAATCGTTACGCCACATTTCCTTTAACCAATTGACCATGTCTTGTAATTCTCGGTCACCTTCCAATTCGTCCTCTAGACCACTTAATTGTTCAAGCTTCTCAAGGGACCATTGAGGTTTCGGATTTTGCAATCGCTCCAATACGTCTTCTTGGTCTAACCTTACTTCATTGATTAAATACTCGATAGCCGTACCTGGAATAAGCTCAGAAAACGTACACGTCATTCCTTGCTCCTCTAATAAATAAGATAACTTTAAAACATTATAATATTGTAGCGTTTCTTCTTGATAACCTTCATCGTCGAAGGATATAAAATAATCTTCGATCTCTGGCTCTGACGCTGGTCTTCTTAGGATTACATCTAGTAAACTTCTTGATGGTTCGAATTTTTGAAGATTATAGTTACGATAGGCATGAAAACTAACCCATCTCTCTTCTTGGGCTTTGTTGTAATCGACCTTCTTACCATATTTTTCCTCGATGCGTTGTTCAACACTGCTCAAAGCAGTATCAAGCTTTTGTTGTTCTTCGTCTGAAAGCTTCCCATTCACTTGATTCATTCTTAATCGAAGTAATTCTTGATAGATTGGTTCGGATTCTATGCTCATTTACTAAGCGCCTCCTACGTATATTTCCACAATCGTGACTAAAATTTTTAATAGAGAGAAAATGATAACGAAATCCCTTTTGTTTCATCTGTGTGTACTTCCATGTTATATGTACCGATCTTTGCTTCAAACTCCATGTATTTGCCCGTATTTGTTACACACCGTTCAGGATTATCTCATATAGACTACTTAGGAAATCGTAATGGTCATCGCTTCGTCGTAATCAATAAAGAGCTGATAGTCTTTATGCCACATTTCCTTGAGCCAAAGAACCATATCATGTAATTCTGAATTCGTACTTTTTAAGAACTCGTCTAGCCCCTCAATCTCATCTACTTTCGAAAGACACCATGTAGGGTCTGGCAATCGCTCCATTTGTTCTTTGTCTTCTTTAGACAATTGGTTACTATAAAAGTAGTCCATGAATCCTGGAAGGACGTCCGAGAATACGATCCCTTCTTTTTCAAACATCGATTTCAACTTCATTGTATTTGGGAATTGTAAATAATTTACTTCCCAATCTTCTTCTTCGACATTAACACTATAGTAAGGAAATTGCGGTCGGCCCAATAAAATATCCATGAAAGTTTTTTTAGGTGTTACATCTTGAAATGAAAAATTACGAAATGCGTGGATGCTTACCCAACTTTCTTCTTGCATTTGATTAAGGTCGAACTTTTTCTTATATTGTTTTTCTAACAGTTGTTCAATATCGTAAATAACAGTTTGTAATTTCTGCTTTTCAGAATGTGAAAGCGTATCAACGATTTGTTTCGTTCTTAATTGTGTTAAATCTTCATATAATTGCTCGTTCTGATTACTCATGTTAAAAGCGCCTCCTAAGTATGATACCCTCTACTATTTTCGGAGTATTTTTAATAAGAAGTCAACCATTTGCCTACAAGTCCGTTCTTTAGTAACGTAAAATTGAACTAGTTCCTTGTTGTCGAATGACTTTAAGCCTACGAAAGTAACAGTAATCAACAAAAGGATGATAAGATTCACTAGCGGAAAATGTAGCTGTACACATCAGTATTACCTTAAGATTTTTCTTATCAGACTAGTTATTTTGAATAATACAAGGAGGTATATGAGATGCCTAACACACAAAATCCAATCATTGTAGAATTTCCTTTAAGGGGAGAATGGTATTCTCCTAACACGCCTGGGTCAAAAATTCCGAGTCATGGCACTAACAACTTAGGGTCAAGGTATGCTTTTGATTTTGTACAAGTAAATTGGGAGAGAAAGGGTTGGCCGGCTTATCGTGTTAGTTTGGCACACTATTTACTTTTCGGGGTTCCAATAGATCAATACTATTGTTGGGGAGAAAATATATACGCTCCTTGTGATGGAATTATCGTACAAGCAGCGGATGGTTATAAAGAACGTACAAGAACAAAATTGCTTTCAGATATGACTAACGCTTATAAGAATGCTCATCATTTTGATCCAAAAAAAGACGACATCCAATCAGTTGCTGGCAACTACATCATTATGGAATGCGCCAATCATGTTTATGCTGGGTTCGTCCACCTTCAAACAGGATCAATTCAGGTTTCGGTTGGGCAGTTGGTAAAAAAAGGTGAAGTTATTGGTAGAGTTGGTCATTCAGGTAATTCCTTTGCTCCACATTTGCATTTTCAATTTATGGACCGTACTGATATATCTACTGCAAAAGGATTACCTATTGCTTTTGAACAATACGAACTATTTAAAAATGGTCGATGGGAAAAAATAATTAATGGAATTCCGACAAACAAGGATCGAATAAGATTTCTAAAGTTAGACGAACGGTAATAAATTTAAACTACAAAAAGTACTATTAGGAAAACGATCTTAGCGTTGCCACTCACGTTTTCTAACGATACTCCATGAAGAGGTTGATTACAAACTGAAGTAATTCTTTCATTTAAGTTGGATGAATTTTCTTAATCATCAATCACGCGCTTGAATTTGCAAATTAGATCAACAATCATGGGTGATCATCCATCTAATTCGCAAATTCGCTCATAGGTAAAAATCGTCCAAACTCTCGTCAATTTCATCTTGCCGAATTCCAATATAACGCTTCGTAATTTGCGGTGTTGAATGGTTAAAGATTTCTTGTAAAATCGCAACATCTTTCGTTTGATTGTAAAAGTGATAGCCTAAGCTTTTCCGCATGCTATGCGTTCCGATACTTTGAAGTCCTGCCCGATCAGCAGCTTTTCGAAGAATGCGATACGCCTGTACGCGACTAATTGGCTCCTTCGTCTTTTTAGAAGGAAACAGATAGTCTGTATTCGCCATCCCTTCAACATATTCATGTATGTCTTGCTGTAATTCAAAATTGACTTTAAATCGGCGTGTCTTCCCGGTCTTCTTCTCAATGACTTCAATATGCTTACGGTTTAGAACGTCGTTCACGCGTAAACCGATAAAATCACTAATTCGCATGCCTGTATTTAAACCGAGGGAAAACAAGAAATAGTTCCGTAAGCTATCGCGTTTTAATATTCGTTTCATTAACTGGATATCATCACGATTACGAATTGGTTCAACGAGCTGCATCCCCTTTGTTCGTAAGGAATGATAATCACTCAGTTCAAGTGGCTTTTCACCGTTTTGTTTCTTTTTAGAAAGCTGGTGGATTCGCTTTTCTAGATGGTCTTTGCCGTAACGTTCATGTAGGCGTTCGTATTGTTCATCGGTTAAATAAACATACGGAGCTACTTCTCTCTTCTCCACAAAATCGCCTCCTATATTCAGATTACCTTAGAAGTAATGTGAACGCAATATGTTACATTAGGATTCAACTGAAAACGTTCCAAATGCCTGATCATAACAACGGTTCTCTTTGTTCTTCATAGATTTATTCTAATGTAACAAAATAGATATTGTGTTACATTAATACGCATCAAAAAAACACACATAGAACATTGCTATGTGTGTTTAAATTTAAGGAATGAGGATCAATAAGCCAACTGCTATTACTGCAAACAGCAACGCAAATGGTAAATTCGTAAGCATAACTCGGTATGGATTCTGGTTCGTATGACGGGCGGTCATCGTTACGACAATTCCATAAGGAGACATCGTAAACGTTGCTAATGCACTGACGATATACATTACGGTAAGTTCGATTGGCATGCCTGGTTGTAAGATCGGTGCCACGATTTCATGAACTAAAACCATTGATGCAATCGGGTGAATTCCGATTAGTGCTAAGGAATAAAAACTTAATGGGATTAACAACAATAAGACGTACGGATGCTCTTCAAATGCCCGTAAAGGTTCTTGTACGATGGTAAGTAATTCGGTTTGATTTAAGATTCCTGTAAACCAACCGAGTGACATAAATAGCACAAGGAACGGATGAATCCCCGTTTTCAGTTGTTTCCCTAACGCACTTTGTCCGTTTGCTACGAAGGGTTTTGCTTGCCCAAAGAGCAACGTCCAAGTAAACGAAAACAGTGGAATCAGTAAAATAACCGTGAGTAAAAAAGAAAGCTGTAACCACTCTCCGATTAATGTAACGAGAAGTAAAAAGACGACAACAGCCGTTACGAGTGAACCTTTCGACCTTCCCTTTGCATTCGTATAATCGTTGATTTGATTCAGGCTTGTCCCTTTTAATACGCGAGGCCGGATCATTTCAATGAGTGTCATCGTAACGGACAATAACAATAAATAAGGTAACAATGAGAAATAGCTCTCCCCTGTTAACCCGATCGCGGTTACGACCATAATTTCCATTGGCATCCAAACGAGTGCTAACGCATAAGCACGAAGTGTTGATTTGCTAATGATGCTGTTTCGTGTCTTTTTTGGTAGCTCAGATAGATGATCATTTAACGTGTTTTGCAACAAAGGTAAAATTGAGAAATTCATAAATGGAACGAACCCATAGGTCGTTAACAAGGCGCGGTTTTCAACTTTCCCTGTCGTGTTTGCGCGTTTAAAAAGCCAAGCGTTAACGTTTCGATCATAATAAAGGGTTTCAATTGCTGCTTGCATGAGAGGAACGATTGCTACAAACACGACGAGCGTCAAATTACTCGAGAACAATTGCGGCAACTCATTGAAAGAAATAGTACTAAACGGTAATAACACGGCACCAATAACTAAAAAAGCAAGTCCCATCCCTTTGAAGAGACGATTACTTCTGTAAAATGAATAAAAAAACATCGGTAGACTTAGAATTCCACATAGTGATAATAAGAGAGTCGATTCTAACGCCAATCCGATAAAAACAATACTAAGTACAATAGCATAATACAAGCGTTGCAAACTTCTCCCTCCAGTGTTGAATGAGATGACATTGGTGACGGTTTATTTTACCATAACATTAATAAAGGCAACCAAATGAACTCGATAAGGAGATGTTTCTTTGATTACCGAACAAGATTATACGTATTTAGAACGATGCGTAACGCTTGCAGCTATCGCATTGGAAAAAGGAAACGAACCTTTTGGCTCACTACTCGTATCCGGAGACGGTGAAGTGTTGTTTAAAGATTATAATCAAACCTCAAGTGGAGGTCCAACGAAGCACCCGGAATTTGCGATTGCTCAATTTGCTGCCATTCATTTAAGTGAACAAGAACGTAAAAAAGCTACGGTGTACACTTCTGGTGAACATTGTCCGATGTGTGCATCCGCTCATGGTCTTGCTGGATTAGGTCGCATCGTCTACGCTAGCTCGAGCGCACAATTACGGGAATGGCGAAAAGAATGGGGACAACAAGCAGGTAACGTAAAGCCTTTAGCGATTCAAGACGTGTTAGTACAAGCAAACGTCGATGGTCCTGTACAAGAACTAAGTGAACAAATCAAAAGACTCCATAAAGAGAAACATTAATTCACCAGTGGCCATGTTTACAGCAATTCTTGGACGGGTATTGAGGTTCATTAGCCGTTAATTGAGGAGATGGATCGATATGACACGATTACAAAACAAAATTGCCGTCGTAACAGGTGCTACGAGCGGCATTGGGTTAGGCATAGCAAAGCAATTTAGCAAGGAAGGCGCAACCGTGATTGCAACCGATCTTCAGCCAGGGAACATCGATGAGGAAGTACCAGAGGCGACGTTTATGCGGTTGGATGTTTCTTCTGAAGAAGACTGGAAACAAGTTGTCAAAAGCGTGATTGAAGAACATCAGACCATTGATATTCTCGTCAATAATGCAGGCATACATTTTCCTGATAAATTGCTAGAAACTTCTCTTGACGATTACAACCGAATGATGGATACAAATGCGACGAGTGTATTTTTAGGAATGAAAGAAGTCGTGCCCCATATGCAAAGAAACGAAAACGGTTCAATTATTAACATTGTAAGCTTGGCAGCGTTAACAGGTAGTGGCGCGGCAAGAGGAAATGGTACAGCTTATAGCGCGGCAAAAGGTGCTGTTCGTGCCCTTACAAACCACGCTGCCAATCATTTTGCAAAAGACAGAATCCGCGTAAATGCCATTTTCCCAGGGCCGATCAAAACTCCTATTATGGGGGAGCGCCAACATACGATTGAAGAAAACAATCGAGACGTTGTCCCCCTACCACCTCATCATGGAGAACCGATTGACATTGCCCACGGCGCCGTTTATTTTGCCTCTGATGAATCCCGCTTTGTCACGGGTGATGAATTGGTTATTGATGGTGGGTCTGTTCGTTAACACAACAAACAAGAAAACCCTGGTTCAGTGAACCGGGGTTTTCTTGTTTAGTCTTTCCTTTGCTTAACGCGTAATTACTGCACTCTATGAACCAATTGGTACAAACCTGAATAGTTTAATAAAAACTGTGAAAGGTGTGTACGATGAATAAATGTCAGCCGATTCGAATCAATAACAACCTAATCAATGGACCTGGAAATGTTCCAATCCCCCCGAACCCAACGTTACCACCGAGTCCAACTTCCCCAACAATGCCAGAAGTACCACGATTTTTGTACGTTACAAACTTACAGCAAGCAACTACTTCAGTAATTAATACAATTACTGGGGAACAAATTGCAGATCCAATACCGGTTAGTGTATATCCTATTGCTATTGCATATAATCCGGTGACTGAACTTGCCTATGTTGCGAATACAAACACGGATGACGTGTCTGTTATTGATACGACTACGAATACAGCCTTACCAAATCGTATACCCGTCGGTTCATTTCCCGACGGTTTTGCCGTCAATTCTGTCACAAATCGAATCTATGTCGTTAATTCCAACAGTTACAATGTTTCTGTTATTGATGGTGCAACGAATACAGTGGTCGCTACAGTTCCAGTAGGGACACTACCGTCTTTTGCAGCGGTAAACCCAGCAACGAATCAAATTTTAGTTACGAATACAGCTAGCAATGACGTTACCGTCATTGACGGAAGCACGAATACGTCATTAACCCCAACGATCCCTGTTGGTGAGGATCCTTACGGCATTGCATATAATCCAACGACAAATCAATTTTTTGTTGCAAATAATACGAGCAATACAGTATCAGTCATTGATGGCGCATCACTTCGTGTTATTGCGACAATTCCAGTTGGTGTGCAACCTTATGCTATTGACATTAACCCGATTACGAATCTCATATACGTAACGATATTAGTGGATGATGCTCTTGCTGTGATTGACGGAGCGACACTTACTCTAATTGATACAATTCCAATCGGGGATGCACCATTCGATCTTGCTGTTGATCCTACTGAGAATCGAATATATGTCTTGAATAGTCTTGATGACCAAATTGTTGTCCTTGATGGAGCAACGAATACCATTCTACCGTTTGTTTATAGAACTGGTCGCCAGCCGTATAGCATCATCGTAAAGTACCCGTAAACCTTCTCGTGGTAACAGAAAAAGTACAATGCATTTTGCATTGTACTTTTTCTATACATTTAGCAACTCACGAACACTAGTGAGCGTTGTTTGCGGCACGATTAATGATTTCTCGAGGATATCTGTCGTCGTTACACCCGTTAAAACGAGCACGCTATGCCAATTGGCGTCATTGGCCATCTTGATGTCGGTTTCTAAACGATCACCGACCATATAACAAGATGTTGCAGGTAGTCCAACGGCGTCTTGAATGACACTTGTTGTAATGCTCGATGGTTTACCTGCAATTTCTGTAATTTCCTCCCCAGTTGCTCCTTCAATTGCGCCTATGATTGCACCGCAATCTGGAATTGCTCCTCCTTCAATTGGACACGTCCGATCTGGATTTGTCGCAATGAATGTAGCGCCATTTTGATAGGCAACATACGCCTGTTTCAACTTTTTATACGTGAAGTCCCGATCCCAAGAGACGACGACGATTGTCGCTTCAGTTGCTTGAAATGTGAGAGGGATGTTCGCGTTTTGTAATTCTTCGTATAACGGTGCTTCTCCAATAACAAATACGCGGTCTTTAGACGTTAAACAATTCTTTAAGTGCCGCGCTAATATATAATTCGAGTTATAAATCTCATCAACCTTTACATCAATTGAAAGTACTGCTAACTTCCGTTTAAACTCGAGTCTTGTAAAGAGTGGATTGTTCGACATAAACAGAACGCGATCGCCACGCTCTCGAAGTGTACGAATGGTCTTTGCAGCACCTGGAATCTCTTTATTCCCTAAATAAATCGTGCCGTCCAAATCAAAGATGTATCCTCGTTGCATCCCACTCCTCCTTTGTTAATATAACGAATTTTTCGTCAGGCGATTTGCGACGAGTTGGAGGATGAGTACGACACCGATAATTAAAATCGCCATCGCAGATGCCGTATACATTTGCCCGCGTAAAATGTTCTGGAATACCATTAAACTCATCGGTGCCCATTCAGATGGTGCTAGAAGAATCGTTACACTCGTTTCTTTTATTACAGTAACGAATACGAGAATGGACCCTGCGACAATACCTGGGAGCATTAACGGACCGACAATCGTCGTTAACGTCAACAACCGTGATGCGCCAAGATTTACGGAAGCTTCTTCAATGTCAGAGCGAATGGCCATCATACTCCCCATTGTCGAGCGAATCATGTATGGCATTCTACGGATCGCGTACGCAACAATTAGAAGAAACGCAGTGCCTGTTAATTGTAACGGTGCTGTATTAAACGTCTGAATAAACGCAATACCTAGGGCAATCCCTGGTACGACTAAAGGGATGGATGCAATAAAATCAAGTTTCGTTGCATTTTGACGTACGACAAAATAACTCACCAATGTTGCGACAATAACGCTAATGACAAGCGCCCCACTCGCTAAAATAATGCTGTTCATAATGTTATCTGTAGAGCGAGTGAAGATCGTTGCATAATGATCTAACGTAAATCCTCTCGGTAACAAATCGCGACCCCACGTCGTTGCGATCGATTGAATAAACACAGAGAAGACGGTAAGCACAGGTAATAGAACGACTAGACTTGTATAGGTAAAGAGCGGCAACGTAACGGCTTTTTTTGCATTGAGCTTTACTTTTTTAGGCTTACCAGATACCGTTCCATAATCTTTCCCTTTTGTTGCCAACCGTTGTAACCAAAAGAAGATTGCCGCAACAATGACCATGATGACCGTTAAAATTGATGCGCCAGCCCAGTTAAAGAAGCCGGAGATTTCACGGTACGCTTGCACGACGATTAAGTTTAAACCGTCAGGTGCTAAAATGATTGGTGTTCCAAAATCAGAAAAACTGACGGTGAAAATGAGTAGTGCACTCGAAATCATGCCCGGTAAGGCAAGTGGCAACGTGACAAATACCATCGTAGACCAGCTTTTTGCCCCAAGATTCCGTGAGGCTTCTTCAACAGAAAGGTCGGCAATCTTAAATGCTGCAACCATTGGCCAAAGGGCGAATGGAAAGAAGAAAAACACTTGCACGAGAATGATGCCTAACATTGAATACACGTTAAAAATCGCGCCTTCTGTTCCGAGCATTGTATTAAAGACGTGTGTCACCCAGCCTGTACGACCGAACATGATAATAAAGCCGGCAGCAGAAATAAATGTCGGTACGATAATGGGCATCGTACAAAGTGCCGCTAAGGTTTTCTTAAATGGCATCGCTGTTCTTGCAAACGCGTATGCGATCGGTAAACACATTACAATGACGATGACAGATACTAAAATGGAGAGTAACAAACTATTGTTTAATGCTGATAAATAGACACTACCACTTGAAAAGAGATTTGCGTAATGTTCAAATGAAGCATTTGAAAGTCGCTCTATGTTTGTAGAGAGAATTTCCGGATTCACAAAGGAACCAAAAAGGTTTACCGGTTCTCCAGTGAAACTGACGATAAACACCGATAATAACGGGATCATCAGAAATAAGGCGAAGAAACCGATCACTGCATATTTTAAGAGTTTCAAGCTATCCCAATTTCTTAAGCGTTGAAAACGTGTAGGCTTTTTGGGCTTTTCTTTCATAGAAGTAGCACCCTTTCTTCAGGAATATGAAGAAAAAGATGATCTCCTTGATCATAGACCGGGATGCCCGGTTCAAATTCTTGTTCAACGACGACATTTGCTGTACCGACGTTCACATCGTAACGAATGTTCGGACCGAAATACGTACTCATCGTTACTTGCCCTTCAATCACATTCGTACTCTCGTGACGTTCGCGAATAATTTTAATGCCTTCAGGGCGAATTAACACTTTTGCTTCATTACTCGCTGTTACTCCGTTCGTATGAACAACAAATTGATCGTTGATCTTTACTTGCCGTTCACCTATTACCGTCGCATCATAAAGGTTAGATGAACCGACAAAATCAGCAACAAACGGGGTTAACGGTTTTCCGTACAACTCAGTTGGTGTTGCTTGCTGAACAATCTCTCCATCTTTCATAACCGCTATGCGATCTGCCATACTCATAGCTTCTTCTTGATCGTGTGTAACAAAGATCGTCGTAATGCCGATTTCTTGTTGAATGTTTCGGATCGTTGTGCGCATTGTGTTACGTAACTTTTTATCTAAGTTTGATAACGGTTCATCCATTAATAGTACTGCTGGTTCCATAACGAGTGCTCGTGCTAACGCGACTCGTTGTTGTTGCCCCCCAGACAATTCGCCGACGCCACGTTCAGCTAAGTGATCCAGTTCAACCGTTTGCAAGGCATCCATAACCTTTTGATAAAGTTCTTTAGGTGGTTTTCCGAGCTTTCGGCTCATTAAGCGCGCAAAACTCTTCACTCGCTTTCCATACGAACCTCGATAAAGGTCTCGAACCGTTAAACTGTAAGCCACATTTTCAAACACATTATAATGAGGAAACAACGCATAGCTTTGAAAGACCATCCCGCAATTACGCCGGTTGGCAGCGACATCATTTACCCGTTGTTCTCCAATATAAATGTCGCCTTCTGTAATGTCCTCAAAACCAGCAATGCAACGCATTGTTGTCGTTTTACCACATCCAGAAGGCCCGAGAAGGGCGTAAAACTCCCCTTCTCGGATGTTTAAATCCACCCCTTTTAGTGCGGGCACGTCGCTATATTGTTTGACTAATCCTTTCACAGTTACAGAACCCATATTGCCCTCACACCTTCACTTAAATTAATATCAACAGGTTCCTCTTAATACCGTTGTTGCCACTCATTCCTTGCATCATCATAGTTTTCAATGATCCAATCCACATCAAGCTCCATTGCGTGATCTTTTAACGCTTCTGCATTTAAAGGCGTTTGTGATTCAACGTCTGGATGAAGCGGAATGTGTCCCCAATCAGCTTTAATTTGTTGTCCTTTTTCCGATAACAAGAATTCAATAAACTTCTGCCCACCTTCTGGATTCGGTCCGTTTGCAATAAGGGTAGCAGGGTTCACTAACACTGGTGTGCTCTCAGGCACGTGAAAATCAATCGATTCCCCACGCTCTTTCATTTGATACGCCATAAAGTCAAATCCAATCCCGATTGAAGCTTCCCCAGAAGCAGCGGCCTGTGTTGGCGCAAGTCCTGAGTCTGGCATTGCACTCATTTGCTGCACGAGTTGGTCAAAGTATTCCCAACCTTCTTCTTCTCCTTTAGCAAGAAGTTGACTGAGTACGAGTAGAGTGGCTGTTCCTGAAGCAGCTGGGTTAGGCATTTGAATTTCGCCTTCCCATCTCGGATCAAGTAAGTCATCCCACGTTTGTGGTAACTCATCTTCAGATACGAGTTCAGGGTTGTAAGAGAATCCAAGTGCGAACAACTCGATGCCTGTATACATCCAATCTTCATGTCTCATTTTGATATCGTTCTCATAAACTTCCCAATCACTTGCAGCTTCTGGTTGAAACGCTTCCAAAATTCCCATTTCAACGGCTGATTCGAATGGCATGAATCCACCACCGCCATACCATACATCCGCTTGAGGGTTGTCTTGCTCTGCAAGCATTTGGTTTACAAGTACATTCGTGCCTGCATACTCGACATTCACAGTACCTCCGTATTCTTCTTCAAACGCTTCAGCTAGTTCTGCCGACATATCTGGCGTTTCAGGAGAATAAAGCGTAATTGTGCCAACATCATCTTCTGAATCCCCACTTCCACATGCACTTAAAAACACAAATGATCCCATACCCACAAACCATAATGAGCGTTTCATTTTTTTCATGAACCGTTCCCCCTTTTTTCTGATAAAGAAAGACGACCAACACAAACAAAGGGTCGAGTTTTGTTTGTCGGGTCGTCTCATCATGTCTCTACCCTATTAATTATTCATCGAAGTGTAACTACTAGTAACCTATGACAATCATTAAGAGATTATTTACCTTTTTTTCGAGATTTACGACTAGACGCTATTGCAACACGTCTTGTAAACGGTCAGGAAAGTCTGTAATGATCCCATCAACGCCATACTCAACTAACTCTTCCATACGACTTGGATCATTCACTGTCCACGTAGAGATTTGCATCCCGTGATCTTGAATTCGCGTCACAAGATCTTGATTAACCATGAGATGGTTCGGGTTCGTATAATCTGCGTACGTTTGGAAAGCTTTTAACTGCTCATCACTAATTCCATTCGGATTATTGCTCACTAACACCCCGATTGGAACGTCTGGAAGAATGTTATGAAAACGTTCCATTGAGGCATGATCAAACGATTGAACGATCACCTCTTCATCTGCTGGCTTACGAAGCTGCCGTTTAATCAATTCAATTGCGACAAAGCGCTCCATATTGTTATAGTTGGCAGGATCTTTTACTTCAATTAGAATGCCAATCTCACCAAGGTAGCGGTCTAATACTTCTCCGAGCGTTGGAATTTGCTCTCCCTTATATTCATCGCTAAACCAACTGCCTGCATCGAGCTGGCGCAATTCACGCAATGTAAAATCGTTCACTCTACCTTCACCATCTGTTGTTCGGTTAACCGTTGCATCGTGAATGACGACAACTTCATTGTTTTTGCTCATATGAACGTCTACTTCAATGTAATCTGCACCGATTTCGACAGCTTTATCAAAGGCGGCGATTGTGTTTTCTGGTGCGTGTCCTGATGCACCTCGGTGTGCAACGTTCGTAACATCATCCCCGTTTGTCGTAACTTGTGCGTAACCATGAGTTTGCGGAAGCAACAAAACCCCTAAAACCCCACATGCTAAGATTTTTTTCATCGTCTTCATTTTCATTTCTCCCTTCTAAATAAATGAATCGGTACGTTTGTTCCTTTCACCTCCTTACACACGAAAGAAAACACCATAAAAAGCCATAGGGATTGCCTATGCCTCTCTAAGGTGTCTCCTCATCTCTACCTTTGAAAGCGCTTCTATTCAGTTGTATGATAAGGGTTATACACCCATTTTCCAAAGCGGTTCTTCTCCAGTTGATACAGCCAACACCCCAGCTTCAAGAGCTTCGTATACTTCAGCTTCTTGGTCAACAAGGCCACCTGCAATGATTGGGAGTTTGCTTGATGCAAGATATTGCTTAATCACTTTCGGGATAATCCCCGGTAAGATTTCAATTGCATCCGGATCAGAATCACGAACCATCGCAATACCCTTCTTTACTGCATTTCGATCCAGAACGAACAAACGTTGAATCGTTAACAATTTCTGTTTTTTTGCCCATTTTATAAGGTGACTTTTTGTCGTAATAATGCCAGTTGGACGTACCATTTTTGCGACATATTCAATCGCGCTTTTATCATTGGCTAACCCTTCGATAAAGTCCAAGTGCACGAATACGTACATATTCGCACGTTTCAGTTGTTCAACATAGTCCGGCAATACGATCAAATCTCCGGTTAACAAGAAAGCGACGTTGCAATCACTTTCAATGGCTTTCGTTATTTTTTCTTTATGACTAATTGCGGCAATCACTTGGGAATCAATAAGGTCATTAAAGTAAAATGTCGTTTTTTTCATCGTATCCCTCCGAAGGATCGTCCTTCAGTTTATACGTATGATTGCAGACTGCAGTTATGCACGTTGTTCTACAATTCTTAATCGTCATTGAAAAAAATAGTTTTATGAAAGGAACCGATCTACACTTTATATTTCTACAAGATCCCTTCATGAAATGGTACAATTAAGAAGGTTTTTACTCGAAGAATTGATAGAAAAGTGAGGAGTGCATGGTTGATGGAAACGGTGGAATTATGGGAGCAAACGTTACGTGCTGTGAGAACACACGTTAGTAAACCAAGTTATGAAACATGGTTAAAAGCGACAAACGTTCATACGATTGAAAACAATACGATGTTTATCGAAGCACCAAACGAGTTCGCAAGAGATTGGTTAACGGACCGATACGAGAATCTCCTATCTTCAATTGTTCAAGACATTACGGGTCATCCTTATCAATTAACATTTGTCGTACAAGACAGCTCAATGAAAGAACCGACCCGTACACCTCAATCTTCTACGGCTTTAGATCTACAGCTTTATCAACAAGGAGCAGAAGATCTTCTCAAAAAACAAATTCAATTAAAGCTCAATAAGCACTTATCTGTTGAGTACATTGCAGATTGTTTAGAAGTGTCATTGGATGACGTCATCCAACTTATCGAACAACATCAGCTTGTGGCTGAGCACTAACACTCACTTTCTTTGCATCTTTCATTGTCAATTGTCAATCATTGATTGATAATGATTTTTTGTATATAACAGTAAAGCGAACAGACGATCTTGTTTTTTCTCAATCTTTAACACGCTTGAACCGTTGATAGAATCATGACTTTACAGCATTTTAGCGAGATAAAATGCGAGATTTCGTTGTGAATCTAGTAATTAATGCTTTTCAATTCGCCAATATTTTATTATAATGATTACATAATAACGATTATAATTTAGTGGTCGTTGATGATGTATCTTATTCTTACTAGTGAAAAGGAGAATTCGTATGAGTGAAAACAACATTATTTCTGAAGCGAATCATTCTTCTGAAGGAAAATGTCCATTTTCTCACGGAAGTGTTACAAGCCCTAGAACAAAAGCAACGATGAACCAAGATTGGTGGCCAAACCACCTTAACTTGAGCATTCTACGTCAACACGATAACAAGTCAAACCCTATGGGCGAAGACTTTGATTATGCTGAACAATTCAGCAAACTTGATTATGATGCACTAAAGAAAGATCTTCATGATCTTATGACAGATAGCCAAGACTGGTGGCCTGCAGATTACGGTCATTACGGTCCGATGTTCATTCGTATGTCATGGCACGCTGCAGGTACATACCGTACCGGCGATGGCCGTGGTGGCGGTGCAACAGGCGCACAACGTTTTGCACCATTAAACAGCTGGGCAGACAACGCGAACCTTGATAAAGCACGTCGTTTGCTTTGGCCAATTAAGCAAAAGTACGGAAACAAAATCTCATGGGCTGACCTTCTCCTTCTTACAGGAAATGTAGCGATCGAGTCTATGGGTGGTAAGACGTTCGGTTTCGGTGGTGGACGTGCAGACGTTTGGCATCCAGAAGAAGACGTAAACTGGGGTAACGAAAAAGAAATGCTCGGCGACAACCGTTACAGTGGTGACCGTGAGCTTGAGAACCCACTAGCTGCTGTACAAATGGGTCTTATCTATGTAAACCCAGAAGGTCCTAATGGAAACCCTGACCCTAATGGTAGCGCGTTTGATATTCGCGATACATTTGGTCGTATGGGAATGAACGATGAAGAAACGGTTGCACTTGTTGCAGGTGGTCATACGTTCGGTAAAGCACACGGTGCTGGAGATGCTGAGCAAGTAGGTCCAGAGCCAGAAGCCGGTTCAATTGAAGACCAAGGTCTTGGTTGGATTAGCTCTCACGGAAGCGGCAAAGGTAGCGACACCATTACAAGTGGTATTGAAGGTGCTTGGACTGCAAACCCAACAAAATGGGATAACGGTTTCTTCGATCTTCTCTTCGGTTACGAGTGGAAACTTGATAAAAGTCCAGCGGGAGCACACATTTGGGTTGCAGTTGATCAAGATGAAAAGGATCTAGCTCCAGATGCTGAAGACGAATCAAAGCGTGTACGTACAATTATGACGACGGCTGATATGGCACTTCGCATGGACCCGGCATACGAGAAGATTTCTCGTCGTTTCCACAAGAACCCAGAAGAATTCCAAGATGCATTCGCACGTGCTTGGTTCAAACTTCTTCACCGTGATATGGGGCCACGTGAACGTTACATGGGACCTGAAGTTCCTGAAGAAGTATTAATCTGGCAAGATCCAGTTCCTGCAGGTAACTACGACCTTACAGATAGCGATGTAGCTGAACTGAAAGCAAAGATTCTTGATTCTGGCCTTAGTGTCGGTGAACTCGTTAAAACAGCTTGGGCTTCAGCAAGCACTTACCGCGGCTCTGACATGCGCGGTGGAGCAAACGGCGCACGTGTACGCCTTGAGCCACAAGTAAGCTGGGAAGCAAACGAACCACAAGAATTAACAAAAGTACTCAACGTACTTGAAGGTATTCAAAAAGACGCAAGCCAAGACGTAAGTCTTGCTGACCTCATCGTTCTTGCTGGTAACGCTGCGATCGAGAAAGCTGCAAACAACGCAGGCATGAACGTAACGGTTCCATTTGCTGCTGGACGCGGGGATGCAACTACTGAACAAACAGACGTTGAAAACTTTGACGTTCTTAAGCCAGAGGCTGACGGTTTCCGTAACTATCAAAAAGAATTATTCAGTGTTCCATCTGAAGAACTTCTCGTTGATAAAGCACAGCTTCTCGGTCTTACAGCGCCAGAAATGACAGTTCTTGTTGGTGGTATGCGTGTCCTTGGCACGAACCACAGCGGAACAGATCACGGCGTATTCACAGAAAACGTTGGAACACTTTCTAACGACTTCTTCACGAATCTCCTTGATATGAACATCGAGTGGAAACCAGTTGATGGCATCGTGTACGAAGGAAAAGATCGCAAGTCTGGTAACGTCGTTCGCACTGCAACACGCGTTGACCTCGTGTTCGGTTCGAACTCAGAGCTACGTTCACTTGCTGAAGTATACGCACAAGACGACAACAAAGAGAAATTCGTAAATGACTTTGTTGCTGCTTGGGTGAAAGTGATGAACGCTGACCGCTTTGATCTTAAAGTGAAAAAAGCAGAATACGCGAAGTAATATCGATCTAAATTAAAAAAGCTAGGAAAGTCCGTTGGACTCTCCTAGCTTTTTTCTACTTTATCCGTAATGGGCGACTTCTTCGTAACCCAAATCGCTTGAAAGCTGATTCTTTATCAATATGTTGATTCGTTGATGCAACCATTTCAATGATACTCTCGTTAAACAATCGTTGACCGTTAACACAGTCTTCTAACCAGTCTCCGTAAACCGTCTCATCCGCCGCTTCTGTGACGATTTCTAAACTACACAATTCTGGATACCGGTAAATGTAATGAGTAGAATCGCTACTCCCCTTTTCTTCCCATCGATTAAAGATCATATCATGCACAGTCGGCAGTGGAAATTTCTTTGTGACATGAGGATAGGCATACCGTTTAATTCGAGATTGCCACTGTTTGTTTTTATTGTGCAACCGTTGATTTTCACCGATTGCTTTTGAACTCCAGACCGTCGCCTTATCAAGAATTAGGCGATGCTCATCATGATCGACGACATCTTTACCAATCCCATACATCATCGCGTTTGGGAGCCAATAAGAAACTGGGAATCGCGGAGGACTATTATAACCTGCAAAAGGCTGAATCCATTCGTGTGCAGGTATCCCGTGATTATCAAGATATACATCAGGCAACCAACGGTTAATTAGTGCAGGAGCGCTCAGTGCTTCTCCAAACACACTGTCTTGAAAGCGAACATGATTGAATTCTAAACCGACCGCATTAAATCTAGCTGCGTGATGCTTCCACTCCGGATGTTCTTCAATTAATTGTTGATGCAAAGCTGTCCCATCAGGATTAGATCCTGGAATTGCGACGATTGTAATCGCTTTTAGCACCTCTTGATCAATACGTTGCATTAATTCATACAACGCCGGAACACTTGACACTTCGTTTGCATGATGACCTGCTTCAATTAAAATCGTCGGTTTGTACACCCCTAACTTACGTGCACTTTGCCAACTAGCATTTATTTCGGCGGTAATCTCAAGAGCGTAAATTGGAATTCCGTTAAATGAGCGAGAAACTTCAAACGCAGAAACACCAGGTTGTTTTGTCGCTTCTACAATTCGTTCATCATCTAAATCATTGGTATAGGTAACTTTTCGCTGAACGTGTTGATCTGTTTCATAATAAAGTTCATCATTTTTGAAAAACAACGATTGAACAAATCGACTGTTTGCTTCTTGAACGTCTTGCCAACGAGTAACGGTTATCGTAGCTTTCGGTTTGCTTCCTTCAACGACGTGCATAAAAGGCAACACCGCACCAGGTGTATTCCAAGCAATCCCACTTCTTTGAAGCCCTAGTTCACGGTAATATTCTAGCGTGTTAAAATACAAATCTTCATGTAGGGCTTCCATTGAGGAAATCCGTTCATGTTCAAAATCCAGCTTCGTTTCTGCTTCACTCATCGTCACATCCAGCGTTAAGGAATGAAAGAGAGGCTTCGTAATGCCGGATTGTTCGTCAAGATTAAGCTTTTCATGAATGGTCGGCAAAACTTCTTGTACGTAATATCGCCAGAATTGTTCACGATCGGTTTGGACGAGCTGCTTTTGAGCGTTTACGGTAACACAACTCGTTGTCGGGTATGACCAAGATTGTTCGTTAATATAAGGAACTTGACTCGTTGGTACGTCCAAATATGTATCAACAATTAACTGATCCTCTCGGTCATACGCTTTAACCTCATACGTATGTTTCAAATCTTTCTTGATCGAAACGTCTACAGTCCTGTCGTTTGATTCAATCATTTCATCGATTGGATACATTTCTTGCAACCAGCGGATTGGCATCTCCATACCGTCCCCGGATTCTTCCAAACACTCAATCGTTACATACTTTGCTTCGCCAATAAGAGGGAGAATTTCTTCTTGAATCCAATGAAACCCAGGCTTAAACGATGATCGAACGTGTACATTGCCTGCTCCCCGAGAGAGCCACTGTTGTTTAAGGTGATCACGCACCGATTTCGATTCAGAAATGAAGACTTCAATGGTTGCATCTGGTTGCCAGAGCTTGTCCACAAACGTCTCAATCTCTGAACGTTCACCTTTGTTCGTCCACTCGACGTTAACAATCGTTTCAATTGGCTTTTCTTTCACCTCTCGTGGGATTCTGAAATTCCCATGATTTAGTGCATGAAGAAATGACACAACGTTTTCTTCATTTCCTCGTACTACTAAGTTTTGTTCTTCTAAGTCTACGGTTGCCTGCTGATCATGTTTAATCGTCACATGGAATTTTCGTACGTCCCCAGTAATTGGGAATTGTATGTGCGTACTAAACATGCCCATTTTCGCGGCGTAATAACAGGTCTCTTCAAAGGCGTTTGCACCAAGGATTTCATCAAAGTCGATCGTGAAATCTCTAAAAACAACCGATGACAAACGTCGGTCGGCACGATAATTCCCTTGTTCAAATAGTTCATTTAATCCTTCAACCGGGCTGTGTGGCCATGCAGGACTGTCTTCTTTTAACTCACCTAATAGCCATGGTCCATCGTTTAATTGATATTGCCCGTTTTTTAACTGAATGGTCGTCACTTTCTCTTCGCTTGACGTTGGCCATTCGCTTGATAACCAACGAAGAGCCTCATTCATTGCCTCTTTAGTCGGTGCACAGATTCCTTTTGATGTAATAACGGTACGATCCCCTTCAATTGCAAGATGGAACGGAGAAAGCGTTGCTTTGTCTGATAGAAAATCGGGACTCATTGCAGTCGTTTCATAACCGAGACGTGCCGAAAAGTCAATTAGACCTTCCGGCAATCCAGCTTCTCTCCAACCCGTAACCCGAATGGCAATACCGTCTGGAACACCGTCATCGTTCCAATCAGAAAGCGCACCATGAATCGTCCAAAAGTTTAGTAAATCATTCATCGTAAATCCCCTTTAATAACTTTCGTCTTCCTCAACAGCATCCAATACACGAACTTCATCAAAAATGAACGTTCCGTTCGGATGTTGAATCAGTCCTTCAATACTCTCATTCACACCGGTTAAGTGTTGTTCATGAACCGTATAAATGTGCGGTGCCTCATCGATTAATTGTTGTGTAATGTCTTCATACAATTCTTGTCTTACCGTCTCATCAGTTTCTTGCCTAGCGTTTTCAATCAACGTATCCAATTCTTCATTTTCATAAAAAGACGTGTTACCGGCACTTCCTAAATTGTCTGTATGATACAGTGAGTAAATACCATAATCTGCGTCACCCGTTGCTGTTGTCCAACCACTTAACTGAATGTCATACGTTCCTTCTGACGTTGCATCTAAAAACGTTCCCCATTCTAAACTTTGAATTTCTACATCGATTCCAATTTCACTAAGGCGATCTTGAACGAGTGCAGCAATTTGATTGCGAATGGGATTTTCTTCATTTGTCGTAATGGTCGTTTGAAATCCGTCTTCATATCCTGCTTCTGCTAATAGCTCTTTTGCTTGCTCAACATCATAGTCTAAAGGTTCAGCACCTTCAGCGAAGCCGAATACTAACGGACTTACCGGGCCTTTTGCATGCATGCCATAGCCTTCATAAAGACCAGTAATGATGTCTTCAGTATTAATCGCATGAGTAATGGCTTGGCGAACTCGTACATCATCAAAAGGTTCGGACTGTGTATTAAAACCAATATAGTCTACACGTAAACCATCTTGAATTTGTAAGTCTGCATTTGGCATCGATTCAACAGCCGTCGTGTTGACTGGTTCAATGGATGCTGCAACGTGCGCTTCATTGTTCTCAAGCATACCAATTCGCGTTAATTGTTCAGGAATCACACGAAATGTAACAGAATTAAGATCAGGCTGTTCACGCCAATAGTTTTCATTTCGAGTGAGAATCACTTCATTGCCTTGATCCCAGCTTTCAAACGTAAACGCTCCGGTACCTGCAGGCTCAACATCGAGATTACGTTCGTTATCGTATCCTTCTTCAATTGCTTTTGGACTAATCATACTTGCCCCGTCATGAGACAGATGATGAAGGAGTGGACCAAACGGATACTCAGTATGAATTCGCACAGTATGGTCATCGATGATCTCAACTTCAGTAATCATGTCATACAAAAACGCGCGAGGGGAGGCGATATCAGGGTTTAATAAGCGATCAATATTCGCTTCTACTGCATCAGCATTGAACGGTTCGCCGTCGTGGAATTCAACCCCTTCTTGCAGCTCAAACTCCCACGTTGTCTCGTCGATTTGCTCATACGAGTTTGCTAAACCGGGGATAAAGTTCATGTCTTCATCGGTTTCTATCAAACGTTCATAAAGATTCGTTGATACGATGTTTGATGGAATATCATTCGATCGATGCGGGTCTAACGTGACTGCATCTGAAGGCATTGCTAATAAAAGCTCACCACCTTCACTACCTGCTTCTTCACCACTGACCGCTTGTTCGTCTTCACTCACTTCTTCTTGCCCAGAACAAGCAGCCAATACAGCTAAGCCACTTACTGCACTAATTAACAACAGATTATTCTTTTTCATTGCCAATTCCCCTTTAATTTATTATGTAGACAGCTTCTCGTTGCACCCTTTCTGAAAAATTAAATACTTTATTTTAATAATATTCTATCAAAATTCAAGTATTTCGTATATAAAAATAAAAAGACACACCTGTATATAAGATATGTCTTACGCTTCAAGAAATATATCGTATTGGTTACGTACTTATCAAAGAATAAGCGGCTGTAGTGGCTTCGCTTGCCGCGGGCGTTACCTCAGCTATCGTGCTGCGCACGATGATCTTCAGTTAACGCTACTCCCGCAGGCGTCTTCGCCACTACAGCCGCTGTTTCTTCAAAGGATAATCGTAATAAAGTTATTTTTCTTATTACTCACAAAGTACAATTTGTACGACTTGGTAGGTGTTTGTTTTATTGCATAGTAGACGAATACAGCTTCTAGATAAACGCACAATTCTTTAGTTATGAAGTACTCTTATCAGAAGCTTATAGAACTGCATCTTTCTCATGAATAATTTCCTCTATGAACTGCGTCGCAAGCTTTTCTTTGTCCAGCGTGTTCGGATGCCAAATTGCCTGACGATAGATGTTTGCAAGAACGTGGTCACGATGCTCCTCAACACGTGCATAGCCATGAACGACGAGAAGAAGGTCCACCATCTTTCTTGCAATCAGGCGCACGTGTAACGTCTGCTCTTCTTTGTTACACGAGGATAGATATGCAAAATCAGCCGTAACTTCATGAATATGTTGTTCAACATCAACCAAAACGTTATCACTCATTTGTAATTTTGCTTTAGCTAGTTGACGGTTGATTTCCTTGAAAAAACGCGCTTCGCCTTCATAATTTGTAATCAAGCGTAACACTTCTAGGGCAAGAATGTTCTCCGTACCTTCCCATACGGTCAACACTTGAGCGTCACGTAATAGCCTTGAGGTAACAAAGTCTTCAATGTATCCATTACCTCCATGCATCTCAATCGCTTCATGCGAGAACGCAATCGCTTCTTCTGCTGTTCTAGCTTTTAACAGTGCAATGAGCAATCGATTTAAATACGGATCTCCTTTGCCTTTACGCGTTACTTCATCATAGACGACGATGGAATCAAACACCGCTGATAATTGAATTTCTTGCCTTGCGTACAACTTTGCAATGCTTTCTTGAATCATCGGAAAATCAATTAATCGTTGCTTAAACGATGTTCTAGATAACGTGTACGACTTCGCTTCAACCAACGCGCGTTTCATAATTCCAAGTGAAGCTACACTATTACAAATGCGTGAAAGGTTAAGTGCTTCCATCATATAATGGAAGCCTTGGTCTGCTTCCCCAATTAAGTACGCTTTCGCTCCTTCAAACATGACTTCACCTGAAGGCACCGCGCGTACACCTAATTTGTCTTTTAGCCGCCTTACATAAAGCTGATTGAGTGAGCCGTCTTCGTCTTTCCACGGGACGAGAAATAGACTTAAACCTTTTGAGCCTGCAGGCGCATCGTCGCACCGAGCTAGCACTGCTGCAACTCCACACTGACCGGCATTTGAAGCAAAATATTTTTCTCCGTAAATTCGGTAATGGTCGCCTTCTTTTACAGCACGAACTTCATTTGCGCCAACATCTGATCCCCCTTGGCGTTCGGTTAAAAATGTCGCCCCTTCATACAATTCCACATCACCCGTTGCTAACACGTGTGGCAAGAACCGTTGCTTAATATTCTCATCAGCATAATGATCAATCAAATATGCTACCGCCATCGTTAATGTAACTGGGCAATAAAAGCCAGGCTCAACCTGTGAGAGTAGATAGCCTTGAGCAAAGCTGTAGGAGTAATTGCCTTCTGATCCGAGCTTTGGAATCGGTTTATGAACGTAGCCAACAATCCCTGTGTTGTACGTCTCTTCAACCGTCTTCTTATAACCTTCATTTACCCACACCTGTGAGACATCGTTCCCATATCGGTCGTAGCGGATGAGCCTTGGCTGTCCTTCACGATCTGTATGCGCTGCCCTTTCGTCGAATTGTTCGTAGCATTTCGTATAGAAAGCATCTAATTCTTCCTTTGCATACGCGAACAACTGTGGGGAACATGCTTCTTCTAATTTTTTTAGCAATACACGTTCAACGGTTTCAATACTCATCTTGATTCAACCTTTCTTGTTTTTAACACTTGTTTTAATAACTTCCCTGAGGCGTTTCTCGGCAATTCTTCTAATGCTTCGTACAATTTAGGAATCTTATAACTTGCGAGTTTCGTAGATAGATAATTAGTTAAGCTCGGCACTTCACCATCGGTTGTTACGAGAAATGCTTTAATCGTTTCTCCCCATTCCGGATGTGGAACACCGACAACAGCCGCTTCAATGATCGCTGGATGATCTTGTAACACGTGTTCAATTTCCTTAGGATAGACGTTTACTCCACCACTAATGATCATGTCTTTCTTTCGATCAACGACCCAGATGTACCCATCTTCATCTTCTCGAGCCAAATCTCCCGTATAGAGGAGTCCATCTTTTAACACTTCTGCTGTTTTGGCTTCTTCTTTGTATAGACCAAGCATCGTTCCTTCCCCGCGTAGCACGATTTCACCAACTTCACCTCGCGGTACATGATCGCCATTATCATTAACAATATCCACTTCACAGTTTAATGCGGCCCTTTTACCGATGCTTCCGGCTTTTCGTTCGTGTTCATGTGGAGCTAAAAACGTTCCACTAGGACCAGCTTCTGTAAGACCGTAGACACACATGAATTGATCCGTCTGAAACGCTTGTTGTACAAATTTCACTTCAGAAGCAGAGAGTGGTGCACCTCCATACACAAACCGTTGAACCGACGAAAGGTCTCTTGATTGGATCTGTTCATGTTTTGCCGTGAGTAAGTAAGCGACAGGTGCACCGAAGAAGTGCGTAACTGACTCTTGTTCAATAAGATCTAATAAAAGATCTGGTGTGAACGTAGGTGCAAGAATGTGTGTTGCTCCCACATACATTCCTGCGACAAAAAACAAATGTAGAGGCGCTGAATGTGTGAGTGGCATCAGATGTAATACTTTTGAAGGCTCATTTATTTCGGTTTCAATGCACATCATCGTCGCAACACTTAAGATGTTACGGCTACTAAGCATTACGCCTTTCGGATCACCAGTCGTTCCGGAAGTATACAAAATTGTCGTAAGCTCATCATCTGTTCTTGTACTTTTAAGAGCTTTATTGTAATCGCTTTCAATTCCATTGTAGATTGATGCTATTCGTTCATTTGACTGACCCGTTGTAAACCAAACGATCGGATGAAGATCTAGAATCGGCTCTGCATGAGTCATTAAGTGCTCGTGTACTATGCAAGCTTTCGCTCCACTATGTTCAATCACATACGCAAGCTCTCGCGATGTGAACTTTGCATTTACCGGAACAACAATTGCATCAATTCTCATTATCGCAAAGTAACTGTAAACGAAATCCATCGTATTCGGACAATACAACAGAATACGGTCATCCCGTTGAATGCCTTGATTTCTAAATTGGTGTGCCAATGTGTTCACAATTCGATCCACTTCTCCATACGTTTGACGAATCGTTCCACTAACGAACGCTTCTTTGTCATAATACTTTCTCGCATTCCGTTCTAACAATTGTGAAATATTCACTGTTTACCCTCCCACATTCATTCCGTTTTGTTGATATGCTGTAATTTATCTTCAAACGTGACGAGCATCTCTTCCATTTCATCTCGAAGTGCGATAAAGCTTTCAATCGTTTCATTAAGTTCGGCAACCTTCTTCTTTCCATAGGAAATCGTCGTCTCGAGTTGCTTCTGTTCGGTACGATCAGCGTCAAACAGCTCAATCATTTCTGCAATCTCAGATAAAGAGAATCCGTATCGTTTTCCGCGCAAGATTAACCTTAAGCGAACGAGTTCACGCTTTGAGTACATTCGTTGACCTGAATCTGTACGGTCAGGGTTTATCAACCCCTTTTCTTCGTAAAATCGAATGGTTCTCGTTGTCACATCAAATTGTTGAGCAAGTTCTGCTATTGTCCAAGCCACGTTGTATCTCTCCTATTTTATTTTCTAATTTTCAGTTTAATTAACGTTGACGTTAACGTCAAGTATAATCAACATGATTTACCTAAATAAACCCCCTACCTTTCAAAAAAGGTAGGGGGAATTTCAACGCATTGACTGTGTACGTTAATTATTCAGTTGGCAATTCAAATGTCACACGGTTGCCTTTTGATAAATCCGTTGATTCTTGATCGCGCATTGGGCCAATTTCAATTTCAAAAGCTTTATCTTTCCAGATTTTCTCATATTGTTCTTGATCTAACGTGTACAGTTGTAATAACTCTCCTGATTCTCCAGGTTCGATCATATCATCGTACCTGTAATCTAGAAGCATTCCTTCATTTAATAGTGATTGTGCGCCGTCATTGACATGAAGTGTTGACATAATTGAGCTAAGCGCAATTTCAGAGTCTTCTTGGTTGTCGATACCAAATTGAACTGTCAACAGAACAATGCCATTCGTAAAGTTCTCAAAACGAGGAGCTTCGACATCATTTGGAGTGAACTCAGTAAACTGATAGCCATCAAGTGTAATGGTTGTGTTACCAAGTTCTTGGCTGTCATTAATGCCGTCACTCTCTGCAATCATCTCCTTGTCACCCATATCGCTGGTCGTCACAAGGTCTGGATAAAACGCTTCGTTATGTTCAGCACGCTCTGCACCTTCTTCATTTAAGCTTACTGTAAAACTTCCGTCGTCTCCAAAGTTAGACGTTACATCTCCAAGTTCAGAATGAGGCGCAGGAATATCAATCATCGCTGTTGATTCAGCCAATACTTCTTCCAGTTGGTCTGGACCAAACGGGTACGTGTAGTAACCTGAAATCGTTTCCCCATCAGCAATTTCATAATCCGTTGAATGAGCAAGTTGAACAGCTAATTGTTCTTCTTCTGGTAGAAGCTCTCTATAGTTATCAAAATACTTCATTGCCCCAGTGTACATGAGTGACAAAGCAGGCATAAAGTACGCGTCATCACCAGTATCATTCGTCACTGTATAATGAGCTAAAATGACCCCGCCGTCTGTTTGATCATCAAACGGAATTCGAAAGTTCGTATGGAAATCATTTAATTCAACAAGCGTATAACCGTCTAAAGAAACGGTAAAACCTTCTGTCTCATGAACTTGTTGTTCATTGTTTTCAAAAAGAACGTTCGCTGTACCCTCTGTTGTCTCTTCCATGTACGCAATCATTTCCGCAAACTCGCCAGAGTTGTTGTTTTCTTCGACGTCAGACTCGGGTTCCACTTCCTCTTCCTCTTCCTCTTCTTCTACTTCTTCAGGCTCTTCTGCATCTTCCTCTTCCTCAAGAACCTCTTCCTCACCTGCATTCTCTTCAATATCCGTTGTATCATCACTTGATCCGCAAGCACTTAATACAAGAGCAGCTGAAGCAAAAACACTAAAACTTAATGAATGTTTTGACATCATTTCTACCTCCATTTGTAATAATTGCAATTCCTCATAAAAAAGATAGGTTGCCTTCGTTCATTAAAGTTATCTAAGTATAAAAGCATCCCTAAATAAAAGATAATAATCAGTAGTCATCCGTTTTACTTAGGACGACAAATCCACTGTATAGCCTAGCAGACCTTAGTCATCAAAAAACCCTTCTTTATGAAATTGTAATCAAACGAAAGGAAAATCCCGATCTCTCTCTGGCAAAGAAGATTCTTTATCCCTACATTTATTTCAGATATTTCCAATTATTATAAAGGGAAGGATTGCGATCATCTACTCTCAAGGTTACTATGTATGAGCAATTTCCCTGAACAATGGAACATAGTATGGTAGCATTTTCACAGAAAGGAAGATGGTATGGAACGGACACTCGCATTTACGACTGAACGACTTTTTTTCTATTTAGCCATTGAAGAAGATCGTGCACTCATTCATCAAATGGCTTTTGAAGATGACGCCATATGGCAACAAATGTTCACATCGAAAGATGACTTTACGCTTGAAGAAGTTGAATTCGAACCACCAGAATTCTTTTCGGGAGACCTCAGTCCAAATAAGTACGTATTAATTGCTACGGAGAATCAAGTCATTGGAACACTTGCCCATACGTATCATCATGGTAAGAATCCGAATATGGAGCTTGATATTTGGTTTCGGCACCATCAATACACAGGGCAAGGCTTCGGACAAGAAGCACTAAATGGAGTTATCGACTTTCTTACTCAAATGTATGATATTCATACTTACTTAATGAGACCGTGGAGAAAAAATGAAACGGCGGTTGCAGCATACAAAAAAGTAGGTTTTCACGAGGTTAAAGATTTCGATATTAGAGATTACTATGAGGCTCACATGCTCATTCATCACGGCGATGGGGATTATGGAGAGGAAACCGTTAATTTAGTTTTAACGTGCAAATAGAAAAACCGTCCTAGAAAGGACGGTTTTTAGGGTCTAGATAAAGGTGGCCTAGCGCTTGCCAATATATCAAGCACAAACATACTGTAGCATAGTCCTATCTTGGAACACAATCATAATGCTTAAATGCCAAAACCTAGAAAATTAATTGTACCTTCTTTTCGCATTCTAGTTCGTGTAAAAGAAAGACACTACTATTCTGTAATAATTAGCCCAACTCCACCTGTGAAATACATATAGTAACTACGAGCTTTTCCAGCTGTACCATCACCGGTAATTTCCATCATTCCGACTACCATAAGACGAGTTCCCTTTGAAAACTGAAGACCAAGTCCCTCTACTGAACCGAATGTCATCGATTGTTGTGGCATTGCGGTTGTAAAAGGAACACCGTTTACTCGTGTAGTTGGAAGTGGTGTGAATAGGTTCCCTCCAGGAGGTGCTGTATACAAGAGCATATAAGAAATTATTTCTCCATTTGGAGGAGGCGCAGCGATTGCAGTCCAAAAGCCTACAGTAGCGTAAATGCGATCAATTATACAATCATAAGGTAGTGAAAAAGCAAATTGCCGATCATCATTTGCACCTACTGCTGCACTCAAATCAATATTCTCACCGGTCATAGTCACCATGGCAATTTCAGTACCTAATGCATACCCTGCAACCCCTGCAATCGTGGTCAATCCTGCAGAATTCGTAGTAATCAGCGGTGGATGACCAGATGCAAATGGAATAATCGTTCTATCAATACCTACAGATGGACCAGTCGCTCCAGTTGCACCCGTAGCTCCCGTCCCGGTTGCTCCAGTAGGACCAGGATCTCCTGTCGATCCGGCTAATCCCGTGGCACCAGTCACGCCCGTTACACCCGTTACACCCGTGATCCCCGTTCCGGTTGCTCCAGTAGGTCCTGTGTCTCCTGTCGCTCCGGCTAATCCTGTCGCACCAGTCACGCCTGTGATTCCCGTTCCGGTTGCTCCGCTAGGGCCTGTGACGCCTGTCGCTCCGGCTAATCCCGTGGCACCCGTTACGCCCGTTACAGTTGCCCCGGTAGGTCCTGTATCGCCTGTCGCTCCAGCTACTCCCGTGGCTCCTGTTACGCCCGTTACACCCGTAGTTCCCGTTCCAGTTGCCCCGGTAGGTCCTGTATCGCCTGTCGCTCCGGCTAATCCCGTGGCTCCTGTTACGCCCATTACACCCGTAGCTCCCGTTCCAGTTGCTCCAGTAGGACCGGTATCTCCTGTCGCTCCAGCTACTCCTGTGGCACCCGTTACGCCAGTCACGCCCGTGATTCCCGTTCCGGTTGCCCCGGTAGGACCGGTGATTCCTGCTGGACCAGTCGCTCCTGTCACACCGGTGGCTCCTGTGATACCCGTTGCTGGACCTGGTGGTCCTGGAGGTCCAGTAGGACCCGTGACTCCAGTTGTTCCTGTACATGTACATTTTGAATAATTATTAATCAGGTTATTATTAACATGGACCCCTTTGTTTCCAAGGTGTTTAGGTTTTTTAGACATAATTACACCCCCATTCATATCAGTATCTTTGTTTAGCTTATGTACGAAGCAATTGCTTGATCCAGTGCTATTGACCCACATAAATGAGTAAGTAGAACGATTAGATTTATGATCTCGCAAAGCTTACGCTTTATGTGGATACTTATGATTCATTTATTTAAAAATCATCAATCTTATGTAATTCATCAAACGAAATCAATATGTCTTATAGACATTAACGTAACATTCATATTAAAGCTTTATCATTCCGCCTCGGGTTGGAACTTTACTCTGTCTGGCTTTTTCAAATAAAAAAAACCGAGAACATCGTTACTGTTCTCGGTTTGTGCTTGATCAACCTATTGTTTTGTTAGTACGTTCGGAATTTGACGGAAGACATCAACACCACGTCCACCGACAATATGCAATTCTACTTGTTTGCCTTTGGTCGTCGTCTCTAGTAAGTACATCTCATGGCCTTCTTGGTTCGCTTTTTCAAAAAGTGTAAGGGCAACTTCCCCATTTTCTTGAGACTTCAAGGTATGTGATTTCCAAGGTAATATTAGTAATCGTTCATAAAGCGATCGAACTTCATTTAAGGTTGCTGTTTCTAGATCATCTGTTGCTTCAAACACTGCTACAGGTTGTTTCTCTTGATCTGTTGATGTGTATTTGTTCTTCATTTGTTCTCACCCTTCAGAAACATAATTACCTTTCTCTTACCGCAATCCCATACGTTTTAAACCTAATCTTTCTAAAAAGCTACTAAAATAGGCTAAAAATACTTATACTAGAGTCTCTTCAAGCTCTTTCGTGTACATCGTTGCATCTTCAAGGCGGTTTTCTTTTAATTTCTTTGGCCAATCAGAATCTGCGAGCAATGAACGGCCAATCGCTACATAATCAAACTCACCGTTTTCGATTTTCTTTTCTGTGATGTGAATGTTTTCGTTAATTGATACGACTAAGTCACGCGTATCATTTTCATGTTCGCTACGATAAGCTTTGTTAATACCGATTGATCCAACTGCAATTGCTGGTTTGCCGGTTACTTTCTTCGTCCATCCAGCTAACGTGAGCTCTGGATCTTCTTCAACAAATTCTGGTTCCCAAATCCGTCTCGTTGAACAATGGAACACATCCACACCTGCTTCTACGAGGGGCTGTAGTAATGTTTTTAACTCTTGTGAGTTTTGCGCTAGCTTCGCTTCGTAGTCGGTCCCTTTCCACTGTGAATAGCGGAAAACGATTAAGAAATCTTCTCCAACTGCTGCACGGCAAGCTCGTACAATATCAGCAGCAAACGTTGAACGACCTGTTAGGTCGCCACCATATTCATCATCACGACGATTCGTTAATTCCCAGAAGAACTGATCAATTAAATAACCGTGTGCTCCGTGTAGTTCAATTCCGTCAAATCCGATATCTTGCGCTTGTTTGGCAGCTTTTGCAAATTCATTGACGAGGTCTTTGACTTCAT
The DNA here is from genome assembly GCA_012970285.1 of Bacillaceae bacterium JMAK1. Classification (GTDB taxonomy): domain Bacteria; phylum Bacillota; class Bacilli; order Bacillales; family Marinococcaceae; genus Geomicrobium_A. The sequence goes on from JIBW01000002.1 coordinate 790,219, forward strand.
CATTCGTCAAGGCATGAATCTTCGAAACCTCTTTCCCTTTCAGACTGATGCTTGAAGGGCTAATGGGTGCTGCATCAACATTTGGTTCACTTCCAGCTTTTCTAGCTGCACCAACGTGCCAGAGTTGAGGGATGATTTTCCCTCCTGCAGCATGAACTTCTTGAACGACTTTTTTCCATCCTGCTAGTGATTCCTCACCATAAAATCTCGGAATATCTTTATGCATAACTGCTGAAGGATGATCAATTGCCGTTCCCTCTGTAACGATTAAGCCGACTCCACCTTCAGCTCGTCTACGATAGTATGCTGCAACTTCATCATTGGGAACTCCGTCTGGTGAGAACACTCTCGTCATTGGTGCCATCACAATTCGGCTTTGGAGTTGTACATTCTTCATTGATACTTCTTCAAGCAATACGTTACCTACTGTTTCTGTCATTTCTCCCACTTCCTTTCTATAAATAGCCACCCTTCTAGTTTACACCCACTCATTTTGGAAGCGGTAGCATTTTTTGAATGTTTCTTTAATTAACTAAATGAATCGTACTGTTTTTCGCTTTTGAGTCCTACTTCCAAAAACCTACTCATACATTGTACAGGAGGTGTTTTTGGTGCAAATTAAAGACCATAATGAATGGCTCTATATGGATGAAGTGATGCGCTCATTTAAAAAAGATGACATGTATTTTTGCGAATTTGGAATTACGTATATACATCCTGATGATGTCATTGCATTGTCACACCGTAAAGTGTTACGCCAACAAAAACTCGACCGTCTAAAAGAAGCTTATAAACGACATGGGGAATGGTATGATGACCCCTCTGACCCGATCGCGTTGTTGCTGTTACCCGACGGTCGCTTTGGCATTCGTCATGGTAATCATCGAATTTACCTTGCCAAAAAACAAAACATAAAAAAAGTAAGAGCGCTCGTTGACATCTTTATTCCCAAGTCTTTAATTCCTGCTGAATTACAATGCTACATCCAAACTTGTGAGCAAGAAATCGCTACTTTAAAGCGAAACATGAAAAACATCGATCATTTATTAAGAGCACAACCGCTTTCTAATGAAAGTTTAGTGATAGAACGAAAGCTGCTTAAAACCGCATACAATAAACAAGTGCAAAAACTTAATGACCGTCTGTTAGAAGAAGCAACAAAGCTTCAATTAATCCCGATTAAATCATGAAAGGCTCCCCATTTTGGGGAGCCTTTCATGATTATTCAGCCGTTTCATTCTTCAACGTTTTCAAGTGTTGAATGGTGAACTTCTCTAAACCGTGTTGATTATTTTCATTGTTTTCAAGTAAAAACTCATCAAACTTACGACTGATCGGCGCAACCCATGACACGTCTTCTTTCAATGTATTCGTACGCTGATCTTTGCTCATGCTCTCTAATACCTTCTTAATATGGGAAATCTTCACCATTCAACATCACACCTTTGCCAAATGATTAATGCTTCATCGTATTCGAACGGTATCGAATACATTCCCGCATGACTCCTCATTTAAACCTGTCACGAGCGTTTTATAACACGTATGTAGATATGCTGCTAATTAATACTGCTCTAAATACTTACGTGCTTTCTTTGGATCGTTACCGATCTCTTTTTCTCTTTTTTCGTCTTTCGCAATCTTATCTAACGTTTTCTTATACACGTCTTTCGCATCTTCTTTTGGCACAACAACAACGCCATCGACATCAGCAACAATATAATCGCCAGGGCTTACGACGACACCACCACAAGTGATAGGGACTTGTAGCTTTCCGTATTCGTTCTTTTTACTCGCAACCGGTGTTGTCCCTATACAGAAGACTGGAAAATCAAGATCACGAATCGCTTCTAAATCACGAATGACGCCATCAACGACGATCCCTTTTAGACCTAGTGTTTTCGCAAGCCCAATGATAAAGTCACCTGCAATCGCAACGCTTCGTTCCCCTTTGCCGTCAATGACCAACACATCGCCTTCAGAGGCACTTTTAATCGCTTTTAAAAGGGATAGATTCTCACCACCCGACACATCTACTGTGAATGCAGGTCCACTTAGCTTCCACTTCTCTTTGAGTGGATACACACCGTTTTTCATATGGTTATACCCTTGCAAACCGTCAGATACAGCTGTTGATGGCAAACCTTCAAATAGATTCTCTTCAGCCATTCTTTTCTCTCCTCCCAATAAACACTAGTTCTCGTTTCTTTTTCAATTCCCTGCTACATCCCTAATAAATCCGGCAAACCATTCGAGACGATCGGTACGTACATGACGATGAGTAAAACAATGATGGATGCAATTAAATAAGGACCAATTCCTCGTACGATACTTTCTGAAGAAACACCTGAAATGCCACTCGCAACAAACAAATTCAGTCCAACCGGTGGTGTAAACAATCCAATCGCAAGACTAACGGTCATCATAACCCCAATTGTCGTCGGATCTACACCTACTTCAAGTAAAATTGGCATCAAAAGCGGAATAAAAATATAAAACGCTGAAATGGCATCAATAAACGCGCCAACGATAAGTAAAATCACTGCTGTCATTAGCAATAGTATAAACGGATTCGCAGTTAAGCTTAGTACAGACGATGTAATCGTTGATGCGACTTGTTGTGTCGTAATAATATATGAAAATAATGAAGCAACACCGATAATGAACATAATTACCGCAGATTGAACAGAAGCATCGATCAGAATTTTCGGAATGTCTTTTAGCTTTAATTCCCTATAGAAGAATAGACCAACGATGAGTGCATAGAACACCGCAATAACTGCCGCTTCGGTCGGTGTAAACATTCCAGAATAAATTCCACCGAGAATGATGACTGGTATCATGAGCCCTAAAAGAGCTTTCACAAAGGCTTTTAATACATCTACGAGTGGCGCTTTTTCAATTACAGGTGCCGCTTCATTGCGAGCTTTCATCAACTGCTTGTTTTGCTTACTCACAAATATACTGGCTACGAGAAGACCAACAGCAAGTAAAATGCCTGGAACGATTCCTGCAACGAAAAGACGACTAATCGATACACTCGTAAAATCACTCGCGATCACGCCAAAAACGATAAATGCAATGCTCGGTGGTAAGATAATTCCTAATGAACCAGAGCTTGCGACGAGAGCGGATGCGCGATTTGCGGGAAAACCGTTTTGAATCAATGCGGGTATTAAAAGAGCACCCATTGCAGCAACAGTTGCCGGGCCTGAACCAGAGATGGCTGAGAAAAAGAATGCTGCTACGATCGCCACAATGACAATCCCATTTTTTCGGTGTCCGAACGCGAGATAAGCAAAATCAATTAAGCGCTTAGAAATTCCTGAGTAACCCATAATGACGCCTGCTAACACGAAAAAAGGAATCGCAAGCAATGTAAAGGATGATATCGATGAATACATGATGCTAGGAATGAGTCCAAGAGAACTCCAGCCACTATCGAGTAAAATAACGACGACTGCTGCAATGCCTAGGGCAAATGCGACAGGTAAATTAATAAAGATCAAGATGAAAAACAAGACAAACATAAGCGCTGTTAACATTACCCTTCCAACTCCTTACTCTTCGATTCGATGTTCGACCATTGATGCGATTCGTTTCGATTCATACCTTTCCATGAAAGGAGGGTACTCTCTACTGTTCGAATCATGCAAAACAGTGAACCGACAGGAATTGAAAGCGTAAATAACCATTGTGGAATGTTAAGAGCTGGTGTCATACGGCCGCGTTCAAACTGATTCATGACAAGCTCCAAACCAAATAAGAGCGTTAATAACAAAAAGAATAGCATAAGAGCACTCGTTGTAAGTAACATCATGCGTTTAAACGAACCTCTCATTTTTTCATAAAGGAACTGAAATCGAAAGTGTGCTTGTCTTTTAATTGCAATTGATGCTCCAATAAATGTGGCAAGTACAAACAAGTTAATTGTAATTTCTTCTGCAAAGGCAAAGGACGTATCAAAGAAATAACGGGACAATACGTTGCCAAACGTAATGATTGACATCCCAGCCATAGCAACAATGACGAGTACATATTCAATATACGTTAACCACTTCATTCTATTTCCTCACTTCCCATCGCTTCATCTAAAAACGTTTGCATATGATCTTCGCCCCAAATGTCGCGAAACTGATCATAGACAGGTTGTGAGTCGTTTCTAAATTGTTCAATTTCATCCTCGGTTGGATAATAAATTTCCATCCCAGCTGCTTCAAGCTCTTCTAATTGCATCGCTTCTTTTTCACGGGTAATTTGAATTTGATACGCATTCGCCTCAGCAGCAACTTCTCGAATTAACGCTTGGTCGTCTTCAGGTAATGAATCATACAAGTCCTTATTCATTCCTAAAATAATCGCATCGTACACGTAGTTCCACATCGTCATGTATTGTTGAACTTCAACGAGACCTGATGAATACGTAACGTCTACTGGATTCTCTTGGCCGTCAATGGTCCCTTGCTGTAAGGCCGTGTACACTTCAGAAAACGGCATCGTAATTGGATCCGCACCTTGTGTTCGGAAAAGGTTCGTTAACACTCCCATGTTCGGAACGCGGATTTTCAGATGATCAAGATCTTCAGGCGTACGAATTGGTAACGTATCATTCGTAATTTGACGAAAACCACTTTCGCCAAATCCTAGTGGTTCAACTCCCCGCTCTCGTAACATGCCTTCAATGATTTGTCCGCTCTCGCCATTTAACACGCGGCTAGCATCGTCATAATCATTAATTAAAAACGGCGCACTTAACACACCGAAGCGTTGGTCGACACCTGCATAAATAATACTAGAGTTATACGAAAAGTCTTTAAGGCCGTCCATCAGTTGTTCAACCCCGGCTTCTTGATTGCCAGCTGACAGTTGTTCATTCGTATAAATCTCAATCTGCATTCGCCCGTCCGACTCTCTCTCTAAATCCTCTGCGAATTTCAAAGCGCCTTCATACCACGTAGACCCTGGTCCTACAGTTATGGTCATGTTCCATTCGTGAATCTCTTCACCTGTTGACGTCGTATTCGTTATGCATCCAGTTAACGCGAACGCTGCCATACATAACCCGACAAGTCCCCCTTTTAACTTCTTCATCATTGCTCGTCCCCCAGCTTCCTCCATTGACTAAGTATTAAGATTATTAAACGTATGTACTTCCATAATTCTTGACTTTGTTATAGCATTAGTACATCTCTCCCGACTTTAATCCTGTAATATAACAGAATATTCTTATATAAACCCTATCGAATGCGAAACGAGAAGTCAATATGTTTTTTGCGTATAGTGTATTGTCAATTTATCTGACGAAAAAAATAAAGAGCCGCATTCATGTATCGTACATGAATTCAGCTCTTGCTTTGATTAGTTGTCACGATCTCCGTCGTTCACAGCTACTCTATTTACAGGGTAATAATCAAATCCAGCTTCTAATAACGTCTTTGTTGCTTGAAAGCGTGACTGATTCGAGTCTGTTTTCATTACAACAGACAACAATCTTTGCTCACCTCGTTCAGCCGTCCCGATAAATGAATAACCCGCACGATTCGTGTAACCCGTTTTTAGCCCATCCATCCCTTGTAATCCTTCGTCCATCAAGAGAAGTTGTTCCTCAAGCTCTTGTCGTTCATCTTCATCCTCTAGTTGATGCAGGGAGTCATTCATTTCTTCGATCTCTACTTGTCGGTCAAGTAATTGGTTTGTATTGTAAAACTGTTGATTCGAAAACGATAACGTAAAATAAGGCTTCTGGGTTAGTTCAATCACCTCAGGATAATCTTGAATTAAGTGAAAACCTATCAGCGCTGTATCGTATGCGGTTAACGTTGATTCTTCTCTCGTTTTGGGTTGTGGCAATCCGTGACTATTCACAAAGTTCGCATGACTCGAAAGACCAAAGTCAACGGCTTTCTCGTTCATCTTCCTAACGAAGCCCTCTTCATCAGATGCGAGATGCTCTGCTAAAGCAACAGATGCATCGTTTGCAGAAGCTAAAGCCATTGAGACAAACAAATCAGAAACGGTCCATTCTGAACCTTCTTGTAAAAACATCGTACTTCCACCTGTCTCTGCAGCCTCTTCACTAATCGTTACGACTTCTTCACGATCAACGTCACCTTCTTCGATCGCTTCTAATACGAGATACATCGTCATAATCTTTGACATACTCGCTGGTGCAAACGGCTCTCTAGCATTCTTTTGCCATAGCATTTGACCAGTATTCACGTCGACTACGATCGCAGCCTCTGCTTGTACTTCCGCAAGCTCACTCGTTGGGATCTTCGAAATTGTTGATTTTTCATATGCTGAAACGTATTTATTGCCAAGTCCCTCAGACGTTGCCGTTACGCCATTACTCGTGAACAACGAAAAACTTAGCAGTAGAAGTGACAAAGCGATTGTTACACGTCGAACCATTGCCATCCCATCCCCTAAACATGACATTGATGTTCATTATAAGCCAAAAGTCACGTTGCAACAATCATTTTTCGACAATTTCAACCAATTACCCCTACGTATTCTAAACTATAATAACTAATCCATAACATACAAACGAATAAGACACTGCCTTCTCCTAAAAACGAACCGGTTTTCGTATGCCACGGAAATCGAACCATCGTCGGAATTGGGTAGAATAGTCGAATGCCTCTAGACGTCAACATGTCTAGTAAGTAATGACTAACCATACCTATAAGTATTCCGGTTTGAATAGCAACGCCATATGTACCTGGTATGAGTCCGGTTAAGACTCCAACAATGAGTAAAAAAAGTAAACTGTGTGTAAACGTACGATGACCAAATACACCTCTAATCATGACAGATAGAGATGATATTTTTTTGCCTGCTGTTGAGTTTGGGTGACAGATGTCTGGTAGAAGTCCCCCGATTAAAGCTGCACCAAGCATGACAACCGATTCCACTCCTTCTGGTGGCGCGCCCCATGAAACAGGCACGAATCGATCATACAAAGTCGTTAATGCAACGGCACCGACCAAATGCGTACCGGCTTTCATATCTTTTCTCCGTTCTTTGCAATAACGAATGAGAAGCCTCACATCACGTTCTGTGAGACTCTCTCAATTCGACTATCCTCATTTTTTTTGACTATGATCAATATATGGCCAAACGTCTTCAATCATGCCACTTGTATCCGTATCCACGACATAATTCCCCGTTTGATAACGATCATATTCTTTAATTGATTCACCCTCGACATGTTCAGTGTCACCATTCTCAGTACGAGCCACAAAAGCGTTGCTATCTGTCGTAACCGGCCATGCTTGAACGACGAAGTGGGGACTTCGTTTAAGTTCCCTAACCATCGTTGTACCTCGCTTAGCTCGACTACTTTTCGTAAATAGAGAAACTTTTACTTGCTTCATCGCACCTCGCTGAGTCGTAACGAGCATCGTCTTCACATGAGTTGGATCAAACGTAAATGCTGAAGTGACAAAATCATCGTCTTTCAATGCGATTGCTTTTACCCCTGCCGCTCGTTGGCCGACTATATTGGCTTCTTCTTCATCAAACCGTAGTCCATAGCCGAGATGAGTGACAATCATGACTTGTTCTTTTCCATTCGTTACACCAACAAATCGAACGAGGTCATCTGCCTTTAACTTCAAAGCAACAAGTGCACGATTAAAACGTTGTGCTTGATATTCGTTTAATGGAGTCCGTTTAATCATGCCATTCTTCGTAATAAAAACGAGGAACTGATCTTCATGAAATTGTTCAACAGGAATCACACTCACGACGCGATCATCAGGTGAAATGGACACGAGGTTCGCAACGTGTTGTCCATTGTCTTTCCAACGAATATCTGGTAGTTGATGAATCGGCACATAAAGGTACTGACCTTTTTCAGTAAAGATCAGAATCGTCTCTGTCGTATTCATTTCTTTAAAGAAGGTTAAATCGTCCGTTTCTTTCATGCCAGGTCGCTCATCATTCGAAGCTGTAAATGATCGAACGCTCGTCCGTTTTACGTAGCCTTCTCGACTAACTGTGACGATCACGTCTTCTTGCGGGATCATCGTCTGCATATCGATTTTAAGTTCTTCAACATCTCGCTCAACGTTCGTTCTTCTATTATCAGCAAATGTCTTTTTGACCTGTTTTAGTTCTTTTTTGATCGTTTGGACAAGCTTTTTTGGGTTGTTTAACACTTCATTCAGCGCATTAATCGTCTCATCTAATTCACTTGCTTCGCGTTCCAACGTTTGGATATCTGTATTTGTTAATCGATAAAGTTGCAACGTGACGATTGCTTCTGCTTGCATTTCCGTAAATCCAAAACGTTGGATGATATTGTTTTTCGCATCTTGTTTGTCATTGGATTCTCGAATAAGTTGAATGAGCTCATCAAGCACGCTAATCGCTTTAATAAGTCCTTCAACAATATGTTTACGTTTTAAAGCTTGATCTAAATCATAGCGACTACGATTCGTTGTGACCGTTTTTTGATGATCAAGGTAGGCATTTAACAGTGATTTAAGCCCAAGAAGCTTTGGTGCCTTTTCTGAAATAGCGACCATATTAAAGTTGTAATTCACTTGTAGGTCGGTATTCTTATACAAATAATGCAGGATGCTCTTTGCATCGGCTTCTTTCTTTAGCTCGACGACAATTCTTAGTCCCGTACGATCCGTTTCATCGCGAACCTCGGCAATCCCATCGATCTTCTTATCAAAGCGAATCTCATCCATACGCTTAACGAGGTTTGCTTTGATCACTTCATATGGAATCTCAGTAATAACGATCTGTTCTTTCCCACCTCGAAGCGTTTCAACCTCGGCTTTTCCTCGAAGAACGATACGTCCTTTCCCCGTCTCATAAGCCTTTTTGAGCCCTTCATAGCCTTGAATTGTTCCACCACCGGGAAAGTCTGGACCTTGAATAACATTCATCAAATCTTTAACGTCGGAATTCGGGCGATCAAGTAGCAAGATCGCGCCGTCAATAATCTCCCCCAAATGATGAGGGGGAATATCTGTCGCATACCCCGCAGAGATCCCTGTCGAACCGTTAACGAGTAAGTTCGGAAAATAGCCAGGCAAAACGACTGGCTCTTCTTCCGTGTCATCAAAGTTCGGAATATACTCGACCGTATTTTTCCTGATGTCTTGAACCATTACTTCTGCAAGTGCAGAAAGGCGGGCTTCTGTATAACGCATCGCTGCAGGTGGGTCCCCGTCAATGGAACCGTTGTTTCCGTGCATTTCGACGAGGTTTTTGCGGATTTTCCACGATTGACTCATCCGGACGAGCGCCTCATAAACAGAAGAGTCACCGTGAGGGTGATAATTACCGATCACATTTCCGACCGTCTTTGCGGATTTACGAAACGGTTTATCAGACAAGTTATTATCTCGAAGCATCGCGTAAAGAATTCTTCGTTGTACAGGCTTCAATCCATCCCGAGCATCAGGTAGCGCTCGTTCTTGAATAATGTATTTACTATACCTTCCAAAGCGATCTCCAATCACTTCTTCCAGTGGTAAATCCAAATACTTTTCAGCTTCTTGCACCGGTGTCGTCCTCCTCTGCAACGAGCATTTCGTTGTCTAAGATGTTCGTTTCCTCATCTAAGCCAAAGGCGACATGCGATTCAATCCATTTTCTACGTGGTTCTACTTTGTCACCCATTAACGTAGACACACGTTTATCTGCCCTAGCAATATCTTCAACTCGAACGCGCACGAGCGTACGTGTCTCAGGGTTCATCGTCGTTTCCCACAACTGGGAAGCGTTCATCTCACCAAGACCTTTATAACGTTGGATCGTATAGCCTTTCCCAACCGTCTCAATCGCTTTCTTCAATTCAGATTCGTCCCACGCGTATTCAAGTTTTTTCCCTTTACCTGAGCCTTTTTCGACTTTGTACAGTGGAGGCAACGCAATAAACACTTTCCCTGCTTCAATGAGCGGACGCATGTAACGATAGAAAAACGTTAACAGCAAAACTTGGATATGAGCGCCATCGGTGTCGGCATCCGTCATAATGACCACTTTATCGTAATTACAGTCTTCCACAGAAAAGTCCGTACCAGCACCCGCACCAATGCTATAAATAATCGTACGAATCTCTTCGTTTTTCATAATGTCATCAAGCTTTGCACGTTCAGTATTAATTACTTTTCCTCGAAGTGGTAAGACCGCTTGAAACTTACGATCACGACCTTGTTTTGCAGAACCACCTGCAGAGTCCCCTTCCACGAGGTACAATTCATTGCGCTGTGGATTTCTTGATTGTGCTGGTGTGAGCTTACCGCTTAAAAGCGCGTCTTTGCGACTATTCTTCTTACCACTGCGCGCTTCTTCTCTTGCTTTACGGGCAGCTTCACGAACTTCTTGAGCTTTGATTGCTTTTTTAATTAATTGCGTACTTAATTTAGGGTTTTCTTCAAAAAAGTATACGAGCTTCTCAGAGAGAAGGTTATCGACACTTTGACGCGCTTCTGGTGTACCGAGTTTACTCTTCGTTTGACCTTCGAATTGGAGTAATGATTCAGGTATGTGAATAGACAGTACCGCGGTTAATCCTTCACGGATATCATTGCCATCAAGGTTCTTATCCTTTTGTTTTAGAAGCTGTAACTTTCTTGCATGCTCATTTACTGCTCTTGTAAACGCCGATTTCATCCCAAATTCATGGGTCCCGCCGTCCCTTGTGCGAACATGGTTAACAAATGACAAGATATTCTCCGTATAGTTATCGTTAAACTGAAAAGCAAAATTCACATGGATGTCTTGATGAACACCGTCAAAAGAAGCCACGTTATGCAACGCTTCTTTATCTTCATTCAAGTATTCAACAAACGCATCAATTCCTGTCTCGTATTGATACGTCTCACTCTTCTCCTTGCCTTTACGTTCGTCAACAAGGGTAATAGACGTTCCACCAAGCAGAAATGCACTTTCTCTTAACCGTTCTGAAAGTGATTCATACTGATAGTTTGTCGTTTGAAACATCGTGTCATCTGGCTTGAAGTGAACGGTTGTTCCTGACTTTCTCGTCTTGCCAAGCTTTTCAAGTGTCGTAACGGGAACACCGCCACGTTCGAACCGTTGACGATATTTATGCCCATCGCGATAGATCGTGAGCTCAAGCGAAGACGACAATGCGTTTACAACCGAAGCACCAACCCCGTGTAAACCTCCACTCGTCTTATATCCGCCTTGTCCAAACTTACCACCTGCATGAAGTACCGTCATAATGACTTCTGGCGTCGGTCGACCCGTTCGGTGAGTCCCAACAGGCATCCCACGTCCTTCATCCTCAACAGAAATACTATCGTCTTTATGAATGATCACTTTAATATGATTACCAAAACCCGCCATCGCTTCATCGACAGCATTATCTACAATTTCATAAACAAGGTGATGCAATCCTCTCGTATCCGTACTCCCGATGTACATACCAGGTCGCTTACGGACAGCTTCAAGTCCTTCAAGTACTTGAATCGCATCATCATTATATTCAAGTGTTTGATCTTTATCTTGACTCACGTATCTAAGTGACCCCTTTCCTAAACAGAAACAAAAAGCCTACTGTATAGGCATCTCTATCTCGGTCTTTGCCGATTTGCTCTCTTTATACAATACAGGTTAAGAACGTATGTTTTCAAGCTATATTTGCATGTGATACCCAAATTCTCCATATAAAGCTCAGCAGATTCAATAGAGAATACGTAACTTTTTTCTTATTTTGAGTAATTTTAACCAAATATGGGCAAAAGTAAAATGCGCAAGAAACAATCGTAATGACGGTTAAAAGGAGTGAACCCATTATGGCAGAAGAAAATAACCAATCTGGCATGACGCGTCGAGACTTTCTTAAAAACAGTGGTCTCGTTGTCGGTGGTGTTGTTGGTGGGGGGATTTTAGGTAGTCTACTAACCAATTCTTTCACAGATGATACCTCACCTGCAACTGATACCGAAGGAGATCAAACTGATCAAACAGGTGGTGATGAGCAATTAACGAAAGCAAGAATGTTCTTTAAGCGTCAAGAAGACTTTCGTGTACTAAGTGCGGCCGTAGAACGAATTTTCCCTGATGATGAAACGGGTCCTGGTGCAATCGCCCTTGCTGTTCCATTCTTTATTGACAAACAGCTTGCTGGCGAATACGGGTTTAACTCTCGTGAATACATGGAAGGTCCGTTCCATGAAGGGGCTCCAACACAAGGTCCACAAACAGGTATGCGCCGTCGTGAAGTATTCCTTTACGGGGTATCGAGAATTCAAGATATCGCACAAGATCAATTTGGCGAAGCGTTCTTCGACCTCGATGGCGAACAACAAGATGAGATTTTAGGACACTTCCAAAATGCCGAGGTCGATATGACTGGTGTGACTGCAGACGCATTTTTCACGATGCTTCGTCAAGCGACCTTAGAAGGTGTCTATGCAGACCCTGTTTACGGCGGCAACTTAAACATGGACGGTTGGCGCATTAAGAAATACCCTGGTGGACAAATGGCCTTCTTTGACGTCATTGAAGCCGATGAGTTCGTTGAAATGGAACCGATCAGTTTACATGCACACCATACGTAAATCGTATGTTTAGCGCTAATTAAAAGTTTTGGAGGTTACGTAACTATGGCAACAGAATTACCAAGAAAACAAGTTGCAATCGTTGGCGTCGGCTGGTCTGGCGGTATCATTGCTTCTGAACTTGCAAAAGAAGGTTACGAATGTATCGGTTTAGAACGCGGAAGCGAGCGTAAGATTAACGATTTTATCATGCAAAAAGATGAATTACGTTATGCCATTCGCTATGAATTAATGCAAGATTTATCGAAAGAAACGCTTACCTTTAGAAATGATCAGGATATGTTAGCTCTTCCAATGCGTCAGATGGGCTCATTCTTACTCGGAACAGACCTTGGGGGCGCTGGTATTCACTGGAATGGTCAATGTCCTAGATTCTACCCTTATGACTTTGAAATCAGAACACAGACAATTGACAACTACGGAGAAGACAGAATTCCTGATGATATGCCTTTACAAGACTGGGGCATCTCTTATGATGATATGGAAGAGTATTTCGCTAAATTCGACGAAACAATCGGTACTTCTGGTGAAGACAATGAAATGACTGCTCCACGATCAACTGAATTCCCGACCCCACCAATGAAACAGACGAGATCGATGAAAATGTTTGCAGAAGCGGCTGATAGTCTCGGATTACATCCTTACATTAGTGCCTCTGCAAACCTATCAGAAGCGTACACAAACCCTGATGGGAAAACGATCAATCAATGTATGTACTGTTCATTTTGCGAACGCTTTGGGTGCGACTATCAAGCGAAGTCCGATCCGCTTATTACAGTCATTCCTACGGCTCTAGAAACGGGAAACTTTGAAGTACGCACGCATTCAAATGTCCGTGAAATTGCGTATGATGGCAATCAAACCGATGGTGTATACTTCACTGACACGAGAACTGGTGAGGACTACTTCCAACCTGCAGATGTTGTCATCTTGACGTCTTACGTCATGAACAACACGCGTTTATTGCTACAATCTGGAATCGGCGATCCTTACGACCCAGAAAACGAAACAGGCGTGATTGGTAAGAACTATTGTTATCAAGTTATGGCTAGTGCTCAAGGATTCTTCGACGAGCAATTTAACTTGTACGCAGGGGCTGGAGCGCTTGGTGGTCAAGTTGATGACTATAATGCCGATAACTTCGACCATAGCGATCTCGACTTCTTACATGGGGGTACAATTCAGCTTACACAGACTGGAATCCGACCGATCGCAACGAACCCTGTCCCTCCTGGTACACCGACATGGGGGAAAGAGTTCAAAGAAGCATCTGCTCATTACTTCTATCGTACGTTGTCTTTAGGATCTCAAGGAGCAAGTCTGCCTTATCGGTATAACTACCTAGATTTAGACCCGACCTATACCGATTCTCATGGCGATCCACTGCTACGGATGACATACAATTTCACAGAGCAAGATCGTAACTTAGCTGCTCACCAATCTGCAAGACTTACAGAGATTCTTGAAGAGATGGGTGCCAATGAAGTTGTATCGAACCCTGATATTGGCGATTATAACATCATGCCTTATCAAACCACTCATAACACAGGTGGGGTTATTATGGGTTCTGATTCTGAGACATCTGCGGTAAACAACTATTTACAAATGTGGGATTGTGAAAACTTATTTGTCGTTGGTGCTTCTGCATTCCCTCATAACAGCGGGTACAATCCAACGCCTACAGTAGGTGCACTTTCTTACCGTGCAGCTGAAGGAATCTTAAGCTACTTAGAAGATCCTAGACCTTTAGCAGAATAACGTAAAAACACCCCCTTCCTTTCGTGGAAGGGGGTGTTTTTACGTTGTAATGCTATGTTCTACTTTAATGCATCGATCCATAATGACTGTCATACCAGCATCCTTGGCAATCGCTGCTCCTTCGTCGCTCACAACATTCAGTTGTGTCCAAAATACTTTTGCGTTACTTTTTGCTGCTTCTTTTGCTACATCAAGAACGAATTCACTTCTTCTGAACACATTTACAATATCAATCGGACCTTCAACTTCAGATAATGATGAGACAGCTTTAACACCTAAAGCCTCGTCAATCATCGGGTTTACAGGAATAATTTCATACCCTGCATCTTGCATCGCTTGTGACACACTATTGGACGTACGGTAAGGATCATCAGACAATCCAACGACTGCAATTCGCTTCGCTTTCGTTAGAATCTCACCAATCTCTTCCCTAGAAGGGTTTTGAAAACTCATGCTATTTCCTCCTTACTATTAACGTAATAAAAAAACCCATCACTTATCGTATTCTCTAAAATCTTATCATACTAAACGTTGAAGTGTTGCTCTATTACATTCTGAAAAGAAAAAGCCATAAGAAAAACTGCTGAAAGTTCAGCAGTTTAAACGTCTGTAAATCACGTAGTCATGTGCTCGTTGATATGCGACATGGGCCGCACCCATTGCTTTGTTCACGTTTATTTGTTGTTCCGTCGTCAACCTAGCATGCTTGAGTGAGTCCTTTGCCGTCGTAATTGCTGCTTGTATTTGTTCAAGCTCTAGATAGTTGTATTCAGTTTTGAACACGTCCATGCCTCCTTAAAAAAACGTATCGTTAGTATACGCACTTTTAAGGAAAAATATGCTATCTACGCTTCGCCCAGAACTGATAATAATCAGTCTTGATGTTCCCGTTATACAATTTACGCTTCTTCGTCGCCTTTTCGCCATATGCTTCTTCGAATTGTTCATTCGCTGTGATTACGTAAACCGACCAGAATGGAAACTCATCGTGTACGACATCTCCGAGTTGCCTATAAATTCGCTGGACCGTCTTCTCATCTTCTAATCTCGTGCCATACGGTGGATTTGCAACGAGAATGCCTCGCTCAGCTGGTGCTTTAAGATCTTGTACAGCATTTCGCTCGAACTGAATTTCTGGCACGTGAGCAAGCTTCGCATTCTCTGTTGAAAGTTCGATAAGTTCGCGGTCATGATCTGAACCGTAAATTTGAATCTCTCGGTCAACAATTTTTGCTTTTGCTCGTTCACGAGCTTCTGCCCAAAGGTTTTCATCAATCCAAGGCCATTGTTCAGATTCGAAGTTACGATACAAGCCAGGAGCGATATTCTTAGCCATTAAGGCCGCTTCAATTGGAATCGTACCAGAACCACAGAATGGATCTAAAAACGGCTCATCGTAGCGCCAGTTCGTTAGTGAAATCAGTGCAGCAGCAAGCGTTTCTTTTAGTGGAGCACGGTTGTGTAATCGACGATAGCCACGCTTATGAAGACCTTCTCCCGATGTATCAATTGTAAGCGTTGCTTTGTCCTTTAAAAGGGCAACTTCTAGTTGGAATTTCGGCCCATCTTCTTTGAACCATTCTTGATTGTATGTTTCTTTCAACCGTTCAACGACGGCCTTTTTTACGATCCGTTGACAATCTGAAATACTAAATAACGTCGATTTCACCGAACGACCATCTACTGGGAACTCTCCGTATACAGGAATGAAATCTTCCCATGGAAGAGCTTTCGTTTTCTCAAACAGTTCATCGAAGGTAAATGCATCGAATTCACCAACAACAAGCTTAATGCGGTCCGAAGTACGTACCCAAAGGTTCGCTTCAATCATGGATTCAATCGGTCCGTCCCACATGACCTTGCCGTTTTCAACTGTCGTTTTATATCCTAATGCTTTAATTTCCTTTGCGACAATGCTTTCAAGTCCCATCGTTGCGGTTGCAATGAATGTGTACGTCTCACTCATTCGTACCCCTACTTTCTTTTATCAATTCGTCTATGATTATACTGAGTTTAGTTCATAAAGTAAAAAAACCCCGAAAACGGGGTCCTCTAGAGGCTGGAAACCTTCTATAAGCCATGTTCTGTATCGACGTGCTAAGGCTGTTGACCTCACACGACGACGGCAATCATCTATCTGCGATATATTCGCCTCTTTCGTATGTTTCCACCGAAAAAGTGCCCCTACCATATTTTGGGTTACTCACTCGTGGGGTTTACCTCGTTCCACTCTTCTCGTTTCCGAGAAGCTACGTCACTGTGGCACGTTACGATGGTTCACCATATCGATTGACTTAGGTGTTCCAAGCGCCGTCAACTTACAAGTAAGCTGCCTTGACTTATTGTTTCGTCAAGCACGAACACTACATCCAGTTAAGGTTGTGTGAGCATGGACTTTCCTCACCGATTCTAAAGAAACGGCGCGATTGCCCGAAGAGTTCCAGCATATGCGCAAGCTGTATTATAACGTGGAATGTTTAATTCTGCAACGTTAAGTGTTAAATTTGTTTATGAATCCCTTGTTTTGCAAGATGATCTGCTTCTTTATTTTTACTAGAACTTACCCAGCTAACAAAAAATAAATCAAACTCCGCGCTTTCTAGTAAAACGTCGTGTAATAACGGTCGGTAGCTTGCGTTGTGAACCTTTCCTTTATTAACAGATTGGTCCACAAGTTGGGAATCAGTAAAAAAACGCCCCTCCCGATATCCTTTAGCTTGAGCGAAAGCAATTCCCTCTTTTAACGCAATAAATTCGGCTGCGTGAATATGTGTCGACGTAATCCGTTTAGAAATTCGCTCTACATCTCCAGATGGATGCTTCAGAAAAACCCCAATGCCACAAGCACCGGGATCCCCAGCGCAAGCAGCATCAACATACACGTGAACGACGCCTTTACTCACTTAGCTTTTTCCCAAACACTTCTTTTTCAAGGTTTGATAGTCTTTTTAGGATATCGTAATTGGTTGTACCTACTTGAGTGGCTGACTGCGTCTCTACAGACGCTTGAGCACGCTCAGGTTGTTGTGGAGCAGCACTGCGTTGACGTTGAACTTGTGGCGATGGTTGCATCTTCTTAAGCTGTTCAATTTCCTTTTCAAGCTTCGTCACATGCTCTTGAAACAATTCATAATCCTGAATAACAAAATCGAGAAACTGGTCAACCTCTTCTTTATTGTAGCCTTTCATGCTCGTCTTAAATTCTTTGTCAAGAATCTTCTTTGCATCTAATTGTGCATTTACTGACATCGGCTTCACCTCACACTCATAGTCTCTTCCATCGTATAGCAATATTTTTTCAGATCGTTGTAGAAAAGTCAATTTCAAGCGTGAGATTTACCTCCATCTACCTAAAAAAGTACCGACACTGATGTGTCAGTACTTTCGCCTAGATGGTTGTCCTTACATACAGCTAGCCATTACCAAGGGCGATGACCGCAGCCTTTGCCTTGCTTCCCATGATGACCACCGTGTCCACCGAAACCGCCGTAACCGTTATTGTTCATCATTTGTCCACCAAATGCGCCGTTTCCAGGTCCACAATCAAACTGCTCTGTTTCACACTCATATACGTTATCTGTTGTATGAGGGTGGCTATGAACGTGCTTGTAGACGTCTTTGTGCACGTGCGTATGGTGCGATGGGTGCACCTCAGGAATAATATACTCTTGATCGCTAAATGACGTGCTGTTTTGTGATGGATGAACGACTGCTGGTAATACGATTGGTTGATTTCCATTTCCATTGCAGCCATGATTTTGCATGTGGTGGTGATGGCCACACCCTTTGTGATGATGTCTCATGTTAACTCCTCCTTGATTGTAAGTTCACTATTACAATATGTAAAAGAGGAGGCGAGCGTTATCGTGCAAGTACCTATTTTAGTAGGATTGGGCACATTCATGTCGAATGAACGTAGATAAAAACGTAAGAAAATGACGGATTTTGCGCTTCCCCGGGAAATAATTAACCGTTAGTATTTTCTATTTTCCGAACCAAGCGCTGTGAACGATGCAACCACTTCTCTCGCTCACGTTCGACTAGATCATTTGTACACAATACACGATCACAAAGGGCAAGCGCTGCTTGATAATCGCGTAACTCGTGCTCATAGTGAATCACTATTGCTTCGGCGGCTTCTGTATGGACGACATCCTCATCACTTTCAAGCAATTGAAGAAATAAAGATTGGCTTTCTGTCACTTGACCAGATTTCTTTAGAAGCGATGCGAGTTCAAACAGCGATAACCGGTAAAACTCATTCTCATCATTAATGATCTCACGAAACCGATGAATTGCCTCGTCTACGTAACCTAAATGCTTCCACCAACGAGCAACCTCATATTGCTCACCGCTTGAAAACCCACCTGATATAACACGATCCGATAATTCCACATACAACTGAAATAACGATACGATATCTTGCTCGTTATGTTCAAACACGCCTTTTACATAATCAGGATCATTTTCCGTCATATAATCTTGATAAAGCATTGGAGCAAGGTAGCCAGGCGTATCTTCTGTACGTCTTAGATTCAAGATGTCTTGTTCGACTTGCGATAATCGACAAGACTCTAAATCATGTTTAAATAACCTTCTTGCAGCATGCAACAAATCAAAGTGACCAAACTCAGGAAGCTTTGGCAACTGTTCACGCAGTAACGTATGTCTCGTCTTCACTTGTGGCCAATCAAATGCTTTTCCATTGTATGTGACGAGCGCGTCAAGGTTGTGAACTTGTTGTAAAAAATACGTGTAAAACGCAAGCTCATGCTCAGGACCTGGCAAGAAGTATTGGTCAACAACAACTTCTTGGTCGACAATCCTGCCAGTCCCAATCATAAAAATCATATTCCCCGCCCCGTGGCTAAGACCCGTCGTTTCTGTATCGAAAAACAATAAATCTGTCGGAAGTGTCGCTTGATCAGGGGCAAGTGGATGTAAACTCGCTCCTTTGGCACGCCACTGATCGAATGTTTGTTGCAACATCACGTGTCCCTTGAAAACATCGTTCAATCGATATCGTCTCATTCGATGGACGACAATGCCTTCTTCTAAATGCACGACCTTACTGTCAAACGCTTCCCATGCTTTTGTTTGCGTAAACTCTGGATGCGTCTCTTCTGTTTTCACAGGAGCTTCCGTCACTTCGCGTGCCTCAAGGTGAGGCTGCATTCGTTTCAGTTTTTTCTTAAAGTCCATTAGTATCACCGACCTAAGAGCGATTGTACCCATCGCTTAACGTCTTGTTTTAAGCCCTCTTCTGAACCTTCACCAATACATGAAGGACACCCATCTACACACGGACACTGATCCATCATTTGCTGTGAACGCTCCAGCAGTTCTGCTTTGCGATCGTACAACTTTTCAGCGAGCCCAATTCCACCCGGGTAATGATCATACAAAAAGATTGCAGATTTCTCTGAGTGATCGGCTTTTATTTGGACAGCAGTGTGCAAGTCATTTCGGTCACTCATCGTCATAACAGCACCGATATGGTGCATTAAATGACTAAGTGAAACGAGCATTTTCTCAAAACGATTTCGCCCGTAAAATAACAGGTCCGCCTCTTCAAAATCGAGCCACATTCCAGCCGTATGGAGCTCTTCTTGTGGCAAATGAATTGGACCTGATCCGATGTTTTCATACGTTGACAATTTCATTTTTTTAAAGATTGACGGCATAATCGTGACTGCAACATCACCAAACGATGCGCTATACTGCTTCTCATCAGCCGTTTGGTCTGCTTCGATGACGAACAACTTCACGTTCAAATTCGCATCGGTAAAATATTCAACGTCAACAGCTTTAACGTAAGCTTTCTTCTCTTCCCAATCCAATTGTTCGACTTGAAATTGTTGCCCTTGATGCAAATAAATCGCCTCTTCATGGAGTAACGTCATCGCACTGAATCGATCCATTTCTCCAATTACTCTCGTCTTTGCAGTTTCAGATTGGTCAATGATCACAACGTTTTCTTGCGATGCTGAACGCAGACTAATGTTATGAGCTGGGAATGCTTGACTCATCCAATACCATTTGTTTTTGCGCAAATGAACGATCTGTTGATCAGAAAGGTATCCCATGATGTCATTAATATCAATACCACCAAACGTATCCGTCACTTTAAATGGCAATTCATAAGCTGCACACTTCGCGTGATCCATTAAGATCATCACATTGTTTGGCTCAATTCGAGCCTCTTCTGCTTCACTACGGAGCACATAATCTGGGTCATTCATGACATATTGGTCCATCGGTGCAGAGCCTGCAACTAAAATAACGAGTGATTCATCTTGTCTACGCCCAGCTCGTCCAGCTTGCTGCCATAAACTAGAGATCGAACCTGGATAGCCTGTTAGAACACACACTTGCAATTGACCAATGTCCATTCCTAACTCAAGCGCATTTGTACTGACAACCCCTCGTACCTCTCCGTTTCGAAGGCCTTTTTCAATGGCACGTCGTTCACTCGGCAAATAACCGCCCCGATAAGCACGAATTGAAGCCGGTCCGTATTCTTTGTTCATCATCGACTGCAAATCACTGTAAATGACTTCTACACGCACGCGACTTTTCGCAAAAACGATCAATTGTGCATTTGCTTCAAGCACTTGTCTAGCAATCGTTCGTACTTCTTTAGACGCGCTTTGACGAATGTTTAATGATGGATTTACGACTGGTGGATTATAAAAAGCAAGGTGCTTCTTCCCGCTAGGCGCTCCGTTGTTGTTGATGAGTGAAAAGGACTGTTCGGTTAATTGTTCTGCCAACTCTTTAGGGTTACGAATCGTCGCAGATGTGCAAATGAACTGAGGCTCACTTCCGTAATACCGAGCCAAGCGGACTAATCGCCGAATAACATTTGCAACATGACTACCAAACACACCGCGGTACATGTGGAGTTCATCGATGACGATATATCGTAATTTCTCAAACAGCGATACCCATTTCGTATGATGAGGCAAAATAGAAGAATGCAACATATCCGGATTTGTCATTACAACGTGTCCGGCTTGTCGAATCTTTTGTCGAATAGCCGGTGCAGTGTCACCATCATACGTATAGCTGTTTACGTCTAATCCAGATGATTCAATCCACTCTGCCAGTTCACTTTTTTGGTCTTGGGCCAAAGCTTTTGTCGGGAATAAATAAAGCGCTCTTGCGTCCGGTTCTTGTGCGATCGTTTGTAAGACCGGCAAGTTATAGCAGAGCGTTTTACCAGATGCAGTTGGTGTTACAGTGACTATGTTCTCTCCATTAAACACGTGGTCGTAAGCGGAACGTTGATGTGTGTAGAGCTGATCAATTCCACGCTTGACAAACACATCTCGTAAACGTTGATCAAGAGATGTGGGCATCGAAGCATAGTGTGCTTTTCGTTCTGGTAATGTATGCCAATGAGCAATATGCTCGTTTTGTCTCAAATCATTCATAAATTGTTGGAGGTTCGGTTTATCAAACACGCGGCGACTCCCCCTTTCATGCAAAGTATATCATATAAGAACGTATGTTTGATCTCAATCCGTAAATTCTACATTGATCCATTCTCGAACGCTATTTATTAACCAGACGCGATCTGCATGTTGCACGTCTTTTTTCGTTAAAATGCATTCTGTAATCGTGCCTTCACACAGTAGATACTCTCGAAAGACTCCAGGTAAAAGACCGGATTCTATAGGCGGTGTGAGCCATTTTCCATCACGTTCAATGACCACATTACCAATAGTAAATTCAGTGACCTCATCTCTTTCATTAAAAAGGAGCACATCAAACATGTTCGGATGTTCATGTTTATGTTGCTCATAGAGCCCTCTCGCTGTCGTTTTTATTTTTAGAAATGGATTGGTGGAATCTACTGGGTGCGATGCAAATTGCACCGGCTGTGGCTCTTTCATCGGCTCAATACGTTGGGAGGTAACTGTAAGTTCCGACCCTAACACTACTCGAAGCTTATACAGTGGCTCACTGGGCAGGCGCCCAATTTCTTCTTCGATCTGACGACGAATATGGGTTGCATCGAAGTCAATCTTAAGTTTCGTTGCTGATTCGTTAAGCCTTCTTAAATGAAGTTCTATGTGTTTTGTCTGCCCATTTCGCACACCGATGCTTTCTAAGAGCTCCACATTTGAACGATGATCGGTAACAATTTTTGCTTTTAGCAACGCTTCTTCGTATTCACCATCCGTCGTTGAATCCCACGTCACCCCGCCACCAATTCCGTACGTAATGTGCTCATCTTTAACGGTCGCCGTTCGAATGGCTACGTTAAAGCATGCATCACCTGTCGGAGAAATGTACCCAATCGACCCACAATATAGCTCTCGTGCGGATGACTCCAACTGAGCAATAATTTTCATCGTTTCTTTCTTCGGAGCACCGGTAATTGAACCGCAAGGAAAGAGCGATTGTAACACTTGTGTTGCAGTTGTTTGAACATCGGTTTGTGCGGTAATCGTAGACGTCATTTGCCATACAGTTGGATACGGTTCAATCGTAAACAGTTCATCAACAGAAACAGAGCCAACCTTTGCTACCTCTCCAAGATCATTTCGTAACAAGTCTACAATCATGACATTTTCTGCTTGATCTTTTTCAGATGTCTGTAGCTGTTGCTTTAGTTGTTCATCTTCCGCTTTAGTCGTGCCTCGACGAATCGTCCCTTTCATCGGCTTGGTTGTCACTGTTGTGCCTTCTTTTTTAAAGAACAACTCTGGAGATAGTGAGAGCATTTGCCGTTTGCCATCATGAATGTACGCACTGTATGGCGCTCTTTGTTTCGTCTTTAGCAATTCATAATAGGAATGTGCTGAACCGAGAAAACGGCTACGTAACCGCATCGTATAGTTCACTTGATACGTGTCACCGAGAGCGATGTGATCTTTTATGTTCGCAATGGCTTCTTTGTAGGCCGAGTGCGAGCACTCTTGCTCCCATCCCGATACGTGATAAGGTTCGTTTGTTGCTTCTGTCCGAGGGTATGGCTTAGGTGTGTCATAAATACCAAACCACATTAAAGGATCCGACTTATCACGCACTTGATCATTAACAGGCAATCCTTTTCCTAAGTAAGCGCCCGCTTCATACGTCATATATCCAGCAGCATAATAGCCGTTATTCGTCCATTTTTCAACTTCTTGTAGACACGCCAAAACGTGAGTACCTTCTGTCGTCGACACGATGGCTACAGGGTCGGTAAATAAAAGCGATTGCTCATGTTCTTGGGTGAACTCAATTTTCACTGTATGGTGTTGATCATTTATCACAATACTTCATCCTTACTCCATTATTCCTCGCTCCATTTTAAGCGATTTATCGTTTTACGTATAGAAAAAGACGCTTCGTAGATCGAAGCGTCAGGAAGATTGCTTATGTTTTTCAACGATGGTGTAAGGTCGTTGGACATTCAGACGTTCATGAAACAACTTGTGAACCCCTTCGTCATCCATACTTTCTAGAAATTTCTTTGGAACGCCGCACAAATCAGCCAACAGACAAATCATCTCTGACTTAGAAAACTTTGCCATGGTTTCGTCCCCCTAAAAGTATACACCGCCTATATTTATCATACGCAACATAACGGAAAACATTCTACAAAATTTTGAGTATTTTATTAAATTAAATCTATTATCCTATACGAACACATTTCCGCACAGTACTGAGACGACGCGTTAATGTTATGAATGAAAACCTTTCGCTTGTTATTGTCGCTACTTAGCCATTTATCCTACAAGGCTTTAGCATGAATAAGATGCTATATAAACCTCAAGTTCGAGTGTTTTTTTCAATGTTCTCTAGCAATCCATTTGAAATCATACTACGATAATAATAACAAGAAAGGATGAGGTAGTTATGACAGCATTCACTTTACAAGATGCAAAAAATCGTGATCGCCAAGATTCTGTCGCTTCCAAACGCGAATTGTTCTATATCGATGATTCAAAAGTATACATGGACGGAAATTCTCTAGGTCTGCTTTCTCGTCCTGCTGAACAAATAGTGTTAGAACTGTTAGAAAGTTGGAAAACATACGCGATTGATGGATGGACATCTGGAAGTCATCCTTGGTTTTATTTAAGTGAGCAACTCGGTCATGATACGGCACCCTTAGTTGGTGCAAAGCCTGAAGAAGTCATTGTTACTGGTTCAACGACGGTGAATTTACATCAACTCGTGGCGAGTTTTTTTCAACCTAAAGAGAATCGCACTAAAATTCTAGCGGATCAGTTGAATTTCCCGAGTGATATTTACGCACTGCAAAGTCAACTAACGTTAAAAGGGCTCGATCCTACTCTACATCTCGTACAAGTAGACTCTAAAGACGGGCTCACGCTAAAGACAGAAGATATAATTCATGCTATGACTGAAGACATTGCACTCATCGTTTTGCCTTCTGTTCTTTACCGTAGTGGTCAAGTTCTTGATATGGAAGCATTAACAAAAGCCGCACATGAGCGTGGAATCCTTATTGGATTTGATTTGTGCCATTCCATCGGTGCGACTGTGCATCATCTACACGATTGGGGCGTTGACTTCGCCTTTTGGTGCAACTACAAATACGTAAATGCCGGTCCAGGCAGTACAGGTGGATTGTTCGTTCATGAAAAGCATTTTGGAACGAAACCTGGACTTGCAGGGTGGTTTGCTTCTGATAAAACGAAACAATTTGATATGAATCACGAACCTGTCTTCGCGCAAGATGCAGGCGCCTTTCAGATCGGAACTCCACACATTTTAAGCACAGCTCCATTACTCGCTAGCCTTGAAATGTTTAATGACGTTGGCATCGCATCCCTTCGAGAACGTTCCTTACGTATGACGGATTACTTTATGGACTTGATTGATCATGAGTTGGCGAACGATCATTTCACCATTAGTAATCCGAGAGACGAAAAGTCACGAGGCGGACACCTATATCTTGAGCACGAAGAAGCCGTTCGAATTGTAAAAGCATTAAAAGCCGATGGAATCATTCCAGATTTACGCCCACCAAACGGCATTCGTCTTGCTCCAGTCCCGCTATACAATACGTATGAAGATATTTTTATTACCGTACAACGACTAAAAGAAATTATGAACGAGCGTAAATATGAACGCTTTAGCTCGACTAGGGAGGTCGTTTCTTGAAAATTATCGACATTAGTCAGCCCTTTTCCAACACACTCGCCCACTGGCCTGGTGACATTGCTTTTCGTTATGAGACTGTCCACACGAAAGACGAAACCGGTTCCGTTAATATCGGAAAAATTGAAACGAGTCTCCATAGCGGAACACATGTAGATGCGCCATTTCACGTAGATAACGACGGGTTAACGATTGATCAACTTCCACTTGACCCTTTTCTAGGTGATGCTGTTGTTATCGATGTCTCAAATGAAGACATCATCCAAGCCAACGCTTTTGAATCTATAAACGCAAGCCGTGTTTTGTTAAAAACAAATACACCAAATAACCCAGAGCATTTCCCTTCATCCATTGCGACGTTATCAATTGAAGCGATCCATACGCTCTCAAAGCAAGGAGTTAAGTTAATCGGCGTTGACGTTCCTTCTGTTGATGCACTGAACAGTAAAAACATGGCGATTCATCATGAAATACACCGCCACGGAATGTTTATTCTGGAAAACGTGATGTTAGATGGGGTTACGCCTGGCAACTATTTTCTGTCTGCATTACCACTACACCTAAACGGTGCCGACGGTTCACCTGTTCGAGCTGTATTAATGCACCACGATTAAAAATCCGAGGAGGAGTAACATGAATTCCAAAGATGATCCAAAAGCATTTGAGAATGAATCGTCCATTCATACAGACTTTAAGGAAAACATGACGTATAGTGATTATTTATCCCTCGATTCAATTTTATCAAGTCAACAACGTCTGTCTAACCACCACGATGAAATGTTATTTATCGTGATTCATCAAGTCAGCGAATTATGGATGAAACTGATCATTCATGAATTAAAAGCAGCAACTACGGCAATTTCGAATGGTGAACTATCTTCAGCATTCAAAATGCTCGCACGCGTTTCAAAGATTCAATCACAAATTATTCAAGGCTGGGACGTGTTAGCGACACTCACGCCTTCTGAATACATTGAATTTCGCGATTCGCTTGGGAAGGCGTCAGGCTTCCAGTCTTATCAATACCGCTTAATCGAATTTGCACTCGGGTATAAAACGAAACATAGTTTAGAAATCTATAAGCAGGAAGAAGCGATTTATAAACAACTTCAAGAGGCATTATTAGCTCCGAGCATTTATGATGCGTCGATTGCAGCGCTTCATAAGGCAGGCTTTCATATTGATCAAGACATCCTTCAGAGAGATCTCACAAAGCCCTATGAAGCCAATGAAAGCGTGAAACTTGCTTGGAAAAACGTCTATGAAAATGTTGATAAACATTGGGAGTTGTATGAGCTTGCAGAAAAACTCGTGGATATTGAAGACTGGTTCCAACAGTGGCGTTTTCGCCATATGAAGACCGTCGAGCGAATTATCGGCTTCAAACAAGGAACCGGTGGATCATCTGGTGTTAGTTACTTAAAACGAGTGATTGACCATTATTTTTTCCCAGAACTTTGGGCAATTCGCACAATCTTGTAAGCAAATGGGGATTCTTCATTGGATCCCCTTTCCAATCGACAGTATAATAGATGTAGAGATGAGATAGGGGGACACCAAAGATGGAAACAATCAATACGTTGAAAATTGGATCAATTGAGGTCATACCAGGTGAAAATGGCAGTCGTGTGCCCTTTTCAACGACGGTTGCAGTCATCGATGATCAAAAGAGAGCAACACTTATCGATGCTGGAGCAGGAAAACGAGCATTCCAATACATAAATGAACAGTATAAAGTGGAAGAAATTCTACTTACACACTTTCATATCGACCATACGTGGGGCATTCCTTACTTTAAAGACGCGAATGTGAAAGTGAACTGGTTGGATCAGAAGAAAATGGTGTCGATTGAAGAGTTAATGAAAACGGGCGGAAATTACGCGATCTATGGGGCTTCTGAAATCCAATCGATGATTGAAACGCCTGATGTAAAACGGTTCGAGAAAATAATCGACCGACAAAAGCACGTGTACCCTTACGATGAAACGTTCAACGTATCAGGTACACGAGTAGAAATGATTCATACACCAGGTCATTGTGAGAGCTTTTGCTGTCCATATTTTCCTGATGAGGGGGTTATTGTTGTCGGAGACTATGACCTCACGTCATTTGGTCCTTGGTACAACAATGCCGACTCTAACATTGATGAAATGCTGGAATCGGCGGAAAAGACGCTTGCAGTAAATGCAGAACACTTTGTCACTCTTCATCATAAAGGGGTCTTTACGAGAAAAGAGTACGAAGAACAACTCGAAGCATACATGAACATCATTTTTAAACGCGAACAAAAGCTAAAACAACTCATTGATGACGGTGTGCCAACAACAGACATTCATTATCAAGAGCTGTTTTACCGTCGCAAGAACTTGGACCAAGCGCCTTCACTAATTGGGTTTGAAAAAATCGGTATTGCAAAGCATCTAGAACGTTTGCAAAACCTTTATCCGGTATATAAAGAGTACTATGAACAATTTGTTCAAGAAGAGTTTAAAGCACCGGAGTTTGTTCATTATTCTCACCGTTAGCTTCGGCTCGTAGTGCATGAAGGAATGCTTCGCCGTACACGTCGTATTTGTGTTCACCGACTCCTTTGACTTGAAGCATTTGTTGTTTCGTCTCAGGCTTTTGAGAACTCATTTCGCGTAATGTTTGGTCTGAGAAGACCATGTACGGCGCAACTTCATGATCTTTCGCCAATTGCGTACGAATTTGCCGCAATTGCTGGAATAACGGATCATCATTTGAAACGGTTCTTTCTTTGATAACCGTTTCTTTTTTGAGGATTTTTTCTTCACCTCGAAGAACTGCAGCCGATAAATCGGTTAATGCTACGACAGGAAACTGTCCATCTCCGCTCGATAAATAACGATGGGCAATTAAAAAGTCGATAAACGCGACCACATCTTTTTGTTTTTTGTCTTTCATGATTCCGTACGTCGTAATTCGGTCCAACTTAAAGTCTCGTATTTTCTGATTAGCAGAACCCGTTAACACTTGGGCAACGATCGTTTTCCCGTAACGTTCTCTCATTCGTTTCACACAAGAAAGCACCATTTGCCCGTCACGAGTCACATCAACGACTTGTCGATCGTCTTTGCAATGCAAACAGCGTCCGCATTCTGTCGCCCGTTCATCACCAAAGTAGTCAAGAATATAGCGCTCGAGACATTGCTCGGTGTGACAGTAATTCACCATCGCTCTCAATTTCTGAAACTCTGCTTTTTTACGTTCTTCACTATATTGTGTTTGTTCAAGGAGAAACTGTTGCACTTGAATGTCTTGAGATGAGAACAATAACATGCACTCACTCATCTCACCATCTCGCCCTGCTCGTCCAGCTTCTTGGTAGTAAGCTTCCATCGTTCTTGGCATTTGTGCGTGGATAATATACCGGACGTTACTTTTGTTAATCCCCATACCAAAGGCATTCGTAGCGACAATCACACTCACTTCATCGTAAACGAAATCTTCTTGATGACGTGCCCGCTCTCCACTCGACATACCACCATGATAAATGCCAGCAGAAATGAATTTCTTTTGTAGCATGTTCTGGATGCGTTCAGCTTCTTTACGGGTACTTGTATAAATAATTCCTGACTCTTCTTTGTTTTGTTTTATATAATCAACGATAAATCGGTCTGTGTCTTGTCCTTTAAGGACGGAAAAAATAAGATTTTCACGAGCAAATCCCGTTTTTATTAAGTGATCTGAATGAATGGACAGTAACTCACAGACGTCTTCTGCCACTTCTGGTGTTGCCGTTGCAGTTAGAGCAAGGACAGTCGGTCGTTCTTCAAACTGATGAATAAACGTCGGAATGTCTAAATAGCTTGGTCTAAAATCATGACCCCACTGTGAAAGACAATGAGCCTCATCAACTGCAATCACATCTACTTTTGTATATTGGATCATCTGTTGAAACGTTGGCGACAGGAGTCGTTCAGGTGCTACATAGAGCAATCGATACTCCCCTGCGTACAACCGTTGTATTCTTGCATTCGTCTCTTCATGAGAAAGTGTACTATTAATGTATGTTGCACGAATACCATTTTCTTGAAGTTCATCTACTTGGTCTTTCATAAGAGATATTAATGGAGAAATAACAATTGTAATCCCATCATTCATCAATGACGGAAGTTGATAGCAAATGGATTTCCCGCCACCTGTAGGCATGATTCCCATAACATCTTGACCTTGCAACACATGAGTAAGAATCTTCTCTTGTCCAGGTCGGAACGTTTCGTAACCGAAGTAACTATGTAATAGTTGTCTTGCTTTTTCTAACATGAAATTCATGCCTCCCAAAATGCTACTTCTTTCATCATAAGGTAGCAATCAAGTAAATCGCAACTGTTGTTTCGAGAATGGACGAATAAGGGAATAGTTCGTTATTGATTATTAAATGGAGGGAAAATGATGAGAAGCCAAACGGTCATCGTTACTGGTGCCAATTCAGGCATCGGTAAAGCAACAGCAAAAGCGTTAGCGTCAAAAGGAGCGAATGTCGTACTTGCGTGTCGAAACGAACGAAAAGGACAAATTGCAAAACAAGAACTACTAGCACAAGTTCCTTATGGTAACTTTACAGTTTTGAAATGCGATCTTAACGATTTAAAACAACTTCATGAGTTTGTTGAAGAAGTTAAGAAAAGGTTCGATTCCCTTGATATCCTTATCAATAATGCCGGTGTTGTTACATTAAAGAATGAAGTTACCGCTCAAGGATTCGAGAAAATGCTTGGCGTCAATCATCTTGGTCACTTTTATTTAACAGAGCAGTTACTGCCACTAATACAACGTAGTAACCGAGGAAGGATTATAATCTTATCGTCTGGAGCGTACAAATGGGGAGATTTCGATGAGAGTAATGCGAACTTAACGGAAGAATTCTCGATTGCGAAAGCTTATGGTCGGTCCAAATTAGCAAACCTTTGGTACGTCCACGCGCTCAGTGAGCGACTTAAACATTCCCACGTGAATGTTATGGCTGTTCATCCTGGTGCTGTTAGCACATCTCTCGGTGTGGATCGTAGTAGCGGATTTGGTGAAGGGATTCACCGGATGTTACGTCCATTTTTCTTAAGTGCAGAAAAAGGTGCGAGGACGAGTGTTTCTCTCGCATTGCGAGATGATGTCGTCAATGGTGGCTATTACTATAAAGGTAAAGTCAAAGCGATCGATGGAATCGCTAAAGATCTCGAGCGAGCGAAGCATTTAGAGCGTTGGAGCCACGAGGCGATTGAGCGAGCATTAAGCTAAACCGAAATGGTTTAGCTTTTTTTCTTCAGCGCTCTTATAAGAAAAATAATGAGTACGATGATTCCAAGGATAAAAGCAATTATCATGATATATGCGAACAATGAGTACAGTATTGACCCAATTTCCATTCCTTCTGATAAAATTTCCATACGAACACCCTTTAATGCGAGTTTTCATGTAACAAAACTATAATCACGAGTCAGCTTGATACTTTTGAAAGATAAGTACACCAAACAATGCGAGTAAACCAACTGTAAACAGAACAATTCCAACGTTAGCAATAGAACGAACAAAGTTCTCAGTTATAAAGGCATAGTCTGCGCTCGGTGCTGATCCACCTGCTTGGAATCTTAACCAATGGTCACCTAGAAACGTGCCAAGCCGTCCACTTTGAAAAATCATCACACTTCCGAAAATTAGTAGTAAGCTTGCTCTAATAAAAACGTACTGAAAGAAACCCTTTTTCATGAGATCACCACTGCGTTTATATTCAAGAGAGTTGCCATTTTGATTGAGTAGGAAAATAAATGTGTACATCTTGTTTGTCTTCATATTGATGCAGTTCTGAACTGAAATACTTCACCTTTGTGCACTCTTTCCTATGCGTCCATTCTTCGCGTAAGACATAATAACTATCAAGTTGGCCGTCCTGAACTTGCGCAATAATTTCATCTACGATCTGTTCGAAATATGTCACTTGATTTACGTGACGATAGACAAAGCCAAATAAGTGCTCAAGATCGTGAAAATGGAAATGGTCTTTACGAAACGTACTCGCTGTACGAAGTGCAAAGCGAATGTTGCCCGCCAACTCACGGTCTTTCGATAATTCACAATTAACAGTCCCCAACAAATGTAAAGCATTCACGTTAATAGACCTATCCCCCTGTGTGAACTTCTTTTTATATTGGTTATTTTATCATGTTTTTTTGGTTAATTGTAATTTATTAAATAATTGTTTTCGTAGAAACTTATCAATTGTTAAGCAGCGTTCTGTTCTCTTTTGTTACGTCGCTCCTTTATCTCCGTATCTAAAAGATGAATAAAGGCAGCCATTGCAAATAAGAATCCGAGATTTACGAATCTATGGAGCCAGTAGGCACCATCAAAAGAATCCATGACGACATGAATAATGAATGCCATAGAAATAAAATAAACGAGAATAGACTTCAACGAATCACCTCCAACTTTTACTCATCGCACAAGATTACTTATTGTTTGATGCAAACCATTTTTGAAATTTCGTTAATGGATAATACGTTGTACCATCAATGACGACTTTCGGTGCGGTTGGATTGTCATTTAATAGCTCGTTCATGGCAGCTTCATTCAAATGAAAGTACCGATGCAAATGAGCCTGCTCAATTAATTCTTGTTGGTCACTGAACGATTTCTTACTTTTGAAACTTTTCCACCCACTCGCTATGAAAAAAGCTAGCAACAATAAACCCACAATAATACCGATAGCATTCATTTTAACATGCCCCTTCACTTTCTAACCCGAATGATCTAGTTTCACTTTATCACGAAACCCCATGTGGGGACAGTCCCCCATCGCTTTACTGTACGAACGTACAATTCAGCTATGACTTAGTCATACCCTCCAGTTGCTTCGGGTAAGTTTTGGTATTCGCTTCTTGGTTCAATCATTTCCTGGTGAATGATCTCAACAAGTTCTGCCAGTCGTTCTTCTGGTTCCCCACACATTGCATGGATCCATTCTCTTTCAATTACCTCTCCATTCACCGTCATCGTTAAATGATTTTCATCGTACGGGTGTACACATGTCGTTGTACTAACGTAGCGCGGTGTGTTCAAGATATCAACGCTTCTCCTTTGTTCATAAATCACATTCATTTCCTCGTTCGTTAATGTCGTCACGTCACCGCCTTCGGCAAGATCTTTCGTATACGTTCCTTCATACGTATTGATTTCATTCGCACCCGTAATTCCATACCACAACGAAAAATCGAAATCCTCAGGTCTTTCTTCTGGTAACGTAGTGATCGTCTCTGAAGTGACTTCAGGTATTTCTTCTTCATTGTTCGCACCACATGCATTTAATAACAACACTACGATAAAACCGCTCATCAAATGTCGAATCGCTTCTCACCGTCCTTTTATAAAACAAGTCGCTCTAACGCATTAAGGGTTACACATTGTTTGTGTTTAGTGAATAAGTATGTTAGAAATATAATGATCGTTCTATTTATCAGGAGGCGATACTATGAGTAAGAAAAAACAAGATTTAGTCGATCACGCAGAGTCGCTGTTTTACAACTACGGTATTCATGCGATTGGGCTAAAGCGAATCGTTACAGAAGCAAATGTCGCGTTAATGACGATGTACAATCACTTTGAATCAAAAGAAGATCTTGTTCTAGAAGTGTTAAAACAACGGGAAGACCGTTACTTCGATTTATTACGTTCCCACGTAAACACTTCAGACAATCAAGCACTCGCCATTGCACGAGCGCACAGTGAATGGTTACGATCGTCACGTCAGAATGGCTGCATGTTTTTGCGAGCAAAAGAAGAGTATTCTGACCCAACCCATCCAATTAACACGTATGTGGTCGCTCATAAAGAAGCGTTACTTGCTTTTGTCAAAAAAGAGAATTTCAATCATGAAGACGCCATGCGCCTCGTACTATTACTCGAAGGTGCGACTTCCTTAGCAGAAGTCGTAGATGTCGATGAAGTCGCAACCCAACTCCAATCAATGGTCACAACTACAATCGGAGAGTAAGTTAACGACTCTTTACGTTAGCTTACTTTTTTTACAACCTTATAATATAATGATCGTTCTATATAAAGGAGTTCCCATAATGAAAATTATTCTACCTGGTATCGCGATGATTGCCGTCGTTTATGCCTTTGCTCGTTTTAGTTTTGGCTTGTTTTTACCAAACATCACATCTTCAATCGGAATCACTGAAAGTCAGGCGGGCATTGCAAGTTCAGCAGCTTACGTTTCTTACACTCTTGCACTCCTATTCTCCTCATTTTCACTCAAGAAGTTCGGGCAACTGCGTGTCATTCAACTCGCAGGGCTAAGCGCAGTAATCGGCTTAGTAGGCATTGCGTTTTCTTATAACTTCTACGTATTACTCATGAGTACATTTATCGCTGGTATAGGCAGTGGTCTTGCTTCACCAGCATTTAGTCAGGTGGCGACCACTGCGTTTACAGGACCAATCAAGGATCGCGCGAATACGTGGATTAATAGCGGTACAAGTTTCGGACTCGTTTTGTCTGGTCCAATTGCGCTCTTATTTACAGAACAGTGGCGTTTTGCATTTATCTTGTTTGCTATCCTTGCGTTCGCTGTGCTGCTTTGGAACACATTCAGCATTCCAAAAACAGCGACCACAAGTAAAACTTCAACGCAGTCGTTATTTAAGTGGTCAACACTGACTAAAGCTAAACACTTAATCATCGCATCGATTATTATTGGCTTAGGCACAGCAATTTATTGGACCTTTTCTCGTAGTTTCTTAATTGCCGAGCATCAGATGACGACTAACGAGAGCATACTGTTTTGGATTACAATGGGCGCATTTGGAGTGGTTGGTGGGATTGGAGGCATGTTTATTGAAAAACTTGGCCTTGCATTCATCTACCGACTAACGCTTTTAGCATTGTCACTTGCCATCGCTATCTTAGCACTACCCTCAACGATCGCGATCTATAGTTCAGCCATTGGGTTTGGAATTTCGTACATTCTAATTACCGGTATTTTAATTGTCTGGTCTACACGGCTTTTTTCAGTAGCTGCTGTTGGTGTAAGCCTTGCGTTTCTATCGCTTGGAATCGGGCAATCCATCGGTTCAGCAGTTGCAGGTGAATTGATTGTTCAATCGTCTTATACTATGAGCTTTCTACTCTTTGCTTTAATCACTTTCACTGGATTACTCGTACCGATTAGACGATCGCTTGCTAGTTAAAATCAATAAAAAAATGAGCATTCCTTTTTAAAGGAAATGCTCATTTTTACGATCAAAAAGTTGGACCAATACGCCAAATTCCAAAATCATGTTGCTTAAAAATTTCCGCTTTCGTACGTTTCCCTGATGCAACCGTTGCAATTTCTTGCATCAACCTTTCACCCGCTTCTTCTATCGTTTCTTTCCCTTCAATAATGGTTCCTGTATTCACATCCATGTTATCATTCATCGTTTCAAACATTGATGAATTTGTAGAAATCTTAATCACTGGTGCGATTGGCGAACCAGTTGGTGTTCCTCTACCACTTGTAAATAAAACAAGTTGCGCTCCTCCTGCTGTCATGCCTGTAAGCTGCTCAATATCATGACCTGGAGTATCCATCCAAACTAAGCCTTTTTCAGATGGGCGTTCTGCATAACTTACGAGCTCATTAAGACGAGAGGATCCAGCTTTTGCTGCTGCTCCAAGTGACTTTTCTTCAAGGGTAGTGAGTCCTCCTTTTCGATTTCCAGGACTCGGGTTACCTGTACGAATATCGACACCCATACTGAATGCACGATTTTCCATTGCTTCAATCACTTCATATACTCGTTTTGCGACATGATCATCTTTTGCACGTTCAGCAAGTAAATGCTCGGCACCAATTAACTCCGTCGTTTCTGCTAAGATTGACGTTCCTCCACTTTGTGCAATTCGATCACTCACATATCCGACAGCTGGATTTGCTGAAAGCCCAGAACATGCATCAGAGCCTCCACACTCTGTTCCGACAATTAAATCCGAAAAACGAATGGGCTCTCGCTCAATCATTGATGCATCTTGAACAATTCGGGTGGCAATCTTTGCCGCTTCAGCAGTCGCTTGTAACGTTCCGCTATGATCTTGGATTGAAACGAGTTCAACCGGTTTGTCTGTTCGTTTCGCGATCTCATCAGCCACGCTTCGCCCTTGATGTGTTTCACAACCGAGTCCCATTACAACAACACCGTACACGTTCGGGTTCAGACCCATTCCTACATACGTTCGAAACGTTTGTTCATAGTCTACCCCTACTTGCGCACACCCATGTTGGTGGACAACAGAAACTGTACCATCAACAAGTTTTGTTACATTCATTGCCGCTTGAGTGGCACATACAATCGTAGGCAAAATCAATACGTGATTGCGTATTCCTACTGTACCATCAGTTCTTTTGTATCCGCTTAGTTTGTAATCCATCGTTTACATCTCCCCTTCCTCGTTTTCCATCAACGTTATGAACATGCACATGCTCACCTGCTTGGATGTCACATGAAGCGACCCCGATGATCTCTCCGTACTTTATAATATCTGTACCTTCTGTAATTTCGACGATTGCAAACTTATGTCCAAATTCAATCCCATCTACAGTAAGAATCGTGACATCATCGAAACCATCGATTGCAACTTTATCAGAGACATTTAAGGTTGTAATCGCTGTAGCAACGTTATCTATTGGTCGCATTATGACGTGTGTTCGCATCGTCTTCACCCTTTCACGAAAACCGTTTTCACTGATGTAAAAAATTCAATCGCTGCACGACCTTGTTCCCTTGAATGTGAACTAGAGCTTTTCATACCTCCAAACGGAGCTTGTAACTCAACGCCTGCGCTTTCCGCGTTGACACGAATTAACCCCGCTTGCATATCGGTTATGAACGTTAACATTTCATGTATGTTGGTCGTGAAAATGGAAGCACTTAACCCATAATCTGAGTCATTTGCGAGTGCTATCGCTTCTTGTATACTCGATACACGAAAGAGTGCTAAAACAGGTCCGAAAATCTCTTCTTGAGCCAGTGACATCGAGTGATCAACATTTTCAAAAACGGTCGGCTCAACAAAATAACCATCTAATGAAGAAACACGGTTTCCACCTGCAAGTAGTGTGGCACCTTCTTTTTTTCCTTTATCGATTGCTTCTAACACTTTCTCAAATTGCGCTTTCGTCGCAAGCGGACCCATCCATGTGCTTGCTTCCAATCCATCTCCAATGGTTATCGCTTCTACCGCATGAAGAAGCTTTTCTTTGAATGCATCATACACATCTTCTTCCACAATGACCCGACTTGTCGCTGTACATTTTTGACCGGTTGATTTGAGACCACCGCTAATTGTCGCTTCAACGGCAACATCCAAATCTGCATCCTTCGTTACGATTACAGGATTTTTACCACCCATTTCTAGCTGGTACTTCGCACCACGCTCAAGTGCCGAGCGTCCAATCTGTTTTCCTACTGCATTTGAGCCTGTAAATGTAATGGCAGAAACATGAGGGTGTTCGACAAGGGCTTTCCCGATTGCAGCCCCTTGTCCAGTCGCAATATTCACGACACCATCAGGAAATTTTGCCGAGCGGAAACAAGCAATGACTTTTTGTGCAGTGACAGAAGCTTCTTCTGCTGGTTTTAAGATCACTGTATTTCCATAAGCAAGTGCCGGGGCGATTTTCCAAATCGGTATAGCAACTGGGAAGTTCCAAGGTGTAATAGCTCCGACCACACCCAATGGACAACGGGTCGTATACATTAATGCATCGCTATCCGTTGATGGGATGACTTGACCGATTTCTCGCATTCCTTCACCGGCAAAGTAGCGTAAAATTGCAACACCACGTGCAGTTTCACCTTTTGCTTCTGCTAATGTTTTACCCATCTCTTTTGTCATCGTTATGGCGATGTCTTCTAATTGAAGTTGAAGTTCATCAGCCGCTCGATGTAAATACATCCCCCGTTCTGGCGCAGGCAACTTTGCCCATCCAGAATGTGCATACTGTGCACGATCAACAATTTTCTCAAGCATCTCAACGGATAGATCTTCTACATGTCCAACGACCTCAGTCGGTTTAGCAGGATTTACACTTTTGAACGTTGCTGCCGTTTTCATCTGTGTCATCTCAAACCAGCTCCTTTTTCGTTGCATGATTACTATTTACCTTGTTCGATAACGTTCCAATTTTCGTAATTTCAATGTCAATTTGATCATTCTCCTGAAGTGTAAAATCATTATCAGGAACAACACATGTCCCCGTTAAAAGCACTGTGAAATCTTCAATTTCGTTGTCTTGTAATAAATAAGAAATAAGTTCTTCAGGTGTTCGTTTTAATTGCTTAAGACTTGCAGAATCATTAAATAGTACCTCGCCATTGCGTGTTATTTTGCAATAGATCGTAAAGTCGCTAATATCAGTAACACTATCTACTAGAAGTAAAGCTGGTCCAATTGCACAAGAACGCTTCCACACTTTTGCTTGAGGAAGATACAGAGGATTTTCTCCTTCAATATCTCGACAACTCATATCATTTCCAATCGTATAACCAATCAGTGAGCCCTCACGATTCATGACCAGACCGAGCTCAGGTTCTGGAATCTGCCACGTACTATCTGTACGTAATGCTACAGCTTCGCCAGGCCCAACGGTTCTTAGTGGTGTCGCTTTAAAAAAGATCTCTGGGCGCTTCGCGTCGTACACCTTATCGTAAAACGTTGTCTGATTTCCCACTTCACCTGTCGCTTCATAGTTACGCGCCTCACGACTGCGTTGATACGTAACACCCGCTGCCCAAACTTCTGAAAGCTCAAACGGAACGAGTAAATTTAATTGATCAAGTTCAACATGAACCTCTTCCCAACTTGGCATTTTATTACGAATCCAAGCAGATGAACCGCCACTAATGTCTAACAACTGACGCACCGTATCATAGGGTGCGATTTTAATCGCTTCACCATTTACAACTGCAACATAGACAATCTGTTTCTCCAAAAAGCGTATGATTCTCATTTTCTTCACTCCTTTTCTTAGTTTAAGAAAGTAATTCTGGCAACCATAGTGAAGTGGCTGGAATAAAAATAATGACCAATGTTAGTACAATAAGCAGTAACCAAAACGGGATGACTTCCTTAATAAAAACTTCAATTTTCACTTTCGTAATCGCTGCTGTTGTAAACATAATCGTTCCAATTGGAGGTGTGATCGTACCAATACTCAAACAAAGGATAAAGAATATTCCGAAATGAACAGGATCAATTCCATACGTCTCAAGCATCGGTATAAAAATTGGCGTTAAGATGATGAGCATTACGTTTCCTTCCATGAACATTCCTACTATAAGTAAAAAGACAAAGATAATAAGTAAAAACAAAATCGGGTGATTAATTAAGCTTGTAATACTTGATGTTAGCGCTTGAGGCACTTGTTCTAACGTCAAAATCCAGCCGAATGCGGTCCCTGCAGCGATAATAATCATGACTGTAGCAATGATTTGTATCGATTCTTTTAATGCGAGCCATAAATCTTTGAAGGTCATTTCACGGTAAATAAAAAAGCCTATAATTAATGCGTACACAACAGCTATTGCTCCCGCCTCAGTTGGACTGAAAGCGCCTAAACGAATACCGCCAATAATTATAATTGGCAAAAGCAAAGCGAGCAGTGCATCTTTAGAAGCAACCAGTACATCTGTAACCTTTGGTCGCTCTTCCTTTACTTGCTCAAACCCACGCTTTTTTGCAGCAAAGTGTACATAAATTAATAGAAAGACTGCGAGTAATAATCCTGGAATAATCCCCGCAATAAACAAATCACCAATTGAGACATTACCAACATATCCATACAGAATTAAGGCAATTCCTGGTGGTAAAATCGGAGTAATTAATGAACTTGTCGCTGTTAATGCTGCAGAAAAACCTGGTGCATAACCCTTTTTCACCATTTCAGGAACGAGGATTTTGGATTGCATAGCAGCGTCAGCAACATTGGATCCAGATAAACCACCAGTTAATACACTCATAGTGACGTTGACTTTCGCGAGTCCACCAGTAAGATGGCCCGTCACAAGTTTTGCAAAGGTTAACATACGGCGTGTGATGCCTGTATAATTCATAAGTACGCCCGCGGTAATAAAGAACACAATGCCTAGCAATGGAAAAGACTCGACGCCACTAATCATCCGTTGGGTTAACGTTTCATTCATAAAACTGTCGTTCGTTAAAAAGTAAAGTAGTGAACCTCCAAGCATCGCATACGCTACCGGTACATTTAGCAAGATCAACAAAAGGATGAGACTAACGATGAGAAGAATCGTCATCTTGTACAGCTCCTTCCTCTTGCATAAACCAAGATTTATCACGTCTAATAGCAACCGTAAGTAAGTGATACATTGCAAGTAAGCCACCTAAAGGAATGGCCACATAAATCAATTTAAAATCAATCCCTAAAACAGGTGTTACCTTCCAGTGGGTATCTATCATTAATAGAAATCCCCAATAAATAAAAACAACGGACGTGACCAGTATAAGAACAAACCATCGGAGCCATTGAATAAAGTGAAACCATTTCTTTGGCAACTTCCGAATAAAATAATCAATGCCTACATGTTCATTACGCTTCATCACTGAACTTATACCAATGAACGTAAGCCACACGAACAACGCAAGTGAAATCTCTTCGCTCCATGTTAACGGTTGAGATAATACAAAACGAAAGAAGACATTGGAAGCAATAATAACGATGATTAAACTTAGAGCAATGGTTGCGATGACATCATCTACCTTTTCAATCATGCTTCGTATCTTCATTTTCAATCCTCCTTAGGTCGCTCTTCCATAAGTTCCAACACATGTTCATATAAACCAGGCGACCAGGCGGGCATTGAATCATAAAAAGGTTCAACTGCTTCTCGGAACAGTTCTTGGTCAACCTCATGGATGGTCATACCTTCATTTTTAAATGTTTCTAGAGCTTCTTTCTCTTCTTGTTCAGTAATTTCATGCGTGTACCTTGCCGCTTCTTCACTCGTTTCAGAAAGAATTCGTTCTAAATCTTCAGGCAAATCATCCATCATTCCAGTTCCTGTTACCCAAATACTCATCACTTTCATATGACCGGTTAATGTCAAATGACTCGTCACTTCATTGGTTCGAGTTCCTTGCAACACAGGCAAAGGATTCTCTGCTCCATCAATGACACCTTGTTGAAGTGATGCATACAAATCACCAAGTGGTAAAGGGGTTGGTGAGGCTCCAAGCGCATGGAATGCCCGTATATAAAGATTATTGTTAGGCACTCGTATTTTCATGCCTTGCAAATCTTCTGGTGTCGAGACCGGTGTTTTCGTCATCAGATGTCGCTCACCATAAATCGTTTCTTTTCCTAACAATGCTAGTCCCATGTCATTGATGTCATTTTCTAAACCTTCATACCAATCCGTTGTTGTTAAATAGAGAAGATCATCAAACTCTTCCGCCAAATACGGGGCTGCTAAAATTCCTAGGTCCGGAACATAATCCATCAAAAAATCGTAAGCCGTAAACACAATGACATTGTTGCCTCTCATGGCAAGTTCAATCATGTCACTCTCGCCTCCAAGTTGAGAACTTGGATAGACATTTAGTTGCAAACGACCATCACTTTCTTCTTCAGCAAGTTCTGCCCACTTGCGCGCTTGCTGGTCTAGCGGTTCGCCGGGTTGATTTCCGTAAGCGATGTTAATCGTGTGCACATCTTGCTCAACTGCAGCGGATGTGCTTAAGGAACAACCTGATCCGATAAGGAGCATAGCACCTAAGACACTGACAAGCCCTCTTCTCATTTCAATTAATCTCCCTTCAAAAGAAAACGCTTTCAACATGTTTTATTTATGCTATCATGAAATCATTACGCAATGATATTGCGATTTCTAGTGAAAAACTTGCGTATTTTAATCTATTAAGGGAGAAGATTCTATGGATGCGATCGTGAAAGAGTTTGATGAATCCAATGTTGTTCCATTTCACATGACTTTCCACCATACAAAAACAAAGTATGAAGAACTTCCACATCACTTACATGAATGGCACGAAATCTTTTTAGTTCATAAAGGGAAAAGCCGTTTTTTTATTGATGATTTGTTTTATGACCTAGAACCTGGAGATATTGTTATTATTCCAAGCAATGTGATTCATTGTACTCAACCTGCTGATGGCGCTCTTTTCACGAGTTCCGCATTGTTTTTTTGTCCATCAATCCTTACCGGAAACAGTGATGTACTCACTGATTTATTCTCTTCTTCAAAGCTACAAAGAAAACATCGCTATCATCTAAGCGAAGAAAAGCAAAGTGAATTTCTAGAACTCTTAAATAAGCTTAATCGTGAAACCTCCACATCGGATCGCTATACAGGCGAAATGTCGGTCATACTCATCCAATCCATTGTGATCTTCTTAAGTCGACATTGTCATACGACACCAAATGAGACGGCAGGTATGCCAGACTGGATTCATCATAGCCTTCACTATATTAATGATCATTTAGATGAAGAGATTGAACTCACACAACTCGCATCCGCCGCTTGTGTGCATCCAGCGTATTTTAGTAAGCGATTTAAAACGACGATCGGATTAACGTTTAGCGATTTTATTAAATCAAAGCGAATGATTAAAGCGAAAGAATTACTCCGGAACACCTCTTGCAGTGTACAAGACATTGCAGAACAGTGTGGTTATAAGAGCATGCCCCATTTCTTCAGAACGTTTCGCGCAACGACAGGCAAAACTCCTTCGGTATATCGTAAAATGAGCTTAAATTAAGGTATCTTTTCGCTAAAATAAGCAATTCTATTCTCTATTTTGATGTGCTACAGTAAGCACATGATCAATAATGAGGAGGAAATCGTATGCGCTTGCGTCAGAAAATTGCCATTATTACAGGCGGTGGTTCAGGTATTGGTCAACGTACAGCTATACGCTTTGCAAATGAAGGAGCAACTGTCGTTATCGCAGACATTGACCCTGAGAATGGCCAACAAACTGCCGATGTTCTTAAAGGAGATCAACGGTTTATTAGGACCGATACGACAGACGCGAACTCTGTACATGAAATGGTCGAAAAGGTCATAGATGAATACGGGCGAATCGATGTCTTGTTTAACAACGCTGGAGTTAGTGGTGTTGGTCGATTGCATGAAGTCGATGAACATGACTGGGACCGTGTGATGAATATCAATGTGAAAGGCGTATTCTTGCCGTCGAAATCAGTGATTCCACATATGATAAAAGCAGAGTCTGGAGTTATTATTAATATGTCTTCTTGTATCGCAGAAATTGGTCTTGGAGAACGTGCATCCTACGCGACATCTAAAGGCGCAGTGCTATCATTAACGAAACAAATGCAAGTAGATTATGCCAAATACAACATTCGTGTTAACGCTCTGCTCCCTGGCACGATCATGACACCCTTTGTAGAAGATTACTTATCTCGAGCAGAAGATCCCGACAAAGCAATTGCAAAGATAAAGACGCGCCAATTGTCAGGTGACCTTGGAAAGCCCGAAGATGTTGCCGATGCTGCACTTTTTCTTGCGTCAGATGATTCAAGATTTATGATGGGCTCACCACTCTATGTAGACGGAGGCGTCGTTTTTGGAAAGGACGCTTA
The DNA here is from genome assembly GCA_012970285.1 of Bacillaceae bacterium JMAK1. Lineage (GTDB taxonomy): Bacteria > Bacillota > Bacilli > Bacillales > Marinococcaceae > Geomicrobium_A. Next base: position 833,290 of record JIBW01000002.1, read on the forward strand.
AACATGACTAGGACAGGAGATGAAGATTCATGAAGTTAGCCAACTTAGAAGTAAACGGTGTTTCAAACCTTGGCGTCTGTATCAATGACTCCGTAATCGATGTAACAACAGCATTGGCAAATGAACAACGCACAAACTTACCAACGTCAATGATGGACTATATTAAAGCAGATGACTACACGAAACGTGCCTTTCAAGATTATGTAACGACGCTTTCTGAGACCAACTCAGCTAAAGTAGCCGAATCAGAAGTTACATTTGGTCCAGTAGTACCCCATCCTGAAAAAATTATTTGCGTCGGGTTAAATTACCGTAAACATGCAGATGAGACAAATTCGCCATATCCTGAGGTACCGATTCTATTTAATAAATTTAACAATACCCTCACGGGTCATAACCATGATGTTGTTGTTCCAGCTGTAACGAATGAGTTGGATTACGAAGTGGAGCTTGCAATTGTAATCGGTCAAACAGCAAGTCAAGTGTCTGAGGAAGAGGCACTTAATTACGTCCTCGGTTATGCGACTGCAAATGATCTATCAGCAAGAGATTTACAACTGCGCACACCACAATGGTTACTCGGTAAAACGCTTGATGATTTTAATCCAATTGGTCCTTACTTAGTAACAACAGATGAAGTACCCGATCCACAACAGTTGGCACTAACAACTACAGTGAACGAAGAGACTCGTCAAGATTCCAACACATCAGACATGATTTTCTCCTGTAAAGAAATCATTAGTTACATCTCAAAGCATTTCACTCTAAAACCTGGAGACATCATTTTGACTGGAACGCCCGAAGGGGTCACCATGGGGATGCCTGAAACAGAACGAGAATACTTAAAGTCAGGTGATACCGTTACAGTAAGTATCGAGAAGCTCGGCTCTTGCACAACGCGATTCATCTAGTGGGGACAGTCCCCCACCGCTTTATAGCATTAAAGTGCATTGTAAAAGGAAGACTGCAACACGTTAACATGTTGCAGTCTTCCTTTTTGTTCAATCAGCCGATACAAAGCCTCGCAACTTCCAAAAACTTAAGCATGCCGTACAAATCAATACAAGTCCACTCACAAGCAAGATCGTTCCAATTGATATAGAAATCGATAATAACCAAGCGGTTATCATATATGAAATTGGTGCTAAGCCCCTTGAAGCCGTTCCGAGCATACCTGTTACTCTTCCTAGCATTTGTGGGTCTGTTTTTTCTTGAATTAACGTACGAATCGGTATATCGCCTATACTAATTGCAATTCCAATCAATGCTAAGACGACAATCGCTTGCCACAATGTCGTAGACTGACTTAACAATAACAACGTCATACCGAGCAAGATGAGGCGCGTAACAGATATCATTCCCCGTTTCTTTTTAGGGTTCCACGTTGCAACGATTAACGCACCGAGAACCATCCCAATCGCAAACGATGCTTCTAGTAAGCTAAGATCAAATGCACTTCCTTCCAAAATATCACTAACAATAATTGGCGATGCCATCGTTCCTGGACCTGTAATAATTAAATTCGTAATAATACTAATCGTCATAGCCCCTATAAGAAACTGCGACTTCGAGGCGTATTGAAAACTATCACGTAGTTCTCTAAAGATCGTCGTTTTTGTACGTTTCTTTTCTGTTTCAAAGCCAAGTAAAGGCAGTATACAAATCGCTCCTACAAGTAACAGTACAACGACAGTTCCAAAGACAAGCTCAAAAGAACCTAATGTTAGGAGTAAGCCAGCAATTAATGGACCACTAATAAATGTGAGCCGAAACGAAAGCTCGAGGAACGAGTTCGCACGAGTTAATTGTTCCTTTGGTATTAACGCTGGAACAATTGTATTGTTTGCTGGCCAATAAAACGCATCAAGGATCCCAAACAACAAAGCGAAAATGATTAACGTCCAAACGTCTAATAATTGAAAAACAATCAGAATGACCATCATTGCAATAAGAACACTTCTTATGACATTAGATATGAGCATGAGTACCGAACCTTTTACTCGATCCGCATAAGCTCCTCCAAACACCATAAATAGAACCCGAGGTAACGAAGTAGCCGCAAGAACTAGCCCTAATGCAGCTTGATTGTTCAATTCATCAACAACGTACCACGTTTCTGCAAGTAAAAAAATTGAGAATGCAAATCCTGTAAATGTACTTGATAACAAAATTAAAATAAAATTCCGATTCTTGAAAAGTGACGTAAGCGTTACTTCCCCGTTGATTGTTTCCTTATTGTTCATTCGAATCTCGTTTCTTTTGCGTATCAATCTCTTCAAAGAATGGCTCATCTAATTGGAAACCAATCGTAGTCAAATAATAAGGTTTGCCTCCTTCTCCATCCATCTCATAAAATTCATCAACCAGTTTTCGGTATTTAGCAATCCATTCAATGAACTGATCTTCACGAAGTCGCGTCTCGACTTGCATCGCAATCGCAGGTCGTTTCGTAGGGTCTGAGCTTTTTAATTTAAATGCTTCATCTGGTGCTGCTAAAGCGCGAAGTCTTGCCCGTTGTAATACGTTTAAGACCGTACCTCGAAAATAATCCCCAACCTCAGCTGCATGAGGCATCAATTGTTCGCTTGGAAAATAGCTTTTTGCAACGGCTTTATAAAACTTTTGAACAACACTCTTTTTTTCTTCTTTATGTACGACTTTAATAAATTTGTTCCTTTCAAGCTCAAGTAGTGCGTAATGTACTTTAGAACGGGGAACCTCTAGCGTTTTTGCTAGTTGTTGTCCAGTATATGCTTGTTCAACAAGCATCGTTAAAATGTGAGAACGAAACGGATCACTAACTGCTTTTAATTGTTCATGATTTTCAATCATCATGTAAGAGTTTTGTTCCATCGTTGTTCCTCCTTATTAATTTTACCCAAGTTATTTTTTTAACTCGCATTTATATAATCACTTATATCTGCGTAATTGTCAAATAATTTTAAATTGATGAACGGTCGGCTTTCCTTTCTCAATAGCAATGAGTTATCATTTATTACTTTTATATTTTATTAAATTAATTACGGTACGTGAAATTATAAAGATTTTCTCTTAAAACAAAGCCGTCGCCCTCTTTTATATAAAAATCAACACCCTTCGATATGAAGGGTGTTGATTTATTTTATTAACCTGAAACGACTCGCAAACCGATTACAGCAAAAATAATGACGACCAAGCAAGCGATTCGTTTTATATCTTTTGAGTCATTGTAAAAAATCATCCCGATCACTGCACTTCCTACCGTCCCCATTCCTGTCCAAACTGCATAAGCAACACCTAAGGGGATCGTCTCCATAGCAATCGATAGCAACGTAAGACTAATGGCAAATCCAAAAACGATAAACAAAATTCCGCTTACTTTCTGCCCTTGAATATAACGCTGTATCCCATTCACCCCGGCGACTTCAAGTAAACCCGCAATGATGAGTATCATCCAACTCATGAGTGCTCTTCCTCCTTTTTACCTGTTACCATTTTTAGACCTAACACTCCACTCAGAAGCATGGCGACGAAGAAAACGACCCCAATATTTAGAGACGTTCCAAAAAAGATGATATCGACCGCCACAGTCCCTACGGTTCCAAGCCCGACAAAGACCGCATATACCGTACTTGTCGGTAAAGACGATGCAGCACGTATTAACAAGCCAAAACTAATAATGATTGCAATGATGGTTAACGTCCACGTCATTACATCATTTGCATACTTTAATCCCGTTGCCCAGCCAATTTCAAATAACGCGGCAATCACGACTGTAATCCACATACGCTCACCTCTTTTTTATTATTCCCGAGACTTTTTAAAACATGAAAAAGCCCGGGACATACTGCGTGACTTTACGCAATATCTCCCGGGCTTTTCTCCCTCCGTGAACAGCACATTGGAGTGCTGCACTTTCCCTCGGACCAGACCTCATCGAGCGGAACCCTAGAAAGTGTTTTTTATCCGTTTATCTAACTACCGTTAGTTAGTATTATAGCAAATCTTCGACTTCCAGGCAATATAACACTTAAATTTAATCATTTGGATTTAATAAAGAAAATCGTACATGATCTTCCCAACGGTCATTTACTTTAAGCATTTGCTTCGTCAGCCCTTCTCTTTCAAACCCTAGCTTCTCAACGACTCGAATAGATGCTTTATTCTTCGGCATAATCGGCGCTTCAATGCGATGGATGTGGTACTCTTCAAACATTACATTAATCGCTAGCCGTAATGCTTCTGTAAGATACCCTTTCCCATTTTCATTCATGTCCATCTTATAGCCAACATAGCACGACTGCATAATACTACGAATAATGTTCGAGAAATTAATACAACCGATAAGTTTTGTCTCCTCTTCTTTTTTACAGATCCAAAACTTCACAGCTTGTCCGTTCAAGTAATGCACTTGATCTTGTTTTAGTAACTCAACGTGTGTAGCAATCGTGAAGAACGCTTCACTCTTTTTTGCCTCCCATTTTTCTAAAAACAGCTTGTTCTGAATGTAAAATTGCAAAACTTGCTCCGCATGCGAAGGACCGAGTTGCTTTAATTGAAGTCGATCTGTTTCAATTTGCTTCATTTTCCTCACCTCTTTTGATCACTAACATTTAGATGTTTCGTTTATATCGTAGGCTTACGTACTGTTCGTTCTCTGTCGTTCTATAGCCTTTTTGTTTCGTTTGATAAATAAACCCTTTTGCTTTATAAAACGGAATGCCCTTTTCATTATGTTGTTGTACAGAGACCCATTGCTCCGTTGCACCGAGTGTTACTTGCTGCTTTGTAATTTCTGCAAGTAACCTTGAACCAATCCCCTCATTCCGACGATCGGGGTCGAGATACAAAACGAACAGCTCTGCGCTTTGTTCAGCAATCATTCCGCCACCACCTGCACCAACAACGGTTCCATTTTCTAGTGCTACAAAATAACCGCCCCAATGTTTACTCGTTTCTGTCACTTCTCTACTAACACGGGCTTCATGATAAAACTCATCACAGATCCTTTGAATATACTTAGCAGATGCTAGTTCTTTATACGTCGACCAGTACCCTCTCGTACATACCGAAATGATGCCAGTTACGTGCTGTTTCGTTGCTTTTTGAACTTGAATCATCGTCTCACCTCTTCTGACTATTATGACATATGCAATGGAGGTACGTTGATCGTCGATCCTTTGCGTTGGCTTTTTTACATTAGTATGATATAACAAAGATGTGAACTAATTTACACTTTGTAAATTATACAACCGTTGACGGAGGGGATTCATCATGAGATTACAAGATAAAGTTGCTATTATTACCGGTGCTGCAAATGGGATGGGCGCAAAAGAAGCGGAATTGTTTGCTGCTGAAGGAGCGAAAGTCGTCGCGACAGACGTGAATACTGAGCAGTTAGAAAAACTCGTCTCTCGTGTAAAAGCTACAGGTGGAGACATTTTAGGTATCACCCATGACGTGAGTTCTGAAGACCAATGGAAAAGTGTGATTGCACAGACTCTTGAAACGTATGGAAAAGTAGATGTACTCGTAAACAATGCTGGTATTTCAATTAATAAAAGTTTTGCAGAGCTAACGATGGAGCAATGGAACAGCGTCATGGACGTTAACTTAAATGGCTGCCTTCTCGGAATGAAATATGCAATTCCTGAAATGAAAAAAACAGGTGCAGGATCTGTAATTAACATTTCTTCCATTGGTGGCATTGTCGGTATGGCAGGTTCAAGCCCTTACACCGCTGCCAAAGGAGCACTACGTTCCCTCTCCAAATCAGCCGCCGTTGAATACGGAAAAGATAACATTCGCGTAAACTCTGTACACCCTGGCATCATTGTGACACCAATGACTGCTGAATCAATGGAACAAGCGATGCCGTATTATCAAATGCACACGCAATTACCGAACCTCGGGGAACCAGAAGATGTGGCCTATGGTGTACTCTTCTTAGCGAGTGATGAATCTAAATTTATGACAGGATCAGAACTCGTCATTGACGGTGGATGGACCGCCCTATAGAACGAACAAAAGAAATCAGGGATTGCCCTGATTTCTTTTGCTTTTCTATGGTAAAATTTGTACGACCAATATAGTAGGTGATCGATATGAAAAGAATTGATCCAAGGCAACATCGTTCTATTGAGAAATTACACAAAGCGTATTTAACGCTAGTGAGAGAAGAGTCCCCACCATTAACCATTCAAATGTTGTGCAAAGAAGCAAACGTCACGCGCCCAACGTTTTACAAGCAATTTAAAGACATTGCTGAACTTCAGCATCATGTACATGACACGTTGTTACTTAAATTAAAACAATCGTTAACGATTAAAAATCCTAAACCTCTTTCAGAGCTTCGCCAAGAAGAACGCTCAACATATCTTGAAACGTTTTTTGAACATATCTTTGACAATCACGATACGTATGAGACGCTTCTCATTGATCATGCAGATGCAACATTTTTAAATGGCGTAAAATCTGTCATTCATGATTATATTGATGAAGGAATTAGTTACACGAATTATAGTGACCGACTTCGTGGAGATCGATCGTTACTCGTCTCTTATGTAACCGGTGCTTATTTAGAAAGCATTCTTTGGTGGATTCAACATCGTTACAATTACACACCACAACAAATGGCCAAACAACTTATTGATCTTTCAATTTTCGGTCCATACAATCTAGATGAAAGTAACGAGTAGTTACACGTTTACGTTAACACTCGTTACTTTTCTTTATTTGGACGGCTAGCTTTTTACACTTGCAAACGAACGATTATTAATTCGTGTACAAATCACTTGTATACAAATGATTTTTGCCGTGATATTATTTTATTAATCAGAATAATTAAAAAGGAGTGTCGCGATTGCAAAACTTCCACGAATGTGTTCATTTCTTACTCGGTAAATCTCTTCAACGTGTGAATCAAGTGAGTAAGTCTAAGCTCCAACCGTTTGGGATCACACCTGTTCAATATGCGTTATTACGTCAACTTTGGAAGCAAGACGGCCAACTAGGTCATGAATTAGCTGATCGCCTGCTTTTAGATCGCGCAACCATTACAGGCGTCATTGACCGTTTAGAACAGAACGGATGCATCGAACGAAGAATTGACACTGTGGATCGGCGTAATCGAGTCGTCTGCTTAACGGAAAAAGGACAATCGCTCGAGATACCGTTAACAGAACAGATGAATCTTATGAATCAAGTTGTACTATCTGAGTTTAGCGACGAAGAAGCTCAACAACTTAAAGACATGCTTTACCGTCTAGGCATAAAACAGATGGCAAGATGACTGTAACGATGACAAGTTCGCTACAGCTTGATTTGCTTTTGGCTAAATGGAGGAACGTTTATGACGAGTGTACCTACCACCGAGACGACTGAAGTGTTCGCATTTAATGAACGGTTAGTGTTAAGTTTTTGGGCGATTGGCATGTGGCTAATGACGATGAATACGACGATGTTTAATGTCGCACTTCCGTTTGTCATACTTGATTTTCAGTTAACGTCATCTGTGGCAACTTGGATTGTATCAGGCTATTCAATTGTCTTTGCAATTTCTGCATTAACATTTAGTCGTTTGTCTGATTATGTCCCGATTCGCAGGCTTATTAGTATTGGATTAATCATCTTAGGCATGTCGTCTTTGATCGGTTTTTTTGCGATGAACTTTACCACGCTTTTAATTGCTAGGCTTCTTCAAGCAATTGGTGCAAGTACATTGCCGTGTCTTGCTGTCGTTTTATCGTCAAAGTACATTCCGATTAGCAGACGAGGAAACGCAATGGCGATCATTGCGGCAGCTGCAGCGCTCGGGTTTGGGATGGGGCCTCTCGTTGGCGGCTTTTTCACAGAATTTTGGGGATGGAATTATTTATTTCTAGCGCCGTTTGTTGTACTCTTTATCCTTCCCGTTTTGCGAAAGCATTTACCTGAAGAATCAATTCAGCGAGTGCAATTTGATGGACTTGGAGCAATCCTCGTAGGGGTTGCGGTTGTCTCTACTCTCTTAGTCATTACGAGCGGTATTTTTGTCGCGATTGTCATAGCCATACCAGCATTTATACTTCTTTGGAAACACGTACACAGAACAGCCATTCCGTTTATTCAACCTGAACTTCTGCATAACCGTCGGTTTTTGATTTTAACGGTCTTTCCATTTACTTCATTCTTTATGAACTTCGCAACGATGTTTTCGATTCCCATCTTATTACTCGAATTGTTTAATCAAAATCCGCTTCAAATTGGCTTAATTATGTTCCCAGGTGCGTTACTTGCAGCCATTTTAACGCAATCATCTGGGAAGTTGATCGACCATAAAGGTCCGCTTCTTGTCATGTTACTCGGTCTTTTATTACTTAGCTTTGCGACGATCTTCTTTGCACTATTTGCCAGTTACTCGACGTATGTATCACTCAGTCTCCTCGTCTTTATGATTGCCGGCTCAAACATCTTAATGGCGAGTGCGAACAATGAAATTTCACGTGTACTCCCACAAACACTAATCGGTGCCGGAATGGGTGTCTCACAACTCGTCCAATTTATAGGTGGTGCATTTGGTGTTGGTGTGACTGGATTAATTCTTTCGCTACAGCAACACGTCGAAGCTGCACAAACGTTTCGAAACTTGTATTTACTTCTGTTAATCTGGTTACTAGTTGCGACCGTTGTGTTTTTCGTTTATCGGAAAGCTAATAAAGAGTAAAAAAAGATCTCTTGTTGGGTAAAAGAATCACTTTACGCCTCTAGTGAAGAAAGGCGCTGGCTTTATATGCTTTACTAGTTGTTTAAATTCCATAAAAAAGCCATTCTATAAGAACACAATCGTGATCTCACGGAATGGCTTTCTCACCACACCCTTAAGCCATCGTCAATCCACCATTCACCGACAACGTTTGCCCTGTAATGTAATCCGCTTCTTTTGAGGCAAAAAACGCAACGGCGTTGGCGATATCTTCGGCTTCGGCTAATCTTCGGAACGGTATGGCTTTCTCTAACGCTTTAACGATGCCCTCATTGTACGTACTAATTTCTTGAAGTAACGGCGTGTTGCTCGGTCCAGGGGCAATGCAGTTCACGTTAATTTTGTGGCGTGCCATTTCCCGAGCGAGTGTTTTTGTGAATGAAACAACGCCACCTTTAGCGGCTGAATAAACCGCTTCTCCCGATGAACCCACGCGCGCAGAGTCAGATGCCAAGTTGATCACCTTGCCTCCGTGACCCTGCTCGATCATTTGTGGTAGGACCGTTTTACACGTATGAATTTGACCGAGCAAATTAATCGCGATTACTTTCTCCCACGTATTTGGTTCGCTATCCAAAAACGGTTCAATCTTATCCCAACCAGCGTTGTTTATGAGAACATCGATTTGCCCGAACGCTTCGATCGCCTTGTTCGTTGCCCGCGATACATCTTTAAGGTTCGTCACATCACAACGAACGGCAATCGCCTCTGTTTCTAATAGACTGACTGTTTCTTTAGCCGCATCTTGATCGATGTCTGTTACGACAACTTTCACTGCTTTTTGTGATAATGTTTTCGCAATTTCACGGCCAATGCCTCGTCCTGCTCCTGTTACAAACGCAATTGTTTCTCCCATGTCCTCTCCTCCTAGTTTGCTTTTGTTTTTAACATGTCGCGTAATTTGTATTTTTGAACTTTCCCACTCGGCGTTCGCGGAAACTCTTCAATGACCTCGAGATACTCTGGCCAGTACTGCTTTGCGACTCCTTTATCTTTCAAATATGACTGCAATTTATTCAACGTTAAATGACTCGCTTTTGGAACTAACTCAACAATGGCACAAGCCTTCTCTTGGAGACGTTCGTCAGGAACTGCGACCACCTGGGCACCTTTAATATCGGGATGTTCGTATAAAACATTCTCGATATAAGCAACAGGAATGTTCTCGCCACCTCGAATAATAATGTCCTTATCTCTGCCCGTGATTCTCACATACCCATCAACATCAATGGTCGCTCGGTCTCCTGTAATGAACCAGTCATCTGTAAACTCAGACGCTGTTAATTCAGGTTGATGAAGATACCCGATGAAAAGTGCAGGACCTTTCACGAGTAATGAACCTTCTTCATTGGCCTCACATTCGTTTCCGTTTTCGTCCACCGTCTTAATCATCATCCCCGGAAACGGACAACCGTCGGTCTCAGTTAATTTTTCTGTTGAATCATTCAGTTTTGTGAGTGTAACGAGACCATTTTCAGTTTGACCCCAGCCTGATAAAATCGTAAACGGCACGTTTTCTTTCGCTTCTTTTACGAGTGCCCGTGGAATTGGCGCACCGAGTGACACAAATGCTCGTAACGTTTTGAGATTAAATGATTTCACATTTTCAAATTGCACCACATCTTGCAAGAAAGGCGTTGCACTCGCTGTGAATGTAATGCGTTCTTTTTCTACCGATTGCAAAAACTGCTCAGGGTTCCATATATCTTGGTACACAGCGGTGCCGCCAATCGTAGTAGGCAACCGCACGCCATAACCAAAGCCCGTCTGATGACCGAATGTTGAAGGCATAAACATAACGTCTTCATCGGTTAAACGTAGTCGCTCAATCCAATAGTTCGTCGACATACAGAGCGTATTGTGCGTATGCATAACACCTTTCGGTAACCCGGTCGTGCCTGATGTGAAAATGATTTCAGTTACGTCATTTGGATCATGTGTTGTCTCGAGCGATTGATGATCTAAAGTATCTTCCCAATTGACTTCCGCCAATTCAGTAAACGCTTTCATTTCACCGGGTACTTCATCACCGATCACAAACACGTGATCTAGTTCTGGCCAGTCACCCCTCAACCGCTCAATCATGTCTGTGTAACAGAATCCTCTAAAATGATCCGGTATGACGATCATTTTAGAGCTTGCAGTCTTTACCATATAGCCAATCTCTCGGTCTCGGTAAATTGGAATGAGTGGATTTGTAATCGCCCCGAGCATCGTCGCCGCATAATGCACGATCACAAACTCATTCCAATTCGGTAGTTGAACACTAATTACATCGCCTTTTCGAAGACCGTAGTGATACAGTCCAAGTGCCACGCGCTCCACCTTTTTAGAGAGTTCACTGTACGTATACCGACTACGACCATCAATGATCGCCTCTTTGTTCGGTGAATTTTCCACACATTGCTTTAAATAATCTAAGATCGTCTTATTTGGCCAAACCTTTTCATACTTTTGTAACGTCTTTGGAGGTACATGATTGGTTTCAGTCACTATGACGCCCCCTTAACTACGGAATTTTTGAAAATCGACCGGACGTTTTTCTAAAAAAGCATTTTTTCCTTCTTCAGATTCCTCACTATTGTAAAACATCGCAAGGCTTCCCATCGCAAGTTGAGAAATTCCTGTAATACTTGCAGAATCAGCGTTAAACGAGTATTTTAGCATCTTAATTGCGGTTGGACTCTTCTCGAGAATTTTCCCCGCCCAATTTCTTGCTGCGTCTTGAAGCTCGTCTTGTGGAACGACTTTATTGACAAGTCCCATCTCTTTGCAATCCTCTGCACTGTATTGCTCGCATAAATACCAAATTTCTCGCGCTTTTTTCTCACCAACAATCCTCGCTAGATACGCTGAACCAAAACCAGCATCGTAACTTCCAACCTTCGGTCCGCTTTGTCCAAACTTTGCTGTATCGGCAGCGATCGTTAAATCACAAATTACATGTAATACATGACCTCCACCGATTGCAAAGCCATTAACGGCAGCGATTACAGGCTTCGGGATGTTTCGAATCGTTTGGTGAAGATTCTCGACTTCTAACCCGATGCCCATGCCAAGACCGCCTTGATCGTCATAGCCACCTTCACCAGCTTTTTGTTTTTGATCACCACCGACGCAAAATGCTTTTTCTCCTTCGCCCGTTAAAATAACTGCTCCAACCGCGTTATCTTCCCACGCATCGCGAAACGCAGCAATCAATTCACGGATCGTTAACCCTCTAAAAGCGTTATATACGTGGGGACGGTTAATCGTAATCGTTGCAATGCCTTCATGTTTCTCATAATTAATGTCTTCAAAATACATGTTCATCACCCTTTTACGTGTTCAGTTTGATTAGAATGTTGGTACGAACGATACGCTTTGCCAATTAGTTGCTTAGCAATGACCATTTGATTTGCTTGTGCGGTTCCATCGCCAATTTCTAAGCCAATCACGTCACGTAGACGCTGCTCAAGTGGCATCTCTTTCGTGTATGCGTAATGCCCATTTAGCAGTAAACATTCATGGATCGCTTCTTGACTGTATTTAGGACCGAGCCATTTAACGGTTGCAGCTTCTTTAGTATGACTACGCCCTTGATCACGAAGCCATAAACCTCGGTAGGCTTGCCATTTAAGCATTTCTAGTTGTTGATAGTGCGTCACAATTGGAAACGATACCCCTTGATACGTAGCGAGTGGTTGACCAAATGATTGTCTTGTTTTCACGTGTTGAATCGTCTCATCAAGGCTTTGAACTGCTGCACCAACACATTGAAGACCAATTAATAACCGACTAAGATCAAAGCCGTTCATCACTTGTTTAAAGCCTGCGTTTAGCTCACCAATCAGATAATTTTTTGGTACACGAACATCATTAAAATAAACAGAACCTCGACTAATAGCAACATTGCCCATATCGTCATAACTTGAGCTCTCAACCCCGTCCAATTTTGAGGGCACGAGAAACGCGCTAATTCCTCGATTTCCAAGTGCTGGATCGGTCTTTGCAAAAACGACAAATGCGTCTGCCTCTGTAGCAACACTAATGCCTGATTTTTCACCATTAAGTACATACACATCACCGTCATCGACCGCTGACGTTTTAATTCCTGCAGCATCTGTGCCTGCATCCGGTTCTGTAATGGCAATCCCCAAAATTTCTTCACCAGAAGCTAGTACTGGCAAGAACTCCTCTTTTAACTCTTCACTCGCATGCGTTGCAATTATTTCTCCAATGAGTGCATTAAGCATAACCGCATACGTTAAGTTAAAGTCCCCGCGACCAATTTCTTCAGCTGCAATTCCTGTTGTGACACAGTCGGCAGCGCTACCTCCAAATTGTTCTGGGACCCGAAGACCTGTAATTCCTACATCACCTAGACGCTTCCATAAGTGTCTTGGCAATTTCTTCTCTTTATCCCATTTTGTATAACTGGGTAACAATTCTTCTGTTGCTAACTTTTTAAGTGTTCGCTTAAAATCCTCTTGCTCTTCTGTAAATGAAAAATCTAACATGTTCGTTGCCTCCTTTCGCTTACTACTAAACATTGCAAATGCTATGCCAACGTTAAATTGCGATCTAAACGGAAAGTTGAACGTCGCTTTTCGCAATTTTGAGAATCATTATTATCATTGCGAATACAAATTAAGAATTTCTTTCATAGATCAACAAAAAAACGCTCTCTATTGAGAACGCTTTTTCATCGATATACGTTGTTGAGGGTTGTCAGCCCAGTTCTTCTTTTTCATGCTTTTCCTTTCCTTTTGCTGATAGAAAAAAACCAATGACAAATCCGCCAATGGCAAAGCCAATTACGCCAATCCAGTACGGTTCACCACCAAGTAGCATACCGACTACAAACATGATGAACGCATGCAATAACGAAAAAAGAATGCCTCGCTTCAACCGTCTAATTATATTAGGTTCCATACAACGGTATACCCGTGTTTTACTTAAAATGAACGTAATCGCAAGAAAACAGGAATAAACATATAAAAAACTACCATAAACACGGGGTTCATGGTAGTTTTTTATACTTTCTTATCTCTCAAAAAAGAAGCAGGCATTCATGGATTTCCAGGAATGCCTGCTTCTTTAATATTGTCAAGCGCCTTAAGTTAATGACATTAACATAAGCTTAGGTGCTTTTAGAGAGTAATAAATTATTCAGCGTCGTCTTCGTCAGTCTCAACATCGTCTTCTTCTGTGTCTTCAACTGCGTCACCTTCACCTGCTGCAGTCACCTTATAAATCATACCGCCATCAGTGATTGCAATAAGCGCGCCATCCTCAGTTACAAGAATATCACGGAAACGTTCGCCTTCTTCAGTTAATAGACGTTCTTCTCCAACGATGAGGTCATCTTCAATAACGACACGTACAATATAGCTCGGCGCTAAACCACCGATGAACAAGTCGTTCTCCCATTCAGGAATTGCGTCGTTATCATAGAATGACATACCACTTGGTGCACTTGTTGGATCCCAATAATATACTGGTTCAACAAAGCCTTGCGCATCGTGCTCTGAAATACCATCGTTGATTAAATCACCACTGTACTCGATACCATAAGAAACAATTGGCCATCCATAGTTATTACCTGGTTCAATAATATTCAGTTCATCCCCAGCTTGTGGACCGAATTCAACAATCCATAAGTCTCCTGTTTCAGGGTGGAAGTCCACACCTTGAATATTACGGTGACCGTAGCTGTAAATACCATCTAGTGCGTCTTCATCTTCGATAAATGGATTCGTATCTACTGCTTCTCCATCTTGTGTAATGTGAATTACTTTACCTAAGTAAGCATCTAAGTCTTGTGCACGTTCGCGAATTGGATCATCTGAACGCTCACCAGTTGTTAAGAATAGGTTCTCTTCATCATCAAAGATAATACGTCCACCATAGTGTAAGTCACCATCATAAGCTGGTTCCGCTTGGAAGATTACTTCAAAATCTTCAAGTGAGGCTTCATCTTCTGATAAAACACCTTTACCGACAGCAGTTACAGTACCATCTTCAAGATCTTGAGCAAACGTCATAAATACTAATCTTGATTCGTCAAAATCAGGTGCAATGGTTACATCAAGTAAACCACCTTGACCTTCGTTATTAACTTCTGGTGTACCTTCGATTGGATCTGAAACAGAGCCATCTTCAAGGTCTATAATAAGAAGTTCTGCTGAATCTCTTTGCGTAACAAGTAAGCGGTTTGTATCAAACTCTTCCATACCCCAAGACACGTCAAGGCCTTCAGCAACAACTTCCACATCAAGTTCTGCTTCAGTCTCTACTTCTGGTGCTCTTGTTTGTTCTGGAAATGCTGGTTCAAACTCAGTAACTTTTGGTTCAGATTCTGCACTTGTATCTGAACTTTCATCATCGCCCTCGTCAGCGCCCTCATCAGCACTTTCTTCTGTTTCAGCATCCGAGTCATCAGTTGATTCTTCGTCTGAAGTATCACCATTGCCACATGCTGCCAAAGTCAATACAAAGATCAGCATTGTAAAGAACATTAATCTTGACCACGAACCTTTTGTCATTATTTTTCCTCCCAATTTCTAAATTATTAAACTGAATATATGATACGAAAGTCTCAAACGATTTTTGATACTGAGTTTTAGGTGACTGAACTTTAGTAACAAAATGAAACTCCTTTGAAATAATAGCAAAATTATCTCCGGATTGCAAAGGAATTGATAGCATGGCTGCATTGTAAAAATTTGCAGATTTCTATCAAAACGATTAGGATATTAAACATTCAAACCACACAAAATTACGATCTAGAATTAATGCCAGAAAATAAGCACTAGCAAGAGCCGATGCTTTAAATCTGTTAATTGTGAGGTTCAAACTGATTTGAACCAACTTGAATTAAAAAACCTCTGTAAACGTTGATGCAATAAGAAATTGATTAACGTTTTGAGAACCAAGGTGCACGACGCACTGCTTTAAGACCATATTTTCCCTTCACTTATGTCGAGTTCAAATTCTCCAACCGAGAGATTATGGTTTTTTTATCTATAATCAGCAATTCAACGGATATTTCTCCTACAAGAGGAAAATCTTCTTCCACTACTACACACAAATTATTGCCAAAAATAACGATGGCTATTCTGCCACCGTTACATTCTCAGCATCTGATTCATTTCCGAAGTAATCGATCGTTTTAATGATGTAATTCTCTTGTTCATCTGTCATTTGTATCGCTTTTCTCTCTGTTTGGGAGACGCTTGCTACATACGTTTCTGTTCCTTCTGCATCAACTGAGTAAATACGATAACCAGCTACATGATCTTCACGAACAGCATGCCAAGTGAGCAATGTTCCTTGCACCGTTAACTCAGTTGGCGATGACGGTTGTAACTCTTCATCTTCCTCGTCGTCGATTAGTGACGTGTACACGACAAGACGCTCATCATGGGTACCGACGTCACGATCAAAGATTCCTGCACACGTAATCAAGTTCAACTGCTTCGTATCACTTGAACCAAAGATTTCATCTACCGGAGAATCATCAAAAGGATAGCTTTCTAATCGTTCAACAACATACTCCAGTTCCTCTCCATCTTCACCTGTAACCAAGATCGAATCGCCCTCTTCTAGCTCATCTAAATCAAAAAATACCGCAGGTCCAGTACGATCATCAACGTGACCTGCTAATACTGCATTCCCAATTCCACCAGGCTTCGTGCCAGGTTCGTACCAACCTACATCATCTCCGTTGTCAGGCACACCCATTTGGCCATTATCTAGCTGACCAACTTCCACAATTGGCGCATTGATGTCTAATGTAGGAATTGTAATGCTCGCTGGAGTGATTTCACTGCTTTTGCTTCTTTCACGTTCGGCTTGATCAATCGTGTCTTGATCAAGGTTAAATTCTTCAGCGATTGTCTGTTCTGTATAAGGCTCGATCGTTTGATCATTTTCTTGTAATCGAACACCTTCATCGGCAAGTGATTCGTCACGATCCTGAGCATCCGTCGTGCTACAACCGATGACTAGTAACGACAAGGCAATAACTACGAATCCTTTCATGAAATCATCACTCCTTATCCAAAACGTAAAAGAAGAGGACTTCTCCTCTCCTTTTACTTCGACTTATCCATTCGTGCGGAAGCGACGAACACCAAAGTAGCCAACAAATCCTGCTGTAGCACCAGCTAAAATCCAAGCCAACCATTGTAGAGTCATACCTGAATCACTCGTACCACCCATACCTGTTTGAGGCATCTCAGGAACTGCCGCTTCTTCTTCAAACAATTCAGGGTTTTGTGTTACGATCGCATCGGCTAAACCTGCGCCAATATCAAAGGTAAACGCGTACCCTTCTCTATACTTTTCAAATGAACCATCGTAATCTCCTTCGATATAACGATCAAACGTCGTAAATACTTGTTCTTCATGCATATTCACAAGTTCAGTCGCATCAGCTGCTGGTAAAATTCCATCAGTTGCTGTTTCTAGAAACATCCCAAACTCATCAGCAAATGTTCCTAAGCGGTTTTGTGCTTCTTCTTTTGCCGCTTCATCGTCGTTTTTGACTGCATTCACATAATCACTTTGTGCAAGAATGTGATTTCCTTGCCAAATTTGTTCAAACTGCTCTCCGCCTTCTTCACCGTAAACAGAAGAGATTGTTGCTTTTAGATCCGCTGTATTTTCATCTTCAGCCCAGCTCACAAAGTCGAAGTCTTCGCTTTCTTTAAATTCTTTTGACATTGATAATGTTGCGAGTGCAAAGTGTTCAGCGACTAGATTACTTACGTCAGAGCGAAGATCTCCAGCTGCTGTTAATGGTACACTTCCTTCGAACTGATCAGGGTTTTGCTGAACAATTGCATCGGATAATGCTGCACTAATATCAAACATGTGCGATAATCCTTCACGATAGGTCATATAAGCCGTCTCATAGTCACCTTCAACGTATGCGATAAACGCATCTTCAACTTGTTGCTCATGTACGTCTAACACTTCAATTGCAGCATCACTCGGTAGCGTACCTTCAGTCGCCGTTTCTAAAAACTCACCAAACTCGACGTAAAAGGAATCAAGCATTGCGGACGCTTCTTCTTGGGCTGCAGTGTCTTCATCTTTCACAGCTTGCACATATTCGGCAGTATAATCGTTGTGTGCAGAGAAAATACGATCAAATTCTTCTGCTCCTTCATCACCATAGAGTGAAGCGATGGCAGGTTTCATGTCTGCGGCGTTTTGTTCAAGTGCTTCTTGAGCAGCTTGTGCCCCTTCATCACCGTCATATTGCTTTTGCATCGACAACACGGCAAGCGCAAAGTGTTCAGATAACAAATGATCCAAAGTTCCTCTTAGCTCAATTGCAGGTGTGTTCACTTGTGACATACTTTCTTCGGCATGAATCGTTTGTGCGAACGTCGGAGTTAACAGGGCAACACTCAATACTGGAATAAATGCTTTTTTTATTTTTTTCATAATGGCACTCCTTTATGTTTTGATTTCACTAGAGCTAACGAAGCGAAGATCAATTTGGATCACTTTTCTTCAAACTTTTTTTAAAGCTTTCTCTAGCAATAAAGAAAAACACGTCAAGAACGCAAAAAAACTCGCCAACACATGGTGTTGACGAGCCTCTTATTACACATACAAACTTACAATTCCTCTAATAAAACGATCTCGCCTTCTGGAACTTCGCTCGTTTCATCTGGTTCAATCGTAATCGCAATCGTATCGAATCCCATTTCTGGGTCAATATCAAAGGTGGACATCCCACTGCCATCTTCTGCAGGTGTAAACGTTCCCGCTCGGTATGGATCTCCCTCTTTTAACAGCCATACTTGATAGACTTGTGTATCTTCTGTCTGCGTGAGCTGATTAGCTTCAACAATGAGTTGTTGGTACTGATCTTTATTTACAATTGAAGCTCTCGCTTCAAACGGAATGTTTTCTTCTGACGGTTGAAGACTTAGTTGTTGTGCAAGAGAATCCACCGAGATACTTTCTACTGGCGTTATTTCTTCTGGTGCTACTTCTTCTTGCGTCGATAACTGGCTAAAAGCATAACCGTTTCCAACGAGCGACAACAATAATGCTGCAGCTAAAGACGGTACTACCCAGCCTAGTTTCTTTCTATTCTTCGGTACCACTACTGAACTTTGACTCTCTTGATCGGTCGTGAAGCTGCGAACTTTATCGTCATCTTCTCTCATATCATTTGGCGTTCGTTCATTAAATGCCGCTTCTAACACTTTCTCTTTTAACGCCGATGGAGGTTCAATTGGTTCAGAAATGAATCCTAAATCATCCGTAAGTTCTTGTAGTTCACGCAACTCTTCACGACAATCCCCACATGTCGTTAGATGTTCTTCAAATGAACGCTTTTCTTCATCTGATAACTGGCCATTAAAATAATCAATTAAATGATCACAATGGTTACTCATGAATGATCCCCCCATTCTGCTCAATGTCCTCTATTGTATCTTTTAGATGCCTTAAAGCGAGACGGATCCTTCCTTTAACAGTTCCTAAAGGAATCTCACAAGCGTCCGCAATTTTTTGTTGCGATAACCCCTGATAGTAAAACAAAACAATGACTTTTTCTTGTTCTGGTTTTAGACGCTTGATTGCCTGATCGATCGTTGTTCGCTTTTCTTTCCATTCAATCTGATCTTCAATACTCGGTTCAAGATCTTGATTCATTTCCTTTGTGACCATTTCAGATGCTGTTTCTTTTCGTTTACGAAGGTAGTCAATGACGGTATTTCGAGTGATCGTCAACAACCAACTAGAAAACTTACCCTTCGTTTCATCATAAGAACTTTTCTGTGTCCAAATCTTTATAAAAACCTCTTGCACAATTTCTTCGGCGACTTGTTGATCGTTAATCATCTTAAAGCTAAACGAGTAAAGAAGTTTGCTGTATTGATCATACAGTTGAGCTAATGCTTCTTTGTCACCAAGCTTTAGTCTGACATAGGTTTTTGCATCTCGTTCAGACATGCGATTCTCCTTTTTAATTCGATCTCGATTTAGAGGTATAAAAAATCGGAATAATTGCTGTGCCTGATTTTACACGCATCTCCCTAGAAAAGCCAACATTAACTTCGCTCGGTTATAACAAGTAAACGAACGAATTCACAAAATGGATCATTAAAATATAAAAATAGTTAAATACCTTTATTAAAAATCGGCAACATGCTTGATTTTTAGTTTTCACTTCATGCTTTAAAGAAATGCATGCCGAATAGGCATTCCCTCATGAGAATGCCTTCAGGTTTGATGTTTTGATAATTTCCGATAAAGGCTTGAAAGATGAATCCCTAACAATGCTGCAGCTTCTGTACGATCACCATTAACCTCAACTAATACGTCATCAATCAACGTTTTTTCGAATTGATTCATCGCTTGATCAAGCGTTCCGTGAAATCTGTCTTTTTGTACGGTAGGCTCTGAATCACGATTGTCAAAGCGAACGAAATCTTCTCGTGTTAACCGTGAGCCTTCAACGATATTCATGCCCCGCTCAATACTCGACTTTAATTCACGCACATTACCTGGCCACGCATATGACATCGCCCACGTTTTCAGTTCATCTGAGATTTCAGTTACGTATTTACCGAGACTCTGATTAAATTGCTTTACATAGTGCTCCATCAACGTAAGTACATCACGCTCACGTTCTCTGAGTGGCGGTACGTGGAGATCAAATACATACAATCGGTAAAATAAATCTTCACGAAACTTTGATTCGTTTACGAGCTGTTTCAAATTTTTATTCGTCGCCGCAATAATCCGTATGTCGACATTTTTACTTTTCACGCCGCCAAGTCTGTCCACTTCTCGTTCTTGCAATACACGTAACAACTTCCCTTGTGAAGCGTAACTCAATTCAGAAATTTCATCGAGAAAAAGCGTTCCGTGTTGAGCAAGCTCAACCTTCCCTGGCTTGCCATCTCGTCTTGCGCCACTAAACGCTCCAGCTTCATAGCCGAACATTTCTGACTCAAAAAGCTCATCAGGGATGGCGACACAGTTAACAGCTACGAAGGGCTTTTTATTCCTAGCACTGTTGTTATGAATACCACGAGCAAACAATTCCTTACCAGTCCCACTTTCTCCAGTTAAGAGTACTGTTGAATCACTCGTTGCAACTTTCGTTGCCAAATCTTTAATCCGATTTATGGATGGACTAGTGCCGATAATGTGATTTAATTCGTCCGATGAGTGCTTTGTATCAAGCGTAGTAGACGTTAATTGTGTAATTCTATTCATCGCTGTAAGTATGTAAAACGACTGCTGCACGGTTGAATCGTTACGTTTAACGAGGTAGCGATCTCCAGTAATTACGACGAGACAGAGCCCATCCTCTTCATGAAGAACATCAACGATTTCGCTTAAAAAGTGCTTATACCTCTGATCTGAAAACGGTTGGTACATAAAATCATTCACATCGGTAATTTCACCGTTACCATCTACAATGACGATCGTAAATGTTTCAAGACGTTTCAAACGAATCACGCCCTTTTATGAATTTTCCAGAACGTAGACGACTACTTGTCCTTTAATGACTTCATTTCCGTCTGAATCATAGCACGTAACTTTTTCAGTAATCCAATTGCGTTTCTCATGAATATCGATGACGACAAGTTCCGCTGTAACCGCATCCCCAACGTATACCGGTGAATAATAGACAAGATCTTTTTGTACGAGAATACAAGGCGTCCCAGGAAGCCGTTCACTAATCACTTGTGTAATTAAACTTTCCGTTAATAAAGCCGGGACAAGGGGTTTAGGGTACTGAGATGTCCAGCGGTTGCCCTCCATCGTGTAAACGGGTGAGTAATCATTCGTTAACTCACTACTTCTCAGTACGTCTTCTTTTGTAAATGTTCGAGTTAATGTCGCTTTTTGACCATGAAACGCTGTAATCATCCTTTTCACCACCTCATGCTATTCGCAATAAAATACGGTCAACTATAGATGTATTTACGTCATACAAGCTTACTTTAAGTTTACTAAATGGTTAAGCTATATTAAAGAAGAAATCTTAAGAAAACGATTGATTCTATGCCATTGAAACGTAAAGCGGTTACGCTCACGAAAAAAAAGATTGTGCTACACCCTACTGAGGCTTGGTCAATCGTCTGCTGCATAGCAAACACGGTGACTACGAAGTAGGGGCCGATTTTATGATGCACGTCCAACAGGTCTTCACTTAACGTATCTTTAAGGTATAATAAAGGTTTCATGAGAAGAATAATAAGACAAATAACTTGAATAAATGAGGCATGTAAATGACGACGCATCGTTTTACAGATTATCAATTAAGTGACGAAATCATTCAATCACTAGAACAATTGAATTACGTAACACCAACTGACGTTCAAAGCAAAGTGATCCCACTCGCTCAACAGAAAAAAGACCTGATCGTAAGATCTCAAACAGGGAGTGGTAAGACAGCTGCGTACGGCATTCCAATTTGCGAATTCGTTGACTGGCAAGAAAATAAACCTCAAGCCATTGTGCTAACACCGACGAGAGAATTAGCGGTTCAAGTGAAAGAAGATTTTATTAACATCGGTCGTTATAAACGAATCAAAGCTGCGGCGATTGTAGGAAAACAACCCTTTTACAAACAAAAAAATGAACTTAAGCAAAAAACGCACGTTGTCGTTGGGACACCAGGACGTTTGCTTGACCATATTGAAAAAGGCACAATCTCTCTTGAAGAAGTAAACTATGTCGTCATTGATGAAGCAGATGAAATGCTTAATATGGGTTTTATTGAACAAGTCGAATCAATCATTGAGGAGATGCCAACACCAAGAGTAACGATGCTATTCTCCGCAACACTACCAGAGCGTGTTAAGGAACTTTCTGTTCAATATATGAACACACCGACTGATGTTGAGATCAAAGCGACTGGTGTGACAACAGCATCAATTGACCACATGCTCTATCAAGTGTCTGAAAACGAGAAGTATTCATTATTAGAAGATGTGACGATTATTGAGAATCCAGATAGCGCAATCATCTTCTGTCGTACACAAGAACGTGTAAACGAACTTTGTGAACAACTGGCAGATCAAGGCTATGATTGCGATAAAATTCACGGTGGAATGGAACAATATGATCGTTTAGATGTGATGGAAGATTTCAGGCGCGGTGAATTCCGCTACCTTATTGCAACCGATGTCGCCGCAAGAGGTATTGATATTGATCGAATTAGCCACGTCATTAACTACGATCTTCCATCGGAAAAGGAAAGTTATGTTCACCGTACAGGTAGAACAGGTCGAGCGGGCCATACAGGTAAAGCAATTTCCTTTATTACACCATTTGAAGAGAAGTATCTTAAGGACATCGAATCGTATATCGGCTTTAAAATCTCAAAGTCCATTGCTCCTTCAAAAGAAGCTGTATTAAAAGCAAAACCGCAATTTCTTGAGAAGATTAACAGTGAACCGAGCATAAAAGAAGCAAAAAACGATAAGCTCAATAAAAATATCATGAAGTTGTACTTCAATGGTGGAAAGAGAAAGAAATTAAGAGCGGTTGACTTTGTTGGAACCATCGCCAAAATCGATGGCGTAACCGCTGAAGACATTGGCATTATTACGATTGAAGATACTGCAACCTTCGTAGAAATCTTAAATGATAAAGGTCGACTTGTACTCGATGAAATGAAACATACAACGATTAAAGGGAAACAATTAAAAGTCCATATGGCTAAGAACTAGTCAAAACGATGGTGGCGAGCCAATCGCCACCATCGTTTTTTTGTTGTTAACCTATATTTCAACATCACTGTTCCTCAGTTGCGTCCGTCAATCGACGGATCAAAGCTTTAAGAAATTCTTTTCTCTCCTCAAGCGATGAAATGTCCACGTATTCATCTTCTTGGTGAGCATTGCCTCCTACAGGACCAAGTCCATCAATCGTCGGAATGCCGATATAACTCGTTAAGTTTCCGTCAGATCCTCCGCCAGTTTTTTCAGCTTCGATGGTCCATCCCATGTTTTTGCCTACTTCTTGCACGTAACGAAGCAATTGTTTTGAACCTTCGTCAGGTACAAATGGTGGGCGCGAAATCCCACTCCGGGACTCGAGTTCATAGGTAATTGCGGGATTGACTCTTTCTGCAATCTGCGCACGAATTAGTTTGTCGAACTGCTCCGCTTGTTCAATCGTTTCCATCCGCAAATCAATGCCAGCATATGCATAGGGAGCAATCGTATTCACCGACGTTCCCCCTTCTATTAATCCGACATTGACAGTCACACCTTGATCATAATCGGTGAGTGCATGCAGCTTCGGGATCAGTACGGCAAGTTCCTCTACAGCACTTTCACCATGTTGATGAGCCATGCCCGCGTGCGATGCTTTCCCGTGTAAGTGCAAATAGTATTTTCCTCCCCCTTTGCGTGCATTACAGACACGTTGTTTATCACGTGTTGGCTCTAAGATTAGCGCAAACGACTTCTCTCGTGCATGCTCTTCAATCCAAGCGCGGGAATGAATGGAACCGACTTCTTCATCACTATTAAACAAAATCACAACGTTTTCTAGCACCTCTTCTTGTTGTTCATTTTTAAGCTCTACTAAAGCTTCATAAAGAACGACGATGCTCGCCTTCATATCAAAGACTCCAGGTCCGTATGCGTACTGTTCATCTTTAGAAAAAGGACGAACATTCACAGTCCCTTCTTTAAAAACGGTATCCATATGCGCAAGCACTATGATTTTAGCGTCTTTAGCACCTTTATAAAACCCGATTAAATTGTTTCCACGGTCTTGTTGAACATCTTCAGTAATGACAAAACCTAAATCGGAAAACCATTGCATCAACGTCTCACCGACGCGATCAACCCCTTGCTTATTGTACGTACCACTTTCTTGATTCACGAGAGTTTCTAACCGATGTAGCATCTCATTTGTTGACATGTTTAGCCTCCATTTTCACACCGTTCTTTGTTGTCTTACTCCTCATCAATACTCACGTTCCAAAGAATTGGGCCGATTAGATCGGAATAGCCTGATACGTCATCAGAAACAGCAAGTAGCGCTTGAATGTTGCCAATTTTGGTGATCGGTAGGTCGTCCCACACTTCTTGTTGCAACTCATCAATATAAGGAGCCGCAGATTGTAATGACTCTGCTTGAGTAATGAGCCCTAAATTCTCATCAATTGTTTCATTGTTCGTCCAACCTGGATAATCAGAAGTAGATGCTAAAAACGGATATTGATGAAGCGTTGGACGAACTGCAAAGCTTACAGCAAATACGTCAAAGTTATTCTCATCCGTTCGTAACTCTTGTACAGTAGGCCAATCATACACATCTAACGTTACATTAAGTCCGATATCTTGAAGGGCTTGTTGAGCAACGACTGCCATATTGTATTGTTCTGGATAGTCTCTCGTCGTTAAAATGACGACTTCTTCGCCGTCATAGCTCGATTGTTCAACGAGCGCTTTAGCTGCTTCAACATCAAATGTGTCATAAATATCAGAACCTTCTTCAGAATACCAGTCACTTTGACTTGGCAATGCTAACGCCGAATCTAACTCATAGAAACGATCGTCTCCGTATGATGCAATCAATAAATCTTCATAGTCGATCGCCATATTAAACGCCTGTCGTAAATCGAGGTCTGTAAAAATACCTGCTTTATTGTTAAACACAAATGAATAAATGCCCCCATCGCTAAAAAACGAATGAACTCCCTCTGCTGCATCGATTTGATCGATACTATCTGCAGGAATGCTAAAACCAATATCGTACTCTCCAGTCATCATTCCAGAAACTCTCGTTGATTCATCGGTTATGTAATGGAAGTAAATGTCATCAACGAGCGCTTCTTTTCGCCCCGATAAGCCACTCGGTTCTTCATCACGAGATTGATAGTCATCAAACTTCGTTAAATGTGTGTGTTGATCCATTCGCCAATCTTCCAATTGAAAAGGTCCAGTACCAATATGCTCATCCACCCCATCAGCACCAGCAGCTTCTGCAATTTCTTTCGGCATAATTCCAGGAAACGGAGCCGTATCCGCTAAAATATTCGGCACTAAAATCGAAGACTCATCGATGGTTAGCGTAACTGTATACGGATCAACTTCTTCAAAACTTGCGTTTTGCAAGTTTGCTTGTCCTTGTGTTGAATTTTCTAGCCATTTTTGCATTGAAGCGACTACGTCGCTCGCAACCATCTCTTCACCATTGTGAAACAACACACCTTCTCGCAATTGAAACGTATAGGTAAGACCGTCATCACTTACTTCATAGTCTTCAGCTAGAGATGGAACTACTTCATAGTCTTCATTCAAAACGAGCAATTGTTCGTAAATTTGTCTTGAAACGTCTCGAGTCGCTTGATTCGTCGTTAAATGAGGATCAAGCGTTTGAGGATTTGCACCGTACGCAATATTGATGGTACCTCCATCTTGCTCACTTTCTGTCGTTGTTGCTTCATCGTTATTGCCGCAAGCAGTAAGCATTAAGGTTGCAAGTAACCCTAAATAGATGTGCCGTTTTTTCATAACGATCCCAGCTTTCGATTGAATTGTTTAAATATAAATAGTATATAAACAATAAAACAGACAGTCAATATAATTCTTATAAGTTTACTATGTTTTGTAGTTTAGTAAAGACCCGTAGGTTAATCTATAAAAGAGTTGCTTTATGAACAAGCGATCAATCATAGTTTCAATCAAAGAACTAAAGACGAATAGTCACCTTTTAATGCATCTCTCCATTCGAGCTTCCGTAATGATATTTCATGTCTACTCCTCCTTTGATTTACTAAAAGAAAGTCAAAAAAAGCCGTCACCTGGAGCGTACAAGCAAACGACTTCTTTTTGTCTTTTTAATTGTCCAATCATTATACCTACATTCTTTTGCAATGCCAATACTCTGGATCCTCAAAAATGCATGTTCACTATTGATTGGTTCTCATGCTCGATATAGTTTTCCTTGTTCGTTCTCGGACTCTTTCCCTTTCGTAGGCATGGAAAATTTTCTTGAACTATCACTGTATCCAATAGAGTAGCAAAACCGCTCTCACGAGCACAGGAAATTGCTCCTACGATGTACCGGATCTTGAACCCACTACATCAGAAGAATCATTTAAACCGTTAAAAGACGCAAAAAAAGCAGTCTGTCGAGACTCTTTTATCTTATTACGTTGATTTTCTTTTGATTGCAAAAATGCCACCGATAAGACCACCTACAACAAGTAACACACCAAGCCCCCAAGCAAATCCATTAGTACTCATTGTAGTATCGCTCGTAGGTGCTGCTTGCACGGATTCTTCAGTCGTCACAACCGCAGCGTCATCAGAATCTCCATTGCCTGTAGTTGTCGTTGCACCTTTATCAACGTCATTACCATCATTTGCCCCGCTGTTATCCGCACCGCTTTCGGTGTCGTCGCTCGGTATCTCATCTTCGATCATTACTGTAACGCCTGAGGCAACGATATAAACCTCAATCACATCGCCAACAGAGGAGTTCGGGAAGTATTGCCTAAAGGTATTGCCAGAGATATGTTCAAGTCGATTGCTTTCATTGTCGATGATGTCCCCTCCTTGGATCGCAAATACCTGATCCACATCACCTACTGTTTCAACATCTAATGTAACAACGTCTTCGCCATTTGCAGCCGCATTTCTTCTATAGTCTAACGATGTTTCGTCTTTAATTGCTTCTTTGATGGTTTCATCACCGATATTAGCTCCAACAACATCCATTTCTGGATCTGATGGTTGAACTTCTACAGTTACAGGTGTCTCACGAGGCAAACCACTTCCAGCAAATAAAAACTCTAACGTGTCGCCAGCTTCCAATTCAACATAACTAGGTATAACCATTGAAAATTCACCGTTATCATTCACGTAGGGATTAACTTCCGTGCCGTCAAAAAAAAGTATGAGTGTTAAGTCAGGATTCATCGTTCCATTGTAAATGACTGTATTCTCATGAAGATCAGGTAAATCCAAGTTCTCATTTACGATGCCGTCGAAATCCGTGGCTTCTTCGTCGTCGTTTGCCAAAGCTAGGGAAGGCATTGTTAAGATAAGCGCAATTGCGGATACCATAAAAAAGAGACTATTGAGAATTCTTTCGATTTGAACCACCTCCTACAAAAAAATACCCTACTTTCAGACTGTATTAAACCTTCACTTCTTGAGATTAGCTTCTGTATGGCTTCATAATTCGCTTGGTTGAGCAGCACATCCTCGTCTCAATGAACCGAACGGATCTTCTCTTACATGGAGCCATAAACTGTTTGCAGCCATACAAATATACAAACAAACGACACGCATTTTGGAATACTGTCGCTATAATAAAATGATTTCATTCACTTTTAGCCCTAACGCTGAACGGTTTGTAACGGTCATAAATGATTACCGAAAAGTTGTAGAACGTCATCTCCAACTAGCAACCTGTGAAAATTTTGTTAGAAAAAACAAGCATGCCTACAATGATATTGAAGGCATCTATTGGTAAAATTGGTTACATGATAAGTATCTAAAAAAATTAAGCGAGAGAATGAGAAAGAAACAAAGAAAAATCCCTTATTCTGTAAGTTCCCTTACTTTCGATGTGCTGTTCATAAAATCAAAAGACGACCAACAACGGCCATTAAATCTGGAAAATGATCTCGAACGGATCAAAAGACAATTGAAATAGGAAGAAAAAAAGGAGCGTGAGTTACGGAAAACTGCACAAAATGTCAAACAGCTGGCAGGCTTACGAGGTGGTTTGTATGTTCTGGGTACGTCTCTATTAACAGGGGTGATTTACCATAGTGTCGATTATTTCTTCCCGACATATTTTTCGGAGTATAGCGAGGTTTTTCACTAAATATTTTAAGCTTATTCTATCTTCAGCTAACATTATTGGTTATTTATCTTTATATCTACATCATTAAGGCCATGACTTCATTTAGTAGATCCGTAGATTGATCTTGCAGTGAACGGGAACCAACAAAGAAAAGGGAACGGAATTTCAAATGAGAGGTTGCTACTCAAATGACCGGAAAACAACTGTTAAGAACATTATTCATCTTGGCTTCCTCATACTTTGTCGTGAGATTCATTCTTCTTTTAGGAGTATATAGAGCCGTGCAGTCTACGGTAACTGAAATCCTTGTTTTTATTGGAGTAATCGCCCTAGCAATTGTTGTATATGGGGGTTACTTAGCCATTAAAATTCAAAAACGTAGCAACGACTAGACTAATTGGTGGATACACTTTTTCTTTTTTTGTCCTTATGCTTGGAATACCTAGATGTAATTTCTTCCAAACGCTTATAAAAATCTATGTTGGATGAGTAGCTACGCTACTCCTCTTAATAAAAAGAAAAACGACTAATTAAAAAGGAGTCCAAAAGGACTCCCCAGTCTGTTGAGAAACTTAAACGTACTAGATACGTACTTACAATGAGTGAGCGGCTTCTGTGGCTACGCTTGCCGCGGGCGTCTTCGCCACAACAGTCGCTTTTCTAATGCATGTTCTATTTAAACAAGCAACGTTAAATGCCTTGTCTTCGTACAGTAATACAACCAGTTCATCCTTTTTAAACGTCTATGTTGGTGGAAAGAGGAGTTTTTCAACAGCTTAAGGAGTCCAAATGGACTCCTTTTTATTGGTAAACCTGAATTTCAAATGAATGAACTTACGATCGCTTACGTTTCTGCTCACGATGCCACTGCGCTAAATGGTAATGGCGCTTTTGCTCTTCTTTTGATTGTTTGCGAAAATGGTTGCGTAGTTCTTCATGAAAGTCTTTCATAACTTTAACACCCCCACGTTTCCTGTTCCTTCCTCTTTCTCGGATTGCAGTTTGCCTTCGTTTATTTCAAGTTTTTGCTTAATTGTTAGCTGTATCTCTTTTGGAGCAATGAGTGTACCAAAATGATAGATCGTATCAATTCGTTCGCGTATCATGTCGGCAGTGACATTTTCAGCGAATGTTAACTCTCCTCCATTCACAACAATAACAACGACTGCTTCTTGCAAATTCAAAAATGCTGTTTCATCCCACAACTCATTTTTCTCAACGACAAGGTAAGGTTCGTCTATAGCTAGAATCTCACTATCGAGCGTATCGACAATTTCATACAGTAAGTCTTCACTTTCAGATGAAGTCACGATAAAAGAAGATGAATGGATATTGCTAATGGAACGCTCAATTGTATCTCGTTTAAGTGCATTCATGTAAAGCGGGTGTTCTGTATATAACTTCTTTTGTTTCCAGCTTTGCAGTTGTTTTTCTTTCATACGTAATGCACGGTCGATAACCGTATAATCATCTGGAATAACTGTCATCTGGGCTGAAGAAGATTGACTAATCAATGGCGAAAGATGCGCAACCATATGCTCTCGTAATTCAATAACCCCTTTAACTTGTAGTTCTTTTACATGAACGAGTTGATCTTCTGTCACACGTTCATCAACTTGTAAGATCCCTTTTACATTAAGTGTTGTTGGTTTTTTTAAGCTTTCAAGAAATGACGGAGTTAGTTTAAAGACACCCTTTTTGTTGATTGGCTTTTCAGCGTCTTGATCATACGTTTTCATTTTACCGCCGCCACTCGTCATGACGCTTTGAACGGCTCCATATAAATGGTGCGGAACGCTCACATCGCCATAATACTCAATATCTTCAATCTTCTCTTTAAGCAGCTCAGCTTCTACATCATAAGCAATGACCACTTCATCAGCGGTTAACGCTCGTAATGATGGATCGAGTGTTTCTAAAAATGCTTGATTAATTTCTAGCGTTTCTGTATAAAGCTGATAACCTTCTTTTATTTCTATAACCATGCCTAAATTCCCTAAAGGCAATTGATGTAAAAGTGGCAACGTCGACGTTGAAACGATGGCAATACCGACATTTCCTATACTCTTAATTTGTTGAATTGACTTCTCTGTGCTATTTCGCAAATCCAAAATTCCTACATTTCCAATGATTGAGGTTTTCATTTTTCCCTCTCCTTACATCGTTTTTTGTAACAACACGAGCGCTTTCTTGAGCTTCGAGCGAATCGTTGAAGCTGGTATTTCTTGTAATCGTGCAATTTCTAGACTAGACATGCCGAGCCAGTATGTCTTATACACGAGGTCATACAAGTCTTCAGGAAGTGAGGTCATCATCAGCGACACTTCCACTTTGCTATAATCCGAGAACAACTCTTCAGCAGAACTTCCATCGTCTACAGCCCATCCGTTTTGTTCTCGACTATGTTTTCTTCGTTCATCAATAAGCATTCGTTTCATCGTTTTGAAAAACCAGGCGCGTTGTTTCGGTAATTCTAATTCAAAAATGTAAGAGTGCTTCATTGAGCGTAGCCACGCTTCTTGAATTAAATCATTGGCCTCGTGACTGTCTCGTGCGATTTTGTTCGCAAATGGCAACAAGTGAGGATGCAATTGTTCATAATGTTTAGAATTCATGCGCATTTGAAGTCCCTTCAATTTGTTGTCTACACTTATGTAACGGTTGAGCGAATAAAACTGACGAAAAAACTTTTTAAAAAATGAAAAAAGATTTAACTCCCCTAAGAATCCTGTTCTTAAGGGAGCATATCGTACTAATATTCAATAGATGCGGTAGAGCCTTTACCTTCAGCTGTCGCAGGGGTGACCATTAACCTCGTTTGTAACCGTTCTTGTAGTTCTGGCACGTGACTAATGACACCGACTGCTAAGTGATCCGTTTGGAGTTGCTCCAATGCATGAATGACCGTATCAAGAAGTTCTGAATCAAGTGTTCCGAAGCCTTCGTCTAAGAAGAAGAATTCTAATGCTTTTTCTCCAGTTAATTGAATTGAAGCCGATAATGATAAGGCGAGAGCAAGCGACGTTAAGAAGGTTTCTCCTCCAGATAACGACGATGCTGGGCGCTTTTCTCCACCATTAAAGTAGTCAGCAATCATAAATCCACCCGAAGAATCTAATACGAGTGCATACCGTCCTCGTGTAAGAGTGTGTAGACGTTCGGAGGCATGCTTTGTGACTTGCACAAGTTGTTCTTCTGCAAGAAAGTCTACGAATTCCTTACCACGAAATACCCGTTCAAGCTCTTCAAAATGAGATAATTTCTGTTCATATTGTTTAGCAAGCTCTTCAAGCTCTGCGTAGCGCTCATGCTTTTCAGTTAGTTGTTCTAAAGCAGTTTGCATGTTTGTACGATTCTCTTTTAACCGTTCGAGTCGTTCATTACTTTCTTGTAGCGCGGCAACGATCTTCTCGAACTGATCAGTTGAGATCGTATCGGTTCCGACTTGCTCGTTTAGACGCTCTACATTTAGTTCAACCTTTGAGAGTTGTTGTTGAAGACGCTCAACAGCTTCATCAATCTGTTGCACTTCTACTTCTGTCAATCGGTATGACTGTAGATTGTCCGCACGTTCAAATGAAATGAGTGCATCGAGTTTTTGATATGCATTTCCTTGCTTTTGCTCTTCCCAATTTTGTTCTGCTTTTTGTTTTCTTGAAACGGCATCTTCTCGTTTCGTTTGATTTGTTAATTGCTCATTTTTGACGTTCTCATAGTCCGAAGCAAGGTTTTCTACTTCTTTAGCCGTTAGGGTTTCATTGTGTTCAAGTTTGTTTCTTTGTTCCTGAACTTCTGTCTGAACACCCTCTAACGTTTTTTCCCCAACGAGCTCGCGTACTTTTTTAGAAAAGCTCTCGGTTTCTTTCGTTAAGGTTTCACGTTGATGCTCGAGTTTGATTTGCTCTGTTTGCAACGCTTGCGCTTGCTGTTCAAGCGTTCGTTCATCACGTTGGAGTTGTTCTCGTTCTTTTTGCCACTCTGCTTGTGCTTCCCTTAACGAACGTATTTGCTTTTCTTCGTCCCTGACATTCGTTTTCTCTCGTTCAAGTGAATCCAATGTCAATGGAGCAAATTGTACGTACCATTGATCACGAAGTTGAATATACTCGCTACGCTTCGTTTCAATGCGTTGTCGTGCTTCCTCATATTGCTTTTCATAATCATTTACCGTTTGTGTTTTGTTTTCAACGCTTTGGTTCAACTGATTAAACTCTTGAAGTAACGTTTCCGTTTTTGACTCAATTCGAGCGACCGTTTGTACTTTTTTCTCAAACGTTGCCATCCATTGTTGTAACGATTCCAGCATCGTTTCTCGTTGCAATGTTACATGTTCCGTGGTGTCGTTTTGTATTTGTACATCGTTAACAGTGATAGCCGCTCTCACTCGCTCAGACAACGATTCTAATGTGCGTTGATAAGAGGTTGCTTCGTATAACGATTGCAGCTTCTCATACGCTGGCTCTAGATCTTCATGGCTTCCTTTATGCTGATGATGATGTTTGTTAGGGTGGTCAACTGATCCACAAACAGGACATGCAGCACCCTCTTCTAGGTGAGCCGCTAAGCTCGCAATAAGTTGATCTTGCTCAGACGACATGGCTTGTTTGACCGTTTTGATATGCTCTTTTCGGTTACGCTCTAATTCATGTAGCGCGTTGTACCAGTTCACAATATACTCATAGGCCGTTTGCAAACGTTCGGCACGATTGTCCCGCTCTTTCACGACTTCATCATAACGTTGCCGCTCTTCGTCTCGCTTTTTTTCTTTGTCTTTAACATCTTGTTCATATTCTGTAAGCGCGGATCGTTGCTGAATAATAGGCATAGCAGCTTCACTCGCATCACGCACGTGCTGATGATGAGATTCTCGCTCAAGAAGCGTCATAAGTTGATCTTCAACCGTTGCCATTTGCGATGAACGATTGCTTAACGTCCGTTGTATTGCTTCTTTTTGGTTAGTTGTTTCGATCACTTGTTGCGCTTGCTTTTTGATTTCAAGGTCGTAATCGTTTAATTTACGATGAATTTCTTGAAAGGCCTGTTGTTCTTGCAACAGCTGTTCCACTTGTTGTTGTTTCATCATTAGGGACGGTTCATATTCACTTCGCTCATTCTTTGCAGTTTCATGGCGCATCGCCGCTTGTCTATGCTGCTCTGAACGTTTCGTTACACGTTCGTCGATGTCTTTTTGTTGCTGTTGAAGTTCATTGAGTGTGTTTGTCGTTTCCTCTAGTGTTTCTAAGAAAGGTTGAACGAGAACGACGAGTTCATGAATTTGCTTCTTTTCTACGGACTGCTGCAGCGATTGTTTTTGCTCAACTAACTTCGCACGTTCGTTTTCCATCTCTTCTTTTTCTCTTTGCAAACTTACTAGTGACTCAGCCTTTTTAAACTGTCGGTCGAGCTCTTCATTGTTTTGGCTTTCTTGCTTTACTTCACGACCTGCTTTTTCAGCTTGTTGCCTTACTTCTTCTAGCGCTTGTTTGGATGCATCACCCATACCTTGCTGTTCGCGTTCGATCATTAGAATTTCTTGTTTGTGTGTTTGAATGCCTTCTCGAACTTTGTCATTCAATTCATCGCCGTATTTATGCAAGTTGAACAAACGTTGCAACATGACTCTTCGGTCAGTTCCTTTTAACTGTAGAAACTCTGAGAACTTGTTTTGCGGAAGCACAACAGCACGGGTAAAATCTGATAACTGCAAGCCAATCAACTCTTGAACATACTCATTCATATCGCCAACTTTATCAGCGAGTACGACCGGCTCTTCAGTCAAATCAACAAATCGTGATCTTGATGTTTGCAACTTGTCGTCATTTGAACGTTTTACTTTACGCTCAGCAAGATACGTTCTTCCACCAATTTGGAACGTATACGAAACGGAAGCTTCCTTTTCAGCTTGGTTAATCATACTTACACCAACCGCACTATTACGCCCCATTTTCCCATAAAGTGCAAAGGTCATCGCATCTAAAATCGTTGATTTCCCGCTACCTGTTGGACCAAATATCCCAAAAACCCCTCCTTCACAGAGGGCATTAAAGTCAATCGTTACCTTTTCTCTAAAGCTATGAAGTCCTGAAATACTTAAGGAGATCGGTCTCATGATGGTCCCGCCTTTCGATGTTCAGTCGATTCATCATCGAGTAGCGACAGAAATAGTTGCATCACTTCTTGTTCAGGTTCTGCACCGCCGGTTCGCTTCACGTAAAACTGGCGAAACAACTCATCGATCGGTACATCTTTACGCTCTTCATAATGGTGCATGTTCTCTTCTGGTAACACCGCACGGATTGTGACAATTCCGGGGTGTGCACGGCGTATCTTACCGATATCATCAGGCTTTAATGTATGATCGCTATGAATGGACAAGTCTACCCATTCATTAAGTTTATTCGCTTCTTCTAACCATTTGTACACTTCTTCTAGACCGTTCTTTGCACGTACTTTTACGAGCGGCTTGCCACTAGTGAGCGGCACTTCTTTGATTGTCGCTTCAACATTAGGTTTCACGTCAACAATCGTTACAGATTTAGACACGGCCGTATCATTAAAAGAAAACGCGAGTGGTGAACCCGAATAACGAGTAGGTGTAGGAGCGTGATGTACCCACTGGGGACGGTGTAAGTGACCAAGTGCTGTATACGAGACATTACTCGGCAACGATTGAGGCTTAACGGTGTACGCACCACCAACTTCAATCGGTCGTTCACTGTCCGTTGATGCCCCACCACTTACGTAAATGTGACTCATTGCAACATTGACGTCGTTTGCTGAGAAAGATTCGCTTAGTTTTCTAAACAATTCTCTAATTCGTTGATCGTACGTTTGTTGATAAGCGACATCTTCATTCACAGATTCTCCTGTTTCTGTGAAACTAATCTTTAATCTTGACTCGGAAGGGTAAGGAAGTGCAGCGATTTTAAGAGTTTCAGATTGTGTGGGGATCCATATACTCATCGGCGTTTCATTCGGTAATCCGAGCATATGAATGCGTTCATTTCGAATAAGCGGCCTTGCGGCCGCTAACCGCTCAGGTTGATCATGATTACCTGCAATAACAGCAACCGCCCGCTTCCCTCCATCTGAAAGACGACTTAAACTTTCATAATATAGTTCTTCAGCAACTGCAGGTGGGTTGGAACTATCGTAAACGTCACCAGCAATGAGCACTGCGTCTACCGCTTCTTCATCTGCAATGGTAACGAGCTCATCGATAAATGCTACATGTTCACTCGTACGATCCCTACCTTCTAGCGTGCGACCAAAATGCCAATCTGCCGTATGCAATAAACGCATCGGTTTTCATCCTTTCTTGATCACAACTTAAGAGCATGTCCTCCATCAAAGAAATAGAGCCAACTCTCGGTAATCTCTTCATTCCATATTTGTTCTAATGCTTCTTTATACAGTCGCAATTGCTGTTCATAACGCTTTCGCATGACTGGCTCTGCTTCGTCAAAACCACGAGTAAAACGGCTTGCAATCTGGTCGGTCTTGTAATCAATTAGAATATTATTTCCTGCGTGATCGACAAACACAAGATCAGCCATTCCTTGTACGAGCACTGCGTTATCTTCTTCGGTTTTACGAATATAAGAGAACGCAATTTCACGGTGAATTTCCGTCGCTTGTTGAATGCGAATACCAAGATCACTTTGTATGAACTTGAGTACTGCTTTAGCATTAACGACTTCAGTTTCTTGTTCTGTTAGTAATTCTTTCTCTTTTAAGATGTTCGTTAACGAACGAATCTCATCTTCGTTCGTTTCTGTAAATGAAACGTGTTGCATAACCGTATGCGTTGCCGTCCCGATTTCCGCTCCACTCAGTTTTTGCTGTTGCATGAATTTCGGACGCCTTGCATTGGACGTTGTAAAACTTTTGTCCGTCATCGTGTTCTGGCTATAAGGATCCGCTTCTTGTAACGATTGCTTTAACTCTGAAACGCTCTGTTTCGCAAATGAATCTGTTGCTTCCTTGTATGGGTAGTCAAAACGCAATCGCTCAGATATAAAGTCGTAGTACTCACTTTTCTCGCCGACCGGTTTTAATTGTTTCATCTGTTGCAGTGTTTCTTCAATCGCTTCTGCTTCGAGTTGTTCATGCTCTCGCTTTTGCTCTTCGATGACGTTAAGTGTAAACGTTGCATCGTGAGGATAGCGCGAAAAAGCAACATAATCTGGATGCTCATTCTCCATTTGCGGATGCCGCAACAGAGCAGGAATAATAAAGTCATAAAAATGCTTCGCATTCGATCTCACATGAGTGGGTAAAAGGGCTTGATCACTTTCAGCATAGAGCTTGTAACTCGCCAAGCTGTTTTCTACGCCTTTTGCCGATCCAATTAGAAACAACTTTTCTTTCGCTCTCGTTAACGCTACATACAAGATGCGAAGTTCCTCTGACATTTGTTCACGTTTTTGCGCCTCTTTAATCGCAAGTTCGGGCAACGTCTTCCGTTTAATCCGACGCTTCGTATCAAAGTACGACGAACCAAATCCAAGTGATTGATGAATTTGTATTGACCGCCTGCTATCGGACAAGTTGAAGTTCTTCATCATATCGACGACAAAAACGACCGGAAACTCTAACCCTTTACTTTTATGGATCGAAAGAATCGTGACGACATCTTCTTTTTCACTTAGCGTCCGTGCACTCTCAAGGTCATCTCCTTGTTCTTCCATGCGATCTACGAATCGTAAAAATCGGAAGATGCCTCGAAATGATGTTTTCTCAAATGTTTTCGCTTTATCATACAGCGCTTGAACGTTTGCTTGTCGTTGCTTACCACCACTCAAGCCGCCAACATACGCATCATAACCGGTTTCTTCAAACAGCTCCCAAATAAATGTCGCAAGCGATGTATGCCTTGCTCGGACACGCCAACTTTGTAAATGCACATAAAAAAGATGCAATCGACGTTTCCAATCTTCATGATGTGCTTTTTCAACGAGAAAGCTACTTTCAGTGCTTGCATCTAATGCTGGTAACGTAGCGATCATTGCTTTAACCGCTTCATAAAATGGTTGTCCTACCGCTTGCAATCGAATTTCAGCTAGTTCATGTTCACGCAGCCCAACAATTGGCGACCGCAACACAGAGGCTAACGGAATATCCTGGTACGGGTTATCAATCACGCGCAGTAACGATAACATGACTTGGACTTCTACACGCCTAAAGTAACCTTCATCTCGATCTGAGTACACCGGAATACCCGCTCGTTTAAAAACGTCAAGATAGGTCGGTGCAGAAGGTAGTGAACGCATTAAAATAGCAAAATCACGATATTCCACAGGTCTCGTTGCTTTCGTTTGTTTATCGAACACTGGATACGCTTCGTGGACCAGTCGCTGAATTTTGTTCGCCACCAGTTGAGCTTCTTGTTCAACTTTCGTTAATGACTCTTCGCCATGCGCATCACTAGGTGCCTCGACGACGAATACTTCTGGGTCATAATCACTTGCTTGATCATCGTAATGGATATTGCCATATTGCAACGATTGGCTTTCATCATACGTTACATCGCCAACTTCTTTATCCATCGTCTGCTCAAATAAGTAATTGACCCCATCCAACACGGTACGCCGACTTCTGAAATTACTTGAAAGGTCTATTTTCACAGCTCCGGCGGATGGATTCTCTAAATCTAGATTATCAATGCTTGCATACGTTTCGTGTTTATGGATAAATAATGCGGGTTCAGCCAGGCGGAACCGATAGATGCTCTGTTTCACATCACCGACCATAAAGCGGTTTTGTCCGTTGGATAACAATTCTAAGATTGCTTCTTGTACTTGGTTTGTATCTTGATATTCATCCGTTAATACTTCTTCGAAGTGATCTTGATAGAAAAGCGCCGCAGCAGAAGGCTCACGAATGGATTCACCGCTTAATATTTCTAAAGCAAAATGTTCGAGATCGTCAAAATCAATGAGCGTTTTCTCACGCTTCATCACTCGATACTGTTCAGAAAACGTTTTAACGATCTCTACAAGTTGAGCGACTCTCGGCTTCATCGTCTCAATGACGTCTAAATACGACGCCGGGTCTGGCTTTAACAGTTCCGCTACATCTTCGAGCAACTTTTTACTTTGATCGCGGTAGGCTTTCGCTCGTTCCAACGTGCTTTCATCAATGTCTTGGTTTCTCGGTTTTGCAGGCATTCGTCCCCACGTGAATTGCTCGACTGCACCTCGAATGTCATTCCAACGTTCATAATCATCCATCGTTTGTACGGCTTGAAGTTTAGATTGGAAGTAATCGTAGTTATGCTCCAGTGCAAGTTCAAGCGCTTTTGTTAGCGCGTTTTTAGCAGCATGCACTTTCTCTTTAATTGCACGTAACAAATGAGCTCCCCATATCGTTTCTTCTGGGTGACTATACGTATCGTTATACATCGTCACTAACGAATCGAGCCACACGTTTGGCTCGGGATGTGCTCTTGAACGAGTATACAATTCAAATACGAGTGAACGAAAACCATCATCACTGCGATCATTGCTATACGCTTCTACGAGTTCAAAAAACGCTTCTGCGTCTTCCACTGATTTACTATAATAACGTTCTAATACTTCTTCTAACACTTCTTCTTTTAATAATTCTCGTTCCGTATCGTTTGCAATTCGAACTTTCGGATCTACGTCAATATCGTAATAGTAATTACGAATTAATTCTTGGCAAAAAGAATGAAGGGTAGAGATATTTGCACGGTTCAACAATTGCCGCTGGCGCTGTAAATAAAGCGATGGATTCGTCTGTAACTCTTCTTCAATTCGTTCACCGATTCGTTCTTTCATTTCTGCAGCTGCCGCTTTCGTAAACGTAACGATCAGCAGGCGATCAATTTCAGCCGAATCTTCAGGATCCATAATACGCCTTACAATCCGTTCAACGAGCACGGCTGTTTTACCACTTCCAGCTGCTGCAGCGACGAGAATGTTCCCACCTTTTAATGAGATTGCTTGCCACTGCGCATCTGTCCAATGGACATCCGTAGGTTTAACATCTAATGACCATGAACTCAATTGCTTTCACCTCGATTCTTCTTCACTCTTTCGACCATTAATGAGAGGGCATCTTTGTCCGAAAGACTCATTACAGGTTTGTATTCATTGTCTGGTAATGTTGGATCGAACTGACATACAGAATTAAACGGACAATACGTGCAAGCGATCTGTTCTTGATTTTTGTTATACGGATCGATCGCAGTTTTTCCGCTCGTCATTTCGTTTCCAATCTCTGTGATCTTATCGTTTAGAAACTCGTGCATCGCTTGAAGTTGCTCTTTTTCAATGACTTTGGAATTCGAGTGAAACCCACCGTCCTTTTTGAGTGTTGCAGGAACGACATGGGACTTGCCGTATTCAGGTAATGTTTCATCCATTAAGCTTGCAATCGTTGGGTCTTTTTGAAGCCATCCAGATAATTTATGCTGTTTGAACCGCTCAAGGTGTAACGTTTCATCATCAATACTTTCGGCGATATCAATGACCGGGTTGTGAATATGAAAATAAAACATCCCGCCCACGTCTGCTTCAATACCGAGCCAGCTTTTTGAACCATTCACGACAATATCAAGATAGACAGGCATTTGCAGAGAAATACCGTGTAAGACGTCGGAAAATGATAGCGTTTTTTTACTCGATTTGTAGTCAATCACTTGTAAAAATGATCCTGAATCTGTTTGCGAGCGATCAACACGGTCTATTCGGCCTCGAAGCAGCATATTTGTACCGTTGCTTAACGGATAGAGCGGTGAAGGAAGGGAGGTTCCTTTACCGAATTGCACTTCTAAATCAATCGTTTCAAAGTTAGATAATTGAGCTTGTTGTCGTAGCGTTTGCGTAACGGTTTGAACGATCGCAAGCAATTTTTGACTCACGTAACGAAAATGATTCGTACTTTCTAAAATGTTGCGCTGAATTTTTGGTAATAAGCGCTCAACGCTTTTCTGTGTTATATCACGGCATTCGTCTGCTCTGATTGTTTTCCACGATTGGTTTGTCGCTTTTAGATAATCAGAGATTTCTTTTAAGGCTGCATGAAACAGCTCACCAATATCAAATGCTTCTAAGCGAAACACTTCTCGGTCCCTTAATTGCAATCCATATTGACTAAAATGACGAAACGCACATTGCTCAAACATCTCCATGCGGCTTACACTTGCTTCAATTTGCTCGCCGTACAGTTGGTTCGTGAGCGTTTCTGAAATCGGAACTGCTTTATTCTTATACGTTAAGCTATCTAATGCGGTACGTAGTTGAGCTTCATACGCTTTGTTATCGAGTAACCAATGGTACACATCCCACCATGCGATTGAGATTTCTTCACCGTGCTTGTACTTTTGAAATTGCCTCGCTAAGTCTTCTATAACTTGTGTTGGATGAGCGATATGTTGCAACTGCGTTTCAAAATCAACACCGTTTGCTTCATGTTCAATCAATTCGTGCTTCACATCTGGAAAACGTTCTTTCACTTGGCGGATGAGCGATGAGGGTAACAAACTAGAGCCTTCTTCGTCAGCCAATGCATAGGTGAACAACAGCTGAGATTTAGGACTCGCTTCGGCCATGTAGATGTAAAACGGTTCATGCCACAGTCGGTTTGTCGCCGACGGTCCGAGTGTGACACCCATGGATTCAAATTGTGTACGCTCTGCTTCAGTTAAAAGACCGTCATCT
This sequence comes from Bacillaceae bacterium JMAK1, assembly GCA_012970285.1. Lineage (GTDB taxonomy): Bacteria > Bacillota > Bacilli > Bacillales > Marinococcaceae > Geomicrobium_A. The sequence continues at coordinate 874,507 of JIBW01000002.1, forward strand.
TGCGGACGCTTCGGAATCACGCCTTCGTTACACCCGACAATATACGTCACTTCAATATCTGGTAAACGGGAACGTTCCATATCAGCAATCGTTACTTGATCGAGTGCTGGAGGAACGAGACGGAAGCTCATACTTTCAAGACCTGCATCCATCATGCTTGCAAAATCTTTCACACTCATCTTTTCTTCACCTGAAACATCGACAAACTGTTCAAGCACTTCAATGACGTTCGACCACACTTGGTCGTGTTCACTGCTCTGTTCTAAATCTCCACGCTCACTTGCAGATTCACTTAATCGTTCAAGCTTCTGGTCGACGTCTACGTCCAAGAGAAATTGATACAAAGCTTTACACATTTCTTCAACGTTTTCGCTCTTTTTAAGACGTTTTTCTAACGTTAGAATCGGTGTCACTAATGTGATTTTCGTATCGTTTAGTCGCTCTTCTACTTCGCGTTCATGGTCCGTTTGCACCCTGCTTTCCAGGGCATGCCTTGAACGAGAATAAGACCAATGTTCATCAACACGCCATCTCTTTCCGTACACACCTGTAGCTAGAACGTAGTTCTCCAGTTCATCGACACGCTCACGATACGCGTTGACTTGCACGTCTAATGGGTTGAATAAGTCTGTTTTAAACGCTCGAAATACCGGTTCATAACGGTAGTTTTGAATGATGGATTCAAGAGATGATCGGATTAATTCTACGACCGGATGATGCATCATCGTACGTGTATCATCGAGGAAAAAGGCGATCTCATATCGCTTGAAAATTTGTTTGATCAGATCTTCGTACGGAGAAATGTCACGTAGTAACAATGCAAAGTCTTTATAACGTAGATCATTGACACGAACCTTCTCACGAATCGAGCGAGCGACAGCTTCGATCTCGACACGTCGATTGACTGCCTCAACAATCTCAATGCTTCCGTCGCTGCTTTCTTTACTGGACTTCTTGCTATAGTCTTGATTTTGTTCAATCAATGCAACGCCACTTGCTCTATATCGCTTCCCAGGAAAAAATTCAACAGATGTAAATGGTACATGTAGTTGCTTTAATCGCTCAGCGAACTGTATAAATGTTTTAGTCGGCAAATAAAAGCGGTCCAATTCATTCGCTTCCATCGTCGCCGGTTCCTTTGGCAAAGTAAGTGCCATCGTAACCTCATCGACTTGATTTATGAGCTCAAATAAGACATTTTGTTCTTGTTGACTCACATCATGGAATCCGTCTATAAAAACGGTTGCCCCTTTAAACAACTCAGATTGCGGGAGGTAAACGAGGGCTAACTTTAGCATTTCTTCTTGATTTAAGTACACCCCATCAAATTGATGTTCAAATTCTTGAAATATCAAATGCAAATCATGTTGTTTATCGATAAAAGCCGTCCGATTTGCGTCTTCATTTGGCTTTATTAACTCTGCGGTTAACGCTTGGCGACGCATCTCTGTTAACAGTCGTTCCATTTCTTCAATGAACCCATTCGTACTCGCTGCTTTTTGAAATACACGCAGTTTTGGCTTTGTTTTTTCGATGACTTTTTTTAGTAACATGTGCATGCCAGGTTTATGTAGTCGATCTCTCGTAAACCCACCGACTTCTTGTAAAACACGGTATGCTAACCGCGAGAAGCTAAGCACGTGTGCTCGAGTCATCCCGCCTACTTTGCGAGCTAATTGATCTTCAATTTGAAACGTCATCTGTTCCGGTACGATAAAGATCAACGGCTTGCCCGATTTCGGATCCTCTTCAAGCATTTCGACTGCTTTCTCCACGAGTGCAGTCGATTTCCCACTACCACTTCTTCCTACATAAAAGGTAAACAATGTCGCTTTCCTCCTTTACTTCTGTTCGTAAACATCCTCTATCCATTCGTAAGATGGGATCATTAAGCCAACCCTGCCGTCGTCATGGCTACGTGTCGCATAGATAATACCGATCACTTCACCATTATTATTAATTGCTGGGCTCCCTGAATTCCCGCTATACGTTGGCGCCGAGATTAACGTCGGTGTGCCCGTTTCAATGATTTCCCCTTCATTTGCAATTCCAGTAAACGTTAACGGGTTGCCGATAATCGTTAAGTCCGTTCCTGTGTCGAATGATTGATCAGTCGCAATCGGCAATGATTCTACAGGTTCATCGGTCTCCAGTTGAACGAGCGCAAAGTCTAAGTCCTCAGACTCCATGACGACTTCACCTCGATACGCAGAACCATCATGCAACGTTGCAATGACTTGAAATGCATCTTCGATAACATGCCGATTTGTCGCAAGTAATCCGTCTTCATTCACGAAAAAACCTGTTCCTCGAGAAGACTGCCCTTCACCTTCCACTTGCATCGTCACGACCGACTCTCGCCAGTCTTGTACTTCCTCATTTTGAGACAATTCATAAGAAGTCGCTAGAAAATCAATCACTTCCGGGCGTAAATATTGAAACAATGCGGTCGCCCCTTGAATGACGAGTAAGAAGGAGACGAAAATGATCCCAATTTTTTGCCACCGCTTCATTTTTTTCTTCTTTTTCGTTATTTTCTCGTCTTCAGGTTCATCATTCAGAAAATATTCGAGGGGAGGTTCTTCTGGTGGGATATTCTCATCTTCGTATGTATCTTCATCAATCGTTACGTCTTCTTCATTCAATTCTTCATCGCGATCCGTTAGCGTTTCGTCAGGCCGATGCTCTTTGTTTTCATGAGGGTAACTTCTTTTCTCCTCATCTTGTTCTTGATCGATGTTCTTCTTATCATCATGCGGTCTCATACGTAAGTAAGCCCCTTTTACAATAACTATGTCCATCATATCATTTATGAAATGGTTCGGTCATTTGAAAAGAACATCTGTTCACAAAAAATAAAACGTACCTGTAAAGGTACGCAAATATCGATCAAGCTTTGACCGAGTTTTCTTTTTAGGCAGCAAATGTAGGGCAAAATCTCACCATAATTGCTTATGTCCTGAAGAAAAGAGGCTGTCGTGGCAAAAACACCGATCAAGCATGGCCACAACAGACACTCATTCATTTAGAGGATCATTTTTCTAAACGTTATGTTTCTCAGAAAACCTTGCCGTCCAAGAAACTTAGCGTCATTTGATTATTTTGTATGCAATGGAAGCGATGAATCGCCAGCCCACTCTGTCATTGAACCATCATACACAGCAACGTCTTTTTTACCGAGGAGATAAAGCACAAAGGCGTTCCAAGTCGCTGCGATTCCACCACCACAGTAGGCAATGACTTTTTTATCTGAATCAAGCGCTCCAGTCGGTTCAAAGATGTCACGTAATTGCTGTTCTTCTCTTACTTTAAACGTCTCGTCATCGTTAAGGGATGCAAAAAAGACATTATGGCTAGTAGGAATGTGTCCTGGACGACCGTACGTATTTTTTTCGCCAGAAAAATCAGCTGGTGACAAGCAGTTTAAGAGAACGGTATTTGAATCGGTCGTTGCCCGTTTAACGTCTTCTTTCGTTGCAAGTAACTCTTGCTTGCGAGCTAATGTTACATTCCCTTTCGGGTATTCGTTTGTTCCGGTTTCTACATTTCTTCCTTCATGCTTCCATTTTCTAAATCCACCTTCTAAGATTGAAACGTTCTCAAAACCTTCAAAACGAAGATGCCACCAAAGTCGAGAAGCCCAATCTGAAGCACTAATGTTCGTACCAACTACAGCGATTTGATCATAAACAATGACGTGCGTGTCGTCACTTACACCGAGTTGTTCAATTGCGTTTTTGAATTGCTCTTCACTAGGTACTGTAAATGCACTAGAACTATTCGAATCAGCAAGCTCTCCTGCAATGTCTCCGTAAACGGCGCCAGGTATATGTCCCTCTTCATATGCTTCTTTGCCAGACTTCACATCATAGGGCCGTCCTTCTTCAGTTGAAGGCATTAAAAACGTTGTTGCGTCTATAATTCGAACTTTAGGGTCTTCTAGATGTTCTTGTAACCATTCTGTCGTTACTAACGGTGATTGATTTGTCAATGTCAACACTCCCTTTGTCAATTCACTATTAAGTTATCATTATTCCGATCAATCTACAAGGATTTTGCTTATCATCTCGTATAGGCTGTTTCATTACGATTTTATTTATGCACTTTAATACGGTACGTGAAATTATAAAGTTTTTCTGTTCGTATTCATAATCATACGTTCCTATTTTCATCATCTGATTGATCGTTTTCACCAGCTTTTTCTTCGGTATCGTTTGGATATAAATAGTTATGCGTCTCTTGAAGAGCGGCAATGACAGCACCTGTTGCTTGAATCCATCCTCCTGTGATCGCTAGATCTTCTGAATCGATGTCTTGTTTCTCTTGGATTCCAGCAAGTGCTTGCGCTCCGTTGCCGACCACTTGTAGACCATTTGCATAAAAATCAACGAGTTCTTCGTCTTGAATGGCTGTATAAATCGACAATGAACCACCTGTTGCTTGAAATAAATCCCCAGTAATCGCCAAATCTAAATCATCAAGAAAGACACCGCGAAGAACGATCACATTTCCAATGGCAGGAATGATGTTCCCATATCGATCAAGCGTACTATCGGCTTCATCAGCAAGAACAGCAGCCCCAATGGCTTGTAAAGAATTGCCGATGATCGCATACGGTTGATTACCATCACCAATGACAAGAATTGGCGTACCACCAATTGCAGAAATCACAGTCCCTATTGCTTGGGCCCATGAACCGATTAGCACTTGAACACTCCCCATCACCACTCCCCTCCTACACCCATTACTGTATTCAAAGAAATAGACCAAGTGAAATGTAAGCGCTAACAAAAAGTGACAAAAATAGACAAAGTTGCTTTGCTACACTTAAGACATACCATTTTTAGGGAGGCTCATATGACGAAAAAAACGCTCATTACTAGTAGTCGACGCTTAGACGAACAATCATTGCCCTACAAGTTGTACAAAAAGGCCAATCGTTTCGGCACTTGGAATCCTGAAGAGATTAACTATTCACACGACAAAGCTCATTGGCCACATTTACCAGATGAACAAAAACAAGCAATCCTTCGAGTTATTGCAAAATTCCAAGGCGGGGAAGAGGCCGTCACTCGTGATTTATTACCATTAATTATGGTCATCTCCAATGAAGGAAGAATAGAAGAAGAAATGTTTTTAACGACGTTTCTTCATGAAGAAGCCAAACATACGGAGTTTTTCCAAATTGTTCTCTCCACAATTGATGAAACGGAACCTTTATCTAAGCATTACGATCCTGCTTATGAACAACTTTTTAATGAAACATTGCCAAATGCAATGGACAGACTGTTGACTGACCAATCTCCAGAAGCCATTGCTGACGCTGCAACGATTTATAACATGTTTGTTGAGGGTGTGCTCGCAGAATCTGGTTATCATACGTTTTATGAACAACTCCAACATACAGGAATGATGCCTGGGCTTCTTGAAGGTGTCGGCTATTTAAAACGTGACGAATCTCGACATATTGCATACGGCACCTATTTGTTACACCGTATTATTAAAGAGCACCCTCACATTTATGATCAAGTCATAGAACGTCTTGATGAATTAAAACCAGTTGCTGTGAACTTTAGTAAAGATGAAAATGGGACAATAAATGAAGATTCATTAGCTTATATGATGAAACAATTAGATACGAGGTTAAACATATTAAAACGAGCGAAGCGTCAAAGTAACGATGATGCTGATCGTGATATTGAAAGCACTGTTCTTTAAATCAAAAAACTCCGCGATCGTAATGATCACGGAGTTTTTGTTTACATAATTATTATACTGTTAACTTTGATGCTTTTAAATAGAGTTCAAAAAACGCTTCTTCATTCGTTTCCTTCGGATTCGTAAACGAACTGACGTCTGTTGTTGCATCTTTTGCCATTTCTTTATAATCCCTTTCGGTCATTCCATATTCTGAAAGACTAGGAATGCCAATGCGTTCAATGAGTTGTTCAACGAAAACAATTGCATCACTCGCCTTTTTATGTGCACCTGGTTCAAAAATGTTGGCGATCGTTTCAAAGCGTTCTGGACATGCGTCTACATTATAAGCCATAACGACTGGCAGGAGATTAGCATTCGCAATTCCGTGTGGTACGTTAAATTTCCCACCTAATGGATGCGCCAAAGCGTGGGTATTCCCAAGTCCAGAATTTTGGAATGCGATGCCAGCGAGTAAACTTCCGGCCATCATCTCTTCTCTTGCTTCAAGATCTTCACCATTTGTAACTGCACGCTCTAAGCTTCTAGAAATCATCGCAATCGCTTCTAGCGCAATATGATCGATAAGCGGAGAATTGTTATTCATCGTATTCTTAGACGTATACGCCTCGATTGCGTGTGTCAATGCATCACTACCCGTAGCTGCTGTTAATACCTTTGGTAGCTTTAAAGTAAGCACAGGATCTACGAGAGCAACGACAGGTGACATAAATGGATGACCAATCGCTTGTTTACGACCAGTTTCTTCGTTTGTGATGACTGCCCATTGAGTCACTTCACTTCCTGTACCGGAAGTAGTGGGAATCGTAATGAGCGGAGGACCTTGATTTTCAAATGTGCGATTACCGATGATGGCATCATACTCATTAATACTTCCATCATTGGTTGACATGATACTAATTGCTTTTGCTGCGTCCATGACACTTCCGCCACCAACTGCGACGATGCTGTCAAACTGCTGATTCTCAATCAACGCAGCACCTTTCATGACGACTTTACTAGGAGGGTTCGCAGGAATGTCATGCATGACTTCATATTCATACGTGTGTTGATCAAGCTGATTCGTAACAACGTTTGCGATCCCTGCGTCCATAATACCTTGATCTGTAAGTACGAGCGGGCGTTTCTTCCCTAACTTTTGTAACTGATCATGAAGTGTAAGACTAGCATCTCGTTGAAAGACAACTGAAGTTCCTACAAAAAATTGAAATTGGATTGTAGACATCGTATCCTCCTTTTATGAAAGCGTTATCATACAACGTTATTTTACTCTTATTTTTCAAAAGATTCAATCATTAACTAAAAAAATAAACTGTCAAAGGACAGTTTATTTCTCAGAGTGTCGAAAAAGTGCTGTTCTTATATAAATGAAGTAGAGAGTTAATGAACTTGTAGATTTTAAAGTATTAAAGTTATACATTTTACTTTTGCTTTTACAAACTCAATATGCTGTATAAAAGCGGCTGTCGTGGCGAAGACGCCTGCGGGAGTAGCGTTAGCCGAAGATCATCGTGCGAAGCACGATAGCTGAGGCAACGCCCGCGGCAAGCGTAGCCACAGAAGCCGCTTACTCATTTACGAGTACACTTTTGGTCCGTTTAAGTTTCTCAACAGCCTGAAAAATAAACTGTCCAAGGACAGTTTATTTCTCTTCAAAGTAGTCTTTTAGGAAGCCACCGACTTTACCGGTATCATCAATTACAAAGTAAAATTCATCCGTTTCATTCTTCACATCATAATCTTTCCCAGGTGTTAGAACCGAATCAACCTTGTATTTCTTTGCATCAGCATGGACGCAATGAATGCTCTTGATCGTTTCACTGTTTTGCCATTTGTAATGTAGCATTGATTATAACTTCTCCTTTAATCATCATGGAGTACGAGTTCTGGTAGATGATCTAATATAAATTGTGCTTTTGTCGCATCGGCCAATAAATTAAACCTCTTATAGTACGTAAGCACTTTATCAAACTGTTGGTCCGTGTTCTTGTTGTCATCAAAAATTCGTTCAAACGCTTCGTCTGCTAACATAAACGCTGCAACAAAATCAGTAAATGGAATGACGTACGTTTTAGCCTCTGTTTGAATTGAAGAGCAATAAATCATTTCATTGGATTGATCTCTAAAAAACGAAGCTACTTCTTCCATGTATACTTGATAACTTTCTTGAACGAGCTGTGATTTGTCCGTGTAATACTGTTCTAAATCACGGAAAAACGAGATGAAAAACGGTAAATCTTCTCGCTTTATATTTAAATCAAAACCTATTTCTTTGATCCTCGGCCAATTCATCGGTTCTAACGAGTGGTGTAGTGAGCGACTGTAAAAATAACGCTTGCGACTCAATGTCATGTCGTCCCCTTTCAAATCAGGCTCTGGTTAGTTAGTTGAGATTGATTATCAATAGTATATCATGGGACGACGATTATTGACAATTACAGGAACGAAAAAAGGCAGTCGCCTAGTTGTCGACCGCCTTTCATTATCATCTACAAACAATTCCACCGTCTTGCATCACTCAAGAAATTAATCAATTTCGATTCCGATGAAAATACCGTATCATTTAAGTCATGATTCGTTATATGGATGTGTAGTGTATCACGATCTGCTTTTTTCTCTAACCAAATGCCACTTAGCCCAACTTCTTCGTTGGTGATCAGCTCCATCTCAAGCTGCTCACAAATTTCATTAATATTCGCTCGATTGCGCGGCAAGTCAATCGTTATATTCAACTGCTCCGGAGATTCTGCTGAAATAAATCCCCACTTCGTCCCTTTCCATGAACGACAACCCGTTCGGCTATTCAATATGATGTCTTCTTGATCATTTGATAGTAACGTCGTGTTTGACCAGCCTCTCATTTGGATCGCCGCACGCAATTCTTGAGCTTTCGTCTGTACCATGAAAATCCCTCCTCAAAAATGTTTGCATGGTCACGTCTTACGTCTCCACACATCTTACGGCCATCAGGCAGAGGCTCGTTGTAAAAAAAACGTCATCAACCCTCAATCTTATAGGATGAGGGCTGACGATGTATTAATATAGTATCACGAATCACTTAGAAGTAAACCTCTTTTTTCATAATTTTTGATATTTACATACTATAGACTATTTTTCAACGTTGTACATTATAAAAAAAGACTCCGTATTGAACGGAGCCTTTCTAAGAATTATCCTTCTAAAAGAAGTTGTTCTGGTTCTTCAAGTAATTTCTTAACAGTAACAAGGAAGCTTACAGCTTCTTTACCGTCTACAATTCGGTGATCATAAGAAAGTGCAAGGTACATCATTGGACGGTTCTCCATACGATCTTGATCGATCGCAACTGGACGCCATTGAATTGTATGCATTCCTAGAATACCTACTTGTGGTGCATTTAAGATCGGTGTTGAAAGAAGTGATCCGAATACACCACCGTTAGTAATCGTGAACGTACCACCTTGTAGATCAGAAAGTGCAAGCTTGTTGTCACGAGCTTTTTTACCGAGGTCTGAGATTTCTTTCTCAATGCCCGCAAAGCTTAAACGTTCTGCATCACGAACTACTGGAACGACGAGACCGTCGTTTGTTGAAACTGCCATACCGATATCATAGAAATCTTTCTTAACGATTTCGTTGCCTTGGATTTCAGCGTTAAGAAGTGGGTATTTCTTAAGTGCTCCAACAACTGCTTTCGTAAAGAATGACATAAAACCAAGACGTGTACCGTCATGCTCTTCTTGGAAAGCATCTTTACGGCGCTTACGAATGTCCATAACAGCGCTCATATCAACTTCGTTAAACGTTGTAAGCATCGCACTTTCTTGTTGAACATCAACGAGGCGCTTTGCAATCGTCTGACGACGACGGCTCATTTTAATACGCTCGTGCGGCTTGCCACCGAATTCATCTTTCTTCGGCTCTGCTTGTTTACTTTCTTTTGCAGGTTGTGAAGCTGGCTTTTGGCCGTGTGCTTCAACATCTTCTTTACGAACGCGACCGAGTGGATCTCTCGCTTGAATGTCGTTTAAGTTGATGCCTTTCTCACGTGCAAGCTTACGTGCTGAAGGTGATGCAATCACGTGCTCAGAGTCATTGCTGTCAGTTTCTTCGGCTTTGTTGCTCGCTTCTTCTTTAGGAGCTTCAGCTTTTGGTGCTTCCTCTTTTGCAGGAGCACTATCTTCTGAAGCTGCTGGTGCGGAGCCTTCTTTAGCGTTTTCATCAATCGTTGCGATCGCTTCGCCAACCTCAACTGTGTCACCGGCTTCGTGCAAATGCTTTTGCAATACGCCTGCTTGTTCAGAGTTAATCTCAACGTTTACTTTATCTGTTTCGAGTTCAGCGATCGTTTCGCCCTTCTCGATGTAATCCCCAGGTTGTTTTAACCATTCTGCAATTGTTCCTTCAGTAATCGACTCTGCGAGTTCTGGAACTTTAATTTCTGCCATTATTGGTTGCTCCCTTCACGTCCCAATGCCGTGTTGATAATTCGTTGTTGTTCATGTTTGTGTGCGTTCGGGTTCCCTTCAGAAGGGCTTGAACGACGACGACGACCTACATACTCTAACGGTACATCGTCTGGTAAGCTTTCACGCAAGTACGGGTCGATATAATTCCAAGCACCCATGTTCTTCGGTTCTTCTTGAACCCATATTGCAGACTTAAGGTTTTTATATTTCGCAAGAACTTTCTCGACGGTCTTGTGTGGGTACGGATAAAGTTCTTCAAAGCGAACGATATGAAGCTTCTTCGTATCAACAGACTCATCGATACTTTCATGAAGATCAATCGCGATCTTACCAGAACAGAACACAATTCGTTCCACTTCATCTTCATTACCGAGTGTTAATGGATCTCCAAGTACACGGTGGAAACGCCCTTCTGTAAAGGCTTCGTATGGATCCGCAAGTGACTTGTTACGAAGTAAACTCTTCGGTGTCATAAGAACGAGCGGACGTACTTCATCCATTTCAAGACTCTTCGCTTGTCGTCTTAGGATATGGAAGTATTGTGATGTGCTTGATAAATACGCAACATTCCAGTTGTTCTCAGCCGCAAGTTGTAAGAAACGTTCAAGACGAGCGCTTGAATGCTCTGGACCAGAACCTTCATAACCGTGAGGTAGTAAAAGTACCATGCCAGAACGTTGTCCCCACTTCGCACGACCTGCAGATAAGAATTGATCAAATTGAACTTGTGCAGCATTTGAGAAGTCTCCATATTGCGCTTCCCAAAGGACAAGTGTTTCAGGAGCTTGTACGTTATAGCCATACTCAAATCCAACGACCGATGCTTCTGAAAGTGGACTGTTATGAAGTGCAAACGACGCGTTCGCTGTTGAGAGCGTGTGCATCGGCGAGTGAATCTCACCATTCTCATAATCATGAAGTACTAAATGACGATGGTTAAACGTTCCACGCTCCGAATCTTGCCCCGTCATTCGAATTGGCGTTCCATCAGAGATGATTGAAGCGAATGCAAGTGCTTCTGCATGACCCCAATCAATAATCCCTTCATTAAACGCTTCTTCACGACGTTGTAAAATCTTCTTCAATTTCGGGAACACCGTAAAGTCATCAGGATATTGAAGCAATTCTTCGTTCATTTGCTTAAGTTCATCATAAGCGACTGCAGTATCCATCTTAGGAAGTCCTTTTTCAATAACTTCTGGAGGATTCATATCAGCAACTTCATGACTCGCTTCTCCGACTTTTTCGTACTCACGCATGAGTTTGTCTTGAAGCTCGCTACGCATTGTTTCAACTTCTTCTTCTGTTACGACACCGTCTTGGATGAGTGTTTTTGCATAAATAGCACGTGATGTTTCATGCTTTTTAATCTTCTCATACAATTTCGGTTGGGTAGACATCGGCTCATCTGTCTCATTATGTCCGTAACGACGATAACCGACTAAATCAATGAGGAAGTCTTTATGGAAGCGACGACGATACTCAGATGCTAGATGCGCTGCGGCAATACAAGAATCTGGGTCATCAGCGTTCACGTGGATAATTGGAATTTCGTAACCTTTTGCGAGGTCACTGGCATATGTTGTTGATCTCGAATCATGACTGTCTGTCGTAAATCCGAGTAAGTTGTTTGCAATAATATGCATTGTGCCTCCCGTTTGATATCCTTTCAAACGGCTCAAGTTCAATGTCTCAGCAATGATTCCTTGACCTGGGAATGCTGCGTCTCCGTGAATCAAGATCGCACCTGCATTCTTCATTTCTTGATCAGGGAAGCCGACTTGAGTGCGGTCTTCTTGAGCAGCACGAGCATATCCAACAACGATTGGGTCTACGTATTCCAAGTGACTTGGGTTATTAGCAAGAGAGACAGTCGTATAGGTTGACTCTTCACCAATTTGTGTGTTCGCACCGAGGTGGTATTTCACATCCCCAGTCCAACCTTCGTTCAAAGACCCTTCTGTTGGAGCTTCATCTTCAAGTGGAGCATGTTTAAATTCGGAGAAAATGAGGTTGTATGGTTTCCCTAAAACGTGAGCAAGCGTGCTCAATCGTCCACGGTGAGCCATTCCAATCATGATATCTTTCGCACCGTCTTGCATGTAGCTTTGTGTCATTTCCTCTAAAATCGGGACCATACTATCTAATCCTTCAATAGAGAAACGTTTTTGTCCGACAAAGTAACGGTGCAAAAACTGTTCAAAGCCTTCGGTAGCTGTTAATTTCTCCAAGACTGATTTGCGTTTATTCGGAGACAAATCTTCATAGATATCACCGGACTCAACCATTTGGTTCAGCCAGTTCTTCTCTTCGAGGTCGTGAACATGATGAAACTCAAAAGCGATTGATTTCGTATACATCTTCTTAAGATGATTAATTGCATCTAGACCGTTTTCAACTGAAGACGGTGCATCTTTACAAAGCATCTCTGCTGGCATTGCCATTAAGTCCTCGTCACTTAGTCCGTGTTCACTCGGCTTTAAAAACGATGACTCTTCTCCAGGTGCTTCCAATGGGTTAATATCTGCAAGTAAGTGTCCGAAAGTGCGAATGTTTTCTGCAAGCTTAATCGCTGCAGCAATCTTGTGCATCGATGATGAATTCACCGTTTCGTCACTTGATTCTGAAACGTTATTCGTTGAACCTACTGATGGTGCACCGTACTCATCGAACCACGCTTTTAAATCTTCTTCAACATCGCTCGGGTTTTCTTTGTATAGTTCATACTGGTCCATCACATACCCTAAGTTCGGGCCGTGAAATGTTTCCCAAGACTTCTCAAGCTTGGAAACCTTTCTGTCCATCTGCTACTACCTCCAACTAACTTGTTTGCAATCTGTAACGTCATGATCGACAAAATTCGTCTTAAAACGGTTCGAATTGAGGTCATTCAACTACCAATCTTACGGAATTGATGACCAAGAACTTTTCTCATAAAAACTAACATCGCCAATTCTCAAGCAATGATGTAACCTCATCATTTAAATGTATCTTATCAATCTGAACGATATTATATCTCCAAAATAAGAAAACGCATTCTAAAAACAATAGATTCCGTGTTTTGGGGATAATAACTACACATAAAGCTCGGCTATAAAGTTTGCCTGAATAATTCAGCGCAGAAAAAATAAACGATTTCAATTCGTAACGCTTTCACATTTTTATTTTAACACGTCAAGTAACAGGATACAAAAGATAGTCGTGATTTTGTTTGTTAAAATGACAAACTTTTTTACTGTTTTCCCTTGTGCCTTTTCTTGTAAACCGTTTGATTTTGACATGATTCGTCAAAAAAGTTCCTAAACTAACCTACACCCACCGTGTAACTATAGGTATTTACGACTATCTCTTTCCTCGATCATAACAGTCGATTACTGCTGTGTCGCTTTAAATAACATAAGTCTTTGCAGCGTCGATTTGCCAAAACGTATTGCTTTAACGACCTTTAGTAAATTCGTCTTTGCTTTTACACGATTTTCCACAATCTAATCTTTACTTTTTATTCTTTACTACTCTATTCCACGCAACTGCTTCTTTTAACCGTTTATCTATTCTTTCAAGTTGTTTTATAACATTTCATCGCAATGATCTTTTCTTTATTGTTTAGAAAAAATGAAATTTTAGCTTATAGTACACGTGCTTTGCCTTTTTATGCTACAATGCGAGTAATTATACAACGAGACGAAAGGTGGGTGTACCGTGATTAATACGTTAATTTTCGACCTAGATGATACGCTCTTATGGGACAAAAAGAGTATTAAAGAAGCTTTGCTCGCAACGTGTAATGACGCATACAGAATAGCTGGAATTGACGCCGATCTTCTATTTAATGCAGTAAAAGAAGTTGCACCTGTTGAATACAAAAAGCAAGACTTCTACCCTGTCACCGTTGCTTTAGGTATTAATCCGTTTGAAGGGTTATGGGGGGAATTCAATGATGTGAACGATTCTAGATTACGGCAAATGGGTGAAAGCATTTCCGTATATCAATTCGACGTGTGGATGGAATCACTTCGCGCGGTAGGAAATGAAGACTTATCACTAGCTAGAAAACTGGCGAAACGATTTATTACGTATCGTGAAACGCTTCCCTATGTATATGACGAGACGTTTGATGTTCTTTCGTCCCTTCAAAAAACGTTCCAACTCGTCTTGTTAACAAACGGCGCGCCAAGTTTGCAACAAAAAAAATTACAAATGACACCTGCACTTGTACCTTTCTTTAATCGCATTTTTATCTCTGGTGCATTTGGCGTCGGAAAGCCTGACACTTCATTATTCGAACACTGTTTATCTCAGCTAAACATCAAGCCAGAAGAAGCAGTCATGATTGGTGACAACCTTCATACGGATATTATTGGTGGGAATGGGGTTAACCTAACGACAGTGTGGATCAATCGAGAAGGTATATCCAATGATACGGATATCATTCCAACGATTGAAATTAAGAACTTACGAGAACTTAACGAAGTCGTTGAACGTATTTCAATATAGCAATTTATACATCTTAAGGTGGGCACATCATGACTAATAAATCGACTAAGCCAATTCTATGGTTTATTCTCCCTTCTTTACTCGGACTTTTCATCTTTATTTTCCCGGTATTTTATACGGTAGATGGGGAACGAGAAATGACGATTCCAATCGCGTTTCTTTCAAATCTCGCTGGTGATTTACTCTCACCCATCATCGCTGAGTTAACCATTACGTTAGCTGCAATTTCTGTGATCGGTAGTTTGTTATACACATTCACTAACGCATCTTGGTTACAAAAGCCTATCTTTCAATCAATTTTTGCGGTTACCCCTTTTTGGTTAATTGTACGTATCATCGGGTTTACACTCGGTCTTTTAATTATTTTCCAAATTGGGCCAGAGTGGATTTGGGGAGAAGACACGGGCGACTTAATCTTTGAACTCGCCTCACTACTCATTACCGTATTTTTATTTGCCGGGATTTTTCTTCCGCTACTGTTAAACTTCGGTTTACTTGAATTTGCCGGTACATTAATGAACGTGATTATGCGCCCGTTATTCCGCCTTCCAGGTCGTTCATCAATCGATAGCCTTGCTTCATGGTTTGGGGATGCTACGATTGGGGTTATGATGACGAACCAACAATATATGGAAGGTCACTATACGAGAAGAGAAGCTGCAGTTCTCGGGACAACCTTTAACATCGTTTCCATTACGTTTACGATCGTCATTTTAGGCTATTTAAGCTTAGAGCATCTGTTTTTGCCATACTATATGACAATCGTTATTGCTGGTTTTGTGGCAGCTATTATTATGCCACGAATCCCTCCGCTTTCACGATTTAGCGAAGATTATTATGAACACGCAACACCACAAAAGGAAGAACCTAAAGACAGTCGACCACTACTTAAGCGAGCTTGGCAAGGCGCATTAACGAGAGCGAGTCAAGTTCATATCGTAGGCACTGGTAAACAAGGTTTTAAAAATGTCCTTGAGTTGTGGATTGGTGTTATTCCGATCGTACTCGCCTTCGGTACAGTAACGATTATCATTGCAGAACAGACGCCACTTTTCACTTGGTTAGGCGCACCGTTCATACCATTTCTAGAGTTAATGCAAGTTCCTGAAGCACAAGCAGCATCTGAGACAATACTCATTGGATTTGCTGATATGCTTTTACCAGCATTAATTGGTGCAGAAATTCAAAGTGAAATGACACGTTTTATTATCGGCTGTTTGTCTGTCACACAGTTGATCTTTATGAGTGAAGTCGGTGGATTGTTACTTGCATCAAAAATCCCTGTTAACTTCATGCACCTTGTCATGATTTTCTTACTACGTACGATCATTACATTGCCGATTATCGTATTGTGTGCTCATATCGTATTTATGTTTGTGTAATGAAAGAGTACGTGGATAGGATCAATCCACGTACTCTTTTTCTATTTCTTTTTACGAAGTAGTTTTAGGTTGGACAACATTATATGACAATAACAAAAAAGCATTGAAAGGTCTCCCCTTTCAATGCTTTCAAATTAGTTCATGGCTAAATCAGTTTGTTCTTCAGACAACTTAAGCGTTTTCGCTGTAGACGCTTCAAGTTGTTTAAATAGTTCACGGTCGTCAGCGAGTGATTGCCCGTATGAAGGGACCATCTCTTTAATCTTCGGCATCCATTCATCGATTTGATCAGGGTAACAACGCTTTAATACTTCAAGCATTACATGGACAGCTGTAGATGCACCTGGAGATGCGCCGAGCAATGCAGCAACAGAGCCGTCTTCACTCGTAATAACTTCTGTACCGAATTGGAGTGTTCCTTTACCACCGTCTTCAGTATCTTTAATGACTTGAACACGTTGGCCTGCTACGACCATATCCCAATCTTCGCTTTTAGCGTTTGGAACGAACTCACGTAGCTCTTCCATACGCTTTTCTTTCGACAATAACACTTGTTGAATGAGATAACGTGTTAGTGATAACTCTTTCACCCCTGCTGAAAGCATCGTCATCACATTTGATGGGCGAACTGAATTAATTAAATCCATATTCGACCCTTCCTTTAAAAACTTCGGAGAAAAGCCTGCAAACGGACCGAATAATAAGGACTTTTTATTATCAATATAGCGCGTATCTAAGTGAGGTACCGACATTGGTGGAGCACCCACTTTAGCTTTGCCGTATACCTTCGCATGGTGCTTTTCAACGATTTCAGGGTTATGACAAGCCATAAATAATCCGCTTACCGGAAAGCCACCGACATTTCTTGACTCAGGAATTCCAGTTTTTTGGAGCAACGATAAGCTTCCGCCACCTGCACCGATAAATACGAACTTCGTGGTATAGACATATACTTCGCCTGTTCGCATATCTTCAACTTTAACTTCCCATTTGTTGTCTCTCACCGTACGCTTTAAATTCATAACTTTATGTTTGTAGTGGATATGAAAGTTCTCACCTTCAAGTTGATTGAATAAAATACGCGTTAACTCACCGAAATTCACATCAGTTCCGGTATCAATTTTCGTTGCGGCAATCGGGTCATTTTCAGAGCGATTCTCCATCACGAGTGGGAGCCACTGCTTTAATCGATCTGGTTCCTCCGAATACTCCATACCTTCAAACAAAGGAATATTACTAAGTGCTTCATAACGTTTTTTAAGAAATTCGACGTTCTTTTTGCCATGTACAAGACTCATATGAGGAATCGACATAATAAAGCTCTCTGGATTTTTCAATAAACCCTGTTCGACAAGATAAGCCCAAAATTGCCTTGAGATTTGAAACTGCTCATTTACGTTAACCGCTTTTTTCGTATCAATTGAACCGTCAGGTTTTTCGGAAGTGTAATTGAGTTCACAAAGTGCTGCATGCCCTGTTCCAGCATTGTTCCACTCATTGGAGCTTTCTTCCCCTGCGCCTCCTAATTTTTCTAAGACCGTGATTTCCATATCCGGTGCCAATTCTCTAAGTAACGCTCCAAGTGTGGCACTCATCATACCCGCACCGATTAAAACCACATCGGTTTCTATTTGTCTACTCGTCATAAAAAACCTTCCCTTTTACTCATTAAATGTTTAGTTACTCTAATTAACCTCATTAAAGTAACAGCAAAAGATGTTTCTCGTCCTTGTCCTATCATACCACAGACTATCCTGTAAGTGGCTAGTGTTTGCGATATAAATGAATAGACATTCACTAAAATCCATCTAATATACCCTTCAGTTTGTAAGCGCATACTTCTATGGTTCGACAATTTACTCATTTCTCTCGTTATACCGTTGCAACAAAAAGATTGGTTTATTCATTCCATTGTACGTAGGTTCACTTCGATCGTGCGTTATCAGCTTTTGATTGTGCATACAAAAAAAGCCCAGTTTACACTGGGCTTACTGAAATCATTTGTTGACGTTTCTTATAAAGCATTAATTGATGCTTTAATTTAGCTGGTTTGATCGTGACACTCACTAACTTATGACAGATCATTTGCTTTCGTAAGCTTTCAATCGTTGCTTCACTAAACTGTTCGTCCCCTTCTACCAGTTCAATGTAACGGTTAAATACAGTAGCGATCGTATCACCGTTTGTCACGAAGTTCCCATATTTCCGGTATGTTTCGGACATATTCCATAACTGAACTGTCGTTATTAGAAGTTGAACGAACAAAGATTCTTTTCCTTTAAGTTGAAAATCATGATCTTTTTCTAAATCCTGCACAAATTTTTGCAAATCTTTATTATAAAAGAGAGCTTTCTGACGCGCTGTTTTCGAGCGATCACGCCAACCTCGTTGTTTTGCTGGTGAGTGCAATGCACGTTTTAGCGATTGCAGTTCATGTTCATCAAGTAAAAATACCGGCTTCGTTCTCTTCACGAATTCATCAATCTTCTGTTCAAGAAACTCCACCACATATTTATTGTCTGGATGGTACGTAAGTTGACGACGTTTTTCACGTTGTCTCAATGTAAATTTGGTAAGCATCAGAGAGCCCCCTTTCGACATATTCCTCTATCCAAAAAGTAGTCTACCATACCCAATACTAAAATAAAATAGAGAAAATAAAAGAATTAGCGAATTTATTCTCTTCTATTCGTAACTCATCCAACTAAACAGACATATTTGCTTAAATATCGCTATATTTATCGGAAAATCAAATCTAACCGTTGAAAATATGGCAGAATTTTAACATATGAGATAGAGCTAGGATCTTAATGTTTAGAGGCTTGTTTAACTTCAACTTTATTTCATAGAAAGAAGATGGTGGATTGACCCACCATCTTCTTTCAAAAAATGAACAGTCTTGTTCATGAGTACGTATCATTCCGTCATGTTTCTAAGGCAATCCTTTAATCAGCTTCATGATCTGATTCTGATTGGAAAAAACCGTCCGCTTGTTCAACAAAGGTGTGGAACATTTGAGTGAATTGAATCGACAACAAGTACGCTGCTGCGACATGAGCTTCGATTTCTTCACGTACCCGAGAAAAGCCTGAAGGTGCTTCGCGATCAATCACCTGAAAGCCGACCATCACTCGCTCTTCTTCTTCCCATTGTGAAGATAAAAACGCCAAACTATCATCAATGGCAAGGTTTCCTGTAGTCATCACTTCATAAAATGATAAAAACCCGTGCATGACCCCTTCATATCTTAAGTTCTCAACGTAAACACCATCAGAAAATAGCTTCTCTGCATACAGCTCCCCCTCGTCTCTTAACGGATCGAACTCTGCAGTAGCTATGAAGGCAGGTGGAAGTCCTGCTGACGTCTTTGCATCCAACGGTGAAACGTATGGATTCTCCCACATATCTTCTCCTGGCGTATACGTCGCTCTAGCCTTTTCCATAACAGAACGTGATAGCAAATACTGTCCGCTGCTATATTGCTCTCTCGTTTCTAACGGGTAATCATGAAACGTCGTAAGCGGATAGTATAACAATTGTGCGGTTATTTCCGGACCGTTAAAATCTCTTGCTTTCATCGCTGTAACTGTTGCAATGTTCCCTCCTGCACTATCACCTGCAACGGTAATGTTGCCAGGGTCTCCTCCCCAAACAGGAGCTTGCTGTTCTATATAAAGAAGTGCATCGTACGCATCTTCAACAGCTTTAGGGAAAATGTGCTTTGGCGCAAGTCGGTAACCGACACTAATAACGATTGCTCCTGAACGGCTCGCAAGTGCTCGTACGATGTTGTCATGCGTTTGGATGCTTCCGTATCCTTCCATAAAAGCGCCACCATGATAATAAACGATAATTGGCGCATCTTCACTTTGAATCGGGGCATACATTCTCGCTTCCAAAAACTCGCCGTCACTCACTGGAATGGTCAAGTCTTCCCGATAAAACGACGGCCGGACAGTGGATGTGCCCGTTAACCTTGTTAGAAACTCTGGTGCCTTTAAATTTTCACTCGGGACGATCAGTTGATTATTTATAGCATGCAATACAACGCCCGTTTTTGCCGGTAACGTTCCTTCAGACGTATTCGACCATACACTCACAAAACTCGAGAGGATCATACCAAAGCCAATTGTAAGTTTTAACATCATCACAATGAAACTCCACGTCTTAGAAGATAACTTGTTCAAGGTGTGATCGCTCCCCTTCGAGTCGTATTATGCTTATTTATGTCACTTTACCTTTATTTTCATGTATGTTTTCCATAGTATATCATAGGATCGCGAAAATGTTGCGTCATTTTTTTAATTTATCACATCTTTTTACATAATTAGGCGATAAAAAAACCGACTTGGGGGGACAAGTCGGTTTTACAACTATGTAGCTACTACAAATCGCGTAATCCGATGCTAATTTCAAGTGCCTCGTTGACTTTTTTCATCATATTGTCATCTAGATGTGTAATTTTATCCGTTAAGCGCTGTTTATCAATCGTACGTATTTGTTCTAAAAGTACGACGCTATCACGGTCAAATTTGTGCTTGTTCGCATCGATTTCTACGTGTGTGGGCAACTTAGCTTTCTTAATCTGTGCAGTGATCGCCGCAACAATAACGGTCGGACTAAACCGATTCCCAATGTCATTTTGTATGACGAGGACCGGTCTTACCCCCCCTTGCTCTGACCCTACAACTGGAGATAAATCTGCAAAGAAAACATCACCTCTTTTGACGCTTTTCTTTGCAGCTGGATGTTGGGATTCTTTTTGGTTGCTCACCTCATCCATTCACCTCCTTGTTTAGTAATGAGAGACCTTTCGAATCGTTTTAATTCGCTCTTGGGCCTCCCATTCACAGAATGCAAAGGTTTCGGAGAGACCACGATTAATCGCAGCCATTTCCTCATAGCCTTGCTTTAAGTCCTGAATGAGTTGTTCTTTCTTTTTGCGTTCAACGTATTGTTGAACCATTTTGAAGAACAGTTGATCCTGTTCTTTTTCAGTCAAATGCTTGATCTCACTAAAAAGTTCTTCAGAAAGCGGTATCGCTATTTTCTCTGAATGCATGATCCTTTTAGCCCCCCAGCCATGTATTCCCTAACTATTATAAGTGAAAGTAGCAATGGAATAAATGCTTTTACACAAGATTTATAGCTATATAGTGTAAGGGTGACCGAAATCCATTTCCTTCATGCATATTCAAAACAATCGAAAAGCATACTACCTTTCATAAACTTACTTACAAAAAGGACGTGAATTTATGAAAAAGCTGACCAGTTCTTTCCTCCTTCTCGTGCTACTTACTGGTTGCAATCAATATGGACAGGATTTACAGCAAGATTTAGAAGCTCAAAATCGTGAGCCTTACAATGAAGATCAAGAACCGAATACATTGTATGTAAACCATAAAAACAATAAGCCTGGCGAGGACATCTTAATGTATAGTGATGAACACGGTCATTATTTAACACAGTTCCATGATCACCTTGAGGCACTATACAGTGCGATGGATCGTTCAGACTTTCAAGACGCCAAAACCCATACGAGAGCATTGTATGACCTTACCGAAAAACATGAAGCTGATGCTACACCTGAGGCATTTGAATTAACGAAAGAACTCATCGCTGGAACGAAAACGGACCTTCGTGGTGTCATGAAAAACATTAAACGTTGTGAAACGTCACGAAAAGGATGCGATCGTGCGCAAATTCATACCGAAAATTTAACCACTTGGCTTGAAGTTATGGAAGACACGTACGAAGAGAGCTTATATGATCTAGGAATTACAAATTAAGAAGAAGGGCAGTAGATGGTTATTGCAACCATCCATTGCCTCCTTTTTGAATTTCGTACTCCATGTTGTTTAAGAAATCCATAAAGTCTTCTCGGTATTCCGGATGCTCTGCTTTCTCAGCCGCACGAATTCGATTAACGCTTGGTCGGTCGGTAAACAGTTGATACCTATGATTGCTACTACTGCCCGAGACGATATCATCGATGGCTTTGTTTAGGTCTCGTTCATTCACCGTGTCACTTTCAAGTCCAATATAGAGAACGCCACCTAAATTCACGACGTACGCTTCATTTACCGGTCTTAATTGCTCGAGCTTTCGCTTAACGCTTTCTGTTAACTCTTCTTGATCAAACGCTTGACTGTCGTTGATTTCTTTTGCTTCGTGTTGCAGGGCATATGGGCTGTCGCCGCGTCCCCTATCTTTGAACTTCCCCGTACTGGACGTACTTAAACGGTTTTTATGCCAGCCATAATCTCTTTGGCTATCATGTTCCATAGAATTTAACTTCAAGTACTCAGGTCGATCAAGCTCAGGATGATTGTTCATCGCAGCTTCATCCGTTGCATCTGTACATCCCGTCAAAAGCATCGTTAACGTAAGCACACTATACATAATTCTTCGCATAGACCCTTTGCACCTCCTTACTTGTTATACTTTCTCTTTTTGTACAGGATTATTGCCGGGAAAAAGAGATAAGCAATCCAGATACAGGATGTTGTAATTTTTCAGTTGCATACGAGCCAACCCTTTGTTAGTATGTAGGTAGTTCAATACAAACTTCTTCTGGGAGTAGAGGAGCAATAACCATTAGTACGATTACGGAGGTACGTGAGTGCCTATGAAGTATTCCGAAAGGGGAAATTGCCGAAGCTAAAGAGAGCTCACGCTTTTGAAGCTGGTTATACACTGAACAAGTGTATGGCTGTCATATAGCATCTGCTATATGGAGGGCTATCTCACGCATGGAGTGCTTTTCTTGTTGAGAAAGGTTACCATGCAACAATGAGTCCTCTCATTGTTGTTTTTTGTTCGTACAAAATGCTTAGGTAACCGCCCGTTATACGGGTTAATACAGCACGAAACATCGAAAAGCACATAATATAGTTGTGTTAAGCCCCTCGTTAAACGCGAAATTCTTATAACAAACATTGAGGGTGATGAGAAGATGGATTTTGGAAGAATTGCAACAGCAATGGTAACACCATTTAATGAGAACGGTCAGATTGATTTTCAAGCTGTAACGAAACTAGTGAACCATTTAATTACAAATGGTAGTGAATCCCTTGTCGTTGCTGGTACAACTGGTGAATCACCAACGTTATCAAGCGATGAGAAGTTAGCGCTTTTTAGACACGTCATTAAAGTAACAGATGGCCGAGTTCCTGTCGTTGCAGGAACAGGTAGCAACAATACAAATGCTTCAATTGAATTGACACAAGCTGCTGAGGAAGCTGGCGTAGACGGCATTATGCTCGTAACTCCGTACTACAACAAACCTTCTCAAGAAGGGATGTACCAGCACTTCAAAGCAATTGCCGAATCAACAGCTCTACCGATTATGCTTTACAACGTACCTGGTCGTACTGTCGTAAGCCTAGCTCCTGAGACGACGATTCGACTGTCTCATTTGCCAAATGTAGTAGCGATTAAAGAAGCAAGTGGCGATTTAGATGCTGCTTCCATGATCATCGAGAACTCCCCTGATGGCTTCGAGCTTTACGGTGGAGATGACAGCATGACTTTACCACTTATGAGCATTGGTGCAAAAGGAGTCGTATCCGTTGCAGCTCATATCATCGGCAAGAACATGCTGCAAATGGTACAACAATTTGAGAACGGTAATACGAAAGTTGCTGCTAAACAACACCGTGAACTTCTTCCAATTATGAATGCGATGTTCATGGCACCAAACCCAGTACCAGTTAAAGCGGCGCTTGAGATGCAAGGAATTATTTCAGGAGATGTTCGTTTACCAATGATTCGTCTAACAAATGAAGAAAGCCAAGTACTGTATTCAATCTTACAACCGAACGCTACATTTTATGTAAGCTAACGCATGAAGGCAACGAAACGTTGCCTTTTTGTGTTGATGGAGGCATCCATGTTAAAAAAAATCGTCATTTCCCCTATTCGCTTTTATCAAAAATACATCTCTCCAGCGACCCCACCAACGTGCCGATTCCAACCTACATGTTCTCAATACATGTTGGATGCAGTTCTTATTCATGGTGTCTTTAAAGGCGTCACACTCGGAATCATCCGAATTCTAAAGTGTCACCCCTTCCATAAAGGCGGTTTTGATCCTGTTCCTCCCGAAAAGAAAAAAACGTCTAAATAACGATATTGACCCTGAGCTTGTAAAATT
Organism: Bacillaceae bacterium JMAK1; assembly: GCA_012970285.1. Taxonomy (GTDB): domain Bacteria; phylum Bacillota; class Bacilli; order Bacillales; family Marinococcaceae; genus Geomicrobium_A. The sequence continues at coordinate 898,704 of JIBW01000002.1, forward strand.
TTACGAGCTCAGGGTCAATTTGTTTAGATCGTCTTTTCATAAACCTGTCTAGGGAAATTCGTGAGCGTTTCTACCCCATCTTCAGTTATAAGCACAGACTCTGTAATCTCAACACCAAATTCATCAAACCAAATGCCTGGCATCAAGTGGAACGTCATTCCAGGTTCTAATAGTGAACGATCACCTTTTCGAAAACTAATCGTATGCTCACCCCAGTCTGGCGGATAACTTAAGCCGATCGAATAACCGAGTCGTGACGCTTTAATAAAGCCATGTCTACCAATGGATTCACGCCAAACTTCTTCGACTTGCTCGGCGGTTACACCAGGTTTCATAAAGTTAAGTGTTTCTTCAATTCCTTCAGTCACAACTTTTCCGACATCAATAATTTCTTTTGGCGCTTTTTTAATCGCCATCGTTCTCGCAAGTGGCGCATGGTACCGTTGATAGCAACCGGCAATCTCAATCGTCAGAAAATCCCCTTCTTTGTATCGTTTATCTGTCCACGTCAAATGGGGACTCGCAGTGTTTTTGCCTGTCGGGAGCATTGGCACGATTGACGTGTAATCACCGCCAAATTCAGCTGTCCCGCTCACTTGTGCGTGATAAATTGCTGCAGCCACATCATTTTCTCGCACACCGACATCGACTTTGTCGTAAGCCGCCTGCATGGCTTTTTCAACAATTTTGGCAGCACGACGCATAAACGTAATTTCGGCTGGACTTTTTTGCAAACGCACCCAGTTGACGATTGTACTCGTGTTTTTAAATTCAGCTTCTGGTAATCCGTACGTTAAACGTTCATGACACATGGCCGTATAATAAAATGCGTCCATCTCAACGCCTACTTTTCGCTGACCTTGACCAAGATCTGTCAAAATATTGGCGACGAAATCCATCGGGTGTTTAATCGACGATTGTACGAACTCATCTGGATACGGAATAATTCTCGTATGGTCGATCCACGTCGTTGTTTTTGCACTATGGGCATCCATTTCACGTCCGACCCAAATCGGTTCTTCTTCATCAATGAGTACGAGAACGACTTGATGAACGTAGAAACTCCATGCATTGTAACCTGTTAAATAGCACAGGTTCGAAGGGTTCGAAAGAATGAGCACTTCAACACCGTACTCTAACATTTTTTGCTTCGTCTTATTCATGCGCAGCTGATATTCTTCCCTGGAAAACATATACCCACAACCCTTCTTTACGACGTTTTAAGTCTGCTATTGGTCTTGATCGTTAAAACAAACCACACGTTGCTCAGTCATTTCTAAAATTGCATCATAAACGCCTTCTCTTCCGACTCCCGATCCTTTTGTGCCGCCAAACGGCATCGCATCAATGCGGAAATCACTACTATCATTAATCATGACGCCCCCAACGTGTAAATCTCGAATTGTGTTGTGCGCCGTTTGTAATGACTCTGTAAAAACACCCGCTTGCAATCCGTAATTGACTTCATTTGCTAGCATCATCGCTTCATCATATGTTGCAAACGATTGAATCATCGCAACAGGTCCGAAAATTTCTTCTTGATACAATAGCGAATCTCTTGGTACATTTTGCATGATTGTCGGCTCGACATAATTTCCATATTTTTTTCCACCTGTTAAAACGGTAGCTCCAGCATCAACCGCTGCATCAATCCATTCAATAACACGGTTTGCTTCACGTTCATTAATTAAAGGTCCAACATCATCTTGTTCATTTTTTTTATCCCCAAATTGAAGAGCTGCTGTTTCTTGTAAACAATAGTGTGTAAACGCGTCAACAACTTGCTCACTTATGAGCATTCGTTGAACACTAAGGCAATTTTGCCCTCCTGCAGCAAACGCCCCAGACACCGCTGCTTTTGCTGCTTTTTTCACATCGGCATCTGCAAAAACGAGAAATGGTGAGTTCGCACCGAGTTCCATGCTAATCTTTTTTAGACCAGCATCTTTTGCAAGCTTCTCCCCTGTACGCAGCCCTCCTGTAAAGCTAATGAGCCTCACTTCAGGATGTTCAACGAGTGGAGGAATGACGTCTTGTCCTCGACCGGTTACAACATTTAATATGTGCTTTGGCAATCCTGCTTCAATAAACTTTCTCGTTAGCCATAACGCTGATAACGGTGTTTCCGTTGCAGGCTTTAAAATGACCGCGTTGCCTGAAGCAATCGCAGGACCGATTTTGTGAGCAACGAGATTTAGTGGGTCGTTGAACGGTGTGATCGCACCTACAATCCCAATCGGAAAGCGCATCGTATAGCCGTGCCGATGTTCACTTCCTTCCATTTGATCAAAGTTCAACGTCGTTCCACCAATTCTTCTTGCTTCTTCTGCACAAAGCCGTAACGTTTCCGCAGCTCTTCTCGCTTCACGTCTTGCTTCTGAGATTGTCTTCACACCCTCAGAAGAAATGATTTGCGCGATTTCTTCACGTTCATTCATCATCCGCTCAACAACATTTAACAAAATGTCCATGCGCTGTCTCGTTGACATTTTGCTTGCAATTTTCAACCCTTTTTTTGCGGATCGTAACGCTTCTTCCATATCGGCTTTCGTTCCCTTAGGTACCGTAGCGATTAACTCATCTGTTGCAGGGTCGTAAACATTAATCATCTCTTCTTTTTGTTTCCAAATCCCCGAAATAAACATCGCTTGTTCTTGCTTTTTCATTTCAATCATTTCAAACACTCCAATCTAACGAGTAGTCTTTGGCAATGACAGAATATCGACCAGAACGGCAAAACCTGTTTCTGGAATCCCGGCTCCAGCTCCGATGAGCGTAATGTCACCGGACAGGTCACACGAATAGGTAACTGCGTTTGTTGCACCTTCGATTTGTGCTAATGGGTTTCTTTTATCCAACAAAACAGGCTTTACTTCTCCTTTTACGATGCCTTGTTCATTTGCAATCGTTCCGAGAAGCTTCCACACTTTTTGCTGCTCATTTGCTCGTTGAATATCTTCTTTTTGTATGTTCGTAATCCCAGTCGTTGGTACGTCTTCACGAGTAAGATTCGCACCGAGTAACACATTAGCTAATATGACGACTTTCCCTTGAACGTCGTAACCTTCGACGTCATTTGTCGGATCTGCTTCTGCAAAACCTTTGCTTTTGGCTTCTTGTAAACTTTCTGTATAGCTTTTTCCTGTCGCCATTTCTGTAAGCATATAATTGGTCGTACCGTTAAAAATACCTCGAATTTCTGTAATGTCATTTCCTTTTAACGTTTCTAGCGGCATACGAAGTGCCGGCGTTCCACTCATTACTGTTCCTTCAAATAGAAGCGAAACACCGTTTTCATCTGCAAGTTGTTTTAGTTCGTTGTATGCTTTTACAATTGGTCCTTTGTTCGTCATCACGACGTGCTTTTTCGCTTGTAATGCGGCTTTTGTATGTGTGATTGCAGGCTCTCCAGTAACGACATCTGTAAACGTTAATTCGACGATCACGTCTGCATTCGTTTGTTGGATCGTTTCAACCGCACTTAATCCTGTGATCGTTCCTTCATGCTTTGGATAGTAGTGTAGCGTACCGTCAACATCTAAGCTTGCTTTTACATCTTGAAGGGAAAGTCCATCATCATGATGGACTGACCCTTTATACAAATCAGCGATTGATACGATCGTAATTTTGCGATTGTACCGCTCTTCTAATTGCTGTTTCTTCTGTTCAACGATCGTAAGAAAACCTTGACCGACCCCGCCAAAACCGATAATGGCTACTTTTTGTTCCATCTACGACACTCCAATTCACTGTTTAACTGTTAATGCTTTTAGCGCCATTTCGAGATCTTCTTTCAAATCTTCGAAATCTTCAATGCCGGCTGAATAGCGAATGAGTCCATCTGGGATGCCTAGCGCTTTACGTTCTTCTGGTGTTGATTCTACATGACTTGTCGTTCTTGCCGGACCGACTGTTGTTTCAACAGCGCCAAGGTTTGCTGCACGATTTGCATACTTTAGTTTCGGTAACACTAATTTCACTGCATCCATTCCTCCGACGAGTGAAAAACTAAACATTCCTCCAAACCCTCTCATTTGTTGCTTTGCAATCTTGTGATTTGGATGATCTTTTAAACCCGGGTAAAAAACGTCTTCAACCATCGGGTGCTTCTTCAAATATTCAGCTAACTTTGTAGCGTTTTCGGTTTGTTTGTATACACGTAGATGCAATGTTTTCATACCACGAATGAGTAAATATGCAGCCATCGGATCGAGTGTCGCACCGTTAATTTCACGGTAATGATACACTTCTTCTACGAGTGCTTTACTCCCAACGAGCACACCTCCAAGGGCATCGGCGTGACCTCCAAGGAATTTCGTTGCTGAATGAATGACCAGATCAGCTCCGAGTTGCAACGGGTTTTGTAAAATCGGTGTTGCAAACGTGTTGTCTACGATCACGAGTGCGTTGGTGTTTTTAGCAACTTCAGCAATCCGTTCGATATCCGTAATTTTCACTGTAGGATTCGTTGGTGTTTCTAAATAAACGATGCTACAGCCTTTTTCAATTTCTTCAATCATATGCTCATGGTTCCCGGTTTCACAAAGCGTAATATCGATATTTAACCGTGGCAGAAATTCACTAAAGATCTTATTCGTTCCACCGTACGTATCTTTAATGCTCACAACACGATCACCTGGTCGTAAAAAGGTTAACAACGTATTGCTGATTGCTGCCATACCGGTCGAAAAGCTCGTTGCTGCTTCTGCACCTTCCAACTCTTTTACTTTGTCCTCGAAACTTGAAACCGTAGGATTTGTATTTCGCCCATAAATATGACCTTCCGCTTGACCGACCGCCACTTCATACCAATAATCTAAATCGTCATACGTATAAGCCACGCTATGAACGACTGGCACTTGACTCGCCCCGTGTACTCTGTATTTTTCCTCGCCTGCCCAGACCGTCTCTGTCGCTAACTTCGGTTGTCTTTCTTTCATAGTCCCTCTCTCCTTTATGTGCATACTGCTTAAAAGTTTAAGTTTTCTGTAAAAAAGAGCGTAAGAAAAGAGGACGACGGAAAACGTCACCTCTTTTTTTGATGCTCATGTATAAAATTATCCACTTACTTTTTATATCGTGTTTGTAATTCTTTTAAACTTGAGAGCGCCTTTTCACCAAAGACATCTTCTCGTTTTTCCATTTTGGAAATCTCGGCTTCTACCGCTTCATGCAAACTTTCTTCATAAGAAGGAAGGTCGTCTGAAAATGCTTTGACGGTAACCGTCGGCACCCAAGCCTTTTCTAAATATGCAAGTGCGTTTCTTTGATGAAATAGTGGTACCTCTGTTTCAAATCCTTGATGAAGGTCACCTTGCAACGGATGCTTTTTGACTGCTTTCACTTGAAGAAGTGTTCGTTCACCACGTTCTTCAATCACTTCTCCGATGTAGATGCCTGTTTTGTACTTACCGGTTACGTACACCCCATCACTCCCCTCAAGCCAAACTATAAGAAAATTCATTTCTATCATACGTGATCTTTTCTATATTGTTCAAGAGCTTCTTTTAAATTCATGCATAAATATTTTTTTACGTTGCATACTAACTGTAAAAATTTGAAATGATTGAAGGATGAATGGCATGTCACTATTCTTTTTGCGTAGCTCAAAGCGACTAATTAAACTCTTGACGTCCATGACTTTTAGTCTTTTGCTCTGTCATCTTCTCTCGATTCCACCGTTATTTGCGATTGTCACAACTTGCTTTGCTCTTGAGAATACAAGTTTTGACGCCATTCGTAACGGAGCTGTGCGCCTCGGCTCTGCACTTGTTGGTGCCGGTTTCGCCTTAATCTTTTACTTTATTCTTGGAGCTCATCCGCTCATGTATGCCAGTGTTGTCATCGTGATTATCCTCAGCATGAACGTATTTGTATACAAACGGTTTACGATGATCGCATCCATTACCGCCTTTGCCATCATGCCTTCAATGTTTGATCATCATTTAGAGTTTTATAGTGAACGAGTGATGAGTTCCATGATTGGCATTATGGTTTCGACCGTTGTGAACATGTATGTGTTACCGAATAACTTCATGCCTGAACTACGTAATAAATATGAACGACTCATTGATCAAGCGTCGATTCTTTCACCAATCAACTCATCAATGAAAAAAATGATACAAAAACGTTTGAATGAATTCGAACGGATGGCTGCAAAACAAAAGAAACAATGGCGGTTGCGTCCTGGCAAAGCAAATGAGACGAGACAACTCTTATACTTCGAGCATCAAAAGCGTTTCCTAGCTGAACTCTTTGAGCAGCAATTCTCATTTAGTGAACAAACGACTTCACCGTATATTGTGCAGTTTATTATGCGTCTACCGAGCCATTACAGAAAATTAGGGCAAGCTGAACGGCGAAAGCTATTACATTGGTTGAATCAAATTGCACCTAAAATACCGCCAGATTTCAAAACGAATTACGACTATGTTATGCAGCTTCTGTTTGTCTTGGACCGTACATCGTATTTACATACGTTGCAGCATACGAAACTACAGAAAAAGCACGTAAAAGCGTAGATTTGCTTTTACGTGCTTCTTAACTTTTATTACACAAGAATCGTTGAACCCATTAAATAGCGATCCACTTCTCGTGCTGCTTCTCTTCCTTCATGAATGGCCCAAACGACGAGGCTTTGACCGCGACGGTTATCGCCTGCAGCATAAACGCTCGGTACGCTCGTACTGTAAATACCATATTCCGCATCTACTGTACCGCGCTTTGTCGTCTTTACACCCATTTGCTCAAGGAGCTCTCGCTCTGGTCCAGTAAACCCAATCGCTAATAAAACAAGCTCAGCATCCCAAATCTTTTCAGTCCCTGGAATTGGCTTACGAAGTTTTTGGCCATTTTCAAATACCGTTTCTGCTTGAACGGCTTCAAGACCGACTAAGACTCCTTCATCATCGGTTACGAAACGAGTCGTTAACCACTGATATGCTCTAGGGTCTTCCCCGTAAACGGCTTCCGCTTCTTTATGACCGTCTTCTTTCGCAAACGTTAACGGAAATAATGGCCACGGATTTTCATCGTTACGCGTGTCACCTTTGATTTTATTAATATCAAATTGCGCAATTGACTTCGCGCCATGGCGGACAGATGTTGTAATGCAATCCACACCCGTATCCCCGCCTCCGATGACGATGACATTTTTACCTGCAGCAGAAATGTATTGACCATCTTCATGCTTTGAATCGAGCAATGACTTTGTGTTTTGCGTTAAGAAGTCCATCGCAAAATGAACACCTTTAGCGTCATGACCCGGCACATCGCTAACGCCACGTGGCACTTGGGCTCCAGTACACAAAATGACCGCAGAATAGTCATTGTTCAAGTCTTCCCAAGAAATCGTCTCACCGATGTTAACGTTTGTCTTAAACGAAATACCTTCTTCCTCTAGAATGCGAACACGTCGCATTACAGTGTCATACGGAAGTTTAACATCAGGAATTCCATACGTTAATAGACCGCCAATACGATCTTCTTTTTCATAAACAACCACTGTGTGCCCGACTTTATTAAGTTGCGCGGCAGCCGCAAGTCCAGCAGGTCCTGAACCGACAACAGCCACACGCTTTCCTGTTCTTTTACGCGGTGGCTTCGCTTTGATCCACCCTTCTTTAAATCCATTTTCGACGATTTGCCACTCAATTGATTTAATCGTAACCGCATCATCATCAATGGCGACCGTACAAGAACCTTCACAAGGTGCAGGACAAACTTTACCTGTAAACTCTGGAAAGTTGTTCGTCTTGTGCAAACGTTCTAACGCATCTTTCCAACGGCCGTGATAAACGAGATCGTTCCATTCAGGAATCAGATTGTATACTGGACAACCAATTTCATCTGAACCAGGAATTGATGTTCCTGCTTGGCAAAAAGGAATACCGCAATCCATGCATCGTGATGCTTGATCTTCAATGTCGGACTTAGGGGGTGATACATGGATGTCTTGCCAATCTTGAACACGATCACGAGGATCACGTTTTTTAGGTACCTGTCGTTCAATATCCATAAATCCAGTCGCTTTACCCATCGTTTCCCCTCCTGTTCAAAACCGTGATTACTTAACCACTGCTTTTGCTCGCTTGCTTTCATCAAAAGCGGCCATAACCGCTTCTTCTTCAGAAATACCTTCTTTTATCGACGTATCAATTGCTTTTAACATATTGCGATAATCGGTCGGAATCACTTTAACAAATCGCGTTTTTTCTTCATCCCAATTGGCTAAAATTCGATTACCGATTGGGCTCTTCGTGTGTTCTACATGTGTAGTAATGAGCGTTTTTAACTCGTCATCATCATTTTGTTCTAACACATCAAGCTCGACTAGTTCACGGTTGCAATGGGCTTCAAATGAATCCTTTGGGTTGTACACATAGCTCACGCCACCAGACATACCCGCAGCATAGTTTTTACCAGTGTCACCTAACACAACGACCGTCCCACCTGTCATGTATTCTAAAGCGTGATCGCCGACTCCTTCGACGACGACTTTCGCGCCACTGTTCCGAACACAAAAACGTTCTCCAGCAATCCCAGAAATATACGCTTCTCCACTCGTCGCACCGTAAAGTGATGTGTTTCCGACGATAATATTCTTTTCAGGCTCGAGCGGCGCTTCTTCGTGTGGATGTACGTAAATTTTCCCTCCAGATAGACCTTTTCCAATATAATCATTGCTATCGCCAACTAAACGTAGCGTCATACCTTTTGGAATAAACGCGCCAAAACTTTGTCCGGCAGAGCCTGTAAACGTTAAATCTAACGTGTCTTCTGGTAAACCTTCTGCACCGTAACGCTTCGTAATCATACTTCCAATCACAGTTCCAACCGCTCGGTTAATACTCCAGACTGGGAAGGAGCGTTTTAACGGTGTTTTATTCTCGATAGCTGGCAAACAACTGTCCATGAGCATCGTCGTATCAAGTGATTCTCCGACAAGATGTTCTTGCTCACTCGTTCCAAAATGCGCCAATTGATTATCAGGATTCGGGCGATATAAAAGCGAACGTAAATCGAGTTGCTTTGCTTTTTCGCCAACAACATCATCACGTTGCTCAAGTAGATCTGCACGACCAATCATGTCATTGATCTTCGTAAATCCGAGTTCTGCCATTAATTCACGCATTTCTTCAGCAATGAACGTCATAAAGTTGACGACATGTTCAGGATCACCGGCGAACTTCTTACGAAGTTCAGGGTTTTGCGTCGCAATTCCGACCGGACACGTATCAATATGACAAACACGCATCATCACACACCCGAGTACGACGAGTGGCGCTGTAGACAAGGCATACTCTTCTGCACCGAGAAGTGTTGCAATTACTAAATCTCGACCTGTCATCATTTTCCCGTCAGTTTCTAACTTAATTCGATTACGAAGTCCATTCATCACTAACGTTTGATGGGCATCTGCCAAACCAATCTCCCAAGGTAGACCGGTATGTTTAATTGACGTTTTTGCAGCCGCTCCTGTTCCGCCGTCATAACCACTGATTACAATTCCATCTGCACGACCTTTAGCAACCCCTGCGGCAATCGTGCCGACGCCAGTACCTGAAACGAGCTTTACGCTTATGCGTGCATCAGGGTTTGAATGCTTCAAGTCATGGATTAATTGCGCCAAATCTTCAATTGAATAAATATCATGATGTGGCGGCGGTGAGATTAAGCCAACACCTGCTGTTGTTCCACGCACTTTGGCAACCCAAGGGTACACTTTATTACCTGGTAGTTGCCCACCTTCTCCTGGCTTTGCACCTTGAGCCACTTTAATTTGAATTTCATCGGCATTGACTAAATAGTGACTCGTCACACCAAATCGTCCAGAAGCTACTTGTTTAATCGCACTCCGTCTCAAGTCACCATTCTCATCAACTGTAAAACGATCCGGGTCTTCGCCACCTTCACCAGTGTTCGACCTTCCCCCGATTCGGTTCATTGCGATCGCAAGCGCCTCATGCGCCTCTTTAGAAATCGAACCAAATGACATGGCTCCTGTCTTAAAGCGTTTAAAGATCTCTTCAACAGGTTCGACTTCATGAAGTTGCACACTCGGCCGATCTTTCTTTAATTTAAGCAATCCACGTAACGTTGTTTGCTTTTTCTCTTGTTCATTAATCGATTTACTATACGATTGATAAAGTTTGTGATCATTCGTACGACAAGCATGTTGCAACATATGAATTGTGTGTGGGTTGTATTGATGTTCTTCCCCATCTCGTCGCCACTGATGATCGTCTCCTTCTTCAAGTGTAAGTTGATTATGCTCAAGTTTACGATAGGCGTTTGTGTGACGTGTAATAGCGTCATTTGCAATCGTTTGTAAATCAATGCCACCAATTCTTGTCGGCGTCCACGTAAAGTGTTGATCAATCACTTCTTTAGAAATTCCAATCGCTTCAAAAATCTGAGCACCGCGATAACTCTGAATTGTACTGATGCCCATTTTCGAAAGGACTTTCATCATCCCTTTTGTTGCAGATTTAATGTATTTCGACACAGCTTCAACATATGAATGTGTTTTAAGGTCATCATTTCGGATTAACCCTTCTAATGAATCAAAGATCAAATACGGATTAATCACTTCTGCACCATAACCGAGCAACACACAATAATGGTGCACTTCACTTGCTTCACCCGTTTCAACGAGAATGCTCACTTTTGTACGATTTCCAGTACGAATGAGGTAATGATGCAAGCTTGAAACGGCCAGCAGCATCGGGATCGGTACAGCAGATTCATTGACTAGTCGATCACTCAAAACGAGCAACGTTTTATCGTCATTTAACGCTTGATCTGCTTCTTTATGGATTTGCGTAAGCGCTTGTTCAATTCCGCTACCATCACGTGACGGTTCAAACGTTGTTGAAATTGTTGCCGCACTTAGACCCGGTTCTTCGCAATGAATGAGCTTTGCCATCTCTTCATTTGTAACGAGTGGGGTATCCAAATAAATGTGCCTTGCATTCTCTTTTGTTGGGTGTAACAAATTACCTTCACGACCGATTGTCGTTCCAACAGCCGTTACAACCTCCTCACGAATCACATCAATTGGAGGATTCGTCACTTGCGCAAACTGCTGCTTAAAGTAGTTGTATAACAGTTGAGGATTATCTGATAATACCGCTAAAGGATTGTCATAACCCATTGAACCGACAGGGTCTGCACCATCGGTAACTAGAGGCTTAATCATTTTATGGATCTGCTCAAACGTATAGCCGTGGACTGCTTGCTGCAAACGTAACTTCGTCTCATCAAACTCCGTTACCCCTACAGCACATTCACGAATATCTTCGAGCGTTTTTAATTCTTCATCCACCCAGTCTTTGTATGGGTTTTCATTAATAATGGATTGCTTAACGTCTACATCAGGGATAATTCGTCCTTCTTCTGGGTCAACGATCAACATTTGTCCAGGCTTTAATCGATTTTTTTCAACAACTTTGCCTGGTGCTGTTGGTAATACCCCGACTTCTGAACTCATTACAACGATGTCGTCTTCAGTCACGATATAGCGCGATGGCCTTAACCCGTTACGATCAAGTGTCGCTCCAACCCGTCGTCCATCTGTAAATACGATCGCAGTCGGACCGTCCCATGGTTCCATTAATGTACTATGATATTGGTAAAATGCACGTTTCTCTTCACTCATATGTTCAGCATTTTGCCAAGGTTCTGGAATCATTAACATTGCTGAATGGGCAAGCGAGCGTCCTGATAACGTGAAAAACTCAAACGCATTATCAAACATCGAAGAATCGCTACCGCTTCCATCAATGACAGGGCGAACCTTTTCAAGATCTTCTTTAAACAATTCAGATTGGAATACTGCTTCTCTTGCATGCATCCAATTCACATTGCCTTTAATCGTATTAATTTCACCGTTATGCATCAAGTAACGGTTCGGGTGAGCACGCTCCCAACTAGGGAATGTATTCGTACTAAATCGTGAATGAACGAGAGCGATTGTACTTTTAAACGTTTTCTTCTTTAGGTCGATAAAAAACGTACCGAGTTGTTCAGTCGTTAACATGCCTTTGTAAACAATTGTTCTTGTCGAAAGACTAGCGAAATAGAATGAATCCCCTTGTTCAAGTAAGGATTTAACGGCCTTTTCCGTCCGCTTTCTCACGACGTATAACTTTCTCTCTAATTCATCATCGTTAAGCCCATCGGCAACAATAAATACTTGCTGAATATAAGGCTTTGCAGCAAGGGCTGAGTTGCCAACACCCGTAATATTAACCGGTACATCACGGACGCCGATCACTTTTGCGCCTTCTTGTTCAGCAATTTGCGCTAACGTTTCTAATGAACGTTTACGCCTTGCGTCATCGGTCGGTAGGAATAGCATTCCGACACCATATTCACCTTTTTCAGGCAATTCGAAGCCAGACTCTTCCGCTGCTTCTTTGAAAAAGCCGTGTGGAATTTGAAGCAAAATTCCAGCACCGTCTCCTGAATTAGGTTCCGCCCCTTGTCCACCACGATGCTCAAGGTTAGCTAGTAAATCTAGCGCACTCCGTACAATCGTATACGAAGGCTGTCCTTTCATATTCGCCAAAAAGCCAATCCCACAATTGTCATGTTCAAATTCGGATCGATAAAGACCCTTTGGATTAGTATTGTCATGAAACAATTTATTCCACCTCTTTCTCAACAAAAAAGATCTCTTCACGAAACTAGTAAAAATGATCTTACCACTTATCTGAACCTTCGGCAAATTGCGAGCACCGTTTATTACAGCATGTAAGCGCTTAATATAATGTCACTAAAGGAAAAAAATCTAACAATGATTTTTATGATTTTTACATTTCTTTTTGAATTTTATACAACTTCTATTCAGTTTTGAAACCTAATACTTTTATGCACGTATATAGATCAAGACAATCCGAAAGCGAAAATGGTATAATATAAGCATACATTTGCACGCACACGGTGAACGGAAAGGTGGAAACGACATGCAAGAAGATAAACAAAACGAAGAGTTAGATGAAACGAACTTTGAAACGGACCTTCCTGTCGAGGAAAAAAGTGAAGCAGCCAAAAATGCTGAGAACTATATGAACAAATTTAAAGAAAACTCGAACACACAAGAGCTCGTGCAACAACTTAGTTTGCTCGGTGAAGACGAACAAAAATTAGCAGGTGATTCTTTAGAATCATTAAAACGCCCTGTTCAAGATATGTTACAAAATAAAAATAGCGAACTTCCTGAACAACTATTTGAACTACGTCAACATGTCTCTACGTTAGAACCTGAACATCTTAATGAAGGTTTCTTACAAAAAACATGGAACAAAATCACAAGGCGTAACCCTATTGAACAGTATGCAAAGAAGTATCAAACGGTCGAGGCGCAAGTTGAGAACATTATTGAAGCTCTCCTGAAAGGGAAAGATAAACTTCAAGAAGACAATTTGATGCTCGAGCAATTACGTGACACTGCAACGTCACGAATTACGAACCTAGAAAAGCAAATTGAGACAGGTAAGCAGCTTAATACTATGCTTGAAGAAGAAATGACTGCAGAAAATTGGCGAGACAATCCACAAGAGTTGCAAAAAGGACAACGAAAAGTCATTACGAGAATCAAAAACATGACGCAAGCTGTTATGGTGTTACAACAATCTCTTGCATCGGTTGATCTTATTAAAGAAAACAACGACAAGCTTGAAGAGGCAATTTTTAATGCGATTACGATGACGAAAAACGTCATTACGGTAACTGCTTCCATTCAACTTGCCCTTGGTAATCAAAAGAAAGTTATTGATGCCGTTCAAAGTGTCAATCAAGCGACTGAAGATATGATACTAAGCAATGCAAAGTCACTTCGTTCCAATACAGAAGAAACATTAAAAACGTTGGAAGAACCAGCAATTGCTATTGAATCGTTCAGAAAAGCTTACGATGATGTGCAAACGGCTATAGAACTTACTGAACAATCCAATGAACGAATTGTTCAATCAGGAAAAGCGTTTATTGCTGAACTTGATGAACTAAATAAAAACGTCCAGGCTCGTTTGCCAGAACGTAGTGAAGATCGCTCATAAATAACTCGATTAACTTTAGTGAAGGTGCTGATGACAGTGAAAGATTGGTTGACGACTTCTTGGCGAGAACGCTTTATACCGGAAAGAATGCGTACGGTCGATGACCAAATCTTTTCCGACCCTAACGGGCTTTCACTGATTAAAGAAAGTGAAGCAATTCTCGACAAGATCATTGCGCACATGTTAAAGAACGGTCCGATACGCGGATCACAAGTGTACAAGAAAAATGGGCGTACATTTAAGCTCAGACTCAAAGTTAGTCAAAAGCATGTGAAATTATTAACGTTTGATACGCACGTCTCCCCTTCTGCAATTAAAAAGCGTTTCATACTCAGCTACACGCGCAGTGAACACTCACGCGGTAGCCAAAAGATGCTTAAAGAAGGTTCTGTTTATTATATGAAGAATGGGAAATCACATGTCCGAAGCATTATGAAGTCCCCTTATTTTCACGGCATTATCCAAAAAATGCAGCACATTGATGGTGCGATGGACGGGCACGCTCCAACTTCATTTATTGAACCTCCAATGCCTGAAGAATCACCAAAAGCATCCAAAGAAGTTCAAACAGAGCAAGATCACTATACAACATCGTTAAATTACTTAACGATGCAAAAACAAGATTTACCAGAGCAAATTCAAAACCGACTGCAACAATTGCTTGAGCGGCTTAATCCATTTCAACACCAACTTCGCCAGCTTTCGGTTGAAGATCGTTATCAAGTGAAGCGAATGGCTCAAGAAGATATTCCAAATCTCATCTCTGCCTATAAAGAGCTTGATGACGTAGAACAAGCAGAACAGATGCCTCGTATCTATGAAGCACTCACAAAAATGGAATTAGTGATTTCCAAGCTTGAAGAAAATGACGAACAACTTAAAAACGAGCGCTTTGATTATTTAATTCGACTCAATGAACGCCGTTATACAGGTGGGAATGACGCTGAACAATGATCAGCGTCTCCTATTTGTCTTTTTTCGAATAGTTAAACTTTAATGTAGAGGTGATTAACGATGATGAAAATTGCTGAGAAAACGTATTTAATTGACGGCTTAGATTTAGGGCTCGAACAGCGAACTGGTATTTACGTTTTAGACGGGGATGAATTAACGATCATTGAAACAGGTCCAAGTTGCTCATATGAACCGATTGTTAAAGGGTTAACCGAGTTAGGCTACTCGCTCGATGATCTACTACATATTATCGTCACCCACGTCCATCTCGATCACGCAGGTGGTGCTGGTCAATTAATGCAACACGCCAAAAACGCCACACTACACGTTCATCCAAAAGGTGCAAAGCACTTAAACGATCCGACAAAATTAATTCAAGGTGCCAAAATCGTGTATGGTAACAAATTTGACGACTTATTTGCACCTGTTCTTCCTTGCCCCCACGAGCGCACAGTGATCCATGAAGACGAAAGTGTGTTGCGGATTGCAACGGATCGTACACTAACTTTTCTTCATACACCAGGCCATGCACTGCACCACTTTTCAATTCAAGATGAGTTAACCGGTGCAATTTTTACAGGAGATACACTCGGAATTTATTATGGAAGGCTTTCGCAAAAAATGGGTACTTGCATATCGATTCCTAGCACATCACCATCACAATTCGATGAACAAAGCATGCTTCAATCTTGGAAACGAATTGCGTCTCTTAATCCTACAATTATTGGCTTTGGTCATTTCGGAGTATCAACAGCTCAAGACGAGGTCTTTCAATCGCTTCATAGCAGCTATGAAGTGTTTAGAAACGCCCTTTCACAAGAGCACGTAGACCCAACACGTTTGTCTCACTTATTATTTGAAGCATTGCTTCACCACTTTTCCATCGATGATCGTGATCACGACGACGTTCAAATGATGAAGATGGATTGTGAGGTTTCTGCTTTAGGACTCATTGATGCCTATCATAAAGGGCGCATCGGACTTGTCAGTTGAAGAAGTAGCAAAACCTAGATATAATGGATTACGTGATTAGTCCGAAAAAGAGAGGGTTCCTATGAATCGTAAAGAGGCACATTTAACGCAAGGTAAAACCGTCGTGTTCACTGAGCAAAACCCGAAATGTAGCTATTATGGCGTTTTACAACATATTGATACACCGAAAAATAAAATTTGGACTGGAAAAATTGTCGTACAAGGCGTTTATGAAATCCACAATGCCGATGACATCTTCTCTCTTCATTACAGCGGTGGAGAAGAAATTGAAGTAACAGGCGATAAAATTTCCACTTTTTCTGGTAAGATAGCACGTTCGTTTCGCTCATCAACACTAATGGCAATTGCCAAGCTTGAGAAGTCAACGAACACGAACATTCACCAACTCGAGGAAAAGAAACGACAACTTCAAGAAAATCGTCTTCGTTTAAAGAACGGACATCGAACGTCAGAAGATCCGTACTTGTACTTCAAACTGCAATCGATTGAAGATGAAGTTGTACTTGTCGAGCAATCACAGAGTGAACAAATGATGTTAGACGGTTGCCCTTTTGACCTAGAATGGCTAGATAGTAAAAAGGATGAATGGCAACCCGTTAATTACGATCAAGACTTCAAATTCCGCTTAAAAAGCGGCAAAAAGGTTCGTTTACAAGAAGGTTCAATTATCCGGATTCATAAAGAACAATTTGAACCGTTCCAAATCTTACTCAATGAATTGGAACTACCTGCAAAAGAATCTCTTGCAGTCTTGTTACGTGACTTCGGTTTCAAACGAAAGCATCTCGTGAAATGTCACAACACGTTGTTACGACAACTTTTACACGCTCAAGAAGAACACCAATTTTCAGGTGTGAACTTTCTTTTCTTTCAAAAGGATGGCAATAGCATTGTCGTTCAACACCGTTATGAACGAATTCTTCATCAAGTCGGAGAAGATTACGTATATGATCGATTTGAATGCACGTCTGACACGAATCAGCGTCAAGTCGTCACCTATACGAATATGCAACAACCATCTAAATAAACAAAACGAAGAGGAGTCTAATCGACGATTGACTCCTCTTCGTTTTTATTTTGCTGTTGTTGTTGTTTTGAAAACCAATCTTTCAAGTCAAATCCATCATCCTCTGAGAGATCCAGCACCTCGAAGCTTTTGCCAGAAATGCTTGAGAGAATTGATACTGAGAACGTAGACAGTCTTCGAAACCGTTGAATGGGTGACTGAACAACGTCAGCTGCTTGAATTCTTCGCTTCGGTAAGACTACACGATTTAAATTAAACAACCGCCATTGCATAACTAAACGGTCATTCGTAACATAGTGACCTGCGTGTCTATATCGTACATGACCGATCCAAATCGCAGGAATGACAATCAAAAAGCTAAGCGCCCCGTATGGAGGGAAGAAATACGTTAAAGGTAGTGTTACGAAAAACGTCGGCAACACCGCACGAATCCAATAACGGATGCGAGCTCGTTTCGGAAGTTTTGTGAGCGTAATCTCCTCTTCGAATACAAATTCAGGTAGGAAACGACGTAACACTTCGTCAACTTCTTTTCGCTTCACGAGTGGAATAAGCATCGTCGATTGCTGCTCTTCTGCGCTTCCCCCACCTTTACTTTCTACATAGATCGTAGTATATCCGAAAGGTTGTCGCAAAATAGTACTCACGTATCGAACCGCTGTAATGCGATGAACTTTTAACGTGAGTTGTTTTTTCTCTAACAACCCTCGTGAAACAATTAAATCGTTCCCTCTTTTATCAACCGAAAATTGACCGTACTTAACGATCGTAATCCCAATCGAAATGAGGTAGGCAACGAGTGCAATTAACACGACAAACAGAGCAATTAACGTCGTCGTTAAGGATAACGCATAACCGACCGTAGACTCATAGAACGTCTCAGGTAGTAACACATCGAATTGTGAGACGATCGCAATAACAGCAGAAAGTACGAGACCAACACCACCTGATGTCATCCCAGCGATAAACAGACGTTTGTTCCCAAGTATCCAGCGATCATCTGGCTCTGTTTCCGTCCACTCTTCTTCTACTTCAACATTTTCTGTAGGCTCTTCTTCAAGAGCGACTTGATGAGCTTCTTCACCTTCTACATACTCTTCGCTTTCTGAATGAACGTTTGATTCAGCTTGTGACTGTTCTGTTTCTTCTGGAACGTCCATTTTTTTCATTAGCTCTCGCTTAAGGCGATTCGCTTCTTGAACGGTTAGCGCATCAATGTCAACGTCCGGCTCACTTCCACCACCAGCCGTCTCAATTTTCACTCGCACTAAACCAAATGGGCGTTGTAAAATACCTGCTGATTTATCAAAGCTTTGCACACGTCTTCGTTGAATATAACGATTTTTCTTAATGATAATGCCTTGACGGATGTAAAGCTCATTGTCTTTTACGTAGTACCGATACGTCCACCAGTATAAAAAGCTATAACCGAGTGAAAACAAGATGATAACAGGAATGATAATGAGCGTAAAGATTCCAATTCCGCCACCAGTGCTTCCGATAAAGAAGGCGATAATTAACGGGATAATAAACCCTTTGATGCCCTGCACGATCATAATTGGCACTGCTGCCCAGTGCATGCGTTTGCCGTCAGTCATCTTCATCAGCCGTTTGGGCCAAAACGGCAATTTGATCCCGAAGATCAGAGGCCACTTCTTCTGTTAAAGCAGGAATTTGATGAATCGTCGCAGCTGTTGAAATGCTTACAGCAGACAACTTATAATGTCGATAAATCGGACCTTGTTCTGTATCTACATGTTGAACACGATTCATCGGGACGAGTGTCCTGCGAATAATAAACACGCCGTACTGAAAATCAATTTCCTCATCATGTACTTCATAGCGCCATCTTCGCCAGCGAATTGCTGGTACGACGAGACTTTTCATAATGACAATCAAAATCCAAGCGATTACCATGACGTATAAAATCCAGAATGGCCAATCAAATACGAAAGAAAGCACTGCATAAACAATCGGGATAATTAAATAAAATAAACTTTCAAATAGTCCAGTAATCCGCCAAACAGGAAGCGCCTTTTTTGAAAGACGCTTCGCCGGTGCTTGTCGCATGTGAACGGCTCCTTCCTTACTCTTCGTCACGCACGTAAATGATTTCTACGTCTAGCGACTTTAAATAATCGATGACCGCATCATTTAATTGTTGATCTTGCAACAATCCAAGAGATTCGACGAGTTCAAGCTCATCAAACTCGCCGTTCTCAGCTTCTTCTATTAAAGTGATTACTTCCGTTAACTTACGCTCTTCAAGTGTTTCAATTAATTGTTCTCGCTTCATCATTCACCTCTACCTAGTCTTTAGCTCTTACTGACTCTGTCATTTGTTTCCAAACGGAACCTTTAGCTTCTTCTCCGCCTTCAATTCGTTTTAACGCCATTTTCATTTGCATATCCACTTCAAATTCAGGATCTGGAATGGCTGCTTTTAATGGTTCAATTGCACGCTCATCACCAACTTCAAACAAGAACATCGCTGCTCTCCAACGTACGAGCTTGCTCTTATCAGCCAAGCTTTTAATCACTTCATCCGCCGCACTTGGGTCTCCCAAGTCAGAAAACGAGTCAGATGCAGTTCGACGAATGGTTGCGGATTTATCTTTCATCGCTTCATATAAATAAGGAAGAATTGCTTCTGTTTCAATCATTCCAATTAACGTTACAGCAAGTCGGCGCACAGAAAGCTTTTCATCTTTCATAGCAATGCTTAGGATCTCTAAGTCATCTTCTGTCGGGTCCATTTGATCGAGTACTGCAAAACGCTTTTTCCAATCTGGATCTTCGAGCATTTCCTTCGTTACTGGATACGGCTTTGGACGTTCTACTGAAGTGCTGTCATTGGCATATTGCACAAGACGTTCTAATCGATCTTGATCGTATGCTGCTTTCACTTCTTCTAACACTTCTTGACCAATCTCTTCTAAATCGTTCCCGTATCGTACGGCGCGTTCTTCCCAAGAGCGGTCAAGGACAATGTTATCTTCAGCATTTGCTGCTTTAAATGCGGCTTGTTCAAAGCGCTCAGGCAAGCCAACACGCTTTTCTTCATCAGACGTTAAAAGCTTAACCTGCATTGGAATGTTTTTAAACATTTGCAGTTGAACTTGTACTTCACCGTAATGATCAGCGACGACTTGTTCTTCACTTGTGTCTACTGCTGTATCTTCGCCAAACACTTGTCTTGCCTTTTGCAAAACAGGTTCCCATTTCGCCTTTGGTTCACGTTCAAGGGCGATAAAATCAGCTACATGATACACACCTTTAATGCCTTCAATTTTGAAGAGCTCTTGAATCTCTTTCGGTGCATCACTATGATTGTCTTTCGTATAGTTGTTGCTTTTGCCAGATCCTAACGCTTGATCAAGCGTTAGCTTCATCGTATTCGGACTTGGTGTTGGTTCAATGGATCGAATTTGCATCGTTATTCCTCCTAAAGCTGCTACGTCTGTCTCGGTTTCTATCATACCAAAACAACCGATGCTTTTCTATTTAACGAATGTAAGGTACGAGATGTTTCATAATTACCGTAAAATCTTCAGTGTCACCGAACGCTTCGACAATCTTACTTTCACCGTCAATAATAAACGTCGAAGGAACACCTTCACATCGATAAGCTCGGTACGTATCGAGTTGGTTGTCTAAAACAAATGGCACAGGGTTTCCTAGTGTGTCCATAAGTTTCTCTCCTGCCCCTTCTTCACGTTCACGACCAACGACATTTACAAAAAGCATCTTAATCCCAACACTTGTTAATTGTTCAGAGAGCCGTGCTTTTTTATCAAGATCAATTTGTGAATCTGGACACCACGATGTCCAAAACGTTAACAACAACGGGCTGCCTGCATAATCTTCTAACGAATCATACGTGCTCGTTACAGGGTTATACAATGAAAATGAAGGCGCTAGTTTCATATTAGTACTCCCCCTTCCGTTCACTCATCCACTGAACGACATTTGCAACACTTTTCATCGTCACAAGTTTTTCTCGGTGTTCACCGTCTTTATACAACAACGTCGGTACCGACATAATTTGTTCTTTTTCTGCAACGTGCTTCGTTAATTGCAAATTGATTTTGTAGACAGAGTCAGCAATTCCGCACACTTTACTCGCCTCGTAAACAAATCGTTCTGCAATCTGACACGTATAACAAAACGGTGAGACGACCAAGACGTATCCTCGTTCGTACTCATTGAATTGATCTTCGGATAGTTCTTCGATCATAAAATCCTCCTTGCATAGGAAGAACCTCAATCCGAAAGATCGAGGTTCTTGAAACGTCATTTCCCATTAAGTGATCGGTTTAAACGTCACCCATAAGGTTTGTAGGGAACTTGTTTGAAACGCTTTTAAGAAATCATCTGGACTGTCATTCGTTTTCTTTACCGTTCGGTAATTATGGGGAACGGTCACGGTTGTACAAAAAGGAAAGGGATGAAGCGTTACCGACTGACGATCCTTCCAGTTTGCTTCAATCGTCTGATCGCCTAAAAACGAGAACGTTTGTGAGAACCCTTGTTTAAACCATGGCCACTCATCTTCTTTGTTCACACTTGGTTCATTTAGTGCAACATAAAGAGCAATCTCATCTAATAGACGAAGTACGGATAAATCGTACCGAAGATCGCCTTCATTGTCTAGCGATAGCCGTAGTTCACGCCTTCTTTTTTCTTCTTGTTGCTTAAATTGAGTTGCCAATTCATCCGATTGTGCCTCATAAAAGCTAGATAAATGTTGACTTATTAAATATCCCGCTCGTTTACTCATGAGAGCGGCTTCTGTAATCCCCTTTTGATAAAGAGGGATTTTGAGTGGGTCTGGAAACGATGTGAAATCATACGGCATCGCTTCACTCTCGTGAAAGCGAGGAGATTGATCTTCCAATTGCCAACCCCGGTCGTGTTGAAAGCAAGCCGTAATTACATCCGAAAAGCGGGAGCGTTTTAAGCGAGCGTCATCTCCCCAAAATCGAGCCAATTGCCCCGTAAATAACCCGTGTTCATGTTGATCAATGAGGATCCATTCATCACTTCTACTACGGACGATCATAGCACGAAATTAAACAACTTATCTGACGTAGAAATTTCATCAACATCAAATCCTTCAGCTTTCATGCGTTGGATGAGCACGGGATAATCAGCCGCTGACTTTAATTCAATGCCAACAAGAGCTGGTGCGATTGAGCGATTGTTTTTCTTAACGTAATCGAAACGTGTAATATCATCATCTGGTCCTAACACGTCATTTAGAAATTCTCGTAATGCTCCAGCTCGTTGAGGGAAATTAACGATAAAATAATGTTGCAGTCCTTCATAAATTAGCGAGCGCTCACGCATTTCTGCCATACGACCGATATCATTGTTTCCGCCACTGACGACACAAACGACCGTTTTGCCTTTAATTTCTTCTTTATAGAAATCCAATGCTGAAATCGACATAGCACCCGCCGGTTCTGCAACGATTGCTTGCTGATTGTAAAGTTCAAGAATTGTGGAACACACTTTTCCTTCAGGAACGAGAATAATGTCCTCGATTAACTGCTCACAGATCTTAAACGTCTGCTCACCAACACGTTGTACCGCAGCACCATCTACAAACTTATCGATCTCTTCAAGCTCGATGACTTCTTTTCTTAATAGCGCTTGTTGCATGGACGGAGCACCTTCAGGTTCTACACCAATAAGCTTCGCCTTCGGTTGAATAGACTTGACATACGTACCAAGCCCAGCCATTAAGCCGCCACCACCGATTGATGCGAATACATAATCAATTTGTCCACCGATGTCATTTAAGATTTCCATACCGACGGTTCCTTGACCCGCAATAATCTTCTCGTTATCAAACGGATGAACAAATGTCATGCCGTGCTTCTCTTCATAACGCTTCGCTTCTTTAAATGCATCGTCAAACGTATCGCCTGTAATAATGACGTCTACGAATTCTTTTCCAAATTGCTTGACTTGGTCTTGCTTTTGACGAGGCGTCGTTGTTGGCATGAAGATGGCACCTTTTACTTTTAAGAAGCGGCAAGAATAGGCAACGCCTTGAGCGTGGTTCCCTGCACTTGCACAAACGACCCCATTCTCCAATTCCTCATCAGATAAGCTTTTCATTAAGTTATATGCGCCGCGAATCTTAAATGATCGAACGACTTGCATATCTTCTCGCTTTAAGTAAATATTCGCACCATAACGCTCAGAAAGCACTTCATCTCGTTGCAGTGGCGTATGGGTGACGACATCTTTTAACGTCTGATGGGCAATAATAATATCTTCTAGCTGTACTTTATTCATCATTTGTTGATTCTCTGCCATAACTAAACCGCCTTTTTATTTAACAATTAACGCTTTTCTAGATAATGTATCAATTATAGCATGTGTCTTTCAACTATGCGCCTCTCTTTCCTAATCGATTGTGCTTTTCTACAAAAAATTCACTTATGCTTATCCATGAGAAGGAATTCTAGCAAATCTTCGTTGGTCTGCGTTGAAAAACGTACGTTTTACTTCTATAATGAATGAGGTAATACCGTGAATGAAGGAGGAAATTAAACATGAAAGCAAAATTATCAACGGCGTTCTTCTCTTTTCTAGTTCTTTTCTTAATTCCAGTGCAGTCGTTTGCTGCCTATGGTGAAGATGATGCAGGAAGTGAAGCAAGCACGTTTCTAATCGTTTCATTAACTGTGTTTTCATTTGCAACGATTATCTACTTGCTCATTTCTATGTTTAAAGACAACAACTAATTTGTAGAAATAAGAGTAAAACGGTTCAAAAACGGGAAAATCAATAGTTAGAACGCTATGATGAGGGAGGCTTTTACGATGAACGAATGGTTAAAGAACGGTTTTTTTCTAGGTCTAGGTGCTGCTGTTGCAGGTACTGAGAAAGTACAAACGTATTTAGATGACCTCGTATCACGTGGTCGAATTACCCCGAAAGAAGCAGAGCAATTTGCTGATGAATTAATCAAACGGGGTGAAACGAAAGAACAAGAATGGACGGAATCGTCGAAGACGAAGATGAAATCCATGTTCAATGATATGGGTCTTGCTACACGTGATGACTTAGAACGTGTTGAAGAGAAACTTTCTCATTTGGAAAGCTTGCTCAAAGAGCGTCAAATGAAGGATCGTAACGACGACAACGAGTAAAAAGGAAGATGACTATTGCTTTCCAACGGTTTAAAACACGCAAACCGCTACCGTAAAATCGTAACCGTTTTAGCAAGACACGGTTTCGGTTATGTCCTTAAAGAAGTCGGTCTTTTTCATGTCCTTTCTTTACCGAAACGACTCGCTACAAATCCTAGCGACCCTAACTATCGGCTCATCGGAGAGCGGATTCGCAACGCTCTCGAAGAGCTTGGTCCCACCTTTATTAAGCTCGGTCAGATGATTAGTACGAGAGAAGATTTGTTCCCAAACTATATCGTCGATGAACTTGTCGAGCTTCAAGACAATGTACCTCCGTTCAAATTCAGCGAACTTAAGAACATTGTTGAAGAAGAACTAAACATGCCATTACATAAAGCCTATCAATCGTTTGATGAGACCCCTATTGCAGCCGCATCAATCGGTCAAGTGCATCGCGCGACGTTATTTGATGGCTCGGTCGTTGCTGTAAAAGTTGCAAGGCCTAACATTAAAGAGACGATTGAGAAGGATTTAGACATCTTACATGACTTAGCAAAGCTCTTTACACAACGTTTTCGTTGGGCAGAATACTATCGCCTCGAAGAAATTGCTGATGAATTTGCGGAAGCCATTCGAAATGAAGCTGACTATACGATTGAAGTGCGAAACACGGAGAAAATGCGTGCGAACATGGCTAATTTTTCATTGATCACTGTGCCAAGTATTTATGAAAAGTACAGCACTCGCAAAATGATTACGATGGAATTTATTGACGGGGTTAGTTTGCATGATTGGCAACCTGAAGATGAGGAACAAGGAAATCGTTATGCTCGTGAACTTGCTGATGCATTTCTTCACCAAGTATTAATTGACGGGTTATTCCACAGTGATCCCCATCCAGGTAACTTTAGCATTACGAAAGACGATCACATTTGCATGTTTGACTTCGGCCAAGTCGGTCGGTTAAATAAGACGATGAGAAATCAGTTCATCAGTTATGTGATTGCGATGACTAAAGGAGACATTCGTGACGTTACAGATACGATTTATGCGATGGCAGACGTCCCTGATACAGTCGATCACGAGGAATTTGGAGAAGAAGTGGAGTTTCTTCTCGACAAATACTACGAACAATCGTTTGAAGACATTAAGATTGGTGAGGCCATTCGAGACATCTTCTCAGCGTCTCATCGCTACAACATTCGCATTTATAAAGAGTATACACTTCTTGCAAAAGCAGTCATTACAATTGAAAGCATCTTAATGCGACTTGATCCAAACCTTAGTATCGTAGAAATTGCTGAGCCGTATGGTAGGCAACTTGCCCGTGACCGATTAAACCCGAAAAGCTGGACAAAAGAACTTTATCGTGATGCCAAAAAGCAATCTAAGACAATTCTCGCCCTCCCCGACTCTGTGAAAAAAGCAGTTGACCGCATTGGAGACGACGACTTGTCCTTAGAAGTACGTATGCCGAAGATCAATTTGTTCTTCCGAAAGCTTGATCGGATCAGTAATCGAATATCATTTAGCATTACGCTATTAGCGTTTAGCATTATTATGGTCGGGCTCATTATTGGCTCTTCCTTTGGCGATCAAAACTCGTTTTTAGTCCAATTACCAGTGATTGAAATTAGCTTTGTCGTTTCATTTTTCATGTTTTTGCTCATCTTATTCTCGATTCTCAAATCAGGAAGATTTTAATGAGCAAGACCGGTTGCGGGCACATCCGCAACCGTTTTTTAATACAAAAAAAACGTTAAGTAGGATTACTTAACGTTCACTTGCTGTTTTGCATTTCCTCTTCTACAAGATCTAGCACGTAATAGACTGCTTGAATTCGTTCAATAAACCGTTGCTCTCGCATCGTTTTTTGGAATGATTCAGTCGGAATAACATACATATTCTCATAGGTGTGCTCAACTTGTGTAGCGTTTAACGTTTGCATCGTTTCAACTTGAACAAATTGATGGACAAGTTCTTTCCACTCTTCTGTACGCTGTTGTACTTCGTTTACGAACGGAACGATCGTTTCTTTAAAATCAAATGATTGTCCGTTCGCTTGGCGATGTTGAAAGTCTTTCGCCTTTTGCATGTCATTTCGTAATTTTGTTTGTAGTGCTTGGATCTCTTGGTTCATCAACAACCACCGTACCTTTTTTAATCGGTGACCATTTAGCTAAATGAAAAGATGTTCTGACGTTTTCTCGGAGTTAGTGGTTTAGGTTGTACAGCTTTCTCCTTCTCCACTTTTTCAATTTGTTGATGCTCAATGACCGTTAATTGATCTTCGATACTCTTAACCGATTGTTGAACATCATCCAATTCCGTGCGGTGCTTTAACAACTGAAAACTTACAACTTCATCTGCCTTCTGCTCTATCATTCGCTCTAAATGATCTAACCGTTTTATAATATCTTCCATTCGCTTCTCTGCTTCTTGTGTTGACGCTTTAAGTAGCGCATTTTCATCTTCTGATGTTTTCATCGCGGCAAGTTCGTGCAGTACAGGCTCTCGGTCCGGTAATTGCCGCTCCTTCACTTGTCTTAGCTTCTCAATTGCCAACACGTCATATAAATAATGACCTCGGTCATTTGTAATTACTGGTACCTGATGCTTACGAACCCAGTTTTGGACCGTCTTTGGTGCCACGTTTAATTGATCAGCAACGTATTGTGTTTTTGCGAGTTTCATAAGAGAATCAACCTCCCTTGAATGGTTAGACAAACATCGTCTCGTCTATATGCTTACTCCAAACATTCAAGGTTAAAAACTCATTTCCTTTGAGGCTGACAAAACTGCTTTCTGTTCTACAAAAGTTCTCTAAAAACGCAAAAATGAACGCGTTGTTGTAGAATTGTGCGATTAATCTTCGGTTAACCGCTGCGAAATCGTCTCAGGCTGAACGGCCGACAGCACAATATGCTGACTATCTAGTAAAATCATACTTCGAGTCTTACGACCGTTCGTTGCATCAATAACTAACTTCCGCTCTCTAAATTGTTGAATTAAACGCTTTGTTGGTGCCGAATCGGGTTGTATAATAGAGATAATACGATCACTTGGAACAACATTTCCAAACCCGATGTTCATTAACTTTTCACTCATGTTTTCACCTCAGTCATCCATAAAATTTTAACATGAAATCGATCGTCTTAAAAACTTTTTCCTTGTAACAACTTCTATTTATGCTATTATTAATGATTGAATTTTTATTAGACGGAAAGGATTGTTCTCAATTGGCTTTTCGTTACCCAAACGGCAAGTTGTATGAAAAAAAAGTGACCCCATCAAAAAAAACAGATGATGGGAACGCAAATCGAGGCATGACACTTGAAGATGACCTGAACAGTTCCATCCATCATTACTTACAAATCGGAAAAGCGGTGATCCATAAAAAACCCACTCCTGTTCAAATTGTATCTGTTGACTACCCGAAACGAACTCGAGCTAAAATTACTGAAGCTTACTTTCGCCAGGCGTCCACGACAGACTACAATGGGATTTATAAAGGCTATCACTTGGATTTTGAAGCAAAAGAAACCCACCAAAAACAATCGTTTCCACTGAAGAATATTCACGACCATCAGATGGAGCACTTAAATGCGGTAACCGCACATGGTGGTCTTGCTTTCTTAATTCTTCGGTTTGCTCATTCTAAAGAAACGTATGTGCTAAAAGCCGAAGATTTTATGAAGCTAAAAGCAGAAACCGATCGTAAATCAATAAAAAAAGATGACATTGCAACACTTGGAATCTTTGTGAACCCAAGCATTCTACCTACAATTGACTTTTTGCCTGCTGTGGAACAATTATTTCGAATGAACGTGTAACATTTTTCGCCGAACAGCGACAAATTCATTGAGGTTTTTGAGAAATGAGGGAAGTACGATGAGTGAATACACGTCGAGAACAGAAAAACGTCGTGCACAAGAATCAGGGAACAAAAAGCAACAAAAGACAAAAAAACCGAAGCAAAAAAAATCCATATGGAAAAAAATACTGATTAGCCTTTTTGTAATCATGGGCGTTGGTCTAATTGCCGGAGGTGCCACTGCGGCTGCCATTATTAGTGGCGCACCAGAGTTAGATCCTGAAGAGCTAATGCTTGCTGAAGGAGCCACCGTATATGACATTAACGACAACGAACTCGGTCGATTACATGGCGCAGAAAAACGGAGTTATCGTTCCATTGAAGAAATCCCAGAACATGTGAGCAATGCCTTTGTCGCTGTTGAGGACATGCGCTTTTATGATCATATGGGAATTGATGTACGCCGCCTTGGAGGAGCTGTTGTCGCCAATATTACTGGAGGCTTTGGTTCTGAAGGTGCAAGTACAATTACACAGCAAGTTGTCCGTAACGCATTTTTAAGTGCCGATAAGACGATCTCAAGAAAGCTTCAAGAACAATGGTTAGCCTTTCAATTAGAGCGTCAGTACAGCAAAGATGAGATTCTTGAAATGTATTTAAACATTATTTATTTCAGTTCTGACGCATACGGAATTGGCGAAGCTTCCATTCGTTGGTTTGGTAAAGAAGATTTAAGTGAGTTAACGGTTGCTGATGCAGCAGTGCTTGCTGCCGTACCGAGACGTCCTTCTTTTTATAACCCAATTGACAACCCAGAAAATGTTGAAAGTCGTAGAGATTTAATTGTAGGTATGATGGAAGACCAAGAATTAATTACGACTGAAGAAGCTGAGGAAGCCCGTAACACATCCATTGATGAGCAGATTAACCATACACCAGCTGATGATACGATTGGTCATACATCATTTATGAATCACGTTCGTGATGAAATTGAACAAATTGATGGCCTTTCAATCGGTGACCTTTACGCAGCTGGGTTTGACATCTACACAACTATTGATCCGGAAGCACAAGAATATGCGGAGCGCGTAGTCCAGACCGATGAATTTATCAGTTCATACCCAGACAACGATTCATTCCAAGTCGGTTTCACATTATTAGATAATGAAACGGGCGGCATCCGTGCCATGGTTGGCGATCGCCACGGTGAAGAAATTGAAGCAGGATTCAACTATGCGAGTCGTGGTAACGGTCATCCAGGTTCCACAGTGAAGCCGTTTATGGACTTCGGGCCTGCTATTGAAGAACATGACTGGGGTACGGGTCATACACTCGTTGATGAGCCGCATGAATATGCTTCTAGTGGTGAACCCATCACAAACGCATCTGGAAACTATAGCGGTGAAGTATCGATGCGTGAAGCACTCGTGCGATCGTTAAACATCCCAGCGCTCAAAGCACATCAAGAAGCAGGTGTTGACAATGCACACCAGTTTGCAGAGCGTTTAGGATTTGACTTTGAGAATTATTACGAAGCGCATTCACTTGGTGCTTTTGAAACATCAAGTGAGAAAATCGCAGGTGCATATGCCGCGTTCGGTAATGATGGTGTCTATAACGAACCGCACAGCATTCGAAAAATCGTATTCCGTGATGAGCGGGAACTCAACTTAACACCAGAACCTAATCGCGCGATGCACGATTATACAGCATATATGATGACTGACATGCTTAAAGGTGTACTCACTGACCCACGAGGTACGGGTAACCAAGCAAACGTACAAGGATTACCACTCGCTGGTAAAACAGGAACATCGAACTTTGATTCGGATACTCGTAATCGTCTAAACATCCCACAAGGCGGTGTGCCAGACATTTGGTTTGCAGGCTACAGCCCTGAATATACCGCGTCAATTTGGACCGGGTACGCCAACAATAACGACGGTTATTTATCAG
Organism: Bacillaceae bacterium JMAK1; assembly: GCA_012970285.1. Lineage (GTDB taxonomy): Bacteria > Bacillota > Bacilli > Bacillales > Marinococcaceae > Geomicrobium_A. The sequence goes on from JIBW01000002.1 coordinate 928,656, forward strand.
GTGCAGAACATGAAATTGCACGACACATTTTCCGGATTGTCATGCAAGAAGTGCACCAAGGTATGGATGTTTCAGACTTCTCACGACCTGATTCAGTATGTGAGCAAGGTGGCGAACTTTACATTTGTGGCAACACGCCGGATACACCACCTGAGCCTGAAGTAGAAGCAACCATTTCAGACTTAACCGCAGGATTTGATGAAGACAATAATCAAATTATCGTAAGCTGGAGTTTCCCAGAAGAGGAAATGGATGGCGTAACCTTTACAGTGCGTCACGGCGTTAACGGTGAAGAAATGAGCGAAGTTCAATCGAGCAGTGATCAACAGTTCATTCTCGCAGATCCCGCTCGTGAAAGCACCCACAGCTTTGAGGTCGTCGCAACTAGCGACGGTCAACCAATCGACTCAGCTCAAACGAGCGTCGAAATAGCCGAAGCTGTTGAAGAAGAAGAGCCTGAGGAAGAGGAAGAAGAAGAGGATGAGGAAATCGATGAAGACCTTATCGATGAAGAAGATTCTACCTCCCCTGAAGATGGCGATTCTGACTCACCAGACCAACCATCACCACCAACAGACGGTGACGAGTCAGGTGATGATGACGACAATGATGATAGTGATGACGATGAAGAACCACCAAGCGATTCACCTGAACCACCAGAAGAAGATGAGTCAGACGACGATGATACTGAAGAATAAGCGTTAACAAAACTTTTACCTCTCTCCTAAGTGAATGCTTTGGGGAGAGGCTTTTTATATGTCTAAATTTCGAACAGCAAAAAGCAGCGTAGACATCGTCTACACTGCTTTATCCTTACTCATTCAAATGCGTTTGAATGGCACTTCGTTCTTGTTCAATACTTCCGGTTGGCGGGGTATCGAGTAGCCATTTTTGGAGTTGTTGTTCGTTTTCTTGTTTCTTTTTCGTGATCTCGTTTTCTGATGCTTCTACATAGCTCGTAACAAGCGTGTTCCACTCGCTACGTACTCGTTCGCTGTACGTCTCTAACACGGCTTTTAACTGCTTAGAAAGCGCTTCTGTTACTTGATTTAACCACTGGCTAGATTTCTCATCCGTTAAGAAGTTCTTTTTTACTTTGACTTCTTTTAAGCGATCGGTTAGCTTTAACGTTTTGGCCGCTTGTAACTCAACGGTTGTGTTGACGGTAACGTCTTGTAGCTGTGTCACATTCTCGTTGAATAACGTTTGTAGGCGCTTGTTCTCTTGAACGATGTTTTCTTGCCAAGACTTTGTCACGTCTTCTAGCCACTTCTCAAGCTCTTCACGCAAGCTTTCTTCACGTTCTTGAGCTTGTTCGCTCTGGAATACTGCTGGCGTTAATCGTTTCTTCAATTCGTCCGTCCACTGTAGTACGAGACGCTTGTGACTATAAATTGCAAATGAACGAATGTTCACGTCTTCTGCTTCAAGCGTAACCTTTACTGCTTGCAACTCCTCTTGCTTTTGCGCAGCAGGATACGTTAATGTCGCTTTTCGCTTTTCACGGACTTCTTTAGGCAACTCAAAAAATTGCAGCCATTTTGTTAAATGGTCGGCATGATCACCAAGACGATCATCAAGCTCTTTTTGAGCACGGTATTGGAGCTTCGGTTCCATACGCTCGTCAAAGTCTTGTAAAAACGAAGCGATGCCCTCTTCATTATTGCTTTTTCTCGCTTGTTTACTTGAGATGGAAGCGACGATTGAGTCATGATGTTCATTCGTTTTTAGCTGCTCGACGACGTGAGCTTCAACAGCTTCTCTTTCAGCTTCGTCGTGTGCAAGGTCGCTTGCATTAATGAGTACATAATCCGGTGACTGAATTTGTTTAATCTTTTCCATGAACTTAGCATCAGCATCTGAGTAAGCATGGTGATAGTACATTAAATATAAGAACGCATCTGCCTTGGCAATTTCATTCATTGCAAGTTGGGTATGTCGTTCATGAACACTTTGTACTCCTGGAGTATCAATGAGTTCAAAGCCAGCATCGGTCCACGTTGAATTGTAATACACGTGTGAATAATCAATAAGACATGCTTCTGATTCATCTACCGCCATTTCCTGCCAATCGCTAAGCGATAGCTGAAGCGCACTTCCAGGTTCAAGATGGTCTTTTTTCACACCCATTTGTAGGGCTCGTAAATACTCAACCCATTGCTTTTCAGCGAGCGTATCGGTTTTGTGAATCGAGAGACCTTCCGCTTTCTTTAACGATTCAAGCGTATGTGTCATCCCACACAAATACGCGACATGCTCTACCTCTTCTTCTAATTCTTTTCGTGATTTCAGTTGTACGGTTACCGTTTCATGTGGAAGCTCTATTGTTGGTGCTTTCACGACGGTAAGTGATGCGGTCGTTGGATGCGGTGAACTTGGCATTAAGTCTGCTTGCAATAATGCATTTAAAAACGTGGATTTCCCTGCACTAAATGCACCCGCAACGACAACAGAGTACGTACGGTCTGAAAAAGCATCTAAATGTTCAATTAGCGCTTTGCGGTTCTCACGCTCCACCTCTTCGTCGCGATAGACCACTAGCGTTTCTTTGATCGATTCGTAATCGCTTTGGTTACGAACCGTATAAATAGGATCTGTCACGTTGTCTGTAGCTTGTTCTTCTGTCGCTTCTGCTTTTTTTAAAGGAGTGGCTTCAGTAACTTGAATATCTTCACTAACGCCTGCTAATCCCGTTGTTTTTTGGAACAAGAGCTGAATCTGTTCTTCAAAGTCGCTCGTATCCTCAAGTGTTACCGCTTTTTCTTCAACGACTTCTAGTTTTTCTTTTACTTGAAGCTTTTGTTGTTCGAAATTTGCTTCAATCTGTTCAAGCTCTTCATAGCTTGCGAGTTCCTTTTCAATCGATTCGATTGCTCGCTCTTTACGTTCTTCAAACTGATCAAGTAACGCCTCATACACCGCTTCTGTGTCACGTTTTACCGTCGTTAAGATGCTCTGATTTAGCTGTTTTGCCAACTGGTATACGTATTGGTCATTCTTCTCACCAGAACTAATAAAGTTTTCGTACCACGAAGAATCACTTGGCAGCTCCATTTTTTCAAAGCGGTCCATTGCGATTTGTTGCACATTGTCAGGCAGACGCTCTTTTTTTATTCGTTGCATAAGATAGAGGCGGATTTCGGCTTCAAAACGATCCTTTACGAGTTCATAGTACGCCATGAAATGCTCATCTTGAAGTTCTTTCTTTTTCTTTTTCGATCCGAAAAAGCCAACTTTAAATGATGGGTCCAACACACGTAACCATTCTTTCATTCGCTCTGTCACATCATGCGGGAACAGGTTCGTTTGTTTATAGAAGACGGCAAAAAATTGCTTAACGTTGTCCAACTCTTTTTGTAGCTTGCCTTCAACTTCTGCGCGTTCTTTTTGTAAATGGTTGTAGCGCTTTTGATTTTCTTCACTATAACCCGCTCGTTCCATTTCTTTTGCGATGTCGTCAACTAGTTCACTGCGATCTTGAAACAGTCGATCACGCAAAGATTCTACGGCACTTTCAAGCATACGTTTTTGAGATTGATCAATGAGCGCTTCACTATGAAACAACCACGAACGAGTTTCATTGATAAATGATTCTAACTCGTTGTACGGGTGGTCCTTTGCTCTCGCACTTGTCGTGAACACTTTAACTGGCTTTATGCCATAGCGTTGAAGCATGTCGAGCAGCCCGTGTTTAAAAATTGAAAACGAGAGCTCATCGTCGTTATGCTTATCGATCTGATTGACAACGATGACAAACGGCTTGTTTTCACGTTGCAACTGCTTCAAAAATTGTAAATTCGTTTGTGAACGGACGTGATTGTAATCGGTCACATAAATAATTGCATCGGTCGTTAACAGCTGGTTCGCTGTATAACGACCGTGTGTTGGATCGGTTGAATCCATCCCTGGTGTATCTGCCAAGGTCACCTTCCGTTTTAAAAACGGTAAAGGTAAGGTGAGAACAATTTCTTTCACACCATCTCCATCAAGAGCCAATTGCTGAAGTTTTTCCCACGGAATATGACCTTGAAACTGTTCTTCTTGACCGTTGTTTTTGATCGCTCGAATTGCGGTTTCTTCCCCGCCTTGAATCGTCATAATGTTAGCAGTCGTAGGAACTGGACTAGACGGCAAAAGGTTTGCGCCGAGCAATTGGTTTATGAGCGTTGATTTCCCTGCAGAAAAGTGCCCACAAATCGCAACAGAAAAAACATCTTCACCTTTGAGCTTGTTCTCTAGCTGCTGAAGACGCCATGACTCTTGCTCACCAAAAGGTAAAGACTGCTTTAATTCATCGAGCTTGTTTAGTTCGGCTGTCATCATCGTTGTTCCTCCGGCACGCGTTTTTTTCCTTCACGACAAATGTCTAATAGTGGACATGATTCGCATTGAGGGTTTCTTGCTTTACAAAAGTATCGACCAAAAAAGATCAATTGATGGTGAGCTTGTGACCAACGATCTTCTGGAAGCTTTACCATAAGTGTTTTCTCTACTTCTAGTACAGAGTCTTTCCACCGACAAATACCAAGTCGCTTTGACACTCTCTCAACGTGGGTGTCGACCGCAATTGCAGGTAAATCAAAGGCTACAGAAGCGACAACATTTGCCGTCTTACGCCCAACGCCTGCAAGCTTCATCAATTCATCTCGGTCTTTTGGAACTTCGCCACCATAATGAATGAGTAACGAGTCACTCATCTTTCGTAAGTTTTTCGCTTTGTTACGAAACAGACCAATTCGACGAATGTCTTCCTCCACTTCTTCTTGCGTGGCATTGACGTAGTCGTCAGGTTGTTTGTATTTCTCAAACAAGCCTGGCGTCACTTTATTGACGAGCGCATCGGTACACTGTGCGGACAAAATGACCGCCACTAACAGTTCAAATGCATTGCTATGGGTTAATTCGCATTCTGCTTCTGGATACATGTGTGCGATCGTATCGAGCGCATGCGTCGTTTGTTTTTTGCTAAGCATGATTGTCTTACCTCTTCTATTGTTTAATCCGATTCAAGCCAGTTGTAATTCGGATATGGCTCTCGATTTTGTTTGCCAGCACCTGTTAATTCAGGTTTTCGTTGATTTTTACGGAAGTTCATACTTTCTTGAAGCGCGGCTTCCGGTGTTGTGATGCCCTTCTTTTGCCATTCAAATAGAATGCGATCAATGTAACGTAAATTCAACTTCCCAGAAATAACCGCTTCTTTAAGAGCTGCTTTGATCAGCTCGTATGAATACTTGTCTTTATCAATCCACAAACCAAGAGTTTCAATTTCCATCGGTGATAACGGTCTACCGAATTCATTTTCAAAAAGTGAGTACAACTCACCACCAAACGAGTCACTCGTCTGTTCCTCTTTTTGTTCAGCTTCTAAATAAAGAATAATTTTTTCATAGAAAGGACGTAAACTATATGATTCATAGACGATTCCATGATCTTGTCGTTGCTCGATCGAAAGGACCCCTCGTTGCATCAATCGTTTTAACCCATCTTGGCAACTGTCAATTGTTAGTGACATTTTACGAGCAAGTTGCTCTGGCGTCGGAAAATGTTGGCCTTTGGAAATCTCACGGTGTAAATGCAAAAGTAACATCATATCACGCTCATGTATGCCAAGCGCATCATAGTAATCTAGAAATACAACCGGGATGGAGATGTGCCCTTCTTCTAACAAGTCGATGATTCGATTCTTATCCATCCGTTTCACCTCAATCATTGTTTTGCTGTAAAAAACCCATCTCCAACATGACGTGAGGAGATGGGTACACCCTCTTATGGATATAAACGATTCAACAGACGTGGGAATGGGATCGTTTCACGGACGTGCTCAGTTCCTGACAACCAAGCAACGGTACGCTCTAGGCCGAGTCCAAATCCTGAATGTGGAACACTACCGTATTCACGAAGTTGCAAATACCAGCGGTACGCATCATCGGATAAGTCGTGTTCTTTAAATCGTTCTTCCATAAGCGAATAGTCGTCAATTCTCTGGCTTCCCCCGATAATTTCACCATAACCTTCTGGTGCAATTAAATCCGCACAAAGGACGAGGTCTTCGTTTTCTGGGTCTGGCTTCATATAAAACGCCTTAATGTCTTTTGGCCAATGTGTAATAAATACAGGTGTATCAAATTGATTGGCTAGTTCTGTTTCATGCGGAGCACCTAAATCTTCGCCCCACTGAATCTCGTAGTCCTTCTCTTGCAAGCGTTCAAGGGCTTCTTTGTACGTGATTCTAGCAAACGGTGCTTTAATCTTCTCAAGTTGTTCAGTGTCACGTCCGAGCACCTTTAACTCTGCTTTCGCTTCGTTTAATACCGCTTGAGCTAGATACGACACATATTCTTCTTGGATTTCTAAGCTTTCTTCATGATCAACAAACGCCATTTCCGGCTCAATCATCCAAAACTCAATAAGGTGACGTCTCGTTTTTGATTTTTCGGCACGGAACGTTGGTCCAAAAGAGTACACACGTTGGAATGCCATCGCTGCAGCTTCCATATACAATTGACCTGATTGGGAAAGAAATGCATCTTCATCAAAGTATTTCGTATGGAAAAGCTCAGTCGTTCCTTCAGCTGAATTTGCCGTTAAAATAGGCGGGTCTACTTTCGTAAAGCCACGTTCATGATAGAATCGGTACGTTGCATTAATGATCACATCACGAATGCGCAGAACAGCATGTTGTTTACTTGAACGGATCCACAAATGACGGTGGTCCATGAGAAATTCTGTTCCGTGTTCTTTCGGTGTAATCGGATAGTCTTCAGCATGTTGAATCACTTCTACATTCTTTACCGTTAACTCGTAACCAGAAGGTGCACGGTCATCGGCTTGCACAACCCCTGTTACGTACAACGAGCTTTCTTGACCTAACCCTTTAACTTGTTGAAATAACTCTTCTCCTACTTCTGCTTTCACGACAACGCCTTGAATAAAGCCTGTCCCATCGCGTAGCTGCATAAAAGCAATCTTACCGCTTGAGCGTTTATTCGCTAGCCAGCAACCGATGGTCACTTCTTCGCCAGCATGGTTTCCAATCGTATGAATGGTCGGTTTCAATTCTAGGTAACTCCCTTCAAACTTCCTGCATGTCTTACTTATCTAGTTTACGAAAGTGCCACGTGAACTTCAAGCTCTAAACGAAGATCGATCACGGCAAACGATAAACATACGAGGTTTCACCTGAATAGGCATCAACAACATGGTACACGTGAGCGCCTGTTTCGTCTTCGTAAATCACTTCGAATATCGGTGTTTCAGCTTCAAGACCGAGTGCTACCCGTCGAAGTGACGATGCTTCATCAGCCCCTGCCATTGCACTGTTGATTGCTTCCTCTTCTGTAATCACCGATTCTGTTGCGATCACATCAAAACGTGCTAGCTCATCATTAAAGAACCAATACTCCTCTTGTTCATCAACCATAACGGTAGCAACTGTGATCACGTCGTCTCCTCGATAATGGTACCAATTCCCTACACTTGTTACGCCTTCTTCTCGGAGGATTTGTCCACCGAGTCGCTCTTCAACATCTGTGTGCTCAGCATACGCCGATTGATACAACCAGACGAGAAGACTGGTGATTACAATGCCAATGATAAAGATCCCAATGGCAATCCACTTCTTCATAAAAATCCTCCCAATCACTCATGTATTCCTAAAAGCTCCTGTTGGGCACGATTTGCTTCATACAATAACTTTTCTTCATCCAGCGTTACGATCACTCGGTTTTGCATAACTGCTTGTCCATTCACATACACGTCGGTTACGTCGGTTTTGTTCGCTGCATAAACGACGGTTCCAACTCGATGGCGGTACGGCTGAAGGTGCGGGGTATTTGCGTCTAGCAAAATGAAGTCTGCATCATAGCCTTCTTTAATTAACCCGCTCTTATGAAAGCCGATGCTTTTGCTCCCATTCACAGTCGCCATTTTAAATGCATCATCTGCAGTAATTGCATCTGCTCGATTTGATGTTCCTTTATGAAGCATCGCTGCTTGTCGCATTTCAGTAAATACATCAAGTGTATTGTTCGACGCTGCACTGTCAGTACCTAAACTGACGACAATCTCTTTGTCTACCATTTTTTCAACCGGTGCAATCCCTGAACCGAGCTTCAAGTTGCTTTGTGGATTGTGTGATACGCTCACGTTTGCCTCTCGCATTTGTTCAAGTTCGTCATCGCTAACATGAACAGAATGGACGAGCAATGAGCCTTGTCCGATAATTTCTTCACCGAGCAAGTGTTCAACTGGGCGTTTTCCAAATTGCTGAACGTGCTCCTCAACTTCTTTTGCCGTTTCTGCAATATGAATTTGGACATCTAGTTGATCGTTTTTGGCAACGTCTCGAACACGATGTAAAAACGAAAGGGAGTTCGTGTAAGGCGCATGTGGGAACAGCGCACCCCGAAGTCGACCCGATGAATCGTTATTCATTGCCTTCGCAAATTCAGACGCTTGCTGTAATTTCTGTTCATTTTCTTGCTCATTACTAAAGGCGGTAATCATCCCACGTGTAAGCTGTGCTTTTAAACCACTTGATACCGCTAGTTCGTGTGCATCGTCTCTTCCTAGATGATACATATCAGAAAAAGCAGTTGTGCCTGAACGAATGCTTTCTACTAACGATAATCCAATCCCTGCACGAGCCATTTCTCTCGTCATTTTCCCTTCTAGCGGCCAAATGACTTCTTTTAACCAACGGTCGAGCGGAAGATCATCACTCACTCCTCGCAAAATCGACATTGGCATATGCATGTGCGTATTGACGAGGCCAGGCATAAGCAACTTGCCTTCATGATCATACACGATGTCCTGATCTTCAAGAGATGATTTCGGTACAAAAGGCTCGTCACTCACTTCAGTGATTGTTCCATTGCTGATTTTAATATGCCCACGCGTAATTGTCTGTTCATGATCAAGAATGGCGACGTTATTCATAATGGTTCGTGGCTGCATACGAGTCCTCTCCTTACTCCTCAAAAAAATCACTCGTAATCGACAAAATTTCGTCTGTAGATGTATACGTATGTGGAATCTCTGGCAATGAGCGTATGAAACTATTGCCATACCTTGCTTCTACTAACCGCTTGTCAAGTACATAGACGAGTCCACGATCGTCTTTCGTACGGATTAGTCGACCAAACCCTTGCTTAAAGCGCAAAACTGCCTTAGGAATGGCGAGCTTTTGGAATGAGTTTTCATTTCGCATCGTCAGTTCATTTGCTTTTGCTTGATACACCGGATCATTTGGTGGTGTAAACGGAAGGCGCACGATTATTAACGCACGAACGTCTTCTCCCGGTAAGTCAATGCCTTCCCAAAATGTACTCGTACCAAACAAAATCGCACGTTCATATTTGCGGAAGTTTTTCACGAGTCGAGTTCGTTGTTCTCCCTTAACTCCCTGTGCAAGCAAAGCATAATTCAAATCTTCAAGTTGTGGTTTGACTTGATTGTACGTTTTCTTCAACATGTCATATGACGTAAATAAGACGAGCATCTTTCCGTTCACATGGGACGTTAGCATGCTAATGAACTCTGAAAGTGCGTCAATGTATTCTTCTTCTCGCTTAATATCAGGGAAATCACTCGGAACGAGCAACTGCGCTTGCTTCGCATACGAAAATGGCGACTCTACTTTTAGTTCATTCACATTTTCTTTTGGTAAGCCTAACGTATTTTTAATAAACGAAAACGAATCTTTTACGGTAAGTGTTGCAGAAGTCATAATCACACTTTTCACTTCATCGAAAAAGTACGATTGCATACTACTCGCAATGGAAATTGGACGGCGATACAACGTTAATCGATCAAATGCATTCGTTTTACCTGCCTCCATCCAGTACACATGCTCTTCCACTTCATAGACGAGCAATTGCCTTAGCGTTTCATTTTCATCGGTAAAGTCATCGATTAACTGACTTACCTTTCGCCATAAAGTTGATTCCTCAGGATGCTGATCTTCAAGTTGAGCGATGCACTTTAACCATTCTTTTTGCAGCGTATCAATCATATAACTTATTCGCTCAACAACTTCCATGACGAACTTACCTTCATACTGCGATGGTCGGTAATGAATCGTGCCTGACGATTTCTTGTTGGCGATGTTTTGCAACGTTTGGAACAGCTGCAGCCATTCACTTTGCAAGTGATAAAGCTCTTGTTTCCGGTTTCTAACCCATTCCATATCATATTGAGTTATTGATTTCCCTTTTAGAGAACGTTCAATTTCAAACAACAGCCCATCTGAATCTTGCAACCCAAACCGACTAATTAAACGAACGAGTTGTTGGTAGTTGCTTTCATACCCTAAATACTTCCCTGCAGTATCTTCCATCTGATGGGCCTCATCAAAGATGACGGTATCGTACTTCGGTAAGATTCCACTGGATGAGAATCGATCGGTAAATAAGAGCGAATGGTTCGTAATGATGAGCTGCGCGTTTTTTGCACGTTCTTTTGCACGATGATAATAACAACGGTTGTAGTAGGAACAACCCGCATGTGAGCACGTATAAGAATCACTCTTAAGCTCTTCCCAAAGCGTATAGCCGCCACTAGGTAAGTTCAATTCTTCAATATCACCGTCAATCGTTTCAACGATCCAGACGAGCAATTGCGCTGCAAATAAATGTTCATCATACGAAGATGGCATTCGATCTAGAAAATGCTCGAACTTTTGCAAACATAAATAATGACTTCGACCTTTAAGAATCGCGACGTTAACCTCTTCATTTAACGCTTCGTTCAGCTTAACAATTTCACGATCTACAATTTGTTGTTGTAGTGCAATCGTTTCAGTCGCAATGACCGTCGGGCGATTTGCCTCGAAGCTCTTTATGAGTGCGGGATACAAATACGCAAGCGTTTTTCCCGTACCTGTTGCCGCTTCACATAAAAGGTGTTCATCGTTATTCATTGCCTTCCAAACCGCTGTACTCATTGTGCTCTGCCCTACACGCTCTTCGTAATTCGTCGTCGTTTTACTGAGCAATCCATCCTCGCCAAAAAAAAGGGCCGCATCAAATGACTGTACCGATGCTGCCGGCGTCGATTCACTATGTTGTTGATGTTTTCTAATCGCAAAACCTCGGTAAATCTCAACATCGTGTGGTAGTGATCGGTCAGCTTGTTCAAAATTAAACACATCGATCTCATGAATGATTCGATGCAAGCCGTTGCACATTTGTTCTGTATATGGCTTCATTCGGTGAATCGTCTCTCGGGGTAATGACGAGAGCTTATTAAGCATCTCTATAAGCAACTTCGCCGTTACATAAGCATCGCTTCCGGCACGGTGTGGTTGCTCGTGGCTAAATTCAAATGTATCGGAAAGCGTTTGAAGACGATAGCTTTCAAACGTTGGATACAGCATTCTAGCCATCTCAACAGTATCTAACAATTCTCCTTCGAACTGGGCGTAGCCAGCACGATCTAATTCTGCATTAATAAACGATAAGTCAAAGTCAACATGATGCGCGACAAAACAAGCCCCATCTAGTGCTTGAAGTATTCTTGGCGCAATCTCATCAAACGTAGGTGCATTCTTTACATCTTCTTCAGAGATTCCGGTTAATTGTTCAATAAACAACGGAATTTCTCGATTTGGATTCACAAAAGAAGAAAACGAATCGACAATTTCCAATCCTTCAATGACCGTCATGCCGACTTCTATGACTCGATCACTTGTTGTTGGACGGTTTCCCGTCGTTTCTACGTCTATGACGACATAACGGTCATCTTTCATAACTTCCTCCTGAAACTACGACATCGTAAACATGATGTTATCAATCAACCTCGCACGTTCATATTGAACTGCAGCGGCCAACACGTAACGTTGTCCCCGTTCTAATGAATCGACAGATTCTAAGTTCGGAAATGTAACGAGCTCTACGTATTCAATCGATGCGAGACTTTCTTCTAGTTGATCGATGGCTTTTTTTGTAAGGAGACGTGCGTTTGAAGTATGCTTAATTTCGTTTACGCTAGACTTTAGCGCTTCAAAAAGCATCGGTGCATCTTCACGTTCTCGTTCACTTAAATTGACATTACGTGAAGACAACGCAAGACCGTCAACGTCTCTTACAGTATCAACACCTACGATAGTCGTTTGTATATGAAAATCTTCTACCATTTTTTTTATAATTGCGAGCTGCTGAGCATCTTTTTTTCCAAAGTAAGCGGCATCAGGTGCAACAAGTTGTAGAAACTTCATGACAACTGTTGCCATCCCATCAAAATGACCGACACGTTTGCTGCCACAAAGTTGGTCTCCAAGTGGCGATGTGTTCATCGTAATCAGTTGCTTTTCTTTGTAAAGATCTTGAACCCCCGGTAACCAGACGACGTCTGCTCCCTCTCTTTGCAACAGCCTAAGATCTTGATCTTCTGTACGTGGGTACGAATCAAAATCTTCATTGGCCCCAAATTGTAGAGGATTTATAAAGATCGTCACCACAACTCGTGCGTGGTGTTGCTTCGCTTCTCGAATGAGCGTTAAATGCCCTTCATGAAGCGCTCCCATCGTCGGAACGAGGGCAAACGTTCCCGGATCATCTTGAAGCACCTTTTGCTCTTTCTTCCATTCTGACTGCGTACGACAAACAATCATACGTTTGCGCTCCGTTCTTTCTTCGCATCTTTAAACGTATACCGCTCATCTGGGAACGATTCACGCTTTACTTCGTCGCGGTATTGCTCCACTGCTTGCAACATCACGTCGCGTACATTTGCATACGTTTTAGCGAACTTCGGAATATAACCTGTCGTTAAACCGACAAGGTCATGGAAGACGAGAACTTGACCGTCTGCTTTGCCTGCACCGATTCCGATCACCGGAATTGTTAAGACATCTTTAAGCTCTTTCGTTAATGATTCTGGAATGCACTCAACAACGAGGGCAAATGCGCCTGAAGCTTCAATGCGCTTCGCATCTTCAATTAACTTCGTCCGCTCTCGTTCACTACGACCTTGAACCTTAAATCCACCTAACACTGTGCTAGATTGTGGCGTTAATCCGAGATGGCCCATAACCGCAATGCCACCACTCGTTAGTCGCTCAATACTGTCTAAGATAAGTTCGGTGCAACCTTCAAGTTTAACCGCATGTGCGCCACCGTTTTGAACGAGCGTTGTCGCATTTACTACTGTATCTTCAATTGAACGATGGTACGTCATAAATGGCAGATCGCTTACGATAAACGTCTGCTGTGCTCCTCTTGCTACTGCTCTCGTATGAAGCAACATATCATCTAGCGTCACCGGTTGTGTGCCATGATGACCGTGTACGACCATACCGAGAGAATCCCCAACTAAGATCAGGTCAATCGCTGCATCTTCAACGATTTTAGCTGTTGGTGCATCATAAGCTGTAACCATCGTAATCATTTCTTGATTTCGTTTCATTTTTAAAAAGTCTACGGTCTGTTTCAAAACATCATCTCCTCCAATAAAATGTGGAGGGACCGTGACTCTGTATAGGTGTTTTTTATTGTGAGTAACATGTGATCCCTCCGTCCCTGTCTTTACAGATCAAGGCGAATTTGTACTCAAGCAAACTATCTTTACTTTCAAGTACGACTCCGAATGGATATCGTCTCTACAGACTAAGTATAGCAAAATTATATGTATAGCACTAATGTAAATCTCCACTATACACAAGCTGTACATCACCGTTTTCATCTTGCAACTTCAAAACACCTTCGTCGGTAATGCCAACCATCGTCCCAACTTGTTCTCGATCACCGTTTTTCACAGTTACATGTTTTTGATAAAGGTGTGCTCGCTCTTCCCACTCCGCTTTCATTGACGCAAATCCATCAGAAAGCCAGCGTTCGTACTCGTTCTCAAACGTTACGAGTAATTGTTGTAAAACATTACTACGAGTGTACGTTTTACTTGTTTCAATAGCGAGCGATGTTGCTTTCTCACTTAAACCGTTTGCTTCAATGCTCTGTTTAGACTCATTCACATTCATGCCAATTCCAATGACCATCATCTCAACACAATTCGCTTCTGCTTGGACTTCTGTTAAGATCCCAGCAATCTTTCTACCATTCAAGTAAATGTCATTTGGCCATTTAATACTCACCTGTTCGCCTGTGACTGCTTCTACCGCTTTTGCAACTGCGATGCTTGCAACGAGCGTCATTTGCGGAGCAAGCTGCAATGAAATATCCGGTTTAACGAGTGTCGAGAACATAATATTTTGACCCATTTCTGTTTGCCAAGGACGGTTTAAACGTCCTCTTCCGTTCGTTTGCTGTTCACATACGGCAATCGTTCCGTGCGGTGCTTTGTTACGATGTAAATCTTTAATGACTCGTTGCGTACTATCAACGACTTTTTCGTAATGCACAGATTGACCAAGGGCTTTTGAAGTAAGTCCGGATCGAATTTCAGCTTCATTTAATGCATCTGGTCTTGAAATTAAGCGATAGCCTTTTCTTGAGACCGCTTCAATGATGTAACCTTCTTTTCGAAGTTCTTCGATTTGCTTCCAAACCGCGGTGCGACTTACTTGCAATTGTTCACTCATCTGTTGACCAGACACAAAGGTTGTTTCCCCGTTTAGTACATCAAGTAATTGACGTTTCATCGTATAGCTCCCTTGCTTTATGGAGTAGTATTTTCTTGTCATTTACGACTTCTCTTTTTAAAACGAACAACACGAGCATGTGCATCACACGTTGAATCCACGGACCTGGTTGTACATTTAACTCATCAATTAGATGTTTAGGTGTTACCGCAAGATCACGAAACGATTGAATCGGTAATTGCTCAAAACGCGACATCAATTGGTCATGTTTCGCTGGATCACGAACTGTGATCGCACGATGCACATTTTCAACCGTAAGATGGTCCGCCAGTCCCTCCGTGAAAAGCTCAACATCTGTAGGCATTCGCTCTACTCTTCTGTTCACTAATTGAAGCAATTGACTTACTTTTTTGTGATACCCTTTGCCATAACCCCATGTCTTATATGGAAAACCCACTTTCTCAATGCCTAGAAGCTGATGCAATACGAGCCAGCGTTCCTTTTGAGAAAGTGGGTTTTGAAGATCTACGGTTGCAACATCTAGCTTTGAACAGGAAGTAAACGCAAGTAACAGTCGTTCTTCACATAGCTGTTCAAAAATGGCAAGCCAACTGTCACTCATGATGGCACGCTCTACTTCTTTGCCAATACGTTCTTTTGCCACTTGTTGGATCGATGCCTTCGCACCGTCCATTTCTTGTCTTATTGTTGTTAAGGTTAGACCGTACTCTATAGAAAAACGAATGGCACGCAGCACTCTTAACGGATCTTCACGAAGACTCGTCGGTCTCACCGTTTGAAGTTCACCCTCTTCTAATGCGGCTCTTCCGCAAAATGGGTCCATAACAACTCCGAGCGAATCAAGGGCACAAGCATTCATCGTAAAATCTCGAGCCAACAAGTTATCGTAAAGCCGACCTTTAAGTTCTGATACTTCAAACACGCCGTACGGAGAGTTCATTCGTACGAGTGGTTGTTTCGTATGAATGTATGTGGCACGTTTCACCCGCTTACAAAGCTCGTCTAACGGTTCTGTTGTCACAAAGTCAAAATCCGCACTCTCTTTATTGAGAATCATGTCGCGAACAGCACCACCGACGAGATACACTTCATTTTGACCCATTAACAATTGTTCAAAGCCATGCTGAATGGCACGTGAAACCATCATGTTGAATGCAACATCCGTTCATATAAACGTTCATACTCTGGCACGATCGATTGTTTGCCAAATCGCTTGAGTGCACGATGTTGGCTTTTTTCTCGGTACTGTTCATGGACCGAAGCATCTGAGAGGATCTCGAGCGTCGCTTCTGCAGCTTTTTCATAATCATAAACAGGGACGACACGACCGGTTACACCGTCTTCAATGACCTCTTGAATCCCACCAATATTTGACCCGACAACTGGGACGCCAACAGCCATCGCCTCAAGTGCTGCTAGACCGAAACTTTCTTTTTCGGACAATAACATTTTCACATCGCCCATCGATAGCAATTGAAACACTTGCATCTGGTTTCCAAGAAAGAAGACGCGTTCAGATAAACCGAGTTGCTGTACAAGTTTCTCCATCATATTCCGCTCAGGACCATCGCCGATAAAGTACAGGCGACTAGGAATATGACCTTGGACAATTTGGAAAGCGCGAATCACGTCTTCGACCCGCTTTACACCTCGAAAATTGCTCATATGTACGATTACTTTTTCATCTTGCTGGATCCCAAACTTCTGACGGATCCCTTGGCGGTCAATGTCTTGAATTTCTTTCTCATCAACGAAGTTATACACCGTTTCAATTTCTTTTGTCACATCGAGTTGTTCTTTCGTTTGTTTGGACAGAAACTTCGAAACTGCCGTCACACAATCTGAACGTTCAATCCCAAGTTGAATGATGTTTGCAAGCGAAGGATCTTCACCGAGAACGGTAATGTCAGTACCATGCAACGTTGTCATTACTTTTATATCGCCTTTTAGCATGTCTTTTGCAAGTGCTGCTGAAACAGCGTGGGGAACGGCATAATGAACGTGCAATAAATCAAGCTCGTGTTTTTTAGCCACTTCAGCCATTTTACTTGCAAGCGTCAAATCGTATGGCGGATAACGAAACACTTGGTACTGATTAACGACAACTTCATGAAAAAATATATTCGGATGCACTTCTTGCAAACGAAAGGGCAAGCTAGATGTAATAAAATGAATTTCATGACCACGCTCAGCAAGTGAGATACCTAGTTCGGTTGCAACAACTCCAGACCCACCTACTGAGGGGTAACATGTAATCCCAATTTTTAATGGCTCCATTACTCTACGTTTCCTTGGCGTACTTCTTTTGAAAGGAGCTTTCCTTTTTGTAAGCCGTACACGAGAATTTCTGCGGTGCCCATGTTCGTTGCAACCGGTACGTGATGAACATCGCATAGTCGGATAAGCGCTGTAATGTCTGGTTCATGTGGTTGTGCGGTGAGTGGATCACGAAAAAACAACACAAGGTCCAATTGATCGGTTGCAACGAGTGCACCGAGTTGTTGGTCGCCACCGAGTGGGCCTGACTGGACACATTGGATTGAAAGACCAGTCGCCTCAATAATACGACGACCTGTCGTCCCTGTTGCGTACAACGTGTGGCCATCAAAAACGTCTCGATAAGCGACTGCAAAGTTTACTAGGTCATCTTTTTTCTTGTCGTGAGCAATCAGTGCGATGTTCATCCTATAACCCCTCTAGTCGATGATATTTTCTAAACCGTAAATTAACGTAGATGACTTCATGACTGTCTCTACAGCTAACTTCACTCCAGGCATAAAAGAATCACGGTTCATGGAATCGTGACGAATCGTTAACGTCTCTCCATGTCCACCGAAAATCACTTCTTGGTGGGCAACTGAACCTGGTAGGCGAACGCTATGAATGCGCATGCCTTCAACATCGCCACCCCGAGCTCCTGGCAACGTTTCCGTTTCATTTGGGTGTCCTTGTACTTTCTCCTTACGCACATCTGAAATCAGTGTCGCCGTTTTTAGTGCTGTCCCAGACGGTGCATCAAGCTTATTGTCATGATGGCGTTCAATAATCTCTACGTCACTGTAGAACTTCGCAGCAATTTGCGAGAACTTCATCATCAGTACAGCACCTAATGCGAAATTCGGAACGATCATGGCACCTAATTGTTTATCTTCTGTAAGGTGTCGCAATTGGTCAATCTCTTCATCAGTAAACCCAGTTGTGCCAATGACTGGACGAATACTATGTTCGATCGCAAGCTTTAAATGTTCTTTCGCTGTTTCTGGCGTTGTTAAGTCGATGAGTACGTCAGCATGGTGCGAAGAGAAACATTCCGTTGCATCGGTATAGACCGGAATCCCTTCTTGCAAGCCACTTTCTTCTGCGGTTTTACGATCAAGGTAAGCAATCGTTTCAAACTGTTCGGTCCCCGCAATCATTCTTCTTGCAGCCATTCCCATTTGACCTCTTGGCCCTGCGAGGATCACTTTTACTGTTGCCATTATTCATTCCCACTTTCATCAATTCTCGTCCAGCGATCACGATCTCGTGTTGCAAATTTATTCATGACGGTATCAAAGCTCTCAGTTAAATCAATGTCGAGAGAGTTTGCAAAGCAAATAAGGACAAAGAGTAAATCTCCTAATTCTTCTTCAACTTTTTTGTCGTCTTCTTCATCTTTTTTTGGTTTTTCACCATAGGAATGGTTCACTTCTCTTGCTAGCTCTCCTACTTCCTCAGTCATTCGAGCGAGCATTGCAAGCGGTGAAAAGTAGCCTTCTTTAAATTGGCCGATATATTGGTCCACTTCTTGTTGCATCGTTTGCATATCTTTTTTAGTCATCATTCGTCAACTCCTTTGCCTCAATACTCGATGGTATTTGATACCATGTCTAATTTCAACTATAATGTGGAAGTTATCATTATCTAGATCAAAAGGAGGAATGGGCGTGTCTTATTGGTTGATGCATGCGAAACGCATTTTCGTAATTCTTCTCGGATGTGCGCTCGTTTCCTTCGGACTTGTCTATTTTAACATGGAAAACAGCTTAGCTGATGGCGGTTTTACAGGGATTACGCTAATTCTCTATTTTGTTTGGTCAATTGACCCTGCCATTTCAAACATCGTTTTGAATATCCCTATGTTTATTTTAGGCTACCGCATACTCGGGCGTACCTTGTTCGTCTACACAATTATTGGAACACTTGGTATTTCATTATTTCTATGGATCTTTCAAGAATTCCCTGTTATTTACTTACCACTTCAAGATGACTTAGCACTCGCAGCCCTGTTCTCTGGTGTGTTTATCGGTAGTGGACTTGGCATCGTTTTTCGAGTCGGCGGAACGACTGGTGGTGCCGATATTATTGCCAAGCTCGGATTTAAATATTTTGGCTTAAGTATGGGACGTACACTGTTTATGGTCGATGCGATCGTAATCGCTAGTTCACTCGTTTACTTAGACTATCGTCAAGCGATGTACACGCTTGTTGCCGTGTTTGTTGCGGCAAGAGTGATTGATTTCATTCAACAAGGTGCCTACTCAGGTAAAGCGGCCTTTATTATTTCTGAGAACACAGGCGCAATTGCTGATGCAATTCTTATGGAAATGGACCGAGGCGCAACGATACTCACTGGACGTGGTTCATTTACAGGTAAAGAAAAAGAAGTGCTTTACTGCGTAATTGCACGTAATGAAACGGTTCGCTTAAAAAACCTCGTTGAAAAAACAGATCCCCACGCATTTATTACGATTTCAAACGTGCAAGATGTGATGGGCGAAGGATTTACACTCGATGACAAAAAGCAACCGTTACCTTAAAAGAAGAGCCCAATCTATTGAGATTGGGCTCTTTCTTCTTAATCATTGTTTGCCATTACGTACATTAGAATGAAACGAACCAATTCTAAGACTGCAACGAGTGCACCCGCTACGTACGTTAAAGCTGCGGCATTTAAAACTTTCTTCGAGCTTTTCTCTTCGTCATTTCGGATGATTCCACTAGCAACCATCTGTCCCATCGCCCGGTTTGATGCATCAAACTCAACTGGCAACGTGACGAGTTGGAAGACAACTGCAGCAGCCATGAAAATAATCCCGGCTAAGAGCAGTTGCGACATGCCTAAAAGCATACCTGCTATGATGAAAATAAACGAGAAGTTCGAGCCAAAACTTGCAAACGGTACGAGCCTTGAACGAAGACGCATAAAGCTGTAATCTTGTGCATCTTGAATGACGTGTCCAACTTCGTGAGCGGCTACGGCATTTCCGGCAATCGATGTACCGTAATAGTTATCTTCGGATAAACGAACCGCTTTCTTCGACGGGTCGTAATGGTCCGTTAACTTGCCCTTAACAGGCTCAACAGTTACATCATAGATCCCGTTATCTTGCATAATTTTCTGTGCGACTTGAGCACCTGTCATGCCCGAGCTGCTCTGTTTTTGAGAAAATTTATTAAACGTTGATTTCACTCGCATTTGCGCGTAGATTGGAATGATTAAAATCAAAGCAAAATAAATTAAAAATGCTCCTAAACTACCAAACATGTTTGCACCTCCACACACTTCCTTATTAACTAGTTTACAAAACCTAGTCGTTGACCGTCAACAAATCAGCCTCGTTCACGATCTTTTTGGCCTTTGTACTTTCTTACTCCAACATACGTAAGAGATGCAACAATTGCTGAACCGACCATAATAATAACACTAATTAATGAAGGATCATTTTCTTTTTCTTCCATGTTGTACAATCGTGTAATTTCAAAAACGAGCGCCTTGAAAAAAGGCTCCGCTTCATCACCTTCCACGAGGCGGTGTCTGTGGTCTGTCATAAACTGCAACAATGACCTCAATTCTTCTTGCTCTGAAGGCGTTTTTCTTAGCATCATCGCAGCTTGGACTTTATGAAATTCTAACGTCCACTCATTCCACAAACGTTGAAACAATACTGAATCATCATGCTCTACCGCTTCTCGCACGTCTTCAAGTTGTCCGAGCACATCATCTCGTGTTTCTAACCACTTCGGTTCAACTGGGTGAATGACGGCATCGATTAAGTAAAAGAATCGATATGCTTCGCGTACTCGTTCTTCATGAGGCAAGCTTGTACTCGTTAATGCTTGTTCCATTCTCTCATAGCTTGTCACTAGAATGCTCAGATCATGTATGTCTAAAGAGACCGCACTATAGTCTGAATCCGTTATCGGCTTTGACATTTCCTTTAAGGTCCTTCGCGCTTGTTCATACTGCTTTTCATTAACGTCTCGCAAGACGTTTTCGGCTTGGACGTGTAGATGCACCCACTCTTCGCGATCATCCTCTGCCGCAATGGTCACATCTGTTGTAAGCGCAAAGCTTAGTAAGAACAACGTACCTAATAGAAACATTATCCCCCTACGCACTGCAAAGCCCCCTCTCTTGTCCCATTACAAAATCCTATGTAGAAAAGGACAAGAGTAGACCTTCATTCACGCTCGAGGTAACTTTAAATGATAACGATCACTACGAATGTTAAACCAATAGACGATAAACACGCCGAGTAAGCCTAACCAAAACGTAAAGTAGCCAATCACATCAATGTGTGGCATGAGCACACTATGGACACCTGGGTGCATACCAAATACATAATCAATAATATCATTGTGTACCGTCCATACAGCAGCTGCGATTAAATGCCACGGTTTAATTCGATAATACGGTAAAAACAACAAAGCTTGTAGCGCCATCCCTGCATGCGACGCGATGAGCATGTAATTTTGCCACGTAAGTGTCGCCCCCATCGCACCTGCACCAACATTCATAAACACAGCCCAAATCCCATACTTGAAAAGCGTAACCGCAGCAAGCGCCTCTAATAAGCCTGAGTTTTTACGAAGCAATAGTGCAGCTAATACAGCTGTAAAAAAAAGACTAGCCGTCGGGCTATCTGGTACAAATGGTATGAAGATCGTTGGTGTGACGAGCAATTGACTTTCATACCAAACAAAGCCATATAACGTTCCAAGGGCATTAATAATAAACAACGCCCATAATCCGAACGGGTGACCTACGACATGAATTAATGTGCGAATCATATTTATGGCCTCACTTTACTAGCATAATACAGAAAGAGCTGACATACATGTCAGCTCTTTCTTAGTTAGATCGGCTTAAGCGTCTGCTTCTTCGTCTTCTTCAGCATCCTCGCCGTTTTCTTCTTCTGCACCTTCTTCAGATTCTTCTTCATCTGTTTCAGCGCCTTCTTCTGAACTTCCTTCTTCAAGCACGTATTCTGCAAGAATCATTAATTCTTCTTCAGAACCGTCATCAAGATCATAAATCGGTGGCATTTCACCCATACCTTCGACTGCGATTTGTGCAATACCTTCAGCATCATAACCGAGGTCATAAAGGTCAGGTCCCATGGCTGTACCTTCCATGTTATCACCGTGACACGAAATACATGCCTGTTCTACGTACATGTCATACCCTTCGTGACTCGTATCGATTTCTCGTACGTCGTCATCGATTGATGCAGCGCCACCCCATTCGTGTTGGTCGCCTGCTTCCCAAGTTAAGTATGCTACAGAGATGAAACCGAGGAGCATCATACCTGTTGCTATTGGACGCTTAGAAAGACGTCGCTCTGGTCCTTTATCAAGCCAAGGTGCTAATAGTAACGCACCAAATGCTAGACCAGGAATGACAACAGTTCCGAGGATCGTTAAGTTACCAGCTGCTGCAGGATACTTTAAAAGTTGGTATAGAAATAAGAAGAACCAGTCCGGAACAGGAATATAACCAGTCGCATTCGGATCGGCTGGTTGCTCAAGCGGTGCCGGGTGGGCAACCGTTAAGCAGAGAAAGCCGATAAGGAATACTGCACCGACGAGCCATTCTTTCAATAAGTAGTTCGGAAAGAATGCCTCAGTTTTGCCGGGGTACTCCGAATAATCTTTAGGTGTATTATTCATCCGATGTTCGCGAGCAGGAATTCTCGAGTCTCCGACAAACTTCATACCTTTACCGCGTTTCATCTGTTCCCCTCCTTTGATGTTAATTGAGGGGCAATCTCACTAACTCCTATAGTGGACCGGAGATGCCCTGTCTACGAATCATAATAAAGTGAACAGCTATTAAACCAAGTAAAGCTCCTGGCAAGAAGAATACGTGGATTGCAAAGAACCTCGTTAGCGTTTGCGCACCAATAACTTCTCCACCGGCAATTAATGTTTCTAGCGTATCCCCGACAACGGGAACGCTGGCGACAATTTCAAGCGTTACTTGTGTTGCGAAATAAGCTTTCATATCCCAAGGAAGTAAATACCCTGTTAAACCTAATGCTAAAATCACGAAAAAGATAAGTACACCGACAACCCAGTTAATTTCTCTAGGTTTCTTGTATGAGCCGGTAAAGAAAACACGTAAAGTATGCAGGAACATCATGACAATAACGACGCTGGCACCCCAATGGTGCATCCCGCGGACGATCATACCAAATGCTACTTCACTCTGTAAGTATTCTACCGACGCGTGTGCATTAACAATGTCCGGAACGTAATACATTGTAAGGAACATTCCGGAAAGAATTTGAATAACGACAGTAAAAAACGTCAAGCCGCCAAAGCAGTAGACAAACGCCGAGAAATGATGTCCCGGGTTTACGTGCTCAGGCACTTCATGATCGGCGATGTCACGCCATATTGGCGTAATATCGATACGGTCGTCGATCCAATCGTAGATACGTTGTAACATCCTTCGTGCCCCTCCTACTGTTGTGGTTGTGGCCGCCCAACATAAATTACGCCATCACGAATTTCGGTATCATAACGATGTAGCGGCTCTGTTGGCGGCGTGCCTGGCACATTCGTTCCGTCGATTTCAAATCGTCCAAAGTGGCACGGACAGAAAAATTGCTCTGGATTGTTCTCATCGCCACCAAAGTTTACCGTACAACCAAGGTGTGTACACGTTGGAGACAATGCAATAACTTCATCGCCGCTCAAATATGCCCAAACCGTATCCTCCATCGTTTGTGTAACCCAGCCATCTTCAACTTCATACGTTAAAGAAAAAGGTTGTGGCTCTTCTGTTAGATCGGAAAGCGGTGTTAACTCATTCTTGTCTCCGGCAGCATCGGCTTGTAGAATCGGATCTACCGCAAATCGAACCATAGGCATGACCATTGCAGCACCCATGAAACCGCCTACACCCATGAGCGTATACGTTAGAAATTGACGTCTTGATACGTTGTGATTTTTCTCACTCACTTAAGTTCCCCCCCTACGTTGCAAAATCAATGCAAATTTTGCACTGCGCAAGAGCTGATCAAGGGTAGTTGTGAAACCATTCACGCGTAAAACCATGATTCGCTCTCTTTCCATTTATAAGACTAAGACATATATATGATAGCGTAGGCGTTTTGGACATGTCAATCTTTTCACAAAGCTATTTGTGAGAAATATATTAAAGACTGTCCTCTTTACGCCATTCTGCCATTACGTCTGGAAGTAATTGCTGCATTTGTTCACGAATTGTTTTACTCCGATAATTTGGGTCCAAGTGCTCAATTGGCAAATGTGGGATCCATAATAATAACCCTGGAACTTGGTCTTCCAGCTGCTTTAATGCTGGGTCACTCGTCATCCAGATCACATGGTTTTTGCCATCTTTTTTGAAAGCTTCCGCCCACATGCCTAAGCGTTCCCCAATTTCTGTTACTGATTCACTAGACAAATACATCAGCGGAGGAAGTTGCATGAGCCTTCCTCTAAACTGCTTTTCCATTTCCATCGTTATGAGAGAAATGTATTCTCCCATCGCAACCTTCTGCCTAAGGTCATCGTCTAATGCAACTGGCAACAACGGAACGAGCATCGTATCTACATAGGCTTTTGATTGTTGATACGTATCGATATCACTCGTTTGAAAACGCATCTTACCACTCCTCTTCTAGCAACGTCTGTACGTACATTCTTAGCTGTTGATTATCTTCTTGTAAAAGAAGTGCACGTTTAAAAGCATCGATCGCTTCTTCACGTTTGCCATTTTCAAGTAACAAGTACCCATATTCTTCCATCGCTAGTCCATCCGAAGAAAGGTATTCTTGTACTTGTTCAAACAAGAGCAGCGCACCTTCTACATCGTCTTCAAGCTGTTTTGCTTTGCCTTCGTAGTATAAAAACAGCGGATCTTCTTCCCCACTCGTTTTCAAACGATGAATTAAAGCCATAATTTCTTCGGCATCTTCTTGTTCATAATACAGTTCTAAAAGTTGTGATGCCGCTTTATGGTTAGCTGGATTTAGATCAAGCACCCGTAAGAAAGCACGTGTCGCTTCATCGGTTGCACCTGTTGTTTGGTTTAGGTGTCCTTCTTTTAAATACAACTGTTCATTTTCTTCATCTTGTACAAGACCTGCTCGTGTAAGTTCTAGTGCCTTGTCAGCGTTCCCTTCTTGCTCATACGCTTCAATTAGCGGGACATAAAGGCTCGTAAAGGCAGGATCCTTCGCTCGGAGTGCTTCTAACTGCTCAATAGCAGTCTCAGTCATTCCAGCTTGTAGGGCCGTAAAGCCATATCCGAACAACGCTCTCGGTTCAGCTCGCTCATCAACCGCATCTTCGTAGTAATTGAGAGACGTCTCCCACTCACCTGTGTTGCTGTAACTTTCTGCAAGCAACAAGTTCATGTTCGCTTCTTCAGAAGAAAACCCATGTTCAATCGCTTGCTTTAGAAATGGAATTGCCTTCTGGTAGCTCCCTTGTTCAACGTAGTAACTTCCGATACCTGCAAGTAGAACTGGCTCTTTTGGAGCAATTTCCATCGCTTTGAACAGCTTTTGTTCAGCTACTTCTTCCAATCCTTGCAATTGATACAAGTCCGCCAGTAACATTTGCGCTTCCACATAAGAATGGTCACTTTGTCCAATGTTCTCTAGACTCGTAATTGCGATTTCTTCTTCATCAAGATCAATCGCAGCCTCTGCTTTTAACGTTAGTAAACTTCCTTCATTCGGGAACTTTACTAGCAGTTCATCAACCATCGTCATGCTTTTTTGTGCATGTCCAAGTTCTTGATAAATCGCGGCTACTTGAAACTGTGTATCGTCATCTTCATGATTTTCAAGCGTGCTAAGAATCGTAAGTCCCTTCTCAACGTCGCCTCGCTCAATGAGTTGTACAGCTTCCATTAGCTGTTCTTGCATACAACCCCTCCATTACCGATCTGAATTCCTTCTTAATTATAGCAAAAACCTACGAACAATGGCTACGTTTGAAC
Source organism: Bacillaceae bacterium JMAK1 (assembly GCA_012970285.1). GTDB lineage: Bacteria > Bacillota > Bacilli > Bacillales > Marinococcaceae > Geomicrobium_A. The sequence goes on from JIBW01000002.1 coordinate 954,455, forward strand.
GTTACAAGGCAGTGAACAATTGGTAATTGTTCCATCATACCCAAAATTATAACGAACATCCTAACAAAACTTGTTCACAAAATCAAAAAAACGACAAAAAAAAGCCCGAATCATAAAGCGTAAACGCTTACAATTCGAACCGAGCAAAATAGCGCTCTAGATTATGGATAGGAGTGGAGAGAAACCATACGCTAATTAGTAGTATACGCTAAACCCCAAAAAGGTCAAGGGGTTTTCAGAAAAGTTTTTATTTTATTTCACAAAACCTCCCCACAAACATGTGTGGGGAGGCTTCTCTTTAACGTGATAACTCTTGAAGCATTTCAAAGAAGTTCGGATAAGAAACAGCAACTGCTTCTTTTCGCAAGATTGTCGTTTCTCCTTTTGCAATTAGGTTCGCAATGGCAAACGCCATCCCGATCCGGTGATCACCAAATGAATCCACCGTAGCTGCATGAAGAGGCGTCGGGCCATTGATGACCATGCCATCATTCGTAGACGTAATATCTGCACCCATTTTCACAAGTTGGTCTACAACCGTGTCGATGCGATTCGTTTCTTTGTATTTAAGTTCTTCCGCATCTTTAATGACGGTTTTTCCTTCTGCTTGTGTTGCAAGCACAGCAAGTACAGGAATTTCATCAATAAGACGTGGAATCAATTCCCCATCAATTGTCGTTGCGTTTAACTTCTTAAATTGAATCGTCAAGTCTGCTACAGGTTCGCCGCTTTGTTCACGTTCGTTACTTACCGTCAAATGGGCACCCATCTTTTCAAACACATCAAGAATTCCCGCGCGCGTTGGATTAATTCCGACGTTTTCAATCGTCACTTCACTATTTGGAACGATTGCGGCAGCTGCGAGTGGAAATGCCGCTGAAGAAATATCTCCTGGAACATCCACGACGCCCCCGCCTTGAAGTATCTGTCCACCTTCAATCGAGACCCCTGTCTCTGTTACGAGCAAATTCACACCAAACGCTTGCAACATACGTTCAGTATGGTCTCTGGAGCGATGGGGCTCTTGCACCGATGTGACTCCTTTTGCCTGAAGCCCAGCCAACAAAATACTACTCTTAACTTGCGCACTCGCAACCGGGGACGTATGTGATATCCCTCTTAAGTTCCCACCACGCACTGAAAGGGGCGTTAAGTTCGCTTCATCACGTCCATCAATCATCGCCCCCATCGACCTTAAAGGCTTTGTGACACGCTTCATCGGTCGCTTAGCAATCGATTCATCCCCGATAACAGTTTGGTAAAAGGGAAGGCCTGAGAGAATACCTAGCATTAAGCGAATCGTCGTACCTGAATTTCCTACGTCAAGCACTTCACTCGGCTCTTTTAGCCCATCAATCCCTTTTCCGTGAACGATAATTTCATCACCAACGTGCTCAATCTGAACGCCGAGTTGTCTAAAACAACGAATCGTACTTAAACAATCTTCTCCCATCAAAAAACCGCGAATCGTTGTCGTTCCTTGTGCAATACTTCCAAACATGACAGCGCGGTGAGAGATCGACTTATCACCGGGTACAGTAATCGTGCCGTTTAAGCGCCTAACATCGATTTTATTTTGTTCTACACTCACTCATCTCAACTCCTATTCGCCAACGTACGTCGTAAATTTATGATTTTGTAAACACGCTTCTGCTCGCGATCGTTCTTCAACCGAGCGAAACGACAATCGTAAAACACCCATAATGTCTTCTCTCGCTTCGATAATTCGGATGTTCGTAATGCTAATCTCGCATTCTGCTAAATAACCGGTAACGTCAGAAATGACACCCGGGTGGTCAGGAACGTCAACGTATAAGTCATTTAGTGTCGGGATCGCGCCTGCCTTTTTCACTGGCAACCCATCGCGGTGACGCTTTGCATCAGCAAAGAATGAGTGCAGACCATTAGCATCCGCAGCTTTAATTAGCTCGGTGACTTGTTTCATATCGTCTTGCCATCGCTCCATCATTGTCTGTAGCACGTCTTTATTATGAAGCAATATATCTCGCCACATAACCGGGTTTGCTGAAGCAATACGCGTAATGTCCTTGAAACCACCTGCTGCTAGATTTGTAATCATCGGATGCTCTTCTTCTAAACCTTTTAATTGGTGTACGAGTGCTGAAGCTACAATATGAGGTAAATGGCTAACACTACCTGCCATCACATCGTGACTCGTTGCATCCATCGTCATAAAATTAGCATTTGATCCTGCTAATAAAGAAGTTAATCGATCTACTGCTTCTTCACTGTTCTGGCTTTCAGGCGGAACTAGAATATAAAATGCATTCTCAAATAAATCTGGTCTTGAGCCGTGAACACCGCTTTTATGAGAACCAGCCATCGGGTGTCCACCGATAAATGTTACGCCCTGCTCAACCAACTTGTTCGCCGCTTCCATAACAGTTACCTTCGTACTGCCAACATCAGTAATGAGTACATCTTCTTTTAGTTGCACATCGGTTAATTCATCTTTAATGATTTCTACTGTTTTTGATACAGGTGTTGCAATTACGATCACATCAGCCAAAATAGCTGCTTCTTTAATTGATCTGGTTTGTTTATCAATTACATGAAGCAACTTAGCATGTTCTAACGTACGATCGTCTAAATCAACACCGATCACTTCATGCTGTTGATTACTTTTTTTAATGGCTTGAGCAATGGAGCCTCCAATAAGGCCCATTCCAATTACCACAACTGTTTGACTCAAAGTGAATATCTCCTTAACTGCCCTACGAAACCGTAGGGCATCTTGATTGTATTATACGATAACATCTTCAAACGCCATAATAAATTTATCATTTTCTTCTTTCGTTCCAAGGGATACGCGAATAGAAGTCGGGAAACCAAGTGGCACGCCAGAACGAACAATAATTCCTTTTTGCATTAGCGCTTGAAATACGTCATTTCCATTTTTCTTTAAATCGACGAGTAAAAAGTTCGTTTGACTCGGGAACACATAGTATCCTTTGTCTTCAAAGAACGCTCTTAATCGATCTCGTTCGACTTTATTTTTCTCATAACACGCTTGAACAAAGGATTGATCAGCAAGAGCTTTCACTCCAGCTTCCTGTGCGAATGTCGTCGTATTAAACGGTGGTCGAATCGGTTCGATTTTACTTATAAATTCTGAACGCCCCACAGCGTACCCTAGGCGAAGGTTAGCTAACCCATACATTTTTGAAAACGTTCTTAGAAGTAAGAGATTTGAGAAACGATCAAGAAGTGATAGTGTATCTGGGTAATCAGACGCCTCTACATATTCTAAATAAGCTTCATCACTTACGACGAGCACGTGTTCCGGTACACGCTCCAAAAAGCTTACGAAGTCCTCTTTATTTATGTAATTTCCCGTCGGGTTATTCGGATTACATACCCAAACGATGCGCGTTTCTTCGTTAATTGAAGCAAGCATACGCTCCAAATCATGATCGCCTTCAGCTGTTACTGGCACTTCAATCACTTCAGAGCCTTCAACCGTAGCATTGTGTTTATATTGAGAAAATGAAGGCGTTGGCATGACACTATTCGTTCCAGGTCCAAGCATCGCACGACATAAAAATAGAATGACTTCATCAGAGCCCGCACCGAACAACAGTTGTTCTTCATCTACATTTAAATGTTCAGCAACCGCTTTACGAATCGTCGATGCGTGACCGTCAGGGTAAATTTGCGTCATTTTCGGCGCTGCCAAAAACTCTGAGACTTTCTCTGAAACTCCGTAAGGATTTTCATTGGATGCGAGTTTAATGACTTCAGTCAAACCGTATTGTTCTTTTACAGCTTCAATTGGTCTTCCTGGCTCATATGGCCTCAACTCATTCATTGATTGCTTTAATGTAATCTTCAACGGCTCATCACCTTCCACGTACCTAAGAATTAAAAAGTGAGAAGAAGTTCTTCTCACTTTTGTATTTGTTCTATTTTACGATGAAACGAGCGATTGAACAAATGTTTTTATTTGTAAAAGCGCTTTTGATCGTTGATGAGGATCACGTAACATCGTTTCATGTTTTTCAATTTCCTTGACAATTCTCGAACCAACTACAGCTCCGTATCCTTGTTTATGCAAACGAGCGACATGTTCTCGTTTAGAGACTCCAAATCCAACAGCAAGTGGCACGTTACTCGATTCGTTTGCGGCAGTAATAAACGTATCAAGCCTTGCATCGAACTCTTCTCGGACTCCTGTAACACCTAAGCTCGAAACACAGTACAAAAAGCCTTGCGCTTCTGTGGCAATCCGCTTTACTCGTTCATTTGAAGTTGGGGCTACGAGTGAAATAAGAACATTGCCATACTCATTGCACGTTTTCTTCATTTCATCATTCTCTTCATACGGAAGATCGGGAACGAGCCAACCGTCAACTCCTGCCTCACTCGCAGCTTTCACTGCATCGTGCAGCCCGTACTTTAGAATTGGATTAACGTAACAGAACAATACTATCGGGATTTTGATTCCCGCTTCTCGAATTTGTCGCACTGTATCGATAACCGTCTGCAATGAGGTGCCTTCTTGTAAGGAGCGATTTGCAGCCGCCTGAATGACAGGACCGTCCGCTAACGGATCTGAATATGGCACACCTAATTCAAGGATATGAGCACCTGACTCTTCAAGCACTCTTGCTAAATCAATCGTCACTTCAATTGTAGGGTCACCTGCAACGATATAGGGGATAAACAATTGGTCATTGTTGTTCGCTGCTTCCTCAACTCGGTTCATCATGACTCTCCCCTTTCGTTTCGCTCAAGACGTTACGAATCGTATCGACGTCTTTGTCTCCACGGCCTGATAAACAAATGAGAATAGATTGATCACTCGTCATCGTACGCGCTTTCTTCAAAGCTAATGCAACGGCGTGTGCACTTTCAATGGCAGGGAGGATCCCTTCTGTTTGCGTTAACTTTACTAGCGCTTCAATTGCTTCAGCATCTGTGATTGCTTCATAATGCACCCGTTCTTCATCTTTCAAGTAAGCATGTTCAGGACCGATTCCTGGATAATCTAAGCCTGCAGAGATGGAATACGGCTCAATAATTTGACCATGTTCATCTTGGATCAAATACGTTAATGACCCGTGGATGACCCCGCGATCTCCTTTTGTTAGTGTTGCAGCATGTTCAGGTGTTTCAATTCCTTTTCCTCCAGCTTCAGCACCGAACAATTGAACGGTCGGTTCGTTAAGGAAACTTGTAAACATACCAATCGCATTGCTGCCACCACCGACACATGCAATGACGGCATCTGGTAATTGCTCCATTTGTCGCTTTGCTTCGTCACCAATTACCCGTTGAAATTCTCGAACCATATAAGGATAAGGGTGCGGACCGACGACCGAGCCAATTAAATACATCGTATCATCAACGTGTGACACCCAATAACGAATCGCTTCATTAGTCGCATCTTTTAACGTTTTTGATCCACTCGTTGCTGGAACAACTTCCGCTCCTAACAATTCCATGCGAAAGACGTTTAGCTTTTGTCGCTCCATGTCTTTCTCACCCATAAAAATCTTGCATTCAAGGCCGTATTTCGCAGCTACGGTTGCTGTAGCAACCCCGTGCTGTCCGGCTCCGGTTTCCGCGACGATCTTTGTTTTGCCCATGCGCTTTGCGAGTAGCGCTTGTCCAATCGCATTGTTAATTTTGTGCGCACCGGTGTGAAGCAAGTCTTCACGCTTTAAATAAATCTTCGCCCCTCCAACTATTTCTGAAAGTCGCTTAGCGTACGTCAGAGGAGTTTCTCTTCCCGCATATTCTCTTAAAACCTCTTCATATTCTGCTAAAAAAGCTTCATCTACAAGTGCTTCTTTAAGACCTGCTTCTAATTCTTCAAGAGCTGCCATCACTGTTTCCGGGACGTACTTCCCCCCGAAGGGGCCGTATCTCCCTTTATGATCCGGATAAGACTGTTGCATAATCTCCCACCTGCCTCATGATGCTTTTCATTTTACTATCGTCTTTTTTACCTTCAATTTCAATACCACTTGAAACATCGATACCATCTGGCTGCATCTCAAGCAATTGTTGTACATTTTCTTCATGAACACCACCTGCAATATACAGCGGTACATTTAATTGCTTTGCAAAGTGGATATAGGATGGTGCCTTTTTCCAATCAAACGTTTTTCCAGTACCGCCTCGCTCAGTTTGAGTGCCTGCATCTACGATAAAACCATCCACAACAGGCGCATATGCGCTCATTAAATCAAGTGTATTCCGATCGTGACGAAGTGCTTTCACGACGCGTTTATTCGTTTCTCGCTGAATGTTTTTAATGAAACTTACCGTTTCTTCGCCGTGAAATTGTAAAACATCAACGTCAACCGTCTCAAGCAACTCGTAAACGTCTTCTTCTGTAGGGTTTACGAGCACTGCAAACGTTTCACAGTCAGCGTATGGACCTTCTTTCATCCATTCAGCAACGTCTGTTGCTTGCACTTGACGTTTGCTGTTTGCAAACACAAATCCTAACCCATTTGCACCAGACAAATAGGCATTTTTCACATCCTCACTCGAGCGTAATCCACAATATTTAACGTATGTTTGCATGAATGGCACCTTCTTTTAATTGAGGTATGGTCTCTGTTGGGGAACCGTTCGTAACGAGATGCTCACCGACTAACATTGCATCTGCGCCTGCTTGAACGATCTGCTCCACATCTTGCTTTTTATGAATGCCACTCTCACTAACAACGAAACAATCTTTCGGAATGTGCTTAACTAATTGCTTTGTTACATCTAGTGATGTTTGAAACGTTTTTAAATCTCGGTTGTTAATGCCAAGTAAAGCGGGACTGCTATAGGCCAACACGTCCTCTAGTTCTTCTAAATTGTGAACCTCAACTAAAACGTCAAGTCCGAGATCGTTCGCAACCTTCGTATACGCTTCAATTTGTTTGCCGTCTAAAACCGCTGCAATTAATAAAATCGCATCCGCTCCAATCGAAGCACTTTCAAAGATTTGTCGCTCATCAATAATGAAATCTTTTCTAAGAACTGGGATGTTCGTAACTGCTTTTACGACTTGTAAGTCTTGATTTGTCCCTTTAAAAAAAGGCGTGTCTGTTAATACCGAAATTGTATCTGCCCCGCCTGATTCATACAGCTTCGCTTGAGACAAGATGTCCATCCCTAGTGCTAAATCGCCTTTAGAAGGAGAGGCACGTTTAATTTCAGCAATTAAACCGACTCCCGAATGTTTCTTTCCGTCTTGTAACGCTTGATAAAATCCACGTGTCGGTTTTTCTTGGCGTTCAAATTGTGTTGGTAGCGTCTGGATTGTTTCACGTTTTTTCGCGATAATTTGTTCAAGCATGTGCTTTCTCCTCCTCACGTAATTGTTGTAACTGAGCGAGCGCTGATTTACTTTTGATGGCTTCATCAGCAATTGATACGCCTTCTTGTATGCTGTTAGCTGCACCTGTCACGTAAAGCCCTGCAGCCATGTTCAAGACGAGGATGTCGTGTGCAGCACTCGTTGACGTGCCGTTAAATATGCTCTGAATGATCTGCGCACTGTCATTGATTGTCTTTGCTTCAATCTCTTCTAAAGCTGCACGCTTCAAACCGAACATTTCAGGTGTCACAGTATACGACGTAATGATTCCTTCATTTAACTCAGTCACATACGTAGCACCAGTAATCGTCATTTCGTCCATGCCATCTTCACCAGTTACAAACAATGCCCGTTTCGTACCGAGGCGCTTTAGTACGTGTGCCATTTTCTTTCCGTATTCAGCGTCCCATACACCGACGACTTGATAGTTTGCACGTGCTGGATTCGTTAACGGACCTAAAACATTAAATACGGTACGAAACCCGAGATTTTTGCGGATCGGCGCAACATGTTTCATCGCCGTGTGAAATAAAGGTGCGAACAAAAATACGAGCTGTTGTGTTGCAAGAATTTGTTTTGCTTCGCTGTGATTATTGGCAATCGGGACGTTTAACTTCTCAAGCACATCGGCACTACCGCTTTTCGATGAAACGAATCGGTTGCCGTGTTTGGCCACTTGGATGCCGCACGCACTAAGCCCAATCGCAGCAGCGGTTGAAATGTTAAACGTAGAATGACCGTCACCACCCGTACCACACGTATCAAGGACGTTGTTCGTTCCTAAATCTACGTGTTTGCTTAAATCTCTCATCGCTTTAGCAAATCCCGTTAATTCTTCAACCGATTCACCACGTAAACGCATCATTGTGAGTAAACTAGCGACTTGAGTTGGCTCTGCTTCTCCGCCCATCACCTCTTGCATCACTGCTTCTGCCTCGAGCTCTGATAACGTTTCGCCGTCAATCATTTTATTTAGCATACGTTTAATCACCATTGATCGCCCCTTTTACCAACATCGTCTCCGCAGTTTGAATCGCACTGAATAAAGCTGATGCTTTGTTGATCGACTCTTCATATTCCTCTTCTGGAACGGAGTCAGCAACTACGCCTGCACCCGCTTGGACCGTTGCAACTCCCTCTTCAAAAACAACCGTTCGAATCGCAATGCAAGAATCAATTTCTTCGTTGTAACTCATGTACAAGATTCCGCCTGCATAGAGCCCTCGATTCGTTGGTTCTAACTCATTTAAAATTTCCATCGCTCTCACTTTTGGGGCTCCAGACAACGTGCCCGCCGGATACCCTGCAATGAGTGCCTCCATTGGATGAATGTCGTTACGTAACTTCCCTTTAACGATTGAAACTAAGTGCATCACGTGCGAGTACATTCCGACTTCCATCATCTTCGGAACGTGCACACTACCAAATTGAGCAACACGCCCGACATCATTTCGAGCGAGGTCAATCAACATTTGATGTTCGGCACGCTCTTTCTCAGAATTGAGCATTTCTAGTTTCAAAGCATCATCTTGAGCTTCTGTTGCGCCTCTTTTTCTCGTTCCGGCAATCGGATGGATCTCTACTCCTTCTGCACTTACGCCGACTAACTTCTCTGGAGAGCTACCGACGACGGTTTTAGAACCGAGGCGGATAAAAAATAGATAAGGAGAAGGGTTCATCTGACGCAACACACGGTAAACGAGAAATGGAGAAATGTCCGTTTCATATTGGAACCTTTGAGATAATACCGCTTGAAATACATCACCCGCGACGATGTAATCTTTCACTTTGTTAACCGCTGTCAGAAACTGCTCTTTCTCGAAGTTTGATGAAATCGTTGACCAATTTGGTTTAACACGTACTGGAAAATCAGGCTGAAAATCAGCATCCTTCGGTTGACTCAGTTGTCTGACTAAACGTTCTATATACACATTCGCTTCTTCATATAGCTTTTCTAGTGAATCAGAATTGTCGCTGTCAACGTAATGAACGATCATTAATTCTGCTGTTTGATGGTCATACGCTAAAAGCGTTTGACAAAACAAAAAGTGAATCGGTTCATTCGCATCTGCTCGTTTTGCTGTTTTCTCAAAGTGGCCAATGCTGTCATACGGCAAGACGCCGACCGCACCACCTGGGAAAGGTAAGTTGGTTTTTGCTGCTGGTGAAGGATTTAAAAAACGAAAAACGTCTTTCCATGCAGATACAAAATGATCGCTACTTGAAATGATTTCATCGTTACTTTGAAAGTGAAATTGCTCTTCTTTCTCAATTAACTCGTAATTGACGTTCAATCCGACAAACGAGTATCGTGACCATTTCGATGTTTCTGCATTGCTTTCAAGAAGAAAGACCGCTTCTTCTTGCAATCGTTGAAAGATTTGGATTGGAGTTGTTGTGTCTGCGAACATTCGCTTCACAACAGGGACGAGACGATAACGGTGGCATTCTTGCAGAAAATCCGCTAACGTACTATTCATTTGGCTGCACCTCTCTTAGAGAAGTGACGGAGGGGTTTGAAAACAAGAGGGGAAATATAAAAAGCTCATCCAATCAAATCGACGGATGAGCAGCTTTTAATCATCATCTACCTCTGCTCTACTCAACTAAACTCCGCTCAACTCTTCTCGGCTCTTTTATTAAACATTATGCGTCTCTACGCATTCTCAACTAAAACTCATTCTAAACTTAGTACCTAGCGTATGTGTTTCACACATTTTTGTCAATCATTTTGTGCTAAATCAGGACGAAGTTGAACCGCTTCATTTTGGAAAACGTGGATGATATCACTCGCTGGTACGTTCGTATTCACGGTCATCATGATTCGAATGCAACGTTTTAATCCGTTTGGAACCGCAATTTCAGTCGCACACATGACCGGAACATACGTCCACGCTTCACTCTCAAGCATACGTGTTGCTTTTGCTGGAAACGCTGCATTAAGATCTTCAGTTACTGTAAACCAGATGTGAGCAACATCATTTGGGTTTACGTTGTTTTCCTGAACCATTTCTTCTAGACATTTCTTCGTCTCTCGCCAAATTGCTTCATCATCATTTTCCAGCACAGTCGTTGCACCACGAATTCCTCTAATCACGAAAAAAGCTCCCCTTTGAATTGATATAAATAAGCTTCAAACTTATTTTTGTCTAACAAGATCACTCTCGGCTTTTGTGAATCCTCGAGTATGACGTCTGCTATTTTGGAATCGCTATTCTTTTTATCCGTTAACATGGATGTAATGATCTTTTCAACATCCATCGTTTCAAGAGGCGCAAACGAATACCCTAATTTTTCTAAGCGCTTTCGCTCATCCTCTACTTGAATGGGAAGTGATGGGTGGAATTGCTTTGAAAGAAACAGTGAAAACAACATTCCATTTACGACTGCTTCTCCGTGCGTGACCACACCATAACCACTCACTTGTTCAAGTGCATGAGCCATTGTATGACCGAAATTCAAATACGCACGTACACCTTTTTCACGCTCATCTTCTTCTACGATTTTTGCTTTCACTGCGATGCTTTTTCGTAACACACTTGTTGTAATGTTCGTAATGGTTGAGTTTTGTACGCACGATAGTAAGTCTTGGTCACCGATATATCCATGCTTTAAGACTTCGCCATAACCTGATCGCCACTCACGTTCAGGAAGTGAACGAAGCAAAGACAAATCATAAACGACGGCATCCGGTTGATGGAAGGCGCCGATCAAATTTTTTCCGAGAGGATGGTTAATACCTGTTTTACCACCAACACTGCTATCGTGGGCTAATAGCGTCGTAGGAATTTGCACAAACGAAATCCCGCGCATGTACGTACTCGAGAGGAAGCCCGCAAGGTCACCGACTACTCCGCCACCGAGTGCAATGACCACACTAGCCCGGTCTAATTTGGCCTCAAGCATTGAAGTCATTGCTTGGTTATACATCTCAAAGCTTTTCGAACCTTCACCCGCGGGTATCACAAATGTTCCGACAATCTGATGTGACTTGAGATTTTCTTTTAATTGATCGAGATACAAGGGAGCGACCGTCGTGTCAGTAATGACAAACAGTCGCTTTTTCTTTGACCCATAAATACGCTCAAAAACCGTTTCAGCTTCTTGCAAAAGCTGTTCTCCAAGAATAATTGGATAGCTTTGATGCGTCGTATTTACCGTGAGCGTTTCCATTAGAAACGACTCGCTTCTTCAACATGTGCATTAATCTGCTCTTTCAAGCGATCAAAACGATCAGCACTAAACATTTCTAAAAGTCCGTTTGCTAATTCAAACGCAACGACATTTTCACAAACAACTGCTGCTGCTGGAACTGCGCAACTATCGGAACGTTCAATTGATGCTTCAAACGTATCTTTAGAGTCTATATCTACACTTTTTAGAGGCTTGTAAAGTGTCGGGATCGGTTTCATGACGCCGTTAATTACAATTGGCATCCCCGTCGTCATTCCACCTTCAAACCCACCGAGGCGATTCGTCGAACGCTTATATCCTTCATCCTCATTCCAGTAAATCTCATCGTGCACTTGACTTCCTGGTAAATTGGCCGCTTCAAAGCCGATGCCAACTTCGACTCCTTTAAACGCGTTAATACTCATTACAGCTCCTGAAATTTTACCATCAAGCTTGCGATCGTAATGAACATGACTACCAACACCTTGTGGCATACCAGTTGCAACGACTTGGACAACACCTCCGATTGAATCGCCGTTTTTCTTCGCTTCATCAATCGCTGTTTTCATTTGTTCTGATGCTTCTTCATCAATGCAACGAACTGCTGAGGCTTCTGCACGTTCAATCAACTCATCAATCGAGTGATACGTTCCGTTCGCTTTTACACCACCGATATTAATAACATGAACCCCAACGGTAATACCGAGCTCTTTAAGAAGCTTCTTAGCAACGCTTCCGACTGCCACACGCATCGTCGTCTCGCGAGCAGACGACCGCTCAAGGATGTTTCTCATATCACGGTGATTGTATTTAATCGCTCCATTTAAATCTGCATGTCCAGGTCTTGGACGCGTGATCGCTTTCGTTTTCACTCGGTGCTCATCTTCTGCTTTTAAAGGCTCAGCACTCATGACTTGTTCCCAATGGACGTAATCATCATTGGTGACTGTGAGTGCAATTGGAGCTCCTGTTGTCATGCCGTGACGCACACCGCTCGTAATGGTTACTAAATCCTTTTCGATCTTCATTCTTCTACCACGACCATGACCGCCTTGACGTCGTTTCAACTCAACGTTGATGTCCTCTTGTGTAAGCGGCAAGTGTGCTGGTACACCTTCAATAATCGTTGTTAATCCAGGTCCGTGTGATTCTCCAGCTGTTAAAAAGCGCATTTTCCTACCCCCGTAACTTTCGCACGTTCTTTTTCTTTAATGCTTTTATGTATTAAATTATATCATAGCGTTCTTTACTCGTGAAGTGATGTTTTTCTATAAATGAAAGAGCCATACGTTTCTAAACCATATCGTTCAGGAGCAAAGATTTGCTCGGTACTACCTACAAATAAAAATCCTCCGTCAGTCAACGAATCGACGAAACGCTTTAGAATAATATCTTTCCCTTCTTCTGTGAAATAAATCAATACGTTACGACAAGTAATTAAATGAACATTTTTGAAATACGGATCATTTAAGAGGTCGTGTCTGGAGAATTTAATCGAAGCACGGTAACGGTCTTTTACCGTATAGTTATTTCCATCGTTATTAAAATACTCTGTCACTTCATGAGGCAACAATTCTCGCAACGACTTCTTCGCATATGTCGCTCTTTTCGCTTTCATCAAGATGCTTTCATCGATGTCGGTTGCAACAATTTTTATATCTCGTTGAATCTGCTCACAAAATAGAGTGCTTAACGTATACGCTTCTTCACCACTAGAACACGCTGCACTCCAAATTGTAAGCGCCTCATTACGCTTTAACAATTCGGGCAATACGAGTTCACGTACGTCCATCCAGCGGGTACGGTTACGATAAAATTCAGACACATTAATTGTGATGCGATCGATGAAGCGCTTCTCCAATTCGCGGTCTACTGTTAAACCTATCATAAAAAAATCATCATACGATACAAAGCCGTAACGTTCATAAAATGAACGAGTCCTTCTCATCATTTGCTTCGATTTGTACATTGAAAGGTCAATCCCATATAGGTTATGCACACGCTTTACAAAGACGTTATAATCTTCATACATAAAGGACTCCTTATAGTAAAAACCGGCCAACGTTAATTGACCGGTTTACTTCTTTATTTAGCGAAGAATAATGAAATCTCACGCTCAGCGCTCTCAGGAGAGTCCGAACCGTGGATGACGTTTTGACCAAGGTTTGTTGCGAAGTCTCCGCGAATTGTTCCTGGAGCTGCATCTTTCGGGTTTGTTGAACCCATCATCGTACGAGCGTTAGAAATAACGTTCTCGCCTTCCCAGATCATTGCAAATGCAGGACCAGAAGTAATGAAGTCAACAAGCTCACCGAAGAAAGGCTTGTCGCTATGCTCACCGTAATGAGCTTCAGCAGTTTCTTTAGGAATTGTCATTAGTTTCGCTTCTTTAAGCGTATAACCACGAGCTTCAAAACGGCTTACAATTTCTCCGATTAACTGACGCTTTACGCCGTCAGGTTTTACCATAATAAATGATTGTTCCATGTACAGTGCACTCCTCTATTGTTCGATCTCTTAAAAGTCGGGCAAACTACCCGCATTATAGTATATCATCTCTTTAATAGAGTTTAAACCTATTAAAAGTGTCTTGTGCCAATATACGTCGCAATTTCAGACAATGATTTAACCGCAGGAATTTGAGGCAACGTATCAAGCGTTTCATAGGCTTTCTTTAAGTAGCGTTCACTAAGCGCTTTCGAATACTCAATTCCGCCACTTTCTTTAATCAATTGAAGAAGTTCAGTGAGCTCTTCTTGATTAGGAAGCTCTCCTTGGAACGCTGATTCGATCTTTGCTTTGATCTCCGGGTTATGATGCATGGCATACAGTGCTGGTAACGTAACGTTGCCTTGCAAAAGGTCGCCGCCTGCAGGCTTACCTAACTCTTCTTCTGTCCCTGTAAAATCAAGAACATCATCAATGATTTGATAAGCCATGCCTACTTGATAGCCGTATCGATAGAGTGCACGTTGTTCTTCCCGACTTGCACCGACTGCCATTGCACCAAGCTCGCAACTGCCTGCAATGAGTAAAGCCGTTTTTCGTTTAATTCGCCTAAAGTACGTTTTAATGTCTTGGTCCCAAACATATTGATAACGAATTTGTTCAATTTCACCGATCACCATCTCGTGAATGACTTTCGACATCGATTGATGAATCCGTTCATCATCGAAAAACGTTGCACTTTCAACCGCTTTCGCAAATATGTAGTCTCCTGTATACATCGCTACTCGGTTATCGTATTTCGCTTTCACCGTCTCTTTGCCACGGCGAAGTTCCGCATCATCAATCACATCATCATGAACGAGTGAAGCCATATGAATGAGCTCAAGTGATACGCCAATGTGTTTTAAACGATGAATATCATAGTCTCCGAACTTCCCAGCTAAAAGAACGAATACTGGTCGAATTCGTTTACCGCCCGCTTGTAAAAGTTGTAACGTTGCATCCTTTAGAACAGGGTGGGCATTGGAAACCGCAGTTGCCATCTCTTGTTCGATTTTATGAATGTCAGCACGTAAATACATATATAGGTCTGCTAGTTTCATGACCATCTAGTCCCCTTCAAGTAATAGAGTGAATGCCGGTTTTAATGTCCCATACATTCAAATGATCGATTTTTTGATCTAAAAAGCCTTCTTCGTGCAACAATTGATAGAAGTAAAGCAATCCTCGTTGATCTTCTTCTAAAAAATGATAACGCAGGTTTGTAAAATATTGCTGCCAAAAACGTTCTGTTCCACCGTAATCGTTTGTCACCGTTTTTGCAAGTTCAGCATAATGATCGTTTTCATTCTTATGTTGGCTTTCTTTCCATTCAATATATAGTTCATGCATGCCTTCTGGATCTTCAAGCAGCTTTTCCTTACGCATAGCAAACACGGCAAACGTCATCGGCAAGTTCGTGAATGTTGTCCAATGTTCCGCCAAATCATAAACATAAAACGAGTCTGCGTGGTGACGTTTCGCCTCGATCGCATCATCACCGATAAGCAAACACGCATCAAATGTAGCCATCATATCGCCAAATACGGGTGCTACTGTTTCGTATCGAACATTTTCATGCTTATAGAAACGTTTTAACAACAATTTCAAAAGATGTATCGACGTAGCTGAACTATGCGTTAAAGCAACATCACACTCGTCCAATTGTTCAATAGGTTTTTTTGAGAACAAAAAGATCGAACGAACATCGCCTTTTGCAGAAACTGAAAGGTTAGGCATTAACACATATTGCTCATGGTTTTTTGCATAGCTGAACGATGAAATGGCACCGACGTCAATCTCACCTTTTGCCATTGCATTATTTAACTTAGCTGGGATGCTTGGAATGAAAGATACTCGATGCTCTAGTTTTTCACGATTCAAATGATAGAAAAACGGGTGTACGTTCGTATAGAGAATCTCACCAACAGTAATCATGACATCTCTCCCCATCTTTTAAATAGTTCATGTTCTACATTCAAGCGATCAAGAACCTTCCCGACGACAAAATTAATCAGATCATCCATCGATTGTGGTTGATGATAAAACCCAGGCATTGCAGGTATAATCGCTGCTCCTAAATCAGAAAGTCGTTTCATATTCTCTAAGTGAATGCTATGAAGCGGCGTTTCTCTTGGAACGATTAAAAGGGGTCTGCCTTCTTTCAACGTAACATCTGCAGAACGCTCTAAAAGAGAGCCTGAATTTCCGTGTGCCATTTTCGAAAGCGTCCCCATTGAGCATGGCACAACGATCATACCGTCATGCTTATAAGATCCGCTTGCAATCGGCGCTGAGAAATCTTGTTTACCGTGAACGTGTAAATCCCCCGTCGGAAATAGTTTCTGTAAACAAGCTTCTTTATCTGAAATATCAAGACCAACTTCTTGATCAAACACTTGCCAAGCGGCACTCGACATAAGGAAATGAATGCGGTGCCCTTCATTTAACAACGTCTGAACGAGGCGAATTCCATAAACTGCTCCGCTTGCACCTGTCATCGCGACCGCAAACGTTCGCTTGTCATTGTTCGTCATAACATAAAATCTCCAATCGTAAAGGCGAGCATGAGCATGCTAATAATGCCATTCATCGTAAAGAACGCGACGTTCACCTTCGATAAATCGTTATGAGACACCAAACTATGCTCATAGATCATAATTCCAGCACAAATCATTGCACCAAGGAAGAAAATCCACCCGAGTGGCGATGTTAATGATAAGAGAACGAGTGCGATAATACTAATTACGTGACTACCTCTTGCAATCATTAAGGCACGTTTAATTCCAAAACGAGCAGGTACAGAATGCAATCCGTTTTTGCGATCATAGTCCGCATCTTGTGTAGCGTAGATAATATCAAATCCAGCCGTCCAAAACATCACGACTAAGAATAAGAGAATCGCGACAGGACTTATCGTCCCTGTTGCACCAACCCAACCTCCAAGAGGAGCGAGTGCGATTGTCATACCGAGGATGAAGTGACATGCCCACGTAAACCGCTTCGTGTAGGAATACAGAACAAGAAAGAAAACGGCAAGTGGCAGTAAATAAACCGCAAGCATATTTAACTGAAACGCTGCGACAAATAGCATTGTAAACGAAGCGACGATAAATATTGTCACTTCGGTATAAGAAAGTAACCCGGCGGGTATCGCCCTGTCCTTCGTTCTTGGATTTCGTTTATCAATGACCGCATCAATGACACGATTCAAACTCATCGCTGCACTTCTTGCACCGACCATCGCAACCGTAATCCAAATCCATTGCCACAGTGTTGGCCAAGCCCCATTCTCAACGAAACTACCTAATATAGCTCCTAAAAAAGCGAAAGGAAGTGCAAAGACGGTATGTTCAAACTTAATCATCTCAAGAATAACTTTAAGTTTCCTCATCATTCAGCTTCCCCTTGTTCTGACGGTTTAAAACCCCAGTGACCGGCTGCTGCACCACCTGCATAGCTTTTAAAGTTCACATCAATAAACCCTTCATCTGAAAACCACGTGGAAAGCATATCTTTCTTCGGAAACGTGGTCGTAGAATCATGTAACCATTGATATTCTTCTTTGCTCTTAGCGAATAGTTTTCCAAGACGTGGCATCACTTGCTTAAAGTACACCGAATAAAACGGACGGAACAATGGATTTTCTGGATGAGAGGTCTCAAGACAGACGACTTGTCCTCCTGGTTTCAAAACACGGTACATCTCTTGAATAGCAACCTGTGGATCTGGAACGTTTCTTAAGCCAAATCCAATCGTTACTACGTGAAACGAGTTATCTTCAAACGGTAGCTCCATCGCGTTTCCGTGAACGAGTTCAACGTTTTGTAAACCGAGGTTATTGACTTTTTCTTTTCCTACTTCTAACATGTTTTTGCTGAAATCAAGACCAGTTACTCGTCCTTTACCTTCGAGGTCTTCTGAAATTGCAATTGTCCAATCAGCTGTTCCGCAACAAATGTCTAGAACGTTGCCTTCTACCGGAATTGCCATTCTCCCCATAATATCTTTACGCCAAGATTTGTGCATGTTTAAACTAATAACACCATTCATCTTGTCATATTGTGTTGAAATCGACTCAAACACTTCGTGAACGTGTTTTTCTTTCGCATTCACCACGTAGGTTTCCCCTTCCCTTTTAAAGCGCTTTACTTATTCACAAGTTCCATAAATCGTTTTTTCAATTGCGTTGAGAGTTCTGCTTCATTCTCTTGATACGATGCGAGCAGTCGATCTTTTACATTGGCTGCCACAACTTCTAAGTTAGAAATCATTTCTTGAATGTATTCATCACGATTTCGATCTGTTGGTTCAATTGCAAAAAGCGGTGACAAGCGTGCAGAACCAAACGGCTCTTCATCTTTTGCTGCATGTTCAATTAAATCTAACAATCGTCGATACGTTAAGAAGTGGCCTGCAAAATCAGCAATCGAGCGTTGATCAAAATAGATGCCTACGTTTTGAATGAGAGTGGCTTCCATCGTCGTAATGAGTTCTTCTAATTCCTCTAAGTCTTTCCACCCGCGCTCATGTAGACGAATCTTCGCATTATTCGTCTTCTGAATTGACCTTGAGAACACACGAACGAGGCCTACATCACCAAGCTTTGAAAGCTCACTGTAATATAAGCTGCTATACCAATCGCCTGCTAGTACGACGAGTTGTTTTTCTTTTTCACGTTGTTCGTTTTCATTATGTAAAGGTACATATTGATGAGTTGTAAGCGCAGCATCGACGAGTAAACCTGCTGTCACACGCTTGACTTCCTCTTCTTCTTGAAGATTGTCATCTTTAATGCTGTTAATCAGTAAATACGTCTTATCTTCATCAATAGAAACTCTCGTAATATGATCGTGTAAATAACGGTGATCACTTAGCTTCAAAAAACGATCGTGTACGTAATCAAATCGTTCGTTTTCATTCATCATACGTCTCATCCTCTTCTTCCTTAGATGCAACCTCGCTGTTCAATTCATCGAAAAGCCAGCATGCAATCACGATCTCGACGCATACTGGCTGTTACAAGAACTTCAAACCTTAGTTTCCTTCAGTGTACATTTCTCCATGGCCCGTCTGAATGAAGGCTTTCCCTCTTATCTTAACGGCAGAGGTATGTTCCGTAAACTGTCCAATCATCACTTCACCTTTATCCAGTTTTTCTGAATGATGAAACCGAGTCGTGTTGCCCCTCGTTAAGCCAATAACGTTCACACCATCTTCTTCAGCACGAACTACAAAAAAATCATTCGATTGCCCCAAAAGTACCGCTCCTTTATCCTTTAATCAACGATAGCACTTCTTGTCTTGACGACTCATCGTTTGCAAAAACTCCACGTACCGCAGATGTTACCGTTGAACTTCCAGGCTTTTGAATTCCACGCATCGTCATGCACATATGTTCTGCTTCAACGATAACCATCACACCATGTGGCTCAAGTGTATCAAGCATTGCGTCAGCAACCGTCGATGTAATTCTTTCTTGGAGTTGAGGTCTTCTCGTTACCGTTTCGACTACACGCGCTAGTTTACTTAGCCCAGTTACTGTTCCATTTTTAGGAATGTAACCGACGTGTACTTTTCCGAAAAACGGCAATAAATGATGCTCACACATACTATAGAATGTAATGTCTTTCACAAGAACGAGTTCTTCGTGTTCTTCTCCAAACACTGTCTGCAAATGTGTTGTTGGATCTTCATCTATACCACTAAACACTTCCTCGTACATGCGCGCAACGCGAGCAGGTGTATCTTTAATTCCTTCACGATCTGGGTTGTCACCGATCGCTTCTAAAATATGACGGACCGCTGTTTCAATTTTATCTTTATCGAACTTTGTCATGTACTGGCCCCTCCTCGTCTTTAATCGCTAGAAATTTTAGCATAGGGCCTACTAGAAAGCAATTCCCTTTAGACTCTATTGTAACATCATCGCGTAAAAGAGCAAAAAAAATACCCCTTAAACAATACTAAAATCACAAATCTTGTAAAGTCGCTGTTTCAATTGATGTGACCATCTTAGAAAACCCCTTTTCTTCCATATTATTACTATTACATTGAATACGAACGGTAAAGAAATAACATCCAACACAAAAAAATAAAGAACCCCTCACAGTCTTCGGGATCCTTTATTCATTGGTTTTAGCAGATTCAGTAAAAACGAAGGTTTTTACAATATGATGGCAATCAATCCACCAGAGCCTTCATTAATAATTCGCTCTAACGTTTCTTTCAGTTTATATCGTGCGTTTTCCGGCATCAATGATAATTTCGCTTGAATTCCTTCGCGAACAATGGAGTTCAGCGACCTTCCGAAAATATCTGAATTCCAGATGGAAAGTGGATTTTCTTCGAAATCTTGCATCAAGTAACGGATCAATTCTTCACTTTGTTTTTCTGTACCTATGATTGGGGCGAATTCACTCTCTACATCGACTTTAATCATATGAATGGACGGTGCAACTGCGCGCAAGCGAACGCCGAACCTTGAGCCTTGGCGAATGAGTTCAGGCTCATCTAAACTCATGTCTGTCGTTGCAGGGGCAGCAATACCATAACCCGTTTGTTTAACCATTTTGAGTGCTTCTGACACTTGATCGTATTCTGATTTAGCATGAGAGAAGTCTTGCATCAGCTGTAAGAGGTGGTCTTTACCTCGTATTTCAACACCGACAACTTCTTTTAGAATCTCATCATACAAGTCATCTGGCGCATAGAGGTCAATATCTGCAATCCCATGCCCCATCTCAATACCTGCAAGTGACGCGTTATCAATAAATTCAAAATCACCAGCGAAATTTCCGACAACGCGGTCCACATCTCGTAACCGTTTAATGTCTTGAACGGTTTCTTTGACAGAACGTTCGTAATCTTTTCTAAGCCAATGATCGTCTCTTAAAACCATTACCCAGCTCGGTAAATTTACATTTACTTCGTGAACCGGGAATTCAAAGAGAACTTCTCTTAATACTCGGTGGATATCATGTTCAGTCATGCTTTCCACGCTCATCGATAACACTGGCACATCATGCAATTGCTCTAGATTTGTTCGGAGTTGTTCTGTCTCAGCAGCATACGGCCGCACGGAGTTCACGATTACGATAAACGGTTTACCCACTTCTTTTAACTCTTCAATGACTCGTTCTTCAGCTTCTAAATACTCGTGACGTGGCAACTCACCAATACTACCGTCAGACGTGACGACAACACCGAGCGTTGAATGCTCTTGAATGACTTTTCTCGTTCCAATTTCAGCTGCTTCTTGGAATGGGATCGGTTCTTCGTACCAAGGGGTGTTAATCATCCTCGGTCCGTGTTCATCTTCATACCCTTTTGCTCCAGCAACTGCATACCCGACACAGTCTACGAGACGGATGTTGACGTCTAAGCCTTCATCCACGTGGAGTTCTACAGCAGTGTTTGGGACGAATTTTGGTTCTGTTGTCATAATCGTTTTACCAGCGGCACTTTGAGGCAATTCATCTTGTGTACGTGCGCGCTCGACTTCACTATCCATGTACGGAAGAACGACAAGTTCCATAAACTTTTTTATAAAGGTTGACTTACCTGTTCGTACGGCTCCGACAACCCCTAAGTAAATATCGCCTCCTGTACGTTCTGCGATATCTTTAAAGATATCCACTTTTTCCACGAGATCCCCTCCGTTCTAAAATTAACTCCACCGTTTCATAAATTCTGTGTCAAAACATTCTATGATGTTGTCCACCTCTTTATGACAGTCTTTGAAAAGGTGGCAGTTTAGTTTTAAAAAAATAAACAAAAAACCTCTTCTTCTCTATATATAGATAGAGTGAAGAGGTTTAGAACTACTTTCATCAGTTGACATCGCCAATCATCTTCGGTTCCCCGTCTTCAATTGAGTAAGGAACAGAGTAAACCGGAGCTACCGGAAATTCGTCAGTTAACATGGAACGAATATCTTCTTCATCTTCAGGCTCTGCGTCATACTCTTGAAGCAGACGATTAAGATCAATTGCGTAATCAATAATCGCACGACCTTCACGATCAACATAAATAGGCAAGTTCGTCGCAAAATATGGACTTTGAACAGTTGGTGGCTCATCTAAGCCAAGCGCTTCATAATCAAGTTCGAACACACCCGGTGCAACCATCTCTTCAATCGGAGGATAGCCGTGGGTTCTTGTATACTGATGAACCGTTCGTTCAAATTGATTCGCTTCATGCATCACAAGCACTGGAGTGACACGAACTTCAGGCTCCTCTTCTACGTTAATTAACGTATAGTAGAAGTCGCCTCCATTTTCATAGGCACTTGCTGGTGCATCGTTCATAAATCCTGGAATTAACTGTGAAAAATCGACGCGATAACGCTCATAAAGCCCCGTATCGCTCTCGAAATTCTGTATAGGCGGTACCCCACGTTGTTCCTGAAATTCATCAACCGCTGCCTGAACGGACTGCAACTGTTCATTATGTGGGAACCCGCGGGAACCTGTACCGTCGCCTTGAACGTTTGATTGGCATCCAATAAGTAGGCATGCAAAAAAAACAAC
The DNA here is from genome assembly GCA_012970285.1 of Bacillaceae bacterium JMAK1. GTDB lineage: Bacteria > Bacillota > Bacilli > Bacillales > Marinococcaceae > Geomicrobium_A. The sequence continues at coordinate 976,988 of JIBW01000002.1, forward strand.
ACTAAGCCACTTAAACTTACGTTGATTCAAAAAACTCACTCCAAAGCACAGACTACAAATCTGCTCTTGAACCTGGTACGACGACTACGAGCACGATGAGTCCGGCAATAATGATACAAATAAATGAAAAACTTAGCACGATAAAACGGAGAAAACCCGATAACTTCTCTTTTCCGAGTAGTGCTGTGACTGCAGATACGAACATCAGCCCTAAGCCGATAAACGAAAGCCACATTGACTCTAATGGGGTCATCTTCCACCCTCCTTCAATTACACTTGTCCATTATAGCACAGCTAGAAACGAAGGCGCACTGCCTACTATACATAGTGTTGAAAAATGTTCAAACAAATAAAACCGGAGAACTCGGGTTCTCCGGTTGACTAAATCTCTCTTCCAAAAGGTGGTTTCCTTGTTGGATGTGGTTCACTGTTATCCTATGCGACACGTGCAGACATTGAACTATACGAACGCCCAACAAATGAGAATTAACCTCTAAATAATTGGCTTAATGATTGAAAATCAAGAGGCATTTCATTATTGGTGATTGCGTGTACGAGCTGATCTTCTTTTTCACGTGATACTCGTACTCCTGCCATACGAGCAACATCATTAATTAACTGCCGTACAGTTGCTTCGTCTTGAAAATTTGCACCGCTCACCGAATTAGCCATGTTAAAAACATCGTCTTGATTTACTTTTGACTCTTTATTCAGGCGGTCAAAAAGGGAATCAAAATTGTTCATGACGCACACCTTCTTTCTAGTTGATAATGCTTATGATATGTAGCTAGAAAAAAGGTGTGATTTTTAGTCGGTTACATTTGGGTAAAAATCTTCTTGTTCATTTTTCTTTAGTCGACCCATTAATTGTTCACTTGCACTTTCAGGCAGTTGATGATTAAACACGACATCATACAAAGCTGAAGTAATTGGTACTTCAATGTCTTCACGGTTTGCAAGTTGTTGCATCGCTCGCGTCGTTTTCACGCCTTCAACGACCATACCCATTTCATTTAGAACCGTGTCTAACGCTTTGCCACGACCTAATTGATAACCCGCTCGCCAGTTCCGACTATGCTTACTCGTACACGTAGCAATCAAATCACCAAGTCCAGAAAGACCAGAAAACGTAAGTGGTTTCGCACCAAGATGTGTACCTAATCGTGTAATTTCGGCCAAGCCTCTCGTCATAATTGCTGACTTCGCATTGTCACCAAACCCTAATCCTTCAGCAAGCCCAACTGCTAGTGCGATGACGTTCTTTAGTGAACCACCAAATTCCACGCCGACCATATCGTCATTTGTGTAAACACGAAAATGTTGATTGTTAAACAAGTCTTGTGCAGCCTTCGCGTCGTCGTACGTTTCTGAAGAAACGGTCACTGTCGTTGGTTGACGTTTTGCGACTTCCTCTGCATGACTAGGTCCTGATAAACAGACAATGCCTTTTGTAACCTGATTAATGCCTGCATCAATCATAACTTCTGATACTCGAAGTAAGGAATCTGGTTCAATTCCTTTTGATGCGTGAATAACGTATGGAAAAGATTTGTTGACGTTCACAAGTGACGCAACAGTCTCTCGCATTGCAGAAGTCGGCACGCTAATTAACAATGCATCGCCATGCTCAATTGCTTCCTCAAAGCTCGTCGTTGCTTTAAGGTTTTTTGGCAAGGTTACTGACGGTAAGTAGTTGTTGTTTGTATGTTTATTATTAATCTCTTCGACTTGTTCCGAACGTCTTGCCCATAGTTTGACATGATGCCCATTATCTGCAAGTACCATCGCAAGTGCTGTACCCCAACTACCTGCGCCTAGAACTGTTACATTCTGACTCATGCAATCTCTCCTTATTTAGACTTTTGACCAAGCTTGCTTTCTGTGCCCGATAACAATCTTTGGATATTCGTCCGATGCCGCCAAATCGACATAATCCCTACTACACACGTTAAAAAGAAATATGAGATCGGATGATCATAATGATTCATCGTAAGAAATACGAAAAACGGTGTAAAAAAGGCAAAGATTAAAGAGCCGAGCGACACATACTTTGTCAAAACAATCGCCAAGATCGCAACGATTCCAACGTAAATCGCAGGGAAGAAAACGAGTGTCGCAATAACGCCAATGGTCGTTGCTACACCTTTCCCCCCACGAAAACCATAATAAAGCGGATAATTATGTCCAAGAATGGCTAACAAACCACTTAATGCTGGCGTCCATCCTGAATATTGCTCAAAAAAAGACAAACCTGTATTAATAAATGCCATCTCGGCTAAAAAGCCAATGAAAACCGCCACAGCACCCTTTAGTGCGTCTAACAAAAGAACTAAAATTGCAGGTCCTTTCCCTAAAACTCGTAGCGTATTGGTGGCACCGGCATTTCCACTGCCGTACTTACGAATATCAACTTTTTTTATTTTTTTAACGAAGATATAGCTGAAGCTAATCGACCCGATTAAATAGGCGATTAAACCAGCAAGAATAATGTCCATCGTTTACCCCTCTCCCCAAAGCTTCAACGATTAATCTGGATCACGATTCATTCTTTTTACGAGCTAAAATCCGAATTGGCGTACCGACAAACGTAAACGCTTCACGAAGTTGGTTCTCCAGGTACCTGCGGTATGAGAAATGAAACAGCTCTGGATCATTAACAAATACGACAAACGTCGGAGGCCCTGTCGCTACTTGCGTAGCATAGTTAATTCGCAGTCGCTTCGTACCGGATGTAGGTGCAGGGTTTCTCGCAACGGCATCCATAATGACATCGTTAATAACATGAGTTGGCATCCGCATCTTATGGCTTTCTACGACTTCGTTTACGATCGGTAACAACTTTTGCACCCGTTGGTTCGTTTTTGCCGAAACGAACTGAATTGGCGCATACGATAGGTACGCGAACGTTTCCCGAACTTTGTCGGTGTATTCTTTCATCGTACGGTCGTCTTTTTCAACCGCATCCCATTTATTTACGACAATAATAACTGCCCGTCCTGATTCATGGGCATAACCGGCAATTTTTTTGTCTTGTTCAATAATGCCTTCTTCACCATCAACAACGACGAGGACGACATCTGCTCGTTCAAGTGCACGCATCGCACGAAGAACACTATACTTCTCTGTATTCTCATATACTTTCCCGCGTTTTCTCATCCCTGCTGTATCAATAATCCGGTACTCTTGTCCATCTTGTTCGAAATACGAATCAATCGCATCTCTCGTCGTACCAGCAATATTACTCGTAATAACACGTTCTTCACCGAGCACAGAGTTAACGAGTGTTGATTTCCCAACGTTCGGACGACCGATAACTGCAATATCAATCACACCATCATCTTCTTCGTCTTCTTCATTCACTGGGAAATTCGCAAAAACTTCATCAAGCATATCTCCAATTCCAATTCCGTGTGAACCGGAAATTGGAAACGGTTGACCGAAACCAAACTGATAAAAGTCATAAATATGTTCTTGCATATCAGGATTGTCAACTTTATTCACACCGATGACAACAGGCTTTTTCGAGCGCTGCAAAATGCTTGCAACGTCTTGGTCACTTGACGTAATCCCGTCACGACCGTTCACGATAAAGATAATAATGTCAGCTTCTTCAATGGCGATCTCTGCTTGCATTCGCATCTGATCTTGAAGCGGTTCATCTACGATATCAATTCCACCTGTATCAATAACATGGAACGTTCGGTTTAACCATTCCCCTTGTCCATACAAACGATCTCTCGTTACGCCTGGTTTATCTTCAACGATCGCCATACGCTCACCAACCATACGATTAAAAATCGTTGATTTTCCCACATTTGGACGACCTACAATTGCAACTACTGGCTTTGACATGTACTTACATGCCCCCTGTTCTCTTAAATCTATTCCTTCACATCGTTAATGATGTCTGGTGCTTTGCTGCACCTTTTTGAAGCTTTGAAAACTCATAAATCATTCGCTCGACACAATGCCACACTACAAGTAACATGACCATCGCTGACACGTCATTGAAAAAGTGGTTAAAACCTAAATGCAAACCAGATGTTAATGGCGAAACGACAACCGCCTGCCAGAAATTCCCAATACAACAAGCAACAAGTAACCAAGGTATCCGGTTATCTGGCTTGTTCACGATCAAAAGCGTAACAAATACCATAATAACAGCAACGAGCCACGTTTCATGAATTAAAAAAATCACTGGACTAAACCAATATGACAGCTGCAACGCAGCATAAAGAAAGGCTAGGCTTGTCATTGTTATCATCGATAGAAAATGATGCCACTTGATCGTTTGGCCGACCCAAATCATCGCACCGAGCGTTAAGAATATATAGGCTAACGAAATATCGCCTTGCATACCAGGAATCGTTAATGGTTTTACGATCATGACAATGAGAATCCATACAGCGAGATAAAACCTTGCTCGTGTCTTCTTAAAGAAGAAGGTAACAATTACCCAAAGTATCCATGAAAACCAATAAAATAACAAGTCCTCCAAGAAAAACTCTCCTTTTTCTTATCCAGTATAGACAAGAATAAAGAAAAGCAATCCGTCACAAAACAATCGGCGAATCCTATAAGGTATCCGCCGATTTCCGCGATTTACAATTAATTACGATATTTCTTTAGTTGGTCACCAATCATATCACCGAGTGAAAAACCAGAATGTTCTTCTTCAGGTGCTTCATATTCGCGTTGAACCTTTTGACTAGATGCTGTACTCTCTTCAAGTTCACGAATGCTTAATGAGATTCGTTGGTCTGAAGGGCTAATCTCAAGAATCTTCACTTGAACTGCTTGTCCTTCTTCTAACACTTCATTAGGCGTTCCGATATGGCGGTTCGCGATTTGTGAAATGTGAACGAGTCCTTCAACACCTGGTGAAACTTCAACGAATGCTCCGAAAGATACGAGACGCTTTACATGTCCGTCAATAACGTCTCCTGGCTGGAACTGCCCTTCAATCGTTGTCCAAGGTCCAGGCAACGTATCTTTAATTGATAGTGAAACACGCTCTTTGTCAGCATCCACTGCGAGAATCTTCACTTCAATCTCTTCGCCTTCTTTAACGATCTCACCTGGTGACTCAACACGGTGGTGAGCCATTTGTGAAATATGAACGAGTCCATCAACTCCACCTACATCAACGAATGCACCAAAGTCTGTCAAACGCTGAACAGTCCCTTTAACCGTGTTACCAACCGTTAAGTTATCGAGAATGTCTTTCTTCTTCGCTTCTACTTCATTGTCGAGTACTGCTCTTCTAGATAAGATTAATTTATTGTCGCTCGGATCGAGTTCAGCGATCTTTAATTCCAATGTTTTCCCTTTATAATCAGAGAAATCTTCAACGAAATGACGTTCTACGAGTGAAGCTGGAATAAATCCACGAACCCCAACGTCAACGACCAATCCGCCTTTTACAATCTCAGCAACTTCAGCTTCAATCGTTTCATTGTTATTGAACTTCGCTTGCAGTTCATCCCATGCTTTGTCAGCACGAGCACCACGTACACTTAAAATAAGTTCATCGTCTTCTGCTTTAATGACCTTAAGTTTAAGCTCATCTCCTTCAGAAATGATGTCACTTACTTTTTCTACGTGTAAGCTCGACAGTTCGCTAATAGGGATGATGCCATCCACCTTATATCCCGCATCAACAAATGCTTGCTTTTCTTCTACCTTCGTTACCTTGCCGGTTACAATGTCATTGACATTGAAATCCTTCATTTCGTTTAGTTCATTGTTCATTTCTTCAACCATGTCATTTGCCTCCTTACTTCCCTTTAAAAACATCTTTCGTAGTCATCAAGAACTTTATATATACAAAATTCTTCATATGTTTAGAAGAATGTTGCAGACAATCGATTCGTGCTACTTACTCAATGTCATCTCTGAGTTGCCGGATGTGCTCCATGATTCGTTCGGTAGCTTCTCTGGAACTGGCTTTCGATTCACGAAGATCATCCATAGGAATTGGCTTGCCATAAGTTAATTGTACACCTTTAAACGGCTTGTACCAGCCTTTGACATATGCAGGTACGACGACCGCTTCTGTTCTAAGTGCAAAAAAACCGGCGCCTGCTAATCCTTCACCGAGCTGATCGTCTTTACTTCGGTTTCCTTCTGGAAACAAAAGCATCATTTCGCCATTTTTCAAGTGATTAATACCTGTTTTTAATGACTGACGATCACCAGTACCACGCTTAACTGGAAATGCTCCAAGCCTTCTTAAAAGACCACCGATAAACATCTTTTCGAACAGTTCTTCTTTAGCCATAAAACGTAGAGGTCGCTTAATGTAAGAACCTAGAAATGGTGGATCCCAATTGCTTTTATGATTGGAACATATAATAACTGGTCCATCACTCGGTATATGTTCCTTTCCCTGTATCTTCGCGAAAAAAACCCCTGAAAGTACAATTCGACAAAGAAATTGACCAATTCTATAAATCATTCGTCTCGATCTCCTTCAGTCGGGCGCGAGTAACAATCGTCTCAATTACTTCTGTTATCGTAAGATTCGTAGTGTCCAAAGGCTCTGCATCATCCGCTTGCTTTAACGGTGCATAAGCTCTTGATGTATCATAGCGATCACGTTCTACTAGATCGTTATAAATCTCTTCAAGACTTGATTCTATACCCTTTTGGACATTTTCTTGATGTCTGCGATTTGCTCGCTCATTTGCTGTAGCGTATAAGTAAATCTTTAATTCAGCATTTGGTAAAACGAACGTCCCGATGTCGCGACCATCCAATACGACACCTTTCTCAGTTGCTAACTGTTGTTGTTTCTTAACCATCGCTTCACGAATCACACGATGTGCAGACACTTCAGACACGTGACTTGTTACTTCCCTTGTCCGAATTTCTTCACCGAGCAACTCTTCATTTACAAGCATATGGTTGCCTTCTTCAGAAAGCTTAAAGTCCATACGGTTGAGTAGTTGCATTAAGCTTACTTCTTCAGATGGCTTAATGTCATGACGTAATGCTTGATACGTTAGCGCCCTGTACATGGCTCCAGTGTCAATATATAAATAGCCTAGTTTTTCAGCAACTAGAGACGCTACTGTACTCTTTCCAGAACCTGCTGGTCCATCGATTGCAATGTTGATTTTCAAAGTTATTCTCTCCGTATGTAAGGTCATTTTACTCGAATATCAGTGCCTAAATCTTATCATAATAAAGAACCGAAAACAATTCTAGTCAAGAAATCAAATGGAAAGTTTTCCTACAAAAATCAGTGGTTTGCTTCGGAAAATTCATTGAAGCAAACCACTGTAGTTAGCAGAAACTATCGTTTTGTTTAGGAACACTTAGTCCAAATAAAGGACGTAAATAAAGTGCAAGAAATGTTCCGCCTAGCGCCATAATTCCCCAAATGTAACCGTGGGCACTAAATGAAGCAATCCCACTAAAGTAAGCACCAATGTTACATCCAAACGCTAAACGCGCACCATAGCCCATCATTAAACCACCAATCACAGATGCAAGTGCATTGCCTTTCGTAATCTTATTAAACTTAAACAAACCGCCAGCAGCTGATGCTAAAAATGCACCGAGAATAACGCCAAAGTTAAGCACAGATGTAGTATCTGCAAAAATTGAAGCATTTAACGCCGCTGTATCTCCTTGCCAAAAGCCCCAACTCTCAACATCAAACCCTAAAAATTGAGCAGCTTTCGACCCCCACAAAGTAAAGGCATACGTTACACCCCAAGGCGTCTCACGAACGAGAAGTGTAATCGCATTTAATACTGCCAAAACAATCGCTGCAGCAAACAGTGGCCAAGATCCTCTAAAAATTCGTTTCCAGCCACGTTCAGAAGGAACGTCTGCAAGCTTTGGAGGGTTTTTCTTCTTTTCAATGAGAACCGTAATTAGTGCAATCACCGCGAAAATGATCAGTGAAACCATCCACGCTCCTCCATACCCTAAACCAGTAGATGTGGCTAATGAAAATGGTTCGAACGCAGGCATGTCTTCCATCCAAAAGTTAAAGTGTGCAGCACCAATCGTAGATCCGATAATAAAAAAGAGCAACGTAATGAACATAACAGAACGTCCACCACCAACGGCATACAGCGTTCCCGACGCACACCCGCCACCGAGTTGCATACCAATTCCAAACATAAATGCTCCGATGATTAGACTTACACCGACTGGTGAAATATTACCAGCTGCTTCGCCTCCAAAAAAAGTAAATCCTGTAGCTAAAATTGGTGCAAATAATGTGACAGCGACAGCCAACATGAGCATGTGCGCACGAACGGCTTGGCCGTTTCCGACAGATGCTAACCTACGAAAGGCGCTCGTAAATCCGAAACGTGCGTGGAATAATGTATAACCGAGTAAAATTCCGATAATGAGTAAAATAGGCTGAACAAAATGTTGCGTAAATAATAAATAGATTGCTAATAAAATTGATGCGGCCAGTCCAACGGTTACTAAATTGAGTTGTGGACGTTTAAGTCCTAACGTTTGTTTGACGACCGATTGTTGTTCAGACACTGGTTGAACATAACTTGACAAGGGATCACCTCTAAATCTTATTCGTTTAGTCAGGAATGATAATCTATATCCTATTCTTGTTTTTAGATGTTGTCAAGAGACAATAAAAAAGATCGCCTGCAGATTGTAATTATCTGCAGGCGATCTTTTATTTAGACAACATCAACATCGTATACTGGTTCCGCTTCTTGCATTCGTTTCACTTCTTCTTCAAAACCTGTGTCTGCATTCAAGTAAATGCGGTACGTGTCACCATTCATTGTCGCAAAGATTTCATACGTGAGCACTTCATCGCCATTTTGATTTTCAATAATAGCTAAGTGTTCTTCTCTTGATTTTAAATTAGGATGCAATTCATCAAGTGCATCATCAAGCGTTAACGCTGGCGACAAGTCATGACGTTCACGATGATTTGCAAAGTAATTGGCACCTTTAAAACCGACAAGATCACCGTCATCAAGAGCAATTTCAACGATAAGCGCATCAGGGTATAAACGAACATCGTCTTTTACAGGCACAAATTGAAAGGTGCCGATTGTATCATATTGCTTGCTGTCTACGAGTTGAACATCAGTAATCCCTTTATCCTCAAGGAATTCCTTCGCTCGCTCTGACGCATCGTTCAAGCCGATTTTTGGTTCAGTGATGTCTCTTGATTGCAATGCCCAAACCGGTAAGCCACCCCGTTCAGTCATATCAATCATGTAGTTGCGTTCTCCATCTGAATCTTCAATAACGACTTGATAACCTTTGTATGGCATTCCTTCGCCTAGTTTTTCTGCTTTAGCATCGACACTATTAGGAAGGTCTAAAAACGCCTTTGCCTTCTTTATAATTTCTTCTTCTGATAACTTCTCTTTATCTTTGACTGCTTTTGCAAGACGTTTATTTACATCTAAAGAAAAACCAGCATCGTCGTTCCAATTGTTTTCAGAGAAGCCTTTTGCTTTTTGATCAATTGATTTAAATGACGATACCATCGTCCCTTCACCAGGGTTTTGATCGCTCATTAAATCTCGTTCAACGTCAGACCAACGGAAATCGTTGTTCAACGCTTGCGCTTGTACGGTACGAAGATCATGCTTAATTTCTTTCGCTTGACTGTAGAAGTTCTCGAGTTTGTCATATTCTTCATTCGTTAGCGGCTCTTCATTACGATCGCGTACAGCTGTCTCATAAGAGAATTCCGCAACGTTTGCTAAGTATTGATCCGTTTCTTTCGCAGGAATCATACCGAGTGGCAACTCACCCATTTCATTGTGAGCTAATGAAGATATTCTCCAAACTTCTGAAAGAGAACCTGAAAATTGACTTGCACCGTTCGTCGCCAACGATGCACCTAATTCATCTTCTAGTTGGTCCATGTGATAAGACAATTGATGAAAGGCTCTTTGATAGTTATTTTCATGACTAATTGCCAAAGCTTCTTTCTCTTGATGTGTTTGATATGCAAAGATTCCAGTACCGAGTAGTGCTACTGACAATACTGCAATGGTTATCGCTCGAAACATAATGATCCCTCCTTTAACTTAATTCGCAAACACATGTTTGCCGATTTGTGTAATTGTCGGTCGCCCGAAAATCCACCCAGACGTAGCTGTTACTGGATTATAATAATAAGTCGCACCATTAGATGGATCCTGACCGTTAATCGCATCAAGTACCGCTTTTCTCGCTGTTTCATCCGGCGTTAAATAGATTTGTCCATCCGCTACCGCCGTAAATGCTCTCGGTTCAAAAATGACACCACTCGCAGTGTTCGGAAACTCCGAATCATTCATTCGATTAATAATGACCGCTGCAACGGCTACTTGACCGACATAAGGTTCTCCACGTGCCTCGCCGTATACTGCATTAGACATAATTTGAATGTCGTTTTCAGAAAAACCGTCTGGAACGTTTGTTGCTTTTTGAATGTTGGCCTCATTATTTTGTTCTTCAGGCACCTCTCCACCTGTGTCTGGTTGTTGTTCAGGTGCTGCTTCTGGTTGACCTTGGTCTTGACCCTGGCCTTGATCCTGTCCTTGGTCTTGACCTTGATCCTGTCCTTGGCCAGATTGTGCTGGTGGTTGCCCTTCATTACTTGGCGTCTCTCCACCACTCGTTCCTTCTTGATTTGAAGGTTGGCCCGATTGTCCACTAGAAGTGCCGCCACCTTTACTTCCTTTTGGTCCTTTTTGAATTTCTAACGGTGTCGTCCCGTAATGAGTGAACTTGCGACCGTTTTCTAACGCTTCATGCACAAACTGTTCATCGTAGTTTGTCGTTTTATCCAATCTTGCTTTCAAATCGTCTCCAACAAGACCGTCAATCTCCATCCCGAACGCTTCTTGATATTCTTGTACACTCCAATACGTTCCCCATCCGAATACACCGTCAATTGTATCGTTGTAATAACCAATGTATTGAAGTCTAGCTTGAAGTTCTACAACGTCATCTCCAGTTGCTCCTTTTTGGATCACTTGATCACTAAAGGCTTCACTCGTCTGAGGAATTGAGAGCAAAAGCGTTGCAGTTAACGCGGTCATGCTTAGTATTTTTGCAGATTTCAACATCAATGAATTCCTCCTTTTACTTTGAAACTTTTTATATGATGGTGTTAGTTTTCAAATCTATGGACAATTTTATTCATAAAAAAACAACCGTACGAAAGTACAGTTGTTTATGTAACAAAACTTATTGAAATAAAAACACGTGCATGAAGACGTGTTACGTCATTATCGAAGAAGTTTTAATCAATGTCCTTGCATGTTCTACAAGTGCAGTAGACATATGGTATTTAAGAAACGGCGTTACGATATACACTTTACCAAAAAGTTCTATACACGTTTGTTGTAATTCTTCAGCAATTCGAAGACCTTCTTCTTCTCCTTTTTGGGGATCACCAAACGTTTTTTGCATGCGAGAGCGTACCGTGTCGCTAAGTGAAATTCCAGGAACCTCATTATGAAGAAACTCAGCATTGCGCTCATTAACGAGTGGCATGACACCAATGAATATTGGAATCGACAGATGTTTCGTATAGTCTCTTAATCGTTCAATTTGCTCTTTGTCGTACATGGGCTGTGTCATGATAAAATCCGCACCTGCAGCGATTTTCTTCTCCAGTCGCTTGATTGCTTTTTCAAGATTCGATACATTCGGATTAAACGCTGCTCCAACTGTAAATGACGTCTTCACACCAAGAGGGCGTCCAGAATAGGAATAGCCTTCGTTCATTCCTTTTAACATTGCAATTAAATCAAATGAAGTCAAATCGTAAACAGAACTTGCACCTGGAAAATCCCCAACTTTCGTAGGGTCTCCGGTAATCGCTAACACTTCTGTTACTCCTAACGTGTGCAAACCGAGCAAATGAGATTGCATGCCAATTAAGTTGCGATCACGACAAGCGATATGAACGAGCGGTGATGCTTGCGTTTTTTGTTGAATGAGTGTTGCTGCTGCAACATTGTCAACGCGTGAAGTTGCCAATGAGTTATCAGCGAGTGTAATGCTGTCTGCACCGGCATTCACTAACGCCTCTGCACCTTTTAAGAACACTGGCATTTTTGAAAGTGACTTAGGAGGATCAAGTTCAACAATGACACTCGCATCATAAAGCTGTTGATTCGACTCTTTAACTTCCACTTGCTCCTCGGTCGTTTCCTCAATGACGAATGTCCGTTTCTCTAACGGTGCTAACCCTTTTAAACGCTCTTTCAAGCCCCGAATATGTTCCGGTGTCGTCCCACAACATCCGCCTATAATGTTAATGCCTAATTCACGAAAAGCAGACGCTTGCGCTTTAAAGTAATTAGGATTCGATTGATAAACGAGCCTGCCATCTCGAATCCCTGGCAAACTTGCGTTTGGATACGCAGATAAATATAAACCTTCTGGAATTTCAGTCTCTTTCAATGATGTGATTGTCTGCGCGGGACCCATTCGGCAATTTACGCCAACAACGTTTGCTCCTTCTTTTTGTAGACGCTTTAGTGCTTCTGTTAACGAAATTCCACCGTGTAATACACCAATGTCCCCTAATGAAACATTGGCGATAATCGGAATCGTATTATGGTGCTTTTTGACAATGCGAATTGCACGGATAAGTTCATATAAATCATAATATGTTTCAAGTAAAACGACATCCGGATTTTCACTTAACAACGCGTCAATCTGTTCAGTAACCGTTTCATCAATTTGATCGTCTGTCCATCCACTCGTTCTCCCGTCTTTAATTCCACCGATCGTTGCAGCTACATATACATTCGGTCTGAAAGCTGCTGCTTTTTTTGCAAGTTTCATTCCTTCTTTATTAATCTTCGCCACTTGAAGATCAAGCCCATAGGTATCTAATTTGATACGGTTAGCAGCGTACGTATTGCTCTGGATAATGTCAGCACCCGCTTGGACATACTCAAGATGAGCTTCATAAACGAGTTCTGGGGCGTATAGGTTTGCTTGTTCGATTGACCCTGTGATATCCCGACTATATAACAATGTTCCCATTGCACCATCACCAATTAAGATCGTTTCCTTTAGCCTCTCTAAAAAGCTCATCTAAACTCCTCCAATCATCTCTCTACTTGTAAAGCTTGACGCAAATCTTCGATTAAATCTTCTGCATTTTCAATACCACAAGACATTCTCATTAAGCAATCGTCAATACCGATTTGCTGTCGTACTTCTATTGGAACGTCCGCATGGGTTTGCACTGCAGGATAAGTCATTAAGCTTTCTACCCCACCGAGACTTTCTGCGAATGTAATGAGCTGCAATTTCCGAAGCACCGGGTCTACGAGGTCACTTGATGTGACTCGAAAAGACAACATTCCTCCTCGACCAGGATAAAGAACTTCCTTGATGAGACTGTGTTCCGCTAAGAATTGCGCGACAATTCGTGCATTCTCTTCGTGCTTTTTCATGCGTAGTGCAAGTGTTTTCATCCCACGAACGAGTAGCCAAGAGTCAAAAGCACCGAGCGTCATGCCTATCCCGTTCTGTATATTAAAGAGCTTTTCAGCAATCGTTTCGTCATTGGTCGCAATTAGTCCTGCAACTAAATCGTTATGACCGCCTAAATATTTCGTGGCACTATGAATGACAATGTGTGCACCTTCTTTTAGCGGTTGTTGAATGAGCGGTGTATAAAATGTATTGTCTACAATAAGCAAAAGATTATGTCGTTTCGCAACATCAGAAAGTTCTAAAATATCCGCCTCTTGCATTTGTGGATTGGTCGGGGTTTCAATAAATAATGCTTTTGTTTGAGGTCCGATTAACGCTTCAAACGTTTCTAGATCACGAGGATCTCCGTACCTAACACCAACGCCCCACTTTGGCCAATATTCATTAAACAGACGATACGTACCTCCATACAAGTCTAACGATGCGACAATCTCATCACCAGACTCAAATAATGACAACACTGCTTGAATCGCCGCCATCCCTGAACTACAAGCAAATCCTCGAACCCCGCCTTCAAGATCGGCGATGCTATCTTCCAAAATTTCACGAGTAGGATTCCCTGTTCTAGCGTAATCATAACCTGTCGTTTCACCGACTCCCGAATGGCGATAAGCGGTACTCATATAGATCGGTGCATTCACAGCACCTGTGCGTTCATCACTTCGATTCCCTGTTTGAACGAGCTTCGTTTCTGTTGTAAATGGTTGCTTTTCCAATGTTAATCCCTCCAAGTCTTACAAATAAACAAAAGTGCCTTCTTCAGAGATAGAAAAAGACACTTTACGTGTATAGTTCTCTTATCTCTCGGACGATAAAGTCCGTAGGATGTAGCACCTGACTCCAATTGGAGCTGGTTGCTGAGACGTCTTCGGTCCGAATCCCTCAGTCTCTCTTGATAAGATCTATTTTTTTATAGTTGGTTCTTATACGATAACGCATCATTGCCCATCTTTCAAGTCACAATTATTCAGCCGTTGCTTCAATGACGAGATCATCTTCGTTCCCGCAAATGCATCGTTTAAATCCTGTTTCATATTCACCTTCGGCTTTTTGTCTTCCACGAAGAATGTACTTCTCTCCACATTTCGGGCATCGTATGACTATGCGGTACCTCGTATCAGTCGTCATGAAGCGACCTCCTATATAAATTTACTATTTTCGTTTGCTTTTTTTACTTTACTTAACCCTAACCACCATAAAAAAATCATAAATAATATAATAATGCCGACCATCCAGTCTTGTGTATAGGTTAACATAAGGTTAAAGGTTCCATGCAAGAAAATAGGGACGAGCAATGCGTAAATTAACCATTTTTTTTTCTTACCATCGATCATATAACGTGCGTTACCTAAATAATAACCCATAATCACACCAAAAAGCGCATGTCCGCTTACGGGAAAAAGAGCTCTACCAAATGCTGTATGCACACCTTCTGAAAGCAAATAAAAAAAGTTCTCAAGCGTTGCAAACCCTAATGAAAGTGCCACACTGTACACAATGCCATCGTACTTAACACTCCACGCTTTAAAACGGTACATCGTAACGAGTAAGAAAAACCATTTAAAGAACTCTTCAATAAACGCCGTTTTAAGAAATACGTCAGCTAGCCTCGACGTGAGAAGTCCTTCCTCAGTTAGAGCAAACTGAATCGCCATAATCGGAAATACAATTAACATTCCCGTCACAAAGGACCTGATAATGTTTTTCCAATTCGCTGAGCCGTAATCATTTCGCAAGTAGAAATACGTGAGTAGCGCCAATGCTGGAGCTGATGCTAACGAAAGTAAAGCTAGAACATTCATCGATCAAACGCGTGTTGATACGAATCTTGTCCTGTTGCCAGTAATACGTATAGTTTAATTTTTGCTTTCTTACTGCTATAGTCTTTACCAAGAATAACGTCATGATTCAACAAGTCATATGTACTGCCTTCATATTCATAAGAAGGATAAACTTCGCCTTCAACAGCACTCGTAGTAACAACAATCGGGATCTTCGCTTCACGAATGCTCGGCATAAAGTTCTTTGGTACTTGGCCACGACCGACCCCTTCAATAATGACAGCACTCGTTCGTTCATCTTGCAGAACAAAGTCTAACATTTTGTTTGTAGCACCGAGATGCACTTTCACAATTTCAATTTCATAAGGCTTGTTTGGTTTATAATCGTCAGCAATCACGTAGGCTTCTTTTGAGATCGGCTTTTGGAACAAATGAACTTGATCATTGTCAATAATTCCGAAGTAACCATATCCAAAAGCATTAAATCCTTGAATATTGCTTGCGTGTTCTTTTCTTACATACTTCGCACTAAAGATACGCTCATTAAATATGACGACAGTACCGAGGTCTTTTACCCGTTCGTCAGCAGCTGCAATCATTGCATTACGTAGGTTAACGAATGCATCACTACCTACTTGTTCTGGGCCCCTTTGCGAACCGGTGACAATGACAGGTTTTGACGTTTGAACGGTTAAATCTAAAAAGTAAGCCACCTCTTCAAGCGTGTCCGTCCCAGTCGTAACGACCACTCCTGAAATGTCTTTTGCTCGAAGATTCTCTACTACTTTCTTTCGAATTTCCCATAAATCATCATACGTAATTTGAATGGAAGGCTTCGACAGTACTGAATCGATTTTAAGACGGATATCGAATGGTGTATGAAGCGAATTGGCAAGCTCTTCGCCACTTAATTCACCCGCAACGAGTCGACCTTCTTTCGTTTGTTTACTAGCAATCGTTCCTCCAGTAGCAAGCAAGCAAATCGTCTGCACGATTAATGACCTCTCTTTTCGCGTTCAATAATAGAATCTACAATGTGTAAACCATGAAATCTCCCAGATTCTATAAAGATTTCATTCGCATGATTTCCTGCTGCAATTACCCCCGCAATGAACAACTTGTCTACATTCGTCTCGAACGTTTCTTTGTTATAAACAGGTCTCCCCGTATCAGATTCAATCGCCACACCACTACTCGTTAAAAACGAATGATCTGGGTGATAGCCCGTCATCGCAAAGACAAAGTCAGTGTCTATTGTTTTTTCGCGCCCATTCGTAAGCACCAAAACATGAGTATCATGGATCTCTAGAATTTCCGTTTCAAAGTACATGTTGATCTCTTTTTTATTTACGAGACCTTGGTATTCAGGTAAGATCCATGGTTTGATGCTCGTTGAATAATCATTGCCACGATAAATGACCGTAACGTTCGCACCAGCTTTTTGTAACTCCATTGCCGTGTCCACCGCTGAGTTTCTACCACCAATGACCAGAACGTTTTGCCCATAAAAAGGATGGGCTTCTTTAAAATAATGAAAGACATGCGGCTTTTCTTCGCCCTTGATGCCTAACCGATTCGGGTTGTTATAGTAACCTGTTGCAACGATGACATACGCCGCTTCGTATTGCTTATTATTTTTGTTGCGGTCTATTGTTTGTACCCTAAATTGTCCGTTTTCCTGCTTTTGTATGCGTTCAACTTCTTCGTACGTATGAATGCGTAGTCCCATTCTCTGAACCACTTCACGGTAATAAACTAGCGCTTCATTACGTCTTGGTTTATGGTTTGTTGAATAAAATGGGACGTCACCAATTTCTAATTTGTTTGCAGCAGAGAAAAACGTTTGATGTGTAGGATAATGATAAATCGCTGAAACGATGTTCTCTTTTTCGATAATTAACGGGTCTAATCCCGCTTCCTTACAACGAATAGCCGCTGCCAGACCGCATGGTCCAGCACCGACAATAATGATACGTTCTTTGTTCACAACGACACTTCCTTATGATAAACCACGATAATTCAAAGCTTCCGCATGACGCTTAATTCCAATTCTAGCTGCCGCTTCTCGCATGTTCGAATTGTTTTGCTTCGCTTCTTCAAAAACTTGATCGAACACCCGATACATCGTCTCTTTGAACATCGCATTAATTTCAGATTCACTTAATGTAACCCGTTGCTCATGTTGCATAGCTTCAAAATGACTTAACGTCAAGTTGCCTAAGTTGGTCATAATTTCTGGCACGACCATAGAGCCTCTTTGATACAATTGATCGACTCTTGATTCCGAGAGCGTTTGTTTTGCCGTTTCTACAACGAGTCTCGCTTGAATAGTGTCTGCGACCTGTTCTGTCATTACGTTTTTGTCGAGTGACGCATCGACTAGAATATCACATTGTGATCCGAGTAATCGTTCTGTAGAAATTGACTTCTTAAAAAGGTTTGTAACCATACCAAAGCTGTCACGACGGTCGAGCAAATAATCAACATCTAGCCCGTCTTGATCATAAAGTGCACCATGTCCATCCGATACCCCGATCACATTTGCTTCTTTATTCTCCAGTTCTCGAGCCAAATACACACCTGTATTCCCAAACCCATGAACGATAATATTCGCACTTTGAACGCTCATGTTTAAACGTTCAGCTGCTCTTTCAATCGTGAATTTCGCACCTTTTGCAACTGAATGCTCTCGTCCAGGAACACCACCGAGTGACTCAGGCAGCCCTGCAACAACTTTATGATGAAGATCTGGGCGAATCATCTCAACTTCATCGTGCATCCAAGCCATTAGCTGTAAGTTCGCAGGTGTTGGAACGTCTGGTGTGATAATATCTTTCGTTGCGTTCATAAGTGGTAATAACGCGCGAATATATCCGCGACTTAATTGCTCAAGCTCATGAAAAGATAAGTCAGAAGGATTACAAATGATTGCACCGCTTGCCCCGCTATACGGAATATTTAACAAACCCGTATGAAGAGAAGTTTTCATCGCTAAAGCTTGTACATCTTGTTCATCCAAACTCGGATGAAGAATAACACTGCCAATTGAAGGCTGTGAAGAACGAATATGTTGGGAACGATACCCCTTAAAGATTCGAATGCTGCCATCGTCCATCGTAATTGGAATTTCTACAGTGAACGAGCGGTATGCAGATGTAAGTATATCCATTGTGTCTTGTGTGTAATCTAGTGCATTGAGCGCGTTCTTAATCGTAGACTTCATTGCTTGTATACGACTATTCTCGTTTCCATCTTGATCTACGACTGTCTGTTCATTCCTCTTCATATTCCCCATTAAAGGGCCACCTCCATATTGTGAGCCGGAGTTCACGCATAATCGAAAACTCCGGACTTTAAAACAGGTTATAGTGGGTCTTTACCCTACTTTACATGAAGTAATTCCTATATTAACTATATTAAAGATCGATCTGTTTTTCCACTTGTTTGTCTGGATTATCTTTATAAAATATTGTCGCCAATCGATCAACCGCGTTTCGTTTCATGAGCAACTTACCATGTTCCTCAACGGCTACATGTGAGTAGGGACAAACATCTGCGTATTCAGAGACAATGGCAATAAAGCTGTCCATATTCACTTTTTTGATCGTGGTATAAGGAAAATACAAATAATAGTTATCATTCATAGAAAGTAGCTTGCCACTTTTTACACCTAGTCGCTTTAAAGTTCGAACGAGCTGAATAACAGCCTCAAAATCTTTAAACTTATAAAATAAATCGTTTCGCTCATCAACAGTTATATCCATCTCAATCATATCATCGTCGTCATACAACGTATCTTCTTCATTTTTTGAAATATGAATAACCATTCCTTGCGCAGGCACTGAGAACACTTCAACGGATAGCGCCCCATCAACTTTAAAGCCAAGTAATTGATCTGCCTCCATCACCAATTCGCGAAACAGTTGATGTACTCTCGGACGGTCGAGCCACAAATCATCCATCGTTAATCCACGTTCTTCTAAATCATCAAACGTAAGGAAGACTTTTATTTTATTGGCGGCGATTCTTTCAAGACGCATATCGCCCCTCCTTTTCACCACGCAGGCATTTGAATGCTGTAATGGTATACGCTATTCAATTACCCTCATCTGCGTTCACGACTTTAAAGACGTTGTCGCGCCCTTTTTGAGAAGGATGTGATGTACTTCAGGAGGAGCTCCTAAACGTAGGTGAACCTTACGTGTACCAAATCCGTTGCTAATTCTCATCTTTGCACTTCCTAATTGCTGCCATCTTCCCCGTTCGCGAAGTCCAAGGCCGAACAAACGTATTTGTCCACCGTGAGTATGCCCCGATAAAATCAAGTCGTACACACGGCTATTTGGATGTTGTAACGGCACGAGTGGATTATGACTGATAAGAATGCAATAATCTTCATTCTGTCGCTTTTGAATGACGGCTTGTTTCGTCGACTCATCTTTTGTTCCGTACACATAAACGCCATCAGAAATGTACATACCTTCGTTTTCTAAGACGATGATGTTTTCTTGATCTAACATGTCCTTAAGTTGTTTTTGATTCCACCTATAATCGTGATTGCCATAAACGAAAATAATTTGCGATGACAATCTCTTTAACATGTTCAGATTGTGCTCGAGCGTCTCAACCGTCGTTTTCCGCTCTACAAAATCGCCTCCTATGATGACACAATCTACTGTATCTACTGTATTTATCGTTTTTATATGACGATCGTTTAGTCTTCGTTTGTGCAAATCACTAATAAAAAGTAGCGAACAATCTTCCTTACTATTTTCAACGTGAAACGTTTTCTCTTCAACGATGAGCGTATTTGCTTGAATCCTCATCGCGATGAGCACAATAACTAAGAGCAACAATAAAAGCAAAAATAACATCATAAATTTTATCCCCAAGCTTTTTTAAGATCAGAAAGACCTGTACTGATCTTATTGTTGATCCAAAAATCGAACGGATAATCGCTCGGCTCATCGTTAATATAGACGGTCGTCCCATTCGCTACGTATGGCAACTGATTAACAGGGCTCACTTGTAAACTCGTTCCAATGACGAGTAAAACGTCCGCCTCTTTAATTCTCTTTACTGCCTCATTCCAAGCGAACTCGGGCAACATCTCACCGAATAGTACTACATTTGGTCTTAATACGCCTTGGCAAAGTTCACAATGACTACCTTGTAAAAAGATCTCTTCATTTTGCACGCGTTCGCACTGATGGCATCGAACGGAGCGTATGCTACCGTGAAGTTCCAATACGTTATTATTACCGGCAGCTTGATGCAGTCCGTCTACATTCTGAGTTGCAATCGCATGCAATTTGCCTTCTTGCTCCCACTCCGCCAAAATACGATGACCAAGATGAGGATTAACCGTATTCAGTGCTTTAATTCTCTGTCGATAAAACTCGGAGAACAACTCATAATTACTTTCTAACGAATCAACACTCGCTACTTTCGCTGGATTATAGCGACTCCAAAGTCCACGTTGCGACCTAAAATCTGGCACACCAGACTCTGTAGACATACCCGCTCCAGTTAAGACAACGATTTTGGTTGGTTGTAAATCTTCTATGTTCAAGAGATTACCCCTTTCATTTTTCAACAAATTGACATGAACAAGCTAGTCGTAATGAACCATTTTCCCTTATAATTATAAGGGATTCAACGTAAATACACGAGGTGAATCATGGAATATACAACATTTATTATCGGGACAAGCCTGTTTGGCGGAGGATTTTTACTTTTACTTCTTTTTTTGTATTTAAAACGCAAGCTCGTCATCCCTTTTATTTTGATGGGCGCTGGAGTGATGCTCTGCTTTATCGGGTTGATCCTCGCGCAAGATTTTTCACAAACGCCGTAAAAAAGCAGACGAGCTCTTCTTCGTCTGCTTTTTTATACCAATTATTTAGGCGATTATCCACTTCTCATTTCATGAATTTTCAGTTATTATATCAATAAGAAGCAAAGGAGGGCGTTGCCATGTGTAGAACAACACTGAAAGATCACTTGTTGATCTTCGATGAAGACTTGCACTTCAACCAGCGAATTGGAATGCCTGTTCAAGTTTTTTGTCTCACTCAACAAAGGGTTGTCGCTTTCGGCAAAATTCAAAACATTTCGAATAAATGTGTAACGATTTCTAAAACAGCGTTCCTAAAGTCACATCACATCATTATTGGATATTCAGCATCAACGAAGAATTCCTCAACGATAGAATAAGTTAACGCCATGCTCCTTTTCTAACCAGTCGTAAACGTCATAACGCATGCTTTTTAGTTCTTCGTCACCCCAAAACTCATCATACCGTTCAATAACTTGATTTCTAAGTGATTTATAATCTTTCTCAGCCTCATCATATCGCTTGCGATAAACGGTGAGCATCGCTGTTGCACCTAAACCGATTACGATCAGCAGTGGACCTAGTTCAGACTCTGTTGTTCGACTCACAATGGAAGTATGTTCACTTCCAACACCGAAGATTATATATGATAACGCAATTAACCAACAGACCGCTGAACACCATCCAAGCGTTATGACTGTCTTCTCTTCTTTCTTTTCAACTTTTTTTCGTTTAATCAGTTCTCGTAACAGTTTTGCAAGCGTTGGCGAGATCAAGTGTTTATCTTCAATCATTTCATTCACCTCATTACACTATATGAGGTATGACTGTAGATATACAAGTTTTCAAATAGCGGTAGACAAGATAAAGATGACAAGCGCTACAAACCCAATCGTTAGGACTTGAATCAGTATAGGACTTTTAGTTTGACGCTTTCTTGTTTTACTTTCTTTTGTAGAAACATCGGATTCTTTGTCGTTGACAGGTAGTTCACGCTTTTTTCTTCCATACGTTTGAACCCTAGAAGGGGTGGACGCTAAAGCAGCAGCGGTTTCATCCTTTTCTTCTCGTTGACTCATTTCTTTACTACGATACTTTGTCCCCATATTCCTTCCCCTTTCCGTACAATTCCGAACTATATACAAGTACCGTACCGCAAGCGCTCATTTTTTACAATTCATTTGCGAAGAACTTTGTGAGAACATCGTGACACGTTCGTGAAACGGTTGATAAAATCAATCGAAAGGCATACAATGAAATGTAACTTACATGATCTGGAGGGTTTTACGAATGGCTATTTTTACAATCGTCGATAAAGATACTTGCATTGCTTGCGGCGCTTGTAGCTTAGCTGCTCCTGACCTTTTTGATTATGATGAAGAAGGCTTGTCAGAATATGTTCTAGATGAGAATACTGGAATGAGTGCTGTGCCTGAAGCGAAAGAGGATGACTTTCTCGATGCGTATGAAGAATGTCCATCTTCTTCAATTAAATATGCGAGTGAACCGTTTCATCGTGATCCTTTGCGATTTGAATCGACGTCATCCTCGTAAAATTTAGCTCTTCTAAACAGAGCATTTTTTTGACAGGTTCACTTTCATGCGTTACAGAACTACTACATAGAAAAAGGGAGTTGGGTTTGGTGAGTGTTACTGTATCATATGTGCTTGTCGCTGATTCAATGAGTACTGAAGGATTGCGTCCGTTACTTGATGATCCACGAATTGAAGTCGTCCAGAAGAAACCTTCAGAATTAGACTCTTTAGAGGATTTTGTAGCTCTTGTTGTTCGAAGTGCAACACAAGTTGATGAAGCGTTATTGTTACGCATGCCTAATCTTAAAATCGTCGCTAGAGCCGGTGTAGGTGTCGATAATATTGATTTAGATGCAGCTACGAAACACGGAGTTATCGTAATTAATGCTCCTGATGGAAATACCATTTCAACTGCTGAACACACATTTGCAATGATGATGGCACTTTCTCGTAATATCCCACAAGCGTATGCATCTGTGAAAGCAAAAGAATGGAATCGTAAAGCATTTCAAGGTATGGAACTCCGAGGGAAAACGCTCGGCATTATCGGATTCGGTCGAATTGGTTCAGAACTTTCCAAAAGAGCTGCTGCTTTTCAAATGTCAGTTGTAGTCTTTGATCCGTTTCTGACTCCAGAACGTGCAAAAAAAGCAGGCGTTACACTCGTAGAACTTGATGATCTTCTCCATCAAGCAGATGTCATCACCGTGCACACACCGTTAACGAAAGAAACAAAAGGGTTGCTAAATGAGGAAACGTTAAAGAAAACGAAACGCGGTGTGTTAATTCTAAACATTGCTCGCGGTGGGATCATTGATGAGTATGCCCTTCAAAAAGCGATTGAAGATGGGCATGTAGGCGGTGCTGCACTTGATGTGTTTGTGAACGAACCGACTGATAATTTCGACTTGATCGGCCTTACACAAGTGATTGCGACACCTCATATTGCCGCTTCAACGCATGAAGCACAAGAAAGTGTTGCATCACAAGTCTCTTATGAAATTGCCCAAGTGTTAAATGGAGCACCTGCAACACATTCCATTAACTTGCCTGCCATTTCAGAAGAGCTATACGAACAAATAAAGCCGTATTACGATTTAACGAAAGTGATGGGCTATTTCACATCTCAATGTGTGAAAACCCCTGTCCAACATATTGACGTCTCTTTTGGTGGCGACATTGCAACGGAAGAAACGTCTGTACTTACGAGAAGTTTTATGTCAGGTTTTCTTTCTCCTCGTGTAGATGCAGGCGTTAATGAAGTAAATGCAGGTATTATCGCCAAAGAACGAGGCATTTCTTACAGCGAAGCTCATAGTTCCGAAAGCTACGGTTATGCGAACATCATCCAAGCGAACGTGAAAGGGACTGCCGGAGAGTTTCTCGTTCGTGGTACGTATATTGATGCCTTTGGGCCTAGAATTATTCGAATTAATGAATTCAACGTCGATCTCTTCCCTTCTGGACACTTGATCTATATTAAACATACTGATCAGCCTGGTGTTATTGGTGAAATGGGACAGGCACTAGGAAAGCATGGTGTGAACATCGCAACGATGCAAGTTGGTCGTAAAGAAGAAGGCGGAGATGCAATTATGATGCTTTCTGTTGATAAAGAAATCCCACAAGAAGCGATTGAACAATTAACGTCTGTTCCTGCAATACTCGCAGCTGACGTCATTGAACTTTAAATCGAGCACTAAAAACCCCTTTTAGACGACGTTGTCTTTAAAAAGGGGTTTTCTTATGACCTTGGGAAAAAGTAGTTAAGAATTTTCGTTAATTGTTCTGGTTCTCTTTTCTTAAGAAACGACGTTCCTATGTCTGTAATTTTGAGCTCATTATTACTTATGGTAATCCAGCCTTCTAGAATTGAAACGTGTTGAAACAATCGATAGAGGTGAACATCCGCTGTCTTCTTTTCATGTAACAATTGATAGTGAAGCATTTGTTCAATATCGAGCCAAGCTTCACGACGGATCAGTCCATCTTCATCCAATGCGACTGCTCCTTGTTTTTCAATGTACTTTAACATAAAACGAAACAACGCCAGAAGCCACACTTGTTCTCGAGCTTTCGTTTGCTCGTTTAACCACTTGATCGTTGACACAGGAGTATCTCTGGCTTCCATAACCTCGCTCCTTTGTTGAACCTGCTGCTTAAACCGTAAAGGTTGAGACGACTAGAACATTCATAATGACGAGTAAAACTCCTGCAAACAACAATACCATACCGAAACGCTTTGCATAATCCAACATGCTTTTGTCTCCTAACCAATTATGATTACCATCGATCAGTATATGATCAAGGTGATCATTTATTCCTTAAAAACAATCGCACTACGCTCATATTCCACATCCGATACATTAAGTGAATAATTTGCAAAACGGGCAGCAGCAAAGAAATAATCGGACAACCGATTCACATACTGCAACACCGGTTCATGAATCGCTTCCACTTGCTTTAGTTCTACTAGCGTACGTTCAGCTCGCCTCGTTTCTGTGCGACATACGTGTAACGACGCTGCTAGCTCCGAACCCCCAGGTAAAATAAAGCGTTCAAGTTGCGGTGATTTTTCTGTGTACTCATCGATCCACGATTCCAATTGCTCAATCATTGATGATTGTACTTTATAAACGGCGTCTTCCTTTACAGTTGCAAGGTCACTGCCACAGTCAAACAGTTCATGCTGAATGGTTAATAATTGCGGTTTCAATACGTGAAGCTCAAACCGTTCACAAATCACTCTCGCTTGTCCGATAAAGCTGTTTACTTCATCTAATGAGCCGTACGCATGAATTCGTAAGTCATGTTTTAAACGTCTTCCACCAATAATGCTCGTTTTCCCTTGGTCGCCACCTCTTGTATAGATCTTCACTTCGGTCCACCACCTTACGATTACTAATCATTGCTTTTCATTAAAATCGTACAGTGCTCCACATCTCGGAGCACTGTACCACGTTCTTTCTTTACTTTTTTCATTGTTGGGCCTTGTGTAGCGTAATTGTAAATGTCGTTCCCATACCTTCTTTACTCTGAACGACAATTTCCCCACCGTGACTTTCAATGATGTTCTTCACGATTGCAAGACCAAGACCTGTACCTGCATTGCCACGCGTTCTAGCTTTATCTGCCTTGTAGAACCTCTCAAATACGAATGGTAAATCACTTTCTGGAATTCCGGTACCCGTATCAGTGATGTTGATTTTTACAGTTTCATTCATTGTATACAGGCTACACGTGATGCTTCCACCAGATTCTGTGTGGCGTACAGCATTCGAATACAGATTCGTTAATACTTGCTCTATTCGATCTGGATCTGCATAGATCATCGCTTCTTGATCACTAGAATCAAAATACAACTGCAAGTCCGCATCTTTAGCCATTTGCTGGAACTTCTGATGCACTTTCTTTGCTAATTGCACGACTTCAAAGTCTTGTTTGATGAGTGTAATATTGCCAGACTCCATCCGAGCAAGATCTAACAATTCATTAACTAACCGACCCATTCGAAGCGATTCATCGTATATGATTCTCGTCATCTCTTCTTTTTCTTCTTCTGTTTCGGCCACATGATCAAGCAACGCTTCGCTATAACCTTGTAACATCGCAATTGGCGTTCTTAGCTCATGTGAGACGTTTGCGATAAAGTCTTTTCGGAGTTTGTCATGTTGACGCTCTTCCGTCATATCACGAATAACGAGGACAACTCCTCGAACGTGATCTTCATCGTATAGTGGGGTCATTAATGATGCATACGTTCTTCCTTGCACCGATAACTCCACCCATTCCTCTTCTTCATGAGTGACGACTTTTTGGAACAACAATTGTAAGCGTTCGGGCAACCCTTGGTTTTCGTCATTCTCATAGGCATACGCTTCTAAAAAACGCTCTGCTGGGGGATTCGTAACGACCATATCTCCTCGACGATTTAATGTAATCACACCGTCTGCCATTGAACTAAGAATTCTCGTTAATTGTGCTTTTTCATAATTTAACGCGTTAATATTATTGTTCAATTGCCGTCTCATTCGATTAAAAGCGATCGCTAACTGTCCGATCTCATCGTGTGTAAGCATCGGAACTGACGTATCGAACTTCCCTTTTGCGACTTCGAGTGTTACTTGGCGCATTTTTCGAAGAGGTGCCGTTACTCGGCTAGAGAGGAAAAAGGCAAAAAACGTCGTTAAAATTAAACCAATTCCTGCCGCAAGCAAAATAATACGCTTCGTCTCAGCCGTTGTTTCATCCATTAAATCTAATGAATTGTATAGGAATATTGCAAATTGATCGTTTTGTGTGTACGCAGGTGCCCCGACAACGATGTATTCTGAAGCTTGTTCGTCTCCAGGTTGCTCATACGCGATCGGGCTAATCACTTGTCGCTCTCCTTGAAAAACGTCATCAAACGTTTGATGATTGGCGAAGAACAACGGTGGTATGTAATTATCTTCTTCTACAGCGGGATCTGTCGTCCAATATGGAATGTTTTCGCGGAAAATAACAACTTTCATTCCGTGTGCTTGCTCTAATTGACGGACGGAGCGGAAGGACTGTGGTTGTCCTTCCCCTTGTTCAATCGTTGCAACGATAAAAGACGCATGATTACTCAGCTCGTCTTCAACTTGTGACAGATGAAAGTTTTCAAAAAACTGAAAGAGCAGTATCGCTAATATGCCCAATACTGCTGTAACGAGCATTAAAATCGTAATCCAGAGCTTCCCTACAATGCTCCGCCAAATCATTGTTTTTGCTTCACATTTTCGAACTTATAGCCAATTCCCCAAACGGTCGTAATCATGTCGCCTGCATCTGTTGAAATACTATTCAGCTTCTCGCGAAGACGTTTCACGTGGGTATCTACAGTACGTAAGTCACCAAAGAACTCATACTTCCATACGTCTTTTAATAACTTCTCTCGAGAAAACACTTTATCTGGAGAGCTGGCCAAGTAATACAGTAACTCATATTCTTTAGGCGTTAATGCGACCTCTTCTCCCTTTACCGTTACACGGTGAGCATCATGGTCGATTGAAATTGCATCAAAAACGAGAATGTTCTTCGCTTGCGTGTCCGTTTGCAAATAACGCGTCGATGACGTGCGTCGAAGTAGCGCTTTAACACGGAGAATAACTTCTCTTGGGCTAAATGGTTTGACGATATAATCATCTGTTCCTTCTTCAAACCCTTGGACTCGATTTGCTTCTTCGCCTTTTGCAGTGAGAATTGCAACTGGTGTTGCTTTAACTGTTCGCAATTCCTGTAGCACTTGAATGCCGTCCATACCAGGCATCATTAAGTCTAATAAAATTAAGTCATAATCGTCTTCAGTCGCTAATTGAAGTGCATCTTCACCGTTCTCTGCTTCGACAACCGTGTATTTCTCACGCTCCAAATACATGCGAAGAAGTCGACGGATTCGTTCTTCATCATCAACGACGAGAATTTTCACTTCATGTTCGCGTTCAAATTCAGTTTCCATACACATAAACCCTCCACAACAATTATGGTTACGTTCTCTAACAACTAGAACGAAAGAGGCGATCTTTTACAGAGCGCCTCTTTCGTACTTTCTAATAAGCGAATTGCTGATTATGCATAGGAGTGTAATCCGGCAATCACTAAGTTAACAAAAATGAGGTTAAACATAATGATAGCAAATCCGATTACCGCTAGCCAAGCAGATCGCTCACCAATCCAGTTTCTAGATAGTCTTAAGTGTAAATATGCTGCATAGAAGAAGAACGTAATAAGCGCCCATACTTCTTTAGGATCCCAACCCCAGAATCTCGTCCATGCAATTTGGGCGTAGATCATTGCAAAGGCAAGTCCACCAAGGGCAAATAATGGGAAGCCAATCGCAATTGCTCGATAACTTAATTCATCAACCGTTTGTGGCTTTACCCCTTTTAAGAGTGGCTGTAACATCGCGGAAATTCTGCGATTACGTCCAATTAAACGAATCACCCAATAAAGTAGGAAACCACTACCAAATGACCAAACGACCGTGTTTAAATCTTCACTAATGATCCAATCCGGTGCATAAAAGAGCGGAGAAAAACGATCTTCTGTTTCAAGAACACCTTCATTTGGACCGATAATCGCTGGCAAGTTGTACGTTTTCTCAGCGTCTTCGCCTTGTTCATTTACATACGTAAACTGTGCTTCATAATTCGTAGCTTCAAAGACGTTTGTGAGAATAACAAAGGCAAGACCTGTTAACAACGTATACATAATAAACTCAATACCAAACGTTCGTTTTGTCATTTTCTTACCCGACAAATCGAGCGTTCGTACTAAGTAAACGAGTCCAGCTCCAAAACTAACGGCTAAAATCCCTTGTGCCAATGCTACTGTAATAACGTGAATTGCTAACCAGTTTGATTGCAATGACGGTACGAGTGGTGCAATTTCCGTTGAGAAAACGGATGCGTATGCAATAATTAGCATAATGACTGGAATTGTAAACAAACCGAGTACGTTTGATTTATAAATTCCATTTATAACAACAAATGCGAGACTAAAACAAATGGCTAAAAATGCGGTGTACTCAAACATGTTACTGACTGGCGGATGTCCGCCTGCTGCCCACCGCGTAAAGAAATACCCAAAAGCAAATACAACACCAATGACTGTTGCAATGTACCCCCAAGTACCCCAACGGTTTTTCTTTACATTCCCTTCTTTATTTCGGAACTGACGACCTGTTACAGATAAGATGTAAAAGACTGTCGCTGCGAAATAGAAGAAGAAGGCGATGTAGAGTAGATTACTACTTAACTCTGCAAGAGAATTCATACGTGTACCTCCTAACCGCTCGTGTTACGTTCACGAGCGGCACGCTCTTAAAGATTATCCTTTTCCTTATATTCCTTTTCATACTCTTCATCCGTCTGATCAACGGGCTCACTAAGCTCTGTTTGTTCAGTTACACTACGAATTTCTTTTTTGATGGATTCCCAGTTTTTGTTCGTATGGGCTGCAATGAGTATTTCTCCATCGTTTTCACGTTGTAACCAAACCCGACGGTGTGGCCAATACGAACCTTGTAACAGCCCTAGCAAGAATATCGAACCACCAGCGATGAGGAATGGTAGTGTCAAATCTTTACGAACCTTTAAGCCTGTGACATGATTCGTATCAATACCTGCAAATGTAAAGGCATACTGATGTGGATCATCTTCGTCGTCTCTAATCTCAAAGTTTCTTTGGATCCGAATAAAAGTAAGTTCTTCCTCACCATCTTCATTCGTCATTTCGAAGATAAATGCCGGATTATCTGGAACGTTATTCTCTGTTGTAGGTTCACCCGCATCGTTAATGATGAAGTTAGCGAAATAGTCGTAGATGTACACTTCTTCACCGTTATCAAGCGTATAGTAGTCCTCAGGGTTGTTTAAATCAACCGTAAATGAACCAGCAGACTCACCTGTTTCACGATCTTCCACATCAAAGCTCATCGCACTTAACTCATTTAACTTGTAATCGAGCTGATACACAGAATAGTTATCGAAATAGAGCGGTGAATTCACTTCAATCTCCTGCTCTGAAATCGCTTCTAATTCTCGACCTGCACCTACCGTAGACTCATCTGTAGGCATGTACAAAATCGAGTGTGTTCGAAATGTTTCAATGTGTTCTGCACCAGGAGCGGCTTGCATTGCCCCTTGGAAACGCTCATCATCTTCATCATAAAGCTCGACATCAAATTGTAAGTTTTCTAAGTAGTAATCTTGGCTTGTACCAGGAATCGGAACAGTCTCTCCTTCACGAACCCACATGTTCGCATCTACATACATGCCAGGGAAGAACCGCAACATAGCACCAACTAAAAAGATAATGAGACCAATATGGTTGACGTACGGACCCCATCTTGCCCATCTCGCTTTTTCAGCAAGCACGTTTCCATTCTCTTCGAAAATCTTGTAGCGTTTCTTTTTTAGGAGTGACACGGCTTTGTTCATCGTTTCGTCTTGGTCCGTTACAGTTGAGCGACCAAAGATGCGTTGACGAGACATGAATTTCTCATGACGTGTAACTCGTTGGTTCTTCAATGCTTTGTATAGTGGGAAGAAACGGTCAATACTTGCAATAAGAATTGAAATTCCTAGTGCTGTAATGAGTAACATGTACCACCATGACCCGTATAAATTATGAAAACCTAGTGTATAGTACAGTTCTCCAGCCCAGCCGTGTTCTTCAGCATAATAAGTTGCAGCATCTTGCCCAGGTGGTATAAATAGCTCCTGAGGAAAGATCGTACCGAATGCCGATGCAATTAAAATTACGACAATGATTGTAATTCCTACTTTTACAGATGAGAAGAAATTCCAAACTTTGTCGATGATCGACTTGTTATACGTTTGTGAACGTCGCGCTGCACCTTCATAGCGCATGTTCAATAATTCATCTGAATCTTTTTGCACGAGAGGCTTCCCGCATGAGCCACAAACTTCAGTACCGTATGGGTTTACATGCCCACATTCACAAATAATCTCTTTCTCTTTCAATACTATCACCTCGTCCTAACTCGTGAGGGCTCTTATTTCAACAACAATTATACCGACTATACGCCTAAGATACTCCACGTTTCTATGACGGTTATGTGACAGCTAATTCACGAAGTCGTGACACCTCAATTGGTTTCAGCGGACGATAATCACCAGGTTGCATCGTTTCTAACGTTAATAATCCATACTGTTCCCGCTTTAACTTGAGGACTGGGTGACCAACTGCCTCAAGCATCCGCCTTACTTGATGGTTTCTTCCTTCTGTAATGACAAGCTCAATAATGGACGTATCATTTTGTTTGTTACCAGATTTAAAGGAAACTTTCGCTGGTAGCGTTTTTCCATCTTCTAACTGAACACCTTTAGCTAATTGCTTTAACGTTTCTCTTGAAGGCTTCCCTTTAATTTTAGCGATATACGTTTTCTTAATTTTGCTTTTCGGGTGCATCATTAAATTTGAAAATTCACCGTCGTTCGTTAAAATAATTAAACCAGACGTATCGTAGTCCAAACGACCAACAGGGTAAATTCGTGCTTCTTCTTCATCAATAAAATCCGTAACAACTTTACGATCTTTGTCATCTTTTACAGCTGAAATGACCTTTCTAGGTTTGTAGAGCACATAATAAACCGGTGCTTCCTTTGTAATCGGCACATCATCTACTTCAATTGTTGCACGCTCACCGACTTTCGTTCCGAGCGTTTTGACAACCTCGCCATTTACTTTCACTCGACCAGCGAGAATTAATGATTCTGCTTTTCTTCTTGACGTAATCCCTGCTTGGGCAATTACTTTTTGCAAACGTTCCATGTCTTCACCTCGCATTTTATCATACGCTTAACACTTTGATTGTTCAAGGAGGAGACACGCCTTTTGAACATCGCTAATTTTCTTACAAAACAAAAAGACCATGCTTTTTTTATCAGCATGACCTTTTTTACATCGAACCAAACACAAGAACTACGAAAAAGATTGCTGCAAGTAATCCACAAACATCGGCTAGTAAACCAACCTTTAACGCATCACCAATTTTCTTTATACCGACTGCACCAAAGTAGACCGTAATCACATAGAGTGTCGTATCCGTACTTCCTTGCATCGTAGAGGCCATTCGACCGATTAAAGAATCCGGTCCGTGAACAGCGATAAGATCACTCATAATCCCGAGTGCGCCTGTTCCAGATAACGGTCTCATAATCGCGAGTGGTACGATATCTGGTGGGACACCAACTATGGCAAGAAGGGGAGCAATACCTGCTAATATGAAATCAAGCGCCCCTGATGCTCTAAAAATTGATATGGCAACGAGCATCGCAACGAGTGGGGGGATGATCCCAATTGCAAGCTGAAAGCCGTCTTTGGCACCATCAACAAATGTTTCATAAGCGGGAACTTTTTTATAAATCGCTGTTGCTAAAATAACGAACAACAATAGGGGAATTAAATACATAGAAACCGTAGAAAGAATAACCATTTATCTCACCTTTTTTCGTCTCGTTCGACGCCAATGGAAATAACGATCAATGAGTATTGCACTCGTAGCACCGACAATCGTTGCAGCAATTGTCGTGCCGATAATCTCGCCAGGGTTCTGAGAATTATATGTCATTCGAATGGCAATAACCGTTGTTGGAATGAGCGTAATACTTGCTGTATTAATCGCTAAAAACGTAATCATTGAACGGCTCGCTTCGTCTTTCCCACCGTTTAGCACTTTTAACTGTTCCATCGCTTTGATACCCATCGGAGTTGCTGCATTTCCTAAACCAAAGAAGTTAGCAGTCATATTCGATAAAATATAGCCCATTGCTGGATGATCTTTTGGCACTTCTGGGAACAGCTTGCCAATCACAGGCGCGAGAAACTTCGACAACGCCTTTAATAAACCTCCTTCTTGCGCAATCTTCATCATGCCAAGCCAAAAAACTAACACGCTGATCAGACCAAAACTTAACGTAACGGCTTGTTCGGCTCCTTCAAAAATCGCAGCATTGACTTCATCCATCCGATTGTTAATCACTGCAAATATTAAACCGATGATTAGCATGGTCATCCAAATCCAATTAATCATCGTTTCACCTCATCCATTGCTCAAATTGTTGCTTAATACGAGACCAAAATGACGGCGTTTCCTCGACATTCCCTTCCATTTTGAATACAGGCAATGACGTGATCGTCTGGTTGTCTAACATAAACTGCAAACTGCCTACTCGCTCATCGTCTTCTTCAGTTAACACCACTTTTGGAACGACTCGTTTTTCTTCATCTTCTTTTAACGGATAACGCACACTCTCTCTCACGTACAACCCTGATAAATCTTCTTGTACTTCGCTTCTCGTAAGTTCACCTTCATTAACAAGGGTCGTCATTTCGTAATCACTAAACCCATATTCAAACATCCGCACATGGTCGTCCCAATCAGACGGTGCATTGAGCGTGACTGCAATCAATTCCATGCCGTCTTTTTCAGCAGAAGAGACGAGTGTACGCTTTGCTCTTTTCGTAAAGCCTGTCTTTCCACCTGTGCTGTACTCGTACCGCTCAGTAAGCAGTCGGTTTTTGTTTTTCCATACTCGATCCCACGACTCGTTTTCATTCGGTGCTTTATGGATCTTCGTTCCTGAAATTTCTCGAAACTTCTCGTACTTCATTGCTTCTTGCATAATCACTGCCATGTCTTTTGCGCTTGAAAAATGCTCTTCATGGTCATCAAGTCCGTGTGGATTTGCAAACACCGTCTTTTCTAAACCAAGTTCATGAACTTTCTCATTCATCAAGTAAACAAATCCATCAATACTGCCACCGACATGTTCAGCAATTGCTACAGCACTGTCATTACCAGAGCGAAGCATTAATCCGAAAACCAGATCTTCTAGTGTCACTTTTTCACCTGCACGTAAGTACAAAGAAGACCCTTCTGTTCCTTCCGCATTACTTGAGATGGTGACTTTATCATCCAAATCCCCTTGTTCAATTGCAATTAACGCCGTCATAATTTTCGTAATGCTCGCAATCCGCAAACTTGTATCCGCGTTTTTCTCATACATCACTCGACCACTATCGACCTCGATTAACACTGCCGCTTCCCCCGAAACAGAAAACGGCGCTTCACTTGCCGGTGTTTCAGCCTGTCCCGTCCATGGATGTATGATGAATAATAGTGCAACTACTAAACATCCAATTGCTCGCCTTTTCATCCCTTTTCCCTCCTGCCACCACACGTTACCTCAATCTATGTGATAGTTGGACAAAGTATGATTACAGAATGAAACGAGTGATCCGAGGCACACTGTATAAAAAAGAAAGGTTTATCAAGAAATGGAAAACTTACTTGCAGATTTTGCAGTCGTCTCAGGAAGAATTGTAACGATCATCCCATTGCTGCTCGTCTGTACGTTGTTTATGGGAAAACGTTCCGTCGGTGAATTGCCTGTGTTTGATTACTTGATTATGATTACACTGGCTTCAGTGACTGGTGCCGATATTGCTGATCCGACGGTCCCACATATACATACTGCTTATGCAATTGTAGCGATTGCATTTTTCCAACGGTTTTGGACTTATTTGACGTTGCGTTATAAAACGTTCAGTAAACGGGTCAATTTCGCACCGACAATCGTGATGGAACATGGTCAATTCATTCCGAAAAACATCCGACATATCCATTATACGCTCGACAATATTATCGGGATGCTACGGGAGAAAGATGTATTTCATCACGATTCAATCCACTATGCAATTATTGAAGCAAACGGGCGCTTAAGTATCTTAAAAAACGAAAATGGACAACCAGAACGGTTGTCCTATCCTTTAATCGTCGACGGTGAAATCGATCAGAGTACGACGAAAAAGTTTCATATTGATGAGCTTCAACTGATGACGATGCTAAAAAAACAAAATGTCCGTTCATTAAAAGATATCTTCTATGCCGATGTGGACCACTATGGTCGGTTAACGGTCACGAAACAAAACGGTGAGTTAACGTTACATACGTTTGATCATTAGCCTTTCGGCTTAAATACGAGTGCTGCCAGGAATGAGAAGATAATCGCAGCTGATATACCCGCACTCGTAATTTGAAAGATCCCTGTAATCACACCAATTAACCCTGTACGGTCTGCTTCTGCAAGCGCCCCGTGTACGAGTTGATTCCCAAAGCTTGTTATCGGTACGGTTGCTCCCGCTCCAGCAAAATCAATCAAACGTTCATAAAGTCCAAGTCCATCGAGTACTGCTCCGACAACAACAAGTGTTGCCATCGTATGTGCAGGTGTTAACTTTAAACCGTCCATCATGAGCTGTCCGACTACACAAATGAGACCACCAACAATAAATGCCCATAGAAAAATCATCGCTTACGCCCCTTTCCTTTCAATCACAACAGCATGAGCAATACATGGGATCGACTCTTTTTGTTGAAACGTTAACGGTGAAAGAAGGGCTCCAGTTGCACAAACGAGTATTTTTTTGTATTTCCCTTGTTGCATTTCATGAAGGATTTTACTAAAGACGACTGCTGCTGAACAACCGGTTCCGCTTGCGCCGGCCATCGCTTCTGGTTCATCGTCATAAATCATTAAACCACAATCTTGGAATTTCCCTTCCGGTAAAGTCACTCCTTTTTGTCGGAACCATTCAAGTGCGATCGAACGCCCAACTTGTCCTAAATCACCGGTTAAAATTAAATCATAGTCTTCTTCAGACGTTTGGAAGTCTTTAAAGTGTGTCAGAATCGTATCCACTGCCGCAGGAGCCATAGCGGCCCCCATATTAAACGGGTCTTTAATGCCGTTATCAATCACTTTTCCAATCGTAGATTTCGTCACATGAATGTTTGATCCAGTAGGCGCAACGAGTGCTGCACCACCTGCTGTTACCGTTCGTTGTGCGGTAGGTGGTCGCTGGGAGCCATACTCAATCGGATAGCGGAATTGTTTTTCAATCGCTGCATAATGGCTAGCTGTCCCCGCCAAAACGTACGGTGCCCCTTGTTCCACGACCATTGCAGCAAGCGATAAGGCTTCCATTGAGGTAGAACATGCACCAAATAACCCGAAAAATGGAATACCAAGCGTTCTTGAAGCAAAGCTTGTTCCTGTAATTTGATTAATTAGGTCACCACCAAATAAAAAGGCGACATCTTCTGGGGTAATGTTTGCTTTCGTTAGCGTTTCTGTACACGCTTCTTCCATTAATTTCTTCTGAGCTTTTTCAAAGGAATCTTCGTTGATCCATAGATCATCATACATTTTATCGAAATGGTCCTTGAGCGGTCCTTTCGCTTCGGTCGGACCGACAACAACCCCAGATGAAACGATGCACGGCTCACTTTCGTAACGAAAACTCTGTTTGCTAATGTACATTACATCGCCCCCCATTGCCCTGTAGCGATTGTGTAAATAATCCCGATTATAAATGCTGCAACCGTACCGAATACGATTACAGATCCTGCTAGCTTAAACATGTTACCGCCTACTCCAAGCACAAAGCCTTCTGTTTTGTACTCAATTGCCGTTGATGCCATTGAATTTGCAAAGCCTGTTACAGGTACAGCCGTACCTGCCCCAGAAAACTGTGAGAATTTATCATAAACGCCAAAGCCTGTGAGTAGTACCGAAATGAAAATTAACGTTGCAACCGTCGGTGCCCCTACCGTAGCTTCATTGAAATGGAAAAAATGCATGTAGAATGTGCTAATGCACTGACCAATTACACAGATGAACCCCCCAACAAAGAAAGCTTTTACACAGTTCATGAGCATTGGTCGTTTCGGTTCGATTCGACTGGCTACTTTTTGGTAGGCTTCTTTTTCCATTTGATCGCCATTTTCTTGACTCATACGTTTCCTCCTATAACGGTTTCATATACTCTTGAATTTCCAACAAACGTTCATGAGTTTCATAGCCGTCAATTTTTTTCTCATCAACTTCCTTTTCTAACTTTTTTAATTCCTGAAACGCTTTTTGGTCGATAGAGAAGTGGAGCTCTGTAGTACTTGGTAATCGAGCGTCTAACTTTTTCTCTACACGTTCTCCAAACTCTTTTAATTCAAATCGAATGTGATGTTCTACTTGTGGAGAGATAAAAACATGGTTACCTAAAGAAACCGCGTGAACATCTGTGACGTGTTCCAACGTTTTTGTAATGCTTTTTGCTTTTTGGGCAAGCGCTTGATGCTCATGAGGTTGATCATTTGCATATGGAGAATGTTCCAATTGCACGGCATGTAACTCATCTGTATGATGCGTTGATAAATCATTCATCAATAGCTCACGGCTTTCTTCAGAACATCCTTGCAACAAGCCAATAAGTAGTAAACTAACGATAAACAAAGATCGAAAGTGATTCACGAACGTATTCACCTACTTTCTTGATTGATTTTATTATTTGCCGAAGAACAAGGCTCATACGTGTAAATACTTTCCTAAAACAGAAAAAAACCAGCCAATATGGCTGGAAGAATTGTTTGCAAATGATTGTATAAATTACTTGAGGTCACTCTATAACGATTGTTCATGTGGAATTAAGAAAAATTAGCCCGATTCCAACATAAACGTTGCTATGAAAGGTTTTTAACGCATATTAAAGATTAGATCACTACAAAAAAACCCTAGTTCAAAGAACTAGAGCCTTCTCGTTTCATTCATCATCGCCTTGCAGATCTTTATAATTGCTTAAAAACAAATCCATTTGTTCTACTTCTTGCTCTTTGTCTTCCTCAATACTCGGTAAGTGCTGTAAGGATTCTAATTCAAAAACATCAAGAAATCGTTCCGTTGTTACGTAGAGGATGGCGCGGCCTACACCTTTTGCTCTGCCTGATTCCTCAACTAACCCTTTGCTGACAAGCGTACTTAATGCTCGGTCTGCATTCACACCACGAATTTCTTCAACATCACTCCGGGTCACAGGTTGACGATAAGCGACAATTGCAAGTGACTCTAAAGCCGCTTGTGACAACGTTGAGCGTTCAGGTGGTTTTGCATATCGTTCTATGTATGATGCATATTTCGGTCTCGTCGTTAACGTGTAGACGCTCCCAAACTTCATCAGCTGTAGTGTGTACCCTTTTTCTTCATATTCTTCTTTCAAACGCTCTAACTCACGGCTCACTTTATCTTCTTCAAGTTCTAATACAGTTGCAATTCGGGCCACATCAATGCCTTCATCACCACTTACATAAAGAAGCGTTTCAATAATACCGGTTAACTCCTCATGCATGTACACTCATTCCTTTAGCCTGAATCCAAATATCTTCAAAATTCCCCTCTTGCTCGCAAGAAACGTCGCCATCTTTTACGAGTTGCAATAGGGCAATAAACGTCGTTACTTGTCTGTCGATCTCTCCGATTGCAAATGCTTGTTGAAACGAAACGGGTGCGTGATGGTCTGCTAGCACGTTCGTAATGACAGTCATTCGTTCTTCAATCGAATGCCTTTCTTGTTCTACTGTCGTATGTTTTGGTGAACGCATTCGTACCCGCTGTTTCATCTTTTGGAAAGCTTGAATTAAATCCGTTACGGTCGCATCAACATCTTCGTCCACTTCTTGAACTTCTGCATAATCTTTATACTGTTCAAGATCTGTTGGGGACTTGCTATAACGCTTTTCACGGTGCTCACTTTGCTCTTGTAGAAAGTTTGCTGCTTCTTTATATTTCCGATACAAATCGAGCTGCATCGCCAATTCTTCACGAGGATCTTCTTCTTCCCATTCTTCCCATTCCTCGTCTTCATTTGCCAGTTCAGGCGTAGGCAGCAACATTTTACTTTTTATCGCAAGTAGTGATGATGCCATAACGAGGTATTCACTGGCAACGTCTAATTCAAGCTGTTGCATCGCATGAATGTACGTCATGTATTGAGCAGTGATCTCTGCTACCGGTATGTCATAAAGATCGACTTCAGCTTGTTGCACGAGGTGCAACAACAAGTCAAGAGGTCCTTCAAAGCTTTCCAACTTTACTTGATAACGTTCCAAAATGACTCCTCCACCTATTAAAATCAATGCAAGCGAGAAAAGCTCTTAGCGACCATTCGCTAAGAGCTTAAACGACTACATTTCCATGTTCGCGCGATGCGATTGACAACTGTTTAGGAACGGTTCGGTCTTTTCGTTACCTATGAGACTTTTATCGAGGCGATCTTCTAATGTGCAAACCATTTGAACGCCAACACCTTCGGAGCGATATGACGGATTCACACAGACGTGTTCAAGTAAAATTGAACCGTCTTCGCGCTCAATATAGCCGGCAACACCGACAAAGTCATCGTCCTTCTTCCATAAAAACAACTTCCAGTTATCTTCATTTTCGTATCGATTAATCGTCTCTGTCAACGTTTTTATATCTTTAAGGTCCGGCATGAAAGATAAAAGACCCATCGCGATTTTTTTAAACGATGATTTATATTTCACTAACATTTGCCTGACTCTCCCCTCTTACATAAAAAGAGATACAACTCGTTCT
Source organism: Bacillaceae bacterium JMAK1 (assembly GCA_012970285.1). GTDB lineage: Bacteria > Bacillota > Bacilli > Bacillales > Marinococcaceae > Geomicrobium_A. Next base: position 1,016,584 of record JIBW01000002.1, read on the forward strand.
CGTGACACGAAAAAACAAAAACATGGACGAACCATGTTTTAAAGCCACATTTCCTCACATTAACATCGTATCTTGTATCATTATACATATGCGAGACGTGATCAGCAAGTTCTCGATCGAAAAGGGGAGATTTATACTGTGGCAGAATTATTCCAAGGACTGTAACGGAAGATCATTTTTAAGGAGGTCATCATAGGTTTCTCGCTTTACGACGAGTTGATGCTTGCCATCTTCTACAAATACAACCGCCGGCTTTGCCAGGCGATTATAATTGCTGGCCATCGAGTATCCATAAGCTCCTGTCGAGTATACGATTAATAAATCACCAGACTTTGCTTTTGGTAATGTGATAGCGTCAATGAGCATATCCCCACTCTCACATGCTTTTCCAGCGATCGCATACGTAACTTGCTCTTTATCAGGTATTGATTGGTAAGCAAGCGCCGCGTCATATTTAGCATCATATAAAGCTGGTCGGATATTGTCACTCATTCCACCGTCCACACTAATATAATGTCGCACATTTTCAATGACTTTCTCTGAACCGATCGTATAAATTGTACTTCCTGCTTCTCCAACAATTGAACGACCTGGTTCAATCCATATTTCTGGAATTGCCATTCCTGAACGTTCTGAAGCATCCTTCACAGCTTTGACGATTGTCTTAACAAATACGGACGGGTCTAGTGGTTGATCATCTTCTGTATAGCGAATGCCGAATCCACCACCAGTGTTGACAACTTCAGCTTCAAATGACAACGTTTGTTTCCAGTTTTGCAAATGAGTATATAGAACGTCAATCGCTTCAATAAACCCATCGGTTTCAAAGATTTGCGATCCAATATGACAATGAAGTCCGAGCAAGTGTAAAGAATCATCTTCTAACACGTCAACTGCCGCGCGTTTTGCTTGTCCTGCTTGAAGATCAAAGCCAAACTTCGAATCTTCTTGTCCTGTTGAAATATACGCATGTGTATGCGCTTCTACCCCTGGTGTTACTCGAAGTAAAACAGGAGCGACTTTTCCTTGTCTCTTGCTCTCATTGGAAAGCAAAGAAAGTTCATGGAAATTATCGACGACAAAACAACCGATTCCGAGCTCAATCGCTTCTTGAATTTCTTCTAAGCTTTTGTTGTTGCCGTGAAAATGAACTTTCTCCATTGGAAAACCTGCTTTTTTGGCGGTATACAGTTCTCCGCCAGAAACAACATCTAAACTTAGCCCTAACTGTTCAGCAAGTTGAACCATAGCAACTGTACTAAATGCTTTACTCGCATAAGCGACTTGAAAATCAATTTCTTCTTCTTTAAACGCATCGATAAAGGCATGAGCTTTGTTGCGAATCACCGTTGTATCGTAGGCATAAAGTGGCGTACCATACGTATTGACTAGTTCTTCGGCGCTCACGCCACCAATCGTGCTGCTTCTTTGATGTACATCGTTTGACATGCCCTCACCTCTCACTATTCATGCCAATTATTGTACCATCTCTGTTTTTAATTGTCTCCTTGTTTAACTGGATCTTTTGGATTAACAATTCGTGGACGTAGTCGCATGCTTGGAACGGTTGTACGGACGGCAATTTGCCACATTCCTTTTGGATCAAACGGAAGAAATGGCCACAAGTATGGTTTGTGTAGTGGCTTCATTCCAGCCATAAGAATCAAAACAACCGTTAACGCAATAACGAGTCCGTAACTTAAAAACAAGCCAGTGGCTATAATGAGTACAATTCGAAGCATTTTTAGCGCTGTTCCCATCTCAGCACTAGGGACTGCAAAAATCCCAACCGCCCCAAGAGACATATATAAGATAACTTCAGGCGTTAACAAACCAACACTAATCGCAACGTCACCAATTAATAATGCGGCAACTAAACCGAGTGCCGTCGCTAGTGGTGACGGGGTGTGAATCGCTGCCATCCGCAGTAACTCGATTCCAAACTCCGCGACGAGCACTTGTGCCATGAGTGGAACGTTCGATTCTTCTTCTGGTCCGAGATAACTAAGCACATCAGGAATCATATCCGGTTGCAATACGAGCAACGACCATAAAGGAACAATGAGAATTGCAGAGATAATCCCGATAAAACGAACCCAGCGTAAAAACGTACCGACCGCTGCAGATTGGCGAAACTCTTCAGCATGTTGAACATGATGAAAAAATGTTGCAGGTAAGATAATGACAGACGGTGACGTATCCACAATGATGGCAACATGCCCTTCCAATAAATGAGTTGAAGCAACATCTGGACGTTCCGTGTAACGAACGAGCGGGAACGGATTCCAACCTTGATTGACGAGATATTCTTCAATCGTTTTATCCGCCATTGAAATGCCGTCAATATCAATTTGTTCAAGTTCTTTTTTTATAATTGAAACGAGATCTGGGTCTGCGACACCATGAATGTATGAGATACAAATATCGGTCTTAGACCTTGAACCAATTTGCATGATTTCATTTCGTAAATTTTCATCACGTATGTGTCTTCTCGTCAGTCCTGTATTTTCAATAATGTTCTCGGTATACCCGTCCCGCGCACCACGAACGACACGTTCTGTATCGGGTTCATCTGGTGAACGACCTGGATAATTACGCACATCTACGACAAAGGCTTTCTTTTCATCTTCAAGTAATATAAATACGAGACCACTTAACATATAAAAAATACAGTCTTCGATCGTTTCTGTATATTCGACTTGAAGATGTGTTAAATGATTTTCAATCGTTTCTTGAACGGTGTCCGCTTCTGGGTCTAAATGATCCAAATGCATTAATTCTTTCAAAACTTCAATAACATTTTCGATATTTGTTAACCCGTTACAATAATAAATTTGTACTTCTTTTTCTAGTATGTTTAATTTACGCACACCAACGTCAAAACTGTCTTCCATGCCGAGGCGTTCTTTGAAGATCTTCTCGTTTTTATGAATATGTGAAGATAGCGGGGTATGTTCTCGCTTCGTTTGTTCTTTCATCCTACTTTGCACTCCGTTCTATAATCAACTTCAGTGCTTTTGTTGTCACCTTTGCACCTTTATGGGGGTCGTCCCTACCCGCCATCTTTCCTAGGTCTCCAATTCCTACAACCGTTTTAATATCCAGTTGATCGAGCACGTACACGGTATCACCATGTACTTTATGATCTTCAAGATCTGGAATCCCCTCTTTATCGACTCCCTGACTGACGAGTTGTCCGTTGCGATCCATCGACACATCAACCCTCGTCCAATCCGCTGAACGGTCCGCTGAAGAAACAGCTAGTGCACCGATAATTTCCATTTCCTCTTCTTCAGCTAGCTGCTTCATCAACGTTTCACCTTTGCCAATTTCGACTTGTCCAGCATCATCAAATAACACGACTGTAATCGGATATTCGCTCGCCCTTACTTTTTTTAAGAGATCTTCATACGAGCAGCACGTCGGATTGCCCCCTGATAAAATAACGTGACCGATTGATAACGTTTTTGTAGCTCGTATAATTGCCTTACATGCAATGGCGTCTCCATCTGTCACGAAGATAATCTTTTGCACAATCCACACCTCATCCTTTTACCGTTTTATTATGAATCAATGGTTTACTCATTATGTATGGAAGGAACGTTTGATTAATACGGTACGTGAAATTAAAATGAAAAGAAGACGAATGCTCTCGATCACTCGTCTTCATACAATCGTTTCGTAACTGCATTTCGTTTTGGAATCGTTAAATAAAATAAACCTTGTTCCAATGACCCACTCATTTTTGTATCATCAGCATTTGGCAAATAAAACGTTCGAGAGCTTCGCTCGTAATAATGACCGTTATGTTTGGCTGCAGTAATCATTAAATATGGTGCTTCATATTCAAGTGTAATGTCATCTCTTGTCATGTTCGGCATCCGACCTTCAATCGTAAAGCCGTTTTGGTATTCGGTTACGTGCAATTGATTCTCAAGAATCTGTCTTGCCACCGGCACAACATGGTGCATAAACGCATCTTGAATCACGTTCGCAATGCTTCCTAAGATTCGACTGCCCTTAGATGGTGGTAACGTCATCGTTTCGTCCCCCATGTTCCTTTGTTCTACTATCGGTATGCAACCACCACCCGCTTTGTGCCCAAATCACCTTGCAGCACAGATAATCGTAAAACAAAAAAAGCCTTGCATTAGCAAGGCCAAATTAGTAACAAAGAAGACGCCTACGAGCGTAGTGTTAATCGAAGATCCTCGCAGCGAAGAAGCCACTACTTCTAATTATACCCACATCTATACTCTCGAGGCTTTTCGATTCAATGATGAGTAATTTTGTTCACGTCACAATTAACAAAATGAGGTTAACCATCACTCGACCATTTCTTTTCGCATCTTTTCTAAGATTTTCTTTTCAAGTCGAGAAACTTGTACTTGAGAAATGCCTAATCGTTCCGCAACTTCAGATTGTGTTTTGTCTTTGTAGTATCGTAAGAAAACGATCAGTCTTTCCCTTTTTTCCAAATGTCTGACGACATCTCGCAGTGCTAGCTCATCAAACCATTTTGACTCGTCAGGGTCTGAAATTTGATCCATCAGAGTAATCGGATCACCTTCGTTTTCATAGACCGTTTCATGGAGTGATGACAATGTACGTGTCGCTTCATTGGCAAATACGACTTCTTCTACAGAGATATCAAGCGATTGTGCAATTTCAGTAATCGTCGGAATTCTTCCAAGTTGTTTCGTTAATTCTTCTTTTTGTTTACGGATTTTATGGTTTAGCTCTTTTAATGAACGACTCACTTTAACCGTTCCATCATCTCGAATAAATCGCTGAATTTCCCCGATAATCATCGGAACGGCATACGTTGAGAATTTCACTTGATAAGACAAATCAAACTTATCGATTGATTTCATAAGTCCGATACAACCAATCTGAAACAAGTCCTCGGCTTCGTATCCACGATTTAAAAAACGTTGAACGACAGACCAGACAAGCCGAGTGTTGTTTTCAATGAGTTGATCTCGAGACTCTTTTATCCCTTTTTGACTTTCTTCAATCCATGTCCGTACTTGCTCATCTGATGGTTTTTTTCCTCGTTTGGTTTTTGTCTCCATAACAACGCCCCTTAATGGTTCACAACTTTGTTTTTGGACAGCTGTTTCTTGACATAGACCGTCGTTCCACGCCCTGCTACAGACGTGACACTCATTTCATCCATAAAGTTTTCCATAATCGTAAATCCCATACCTGAGCGTTCAAGGTCAGGTTTTGACGTATACAGTGGCTCTTTTGCTTGGTCCACATCATCAATGCCACCACCTTCATCACGTACGCTAATGCCAACCACATCATCGTCTAGATGAACAGTGATTGTAACCGTTCCAGCAGGATTCTCTTCATATCCATGAATAATCGCATTCGTAACGGCTTCAGACACGACCGTCTTAATTTCTGTTAACTCGTCCATTGTCGGGTCTAGTTGCGCAATAAACGCAGCAACGCTCACACGGGCAAACGACTCATTTTGACTTAGTGCAGAGAATTGAATTTCCATTTCGTTCTTCATTTACACGGCCTCCCCCAAAGCTTGTAGTGCATGAGATTCCTGTTCTTCTAAGGATAATACCTTAAACAGCCCTGCCATTTCAAACAATCGATAAACAGGCGCACTCACTCCACAAACGATCAACCTTCCACCTCGAGGTTGAAGCTTCTTATACCTTCCTAGAATGACTCCAATACCAGAGCTATCCATGAACGTTAAGCCTTCTGCATTCAAAACGATATGTTTTGTCTCACGCTCTTCTAAATGACGATCAACAATGGCACGCAGTTCACTTGCAGAATGATGGTCTAACTCCCCATGCAAACGCACACAGAGTATGTTTTGCTTTTGTTCTACTTCTACAGAAAAACTCATAACCGCTCCTCCAGTCTCTCTCACAGTTCAAATTAGCTGTCTCCCCTAAAAAGTTCAACGCCACAACTCAAGTTCCTTTACGTGTGACAAAAGCAGTTTTAATTCATGCTAGTCTCTGAAACTTCGTCATCCGTTGTCGAATCGCCTCGTTCAACACCTAAGATTTTCAAGGCACTACGCTTAAATAATTCCCACCATGAAGCACTCTCAATATCTTCTTTTGCAATAATGTTTGACGTAGAAACGACGTCTTGGTCGTTTAACAGCTGAAACTCTCCGATTACTTCACCTTTTTGGATCGGTGCTTTCAAGTCAGATACGGTAATCTTCTCTTCAACAGTTTCAGCAGTTTCGCCTTTTTTAAGGAGTAAGCTCACTTGATCTTCTAGTTCACCGACGACTGTTGATTTTGTTCCTTTTTCTACTGGAACGCTTGTTACGGCAGCACCTTTATCAAACAACGATTCAACGTGATAGTTAGCAAAACCGTGATCCATCAAGCTCGTAATCGTATTGTTTCGAATCTGTGGCGTCTCTGCCCCCATGACGACAGCAATCAATCGCATATCATCTCGTTTTGCAGTTGCAGTAAGTCCGTACATCGACTCACGTGTGAATCCAGTTTTCAGACCGTCCATTCCATCATAAAACTTAATTAAGCGGTTCGTGTTCACGAGCCAGAATTCGTCGTCCGTTCCTTGACGTAAATAATCTTCATAGATGCTCGTAAATGACGTGATTTCTTCATGTTTTAATAGCTCTTGTGCCATTTTTGCAAGGTCGTGCGCACTCGTTTTATGATTTTCACCTGGCAAACCATTCGTATTGTTAAAGGTCGTATTTGTGAGTTCTAAATCCTTCGCTTTCTCATTCATCATGTCAACAAACGCTTCTTCAGAACCTGCAATATGTTCCGCCATTGCAACGGATGCATCATTTCCAGAGGCAACCGCAATCGCTTTTAATAGATCTCGAACACTCATTTCTTCACCAGGCTCTAAAAAGATTTGTGACCCACCCATTGAAGCGGCATATTCACTCGTCGTGACGAGATCTTCAAACGATAGATTTTCAGCTTTAATTTCTTCCATAATGAGTAACATCGTCATAATCTTCGTCATTGAAGCCGGAGGAAGTGCTTCTTCTGAATTTTTCTCCATTAATACATTCCCCGTATCTGCTTCAATTAATATTGCAGAACCTACATCATCTGTCACCGTAGTCTCCTGAGCTGACACTGTGGACAGCGGAACAGAAAACACAAGTACAGCCCCAACTAACGCACTTACTAGCCTTTTTATCATTGTCTATAATCCTCCGTTTTTTTCTACTAGTTTCACCAAAATGATCGTTACATAAACGTGTGAACCTATGAAAAAACGAAGGCAAAAAAAATGACTTGATTAAAGGGTTCCCTTTAACCAAGTCAGATTGACGACTATTTTAACATTTCATCCATAATTAATGGTAGTGGTTCAACGTGCTCTTTTGTGATCGTATAACTTTCTTCGATTAATTTTACAACGTCTGTGACTTCTTCATTGTTTGAATGAATATACGTAAGCACATCGCCTGCTTTTACGTGATCGCCACGTTTCTTCTTAACTTGTACACCAACACTATGGTCGATTTCTTCATCTTTGGTCATTCGTCCAGCTCCAAGATGACCTGCCGCTTGGCCAATTTTCGCCGCATGAATTTGTTTTACGTAGCCGTCTTCTTTGGCCGTCACTGGAATGATGTGATTCGCTTTTACGAATGCTTCTGGGTTATCAACAAATGTTGGATCGCCACCTTGGCGTTCCACGAATTGACGAAATGCTTCAAGCGCCTTTCCATTTTGAAGTAGTTCATTTGCGAGTTCTTCCCCTGCTTCTACAGAGTCGACTTTTTTGGCAAGAACGAGCATGTGAGCCGCCAGTCGCACGCTTAAATCACGAACGTCTTTCGGACCACCGCCTTTAAGAACGTCGATTGCTTCTTTAACTTCAAGGGAGTTCCCGACCATTTCGCCGAGTGGTTGGTCCATGTCAGACAACACAGCTACGGTTTGACGCCCAAGCTCATTCCCAATCTGGACCATCGTTTGCGCAAGCTCTCTTGCTGCATCTAAATCACTCATAAATGCGCCACTACCGACTTTCACATCGAGAACGATCCCATCAGCACCAGCAGCAATCTTCTTACTCATAACTGAACTTGCGATCAGAGGCATGGCATTAACGGTTGCTGTTACGTCACGTAATGCGTAAAGCTTCTTATCAGCTGGTGTTAAGTTCCCAGTTTGTCCGACAAGAGCAAGCTTATGCTCATTCACAAGATCAATAAAACGATCAACTGTCATTTCTGTTTGAAAACCTGAGAACGCTTCGAGCTTGTCAATCGTACCACCCGTATGACCTAGCCCGCGACCTGACATTTTCGCTACTGGTACACCGGCTGCTGCAACGAGTGGGGACAAGATAAATGTCGTTTTATCACCCACGCCACCCGTTGAATGTTTATCCACTTTAACGCCTTCAATTTGTGACAAATCAAGCTCATCGCCAGACTTTGCCATCGCATGAGTAAGTGCTGCACTTTCTTCTTTCGACATTCCTTGAAAGTACACCGCCATCGCCCATGCAGATGCTTGATAATCAGGAATTGATCCGTTTGTGTAGTCTGTTACAAATTGTTTAATATGCTCATCATCGTGTACGAGTCCGTCGCGTTTATTTGCGATAAAGTCAACCATTCTCATGTATTTCACCTTTTCTATATAAAAGTATATCTACTACATTTTCTCAATAATTGCTGTAACTAACTTCATGAACTTGTCTTTGACATCCTCAGTCGTCTCAATAACTTCTTCGTGACTAAGAGGTTGATCTAATATACCTGCCGCTGCATTTGAGATGCATGAAATACCGAGCACTTTAATGTTTTGGTGACGTGCAACAATCACTTCTGGAACGGTACTCATGCCAACAGCATCCGCTCCGAGTGTACGGAACATCCGAACTTCGGCTGGCGTTTCATAGGTTGGTCCTGTTACTGCAGCATAAACACCTTTTCTCAAAGTAAGTTGCTGCGCATCAGCCACTGAATCAGCTAACGTTTGCAGTTCTTGATCGTACGCTTCTGATAAGTCCGGGAAACGAGGTCCGACAGTTTCATCATTTGGACCAATTAGTGGGTGATTGTGCATAAAGTTAATGTGATCTTCAATGAGCATCAAATCACCAGGATTAAATGACGTGTTCACGCCACCTGCAGCGTTACTTACGATAAGAGATTTAATGCCAAGCGCCGCCATCACACGAACAGGCAAGACAACGTCTTCCATCCCATACCCTTCGTAATAGTGAAAGCGTCCTTGCATCGCGATCACTGATTTCCCTGCAAGTGTCCCGATAACGAAACGTCCAGCATGGCCTGCTACTGTGGATGTTTTAAACCCTTTCATCTCATCGTACGGAAGAATAACGTCTGCTTCGATTTTATTGCCAAGCTCTCCTAGTCCTGAGCCTAATATGAGTGCAATTTCAGGTTGTACATCTGTTGCGTTGCGGATAATTTCAACATTTTCTTGGATTAATGACATCTCTTTATTCTCCCTTCAGAGCCTGTAAGAAGCTCGTTCCGTACTTTGGCATCGTTACAGAGAAGTTATCTGCAATCGTTGCTCCAACGTCTGCGAACGTGTCGCGTGTGCCAAGGTCATGGCCGACGTTCATTGACGGAGAATACGCAAGTAAAGGAACTTGTTCACGGGTATGATCGGTTCCTTTATACGTCGGATCATTCCCATGATCTGCCGTAATGAGAAGAAGATCGTCTTCACGTAACACCTCGAACAGCTCTGGTAACCTTGCATCAAACTCTTCAATCGCACGCCCATATCCTTCTGGGTCACGACGATGACCAAATAACGCATCAAAGTCAACGAGGTTCAAGAATGACATACCTGTGAAATCTTTGCTTGCTGAAAGAATGAGCTTGTCCATTCCATCCATATTCGATGACGTTCTCATGCGATCATTCACACCTTCACCATCAAAAATGTCATCGATTTTGCCAATTGCTTGAGACGTAATGCCCGCCTCATCAAGTGCATTCATAACGGTCGGTTCAAATGGCTTTAATGCATAGTCATGGCGATTTGATGTTCGCGTAAACGACCCTACATCTCCGACAAATGGCCTTGCAATAATTCGACCGAGCATATATGGCTCATCAAGCGTCATTGCTCGTGCTTTTAGACAAATATCATAAAGCTCATCAATTGGAACGACCGATTCGTGAGCAGCAATTTGTAAAACAGAATCTGCTGACGTATAGACAATCAATGCGCCCGTTTCAACGTGCTCTTCTCCAAGCTCTTCAAGTATCTCTGTTCCTGAAGCGACTTTATTGCCGATGACTTTTCGACCGGTCTCTTGTTCTAATTGATCGATAAGCTGTTTAGGAAATCCATCGGGGAACGTTCGGAACGGCTTATCAATATAAAGCCCCATTAGCTCCCAATGTCCTGTCATTGTATCTTTACTTTTAGAAAGCTCATTCATCTTGCCGTAATAAGCTAAAGGTTCTGTAGTAGGCATGAGTTTTGGTCCTTGTTTTAGGTTGCCCAACCCTAACTTGTTCAGGTGAGGAATGTCCAGACCGTCTAGTTTGTTTACAATTGCTCCTAGCGTATCTGAACCTTCATCACCGTACTCCAAAGCATCTGGACCATTGCCAATGCCAAGTGAATCCATAACGACTAAAAATATACGATTATAAGGATGGTTAGACGTCATTTATTATCTTCCTTTCCTTTTGCTCTAGGGTGGTAATGACTGTATACATCACGTAGATGTTTGTTGGAGATGTGCGTGTAGATTTGTGTAGTCGTAATATCAGCATGTCCTAGCATTTCTTGTACGACTCTTAAATCGGCACCGTTTTCAATAAGATGCGTCGCAAAGGAGTGTCTTAGCGTATGAGGGGTTACGTCTTTATAAATGCTAGCTTCAGTGGCATTTTTCTTTAAGATCTTCCAAAATCCTTGCCGACTTAAGCGGTTGCCTTGTCGATTCAAAAATAACGTTTCTTCGCTCAATTTTTTCAAGAGCGTCGGACGTAAGTGTTGTAAGTAACGGTCAATTGCGTTCATTGCCGGTTGACCAAGAGGTACAATTCGCTCTTTATTCCCTTTTCCGATGCAGCGAACAAAGCCTAAATCAAGATTGATATCATCCAATTTAAGATCGCAAAGTTCTGTTACTCTCATTCCCGTGCCATACATGAGCTCAAACATTGCGACATCGCGGTCTTTGTATTTCGTTTTCGTATTCTCGGCATTATGAATAAGACGCTCAACCTCAACGATCGACAAAACGACCGGAAGTTTTCTTCCCGATCTTGGCGATTCAATCAAATCCGATGGATCGTGCATCGCAACACGCTCTCGCAGTAGAAATTGATGAAAAGAGCGAATTGAAGATAACATCCTCGCGAGCGAAGTCGGAGTTCTACCCTCTGTTCTTAACGTATATAAGTAATCCAAAATATGACTACGCTTAATGTCTGTCCAACTTGTAAGCTGGTGTGTATCATAAACGTACTGTTTATAACTCATCAAGTCTCGTTCATAAGCCGATAGTGTGTTTTTTGAATGTCCCCGCTCAACGAGGCAATAATGTAAAAAATCGTGTATAGGGTCGTCCATTGCCAATGATTGCACCAACTACTCACCTCTTTGCCAAAAGTGCCATAATCGCTCTCGAAACGTAATGTCTCCTTCACTCATATTTTCGAACACTTTAATGGCATTTCCCTCAGGCGTATCATAGCGTTGATCCCCTTGATATTCAGCCATTAAAAACAGGATACCATAGTAAAAGAAAGCTGTGCACGCAACAAAAACAATTAAAATTTTGCAACCATTCCAAATCGCTTCAAATCGAGACAACATGAACGTTCCTCCTCAAAACTCTACTTTGTCCCATCTTATGCCGAGGAAAGGAAGAACTATACGTGTTCAAACAGAAAAAAGCTGCATTCATAACTATATGAATACAGCTTACAGTTGGTCGACAGTTTGTCTTCCGGTTTCTTCATTTGTTGAGTCTTTCTCATGTTGACATTTGCTACATACCCCGTGGAATGTAAGACGGTGATCTTTAATCTTAAATTGCCATTCACGTTCTACTTTCACTTCAACTTCTCCGAGTAAATCTTCTTCTATCTCAGATACGACTCCACATTGAATGCAGACGAGATGATGGTGAGAATGATTTGCACCTTCTTTGCGCAAATCGTAACGTGACACGCCATCTCCGAAGTTAATTTTATCGACAATCTCAAGTTCGTTTAGTAATTCAAGCGTACGATACACGGTCGCTAAACCAATTTCAGGTGCTTTATCTTTAACGAGTAAGTATACATCCTCTGCACTTAAATGGTCTTCTTCGTTCTCAAGCAACACTTCAACAGTTGCTTCTCTTTGGGGCGTCAACTTATAACTTTGAGAATGCAACTGCTTCTTGATATAGTCCATGCGTTCTTTCACAGCCATAATCTCCCCCCTTGAGGTCTTTCATAATTATATGATTGATCTTATTTCGTGTCAATACTAAACGATAATCATTATCGTTTTCATGTAATAATCATTATAAACTAATAACCGATATAATTAAACAACATTTTCAGTCACCCACGATAGTAATGTTGGTGACAGGAATGCTTCGATTGCACTTGCACTTGCAAGCAAGACAACAGCGACAAGTAAAAACAAGCACATCCGAAAGAAATGTGGAAAGATTGGTTCCTGACGCTGGACTTTCATAAATTGTTGACGAATGAGACGAAACGAAAACGCAACACTCATAACGGCAACGATAATCATCACTGGAACGACGATTAAATTTTGTGGCAGAACACTAACGAGTGATAATGAAAAACCAGGGACCCCCATCTGATTAACGAGAAAACCTACGGTAAAACCGATCGCCATTCCTTTTAAAAACAATAACAATAAAATGAGTGGTGAACCAATGACAGACAGCCCAAGAATAAACATCAATCCAATGTATTTCACATTATACATCAAACTCTCCCAGAACAAATCACGATCAGCCGTTACTTGACCATCACCGACTTGTCCGAAAAACTGTTGTAAATAAATGAACAAGTCATCTTTTTGAGACAAGCTTAAACTATTAACAACAACAGCGCCAAAGATAATGCCTGTGAAAAACAAGACGGCTAAAAACACATACAACGAACGGTATTCAGCTACGTGCATATATACTTGACGCTCTACAAATTGTCTAAATTTCATATAAAAAACCTCCTCATACCATTACTTGAACGTATGAGAAGGCTCATAGATTTATGACTTGTCTGCTAGATTCTCTCTGGCAAACAATTGCAGTAAACTGTATGCGGTTTTTGCGTCATTGAATTTCCCTTGTAGCGCAAACTGAATCGCTTCTTCCTTTTGCCACATCTCAATTTCTAGAAATTCATCTTCATCGGTATTCGATTCACCTGTCGAAACATCTTCTGCTAGATAAATATGAATAAACTCATCTGCAAAACCTGGAGACGTATAAAAGCCACCGATGTCAATGAGGCGTGATGCACTGTACCCTGTCTCTTCCTTTAATTCACGCTTTGCCGTCTCAAGAGGGTCTTCACCCGCTTCTTTTTTGCCTGCTGGAATTTCTAGCAAGGTTTGTTCACTTGCTTTACGGTATTGACGGATGAGAGGAATTGTTCCTTCTGGGGTCACTGCTAACACAGCCACTGCCCCTGGGTGCTTAATGACTTCTCGTTTTGAGATTGAATCATCTGGAAGCGTAACGTCGTGAACTTCAAGCGTTATGACTCTACCTTCAAACACCGTTTCTTTCTTCACCGTTTTTTCTGTCAGGTCCATCGACTCGCCTCCATATATACGTATAATCAATAATTCCTTTGCATATGACTGTACCACAACGGTTGTATAGGAGGTACAAATGAAAATTTACGTAGATCAAGACCGTGTTATTTTACAAGGAAAAAGCTGGCAAGTTCTTCATATGATTAAACACTATGAAAAACATTTTACTACAGTAAAAGAATGGTCTGATGCGATGCAACAACTCAAACGTTAAGCCGTACGTTGGTCAATAAATGGGGTGATTCTTCGCTCAACCATTTCATCGGTTAATTCACCGACAATAATATCAACAATTACTCCATCTTCATTAATTAAGTACGTCGTCGGTAATGCTTGAAGTGGATACGTCGCTAGAAACTCTCCATCATAATCCATTAAAATTGGCATCTCAACCGGATGTTCGTCTAAAAACTCAAACGCGTTGTCAATTTGGCGCTCGTATGTCGTCATATTAACAGCAAGTACGACCACACCATCGTCTTTATATGATGTGTGCATCTCACTTAATAACGGTAATTCTTCAATACAAGGTTCACACCAAGAAGCCCATAGGTTCAAAATCACAAACTGATCTTCTTGATCTTTTAGACTCATTTTCTCGCCTTCTACATCGCCTCGTTCTAACGTAAAGTCAGGTGCTTGCATTCCTTGGTTGACACCAACGGGAGGAGACGATACATTTTCATAGATGATACTTAAACTAACAACTGCGGCAATCGCTACCGCAGCAATCGTTAACCATTTTCGTATTTTCAACATTTTCACCTCGAATTGAATACCTTTTTTCTGATTTGGAAGGAGAAACCATTATTATGTCTGTTTGGGAAGCGATTATTTTTGGAATTGTACAAGGTCTAACTGAGTTTTTACCGATTTCAAGTACTGCACACCTCGTCATTTTGCAATTTATCTTTGGCACGAACTTCGAAGGTCTTACGTTCGAAATCTTGCTCCACATTGCCTCAATGCTTGCGGTCGTTATCTTTTTCCGTAAAGATATCTTGGCAATTGTGACTGGATCGCTTCGTTTCATCACGGAACGAAAAGCACAAGACAGACCAGCATTTCTATTTGCTCTTTACTTAGTCATTGCAACAGGTATTACTGGAGTGCTTGGTCTTATACTAGAAGATTATGCTGACCAATTTCTAAAAACACCATTTGTTTTAGGTAGCGCGTTACTATTAACGGGTATCTTTCTTCTCGTAATCGAAAGAATTAAGTACAAACATACACGTGGATTTAATGAAATGAACTTCATTGACTCCATTGTTATTGGTCTTGCGCAAACACTTGCTGTTATCCCTGGAATTTCCCGTTCAGGGTCAACATTAATTACGGGTCTTGCACTTGGGCTTGAAAAGAAAACAGCCGTTCGCTTTTCATTCTTACTATCAATTCCTGTAATTTTAGGATCATCCGTCCTTGCAATTCGAGACTTATTTAGTGGTGGTATGGAAGGCGCTGGAACATTATCGCTCATCGTAGCATTCCTTGTCACGTTTATCTTCTCAATTATCGGTATTAAATGGCTTATCGGCTGGCTTGAGAAGAGTAAATTATACTACTTTGCAATTTACTGTTTTGCACTAGCGATCTTTGTATTTATCTTCTTAGATCCTTCTCACGTATAAGTACTTTTACGATAACGACCACTACGTGTCTTGTCAAAGGCATACACGTGAATCTTCGATGTGTCATCAATTGTTCACACCTTACACCGTGTAAGGTGTGTTTTTCTTTTCACGCAAGTCGAACTTTTCATTTCCAAGCAAACTATCGATTCATGATCTATGCAAATAGTCGAACCTACGTTATAATGCGTTAATACTTGATATACAAACCGCTCGTATAATCGCAAGGATTGGCTTGCAAGTTTCTACCGGAAGACCGTAATCTTCCGACTACGAGTGAATCGTGATGCATACAATTGTGCCCCACGTTCACTCGTTGTGAGCGTGGGGTTTTTAGTCGCTATTAGGATTAGGGGGAGCATCACATGAGATTACTAGAAGAACGAATCGTCCAAGACGGACTTGTATTAGGATCCGGTGTCTTGAAGGTCGACACTTTTTTAAATCACCAAGTAGATCCACAATTAATGGAACAGATGGCAATTGAATGGAAGAAACGTCTAGAAGGCGTACCTGTAACGAAAATCGTTACGATTGAATCTTCTGGAATTGCTCCTGCACTTATGCTCGCAAAACTTTACGGCGTTGAAATGGTTTTCGCGCGTAAACAAAAGTCGATTACGATGGATGACTCTGTCTACACGGCAGATGTGTATTCATTTACGAAACAAGTATCACGCACGATTACGATTTCCAAACAATTCCTCTCAAGCGATGACCATGTTGTTCTCGTCGATGACTTTTTGGCGAACGGAGAAGCAGCCCTTGGCTTATGTGATGTTGTAGAACAAGCTGGTGCTTCGGTAAGTGCCATTGCAATTGTTATTGAGAAGTCCTTTCAACCAGGTCGTGAAAAACTCGACGATCGTAACTACCGTGTTGAATCACTTGCTAGAATTGATACACTTGAGATGGATCATATCGAATTTATTCACGAGTAAAACGAAGGGGTTGTTTTTTTGAAGTCGGAAACGGTCCACTATCCACTATTTAAACGGCAAGACATCGATGCATTTTTTGCTTTATTTCAAAACAACCTTGCAAACTTCGTTATTATTGCAGCTACGATGCTTACAATCGGCTTTCCGGCGGACATTGTCTTTACGAAAGTAATTCCAGGAGCTGCAATTGCTGTTATTGCAGGAAACATTTACTATTCTTATCAAGCAAAGCGTCTTGCAGTGAAAGAAAACCGCTCAGACGTGACCGCTTTAGCGTATGGAATAAGTACTCCGGTTATGTTTGTCTTTCTTTTCGGGGTGCTTGCACCTGCTTATACGCTCACAGGTGGCAATGCTGAACTCGCCTTTCGCATAGGACTAGCTGCTTGTTTTATAAGTGGACTTATTGAAGTACTCATTTCCTTTAGTGGAAATTGGTTAACAAAACATCTACCAAGACCAGCAATGCTCGGAGCTTTAGCAGGTGTTGCCCTCACGTTTATTGCAGGTGAAATGCTGTTTGAAGTGTTCGCACTTCCTGTCGTTGGTTTGGTTGCACTATTTATTGTTCTTCTCGGAATTCTTGGAAAAGTAGCGTTACCGTTTAATATTCCGTCTTCTTTGTTCGCAATTATTGTCGGAACAATTCTAGCATTCTCATTAGGAGAGATTACGTTACAAGATGTAAGCACTGCACTGGATCAAGTCGGCTTTTATCCGTTTATTCCAAGTCTTGAAGTGTTCCACGGTTTCCAAGCATTGTTTACCGGGTTTGTAGGGCTACTTGCCGTTATCTTACCGATTACGCTTTACAACTCCGTTGAGACGATGAACAACACTGCGGCGATGGCCGCTGAAGGCGATCGTTATGACGTACGCGAATGCCAAGCTGTTGATGGTAGCGGTACGATTTTAGGTACATTTTTCGGTGGCGTTTTCCCAACAACGGTATACATCGCATCCATCGGCTCGAAGTGGATGGGCGCAGGACGTGGATATAGTTTACTAAATGGAATTGTCTTTTTCATTGCTGCGATCTTCGGTTTAATTGGTGCTCTATCTACCATTATCCCGACTGCGGCCGTCGCACCAATCTTAGTTTTTGCAGGGGTGAGCATGGTAGCAACCGCATTCCATACGAACGCGAAGAAGTATTACCCTGCTGTCGTGATTGCCCTTCTTCCTTACGTTGCCAATTACATTATGACGCGTTTTCAAGGAGACGCAGCACATGTTATTGACGGAATTTCTACAGGTTTAACACCACTTGGTGAAGGTGCCATGTTCACAGGGATTGTCCTAGGTGCCATTACGGTGTTTATTATTGATCACCGTTTTGATCAAGCTGCGCTGTACGCGTTCTTTGGGGCACTACTTTCGTATTTCGGATTCACACATGCTTCTGAACTTTCCTTGAACGCTGCGCCACCATATACACTAGCGTATCTCGTTCTCGTTGTATTGTTCGCATTTTATAGCATTCAAGCAAGACGAAACAAAATTAAACATCTCTAATTGATAAAACCTCGAAGAGTCGAAACGTATGTTGCGATTCTTCGAGGTTTTTGTGTTAATCTGAAGCTCTACCATCCAACAAAGGTGTGAATTGTTTGAACTCGAAAATTGATCTGATTACATTTCGTCTGTTTGTATTTTGGTATACCGTTGGCATCTTTTTACTTACGTTTGATCTTGTACCACCACCACTCGAATGGGCAAACTCAGTTTTTTTAATTTTGTGTGGGGTTCTTGGTGGCTTTTATTTTATTCGTACATACGGCATCTTCATTGGAGGCATAACTGTCGCCGTTATTATGGTGTTTTCAATCGTTGCAGAAGTATTCGGAGTTAGTACAGGTCTTCTTTTTGGAGACTATGATTATAACCCTGATTTTGGACTCGTGTTTTTTAATGTACCGTTTACGATCGGCACTGCTTGGCTTATGGTCATTGCCACAACCCATGCCCTCGTTTCCCCGTGGTTTAAACACGTAAAGTCTAGCGTTGTTAAAGGACTCGGGTACGTATTGACCGCAAGTCTATTTGCTGTCGCTATTGACCTTGTCATTGATCCCGTCGCTTTTGAAGTGAAAACGTATTGGGAGTGGGGTGGCACCGACGGATTTTATTACGGTATTCCTTTTTCTAATTTTGTTGGCTGGTTTATCGTCGCTTTTGTTCTACACAGCTTTATTTATGTACTCTTTCATCTCGCACGAGTATGGAACAAACAAGTTCACTCGTACTGGTGGCCGCGTACCGTTGCTCTCTTTTATATGATCGTGTTTATGTTTACATTTTTATGTGCGGTAAACGGGTTATGGTTAGCCACTTTATCAGGTGTTCTAACGATGGTTGTTGCTCGAATGATAACGAATCGTTTTAAACGGGGCCGTTTATGATCATCGCAAATAAAAGTCGTCTGTTTCATGCGATTTTTCGCCCGTTTATGTTATGGCAATTCCGTAAAAACTTTTACGGAATACACGTTTTAGATGAACGTAACAACAAACACTCTACCCCGCTTTTCGTAATGAACCATAGTAGTTGGTGGGATGGATTGCTCTGTTTTTTGTTGAACGAAAAACTGTTCAACAGTGATGCGTACATGATGATGGATGAAGAAGGCTTGCAGAAGTTTCCGTTTTTCCGACGTCTTGGTGCTTTTTCAATCAATTCCAAAGATCGAGGAAAATTGCGAACGAGTTATCGTTACACACATTCATTGCTACAATCCAAAAAGTCAGTATGGTTGTTTCCACAAGGAGAAGAACGCCATCAAGAACTTCGACCCCTGGCAATCCAGCGTGGGGTCGTTCACTTTCATAACAAAGCGCCACATGGTGATGTTACGTTTATTAGTGCTTATTACACGTTTTTAAGGGAACAAAAGCCTGAAATCTTCATCCACATACAGACAAGCAACCTTATGCACACAACCGTCGAAACGTTTGAAGAACAGATGACCACACAACTTGACCGGCTACGTGAGACGGTGATTGCAGGTGATCTTCAACAATTCGAAACGTACGTAGCTGGAAGAAAGACGATAAGTGAATGGTTTCAAACGCTATCACATAGATCGGAGAGAAAACGATGATTGTCTCACTAAGCTTGTTGTTATTGTTGCTCTTCGTATGGACGATCGTAAACGGCGTATTTATGCCTCGTCTCACGTATGCGCCGAACAAAAAGACTGAGTCGTTCGTGAGTGTTCTCGTGCCGATGCGCAATGAAGAGCGCAACGTACCAACGTTATTATCTAGTTTATATGAAGCGATGCCCGCCAATAGTGAATTGATTATTCTTGACGATCAATCAACCGACAACACACGCTCACTTCTACAATCAGGTTTGCAACGTTTTTCAAATGCTACTGTCATTGATGGCGCTCCCCTTCCAGATGGCTGGATCGGAAAAGTCCATGCTTGTCATCAACTTGCACAGCGAGCGAACGGTGACTATTTGTTGTTTTTGGATGCCGATGTAACCATCCGTCCAAGAACAATTGAAGCAGGCATTCAATTGCTACACAAAAAACGTGCTGGGCTCATATCAGGCTTTCCAACATTCATTAAAAAAGGAATTCTCGGTCACTTACTCATCCCTTTACAACACTTTCTCGTTGGTTTTCACTTACCTCTTTACCTTGCCAATCACTCTTCAATGATTCAAGCAAGTGCAGCTCACGGGAGCTTTATGATGTTTACGAAAACAGCGTACGACGAAGCAGGTGGACATGAGCGAGTCAAAGGTGAAATTGTAGACGACGTTGCTCTTATGCGTGCAGTAAAACGAAGTGGTAATCATGCTATTTTGGCTAACATCACAGATTATGTTGATTGCTACATGTATGAAACGAATCGTGAAGTGTGGGACGGGTTTACGAAAAACGTCTTTACAGGGATCGGTCGTTCTTATGTGCTTGCGATTGTACTTACCCTTTTTTACACTGTAACGTTCGTAGTTCCTTTTGTTGTTGCCATTTACGGTGTTATGATGCTTAACGGTTGGCTACTCATTCCGTACGGACTTGTTGTGCTCATTCGACTCGTGATCGACCTACGTGTAAAAGAAACACCACTGCTTTCCTTGTTACACCCGATTGCAATCCTCTGTTTGCTTGCACTATTACTACGTTCCATGTACGTAAATACACGTTCAAAAGGATACACATGGAAAGGACGGACGTATCAATGAAACGAGTCGTTATTATCGGTGCCGGACTTGGCGGTTTGTCTGCAGCGATCTATTTAAGTCGAGACGGTTATGACGTTACAGTTTTAGAAAAGCGCAATCACCCTGGCGGGAAGCTCCATAAGGAAACCGTCGGTGACGCGTCCTTTGATTTTGGTCCGAATACGATTACAATGCCGGACGTTTTTCAAGACGTTCTTACTTACGGTGGTGACAAGCGGCCGCTACCCTTCGTTAAACTTCGAGACCATACGATGAATTACTTCGAGAGAAGTGCTCCACTACTCTTTTCAAGTGATGAACGCACGATGAAAGAGCAGCTCTCTCAGTCAGACTACACGGCTTTTCAGCAATACAAAAAAACAGTTGCTCGAATTTTTCATATGTCAAAAACTCATTTTTTTACCCGTAGTTTTACGAGTTGGCGTGACTATTTGCACCCGCGCTTATCGGTCGCTTTAGCATCCGTAAAACCGTTTTCGACAATGCACGCGTTTCACCGATCGCTCTTTCGTGATGAACGGTTCGTTCAAGCACTGGATCGTTATGCGACGTATGTTGGGTCTTCTCCTTATCAAGTTCCGGCTACGTTTACGATGATTGCCCATTTAGAATTTAATGACGGTGTGTACTACGTTCGAGGAGGAAACACGGAAATCGCTAAGCGATTAGAGGCATGCGCGAAAGAAAACGGTGTTTCGTTTCACTACGGTGAAGAAGCCACTTCACTTCGCACGAATAAGAAAGAAATCACTGAAGTCATTACACAAAATGAGCGTTCGTATGCCAGTGATCATGTCATTTTAAATGGAGACCTATTAACACAAACGAACAAGTTGTTAAAAACAAGCCCGTCAACAGACCCATCATTCACACCTTCGTCTTCAGCATTTGTGATGATGTTACGAAACGACCAACCTCAAAAAAACTTGCAACATCATCATCAAGTGTACTTTGCGAACGACTATAAACGTGAGTTTCATGAGCTTTTCAAAGCAAAACGGTACGTAGATAAACCGACAATCTACATTAGCAACAGCAGTATGACCGACAAAAGTCAGCGACGTCACGGTGATAATTTATACGTTCTTGTCAATGCACCTGCACTATCAGACAGCTTAATTTACGACAATGAAACGTACCGCTCACTCATCTTCCAACGCTTACAAACGTTTGGTGTGAATTTGCAGTATGATCACCAAATGAAAACATTCACGCCTATGGATATTGCAAGAGAATTTGGTGCATACAAAGGCGCAATTTACGGGCTTAGTTCAAATTCAGTCCGTCAAGCATTTCTACGCCCCTTTAACGCATCGACGACGTTTAACAACCTCACCTTTACCGGCGGCTCTACCCACCCAGGTGGCGGCTCACCACTCGTCGTTATAAGTGGGAAACTTGCTGCTAGCCATACGAAGAAAATGACAGTGCACTAATATGTGCACTGTCATTTTTAGCATATTGCATTTTTAGTTCCTTCAATTTGGATTTGCTCAAGAATTAGTTTCTTTTCTGTATGGTCCACGTACGCTCTCTCATGAAATACATTGTATCCGTTGCTACGAACTTTATCGAGAATTTTCCAATACAAGTGCGCTGCGGCTTTCACTGAGTATCGTGAGTAGATAGGATAATAATGAATCGTTTGCAATGCTTCTTCGTACAACTCATCTGCTCTAGAAGCCATTTGTTCCCACACCATCACAAAATCATCATTAACTGTTTTAGTTGTGATAGCTTCCATTGCCCTTGGATACATATCGAGTAATGACTGTGGCACGTACAATCGATCAATCTCGTAATCTTCACCAATGTCTCGTAAAATGTTCGTTAATTGCATAGCGACTCCAAGTGCAACCGCACCACCTTGCATTTCTTCGTACGATCGCTTTGGCGCTAAAATAGGTTGTAACATTAATCCGACACTTCCTGCTACATAATACCCGTATTTTTCTGTAGAAGAGAGGGTAGGAAATGTCTGTTCTTCAAGATCTAAACGTTGACCTTGTATCATATCGAGAAACGGTTCGTGTCTCATCGTAAACGTTTGAAAAACATCTTCCAAAGCGATCCAGATATATGACGTTTCCTCTTTGTGATCGACATGTCGTTGATTTTTTTCTAAGAACAGTTGAAATTCCCGTTCAAATTCTAGTAGTTGCTTTGTAGGGTTCTCCCCTTCATCAACGATGTCATCAGCGTATCTACAAAACGCGTATACCGCCCACACCGCTTGCCGATTTGCGGTCGGTAACGACTGAAAAGCTTTCGAAAACGTCTTACTATGTTTATCAATTTGAATTTTACAACGTTGATACGCTTCTCGTTTACTAAGCATGTGATCGCCGCTCCTTCATTTCCTTTGTTTGCAGATGATCTACGAGTAGCTGAGCGCCTTGCATGACAATTGGAATGCCGCCTCCTGGATGAATGGAAGCACCAACCGCATAGACGTTTGTGTATGAATACGGTTGGAATTGAGGCCGAAATACGCCCGATTGTTTGTATGATGGAGCAATCCCAAAGCTCCCTCCTGCAAACAGCCCTTCTAAAGCAGCATCTTGCGGTGTTTTTACATCAAGCCATTCAATTCGCTCTCGTAACCCCTCGTACTGTTGCTCAGCACGTTGCAATACTCGTTCGACATACTCTGCTTCATTGTCTAACGTCTCATTTACCGGTGCAGGTACAAGAAAATAGAGAACACTCTTCCCAGCTGGTGCTAACGTGTTGTCAATCATCGATGGATTAAACATATAAAATGAAGGATTCTTATGCCATTTCTTCTCCTTAAAAACATCATTCATATGTTGCTCATGTTCATTACTCATGAAAAATTGATGAATATTCTGTTCGTCATACGTGCCATCAACACCTGCATAAATGAGCAAACAACCAGAAGATGGTTCATATGTTCGCTTCGCTTTATGCGTTGTAAATAAACGATCCATTATCGGCAAATCACCATTCACGATCACTTCATCAAAGTGTTGTACATCACCGTGCACATCGACAATACCTGTCGCAACATTTCCATCTGTAATCACTTCTTCGACTGCTGTTTTAAGCTTAATGGTAACGCCTCGGCGTTCTAGTTCTTGCTGTAAGATTTGTGCAAGCTTGGCGTATCCACCCTTCACATACCAAATCCCATCGGCATGTTCGCTATATGGGATTAACGAATAAAGTGCTGGTGTTGCTTTTGGATTGCCGCCAATATAAAGGGATTGAAAACTGAACGCTTCTTGTAAACGTTTCGATTTGAAATATCGAGACGTCGTTTTGTTCATTGACTCGTAAGCGTGCATTTTTAGTAGTTTTTTCGTATTCCCTACCGTGAAGAACTGCTTTCGATTTACAAAAGACTGATCTAAAAACGCTTCTTTCCCAGATTCAAAGTTCTCTTTCATGACGGTCATGTACTTTTTGTAGCCTTCTTCTTCACCTGGATAATGGCGCTTGATCTCTTCCATTTGTAACTGCTCGTCGCTCCATTTATAAAACGTTTGACCGTCTTCATAATGCAAAGCATATAAAGGATCACAGCGGAGCATGTCGAGCTGCTCACAATCGATGCCTGCACTTTCTAACAATGAAATTAATAAGTTCGGTAAAAGAACAATGGTCGGTCCTTCATCTACTTTGTATCCATCGCGCTCTTTATAACGCAACCTGCCACCAAGCTTATCGTCCTTTTCATAAATCGTAATCGTACGCGTTGTGAGGTCTTCTTTCGTTAGATTTAAGGCGGTCATCATGCCACCAATTCCACCGCCGATAATTGCTGTCTTCAAATTGAATCCCTCAACCTTCCGTATGTTTTTTCAATAGCTTTCGCAGTGATTCGAGCAGATTCATAAATGGTCGGCAACCCGCTACCAGGGTGAGTCCCTCCCCCTACGAGCCAACAATTTTCAACGTCTTGGAAACGATTGTGAGGTCTAAAATACATCATTTGACTCAGTTGATGCCCAAGGTTAAACGTCGCACCTTCATACACATTCATGTCTTGTTCCCAATCCTCTGGCGTATAAATTGACATAACGTCTATGTCCGATTCTGAAAACGTAAAGTTCGTTTTTTGTTGCATCTTCTCGAGCAAATGGTTACTGTACGCGCTTTTTTCCTTGCTCCAATCAATCTGACTACGATTGTTCGGAACAGGTGCGAGAACGTAAAGACTCGTTTGCCCATGCTTATCGACACTACTGTCGGAAACAGACGGATGATGCACATAAAATGATGGATCTCTAGAGAGTACGAGCTTCTCACTAATCTCTTCTACGTTCTTTTTGTAATCATTCGAAAAATAAATGTTGTGGTGGTTCGCATCAAACGTCTTCTTCACACCGAGATAAAGCATAAATGATGAACAAGATAACTGCTTTTTCTTAAGTTTACGTGGCGTCCAACGATTTAAGTCTTCTTCTTCAAACAATTGCGTAATGGCATGTCCAAAATCTGCATTTACAATGACTTGATCGTAATGGAACGCTTCGCCTGACGAGAGAGAGATTCCGATCGCTTTCTTGTTCTTCGTCATGACTTTGCTTACTTCCGTATGTGTAAACACATTCCCGCCGTTTTCTTCAATAATCGCTTTCATTGCATCTGCAATCGATTGAAATCCTCCGATTGGATAGTATACTCCATATCGATGCTCCATATATGACAAAATGCTAAAAGCGCCTGGGCATTTCCAAGGTGACATGCCGAGGTACTTTGATTGAAATGTAAAGGATAACTTTAACCGCTCATCAGTAAAAAATCGTGATAGTTCATCGTAAAGTGATCGACCGATTGAAAGATTAGGCAACGCTTTAATCGCTCTTTTGCTTACATAATCACGTAGCTGACGATGTTCGGTTTGAAGTACCGGTAACAACCGTTCCCACTTCTTCCCAGTTTCTTTCATGAAACGATCATACCCCTGTTCTTCACCAGGAAATGCTTCAGCAATACGCGTTCTAGTAAGAGCCGGATCACTCGAAGGTTGAAACGTCAAATTAGGGAAAATCAAATCGTACATTGGATCGACGCGTTCTAATTGGACATAATCACTGAACACTCGTCCTGATGATGCAAACAACTCTTCTAAAATGAAAGGCATAGAAAGAAATGTAGGTCCCCGTTCAAATCGATAATCATCAATTGTAAAGTTTGAGGCTCTTCCTCCCACCGCTCCATGCTTTTCAAAAACATCTACGTGATATCCCCAACTTGATAACATCATCGCTGCTGCTAAGCCTCCAGGTCCAGCACCAACGACTGCAATACGCTTGTTATTCAATCTTTCCTCCCTCTGTCGTACCTTTTGAACTACAACGATGTACTTGTTTTACGTTTTACAAGTTATTACCCGAACAATGAGCGAAACAAACCTTTATACATGAAAAACGTTATATAAAATTCAGTTATTTACTACAAATAAAAAAACGAAGCCATTAAACGCTGTTGCTCACTGGCCTCGTTTTTGTTTACTACTATTTTATTTTCACATTGTACGCCTCTAACCAATAATTAAACTGCCATAAATAGGCTAACAATTGAGGACCACTCATTAATTGTCCGAAAAATGGTGTATCAATACTTTTCGCTTTTGAATCCACTAGCGTTTTGTATTGATCATAATCAATGATCTCATGAATCGGTGCATTGCGATCTGCTAACACGTCCTCTGACAGTTGAACCATCTGCTCTGTATAGTCTGGATGATGGGTTTTCGGATACGGGCTTTTTTTACGGTATAACACGTCGTGTGGCAATACGCCTTCTAATGCTTTTCGTAATAAACCTTTCTCACGATCCTTATACCGCTTCATCTCCCACGGTACGTTCCAGACATACTCTACAAGGCGATGATCAGCAAAAGGCACACGTACTTCAAGACTCGCTGCCATACTCATGCGATCTTTACGATCCAGCAAAGTCGTCATAAACCAAATCATATTCAGATAAAACATTTGTCTACGCTTTTGTTCTTCTGCATTTTCACCCGTTAATTCAGGCGTTTCTTTAATCGTCTCATCATAACGAAGCTTTGCATAATCTTTTAAGGATAATTGTTTTTTCCAGTTTGCATGCAGTAAGTTTTGACGAAGATCAAGGGAAGACATCCAAGGAAAGAACGGACGATCCAGCAATTCTCTTTTATAAAACCACGGATAGCCACCGAAGATTTCATCTGCGCACTCTCCAGATAAAGCGACTGTTGCTTGTTTTTTGATCTCTTTAGAAAACCATAGTAACGAGCTATCAATATCCGCCATACCAGGTAAGTCTCTTGCTCTTACAGCATTCTTTAACATGTCTTTTAAGGTTGTGATCTTAATGACTTTCTCGTGATGAACCGTCCCAAATTGTTGTGTCATCAATTTGATAAATGCTTGATCATCATCAGGTTGAAAGTCATTTTTTTTGAAGTACGTTTGATTGTCTTCGTAATCAATCGAAAACGTGTGCAGTCGTTCATCTTCGCCAAATTGTTTCGCCGCAAATGCGGTCAACGCACTGGAATCAAGACCACCAGATAAAAACGTTGCCACAGGCACATCAGAGACGAGTTGTCGATTGACGGTGTCTTCTAATAAATCATGAATCTTAAGTGCCGTATCTTCAACATTGTCCGTATGCTCTTTGCTTTCTACTTGCCAATAGCGCCATACACGTAATCCGTTTTTATCAAAACGTAACGCGTGTGCCGGGCGCAAGTCATTCATTCCTTTAAAAACACCAAAGCCTGGTGTCCTAGAAGGAGAAAGTGTCATGACTTCTGTTAGACCTTCCTCATCAATCACTGCACTCGTATCACGATGGCTCAAAATCGCTTTTAATTCTGATCCGAAGATAAGACCATGCTCAGTCGTCGTATAAAAGAACGGCTTAACGCCTAGACGATCACGCGCAGCAAATAACGTTTCACCGTCCCAAATCACAAACGCAAAGATTCCGTTAAATCGCTCAATACAAGTTTCCCCTTCAACTAAATATGCATAAAGAAGAACTTCTGTATCGGAATGCGTTGTAAACGCAACGCCTTTAGAAAGAAGAGACTGTCGAATCTCTTCGGTGTTGTAAAGTTCACCGTTGTACACAATGGTCGCTGTTTTCTCTTTATATGTCCTCGTCATCGGTTGCCCGCCACGACTCGGATCAATTACGGCTAACCTCGTATGACCAAATGCGACCCGTTCGTCAACAAACGTCGTCTGTGCATCTGGGCCACGATGATCAAGTGAGTGGGTCATCGCTTCAATTTGATCACGTTCGCCACGTAAATCACGTTTCCAATCTAACCAGCCTGTTATGCCGCACATGTTCATCCTCCCTTTCAAGGAATGTGCATAATCCACTCTCTTACACTATGCATAAACAGGCGAATACGTCATTATCGATCTTGTTTTACGAGGTGGAAGAAATGCCAACCTCCTTCTCGGATGAGCGGTGTTGACGTTTTGATTTGGAACTGATGCATCTTGGCGAGTTTTTTTATTTCCTTTTCTGTTGGCAGGGGCTGCATATCTTCATGAGCGCACATAAATGAATTAAAAGCTGCCGGAAATTCTCTGCCCTTACCGTAATTAGCAAGCGGTGTAATCATCGTAAAGTGCCCATTCTTACGTAAGCTTTGATACACATAGTCAAAAATCTTTGACCGCTCACCATTTGAAAAATAATACAACGCATTGTTTAACATGACTAAATCTAACTTCTCAAAGAGATGACCTTGGCTTAAAATATCATCTTGTCTAAACGTAATTTGATTGGATTGATTGCGCTGTTGTGCTTCTTTAACGAGCTTTTCTTCTTTATCAATACCAATTAAATTTGCTTCCGGATGATCTTTTGCAATTCGCTTTAAATAGCCACCATATCCAGAACCTAAGTCGAGAATATGTTTCGCCTTCGTTTTTTTGATCACGCGATTCACTTTTGGGTATGAAACTCCCTCAATGAGTGAAGACGTTTCAGCGACCATATGACTCATATTATCTTCTTGCTCCCGTGGTTCAAGAGCAAGCTTTTCATCGTAATGAAGCAAAGTTGGGATGTGTAAAGTCATCATTTCTTCAAGCAACACACCGACTGACTTTGGATCTTGACTCGACATTTGCTTTTGAATTGCTTTGACACTTTGTATACGCTTGCCACGCTTTTGCTTTAAATGACCGACAGCAAGTCCTGTATCAACCCAAGCGTTTAACAGTTCTTCGTTTAAACCTTCTTGCTCGGCCAGATCGCTTGCTTTCATTGGTTTTTTTAGCGTATCAAAAAGTCCGTAACGGTAACCGATAAAAGCGTGCCAAGTTGGCAAGAATGCTTGATTTGATTTCATCCACTTTCTAGCGTAGTTCATGCGAGATAATTCCGATAATAACATAGTCATTTCCTCCTACTTGAATCTCCACGGATAGTCGTCTTGCTCGGTGTAGAAATGATGCTTTTGTTTTCGTTTCGAATACGTAGTTGATCGGCCAATTGTGGGTAAAACATCAAGATGGTTGAACCAATCGAACAAATTCGCTTTGTAATACCCTAGACCAGACACATTTAACATTTGCTTGAAATGAAGAATTGGGCGTTCTTCCATCGCAACGAGTGCCCGCATACGAAGCTTTCTAAAAATCGGATCATGGAACGAGTACGCCAGTTGCGATCGATGACTGAGAGCAATCATGTTATCAACGCGTGGTTTGCGAACACGTTCATACCATTTTAATAATCGCTGATCTCGCCATTTTCCCTTTTCGTCCATCCAACAAAATAAATCACTGAGCACGTCTGCGTCTTGAATGGCAAGGTTCATTCCTTCTCCAGCCATTGGATGCACAGAATGTGCTGCATCTCCAAGAATGGCTTTGTTGTCAACAACGTAGCGCGGAGACTGAAATTGATACGGAATCATTAACTGCACATCTCGCCACGATGTAATTGTCGTCATCGTGTCTTTTAAGCCGGGAACATACGTCGTATGAAGGTCATAATACGAAGTAATCGGCTGTTCTTTATAATCACGATAACTTCCTGGGGGAATGCGATATACAGAACGAACATAATCATTTGGCAACGGAAACAGTCCTAAAAACGTATGTGGAGCACCAACGACAAGTCCATCGGTAAACGTCTTTGGTCTTGGGAATGAGGCCGTTAAAAAGTGGTGATCGTACTTCTTCTCATCACACGTAATTCCCATTTCTTTACGCATTTTTGAAGAGCGCCCTTCAGCGCCTACGTAATAGTAAGCTTGAATTCGTTTTTTTTCTCCTTTTTGATCAACGATGGCAACATCATCTTCAAAACCTTTAAACTTCGCAGGTCTAATCAGTTCAACGGTTGGCAACTTCTCAATTTTTTTGATGAGCAATTCTCGTAGCGTTTCATGAGGCAACATTCGCGCGATATTAAACTCATGATCTAGCGTTCGATAGCTAAGAACGCTTTTCGTTCGAAGATAGCCGTCATTTCCTTTCCATTTCCATTCTTCAGAACGCAATTTTTCAATTGGATATGAGGCGTCATACAACTCATCGCCAAGCCCAAGTTTACACAACAGTTCAATGCTCTTCGGCTGCAACAATTCGCCCTTATATAGAGGGCTTTTGCTTCGATTTCGTTCAATGACGACAACCGAGATTCCACACAAGCCAAGCTTCAAAGCAAGTGTAAGTCCACCTACTCCACCGCCTGACACAAAAACTTGGGTCGTTTTCATCTTTTATCACCTGTTAAAAATTACCCTCAATCTCTTTACGATAAACAAAAACTCAACTGCACGTTGCAGTCGAGCTAGATTGTTACTTGATATTTTCTATACAGCCCCAGGTTAAACTGCAACATACCATTATCATAAAAAATGCCCAGACGAAATCGTCTGGGCACATTACTTATTGTTGCAAAAAGCGATTTCTAACATCTGCTAAAAGTGCATCACAGCACTCATCGATTAACTCATACACTTCTTCGAAATTGTCCGTGAAATAAGGATCCGGTACGTTTTTATCGCTTCGGTCTACTTTATAATCAAGCAACTTACTAATCTCGACTTCATGTTCAATTTTGCGAAGTTTCTTTACGTCCGCTTCGTTTTTCTCATCCATTACAATCACAAGATCATAATCGTAAAGATCTTGCTCCTTTACTTGCCTTGCAATGAGATTTGTAGAATCAACCTCATTTTCATTTAGTATTTTCATCGTGCCTGCG
This sequence comes from Bacillaceae bacterium JMAK1, assembly GCA_012970285.1. Taxonomy (GTDB): domain Bacteria; phylum Bacillota; class Bacilli; order Bacillales; family Marinococcaceae; genus Geomicrobium_A. The sequence goes on from JIBW01000002.1 coordinate 1,047,355, forward strand.
TGGGCACCGTCTCCAATATGCCAATGACCCGTTCCTGCAGAGTCAATCGTTACTTTATCACTTAAACCTGCATGCTCTACTTTCTGACGAAACACTGCTTCTGCCATCGGTGAACGGCAAATGTTCCCTAAACAAACGAATAAAACCGATACCATAAAATGAAACCCCTCTCTACCCGTGTAAATCTAGCAATAGACCGCGAATGTAATCGACTTGTTCTAAAATATGCAGCCTACGATCTTCTTGGTGCAAGACTTCCTCTCCGAGTAATGTTACGGCATCATTAATCTGTGAGACGATCGTATACTGCTTAGAATGTCCATTGTGGATAAGTCCAAATCGCTGCTGGAGCTCATACCCATCTTGCACGACTACGCTTATGTATGATTGTACTAGTTTTTGGTAACGTTTCAATTGTTGCAACGTTTGTTGCTCATGAAGTCTATAGCCTTGTCGTTCAATTTCTCTCAATTGTTCTTTTAACTGTTCTCTTGAATGATTGTTATGTTTTACTTCAAGCATTTGTTTAAAGTTCGATGTTCGCCCATCTGACGCTACTTTTGCTTTTTTATTCCTCGGATAATCAATTTGTGTTTTCCGGTTTAGTTGATCGATCTCCACAGTTACCGCTCCCTTTACATCACATAGTCTAACTATATCTGTTCTTTTTAAAAAATCAACTTGTTGGAATACGCTGTTCGAGATACAATAGAGTTAGCGAAACTTTTTTGGTGGAGGGATCAAGTAATGCCTCGCAAACGTATTTTCCAAAAGATCATTATTTATACGATGATTTTCGTTCTTGTAGTCGGAACATTCCTTGCAGGAGCAGCCTCTTTCATCTAATGAATACGAAGTAACAAAAAGCGGACAGTGACCGAATCGTCACTGTCCGCTTTTTGTTGCGCTTTTACGTACAATGCCTTTTTCAGCCGCTAGCTCTAAAACACTTTTGTCTACCTTAGAAGTAATCCAGATCTTCGTACCGAGCGGCACATCGTCATATAGTCTCTCAACTTGCTCATTGTGCATACGAATACAACCATTTGAAACATACTGCTTAATCCGTTCAGGTTCATTTGTGCCGTGCATCCCATAAATACGTCCATCGGTCTCTAGTGCGTCAAAACCAATCCATCTCGTACCGAGTGGGTTCGTAGGATCACCACCGACAATGTCTTTTTTCCGGTAATAGGGGTTCTCTGCTTTAACGACGATCGTAAACGTTCCTTCTGGCGTTAATTCAGGTTCTTTGCCACTTGAAACGTCATACAACTCAATCAAATCACCGTGTTGAAAAAACGCCAATTCATTCGTCGCTTTGTTCATAATAATATAGGGATCTCCAAGTTCAGGTTCAATATCCATCGGCCAAAGTGGCGATTGAATGCTAAAGATCAAGAGAATCAAAGAAGTTAACATCGGATCACAACCTTATTTGTCATCTTCTTTACTTTTCTCTGATTACTTTCGTCTATACATTCTTTTCTTAGACTTTATCATCTTTGTTCGTTGATCGTCAGGAAGAAAGCTCTGTTTGATCTCCAAATACTGCTCTAACTCATGAATGATGTAGAAAAGCCCCGCTCTCGTCACAAACTCATCATGGGTTGTCGGCAATTCATGTGAACGGAATTGCTCATTTAAATCGTCTAATTCATTCATAAACTGCTGCGCTGTATTCCCAGGATTCACGGCGGCACTTAAACGATCAAGAAAGCTTGCAAGCTTCTTACTCTCACCTGTCGGCGTAACACCCGATATAAACGGTAAAATCCGCTCTAATATGATAAATTGTTTCTCACGCATCGCAAAATAATTATAAAAGTAATCATCATGCCTTAGAAAATGATTATCAATCGTTCGCATCGCTTTTGCTTTTCCTTCTTCAATGAGTGAACTTGCTTTTGTAATTTCCTTACCATCCCAATCGTCCAAATGATCACGTAAGTACCTCGAATACTCTTGTAATATTCGTTGGAATTGGTATTCAAGTTCAATTTGATCATCATAGATTTGATGGTCGATGCTAGGCATATACAAATTCATGACGAGGCCGACGGTAATTCCGATCAGGATGAGCGATAGTTCGTTTAGAAACAGTTCCCATGTCACCGTACCGATCGTATAAATATGTAGTAAAATGACGATGCTCGTTACGATACCATCAATGGCTTTAATCTTTAATAGCGTCGGGATAAATAGAAGTAACAATACCGTTAATGACAGCGGATGGTAGCCAAACAGTTCGAAGATCACCATCGCGAACAATAACCCTGTTACAGAAGCTAATAACAACTTCCACGCCTTTTCTAAAGAGCCTTTTTTCGTCGCTCGAATACAAAGAACGGTAATAATCCCAGCCGCTGTAAAGAACTCTAGCCCTAACCATTGGGCGATAAAGATTGCAATCCCTGCCCCAACTGCCGTCTTAAACGTACGATATCCAAAAAACACGTTCACACCTCCTCATCGCTAGCATTCCACAATTACTTTCAACTCATAAATAAAAAAAACCTTTCCAACCAGGAAAGGTGAACGGTTATGTTTGGCGCGCCTACCAGGATTCGAACCTGGAATACGAGAACCGGAATCTCGCGTGATATCCCTTTCACCATAGGCGCATGTTGAACAGACAACTTATATTATATGGCAATATAAGAAAGTCTGTCAACGACATTATGAATCTTTATTTGCTTCCTCACGCTCTTCAAGCATTTTGTGGAAACGTTCGTTGATGTCTTCATCAGTGTATCCAAGCTCAACAAGGCGCTTCGTGAAGTTTTGAGCCCAAAGCTTCATACGTTCGTTCATACGCTTGTACTTTTTCACTTCAGGACCTTTACGAATTTCTTTCGCACGGTTCGATGCGTTTGAAGCGATGCTTTCAACGATCAATAAGCCTTTCCAAAGCTTATCTTCATCGAAGTTCTGTCCTTCGGCTTGAAGATAATCGGTTACCTTCTTGTAATAAGCTTGAAATTCTTTAAAGTCAATTTCTTCTTCCATGTTTAAGTAATCTTGAACCTTTTCATACAATTCATCAATCATGATCTCTACTCCTCATTAAACAATGTTCATACATAGCGGAAGCCGCTTGTATAGGAAAGCGGCTTCCAGAAGTTTATTTGCAATACTCGTCAAATGCTTTTTCAAGCTTTTGAACGACTTCAATCGGCTCGTGGCCTTCAATCTCATGACGCTCTACCATCATTTTCACTTCGCCATCTTTAACGAGTGCAAAAGATGGTGATGACGGACCGAATCCTTTGAAGTAAGAACGTGCGTGTTCTGTTGCTTCACGATCTTGACCTGCAAATACTGTAGCGAAGCGAGTTGGTCTCGTTTCGTAATTTCTCATGTATGCAGCTGCCGGACGAGCAATGCCTCCTGCACATCCACAAACAGAGTTTACCATTACGAGAGTTGTTCCCTCTTCTTGTAACGTCTGGTCTACATCTTCTACAGAACGTAAATGTTCATAGCCTGCTTCAGACATTTCTTCACGTGCTGCGTTGACAACATCATTCATAAAATATTGGAATTCCATTAAGTTGTGCCCCCTTCTCCATGGTTTCAAAGCTTAAGTCCATTCAACTCAACGGGAATTGTCACCCTAGCTTTAAATTCAACTATAATTGTAACGATTTCGAGGGAAAAACTCAAACGCCTAGCTCAAATCTTTTTTTGAGAACCCTTCTAAACGTGATTTTACGTCTTGAAGGAAGCGACCTGCAATCAGTCCATCGAGGACGCGGTGGTCAATTGACAAACATAAATTAACCATTGAACGTATCGCGATACTATCATCGTCTTTAACAACAGGACGCTTAACGATCGACTCTACCGATAGAATAGCCGCTTGCGGGCGATTTATAATTGGCACCGATTGTACCGAACCAAATGAGCCCGTATTATTGATTGTAAACGTACCGTTTTGAACGTCACGACTTTCTAAGCGCTTCGATTTCGTTTTTTGAGAGAGTTGTTGTAAGTTTTTCGCCAAACCTTTTAGACTTAATTCATCGGCTCCGTGAATGACCGGAACATAAAGTGCTTCATCATGAGCAATCGCAACGGATAGATTTATGTCCTTCTTATAAATGATATGGTCATCTTCCCACGATGAATTGAGTTGTGGAAACGATTGAAGCGACTTTGTGACTGCTTCCATAAAGAACGGCATGTACGTTAGTGTATACCCTTCATTTTCTTTCCAAGCGTCTTTCACTTCATTGCGATAGCGAACGAGGTTGGTTACATCAACTTCAACCATCGTCCAGGCATGTGGAATTTCTTGAACACTTTGCACCATGTTTTGCGCAATCGCTTTACGAACACCAGTGACAGGTACTTTCTCCCCTGCAGTGACCGATGTTGCCTGTCGGGACGAGTTGTCAGACGGCTTTGCTTCTTTCTCGATCGTCTGCTCTGGTTCGTTTTTTGCAGATGTTTGGTTTGCAATAAATTGCTCGACGTCTTTTTTTGTGATTCGATTTGCTCGTCCTGTACCCGTGACAGTTTTCAAGTCAACATTATGCTCATTTGCTAGCATAAGTACAGCTGGTGAATACCGAGATTTCATAGACGGTTCTGCGTCTGATGGTTCTTCTTGTTGAACGTGCTGTTCTTCGGTAGACGACGTCGCCTGTTCATCAGAACGATCGTCATCATCACTTTCGATGTAGGCAATTAACTCTCCAACTGCAACCGTTACATTCTCTTCGACAACGAGCTCCTTAACGGTTCCACTAAAAGACGACGGAACTTCAGCGTTCACTTTATCCGTCGTCACTTCTGCAAGAGGGTCATATTTCTTAACCGTATCTCCTGGTTTTACGAGCCAACGATCAATCGTACCCTCAGTCACACTTTCACCAAGCTGCGGCATTAAGATCTCTTTTGCCATAATGACCTCCTAAAATTGTGCCAGATCACGAATTGCAGATTCAACTTTGTCTTTTGTAACCAAGTAATATTTCTCAAGTGGTGACGCATAAGGCATCGCAGGTACATCAGGCGCGGCTAATCGCTGAACTGGTGAATCCAAATCAAACAAACATTCTTCAGCAATAATCGCCGCCACTTCGCTTAATACGCTGCCTTCTTTATTATCATCGGTCACGAGTAACACTTTGCCTGTTTTCTTAGCAGCCTCTACAATTGCTTCTCGATCCATCGGATAGACCGTTCGCAAGTCAAGCACGTGCGTTGAGATATCTTCTTTCTCTAAAGCTGTTGCTGCTTGCTGTGCAAAATGTGTACACAACCCATACGTGATGACAGTTACATCGTCGCCTTCTCGTACGACGTTCGCCTTCCCGATCGGAATAACGTAATCGTCTTCTGGAACGTCTCCTTTTAAGAGACGATACGCTCGTTTATGTTCAAAAAACAACACAGGGTCTTCATCTCGGATAGCGGCTTTTAAAAGCCCCTTCGCATCATAAGGAGACGAAGGAATAACGACTTTTAATCCTGGAATGCTATTAAACATCGCTTCGAGCGATTGTGAATGATAAAGTGCTCCATGAACTCCGCCACCGTAAGGAGCACGGATCGTCATTGGCACGTGAAAATCATTGTTAGAGCGGTAGCGAATTTTCGCTGCTTCTGAGACGATTTGATTAACCGCTGGCAGCATAAAGTCCGCAAATTGCATCTCAGCGACAGGTCTCATGCCATACATTGCAGCACCAATTCCTACACCAGCAATCGCTGATTCCGTTAATGGCGTATCGAGCACACGGTCTCCAAACTCTTCGTACAGCCCTTCTGTTGCAAGAAATACACCGCCACGTCTCCCGACATCTTCACCGAGAATAAACACTTTCTCGTCTCGATGCATTTCTTCTTTCAGCGCAAGATTAATCGCTTGTAAAAAATTCATCGTACCCATCATTGTCCCCTCCTTTACTGATCGTAGACGTGAAGCAATGCCGACTCTGGACTCGCATACTTAGCCGCTTCAGCAGCATCTGTCGCTTCATCAATGGCTGCTTGAATTTCATCGTGCATGGCTTGCTCGTCTTCATCTGTGAAGAAACCGAGTTCTTTTAAATACTGGGCAAATGTTGTGATCGAGTCTCTTCCTTTTGCTTCAGTGACTTCATCGGCTTCCCGATACGTCGATTCATTGTCATCACTTGAGTGCGGGGTTAATCGATACGATACGGCTTCAATTAATGACGGACCTTCACCATTTCTCCCTCGCTCAACTGCCGCTTTTACTGCAGCATAAACGGCAATTGGATCATTACCATCAATCGTTTCTCCGTGCATGCCATATCCTTTGGCACGGTCTGACACGTTTACACATGAAAGTTGACGGTCTAGTGGTGTGGAAATGGCGTAATGATTGTTTTCACAAAAGAAAATAACAGGTAGACGGTGAACGCCCGCAAAGTTAGCTGCTTCATGGAAATCACCTTGGTTTGATGACCCTTCACCAAATGACGTTAAACAGACAAAGTCTTTACCTTCCATCTTACCTGCAAGCGCGTAACCTGCTGCGTGAACGACTTGTGTCGTTACAGGAGAAGACCCTGTTACGATCCCTAGTTTTTTACTGCCATAATGACCTGGCATTTGTCGACCACCAGAGCTAATGTCTTGTTCTTTGGCAAAGTTGCTCATCATAATATCTTCAATCGTCATCCCGAAATGAACAACCATCGCAAGATCCCGGTAATACGGTAACAAGTAGTCTTTCCCACGTTCAAGTGCCATACCAGCCCCTACTTGCATCGCTTCGTGTCCTTGACAAGAGATGACGAAAGGAATCTTCCCCGCTCGGTTTAATAGCCATAACCGTTCATCAATCTTTCGAGCGGTAAGCATCGTGCGATACATGTAAAGTAAATCATCTTTTTGTAGTCCTGCTCGTTCATATTTGTGCATTGCCTTCACCCTTTCATTAAACGTGAATTGCACCATCGATCGCTTGAAGAGCGGCTTCTTTTAACACTTCTGATGAAGTCGGGTGGGGATGAATTGTCTCCCCAATTTCGATGTCAGCTGCTTGAACAACCATAGCTAGAGCCGCTTCACTAATCAATTCTGTCGCTTGTGAACCGATGATGTGTACTCCTAATACGTCCCGGCTAGTCCGGTCAACAATGACCTTACAAAACCCTTCATGGTTACCGTTAATCAGTGCTTTTCCGATTGCTTGAAACGGAACTTTTCCAACAGCTACCGTATACCCATTCGCTTTCGCTTCATGTTCTGACATGCCAATAGAAGCGACTTCTGGTGCGCTATAGATACAACGTGGAATATGGTTTTCACTGATCGGTTGAACGTTTTTTTGCTCATCCATGTGACGCACCGCAGTAATCCCTTCATGTGACGCTGCATGGGCAAGTTCTGGACCTTTAATAACGTCGCCAATGGCGTAAATATGTTCTTCTTTCGTTTGTAAATACTCGTTAACAACAATCTTTCCTTTGTCGACTTCGATGTCTGTGTTTTGCAACCCAATGTCATTGATATTTGCCGTTCGCCCAACGCTTACAAACAATTTATTCGCTTGGAGTGTGAACGTTTCCCCATCTTTCGTCACGTCTATATGAACATCAGACGAATCACTTTTGAATGAATCGACATCCAGTGCTGCACTCGTATGGATGACAATCCCCTTCTTTTGAAGTTGTTTTGTCATCTCTTTAGAGATGTCTTCATCTTCGTTAATGAGGATTTGTTTTGCATTTTCAACGATCGTCACTTCAACACCAAAGTCAACAAGCATTGATGCCCACTCCACACCAATCACTCCGCCTCCAATAATGACAACGGAAGCAGGTAGCTCTTCTAATTGCAGTGCATCATCACTCGTCAAAACATTTTCGTCATTCTTAGGTAACCCGTCCAACATTCTTGGCTTTGAACCTGTGGCAAGAAGTACTTGCTTCGGTATTAAGATGATATTATCTGATCCGTCGTTCATTTCAACCGAAACGGTTCCAGCGCTTGGTGAAAAAATAGATGGACCTAACATTCTTCCGTGCCCTGCATAGATTGAAATTTTATGTTTATTGAGTAATGACTGTATGCCTTTGTGTAGTTGATGAACAACCGCTTCTTTACGTGACTGGACTTTTGCGAAATCCACGGTAGTATTCTCACTCATTACACCAAACGTCTCTGCGTGTTTCACAGTACGATAGATTTCTGCACTTTTTAAGAGGGATTTACTCGGGATACATCCTCGGTGTAAACACGTACCGCCGAGCTCTCTCGCTTCGACGATCGCTACCTTTTTCCCGAGTTGTGCTGCTTTAATTGCAGCTACGTACCCCCCTGTACCAGCACCTATAATGACCAGGTCATAATTTAAAGACATAAAAATCCTCCTCCCGTTACTTTAGATAGGATTTTTGAACCGCTCCGATACTCGCAATACGCTCTTCTGCCATACGATCAGCTGCTTTATAAGATGGAATCTTGTCTCGTTTTGACACATCAAAAACTTTCGTCATTGAATCGTATAGACCTTCTACTTTTTTCATGACACGATCGCGATCATAACCAAGCAATTCATCATACACATTAATAACACCACCAGCGTTAATCACGTAATCTGGCGCGTAAACAAAACCTTTTTCATGAAGAAGATCGCCATGTCGTTGTTCTTTTAGTTGATTGTTTGCAGCTCCTGCAATTACTTTACCACGCAAACGATCGATCGTCTCATCATTTATGACAGCACCTAATGCACATGGTGCAAATATATCACATTCCACATCATAAATGTCATTCACATTTACAACTTCAGCTCCAAAAGCATCAACAGCACGCTTAACAGAAGGCTCATAAATATCGCTTACGATTAATTGAGCTCCTTCTTTATGTAAGTATCTACACAACTCAAACGATACGTTACCTACGCCTTGAACTGCCACTCGTTTATTCTCTAAAGAATCTGTACCAAACGCTTCATGGGCAGCCGCTTTCATGCCTACATACACGCCATAAGCCGTAACAGGCGAAGGATTCCCACCTGAACCAAATGCTTTCGATTTCCCAGTAACATATGAAGTTTCTTGATAAATTGTGTCCATGTCTGCTTCTGTTGTTCCTACATCTTCTGCTGTAATGTAGCGACCACTAAGTCCTTCGATGTAACGACCGAATGCGCGAAACATCCCTTCGTTTTTATCGGTTCTTGCATCCCCGATAATCACTGCTTTTCCACCACCAAGATTCAATCCTGCAGCAGCGTTTTTATAAGTCATTCCTTTTGAAAGACGCAATACGTCACGAAGAGCATCTTCTTCGTTCTCATAATTCCACATTCTCGTTCCGCCAAGTGCCGGCCCAAGTGTTGTATCGTGGATCGCGATAATCGCTTTAAGCCCAGAGGTTTTCTCCTGGCAAAAAATTACTTGTTCGTAATTCTCTTGGAACATTTCTTGAAACAATTCCATCATTCATCCTCCTCTTCACCTCTACTACACGTGCATAAAAGAAACGATTCAAAACGTTAACACGGAGATGAGATTCCATTGGGAAATTATTGCATATTCTTGCTCAGATTGCACGATCTTTCCTATATATAATTGTTCTTCTTCATCATATAAGTTATTCCTTATTATGCCAAGCGCTTGTAATAATGCGTTGACGCGCTACAATCTTTGTAGAGGGATCCTTCTTCGTGAATCGATTCACCGTCCTCCATCTCATTCCACTCGTAAATATGTCACAAACATTTGGTAGAAAATCTTACGAGAAAGTGTTTCGTTTCTCTAGGGAGCTTCTTCAAGCTTACCTGCTATTCCTTCTGAAATCGATAAATTCCCTCACATTTGGTAGTATTAAGTAGAAGATATCATTGGATATTCAAGTTCTTTAAAATGTAAGAAGTCATGCCCCCTCGTCAACATAAACGGGTGGATGTATGCTAAACTAGTAACGGAATAAACGTGAAAGTAGGTGCCTTTCTTGCGTTTTGTCGCTTTGATCGTTCTTCTCATCCCGGTGTTTTTAGCTGGTGTAGGGATTAAGTGGATGAGAGATGTAATTTTTAATGTTCAACTATTCCCGTTTCCAAATTTAACGTTGCAATTTATAAGCGGGTTACTTTTATTTATACTAGGTCTTGGCTTTATTGGTGGCTTCATTTTTCACCGTGACAAGAAAAACGGAAAAGTTGCCGATCGTTTCCTAAAAAACAAAGAAGCGACGAATGATTAAATCCACCCGTCTGCTCCTAGCATCGAATGCCTCGTCATCATCCAATGCAACGGATCTTCTTCCAAGCGGCTTCGAAACATCGCAGCCGCTGCTTGGAGATGGAAAACCCTGTTTTTATTCCACGCTTCAACGAGCACATATTGAGCACGTTCCTCTTCTTCCACTTCACCTAGATAAAACACTGCTCCTTTTGTACGTTTCAAGCCGTAAGCAATTGCTGAAATAAGGTCAGAGCCGAGATTTATCATTTGCTCACTCTCGTTATTTCGTGAGATTCCCTTTGTGAGACATAACTTACGCTTTTTCTCTATTGCATCTCGGATCATCGCTTGATCCATTTGTGATTCTGTACCGAACAATACATCCGGTTTTATTCCTCGTTTTACTAAATCCTCATAGCTATCATTGATCGCAACAATGTACGGGTTTTGTCTCTTCATAAACCGCTTAAGTAAAGCAAGATCTTCATTCAGCTTGCTATAGCGTTCAACGATCCATATCGGACGATATCCTTGATCATGGCTTACATTTTCACTGGAAAAATATGCAGCCACTCGCTCTACGTGAGTGTTCATTTTCTCAATCTCAATGACCATTCGTTCATGGTAGGACTCGTTTGCTTTTTTCTCAGCAAGTTCATTTAATTTATCGATCATTTCGATGTCGTACGCTTTTACACTTGCAACATTGTCCCACTTTCCGATTTGTCGAACGTAAAGTTGTTTGCTAACGATGCGCAACTTATGATTGCTCTTAAGCTGTTCAATATTCGTCGGTTGAGAAACGTCGAAGACAGGAATGCCGTTGTTTACTAATCGTTCGACACCACACGTCACTTTTTCTCCTGTGTGAGAGGTCTTCATATTAACAACAGCTTTCACATGTCTCGCCAAAAAGTCACCGGCTCTTTTTTCTGTAAAATTACGCTCATTGATCACGACAATCGACCGTTCACGAATGTCGTCTCTTCGATTCGTCGTTACACAACAAGCAATTCCTTCTAACGTTCCAACTCTCATCACCAAGTCCCCCTCATCTCGCTTCTTACGGTTACTATTCCCGGAATCAACTTGTCAATTCATAAAGGAACAAAAAGGAAAAAGAGGGAATGCACAAAAATTGCATACTATTAATTGTAGTGTATAAAAACCTTACTAATTTATTAAATTCGAATTCCCAATTCACTCCATGAACATTTCTAAGCTTGTCGTCAACCGCGAGAAACTTAATAAAATTCCGAAAATGTGAATGAAACCACAAGTTATTTATGATGTGTTTCTTATATATATATCTTTAAAATATCGCAATTAAGTCCCAAGAAGTTGAATATAGGATGCTTTGATTTCATTAAATGAAATCAAAAAAACAATTGAGATAACCTATTAGGGTTATATTTAGCATTGATTAAACGTATTTATTCACTGAGAGGAGTTGATTAAAATAATTTAAAGCAAGAAAGTTAATAAAATGTACTACAACGGGAAAGAAACTTAATACTTTGAAATAATAACAAAATCCATCCTCGCAATGAAGGAAGTATATTTTATCGTTTGTTTATTTATCATACCAAAGGAAATATATTGGTTGCTTTTTCTTATATTTTTATGACCCAATATAATATCGGAGGCTAATTTATAAACACCCCTACGCACACCCCTACGCCATAATTGATTGAGGTTCATCATCATTAGGCCAACAGGAAATAATTTATACTATTATCATAAAATTCTTTTAACTGTCGTGAGGGGTGAAGTCGAAAGTTATTGCATTTCCAATTTTAAATAACTACCGACTAAACAGATCAAAATAAGGTGTAATTTAGTCACGTTTAACTGTAAAATTTCCTTGATTTGTGATGTGAAAAGGATTGAAATAAAGCAGGAAATATTTCGTTTTTATAAAATATCAACTAAAAACTTGAAAAGGGGAGTCTAATGGATAATTTATTATTAAAAAGAGACATGGGAGCCGAGCAATTGGCAATGGTCGATGCCGAGGTTGACCGCCAAAGTAAAAATAAGGTTATTATGTATGTTTTATGGTGGTTTACAGGTGTTCTCGGAGGACATAGATATTACTTAGGAGACATAGGCTATGCAATTGGTATGACTTTAACACTTGGTGGCTTCGGTTTATGGGCATTAATTGACGTATTTCTCATTGGAAGTAGGTTAGAAAAGAAAACTTTAAACATTGAGCGCAAAGCCATTGAAAAAGTTAAAAGTTACACCAATAAAGAAAAAGTAGCATAAATGAGGTACTGACCTGGTAATTCACTCTACAAGTAAGAGTTATTATACAGTTCACTGGTTGGTTGACGTTTGATAATATCGAACGTCAACCAACCAGTTTAGTCTTATGCACTCTTTGATATAGTGATTACACTTTTGAGATAACATTTGGTATCCGATTTAAATATGCCAGTTATAAAGACAACTAAAGCCAGTGCTACAACTGATCCCGCAACGATATCGAAATAACTTTCTCTTGTAAATAAATAATACGTTAAATGCGATAAGCAAGCCGGGTGTTAGTGGTGCGATAAACATATTGAGCCCATATAAACGCTCCTCTAACTACGAAACGAATGGTCTATTGCACATGGAATATTGATATTATGAATAATCGGATAACGAAAAAAGTTGCAGCCTTTTCAAAGACCGCAACTTCAGTGTTATTCTTCGTTAATAAGAAGAATATATTGTTCTTGTACAAGTTTATCGGATTTTCACCACTAAATTTATGAGAATGACAACATAACTAAAACACTGTAACTACCGCCAAACCAACATTAGCTTACCTTATGTTCAATCCGAAGCTTGTCAGCGACCATCGCGATGAATTCACTGTTCGTTGGCTTGGCTTTAGACATGCTAACGGTATACCCGAAGTAGTGAGAGATGGAATCAATGTTCCCTCGACTCCAGGCCACTTCAATGGCATGACGAATGGCTCGTTCAACGCGACTTGCCGTCGTATTGAATTTCTTTGCAATATCAGGATACAGTTCCTTCGTAATTGACCCTAATAATTCGATATCGTTATACACCATCGTAATCGCTTCACGCATATACATATACCCTTTTATGTGAGCAGGCACGCCGATTTCATGTATGATGTTCGTAATGCGTTGATCTAAATTAACCGTCGGTTGCTTAATCGTCGTATGTGTACGACCACCGTGTGACATACCCATTTGTGGTGATGCTTGTCCACTAAGGTCGCGGATCTTATCAATCAAGACTTCCATATCAAATGGTTTAAGGATATAATAGGACGCGCCTAGGTTGACTGCTTTTTTCGTGACTTCTTCTTGCCCAAAAGCCGTAAGCATCATAATTTTCGGTCTTTTACTTAAAGACTTCTGTTGCAACCTTTCTAGCACAGCAAGCCCATCAAGATAAGGCATAATAATATCTAATATTAAAACATCAGGTTGATGTTCAACAACGGATTCAATACATTCTTGTCCGTTATAACTGACCCCCACAATTTCCATATCTGCTTGGTTGTTCACATATTCCTCAAGCATTTGTACGAGTTCACGATTGTCGTCGGCAATACACACTTTGATTGTATCCAACATTATGCCTCCTCTATGACATCTAATATTCGTTTGGTAGTTGTAAATTTCTCCCTTAAGTGCGATTATCCTTCAAAAATACAGAAAATCAATGATATTTAGTAAATTCCTTTTATATTTTGCAAATAGCTACACGTTTCATGGTAATGCGCATGAAATGACGTATACTGTCGAATAATCTTATGTAGAATGGAAAGGCTGCTATTTAGCTAGCCTTTTCTTCAATCTCTTCAAGCGTAACGCCTGCTTCTTGAAGCATCCATTCAATATGGGAACCATATCCAGAAGTCGAATCATTTACGAATACGTGGGTAACTGCCCCTATTAATTTTCCGTTTTGGATGATCGGGCTACCACTCATGCCTTGAACGATTCCACCCGTACGTTCTAGTAACTCTTCATCAGTAATTCGGATGATCATCCCTTTTGTTGCTGCGTGTTTTTGTGGTGATGATCGAATGATTTCAATATCAAACTCTTCTACTTGCTCGTTTTCTACGACCGTTAATATTTTTGCTGGTCCTTCTTCAACTTCTTCAGCATAACCAACAGGAACTGCATTCTGACCTTCATTCGTTAAATCATGATAGTCGTGCAACAATCCGTAAATACCGAAAGCATTGTTTTTCGTAATCGTACCGAGGACATCATTTGTCGTCGTTAACGAAGCTTGTTTTTCACCAGGAATACCATTTTTTCCTTTAGAAATTGATCGGACAGAGGATCGAACGATTTCACCTTCATGTATCGCAACAGGCTCTTTCGTATCAATGTCTGAAATTACATGTCCAAGGGCTCCATATCGTCCTGTAACAGGTTCATAGAACGTCATCGTTCCAACTCCTGCTGCAGAATCACGAATGTACATGCCTAATTGCTTATGCCCTTCTGATGCTTGCAAAGCTCGATCGATCGTTTTAGTTATCACTTTACCATTTCGGATGAGTTCTACTTGAATCGATGTCGCTGGATCTGGATTACGTAAAATTGACGTAACTTCTCTCATATCTTCTACTGGTTGTTCGTTTAGTTTTACGATGATATCTCCTTTTCTAATCCCTGCGGCTTCAGCAGGTGAAGATTCACCTTCCCCAGTTTCAATAAGGTGAAAGCCAACGACGAGAACACCTTTTGCGCTTAATCGTACTCCAATTGATTGTCCTCCTGGCACAACATCAATATGAGGCCGATCAAGCTTTGTAATTTTCTTTATTGGCACGGTCCCAGCAGAAACCGTAACTGCTTCTTCATTTTCCCCTTGTACGGCGAAGCTCGCAGGAATCATATCCTCGATCTCACGTTCAGTTTCACCCGTAGAAACAGAAACGACTTCGTCCGGCAAATCTGTCCACTCTTGAACAGGTTCTATAAATAAAACAGCAACAAGTGCTATTAAAAGTAGGATGCCTACTGTTTTTCTTAGCCATTCATTCAACACATCGTCTCACACTCCTTACTCCCGCGTACGTTTTGTACGTACTTATAATGTTGCCGTGACGAGGCGTTTATATAACTGGCAAACAACAAAAAAACCGACCTTTATTGGTCGGTTTTACAAAAAGGAAAGTTCGTCACTACGTGAATAAACTTAGGATACCGTTTGTGAACGAGCAAACTCCAACAATTCTTCAGCATTTTCCTTCGTTTTCTTCGTCACTTCCGCTCCTGACAACATTCTGGCAATTTCATTTACACGTAAACGATTGCTAAGCTCTGTCACAGATGTAGACACCCGTCCTTCATCTTCTCGCTTTTGAATGTAAAGATGCGTTGTTGCTAAAGCAGCCACTTGAGGTAAATGGGTAATGCAAAGCACTTGTGATTGGGAAGAGATCGCATAAATCTTCTCGCCGATCGCTTGAGCAACGCGACCACTTACGCCCGTATCGACTTCATCAAATATAAGTGACGTTCGCTCGCTTTGATTCGTAAGAATTCGTTTTAGGGCAAGCATAATTCGAGAAATCTCACCGCCAGAAGCTACTTTGGCTAATGACTTCTCTGGTTCCCCTGGATTAGGCGATAAATAAAACTCTAAACGCTCTGCTCCATCTTCTGAAAGTACGACTTCTTGGTCATTTGCTTGAACCGTTAAGCCTCGAGAATGATCTTTGCATTGAACCGAAAACGTCGTTTTCTCCATATACAAATCTTGAAGTTCTTTTTCTATCGCAGAAGAAAGTTGTGTCGCTGCGTTTTTGCGTTTTGTTGATAATTCTTTCGCTAATTGCACCGCTTGAATACCGACTTCTTCCAATCGCGATTCATAGTGAGAAATTCGTTCATCAAGATGCATCAGTTCTTGTGATTCATCTTCAATATTTTTGGCGTATTCTAATACGTCTTGCAGTGTTGAACCGTATTTACGCTTTAGTTGGTTTAATTCATCAAGTCGAGTCGTAATTTCATTCAGTCGTTCAGGATCAAAGTCGAGCTGTTCTAAATGATCCCGAAGGGCAAACGTCACTTCTTCTAATAAATAAAAATTCGAAGAAAGGGACTCATCTAGCTCACTTAATTCTTTATCAATTGCAGCTGCTTCATTAAGAGAAATCATCGCTTCTCGTATGCTCTCAAGTCCACTACTCTCGCCATATAATGACTCAAATGCTTGTTGCAACTGAGAAAAAAGCTTCTCCATATTCGCCAATTTAAAACGTTCTCGTTCAAGTTCCTCGTCTTCGGATACGTTTACGTTCGCGTTTTGAATCTCTTCTAACTGATATTGAATTAAATCGAGTCGCTGGACATTTTCCCGGTCATTGTTTCGCAGTCGTTTTAGATCCGCTTGAATCGATTGTAACTCACGAAACGATTGTTGGTAGTTATCTTTAATCGCTTGTAAATCGCCACCTGCATACGTATCAATCATGTGACTATGCTTGTCCATTTGTAATAACTCTTGATGTTCATGCTGACCGTGAATGTCAATTAACGTCTGACCGACGGCCCGTTGCATCGTAAGTGTCACAAGTTGACCATTCACCCGACACGTACTCTTGCCCTTATCATTAATCTCTCGCTTAATAATGACCATTTCATCTTCAATTGAAATGCCTGCTTCATCCAAAATGTCGATGACAGGATGGTGCTTTGTCACTCGAAACAGTCCTTCAATTTCGGCTTTTTGACTGCCATATCGAACGAAATCTACGGATGAACGTCCACCTGCAAGCAGACCTAATGCATCGATAATAATGGATTTACCAGCACCAGTTTCTCCTGTTAATACCGTTAGTCCAGTCGAAAAAGACAAAGAAAGTTCATCGATAATCGCAAAATTACGGATCGTCAACTCTTCAATCATGACTACACCTACTTCCTTTTACAACATCTCTAAAAACTTTGATGATACGACAGGTGCTTGTTCGGGGTCTTTACAAATCATTAAGATCGTATCGTCTCCACAAACCGTCCCCATAATCTCATCCCAATCTAAATGGTCAATAAGGGAACCGATCGCTTGCGCATTCCCGGGTAACGTCTTCATAATGATAAAATGACTCGCTTGGTCAATGCTCACAAAACTATCAAACAAATTCCGACGCAACTTCTGTTCTGGGTTAAAGCGCTGGTCTGCTGGCAAGCTATACTTGTAATGCCCTTCAAGTGTTGGCACTTTCACGAGATGCAATTCTTTAATGTCTCTTGAAACGGTCGCTTGTGTTACGTTAAAGCCCGCTGCTTTTAATTCATCAACGAGTTCCTCTTGTGTATCAATTGGTTTTGTATTTATTAATTCTCTAATTTTAACGTGTCGTTGTCCTTTAGTCACGACTGCCTTCCTCCTTGACACAAGAAAGTACAAGTGCACCTTCATGTTTGACTTTCATTGATGATTATACCGATTTTTGTATAATTAAACAACAATCGTCAACAATGAACCTCATTTATGCGCATCTTGTACTACTTGAATGATCTTTTGATCAGTTATTTGATTAGAAGTTGGCATTTTAGACAAGTAAAGTAAGAATTCTACGTTCCCACCTGCACCTGTAATCGGAGAGACGTCTAGACCTTTCGCATAGAGTTGATTCGAAAAAGCAAAATCAATCACTTCTTGAATAACACGTTTATGGATTTTCGCATCACGAACAATCCCCTTCTTACCAACCTCTTCACGACCAGCTTCAAATTGTGGCTTAATAAGAACGACGGCTTGACCGCTCTCTTTAAGAATGCGCGCCATCGGCTGGAAGATATGTTTTAGCGAAATAAATGAAACGTCGCAAACCGCAAAGTCGGGTTGGCCACTCTTGAAATCCTCCGCATTCGCATACCTAAAGTTCATGCGCTCCATCACATGCACCCGCTCATCAGAACGGAGCTTCCAATGAAGTTGGTTATATCCTACATCAACCGCATAGACTTCTTTTGCACCGTTTTGTAAGGCGCAATCGGTGAACCCACCCGTCGATGCTCCAACATCTAAAATTAACTGTTCCGCTAGGTCAAGATTAAATGATTGGATGGCTTTTTCTAGTTTTAGTCCGCCGCGACTTACGTATGCACATTCTTCACCTTTTACATGAAGCGTCGTTGAAGCATCAATCTTCGTGCCTGGTTTATCAATTCGTTCAAAATCAGAATAAACGAGACCAGCCATAATTGACCGTCTCGCTTTTTCCCGTGTATCAATGAGTCCTCGTTCGACGAGAAGTATATCTACACGTTCTTTTTTATTCGCCATGGTTACGCTCTTTTCATTTTGCTAGGGATTAACTGTTTTAATTCATTAATCACTTCAGAAGTTGTTAATCCGAGCTCTTCATAGATTAAACCTACACTACCGTGCTCAATATAGCGATCTGGAATTCCCATTCGCTTCACTGGCATTGAAGCGAGTTGTTCGTCATGTAAGAACTCAAGCACAGCACTTCCAAAGCCTCCGAGTAAAGCTGCTTCTTCAATCGTTAGAATCGGTAAGCCTTCTTCACCAATTTCACGAAGTTGCTTTTCATCGAGTGGCTTTGCAGAGTTTGCATTCACAACACGTACAGAAACACCGTTTTGTTCCATATACTCTGCTGCTTCTTCCGCTAATGGAAGCATCGTTCCGAAAGATAAAATGACAGCGTCATTACCTTCTTTAACGACTGGCCATTGTCCAACCGGGACAGCTTGTAACTCTTCGTCCATATGAACACCATAGCCATTACCACGAGGGTAGCGTACAGCCATTGGGCCATCATCGTTCTTATAAGCCGTGTAGATCATATGTTGTAGTTCGTTTTCATCTTTTGGCATTAGAATCTTCATGTTCGGGAGATGGCGCATATAGTTGATATCAAACACACCTTGATGAGTCTCTCCGTCACCGCCAACGAGTCCTGAACGATCAATTCCGAAAATCACGTTTAAGTTCTGTCTACACACGTCATGGACGAGTTGGTCATAGCCTCGTTGTAAAAACGTAGAATACACACCAAACACTGGCTTTAGTCCTTGTGTAGCAATTCCTGCGGCCATTGTTGTTGCATGTTGTTCAGCAATCCCAACATCGAACATTCGGTCAGGAAACTTGCTCGCAAAGCGATCTAATTTCGTACCGCCTGGCATTGCGGCTGTAATAGCAACCACACGCTCATCAGTTTCTGCAATCTTTGCGACCGTATCACTAAATACCGCACTGTATGCTGGAGGACCAGACTTCTTTTGCATGTCCCCAGATTCAATTGCGTAAGGACCAGGTCCGTGCCACGCACCACTTGCATCGAGTTCTGCTGGTTCATAGCCTTTTCCTTTTTTCGTGAGGACGTGTAAGATTACTGGACCTTTCGTCTTCTTTGCATATTGAATATGGCGATGAAGATCGTCAAAGTCATGACCGTCAATCGGTCCGTAATACGTAAAGCCCATTTCTTCAAAGAACATTCCCTTTGATAGCAAGTACTTTAAGCTATCTTTAAGACGTTCTGCTGTAGAAGAGATTGGACCGCCAAGCGCTGGGATCTTCTTGATTAAGTACTCCAAGTCTTCTTTCGTACGCTTGTATCCGCCATTTGAACGGAGACGTCCAAGGATATTGTGAAGCGCACCGACATTTGGAGCAATCGACATTTCATTGTCATTTAGAACGACGGTCAAATCCACTTGCTCATGGCCGATATGGTTAAGCGCCTCAAGGGCCATTCCACCTGTTAACGCCCCATCACCAATAACCGGAACAACGTGGAACTGCTCTTTCTTAATGTCACGTGCGAGCGCCATTCCCATTGCAGCAGAAAGGGACGTCGAACTATGACCTGCTTCCCAAACGTCATGTTCACTTTCAGACATTTTTGGGTAGCCGCACAAGCCTTGATATTGCTTTAGCGTATCAAAACGATCGGCTCTACCCGTCAAAATCTTATGAACGTACGCTTGATGACCGACATCAAACAAAAATTTATCCGTTGGGCTTTCGTACATTTTATGGAGCATTAACGTCAGTTCGACAACTCCAAGGTTAGGACCTAAATGTCCACCAGTAACGGATAATTTGTTCACGAGAAATGAACGAATTTCAGTTGCAAGTTCTTTTAATTGTTTCGTCGAATAACTTCTTAAAAACTCGGGATCTTGAATGGCTTCTAAATTCATGCCTTATCCCCACTTTCTTTATAAAATCAGCGATGATTTGTTAGTATTCTACAATCCTTAACAATCCATGTGTTGTCCCTTATTGTACTTTTTCTTAGTCAAAAAAGCCAACGAAAAGAGTTTACACGTTTATCGGTCTCGTTTTGCTACATAATGAAGAATTTGTAATAAATCATCTGCCTCAATCGACAATCGCTCAAGTGCATCTTCAGCAGTGGTAATATGTTGATTGAGTTTCTCTTTTGCACCATCTAGCGTTAACAAGCTAGGGTAAGTACTCTTTTTATTGGACGTATCACTACCCGTTGGCTTGCCAATGAGTGCTTCGTCACCTTCAATGTCCAAAATATCATCTTTAATTTGAAAAGCAAGACCTAAATGTTTGGCAAATGAACGAAGGTATTCAAGGTCTCTCTCTGGTGCTTGACCAATAATTCCCCCAGCTTCCACTGCAAATTCTAAGAGTGCACCGGTTTTGTGGCGATGAATCCATTCAAGTTCTGAAAGGGTTAACGTGCGATCCTCTCCTTCAATGTCTTCAACCTGACCGCCAACCATTCCACGAGCTCCACTCGCTTCTGATAAGCGCTTTGTGAGCCATAACAAGTCACGAGGAGTCATTTCATCTTCAGCGATTGAACTAATGAGTGCAAAGCTTTCCGTTAAAAGAGCATCTCCCGCTAGAATCGCAAATGCTTCGCCGTAGACGCGATGGTTCGTCGGTTTTCCTCTGCGATAGTCATCATCATCCATACTCGGTAAATCATCATGGATGAGTGAGTATGTGTGAATCATTTCGAGTGCTGCTCCAACGTTATACGCCGCTTGTGATACATTGCCATAACTTTTGGCAGTGGCAACGAGGAGAATTGGACGGATCCTCTTCCCCCCTGCGTTTAACGAATAAAGCATCGCTTCTTTAATTTGCTGTGGACAATCAATACTATTGATGTGATCAATCATCGTTTTTGTTATGACAGGCACATGTTCCTGTAGTAAGCGCTCAACCGCAGTATTTGTCACGTGCGATCCTCCTCACTGATTTGAAAAGACTCTACTTCCCCATCTTCATTAACGATTTGGTCCATCTTCTTTTCAACATTTTGGAGTTGTTCATGACATTGTTTTGACAATTTCATGCCTTGTTGATACATATCAATCGCTTGTTCAAGCGGGACATCGCCAGCTTCTAGTTGATTAATAATTTCTTCAAGATTCGTCATCGCTTGTTCAAATGTCAGCTTCTCATCATTGGTTGTTTGGTTCGTCACGGTGCTCTACTCCTTTCAACATCCCGCCCGGGTTGTTTCGTATTTCTTTAACTACACCTTCGATCTGCCCATCTTGTACATGAACGGTCATCGCATCACCAACACTTACATCGGCTGCTTTCGTTACAAGTTCTTCATTAGAATATGTCGCTGAATACCCACGCTTAAGCGTTCCTAACGGATTGAGAATCGTTAGTTTTGCAATAAGCTGATCATATCGATTGGCTTTTTCAGAGTACTGATGATGTAAGGCGCGATGTAGCTTGTCATCTAAGCGTTGTAACGCTTCTGTCTTCTGTTGATACAGCTCATATGGATTTACCCGTTCGAGGCGTTTAAGTAACTGATCTTCGTACTGTTTACGCTCCGTTACAAGTCGCTTCGTTACCCGCTTTAACTGCTCCAACGAACGATCAAGTTCTTGTTCTTTCTGACGTAGCAGTTGGGCCGGATACTTAAAGGCATATGAAGACTGAAAACGACGTAACCGATCTTTCTTAATAACGATTTGTTGGTCCGCGGCTTTTTGTAACCGTCGATGGTTTACGAGTAATTTATCGTTCCATTCTTGTAAAGAAGGAACGGCTAGCTCAGCAGCTGCTGTCGGCGTAGCGGCACGAACGTCCGCCACAAAATCGTGCAATGTCACATCGGTTTCATGGCCAACGGCTGAGATAATTGGCGTGTTTAATGAATGGGTCGTTTTAACAAGTTCTTCATCATTAAATGCCCAAAGCTCCTCGATGGAACCTCCTCCACGACCAGCGATTATAACGTCTGCTTGACTTTGGTCTGCTTGTCTTAACGCACGAATAATGGATGGAACCGCATTAGGTCCTTGAACAGCAACAGGATAAAGTGTAATAGAAGCAATCGGATAACGTCGTTTAATCGTCGTATAAATATCTCGAATAACAGCGCCGGTTTTAGATGTTACGACGGCAACTTCTTTAGGAAAACGAGGCAACGGCTTTTTTAACGTTGGATCAAAATAACCTTCACGCTCCAACTTCCCTTTTAATTGCTCATAAGCAAGATAAAGTTGTCCAATACCATCTGGTTCCATTTGCTTTACATACAACTGATATTGACCATACGGTTCATACACAGATATATTGCCAGAAATGAACACTTTCATTCCATTTTCTGGTTGAAAACGTAAAGCGCGATTATTTCCTGCAAACATAACAGCAGAAATTCGCGCTCGATCGTCTTTTAACGTGAAGTACATATGTCCACGACTATGGTGTTTAAAGTTTGAAATCTCACCGTAAATGAATACGCGCTCCAATGAAGGGCTCGTCTCAAGCAACGTTTTAATTTGCCTTGTAACTTGTGTGACGGATTGATGCTTATGTTCTGACATTACAGCGAGCCCAACCTTCTAGCTGCGAGCACTGTGTTGTGTAAAAGCATCGTGATTGTCATCGGACCTACTCCGCCTGGAACCGGTGTAATCCACCCTGCAATTTCTTTAACCTCATCAAATTGCACGTCACCGATTAACTTTCCATCAACTCGGTTAACACCGACATCAATGACACATGCTCCTGGTTTAACTCCTTCAACACCGATCATTTGTGGTCTACCTACAGCGGCAATTAAAATATCTGCTTCTAATGTATGTTTGTTTAAGTCTTTGGTTTTTGAATGACAATACGTAACCGTTGCGTTTTCATTCAACAGAAGTTGTCCAACAGGTTTACCAACGAGGTTACTTCGCCCGACAACGACCGCATGTTTGCCTTCAATTTCAATGCCAGTCAACTTGAGCATTTCAATGATGCCAAGGGGGGTGCACGGTACAAACCCTTCTCCACCTGAAAGAAGTTGCCCGACGTTTTCTGGATGGAAGCCGTCAACATCTTTATGAGGGGATATCTCATCAAGTACGACAGTCTCATCGATATGTTTAGGTAACGGTAATTGTACGAGTATGCCATGCACAGAAGAATCTTCGTTTAACGAACGGATTTCTTCCACTAGCTCGGCTTCTGTGAATGTTTCCGGGTGTCTGTTAACGACAGACGTAATTCCGGCTTGTTCACACGCACGCTCTTTCCCTTTAACATAACTATGAGATGCGGGATCGTCTCCAATAAGAATTACTGCCAAAGAAGGTGTTGTACCTTGCTCGATCAATTGTTCAACGTCTTCTTTAATACGAGATCTTGTTGTTTTAGCTATCTCTTTACCGTCGATCAGATTCGCTGTCATTTTGAGTTCCCGCCTCTTTTGGATAGTTCTTTAAGATCGTAGCAAGCACTCCGTTTACGAATCGGCCTGCTTCTTCCTCACCGAATGCTTTCGCAGTGTTAATCGCTTCGTTCAGCGTTACGTGAGGTGGAATATCATCTCGATGCATCAACTCATACACTGCTAAGCGAAGCACAGCGAAATCGACATTGTTTAATCGTTCAACTGTCCAATGCTGCAGTTGTTCTTTGATTTGTGCATCAATGACGTCAAGGTTGTCCAACGTGCCTGGAATTACATTATCTAAATACTCATCACTGATTTCATCTTCATCAAGCGCAAACCGGAGAGCTTCCTTCCAGTTTACGCCTGTCATTTCAACTTGAAAAAGAGCTTGTACAGCTCGAACTCTTGCCCATCTACGATTCATGCTTTACTCCTTTATTTGCGAGCGTATTATTCTGATAGACGCTCGGGTACAAATGCTTCGTTCGCTTCTTCTTCTTTCTCAAAATGAATGCCAACGACATGCACATTGATGCTCTCAAGCGCAATGGCTGTCATCGTCTCGAGCGCTTGCTGGATGTTTTTTTGGACTTTAATAGCAACATCAGGAACAGAAATTCCGTAATACGCTACAACTGTAACATCAATCGTTACACCTTCTTCTCCAAGCTCTACTTTCACGCCCTTACCGTGCATCTTCTTACCGAAGCGTTCAGCAACGTCTGACGCAAAGTTGCCTCTTAACGTTGAAACACCTTCAATCTCTGATGCAGCAAGACCTGCAATGACTTCAATCACTTCAGGTGAGATTTCTACCTTACCTAAATCATTCTCTTGTTCTTCAAGGTCAAGTAGTTGATATTCATTCATAGTGTCGCCCTCCTAATCATTACTCTTGATCGCTAGACTGTTCTTCAAGCTGTTTCTCTTGTTCTTCACGCAAACGATCCATTCGATAATGTCTGAATACTGGGTACTCCGAGAGATTGTCTGGAATCTTCTTCGTTTCAAGTAAAATGATTTTAACGATGTTTTTGTTTCTTGCCATATGATAACTCTCATCATATTCGTTTTCTTTCGTATATCGCTTCAAGCTATCATAATCTTCTTCTTGAATCGAAACAGGGTGAGGATTCTCCTCTGTTGCCTCTTCCACATAACCAACTTCAAATTCGACGATTTGAATGTTGTCGTTTTTTAAATTTCGTGTTTGTTCTAGTATTGACTTTGCACCTTCTGTTAAATCGTTCCATTCCATGAAGTGCCATCTCCTAACTTCTAACCATTACAAGGGTTTGTCATCAGTTGATTATATCACGATAGATGAGCGATTTCACCTGTTAGGGAAAAACGATCATAAGAAAAGGGAATCACCGATCAATGATCGAATGATTCCCCTTTTCTATTATTGATTCATATGGTAAGAAACCGCTACTGAACGGTTACCAATTTGCTCTTGTGCAATGCGATTAATTTCTACAACTTCGGCTTTAGAAAGTTCCTCTGTTTGAACAAGAACTCTCACTTCATCCGTGTCACTCATCACGAGTACTTCTTCGTAACCTTGAGCTGCAATGCGTTGTTCAAGATTTGATTCTTGCTCGCTTATTTTTTGAAGGGCTTCATTTTGCTCATGTGCATTGTTTTTTTGCTCAGTTGTCGTGTCACTTGAAGCAATTGTGTTTGTATTCGCTTCACGTGCTTCACTTCGCGCTTCTTCACGTTCGATTCGTAGAGCACTAAACGTTTCACTTCCATCTAAATCTGCTGCTACATCGACACTGTCTGTTTCTTCATTGCCTTCTTCGTTGCCTTCATCATCTGCTGGTTCATCTTCATTTATACCTTCAATTTCTCCATTCCACTCTTCAACCACGACAGCTTGATCTGGATTTTCTTCTAGATACTGCTCCCAAAGCTCACCTTCAAAATCTTCTAACGATTGATTATCGTTAATCAGTGACGCTTCTTGTGTTGTTGGACTTTGTGGTCCAAAGAAATAGACTCCTAAAACTGCAACTAAACTTAACATTGTTAACAACCAAACTGTTTGTTTTTTCAAGACCAAATCACTCATCCTTTCCAAGTTGTTTAGGCATTACAGATACGCGGTGAGCAGGAACATCAAGTGTTCTCGTGACCGCCTCTATTACCCATTCTTTTCTTTGCATACTCTCGACTCCATTAGCGACGACTAGAACCCCAGTAACATCTGGTTTATCAACACGGATAAGAAGTGGTTCTTCAGTTCCCCCTTGTTGAACGAGGACGAGTGTCTCTTCCTCTGTTCCTTCATCAAGCGTACGGTTTCCACCTTCTGTATCTGCTTCATCCGTTGTTTGTTGACGAATGCTGCGATCCTTCTCATACACTTTGCTCTCGGTTTCTTTTACATTAACGACGACGTCCACGTTTGAGATTCCGTCAATGGTTTCTAGTGCTTGTTGCAACCGTTCCCCATAAGCTTGTTCAATGAGTTGAAATTCGGTTGCAGCATTCGCTGACGGTTTGGATTGTTCAGTATTTCTTGCCACCGGTTCATTTTGCACTTCACCACTTTGCAACATCCCATCATCTTCATCGTCACCACTTGTCCCGATCATCATGAGCAATAGCCCAAGCACGATAAGTCCTACAATGTAATACCAACGGATTTTTTTCGGGCCATTTGACGATTGGCTGAGTAATTCTTTGAATTTTGAAGTGTCCTTATTAGCCATTCAGCCCCTCCTCCTCAAGGCTGACTTGTATCATTTGCTCATCAACCTCCCAAATTTCTGCAAGGCGAGCACGCACTTCGCTTAGTATTGAATCCTCATCTACTGTCTCTTCTACAGTTTCATGCGCATTGACTGTTACTTCTTTTACCGGTTCGATTGCTGCAACGGACGTATTTCTTTGGTCATCCGCATCACTTACTAAGACGTTGATCCCTCCTTCATGTACAGAAATTGCGCGAAAGGACAGGTCGAACTCTCCTTCAAGCTCTGCTTGTGCTTCACTGCTAAGACGAGCAGCTACTTGTTCTGAGATATATGCATCATGTGCGGCTTGTATTTCTATTTTCTCTTGATTTATTTTATTTTCCATTTCAGTTGCTCCTTCGTAAAATGAAAATCCGTTTAAATCAAACCACTCAGAAGGGTCTGTATGAACAAGGTCAAACACTGGTTGCAAAAGAAGTACGATCATCATTAGACCGAGAACGAGATCCGCATAGCGCTTCATCGTAGACGTTGGTAATAACAACTCCAAAATGATCGCCAACAGTAAAAATACGATGAGCGTCGTTACCCAATCATGAAAATATTCCATTTTCGTATCACCTCACCATCAACGCTAAATTGCCTGATGAAATTATGATGGTTACAGCTAAGAAAAACATTAAACAGACGACAGAAACAGCTGCAAACATGAACATAACTGTTTTAGCAAACAAGCTCATTACCGAACCAAGCGCACCTCCGCCAAGTGGTTGCATGATCGCGCTCGTAATTTGAAACGTGATCGCAAGTGCTAGAATTTTCAGCGCCGGAAAAACAGTAATAACAAACAAGATCGCAAGGCCTGCTAGTCCAATTGTATTTTTCAGTAAGAGCGATGCTCCAATGACGGTGTCTGTTGCATCAGTAAACATTCGACCTACAACTGGCACAAAATTACCGGCAATGTACTTTGCCGTGCGAAGTGTTACCCCGTCATGAACAGCTGCCGTCGCGCCTTGAACAGAGATCGTTGCTAAGAAGATCGTTAAAAAAGCCCCAAGCGTACCCATTGCAACATTGCGAATGAGAGTGGCCAGTCTCGTTAACTGAAACTTCTCACTCATACTACTTACGACACTGATGATTGCCGAAACAAACAGTAAAGGTAAAACAAATCGTTCAATTAACAAACCACTCGTATTTACGAGAACGATAATTAGCGGATGGAAAAGCGCTGCAGATGTAGCCGCTCCCGTCATCGCTAAAAGAGCAAGTACCATCGGCAAGAGTGAAATCATGAAGTGAACCATGTTTGCGACCGCTTCTTGCGCGTAACTCATCGCAATATAGAAACTGTTCATGCTAATAACGATCAAAACAGTAAACGTTACACCGTAAGCAACTTTACTGACCGCATCATGTTCAAAGGCGTTCTGTAGCGCTCGCAACACCATGCTAAACACAGCAAGTAAAATGAGTGTGCCGAGTAGCGTAATGTTTGCGGTGAGTTCGTGAAACAAGTAGCTAAGCAATGCTTTTAACCAGTCCATCGGATTGAACGTATGCTCACCTTGTAGAAATTCTGCAAATGGCGCTTTTTGACTTTCTGGGAGAAACGATTCGTAATCACGTCGAATCTCTTCCCAAAAGTTCTCAATTTCCGAAAAACCGAGTCGGTCAAGTTGCTCGTCCATTTGTTCAGAAATCTGATCACTCGCTTCAGCTTGATACTCTTCCTCAGTTAAACTTGACGAGTCATTCGGAAACGTCGTTGAATCACCTTCTGCAAAACTAGTAAGCGGAAAAAGAAAATAAATCGTTGTGGCAATGAGTAGTGTGATGATCCGTTTCACTTGCATCACTCTTTCTTACCCTGGAATTAAGGAAATCACCGTTTCAATGAGCACATTAAAAATCGGAATGGCCATGACGACGATTAACACCTTTCCGGCAAGTTCAATTTTTTGGGCAATTGCTCCTTGATCAGCATCTCTTGCAATCTGTGCACCAAACTCGGCAATGTATGCAATACCAATAATCTTTAACATCGTTTGCAAATAAACCATATTGATGTTTGCATGCGTTGCTAATGTTTCGACGAGTTGGAATGCCATGACAATGTGATCTAACAGAAACAAGAAAATCATTGCGCCGACAAAGAGCGTCAATAAAAAAGCGAAAGCTGGCTTTTGCTCTTTTAAAATCATCGCTAAAAACGCAGAGATTAGACCAAAGCCAACGATCTGAATCATGTCTATAGACATAAAATTACGACCCTATAAATAAAAAGACACTTCTGATTTTTGTAAATAAATCATCGACAATTGTCGCTACCATATACAAAACGACAATAAATCCGATTAACGTTACCCAATGTGCCCAATCTTCTTTGCCCATCTGTTTTAAAACGGTGTGAATCATCGCAACGACGATCCCAATTCCAGCAATTTGGAATATCGTATCCACATCGTATCCCACCGCGATCCCTCCTTTTGCCTAAATCATGACGATAATTGCAAGCAAGCCTCCTAAAAACCCGAGAGACTTTGCCATACGCTCATATTTTAGTTGCTCTTCACGTGCGTTTATTTCTTCTGCCCGCAAATGAGTAAGTGTTAATTGAATATATTTTTGTTGTTCATAGCGGCCGTGCTGTCCGAGCGTTTGACCAAATTGCAGGAGCGCTTCTTTCTCTTTAATTTTCATGGCTGTTTTATCCCAATTGATCGATATACTCTCCTCCCAAGCACTTTGCACGTCATGATTTCCTTCTTCCAATCGATTTCCAAAGTCCTTGAACAACTGCGAAAGAGGGTTTGAAACCGTCGAAGCGATACGGTTGGCTACACGGATTAACGGCGTGTGTCCATACATCACTTCTGCCTCAAAATGCTGTAAAGCGGTCGTTAATTCTCGAATTTGTTTCGATCGTTGTGACAAACGTTTCGCCCACTCAAATCCGATCGCGGTCATTCCGAGTAGTAAGACGATCGCACCGAGCCACCTCACAACTTGCCTCTATTCTTATTCACAAAGTGACCTTCCTTTTTATCGTTAAGCAAAAGAATACCTTCGAACGTTTCTGAGCTTAGAATTCCTCTTGCTTCTAAGTCATTCATTGACTTTGCATGTGCACTACAAAGAACAGCAACACCTGCACTTGCAGCTTCCTCAATTGCCCTGATATCTGCTTTGCTCCCGATTTCATCAACAATGATGACGTTCGGGCTCATCGAGCGAATAAGCATCATCATTCCTTCTGCTTTTGGACACCGATCTAACACATCTGTGCGTATCCCTACATCGTGCTGTGGTGTACCTTCAAATGACGCGGCAATTTCGCTTCGTTCATCAATGATGGCAACTTTCTGTGGCGGAATGTTAAGACGTTCATATCCGTTGCTGATTATTTTTGCAAGATCACGAAGAATCGTCGTTTTCCCAGATTGAGGAGGACCTGCAACGATACACGTTTTCCACCTGCCCTCATATAGGCTTCGAAGATATGGGACACTCACTTTCTCAATCGCTCGACTAATACGGATGTTAAACGTGCGAATATGTTTAATTGTCTTTACGGCGCCATTCTCCACAACTGCCTCTCCTGCAATCCCAACTCTGTGACCTCCTCGTAACGTTAAAAAGCCATGTCTAAGTTCCTCTTCGAAGGCATAGATGGAATGTTGACTTAATTGATTTAAAACGAACGTTGCATCCGATTCATTAAATAACGTGTTTCTCAAGAAAAAACTTTCCCCAGCCAACACGACCTCAATCGATTGATTTGGACGGAGCCGGATCTCCTGAACGAAATGGTTCATGAGTACAGATGTTAATTCTTGGTGATACTGGTATGGAAGCAACGCGACGATGTTTTGAATGGACTGTAATCCTAAGCTTTGCTTAAGCATGAGTGACACCAATCATCAACTCCGTTTCAAAAGGTATATTCATCTTTGTGTGCTTAAACATCACAGTTTTGAATACTCCCTTTAATAAGCTCATTGGCATGAATTCCAAAAACGATCTTGCTTGTACACTTTATTCGTACAACTCGTAAATAGAACTAAGACGATGAGTAAACAAACACCGTTTTTAAGTAACCTTGTCGAAGTCCGTCGTCAAATCCATGCAAATCGTTTGAAAGCGAATGAGAAGCGTTGACGCGCGTATGCTGCGGTGTTAGCTTAAAAGCAAGTTAGAATTTCAGTCGTTGTCGCGCTTAGTCATTTTGAAAGGAGCGCTAATTCATGGCGTATCAGAACATTTTAGTTTGTCTCGATAGTGAAAATGAACCGACCTTTCATGCGTATAATGAAGCAATTGCATTTGCTAAGAATGAATCTGCGACACTTTATTTATGTAGCATCATTAACACGAAAGCTTATGGAGCGATGTCTCGGTACGATAAAAACCTCATACCAAACGTTAAGCAAAAGGCAACAGATTATTTAGTACACCTACACCAAAGAGCAACGACAGCAGGCGTGAACGCTCAACTAATTGTTGATACAGGGCTTCCTGTACAGAAAATTGTTAAATCTGTCGTTCCCCGTTACAACATTGATTTGATTATTCACGGTGCCACCGGGGGTAATAAGATTGAGAAAGCGTTAGAAGGTAGCATTTCAAAAGGACTCATCAAAAAAAGCCAAGTCGATTGCTTAGTCGTAAAGCCTAGAACTATTAAAGCAGGTGTAAATTATGCCTAATCTACCGCTCATCATTTACGTCGATTATGGTAATCATTCGTTTGCAGCCGTCAAAAAGGGCGCAGCGATCGCAAAACAACGGAATAAAGATGTGATCCTCGCCCATACTATTGACCGGCGCAAGGATTCAGTCACTGACCGAAATGATATTCAATCAAAACAAAAATTAATTCAAGAACGAACCGCTTGGTTAAACGATTACAAAGCATACCTTCTCGATGAAGGTATTCACGTGATTAACATTGATTTGTCTTTTGAGAAACCGTCAAAACGAATTCACGAACTGAATGCCGATTTGATCGTTGCTGTGAAAACCGACCGTTGGGGAATCGTTAAACACTATTCACACGATCTATTCCAAAACCCTCCCTACACGTTACTGGGCGTTCACGTAAATCAGACTACAAAAAACAAGCTAGCTTAGCCGAATTCGCTTAAATAAGCGCAATAAAAAACGGATGTTCGAGTCCCTTGAACAAGGAATCTGAACATCCGATTTTTAATGATTGTAAAAGCATATGGGCTAAAAAATAAATCATCATGCGTTTTGCCATCAATCAAAAAAGCACTTTAAACAAAAACGTTTAAAGTGCTTTTCTTCGTTACTATGCGCGGGAAACGTATTCCCCTTTACGTGTATCAATAACAAGAACGTCGCCTTCGTTAACAAAGAACGGAACGTTTACACGGAATCCAGTTTCAAGTGTTGCTGGCTTATGTCCACCTGAAGCTGTATCCCCTTTAATTCCCGGGTCTGTTTCAGTTACCGTTAGCTCGACAGAGTTTGGTAGTTCAACACCAAGAGTTTCAGAGCCATACTGCGTAATATGAACTTCCATATTTTCTTTCAAGAAGTTCAGCTCATACTTAATTTGCTCCGTTTGCAATTCGATTTGCTCAAACGATTCCATGTTCATGAAAGAATGCTCATTTCCATTTGAATAGAGATACTGCATTTTATCACGGTCGATATGAGCTTTATTTACTTTTTCGCCACCGCGGAACGTTTTTTCTGCGATGTTACCAGTACGTAAATTCTTTAATTTCGAGCGGACAAAGGCAGCGCCTTTTCCTGGTTTTACGTGTTGGAATTCTAACACTGAAAATAAATCGTTATCTACTTCGATCGTAAGACCTGTTTTAAAATCGTTTACTGAAATCATCTTGATATATCCACCTTTTTCTAGTTTTGACCCGCATACTTAAGCGTTTTATCAGACGTTGTTAGACGCTCATTTCCTGTTTCTGTAATGACGATATCATCTTCAATTCGTACGCCACCGATACCAGGTAGATAAATCCCAGGCTCAACGGTTACGACCATTCCTGGTTGCAATACAACGTTGCCTTTCGGAGAAAGTCTCGGCTCTTCATGAACTTCAATGCCTAACCCGTGTCCTAACCCGTGACCGAATTTCCCTTCATACCCTTGTTCGTATATGTACGAACGACAAATATCGTCTGCTTCTTGCCCTGTCATTCCAGGTTTGATTTGCTCTACACCGTTTAACTGAGCTTGTAACACGGTGTCAAAAACCTTTTTCATTTGTTCACTAGGTTCTCCAACAGCAAGGGTACGTGTAATATCTGAGCAATACCCTTCATAAATCGCACCAAAGTCAAGGGTAACAAGTTCACCTTCTTCGATGACTTTGTCACTTGCAACACCGTGAGGCAATGCACCTCGGGTACCTGAAGCAACGATCATATCAAATGATGATCCATCTGCACCAAGTTGTCGCATTTTAAACTCTAGCTCATCACGAACTTCCTTTTCTCGCATTCCAGGCTTTATGTAATTTAAAATGTGCGCGTAGGCTTCATCTGCTATTGCTGCTGCCTTCTTCATCGTCGCAATTTCTTCTTCGTCTTTGAATTGACGCAATGATTCCACAACCCCACTTAAAGGAACTAACGGAATCGAATGCTCATGTTTATACAACTCATACTTCTCAAACGTTGTATAAGATTTCTCAAAGCCAACTGCCTTTACGTTATGCTTCTTTACAAGTTCTTGTATTTCCGTAGCAACTGAACCTTTATGCTCGACAATCGTGTAGCCAACACATTGACTCGTTGCTTGTTCGACGTAACGAAAATCGGTAATAAAATACGATTCACTCTCCGTTAAAAATACGACCCCTGCACTCCCTGTAAAATGCGAAAGGTATCTACGATTGGCCTCACTCTCAATGATGAAAGCATCGATGCCTAATGATTGAAACTGTTTTCTAACATTGTCAACTCGTTTCATTCGCTTTCGTTCCTCCTCGCAAAACTACGATTACATCACCTCTATCTTAGCACATGTTTAGGAAATCTAGCCATTATGTTCCTCCGTATTTTTGCAACTCTTCTTCATAAGCGATTGAATATCCGACAAAAAGACCGTAACTAATAAATAAACAAATCGTACTCGTAATCGTAATATTACTTAACTCTTGTACAGAATCTAACCCGACAAATAACGGGTTCGCGACGTAAAAGATCAAGACCCATAATACAGCTCCAAACCCTATCCCCATCCACATACTACTGATTTTTGCAAGACTAAATCGATAAAGAAAGGCGACTGCAATGGAGCCAATCGTAATCATCGCTATTGCGAGCCACTGCCCTGTTCTCTCTTCTGTCCAATCTCCTAGTGACCATGCCATCCAAAATAGATTCGGACCGACATCTGTAAAATTAAAAAAATAAGCTCCATACCAAATGGTACTCCACAAAAGACCTCCTACAGCTCCAATTAGTAGAACCTTTACGCTATAAGGCATGTCTTTCGTATCTTTTTTTCGATTTTGTTTTGTTGGCATTATTTACTCACCTCATTGATCCATAGTATGGTACAAATGAGAAGTGCTCATTCTCTTCACAGTAGATTTTCTCTCTTTTAAAACTGTGTCGTGGAGGTGAGTTGCATCTTGTTGTAGAATAGAAACCATAGCAAACCAAAGAGTTGAAAGATAGGTGCCAACATGAGCGAAGAACAAAAGCATGAACAAACATCTCCTTCTACAGGAAAGCCCGCCTATGGTGGTCAAGCACTCATTGAAGGTGTAATGTTTGCAGGTAAAGAAACGACCGTTTCGGCTATTCGTCGAAACACCGGTGATATCGAATACTTCGAAAATGTACGAAAGCCGATGCCTACACTTCAGAAGTTAAAGAAAATCCCTTTCGTCCGAGGAACCGTCGCTCTGATTGAAGCGGCAGCGATGGGAAGTAAACATATGAACTTTGCCTCTGATCGTTATGACGTCCACCCCGATGACGATGAAAAGATTGTACCCGAAGAACAACGTTCTAAGATCGTAAGCATTATCGGTGTCGCAGCCATGGCTGTGTTTGCGTTTTTAATCGGAACTGTCATATTTACACTCGTTCCAGTATTTTTAGCTGAACTATTATCCGGTCCTTTTCCTGGACACGTAGCTCAGAACTTACTTGAAGGTTTATTTAAGACGATTATTCTTGTTGCGTACATTTATTTGATTTCGTTAACCCCACTTATTAAACGAGTATTTCAATATCACGGAGCCGAACACAAAGTCATCAACACATATGAATCAAACAAACCATTAACTGTTGAAAACGTTCAAGAACACTCTCGCTTACATTACCGTTGTGGCAGTAGCTTCATGCTATTTACCGTCATTATCGGTGTGATGATTTATTTACTCGTCCCGTTTGATAATTTGTTTGAACGAATTGTTCATCGTTTATTACTGATTCCAGTCGTTCTCGGTGTGTCCTATGAAGTGCTTCAGTTTACTAACAAGCTACGAGACATCCCAGTTTTGAAATGGCTTGGACTTCCTGGTCTATGGTTGCAACTACTCACAACGAAACAACCAAAAGACGACCAAGTCGAAGTATCCATCGCTTCTTTCGAAAAATTGATCGAGCGCGATGAGCAACTAAAAGCTGAAAAAGTCGGCGGTAACATCGTTTAAAGGAGATGAGCGTTTGCAGTCGTTTTTAAAAAACCCTTTCGTTTTAATTATTAGCTTCCTTGCATTGATTGGACTCGGTTCTCAACTGATCTTCAATCCATCTGGGCTACTGTTAATGCTCGTCATAACTGCTGTAATCGGGGTACTTCTCTATTTTGTTCTCACTCATTTTATTCGCCCACGAGTACAAGGCCAGCGCGTGGACCCGAACTACAAACGCGCACTCAAACAAGACAAACAACGACGAAAAACAAATAGTAAAAATCCTGATGCGGTTAGCGTCAAAAAAAAGCGAAATCCAACCCATCTAAAGGTTGTTAATGGCAAGAAAAAAAATGCGCGACGATAATTTTCGTCAGCGCATTTTTTAGCGACTCCACGTTTTTAAATACTGTTTCGTCGTTTCATATCCGAGGGTTACTAACTTTTCTCTATCTTCATCCGTCAATGAAAAACTCGTCGTTTTTACTGTTTCGATTGGAATGAAGACGACGTTGTTTTCATGCACAGAATCAATATATCGTGAATCGTGGCTTTTTTGCATCGTCTCAAAAATCGAACCGTACAATTCTAGTGCATTTGTAATTGAGTTTTTATCATGATCTGCCGATTCTGGATTAAGTTGAAAACCGAGCAACGGTCGTTTTGAACGATGTTTACGAAATAACCACATCGGAAAATTGCTTAAAATCCCACCATCAACAACTAAAGATGACGCTCCACCTTTATCGAACAATCGAACAGGCTGGAAGAAAAATGGTAAGCTACAACTCATTCGCACCGCTCGAGCGACCGGGAATGAGTCTGGTATAATTCCATAATGCTCTAAATCATCTGGTAAAACGAGCATTCGACTCTTTGAGATATCTGCCGCTACAACCCGTAACTGATCATTCGGTAAATCACCGAATGTGCGAACTCCCTTTGCCTCGAGCTTATTCGCTAACCACTCTTCTAATTTATTTCCTTTATATAAACCAAGCCCAAAGTAGACGCCAACCCATTTGAGTAAATGTGGAAATGTTTTCGCCCAAGCTGTAGGATCGAGGAACATTTTTAGCTCCACTTCATCGAACATCTCTCGAATCTCCTTGCTCGTATATCCTGCAGCCATTAAGCTCCCCATAATGGCTCCTGCACTCGTACCTGCGATTCTAGAAAACGTAAAGTTCTTTTCTTCCATCGCTTGCAATGCGCCAATGAAGGCAAAGGCTTTCACACCACCACCTGCAAAGACACCGTCAATCAGCATTGAAACACCAACTCCCCACACCTACACACTATGCGCACAAACTTGAAGTTGCGTGTTGTCCTTATAGGAAATGTAAGGATTGATCGCCAGTTCACTCCTAGCGTACGACGAAAAAGAAACGCACAACTTAGTTAATGAGAAAGGAGGAGAACGTTCGATGGACTACAAAGCTGGCGACACGCTGTATGTCATCCACCGTAATCCCCATACGCAAGACGTCGCAAACATTCGTGAAGCTACTGTCGTTAACGACCCACATGATCCTGTTTCACAAACGATTTATTTAATGGACGAGTTTTATCCAATCACTGAAGAACTTGCGGTATTCAATAGTTACGAAGAGGCTGAGGAAGCGTACTCTTATTACTTTGGCACCGATCCAGAACCGATGTAGGGGGAGACTAATGAAAGCATTTATGCCTGAGCGGATTTATATTGAACCGAAGGCTTTTGACTACCCACTAGGCAAGAAGCTATATGATTATTTCAAAGACTTAGGTACTGAAATACACGAAACAACGTCACACAATCAAATTCGTAATTTGCCCGGTGATAATCACTTTCAAAAATATCGAAACGCAAAATCAACACTCGTCGTCGGCGTTCGAAAAACATTAAAGTTCGATACGTCAAAACCATCTGCTGAATACGCCATTCCTTTAGCAACTGGTTGCATGGGCCATTGCCACTATTGTTACTTGCAAACGACGATGGGAAGTAAACCGTACATTCGAACGTATGTGAATACAGATGAAATCTTAAAGCAAGCGGACGACTACATGTTAGAAAGAGCGCCTGAACAGACGAGGTTCGAAGCATCTTGTACATCGGACATTGTTGGCATTGACCATATTACTCATTCCCTTAAGTACGCCATTGAACATATGGCAAAAAGTGAATTAGGAAAACTACGTTTCGTCACGAAGTTCGAACATGTCGACCATTTGTTAGATGCGGATCACCGCGGAAAGACGCGCTTTCGATTCAGTGTGAATGCTGACTTTGTTATTCGCTATTTCGAACCTGGAACGTCAACACTTGATAAACGAATTGAAGCCGCTGCTAAAGTTCAAGAAGCTGGCTATCCACTCGGTTTTATCGTCGCTCCAATCTATATACATGACGGTTGGGAAGAAGGCTATGAAACCTTATTTAAAAAGCTATCCAACCAGCTTCCGAGTACTGGTCGAGACAACATTACATTTGAATTCATTCAACATCGCTTTACGCAACCAGCTAAACGCGTCATCGAAAAAAACTATCCGATGACAAAGTTAGAACTTGATGAAACGAAACGCCGCAAAAAATGGGGACGCTACGGAATTCACAAATACGTGTACGAAAAAGACCAAGAAGAAGTGATGAAAGATACACTGTATCGCTATGCAGGCCACTATTTTCCGAATTCAAAAATTGAATATTTCACGTAAGCAACAAACGAAATGTTTGTTGCTTTTCTATGTTTATATAAAAAAACTTCGGATTCCATTTTACATCCTAAAATTTGCCGTATAATATAGAGATAAGGATTTTTGCATTATAGCGCTTCAACGAAGCGAAGGAGGCACCTGTTGTTAACTAAAACCTTAGTCAAACGGATTTTAATCATTATTGCCCTGATCCTAATTGGGCTATTTGTTTATTACAATTTTTCGGCATTTATGCCGCTACTATTAGCGTTATTAACTGCCATGATTTTCGAACCTTTTGTTCGCTTTTTTAAAAAGCAGCTAAAAACCGAAAAGCGGCTCCTGCCTGTTACAATTGTATTTTTGTTATTTGTAGCCGTTAGTGCCATTGGGCTATACTTTGCCATCACTAGTTTAATGAGAAGTATCGTGAGTTGGTCACAACAACTCCCCCAATACGCACTTGAATTGCAACGGTTTGCGAATGACTTGATTATTCAATTTAATCAACTGCTAAGAGATTTACCACAAGGGTATCAAATCGCCCGTGAACTTGAACGCCTTTCTGAAGACGCCATTGATTTCGCTCTTAGCATTACGACCAATCTCGTCGGGCTACTCGGTTCGTTTCTATCAGCGATTCCAAATATGCTCTTTGTCGTGCTCATTTATTTAATTACATTGTTTCTATTTAGTTTGGATTTACCTCGACTACTTGGTAATTTCTTTAACTTCTTTAAAACAGAGACATCTGAGAAATTACGATTCGTCTTTCACCGGATGGGTCGAGTATTCTTAGGCTGGTGGAAAGCTCAATTCATTCTGAGCTTAGGAGTCTTCATCCTCACGTACATAAGTCTTTTATACATATCACCAGGTTCTGCGTTTATTTTATCGCTCATCATTTGGGTTGTAGACATTATTCCTCTTTACGTCGGCCCTGCTCTCGTGCTCGTGCCTTGGGGATTGTTAGCGATGATCTTAGGTGATGTAACGATGGGGATTCAGCTAAACATTTTAGCGCTCGTGCTTCTCATCATTCGTCGTATTCTAGAACCTAAAGTACTCGGAGACTCGATTGGCATGAATGCTTTACCGACCGTATTATCAATGTATTTCGGTTTTGTATTCTTTGGTGTGATGGG
Source organism: Bacillaceae bacterium JMAK1 (assembly GCA_012970285.1). Taxonomy (GTDB): domain Bacteria; phylum Bacillota; class Bacilli; order Bacillales; family Marinococcaceae; genus Geomicrobium_A. Next base: position 1,086,363 of record JIBW01000002.1, read on the forward strand.
ATTAATCTTAGGTCCATTTGTGTATATGGCAATCTTAAGTGCAAAGGAAGCTGGACTTTTTCAGATCAACTTTAAAGACGATCAACCAAAAGAAGAACCAACACCTGCACAAAAAGAATAAAAAAAGCCGATTTAGCAAAGTTCGATAAAGATCGTTTACACGATCTTTCCGAGCTAACCGCTAAATCGGCTTTTTTTCAATTGGAAACAAAGGAAGTTCTTCTAAATAAATAAGGTCTTGTTGATCCTTTGCACTGCCTTCAGCAAGTACAGCGGTCTTGGCAACGACTTGTCCACCCGCTCTTTCAACAAGTTCTTGTAAAGCAGCGATTGATTCACCTGTTGATACGACATCATCTACGAGTACAACTCGCTTATCTTTAAGCTTTATAGCATCTTGTTTGTCTAAAACGAGCATCTGTTCTACATCGGTCGTGATCGATTTTACCTTTAACACGAATGGTTCACTCATGTACGGTTTCACTGTTTTACGTGCAACAATGTAGGTGTCGTGATGCAACAAGCTTGAGAGTTCTTGTGCCAACGGAATGCCTTTGGCTTCTGCCGTAACTAATACATCGGTTTCTGGCAGTCGATTAACGAGCGCCTTTGCCGTCGCTTTCGTGAGCATCGTATCTCCTAGCATTACGAAACTCGCAATCGCTGTATGTTCTGAGATCGGGATGATCGGTAGGTGCCTCGTCACTCCGGCTACAATCATCGTGTAAGTCTGCACCTCGTTCTCCCCCCTTATCTATTCCTCTTCTTTATGGTAGTTGTTTAGCGCGTTTAGGCGCGTCGGATCGTCTTTGAAGTACTGAACAAGATCCCCGATGCGGTCAATCGCATCCCAACTAATATGATGCTCAATCCCTTCAACGTCTTGATAAATGAACGATTCATCGACACCAATTAACTGTAAAAATTCTTCTAACAACTCATGACGGTATACGAGTCGCTTTCCAATTTTATTGCCTTTGGATGTTAGAATCAGACCGCGGTATTTTTCATAAACAACGTAACCACTTTTATCAAGCTTTTGTACCATTTTCGTTACAGAAGATGGATGCACTTCTAGTGTATCTGCAATATCAGACACTCGAGCATATCCTTTATCTTCAATCAATTGATAGATTCGTTCTAAATAGTCTTCCATGCTAGCTGTTGCCATCGTGTGTTCCCCCATTCAATTGCGTTCTGGGCACAACTCTTTTATCACATTCTTTATTGTACCGAATTGGCGCATGACAAACAACGACAGATTCAAGAAAAGCATCACTTCGAAAAGAAAGCAAATCGTGGTATGATAGAAGTCAGAATAATCGTGATGTGTTCTTCATTAAGGCACATTTGAAAGGCGTGGAATCAGTTGAGTGAGAAAGTATTAATAAATGAACAACTCATTAATCGAGAAGAAGCTTCGTTTTCATTTGATGATCGCAGCATGTATTTTGGAGATGGGATCTACGAGGTCATTCGAATCTATGGAGGATTCCCGTTCCAAATGGAAATGCACATGCAACGCTTTCAACGAAGCGCTGAAGAATTGGACATCCCGTTTGATTACGACGTTAAGCAAAGCTTAACGAACTCACTACTAGAGTTGCTTAAAGAAAACGAATTAAACGAAGGGATCATTTACGTCCAACTTTCCCGCGGCTCCGCTGATCGTAACCATCTCTATGAGCGTCATACAAACCCGCTTATCTTTGCATTCACAAAGCCGATGGCGCGACCAGAACAAGCGATGTCTGAAGGAATTGCTACGTACTTAACAGAAGACGAGCGCTGGTTACGTTGTGACATTAAAACGGTAAACTTGTTAGGAAATGTAATGGCAAAGCGCAAAGCCGCAGATCACGATTGCCAAGAAGCATTATTGCACCGTGGAGACTTGATGACTGAAGGTTCTTCGTCGAATTTATTTATCATTAAAGGCGATGTTGTGCAAACTCATCCTGCGAACAATTACATCTTAAATGGCATTACTCGCCAACTCGTACTCGACTACATTGAAGAGCACGGTAAATCCGTTGTTTTTGAACCCATTCAAGTTGAAGATATGAAGAACATTGATGAAGCATTCATTACGAGCACGACGAGTGAAATTACACCGATCGTTGAGTTTAGAGGAACCGTGCACCATAAGGTAACGGTAGGACCGTTAACGAAAGCGTTGCAAAAGCGCTTCAACGATGACGTAGTGAAGACAGAGCAAGGCGAATAACGTACTATAAATGCATTGAACAAGACTAAATTAAAGAACGAACACCCGAACTAACGGGTATTCGTTCTTTTTTTGATAAACCATTAAGGAATATAGTAGTAGCCTTGTTTTTATTATCTACGATACGTCCAGTCGTCTGATTGATAGCGCTCAGACGCTAACGATTCCACCTCTTGCTTTTGTTCGTCAGTTAACGTCATCGGTTCTAAATGAACGTCGAGCCCTCGCTCAAATCCTACTTTAAATGCTTCTCTTAGATGCGCAATGGTTACGTCAGCGTTCGTTAGATCTTGAATGCTAACGGCTTTTTGAATAAACCGCTTTTGCATTTGCTCTCGAACACGGTCATCTTTGAACTTGAACACGCTAAACAACTGCTCAATGTCAAACGCTAAGACAATCGCTCCGTGTTGTAAGATGACCCCTCTTTGACGTGTCTGTGCGCTTCCTGCAATCTTCTTCCCTTCAACGACAAGCTCATACCAAGATGGCGCGTCAAAACAAACCGCAGATGTTGGGTTTTTCAATGCATCAGTATCTTCTTTCGTTTTCGGGATTGATAGGCTCGCTTCTAGACCTAATTCTTTGAATCCTTCAAGTAATCCATTCGAAATGACACGGTAGGCTTCTGTGACTGTCTCAGGCATCTTAGGATGATCTTCATTGACGATGACGCTATACGTCAATTCTTTGTCATGTAACACTGCACGCCCTCCAGTCGGACGGCGCACTAATCCTAGTTCATGTTCTTCTACTGCGGTAATATTGATTTCTTTATGTATCTTCTGAAAGTAGCCAAGAGAAAGAGATGCTGGATTCCATTCATAAAAGCGAATGACGGGTGGAATCTTTCCTTCGCTATGCCATTGCAACAACTTTTCATCTAAAGCCATGTTATAAGACGGGGAACACGCACCCGACTCTAGAAACAGCCATGTTTCTTTTTGCATACTTTTCACCTCTCCAATCTTATTAAGTGTAGCAAAAGTAATGTTTGTTTGCATCGAGAAAGGAGAACCCTTTGCGTAACGTGCAGTTCCGACTTATAATAGAAAAGGATGTACTAGCTTTTTGTAGGGGGAACATACATGGATGTTATGAACGTAATCAGTTATATTTTATGGGGGCTATTAATTGGTTTCTTGATTGTGTTTTTGTTTCGAAGACTATCAACACCGAAATTTTTAAGCCCATTAACGCAAGATCAATTTATTCAAGGGTATCGTAAATCCCAACTAATTGATGTGCGTGAACAACGGGAATACGATGGAGGCCATATTTTAGGCGCTAGAAACATTCCACTCTCCCAATTAAAACAACGTTTGTCTGAAGTTCGTCCTGACCAAAACGTTTATTTGTACGACCACTCCGGGGCAAGAAGTCGTCAAGCTGCTCGTATGATTAAGAAGAAAACTGACAACGACCGTCTTTTCTACTTAAAAGGTGGCTTCCGTAAATGGACAGGAAAAGTGAAAAAGAGATAAACAAATGCCCTTTCACTCTTTAGAAAGGGCATTTTATTGCAAACATGACAAGCAAATGTTAAGATTATGTCTTTAAGTATGCATGTAATTATAATTGTTACGTATAAATAAAAGATAGATGGAAGGAGCACACGATGATTCCAATTATTGAACGTATTAACGAACTTGCCAAAAAGTCAAAAGAAATTGGCTTAACTGAGGATGAACAAAACGAACAAGCGAAACTTAGACAAGAGTATCTTGGCTATATCCGCGGACAAGTAAAAGACACGATCTCTAATGTGACCGTCGTTGACGAAGAAGGTACGGACGTGACGCCGGAGAAATTACGAAATGAACAAGAACGTAGACGTTCTCATTAAAACGAAGCACAAACTCTAAACGAGAGTTTGTGCTTCGTTTTTATTATTGCTCGTGTTTTAAAATTGGTTTACGCGCCGCTGTTGTTTCATCAAGTCTAGAGATGACAGTATGATGAGGCGCTTCTAGTACATAATCAGGGTTCTCTTCTACTTCTTTACTAATTGCAATAAGCGCATCCGCAAATTCATCCAACGTTTCTTTCGACTCTGTCTCCGTCGGTTCAATCATCATACACTCTTCTACATTTAACGGGAAGTACATCGTAGGTGGATGATACCCATAATCAAGCAGACGTTTGGCAATATCCAATGCCCGCACTCCTTGATCTTTTTGTCGTTTTGCTGACACAACAAACTCATGCTTACAATATTGTGGGTACGGTACATCATAATGCGGTTCAAGACGCTTCATCAAATAGTTCGCGTTTAATACTGCATCCTCGGACACTTGCTTCAAACCTTCTGGTCCCATCGTACGAATATACGAATATGCACGTACGTTAATGCCGAAGTTTCCGTAAAATGGCTTTACGCGCCCGATTGATTGTGGTCGATCATAATCCCACGTGTATTGTTCTTCTTTCTTAATGAGGAGTGGTTTCGGTAAAAACGGCACTAAATCTTCTTTCACTCCGACAGGACCACTTCCTGGCCCCCCGCCTCCATGAGGTCCGGTAAACGTTTTGTGCAAATTCAAATGCACCACATCAAAGCCCATATCTCCAGGCCGCGCTTTATCTAAAATGGCGTTAGAATTCGCACCATCATAATATAATTTGCCACCAGCTTCGTGAATAACTTCTGCCATCTGTACGATATCTTCTTCAAATAGCCCGAGCGTATTCGGATTCGTAAGCATAAGCGCTGCGGTGTCTTTCCCAACAACTTCACGTAAATGGTCCAAGTCAACGAGACCTCGTTCATCCGTACGAACCGTCACTGAATCAAAGCCAGCAACACTTGCTGAAGCAGGGTTCGTTCCGTGAGCCGAATCAGGTACAATCACTTTCGTACGATCATAATCACCATTTGCTTCATGGAACGCACGGATCATCATTAAGCCTGTCCACTCTCCTTGAGCACCTGCTGCCGATTGCAACGTTACTTCTTTCATTCCTGTCATTTCTGCTAATGACTCTTGCAATTCGTGCATCAGTTCTAATGCCCCTTGTACTTGCTCTTCAGGCTGATACGGATGAATGTGAGACAAACCGGGCATTCTTGCGACAACTTCATTCACTTTCGGGTTGTACTTCATCGTACAAGAACCGAGAGGGTAAAACCCAGAATCAACGCCAAAGTTACGGTTAGATAGCGCAGTATAATGACGAACGAGTTGGAGCTCAGACACTTCTGGTAACTTCGCTTCTTCTTTTCGAATGTAGGAATCCCCAAGCAATTCTTCGACTGACACATCAGGCACGTCTAGTTCTGGAAGGGAATCACCTTTACGACCTTTACGACTCATTTCAAAAATAAGCGGTTGCTCTTTCGTTCTCATTTGCTCTCCTCCAATGCTTTAACGAATCGATCAATCTCTTCTTTTGTTCGCATCTCTGTTACACAGACGAGCATATGGTGGTCACTCGCTTGATCAAATCGACCAAGATCTAAGCCTCCAATAAATCCTTTGTCTATTAACTTTTTGTTTACATCAACAACATTACTCCCTACATCAATAACGAATTCATTAAAATGAGGACCTTCATTGACGATCGTAAACCCAGCTTTTTCAACTTGTTGTTTTGCATAATGTGCTTTCTTCAAATTGTGAACAGCAAGTTCCTTCAATCCACTCTTTCCAAGTGCCGTCATCGCAACAGAACTACCAAGGGCATTAAGCGCTTGGTTTGAACAGATGTTTGAGGTTGCTTTATCTCTTCGAATGTGTTGTTCTCTCGCTTGTAACGTTAGCACAAATCCACGCGTTCCATCTTCATCGACTGTTTGTCCAACAAGGCGACCTGGCACTTTTCGCATTAATGCCTTTTTCGTTGCAAAGTACCCACAGTGAGGACCCCCATACTGGCTAGGGATACCGAATGGTTGGGTATCACCAACAACAACGTCTGCGCCAAACTCTCCTGGTGGTGTTAATACGCCTAACGCGAGAGGATTACTCTTTACGATCATCATCGCCCCGGTTGCATCACACGCTTCGCGAATCGCTTTTAGGTCTTCGATTCCTCCGTAGAAGTTCGGATATTGTACGACAACAGCGCAAACGTCGTCATCAAGCTTTTCTTTAAGATCACTTATGTCCGTCTTTCCTTTCGCTTGATCAATGGAAGAGACATTTAATTTTGGACCTATCACATACGTATCGATCACTTCACGAGCTTCTGGATGTACGGTATCTGAGACGAGTACACGTTGTTTTTTCATTTTCATATGGCCTGCAACCATCACGACTGCTTCTGCTAGTGCCGTATGGCCGTCATACATAGAAGAGTTGGCAAGATCCATCCCTGTAATTTCTGCAATCATCGTCTGAAATTCAAAAATCGCTTGCAATTCCCCTTGCGAGATTTCCGGTTGATACGGCGTATAGGCTGTGTAGAATTCTGAACGAGAAATAACGGCATCAACCGTTGCCGGAATATGGTGATCATATACACCTGCTCCTAAAAACGACGGGAAGTCTTTCGTTGACACGTTTCGATTGCTTAACTCTGTAAAGTGCTTAAGTAAGTCACGCTCTTTTAACGCTGGCTTAATATTCATAGATGATGCCGGACGTACTTTCGTCGGAATGTCAGCGAATAAATCAGAAACGTCGTTCGCCCCGATCACTTGTAACATTTCCTTACGATCTTCTTCAGTCATTGGTAAATAACGATGGTTTGACATGCTTTCCCTCCTAGCGTTTATAAAACGGTGTTTGGATCACTTTCGCTTCAACAATTCGCTTTCTTATGCCAACACGAACAGTAGTGTCAATTGCAGTGTAAGCTTCATCAAGCAACGCAAGCCCTACATTCGTACCAAGTGTTGGTGATTGCGTACCACTCGTCACATGACCGATGACTTCTTCTCGTTCGTTGTACAGAGGATAATCCGTTCTCGGTATGCCTTTGCCGATCATTTCAATGCCAACGAGTTGACGCTTTACACCTTGTTCCTTTTCTTCTTGCAAGGCTTTTTGACCAATAAACGGTTGAGACTTCTTCGTTTTAACAGCAAACCCTAGTTTTGCTTCAAGAGGGCTAATCGAGTCTGACAATTCTTGTCCGTATAATGGCAAACGCGCTTCAAGTCGAAGTGTATCTCTTGCTCCAAGCCCACAAGGCGTGACTTCTTTCTCAAGCAGCGCATTCCAAATCGATTTCGCATCTTCTGATTTGCAATAAATCTCAAATCCATCTTCACCGGTATACCCACTTCTCGAAATGATTGCAGTCGTTCCTAGAAGCTTAGATTTCGCTAAAAATTGAAAAAAACCGAGCTCGTTTAAAGGTTCAGAAACGAGTGATTGTAATACCTCTTCAGATTTCGGACCTTGCAACGCTAACAATGCATAATCATCAGAAACGTCTGTGATCGTCGTGTTCGGTTTCTGGTGTGCTTTGATCCACTCGATGTCTTTGGTTCTGTTTGCTGCATTCGGTATGACTAGGTAACGCTCGTTATCAAAACAATACACGAGTAAATCATCAACTGTTCCACCTTGTTCTGTACACATAAGTGAATACTGAGCTTTTCCTGGTATTAACTTTGACACATCATTTGTCATAACTGTTTGCAACGTTTCTAATGCGCCCTTTCCTTCAACAAAAGCTTCGCCCATATGAGAGACATCAAAGAGTCCTACATGATTTCGAACGGCATGATGCTCATCTTTGATCGATGTATACTGAACAGGCATCTCCCATCCACCAAATGGCACCATCTTCGCGCCTAATTCTACGTGTGCATCGTATAAAGCTGTACGCAAATTCGTCACGTTTGTCATCGCCTCCACAATTCATTAATAAAAAAAGACAGAACTCTCCAACAATCGTTGAAAAGCTCTGTCCGTTGACCAGAAAGTTTCTTCCGACGATTCAATCATCGGTGTGTCTTCGTGGGTGGCCCAAAATGAGCACTCTCCAGAGTTGCGTCAAACAGAAGTACTTTTGCCTGAGAGATTCACACAATAAGTGCTTGCTCCTTCGGCGCCGCTTTGAAACTTGCGAACTCTCCCTCTGTCATCATCCGCCAATGATTCAGTTGTATAGAAAACCTAAGAAAATTACATACTATGAAGTATGTTGCGATTACGAAATCTTTACTACTCGTACGTACTATATTGCTAGTTTAGCATCATGCTAACCGACTGCCAATGATTTTATCGTAAATGAGGAGAGTACATGTATATTGATATTGACTTTTCTACGGATTGGGAACAAGAATTTCAAAAGCGTCTCGACAACGATGGGCCGTTCGCTTCTTGGGAAATGTTTAATCTAGCGTTCGAAGCAGAAGAACATCGTGCTGTTCCGTCGTTCGACGGACTCGTTGCACCGACATACTTACCGAACTTAACGCCGTACGAGCATCAATTAGAAACCGCTCGTCGGGTTGTGGAAGACATGAATGGTAAAGCAATTTTAGCAGACGAAGTTGGTCTTGGAAAAACGATTGAAGCCGGTCTCGTACTGAAAGAATATATGATTCGTGGGCTCGTAAAAAAAGTATTAATCCTAGCCCCCGCCTCACTTGTGAACCAGTGGGCAAGTGAGTTAAACGAGAAATTCCACATTCCTGCAGTCCCACAAAAGAAATCGTACGTATGGGAACAAGCAGACGTTGTTGTCGCATCGATGGAAACGGCAAAGCGACAACCACATCGCGACATCGTCCTTCAACAGCCGTATGACATTATTATTATTGATGAAGCACACAAGCTAAAAAATGCCAGCACGAAAAACTATGAATTTATCCGACAACTAAAGAAACGATTTTGTCTCTTGCTCACAGCAACACCTGTCCAAAATCGCATTGAAGAACTGTTTCATCTCGTCTCCATCTTGAAACCTGGTCATTTAGGAGATGAGCAATCATTCAAACGCCAATACAAAGACGACCAAAAAGATTTAAGTAACGAAGATATTAAAACACTCGTACAACATGTAATGGTCCGAAATCGCAGATCCGATACGAAAATTGACTGGAAAAAACGCAACGTAGAAAACTACATGGTCACATTTACAAATGAGGAAATCGAATTATATGAAGAAGTAAAACGATTGAAAGATACAAACATGCACGGTTTATCACTCACTACACTTCTACGTGAAACATGCTCAAGCAAACAAGCGTTAGGAGTTACGCTATCTAATATGCTAAAAAAAGGGTTGCTTACCGAAGAACTCGTGCAACCACTGATTACCAAAATGCAACTCGCTAACCGTAATGCAAAAGCAGAGCACGTCTTAAAACAGCTTCATGAGAGTGGAGAAAAGACGATTATCTTTACCGAATACAGGGCAACACAAGCATACTTGCAATGGTTCCTGCAACAACACGGCATCAAATCCGTCCCCTTTCGAGGTGGTTTTAAACGAAGTAAAAAAGATTGGATGCGCCAGTTATTTCGTGATTACGCACAGGTTATGATCGCAACGGAAGCTGGCGGTGAAGGGCTAAACTTGCAGTTTTGCCACCACATGATCAACTATGATCTGCCGTGGAATCCGATGCGTGTGGAACAACGAATCGGACGAATTCATCGACTTGGTCAAGAACACGAAGTACACATTACAAATTATGCGGTCGGCAATACAATCGAAGAGCGGATTCTAAGACTCCTTTATGAAAAAATCGAAATGTTCGAGGGCGTGATCGGACACCTCGATGACATCCTAGAACGAGCGCAATCAACGAAGCTTGAACAATACGTTCAAGATGCGCTCTCCGAAGACTCCGAGGTGTTAGCACAAGAAAAACTTCAACAACTGTCAACGTCTATGAAAAAAGGAGGTGCGTAATGTGAATCAAGCGAAAGTCCATCATTACATTGAGCGCTACTTAACGACGTCAGGTGCACAATTTTTATCACAAAACCCAAACGACATTGAAGTACAACTGACGCGTGAGCTTGATGAAGAGTTAATGAATCGACCTTTTTATTGGCATTACCTTGATAAAACCGGTGCAGCTCCGCAACCGATGCAAATGCGGATGACGACAAGCGTTGACAGCACAAACGGATTTGAAAAGGTTCACTTTGGCTCACCACGGTTGCATCAGTTTTTCTCATCTGCTTTAAATAAGGGCCGCTTTACGAGGCTTTATGAGCAAACTGCACCCCATTCTCGTACAGCTCTTTATCCGTGGCTTTGCTTAAATGTTCGTATTTCGTACACGTGTCATCGAAGACGAGATGAATTACGCTCATTTGGCGTACAACTCATTAATGGTGAGACCGTTGATAATTTTATGGATGTCTTAAGAAAACGTACCGTGCAATCAAGCATTCCAGAAATGGCGTTTAAAATGGCTGGACTCATCCAACCTAAAAGCGCCGTCGCCCGAATTAAGCAATACGTTCTAAAAGAGCTGTCAACGACGAAACATACGTGGGCAGACGAAGCTGTACGTCGCATGGAAGAAGACCTAAAACTACTTGATCGTTTCTATCATGATCAAGAAGAAAGTGACCAAGAAGCGTATCGGTTAGAACAAGCTGCTATTAAAGAACAATACCAACCAGCAATTGAACTCAACTTCATTAATGGCGGTGTGTTCTACTTACAAAATTCATAAGAACATAAAAAAAGTGCCGTTCACAAAATGTGAACAGCACTTTTCTTCGTTATGCTTCTGGAGCACCTGTAATCAACGTCATGATTCCAAAGAATCCAAAGACTACAATACTCGCGAGTGAAACCGCAACTCCAAGGAAGTTACGACGCTTTAATTCTCTAACAAACGCAATCGCTGAAAGAATCGCAACCGCTAATGTAATTGAACCCATTGCCATAAGTCATTCTCTCCTTACAAAGAAGTTATCTTAAAGTCCAACACGTAAGAACGCCATTCCTTTTCAAAAACAATGCGACTGTGTACAATAGCAATGAAATAGGAAAAAGGAGTGGATTCATCAATGAAATGGTCTCAAGTGCCTTTAGGGCCCCTGCAAACCAATGCTTATGTGCTTTACAATGAAAACCTTGAAGCTATAATCTTCGATCCTGGTGGTGATGGTGAAGCGTTTGAAACGGCAATACGAAATGCTTCTTTACAACCGGTTGCCATCTTGCTTACCCACGCACACTTTGATCATATCGGTGCGGTCGATCATATTCGAGAAGCATTTCAGATTCCCGTTTATATTCACGAAAAAGAAGCAAATTGGCTAACAGACGATGAACTAAACCGCTCAAGTAACTTTCTGAACGGACAAGGCTTCACCGTCAAGGCGGCTGAGAAGTTTATCTCCGATGAAGGAAACCTCCAAGTCGGCAACTTCACGTTTGACGTCTACTATACTCCAGGCCATTCACCAGGAAGTGTTTCTTATTATCATGCTGCATCAGGTACGGTGTTCTCTGGCGACGTGTTGTTCCAAGGAGGAATCGGCAGAACCGACCTTCCCGGCGGGAATCACGAAGAGCTTCTTTTAAGCATTCACGAGAAATTGCTAGAACTTCCCGAAACGACAGAAGTTGCCCCAGGTCACGGACCAACAACAACAATTCAACAAGAAATGGAACAAAACCCGTTTTTAAACGGTTTATAGAACATTCGAAAAGGCGGCTAAAACCGCCTTTTATGTATGTTCATTTGTTTAGTGGCCAAATGACGGTTCCATAATGAAAATGGAGTATACGGAAAACACGACCATAAACAGTGTTAAGTAAGCGCCAAAGATGTAAATGTAATTACGCTCTGACAAGTTCATAAAGCCTAATCCAACAAAAGCTGCCGTATTCGCAAAGAAAATAAGTGCCATTTCATACATGTGTCCGACGAAGAACAAGACAGCAAAAATCCCTGTCCAGAACCCCATAACACGGAACATCCGGCCCATTTCGTTGTTCATATTGTTCCCTCCTCTTGCTGCGAAACTCAAAAGATTGTCCATCTCGATACTCACATTATATATGAATTTTTGTCTCGTTGTAAATTACTTTTCCCTGCGGTTTGCCAAGATAAAACGTGTCGGCTGCTTTTTTCTAGCTTGACGGTACGAAATCTTCATCGCAGTCGGCACCATTCCAAACATCGTAAACAGCTTTACTTTGCGTTTTTTTCGCGTCTTTCTGCGCTCCCAATAACTTGTTTCATGCGAAAAAAAGTTCTCTAACCCTTTTAGAAATGATTCAACAAGATATTTTAAATACGGGTTCGGGTTCATAGAGATCATCTCCTTCTTCATATCATTGACGGTTTTGTGACGATTTATCCGTACGTATTTACAGGTTGGATTGCCAAGATGTTTTTCCGTAAAAATCGTCGATACGCTTGTTTTTTGAAGCACCAAGCATTTATTGAACGTTCGTCATACGTCTCAATACGTACGACTCGCTTGGTGAATTTGCCATCCTCACTTTTGTAGATCATACAAAGCTTTTGTCGTTTAAGTCGTGATTTCTCGAGAATTGTTTGCATAAAATCACCCCTGATTGGAACATTTGTTCTTATTCTATGCAAATGAAACGATTGTTAAACCTAAAAGAACCTTCCAACTCGTGGTTGGAAGGTTCGTAATGGTCTTCGTTCGCTTCATCTTCTTCAACATCGATACGCATGATGTAAAACCGATGAACGACTGTCGTGTCGGCTGTCGTTTTCGATGTGAACACGACTTCATCGTAATCACTACTCGTTGCTTTTTGTGTATAACTCACTGTTCCAGAATCATAGCGATACGTTCCCGCTCGTTTGTCATCACCACGTTCAAACTGACGCCACCACTCTTTTTTTGATTTTTCGATGAGTAGTGAAGCTTGTATATAATGCTGGTACGACGTAACCATTTGTTTTTCTGTTAAAAAAAGGAGCGCTTGAGTTGTGACAATCGCGCTAAATACAAAGCATAATACGAGAATAAACGGCATTATAGCTCCTTTTTCACCGATAGCCATTCTCCTTTCTCGATGATCACGTCTGAAAGTGAAAGCGAATGACGCTCATTCTGAAGGGTAATTGTAATGACAACTCCTCTGTTTACTCTGCGAACTTCAAAGCGTTCTAATGCGTTCAACATAATCGTATGACCTTGATTGTTCACTCTCATAATCAGTTGGTTATTTTGCATTTGGATCGTTCGTACCGTTCCTTCAACATCAGTCATTTCTAAACGGTGAGGATTTGGAATGTCATAAGACACGCTGTAAAGACTTTCTTTTTGCAGTTGTTGGAATAATACGAGCAGTTCTTGACGTTGCTCACTCCGTTCAGCCTGTGGTGGATTCATGGCACCATAAAGAAGTGGGATGACATAAAGAATTGAAAGGAAAATCATCATCGCGATTACCGTTTCAAGCAACGTAAACCCTTGATTATTCACGGAAGTTCGAGACAAACGGTTCGCTCCCTTTTACGCCAATGCTCCCAAGAAAGACACTGTAATTCGTCATCGGTAAACGATTGATACATCGTTCCGGTCGCCTTTTCATCACTAATGAGCATTGATATGGCTTTAAATTCATGAGACACGTCGGTCCTCTCTTCATAAATCGCATGCATAACTGGTATGATACTGGCACTTAAAATTGAAAGTAGCAACAACGCCGAGACGACTTCAATCAGCGTGAATCCTTGACTTTGATTTAACATAATAAAATCTCCCTGAACCGATCAAAAACACAAATCGATAATTATGACGCTTTCCTTCAAACTGAAATGAACCTGAAAACCGTGTGTTTCCATTCGATAGAAACATAATGCGATAAGGCGCCATCGTTAATCCAGCCGCCCGCATGTCTTCAGGGAATGGATGAGAGCGGAGCACACGATCATCCATTTTCACTTCGTACAGTAACGCTTCTGTCTGAACGTGTACATGCACCGTCTGACTGTTCGCCATCGCCTGTTGCTGACCAAAATACAAGTCAGCGACGAATTGCTCGATAAACGCGTCTGTCGCTCGTTGTTTCATTAACTCGGTTGAAATGGCGACTGAAACGAATGCACAGATGCTTACGATCAACAAAACGATTGCCATTTCAATGAGCGTAAAGCCTTCTTTACGAATTAGACGTTTTTGCACGCACAATACCGTTTACAATTTCTAACTCTGTCCCGTCTGAACACTTTGTTCGCTCGACATAACCTGCTAAATCATTCAATGTAATGTCTTCAGCTTTCTTTCCTGATTCCACTGAAAAACTACCGACTTGAGATTGAATGAGATCCACCGTCGCTTCACAACTTTTTGAATGTGCAACATCGCTATTTTTCACCATATTCGGAACCGCAACGAGCAACAAAATTGAAATAATAAGCAAAACGATCATCATTTCAATTAACGTAAAGCCTTTTTGGTTATGGTAAAAACGCCTGATCAGATTCTTCATTGCTGTTCCCTCTCATACATGCGTTTAAGCAGTAGCTCTATGTCTAAACATTGCTGAATTTCAAGTCGATGCATCCGCTGTTCAAGTCGTTGAAGTGCATGCTCCACTTCGCTTCGTTTTTGTTCGTGGATTAACATATTACCCTCCCTTAATAGGCGTCGATGGACGTAATCAATTGAAAAATCGGTAAAAAGATAGACAGAAAAAGCAACAACATAAACAATCCGATAACGAGAAATAAAATCGGTTGAACCGTCATCGTAATCTGCTGTACACGCTGCAATAAATCATTCCAAAGCATCTCACTATAGTGAATCAAATCATCCGCAAGTTTCCCCGTTTGCTGACCGTGTTGAATAATTTCTTTAAATTCTGCTGTGTAGCAGCCGCTGTTTACGACAACTTCAGGAAACTGCAACCCTTCGTTTAATGCTGCTTTCATTCGCTCTCCTTCTTCTTTAAAAATAGACAGGCGGCTTTGGTCGACAAACACGGTAAGCACATCTAAAACGTGCAGTCCCCCTTTTAACAGTTGACCGAACTGGAGGCTAAAAGAATACGTCAAATACATCCGCAACAGTCGTTTGACAAGGGGGATTTTCAGTAACAATTGATATTGCTCTAGGCTCGTTTTGTTCTTAAATGACACATAATAATACATAACGCCTAAGATTGTGATCACAAGGAGAAGAAGCAAACCGTAAGGAATCGATTGAAAGAATAGGAAAGTCATCGTTGTAATTGCGGGGTATTCAATATCCATCGTTTGAAATAATGCTTCGAATTGAGGAAACACGAAGAAAACCATAAAGGAGAATAACATCGCGATGATCCAAATTAACAGAATTGGATAACGTGCAATAGTCATGAATTGTTGTTTGACCTTTTCACGTTCTTTTAGCATCCGTCCTGCATAATAGAACCCTCGATTTAGTCGTCCATAACGTTCTGAAAAAAATAAATAAGCTTGAATGTCGTTAGGCAATTCTAAACGCTCCAATGCCTCTTCCCAGGACTTCCCTTCACCGAGTGCTGTCAACCAATTAGAAATAATTGATTTCGCATAAGGACCGTCTTGTATTCCTAACAACGAGGCGCCGTGATGTAACGTATACCCACGCTCAAGCAGACGACTTAAATTCAAGAAGAAGTTCGCTTTGTCACTTGCTTTCCACTTTTTCTTCATACATACGTACCGAGTGGCAATTCATGGTCCAGTAAATTCTGCTCTTGGCAACGTGCGATTTGCAACATCAAAGGCTCGCCACTTAAAAATTGATAAGAGGCCATCCTACCTGACGGATGAGCAACAAGCGTTTGAGAAACAACAGCAACGACACTTTCATATAAATAATTTGCGCTAAGACCAAATTCCATTAATCTTACGAGTGCACCTGCGGGATGTCTCGTGTGTAACGATGTGAGTACGAGGTGCCCTGTCATCGCTGCTCTTACGGCTATTTTAGCGGTCACTTCATCTCGGATTTCTCCAATCATCAGCACATCAGGATCATGACGTAATGCTGCCTTTAGAGCATTGGCATAGCTTAAACCCGCTTGTTCATTTACTTGCAATTGGGTATACAGTGGATTGGGCTTCTCAATAGGGTCTTCTACAGAAATGATATGGCGAAGTTGATCGTTTGAAATTTCTTTAAGAAGGGCATACATCGTAGTCGTTTTACCAGAACCAGTTGGTCCTGTTAGTAGAATTAATCCGTGGGTAAGGGTACAAAACTGCTGAAGTTGTTTCTTAGCACTAACGTCAGTCGTTAGTGTATCAAGTTGATAATGATCCGAAAGAGGAAGTAGTCTAGCAGCTAATCGCTCACCAAATGTAATTGGCATCGTTGATAATCGAATCGCAACGTGTTCTTTTCCAAAATGAAACGACAGTGAGCCGTCTTGAGGCATCCTTCGTTCCCCAATATCCATGCCTGACTGGAACTTCAAATGTGCAATAAGCTTGTCGCTAAGTTTGCGTGGTAGGCGACTATGTTCCAATAAAACACCTTGTTTCCGAAAATAAACGAGTGTTTGCTCTTTAAGCGGATGAAAATGCACATCTGTCGCACGTTCTAAAAATGCTACTTGGAACAATGAATGAACATCTTCATACACGATTCCACCCAACGCTTCACCGTCCTTTCTTGCTTCATGTCAACTCTCTCAATCGTACAAATTCGACAATGAACTACAGATTCCTTTTTTTATTTTGTAATATTTTTATGAAACGGTAGTGACATTTACTAATCACATTCATAGAAAAAAACAGAATTTCCACAAATATGGAAGATCTGTTTTTTGTCTTTTAAACGATTGATAGAGTAACCATGAGTTTTTATCTCTTACCTTTTAGCTCTAAAATGATCGGTGCTATATTCAGCGTGATGGAGACGATTGTCAAAAACCATAAAGCCCGTTCGATGCCTGGCACCACATCCAATAAGGCAGCCCAATCTTCGACTTTCACCCACTCGGATACGAGACTGTATTCTGCACAAAGTGTTAATGCTGTAAATGACAATCCCAACGCCATAGCAAGCTTATAATCCTTACCTGCTTTATAAAGATAAAGATTTATAAAAGTCGCAACGATTGCAATAACCCCTAAGATTACCCACATATCTAGACCTCAATATAGTTTTATTTCCTTCCTTTTATAATAGTAATCCACTTTCTCAATTTTGCATATTTTTTATTACCTAGAAAAAACTTAATCTCTAAGATTCAACACGTTGAATGGCATGCACTCTGCCTTGTTGTTTACCGACTTCTCATTGGAGAACTTTTAATCGCCCTAAAAGTTGATCTAGTACATGTTATCTATCGATCACCTGTTCGTTCAATTATAGTACTTGCTCATTCACAGGGTTTTCTATTAAAAACGACAACGCTTCGTCTTCATTCAAAAAATGCAGTTCACGTTTATGCTTGGATTGCCTTGTTGTGCGCTTTAACTGTAACTTAGCAACTTCGCTTTTTACAATAACAGCCGCTCTTTGCATGCCAACTTCTAACAGCCATTCCTGATGGGATACGATTGCTTTTTGTGTTTCTGGTTGAAAAGCAGTGACATCTTGCATATAGACGAGCACATCAAACCTAGGTGTAGAAAATTGTTGAATGAGTCGTTCAATTTCACGATTAGCTTCTTCAACCCCTTCTGAAGTTAATTCACTCGTCCAATGAATGCCTATAACTTTATGCTCAGCGTTTACAATGTTAATTCGATACATTAAGAAAACCCTCCAATTTCAATTAAGTAGGTAACTTTACCCAAATATCACCCAACCGAAACAAGACTTTAGTCATCATACATTTATAAACAGTACTCACTTATAAGTAACGAAATAACAAAAAGACTGCAACAAATTACCGTTGCTGCAGTCTTTTCTAAGCTGTCTATTTAATTCGTAATCTCTATTTCTTTCACCCAATAGAAATAATCATAACTGTCCATGCCAGGGAAAGGTGGATCTTCAAAGGATGGGTCGTCCCCTCGTTGTCCTGCATGATTCTCCCACGTGTGCAAATAATACACTTCTGCGCGAGCAGCATCTGTTTCAAGCTCGATTTCTGCTTCTCCTTCAACGCCATAGACTGTATAGGCATCTAGACGGTTTGGAAACGAAAAGATGACGCCATCGTCAACAATGTCTCCTTCAAGTTCATTCGTTTCGTTGCCACTCTGGTATAACGTGACCGATGCATCCATCACTTCTGAACCGTGAATGCGTTCATCGTTCTCATCATAAAACATCACACCAACATACTCTTCGCCTTCAATTTCCCCGTCAGGGAGCATTCCCCAGTCCCAATGAACGGTTACAGTCTCGTCTTCAATGTGTCCTTCTAACGTCAGCGTGTCTTTTAATTCTTCGTGGTCAATGCGATCTGCACTTGAAACATAAAAATATCCTCCAACGAAGAGAAACGCCATTAACGCCCCTGGTATAATTAACATCCATTTGTTGCTTCCTTTAAACATGTTTTCTCCCCTGATCATATAAAGTTTGGTAGATTTCTGCTACTTCCTTAACAGATGTCGCTTGTAACACATCACTAATAACAGCGACTTGTGTTACCCCGGTTTCAATGACAGAGACAGCGTTGTGCCTGTTAATCCCACCAATCGCAACGGTTGGAATTGATACGCTTTCAACAATTTCTCGTAACAACGGGGGACCAATTTCTTGTTGTGTATCTTTTTTTGTTGCTGTTTTAAACACCGGACCGACACCGATATAATCCGCCCCATCACGCTCGGCATGTTGAGCTTCTTCTAATGAATGCGTGGAGATTCCGATGATTTTGTTGTCTCCAAGAAGCTTTCTTGCCTCGACGAGTGGCACGTCATCTTGTCCGAAATGAACTCCGTCAGCATCAATGATTAGTGCCACATCTAAATGATCGTTCATAATAAACGGAACGTCATAGCTTTTGGCTAATGCAGAAAGCGCTCTTGCATTTTCAATGACTTGTTTCTTCGTACCCTTTTTGTCGCGATATTGAATCATCTTGGCGCCACCTTGAAGCGTTTCTTCCATCACTTCAAGAAGAGGGCGCCCAGGATGCAACTCTTCTGCTGTAATTGCGTAAAGACCATTTTGAAGCATCAAGTATCTTCCTTTATGTTCAGTTTTTTGATTCGGTATTGAAGTGTCTGGCGACTCATACCAATTGCTTTTGCTGTTTGCGAAATGTTTCCGTGATGTTCTTGTAAAGCAAGTTGTAAGTACTGTCGTTCTTGTTCAAACATGTAATCATGAAAGTTTTGCGATGTTGTTGCTGGCTCAGAACGCTCTGCTACTGCAAAATAGTTTGGCAGGTGTTCTTGTCGTAAACAAACATCTTGGTCATCTATAAAATTCATTGCTCCTTCAATGACGTGCTCAAGTTCTCTTACATTGCCTGGGTAATCATGATCATGTAACTGACGCATAAACCCTTCACTCATTTCTCGAATCTTTAAATTGAACCGTTTGTTAAATTTATCAACAAACGAGAACACGAGCGGCTCTATGTCTTCTTTTCGTTCTCGTAGTGGCGGTACGTGAAGACTAACGACGTTTAGACGGTAATACAAATCACGACGAAGTCTTCCTTCTTCAATCGCAACAATCGGGTCTTCGTTCATCGTTGCAACGACCCTTACATCGACTTTTTGGTCTTGAATTGCGCCGACCCGTCGGACGCGTTTATCTTGTAACACGCGTAGTAATTTTGCTTGGAGCACCATCGGCAAGGAATTGAGCTCATCTAAAAGCAACGTGCCCTTATCCGCTTGTTCAAACAAGCCTGCCTTTTCTTTCGCACCGGTAAAAGCTCCCGTAGCTGTCCCGAACAAAATACTCTCAAGCAATGTTTCTGGGATGGCTGCACAGTTTTGGGTCACATATGGACCGTTTCCTCGTTCACTTCCAGTATGAATACTTTCGGCAAACAACTCTTTTCCCGTACCTGTTTCACCAATAACTAGAACCGAAGACGTCGTTCGAGTTGCCCGCTTTGCTTCTTCAATTACACGAAGCAACGCTTTCGAATGTCCGATAATATCAGCAAATGTAAATCGTTCATTCTGCCGTTTAGTTGCACTTTGCTCCATATAATGCTCTAACCGGGTCACATCTCGAGACAGCTCGACTGCACCGATGCATTGATCTGCTTCATATAATGGGCTCGTCCGATTAATCGTCGTCACCTCATGACCATATGCATTTTTGTACGATTGTTTTCTAGAACGCGAGCTTTGTTTTGTATGAATCGCAGTGAGCAACGTGCTGTCTTCAACGCTTTTGAAAGAGAAAACTTCCTGGACTGGCCGGTTAATGACGTCTGTTGGGTCCATGCCTTCAATCGTTGCCATCTGATCGTTGTAGTACATCGTCACTCCACGATGATCAATAATATGGACGCCAACGTCAAGTAAAGATAATAATTGACACACACTTTCCCGGCTCATAACCATACGACGTTCCCCTTTCGCAATAGATTCTTTTATTATAGCAAATCCAGCTTTTTTTGACACACCTCTTCTATAGTTGGCTTGAAATTTGCATAAGAATAAAGGTGAGAAAAGGAGTGACTATACATGTCGAATACTAAAAACTTAATTTCACAACACGATCACTACGGGGCACCGAATTATCACCCACTCCCTGTCGTGATCTCTGAAGGAACTGGCTCTTGGGTGAAAGATGCTGATGGAAACGAATTTCTTGATATGCTAAGCGCATATTCAGCAGTCAACCAAGGTCATCGTCACCCTAAAATTATTGATGCATTAAAAGCGCAAGCCGATCGATTAACCTTATCCTCTCGCGCTTTTCATAACGATCAAATTGGTCCATTTTATGAGAAGCTCTCAAACCTTACAGGTAAAAATAAAATTCTACCGATGAACACCGGGGCAGAAGCCGTAGAAACAGCAATTAAAGCGGCACGTAGATGGGGCTACCGCGTAAAAGGCATCCCGAACAACCAAGCTGAAATTATCGTTTGCACGGATAATTTCCATGGCCGTACGCTCGCTGCCGTGTCATTATCATCAAATGAGGAATACCAAAAAGACTTCGGCCCTCTTCTTCCAGGGATTAAAGTCATTCCATACGGTGATATTGATGCATTAAAAGCCGCCATCACAGAAAACACAGCTGCGTTTATGTTCGAACCGGTTCAAGGTGAAGCGGGAATTCTCATTCCACCGACTGGATTTTTGCAAGACGTTCGTGAATTATGTACGAAAGAAAATGTACTGATGATTGCTGATGAAATTCAATGTGGTCTCGCTCGTACAGGGAAAATGTTCGCTTGTGAGCATGAAAATGTTACGCCTGACCTTTACATTCTAGGGAAGGCGCTTGGCGGAGGTGTTATGCCAATTTCTGCGGTTTGTGGTGATGAAGATGTACTGAATCTCTTTGAACCTGGTTCGCACGGTTCAACGTTTGGTGGAAATCCGCTCGCATGTGCCGTATCCATTGCTGCGATGGACGTCATTGTTGAAGAAGACCTTGCCCAACGTGCCGAAAAATTAGGCAATTATTTTATGGAAGAGTGCAAAAAAATTAAGCACCCTGCCATTAAAGAAGTACGTGGAAAAGGGTTGTTTATCGGTATTGAGTTACACGAACCAGCGAGAACGTATTGCGAAAGCTTAATGGAAAAAGGCATGCTTTGTAAAGAAACACACGAAAACGTACTACGCCTTGCGCCACCACTTACGATTTCTAAAGAAGATCTTGATTTTGCGATTGCGAAGCTTAACGAAGTTTTTGCTAGCTAATCGCTCAAATAGCAACAGCCATTATAAAAAAGCGAGCCCATCGAATCAATCGATGGGCTCGCTTACGTGTATGACGTTCGTTTACATTTCTCGCAACTGCCTGAATCTAAAATTTCATTCACACATCATTCATCGTTCTTCCTTCTACAAATCGATCAATCCATCGCTGTTCTCCGTCTAATGATTGTTCTGACACTCGATCTTGTACAACCGTAATAAATTGACCATCACCAGTGTAGATTCCAACTAACTTCGGGTTCTCAAAGAATAGAAGATCGCCTTCGTTTAGTTCTTCAACATGGATACTCTCGCCTGTTTGCTGTAAATCATCAATGTTGCCTGGTAATTCAATGCCTGACGCTTCGTCAAAGGGCTGTTGCATAAATGTTGCAGACGTATCATCAAACGGCTCATCAATATAACTTCTTGCAATTTGAACCACCTCAAGGTCACGTATATCCGTGTCATACGTTCTTGCACCGAGCAATCGTGGTGGCCAATACTCACTCGTTGTCAAATCAATAACCGTTACTCCGTTCGAAACTGTTGTCACGATCATCTGATTGTTTCCGATATACAGAGCAGGAATGATGCTCGAACCTTGGAAAAACAGAAGATCTCCCGGTTCAGCCGCTTCAATTGAAACTTCTGTTCCTTCTTCCCACTGTTCTCTCCCAAAACGAGGAAGCTCGTAATGATAGGCTTCATTGTATACGTACTGTACAAATCCTCCTGTATCAAAACCATCGTCTGGGGCAGTACCCCCTTGCTTGTAATCCGTGCCAAGCAATTGATAGGCTTCAAAAATCGCTTCATTATCGTACTGTATCGTCAAATCATCAAACCGTTTTGCCCCGGTGAAATGATCTCGCCAATAGTCACTCATATATGAAATCGTCGTCTGTCCTTCTTCTCCTGTTGCGTGAATGATGTAATCTTCTCCTAAATAAATGGCAGTGTGAGAGATATCTTCTTGCCACGTTCCTGAGAAATACAAGACATCTCCAGGTCGCAACTCTTCATCTAACACAACGTCATCAATGTCCGTTCCTTCTGGAAGCATCGTTTCACCTACTTCCCATTGCTTATAACTAATTCGCGGTAAAT
Organism: Bacillaceae bacterium JMAK1; assembly: GCA_012970285.1. Lineage (GTDB taxonomy): Bacteria > Bacillota > Bacilli > Bacillales > Marinococcaceae > Geomicrobium_A. The sequence goes on from JIBW01000002.1 coordinate 1,109,336, forward strand.
GAACATCGAGCGCTTCTCTAAAAACCATTTGTACGAAAAAAGAACAATCAAACGCATCCAACGTACTTCCAGTCATTAAATACGGTGTACCGATATAGTTCATTGCCTCCCTAACGATGGGGTTCTCGTGCTCCTCATATGTCATAGGATTAGATTTTTCCAATCTATCATCGGTATAACGAACAGCACCAACATAACGGTCCGAATAATACGTATTATAATCCAAATGCCGTTCTTCAACTCCTGATGACGATGCAATGACAAATTGATTATCTTCTGAATAGATTCCTGAGATTAACTCCGCATCATCGTTTTCGAAAAAAACGAGATCTCCTGATTGCAGTTCTTCCCGATCAACTTCCATGCCAGCTTCGTACAATGCTGGCGTTCGCTTTGAAAGCCAACTTCCGGTTATTTCTTTATACACGTAATACACAAATGAACCTGAATTAAACCCTTCCTCTGGACTTGACCCAGAGCGGTTATACGATGTGCCTATGAGTTCACGTGCCAACTGTACAATGTCATGATCCGTAGACGGGGGCGAATCACCATCATACCGTTTAGCCCCGACGTATCGATCTTGATAATAGCTACTCGTTTCCATGTTACGTAGAACAATTCCTTCACTCGTCACGATCACAAATTGTCCGTTGCCAATATAAATGCCAGACATTAAGAAGCTGCCTTGAAAAAACACGACATCTCCCGATTGCAGTTGTTCAACCTCACTGCCTTCAATCCATTGATCGGTTGCTGCGCGAGGCAACGAGATCCCTTTCGCCTCTTCATAAATAAACTGAACAAACTCAGATGTAATCAAGCGTTGATCATTGTCGCCAACGTTCTCTAGAGCCAGCTCTGCTGCAGGGTCAGTCTCCTCATCTTGACTAAATCTCGCCGCTCCACTGTAGGCGTCTGACCAATAGTCACTATGATTGAAATTGCGCTCTGAAATTCCCTCACTCGTGACAATCACAAAACGTCCTTCGTTAATATAAATGCCAGACATTAAAGAAGAACCTTGGAAAAATACGACATCACCAGATTGCAAGTCACTTCGCTCGATGTCTTGTCCCATTTGTTGCTGTTCTCTTGCGTATGATGGTATATAAACTCCATTCGCTTCTTCATACACATGTTGAACAAACTCAGACGTTAAAAATCCTTGATGATCGTCTCCAACCATCTCGAGAGCGAGATTCGCTACTCGGTCGTTCGGATTATCTGCATTTGCTAATTCTGGAGGAATTACAATTAGAAAAACGAACAGGATTAATCGGTTTAAACGCTTCATTTCTTCACCACCTTAGTAAACTGTAACGAACTCTTAGTATAGGGGATTAATGAGGTATTTCTCGATGGGGATTTCCTACTTTTCTAAACTTACTGCATGATCGATACGCTAACTAAAAAAAGAGCTGACCCGTAAGTAACTTACGAGACAGCTCAGTCATGTATTATTCCATGAAGCGTTTACCAGCAATACCTGGGTTTGTCATTTCTTGTGCATCTAGAATTTCATCGAGTTCTTCTTCAGAAAGAATGCCACGCTCAAGGCAGATTTCTTTCACTGAACGTCCGGTTGAAAGTGCTTCTTTTGCGACTCTCGAAGCCACTTCATAACCTACATGAGGGTTAATTGCCGTTACAATACCGACACTACGATGAACTTGTTCTTTACTATGTTCCACATTCGCAGTCATGCCTTCAAGTGCATATTTGCGGAAGACGGTTAATCCATTATCAAGAATTGATAAAGATTGCAACAAGTTAAATACGAGCACTGGCTCCATAACGTTTAACTCAAGTTGCCCTGCTTCGGATGCAAGCGAGATTGTCTGGTCGTTTCCGATTACTTGGAACGAAATTTGATTTACAACTTCACACATGACCGGATTCACTTTTCCTGGCATGATTGAAGAGCCTGGTTGACGTGCAGGCAAATTAATTTCATTAATTCCTGTCTTCGGTCCAGAACTCATTAAACGCAAGTCATTTGCCATTTTTGAAAGGTTAATGGCAAGGACTTTCAACGAGCCAGATAGCTCTGTGTAAGCGTCTGTATTTTGCGTTGCATCAACGAGATGCTTTGCACTCACAAGTGGAAGACCCGTAAGTTGCGCTAAATACTCCGAAACTGTTTTAATATACTCTGGCTGAGCATTTAAGCCTGTCCCAACAGCTGTAGCTCCCATGTTAATTTCATACAAGTTATCAAGCGCACGACGAATACGTCCACGATCACGCTCTAACATGCGACGATACGCACCCATCTCTTGACCAAGGCGAATTGGCACGGCATCTTGCAAATGTGTACGTCCCATTTTAATGACATCATCAAATGCTGCTTCTTTTTTCTCTAATGTATCAATGACCGCATCTAACGCGTTTTGCAAGCCTTTTGAAAGCTTAAGAGCTGAAATGTGGATCGCCGTTGGAAACGCGTCATTCGTTGATTGAGCCATGTTCACGTGTGTGTTTGGGCTCAATCTCATGTAATCGCCTTTCTCGTATCCTAAAATTTCAATTGCTCGATTGGCAATCACTTCATTTGCGTTCATGTTAAATGAAGTTCCTGCACCACCTTGAATAGCATCAACGACAAATTCACCGTTATGTTGTCCTTCAATGACTTCTTCTGATGCGCGGATAATTGCACTTGCAAGTGACTCATTCAGGTTCCCAACATCACGGTTCGCCATTGCTGCAGCTTTCTTCACGTAACCAAATGCTTGAATTAGTGCAGGATGTGGCGGATAGCCGGTAATTGGAAAGTTCTCCATAGCTCGTACCGTTTGGATGCCGTAATAAGCATCAACCGGAACGTGTTTTTCCCCTAAAAAATCTCGTTCAATGCGGTATTCTTTTGCTTCCATGAGACAATTGTCCCCTCCAGTTATTTTAACTTCTCACCAAACAACGAACCCATCAGAGCAACGGCAGCTTCTGCTGTTTTATTCTTCTCATCAAGAATCGGATTTACTTCAACAAATTCACACGATGTGATGCGTTTTGACTCGTGTAACATTTCCATAGCAAGATGACTTTCACGATAAGATAGTCCACCTACAACAGGCGTCCCGACTCCAGGAGCATCAAGTGGATCTAGGCCATCTAAATCTAGGCTTAAGTGGATGCCATCACAATGTTCAAGATGTTTAAGCGCGCGTGACATTACCTCAGTCATTCCGAGGCGATCCACTTCATGCATCGTAAAAACGGTAATATTAGACGTTCTAATAAACTCTTTCTCAGCTTCGTCTAACGCACGAACACCAATTAATACGATGTTTTCTTCTTTTAATGGATGATCTTGAAAAAGTTCGGTTAACTGCTTGTTTCCCCGACCGAGCGCTACCGAAAGTGGCATGCCGTGGATATTCCCTGATGGAGATGTTTCTTCAGTGTTAAGGTCTCCGTGAGCATCATACCATATAACGCCGAGTTGTTCATAATGTGGCGTAATTCCTGCAAGAGATCCGATTGCGATACTATGATCTCCGCCAAAAACGAGCGGAAATTTGCCATTTTCTACAATTTCAGAAACTGTAGATTTTAATGCATGACTTGCTTTCACGACAGTATGTAAATGCTTTAAATTGGACGGGGATGCTTCTTTCTCATTAGGACGTTCAATCAGAATATCTCCACAGTCTTCAATTGCGTATGTTAAACTCTCAATTCGTTCTACAGCTCCTGCATACCGAATTGCACTTGGACCCATGTCCACTCCTCGTCGACTTTGTCCTAAGTCCATCGGTACACCAACAATTGAAATCGCTTTATTCATTTGATTCATTCTCCTCTCAGATGATTAATCTCTACGCTGTGACGATTGTAGTGCTAGTTTTGCGGCACCGTAAATCCCTGCTTCATTGCCAAGTTTTGCAGGCACGATGAACGCCTCAGGGTCTGTTTCAAGTAGTGAAAAGCGAGAAAAGTGCTTACGGATTGGCTGAAAAAGTGAATCCCCAGCAGCTGATATGCCTCCACCGATCAACACTTTGTTCGGATTAATGAGCGTGACAGCGTTTGCAAGAGCAAGTGCTAAATAGTACGAACACTCATCGATAATCTCTAGTGCCAATGAATCGCCAGATTCTGCTGCTTTTACAATGGACTTAACAGAGTCATTCCACTCAAGTTCAGTTGAAACGTTACGAGGTTTACTCAATTTGTCATGCAACGTATTCGCAAATCCTTTTGTTCCTATGTATTCTTCTAGACATCCACGTCGATTACACGTGCAAAGTCTACCTCCTGGCTTTATTGTAACATGTCCAATCTCTCCACCTGTACCATTTGGTCCATTTATTATTTCTCCACGATGTATAATCCCCCCACCAACACCGGTACCAAGTGTTACGAGTAAGAGTGATTCACTTTGTTGTCCTGCTCCTTGCCAATATTCACCGAGCGCTGCAAGGTTCGCATCGTTGTTCACAAAAACTGAAGCATTAGTTAAACGTTCAATCCGCTGCTTGACATTGTATTCTTTCCAGCCAACGTTTACTGCTCCATGAACAACGCCACTTTTTACAGGGACAAACCCAGGAACACCGACGCCAATGCTTAAAAGCTTCTCACCTGGGCGCATCTCACTTTTAATACTCGTTGCAATATCACTTGCAATGGCCTCTCCGTTATTGGCAACGTTTGTTTTGATCGACCATTTGTATTGTAATTGCCCGAAGGTCGAAAATGCGCCTAGCTTGATTGTACTTGCGCCAATATCCACTCCGACTACGACGTTCATAACTCCTCCATGCCGTTTGTTTTTTTATTGTTCTCGGTTTGAAGACGTTCTGCTTCACGACCGAGCAGTAACTTGCCGTGCATGTAGCGTTTTGGATCAATTAACTTTACATCGTACAGTGCTCGTAATTCTTCCTCCATTAAGTATAGATCGGTAATTGGGTCTCTCGTGTAAATGACACTATTGTATTTCATTAGAAACTGACGTATATCATAGACATTTTTAAAATCTTCCATAGCTACATTATAGCAACTTTCCTGCTGTCGCGAAAACTAGAAATACGAGGGGAACGTAAGGCAAATAACGAAAGCGAGACCATTGCAGAGAAAGAAGGTTTTGCAAATAAAAACCTGCAAGTAATCCAACGACAAAGATGATAAGTAGTAAAATAAACGTAAGAATTTGCGAGAACCAGACGTTGACGAGCGCACCTGTTAAGAAAAACAGCCCGAGCATGCTCGCCCAAATCCGTACATCTTTCCGTCCAAAAAAACCGTAGTACGGATGATATCCAACAACAGCTGCTGTAATAAAGATGATCGTACACGTTGACCAAAACCCACTTAGCCAAGACGGCGATAGAAAAGCAAAGTAAGAATTTGCAAGCACTAACCCTAAATACCCGCACCCTCCAAAGAGGAGGACGATTAACAACATCCATTTTTCGACATCCGTCACACGTTGATGTACGAGCATTGCCCCAAAAGCAACAGCGACCATAAACGCAACAATCATAGTTATGCGCTCCTTTTTGTTTAGGTCGTACATGTGTATGCACAGAAAAACGAAGACTTGTCATTTGTTTTTAGCCACTTCCGTTTTGATGTTCAAAGCGGGGTTTTGCTTTAGTAAGGTCGGTCGTGAATGCAACTTCAACAAAGAAAATCGATCAAAAAAGTTACGACATCTGCTATAAAGCATGCGTCGTAACTTTGATCAGGTCTTTCTAACTTTCACTTAATACGTTACGACTAAACGGTCATCTTCGATCTCCACAAATAAGGAAATCATGTAACTGCTAATACCACCACTAGCTGTTAGACTCTCATTAAACGTCGCACGTTCATCATTATGCTCTACTTCTGGTACGTCGTTAAACGTACCACCAATCACTCTAAACCTTAGATCGTACGCATCTACAATTACATTGTCTTCTGTTGATACATCAATAACATATTCAACTTGATATGTCCCAACATTTCGATACGCTCTGTACGTTTCAATTTGTGATTCATTTGATTGAATTTGTTCGATACCTAAAATTGAGCTTTGATTCTCTTCTTGCTGTTCCTCATCTAGATAAACATAGGCTTCTGAATGAGAAGAGACAATCACTGCAGAAACAATCATAACAACTGCTAAGATGCCAATCGGTAAGAAAACTCTCCATATTAACGAACCTTTCCCTCGTTGCATCAATAACCACCTCAACCAAAGTATTATCTGATACCTATTCCCGTTTGAATGTGAATTCTATCTTGTTTTTATTTTCTTCAAAATATTCGTTTGTTAGAACACTCTTAAGGGAAACTTAATAGAAGCAAAGGCGGTGACTATATGGTCGATTCATTAACGAGAGACCGGATACTCAGTGTTGCATTAGGTTTAGGAAGCTTTATTTTCTTGCCATTAGGGGTTTTGCTTGCTATCTTTGGTCTCTTATACTTCCCTTCAGAAGACAGAGTCATCAGGATCGGCAGAGCATTCTGTTGGCTTGCCATTACCTTAGCCATTTTAGGGCTCACAATAACGATCTATAATCTGATCGTAAGTTAATACAACAAAAAAAGAACGTCTCACGAGACGTTCCTAGAGTAAAGAAAAAGCTTTGTTCTTACTAACAAATAAACGGTAAATCAATAAACTTGTAGTTTATTCTTAACGAAATATAATCAACGTTGCTTTTGTACATTCACAGTAGAAAAGAGGCTGTCGTGGCGTAGACGCCCGCGGCAAGCGGAGCCACAGAAGTCTCTTACTCATGTGTGCGAATATTTCTCGTACGTACGTTGTTTAAGTTTCTCAGTAGCCTAAGAACGTCTTATCGCTCTTCAAGGCGTCGTTTACCCTTCCATCCGTTCATAAAAATCCTCGTAATGAGAATTGTCCGGGTCCATCTCCATCGCCTGCTCTACGTACTCACGGCCTTGTTCTGCATCACCGAGTTGATAATACGTGTACCCTAAGTTGTAGACCGCTTCATGGAATTCTGGGTTCCCTGCAACGGCTTGCTCATAATAGTGCAGCGCTTCTTCATAATTGTGTCGACCCACTTCACTGTTACCAATGACGAAGTACGCTTCGGGAGCTTCTGTATGATCAATTACTTCAGACATCACATCATACGCCTCGTCAAAACGCTCTTCTTCCATTAATTCTTGGCTAATTTGCATTTCCACAAGGGGTAGTGAACTAACCGAAGATTCACTAACGTACCCGTATGTAAAAACACCTGCGGCAACGACCACTAATGCGACCGCTCCAATGACTCTCCGTAATCCGTGTTTGACGTGTGGCAACTGAACGATGGATGCTGCTAAAAACCCACCAAGTAAGCCACCCATATGCGCACCATTATCGACCATTGGTACGACGGTTCCAAAGACGATATTAATCGCTAAAATGATGAGTAAACTTTTTCCCATCGTTTTAAAGAACAAGTCACGATACACGAGACCGAAGTATAAAAGCGCTCCAAAACAGCCAAAGATCGCCCCACTTGCTCCTGCTGATACTTGTGACGTAAACGCATAACTTGCAATTGAACCGACAATTCCAGCTGCAAAATAAATAAATACGAACCGTCCAGTGCCGTAAATGCGCTCCACAGCATTCCCTAAGTAAAACAATGCTAACGCGTTCATTAACAAATGGAAAATACCAATATGCAAAAACATTGACGTTACAAAACGCCACACTTCACCGTCATCGATGGCTGGATTGTATTTTGCCCCAAAGTCAATCAACGCTAACACATCTTGAGAGCTAGCGAGCGTCTCAACGAGAACAAAAATAATGGCAATCAGTCCGAGTAACAACATGGTGAACCTAGGCTTTCCATAGGCGAAAACTTTTTGAATTTCTTTTTGCTCACGTTCTAGTTCATCCAGAACTTCAACGCGATTCCTTGTTACTTGATGCTGTTTCACTTGTTCATGATCTGGCAACATCTGCTCTTTTGTCTTGAAACCTTCATTAGCGTGAAGTGTTCCTAAAAAGCGATTGATGTCATCCCCGTGATGCGCACCCATGGAAGCAGCGAATAATTTCGTGATTACAGGTCGCTTCTTACTTGCATCTGTATAAAGAATTTCATTCGTTTTCTGTTGCCAATTGTCTACTGGTGCAATTGACGTAATGTAGAGATGATAGTAGTTTGCTTCTTTTTTTCTTGATGGCTTTTTTAACACTTGAAATTGATTGGCTACTTCTTTCATGTGGTCTTCTAAGCCACGACTGTATGCCATATCAATTTTAGACATACTGATGACCGTAACGTCTTGGTCGGTCTCTCTTTCAAGCCATAGTTGCTTACGATCCCCACTAACGTGCAAGGCTTTAAAATCGTTCTTAGTAACGAGATGATGGGCGAGTTCCCAAAAGAGAACGTCTTGATCTCTAACCTCCATTGCATTCATCCTTTATCTATTCATTCCCTTATCTCTAATACTAAGGCAGTTGACGAATAGTTGCGAACAATATCCCCTATTGAAATGGTGAATAACGTGCTAACATTCTCCGACGGATCGGTTTTATGTTCATCATCGTAGAAATGATAAAACGTCTTCTCGCTTCATTCATAAGTAATTTATTAATAAACACATGTCGGTATTGATAAAGAATCGTCGTAACGACCATTACGAGTAGAAAACAAAGTAATCGTTTCATTGCTCATCACCTTTTTCTTTTTAGTTTGCTTTAAAAAGAAAAACACTATACAAATAGCAATGTGATAAGTGCCGCCGAACTCGTACAAACGAAGTTAACGACATTATTTGTGATCTTTGGTACACCACGGTCAAAAACTGTTTGCCTTTCACAGTGATGCTGTTCTTCTGTTAGTTCACGGCACACGACACAACGCCGTTCTTCTTGAATAAATGCACCCACGACCGTGTCCACAAATGCACCGATAAAACCTGCAAACGTAATGACCGCAATTGAAATACCAGGTAATGAAAACAAGACAAAACCTGCAATCGCGATAAGGAAACTGCCAGCTAGACTAGCGATCGTCCCGATAATCGTCATCGCACCCGAACGACCGATTTCATCTTTGGAAATTTGTCTTAAATGAAACGGTTTTCCGCCATAACGCCTTCCAATTTCAGTGGCCCACGTATCGCTCGTTGCAGCTGCAAGTGATGCTAGAAACAAATACACCGCAATGTCGCCAATCACCGGTACAAGCAGAGCGGCCACAGCCGCAACTCCTCCATTCGCAAGGACTTGAAGCGATGTTCGTTGCTCTTTTTCACGAGTAAACGAAGAAGCTTTTAACCTTCCCAACAGAGTACTCGTAATAAAAAATAACGCTAAAATGATTAGCCCTTGAAGTCCGAAGAAATTAGCAATCAAGACACCGATTAAAAATGCAGTGAGTGCGCCCCAACCCGTTAGCGATTTAAATCGGTACGCAACGATGGCAATCAGTGCAATTGCACTACTATATATAATCATCATTCGTCACCTTCAATGATTAAGTCATCCACACGCTGGTCATGAGGCTCTACATATACATTGCGTTGTAATTGAAAGTCATAAAGCAGGCTAACCGTTGCAATGCTTGGATGCTCGAATAAAAATGCATCGTAATATCCCCCGCCATAACCAATTCTAAATCCTTCATGGTCAAAGGCAACACCTGGCACGACAACAACATCGATCAACCCGTTGTCGATGGCCTTCGCCTTTATTGGGTCTGGCTCTAACACGCCATACGAAGACGTCACTAAGTTTTCAAATGATGAAAGTATGTAAAAATCCATATGCCGTGCTTTTGAACGACTCACCCGTGGTACGACGACCGTTTTTGACAACGACCAAAGCTTCTCAATGAGTGGCTTCGTCGGTAATTCGTGTGCTGTACTTACTGTTAGTGCCACGGTTTTCGCATCTTGAATGTTAGGTTGCTTCATGAAGCGTTCATATAACGGTTCAGCTCTTTGCTCTCGCTCTGTAACTGACATCGTTTTAAGATTATTTATTATCGATTTACGAAGAACTTTTTTTGCATTCACCGGATCCTCACCTTTTTTCCATATAAAAAGAAGCAGCAAAAAATCTGCTGCTTACTTCGTTTCACGGTGGAGCGTATGCTTTTGTAGTCTTGGACTATATTTCTTAAATTCAATACGCTCTGGATTCGTACGTTTGTTTTTTGTTGTTATATAGTTGCGGTCACCCGTTTCCGTGCATGCAAGTGTTACTTGAACGCGCATCCGTATCCCTCCTATCATCGCAATCATACCAACATATACTAACAGTTTTTAGGCAATAAATCAAGATGAAGTTGTACACATCACGTAGTATAATGGCACTATTGATGAAAAAAGGGGGAATCTTGTTGGACATTGTCATTATCATTTTATTAAGTCTAAGCGTCCTATGCTTTATTTTGTCTATTGTAAAGCAAAAACAAGACGTCAAACAAGATCAATCGGTTGAGCAGCATACACTCCAACTTATGGGTGATGTGTATACGTTACAAACGAAAGTGGAGCGACTTGAAGAGGAATTGTTAGTAACTTCAACACAAGAAGACAAAAAAGCCAGCTCATTGCACCAGTTAAAAAAGACGATCGCTGAAAAAATCACAAACGGACATTCTGTATTAGAAATTTCAAAACAACTTCAACTAAGCGAAGATGAAGTCTTGCATTTACTTCCTTCGTCTTTAAAAGGTTCGTAACGATGACACCACAAACATTACGAGGACTTGCGTCTGGTTTGTTAGTTGCGGCGATTGTTGTGATTTCAATTACTTATTTCTTCCACGAAGACGTAGAAGGTGACATGAACGATGAAGCTACTTTCTCTGCTGCACCGACAAGTGCAATTGAAAACTATACCGATGAAACATTGTACAATGCATTGCTTGAGCGAGAATTTGATTTTCCCGTTGCAGAAACTGGAACGTCTGCTGATGAACAGAACGAAGAAACAGCTCTTTATGTCGTTATTCATGAAGGTATGACGAGTGACGATGTCGCTCAAATACTCGTGGATAGTGGCTTAGTCGCTACATCAGATGAATTTATTGAACCGCTTTATGAACGAGAACTCCAAACCCAAATCCAAACCGGTCTTCATAACGTAAACACTACGTACTCGATCGATGAGATCATCGAGACGTTCACAACACCTTAGTTTAATGATAAAACCCCCTCCAAAGTTTTTTAACTTTGAAGGGGGTTTTATCTTCTTATGCTTCTGGGTCACCATATATTTCTTCTTCATCTTCTTCTTGATCTGGGTTGCTGCGATCTTCTTGTAAATCGAAATACGCTTGAAGCGATTCGCGTGCAATATGGTTTGCAATGCCTTGTCTTCCACCCGCACGTTCGAGCGCTACATTCGGTACAACAACAGCAATCGCTACTTCTGGGTCATCAAATGGTGCATAACCAACGAACGATTGGTTGTTCCCGTTCATTCCATTGGTCATAATTTGGGCTGTTCCCGTCTTACCAGCAGCTTCATACGTGGCAGAATTAAAGTAACTGCTCGCTGTTCCGCCTCCTTGGCCACTGACGCTAATCACTTGTCTCATAGCCGTTTGCATTCGCTCAAAATCAGCATCTGTATTATCAACCGTATTTAATACTTCTGGTTGACTTTGTCTTACGATCGCTCCTGAGTTTTCTTCACCGTTACTCGGTTCACGAATCTCACGAACGAGTTGAGGTTTCATACGTTTTCCACCGTTGGCCATCGTTGCAGTATATTGCGCAAGTTGCATTGGTGTATACGTATCATATTGTCCAAAGCTTAAAAACAATACCTCACCTTGTTGGTTGTTTCCGATCAAGCCCGTTGATTCACTAGGTAAATCAATACCCGTTTCCGTTCCTAAACCGAACTGTCGATAATGATCTCGTAATGCTTGATAAGACTCTGATAATGCACCCCAACTATTCGTAGACAGGTTATAATCAGCAAGCCTCATTGCGATTTCCGTCATATAGATGTTCGATGATCTACGGATGGCATCAATATCGTTAATGTATCCCATCGTTTGCCACGAACGAATTGTTGGTGAGCTCGGGATTGTAATCGGCGCATCTCGAACGACCGTACCATGATCGATTACTCCGTGATGATAGCCTGCTAACATCGTCGCCATCTTCACAGTTGAACCCATTTCAAAGGTGCTCGTTGTCGCACCGAGATTCTCACCCTCATAACCCGCAATCGTTAAGAGTTCTCCTGTATCAGGTTCCATCATAATGACATACGCTTCTCGATCTGCAATAAATGATCCTGTCATTTCTTGATTGATAATCTCTTCAACTTCTTGTTGCAATGCCATATCAATCGTTAAGGTTAAATCATTGCCACGACGACCTGGATCTGTCGTAACATTTCCTTCTGCATCCGTACGCATAACGGCTTTTTCGCCTCGTAACACATTTTCATATTGCGACTCTAAAAACGACGTACCGACCGTATCGCTTCGTTCATACCCACGACCAACATAACCATCCAACTGTTCGGCTGGGATGCTACCTGTACCTCCGAAGAGGCGTCTAAACGAATTGCCATACGGATAAATCCGCTCAGAGTCACGTAAAATATCCGTCCCTGGCATATCATGCAATACTTCACCGAGTCGATGGGCTTCTTCTTCACTTAAATTTCTTGCAATTCGATTTGGAGAATAGTTGTATCCACTAAGCATCTCAGCCCAAATGACAACAGCTTGTTGCTCTTCATAAGAAAAGCTCTCCTCAATCTCTTCTTCATCGAGTCGATTTAATTGCAATTGATAAAAATCATCATCTTCCAATTCATTCGCTTCTTGGTCTGTCGTTAGACTAGAAACGTGTGTCGAAATTGGTCCGTCCTCTTCCATTGAACCTTTGTAAAGGTAATAATCTTTCCATTCTCTTGCATTCACAGATTCAATTTGCTCATCATCAATGTTTAAATAGTCCACGAGCTGATGTGCAATTTCATAACGTTCAAGATCATTACGCGGTGTATTTGTATACGTCAAGGACAATTGCAAATCGTTATCTACGACAACATTGTCATAGCGATCAATCATTAATCCCCGCGGTGCATCGACATTTGCCGTTTGCTCTTCTTGTTGACTTAACATTAAGTCATATGACTCACCTTCAACAATTTGAATATAGCCAAGTCTTAAAATCAACACAGAAAATAAAATAAACACACCGAAAAATAGCACATTTAATCGAAAAGGGATGTGATTTTTTCGTCGATCATTCACCATTATGTAAGCTCCCCTCTTGTGTGTTCAACATAACCGTTCTTATTGTATCACGAGGGTCTTTAGCGATAAACGACGATTTTGTGACTACGACTGACGCTCTGCATCTTCCATCCCTTTCGATGAGAACTCTTGTTGTTTTTTTGCAGCTCGTCCGAAAGCAATCGGGCGAATAGCCATATAAAGAAACAAATGCCCTGCACCAAAAAGAAGCAACGTAAACATAATGCCACGCTCTTCACCCATGTAATGAACAGCAACCATAAAGCCAACAATTGAAAACGCACGTCCAGCGTTTAAAAACCATTCGCGCATCACTAGATATTCAACGCGCATAGAAGCAGCTTTATACGCTTTCCCGATAATGTCGTACGTCATTGAAACGTAAGGAACGAACACGAGTGGATATGCAAATGAAATGATCATCCCATAAATAAGCAGGCGGGTAAACGTCTGATCGCCGATGATGATAAATAGTGAAAGATAAAGCAATAACGCACCAATTAAAATACCACTTTTACGATATTTTGCTTTTAAATAGCGACCAACAAGAAAGTATGCAAAAAACGAAATCGCTGACGTAATTAATCCATACGTCCCAAGCGCCATCTCACTTCCTGTCGTCGTATAAATCCAAATCACAATAATAAAGACAAAGACACCTTCTCTTAACCCTTGAAAAAAATGTGCAAAGAGAATTCTTCTCCAGTCATCATCTTCATGGCGTCGTTGCCACACACTACTAATCCTGAAAATGCCTGACGAATTTCTGCGTTTGAAGTAAAACGACAACACCACCGCAATCGCAAACAATAATAGAGAAATTGCGAAAATCGTCTGGTAGCCAACAAACCCAGGAAAATAGTGAATAATGATCCCGGCTGAAAATGGCCCAATCATCCCCGCAAACGACGAGAACAACCCTAAAAACCCGTTAAAAACATCTCTCGTCTCAGGCTCTGTAATTTCAAATGTTAATACGTTAAACGCAAGCCAATAAACACCAAAACCAAGACCTAAAATCGCTCCGAGAATGATAAGCATCTGACTGGCATTTGTCCCAGCCAGTAACACTACCAAATAAAAAACCGCTAAGATTCCAACACCAATACGCAATACCGTTGTCCGATCGAGACGTTTCGTTAAACGCCCCGCTAAAAAAAATGCCAATGGCTGAAAAAGCACCGAAGCCAAATTGTATAATGCTATCGCTAAAATATCTTCTGATTGCTTCCATAAGTAGACGTTCACAAACGTATTAGAGAGTGCTGTACTTAACGCGTACAGACCTCCCGTGAGTAGTAACAGCTTAAAGTCTTTATTATGATAAACAAAGTCTGGAATTAAGTTTTTTAACCACAACCGCATCAGCCACCTCACCTCGAAAGTAGCGTGTGCAGTTGCATGGTCAATCATACATGATTTTCCAAAAAAGACTTCTTGGAATGATGTAATCTACCCTCCAAATTAGACACCGTAAATTTTCATGGGGTAAGCGTTGATGTAAGCCTTGTAGATGAGAGTGTAAAAAACGGACGAGGGTTGTTCCTAGCATGCTTCATTTGCTCCATGCTTGGTTTACGCCCGGCCTCTCTTGCTACACACCCGGCTTCTCTTGCTACACACCCGGCCTCTCTTGCTACACACCCGGCTTCTCTTGCTACACACCCTGCCTCTCTTGCTACACACTCGACCTCTCTTGCTACACACTCGGCCTCTCTTGCTACACACCCACCTTCTCTTGCTACACACCCGGCCTCTCTTGCTACACACCCGGCCTCTCTTGCTACACACCCTGCCTCTCTTGCTACACACCCGGCTTCTCTTGCTACACACCCGGCTTCTCTTGCTACACACCCGGTCTCTCTTGCTACACACCCACCTCCTCTTGCTACACACAAAAGGTCGAAAACACAAAAAGGACGAAGACCGATTGGTCTTCGTCCTATATTAATCAATTACTTTGCTTCGTCGAAGCGACGAGCAACTTCTTGCCAGTTTACAACGTTCCAGAATGCAGCTACATAATCTGGACGACGGTTTTGGTAGTTAAGGTAGTAAGCGTGCTCCCAAACGTCAAGACCGAGTACAGGTGTTTTACCTTCTGTAAGTGGCGAATCTTGGTTAAGTGTGTTTTGGATTTCAAGGTTGCCGTTGTTCACAACGAGCCAAGCCCAACCAGAACCGAAACGACCTAGTGCTGTGTTTGCGAACTCTTCTTGGAATGCATCGAATGTGCCCCATTTGTTCTCAATTGCAGCGAGTAGGTCTCCAGATGGCTTGCCGCCACCTTCAGGGCTAAGGATTGTCCAGAACAACTTGTGGTTAGCATGGCCACCACCGTTGTTACGTACAGCTGTACGAATGTCTTCTGGAACCTTATCAAGGTTCGTTACAAGATCCTCAACAGATTGGCTTGCAAGACTTTCGTGTCCTTTAAGCGCATCGTTAAGCTTCGTTACGTACGTGTTGTGGTGTTTCCCATGATGAATGTTCATTGTTGTCTCATCAATGTGTGGTTCCAACGCATTTGCTGCATATGGAAGATCGGGAAGTTGATAATTAGTCATAATAAATCTCCTCCTACGAATCGATTGTAATGTTAAATTTGAGTATGGTAGCAATAACATTCATCATTGCTATTCAACTTACCTCAATTTTACATTAGCAAAGCACCTAACTTTTGGCAAGTAAATTCACTTCGTGCGCTTATAGATTTGCTTCCCTGCATCTCTATTTACTAAACATATTTTTTCATGAATCTAGTATCTTTTTTTCTATTAACACTACTAAAAAATAAAAAAACCATTAACAATCGTTAATGATTTGAATGATTACGATATGGTGGACCCTGTAGGACTCGAACCTACGACCGGACGGTTATGAGCCGTCTGCTCTAACCAACTGAGCTAAGGGTCCAAACATGGGGCGGCTGATGAGAATCGAACTCACGAGTGCCGGAACCACAATCCGGTGCGTTAACCACTTCGCCACAGCCGCCAAATTCGTAATTATGTAATTGGTAGCGGCGGAGGGAGTCGAACCCCCGACCTCACGGGTATGAACCGTACGCTCTAGCCAGCTGAGCTACACCGCCATGAATTGGACATTTGCTAATATACCATACATTACTATATGCCGCAAGCTAAAATCTACTAATCTACCAAATTAATGCAGTGGCAACTAGAATCATGCCGATTAAAATTAGTACAAACTTGCCGAGCACCCCACCAATAAATCCAAGTAATGACCCAAGACCAATTTGTGATAACTTCTTTAAATTACGGCCGCCTGCAATCAGTTCCCCAACAATTGCACCGATAAATGCACCAATCAACAAATTAAATAACGGCAAAGGTATAAGAAGTGGGCCGAGAACTAACCCGACGATACTTCCCCAAACCGCAGCTTTTGATCCACCGATTTTCGTAATACCATAATAACTCGTTAAAAAGTCAATCACGAGCATTAAAACGACGAGAATCCCTTGCGCTGTATAGAAAAACCAGCCAAAATAATCAAAACCTGTATATAAAGCTAGAAAAACGAGTGAGAGGATATATGCTGGTGCACTCGGTATGATTGGGTATACCACACCGATGATTGCTAACGCAAAGCAAACAATTGAAAGCACGATCCAAACGATATCCATCTCACTCATCTCCTTCTAACTTCTATTACTTCTCTTCATTTAAAACAGCTTCAGCAATGTTCACTGAGTGGTCACCGATTCGCTCTAAGTTACTTATGATATCGACGAACACAATTCCTGCTGAACCAGAACAACGACCTTCATTCATACGCATAATGTGCTTCTTACGCATTTTGCGTTCCATCTTATCGATTTCATCTTCTTGTTGTTCGGTTGCACGAGCAGCTTCAACATCATGATGCTCTAATGCATAGACAGCATCTTGCAACGTTTTACGTGTAAGAGTAAACATTTCTTCTAAATCTGCTTTTGCATCTTCTGATAATATTACTTTGTTTTTGATTTGATAGTCAACGAGTTCCATAATATTTTCCATATGATCACCGATTCGTTCAATGTCACGTACGGTATCGAGCAACATCGTATGTGTGAATGAATCATCGCTTGAGAGTGATCGATTAGAAATTTGCATTAAATACTCAGTGATCGTGCGATCAAGATTATTAATGGCTTCTTCATATTGGATCGTTCGTTCCGCATTTTTACGATTGTTCGTATGCAGATACTTGAGCACTTCTTCTAATCCTAGTTCAGCAAAGTTAGCCATACGTAGTGTTTCTGCACGTGCTTGACCAAGTGCAATCGATGGCGCTCGTTGTATGAACGTCGGATCGAGGTGTTTCGCTTTGTACTCAATCTCTTCACTCTTGCCTGGTATTAATTTCGTTACAATCGTTGCGAGTACACCGATAAAGGCAATTTGTAGCAATAGATTGGCAACGTTATACGTACCGTGAGCAAAAGCAATCGTCATTGGCGGTGATAAGTTTAACGTTTCTTCAAACCAAACAATAAGGTTTGTAAACGGTACGAGTAGAATCATAATGACAGTAGCACCAATTAAGTTAAAGATAACATGACTGAGTGCTGTACGTTTCGCAGCAACACTTGCTCCAATTGAAGCAATGACAGCTGTGATTGTCGTACCAATATTATCTCCAAATAATACTGGCAATGCTGCATTTAAGTCCATCGCTCCTGAATCATAGAAGCTTTGTAGTAAACCAATGGCTGCTGTAGAGCTTTGGATAATTGCTGTAAATACCGTACCGACAATAACACCAAGAATTGGGTTATCACTCATGCTAAGCGTTAACTCCGCAAAAAAGGCGTTGTCTTTTAGTGGTTCAACACCATCACCCATAAATTCAAGCCCTAAGAATAGCGCACCAAAACCGAATATAACTTGTCCTATGTTGTTCAATTTTTTGTTCTTAAAGAAGAAAATAAAGAATGTACCTAAGAATATAATCGGTAATGCGTATGCCGAAATGTTAATACCGATAATGAATGCTGTCGTTGTGGTACCAACGTTCGCACCCATAATTACACCAATCGCTTGCGTCAGTGTCATGAAACCTGCATTAACAAGTCCAACGGTTAATACTATTGTTGCCGTACTTGATTGTAGTAAGACTGTTACAACAATCCCGACAACGACTCCTTTTAATGGATTTGATGTGAAGCGATCCAAAAGATCTCGTAAGCGATCACCGGCAATTTTCGTTAAGCCGTCGCTCATAAACTTCATACCAAATAAAAAGATTCCTATGCCCCCGAGAAATAGAAACAGGAGATCCATTACGTCCAAACTCCTCATCCCTTCAAAACCTAGTATTAGATCGTTTACCCAAAATCGATCATACGTGTCAATTATTAATGTATCATCAAAGGTTTGTAAAGATTATGTAAAGATTATCTTATGATGCGTTTTTTCGCATGCAACCTTTCTTCCTTTATTGTACATTTTTGAATTCTATACACCATCTATCTTTGTACCTGACTCCGAATTAGGTTACCCAAACTAACTTTCTACAATTCAAAAACCCTATTAAACGCTCGTACGCTCTAGATGTTGCGAAACGTAAACAACTTACGATGATTTCTGTGACACAACTACGCCTATAGACACAATCTCCTCTACAAAAGCAATTGGTTCGGGACCTTTTGTAAATTTTTCATTCAGAATACACGCTAACTATAAAAAAAGAACCCTCAATTCTGAGGGTTCTTTACGCTTCTTCTTTGTTTTCTTTCGGGATCTCAGCAATTAATATCCGTGTACCATCTACGGATTTCACTTCAACCTCAACGTTTGCTTTCAACCAACTTGCGCCTGTCGTTGCGCTATACGGTTGTCCTTCAATTTCCACTGTTCCTGTTGGTCTAAAATCACTAAGTGTCTTTCCTGTTTTCCCTACGAGATCACGATAGGAGTCATTCATCGAGTTATAACCTTCTTCACTCGATAACGTGTCTTTAAATGTCATCTTCGTCCACAGTTCACGTCTAGGGAACACTTTCATAAATAAAAACGCTCCAGCGCCACCGACTAACACACCAAAACCGACGAGAACGGAATACAACAAGTCTGGTGCTGGTATAGCTAAACCGACGATCATTAAACCTACACCGAGCGCAGATACCATTCCATCTCCGAATAATTTACCATCTATAAGAATTAACGTTAAACCAATCAAATACGCCCCAACGACCCACGCATTACCTAATCCGTCTAAATGATGAGTAAAATATAAGGTAATCAACACGACACCAACCACACCAAAAATCCCTCGTGATTTCACGAGCAATTCTCCAATTAAGAACATTGTGGCGAGGACAACAACGAGAAAACCGACGAAACTATAATCCAACCAAGCCATCTTTTATACACCCCTTCCAAAACGTTGCTTTCTTTTCTATACGTAAAGAAGGCTAAAACGGTTTCATATCTAAGTCTATTATAGCAAAAAATGCTTTATTCTGCACAATCAGATCAGCAATTAGACGTTCTTTTGTTTGATTACATTTAATTTTATTCATCGCCTTTTCATTAAACAATAAAACCCCGCAGGCGTTATACCTATTCGTATAACACCTGCGGGGTTTTTACTATCCTCTTTAGATCATTTAAGAACCACTTGATGATTCACTCTCATTTGAGTTGAACCAATCGCCAATTGAATCAATTAATTCACTAAAGAAATCCATAACCGATTGAAAGAAATTCTGCGTTTCTTCTTGGCTTAACCAATCGCCAATGTTATCTCTAATCTGATTCACTTGCTCCCCTAATTGATTCCAATCAATATTTAAATCTTGCATTCTCATAAACAAAGAAACAAGACCATCTAGTTCTTCATCTGTTAATTCAATTCCTAAATCTGAGGCAATACGTTGGATAAGTGCTCGTAAATCATCTTCATTCTCTACATTCTCTTCTGCAATCGTTTCTTTGATTTGTGTCACTAGTTCGGTTGCTTCTTCCATACCAATCCGATCACCGAGTTCGCCTGTCTCTACCATTTCTTCATTCGCAATTCGCATACGTTCCTCTGAAAGACCATCCGCTTCTGCGTCATATGCCTTTAGAATTCCCGTTAACGCACCCGTTCCAGAAATTGATGACGGTGCCGTAACATAAATGTCAGCATCCTCTACACCCGCCGTCACAAGTGCATTTGCGTACATTCCTTCAGATACCCAGTTAATGTTGTTCGTTTCAACATTAACACCTGTTCCTGGCTCTTCAATTGTAATTCTTGCTGACGATAAAGCGTTGCTACCAATTTTTCCAGCTGGAATGTATTCACCTAAATAATCATGTTCTTCTGCATTTGAAACCGTCACAATATTTGCGTTTTCATCACTGCCCATTTCTGTTAATAAACTCTCTCGTTGAGCAGGTGTTAAATCTTCACCGAGCGTTACGATGACATCTCCTGGACCTGCATCCGCGCTAGCGGTCTGTGGAACTGCAAAACTCGATCCAATTAGTAAAGCTGCCATCCCCAAGATTGAAAGTTTTTTCATTGGAGTGTTCTCCCCCTGTCAAATTCCTTCTATTCTTCTTTTGGTTCTACCATACGTCTTGTGAAATGAAAAGAAAATCTGAAGCTTTTTTATATTTTCACAGCATTTTTCCACAAGACAAGCATATACTTATACATAGATAAGTTACATTTCTATAGTCGTTATTCGAATGGAGAGGTTACACGATGAAAAAATGGATTTGGGTTGCATCAATTCTACTCGTTGCTGTTGCCGTCTATTATGATTTATCGCGTGGCAGTTTGCCGGTAGAAGGCTCATTCATAAATGAAGAATCGACCGCAACGGATTCTGTAGAACAAGATGAAGTAGATCAAGTCGAAGAAGCAGCACCGTTACCAGATCGAATTATTGATACCGTAGCCATTGAGGTTGAAAGTGGACAAACACTACTCACCATACTTGAACAACTCCATGAGGAAGCGATTGTTATTTCTATCGACGACATTAAACAAGACTTTGAAGCATTAAATGATGACACTGAATATGAACAATTAAAAGCTGGAGAGATTTATACATTTCCAGTTTACGGACAATAATTGTGAACGAGATATTAAGGTTGACGCTCTTAACTTGCCAATACGTATAGGGCGTTGCTACAATGAGTAGAGCAAGAAGTCATCGACATAGACTGCCGCTTGACTTCTTTATGATATGTTAAACTTTTAGGCAGGACTTCCTGTTGTAAAGAATAGCGTCATTAAAGGGGCGAAAGAACAATGAGTGAACTAACCCATCGTACGAAAACGAGGCCAGTTAACGTCGGTAACCTTGTAATCGGTGGAAACGATGAAGTCATCATCCAAAGCATGACGACGACAAAGACACATGATGTGGAAGCAACCGTCGCTGAAATTAGCCGCTTGGAAGAAGCTGGCTGTCAGGTTGTTCGTGTTGCATGCCCTGACCAACGAGCAGCAGATGCACTTGCTGAGATTAAATCTCGCATTAACATTCCGCTCGTTGTCGATATTCATTTTGATTATCGACTCGCACTTAAAGCTATTGAAGCTGGTGCAGATAAAATTCGTATTAACCCCGGAAATATCGGTAAGCGTGACAAAGTTGAACTTGTCGTAAAAGCTGCAAAAGAAAAAGGAATTCCAATTCGAATCGGAGTTAACGCTGGTTCATTAGAACGTCACTTACTTGAGAAATACGGCTATCCGACTGCAGATGCAATGGTCGAGAGTGCCCTTCATCATATCTCGATTCTGGAAGAACTTGATTTTCATGACATTATCGTCTCAATGAAGGCATCAAACGTTGATCTTGCAGTCGAAGCATATGAAAAAGCAGCTCAAGCGTTTGACTACCCTCTCCACTTAGGAATTACTGAATCCGGGACACTTTTTGCAGGTACGATTAAAAGTGCCGCTGGACTTGGTACGATCCTAAGTAAAGGGATCGGTAACACAATGCGTATCTCATTAAGCGCTGACCCTGTAGAAGAAATAAAAGTTGCCCGTGAACTTCTAAAAACATTCGGTCTTGCTTCTAATGCAGCCACGTTAATTTCTTGTCCGACTTGTGGACGTATTGAAATCGACCTCATTAGCATCGCAAACGAAGTTGAAGAGTATATTTCTCACGTGAAAGCACCTCTCAAAGTAGCCGTACTTGGCTGTGCTGTTAACGGTCCTGGTGAGGCTCGTGAAGCTGACATTGGGATTGCTGGTGCAAAAGGCGAAGGACTTCTCTTTAGACACGGAGAAATCATCCGAAAAGTACCTGAAGAGATTATGGTTGATGAACTAAAGAAAGAAGTCGACAAACTTGCTGAAGAGCATTACCAAAAGTTACGAGATCAAGAAGCAGCTAATTCTACGACATAACAAAAAGAAACCCCGTATGGGGTTTCTTTTTGTTTTACATTAACGGTGCAAACAGAAATGTCATGAGAATCGAGAGTGCACCGATCCCGATCGCCCACCATCCTAGACCGACAGCTCCTTGCTGGCGAGCAAAGAAACCTGTTACGATCCCAGCGGCGCCTAATATGACAGGAAGAAAAAAGAGGGAAACAATCGACATAATAATCGCTGCTGTACCTAATCCAGCTCCAACAGAGCTACGACTTTTTTCTTCATCTGTCTCCAATTCGCTGTCGCCTGGACCTGTCCGGTCCATGCGGTAATCTAGATTCGGTGAGCTGACTTCCGCGGAGGTTTCTTCCATATAACCTTGGTTGTAGTTATCGATGAGTGGGTCCGTCATTTCACGTCTTTCTTCTGGACGCTCATTGTAACGTTCATCATCTGCCACCTACATTCCCTCCCTACCCGGCTCAAGCGGGCATTACTATTATGTGAGGATCATGGAGATTTATGCTGAGAATTTTCTAGGGAATTTTTGGTTTCACAAAATAAAAACCAATCAAGCCATTATGCTTGATTGGTTTTTATTGACACAGTTTACAATAGCCAAACACTTCAAATTTGTGACTCGTTACAGAGAAGTCATCTTGCGATAGCCTCATTTGCTCCATCGGACATGCATCGATATGCTTCGTCTTTCCACAAGTCAAGCAAATCATATGATGGTGATGGCTCCCGATACAGCTTAATCGAAATCGCTTCTCCCCTTCCCACTCACTGGCTTCTAAGATGCCAATATCAGCAAAAAGGGATAAGTTACGGTAAACCGTATCAAAGCTTAAACCGTTATATTTTTCTTGCATAAAAACGAGCACTTCTTTAGCTGGCGTATACCCATCACGTTCACTTAAAAACTCAATAATATCTTTACGTTTGTCAGTATACTTGTATCCGGAAGACTTCAACGAGTGAATTGCTTTTGTAACATTCATTTTGTACCTCCATGATCAAACATTTCATCACAATTATAGCAAATGATGCATCCTTTATCGATTCTGAACGTTTCGATTCATAGACACTTTTACGATTTTATTTTTGAGTAGACTAAGAAGCAAAATGATCACTGCGAAAACGACAATGACTCCACCAGGAGCTAAATCCAAGTGAAAACCGAGAAAGATCCCGCTTAGTACTGAGATTTGACCAAAAATAGCCGCGTAAACGAACATTTGCTTGAAACTCTTCGCCCATTGCATTGCACTTGCTACAGGTAATGTCATGAGTGCCGACACGAGTAAAATCCCGACAATGCGAATAGACGCAGCAATCACGAGTGCTACTAATATTGAGAACAGTAACTCCAACCATTTCCCTTTCAACCCCGAAATGGCCGCTTGTTCTTCATCAAACGATAAGAAAAACCATTCCTTGTAGAAAACAAACAACAATACTAATACGATGGCTGCGATTATGATAATGGTCATTAAATCATTGTTGCCAACTGCGGCAACACTACCGAATAAATAAGAATATAAATCCGTATTAAATCCATCTGCCAAAGAAATAAAAATAACAGCAAGTCCAACACCAGCTGATAATATAATTGGGATCGCTAACTCTTTAAAATGCCCATACACGGTGCGTAATTGATTGATAAAAAGTGAGCCAATCACAGCGAATACCATCCCCATATAAATCGGGTCGTATAAAGAAAAGATGGCGAAGAAATTCGCTAACAATAAGTGGAAAGCAATCCCTGTGAGAGTAATGTGTGATAGGGCATCAGCTACAAGTGACATCCGTTTTACAACGAGAAAAACACCGAGCATTGGTGCAATGAGGCCAATTAATACTCCAGCAATTAATGCATTTCGTAAGAAGTCATATTGAAAAAAAACATCGATCATTTCGCAATTTCCTCGTGTTCATGAATGATATGTTGGACATCATAACCGTAAAGAGAAGACAAATTAGGATTCGTTTCAAATTCATGCGCTGTACCGTGAAAATGAATGGATTTATTCAAACACGCAACATTTGTGACGTACTTTGTCATCGTCCCAACATCATGGCTAACGAGCAAAAGTGTTAGTCCTTGATCTTGATTTAATTTGCGAAGCAACTCGTAAAACCGTCTTGCCGATGTCGCGTCAATCCCAACGGTCGGCTCATCTAAGATGAGTAAAGTTGGATTACTAACGAGTGCACGCGCAATCAGAACGCGTTGCTGTTGTCCACCAGAAAGCTTCCCAATTGGTTGCTTGGCATAAGCGTCCATCTCTACCGTCTTTAGTGCTTGCATGACTTTATCCCGATCATTTCGTTTCATAAAACGGAATAGACCGAGTTGACCAAACAGCCCCATAGAAACGACTTCAAAAACAGTCGCTGGAAAGCCTGCATTAAATCGATTTGCGCGTTGAGAAACGTAACCGACTTTTGACCAATCATCAAAACGATGTACCTCGGAACCAAATAACGAAAGTTTTCCAGCTTGCGGTTTTATTAAGCCCAGTATACACTTGATTAATGTAGATTTTCCGGAACCGTTCGGACCAACGAGTCCTAAAAACGCCCCTTCTTCGACATTTAAGTTGAGGTTTTGTAATACGGGTCGGTCTGTATATTGGTAAGTTAGATTGTTTACTTCAACGATGGTTGATGCTTTTGCCATCATTATTTCCCCCTAATTTCAAAAAGCAACGAACTACAAACGTAATCATTACGATTTACTTTTTGTAGTATAACGCACATCACCATCTTTGTAAATGAAATGGTTGATTGGAGGTTTAAGTATGATTGAACAAGAGCGAATGGCCATTATTGATGTTGGTTCCAACTCCATTCGCCTCGTTATTTATGGAATTGATGCAAAACGACGTTATCGTTCGTTATACAATTTAAAAATTGCTGCACGTTTAAGCGAGTATTTAAATGAAGAAGATGCATTAAAACGCGAGGGTTTTATCGTATTAACACAAGTGTTTACTCAGTTTAAAGCGGTTCTAGATGCTCAGAATGTTGATCACGTTGAAGCTGTAGCAACTGCCGCAATCAGAAGAGCGACAAACCAACAAGAAATACTGCAACACTTAAAACAATCAATGGGAATTACGATCCGTGTCCTTTCGGGGGAAGAGGAAGCTTACTACGGGTATTTAGCAACGATCAATAGTACGAATATAAAAGACGGACTCATGTTCGATATGGGTGGAAGTAGCACTGAAGTCGTCTATTTCAAAAATCGAGAAATCGTGGAATCGTATAGCTTTCCGATCGGTGCGCTTACACTCGCTAAGATGTGGAACGAGGACCAAGCGTCAATGAAGCGAATTCGGCACGTTGCCCATGAGCACTTTCGCCAACTTGCATGGTTAAAGAAACTAGGTGTTCCTTTAATTGGTGTCGGCGGCAGTGTTCGACAACTAGCGGCGGTACATCGCAAGCGCCAACAATACCCCGTATCAGGATTACACCAATATGAAATGAGCGACACTCAGCTACACGATACGTTTCACTACTTACGAAAGATTCCACCGATCAAACGTAGTGAAATTGCTGGACTATCTCAAGAACGAGCTGGAAATATCGTTCCTGCTGGATTATTTATAGCAGAGTTGATGCGGCACTCGGAAGGGAAAAACTTAATCATCAGTCGCAAAGGGTTACGTGATGGAATCCTTTATGACAAGCTCTTACAAGATCGACAGACGAGGCGTTTCGTCAACGTAAAAAGAGAAACCATCTACCAACTGATGCGAGAATTTAATTTATCAGACACGTATGGGAAAGCTGTCTACTCTTTGGCTCGTTCGTATTACCACTTATTGTTCCCTAATGACACTGAGGAAGAACGAGCAAAAATTGAGCAATTATTGTTGTTTAGCTCTCACCTTCGAATGCTCGGTCATTACATTGATGAAGAACATGCCCATGCCCATACGTTAAATGTACTCATCAATCGTTCACTTGATGGCTTCACTCACGAAGAACGAATTTCTTTAGCGCTTTTAAGTTCGTTTACATCAATAAAACGTTTAAGAAAAAAAGCACTTCAGTATAAACGAATCCTACACGGACGTTGGATCAGGAAGCTCGAAGTACTTGGTGCCATTATACGAATGGCCGCTTCACTCTACGTTACCGGGCGAGAAATCATCGCTAAAGTAGAACTTAAAAACGTCGGACGTAGTCGTTACTTGCAGTTCGTCTTTCACGTGAAAAAAGGTGAAAGTTATTACTTTGAACAACAACATGCGACCCTTTCGTTACGACAACTAGAGCGCGCAACGAAAACGAAATACCGGATGATCTTCATCGAAGAAGATCAATCATAAAACGGCAACATTAACGTTACGATCGTTCCAACATTTACTTCACTTTCAATTTTAAACGTTCCACCATGATCCTCAATAAGTTTCTTCGATAATGAAATGCCTATGCCCGTTCCTTTGTCTTTTGTCGTTGTGAACGGCTCCCCTAACTTATTGAGGATCTCGGCTGGAATTCCAGTACCATTGTCCGCTGCTTTAATTCGGTAATGATGATCAACAATATCTGAATGGATGTTAAAACGCTTGTTCAAAGCCTCTTCAGAATATGCTTCTATTGAATTACGAAGTAAGTTTAAGATCACCTGTTTAATCATCGTCTCATTCATTAGAATTTTCCGATCTGTTTCTTCGAACCTCGCCTCGAAAACGACATCTTTAAGGAGGCATTCCGAACGAATGATATCTTCAACGGAGCGCATGACCCCCATTGGAGCCTGCAATTTCCTCTCGAACTTCCGTCTAGACATCGATAAAAAGTTCTCGATAATAACGTTCATACGATCAACTTCTGAGAAAATCGTGTGACTGTACTTGTGAAAACTGTCCGTTAACTCTGACAGCTGCAAAAAGCCACGTATTACAGACAAAGGATTTCTAAGCTCATGAGCAACTCCTGCCGCTAAATGCGAAACGGACTCCATTTGTTGACGGTAGGCAAGCAAACTTTCATACTTCAGCTCTGCACTCTCATCAAAGATAAAACCGACCACTTCTTGATGCGCTTCCAAATAAACGCTATGTGCAACAATCCTTATGTCTTCACCTGATACAAACCTTTTTGTACTTTCTTTACGGGTCCACAACGTTTCCATCATGCATTCATACATGATACGTCCATATTCAGACTCTGATTGTAACGATGCAATTGGCAATTCAGGCAGTAGATACGTATTTTTTGAAAAAACAAGATTTTCAAATTGATGATTTAAATCGGTAATAGCTAATTGGTTATTCACTCGAATAATCCCACATGGAAGTTGCTTCATTAATTTGGTAAATGCATTTGCTTCTTCTAATTGTTCTTTCGGCTGTCTTTGTCCGACTAAATAAAAGCGCCCAGATTCATACTGACCACGGTAAAAGACACGGTACTCTTCACCATGAAACCGATGAACAAGTGTTGCTTCATCGGACCCTCTATTCTCAAACATCCGCTTAAGGAAAGTCATGGCCTTTATCCACTCATCACCGATTAATGAGTGAAAAAACGGTTCTACTTCATTAAAAAAAGTACGAGCATCATGATTCTTATAAATAATGCTCCCGTTCTGTTCTACAATGACGCGCAATTCTCTACTTAATGCTTGGAAAATATCCTTTTCTTCGTCGATCACTTGTAGTTGTGCTGGACTTTTCATATGCTTACTCTCTCCTCATATGAACAATTCCTGAATCTGTATATTGTAAGTATACTAAATCTTCAATTTTATGAATAGCATATTTGCTAAATTATGCGATTTTCTGGAATTCTTTGTCACTAACCAAGCCCATTATTGCATACACTAGTTTGAAAGGATGTGATCGAAATGTGGATGGGTATTATTCAACAATACATTAAAAACATGTCACCTCAACAGTTAGTTAGCATGGCACATGAACGAGGAATTGACATTACGATTGATGAGGCTAGTAAGTTGCTACACTTAGCACGAACTGAAAAAGTCAACCTCAAAGACCAAGCCTCTGTGCATGCCTTTATTAATAAAGTCGAAAAAGCAACATCGAAAGAACATGCGATGCTGCTTCATGACTTATATGCGCAATTTGGTCATCGATTATAGCGTTTTTACACGCCCATAATCTTTTCTTTGACTTGATCATCAAAAGACGCTTCTTTAAGCATGTTGATTTCAAAACGGTACGGAGGGCGCTTGTCCTTCTTCTCTTCCCCAACATAAGGTGTCTCAAGAATCTTAGGAACGTCTTTGACAACCTCATGATGAACGATGTAATTCAATGCATCGAAACCGATATGACCAAAGCCTAAGTTTTCATGACGGTCTTTACGAGCGCCTTGTGGGTTTTTACTGTCATTTACATGTAAAACTGCAAGGCGATCGAGACCGATGATGGAGTCGAACTGTTCCATGACTCCGTCAAAGTTATGGACAAGATCATAACCTGCATCGTGAACGTGACACGTATCAAAACAAATCGTTAGCTTCTCATTGTGTGTCACACCGTCAATGATTTGTGCTAGCTCATCAAAGCTTCTTCCACACTCCGAGCCTTTGCCAGCCATTGTCTCAAGCGCAATGTTTACGTTTTGATTTGGGTCAATTACTTCGTTTAAACCTTCAATAATCTTGGCAATCCCTTTGTCAGCACCTTCTCCGACATGAGCTCCGGGGTGCAAAACAATTTGTTTTCCACCAAGTGCATCTGTTCGTTCAATTTCAGATCGTAAGAATCGTACACCAAGATCAAACGTTTCGGGCTTAACAGAATTGCCGATGTTAATAATATAAGGTGCGTGAACGACTAATTCCTCAATGCCATGTTCTTTCATGTGCGCTCGTCCCGCTTCGATGTTTAGCTCTTCAATTGCTTTACGACGCGTATTCTGAGGAGCACCTGTATAAATCATCATAGCACTTGCGCCATAACTTGCTGCTTCTTCACTTGAACCGAGCAACATTTTCTTTCCGTTCATAGAGACGTGCGAACCAATCTTCTGTAACGCCATTTACTTTCTCCTCCTGCTATTGCTCTTTTCACGTAACTTTTTCTTATATCCTGGTTTGATGTCTTTTTTCTTAACCGTTGGGAGTGGCGCTTGATCTGTACGAGTTCTACGCTTCGTTTTTCCAGGAGCATAACCGCTACCGAGTTGTTCAATTTCTTTCCATTCGCCGTTCTTTAGGTCAAGATAATGGAAGAAAAATCGTTGTTGTTGAAGCTTATGGAGCGCAGGATAATCTTCTTTATCAACGATCGTATATACGTCCCCGCTTAAATCTTTTCTCGCGGTACGACCGGCGCGATGCTGATAGTACTCCAACTCTTTTGGAATGCGAACATTGATCACGTGAGACACACCTTCAATATCCATTCCTCTTGCAGCTAGATCTGTACAAACAACATATGGTACAGATGCCTTGACGATCTTACGCATCGCTTGTTTTCGCTCTCTTGCACTCAAATCACCGTGTAGTGTCTCTGTTTCAATCCCGTTTTCAATGAATAGTTCCGTCAAACTATCCGCTTCCTTCTTCGTATTAACAAAAACTAAACAAAGGAACGGGCGAAGCGTTTGCGCAATCTCTACAGCAAACCGCTCACGGTTACGACTCTTTAATGGCATTAAATAATGCTTTAGACCTTTTGGAGACGGTGTGTTCGGTTGTACATGCACATGGCGAGGGTTGTTCATATATTTCTTCAAAAACGGCTTTAGCTTCTCTGGAATCGTTGCAGAGAATACGAGCATTTGTAAGCCATCAGGCATGTACGACGCCACTTGGTCCACTTCTTTAATAAAGCCCATGTCAAGCATCTGATCGGCCTCATCAATGATTAACGTCCGCACTTGATGAACGCTAATCGCTCGTTCTTTACAGACGAGATCGTTTAATCGTCCAGGTGTAGCCACAACGATATGTGGTGGACGCTTTAGCTTTTCAATGGACCGGTCTTTGTCTGTACCACCAATGACACGTTGGATTCTTACATTCGCATACGCATCCGTTTGAATTAAATCTCTCGTAACCCGGTAAATTTGCTCAGCTAGTTCCCGCGTTGGTGCAGCAATGACGACTTGTAATTCATCGACATCCATATCAAGTTTACTTAAAATCGGTAAAACAAAAGACAACGTTTTCCCAGTTCCTGTTTGCGATTGTCCAATCGCATCTTTTCCATTTATAATAGCAGGAATTAAGCGTTCTTGAATTTCAGTTGGACGGGTAATCCGATCTGAATCAAGCTTTTCTGCTAATTCTTCGTGAATGTTTAATCGTTTCCATGCACTCATTGTGTTCACCTCAAAGTTCTCGTGTCTTTTATACGCACGACACATCATTTTATTTTACCATAGATGAACTTAAAAAGAATAGCATGCCCCAAAGAAGAACCGACGCCTCTTCCTTGCATATCCTAATTGAAGATAACTCTGTAATGAAAGGGGCTTATAAAATGTATGGATACCCTCCCATGCCTTTGCCTATGGGACCACCGATGAGTGCGTTAGCCGCACGCTCGGCGTTGCCAATGGCAAGTGCATTTCCGTTTGCTGGAGGAGCAGCTCCCGCTGCAATGGGTGGCGCCTTATCTTCTGGACTCGGTGGGTCGGCGCTTGCCTCAGGCGGGGGCGCTTTAGCTTCGATTAGTCGGTTTATGCCAATCATTCAAGGTGGCGCAAAATGGATTCCAGTCATTCGAAGATACGGTCCGATGGTGCGTCAAATTCCTGGTGTCGTTCGTCAAGTTAATCAAATGCGAAGAAATTCACGACAAGTACCGGTTCCAAGCAATGAACAAGAGTTGATAGCGAATGACCCACAGCTTGTCGAGTCACCTGTATCAGACGATTTATCACCCATTGAGCATGCTCATTATGTAGACCCAGATGAACAAGCAATTGAGGTTTCTGACATTGATTTGTCACAAACACGGGCCAATCAGTGGTATACCGGTGATGATCCTCCTCCAAAACTGTACATTTAGCAATCAGTTTCCTTTTCAATCTCTCCATCTACCTGTATAATTGCATATAGCCTAAAAGCATTGGAGGTCTTGGCGATGGAAGTTATGAAAATCACCCCGAGAGGGTACTGCTACGGTGTTGTAGACGCTATGGTTATTGCTCGCCAAGCAGCAAATGATAAAAGTTTACCACGGCCAATCTATATTCTTGGTATGATCGTTCACAACCAACATGTAACGGATGCCTTTGAGGAAGAAGGAGTCATCTCTTTAGATGGGCCAAACCGTCTTGAAATATTAAAGCAAGTCGATACAGGTACTGTGATCTTCACCGCTCACGGTGTTTCACCAGAAGTCCGGAAACTTGCAGACGAAAAAGGGTTAACGACAATTGATGCGACTTGTCCTGATGTTACCGTTACCCACGACTTAATCTTAGAGAAAAAAGCGCTTGAATACGATATTGTCTATATCGGTAAACGCGGTCATCCAGAACCTGAAGGTGCGATTGGTGTTGCTCCAGAACACGTACACCTAATCGAAACGCTAGAAGACGTTGAGAACCTTGCACTCACACGGGGCAATGTGATCATCACAAACCAGACGACGATGAGTCAATGGGATGTTAAGAACATCATGGAACGAACGTTAGAGAAATACCCACATGCAGAAGTTCACAATGAGATTTGTCTTGCAACACAAGTAAGACAAGAAGCTGTCGGTGATCAAGCGAAGGATGCTGATCTTCTTATCGTTGTTGGTGATCCGATGAGTAACAACTCGAACCGACTCGCTCAAGTATCAAAAGACATTGCAGAAACGAATGCTTATCGTATTGCTGACATTAGCGAATTAAAGCTTGAATGGTTAGAAGGCGTCAACAAAGTCGCTGTTACTGCAGGGGCTTCTACCCCAACAGGAATTGCGCGTGAAGTTGTTCTCTTCTTAGACCAATACGATCCTAACGATGAATCGACGTGGACGAGAGAACGTAAGATTTCTGGTGCGAAGATTTTACCACCATTGCGTAAGAATATGAAATCTAGAGCACGATAAAAGGCGAGTCTTCTGACTTGCTTTTTTTTATTCAATTTGTTAGTTTATAATTAAACTGATAACCTGAAAGGTGTGATTAAACATGAATTCTCTTAAAGGTGTCCACCATGTTACGGCAATAACGAGCAGTGCTGAGAAGAACTATGAGTTTTTTACGTATACACTTGGAATGCGACTCGTAAAGAAAACGGTCAACCAAGACGATATTCAAACGTATCATCTCTTCTTTGCTGACGATCGTGGTCAAGCAGGAACGGATATGACATTCTTTGATTTCCCTGGAATTCCTAAAGGACAACACGGAAATGATGAGATTTACAAGACTTCCTTCCGCGTGCCAAGCGATGATGCTTTACTTTATTGGGAAAAACGTTTCGCTCGCTTAGGCGTTGAACATAAGGAAATTACACAGCAGTTCAGCAAACGTGTGCTTGATTTCACAGACTTTGACGGACAGATGTATCAATTAATCTCCGATGAGAACAACGAAGGAGTCTTAAGTGGTACACCGTGGCAAGATGGTCCGATTCCATTAGAATATGCGATTACAGGCCTTGGACCAGTTCATATACGAACGTCTCAAAAAGAAGGTATGGGCGCATTTCTACAGCAAGTTCTTCAATTCAGTGAAGTGAAAGAAGAGTCGCCACACACACTATTTGAAGTAGGTGAAGGTGGTAACGGGGCGCAAGTGATCGTCGAACATAACACTGTCTTACCTTCCGGAAGACAAGGATATGGTACTGTTCACCACGCTGCCTTTCGCGTAGAAGACCAATCGGTATTAAAAGAATGGATCGATCGTCTCAACAACCATAAAATTCCAAACTCAGGCTTTGTTGATCGTCACTTCTTCGCTTCCCTCTATGCTCGTGTCACGCAAGGCATTTTATTTGAATTTGCAACAGACGGTCCTGGATTTATGGGTGATGAGCCGTACGAAACACTCGGTGAAAAACTGTCATTACCTCCTTTCTTAGAGCCGAAACGAGAAAGTATTGAACAGTCCGTACGCCACATTGATACGACTCGAAGCACGATCACGTTTGAAAAAGAATACGAATAACGAAAAACACCCCAGTTGTCTTTTTTAGACACAACTGGGGTGTTTTTTTATAGAAATGAAAATGGGTCCGTATTCAGTTTAGAATCAATCACTTCGATCACTAGTCCACGCTTCTCTGCTTCGTTTTGAAGTACTTCTAGAAGCCCACGCTTCATTACTTCTTCAACGTGATGACCTGGGTCGACGAGTGCAAGCCCTTCAATCTGAGCATCTTGTGCGTTGTGAAACTTTAAATCTCCAGTCACGTAAACATCTGCACCTTTTTGTTTCGCGTTCTTCCAGTAGTTATTGCCATCGCCACCTAAAACAGCCACAGTTTCTACTGGTTGATTCAACTCTCCTACAAAACGAAGACCATCAATGCTAAACGTCTCTTTCATTTCTTCTAGAAATCGTTTAAGCGTCGTTTTTTCACGTAGCTTTCCAATTCGACCTAAACCAAGAGTCTTGCCTGCAAGTGCCAGTGGATAAAGATCGTAGGCAACTTCCTCATAAGGGTGAGCTTTATGAAGAGCTTGAATAACAGCTTGACGTAACGACTCAGGCAGAATCGTTTCAATGCGTTCTTCATCGACTTTCGTCTTTACACCTTGTTGTCCAATGTGTGGGTTTGTCTCATTCCCTGGTAAAAACGCGCCTGTACCCGCGGTAGAAAATGAACAATGTGAATAGTTACCGATATGACCAGCGCCAGCATCACCAATCGCATCTTTCACTTTCTCCGCATCTTCCCTTGGCACAAACCCAACAAGCTTGTACAGCTTTTCACTTTCCGTTGGTACGAGTACTTCTGTGTCTTCGATTCCTAACTTCTCTGCTAACCAATCGTTCACGCCACCTTCAGCGATATCAAGGTTCGTATGAGCTGAATAAACACTAATGTTATTCGTTAAACATTTGTGCACTATCTTTCCTTTAGGTGTGTTCACATCAATGGCTTGTAAAGGGACAAACAGGAGTGGGTGATGAGCGACAATCATGTTCACACCGTTTTCTACAGCCTCATCGACGACTTCCTCGGTCACATCAAGCGTGGTCATTACTCGTGTAACGACTGCATTAGCATCCCCAACTGTAAGTCCAATCGGATCTCCTTCCACCGCCAATGACTTTGGCGCAAAGCCTTCAACGATGTTAATGACCTCTTGCACTGTTGTTGACATTCGGGATAACCTCCTCAATCTGATCGATTTGCTTTTGAATTCTAACGTACGCTTCGTTGCTATTTAAATCTTGATGATTCGCAATGGCAATCTGCTCTTTAATTCGTTGTAAATGCGCGTATTCATTGTGCCATTTTTGCATAAAAGCATCCGACTGCTCTTTCATTAATAGCGGTCCGAAACGCATCGCTAATGATTTGTTACCATCATCATAAGGATCTGCGACATCGTCACTCTTCACAGCAACGATCACTTCATAGAAGTGCTCTCCTTCTTGAATCATCGTTTCATTTTGAATCGTGAAACCATGATTACTTAACCATGATCGAACGAGCTCTGCTGCAACGTTCGCTTGTAAAATTAACGTCTTTGCATTAAACAAATGTTGTTTTCCTTTAGTTAAGATGTCACAAATCAGGCCGCCGCCCATACCAGCGATCGTAATGACATCCACTTCATCACTTTCTTTAATCGTCGTTAAACCATTACCATGTCGCACTTCAATACGTTCTGTTAACTGATGATTGCTTACATTTCGAAGTGCATTTTGGAACGGTCCACCATTTACATCACTTGCCACTGCTTTTTTAATAAAGCCATCAAGAGCTAGTGCTACTGGCAGTTGTGCGTGATCAGTTCCAATATCTGCAACCGTCGCATTTCTCGGAGTGTTCAAGGCAATAAAACGTAAACGCTCAGATAACTGTTCCACGTGCATCATGTTTGTACCCTCTTTCCCTGACGAAAAAACGCCAATCATAGAAAAAGGAGCCTTACAGGGCTCCTTTTTTCATTGTTATTGATTTGCAACGTACTCAGCTACAGCTTCAGCTTCTTCTCCACTTACTAAATCTGCAGGCATGATTCCTGGTCCTTCTTCAATCGCTTGAAGTACAGCTTCTGCGTCCATGCCAGCAATTGGTGGTGCAGAATCTCCAGCTCCATCTGCGCCATGACAACTTAGACAGTTATCTTCAAACAGTGAATCAGCCATCTCAACTGGATCGCCAGATCCTGAATCTCCATCTTCAGCATCATCGCCTCCAGCACCTAAACCGATGAAAGAAAACGTAATGATTAATAAGATACCTACGCCCGCAATAATTGCGAATGGTATTAATGGTTGTCCCTTCACGAGCCTTCCTCCTCAAACATAGCTTTATGTATATACGTAGAAAAACGATTCGATTTTATTTTATACGAAAACTAGCTGAAAGAAAAGTCTTCAGCTGTTTGTTTTCGTAAATTGTCATTTTTACATTGACGCGCATTTGCATTTCGGTTGAAAGCTCGGTAATATGAAAAAAACGGGTTGCATGATAAGGAGTGCAACCCGCATAACGAACTTTTTACTCCATAAAGTCTTTCAAACGCTTGCTACGACTTGGATGACGCAATTTACGTAATGCCTTCGCTTCAATTTGACGAATTCGTTCACGAGTAACGCCGAACACTTTACCTACTTCTTCAAGTGTACGCGTACGACCGTCATCTAGACCGAAGCGTAGACGCAAGACGTTTTCTTCGCGGTCAGTAAGTGTATCTAGAACGTCTTCAAGTTGCTCTTTAAGAAGCTCATAAGCTGCCGCATCCGATGGTGCTAGCGCTTCTTGGTCTTCAATAAAGTCGCCAAGATGAGAATCATCTTCTTCACCAATTGGTGTTTCTAATGACACTGGCTCTTGTGCAATCTTTAAGATCTCACGAACTTTGTCTGGTGTAAGATCCATCTCCTCAGATACTTCTTCTGGAGTTGGTTCACGTCCAAGGTCTTGCAACAATTGACGTTGCACACGGATGAGCTTGTTAATCGTTTCAACCATATGCACAGGGATTCTGATCGTTCGCGCCTGATCGGCAATGGCACGCGTAATCGCTTGACGAATCCACCAAGTTGCATACGTACTGAACTTAAACCCTTTATTATAGTCAAACTTCTCTACCGCTTTAATGAGACCCATATTACCTTCTTGAATGAGGTCAAGGAATAACATTCCCCGGCCTACATAACGTTTGGCAATGGAAACGACGAGTCGCAAGTTCGCTTCTGCAAGACGACGCTTTGCTTCTTCATCATCTTCTTCAATCCGTTTGGCAAGATTAACTTCTTCCTCTGCAGAAAGCAATGGTACACGTCCGATTTCTTTAAGATACATACGAACAGGGTCGTTAATCTTAATACCAGGTGGTACACTTAAATCATTAAGATCAAGATCTGTCTCTTTTGCCACTTGATCCATACTAGGGACTTCTTCGCCTTCGTTGAGCAAATCGACACCTTGCTCACCAAGATACTCAAAAAATTCATCCATTTGGTCTGAGTCTTGATCGTACGGTGCTAATTTCTCGGTAACCTCGGTGTAGGATAGTACACCACGTTTCTTTCCAATTTCAACGAGCTGCTCTTTGACTTGATCGATCGACAATTCACCTTCAGCTAAGCGAGATGGTTTCTCTGCCATTCGATCTCCCTCCTTCCAATTCCAAACGAAAACACTTTACAAAAATGCGTGTATATTTAGCGTACTCTCGTACGCTTAAATGGGAGTTTGCTCCCGAATTTCTTCTTAAGAGCAATCAATTGATTCCCAATTTGTACCGCGGCTTCTATATCTTTTCGTTGTTCAGCATTCTTAAGTTCTTGTTCTTTTCCTTCTATTTCTACCCAAGTTGGATAGTTCTTAACCAAGTTGATATAATCTTCAAAGGCTTCTTTGGTCATTTCAACACTTGGCTCAAAAATAATTTCTGTTGCAATTCTTGCCAAGTCAGGGTCTTTTACATACATAACAAACTCATTGCCACCTTCTTGACGACCTTCTGCATAATAGGCATACAGATAAGCCGCGATGGCTGCGTACTGATCAACATTGAAGTTACCACCGATTGCTTCTTCAACCGCTTGCGCCCATTCCTCTTCTTCAATCATCGCTTTTAGTAATATGCGTTCTGCGTTATGAAACGCAGGCATTAACCCGGTTTCGGGCTTAGGCTTCGATTTCGTCTGAGTAGGTCGTTGTTCGGTTGATGCAGATCGATTCTGATGACTGCTTCGTTCTTGAACATGCTGTTTCCTCGAAAGATCATTTAATTCTGTGTGCAACGCCTCCATCGAAAGGTTAAATTCAAAAGAAAGCTCCTTTAAATAATATTCTCGATCAATGGCACTTTCGATGTCCAAAAGAATCTCTAATACCTGTTCGATATATAAGCGTTGTTCTCCTTCTCGCTGTAAGTTTTTCTCGCGCCTTAGCGATTGGATTTTAAACGAAGTTACCGATTGAGAACGTTCGTAGACGAGTGTTCGAAATGCTTCATGACCTTGTGTCTGAATATAGTCATCAGGATCGCTACCATCTGGTACCGGACAAATTAAAACGTTGCATCCGACACTTTGAAGGCTGTGCGCGTTTTTGAAAGCAGCTTCACGACCGGCATGATCACCGTCATAACAGAGAATGACATTCTCTGTTAATTTGCGTATCAGTTTCGCTTGTCGAGTCGTAAGTGACGTTCCAAGCGCTGCCATTCCGTGATCAACACCTGCCATCCAGGCAGAAATCACGTCCATGCAACCTTCAAACAGAACGAGTTGATCTCTCTTACGTACCGTTTGTTTTGCCAAATGAAACCCATATAAGATTTCATTTTTCTTGAACAGTTCGGTTTCAGGGCTATTTAAATACTTTGGCTTCGATTCTTTATGAAGCGCCCGCCCGTTAAAACCAATTACCCGACCTTGAAGGTCGTGTAAAGGAAACATCACTCGGTTGTGAAAACGATCATAGGCTTTGCGCCCGTCTTCAGGAAACTGTAGAAGTCCACCAGATTCTAATGATTTAACATCAAACTCACGCTTTTCAAGTAACGTGGTGAGTGATGAACGTTCGTTTGGCGCGTAGCCAATTTGGAAATGAAGTAACGCTTGTTCAGTAAGACCACGGTTCTCCATATATTGAAAAGCATTGCGACCTTGTTCTGTATTCATAAACAGATGATGATAAAACCGTGCAGCTAACTCATGAGCGCGTCTAAGTGGATCGTGGACGTCTGTACTTGCTTCATCTGTAGCCACTTCGGATACATCAACATTTGTCATTTCGGCTAGGCGAATGATGGCATCACGAAAAGACAGCTTTTCATAATCTGTCATGAATGAAATGACATTCCCAGCCGCCCCACAACCAAAACAATAATACAGCTGTCGATCTTTTGATACTGAAAAAGAAGGTGTGTTCTCACCATGGAAAGGACATAATCCGACGTAACGCCCTTGCCCTTGCTTCTTCAGCTGAACGACTTCACCAATTACATCGACGATCTCCGCCCGTTCACGAACTTCTTGAATGAGCGTTTCCGGTATTGGATGAGACAATCAACGATCACCACCACATCGTTCGATTTTATTGTTTGGCACATAAAAAAATGAATAAAGTTTGCAAATAAGTTTTGACAATAATGGCTACGGTGAACAATCGCTAACTCGTATTCTTTACCCAAACTTGCCTACATTGCAAACCATTTCTACAAAAACTGCAAAATACCTCTATAAAAAACGTCTATACGTTTAAACATACTAGACGTCTCTTCTACGCATTACACTATTATAATTGATATTTATTTCGTTGACTATACTTGTCATTAAAAAAGATCGAATTTCGTCGATTTCAAGCGAAAAGATGCGGAAAGTAAAGGCTGCGATTCCGCATCGATATCGTTTTATGCTTTAAAGTAACTCGATATAATATTAGCAGTTTCTTCCACCGCTTTGTTAGACACATCAATGACACGGCATCCGATGCGTTCCATAATCGCTTCTGAATACTCCAATTCACTCTTAATGCGTTCTAAACTTGCATAATTTGCTTCGGCCTTTAAACCGAGGGACTTTAGACGCTCTGAGCGAATTTCGATTAATTTTTCCGGTGAAATCTTCAAGCCGATACATTTTTCAGGTGAGATCTTAAACAGCTCTTCAGGTGGATCGAGTTCTGGCACGATCGGCACGTTTGCCACTTTTAATCGTTTGTGTGCAAGGTATTGTGACAACGGTGTTTTAGAAGTTCTTGAAACTCCAACTAAGACGATATCAGCATGCAATACCCCACGTGGATCACGACCGTCGTCATATTTAACCGCAAACTCGATTGCCTCGACCTTTTGAAAATAATCTTCATCTAAACGATAGACGAGACCAGGCTCATACTTTGGCTGCAACTGGAGTAACGTCGTTAATTTATCAAGGATCGGACCAAGTAGATCAACCGCCTCTACTTTCTCACGTTCCGCAGACATTTGCATGTACGCTTTAATTTCAGGAACGACGAGCGTATAGGCAATCATCGCACCAACATCTTTAGCAAGTGAAATTACTTCATTAATCGTTGCCTCATCTTCAACATATGGAATTCTACGAACTTCAATTGATGTTTCTCCGAATTGACTAGCAGCCGCTCGTATGACTAATTCCGCAGTCTCTCCTACAGAATCTGAGACAACATAAACAATTGGGTGTGCCTGAAATTTAGTCATATTTCTCCTCCTTTAGCGGCAGATCTCGATTCATTAGATCCACGAGGAGCTTGGTCGTCGTTGTTTTTGTGATACGACCAATAACTTCAAACTCCCTAGGACTTTTACGATTAACGACAGGCAATGCATCGATTTGTTTTTCAATGAGTCGTTTACATACTTCAATCATTAGATCTTCTTTATAGCAGACGGTAATATTAGGCATTCTCGTCATAATAATGCTAACTGGCATCGATTCTAACTCTTGATTCCCAAGGCTTGCTCGAAGCAAGTCTTTTCTTGAAAGCACACCTGCAAGGTTTGAATTCGCATCTAATACAAAAATCGTTCCTACATCTTCAAGAAACATCGTGCTAATCGCATCATAAACTGAATCTGATTCCTTAACGACGACTGGAATAGATTGATAATCCTTCACACGAATATTTTTGAGTTGCTCTAAAGGGATTTCCGCACCAGCTTTACCTGTGTAGTAATAACCGACACGAGGTCTTGCCCCAAGAAAACCGACCATCGTTAAAATGGCCAAGTCTGGACGTAACGTTGCACGAGTAAGCGACAATTTTTCAGCGATTTTCTCACCAGTAATCGGACCTTCTTGCTTTACAATCTCTAGTATTTTTTCTTGTCGACTCGTCAATTCGATGGCTCATCACCGCCTTTACCGCTTAGTATGTTCGTCAAGAAGGTAAAACGAGGGCTTGGAACTGTGCAAAGCGACTGATCTCCAATGAAAGACCTTGCATTTGCGCCAAACGATTTTGTTTTAACTGATTGTCATCACTCATAACCATTATACCTTCGAAGTAACGGTGAATTACCGGAGCGAGCTTTTCTAGTTCTTCGAAAGAACTTGAAACCTGACCACTTTCAAGCTTTGCACCGAGTGCGTCTTTTAATGAAACATAAGCATCATACAGTTCACGTTCTTCATCCTTTTCGAACAAAGCAACATCAACGTTCGCTGGTCCTTCTTGTTTCTTGGCAATGTTGTTCACACGACTTAACGCTTCTGTGATGTCTTTTAGACGCTTCGTGCCGTGAAGCTCTTGTAAAACATCTGCTTTGTCAAACAGCACATCAATTCGTCCGAATGGAGATACGAGGATCGCTTCAATAATATCATAAGAAATGCCTCGTTCTTCAAGCGCTGCCTTGAAGCGAAGTTTGAAAAACTCATCCAAGTCATCCTTTAACGTTTCGCTCTCTGATGAATACGCGGCTGCATCTGAAATTCCAACAGCATAATCACGCAACGATTCGTACGTAAAGGAAAGCTTAAAGTGACGAGCAACATTTACAATTGCTGCTGCTTGCCTTCTTAGACCGTAAGGGTCTTGTGAACCTGTTGGCTTAAGACCAATCGCGAAAGAACTCGTAATTGTATCTAACTTATCCGCAACGCTGACAAGTGCACTTTCGACAACTGTCGGCAAGTCATCACCAACAAAGCGTG
The DNA here is from genome assembly GCA_012970285.1 of Bacillaceae bacterium JMAK1. Taxonomy (GTDB): domain Bacteria; phylum Bacillota; class Bacilli; order Bacillales; family Marinococcaceae; genus Geomicrobium_A. The sequence continues at coordinate 1,151,161 of JIBW01000002.1, forward strand.
GCAAATAATGTTCCCGAATCGCTGTTGTTACCGATTCATTCTCTCCGAGTCGATTCGCATAATCACTGCCCATCAGGCCCTGCAACTCGGGAAATTCATCGACCATGTTCGTAGATAAATCGATCTTTAAGAGTTCAGCTGCACGTGTAGCGTTTGATACTACATTGTCTTGTTCACCAAGTTCAGTGGATAGTTTGTCAACCAATTGCTTCGTACGCACACTCTTCTCTTTGATCGTTCCGATCTTCTCATGTTCTACAATAACGTCCATACGTGAAACTAACGTCTCAAGAGACTGCTTTTGATCTTCTTTATAGAAGAACACACCATCAGAAAGTCGCGCTCGAAGCACTTTTTCGTTACCTCGGCGAATGTTTTCCAAATGACGGTGGTCACCATTTCGAACCGTAATAAAGTACGGAAGCAATTCACCTGCTTGACTGTGTATAGCAAAATAACGTTGATGCTCACGCATTGATGTGATTAACACTTCATCTGGAAGCTGCAAAAACTCTTCTGAGAATGAACCGAACAAAGCTGTCGGATATTCAACCAAGTTCGTGACTTCCTGAAGTAAGCCTTCCTCAACGTCAACGTTCCAATTATGCTCTTCTTCTAGTAAGCCGATCTGGTGTCGAATGGCATCTTGGCGTTTCATTGGGTTAACGATGACATACTCGCTCAAAAGCTTTTCTTCAAACTCATCGGCGCGCTCAACTTCAATCGTCTCTCCTAAAAAGCGATGACCCTCCGTCGTTCTGCCAGCTTTAATACCCGCTACACTTCCATCAACGACCGCGTCTCCGTACAATGCAACGAGCCAATGAATAGGTCTTACATATCTCGTTTTGTTCGAACCCCAACGCATGCTCTTCGGAAAAGGAATGTTTAAAAACAGCGGAAATGTTTCTTTTAACAAATCAATCGTTTTCACGCCACTTACTTTTTTCACTGCATACACGTACGTTCCTTGCTCGGTCTCTTCAACGGTCAGGTCTTCAACATCTAAACCTTTCCCTTTAGCAAAGCCAATTGCAGCTTTTGTCCATTCACCGTTCTCGTCTTTAGCAATTGATACTGCAGGGCCTCTTGATTTTTCTACAGCATCTGGCTGCTCTTCAGATAAATTATCAACCGTAACGCCAAAACGTCTCGGAGTCGAAAATCCTTGCAACTGATCGTAATCTAAACGATTATCTTTTAGCCACGTACGAACATTTGCTTCAAATGTATTACGTGCAAGATCAACAAATTGTGCCGGAATTTCCTCAACGCCTAACTCAAGTACTAATGCCTTACCCATCGTTACGCTTCCCCCTTTTTCTTTTCTTTTAGTAGTGGGAATCCTAAACGTTCACGTTCAGCATAATGAATGGATGCACATTTTCTAGCAAGGTTTCTCACTCTTCTAATGTATCCTGTTCGTTCAGTTACTGAAATTGCACCACCCGCGTCAAGCAGGTTAAACGTATGTGAACACTTTAAAATATAGTCATAAGCCGGAAAAACGAGGTTTTTCTCTAAGGCAATCCCTGCTTCTTTTTCGTATGTTACAAACAACTTCTGAAGCATATCGTGGTCGGCTACTTCAAACGTATACGTTGAATGCTCATACTCTGGTTGATAGAAGATATCGCGATACGTATAGCCCGCTTCCCACTCTAAATCAAACACGTTTTCTTTGTCTTGAATATAAGAACAAAGTCGTTCTAACCCGTACGTTAATTCAACTGCGACCGGATCCGCATCAAGTCCTCCTACTTGTTGGAAGTACGTGAATTGCGTAATCTCCATTCCGTCAAGCCACACTTCCCAACCAAGTCCCCAAGCGTTTAGCGTTGCATCTTCCCAGTTGTCTTCAACAAATCGAATGTCATGCTCTAACGGATCAATACCGAGCGCCTTTAAGCTTTCAAGGTACAACTCTTGAATGTTTGGAGGTGACGGTTTCATAATTACTTGGAATTGATGATGCTGATAAAGACGATTCGGGTTGTCTCCATACCTGCCGTCTGATGGTCGTCTTGACGGCTCTACATAAGCCGCATTCCACGGCTCGGGTCCTATGCTTCGTAAAAATGTCATTGGGTTCATCGTACCTGCACCTTTTTCAACATCGTACGGTTGCATAATAAAACAGTTTTGATCAGCCCAAAACGATTGTAATTTAAGAATGACTTGTTGAACATTCATGAGTTTAATCCCTACCCTTTCTTCATCTACGTAAAAGCAAAAAACGCCCCTAGCTCAATAATTGAGCTAGGGACGATTAGTAACCGCGGTTCCACCCTAATTGTGCATATTGCACCACTTAAGTTCCATTCACTCAAAAGTTCCTTCCACAGTTATCGCTACGTGGCTTCCACTTCCCCACGCTCGCTAAAAACGACAAGTCTCTGTGTACTCCTCTTTATCATCGTGAACTATGTAGTTAGTCGTAAAAATTATCATACATAAAAAATCAAAGACTGTCAACTCTATGCAACAAGCTACTTAGGTAGATCAGGGTTCCAATTCACCCATTGATCTAAAAAGCGCTTCGTCTTCAAATTCAAACCTGCATAAGACTCATAATACCCATCAATCACAGTCTTTAAAGCATTTTTATTACGGTCGTTCAAGGCAAGCTGGCCGAGTTGGTCTGGCTTTACGTAATAGAGCATACGTAACCACTTTACTTGTTTATCATCAAGTGAATAACGATACGGATCGATCTCCATACAATGATGACATAGAAATCCCGCTTCACGAACTGAAAATGAGAACGTACCCGACGTTCTTCCGCAGTTCACGCATGCGTCCAATTGTGGACGTATGCCTAACAAATGCGTCATTTTCAATTCAAATAACATCTTAATGACGTCTGGATCATCACCGTCTCTTAATCGACCTAGCATCGATAGAATGAGCGAAAATGTAGCTGGGCTTGGCACATGCTCTTCTGTAGCCGCATCAAGCAACTCTAATAAATACGCAGCATACGCCCCTTTATCTAAATTCTCACGCAAATGACGGAACGATTGGATCATTTCCCCTTGTGACAACGTGCTCATGCTTTGGCGATAATAAAACGTAAAATACGCATATGCATAAGGTTGAGCAATTGCAGTAAACTGGCTCTTTGGTTTCTTTGCGCCCTTTGCCATTAAAGCAATTTTCCCGCGCTCTTTCGTGTACACTTTTACAATGACATGGGATTCGCCATACGGAATGGTCCGTATGACGATCCCTTCGCTTTTGTCTAACATTTCGTCGCATCTTCCTCAGTGATCATTCACTATCTTGTTCTTCTATCTCAAGTAAACGTTCGTCTCCATCATCAACACATTCATTTTCTTTATGCAATAGGTACGAATCTAAATTCCCGGTTAAAGAAAATAACTTCCAATAACTCAACATAAGAAAGCACCCCTTTTAAAGTAACATATGTTTAGAATGAGCATAAGTGCAATTCTTCATAAGTAGTAATACTTGGGTTATTACCCTCTATATGACCTTTATAATCGTTATGTTGACTATAAGTTGTCCAACGAAAAAAAACAATGGCTTCGAGTAGATCACCATTGTTTCGAGTAAATCTTATTCTTTTTGCATTATATTCCCTATTCTCGATTCGAATAGCCTTGTTCATTCAAAAATCGCGCTTTATTCCGCCAATCTTTTTGCACTTTTACCCACAGCTCGAGAAATACGTCTGTCCCGAGCAACTTGCGAATATCTTTTCGTGCTTCTTGTCCAACTTGCTTTAACATTGCCCCACGCTTCCCAATGATAATTCCTTTTTGGGAATTCCGTTCAACGACAATCGTCGCTTGTACATACGTTTTCCGGTCGGGACGTTCCTTTACTTGATCAATCACAACCGCCACACTGTGAGGAATCTCATCACGTGTATGATAAAGAACTTTCTCACGAACAAGTTCCGCAATAATGAATCGTTCCGGATGGTCAGTAATTTGCTCATCTGGATAATATTGAGGACCTTCTGGCATATACTTGACAAGGTTTTCCACTAAGACTTGAACATTTTCCCCTTCTAAAGCTGAAATCGGAATAATTTCTTTAAAATCATAGTGGTGACGATACTCTTCGATGCGTTCAAGCAATTGTTCTGGATGTACTTTATCGATTTTGTTCATCACTAGAAATACTGGCGTCTTAACCCCTTTTAATGAATTAAGAATAAACTCTTCACCTTTGCCAAAGCGTTCCGATACATCAATAAAGAATAAGACGACGTCGACTTCTTTTAGTGTATCTAACGCTTGATTTACCATAAACTCACCAAGCTTATGCTTTGGCTTGTGTACTCCTGGTGTATCTAGAAATACGAGTTGCTCGTTATCCGTCGTATACACAGCCTGGATCTTGTTACGTGTTGTTTGGGGCTTATCACTCATAATTGCGATCTTTTGTCCGATCACTTGATTTAGTAATGTAGATTTTCCTGCATTAGGTCTACCGATTAACGACACAAACCCTGATTTAAATTGATTATTTTTGTTCATCCATATCTCCTGCTTCAAATGCACCTGGCAATAATTGTTGAATCGTAACCGTGCGCTTTTCTCCATTTACGTTGGCGAGAATAACCTCTCCATCTTGCTCCATAAATTCAGCAATCACTTGGCGACAAGCTCCGCACGGCGAAACCGGTCCTTTCGTATCCGCTGTTACATAAAGTTTTTTGATTTTCCGATGCCCTTCCGACATCGCTTTGAAAATGGCCGTTCGTTCGGCACAATTCGTCAATCCATAAGACGCATTCTCAATGTTACACCCGCTGTATAATGTACCATCTTCCGTTTCAAGACTTGCACCTACTTGAAATGTGGAATAAGGGACGTAAGCATGTGATCTTGCTTTTTCAGCGAGTTGTTGTAATTGGTTCGTCAATGTGTGCTCCTCCTCTATGAGAACCATTGCAATAGTGGTTCAAAAAATATAATAATGCCGACGACGACAGCAATCATGCTAAAAATAAGAACAGCCGATGCTGCAACATCTTTTGCAATTCCTGCAAGTGGGTGATAATCACTTGAGACAAGGTCAACGAGTCGTTCAATTGCCGTATTGACCATTTCCAGGGCAATCACTCCACCGATAACAATCATTAAAATCGCCCAACGTAGTGGTGATAATTCTACCATTAGACCAAACACAATAATTAAAAACGATACACCTAAGTGGATTTGCATGTTCTGTTCGTGACGAAGTACATAGTACAATCCTTGAAAGGCGTATACAAAAGAATGTAGTAACCTGCGAAAGCCTTTACGTTTACGCTTCTCTCCCCAACCCATAAGCGCTTAACAGTTCCTCCTGCAACGTAAACATTTCACGTTCTTCTTCTTCATCCATATGGTCATATCCAAGTAAATGCAATAGACCATGCACGCTTAAGAACGCTAGTTCACGCTCAATTGAATGCTCATATTCTTCAGCTTGCTCTTTCATTCGCTCTACACAAATGACAATATCTCCAAGTACATGCTCATCTCCTGGCATTTGTTCATCATCATTAAGTGCAAACGATAATACGTCTGTTACAGCATCTTTATTCCGATAATCCCGATTAAGTTCTTGGATTCGATCTTCATGCACGAACACCAACGAACATTCCGTAATCTCATTTAGATCAAGACGCTTAATCGAGAACATGATGACGTTTTTCACGAGCTCAATTCTCTCATCGCTTAACGTATTTGATTCATCAATAACATCAATGTTTTCACTCATTTTTCCTTTACTTCTCCTTGCTCATCGTCTGGGTATTCAATTCTTGAATGAAAGGTTCCTTTTAACGTCTCACACATTGAATCTGCTACGATAGCTAACTCTTTTAATGTAATATCGCACTCATTAAATTGCTGGTCAACAAGGCGATCGCGAATGATCGCATCAACGAGGTTCCGAATTTTTTCTTCTGTTGGATTAGGCATCGAACGAACTGCAGCTTCAACGCTATCTGCAATCCCGATAATCGCCGATTCTTTAAATTGTGCCCGTGGTCCAGGATATCGATACTCTGACTCTATAGGTTCTTTGCCTTGTTCTTTCGCCTTATGATAGAAGAACTTCAGCAAGGTTGTACCGTGGTGCTCCTTCGCGATATCAACGATCTCTTTCGGGAAGTTGTGCTTTTCAAGTATCTTTGCACCATCGTACGGGTGATCAATAATAATTTGTTTACTTCGCTCTGGAGGCAGTCGGTCATGCGGATTCTCAATTTGCATTTGATTTTCGATAAAGTACATCGGGTTTTTCGTTTTTCCTAAGTCGTGATAATAGGCACCCACACGAGCAAGTAGACCATTTGCACCAATTGCTTCTGAAGCAGCTTCAGAAAGATTAGCAACCATAACACTATGATGATATGTCCCTGGCGCCTCAAGTAAAATCTTACGTAGCAACGGCTGGTTTGCATTCGTTAATTCAATCAGTTTCGTTTTCGATAATATATTAAAGCCTGTTTCAAAAAACGGCAAGAGACCTAGCGACAAAATCGCTGATAAAAAGCCTGAGAGTACCGCAAAGCTCACTTCATTGCCATACGTTTGAAAAACAACTTGTTGATTGTTCATCATATGAAGCAACGTAACGGCTAAACCGTTAATTAGCGCTACGAAAATGCCCGCTTGCAATACTTTTGATATGCGCGGTTGCTTCCCGATGAAGAACACGCCCGCAAATCCACTTAAAATCGCGTAGATTAAGAAGGAAGAATGAAACGAACTTGCAGCTGCATGACTAAAAATGATGCTTCCAGTAATCGCGAACAACGTTGCAGAAAAGAGTGCGACCCGGTAATTAATCAATTGCGCAAGCAACATTGGTCCTAGTGCCATCGGCGTTAACCACATCACACCTGTTAGATCGAACCGAATGATTAAGCTTTGTAAATTCATAATGACGAGCATCACGACAAACACAATCACATATAAAAGCAAATGCTTATTACTATTATGGATTGGGGCACTCGTCTGCATCATATACAGTTGCAGTAAAAGTAAAAGAAGACCTACAAATATGAACAACCCTATGTATGGATACAAAGACGTACTATCATCAAGCAACCCAACGATCCGCATTTGTTCATAAGCTTCTGGACCGATTACTTCTCCTTCTTGAGCAAGAAGTTGCCCTTCTCGAATTAACACTGGATCGACTTCACTAACTGCAAGTTCCACTTGCTCATTTGTTGCTTCATCATCATAAATATAATTTGCAGTAACAAGAGACGTCGTCATTTCAGACACAGCACTTTGCATTCGGCTACTCGTAATTGAACGAGACACCCGCTCTTCTGCCTCTTCACGCGCTGTCGGAACTTGATCAACAGAAATCCCGTCATTCATAACTTCAAAGATTGCATTTCTAGCCACATCTCTAGCCGTTCTTAATTCTTGACTAGAGGATGTTAAGAGCGTCTCAATCGTTGTAGTAGAAATCGATTGATCAACGTTTTCACTTAGTGCATCTTGCATGTATTCAACTTGTTCCTCGAGTCCAGGAGGCTCGTCTTGCTCCTCGCCATCTTCAGATTCTTCTTCCATCTCTGATTGAAGAGTGGCCGCCAAGTCAAACATTGCATTCAATTTGTCTGTTTGCGTCGTTGCATAATGCGTTTGAAGCGTATAAACGGGATCAATGGTTGCGACCGCTTCTCGTCTTCGTTCTGCTGTTTGTTCTTCGTGTTCCATCGTAATAGGAGAACGGATGTCTTGTGGAGCTGGTTCGGATAGTGAGATGTCCAATTGCTCAGGTACAACATTGTTAAATGTTGATACGTAAAGAAGAACCCCGAGTAACAGAAACAACCCTAGTCGAATGTAACGATTGTTAAGAGCAGTCTGCTTTTTGTTGGTTTTCTGCGACACGGCGATTCTCCTCCATTCGCCTTATAATGACGATTCTTCATTAGTGTCATAGGCTTCAAGAATACGCTTAACAAGTGTATGACGGACAACATCTGCACCTTCAAGGTATATAAAGCTGATTCCTTTTACGTGTCCAAGAATGTCTTTCGCAATTCCCAAGCCGGACTTCTTACCTTTTGGCAAATCAATTTGTGTAAGGTCACCATTAACGATCATTTTGGAACCGAAGCCGAGACGAGTGAGGAACATCTTCATCTGCTCAGGGGTCGTATTTTGAGCTTCATCTAAGATCACAAACGCATCATCTAACGTACGACCACGCATATAAGCAAGAGGTGCAACCTCAATCGTCCCTCTTTCCATTAACCTTGCTGTATGCTCTGTACCAAAGATGTCATGAAGCGCATCATAGAGCGGACGTAAATACGGATCGACTTTCTCTTTCAAATCTCCAGGTAAGAAACCTAAGTTCTCACCCGCTTCAACGGCAGGTCTCGTCAAAACAATCCGCTCTACTTGTCCAGCTTTCAAAGCACTTACAGCCATGACGACTGCCAAATACGTTTTACCAGTACCCGCAGGACCGATTCCAAAGATTAGATCGTGATTACGAATTGCGCTTACATACTTTTGTTGTCCGAGTGTTTTCACGACGATCGGTTTGCCTTTTGCATTAATCGCAATCGTTTCCTGATACATATGGTTTAACTTATCTAACTGCTTATCTTCGTCTAATTGCAATGCATAAATTACATCCCGCTCACTAATGAGCGTTCCTTGTCGAAGTAACGACAAGAGCTTCAAAAAGACGCGTTCAATTCGATTGATATATTCTTCCTTGCCAGTGACAACGAGCGCTTCGCCCCTCGTCACAATGGAAACACCAAGTAGCTCTTCTGCCCGTTTAAGATGTGTGTCATTCGGACCGAACAAAGTTTGCAATTCTGTTGAATCTTCTACGTGCAAATCAATGACTTTTCGTTCTGTCAAATTACTCAATCTCCTTGTTGTATAGGCGCAACTTGTACAATATTTTCAACGACTTGATAATGTATGGATAGCTTAACTTTACCATTGTCTGTTTGTGTCTGTAAAATATTTTCAGCGATGATCTTCGCATCATTGTCTAATTGCTGCTCTAAATGATTCTTCCCGATTGATACCGCATGTCCAATCGCTTCGTCTTCACTGTACTCAATCGTCATCGTATCCCGCTGTTCATACGTCGTTCTCTCAATCGGTAATGGAACCGATACGAATCCAAGTGGCAATGCTAACTGATCGGTCTCCGTATGAAATTGCTCATATTCATCTTGTGCATCTTTGCCCCAAAATACAAATGAATACTCGTTCCAGGAAAATGTGTATTGATTTTTCGTCTCACCAGTTGAAGCAATTCCCGTTAATTGAAGTGGGGCTTCTACTGTTCCTTGATACCACGTCTCAGCCATCACTTCGCCTTTCGCTGCAATTGCAGTTTCTTCCCCTTCTCTCCCAATCAATCCAGATACGAGTAATTCCCCTTTTTGCACAACGTCGTTGCTTTTAACGACTGCACGACCATTTTCTACGTACATTTGCTGAATAACACCATTTTTATTCGCAATTAAATGACGTGGAGTAAGTTGTTCTTGTTCTTCAGCAAGATGTTGTTCAACGACCCGGAATTGATATTTTGTCCCAATTTTTTCAACACCGATCCAAGTTGCACCTTCCACTTCCTCTGTTACACGTTGTTGAATGTCCGCCTCCGGAGCTAGCCGCCACTGAGGCTGTCCAACTTTCAATCCTTCTTGTTCAGCCCATTCGCGCACGTCTTGTTCGACAAGAGGAGACGCTCCTTCAATATCAACCTTCCACACGAGCTGTGAAAGCAAACCTAGTGCGACACAAAATGCAACAATTCCAATGATGAACCCAAAGCGCTTCTTGCTCCGCTCTTTGATCACATACATACCGTCTCTTTCTAAAAAACGAATGACGAGTCCACGTTTGCGTGCGATTTTTCTAAACTTTCTTACGTCTTCAATTAAAATAACGGCACGTATGCTCGTCATGCTCGTCCTTTCAACATTCATAAATTGAATGTTTTGAGACGTACATGCATTAATAAACGATTCCACTTCCTCCCCTTCAATCGTCGTCACAACCGTGCCGAGCCACGTTTTTTTGCTCATGATCAACACGTCCTCCTTCTTTCATTACACATGTTTTATTTCATCAATCGTTCCTTCGAGGATAAGCTCCTCTGGTAAAATTGCTTTGATGATCATATTTTGCCCGACAACAATTAACTCGCCATCTGTAAGACGCAAGTGTACACGCTCTGGTGTAAAGGAAAGAATGCCTTGATGATTCTCAATATAGACATGCAAATGACCAATCATTGTCACCCTCGGTAATCCCAACGTAACATCAATAGGAATTTGCATCCCTTTGCTGATTAGCTTGCGAAACTTCTTTGAGATAGCGCTCACAAACATTCCCTCCTATACCTATTCGTATGTATGAAACTGGCTATTTACCACTTCGTTTATAACAAAAGAAAAAGCACCCCCATCTATGTGAGGATGCTTTATCTTATGATACTTATCTTGAACGTGTTCTTCTAATGCGGTGTGGCTTTGTACCACGTGGCTCTGTCAAAATCTCCGACCAAATCATACCTTGAACGACGTCTTTAGACGTAATGTTCTTGAAGGAAACAGCCGCAGCCGCATCAGTAGCCCGACGCTTAGATTCGAGATTAGCTACTTTATCTTTTAGCTGTTGCTCAGCTTCAAGACGACGCTTTCTCGCTTCTTCACGCTTACGTTCATACTCTTTCATTTCATCACTGACGACAACTTCATCGTTTTGCTTCGCTTCCGAATACATATCTGTATTCGCTTGAGGCTGACGCTCTGTCGGATGATCTGTTCTTTGCTCTTGTCCGCCACCAAACATTTCTTCAAGTTGTCTCCCGAGATCACCAAACGGACTTTCTTGCTCGTTTGTAGGTTGTTGCTCCCGCTGATTACCTTGTGATGGTTGACTGTTTGTACTTTGTGGTTGACCGCTCGTACCTGGCTTTTGACGTTCTTGTTCTTGCTTTTGCTTTTTTTGTGAGAACATGTTAATCAGACTAGAGACGATAAACATGATAAGCATGATCCATATAAAATCCACTAATGACCCCTCCTTTTATTCGAGAGCCGCTACATTAGTTGCGGTTACCGATTTCGGTGAGGATCTTGATCGGTGTCATCATGTGTTGATTTACCGATGCTCTCTCTCATGTCTGTATCAGCTTGAACGTTTTGGAAATTCACATAGTCCATTACACCTAAATTACCAGCACGGAACGCTTCAGCCATCGCCATTGGTACTTCAGCTTCGGCCTCAACAACTTTCGCACGCATTTCTTCAACACGGGCTTTCATTTCTTGTTCTTTGGCAACGGCCATCGCACGGCGCTCTTCTGCTTTCGCTTGGGCAATGTTCTTATCTGCCTCAGCTTGATCCGTTTGAAGTTCTGCACCAATGTTCTTGCCGATATCAATATCTGCAATATCGATTGAGAGAATTTCGAAGGCTGTACCTGAATCCAATCCTTTTTTGAGGACTGTTTGTGAAATCATATCCGGGTTCTCAAGTACCTTCTTATGATCTGTGTTCGAACCAATAGTTGATACGATACCTTCACCTACACGGGCAATAACCGTATCTTCTCCAGCACCACCGACGAGGCGGTCGATGTTCGCACGTACAGTAATACGTGATTTCGCTTTGATTTCAATCCCGTCCATCGCAACACCGGCAATAAATGGTGTTTCAATAACTTTCGGATTTACACTCATTTGAACTGCTTCTAATACGTCACGACCAGCTAGGTCGATCGCTGCTGCGCGCTCAAATGTAAGTTCAATATTTGCTCGGTGAGCTGCGATTAAAGCGTTAATTACGCGGTCTACATTACCACCAGCTAAATAGTGACCTTCAAGCATATTAATCGTTACATCAAGGCCTGCTTTCTTTGCTTTGATCAATGGTTCTACGACTCGCTTTGGAACAACATTACGTAGTCGCATACCGACTAGCGTGAAGATCCCTACTTTTACATTTGCAGCAACCGCTGCAATCCATAAACGAACTGGAACGAAAGTAAACAAGATCGAGAACAAAATGATCACAATTGCAACAACAACAATAATCATAATGTTACCTGTGTTGAATAGTTCATCCATGTTACTAAATCCCCCTTAATTGTAGTTTACAGCTTTTCTCGTACAACAATACTTGCCCCGTTCGTCCGAACGACTTGAACTTCTTTTCCCCGCTCAATAAAGCTTCCCTCTGTGACAACGTCAATGTTCTGACCGTTAAATTCACCGATTCCACCGGGACTTAGTGGGGTTAAAGCAACGCCAACTTCTCCAATGAGTTGCTTTTGGGTCAGGTGTCGCTCTTCAGATTCTTTCGTAGACAACTGATCGGTCAATACGAATCGTTTCATCAAACCAATTCGACCGAAGTATTTAAATAACACGAAAGCCGCCGCTGCTGCAGCTGCTACTGCAATTCCGATCGAAATAAAAATCTGCGACGTATCAAAGGAGGCAAGGGAAATACTGCCGATAATAGCTCCAACACCTAGTAAACCAAACAATCCAAAGCCTGTAAACACTATTTCAATAACTATAAGAATTAATCCGAGTATGAGAAGGATTAAACTTTCCCATCCCGCAAATCCTGCAAACAAATGTCCAAAGAAAAATAATCCTAAGGAAGAAAGACCAATTAAACCAGCAATGCCAAATCCAGGCGTGAAAAACTCTGCAATTAATCCGACTGCGCCTACCGCAAGTAAGACCGAAATCATCGCTGGGTGAGTGACCCATCTCGTAAGCGTCTCAAAAAACGTAATCTCTTGCTCTACGATTTCCGCATCCGCAAGATTTAATTCCGTGAGCACTTCTTCTCGATTGTCGACTTTTCCTTCAGCATACCCATTTGCAACAGCTTCATCGGCATTTAATGAAATTGGACCTTGCGGGTCGACCATTCGTTCCGCAATATCTGGAGGTCGGTCATGGTCACTACTTTGTGCTGCTGTTCGCATCTCTGTTGCCCAGTTTTGAGCAACCTTTTGATCTGCTGCATTGCCAGCACCGTCGATCACACTCGCGTTACCTATTTGAGCACCTGGCTGCATGTAAATATTGTCCGTGTACAATGCAATATAAGCACCCGCTGAAATCGCACCGTATTCTTCACCTAGCACAAATGTAGTAATCGGAACTTCTGTCTCTTGTATCTTCCCTACGATATTCGTTGCTGCGTTTACAGCGCCACCAGGCGTATCCATCTCTAAAAGAATATGGTCGGCGCCTTGTTCAACGGCAGTGTCGATGGCTCGATCTAAAAAGGCTTCAAGTCCACGCTCTACCGTCTGTTCAACAGGGATCACATGCACGGTTTGATCACTTTGCGCGTTTGATAAAAACGGCAAAAACATTCCTGCAACGAGCAGCAACAAAAACAGAGAAATTCGGTGCACTTTACCCATTTGTTCCCACCCTTCTATCGCTTACGTAACCGTTATCACTATTTTACACAACGAGGAAGCACGAAGACAAGCGCTGCTACTTGGTGCTTTACTTTATTTACGAAATAACACCCCTCAGGGTTTCAGAAAGTCGTAAAAAATGTGAAAAACCCTCGATACAAATGTACCGAGGGTTTCGTACGCTCGTTTAGAAAAACTTAGAACTTACGCTTACGCGCAGCTTCTGATTTTTTCTTTCGTTTAACGCTTGGCTTCTCATAATGTTTACGCTTGCGGACCTCAGCTAGAGTACCGTCTTTCGAAACATTTTTCTTAAAACGGCGCAACGCTGAATCGAGCGACTCATTCTTTCTAATACGTGTTTCAGCCATTTTGAATCCCTCCCTCCGCAGTACCGCTCACAATCATGACCTCTTCGCATAAAGATCTTGTACTAGTGAAGTCATTTTACTAAATTGTACTGCATACTTGGTCAGTTTGCAAGAGTTATTTCAGTTTTTGAATATTCTCTTGATGTCCTCATATAGATGAACTATGGAGGACGGGCTATGGAATCTTCGTTTATGATGATTGTCGTTTACATTTTTATTTTCTTATTCGGGATTGCATTAATACGCTTAGGGTTAGAACGAGCAACACCCGCGCGGGTGAAGACGATCATTTACACGAGTACGAGCCATCCATTACTCGGATTTATCGTCGGCTTTGCTGTAACCGCAACATTGCAAAGCTCAACTGCAGTCATGGTTCTCGCAGTTAGTCTTGTTGCAGCTGGGCTAATCCCTTTCAGACAAACGATTGCGATTATACTCGGCGCAAATGTCGGTACGACAATCACGTTAGAAATCCTTGTTCTATCTGGTGAAACGCTTGGCATCATCGCACTTGCACTCGGTTTTGTTTGTTTACTTTCCCGTTATAAAAGCTTATTTTTATTCGGAATGATTTTCAGTGGCATCGGTTGCATGTTTCTTGCGATGGACGGTATGGGCAATTGGGGAGAAAGTTTGGCAACAACATCGATTCTTCAAGCTTTTTTAAACCAAGATTTTAGTAATTTATCTTCGTTACTAGGCGGTACTGTTATCGCTTCGATTATTCAATCGAGCACTGCAACCATCGCAATCGCTATCCAATTGTATGCGAATGACTTGTTAAATTTAAATGAAGCAATCTCAATCATGATGGGATCAAACGTCGGAACTTGCTTAACAGCAGTCCTCGCAGCGATTGGAGCAGGACGAGGCGCCATGCAAACTGCAATGGCAAATGTCGTGTTAAACCTCGGAGGAGCACTGTTATTTTTACCATTTGTTAGCTTTTTCTCTGAGATTGTTATGCACTTAACGACTGACCCCGCGGCTCAAGTTGCACACGCATCGGTCATTTTTAACTTAGTTTGTTCTCTCGTACTATTGCCGTTTATTCATCCTTTTGCAACGCTTATTGAGCGGATGACAGGAGGACGAGTATAAAAGAAAGTACTATATCTAACAACTACCCATCTCTTTGTTTCATACAAAAAAACCTTTTGATACTCGGAGCACGTAACTACTCCTTTATCAAAAGGTTTTTTATTGCATACACACCAGTTAGATTGATGCTGGCGCTTTAACGTCCATTACACGAACAAATTCCGCTTCGTTATACGGATATCCTGCTTTCGTAATTTTCGCCTTTACGATTTGACCGACCATCTCTTCTGTCGCTTGTACTTTGACTTTCAAATAGTTCGTCGTATAACCAACGTAAATGCCTTTCCCTGGTTGTTCTTTATCTTCTTCTTCAGGGATAACTTCAACGACTTCATCTTCAAACCTTGATGCATATTCTTTTGCCATTTGCTCTGACAAAGCAATGAGCTTATGCACTCGTTTGTTCTTCGTTTCATCGTCTACTTGGTTTTGATGTCTCGCTGCAGGCGTGCCTGTTCGCTTTGAATACGGGAACACGTGAAGCTCAGAGTAACCAATCTCTTGGATAAACTCGTACGTTTCTTGGAACTCTTCCTCAGTTTCACCAGGAAAACCGACAATGACGTCCGTTGTAATCGCTAAATCTGGGAAAATACGCTTCAAACGCGCAACGCGTTCACGATAGAATTCCGTCGTATACTTTCTTCTCATGCGCTTTAACACCGTGTCAGAGCCCGCTTGTAAAGGGATATGGAAATGGTTAACGATCTTATCAGATTGTTTAACGACCTCTACGACTTCGTCTGTAATTTGACTCGCTTCAATGGACGAAATACGCAGACGCTCAATCCCGTCAACTTGTTCCAGTTCACGAAGAAGTGCCGCGAAATTGTAGTCTTTAAAGTCTTCACCGTAACCTGCCGTATGAATGCCTGTTAGAACAACTTCTTTGTACCCTGCTTCTACGAGCTGCTTCGCTTGAGATAATACTTGTTCTGGTTCACGTGAACGAAGTAAACCTTTCGCCCATGGAATAATACAGAACGTGCAGAAATTATTGCATCCCTCTTGAATTTTCAAACTCGCACGTGTACGATCACGAAACGCTGGAACACCAAGTTCTTCATACGTACGTGTTTTCATAATGTTACCGACTGCATTCATCGGCTCTCGTGTTTTCCTGAAGTCATCGATGTAACCGATCATTTTCTTACGATCTTGTGTACCGACGACAATATCAACGCCAGGAATATCCATAATTTCAGCTGAAGATGTTTGTGCATAACATCCTGTTACACAAATGACCGCTTCAGGGTTGTTACGAATCGCACGTCGAATGACTTGACGGCTCTTCTTATCACCTGTGTTCGTTACTGTACATGTATTAATTACGTAAACATCCGCTTCATCTTCACCCTCACGCTGCGCGTAACCCGCCTCTTTGAACAGCTGCCAGATTGCTTCTGTTTCGTAATGGTTGACCTTACAACCGAGTGTATGGAATGCCACACTTGGCATAAAACTTCACCTCATTAATTCAAATTGATAACTGATCATGCTAAGTAATGCAGGAGATGCCGTTTCGGCACGCAAGATTCTCGGCCCCAAACTCACCGGCTTAAAACCTTCATGAACGAGTCGCTCATGCTCTTCTTCACTAAAGCCACCTTCTGGACCAAACACTGCAAGCAAACGGTCCCCGTGTTGCACCTTTTGCATTGCTCCATATAAAGCATCATGCTGTCCATCTCTTGCTGCGACTTCAGAAATAATCCAGCGATGGTCATATGAATCACTTAGAAGTGAATCGACGTTAGGAAAATGCATTACTGAAGGAAGCACTAAGCGTTCCGATTGCTCGGCAGCTTCTTGAACGATCTTCTGATATCGAGAAAGCTTCTTATCTTCTTTTTTGTTGTCCCATTTAACGACCGAATGCTTTGCAGAAAAGCCGTGAAAACGACTCGCACCAAGTTCCGTACCTTTTTGGAGGACATATTCAAACTTGTCACCTTTAATATCAGCTTGAGCTATTGTAACATGAATTCCAAGTTCAACGTCAGACGACAATTCTTCTTCAAATTTGGCAACGACGTGTTGTTCAGTGAGTGACTGAATCCGAAATATACCTGCCAGTTGATCTTCTTTATTTATACAAACGACTTTGTCACCTTCACGCATCCGCATCACTTTCGCAATATGCTTCGCTTGCTCACCGGTGAGCGTCACCGTTTGTTTCGTCCACTCGGTTTGCTCAATGAAATACCGCTGCATTATTCGCCTCCAACTTTTGTTAACCTACAACGAATAGCGACCCAATCTTTTTGCTCTAACACTTCATCAATGTGAAAATGCTCTTGCTTTAACACATCAATAACTTCTTGCTCTTTTTGCTTAATAATTCCACTAACAACGAGCTGTCCGCCGACTTTCAAATGGCGTTGAATGTCCGGTGCAAGTGCGATGACGAGGTGCGCGAGAAGGTTGGCTACAACAATGTCTGCTTTTTGTTCGTTTGATGATTCACTTAACAAATCACGTTGTTCAATCGTTATGCGATCACTTACGTTGTTCGCTTTACTATTTTCCTTCGCTACTTGAACCGCTAATGAATCAAGATCAACGGCATGAACAGCTTTTGCTCCTAGTTTAGCCGCTGCGATGCTAAGTATACCAGAACCTGTCCCGACATCAATGACTGTATCCCCATCGTTCACAATATGTTCTAAAGCTCGCAAACAAAGTAAGGTTGTCTCATGTGTACCTGTTCCAAATGCCATACCAGGATCCATTGTGATGATGTGTTCATCTTCTCGACGTTTCTCATAGCTTTCCCAAGTCGGTACGATGCTCATCGTCTCACTAACTTGCACCGGTTTATAATACGCTTTCCATGCTTCCGCCCAGTCTTCTTCATGCACTGTCGTAAGGAGAATCTCAGTTTGTGCTACAGGTTGATTGGTTGTTGCTTCTAACTGGACGAGATCTTTTTTTACAGCGCTTATCGTATCGTCAAGCGTACCATCATCAGGGAAGTAGGCTTTTACAACGACCCCATCGGTCGGTAAATGCTCTGTATTTGGTGTCCCAATAATATCAGTCCACGGTTCCGGGGTAAAATCTTTCCCGCGACTATCTTCAATTACCGTACCGTTCGCTCCATGCGTAATAAACAGTTGTGCGATCAATTCATGCGCAGCATGTGTTGTATGTACACGACATTCAATCCATTGCATCAAAAACCCCTCGTTTCTTCACTTAAAAAATAGAACGGGACTTCCTAAAAAGGAAGCCACGTTCTTCACTCATTAATCACCACGAAATGCTCGTTTTACTTTATCAAAGAAACTGTCGCTATGCTCATCAACTGTTTCTCCACTTTCTTCAGCAAACTCCTTAAGCAATGTTCGTTGTTTGTCAGTAAGCTTTGAAGGCGTAATGACGCGAACCGTAATAATTTGATCTCCGGTACCACGGCCGTGTACATTTCTCGCACCTTTTCCACGAAGTCTAAATTGACGCCCAGACTGCGTTCCTGCCGGCACTTTAATTTTCACTTTACCACTTAATGCAGGCACTTCAATCTCATCGCCGAGTGCCGCTTGAGTAAACGTAAGTGGCATTTCACAACGAATATCATCGCCATCACGTTCGAAAAACTCATGAGGCTTTACGTTAATGACGATATACAGGTCTCCTGGAGGTCCGCCATTTACACCGGCTTCACCTTGTCCTGCTTGACGCATTTGTTGACCGTGATCAATTCCTGCTGGAATGTTCACGCGCACTTTTTTGCGTTTTTGAACACGGCCGTCGCCGCCACACGTCGTACACTTGTCTTTAATCGTTTGACCTTTACCTTCACACGTATCACATACACGACGGTTCACAACACGCCCAAACGGGGTGTTCTGTTCGACGTTTAACTGCCCGCTGCCGCCACATCGATTACATGTGTCAGGTGTTGTTCCTGGTTTCGCACCAGAGCCCGTACACGTATTACAGCTTTCTTCACGCGGAATTTCAATTTCTTCTTCTTTACCGAAAATCGCCTCTTTAAAATCAAGCGTCATCGTATATTGTAAGTCGGCGCCTTGGCGTGGAGCGTTCGGATCTCGTCTCCCACCGCCGCCAAAGAACATATCGAAAATGTCTCCAAAACCACTACCACCAAAATCAGCACTTCCGCCGCCAAATCCTTGATTTGGATCGCTATGACCGAATTGATCATAATGCGCTTTCTTCTGTGGATCACTCAACGTATCATAGGCTTCTTTTACTTCTTTAAATTTATCCTCGGCATCGTCTTCTTTATTCACATCTGGGTGATATTTACGCGCCAATTTACGGTACGCTTTTTTAATCTCATCACCTGATGCGCCTTCACTTACACCGAGCACTTCATAGAAGTCTCGTTTACTCATTCTCCGTTTCACTCCCGTTCCTTCTCACATGACGATTATCTTACAGGGATTTACGAAAACCCGCAAGGTGTGGACACTAAGTAAAAAAGCCAAAGTCAAGCGAACCTGACTTTGACTTTTTACGTAGAATTACTTGTTCTCTTTGTTGTCTTCGTCGTCTTTTACTTCTTCAAACTCTGTATCAACGACGTCTTCTTCTTGTCCTGTGTTTTGCTCTTCACCTTCAGCGCCTTCAGCTTGTTGCTCTTGCGCCATTTGCTCATACATCTTCTGAGTAAGAGCGTGAACACTTTCTTGAAGTTCATCTTTAGCAGTACGGATCACTTCAAGATCAGTACCTTGTAACGCTTCTTGGAGCTTCGTTTTCGCTGCTTCTGCTTTCTCTTTGTCAGCTTCTTCTACGTTCTCACCAAGATCTTTGATCGTTTTATCAACAGTAAAGATTAAGCTATCTGATTCATTGCGAAGCTCTGCCTCTTCTTTGCGTTGTTTATCTGCTTCTGCATTTTCTTCAGCTTGCTTAACCATGTTCTCGATCTCATCATCAGAAAGGCCTGAAGAAGACGTAATCGTAATCGATTGTTCCTTGTTCGTACCTTTGTCTTTCGCACGTACGTTAACAATACCATTCGCATCGATATCGAAACTTACTTCGATTTGAGGAACACCACGCGGTGCTGGTGGAATCTCATTCAATTGGAAGCGACCGAGTGTTTTGTTGTCATTAGCCATTTCACGCTCTCCTTGAAGAACATGAATGTCTACTGACGGTTGGTTATCAGCAGCCGTTGAGAATACTTGGGATTGGCTTGTAGGGATTGTCGTATTACGCTCGATTAGGCGAGTGAATACGCCACCCATCGTCTCAATTCCTAGTGAAAGTGGTGTAACGTCAAGAAGGACAACGTCTTTTACATCACCTGCAAGTACACCTGCTTGAACAGCAGCACCAAGTGCAACGACCTCATCAGGGTTTACACCTTTGTGAGGATCTTTTCCAGTAAGTTTCTTAATTCCATCTTGAACAGCTGGAATACGAGTTGAACCACCGACAAGAATGATCTTGTCGATCTCAGATGCAGAAAGACCTGAGTCTTGGATGGCACGACGTGTCGGTTCCATCGTACGTTCTACAAGGTGTGAAGAAAGCTCATCAAACTTCGCACGTGTTAGGTTCATCTCAAGGTGCTTAGGACCTGATGCATCTGCTGTAATGAACGGTAGTGATAGTTGAGTATTTGTTACACCTGAAAGGTCTTTCTTCGCTTTCTCAGCTGTATCTTTAAGGCGTTGCATTGCCATTTTGTCTTGCTTTAAGTCAATGCCGTTTTCTTTCTTAAATTCTTCAACCATATGATCAATGATTACTTCATCGAAGTCATCTCCACCTAACTCATTATCACCAGATGTTGACTTAACTTCGAAGAATCCATCGCCAAGTTCTAGAATTGATACGTCAAACGTACCACCACCGAGGTCATAAACGAGAATCGTTTGATCTTCGTCTTTCTCAAGACCGTATGCAAGCGCAGCTGCCGTTGGCTCGTTTACAATTCGCTCAACTTCAAGACCTGCAATTTTACCAGCATCTTTTGTTGCTTGACGTTGAGAGTCATTGAAGTATGCTGGAACGGTAATAACCGCTTTAGATACTGTCTCACCAAGGTATGCTTCTGCATCAGACTTAAGCTTTTGAAGGATAATCGCAGAGATTTCTTGTGGTGAATAATCTTTGCCTTCTACTTCTTCTTTGTGGTCTGTACCCATATGACGCTTGATTGATAAAATCGTGTTTGGGTTTGTGATCGCTTGACGTTTAGCGACTTCCCCAACTTGACGCTCTCCATCTTTAAATGCAACAACTGAAGGGGTCGTACGGTTACCTTCAGGGTTAGGAATAACGACCGCTTCCCCGCCCTCCATAACTGCCACACAGGAGTTTGTTGTTCCTAAGTCAATACCAATAACTTTACTCATCGCAAATGTCCTCCTTGAATCTCCATTACATCGTAATCAAAAATCATCTATCGTCAATACGCTTACGCGTTGACTTTCACCATTGCAGGTCGAACGACCCGATCTTTTAGTAGATAACCCTTTTGAAGTTCTTCCACTATTTGATTGCTTTCAAACCCTTCTTCTTCTACTTGCATCACTGCTTGGTGAACATTTGGATCAAATGCTTCACCTTCAGTTGGAATTTCTTCTAATCCCTCAGACTTCAAAGCTTCAACAAGTTGATCATATACCATCGCCATCCCTTTATGGATGTTCTGACCTTCCTCTGTTTCAGCTTCGTGCTTCAAAGCGCGAGAGAAGTTGTCCATAACAGGCAGAACAGATTCGATCAATCGTTGAGAGCGATATTTCGCATCCGCTTCCTTTTCTTGTCTAGTACGACGACGGAAGTTATCATAATCTGCTTGATGACGTAGAAGTTTGTTACGAAGTTCCGTAATCTCAGCTTCTTTAGGATCGTCACTCTCTGTTTCTTCTACCTCTGTGTCACCGTCTAGGATTTCTACGTTTTCGTCCGTAGAATCTTCGACTTGTTCATCGATGACCGTTTCTTCTTCTCGTTGTTCGTTGTTCTTATCTTCAGTCATGCGAGGCACCTCCAAACGTATCCACGTCTCTTATTCTAACTTAATCATTTTATGCATCGTGACGATACAATCTCGTCAATGATGTGGATAAACCGTCTGCCATCTGAGTAATAATTTGAATCGCTCGTTCATATTGCATGCGGGTAGGACCAATAAGCCCGATACTACCGACCGTATCACCATCAATGGCATACGTTGCAGTAATCATACTGATGTCATCAAACAGCTCAAAGCGATTCTCCTCACCAATTTTGACGGTAAGTCCTTGTGAATTCATTGCATTTAACAATGAATAGACTTCTTTCTTATCTTCGAGCCACTCTAGCATTTGCTTGACCTTCTCAACGTCTTTGAACTCTGGTTGAGCAAGCAAATTCAACATGCCATTATAGAAAATCTGTTCATTTACTTTCGGTTTGAAAGCAGCTGACAAATCTTGATGAATCTTCTCGTAATGGTCAACATGTTGTCTAAGAAGGCGCTCGATCTCATTCGACATTAAAGCTTCCCATTGTTTAATCGGACTATCAGCAAGCTGTTCGTTTAGTATATTGACGAATTTCTCCAAGTCGCTTAACGACATGTTATGAGGAATATCAAACGTACGGTTCTCAACATGACCAGAGTCCGTGACGAGAATCGCTACAGCTTGAGTCGTAGACAGTGGGATAATTTGAAGTTGTTTCAATTTCGTATTAGACATTGCTGGGCCTAATACGACAGACACATAATTCGTCATTTCTGATAGTACCGCAGCCGTTTTTCTCATGACTGCTTCAACTTCAGAAACTCTCGAATCAAATAGTTGTTGCACAGAAGTGATCAAACCTAAATGATTGTTATCTGTCTCATTTAACAATTGATCTACGTACAGACGATAGCCTTTATGAGAAGGAATACGTCCAGAAGAACTGTGAGGTTTCATTAAAAAACCCATGTCTTCCAAATCCGCCATCTCATTACGAATCGTAGCTGCGCTAAAATCCACATCTTCACGCTTGGATATGCTTCTTGAGCCGACTGGTTCAGCTGTTTGCACGTAATCATCTACAATTGCTTGTAAAATGTATAGTTGACGACGACTTAACATACGCCTATCACCCCTGTTAGCACTCGAATATCTTGAGTGCTAAATCTACTCAATAATTTATCAAAAGCGATTCGGTTTGTCAACGAATCGCTTCTTCATCTTTTGGTAGTAAAAATTGGGCAAAGACTTCATTACCAAGTAGTTGACCTCGCTCCGTTAAACGGAGGCAATCACCTTTCCACTCGACTAATTCATCTCGTAATAAATGTTCAATTGCTTCACCATATACCGATTGCATCGTCACTTCATATTTACGGTAGAAGTTAGCTTGGCTTACCCCTTTTCGCAGTCGTAACCCTAAGAACATCTCTTCTTCCATTTGCTCATTTTTTGAGATGTGATCTACTTTTCTCGTAGGCAATTCTTCGTTCTCGATTGTTTTTAAATAATGAGGAATCGGACCGATGTTCTGGTAACGTTCTTGCTCAACATACCCATGAGCACCTGCACCGAGCGCTAAGTACGATTCATTCTCCCAATATAAGAGGTTGTGACGGCTCTCTTTTCCTCGTTTAGCAAAGTTGCTAATTTCATACTGAAAGTACCCGGCATTCTCTAACTTGTTTATGAGCAATTCATAAAGATCCGCTTCATCATCTTGATCCATTGCGACGATCTGACCACTTTTTTGCCAGTTATGAAACTGCGTTTTAGGCTCAATTTTTAATCCGTAAGCAGAAATATGGTCGGGTTGTAGTTCAATCGCTCGATCAACCGTTTGAAGCCAACTTTTCTCTGTTTGTCCCGGCAAGGCATACATTAAATCAATCGAAATGTTGTTAAACCCTAAGCCTCGTGCTTTCTCGAGCAATTCATGAACGTCAGCGACACTATGCGTTCTACCGATTGTCTCAAGTAATGTCGGGTCAAAAGTTTGCACACCAACACTTAGTCGATTAATACCGTATGAACGTACGACTTCAAGCTGTTCTGTTGTTACGCCATCCGGATTCACTTCTAACGTGACTTCACTCGTTTCATCCCAGCTGATCCCTGCTTTTTGCAAGTTCGTAAACAACTGACCCAATTGGTTCGCTGATAGTGCCGTCGGCGTTCCCCCTCCAATGTAAATCGTATTAGAATGGTACGATTTCCCACGAAGTCGTAGGCGCCCTTCGGTTAAAAGGGCATCTACGTACGTATCCACGGGTTGGTTTTTGACGAGCACTTTATTGAAATCACAATAATGACAGATCTGTTTACAAAATGGGATATGAACATATAACCCTTGTTTCATCGCAATCAACCTCTTATTTTTGGTCGTCCATTTTTAGAACACTCATAAATGCTTCCTGAGGAACTTCGACACTACCGACGTTCTTCATGCGCTTTTTACCTTCTTTTTGCTTTTCAAGAAGTTTACGCTTTCTCGTAATGTCCCCTCCGTAACATTTTGAAAGGACGTTTTTACGGAGAGCTTTAATTGTCGATCTCGCAATGACTTTGTTTCCGATACTCGCTTGTACCGGCACTTCGAATTGCTGCCTCGGAATAAGTTCCCTTAATTTATCTACGATAATTTTCCCGCGATCATAGGCCATATCACGGTGTACGATAATCGATAATGCATCGACTTTTTCACTGTTTAAAAGGATGTCCATCTTCACAAGATTAGACGTTCTGTATCCAATCATTTCATAATCAAACGACGCATACCCTTTTGTATTTGACTTCAATTGGTCAAAGAAGTCGTAAACAATTTCTGTTAATGGCAGCTCGTAAATCAAGTTCACTCGATTGGCATCCATATACGTCATATCGATGAAATTGCCTCGCTTCTTCTGACAAAGATCCATTACAGCACCGACGTAATCATTTGGAACCATTACTGTACTTTTCACGTACGGCTCTTCAACAAAATCAACCGATTGTGCATCTGGCATGTTTGACGGGTTATCAATTTGAACCTTTGATCCGTCTAATAACGTCACATCATAAATTACACTTGGCGCAGTCGTAATGAGATCGATGTTATATTCTCGTTCAATGCGCTCTTGAACGATTTCCATGTGAAGAAGGCCAAGGAATCCACAACGGAAACCAAACCCAAGTGCTTGTGATGTTTCAGCTTCATACTGAAGGGCACTATCATTTAACTCGAGACGTTCAAGCGCATCTCGCAATGCATTATAATCACTTGCATCAATTGGGTACAATCCACAGTACACCATCGGATTCATGCGCTTGTAACCTGGTAACGGCTCATCTGCAGGGTTGACGACCGACGTAATCGTATCCCCGACACGAGAATCACCGACGTTTTTGATTGATGCTGTTAAAAAGCCTACGTCGCCAACAGTTAACTCGTTCGCTCCGATTGGTTTTGGCGTCATAATCCCTACTTCATTGACTTCAAACTCTTTCCCAGTTGCCATCATGCGAATCTTATCGCCTTTTTTGACTGTACCTTCAACGATTCGTATGTACGCAATAACGCCTCGGTAAGAATCATAAAGAGAATCGAAAATCAACGCTTTCAGTGGTGCTTCAGGATCACCAGTTGGCGCAGGCACTTTCTCTACCACTTGCTCTAAAATATCGCCAATGCCAATACCGCTTTTTCCAGAAGCATGTACCGCATCTCCTGCTTCAAGTCCAATTACATCTTCAATCTCTTGCTTCACGCGCTCAGGCTCAGCACTCGGTAAATCGACTTTGTTAATGACAGGCAAAATCTCTAAGTCGTTATCTAGCGCTAAGTACACATTCGCAAGCGTCTGTGCCTCAATTCCTTGAGAGGCATCAACGACGAGAAGAGCCCCTTCACAAGCTGCCAAACTTCTCGACACTTCATAAGAAAAGTCGACGTGACCTGGAGTATCGATTAAATGAAAGATGTATTCCTCGCCATCTTTTGCAACGTATTTCAACTGTACAGAATTGAGTTTGATCGTAATGCCTCGTTCACGCTCTAAATCCATTGCATCTAGCAACTGATCTTGCATCTCGCGTGCTGATACGGTTTTTGTTTGTTCTAAGATCCGATCGGCAAGCGTAGATTTACCATGGTCAATATGAGCAATGATTGAGAAGTTACGTATCCTCTTCTGTCGCTCTCGTCTATCTTGATTGTTCATTCCATCACTCCTGATCTTAAAGAACCTCGTCCTCAATTGAAAACTACCCTACATTATAGCAATACGACAAAGATACAGCAATTAATAAGCAAGAAAAAACACTCAGCGAGGCGAACCTCCGAGTGTTTTACCGAGATCAGAAAAGAAGTTCGACGAATCATTTTGACGAAGTTGCTCTTGGCGTTCTGAAAGGTCTATTCCTTGCTCTTCCATGCTTTCTGATTTATCTTTTAGTACTTCTTCATCAACTACCCGTTCATCATGGTACACTTCTCCCCATTGATAATACGCGTAATAATGACCACTTAAAACGCCACTTAAAAACAGCACGAGTCCAAACATAAGCATCGATGCACCACGTTTAAACCTCATTCGTCTTCCTCCTCTTCTACCTGTTCATAAATATACGTTTCTACGATATTTGCTACCGCTTCTGCACTACGGTTTAATTCATCGAATGTGTTATCAATGCCACCCATTTCAATGAGCATGGCGTTTGGAGAAAGATCTTGATTGAATACACCATTCGTTCCTGCACCGCCCCGTTCCAATACACCACGACTTAAACCGGGATAGTCATCTTCAAGACGATAATGAAGTTCCGTCGCAAGCGCCTTGTTACGTTCGTAGTCAGGGTGGTCCGTACCTACAACAAAAAACGTTCTAGCCATCGCTTCACCATTAATTGTGGCCGTCGTAATATCGTGGGGCTGTGAGTCACGATGAACATCGATGAAAAACTCTAAGTTGTCATTTTTATTTTTCGCATCAACGACGACTTCCCTTGAAACATCATAAGACCTGCTAAAATGTAAGCCTCGATCAATAAGCATTCCATGAATATCATCTTCATTCACATCAACTGGAATCCCAGCTTCATGTAAATGGCGTCCAATTTCTTTTCCAACTTCAACAATGTTTTGCTCAGTCGCGTAGTTCTCATCACCGCTATACGGATGAAACGCTTCTCGGTTGTGTGTATGAACGATGTGTACAATCGCATCTTCATGAGAAAGTGAAGGTCTTCCTTCTTCATTTTCTTCCTCTATTTCTTGATCAACAAAAGCATCAGGAGGTGGCGAAGATTCGATCGACATCGTCGTTAAGTCTGTCCCTTCCCCTGCAACGACAATATTGTCGTCAAACACTTGGAATCCGGGAAGTTCCCGTCCTAAAAACGTTCTTGGATCTTCTAAATTTACTTGGGTTGCTAATTCTAAAGCGACGCTTGATAGACTCGGTGTACTCGTCTCTGGTGCAACGTCTAGGTAATGTCGATTTTCAGTACCGATTACGTGGATAAATAGTTCACTTTGCAATGTTGACGTAAAATCGTGAACGGCAGTTGAAGCAAATCGGCTATAGTTTCCTGCCGTTGTTAACATCGCAATAACAACAAAGGAAATGATTACAAACGCGATCACTGTAATAACAAGTGACTGTATCTGTATTTTCGAAACTGTAATGACGTGTGAATGATGGTAACGCAAGAGCACTCCCCCTTACGCTACCATTCTATGAGCGTGTCGAACGAACAGAACTAAAACTTGTACATTTACTAGAATTAATTGTGTGTATAGTGACCACTGTTCTCGTCGGTGACCGCTTCGTGTAAGGCAATGTTCAATCCTTCTGCAAGCACATTAGCCATATCATCCATAAACGTATCAACCTCTTTCGGCGTTACCATTAAGTTATGACCTAGCGGATTGAGCACCTCTTGAATAAGCTGACGCTTATCTGCTTCTGGTAGTTTCCCGACAATGCCAAAGTATTGTTCCCGCTCTTCTTCACCTAGTTGATCTTCATCGGTTAGTTTCTTCCGCTCCCCAAATGCCATGCCACTCGGGACAAGTGAAGAGGACGGTTTATCTTGGTCTTTTATTTCTCTACCAAAATGCTTGAAAAGGAAATCAATCGTATCACTCGTAATCGAAACCGCATCTACGACGGTTGGAATTCCAATTGCAATGACGGGCACATGAATGGTTTCTTCGTTAATTTTTTTGCGAGCATTTTGAACACCTGAACCTGGATGGATCCCTGTATCTGAAATTTGCACAGTTGCATTCACCCGCTCAATGGAACGAGCTGCTAGTGCATCGATGGCAATCACAAAGTCAGGCTTGACCTTTTCAACTGTACCGTAGATGATTTCAGATGTTTCAATACCAGTCACACCCATTACGCCAGGTGCAATCGCGGCAACCGAACGGTAACCATCACTTGCTTCTTTATGACCAAGCTCTAATAGATGTCTTGTAATTAACAACTGATCGACCGTTCTTGGACCCAATGCATCTGGTGTGACATCACGGTTTCCAAGACCTACGATCAAGCACGTGCTCGTCTTTTTAATTCCAGCTTCATCTAGAAACTTCATCAACTCTCTACTAAATACTTTAATAAAATCCCCTTGTAGCTTCGGGTCTTTTTGCCTGATCCCTAACGCTTCTAACGTCAAATACCGACCGGCTTGTTTTCCAGTCATTTCTGCCGCTTTTTCATCGATCGTTACATTCGTGATGGTAATCTCATCTTCTTCGTGTTCCTCAACGTGGATTCCATCTCGATGACGATTTGGTAAGACATTTTCATCTTCAACCGCTAAATCTGTTCTACGAAAAAATGTGACTTGGCTATTATCAAATTCTTGCTCAGACATGTCGCTATCCACCTCAACTTCATCAAATGTATTTTTAGGCTTTCCTAGTCACTATTTTTTATCCGAAGATCAGCTTGCATCAGTCGGTTGGATTTGGTACAATTCATCTGTCATACATTGGATACATGCGATGATTCTATATAAACGTATTAATCTGGAGCATGAAGTAAGTTGGGGAGGTGAATGACTTGGCTAATATTAAATCAGCAAAGAAACGTATTCTTGTTAACGAACAAAAGCGCGTAAAGAACCAAGCGTTTAAGTCTGCGATGCGTACAACAATCAAAGAATTCGATAAGAAAATCGATTCTAACGATGTTGAAGGTGCAAAAGCAGTATTCTTACTCGCTGAGCAAAAAGTAGACAAAGCTGCGAACAAAGGGCTTATTCATAAGAACAAAGCTGCTCGCAAAAAGTCTCAAATGGAGCGTAAACTAAACGCTGTTGCTAAATAATGATAACGACTCTAGCGAGTCGTTTTATTACTTAAAAGACCTCTGAACGAAGTTCAGAGGTCTTTTTTACGCTTTGTGTAATTGTTGACTAAGTCTCGCAATGTAGGTAACCATCGCGGTTTCTTTATCAGCGTAGCCCGTTTTCATCTTGTAATCGACTTCTGCTAAAGAAGATAGTGTCTCGTAAAGTGCGCGGGGATTTAGCCCTGTCGTCTTCCTACGAATCTTACCGACAACAAAAGGTGGTATGCCTAAAACTTGAGCCATCTTTTGTTGAGAGTACCCTCGTTCTTCCATATCAATAATCAGACTCATCATCCGTAGTTGGCGTCCAATTAATGCAACGAGCTTAATCGGCTCTTCCCCTTGAAAGACGAGATCTTGATACATCATTAGTGCTCGTTCAGCTTGACCGCTTGAAATCGCATCGATTAATGTAAATACGTTATCTTCCAAGCTTTTTGAGACGAGTTCATTGACGGTATCTTTCGTAATGGTGCCACCAGGTCCTACGTATAACGCTAACTTCTCAATCTCAGTTTTTCTTGCTTGTAAATCTGGTGTAGTCACTTCAAGGAATAACGTAATCGCCTCGTCTAAAAATGACACATCATATTGCTTCGCTTGTGAATTTACGAACCGTTCCAATTCCGTACCGGCAAGCGGTGCAGCTTGTACAACGGTTGCATGCTTCTTTAGCTTTTTTACGATTTTCTTTCGTTCATCTAACTTTTCAGCTTCGACTGTAAAAATGACATAATCATGTTCTTGCAGTTCCTTATCTAAGTACCGTTCAAATTGGCGTAGATCATGTTCAGCGCTATCTTTACGCTTTTGACCCGTTAACAAAAATGCATGTTTCATGACGATGACTTTTTCCGTACCGAAAAAAGATGGTGTTTCAACATCTTCTAATCCGACTTGAATTGCTGTGTCGCGTAAATCATATTGGGATAAGTTGAATTCTGCATCGTCTTCACTTAACACCTGTTTGACAATCGATTGTGTAAGATCATCAATCATATACGTTTCCATTCCATAAATTAAATAGACTCGACTTAAGTTGCCTCGGTCAATGTCCTTTTTTGCTTCTATGTAAGAATTCATGATCTCACTCTTTCATGCATACACTTTGTGTATTCGTTTCATCATATCTATTGTATCACCGATTATGTATTTTAAGAAATGGGAGAAGCAGTATAGATTTCTCTACACTGCCTCAATTTATATGAACGCTTGCCAGAGAGACCTAGGAACTGTCCGGCAAACGGTAATCATGAAGAACTTCTGCTTTTATCGTATCCTATGCCATCGTTCTTTATGGGTGACAACTCTTAACAAAAGTGAGAAATCACACTTCATATCCCTTAAAAAACTAAGGTATTTTTATGACAAGAGTAGATTTTTTTTCATGCTTGTCTTATACTTGACGATGAATGAGGAGGGTCACGACATGCATAACGATTTTGAAAAAGAAGTTCAAAGTAAACGTAACGATTTCAACGACGCGATCGTTGGAGTGGCTGTTTCCTTCGGCTTTTTCGCAACGATTTTTGTCATTGGAGTCATCATTGAGTTCGCAAGTAGAATGTAGTACTTAAAAAAGACCTTCCTATTATTAAGAAGGTCTTTTTTTAATGCGCCGAACTTTTTTTGACTTCCATTCGCCATGAATGACCGTCGTGTATAAAACGAATGGCGCCGTTTTCATGAGTGCCTACGACCTGGACATCGTGCCTTCGAAATGTTTCAACAACGTCAGGATGAGGGTGATTAAAGCGATTATTTTCACCTGCTGTGATTACCGCTACATTTGGCCTAATATGAGTAATAAACGCATCGGTTGACGACGTACGACTACCATGATGCCCAGCTTTTAATACATCTACTTGCAATGATGGATACTCCCCTATGAGCTCTTGCTCACCACCTTCTTCGAGGTCTCCAGTAAACAACCAACGAAGTCCCCCGATCTCGACGTATAATACGAGTGAATGATCGTTCTTATTGTCGACGGTTCCAGTTGTTTTCTCTGGATGAAGCACGTGAAACTGGGCATTCGATGTATCAATAAGATCGCCTCTCGATTGGAGCTTAATCGTCGCTCCTCGCTCAAGTGCGCGGGTAAGTAACCGCTGTTCCACTTCACCTTCTATCTCTAAACGAGGATAAATGATTGTCTTAACATTAAATTGCTCTACGATTTCAAACAAGCCACCAACATGATCATAATCCGCATGTGTTGCAATGACATAGTCTAATGTCTTGATGCCTCTTGCTTTCAAATAAGGCGCCACACTCTGCCTCCCTGGATCAGGTGCAACTTTCCTTCGTTCCCACTCTTCTGTCGGAATCGGCAAATAGCCACCAGCGTCAATTAGAAATGTTCCTTCACGCCTCGGAAGTTCAATAAGAATGCTATCTCCTTGCCCAACATCAATAAACGTTATGACCGTCTCTTTACTAAAATACGGAGAATACAGTGGATAAAGTAAACTACTGACATAGACAACTGTCACAATCATTAGCAGCTTTCGTTTTTTACGTATTAGTAGAATGAGCATAATCGTCGTCAAAACAAGCAACAAAAACACCCAAAGCTTTGACGCCTCGCCAAACGACGTCCATCCTGTTGGCCACTGTTGTACCGAGACAAACAGACGATGAATGAGCTGGAGCACCTGTTCTAATACGTGATCACCAAAAACCACTAAAGGTTCCGAAAAAAAGGACACTAAAAACAAACACCATAAAACAGGCAGTAAAAAGACCGATACAAACGGTACATAAATGATATTTAGTAGTAGACTCCATAAGGAATACGTATGGAAATAATAAACGATGATTGGAAATGAAAAAAGTTGAGTGAGGACACAAATAAAGAGTGATTGCAGCATTTTCGTTCGAAGTTGTTGCATGTACTGTATGGATAAAATAATTGAGAAAGTTAATATAAACGACAACTGAAATCCAACATGAAAAAGATAATAAGGGTTTATGATTAACATTGCACAGGCAGCAAAGCTCAAATTCTGAACAGAAAATGCTCGCCAATGCAAACGAATCGCCAGAAAAACGATCATGCTCATCGTTACGGCACGAATCACCGAAGGCGCTCCTCCAGCAAGCACAGCATACACCGGCAACAATAAGAGTAAGATTTCAGCCGATCGCTCTTTCGTCACCCCGCTTCGTTTCAGCAAATAGTAAATCATCCCACTGACAATGCCTACGTGTAGCCCAGAGATGGCGAGCAAATGTATGATTCCGAGATCTTGATATGCGATTAGTACATCGTGTTCGATAAATGAGCGATCACCGAATAAAAGCGCGGTCATTACTCCGCTTACGTGTTCACTATACTGGTGATCAATCACGTTAAGAGCATCTAATCGCCATTCGTGAATACGGTGCAAACCGAAGATGTCCGCACGTTCCTCACAGCTCATTTCCTCACTCGTTGACGAGAGGGTCCAGTGGATACCTTGCAAGTAAAGGTATTCTCTATAATCAAATCCATGAAAGTTGCGGGTCGCCCTTGGTGGTATGAGTTCTCCACTAATCGTACAAATCTCGCCTACTATTTTATTGTGAAGGGTTTGTTGATCTTCCATTGAGTCAATTCGTAAGCGCACCACAACCCGTTCGTTTTCTTCTAGCGTCTTCGCTTGGAAAGTTGCAAGATTTCCGTCTACCTGAACGAGCGTCATTAACTCAACTTGGAATTGTTGCGTAGCTTCACTTAACTGCGTTTCGTTACGTTCATCAAAATGAAGAGTATACATATACATAAGCAGAAAACTACTAATAGTAGAGATGATCAGTGCCGGGGTTAATTTAGGTAAGTAGTAAAAGAACAAAAGGAGTGCACCTAGCAACAAGACGATTGCGCTTTGTGCACTCATGAATACGAGGAGTATAGCAACAATAATTGCAATGCTACACGGAAGCGTATGACGAAGAAGTGTCGTTAACAATTACACCTCACGAAACGCCTGCTCTAGATCCGCAATAATATCATCCGCATGTTCAATCCCAACTGATAAACGAATCAATTCAGGGCTGACCCCTGCTCGTTTCTGCTCTTCTTCGGTTAGTTGCTGATGAGTTGTACTTGCTGGGTGGATAATAAGCGACTTTGCATCCCCTACATTCGCAACGTGTGAGTGAAGTTTCACGTGATTGATAAACGCTTTACCGGCTTCATGCCCACCTTTTATGCCGAATGTGAGTACTGCGCCCGGTCCGTAAGCGAAATACTTCTCTGCTAAAGAATAGCTTTCATGAGTCGCAGAACCCGCATAACTCACCCAATCCACAGAAGAATGCTTCTCCAAATACTCTGTAACTTTCTTTGCATTTTCAACATGGCGTTCCATTCTTAAATGCAATGTTTCTAGACCTTGCAACATTAAAAATGAATTTTGTGGTGAAATTGCAGGTCCCAAATCACGAAGCAATCGCACTCTTGCACGAATAATATAGGCAAGTTCTCCTACTGCTTCACTAAAGACGACACCGTGATAACTTGGATCTGGCTCAGTAAACATCGGGAAGTTCCCATTCGTCCAGTCAAATCGGCCACTATCCACAATCACACCTGCAATGGACGTTCCATGACCACCAATAAACTTTGTTGCAGAGTGAACGACAATGTCTGCTCCGTGTTCAATTGGGCGACATAAATATGGAGTTGCGAGCGTGGCATCAACGATGAGTGGCAGCCCTGCTTCATGAGCGACGTTAGCAACCGCCTCGATGTCTAAAATTTTGCCATCTGGGTTCCCGATCAGCTCACCATAAACCGCTTTAGTTTTATCTGTGATCGCTGCTTTGTATGCAGCCGGATCATCAATGTCAACAAAGCGAACGTTGATGCCCATTTCCGGCAACGTATGCTTAAACAAATTGTACGTTCCACCGTATAAAGAGCTTGATGCCACTACTTCATCTCCATTACGGCAAATGTTCAGGATTGCAAGATGAATCGCTGAACTTCCACTCGCAGTTGCTAACGCAGCGATCCCACCTTCAAGATCAGCAATTCGATCCTCAAATACCGCTTGCGTCGGATTCATAATTCTTGTATAGATGTTTCCATTTTCTTGTAGTGAAAACAAATTTGCAGCATGGTCAGCGTTGTCAAAACCGTAAGATGTCGTTTGATAGATCGGAACTGCTCTTGCACCAGTTGATTGATCAATCTCTTGACCAGAATGAATCGCCTTCGTTTCAAGCTTCCATGTTTCGCTCATTCTACTTCACTCCAATAAGTACCTCAAGGACCTAGAATGAACTAGATCCAAAAGGAAAGTTTTTATTAATACGAGCTGTCTCCAGCTTCTTCACTAATCGAAATTTGCCAGAATGGGAATTGACCGT
Source organism: Bacillaceae bacterium JMAK1 (assembly GCA_012970285.1). GTDB lineage: Bacteria > Bacillota > Bacilli > Bacillales > Marinococcaceae > Geomicrobium_A. The sequence goes on from JIBW01000002.1 coordinate 1,185,703, forward strand.
TCGGGTAGTGAATAAAGTCATTCACAGAGTCGGCAACCCCAACTACATAGTCAGTGTGCAACGTATAGATCATTGGCGCTTCATCAGCTAGAATTTGTTGTGCTTGTTGATAGAGTTCTTGTCTAGCATCTTCATCCATCTCTTCACGAGCAGCGTCTAAAAGCTCATCAAGTTCATCGTTTTCGAAGAACGTCTGGTTTCCATTGGCACCTACGTTATCTGAGTGGAACAATGGGTGTAGTCCATTATCAGCATCTCCAGATGAAATTGACCATCCGAGAATAAACATTTCAGTATCACCACTATCAACGCGGTCTAAGTACGCGCCCCACTCCATTTGCTCAATTGAAATATCAATGCCTAACTCACCAAACTGGTCTTGCGCGAGCTCTGCAATTTGAACACGCATCGGGTTTGCATCATTCGTGATTAACGTAGCAGAGAATCCATCTTCATAACCTGCCTCTGCTAATAGTTCTGCTGCTTGCTCAGGATCATACGTAAGACCTTCAACGTCTGCACTTGCACCGTTTACGATGTCATTTAACGGATTCGTTGCAACCTGTCCATACCCTTCATATAACCCTTCAACAATTGCTTCACTATCAAGTGCCATCGAAAGCGCTTGACGAACGAGTGGATCATCAAATGGTTCTACCGAGGTATTAAAGCCAATATAATCAATCCCAAAACCTTCTTGCGTAACAACTTCAACGTTGTCTAACGATTCAATTCTACCAACATTCGCTGGTTCAATTTGTTGCATAAAATGCGCTTCGCCTTGCTCGATCATTGCCATTCTTGTTGATTGCTCAGGAACGACTTTGAGTGTGACATTATCCAAGATCGCACTGTCACCCCAATAGTCTTCATAGCGGGCAAGTACAATTTCATTTCCTTGCTCCCAATTTTCAAGCTCGAAAGGACCTGTCCCTACAGGATTTACCGTAATGTTCTCATCAGCTTCGATAGAGTCTGGGCTAATAATTCCCGCAGAACCGTGGGCCAAGTGAGGGATTAACGGTGCAAAAGGCTCATCTGTTGTAATTTGTACGGTAAATTCATCAACCGCCTCTACAGATTCAACAGGCTCAAACAATGATGCACGTGGTGATGCAGTCTCAGGATCTAAGAATCGATCGAAATTTGTGACAACGGCATCTGCATTAAATTCCGCTCCATCATGGAACGTGATTCCTTCTCGTAAGTAAAATTCCCACGTTAAGTCATCAATTTGCTCATATGATTCAGCAAGGACTGGTTGAAGTTCCATATCCTCATCGAACATGATTAAATTTTCGTACAAATTAAGCGTTACGATGTGAGATGGTACATCTGTAATTTGGTGTGGGTCTAGAGTAACTGCGTCAGCGGGCATCGCCAAAACAAAGTTACCACCTTCTCCACCTGTAGCCTCTCCATCTTCTTCAGCCTCTTCTGAATCTTCAGTCGAAGTAGAATCAGTTTCAGTACCTTCATTTTCTCCTTCAGTTGGATCTGAACTACACGCAACAAGTGCAATACTTGCAACCGCAAGTGGTACAAAAGATCGCTTAACCTTCTTCATATCTATATCCCCCTTCAATGCGATGTTCTGATTGTAATATAGTAAATCTCGAAAAACAATGACTATTTATAGATTCGTCAAATAATTATTACACTTCTATTAATAATTCTAGATTTGCAAACGTTTTACTTCCAAATCCAGGAACATTCGTTAAATCTTCAATGGTTTTAAACGGTCCATTTTCTTCGCGATACGAAATAATTGCAGCCGCTTTTGACGGTCCAACCCCAGGTAATGTTTGCAATTCTACTTCATCACTTTGATTAAGGTTCACTCGTGTAGATTCTTCATCTTGTCCTATGCTCGCTTCCCAATTCTGCTCTTGTTCGTGAGCTTCATCAATGTGCGGAACGTAAATAACCATTTCGTCAACAAGCTTGAGCGCATAATTAATCGCAAGATCACTTCCATATTCTGAAAGCCCTCCTGCAACGTAAATCGCATCAACAACGCGGTCATCCTGTTGAAGCTCATATACACCAGGGTTTATGACCTCACCTTTTACATCCACAAACAGTGTTGTCGGCAACAACTCATCTTCTTCTTGTTCGAGTTCTTCTTCTCCTTCAATTGGTTCTAAAGACGCAAGAAGGAACTCATCATCATTACTCTCAACAGGCTGTCCAGAAAAAGATTGCCATAAAAAGACACTACCAATTAAAACGATTACAATCGGTGTGGCAACATACAATTTCCAATTTTCTTTTAAGCGTTCTAACGAAATCACCTCCAGATACAAATTGTGAGCAACGGTTGGAAATTAAATAAGGAAGGGGTATACGAAGAAAAGACTGTAGATACTTGTAAAAAGTATACTACAGCCTTGTTTTATTGATCAATTTGTTTTTTTGCAATGAAAAAGATACGCTCATCTTGATCACTTGCACGTTCATGATTAAAATCTGCAACTACACTAACTTCTGTAAAACCGGCTTCTTCTAACCAAGTACTATATGTCTCAATTGAAAAGCTCCGTTGTGTATGAAGCTCGTCATAACGTTTATATAGACCCGTTGAGGTTTCTTCAAAAAATGATAATTCATGCTCTACAGCCCCATGAACATCTTCGATTGCAAAACTGTTCCAAATCAAACTTTGTGCAGGATCGTTATCGCCATAAGAAAAGCCAGGAAACTCTTCTGTCATTTTTAGAATGGAATGAACATCAAACAGTAACAATCCATCGTGATTTAAATGCTCATAAAATTTCTGTAACGCTTGTTGTACATCTTGCTCTTCAATTACATAATTTAAGGAGTCACATAAAACCGTAATCACATCGTAGGTTTGTGGCATTGATAGCTCAGCCATATTCTGACATGACAATTGCGGCACTTGATTCGTATCACGACGAATCTTCGAATCAGCAATCGCTAGCATCTCCTCTGACACATCTACGCCTGTTGCATCGTGACCATCTTGCATCATAAGCGACATAAATGTCCCAGTGCCACAGCCAACGTCTAAAATTGACTGCGTTCCCGTTTTTTGTTCAATGCGTAACCGCTCATCGACCCACTTTTTCCAACGTGCATATGGCGCTTCACTCATTAAGAAATCATAATAACTCGCACCTTCGCGGTACACTGGCGACCACTCCTTATACGAGCATCTCACTAATCTCTACTTGATCAGCTTCGCCCCATAGTTTTTCTATGTTGTAGTACAAGCGGTCTTCCTCGTGGAAAATATGCGCAACTACATCACCAAGATCAACGAGCACCCAACGGCCTTCTTGATACCCTTCCATGCGCTTCACTTCAGCACCAGCTTTTTCAGCCATAGATTTCACTTCGTTGGCGATTGCCTGAACTTGTTTCACTGACCCTCCGTGCCCGATGACAAAATAATCGGCAAGGATGGAAATCCCTTTCATGTCCAATGCCATGAGGTTTTGTGCATTTTTACCGTCCGCTGCTTGGATGGCAACCTTTAACAATTCTTTATTATTCATACGTTCGTAAACGCTCCTTTACTTTGCTGTTCGCACTTGATCGTTATATGCGGATAGTGTTAATGGATGGATTAATACGTGCTTTGAAGACAAATGTTGAATCGTACTGCGTAAACTTTCCAAGACGGCTAAATTAAGATCTTTTTCTGCTACTTTACGTACGTCATGTACACCTGGAAAATGCCGTCCTGGTTCGATAAAGTCAGCTAAGAAGATGATCTTCTCGAACAAGGACATCTTCGGTCTGCCTGTCGTATGATAGTACACAGCATGAAAAATCTCCTCGTCTTCAATCCCAAAATCTTCCTTTAATAAATACGCAGCTACAGGACCGTGCAACAAGACGCCACCATAGCTTGAAAAGTCTTCATTTGGCTCATACTTCTGTAGTAACTCTGTTAGCTCTACTCTACCATACGGTTTTTTATAATCATGAACAAGGCTAGCGCGCTCCAAAGATGTCTTACATAGCGTTGGTGCGAATCTAGCCCCTAACTCTATTGCCGCTTCAGCTACACCGAGAGTATGCTCATACCTTTGTTCTGGTAGAACATCTTTAACTATTTTTCGAATCTCCTCGTTATTCATAAAGGCCATTCTCCTTCACAAACATTCGAACGTTTTCTGGCAACAAGTAACGAGTGCTCCGATTCAATTTTACCCGTTCCCGAATTGCTGATGATGAAACATCCAATTGGGGAATCGACACATAAATGAACGAAGGGTTCGTCTTTTGTGCATAGGATAATGGATCATTCGGTCGTTCTGCAACGATAAACGTTACGAGCTTCATTAATTGTTCGATCTTATACCAATCTTGTAACTGATTGACCATATCCCCACCGATAATAAAGAAAAACGTATCGTCCGGATAAGCACGTTGTAGTTTTTCAATCGTATCGATCGTATAAGAAGGACCTGTTCGCTCAAATTCAACATCACTCACAAGAAAACGCTCTTGTTCTTCAATCGCAAGCTCAGTCATTCTAAGCCGCTGTTCTTTTGTAGCCATTCCCTCGTTTTTCTTGTGTGGTGGTACGTTTGTAGGCATAAACCAGATCTCATTCACTTCGGTTTGATCCAGTACTTGTTCTGCCAATACAAGATGGCCATAATGTGGAGGATCAAATGTGCCTCCAAGAATGCCGATCTTTTTGCACATAGAGCCACTCCTTATTGCGGCAACTGAATTTGCTTATTCTCTTTTGAAGGTTTATAGAGCACAATTGTATACCCTATCACTTGTACGAGTGCTGCTCCACTTCTCTCCGATACTTTCGTAGCGACGACAGATTTGTCTTCGGGGCAGTTTTGCAACACACTTACTTTAATTAATTCCCTTACCTCAAGAGCATCCTTTACTTGCTCAATAAGATTCGGGTTCACACCTGCTTTACCAACTTGAAAAATTGGCTTTAATGAATTCGCTTCTCCACGAAGGTATTTTAACTGTTTATTTGTGAGTTTCATGTTCAATTCCCAGCTTTCTTTTTACTAAGTTTTCCATAACAGGTCGATCGGCGCTTTTGCCTGTCCAATATTCATAGGCAAGTGCTGCTTGTTCAACAAACATTCCGAGACCGTTTTGTATCGCTCGTGCTTTCTTTCTGTTTGCCAAAAGCCACGTCGTCACTTCTGGGTTATAGATTAAATCGCTCAAATATACGCCTTCTTTAAGCTTATTTGATGCTAAAAAATCCAAGTCTTCTCCATTTAACCCGATTGACGTCGTATTAATGACAAGATCAAACTGTTCAAGACATTCATTAGCTTCAGCAAAGGTTAAGCTACTTAACGTTCCTACTTCTATGAAATCCCGTTGCATCTCTTCAATCTTTAAAACTGTACGGTTCGTCACCGAAAGTTTCGTAACGCCATAATCTAAAAGCCCGTATACGACCGCGCGTGCGGCACCACCAGCTCCAACAACGAGCACATTCATCTCTTTCAACAATGTTCCAGTCATTGAAAGTAGAGCGTTTAAATATCCTCTTGAATCAGTATTGTATCCGATCAACTTCCCGTCTACATTAACGACTGTGTTTACTGCACCGATGCGAGCTGCTTCATCACTCACCTCGTCTAAAAAAGGCGTAATGGCAATTTTATGTGGAACCGTAACATTCCAACCTCGAATCTTTAGCGTTTTGAAGGCGGCAACCGTTTTTTCTAAGTCACTTGAGTCCACTTCATAGGCCGTATAATATGCAGCATCGTTTTGTTGTTCAAAATGGGCATTGTGTAAAAATGGCGACATAGAGTGATGAATCGGTTTTCCGATTACTGCATAATTGTCCATATGATCCTCCTTAGATGATTGCTTCTCTTAAGGTAACTTTAATATTCTCAGGAGCATGAACGGTAACGACGGCTCCTTTATGACCTACAGTCACCCAGCCAAGACCTGGAATAACAATATCCGTCTTGTCGTGTGCAATTGTAAACGTTTGTGCTTTTAAAGGCGGTACTTGTTCTAATGCTTCCTTTGAAGGGGGTGAGAGGATTGTTTCACCTTTATGACGTGCATACAAATCATCTGCTTGTGACAATTTCGTACGATGAGGTGTAAACTTCTCCGGGAAGTAACAAACGAAATGATTTGGATCACCTGACACAAAATCAACCCTTGCTAAACTACCAATAAACAGAGTTTGTTCTTCTTTTAATTGATAGACAATCGGTTTAATTTCACGTTTTGGCTGTAGCAATTTCATTTCTTTTTGAGGAATAGAACGGTACATTTGGTTTGGGTTAATAATGCCTGGTGTATCGTACATTTTACTTCCGTCATCGAGTGGCAAATCGATGAACGCAAGTGTCGTACCTGGATAAATTGACGTTGTAATCAATTGGTCTTCATCGCCATCAAAGGCACGGATGATTTGGTTAATAAACGTTGACTTTCCGACGTTTGCACTGCCAATGATATAAACGTCTTTTCCATTTCGAACTTGATCAATTAATGCCGCAACTTTCATTACGTCAGCCTTTTTATTCGCGCTCATCAAATCGATCTTCTCTGGTTTATACCCTCGCTTCATTGCTTCTTTCTTAAGCCACAACTTTATTTTGTTCTCATTTACGGAATGGGGCAGTAAGTCGAATTTGTTCCCGACGATAACTAACGGTAAATGATTAAGGTCTTTACGTTTCATCATCCAGCTACCTTCAACATCGAAGAGATCAATAATCATCACAATTAATGCATCACTTTTTGACACATCATCTAAAAGCTTATCAAAGTCTTTATCCGTAAGGGGAACGTCAGGTACCTCATTGTAGTGAGTAAGTCGATAACAACGCTGGCATACGATAACGTCCCGTTCCAATGCCGCTTTAGGGGCGTATCCCGGCTTGTCACTGTCTTGCGTTTGAACTGGAATCCCACATCCAGAACAGATGATTTGCTCATTCAAAAGTAAAAACTCCTTTATTCTTTGTGTTTTTCAAATCGCTTCATTACCATACGTTCTACTTTTCGATTTGCTTTTGTAAACCAACCGTCTGTCTTTGATACTGGGACAACGAGAATTGTATGGTAGCCTCCCCGATTTCCACCAAATACATCAGTGAGCAATTGATCTCCAACAACAACGACTTGATCTTTCGTTAAATCCATTTCTTTCGTTGCACGGCGAAAAGCGCGTGTTAATGGCTTTTTTGCGGAGTGAATCCAGGCAACACCTGTCGGTTCAGAAAACGCCCCGACTCGCTTTTTCTTGTTATTCGATACAATCGTGATCTTAAAACCTTCACTTTGCACCATTTCAATCCATTCTAGAAGCTCTGGTGTTGCATCCGCTCGATCCCATTCGACAAGCGTGTTATCAAGGTCCGTAATAACCCCTTTTATGCCTTGTTGTTTTAATTCTTCAAAATCTATGTCATAAATGCTTTCCGCAAACTGATCGGGAACCATAAAACCTAACAATAGAGCGCCTCCTCAACGTTATCACTAAACTGAAAGTATACCGCCTTTCCCTTGTTATTTCAATCTTTACCGTTTCTTTCACTCAACTTTTAAGAAAAACTAGAATTACTTTTCGACAATTCTTGCATTCTGAAAACTGTGGATAATGTTATCCACTTATTCTCGCTAATATTTATAAGGGATAAACTACAATTTCAACATTCTACACACATGTTATCCACTCTATTATGTGGATAACCATGAAGTTGTTCGCATTCCTGGTTCGTGATAGGATCATAATAGATTATAAGAGAGGCAATGATGTAAGAGGAGGTGTACCCGCTCATCGCGGCTTAACTATGCGAAACCTTTCAGATGAAATGTTACTTGAAGCATATGAAAAGGCACTCTATTTAAAGTTAAGTGATGACTTTATCGCAATTATTCGTTGTGAAGTAGAACGGCGATCGCTTACACCCGCTCTTAACCATTAGTTTGAATTGAAGATAATATGGGTATACCTTCTTGAGTAGTGCACAAGGTGCACTACTTATTTTTAATTCAAATGATTTCTACTTGTATAATGCTGGAAATACACCCATTATAGGCAATTAGAACTAAATCCATAAAAGTGAATCGTTTTGTTCCTATTTAATGACACAGATAGAAGCCGAATGTTTACTAATGCAAGGGAGGTAAAGCATAGGTTATACTTTTTTTAAATTGGCACAAGCTAATAAATAGTAATCTTATGATGAATAAGGAGGGGCGGAGTCCATGTCGCTAACGCTTTTCGCAGTACTTCTTCCATTTGTCGCAGCGATTTTCATTCCACTGCTATACAAATGGTTACGCTCCGTTCACACGGGTTGGTTCGTATTTGTTATTCCACTCGTGTTGTTTGGATACTTTTTAACATTCATTCCAGATGTAATGAATGGCAACCACTATTATCATTCTCTTCCATGGGTACCTACGCTCGGAATGGATTTTTCCGTTTATATAGATGGATGGGGACTATTATTCGCTCTCTTAATAACCGGAATTGGCTTTTTAGTCGTCCTTTATTCCATTTACTACCTTGATAAGAAACGAGAGGCATTACATAACTTTTATGTATATCTCCTATTATTCATGGGTGCAATGCTTGGAGTTGTCTTAAGTGATAACATCCTCGTCTTATATGTATTCTGGGAGATCACGAGTCTTTCTTCTATGCTTCTCATTAGTTATTGGTATAAACGCGAAGCATCAATTGAAGGCGCACAAAAATCCACACTTATTACGGTTTTTGGCGGATTCACAATGCTCGGTGGTATTGCTTTACTATCCATTATTACAGGTACACTTAGCATTCAAGAAATGATTGCTCAAGCGGATACAGCGGTTAACCATCCGTATTTCTTAGCAGCAATGATTTTAATTCTTGTTGGGGCATTTACGAAATCTGCACAGTTTCCATTTCACATTTGGTTACCTGATGCAATGGAAGCGCCAACACCTGTTAGTGCGTACTTACACTCAGCAACGATGGTTAAAGCAGGAATCTATCTTGTTGCTCGCTTCACGCCGTTTTTCGGTGGAACAGCAGAGTGGTTCTGGATTCTTTCTAGTTTCGGTCTGATTACGTTGCTCTATGGTTCACTATCAGCCGTTCGTCAAAAGGACCTTAAAAGTATCCTTGCCTTCTCTACGATTAGTCAGCTCGGATTGATTATGAGTTTACTAGGAATAGGATCTGCGGCACTTTATTTTGATGTTCCTGATGAAATTTACACAGGTGCGGTGTTAGCTGCCGTTTTCCATCTCTTTAACCATGCAACATTTAAAGGAAGTCTTTTTATGGCTGCCGGAATCGTAGACCATGAAACAGGTACGAGAGACATCCGAAAGCTCGGTGGGCTCATGACAATTATGCCTGCGACATTCACCATCTCCGTGATCGGTGCAGCTTCAATGGCTGGTTTACCTCCTTTTAACGGCTTTCTAAGTAAAGAAAAGTTCTTTATGGCACTGACTGACGTGACAGAATACAGCATCTTCTCGATTGAAAGTGCAGCCATTTGGTTCCCAATTATCGGGTGGGTTGCAAGTATATTTACATTCTTATACTGTGCCATTTTCGTGTTCCGTACGTTTGGTGGAACGTTTAAACCAGACAACTTTACAAAACACGTACACGAAGCACCGATCGGAATGCTCATTAGCCCAATTATTCTCGTAACCATTGTTGTGATCGTAGGGATTTTTCCAAACATCATTTCTCCAGTGTTACTTGAACCGGCCATTGCATCAATTATGCAAGGCATCCCTCAAGATCACCCAGCACTTAGCGTCGATATTTATCATTGGCACGGATGGGAACTTGAACTCTTTATGACGATTGCAGTCGTTGTTCTCGGTTCGCTTTTGTATGCCACGATGAGAAAATGGGAGAATCTCTCCATTTATCAACGGGAACGTGATCCAGTGAACGGACTCTATGACTATAGTTTAAAAGGTCTTGTATCAAGTTCAACTGGTGTCACAAAGCTACAAATGACCGGAAGATTACGAGACTATCTTTCATTTATCTCTGTATTTTTAATCTTGCTTGTCATGTATACGATGTTTAAGTTTGATGCTTTCGGGCTCAATCTTGCAGGCATGAGTGAGATTACGGTTTATGAAGCCATTTTAGTATTGTTCTTTATCGTGTCTGTATTAGCCATTCCATTTATACAACAACGAGTTGCAGCTGTTGCTTTACTCGGTTTTGTCGGCTTCTATATCGCTTTGTTTTTCGTTATCTTCCGTGCTCCGGACGTTGCGATGACTCAATTACTTGTTGAAACGGTCGTTGTCATTTTATTTATGCTTGCGTTTTACCACCTTCCTGGACTAAGGAAAGAAAAAGACAAACCGACCTTCGCATTCCCAAGAGTAATCATCTCAGTCGCTGTTGGTATTACAGTAACTGCTGTTGCTCTCGGTGCAAATGCGTATCAACAAGGACACGACTTAATTCCAATTTCTAACTATCAAGTCGAAAACTCCGCAGATCTTGCAGGTGGTTACAATGTCGTTAACGTTGTTCTTGTCGACTATCGAGGGCTCGATACGGTACTTGAGTTATTAGTTCTTGGTATTGCAGCACTAGCTGTAGTAACGCTCGTAAAACTTCGAATGAAGGAGGGTGAAGATTTATGAGCATGAAATGGAAGACAAATAATTTACTTTTCATCCACATCACGCGTGTAACGGCATTTTTAATCCTTGCACTTTCCATTTATTTATTCTTTGCAGGTCATAACAACCCTGGTGGTGGTTTTATTGGAGGGTTGATGCTCGCGACGAGCATCTTACTCCTCTACCTCACCTTTGACCGACGCAAAATCAATAAAATGCTACCGATGAATTATGCAAATTGGATCGGTGCAGGCATCTTAATATCTTTGCTTACAGGACTGATTGGAACAGTCGTCGGTAAACCTTATCTCACCCAGTTCTTCGATTATTTCACATTACCTTTTTTCGGAGAATTTGAGCTTACTACTGCAGTTTTATTTGATTTCGGAATCTATTTAGGTGTTGGTGGTTCTGCTCTAATCATTATTTTGGCAATAGCGGAGGACACATAATATGGAACTACTTATGTCGATTAGCATCGGGGTTCTATTTATGGTAGGAACCTATCTGTTATTATCTAAAAGCATTATACGTGTCGTAATGGGTCTGCTACTTCTTTCTCACGGAGCTCACTTGTTACTATTGACGATGGCTGGGTTAAAACAAGGAATGCCAGCTCTCGTTGACCGTTATGATCAAGCATTTACCGATCCACTACCACAGGCATTAATTTTGACAGCGATCGTTATTAGTTTCGGTATGACTTCGTTTTCACTTGCTATTGCCTATCGTACGTATAAATTTCATAAAACCGATAACCTTGACGAATTAAGGGGGTCAAACGATGACTAATCTCGTCCTCCTGCCACTGTTAATCCCTGTCATCATGGGTGCCGTATTGATCTTTTTCTCCAAAAATGAAAAAGCACAAAAGATCATTAGTGGAATAACAATGATTGCATTATTAATTGGCAGTATAACTTTATTTATTGCGGTTGCTGTAGAAGGTACGCTCGTTATGGAACTTGGTGACTGGCAACCACCTTACGGCATTCCCCTAGTCATCGATCGCTTAGCAGCATTTATGTTACTAGTATCAGCAATCGTTGCAACATCTACGTTGTTCTTTGCTTTTAAAACGATTAGCCCGATTCGATCTCGATATTTCTTCTACCCGTTTTTCTTTTTCCTACTAACAGGGATTAACGGGTCTTTCATGACAGGTGACTTGTTCAACTTGTTCGTGTTCTTTGAAGTTATGCTCATCTCTTCTTACATTTTGATGGCACATGGTTCAACAAACTTTCAGTTACGAGAAACATTTAAGTACTTTGTCATTAACTTGTTTGCATCGATGCTCTTTCTTGCAGGAGTCGCTTATATTTATGCAGCGACTGGAACACTAAACTTTGCACATCTCGGTGTTCGTGTCGCCGAGCTTGGACAAGATAACATACTTAACGTTATCGCCGTTCTCTTTATAGTTGTATTCGGAATTAAAGGTGGTTTGTTCCCTCTTTACTTCTGGTTACCACGAGCATATACAGGACCTCCAACAGCGATTGCAGCGCTATTTGGTGGTTTGCTGACGAAAGTTGGGCTGTACGCGATCATTCGTATGTTCACAGTCGTGTTTAATCACGACCCTGACTTTACGCACACTGTACTTCTCGTTATGGCTGCATTTACGATGATTCTTGGAGTTCTCGGTGCAGTTGCTAGCTATAACTATAAAAGCATCCTTGCTTACCACTGTATTAGTCAGTATGGCTATATTATGATGGGCTTTAGTATCTTTTCACCGATTGCCATTGCCGGTGCCATTTATTTCATCGCGCATCACAGTATCGTCAAAACGGCTCTGTTCCAATTTGCAGGTGTTACTGAAAAAATAACTGGAACGTCCGATTTGAAAAAAATGGGCGGTGTTCTGTCCAGTCACCCGTGGCTCGCTTGGTTGTTTTTCATCGCAGCGATGTCTCTTGCTGGTATTCCACCTCTTGCTGGTTTCTTTGCAAAATACCCGCTCGTGTTAGGTGGTCTTGAGGAAGGGAATTATATCGTAGTTGCGGTTGCACTCTTTGTCGGTCTCCTCACACTCTATTCGATGATTAAAATCATGAAATTCGTCTATTGGGGCAAAGCAAAACACGATGAAGAAAGACAAAAAGTCTCAGTACGTAAACTCCTTTACTCCGTTGCTCCACTCGTCATCTTAACGGTCGTAATTGGCTTTGGTGCAGAACCTGTTTTACAGTTCACTACGGAAATTGCCGATGAGATTCTAGATCCAACGATTTATATCACTTCGGTGTTAGGAGAGTAGATCATATGGGATTTCAATTTCTAATTAACATCTTAATCATGCTGCTTTGGGCTTCTTTACAACAAAGTTATCATAGTTCCGATTTACTCATCGGCTTTGTAATTGGAGCGATAATTGTATACTTTTTAAGAGGTGCACTCAATCAAACCTTCTACATGAGAAAAGTATGGGCACTCACTAAATTAGTCGGCTTGTTTATTAAAGAGCTTGTCACAGCTAATTACGACATGATCAAGATTGTACTAAATCCTCGGCTAAATAAAGACATCAAACCTGGAATTATAGCTGTACCAACGACGCTAAAGTATGATTGGGAAATCACTGTCCTCTCTATGCTCGTCACACTAACTCCAGGAACATTAACAATGGACTATTCATCCGATGCAAGAACGCTATATATCCATAGCATGCACGTAGATGACAGACAGAAAGTAATTGACGACATCACGAATAGTTTTGAACGTGCCATAAGGGAGGTGGGCGAGTAATGTTTGAGCTAGTTATGGATATTGGTCTCGTGATCTTGTCCATCTCAATTGGTCTTTGTTTAATTCGTGCGTTGATCGGTCCCACAACTTCAGACCGAATTGTTGCTCTTGACTCATTTGGTCTCAATTTAATTGGTTTGATATGCATTATTATGATCCAACAAGATTCAACTGCCTATGTAGAAGTTACGATGATTATCGGTATTCTAGCATTTATCGGTTCCGTAGCTCTTGCAAAATTCTTAGAAAGAGGTGTCGTCATTGATCGAGATTCTCATTAGTATATTCATCATTGGCGGTTGCCTACTAAGCTTAATAGGTTCGCTTGGGATCATACGCCTCAAGGACATTTACGGGCGTATGCATGCAGCTACAAAAAGTGCTACACTCGGTGTAATCTTAATCATCATAGGAACATTTATTACGTTTATGGGCAGAGGAACGCTCCTTTTTTCACTCTTTTTCACGATTTTATTCGTTTTTTTGACGGCACCTGTTGCCGCAATGATTATTTCAAGGTCCGCACACCGCATCGGTGTTGAGTTATGGGAGAACACACAATTCGACGAACTACACGATAGCTACCCGGAGGAACTTAAGCCAGAGCGAGACAATTCAAAGGCTGAAGAAATCTCTACGCGATAAGTATTTAGAGAGTTATCAAGCACACGATTGAAATGATTTAAACTCGGCAATACTGGTTTTAATCACTTCAATTGGCTTAAATATCCCTTGAACACTTGACATAGCAAGGTTTCATGAGTAAATTTGTAGTGTACCCGGATTAAACTGTAATGAAAGGGAGTTATTTCAATGAATAAGACTGATTTGATCAATGCTGTTGCAGAACACGCAGATCTTTCCAAAAAAGAAGCTTCAAAAGCTGTAGACGCAGTATTCGACAACATTACTGACACGCTTAAAACTGGTGACAAAGTTCAACTAGTTGGTTTCGGAAGCTTTGAAGTACGTGAGCGTGCTTCTCGTAAGGGACGCAACCCACAAACTGGTGATGAGATTGAAATCCCAGCAACTAAGAATCCTGCATTCCGTCCAGGAAAGCAACTTAAAGACGCTGTTAACGAATAGTTTACTTATAGCGTTAAAAAAAGGACAGGCCGATTCGTCGGCTCTGTCCTTTTCTCTTTCTCTAGACTTGTTCTCCTTTTTGTTTCTTGTAGAACGCTTGGAAAAGCTTTAATAAGGCTCGTTTTTCAATTCGGGATACATAGCTCCGTGATATGCCTAAATCCTTCGCAATCTCCCTCTGTGTTCGTTCCTCGTCTTCCCCAAGACCAAACCTACCTATGACGACTTCTTTTTCTCGATCGGTTAATACATGTATACACTCATAAATTTGTTTTTTCTCCATTTTTAGTTGTAACGCTTCAACAACATCGGGTGCATCATCTTGAAGAATTTCAAGTAAACTTAATTCATTACCCTCTTTATCCGCTCCGATGGGTTCATTAATGGAAACATCTTTACGTACCTTTTTCAACGAACGTAAATGCATGAGTATTTCGATCTTTATTACAGTACCTACGCTTAGAAAGTAATAATCTCTGTTCGATCCTCGTAAATAATAATTTCTCTGATTAGTTTGTTCATAATTTCTTGTTTTTCCTCAAACTTCAAGTCACCTTGTTTCTCAAAGTAAAAAGATGCCACTTCTTCAAATAAAGCTTCATCTGCTTGATGACTCTGATACTCTTCGTTCTTTACCTCAAGATCTTCTAATTTTATTTGCAGCTCTTTTTCCTTTTGAGAATTAGCGTTTAATTGTTCTCGTATTTCTTCTGTAGATATATCTAAATCTCCACTAAAAAGTTCAAACAACCTTTTACGAGCAGATTTCAGTTTTTCAATTTCCTCATTTAACCGAGCAATGTTCTCTTCTTCAAAATTAGGTACATTCAAATTGTCCTCTTCTGATGTAGCGCTAATCTCTCCAGGGTCATTCAAATAGGCTTCTACCCTATGCCACACTTCAGTCTCTAGTTGATCGGCAGGCACTCTCATTATTGGTCTGCACCCAGGGAACTTCGCTCCTACAGAATTCTTTAGGCATGTATACTCACGTCTATACTTGCTCCAATTCTTAGCGTATCGGCCTGTAATCGTGTTGCCGCACTTACCACACCTACAAAGTCCACTTAGCATGTATTTGCGGTTTCCTTGCTTTGTAGAGCGCCTCTTAATGGTCTGCAATTTATTCTGAGCATATTTAAACGTCTGTTCGTCTATAATTGCTGGTACTTCAATCGTAATCCATTCTTCTTTAGGTCTAACTGATATCATGACACGATCTTCTGCTTCCCGATACTTGTTTCCAAGCATATCTTCCGTATTCCATTTATTTTGATGGTACACGCCAGTATAGGTCTCGTTGTAGAGGATTTGACGCACAACATTGCGATGCCAAATTCCCTTGCCTTGTTTAGTTGGAATGTTCATTTGGTTAAGGTATCCAGCAATTGAGTTCATACCTTTAATATGAGACGGAGGACTAACAAAAAGACTAAATATCATCTGCACTATCTTGGCTTCTTCTTCATTAACTACATACATCCCATTTTCTTTATCATAGCTGTACCCTAACATATGACCGTTTTTAACTACCTTGCCTTTTTTGGCTTTGTTAAGTCGTCCACGAGACATACGTTCATTAATTTTCTCTTTTTCAAACTCAGCGATTGCACCTCTCATTTGATAAAAAAGCATGCCCTCTGGAGTTCTTGCAAACTCACCATTCACATATTCTATAGAAGCTTTCTTTTCAATCTCTTCTGTGATGATTAATTGATGGACCAGCTTTCTTGATAAACGGTCAGGATCGTAGCAAATTACTTTACTAATGCTCCCCTTCTTAATATCCTCTCTAAGCCTTGATAAAGCCGGTCGATCTAACACTGAACCGCTAACACCATCGTCGATGTATTCAATCGCTTCTGTTGTTTTCGCCTTCTCCTGGCAATCCCTTATCTGACCCTCGATACTGTACCCGTGCTTGCTCTGCTCTTCCGTGCTGACACGAATGTAAAGTGCTATCATTTTTCTTCACTCTCCGCTTTTGGTAATAGCTTTTCATAAGCGCATAACATTCACGTCTCATCTCATTCGCTGATTCGCCTTCTTTTAAAATTACACGCATATCGCCACACCTCCATTTTATAAATATGAAGGTGCAGCTTGTACTCTTGACAATTACATTTCTAATATTTAGTAAAAAAAGAGCACGCTTTTAGGCATACTCTTTCTGCTTTTCTGCTGCTAAAATATTTACAAGCTGTATAGTTCTTACAGCGTTTCGTTTATGACACCAGACCAGTGCAGTTTTTTTATCCATTCTACGCACCGTTACTCTCCGCTGACTTAATGATCCATCCTTAGCTTCATATATAATATTAACGGGTACTCCTAATGATAAGGAGTGTTGCAATACATAACTGTTCATCAAACAACCTCCCGTTTAAGTATCTGTAGTGTTCGAGGTTTGTCATATTCCCAAGTTACAATACCTTTTGCCTTCAAACGGCTAAACAGCGTATGTACAGCTGACACTGCTTTCACGCCAAGCAATTCTGCCAATTCACGAAACGTGGGAGCGTAACCGTTATTTTCAATATAAGTAATAGCAACTTTTAAAGCCTCTTCTTGTTTCTTAGTCATCTTCACCACTCCGTTCTATTTGATCTCATAATATACGAACATACATTCGAAATCAAGACTTTTTAACGAACTTTTGTTCGTGTATAATCATTCATATAGAACATAATAACTATGGAGGTGCCTTTTTGAACCGTAATTGGAGTACGATTGTGAACACGATTAACATATCAAGATCACTTAACAATCAAATAAGCATCACCTATTATAACGATGGAGAACAAACGGCCATAGGTAAAATCACCAAAATCGATAACGCTGACCACCAACTAACATTGAAGCATAAACAAGATTTTTGGGTGCTACAGTACAAATACATCATCGATGCATCGGTGATCGCATCATGAGAGGTAACAAATTAAGTCCCGGCTCTAATATGCGGTGGGAATCAATGCGGATGATCCTGCCTGAGCAGCGTGAAGAATGGTTGAAGCACCAACATGACAATAAAAAGGTTAAGCAGCCAGTGTTAGACGAACAGCAGTGGGAAGAGTTTGGTCGTACATTGGAAGAGTGTATGGAATACAATCACTTAATTTGCTTTACTTATTGGCAAGACGGATTCTTTTATGAGTTAATCGGTTACTGTCATTACATTAATTCGACTCAGAAGCAATTTCATATTGTGGACATTAACGAGGAAGTGTATTACTTAAAATTTAATGTGATTACAGAAATTAAAGCTAGGTAGAAGAGTATACCTAGCTTTTTAGATTCAGCCTTTATTCTGACACAATTTAATTAAATAGCTTGCTTCTTTGTCACTAATTTTTCGATGGTTTCTAGTTTTACTACTTATTCCGAATAATTCTGTTTTCGAATTATCTAAATAGCTTTCCGTTATCCCTAAGGATGGCAAATCCTTAATCAGTTTTCTATCCAAAGCAAGTGGGGTAGACAGAACCTTTGACTTATTACGGTCTCCCACAAGTACAATATGATCCACTTTAGCTGCACTGTTTAGTTTATCGATTCTTTCATCATCAGTTCCACGCTCAAGTATTTCTTCAATTAGATAGTACGCTGTAATATACTCTTGACCTCCAATAGATGTATGGAAAAAAGCGTAACTTCCTATTTGTGCATTATTTCTTGTGTTTGCCCCACGTTGATTATCAGCATCGCCATAAGTTAAGTGAGTAAAATCAGGATCCGCATGCTTTTCTAATTCTTTATACTTTATAAATATATTCATTCCATTCCCACGCTCCTCTTTTTTAGGGTAAAGATCTTCAAAACTACATTGAAATAAAGAAGTCATTTTATGAATTTCATAAATAGAGGGATCAGAAGCGCCGTTTTCCAACTGCGAAACTCTTTTCTGACTAATTTCCATTTTTAAGGCTAATTTGTTTTGAGTTAGTTTACTTTGACTTCTATATAAAGATATACGATTCAAACAGGCGCCTCCCCAGTGAATTGAATTTATTCTAATTCGGTATAATAATGATATACAAAACTCATATTGTTGTCAATGTTCTAAATTGATTCACCAATAGAAACTAATAAGTCCATAAATAACGGTGTCAATTGCAACAGTATATAGCCAATGGACGCTTGCATCAAAAGACTGTAACCTCGCTCTTTCATGCCCAACATAACGAATATTCCGCCTACCGTTACCATTACTCCAGCTAGAGGCAAGCTTAAGTTTTGTAATAAGTCAATGAGTGGATCAAAGCTATGCACGATCCGTGACTTGACTCCATCTCCTAAAGCTCCTACGGGCATTGCTTCTGCTGCATTGGCCATTGAAAAGAACCACGGCTGTAATGCTATCCCTCCTGTAACTGCGGTAGCAGTCGTTAAGGCAACTAATTTTTCTTCTTGTTGTCTCTGTTTTTTGCTTTTATGATGATCACCTCGCATGAATTCTTGAACAGTGAATGATTCAACTTTACGGAAGCTGTCAAAATAACTCATGATTTAATCACCCTTTTCAATGTGTTAAGTTGATTTCTTCTCTTTGATCCATTTGGTGAGTAAGTTAAATACGCCTCCAACCCTACGCGTCCTACCTTTTTAGCACTGGCAACTGCTTTTTTTCGTTTAGTCTGTTTCTTTTTTGCTTTTGCTTTAATAGTCCTACTCTTGTATTCTGAGTTTTTCACTGACCGAGAGTTGCTTTTGGTTTTAAGAGCTGCACTCTTTCTCTTAGCCATTACATAACCCCCATTGCTGATAAGTCATCTGCTGTGAGCACGACATGGTTTATGCCTCGTTCAACGCACTCTTTTGATAGCGTAGTTTCTCTCGATTTAATGTCTGTAAGCCACACCAAATTAAATGGCTCTGCACTGTTGGAGCTTAGCTCGTTGTATCTCTCGATCTTTTTAACGTTTTCTTTCATCGTTTGCCTATGGTCCACTTCAACAAAGCATACAGTTCCCTCATACTTAAAATATGCGTCTGCTATTACCTGCCGATCCCCGATACTTATACGAGCTTCATTCCTCCAACTAGATGGAAAGCCATACATAATGTAAAGATTATTGCGCATTAAAATATGATCGATCTGATTGGTTTTCTTGACCACTTTGCTACTGTTCACACACTCTCGACCTTTTTTATTTAAATAATAGACTTTTTTATTGCCATGCTGAAATGAGTGCAGATACTCTGACATGCTACGTAACAAGCGATTAGTGTTAGCGATGCTCTTAGTATCATGGATTTGCATAAGCTGCTGTCCAGTCAGTAAATCAAGCCTCCTCAATGACAATAGGATATTTTCGATCCTTTGCAGGTACGCAGTGGTCTTGTGATGCATGTTCCACATCCCCTTCTCGTGGTCTAATATTTACATGAGGTGCTATCTTCTTATTGATAACAGCGTTGCTCATAAAAGGTACCTGAATGACCTTCTTCTTTGTTCGCTTGTAAATCCCGCGCCCTTTAATATCGGGCAATTCTTCTGCTCCACCCTCATCAATCGTCGCCATCGAAGCTGTCTGTGACTGTAAAATAAACGTCAATCGAGCACCTACATTTTGTCGTACTTGTGATGGCAGCGTTTCATTAGTTGGATACTGCGTCCCGTATACGAGTCTGTAGCCTGCTCCACGTCCAAGTCTGGCAATTGTTTTAATGTGCTCAAGAGCTTTAGGTGCGCTTTGTGCTAACTCGCCACCTTCATCAAGCACCACAAAATGACGCTTCTTTATGCCTGCTTCTCTTACGTCTTCATAATTATTGGCTACACAATTTGCAGTCTGACGCTTCATGTCATCCACGATCGCTGCAAGAGATTCTTTGGCATCCTCCGGATCGGTGACGATCCTCTTTACTTGCTTACAATCCTTGAAACGAGCAAATGCTGAGCCTTCTTTTAAATCAAACAATGAAAACTCCACGTTGTCAGGGTTTTGCTCGATTAGTGTTGTAATCATGGATTTTAGATAAACAGACTTACCATAGCCACTCGCACCTGCAACGATTAAATGCGCTACCTCTTCAAAATCATGAAAGATTACTCCTTCACGCTCTTTGCCAACGCAGACGGACCATGTCTTTGACCTGTGTTGCTCATCATTCCAATCAAGCTCATTTGGCAGCCGTTCATCATAAACTCGTATCTTCATCATCCCATCAAAATGCAAAG
Organism: Bacillaceae bacterium JMAK1; assembly: GCA_012970285.1. Classification (GTDB taxonomy): domain Bacteria; phylum Bacillota; class Bacilli; order Bacillales; family Marinococcaceae; genus Geomicrobium_A. The sequence continues at coordinate 1,206,326 of JIBW01000002.1, forward strand.
ACACTTCTTTCATTGCCTTCCTGTGCTGAGGATTCATGATTCGCTTAAGATCCCTTATTAAGTTGCGACTAGGTCTAAGTGTTAAATAATCCTTTAGCGATATTTCTGCCTTTTTTATGTTTAGACCATCTTCAATTAGTTGTTTCCTTGATTCAATATCTTCTGAACCGATCCCCAACGGCAATTGAAAAACATACTCGTAACCATCAGTGATCTTCCTTTTACGATGTAGTCTTACTGTCCTTTCTTTATCTCCGTCATTGATTCTGCAACCGTTGCTGTACAAGATCTGTTGTATTTTCTTACCGTCATTAATTGGTTGATTTGTACTTTTAAATTTTGTGAAACCGATGACCCCAAGTGCGACTACAGAACTTCCAATTTTCACAGATGTCAATCCAGCTAGCTCTAGAAGCAATTTCCCACCTCCCCGAAAGTATTTACATAGTAAATAGTTGGGCTTTTAAGTTTGAGTAATTATTTGCTGAATCCATTGCAACTACTGACTTTTCAGTATTACGTTTGCCCTGATGTACTGTCACTTAATAGATAATATTGCTGTCTGCATGTACTTTATATCTTGTCTACATAAAAAAAATTAAAGGACATGTAATATTTCTGTCTAATATTAGAATTAGGGGTGAACCGAATGGAATTTAGATGTAGATTAAAAATTATCCTGTGGGAAAAGAATATAAAACAGGGAGAGTTTGCTAAAGCAGTAGGAATTAGTCAGGCTGGTATTAGTTCATTAGTTAATAATAAATCATTGCCAACATTTGAAAATGCGTATAAGATCTGCAAGGACTTAGGTATGGAGATTTATGAAATTTGGGAGGAAGAAAATGAGGAGTTATAAAATGGAGACAACCGTCAAAGCAAAAAATATCAGCTTGAAAACGTCCAATAAAATTGAAACCACTGGTATTTTAAGTCATGGTAATAACCGTATTTTGAAAACAAACAAACGCATGATCAATCTTATAGGAGAAATGAGAACCTCTTTCTTGGATATGAATCAATATGGCCTCGAAAATTGTATAATGGCATATGGAGAAGAAATTGTAAGTGGCACATATTATTTAGAATTAGAGGATAAAAACATTTATGGGAATGTTTTATTTTTTGGTAAGTCAGATCAATTTTTAACCGATTTTCCAGTTGAAGCTATAGAGGACTTAAATAAATTTATAAGCAACCATATCAAAATGAAAAAAGACGAATAAAAACCCCCACCTTTCTGAGAGGATGGGGGCGGTGCCAAGATAACAATGCTCAACTCTATTCTTCATAGTTGAATATACTGATAATTCTATCTCTTGTCAATCTGAAAATATAAAAAAAAGACCCCCACTATTTGTGAGGGGAATTGACCTAAATAAGAGAATTTCTACTTCAAATATAATATTATTGATAAATCTTATCAACCATTATCTTTTATCTATGCTTTAGCCCACGAACAACCTGCTCTCCTTGCAATCTCAAAAGCTCCTCCTGCGTCATCGTTCCGCCTTCAATCTTTTCTACCCAGGATTGCTGAATTGCCTTATCGCCATTGATTGACTTGTCTGCCCATGCCTTGATGATAGGCGTCCAGACATTACGTGTGTTGTGGTTTAGACGCTCATTACGCCCAATCATTGTTACGGTTTGCGCTCTTGTAACGTTGTGATTAGGCTTCTCTCCATTGGTGACGCCTTCTCTAACCTTCAATTCCATAAATTCACGGTGTACCTCTGGTACAGTTTCGCTAGGCTCATCCTTGTGCAACGTAGCTTTTGTTAACACACCGATAGCATCACTAGTTGTTAATTCGTCTTGTTCATATGCTTTCTTTTCGTTTGCATTCCCATGTTCAGCTAATACCTTTTCAAAAAGCTGTTGTGAGCTTCCCCATGTAAATCCTAGTGCAGTCACATACTTCACCTCTTCCTTTGGATTATGAACAATTGATTTAACCTCTTCGCTCTGTGCAATCAGTTGCTTAAACCTTCCCCACGGGAAGTTACGGCCAGGACAATTCGTCTGACCTACATCGCTATGACGGATCACGTCATTAGCTGTTAAGCCATGTTGACGCATAAGTTTTCGTACTTCCTGCACAAAACGTAAGAATAACTCTTCATCAATGTGTTCAATGTCATAGTTCCCTTCAACACAAACACCTAAGGAATCACTGTTGTTGTTGGCAGCATGAGCACCTACATTTAAACCACGTAGCTCATAAAATTCATGGTTCTTTTGCAGGTAGTAATTGTATCCTGCCCCTGACCATCCTTGATTGCGGTGTTGGTTGTGGACCTGTAGATAAGAGTAACGGACAGCACCCGGATGATGAATGATAATCCGTCTTACTTGACGGATCCGTGTTAAACTGCCCCATCTTAGAGTAGGTTTAATCATGAGTCATCCCTCCTTTTTATCTGGAGTTACATGCTTTGCAAGCTCAAACAGACCTACTGCCGTAAGTCCACTGATACCACCTGCCCATAAGCGCTCTAACAATGCCAAATCTGTAAATGGTGCAGCAGCAAATCCAAGTAAAAGCCCCACAATCAATGCAATTGCGGGGAGGATGCGCTTGCTAACTTGGAATTGTTTTACTCCTTGTACGATTCCTGCAGTTACTGGTGCAATAATTGATGCCAAAATTAAAATTTCTGTCATTCTCCATCATCCTTTTTGTTTTTTTCGTAATAACTTGTACCCTTAAAAATATCTACAGCCCTAAGTACCGGTACCGGCATGGTGAGCCCCATCTTCCCTAAATTTTCTGTTATGCTGATTAGCTCGTTAAACAAGTAATAAATAATAGCTGCAGACATAACTGATATATCCAGCTCACCGATCGTCAGCGGGTAATCTAACTGGTCCAGATAAACCTGATCAATTATATGAGCAATTGCAACAACACCAAAGATCATAATTTTTTTGGGGATACCCCAAAATCCTACTCGAGCATTAAGCTCTCCCCTATACCCAGCAGAGATCACGCCTGTTAAATAATCAAAAGATACAAAAAAGATGAGTGCGCCGATTAAGATCGACCACCCACCAAATAAGAAAGACATAACTAATGAAATCAAAGCCATTGCTGGTTTCACATTACTCACCACCTCCATAGATGCCCCTCCCACCTTAAATAGTACCTACGAACATCCAATCCCTTGCTACGATCCCCGTCTCATCACCCGTTACTTGCCAATCATTGAGGATATACAGCCAATCCTTTGCATTTGTTGTCTCTGATACAACGATCTTGTAACCTTCGTAAGTTCGCAACATTTCAATTTGCTCATCGTATTGCCCTGTCACAAAAAACGATAAATAGAGACGACCAAGCCTTTGCCTCATGTTGCGGTAATCAACGTAGAGAACCACTGGCATAAGCTCAATCTCTCCAAAATCATTTTCGTAATGCAAGTTCAATAGGTGCTCATAATAAAATTCAAAATTCATAAATATCCCCTCCTACTTTATAAGTCAGGTATAAAGCAGTAAAAGGGGAGGTTTTAAGCATAAAAAATACACTTATTACACTTGAAAGTATCCTCTCTCAGATAAAACTTGAATACAATCATCCCTAAATAAAGATGGAACGACTGTAATACCATCATTATTTTCTTCAAGTGCTCGTTGATTACGTTGTACCAGATCGGCATACATTCTTGCTATAGCAGACATTATTTTTCACCTCCCATAAATTCAATAAATTCAGCCATCGCTAATTGCATTTCTAACTTATTCGATTCAGTTAGTTCAACAGATTCTGCCAAAGCCAAGCTAAGTGATTCAATTTGGGATAAACCATCTACTAAATTTTCTTGTTCGAATCTACTCTTATCATGGATAAGATTCCCATCTTCTAAATACCATTCAAACCAATTCTCCAAGCTAAATCCTTCTGGAGCAGGTGAATTTTCAAATAATTGTATGGTATTATCATCAACCGAACAACCAACAATTTCATTATTTTCAATCAATACATGTAACTTGCTAATTGAAATCACCCCTTAGTCCATATTTACAAAATGGATAGTACTCTGAGCTGTCCCACCGCTTTCAGACATAAATTCTAAATTACTATAAGAAAGTACGTGACGTACATCTATATTGTTTCCTCCCCCAAAGTCAGCAGCTGAACCGGCAAACTCACTTTCACTTCCTGCATGCTTAGTACGTAGAAGACGTCTATTTGAGGAGTTTCCACCCACTGTATACTTCAGAACCAAATACCTTTGAATGTTATTATTGAAACGAGTCCAATTATAGTTTGCATTTCCATTAGCCGTTTGCATTGAAGTTAGGTGGTTATTCTCTAAATAAGAAATAACTCGGTCATTATTTCTTATCTTGTCAACTGCATCTCCGTTATTCCAAATGGCATGACGGTAGTTAGCTTTAGAAAATGCTTTGTCTAGATAGATAGTGTTGTTTAAAATCATATTAAGAAGTGGTTCATTTGCTATAGTACTCTCAGCAACTGAGGGATCTTGACTTTCTAAAACCAGCTCAAGTAAACCATCAATTGCCTCAAATTCAATCATTGCATTTAAGACTTTTTCACTGTTTAAAAACATTAAATTTGCATCACCATAAGAGAAGTATTGTTCAAATAATTCTATATTAGAAACCAATTCATTGATTTTTTCCTGGGATAAATACGAAGGAAAAGCTCCAAATATAAATTCATCAGTTAAATGCACATCTAAATTATTGCTGTGATCAATTAAATCAGGTAATGTAGCGATCTTTTTTCCACCAACTGTCGTGTCATTCCCAAAATGTGAAGCCATAGTTATCTCCTTTCTGTCTAAAAACAAATCTCATGTGATTTACGAAGATGTTCAATCGTTACGGTTGTATAAATTTGCGTAGTCTCAATTTTTGCATGCCCTAAAAACTTACTAACATCCTGCAAAGGCACTCCACTCTCAAGCATGTGAGTCGCAAATGTATGTCTAAGACGATGAGGATACACCTCTTTTTCAATCCCGGCCCTCTGAGCAAGCTCCTTAAAGATACCTCGAATACGATCCTTTCCCATACGCCTTGGCATCCGATCAGTCAGAATGAAGGCAGGATCAGTTCCTTTTCTAGTACTGAAATATTCTTTAATCCAAAATGCCGCTCGTCGGCTAAACATCACTATGCGCTCCTGATCACCCTTACCATGCACGACCACAGTTCTAGTTTCAAAGTTAAATTGTTCTTTATTTAGAGATTGGACCTCACTGATTCGACAACCGGCAGAGTAGAAGAATTCGAAAAGAGCATGTTCTTTTGGAGTCTTGCAAGCGATCCTCATGCGCTCAACATCTTCTTTGCTCAAATCTTTCGGTACACGTTTTCCTTGTTTTGGCTCTCGTATATAAACTGCTACGTTTTTATTTATAAAACCCTCTTCATGTACCCATCTGAAAATTGAACGAACTGCCCTGATATATGCTGCAACAGTAGATGGTTTACATCTTTTGCTTAAGTCCAACACAAACGCTTTAATGTTATTTGTCATAACGTCATCAATAAGTACATCACCGTTAAATAAAACAAAGGCTCTCCAACGATAAGCGTACTCCTTGATGGTCTTATCGCTATAATTTTCGATTACTTTTTCGTATCTATAAGCACTCCACACTTCCGATAGCAACATAATACCAGCTCCTCATAAGTTATATAACTTGTATAACTAACTTAAACTACTATTATGAACTTGTCAATATAAGTTATATAACTTACACTGAAAACAGGAGGTGGGTTATGGCTGTAGACAAAACGAAGAACACTCAAAAGCTTGTCACTTTACCTAATGAGATGATTGAAAAAATTGATCATTATTGGCACGACAATAAATTAAAAAATCGAAGTGAAGCTATTAGAGAACTTATTGAAAAAGGACTGTCCAAATAATGACAGTCCTTTTTCATTTCAATAGCTATATAAGTGATATATCTAATGACTAGTTAGTTGATTAAGCTTTGGTTTTTGAGCCATTCAAAATACAACACCGTACCTTCTCCAAACGATTCCGCTCGATCAATCATTTCATCCACTTTTTCTAAATCTCCAAAATACTGATTTAACCAATCAATTGATATATGTCCTGCGATCCAATCTTCTTCAAAATCATCATCATTCTTAACGTTACGTGCATACGGGTGCAAACTAAAACCTTCCACTCCTATTGATAAATCTTCTTCTAAGACATCATAAAAGTTAGTCATCTTTTCACCTCCATAATGCAGATATATTATATCTGTGTTCGTCTTCGCTCTCGTTGTGAATGATGATATTTATAACAGGAAATTGAATTTGGATAAATTCATCAATGTTAATAAATGTTCCATTTTCAACAGTGAAATCATCCCTATTGCGCCAACCAATAATTCCAGATGTCGAGAACCCAACTTCATACGCTAATTCAACACGCCATTTATGGTTTTCTTCTGAACGAGCAGATAAATAAAATTCTTTGTATTTCTCCGTGAAACTCGATCGTTTTTGAGTGACTATCGTTCGTCCCCCAGGCGCTATAGTTATGTCTCTTCCTAAAATTTCGTTGTTAACATTACTCCCAGTAGATTGATTAAGTTTTTCTAAAATCTTATCTAATTTACCTTCTACACCTTCGTCAGATGTGCGCTGCGCATACCCATCTGGTAACTTTTTCATCATGGTTGGTAAACCAATACCCTGTCCTTCATTAGACATTAATACCTACCTCCTCAAATTTAGGGCTTTGTATTTGCCCAGCTTTAGTTATGGATATACCAGCTTGATCAATATCATTAAACGATGGAGCATAGAGTGTGCCATTCATCAATCGCACCTGATCAACGGGTACTGTAGTTGGATCAGCACCCCATAACAACTTAAACTTTTCTTCAATGGTCCATACCAAAGGTATTTTTGTTTCTTCACTGAGATAGCCATCTACGTTTACTTTTAATCCCAAAGAATAGCCATCCATTACATCCGCAAACGACGTGGCTTCGACGGCTCCATTTTTAAACCTAAGCATCGCTATCAGTCACAAAGTCAATGGAATCTAAAGTAGCATTGTATTTAATTTTAAATGGACCAAGTGCCAGCTCTTCAGAAATCTTATCTTGTTTTGTGTCCAATTCTTTTTCCATAAGATGTTCTAATGCTTTGTCATTTTCGTACAAGGTATCTTGATTTTCGTTAAACGTTTTGTAATATGCTGGAGTGGTAATCCCATACGGTTTAGGTGTCTTTAAATTAGCCATCTGTCAGTCACCACCTTAGTAAATATCATCGATTTCAAAGACAAATTCGATATCTCCATCTTTGAATTTATTGCCCATTCGTCTTAGTGCAGTAAAATTTCCTTCCTCATCAACAAGTGCAAGTTCGTTAATATTTTCCCCTGCCAATTCGAGCTCTTCTAACGTACATTTATATTTAACTCTGACCCCGTCAAGCTCGTATGAATCAATGTCCTTTCTAAAGATTTCGTTCTCTAATTTCTGTTCTTCACCTGTAGGTGCCATCGGCGATCCATCAGTATCTAACCCTCCATTTCCAAAGGCCATTTGAAGCACTGTCGTCAACGCCTCTCCCTCTGCCCTTGCTTTTGCCATTTGTTCTCTTGCATACAACGTTGTTACCGTAAGATTTTGACTCATCGCTATCTCCCTTATATTTCAACGACTTCTTCAATCGCTGATAAAGTACGTGTACCATCTAATCGGTAAACGCCATCTAATTGCCAGTAGTCCTGTCGTTTCCTTACAATTTCTTTCTTCTTAACCTCATTGATGTTTGTAAAACTAAGATGATTTGATAACTTTATTGCTGGTACATTGTCAGTAACAATTTTTTGCTTAAATGGCTTAGCAACTATTCTTTTATCTGTTATAGATCTTGTAACCAGTCGTAAGGGTGCATCCACTTGTTTTTTATTGGTTTTACTAATAAAAAAAAGAGACTGGTTAGCCCACCGTCTCCTCTCTCCATATAAGCCATTCAATAACCATTTGCCGTTTAAATGGTGAAGTCCATTTAACAGTACAGGACGACCACCGGTGTAGTACAAAGTAAACAACATTTTCTGTCGGTGTTTATAACGTTTCAATAATCCCGTCTGCACCCCATCAACAAGATGTGGTCTGAAGATTTGATTTGCAGGTATCACTTCTAATACAGCATCAATCAAGTCATTAAGACTTGTTAGCCCGTCTAAATTAAGAATGGCTTCAATTCTGTAAGATTCTGGAACTCTTTTCACTGTTGCAGATCCATCAGTCATATATCGGTTTAATAATTCCTGTAATGACCACGGCGTTAAATTCTGAGCGTCTCTAGCAACTTGCACCCGCCGTCTTCGAGTTTCTATTGATCCAGCCGAACTTAGGTTAAATATCTCTTCATAAATCGCTAATCCCCAAGTTGCTGTATCAAGATTTGACTGTTTTTGAGTATCCTCAAGGTTACTAATCAATTCATCTAAGCGAATACCTGACGCTTTAAAGATTGCCTTAAGCAAGTCATCATGCGTATGAGGCGGTATATATGACAGTAACTCCTTTTCTGATTTACTCATCAAAAACCACCTCACTCAGCACCGGTATTTGCTGATTTTGGAATGTTAAATTGTTCTTTTGACCGTTTATCATAAGTTCCTCATAATCTTCTATACCGTGTACCAAAAGCACTTGTTTACCTACCATGTTATACCTAATCACATTTGATCCAGAAGCAATTACGTCTTCTAAATAAGAAGTGATATTGGCAGTGACTGATGCTTTAATGGCTTCAACGTCAACATAACTGGCTAATGACGGCCTAACTCTAATTGTTATTGGTGTGCCGTCTGCACTCTCTATATAAACTCTATGCTCAACAGACGCTAATCCACTGTGATCTTGTTGCTCAAATACTGATTGCAACATTAAAGGATTTACAAGTATGTTTTCGTCACCGTTATTCTTAATGTGGACCTCATAATTTTTATCTTTATCTGCAATAAAATGAAATTCAGTAACTCCTGCATTAGAAATGTGATACTCCGAAAGCTCATCCTTGTCAGGATTGTTGTAAGCGATTTTGCTAGTAATACTTTCCCGTATTGTAACTAAACAATTAATTGGTTCATCGCTTTGGATAGAAGCACTTAAGAACCAAAAAGCCTCAGCAGGCCCGACATTGCCAAATGTCTCAATATCAATAGGATAGATGTATTCACTTGCTACTTCTTGTGATTGTCCAACAATGGTTAAACGATACGGTTCTGCAATGACATCCTGCACACGGTCAAGTGTTTCTCTTCCTGCCGGTTGACCATTGCTACCGACCACCGAAATCCCGACAGATCCTGGACCATATCTAGCCCTTTGAACAATCGCTCTTCCGACACCAGCAATCCCTTCAACTGCATTTTGATACATAGCGATATTTCCTGCCGTCTCTCTGCTTTTTGCCCTGTTTAAAAAACGTTGCCTAAACGCTTCACTAGTTTCTCGATCAACACCACCACTCATTGGAGTTATATTGTTTATTTCAGAGATACCAAGATTAGGAGGCGATACCCAGGTTGTCACTTTACCTTCAGGGGCATTGCCCCCTGTGCCAGGTTCATTAGCGTATACAGTAATAAATGCCACTCCTGTATTATCGGAAATCTGCTGTGTACGAGTACTATAGTAGATCGGTTCACTATTTTCATCCCCCTCAATTGCAACAATTGATCCCGCGGGAATAACCGTATCTGGTCGTAGCTCAACTTGCACGGTACCAGAAGCATTGCTGGCTTTTATTCGTTCTTCACCATATTCGGCTAGTTTCACATCCAAAAACTCATCTCTCGCAGTTAATGGATTTGATCTTAACAATAATTCAGTCGTATACATTTGACCGTACTGAGCAATCAGTTGAGCAATAGGTGCCGCTATATTAAATGCGTGTTGCCCTTCAGACCGGTCAATCTGACTAGGGTACTGATTCAAAATCTCCTCTAGTATTCGTTCTGGATTCGCCTCATTTAAAAATGGAGGCAGTTCTCTAATATCCATTTCAATCACCCCCTAATCTTATTCTGTTCATCCTTAAATCACCATAAATCGTATCAACAACAAAAGATACAAAGAGATTATCTCCTTGTATTTCATTGGAACTACTTCTAACTGTAATCGCACGGGAATCGCTTATGATTAACTCCTTAACCCTTCGCTCAACTTCAGATGCAACGACATCGCGATCCATATCATCGGTTAAATCATCCAACTGAATACCGTATGTTGGAGAATAAGCGATATATCGTCCTCTTGGTGTTTTAATAATGTTGTAAATCCACTGAGCGAAACATTCTAGATCATCAACTAAAATAGGGCGACCGATGTTATCAGTCTGGACTTCTAAGGTCTTCGTGTTCAATAAAGGTGTGCTACCATTTATTATAATTACATCTTCTTGATCTTCCAGCATGTCTAATTCCACTGATTCTGGCACTTCCCACGTAGGATAAAGCATTGTCACAACCTCCCGATAATAACCAAGTTTCCTGACGGATCCTTGCCACAAAAAACGCGGTCACCTGACGATAACGATAGATTATTAAGCGTGATGTACTCTGATCTTGTGAAATTAAAATCAGGAAGTTCATCGAGAGTAATAGATCCATCACGATTCACACGACCATATTCATTTTTGTATCTACCTAATTTACGATCAATAATTTCATTAACGGCGTTTCGTATATATGTTGTAAATCCGTCTGCACCTTTACCCACTATGACCTCACCCTTTCCAAATCAATGTTCATACTCATTTGAGCAATGTTTCTGCTGATACTTTTTACAATGTATTTTCCGCGCCACCCTAAAACCACTTCAACTAAATCGCCTTTACGTAACATCGGTAAGTCAGGTGATGTAAACGAGTACTTTTCTTCGACTTTTCCGTGTTCCTCCATGATTTCACTGGCAATTTCCCTAGCATCCGCCCGATCCTCTGCTCCAAACTCGACACGCTGTATAACGCCAAATTCTGTTCTTCCGTCTTCTTCATGTAACACTGGTGCTTTTTGGTCATCCTCATCGCTATTTCCAAACACTTTAACCCTTGTCACGATGTTTTCGATGGAGTGGTCTTGCTCTGCACTATCTATAAAGTCACGGTCAAAGATAAATCCAAATTCGTTTTGACCTTCTTCAATAATGTGGATCTTCCCTTTACTACTACGTAATTGGTAATTCCCACGCTTTCTTTCTCTTGTTTTCTTTAAACGCTCTGTAATGATGTATCCAATTTTGTCCCCTCTATAGAGCTCAGTGCCTGGAGCATAGGAGATTGTTGCAACCTCTCCTAATGGCACATTCCATTTCTTTGCAAGCTTATTGATGGTTTCCGACACCGTCTCGTTTTTACCTACTTTTACTTGATCCTCTGATTGAGCCATCGGATAGAGGTTATCGTAGATCGTTAGATCGAGGCCTGAGTCACTACTGGTCTTTCCTGTAAAGCGATAATTCGTACCGAGGAATAACTCTTCCCAATTCTCTGTTTCGCTTAAACGATATTCTACTCTTAACTGACTGCCTAAAAAGAGCTTCTTGCTGATCCAATCCCCCTCATGCTTTACCTGTTTCACAGTGAGCGAGAGTCGAGCAGCAATCTCTTCTTGCATTTCTTCGTGAGACGCTGCAGTTACGATGTTTGTAATATTAATCTTTTTACCATCAGGAGGAACAAGCACATAACGGTATTCAATATCCTGTACATTAATCTTCATGCCCTACCTCCTTACGATGGTATGGTGAGCTTCCAACCCGGTTGTATTAGATCTGGATTCTTGATTAAATCTCGATTGGCATTTTCAATCTTTTTATACTGTGATCCATCATCATAAAAACGAGTAGCAAGCCCCCAAAGAGTCTCGCCATTTTTAACAACATGTGTCTTATTTTTTTGGTTTGTTGTCGATGATGTTTCTTCCTCGGGCTTGACCTCTGGTGCATTACCAAACGTGTTTACCTGCAAATCTCTAAACTCAACGAGATCTAACGTATATTCATAATCTCCATGTCCGCCACTAATTCTTGGTTCAAAGTTATTTATGATAACTGGGATATTAATATCCGTACCGGTGATAATAAATCTAACCTGTCGAGCCCCGATCCACTCTTCCAGCCAAGATTTCACTTCATCTGCAGTGTGATCAGAGAGTTTCGGCAGGTTTCTGTTTTCTCCGAATAACTTCCCCTGAATATTAACCTTTATTGGTTCTCTGCCTCGAGCAATTTCAACGGTTCCATAATTAACTGGAGTAACATTGACTGTTCTTGTTGAATTTGAAATTAGAATTTGCTCTGGATTAAAAGGGAGAACGAATGCACGATCTCCTCGTTTGAGTGATACCTTCATGCACCCGCCTCCTACGCTGATTTATTGTCTTGGCTTTGTTCAATTGCTTTCATAAGCTCTGCTAGTAAGTCCTCGGCAATATCAGGCACCATTTCTCTTAGCTCTTCAACGCTCGAAACACCACTTGCGTCGATGTGTATTTCTAGGTTTTCAACGGTGATACCGCCTTTGCCATCTTCATTAATGATAATATTTGTCGTAGCAATACCATCATCATAACCACTACCCATATCAATACCAAGACGTCGCCCGGTCTGCTCATATAAGTTACGCGCTCGAGCTCTATGACTATTGGCAAATGGAATTACTACCTCATCGCCAGTCTCACCAAGTTCAGCATATTGGCGGCCACGTACAAAGCCACCCTTATGGAAGCCTCTAACGTGACCCATTGGATTAATGGCAGAACCGCCGCGTCTCACTTCATAATGCACATGAGGACCCGTACTATTACCGGTACTACCTACTAAACCAATTACTTGCCCAGGTGTCACCATTTGACCACGACGCACCATATTGACTGAGTTATGGGCATACAAATATTCCATACCTCCAGCACCAGAGATACGGACGATGTTCCCATATCCACCTTGACGTCCAGCGAAGTTGACCATACCGCCTGCCTGAGCTCGAATAGGAGTCCCCATCGCTGCAGCAAAGTCCACGCCTCGGTGATTAGTAGAACCGATACCACCTGGGGATCTACGAGGACCAAAACCACTCGTCATGGTAAAGCCAGCTCCAAAGTCCGGTTGAAACCCTCCATACATCGCCATGAGTGCGGCTAGTTGCTGCTTAGCGTATCCTTCAATGTCAACATCACTAAGACCCTTTACAAAACCTAGAGCTGACCACATACCCATCTCAGCCATGACTCTAGATGGTGAGTTAATGCCAAGTTCAGCTCTAAAAGCTGATTCTACTCGTTTAGCTAACTCCGTAGCAGCCTCGCTAACATTAGCTCCACGCGACCGCATACCTGAGTTAAACTCGTCGATTGTGCCAGAGCCCCACGATATAGATCGATCACGCATTAATAAAAATGGAGCTTGTACGTTTGTTTCAAGGTACGAAAGTGTTTCAGTAGGTGTACTGTCTTGACCTTGCTTAAAGCCGAGTACGACGCCACGACCGTAATTAGGAGATTCAACAATTTCTTGATCCATTGGTTGCTTGATGTTTCTAGCTTTCCAAGACTCAAGATCAATTACATTGCCTTGTACGCCATCATCTACGGACTTTACAAAGGTGCGACCGTATTCTTCAGCTTCAGTTGTAAAGTCGGCACCAATTGAGCTTACACCTAGTGTTGTTGCTACTGTACCGCCCTGACCTGATGCCGTTGGCAAAGATCCAACTAATCCGCCGTTTGCCATTTGATGTATTGGTTGGCTTTGTTGACCTGCTTCACCTACAGACATCCCAAGCGCTGAAGCAGCTCTACGTAATAAATGTTTACCTCGTTCACGTCTTTTAGCTCCGACGGGCACTACATATTCAGGTCCATCTTCTCCAATCCAGCTTAAGATCTTTGAATTAATGAAACCTCCATTTGCATTCCTTTCAGGACTTCCAGACCAACCAGTTATATTTTCCCCTCGTGTTGTTACATTTTGGACAAATTCAACAACATTGCCTCCCCAGCCACTAAGGGTGTCTTTCCATCCAGTCACCGTGTCCCATGCTTCTTTTATGCTATCCCAAATAGGTTTTACAATTGCCCAAGCACTCTCAAAAGCACCACTAATTGAATTACCTACTGAATCAACTGCACCTTCAATTGGCGACCAAACAGTTTCTTGAAACCAATCAGCAACAGAGTTCCAGGTATCAACAACAAAATCATATGCTTCTGTAAATTTCTCATCAAACCAAGCAACCACTGGTTCAAGAGCTTCTTTCAATGGATCCCAAACAGTTTCTTGAAACCACTCAACAGCAGAATTCCATGTTTCCTGAACCCATTCATAGGCTTCAACTAACTTCTCCCAAATCCACAATGCTGCATTTGTTACACCTTCGACAACTGGATCCCAGACGTTTTCTACGAACCACTCGGAAGCTGTATTCCAAGTTTCTGACACCCAAGTCCATGCATCTACAAGCTTTTCCCAAATCCATTCTGCAGCTACTGTAACCCCTTCTACGACTGGATTCCAAACATTCTCTGTAAACCACTCAGAAGCGATACTCCAAACCGCAGTAATAAAAGTCCAAGCTCCATTGAACAAGCCAACAAAAAAGTTAATTGTATTAATTGCTCTATTTTTCAAAGGTTCCCAAACCGATTCGGTAAACCAGTTAGAAAAGGTAGACCACTTTTCAGAGACCCATTCTCTGCCTTCATTCCACTTTTCAACAACCCATTCAACAGCAGTGGACACACCATTTGTTAAAGGAGTCCAAACTTTTTCACTGAACCATGTTGAAAAAGAATTCCATTTAGTAGTAACCCAATTCCATGCATCATTGAAACCATCAGTTAACCAAGAGAAGTCGAGATCTGCCATCCAATCAACAAACTTTTCTCCACCAATGGCTCCACCTATACCACCAAGAATTCCGCCGATTGCAGCTCCTTTAGGTCCTAAAAAGGCACCTAGAGTTGCACCGCCTTTTGCTCCAGCAGCACCACCAGCGAGTGAACCAGCTAAACCTGCTAGTAAACCACCACGTTCTTCTTCCTCGGAGTTAAAAATATCCATCAGGCTTGCGCCGATAGCAAGTGGGCGAATCATTCGACCCATCGATCGCATCATTCCACCACCGCCACCTGGCGCATACGGTGATGATACAACTCCGTTTGCCGTTGCGGGATTACGATTGAACAATCCTCTTGTAGATCCTACAACTCTTCCCCAGACGCCTGGTCCTGAATGTCTCTGACTTCTCGTGCGTTGTTCGTTTTCAGAATCTGGTATTGCAGCACCAGCTGTAAACAAACCGCTAATAGCTCCAGCAGTACGCCCCCAAATTCCACCACGACCACCGCGCCTTTGCTGCCTCTGCTGTCTTTGATCTTCTCTAGGCATTCTTCGGTTTCGATCTTTATTGCCTCTGCCAAAAAGGCCACCAATCATTCGACCTGGTCCTCTTAATCCACCAAATAATTTGCCTCCGATGCTAAACAATTGACTTAGTAAGAAGCCTTGGAAAAGACCTGATATGATATTACCGCCAATGCTTTTCTCTGTAGACGGAAGTGATGAAGACCATAAATCAAAAATACCTTGTCCAATATCACCAAAATTGATTTGTTCTATAAAGCCATCAATAAATGATTTCCCTGCCGAAACCCCAGCTTCAGCAAATGGGCTTGAGTCTTCAGAGTCCACTCCTAAAATCCCTAAGATAGCTCCGTTAAGTGCGCTTCCAAGATTACTACCGAATGAATCTGCGAAGCTAGTAACTTGATCTTCACCATTTTCTGACCACCAGTTACTAAACAAATCGCTAATATCATCCATAACAAAACGAACCCGACCACCAAGGTCGAGTTCCTGAAAATCTTCATTGTTTATATAATTATTATTCAAATGATCAATGGACCAGTAAACTCCATCAAGAATATTTCCTGAAAAGCTTTCTGCAAAATCACGAATGTCTTCTTTCCAAGCTTCGATAATATCACGATTTTCAGCTTGCCAAGTTGAGAATTTCTCAAGAGCAGGTTGAATTGTCCTTGATAAACCCTCTCCCCAAGGTCGCAATACATCTTCTTGGGCAAAAGCGAACATATACAAAAACAGGTTTCCTAAGTTTTTTGAAACCTTCTCCATCATTCCATCGAATCGCGAGAACTCTTCTGTTACCTTTGGCCATATTTCAGATATATCTTTACCACTTTCAGCCAAATCATCTAATCGTGCTCTCTGTTCTCCTGAAATAGCACCCATTTCTTGAAGACGAGCACCCATCTCACCTATAGGCCTTCCAGATTGCATGGCATCATACATGCGCCCCATCCATAAAGCAACATCTGAAAAAGGTTGTTGTGTGCCTGCCGCTATATCACCAATTTGCCTTAAGCCATCACCAGTAGCAAGCGCACCCTGTGTAAATACTTCTAGGATACGAGATGCTTCAAAGATCTCATCACGCATAAACGGTGTAGACTGTGCAAAGTCCGTTAAATCCTGCACTCTCTTAGTAGCTGCTTCAGCACTTCCTAATAGTACTTCAAAAGCTGTTTCCATGTTTTGACGATCAGCAACTAGCTTTAATGGGATCACAACTCCTGCAGCTCCACCTCCTGCAAAGCCTATGACCCCTAAAGTGCTATTTATGCTTCGATTAATACTCCTTAAAGTACGTGTCGCCATATCCACAGCTCGAATTGTAATTCTATAGCTCGACCTCAATAAACGACTTCCATTACGATTGATGGATCTCATTACCGGTGTTGCATAATCTGCTGCTCTCATAATCATACGATACGTTCTCATTGCAGCACGTTGGGCCATTGAGGAAGCTCGTCCGATGACACCCGTTGCACCATCACGAGCACTCAAGCGCATTTCCCACCGTCGCCGTGTTAATCGTTCGGTACGTGTTCTAGCCCTCTCTGCTGATCGCTCAAAACGTTCTGTACTTCTACGCGCACGACTAAGTTCATCTGAGTAACGATCCTCAGCTTCAATAGGTATTTCTATTCGGTAAACTTCGTTATTTGAGACGGGTGTCACCCCCTTCCGCCTCTAGCAAGAGTTTTAACATGTTTCTGGTGTTCTTGACGTTCTTCGTATCGTATTTGTGCAGCCATTAAAGCAAAGGAGCGCTCACCTTTAGGTAACGCCAACACCTTACTTGGTAAATCACCATTACTCATATAAATTTCAGCTAGGAGTGTTGTAGTCCCCCTAGCTTCTATTAGTTTTTTGCCAAGTCTAAGTCAGGATCTCCCTCGTGATCATCATTAAATCCAGATAAATCATGGATGATCTCTGCAACATAGTCTTTCTCGCCAGCTAAAAGTACTGCACCAACAACATCTGTTGGATTTATCAGGTTCATCTTAAATTGGAAATCTTTATTATTCCATAGACGTTTTTTGTCTTGTTCAATTGTGGCGTTGTATATGAGTGAATTTACAAACCCAACTGAATCGAATTCCGGGCGCTGATTTTTACCTTTGCCTTTCATGCTGGTATATTTCTTGCGGATCGCATCTTGTTCCTGATCATCTATACCGCGAACTGCAAATGAAAAGTACCGTTTTCCATCACGAACAATCTCTATTTTTTGATGTTTTTCTTGCTTATAATTATGTGCGTCAAGTAAAGAATTTAATAAGTCTGTTTCGTTCTCCAGTAATTCTTGACGCTCAGCTTCTTTCTCTTCCATTTCAGCTTGTGTAAGGTGTTCCGTCATTAATAATTCCTCCAATTAAATAGGGTGTAGGCAGTACCTACACCCTTTAGTTATTTTGTTATGCTGCTCGTCCTTTAATGAATCCTTGGAAATTAAGCGATGCGTCTGGTGCATCGTTTTGAAGTCCCGCCATCACTTTAGTTAACATTACAGCGTCCTTAACCACAGTTTCGGTAAATGTTAACGTCACTGTATATGACATCGGTACTGCCCAAGTGATTTTTTGACCAGCTGGTTGATAATCTGAATTTGTAATGTTCATTTGAACATGGAATGTATTTACCTCAGCGAGCCAGTTACCATCTTCATCAAATAATTTACCATCATAGCCCCTGTTGATATTGCGTGGATCAAGTGTGCCATTATCAAGCGCCTCTTGGACATCGGGTGGCATATTTACGCGGAATGACCATTCGCGCTGAATAATCTCACCAGGTTGGATATTCGCAACATCAATAGAGCCGTCAGGAACACAATTACGTAGTATATAACGTCCATCTGCCATTATTTAGCCTCCTTAAGCTGAAAACCCAAAGTTTAAATGATATTTCTCAATTGAATCTAGATCTTCAATGTTGATGATGTCATACCAAGTTTTATCACCTTGTGGTGGATACTGGCGACTTAAGACAACTTCTCCAGTTTGGATACCTGCCATTTCTTGAATAACTTCATTACCCTCAGCGATAAACTGAGCACGACCATCATCGTTCGTATCCATTCCTCTTTCAATCAGAGAGTTAGAGACACGTACTAGGCGATCCATGAGCTCATAACGGGTTCTCATACGACGTAGCTTGTTCCAACCGATGTCCTCTTGCTCATCAAAGGTTGTTTTTGTATTAATACCGTAATCAATCATTGCTGTACCCTCTTCTGATTCTGCAAATACAAGCATTCCGCTTGTTGCTGCTTCGTCATACTGGAGCAAAGTAAGATCACTTACGACGCCAGTCGAGTTAGGTACTCGCTTATGAGTAAGGCTCACGTTGTAATCAACAGAACTGGCTTCTGCAGCAACATAAGCAACTGCCTGACTGCCATCAATATTATTTCCTTCCTCATCTAAAAATCCATTTCCAACATACGTAATCTGGAAATTATCAAATGACTTTGCGTTGTCTCGACGTTGAGCATAGCGAACTCTAAGATCTTCCCCAACTACTGCAAAGCATCGCAACCCTTCGTTAAACCTACGAGCGACATATGCTTGCAAGGAAGCGTGAATTTGCATATCTGTCGAGTCCGTATGCATAGCCAAGAACGCTACTTTGTCTAATGCCTTCATCGCATCTGCATAACTTCCAGCAGTAATCGTTGGGTTTTCTCCACCAGACATCGCTTCATTAACGACTTGTTGTTGAGTATCTGGGGCATCTCCACCTTCTTTTTTCTTCGCATTAAGATATTTACTCTCGTGATTAATTACACTGATTAGTGTATCTGTGACATTTCCTCCGCTACTCCCGAAGTTAAAACGCTCGATCGTTCTTTGTCCTTCAAACAAAATAAAATCTTTTGTATCGGGGGCAAGACCATCACGGATTGTCACATTGAATGCTCGATTAGTCGGATACTTGGTTTCTAAATCAACGCCAGCAACACTCACAGTGCCACTTTTTCCACCTTCTCCTACTCGCACGACGTGCAACACCTGAGTACCTCCAGTGAAAGATAGTTCAGCTTCTTTATTAGGACCAATTAACTCATTAATACGATCGGCGTCTGTAATCGTTGTGACACCTCCGACTTCACCGAAGGATGTATTCAATACTGCCGCAACGACTCCTTGTGTCGAAAAGATTCCTCGCGAGTATGCAGCATTATGAAAATACGTATAGGTTCCTGGTCTATGCATTGGCGCTCCAGGCGCAGAAATTCTGCCGCTCATTATTTAACCTCCTTAGATCGGAAATCTTTAATTGCTTTCTCAACTTCCGATTTTGTTAACTCTGTTTTTTCAATTACATATACAGCTCCCGCCAAAACCTCCGGGGTTACATCAAAAGAGGCTGCACTACTCAAGATCTCTGCCTTGGGAAATGCAACCTCCACATTACTTGTATTTTGTTGTTTCTTGCCGTTTCCGTTTTTCTCATTAGCTTCTTTCTTATCGCTCAATGACGACACCTCCAAGGTTAATTTCTTGTATTTTGTCGTAAGTTTCACTGTAGAGGATGCCATAGCGACAAGGTAACGTCACTTGGCCTTGTGAGATCATATCTGCACCATTATCTACAGTGATTGCTTGTTCAAAAAATAAGGTCGATAGATCGCGCATTTGTATTTCTTTCTGCCAAGCGAGCGTTTGAGCAAGATCTTTTAAGACCCTGCTACGATGGACTCGATCAGGCATTACTAGATGACCTTTTATTGTAACATCAAGCCATGCACCCCAAGCTGTGTGCTCGGTACGTGTGATGCGTTCTAACCGCCAATATAAACCAGGACTATCATTTGTAGGTTGCCAACTCTGTGGATCAGTCTGCAAATAATCAAACTGAAAATTTGTCCAATCATTCAACGCTTCAATCGGATCGGGATCTGTTGTCTTATTATCAATCCAGTCTAAAGCAACAACCTCGAAATTCAGTCCCTTTGTGTACACCTGCCAATCTTCAACAAATGTATCTTGCTCAGCATTAACATATTGCACAAAGTAAGGTTTTCCATCTTGCACTAGCCACTGAAAATCAAGTGCTTCCACAACGTCTTGAGCCTGACTGTCCAACGCATTAAACGTTAGGTTTTTAACACATGGATACACGATAACGGTTGTCTTACCACTCGAATGACCTGTGGGACCATCTTGCAAACCCTTCTGTAATATTAAATAGGGCGGTTCATCTGCTGTTGTCACAACTGTTGGTTCATATACATGATCAAAACCACGGTCAATTAAGTGTTGCCGTATTAAATCACGCATTAATTACCTCCAAACAATTGCTGCACACTACGTTTAATAGCCTGCTTGTGTCTTTCAGCAGTCGGTTTAAGGATTGGCCTTGCTTCCATCCCAGGGTGACGCCTTACACTCATTACGGGATGATTAGCTCCCTCCCAAAACAGTGCAGATGACAGAGTCGGAACAATATCATAAGGCGCACCAATAGGACCATACAAACCCGTACCAAGCTCCAAAAAAGCACCATGTTGCTGGCTATGAGCAAGAACAATCGTTGCACCTTTTGCTGATTTTTCAGCTCCACCTTGTATGCCACCCCTTGCTGATCCTGTGCGATCCGTCCAGGGTGCCGATGTTTTAGCATGGCGTTCCATATCTTTACCGAGCCTATTGCCTAACATGTAGAGAGCAGCCTTATCACGCTTTATACGCTCTTCTGTCGGTCTACCTAACTGCGACATTAGATCACCCTTTCAAGCTCACAATGATAACAAATGAGCTCATCTGACTGATATTGAGGCGTAATGGTTAGAAACTTAAAAGACATACCATGCAACGGCACTGTAAGATCGTCTTTAATGGTCAATGGCAAGTCAGCATCGTGAGGGACTAACAAATTAAAATCATGCTGACTTTTACGACTACCCTGCACATCAGTGCTCTTATTAAGACCTGGAGCTCTAGCAAGATATTTACGGCACTTTAGAGGACCAATTTTCCTTGGTACTTCTTTACGTCCCCCACCTTCACGAATAAGCTCAACCCATTCAATTGATATAGAGATCGGATTATATTCAATAGCCATCTTTACGTGATCCCTACGCAAATTAACAAAATCCTTCATTACATCACATCCGGTCTGCGGACATTAAAAATGAAGCCGGTATCTCCACCGCCTTCTGAATAACCTAAACTAGAGTAATGTTCAATCATTTTTAATGCATGATCTAATTTATCCTTCAACTTTGTTGTATGATACGTCTCTTGACCCACAGAATAAGACTCGATTTCAGATTCTAGCTTTCCAGCTCGGATCGCCCATACTGTGGATGCCGCCTGATATACGTCTTGGTGATCACTGAGGATTTCCATCAGCTCATCATCATCGAACAATTTCTTACCAATATCGTTTGTGTAGCGTCTAAGCTTAATTAGATCTTTTTCAGTAAAGCTCATTATTAATACCCTGGTAATTGAATCTTTTGTACGTTTTCCTCAACTGCAGCGAAGACGCCTCTCCAAAAATCACCAACAATTTGAGCCTCGACCAAACGAGTTAAGTCCCCAGCTGTAGACTGGATTTGTAAAGGTTGCTTAATAAGCTCTTTAAAACCACGCTTCGGACGAATGAGGTAAGCTTCACCTGGTTTAACTCCATCGTACGTATAATCTTTTTTACCTACCGTCGTTTCCCAACCATCGTAATAGATCACATCCGTAATACCAGACACTGGGCTATACGGTGTCGCCTGAATATAAAATTGCCCCATTCCTTCTTCAATTTCTTCACGATCCGCCTCTGAAGCGAGAAGGATGTTACCTGGACGCTTTTCAATACGAGCGTCACTCAATACTTTTCGCAAGGTTGCACGCATGGACAAGCCGATATGAGCTCCTTCAGCGTTTGTTAGCACTTTGCCTAGTTCATCTTCATAAACAGGACCAGTCTTGTTTTTATCTTTGTACTTATGGCCAATAATAGGAGCAAAATGTAAGTGGTTAAGAATTGCATTGTGAGCTTCTCCATAAGCACGGTTAAGGATCTCTAAATTAAATGCTTGGTTAAACATCTGAATTTCTTTAGTGTATTCAAAACCAGCGCTATAGCCTTTAATACGTGCAATAGGCCCCTCTTCTGCATTGAGCGATCCAAACTTTACCTCTTCACCTTCTAGATGCTCCGCGAAGATGACAGCTCCATACTGCGCCCATTTAGCCTCAAATTCTTTAGGCATATTAGGGTCTGAAATCACATCATAGATTGGCTGATAAAGCGTAGGAACCTGCTCTCGTCCGAGCTCCACGTCTAATACAACCTTACGCAAAAATTCCTTGCGTGTTGTTGAGTTGGTCATCATCTCACCAATAGGTTTACTGAGTTCCAATGTCTCAAAATTACCTTTGTTAATAACCTTATCAACAGTATCCATTTCACCATTAACAATAAAACTTACCGCTTCTTTAACTTCAGCTTTGCGTCGTGCTTCTAGTCTTGTGTCGCGACTGTGTACTCTGACCATAGTTATTCTCCCCCTCCATCAACCTGTTGCTTTAATTGCTCAACCTCTTCTTTCAACGCATCGAATGCTTGTTGAGATACGCCTGACCCTCCAGAAGGTTGACTGCCTTGATTAAATAAAATAAACCAAATGTTCCCTTTGCTATCTAATGGATTAGTAACAATCCCCGCAAAGCGATCATTCGGTTCTTTAGTTAGCTTATCGTCTGACTGGTCAAAATACACTTGATCACCAAGGTTGTATTCTGTGTCTGGCTTAACCTGATTTGTTTCAAATTCCGCTCGCTCGACAGTTAGAATGAGCTCACCTGATAAATCATCTTGACCAGTAGCAAAACCTAAGAAGCCATCAATGAGGTAAAGGTTTTGCGGAACAATATCTTTGCCTTCTGGGATTTTAACCCTCACGCTCTGCCCATCTGATACCTTAGCTCGTTGATCATAGTGTCGTGTCGTTGGATATGGTCTGCCTTTAACGTCCATTTATACCCCTCCTATTTAAAGTTGAGCTGAACTCTTACGAGTAGCTGTCATAGTATTAGTCTGCTTGTTGTCTGTAAAAGACGTTCCAGCTGGTAGCTCTGTATGTTGCTTGCTGATCATCTCAGCAACAATGCCTTGCTTTAAAAATCCATCCATTTCTGCTGCAAGTTCTGCCTTAGTAATTCCGTCTTTAAGTCCGCCTTTGTGGTAAGACCAGAGACGCCCAAGCACTGTTTTTTCATCATTCAAATCTTTTCTAACGGATTCACTAGATACTTTCTCCGTCATCATTTCACCGACCATCGTTTCAACGTCGTCAGTTTCTTGTTTCTTCAATGCAGTCGCTGCCTTTTTCACCTCTACAAGAAGGTCCATTTCGCCAGTGATACCAAGTTCTTTTTCAACTTGTTCGAGCTTGCTAGTTGCTGTTTTTAAATTATTTGTCCAATCTTTATCAAGTTCACCTGCAATTTCTTCAGCTGTCATTCCCATTTCACCAGCCACCATAGTCATTGTGACCTGTTTGTTCTGAGCCATTTTCTTAAGCTCTTTCAAAAGCTCTTCTGGATTCATAGTTTTGTTGCCTCCTTTGTTAGTATCTTGTGGCCCTTCGCCTTCAACGCCCCACATCTCGCCAGACATAGCTACAATACTTGTTTGCATCCCGGCACGATCTAATGGAGTCCAATCAATGGACATGGCATCGTAATCAACCACATTAGTTTGACCATTTTGCTTCTGCAGTTTAGGGCGACCAAAGATCGATACCTGTTTGATACGGCCGCTGCGGATCCATCGCTTTAGATCTTTTTCTGTTGAGTCTACAACCCCACGAAAATAAGCTGTTTCGCCCTCCATCTTAGCGCCAATCCAGTGTGTTGCTGGATTTAGAAATTGATTGCTAACATCTTCTGGCTTTTGATGCCCTTTGAAACCAGCAAGTGTTGATTGATTAACTTTGTTGACGATTGATTTGAGCGCAGTAGATGAGTAATTCCATCCCCGAGTAGACTTGCTAGCAGGGATTGAGACTACTACTTCCAAAGGCTCTTCATCGCCCTTTTTCAAAGCTTCAATGTCTACCGATGGTGCTAAAGGGATGTCTTCTACGTTCTTGTCGGTTCCTTGCATTTCTCCAAATAATAATAACCAATCCACGTTTACACCTCCCCTCTGCTATGCAGCATTTTCTTGATACCACTGTTCAATCTCAGGGTGTGATGATGGGTCATCCAACCACTCCTTCAAATTTGATACAAAGGATTCTAACTCTTCGAAGACAGTCACTAATGTGCAAAGGCAATTAGGATGAGGCGGAAATACAGGTACTTCATCGACCTCATAAATACCAGGTCCTAATCCTGTATCCTTTGCAGCTAACTCATCACACACGTCATAAATTGGATGACTAGGAGACAGTAACCATTGGACGCCCTTTACCATCGGCGTTGTCTTAGCTGATGCTATAACACCCTCACCGTATGCAGCTGTCGTCTCCGTGCGCGCTAACCTCAAAGCCTCATACGCTAAATCTTTAGGTGGGTTAACACGCTTCATCAGATCAGGATACTTGCCGCTTACCGTCGCTGATCCATCTTTGATGTACTCTTGCAGTAGCTCTGCTGTTTTAAGAGGGCTCTGACCAACAGTCATTGCCTCTCTCATAATCCTTGATAAATGATCTCTTGTGGTGTTGCTCGTCTTCCAAATTCGATCCGATAGGTTCAGACCATTAATTGATCGTCCCCACATGGCTTGCACGGCATCGTGATTGACTCGTAGCACTGAGTTTTGGTACGACTGGATACGGATATTAGCACCTTTCAGAGCTTCGACAGTCACTTTCTCACTGGTGTAAGTTCCTGCCTTAACGCCTAGCTCTAAGTATTCATCTAGCTTTGAGGTTAACTGTTCATTGAGTATCCTAGTTTCTATGCTTAGCTGATCTTCCAAAGCTTCTAAGTGTTGCAGTGATAGCTGAGTGTAGCCGCGATTCTCTAAATCACGTAATTGTCTGGTGATCTGCTGGCTTGCTTGCTGATACAATGTTCTAATTTCAGGATCTTGCCTCAACCGCAAATCAATGTACTGCTTTCGTTGATCTAACGCCCATTTGTAATAAGGTCCAGAGGCATTAATAACGTCATCAAGCTCCATTAGCTATCACCTCGACCATTCTGCAATTCAAGGATCTTACGTCTCTGATCTTCGAGTAACTGAGTGTCTTCTAATCCTTGTGCCAGTAACTTCGTGCGCATGAGCTTGTCTTTTTCTTTCGTTTCGCTATCCTCACTACCTTCGTATTTATCCATGGTGTCGATGTAACGTGCTAGGAAATCGACAGCAGCATCAATAGAAGTTAATCCGGTTGTTACAGCTTGTGACAATGACCTCACGACAACCTCAATCTCATCCGCTTCTTCTTTGGTGTCCCGTGGATCGACCTCTTCCCACTCTAACTCGGTAGCAAATGTGCTAAATGCTTTGTTTTCACTTGCATGAGTCATGGCTAATACAATTCGAGCGATACGCTGAAACGGCTCTGCGAACTGATCTCTCTTTCTTTGAACCTTTCGAACCAACACAGGCATTTGTTCTTTAGTCGATGCATGAGAGCTCGGCGTATGTACGCCGAATACAAACTCAGGCGTTTCAGACGCATCTACAATGCAATAAAAAAGAAGCTGCAGTAACAGCTTCGCATCTCCAGTAGGGCTTTCGGCTTCAACAAAGCCAGCATCTTCTTCTTCACCAAGCAACAATAACTCTTTACCATCTAAACTGATAGAACCATGCTTCCTAGCGTATTCAGCTGGGTTATCAATTGCGAAGTTGTTTTTCAAAAAGCCCTTAACATCTTTCACTTTAAGTTTTAATTTTGGAGTTGAATTCATTTTACTGCCTTGCATTGCATGATACATAACATCGTGATAAGCCTTAATATAAGGCTCAATCGACTCAACTTCACTCTTCCCAAATTTTTCGCTTTCATCTGATTCATTTTTGAAATGGACGATCGGCAAGAAATCCCACGGCGATTCAATCTCTCCAAGTTCCAGCGTTACAGGTGCATCTCCATCCACTTCAACAATTCTTTTACCTGCCAATATCCTCTGCTTATAAACAAATTGCCGCTTATATCCTGAATCATCAATCCACTCTTCGTTTGATTCAAGCTGATACTCGATAGGTGTATGAGTAATCGGGTCTAAAATAATGTCCTTTACTTGCCCAGGAGGCAATACATTATAAACGATCTTGTCTTTTTCCTCTGGGAACAACGTTGTATCCTGATTTTCTTCTCGTGTTATCCAGATGTAGCAGTCGCCATCACGCAAAGCATTACGTTCTGTCCTCAACATTTTAGATCGATTACGCTCAACAAAGCTTTTCAATACTTCCTCAGCATCTTCGTCCTGACTATGAAATTTTGGAACACCCATAAAAGATGCTGATGTATTAACAACAGGCTTAACAAAACCTCCACCAAGCTTGTAATCATCGTTAGTATTATCGTAGAGCTCTTTTGTGAGGGTGTAGTCCGTTTTCCTAGAATCAAGTGTATAGGGTCTGTGCATGCCGCCAATTAGGTTAATTCCAAAGCTTGTCATATTGTCTCTGAACCTAGACATTTCCCCAGTAATCGCATTCAATATCCTACCCACGAACCTTCACCCCCCTCATTAGCGCAGCATAATCATCTGGCATATTCACATTATCCTTCTCGTTAGTGTAGATTCCATAACGTTCGGCGTCCGAGCAGTGATCATTTTGTTTAACCGGCTGATCCTCTCCACGAGAAGCTGCCTTTTCATCCCAAACATAAGAAAAACGCTCACGAATTAGGTTGATGCAATCGCGATGCGTGTAGTTTCTACCTTCTGCTATTGTTGTACCTACGGTTCTTATACCATCTAAAACATCATTCTTAGCTTGAATAACACTTAATTGACCTGATTGCCTAATCTCTGCACTAAACGATGCTGCAGAAGGGTCAATGATCACTTTGTCAGTGTAGCCCTTACAAAAGGCTTCTAAGTCCTTCCTATACTCACTGTCGAGCTTCTGACGTTCCTCTTTACGTCCATCGTAGTAATATTCTTTAAGATTGTAGTAAATACGATTACCTTCTTGATCGTACTTAATGCCTTGGAGTATAAAAGCTGTCGGGTTTTGAGTACCGTAGTCAACCGCTACTTGGAACTCTCGGATCAATGGCGGCCACTCATCAATTACGTGCTTGCCCTCTCGAAACATATCATAGATGACTCCTTGTGCCATCACCCATAAGCCAAGGATATAGCGTTGATAAAAAACGCCTGAAAATGTTCTGCGGTACCGTTGCTTCACTTTGTCAGATAATGATAGGTTGTCATCCATCTGGAAATGTAGAACCAGTATACGCTTTTCTTTTGCCTTGTCGATGAACTCAGTCTTAAACCAGTGATAAGGACCTTCTGGGTTACAGTTCAAGAAAATCTTTGCACCTTCATCGTCAGTCTCAGCAGAGCAACGACCTTGCGCCTGGTCAACAAATGAACGAGGAAAAAGCGCCGCTTCATCTAAATAAGCGCCCGCTGCTGTTAAACCTTGTAATGTATCCTGACTGGCTTCGTTATTTGCCCCGAACAGATAGTACGTATTAGATCCTATAATGACGTGCGGGTTTTCCGATCGATGATAGTGGTACTCAATCCCTTTAGCAACGAGTATCTTAAACATCGGCTCAAGCACGTTACGTTTGAGAGCGCCCATCGATCGACCAGCAATGATAAAGTTCTGATCACGATGCTTAGCCAACGACCAAGTAATAAATGAATCAATCATTGCAATGGTTTTGCCTGACCTTATGGATCCTTCGGCGATCACCGTGTCGTAATCTCTATATGGACTCTTGCTAGCCCACCACATCAGTAGCTTCTTTTGCTTACGGCTAAACGGCTGAAATTTAAACGAGGTTACCTTCTTAATCTTCTTCATGTTCTACCTCATCGTCTTCAAAAACGTTTTCTACGCTTGCATTTAGAGCTTCTTCGTAATTCTTAACCTGCTCATGAGGGTCACCGTCCGTATCGCCACGCATATTACCCAGTTCTATTTCTGCCTTTTCAATGCCTAATTCCATCTGTTGTAAGTGTAAGCGTCTTTGATCGTCTTTACCTGACAGCATCATAAAGTCTTTAATCAATCCTCTAAGCTCAGATTGAGCTCTAGCCATTGCATTCATAAAGGTAGCGTGTCGATCCCAAGCAAACTGAAATTCATACTCAATTTCTTCAGGCTCCATTTGTTTTGTTTGCCTGTTGTATGCAAGACCTTTCATCTTCTTGATTTCTTTCTTAAGTTCATCTTGATCATTAACATGCATCAACTTTTGAGCTCTGGCTATAGCTGCGTATTTAATGATGATGTTCTCGTGTAATATATCCACTGGCGATTTGACCATAATTGCATCAATGATACCTAGCGTCTCCTCATCATCTGGAAAAATGGTGCGAAAGAAGCCGTGAGTAGATGCGTTGCTGTTTCCAACTGGAGCCCCGCCACCTTTGTTACCTATGGCGTTCTTGTTGCCTCTTGGCGCACCTACTTTTTTGGGTGCACCCTCTGTATTTTTGGGTGCACCCTTTTCTCTTGTCCAACCGTGACGCTTTTTCCATGACTTCACTGTGTTTAGAGAGACGCCATGTTTTTCTGCGATGTCTTTATATTTCATTCCGTTACAGTAATCACGCCAGGCTTTCTTTTGCTGATCCGTCATGTCACATGCACCGCCACCCCCACAGTATTATGTTTGTTTTGCATTCGCTCTCAACAGAGCAGGAACTTTATTCGCTCCTTTATAGGCTCTGTTGGCAACGAAGGCATTAAAAAAAACACCCGAGTGGGTGTCTAATCAATATATTTTGTTAACATCAGTTCAAACAAACCTTCTATCTCTTTCGATGTCAACTCTTTGTTTTCGTTTCTGTCATTTGTAAGTTCCCAATCTCCAGTATCTCTTAAAGTTACTTGGTCGTGTTTAAATCCTCCTGCAATGCTAACCCCTGAACCAAACTCAAATTTTATATCACCATCAGCAATATATCCTAAGAACCCTGATTTATCTATTGTAATCTTCATTTTAGTGTCTTTAAACGTGAAGTAAAACTGCTTATCTTTCAAGTATGCGTTTATGCTGATTCCGGCTGTTCTATTAATCACCGTAGATACATCTTTGAACTCTTTAAATAAATCCTTGAAGCACTCTTGCATAGATATCTTATTCTTATCTTCATCGTTTTGTTTTATCTTTTTATCGGGATTTATCCTTTTCATCCATTCACTCATATTAATACCCTCTTTCTACAATTTACTTAAAGGGCATAATTCGACAAATAATCCTTAATTCCTTCAAATACATAAAAACCACAACGATTAACGTCATGGCTTATAAATACTTACCAACCAAATTGTTTAGAGGGTGACCGTGGCAGCAGGCCTCGCCGACCAGCCTTCCATGGTAATACCATAACATGCTTTAATCAAGCTGTTGGTTCCTTAAAAGTTCCTTTTTTGATTTGGTGACTAATTTTCTTTATCCAACTGTAGCTATAGCCAAGTTCAGAAGCGATTTCTTGTAGGCTATATCCTTGCACGCGCATGTAATACACCTTATATTCTAATCCTTCAAATTTACATATATGGTTTTCCATTTCTTCTTTAGCAAAACGCTTATCTTTCATGATAGCTCTTAATTGATCTAATAATTGATCAATCTTATCGATTCTAAATAAAACTTCATCCAATGGTAATGGCGAAAAACTTGTCTGCACCCGTACAGCTGCATAATCAATTGCGGAGATGCCTTTAGGAGCATTGGCAAACATCATGCGGCGGTACTGCTCTCGTTCTCGTTTTAGGCTGCTAATTCTAATGTCTAGAATGTCGATCTCTTGGCATAAATCTTTATATGAAATAGCGCTCGTAACCACAATAACAGCCCCTTTTATTTAGATCTAAACGCTCCGCCACGACCTCTGTGATGGATCTGGCGATCAATTCCCATTAAGCTACGTAATTCATAATTCGATAGCGACTTTGTATCTATCTTGTTTACAGGTTTAGGGCTTATTGTAAGTGCAATCGCTTTAGCTTTAACCGCTGCTTGCATTTGCTTTAATCCACATCTTTTGCACTGTTGGTCTTGATCGCTTCGACTATATCGTTTAGGAAGATCCGCCCAATCATGCTTGCATTTACTCTGGATGATCTCTTGGATTGTAACGGCTCGCTTTTGTTTATGCTTCTCTTTCACGGTTTTACCCCCTTTATTTAACAACAAAAAGGGACACCAATCCCCGGTAAAGGATTAGTGCCCCTGCAGACCCTGCTCAGAGCGATTATTCTTCTATCATTGTTCTTTCATACCATCTAAGAAATGAATTTTGATCAGAAGTGCTATAAAAGAATTTTACATACATTAACATAATTAATGCTGAATACTTTGCTGTCATATTTATATAAAAATCTATATTTGTATAAGAAGTTACTTGTCTAATTATTCCTCCACCCTCACCATCTGATAAAAGAACATCATCCGTAGCATTAACTCCATGAGCCTCTCTAGACCACGCTTGGTAAAGGAGTAGATATTCTGGTGTATAAGAATACTTTTTGGCCAATTGATGCAAACTTTCAGGTCCATCATTCAAGGAGTACCATTTAGGTGAACTATTAGACGATTGTTGATAACTTTTATTGGCTTGTGATAACCCTTCATGAGCTTTTATCCTTTTCTCAATCCTAATAATTTCTTGATTCATAGCTCTTTTTTGATCTTCAGTAATAGACATATTTTTTAGTATTTCGGACAGTTCCATTCCCTTTTTCTTTCCGGTGTACAGTTTTAATTGATGTATTTTATCTTTTAGGCTACATAGATAATACTGATTAGCCCTCTGCTTAAATTCAGATGGACATTCTAAAAGGTATTTGGTGCCTAACAATAATTCTAAAAGATTCCTGAGAACAATTTGTACACTCGACTCTACGCCTAAATTGGATATTGCAAATACCGCATTACACTTGTCTAATGCTTTTCGGAAGATTGTAATAGCAACTAAATCCTCTACACTTAAATCACCAGTACCATTAGAAATATTTATCAACTCTTGTAATACCTCATCCATCTTCCTAACTACAATTCCAACTTTCTCAAGTTGTTCTTCGGCATAATTACTTAATTGGTGATTACGCAAATTATCTTCCATAACTCACCTCTTTCACCTTATATTATACCATGTTTATCCAGTCAATTGTTGATCTTTTAGTGCTAATATCCCATTTCCTTCAAGAATATCATGAATAAACAGTCTACCTTTTTGAGTCCAACGATTGTGCATCACTGCACCTCGTCTGCCATCTCTATGAGTAATGTCAACGGTATTAGACTCAACATATCCTTTTGCTTGATACTGACTGTACAAGAGCCACTGACCGTTTTGTTTATACTGCACTTTCTCGTCTTTCAAGATTGCATTGAGCTTAACACCTGACATACCATAATCTTTTGCGATCTGTGTAGTGGTTACAGTTCCTTTAGATGCCAGGATCTGGTCAACATAGCGAGCTTTATGTTCGTATTCTGCAGCTTTTAGTTCCAACAGCTTTACCTGTTCTTGCTCCTTAATCCATGCCTTTGCTCTTAGTATTGGATCGTCAATGGTATAGGAAGGCTTACTTTGATCGTACTTACCTGTTTTACGGATCGCTGGCAGCACGTCTTTCGTTACCCATTTCTTAAAGCTTTTCGCTTCTTTCTTTCGACTGGTGAAAATTAAAGAATATAGTCCGGATTCGTTAATCGCTTGAATGGCTTGGCTTCCACCAAGGGTGTCGGTATTAACGACACCCTTCTCATCGTCATCTAAACGATTTACAGCGTCACGACTATTCCTAATTTCAAGGACCTCACACACGTCTTTTGCAACAAACCATACTTCTTCATCAATAATTACCGTCCGAACTTGCTTGTTTTGATAATCAAATACTTTCTGCAGCATACCTTCACCGCCTTAAACTTTTATAATTTCTTTATTTACGACTCGATCAATTTTCCCGTTTTGCCAAACAGCATGTTGTTCGCCGTACCCACTGCTAAGAGGGGGGATCATCTTCACTACTCCATCTTTCACGATGTACATCGCATTCACAGAGCAATCAATCTCAGCTGTCATTGTTTCTAATTTTGTTTCTGGCATATTCTTACCCCTCCCATTATGTTAAGCTTTACCTAGCGACAGGCTCCGAGAGGGGCCTTTTTTTTATTTCTTATAAATCGTTGCTAAACATTTAGATAACATCTGAATCCCTAGTAGGTGAGCTATCCTATGCCCTAGACCGTACTCTTTGACGCACTCTAGCTCCGATAATAGTTTCCACATTTTACACCCTCCCTGCTAACTCTCTAGCCCGTTTATTAACCTCTTCTTGATCAATCTCCTCACGGATCACCTTACGTTGCCATTCTAATTGCTCACTTTTCGTCATGGTTTTCATTCCGAATCCCCCACTAATTCTTCTAGATCTTCCTCAAATACAAATTTGCACTTTCCTGTACGAAGATTTTCTAACCAAATAACAAACCTTGTTAAGCCTAAACTGTCAAAGTCGTCATTAATGATTGTCGATGTCTTGGTTAAGACCTCATATTCTTCACCTTCAAACATCACAACTTCCCCCGATTGTATATTCATTCCGATTCCTCCATTTCTTCTTTTATAATCCGTCTTGCAGCCATTAAGCCGTTTATATATGCCATGACTTCTTTGCTGTCGTTCCTTGTATGAGCAGCATTGATTTTCTTGTTAATCGCCTTATTTACTCTCGAATGGACGACCTTCAGTCGATCAGTCATTCCCTCACCCCTTCATCCACCGTTCCACCGCAGCAAGATAATCGACTCGAACGCCCCGACCTTGTTCAACACCATATGCATGTATTTCAAAGTCCTCCAGAGGTATGCTCTTACGACCACCTGCATCTGCTTTGCTCTTGTAATGTTTCAATGTTACGTATGGGAGCAGGAACACCTCTCTGGTGTCTCTAAACTCGATGAGTAAGAATGAACGTGCTCCGTGCTTTTGCGCTTGATCCAGGTAATCATATTGATGATCCGCTACGTTATTTAACGGAAAACTCTTGCCAGACAGCGATTTGGCTTCAAAAACGATTGAATGACCTCGATACACGCCGTCGTAGTCAACGGTGCTCTTGTTTTCAAAGTAACCAGATACTACCTTAGTGCCTTTGCTTCGTGTCACCTTGACTGGTGTAGATCGTTTATTGATAAGAGCGATATTTTGATATGCATACATCTGGTTTGTATGATTGATTGCTGTCTCAAAGGCCATACCTCGATTGCCTTGTCCAACCTTCTTTCGGTACTCATCCGCAGCCATTCTTAACTGTGCCATTACTCCTTCTCCCTTCTAAAAACCAACTGGTCGAACAAATTCATGCATCCCCTCTTTTGTTTCATGGATCCACTCAACATCACCTACAAAACGCTCATTAAGTGGATTTGGATACGCATTGTAATAAACCACCGTCTTAATTTCTGCAGCTATGATGAGCTTGCGACACTGCCAACATGGTTCATGTGATACAAACAGTGTCGCTCCTCTTGCCTTGCTCCCCGCTTTTACAATGGCTGATGCCTCAGCATGTACGGTGTTGATGCAATGACCGTCAACGTGACAGTCGGTATTGTTGCACTCGTTAATTGGATTATTTTTCCCCGTGCTTAATATTCGGTTATCTTTTGCTAAAATTGCTGACACTTCTAATTTCTTGCAATAGCTCACTACTCCAACTCCTTAAATACCTTACCGATGTGTTTTTTGACTCTATCTATGCTGTATTTAGCAACCACACTGCTCTTAAATGGCTTGTCCCTTGCGACCAGCACATCATATATGTGGTACTTTGTAAGCGCGTATGCGGTAAACACCGCCCCGTGATCGTGCTGCACTCTGTACCTCAGTACCTTTGTCTCGATAAGCTCCTCGATCGCTATCTCAACCTCATCAATCGGCGATAGGAGGGACAGCTGCTCCATTTGTAGCCTCCAGTAAATCCTTGTTTTCGTAGATGTTGCCTAGATAAGTCCAACTGCATTCATGTAGCCCATGGAAATTACAGACAGGGACTTTCTCTCCCTCAAATCCGTCTTGATCATCCTCGTATCCCATGTGCTTTTGTATATCCTTTTGTTTAATTTTCGTTAAGCAAACGCAAGCTAGCTCTTCATCATATTCCAAAACGCCTGTAATTTCGTTTTCATACTCAGTTCCATCAAATAAAAATTGGTGCATTGTGACAATATCGGCAGTATATAGATCTTTAGGTTCGTTAAATTGTTCAACGTCCATGAGTCCTGTGTATTGACCGACTGACTCCCACTCAACAGGGACTGGACCGTTGCCCATATTTTCTATATAAGCAATCTTTTCTTCGTAATCTAAAATGGCTGATCCGTAAACCCATTGACCCTCTTGAATAGATTTACCACGAAACTTAATCTCCCTACTCATAACTAGCCTCCTTCAAGTAATGTGGATGTTCGTAAATGTTGCCGATGACTTTTATCTTGAAATTTCCACTTCCACAAACTCAAAATGTTTCATGATGTTTGTATAACCGAAATTACATACTGCGCCTTCTCCAAACATTTCAAGAATCATCTTTTCATGATATTTAAACTCTTCTATAGCTTTCTCTTTATCTTCAAATACCGTTGCTTTGTTTAAGTTTTGTGTTAGCCAATCTAACTCTTCGCCATCACCTTCTAAATAGTATTCACCTGTCATTTCTTCTTCTTTTGACTCTGGTTTAAGTCGTAATATCCACGCATCTTTTTTCATGTTGTGACATTCTTGGATTTCACTCATCGCCTGCCACCTCTTTCAAGTAATTTTCGTACGCTTTCTGGGCGATCTTTGTTTCGCTGATCGGCGCACCAACTCGTACGGCTTCTTGCACAAAACGTTCGTCGTTATCATGAAAAGGTTCGTTGTGAATGTACAAATACCAATGCACCAACTCATGAAGCAGCGTCCCTTTAACCTGATCATTTGTTCTTTGCGCATTTCTTACCTCACTGAATTCAAACCATAATTTACATTTGTCTTCTATCCCACGGCGAAACGAAGCATTTTGGCGTTTCCAATTACGATTGTGAATAATGATGTCACCTGTATACGGTATCCCCCAATGATGTTGTGACAGCTCATTCGCCAACGATAATAAGTCTTCTCTTGTGTACGTACACGACTCGTTACATTCACTCATCGCCCTTCGCTCCTTTCATTTCCTCTTCTGCTGCTTCGAAAAATCTATCAAATGGCTCAATATCTCCATTCAAATGCCAATTTGACACTCCTAAACCTTGCTCGTATAACCCTTCATAATAAGCATGAAACCTCTCATAACGTTCAGCTTTTTCAGCTTGTTGGATTAGCCAAACAAAATCACTATCTCTTGTTTTCCCCCATTGCCTCCGTCTTTCTAGGACTTCTTTTAACTTCTGTTCTTTACTCATCGCCCTTCGCTCCTTAGTCAAATTGGGTTGTTCCACACGTAGGACAAAAATGAACTTCTGGTTGATCACCTAAAACGTAGACTTTGAAATCAATATTGCAGTACCGACAATGGTGTTCCGCATCATTAACCCAATCATCTTCCACTCACTCCGCCTCCTTTATCAACTTGTTAATCCTATAAGCAAAGAAGATGGCTTCAACCGGTTGCCCATAATACTCAGCAATGACAATCATTCTGTCAGGTGATGGAAGCCGCTCGCCTTTTTCATAGCTTGATAATAAGTTTTCATGGATTCCTAGGGCTTTTGCGACTTCTTTAATTGTCGTGTTTTTACGCCTACGCTTACGTAGCTCTTTTAAACGTTTACCAACGCTTACTCGGTCAATCACTTGATCGCCTCCTAACAGAGTCGTAAACCATAAACCCAATCAGCAGCTATAGGATTAAGCCAAAGTACTTCTTCTCTTTTTGCACCAGCTTCTGCAACGGAAGAGATCGTTTCATTTTTCCAATCACTCAATATCTCTTCATACAAATCGCTCTTATATCCCGATAAAAGTACTGGTCCAGGATGATCGATTAGAACCTTTAAAAGTTCTTCGTGGTCTCTATCTGACATTTCATGCTTGTATGCTGTAGTTGTTCTTGTATTTAAAAGGTAAGGAGGATCTGCATAAATTAATACGTTTTGCCTTGCGTATCTTTGAATGAGTTTTACTGCAGGTTGTTTTTCAATCTGAACCCCTTTCAAACGTTCAGATATCGATACTACCTTATCTGGAAAGGCTAACCATTCTTTGCCTGGCAACGGTCCATTTCCTTCGATCATGCTACGCCATCCCGTACGATGGGCAGTTTTACCACCCCTACCCTGCCAAAGTCGTACAATAAGCCTCCTTGCTTTCTCAACATTATTTTCTGCCTCGAGGTAACTGTTGTAATATTCCTGTCTTGAGTGTGGCGTGTAATAAATCGCATGAGCTAATCGCTCTGGTTGCTCACGTATGACATTAAATAAATTGACTATATCTTCATCGAGATCATTCACTGTTTCAAGTTTGCTTCGGTCCTTAGTAAAGAGTACGGCGCCTGACCCAAAGAACGGCTCCAAATAAGTCTCATGTGGCGGCATTTGTTCAATTATCCATTTAGCAATTCGCCACTTACTGCCTGGGTAATGCAAAATCCTTGGGATCACACCGCACACCTCCTTGTATTGATGTGGTCCTCAATTCGCTTTTTCAAAGATTCGTATTTTTCAATCCGTTCACTTTCTCGTCGATCGTGTTCAGCTGGAGGGCAAGCAATGCATCCGACTGCTTGCAATCCGTAGCTTAATTGCGTGTATACGATCCCCGTTCCGTCACAGACATTACACATTGGACGCAACCTCCTTAAACCGCATATCTTTACCAGATGCCTCAAGTAAGTATCGTCCACACTCTCCAAATAATCGGCTTGCACCTGCATAACCAATCTTTTCAGCGAGCGAGCTACGATCTTCATTAGAGTTAAAAACAATGGGTTTATTACGTTTATATCGCTCATTAATGATGGTGTAGTACATCCGTTCACGAGGCTCTGTATTGCTTACTTTTCCAATGTCATCCCAAATGAGTACATCCGCTTTTAAGGCGCTATCTAGCAGTTTAAAATACGACTCGTTGTTATCATCCGCTTTTCGAGCTTGCATAAGATCATCAATAAACGTGACATCCGATACGACCAATACGTTAAAACCGTCTTTCACTAGCTTTTTAGCCAAAGCCATTTGAAGGTGAGTCTTGCCGATCCCGAAGTTGTTTTTAAGCTTTTTCATCTTTGCGCGGTCTACTGGATTAAGCTCACGCATACTAGACTCACCAACTTCTGCTATAAGCCCGAAATTGTAGTTGCTGAACTTCTTTTCTTGCCGACCATCCTCTGCTGTAAAAACACTAAATTCCTGCAAATAATCAACGGTCATTTCATGCATGAGATGTTGTACATTAGCGTCCATGTTGAAGTTATCAAGTCGAGCATCTACAAACTCATCAGGGACCATTGAGCTTTTAAAACGTCGCTGCCATTCTTTCCTTGCCGAACACTCACAAGGTTTCGCCCAATCAGTCCCAATCTCATCATTTTCATCTCTGTATACTTTGTAAAAAACAAGCTCCTTGCCGTTGCATTTAGGGCATTCGTTATCCGCCCCAGGCTTCTTTGGAGGATTGGATTTCTGCGAGTAGTTCTTCTGCTGTTTTATGACCTTTTCCAAATCCGCCATTACTTCGCCCACGCTTTGAAACCTTGTCATCGTTACTCACCCCATTTTGGTTTTCCTGTCGTGATTGTTTGTCATGGTGTCGATCTAAGATAAAGCCAACACAGTAATCAAGGCTTTGAATCCTATCTCGGTTATGTCGTGGGGCATAGGTGTCAAACCGCTCTTGTAGCCACTCCAGAGCGTCATCGAGTTTGACACCCGCACCCACAATCTCTTGTGCTGCTGTAAAATCTTTTGTGCTTTCCATGAATCCACTACCACGCAACTGAATATACTTGTCCAAGATCGTTCGAACAGGGTCGGCAGAAGTATGTGATATTTCGTCTGCTTTCGAAACAGACTCACCGTTACGGTCGGCTGTAGGCACTCCGTCACTTTCTCCCACGCGCATATTAGTAGCTGTAGTACTTAATTGATTAATCCTTAATTCATCTTTATTACATCGGACACTTCTGTCTGATCTCTTGGACAAATCTGTCCGATCTCCACCCGACGAATTTGTCTGATCTCTATTAGATAAGACATTATTGTCCGATCTCTTTTCATCTAAAGAACGGACATTTTTGTCCTTTCTCTTACTGAAGCCCCGCTTAGAATTTCTAACCGTAAATATCAGACCATAAGGTGCTCTCTTTACGAAAAGATACTGATGCTTTTCTAAATCCTTAATCCACCTACTCACGGTCTTTTCACTTACTTCAAATAGAGTGGCGAGCTCATAGAGCTTGTGAGGTTTATTGCCCTTAACGATGCCCCATTGCACTCCGTCCCTCTCAACTTCATCTGTTGTCGAACTCACACACCATAAAAACAGCCAAATTGCATTCCCGATCTGCTTGTAGTGTTCAGGTGTCAAAAGACCCGTGTAGGTGTAGAATGGATGGCTCTGCTTCTCCTCTCCAGGCACCGTTCCACCCCCTAACTTTTCTTCTTACAAATAACATCCATCTTATCAATTCTTACGAACTCAAATTCTGGGTACTGACTCTTAATGTAGCCACGAGCAAAGGTTGCGAATGTCTGCCTTTTGTTTGGGCTTTCTTCTGCGATCCCCAGGTACTCATAAGGAATTGGAACACGGTATTCATGCAACATAGACTGGCTTACCTGTTGCGCCTTGTATGACTCTCTTAAACTGTTCTTCATCGCTATTGTTATTGCTAAGATGCAGCAACCACGTTTCTTGTAGTTTCGATAGATCATTTGAGTTAAAGAATTCTTTAACGTTTTCGATGCTAAAATGCGATCTCATCAAACGCCTTTTCATGAATGGAGGAACAATGCCCTCCGCTATATTTTGATCAAGTAATTGAGTGCTGTAGTTGGCCTCGACCATCACATGGGTGAGGTTTTTGAATTTGTAACGGATATAATACGTGTCTGTAGCGAACAGGAGACGTTCTCCTGAATCGTTTTGAAGCAAGAACCCTAATGGCTCTGATACATCGTGTTGTACGTCAAACGGTAACACTGTCCATGAACCGAGTTTGAATTGCTTCTTCGATTCAACGATATGCATTCGATGGTGATCATCTTTTACAGCATCTTTTGTGCCTTGCGACATATAACAATCAATCCCTGCTTTTGTCACCTCACCGATCGCCTTGCAATGGTCCAGGTGTTCATGAGTTATAAGACACCCTGCAATATCTCTGGTTTGGAAACTCAGCTTGCGTTGAATCTCTCTGTATCGAATTCCTGCTTCCAATAGAACTGAAGTTTTGCCGTCTGTAACGTGATAACAGTTACCTGTTGACCCCGTAGCGAGCACCGTTACATTGATCAAAACGGTGGCTCATTACTTTCTTGATTTGAAGTCTTATCAGATTCCCCGTTGCTAAATACTTGACCATCGTCTTTTGGCGATTCTGATTCGCTCTGAGAAACAACCTCAGATTCCTCTTCAGTTACCGGTTCCGCTTCGAAATCAATGACCTCTTTATTTGCGTTTTCGCTAAGTTCTGCTTGATGTTTTGCTTCTTCTGCTGCTGTATCGTTTCGATTGAAATAATCCATGACAAGGGATGAATCATCACTGGAGTTTAAATACCGTTTACAAGCACGATTGATGACAGTCTTCTTTGCCATCTCTTGTTTAAATTCATCATGTGTGGACCCAGCCTTTTCTTTCGTCTGATCCTTCCCCCAAAACTGTGCCTTACTCCATGCCATACGAAGCTCATCGATCGTCATTACTTCCGTATAGACTTGGTCGTTAGGCAACTTAATTACAGCGTAGGCACCAACAATCTTGTCTTTCTTAATGTTTCCGAACTTTTGCTTGTGCTGTAAGTTGGTTATACGTCCATTCACCATGTCATAATCCACTTCATCTTCTTCATAAATGACTGTGGCATCAATTTCAGTTGCCCCACTCACTCTCTTAGTGACTGCCATTGTTCCAAAATAGGAGCGTTGGAACGTTAGCTGATTGCCGTAGACGATGAAATACCCTTGTTTCTTCGCTGGGTTTAACCCTTGTACGACCATTTCAAGCAGTGAGTTAGCAACACTGTCTTTCGTACAAACGTCTAAAGCAGGTTTCTTATTCTTATCCTGGGTGCTCTGTAGAGTGAGCCAGGCAGACTTCATTGCATTTTCTGGAGAATATCCAACCGGAAAGTGAAGCTCTCCTTTTTCTTGAAATTCCTTAACTTTGCTTGCAACTACATCAACGGTGTCTTTTTTTATCATTGCGAGTTCATTTTTTGCTGTCATTAGTTAGCCTCCTCTTTCACTTGGACAGTTACATATTGCTTCTCTACTACAATTTCTTCTGGTGGAGCATTATTTCGATTCTGTGATTTTCTAATCCGTGATTTCCTTCTTGCTTCTTGAGCATTTTCAGCTT
The DNA here is from genome assembly GCA_012970285.1 of Bacillaceae bacterium JMAK1. GTDB lineage: Bacteria > Bacillota > Bacilli > Bacillales > Marinococcaceae > Geomicrobium_A. The sequence continues at coordinate 1,247,409 of JIBW01000002.1, forward strand.
CAACTTCAATCTTTACAGTTTCTTCGTATACCTCAGTCACAATGTAGAGTGGCATTAGTTAGCCTCCTGTAATTGATTAGATAAGTGCTCTTCGATGTTAAATACAATCTGGTTATTAGTGTCATTTATCACGATCGTTGCTGTTTGAGAACGATTTACCAAGCCTACTTCAACCGGCATTGTGCAATCGTTTGAAAAATAACTAGGCTCCTTTTCAAGCTCGTCCTCAGTGAATATTCCTGCTTGATTCAAGTCTCGGGTATAACCCCATGCCCCGGGGCGCCACCAAGTGTAGTGGTCGCCTACCGAATGTTTTAATGACAAAATATAATATCGTTTCATTAGATCGCCTCCTTGTGTTGCTCGCTAGCATATTCAACGCGTAACTGCTTGTCCTGTCCTGAAACCGTAAGAGCAATCGTTTGTGCATTGATGTCAAAAAGCTCTGTCACTGCTTCGCTATTGTCGATAAAGATTGGTACGGAAATACCGTAGTGCTCGGACAGGGTACGAATAATGTCGAGTCCAACGTTGATTCTCGCAGCATTGTTGAGGCCTTTTGAGTAAGGTACGCCTTTATAAAGTGTCTCGCACGTTTCCTCAACACCACCATTAACCAATGTTTCAAAGAGTTTAAATGTCGCAAACTCAAACTTGCCGTTGATACGATCTTCAATAATTTGTGTTTTCGTACGAGTAAAGTGCTCTGTTAAAAACAGCTGTTCTTCTAATTCCTCGTAGCGATCGGCTAAGTCTCTTTCTTGCACCGTTAGCTCACTAATTCGAGACTTTCCAGTGTTGCTTTGTTCAAATTTGTAAAGATCGTTCTTAACAGTGCTTAATTTCTCTTTCAGTTCGGTGATTTCAATTTGAACTGCGCTAACAGCATTCTGGGCACTTTGTTTAAGTTCATCGATCTTACTAATGATCCGGTTCTTCTCAGCGACTTTTTCTTGATAATCAAACGACTCACTAATATCCATCGTTTTTTCTTGTGCTGTTTTATATTCTGCCTCGAGTGATTGAACCGACTCTAGAGCCTTTTGATACTCAACTTCATCGCTTTCAATAGTCGCTTTTTTGCCTTCAATTACTTGCTCAAAACTTTCGATTTGGCTTTTCAAACGCTTGCCTTCTGCCACTACCTCTTCTAGTTGAGAAGCTTTACGTTGATTAAATGCATCTTGTGCAGTTTGTTTGGCTTGCTGAGCTTTTTCTCTAGCTGCAGCAATTTGATCCTCTGGTAAACTCTGTGCACATGTTGGGCAAACCGTTCCTTCATCGTGGCTATGATCGTTCCATGTAAACGAGCGATCGTTTATGGCTTTCCAATCATCTCGTAATCCGTTCGCTTGTTCTGTATAACGAGCAATACTTTGTTCTGCACTAGTGATTTCTTGTTGGTGTGAGCGAATTGTTGATTGGATATTATTTGCTTCGAGCTTCTTGCTGTGGATTCGTTCAGACAAATCCGAAACAAGCTTTTGATTGTGTGTTTGATACTCTGCTTTGATTTCATTAATTTCTGTTTCAATTTCGCTAAGCAAACGCTTCTGCTCAGTCACTTCTGTACCAGAGTTTAAGCGAGTTACTTCATCCTGTTTAGAGCCGATCTCTGCTTCTAGCGCTTGCGATTCAGCGTGAAGTTCTTCTTGATCCAAACCGTTCAGATCAGGCAATCCACGGGACACCTCACTAATCCGCACTGGTATCTTTTGAAGTTCTTCGTTAATGTCTTTTTGCTTCTTCTTAACAATTTCTCTATGCTTGTCCACCGGTCTTTCATCGAGAATAGACAATAGTCTTTCAAGCTTCTTGTCAGATGAAATGACCTCTGAGTCATCAATGTCTGCACCGGCAAGCGTTAACAACGTTTCTCGACGTTCTTTCCATTTCAATTCCTCATTAAAATACGAAGGAGAAGTTATTAACTTGAAAACATCCTCTGAAATAATGTTGCCAATCTCAGCATCAAATTCTTTCTTCTTAGCCGGAACGGTGTCTACATAATGGTCAACCGTGTGTCCTGTAAATTCTTTATCTGCTCGACCACGCTTTTTTGTCCACTCTTCGCTGTACACCTTTTTGAGTGTCTTTACTGCCCCGTCAATTAGCAATACAACTTCCACCTCATGCTCCAGACCGTGTAAGACCTCACCTTTATGATCTAGTGTCTTGATGGCAAACTTGCTGCTATTCGTTGAATCTTTGCCGAAGAGTAGCCAAAGGAATGCATCGTAAATCGTTGTCTTGCCAGTCGCGTTGTCTCCGAACACCTTTAGATCGGCACCTTCTGCTTGTAATACAAACGACTTAATACCTTTAAAATTTTTAAGTGACAGTTTAACAATCTGGATCTTTTTCATAGTCCAACAACATCACCTTTCACAACGTATTTAAGATACTCTGCTTCGCTAATGACCGTGTACAAGTAAATCCCGTTATAACAGACATTAAATCTGTACTTCAGTTCTGTACCTAAGACGTTTAAATGCTCGATTTCATAAGAATCAAATAGTGTAAAAAACGTTTCTGGATCAGCTATGATTTCTAGTTGCTTTGACCATGTATTATAGTGAGCTGAAAAACGACCTAGCTCTTTTAACTCCTTGTGTGACTTCTCAAGATCATTTCCTAGTTGCTCCAAACGTTTCAACTTATCCATTTGTATCCTCCAATGCTCCCATTGCGTGAATGCTGGGGTTAGGCTACAATGGAGCTATAAATGTTTTGGTTAACCCCTGAGTCGATTTGAGTGCCCGCTCAAACGGCTCTTTTTTGTTTGGCATAAACTCTACGAACGAAAGATTCATCAAATGCTAGCTTTGATGCTACTTGCGGAACTCCGCGTTTCTCACCAAGCACTTTGATATGCTGGACGATGTAAAAATTTAAGTCATTATTCGTAATCAACTACCTCACCTCCAGATAAAATTAAATGCACCTAATGCCGAAAGGTATGCTATTATTGCCAAAGTGACTAGCACTCCACTTTCAATCTTTCTCATGAAAGTGGTCCGTTCATGGCAACAAGTTTTTCAATGTGTTCTGTATATACCTTTTCCGATTTGTACGCTTCGTATTGTTCAACGGACTTTACAACAACACCAGTAGCAATAGATTGTGCAATCCAACGATTACGAACATGCTCTTTTGCTACACCCCAGACATTCTCCGCGACATCTGCGATACAATAACTCGCCTGTCTAACATCCAATATCTGTTTTAGTAGACTTTCTACTTCTTCTAATTCAATCTGACTGAACTCCTTGCCTGGACGCTTAGATACCGAAATCATTTGTAATTGTCGAGCAGCTTCTTCCGCTTCTTTAATTTCATTGACGAAGTTAATTAATTGCGTAGACATGTCAGCCAGTAAGCGCGGATCCGTCGGCGGTAACGGTGTAAGACCATAAATATATAAGATTTTCTGTTTTGCCAATGAATCATTGACTGCATCACACCAGGCAATCGCTGTTTCTAAGCTCGGGGGAGTATCACCGTCTTCGATCGCTGTTAATGCACGATAGGATAACCCAAGCTCTCGTGATAACCATTGTTTGGTACGGCGTTCGGGTTGACTTGCTCTATCACGAGCAATCCGTAGTATGTCTTTTATCCGTGAAGCTCGATATAATGAGTGACTGTTCGCATTTTTCATTAATACGTTCGCCTCCGTTTATTCAATTTTGGTTGATACACTATACTTAGATCGATTCATTGGAAATTGCTTCACGTTCAGCTTGATACTCACCGGACTCAATCTTTTTACGTAAGATTTTCTTAGTAGTGCTGTACACTCTCGGCATTAATGTGCCGTTTTTGAGTTGTTCACCTTCGATGAGTTTAACTTTCAAGGACTTCACCACCTTTCGTATTTAAAGCCAATGGAACTCACTTCAGTTATGCTGAATTACTAGTTTTGATACATTTTTTATCATTGATGTTAAAAAAAATATCAGGGAATAATTCTGTCATATCCTTCGCAAAGAAATGTACATATTTTAAAATGGTGTTTCTTCCTGGATCTACATCACCTTTTTCAATTTTCCTGACGTAAACTGCTGATATGCCAAGATTATCTGCTAATTCTTTTTGAGTTTTACCAAGTTCCAATCTTAATTTAATTAGCTGAGTTCTCTCCATCTTTACACCTCAATTCTTGATACAAAATTTATCTTAACTTAAATATAAACGATACAAAATTTATCGTCAACACTTTTTTGATAAAAATTTTATCATAGATACAAATTTTATCGCTCGTTGTTTATAATTGGAGGTGAATAGAGGTGCTGATCTATATGCCAAATAAAACCATAGGTCAAAGACTAAAAGATTTACGAGGCAAAAGAACACAAAATGAAGTTTCTATCAAGCTCGGATTATCTCGTGGTCGTTATGCGCATTATGAAAATGATCGTGTTGAACCGGATATTCCCACTATAAAAAAGTTAGCTTCTTTTTATAACGTGACAACCGACTTCCTTCTAGGTTATGAAGACTTAGATTCTCATGAAGTAGTTGTTGCAGGAAAAGAAGTTAAGTTAAGCACTGAAGAATATCAAGTCTTTGAAGAAATAAAGAAACATCCAATCATGTTTAATGACCTTCAAACAAACACTGAAAAGAAAGTTAAAGAATTGATTCGTATGTGGGAGTATACAAAAAAAGTCCGGGATGATTACGAAGCTGAGTTAGACCCAGATGATGACGGGATGGGCCCATTACCAGATAGAGATTAGCCGAAAAGGCTTTTCTTTTTAACCTAAAACCGAACAGATATTCCGAACACTTATTCCTATTATTTTTTTACTAAAGTATGGGAAAATTTTATATTTAATACTTAATAAGGGAGAGTGAAGGTATTGAGAAAATCAATAGGTACATTGTTACTAAGTGCTTTTCTTTTAACTGCATGCGGATCCGATGATGAAATAATTGAGGAAGTATCTGCTGATCAACCTGAATCTAGTGATGCATCCGAAAATGAGGAACGTTCTAGAGGAATTGATGATTTGTTTAATAAAGATTTAGGTGATCTTGAAGCTCAGGATTGGGACAGTGTTTATATAGCGAAAAGAGATTTTGACCTTATCTTAAAAGAGATGATTGAGAGCGCTGAAGAACATGACTTGGATATACAGGATATAAAAATGGTTTCTGATGATCATATTGAAGTTATCTATAACTTTACAGATGAAGAAGCTATCATGCATGGATTCATTTTGGCGTTTGTTGATGGATTAACCAGATCATTATATCTGAGTTCAGGTTATTACAATGGCGAACAACCACTAATAAGTTATTATGATTTAAATGGTGAGCTAATTGGTGAACTTCACGATTTTGCCGATTTTAATGATGAAGATATATCTGATGTAGAAGAAACTAGTAACAATGTTTTAACTGAAGTAGGTGATTCAATAGAAACAGACGAAGGGACCATTACTTTAAAAAATATAAAAAACACACAAGAGCCTTATAATCATGGACAGCTAGAAATCACAATTGAAGATATAAAAGTGTTCGAACGTACAGAAATCCCTGAAACTTATCTAAGTTATGCCCAAGACTTCTCTAATCAACAACTTAATGATTCTTACAATTATATACAAGTTGCATATAGTGCTAAAAATAACGATGAGTCTTTAATAAACTGGCGTGGATTTGAAAAAGTAGTATTGAGTAACGGACAACAGATTGATGTGTCTTTTGATTCATATAGAGATGGAAGAGAATGGGGTTCTGAATTTTATGGTGGTGTTATCAAGGATGAACATTTCAGTGTGATTTTTGATGGATCCAGCGAAGACATTGATTTAATTAAATTGGTTTTAAGTGATTCATATGATTCGGACTACAGAACAGTTACAGACTCTACAGAAATTGATTATGAGATGTAAGACTGAATCGACCCTATCGTGAGCTATATAAATAAGTTAAGGGGGGTTGCCCACAAGTGAATAATGAGCAATATCTTAAGGAACGTTTAGAAGACCAAATATCATGGTATGACAACAAGAGTATCAAATCACAGAAAAGATACAAGTCTATAAAGGGTTTTGAAATTATAGTTGCTGCACTCATACCAGTTGTTGCAATCTTTGAACTAACATGGATAGCAGGGTTAATGGGCGCTTCAATCGCAGTACTAGAAGGAATACTAAACATTAACAAATATCATGAAAATTGGATTGAATATCGTTCAATCTGTGAAACTTTGAAACATGAGAAATATATGTTTTCTACACTCACTGGTGTATATCGATATTTAGAAGAAGATGATGCTTTTATGCTTTTAGTTGAACGTGTAGAAAACATTATTTCAAAAGAAAATGTGAATTGGGCAAACATGAATAGAGAAAAAAAGGAAGGATGATTTCTAATGACAAAAGTATTCATTAGCTATGATTATGACGAAGATGCAAATTACAAAAGATTGCTTACTGCGTGGTCAAAAAATGAATCTGATTACTTTAAAGGAATTAGCTTTGATGATGGGTCAACTGACATTTCAATTAACTCGCATGATGAAGCAGCGATCCGCAGAGCAATATCGCGTCGTCTTAACACATGCGATAAAATTATAGTTCTTATTGGCAAAGATACGCACAAGAGCAAATGGTGCCGTTGGGAAATTGAAAAAGCTGCTGAATTAGGTCTAAAATTCGTTGCAGTGAAATTGGAAAGTTCAAACACGACACCTACAGAGTTATATGGAAAAAGTGCCACATGGGCTCATTCGTTTACAAAAGATTCTATAGAGAAAGCAATTAACTCTGCTTAACCGGTTCATAAGTTTTTTCAAAAATATCAGGCTTCACTGGATAAGATTCTCCATTAACACCTGTAACAATCCAGTCACCTACATTAGCTTTCATTTTACCCTCCAAGGTATCTATAGTTCTTTCCTGACTTGTTTGATAAGCACAAACAACAACAGGCTTTTTTCTAAAAAGTTGCTTTTCCTCATGGTGTTGATTTTCCATTTCTGCACCTCCTTTTTAGACAGTATTATAACACATGGCCTATTTTTGTAGTCATTAGTTTCTAGAGCTTTTACTTCTTAGGGTGTGGTCAATTGCTACTTAGAGAGAAATTACCAAAAATAAAAGATGTATGGGAAGATCGAGCAAATCAAGTGCTAAAACTTTTCAACTTTTCATTTCCTGATGAAATTGACATGGGAGCAATATGCTATAAATTCGGCATCAAGATTAAACCAATGCCATTTGGTGATCCTTCTCTTTCCTACTCGCAAATTACAAGGGGAAGACGTGGGATCATCTATATAAAGAGTGGTATGGATCCTATAGATAAAAAGATTGTTCTTGCTGAAGAATTTGCCCATATATACTCTCATACTCAACATCAACTAGAGGTAACAGAAATCGATATTAATAAAATTGAATTTCAGGCAAAAAAAATGGCAGCATATTTACTAATGCCAACCAAGCTTTTAGGTGAAGTTTATGTTACCGCTTGTCAATTAACAGATGCAGTATTAGTATCTGAGATAGCAGATGAATTTTTAGTGTCAGATGAATTTGCATGTTATCGTCTACAACTTGCTTTTGGTCATCCGGTCCATGGTATTACTAAGATGCCTGACGGATCCTACAGTACCATTCAAATGTTTAAGGAATAAATGATGGACAAGCCTCTAGAGCTTGTCCATTTGCCATTTAATTACGCATCACTACTGTTATAGAGATCTCGTTCTCAATACAACGTGCTGCGTATGTCGCAAGCTTCGTCCCTTTGTTCGGGGAATAGCTTTCAATTCCTTTTATCAATCCGATCGTACCGATGGAGATCAAGTCTTCCGTGTCTTCTTTTGTGCTTTCGAATTTCTTAACGATGTGAGCAACGAGTCGTAAATTATGCTCAATTAATTTATTGCGGGCGTCTTCATCCCCTTCTTTCATCTTCTCAAGACATTCTTTCTCTTCTTCTTTAGAAAGCGGCTGCGGGAACGCGTGATTTTTCACGTACGACACGAACATCATTAGTTGCTTAATAAGCAATGCAGCGCCTGCAAGAATTCCAGACATAGTAATCCCTCCCCAAGTCACCTCAAGTCATCTTATGCAACACACAGCTTGGGTGGTGACACATTTGGGAAAGATGTTTTTCACTTTCTAATGCACGCCTCGTTTGACGTGGGCGTTGTATGTACTTATCCCTGTATGGACAGGGATATAAGATCATCAGCCAAGTTGTAGCATACCTACTACTGAAAATGCGCACCAAGAAAATGCTCCACTCAAAAAGCCCCTTTCATCATTGGGGCTTACTTGTTTCTATTAACATTCGTAATAATAAAGAGTTACCTCTACAGGTTCAACACCAACACCGATCGTTTGAATCTCGGAGAATGTTGATAGATCAATTGTTGAAACAGTGTTTTGCTGGCGATTAGTTACATAAGCGATGTTTTGTTCATAATCAACGGCAACATCCCAAGTAAGATTGCTCAATTGGATGCGGTTTATCACTTCGTTTGTGACCCCATCAATCTCGACTAACTCACCATTAACTAGCGTAACGTATACCTTATTTGTAATAGGATTAACATCAATGCCACGAGGGCTTGCTTGTACCGGGATCGAGGTTATGAGTGTATTCGTAACCGTATCAATAACTGCAACACTGTTTTCTCCACGAACGGATACATATGCGCGTCTTGTCACAGAATTCAAAGTATTTTCTCCCGGACGGCTCCCTAAAACGATTTGATCAATTTCTACAATGCCACTTATAACTGACACATAGTTTGAACCATAAGCTGACGCATAGACTAGACCAGAATTAGAATCGATTGCAAATTTAAAAGGACTCACTATAGGAACTCGCCTAACTTCTTCAAATGTCGTTCCATTATAGGTAGCAACCACTATACTATCTTCAGATGCAATATAATAATAATTTGAAATCGGGTTGTAGATCACACCAGTAACCAGATCTAAATTAAGTTCAATGATGTTTATAATTGTGTCTGTTATAGGGTCAATGATGACGAGTTCATTGCTTAATAAAGAAACAATGACTTGATTCGTATAGGGGTTAACGTATACCTCGAACGGTCTCCCATTTAAACCTTCAATCGTGTCAATCACTTGACCCGTAGCTGTATCAATGACACTTATTGAATTACTAAGAGAGTTCGTTACATAAAGCTTGCCACAAATAGACGGCACTGGTGGTTCTGGCGTCGGTGTTGGCCACGGTTGTGGCGTTAACCCCGGTCCGTTGATTAAGTTATTATTAATTTCAATTCTTTTGCAACGGTTATTTGGCATGCTTTCACCTCCTGCGACATGCTTTCTACTTAGCGTATGCACGTTTTCTTGCTTGAGGTGGTCAAATCCCTTACGGCATGTCACCATTTTACTCATTCTTCTTCAATTACAATTTCCCTACGACTAGTTACCTCAACAATCTCCACGATCTCTTTGTACATTTCTTGATCTAATTTTTGATAAAATAACGTCTCCACGTCTTTAACGTCTGTTGATTCTGTCACTATGTTTAGCTTTCTAAACTTTCGATCCAAACCGATCCATATAACGAGATGGACCGCCCCTCTTACTAATACATGCTATTCAAATGGTCATTCTGTAATTTATTTATAAATCCTCTTTTCCATATCATTAAGCCCTCTCTTGCGTAATTAATTGTCCGATCAATCCGTTTTACGCATCAAAATTCATTCACAAGTATTTCGACGACTTTCAATTTTACTCGATCATCGAGCTCACGGAACCCTGGTAATGCACTTACGGTTGCAATCACTTGCAATGTCTCAACTTCAATTCGGTGTTCGCGGTAACTATGGACAAGGAAATTTATTAAGTCTTGATGTAAGTCTAGATTGCGAATCCATTTATCTGACGGTTTTCCTTTAACTTTGTTCGTTAAATACAACGTCTTTAACTGGGCATCTTTCTCTTCTTGAGCGGCATCCAACCAATTAACAATTAACTGAATCATCGTGTTTTTACTTAGAGATTTAGAATTTAGACCGAGCAACAACTGACGCAACAATCGGTTTCCTGTACTCGTTAATGGAAAAATTAAGCATTGTACGCTAGTAATTCCGAGTAGCTGCAATGCTTCGTAACGGCGATGACCGTCAACGAGGATATAATCGTGCTCATTAGCTTTTTCAACAATCAAGGGTGTTACAATCCCTGTTAGCTGTATGCTTTCGACTAGCGTCTCTATATTCGCTTGTGAGCGAACTTGCAGTTCTAATGAAATGTCGTCTAATAATACGTCATTACAATATGAATTCATTCTTCTTCCTCCTTGATCTACCGTGTATAAACTTATGCACGAACGGACGGAGGATATTCGGTAACTACCAAATCTATTAAGAGAGTTTTTGAAAGTTGACGAAAATTTTATTTCGACTTTCTAAATAACCGTTGTCATGTAGCACCTCTTCTTTTAAAATGAGAACTAGTGTGAATTGACTTTATATTTGAAGGGGACATGATAAATGGAAAAGCGAGCACTTACAATTAATGATTTGTCAGAATTAAAACGTATTTCTGACGTTCAACTTCATCCAGATGGCACTCAATACATATATGTACAAACCTCTGTTAACGAACAAGAATCTTACAATAGTCATTTATACGTAGGACAATTGCAAGAACGAGCAATTAGCCATGCGTGGACATTTGGTGATGTTAAAGATCATAGCCCCCGCTACTCACCAGATGGAAAGTCTGTTGTTTTCCTATCAAACCGTAGTGGTACGTCCCAGCTATGGATGATGCCGACAACGGGTGGTGAGCCCCAACAACTAACGTTCTTACGTCACGGTGCCGGTGCACCGCTTTGGTCCCCTGACGGTCAACAGCTCTTATTCAGTGCACCTGTTGCAGCAGGTACAATCGTCTATAACGAAGGTGAACGTACAAAAGAAGAGAAAAAAGAAGTGCTAGAGAAGAAAGCAAAAGAACCTCTTCGCGTAACAAGACTAAAATACAAATCAGATGCAAAAGGCTTTCATGATGATACGGTTCTGCAATTGTTCTTATACACCGTTGATACGAGAGAAACTACGCAACTAACAAAAGAGGATTACGACCGTAATGCAAGTAGCTGGCACCCGAACGGGAACATCATTAGCTACACAGCCAATCGTTACAGCGACCATGAGCTCGTCAGTGACGTCTATCAGCTTGATTTAGAAACCCATAAGAGTGAGCAAGTAACAGACGGAAAAGGGACATACGGCCTCCCTTCTTGGTCAAGCGATGGGCAATCGTTCGCTTACGTCGGCAATACGAAAACTCATGCAGGTGCGACTCAAAACGAACTATATGTCCTTAAAGACGGCACCACAGTAAATCTTACACAAGACTATGACATGCAGTTCCCTGATAGTATGATTTCTGATTTTAATAGTGGCAGTAGTAGTCCAGGGTTCCTTTGGAAAACCAACGACACATTGTACATTACAGCGAGTAGTAACGGCCGAACAGGACTATACGTCATTGACGTAAACCAATCGTTACAGCCCGTATTTTTAGAAGATGCACACGTCTTTGATTTTCATTACAATCACAAACAAGATGAGCTCATAGCAGGTATTAGTTTCCCTACCGAACCTGGTGATTACTACCTTCTAAGTGAAGAAGCACCTAAGCGATTAACAGAGATTAATCAATCACTCCTTGAAAACATACAGCTTGCAGAGCCGACAACACTCTCCTTCACCGCTCATGATGGGACAACAATTGAAGGCTGGCTCTTAAAACCATACGATTTCAAAGAAGGAGAAAAATACCCACTCATTACAGAAATCCATGGTGGTCCGCATGCGATGTACGGCTATGCCTTTTTTCACGAATTACAAGCCCTTGCAGGAAAAGGATACGGTGTACTGTATACGAACCCTCGCGGAAGTTATGGCTATGGTCAAACGTTTGTGGATCTCGTTCGAGGAGATTACGGTGGCGATGACTACCGAGACATTATGTCCGCCGTCGATCAAACGATCGAGTCATTCAATTGGATTGATGTGGACCGCCTCGGCGTTACAGGGGGAAGCTATGGTGGCTTTATGACGAACTGGATTGTCACGAAGACAAACCGCTTTAAAGCAGCCGTTACCCAGCGCTCAATCTCTAACTGGCTTAGCTTCTACGGTGTGAGTGATATTGGATTTTACTTTACAGAGTGGGAAATTGGCGCGCACTTATATGAAGACCCAGAAAAACTGTGGAATCATTCTCCGTTAAAGTATGCTAAAGACGTGGAAACCCCACTCCTTATCTTACACGGAGAACTTGATTATCGTTGCCCGATTGAACAAGCGGAACAATGGTTTATTACACTTAAACATCTCGGTAAGGAAACGGAATTTGTTCGCTTCCCTAATGCTAATCACGAATTAAGTCGTAGTGGCCCTCCAACGTTACGTAAAAAAAGACTCGAAGAAATCGTCATGTGGTTTGAAAAATACGTTAAAAACGCATAACATAGAAGTACGGTGCGCATGCATGTTGCATGACGCACCGTATTTATTTGAACGACTAAACTTGCATAGGTTTATGATGAAAGGGCTGACTTTAGTGGACGAAATGATCAATTACAACGCGCTGCGAAAGCGCCTTCCTGGTGTCATTGGAGAAGACACCGCACGTAAGTTTGCGGTTGCTTTACCAATTATGCACGTGAATGGTGAGCCTTCTTTGCTCTTTCAAGTTCGCAGTCAAAAAATGCGCCAACAACCTGGAGACATCTGTTTTCCCGGAGGAAAAATGGAATTGTCAGATTTAACGTCACGTGAAGCGGCGGTACGTGAATTAAGTGAAGAAACAGGGATTCCAAGAGCAAAAGCCGCACACATCGGTGAGTTGGACCGTTGGTTGACCGCGTACGGGATTGTCGTCTACCCCCATGTGTTTATGATTGATGATGTCACATTAGCCCCTAACGAAGAAGTTGCAGAACTGTTCACCGTTCCAATTGCAAGCCTTCGAAATCAACACCCAGATCAAATTATCATTCCAATTACACCAGATCCACCCGACGACTTCCCTTACGAAAAAATCGCCGGCGGACGAGACTATCAATTTCGTAAATCATCCATTCCGGAACTTTTCTACGAATATGAAGGTCGTCATATTTGGGGACTAACCGCCCGGATTCTACAACACTTCTTAAAAATAACGTAAGACCTAACCCACGTGAATGGATTAGGTCTTATTGTATGAGTGAAAAGCTCTATTGCTGATTTTCTTTATCTAATTGACTTTGAAAGCGACGACTCGCGACCATACATAGAATCGCTCCTGCGAGTGCGGTCATCCATAATGTCATACCTGGTAACGTTCGCATTTGCTCTGACGGTTCAGGTAACAAAAACCCAACCGATAAAAACAATGCTAGCATCAGAAAAATCATCGCGAAGCGTTGATAATCTTTAATTCGAACTGTTTTACGATCCGTTTGCTTCATCGATTAGCCCTCCTTGCATGTCACTATCATTCTAGCATGCAACGAGTCACGTTTTATCAGGTAATTATTGCAAATCTTGAATGATCGTCTGTACAAGATCAGCAGAGATTTTGGCTGTTGTATCTAAGAACGATTCATACGAGTGAATCGCCTCATCCCCTGCAATGTCGCTTAGTGCACGAATAATGAGGAACGGACAACCGAAACGGTGCGCAACTTGTGCAATCGCTCCTGCTTCCATTTCTGTACATAGTGCATCAGGAAACGCTTCTTTAATTGTCGCAATTCGTTCTTCATCGTTCATAAACGAGTCTCCAGATAATACGAGTCCAGACTTCACGTCAATTCGGTTTTTCTTCGCAGCAGCGAGTACCGCTTCATGGGTCTTCTCGTCTGCTTTATAGGCAGCTGGCATGGCTGGCACTTGCCCGAATTCGTAACCAAAGACCGTAGCATCAACGTCATTGTAACGAACTTCAGTAGAAATCACTAAATCACCAACACTCATCGTTTGATCCAAGCCACCGGCTACCCCGCTGTTCACAACGACGTTAGGCTTATACAACTCAATCATCAATGTTGTGCCGATTGCAGCATTTACTTTCCCGATTCCTGATTGCATGAGAATGATTTCTTTACCGTATAAATTACCTTCATAAAAATAACAACCTGCAATTTCTTTTTCCTTGCGATTCTCTAAATTAGCGGCAATTGTACGTACTTCTTCTTCCATCGCTCCGATAATTCCGATTTTCACACTGTCCATCCTCTCTTATTAAGAACATGTATGTATACCTTAAAATTGCCTGGAATTGTCATACAATTCCAGGCATCTCTATTATCCGATTGAAACATCCAATGGCATCCAGCCTTCACCTTCTACCCATTCCATCTCAACCTCATATTGAACCCCTTCATAGAAAATACGACCAAGAGCTTGACCAACACCACCATTATTCTCAATGCGATCAAGATAATCCCAATCTGACTCAGGAATCCCTGTTGCATACTCAATTGCGCGCATCATTTCAGAACGGTTTTGTGTACCTTCAGTAAAGGTAAAATCAAGAGATTCTTGTTCTGTACCTACTGGCTCAAAATTGCCGTCTTCAGGAGGTCCAAGCGGTGCGTTGTTATCACTATCATTTTCCTCAACGTCTTCACTTACCTCGTCTTCTTCAATCGGCTCTGTTAACTCTTCTTCAGAAAGCTCCTCTTCAGAGTCACTCTCTTCTTCTATTGCATCGTCGTTCTCCTCATCGTCGGTTTCGACTTGTTCAGGTGCTGGTTCTTCTTCGTCTGCGACTTCGTCGCTACTAGAAAAGAGCAAATGATACATAAAAAAGCCAATAAGGACAACAACTACACCGATCGACACATTCATAATCCGGTTCATCGTACGTTTCTTTCTTAAGTCGTTTCGACTACTACGGTACTCGTTTTGTTCATCCATTGAGCAATCACCTTCATTACATTGTTTCGTTGATTACGAAAAGCAATTCATGTTCTCTTCTACTATAAAGGATTTGTCAATCAGATGATAGAGTCATTTGTCGGAATTTGAACTATTGAATGTTAATAATCTCAACTTCCATGTCGCCACCAGGTGTCGAGACGTTCGCTACGTCTCCGACACGCTTGCCGAGTAGGCTTTGTGCCATCGGTGAATCATTCGAAATCTTACCTTCTAAAGGATCCGATTCCGCACTTCCTACGATCGTATACACTTCTTCATCACCATCAGGAAGTTCTTTAAACGTTACAGACTTTCCTAGTGACACTTCATCGTTATTGCCATCATCTTCAATGATGACAGAGTTGCGAATCATGTTCTCAATTTGGTTAATTCTACCCTCAATAAAGGCTTGGTCTTCTTTGGCTGTATCATACTCGGAGTTCTCCGATAAATCACCAAAATCACGAGCCAATTTAATACGTTCTACAACTTCTTGGCGTCTTGTTGTCTTAAGATGCTCAAGTTCATCTTCTAACTTTTGTAAACCTTCTTCTGTCATATAGTACTTCTTATCCTCTGCCATGCCTTTCACTCCTCTAAATCTTTAAGAAGAACGTGACTCTTCTCTTATTTTATATGAATTTTATCATACGCATTCTATTACGAAAATACAATTGCTTTGCAATAATTTACCAGTGGACACCAATAAAAATACATGCTTACTGTTTAATCGCGACTGCCATCCCATCACCAATCGGATGAATCGTCGTCTGAAACTGCGGGTGCAACAGCAACCATTTATTAAACGACGCCATCTTTTTGGCAAGTGGCTGCAGTCGTTTTGGAGCCTCTGACGGTTCATACGTCCATCCTTTAAACAAGACGTTGTCTACGACCATAAGACCACCTCGTTTTAGATACGGTGAGAACGTTTCAACAAAGCGTATGTTATGACCTTTAGATGCATCCACAAATAAAAAATCATAAGAGCCTTGTAACTGTTCGATCCGTTCAAAGGCATCTCCTTCAATAAGCTCAATCCGCTCTTTTGTGGCGCTTTTTTGGAGGAACGTACGCGCATCTCGAATCCGTGTCTCATCTCGCTCAAATGTCGTCACCGTGCCGTCAGCAGATGCAAGCGCCATCGTAATTGCTGAATAACCAATGGCAGTACCTAATTCCAAAATCCGAGTAGCACCCTTTAAGGCGATGAGCTGTTGTAAAAAACGAGCACTTTCTAAATCAATAATTGGAACGTGATGTTCAGTAGCATGTCGCTCCATTTCTTGTAGAAGTTCATCCTCGTTTATACGGGGATGAACTTCACGTAAATAAGCTTGTAACTGATCCGTCGTCATTCGTCGTCTTCCTCATCATCAGCTTGACCTTCAATCCATTCATCACGGTATTGCTGGTGTACTTCATTGTGCTCTTCATACGTTTCTGAATAAATCACTTCTCCACCAAATCGTGCATAGAAGAACAAATACTCACTATCTGTAGGTTCAAATACTGCTCGAATTGAGTCTTCACCAGGACTTGCAATCGGTCCTGGAGGCAAACCACTAAAACGATACGTATTGTAAGGGTTATCGGTTTCTAAATCATCGTAACTCGTCATATAACGATGTTCACCAATCGCATAAGCAACGGTAGGATCGACTTCTAGACGCATCCCCTCTTCTAAGCGATTATGAAGAACCCCTGAAATCAACCTCCGGTCTTCAGCAGTTGCTGCTTCTCTTTCAATAATTGAAGCCAGTGTCAAAACTTCATGAACACTTAATTCAGCAGCAGGACCTTCAATTCCTTCTTCATCACTATGGTCTTGTACAATTGTTTCAAAAATTTGAGCCATCCGAGCGACCATCGCTTCAATGATCTCTTCTACTGGTGTATCTTCGCTAAGAAAATCATACGATGCCGGAAACAAATAACCTTCCAAAGCATAACGCACATCATCGTCTTGCACTTCTTCTGTTAAGAAAGGATACTCTTCCATTAACTGTTCGCTAAAGTCTTCATCCATTAATACGTCTAAGACTTCTTCTTCATCGTAATCCGTTTCGGAAGCAATTCGTTCACCAATTTGTTCTAACTGGAGTCCTTCTGGAATAACAAACGTAAACGCGTACTCTTCCATATAAACTCCATCTTGAAGTGACGTCATAATCTCTTCAAGATCCATTGCACGATTTAACTCATAGTTACCCGCTTGAAATCCAGAATAATTCTGGTAGCGAGCGTAATATCTAAAAAACGTCGCGTTCGCAATTAAACCTTCGTCTTCAAGTATTTCGCCAATGCCAATGGTTGTCGAACCGATTGGTATCTCAACCTCTACCGTCGACTCGTCCTCTTCGTCCATTGCCGATACGGCTGATTGCAAATAAATGTAACCTGATAAAATTACGACCGCTACGAGTAAAACAATAGAAATTAATGCAATAACCACGATTTTACGAACTTTACGCGCAGTCTCCGCCTGCCTTGACACCGCATCTACTGGTTCCTTCGATTCTTCTGTCAAGAGGGTCCCCTCCCCCACCTAAGCTTCAATAGTTCTACTGCTTTACGAACAGAAATCCCGGTCCCAGAAAAATTCCTGGGCCGGGATGATCCGTTCATTATTCCTTGTCTTCGGCTTCGCCATCAACAAGCAACGTTTCATCATCTTCAAGAAGTGTATTGATCGTTTCTTCGACCATTTCCCACTCTTCATCAGACTCAATTTGGTGCAACGTATATCCTTCCGGATCATCAGCACTTTCTTCGTATTCAAATGCGAAAATCTCAACTTCTTCATCTTCTTCCTCGTCGTCTTCAACGACAGGAGTTACGACAACATATTTTTTTTCGTTATCATCGACTTCAAACGTAAACATGACTTCAAATACATGTTCCCCTTCACCATCTGGGTCTGGCAATACGATACGCTCATTTTCTTCTAACATAGTAATTACTCCTTCTTTTCCTTTAAAGGCTTGTTTTGTGTGCAGTATTGTCTAAAAATCCTTGAAGTATAAGGACAGCCGCTAATTTGTCGACGACTTTTTTTCGTTTAGCGCGACTAACATCTGCTTCTAAGAGAGTACGTTGTGCAGACATCGTTGTCAAACGTTCGTCCCATAGCTTTACCGTTACATCAAGTCGCTCTTCAAGAGCTTCTTTGTATCTTATTGATTTGTCGGCACGAGGACCAATCGTACCGTCCATGTTCTTCGGATAACCGATCACAACCGTTGTTACTTCGTTATCATGAATGAGCTGCTCCATCTCATCTAATGATGACTTAATGGACTTAACTTGAATCGTGTCGAGCCCTTGTGCTGTGAGTCCGAGCAGATCACTAACTGCAACACCAATTCGTTTATCTCCAATATCAAAAGCTATCGTTCTCATTCGTATTAATCGGTACCTTTCAAATAATGTTTTACGAGCTCTTCAATTAGCTCGTCTCGTTCGAGGCGACGAATTAATGAGCGGGCATCATTATGCCTAGGAATATACGCTGGATCGCCCGAAAGTAAATATCCAACAATTTGGTTGATTGGGTTGTATCCTTTTTCTTCCAGTGCTTGATAAACGTTATACAATATTTCTTGTACGTTTACTTCAGCCGTTTCATCTTGGACATTAAACTTTACTGTGTTATCCTTCGAGCTCATAAAAGGCCACCTCGCTTCTCGATTTTCCAACATAACTTGACCCTATTGTACATGATTTACAAGATTTATGAAATGGAACGCACAATACTAGGAACAGCTTCAATCGCTGTTTGTAGTTTTTCAGGGTTTTTCCCGCCGGCTTGTGCCATATCTGGTCGGCCACCGCCGCCACCGCCACAAAGTTTTGCGGTCTCTTTAACGATATCTCCTGCTTTGTAACCTGCTTGGATAAGGTCTTTACTTACAGTCGTGACTAAATTAACTTTCCCATTTTTGCTCGTACCTAAAACGACAATTCCAGAATCTAGTTTTTGTTTTAATTCATCTGCGATTGAACGAAGCGCATCCATATCACGATCTTCGACAATTGCAGCAACGACTGGAACACCGTCAACATCTTGCTTGTCATCTAGAATCTTTAATGCATCCATGTTGCCTAGTTTATCCGTTAACGATTCAATTTCACGATCTTTTGCTTTCAACTCATCGTTTAATTGAAGGACTCTTCTTGGCACATCTTTTGTGGTTTTTACTTTTAATGCTTCCTTTGCTTCATCTAACAATGAAAGCTGCTCGTTCATATACTGATAAGCACCAGTTCCAGTTACTGCTTCGATTCTTCGGACCCCTGCACCAATACCCGTTTCAGTAACGATCTTTAACAATCCAATTTCTGAAGAGTTTTGAACGTGGCAACCTCCACAAAGCTCAATGCTGTAATCGCCAATATGAACGACACGAACGACACTACCGTATTTCTCGCCGAATAGAGCCATTGCACCTTTTGCTTTTGCTTCTTCGATGCTCGTTTGTTCAGTTACGACAGTGATATTGTCCGCAATCTTATCATTGACCCTTTGCTCAATCTCAGCTAACTCTTCAGCTGTAATAGAACCGAAGTGAGAGAAGTCGAATCGCAAACGGTCGGGTCCAACGTAAGATCCGGCTTGATTGACATGCTCACCTAATACGTCCTTTAATGCTTGATGCAACAAGTGTGTCGCACTATGGTTTTTCTCTGTTTTTGCACGGGCTTTATCGTTAATTGATGCAGTGACCGTTTGATCGAGTTGCAATTTGCCTTTCGTTACTGTCACATCATGCATCGGTTGTCCATTTGGAGCACGTAACACATTTTCGACGGTTGCTTCAAAGTTGTCACCGACAATGACTCCAGTATCTGCAACTTGACCACCACTCTCAGCATAAAACGGCGTTTGATCAAATAAAACGATTGCGCTTTCTCCAGCCTCAATAACATCTTTTGATTCTTCACCTTGGACAATCGCAATGACATTGGCTGATACGCTAGCTTCGTCATACCCGACAAACGTACTCGTTTTCGTAAGCGTTCGTAGCGTTTCATTCTGACTTTGCATCGAACCGTCTTCTTTACGAGCTGCACGTGCACGTGCACGTTGGGCTTTCATTTCTTCATTAAACCCGTCCATGTCGATTAAGAAACCTGCTTCTTCAACATACTCTTCCGTTAAGTCGACCGGGAACCCGTACGTATCGTAAAGTTTAAAGACGTCACGTCCATCAATTTGGTTAACACCTTTTGCCTTCGCTGTTTCAATCACATCGTTTAACAATGCTAGTCCTTCTGCTAACGTCTCATGAAAACGCTCTTCTTCATTCTTAATGACTTTCTGAATGAACGCTTCATTTTCTTTCACATCAGGGTAGTAAGACTTCATAATCTCACCGATGATTGGGACTAGACGGTACATGAATGGCTCATCGATGCCAATCGCTTGAGCATAACGAACAGCACGGCGTAATAATCTACGAAGAACGTAACCTCTTCCTTCATTTGAAGGGAGTGCTCGATCACCAATGGCAAACGAAACGGTACGTGCATGATCGGCAATCACTTTAAATGCCGTATCGTCACTTTCATTGTTCCCATAACTCTTACCAGATATTTTCTCAGTTTCTTTAATGATTGGCATAAACAAATCGGTTTCAAAGTTTGTCTTCGTATCTTGAATAACCGAAACCATTCGCTCTAGACCCATTCCCGTATCAATGTTCTGGTTTGGAAGTGGTGTATACGTGTCATCGGGGTTGTGATTAAACTGTGAGAATACGAGGTTCCATATTTCTAGATAACGCTCATTTTCCCCACCAGGGTATAGCTCTGGATCACTTTCATCATCTCCATAAGCTGGTCCACGATCATAGAAAATTTCAGAGTTTGGTCCACTAGGTCCTTCACCAATGTCCCAGAAGTTCTCTTCGAGACGTATGATGCGCTCCTCTGGTAGTTTAATGTTGATTTTCCAATAATCGTAAGCTTCCATGTCCTCTGGATGGACCGTTACGCTAAGCTTCTCAGAATCAAAACCAATCCACTTTTCACTCGTTAAAAATTCCCAAGCCCATTCAATGGCTTCTTCTTTAAAATACTCACCAATAGAAAAGTTCCCGAGCATTTCAAAAAACGTGTGATGCCTTGCCGTTTTACCGACATTTTCAATATCGTTCGTACGAATTGACTTTTGTGCATTCACAATTCGAGGGTTCTCAGGGACCACACGTCCATCAAAGTATTTTTTGAGTGTCGCTACACCACTATTAATCCATAATAGTGAAGGGTCTTCATGGGGAACGAGTGACGCGCTCGGTTCAACGTCGTGCCCTTTTTCCTTAAAAAAATCAATAAACATTTGGCGTACTTCAGCAGAAGTTAAAGATTTCATTTATATGACCTCCAATCGTTTTTTAAACACAGAAAAGCCCCGCCCCAGAAGGGACGAAGCATACTATTCGCGGTACCACCCTTGTTAAGCACACAACATATGTGCTTCACTCTGCTGCATTAACGCTGCGAACGGCAAGGTTTACTTGCACTCAGGAGTAGCCTTCAATGAAGAGCACGCACTCTCTTTCAGCCAAGGAGAATGTCTCTAGATCAATGCCTCATCATTTACTCGTTCCTTCATCGTGTTTCATATCTTTTCTTATAATACAACGACTCATAGGGTTTATGTCAAGTTTTACCGAATGGATGACACATATTCTCCATTCTGCCCACACTGTTTAAAAATAAACGAAATAGATTGCCTGATTTTTTACTTCATTCTTCTTTAATGCAAAAAATTTTGCTACACTACATTTACAAAAGGCGAAGTGCAGGTGACAGCAATGGATGAACACGTACACACACTGTATGAACAAGTGTTTGAAAAGATTGACATCGGTGTCCGTATTATTAATAGTGCCGAAGAACCGGTCGTGTATAACCGTAAAATGAGAAACATTGAAGAAATGACAACTGCAGATTTTGCTGGTCGATCACTTCTCGACGTTTTTCAATTTAAATCCGAACAAGAGAGCCGTTTACTACGAGCTTTACATCACGGTGAATCTACGAAAAATCAAAAACAAACGTACTTCAATTCGCGAGGTCTTGAAATTACGACAATGAATCACGTGTATCCAATCTACCATGATGAGCAGATTATCGGTGCAGTCGAACTTGCGAATGACATTACGAGAATGGAAAAAATGCTTCGTGACAAACGCACAAATGAACATGCCTCACACTATCAATTTGCCGATATGATTGGCTCTTCTCAATCGTTCCAAGCGGTCATTGAACAAGCAAAACGGGCATCACGTACGTCTTCAACCGTACTACTTATTGGAGAAACAGGAACAGGGAAAGAACTGTTCGCACAAAGCATTCATAGTGCAAGTCGTCGCAGTCATGAACCGTTTGTTACACAAAACTGTGCCGCCCTTCCGGAAAGCCTTATTGAAGGGATTCTGTTTGGCACATCAAAAGGTGCTTTCACCGGGGCTCTCGACCGTCCAGGGCTTTTTGAACAAGCGGATGGCGGAACGTTGTTACTCGATGAAATCAATTCACTCCCCGTCCATTTGCAACCGAAGTTGCTACGTGTGATCCAAGAACAAAAAGTCACGCGTATTGGAGAAAGCAAAGAGCGTACCATTGATGTGAGACTTCTCGCCACAATGAATGAAGATCCAATTGATGCGGTGTCGGACGGTCGTTTACGTAAAGATTTATTTTATCGTTTAAGTGTCGTTAGCTTGTTCATCCCCTCACTAAAAGAACGGAAAGGAGACATTATCCCCTTATCTTCTTTCTTTTTGCAAAAATATCGTGAACGATTCAATGTTTCCATGCACACACTCTCACCAGAAGTGATGCAAGCGTTAAACGAGTATCATTGGCCAGGAAACGTTCGCGAATTGGAACACGTGATTGAAGGGGCACTGAATGTCGTAAATGGTGAAGAAACAATGACACTTCATCACCTACCACACCACTTGTCACATCGTACTCAACCTTTAAACGCGCTGCATCAATCACCGCTACAAGAAACTGAAACATTGCCAGAACGTTTACTAAAAGTTGAACAACAGCTGATCGCTGAAGCGATGGATGCAGAACAGCACAACATTTCACGCGCTGCAAAACGACTCGGGTTAAGTCGCCAAAATTTGCAATATAAACTTTCAAAGTTCCACGTACGTTAAGAAAAAGCAAAAATATTTGCAGTAAAACGCAAATATTTTTGCTTTTTTGTATCCTCTGCGCTCGTAGAAGCCTTATTTTTCACGAATTTAAAATTGGCATCGTTTTTGCAATTAACTAATTGCGAGTCTATAAATTTGAAGGAGTGATCTCATGGTCGTCCCATACACACACGAACCATTTACAGATTTTACTGTTGAAGAAAACAAACAGGCAATTGAAGAAGCAATTCAGTACGTGAAAGGACAACTAGGTAAAGATTACCCTCTTATCATCGGTGGCGAACGCATTACGACCGAAGACAAAATTACATCCTACAACCCAGCAAACCATTCTGAAATCATTGGTACCGTTTCAAAAGCGAACCAAGACCTTGCAGAACAAGCGATGGAAAAAGCGCAAGAAGCATTCAAAACATGGAGTCGCTGGACACCTGAAGCGCGCGCAAACGTTCTCTTTAGAGCTGCTGCGATTTGCCGTCGTCGTAAGCACGAGTTTTCTGCTTGGATGGTTTATGAAATCGGGAAACCTTGGAAAGAAGCAGATGCAGATTCTGCTGAAGCGATTGACTTCTTAGAATTTTACGCACGCCAAATGCTTGAACACAAAGACGGAGCAGAAATTAACAGCCGTCCGATCGAGCACAATGCATTTACGTATTTACCGCTTGGTGTTGGTGTAACCGTATCTCCTTGGAACTTGCCGTTTGCGATTATGGCAGGTACGACGGTCGGACCAATGGTTGCAGGAAACACGATTCTACTCAAGCCTGCGAGCTTAACACCAGTCATTACGTATATATTTATGGAAGTACTTGAAGAAGCGGGCATGCCTAAAGGTGTCGTCAACTTCATCCCAGGAAGCGGCAGTGAAATTGGAGACTACCTCGTTGAGCATCCAAAAACACGCTTTATTAACTTCACCGGTTCAAAAGAAGTCGGCACGAGCATTTTTGAAAAAGCTGCGAAGATTCAACCTGGACAGAAATTCTTAAAGAAAACAGCCATTGAAATGGGCGGAAAAGATACGATTATCGTCGATCGCGAAGGGAATCTCGACATTGCAACGGATGCCATTGTACAATCCGCTTTCGGATTTAGTGGTCAAAAATGTTCTGCATGTTCACGCGTCGTAGCTCACGCTGATGTGTACGAAGAACTTCTTGAGCGTGTAAAAGCAAAAACAGAAGAATTAACGATTGATACACCGCAACACGCGAGCACGTACATGGGACCCGTATGCGAGGAGTCTGCATTTGATAAAATTCTTGAGTACATCGAAATCGGTAAATCAGAAGCGACACTCGTAACAGGTGGTACAGGCGACAAATCAGAAGGTTACTTCGTAAAACCGACGATCTTCAAAGATGCTGATCCTAATGCTCGCATCATGCAAGAAGAAATCTTCGGACCAGTCGTTGCTTTCTCGAAGGCAAACGACATCGATGAGCTAATCGAAATTGCAAACAACACCGATTACGGCTTAACAGGTGCCATTATTTCTGACAACCGTGATCATTTAGAGAAAGCTCGCCATGAGTTCCACGTTGGAAACCTCTACTTTAACCGTGGTTGTACAGCTGCAATCGTCGGTTATCAACCGTTTGGTGGATTTAAAATGTCAGGAACAGACACGAAAGCTGGTGGACCTGGCTACATCCTTCACTTCATGGAGCCGAAAACGGTTTGTGATCAATTCTAATTAGGAATCGTTGACCCCTCTCATAAGAAGGGTCAACCTCCTTTTCAAAGGGGTATGGCAATGCATAAATTAAACCGAGATTTTTTTCTATATTTGTCGAAAAATAAACTCTTAAACAAAAACGCAAAGCGATGGGGTCTTAAATTAGGTGCCTCTAAAGTTGTTGCTGGTTTAACCATTGAAGATTCATTACAACCATTACAAGAATTAAACGAAAGTGGACGAATGATCACGCTTGATCATTTAGGTGAGTTTGTTTATGAAGAAGAGGAAGCGATCGAAGCCTTTCAATCAAGTATGGAAGCGTTAGATTTTATTAAAGAAAACAACATTGATTGCTACCTTTCAGTTAAGTTAACAAAACTCGGTTTAGACGTTGACGAAGGGTTATGTATGAAGCACATTCGTGCCTTGATTGAACGAGCCAAACAATACGACACGATGATCAATATCGATATGGAAGATTACGCTCATTACGATCAAACCCTTGATCTACTCGAGGAATTGCGTAAAGACTATGACAACATTGGCATCGTTTTGCAAGCTTACATTCACTCTGGCATTGAAGACACGAACCGCCTGAAAGGAATGAAAATTCGCTTCGTAAAAGGCGCTTACAAAGAAGACGCAAGTGTTGCCATTCAAGATAAGAAAAAAATCGATGAGCATATGTTAGAGATGATCAAAACACACATGCTCAATGAGAGCTATACAGCGATTGCCACTCACGACCATGAAATGATCGAAAAAGTTAAAACATTTGCATCAGAAAATGGTATTCCCCGGGAAATGTTTGAATTCCAAATGTTATACGGGTTTCGCAATGATGTACAGCTCCAACTCGTTAAAGACGGTTATCGGTTCCGGACGTATGTTCCATACGGTAAAGATTGGTACGGATACTTTATGCGCCGGTTAGCGGAACGACCACAAAATGTGGCTTTTGCCTTTCGAGGTATGCTCTCCAAATAAAAGGATCAGACCCCTTGTTCTGATCCTTTTGTTTGTCTAAAAACTTTAATGACTTCTGATGCAATGACAAATAACGGGACAGCGACGAGTAAACCGATGACCCCAGCAAATTCATAGCCTAATAATAAGGCAAACAGAATAATAAGCGGATGCAAATGTGCACTCTTCCCAACAATCATTGGCGATAAGACATTTCCTTCAATCTGTTGGATGATTAAGATCGCAATCAAAGCAAAAAGCGCCGTTTGCCATGATACAGTAATTGCAATGATTAGTGCCGGAATTGCCCCGAGTATTGGACCGAAGTAAGGAATTAAATCCATCAGCCCTAATAAAATTCCGAGTACAATTGGATATGGGACGCCCGCAATCCAAAGCCCGATGACCGAAAGAATCCCTACGCAAATCGAAACGAGCAACTGTCCACGAATATAACTTCCCAATGCATGGTCCGCCGCTTTTGCCACTTTCTCACCCGTTTCTCGAAACCTTTTTGGTGTTAGAAAAACGACCGCTTTCTCTAACGCTCGCAAGTCTTTTAGAAAGTAAAACGTTACGAACGGCAATAAAAACAAAAAAGCAATCCCTTCCAAAATAAGCGGCAATCGATCGACCACACCATTCATCATTTCACTGCCTTCATTCTCTAAGCGAACGACACCATTCTCAATTTGATCATGAATGCTCGGTGGCAATGTATCAATCTGTCGGTGAATAGAGAGCAGTTGATCATTGAAGCCACGAATCCAAGTAGGCAAAGATTGTAACAACTCTCTCGTCTCTTCTAGAATTTTCGGTGCGGTTTCAATAACAGCCCAAGCACCGCCCCCGAAAAAAATCGTATAAATGATAAACACCGACAAAAAGCGCGGTGAACCTTGTCGTTCCAAGTAATCAATAACTGGATGCAATAAATACGCAAACAGTCCAGCGATCATGAAAGGAATAAGTATTTTAAAGAGACTAACGAGTACCGGTTTCCACACAGGTGTAAGCAAGTACAAAACATACAAACTTACTAATATGGTTAGCACCAATGCGACTCGGTAAATCCATTTTCTTTCCGTCTTAATCACCCCCTCTCCCTTAGGATGGGCAACTAACGAATCCTTATCCATAACGAAAAAAAGCCAAACCGCTGCGGTTTGGCTAATGCTTAAAAGGCATTTTTATACGCCTTTTTCAACATTTTTACGTGCTTGTTTTTTTTCATCTTATTCATCCAACGTTTATGAGAACGATCGTGCGTGTTCATCATATAAATGGCCGCTCCTACTGTTCCGATTCCTGCTACGAGCAGGGATGACGACGTTTTGTTCATGAACCATCCAGCTCCATCCTATGATTTACAGTCGGACAGTCACCAAACGTTTTTACATACTTTGCTCATGTTCAATGCAGCTCTCACGCTCAGCTTCTGAGAACACATCATCTAATGATACGAGTGAGCCGTCTTCTTCAACTTGATACACGGACAATGTTGAACCTTTCACGACGAGCTCAATGCAACATTTCCAGCAATAGTATTGATTCGCACCAATCTTTCCGATATCTTTCCACATGCAATTTGGACAATGCATGATGTAACCTCCTTGTGAACCTTCTTATTCACAAGAATGGTCAAAGAAAGCCGATGCTAAACGTGGCAACTGTCACTGAATGTAGTTTTAGCGACTAGCATCGTTTTTATGATTGGTAATCGGTTCCTTAAGATGCGCGATTCTCTCGGTTAAATAGGAATAACGTGAATGATGATCGTTATGATCAATCGCAAAGGAGTAGGCACGCTCTTCACCGACCATAATTAAGTAATCACGGGCACGTGTGATCGCTGTATATAACAAGTTCCGCTTTAACATCCGACGGTAATTCATAACAAGTGGCACGATTACAATCGGGAACTCACTCCCTTGCGCTTTATGAATCGATGAGCAATAGGCAAGCATCACTTGCTTTAAATCTTGACGCTCATACTCCACTTCCAGCTGATCAAAACGTATGATCACTTTTTCTTTTTTATCATCGGTGTCTTTTGCACGCCGGATAGCAACAATTTCACCACGGTCACCGTTGTAGACATTTTCTTCAGGATTGTTGACGAGTTGCAACACCATATCACCTTGACGTAGCGTTAAATCGCCATATGTAATCGATGATTGTCCTGGTTTTTTCGGATTAAACAGCTCTTGCAACTTCTCATTAAGCGCCGTAATCCCTGCTTCCCCTCTATACATCGGAACGAGTACTTGTACGTCACGTGGGGCATATCCCCGGTCAACAGCTTTTTGGCACACTTTCTCAATGAGGGGCACGATGTTCGCAGCACTTCCTGGAAAAAACGCACGGTCATGAAGCGGTTGTTTGAAATCATCCGGAAGTTGCCCTTCTTTAATGCTATGTGCAAGGTCGGTTATTGAGGAACCTTCAGCTTGTCGATAAACGAGTGATAGCCTTACAGCAGGAAGTTTACCAGAAGAAAGTAAATCACTAAGCACTTGACCCGGACCGACAGAAGGAAGTTGGTCTTCATCTCCTACGATGATTACTTGCATTTTGGCAGGAATCGCTTTAAACAACTGATTGGCTAACCAAATGTCAATCATCGATGCCTCGTCGATAATGAGCAGCTCACCCTTTAACGGAGAATCTTCGTCCCGCTCCGTAAACTCTGAATCATCGCCACGCCAACCGATTAATCTGTGGATCGTTACGGCATTTCTTCCTGTCGTTTCACTCATCCGCTTTGCTGCACGCCCTGTAGGAGCTGCAAGTAAGATTGGTGACTTCTTCGGATCATCTTCTGACCAGCCACGAATACGCTGGAACATTTCAACAATCGCTCGTATAACTGTCGTTTTACCAGTCCCTGGTCCCCCGGTTAAAATCATCATCGGTGATGATAACGCTAGGCGTACAGCTTCTTTCTGCTGCTCAGCATACGAGATCTTGTAACGTTCTTCCATCTTGCCAAGCTCTTGCAAAAAAAGGTCTTCAGAAAAACTTTCAATTTCACGATCAACTGTCAATCGCTCTAAGTTCGTCGACAATCCTTTTTCCGCAAAGTAAAGAGACGGAACGTAACCGCGATCATCATCAACGGCGATTTTTCCATCTTCAGCAAGATCAACGATCGCTTGGAGTAATTGCGCTTCCTCTGCGAACGGCGAACGGTGATTTAGTATTTGTTTTGCTTCTTCAATCCATTCAGATTCAGGCAAGTACACGTGTCCTGAACTCATACTTGTTGCCACAATCGAATGCATGAGCCCCGCTTTTAAACGCTTTTGATCAAGTGGCTCAATGCCAAGCTGGGTGCCAAGTTCATCAGCTTTAAAAAAGCCAATCCCATCAATGTCTTGAACGAGACGGTACGGATCGGTCTCAACAATACGTAGCGTGTCATTTCCATAATGGCTAATGATTTTTGTCGATAACTCCATCCCAAAGCCGTAGTTCATGAGCTTATTCATAAACTGTGCAGATTCTTGTTCTTGTTGAAGGGTTTCAATAATTACTTTACGCTGTTCTGCTTTTAAACTCGGCACAGACTGCAAACACGTCGGGTCATTTAACATTTGATCAAGTGCCGCCTCACCTAAATGCGCAACAACCATCGCTGCCGTCTTACGTCCTACTTTTGGGAAACGTTCACTTGATAAGTATTGAATGAGCGCCTGTCCTTCTCTTGGGATGTGCTTTTCATACGTTTCACTCTTAAATTGCTGACCATATTTCGGGTGCTCTGTATACTGCCCCCGAAACGTAAGCAATTCACCTTCTGGTGACGACGGGAAGTGACCGAGAACGGTAATTGTATGCGTTTCTGCTTTCGGTTCTGATTGTTCCACATCAACAATCATTACTGTATATCCGTTTTCATCGTTACGAAAGATGAGTTGACTTACCGTCCCTGTAACATACGGCATCTCCTCTACAATCATCCCGCCATTCCCCTCTCTCCATACTACTGTCTATGCCTTTACTTGCTTCAACCCGTGCGACGCAAGCATATGATCTTCTTGTATGTGTAATGCAGACTGAAAGCTTTCTTTCGCTTCTACATGTTGTTCCAAATACAAGTGAGCAACACCTAAATTATAAAAGGCATCTGCATGTTCACGGTTTAGCGAAACCGCTTTTTCAAAATGCTTAATCGCATCAGCAATCATATCTAACTTTGCATATGTGAGCCCACAATAAAAATGCCCTTCAGCATCTTCATCATTTAACTCGACCGCGCGCAGCAAACTTGCGAGCGCAAACGCATGTTGGTCTTCTTGATAGTAGCTAAGCCCAATCATAAAATGCACACTTTGGTCTTCATTAAGACCAGATGTAATTGCTTGTTTGTAAAACACAATCGCTTCTTGAAACTTATCAACGTGATAACAAACATTCCCCGCACCGTAATACGCAGACGCATGATGTTCATCCAATTGGATGGCACGTTGATAACATTTCAACGCATCCTCGTATTCATTGGCAGCAAGAAGAAGCGTGCCGAGATTTGTATAAATCGCAGCACGATCGCCTTCTTCATTTTCAAGTGCAAGATGAAACTGCTCAAGCGCTAATTCATCTTCACCTTGACTCATATATTCAGTCGCTTTTTGGAACGCACTTTTGCTCATGCAATCCCATCTTTCTTTTCACGAATAGCTGACTCAATCGTTCCCCCACCAAGGCAAACATCTCCGTCATAAAAGACGACCGCTTGTCCTGGTGTAATTGCACGTTGCTCTTCAATAAATTCAACGTAGAAAGAGTCCACACTTTTTACGTGTAACAGAACTTCTTGATCTTTTTGACGATAACGGAACTTGGCTGTTAATCGAATCGGTTCGCTCGGAAGATCGCTGCTAATCCAATTTAAACCACTTCCATACAAACCATTGCTGAGTAACCGCTCATGATTAGATCCTTGGCCAACAATTAATACGTTGTTTTCGAGGTCTTTATCAACAACGAACCAAGGATCACCTGCTCCACCAATTCCAAGCCCTTGACGCTGACCGAGCGTATAATACATTAATCCTTCATGCTTGCCTTTTACTTCTCCATCAGGCGTTCTCATTTCACCGGGTTGTGCAGGCAAATACGTTTGTAAAAACGATTTGAAATCACGCTCTCCAATAAAGCAAATGCCTGTACTATCTTTCTTCGTCGCTGTTGCGAGCTCACGATCGAGAGCCATTTGACGAACGTCTTTTTTCTCATACTTCCCGAGTGGAAATAGCACATGTGTTAATTGATCTTGGCTTAATTGACTCAAAAAGTACGTTTGGTCTTTATTGTCATCGTTTCCTCTTAGCATTTGTACCGTACCGTCTTCTAATCGCTCGATTTGAGCATAGTGACCCGTCGCTACATAATCTGCTCCTAAAAGCATGGCATGATCGAGGAACGCTTTGAATTTAATTTCTTTGTTACACATAACATCTGGGTTAGGCGTGCGCCCTTTTCGGTGTTCTTCTAAAAAGTATTCAAAAACACGGTCCCAATACTCTTTTTCAAAGTTCACGCTGTAATAAGGGATGTCTAGTTGATCTGCAACTCTTGCAACATCTTCATAATCAACAGTCGCCGTACAAACGCCCATTTCATCTTCATCGTCCCAGTTTTTCATAAATACACCGACGACGTCGTACCCTTCTTCCTTTAGAAGTGCCGCAGTAAGTGAAGAGTCTACTCCACCACTCATTCCGACGACGACGCGTGTATTGTGGTTTTCTTTGGTCATCGTTTTCACCTCGTTTGCAATCTTGAACGGATTAACTCTGTGACCTTCGCGAGTGTGTCCGCTGTGTCTATGACTTGTTGTTCTGTATTTGTTGATCCGATACTAAATCGAATGGATGTTTTCACACGTCCATCATCGTCCCCAAACATCGCTTGTAAAACATGTGACGGTTGGAAGCTCCCCGCCGTACATGCTGAACCGCTGCTTACTGCCACTCCCGCTAAATCTAATTGTGCGAGGAGCGGCTCTGTTGGGACGCCCTGGAAATTAATGTTAACGATATGAGGAAGCGTAACTTCAGCCGCAAAGTCGTTTCTTTCATACTGTACGCCGTTTACGTCTAGTCGTTCGATTAACATCTTCTTAAGCGCTAGATAACGTTCGTAACGCTCTGTTCTTTCTGCTTCTCTTAGCGATACAGCAGACTCTAATCCGATAATCGCTGCAGCATTCTCAGTCCCAGGTCGAAGCTTCTTCTCTTGCTCACCACCATAAGAAAGGGGCAATAAATTCGTCTGATTTTTGACATACAAAAACCCCGCCCCCTTAGGGCCGTTTAATTTATGAGCAGAGGCTGATAATAAGTCAATCCCTAATTGCTCGACATCAAGGTCAAGTACCGCAAACGACTGAACCGCATCGGTATGAAATACGGCCTGATGAGCCGACAGCTTTTCTCCAATCTCAGCAATTGGGTTCACAATGCCTGTCTCATTGTTGCCGTGCATAACGGTTACGAGAATCGTGTCGTCTCGAAGTGCCGCTTCTACTTCTTCTGCTGTTACGGCACCATCAACACCGACGGGCAAATACGTCACGTCAAAACCTTCCCGTTCTAATTGCTCCAAAACGTGAAGAACAGCATGATGTTCCGCATTTGTAGAAATAATATGGCGTCCGTTTGAACGATTAGCCATAGCGCTTCCTCGAATTGCTAAATTGTCTGCTTCGGTCCCACCACTCGTAAAAACAATCTCATCATGTCTTGCCCCAATGCTTTTTGCAACCGTTCTTCTCGCTTTGTCAATTTCGACACGTACTTTACGTCCATAACGATGAATGCTTGATGCATTTCCAATTTTTGTGCCATCAAAGTACGGTTTCATCGCTTCGAAAACTTCTTCACGAACGGGTGTTGTTGCAGCATGATCGAGGTAAATGTCATGCATGATTGTCACCTTCAACTTTCTATCGTTAACTTAAATGTAGAACATATAATCTTCTTGAGTATCTGCCTCTTCATAATTGGCAAGGTCTAAAAGTGTTGTGGAATCGAGCACGTCTTTAATTGCATCACGAATCTTAATCCATAAATCACGCTTAGCCGGCTCTTCATCTTCCATCACTTCTACTGGTGTAATTGGTCCTTCTAGAACCCGAATGATGTCACCTGCGGTAATATCACCCGGTTCTTTTGCTAACATATAACCACCATAAGCGCCTCGTACGCTTTTTACATAAATGGCATTTCTAAGTGGAGCGATTAATTGCTCCAAATAATGTTCTGATAAATTATTGTCTTTAGCAATCGACTTTAATGAAATCGGACCCTCACCATGTCTTTTTGCTAATGCGATCATAATTGTTAATCCGTAACGCCCTTTAGTTGAAATCTTCATAATGGACACCTCTCTAATTTTAAAAACCAAACATTTATATCGATCGTGTTATGCGCTCGTTTATCACTCTGCTTTACGTGACATTATAGCATGTTCACTACTCATTGAACACAAGGCTGTACTTCTTGTCTGTTTTTGGATGTTTGTGCTAAGCTTTGAACAACTAGAACGTGTATTCGCTAGTAGATGGAGTGATTTAATTGAACCATGCCCCACTTGCATACAACATGCGACCAAGGACAGTCAAAGAAGTTGTCGGTCAAAAGCATTTATTAGAAGAAGGCGGGCTCATTACTCGAATGGTAACTGCTGGTGTATTACACCCGATGATTTTCCACGGTCCACCAGGTACGGGGAAGACATCAACAGCCATTGCCATTGCGGGTACGATGAACCTTAAATATAAGTTGTTAAACGCAGTTGAGCATACGAAAAAGGATTTACAAATCGCTGCAGAAGAAGCGAAGCTGTACGGTCAGCTCGTCTTAATTCTTGATGAGTTCCATCGTTTGGATAAAGCAAAACAAGACTTTTTACTGCCTCATTTGGA
This sequence comes from Bacillaceae bacterium JMAK1, assembly GCA_012970285.1. Classification (GTDB taxonomy): domain Bacteria; phylum Bacillota; class Bacilli; order Bacillales; family Marinococcaceae; genus Geomicrobium_A. The sequence continues at coordinate 1,281,104 of JIBW01000002.1, forward strand.
AAGCGGAACGTTAATTGTCATCGGAGCGACAACCGCTAACCCTTATCACTCCGTTAATCCAGCAATTCGTAGTCGTTGTCACATCTTTGAATTACATTCTCTTGAAGTTGAAGAGATTACTTCGATGTTAGAGCTAGCATTGACCGATCGTGAAAGAGGCTTAGGTGACGTGCACACAGATGTCGATCCGGATGCCTTAGAGCACATCGCTACTTCCTGTAATGGTGATTTACGCGCTTCATTAAATGCATTAGAACTCGCAGTCTTGTCCACACCTAAAGGTGACGACGGCATTGTGAAGATTGATATTCATATTGCCGAAGTATGTACACAAAAAAAGAACTTTAACCATGATAAAGATGGTGATGGTCATTATGACGTATTATCTGCGTTCCAAAAATCCATTCGTGGCAGCGATGCGGATGCAGCACTTCATTATTTAGCTCGTTTAATTGAAGCAGGAGATCTTGTTAGCATTAACCGTCGGTTACTCGTCATCGCCTATGAAGACATTGGCCTTGCGAACCCGCAAGCAGGCGCAAGAACACTATCTGCCATCGAAGCATCCGAACGGCTCGGTTTTCCAGAAGCACGAATTCCACTCGCAAACGCCGTCATTGAACTGTGCTTATCACCGAAATCCAATTCAGCATATAAAGCTGTAGACAAAGCTCTTGCCGACGTTCGGCAGTACGGATCACCGAAAATCCCTGATCATTTACGCGATGCTCATTATAGTGGCGCACAAGAAATGAATCGTGGTGTCGGTTACTTGTATCCACATGACTATGAACATGCAATGGTTGCTCAACAATATTTACCAGATTCGATTAAAGATCATCGCTACTTGAAATTATCTGGGAAAAGCAAGTACGAACAAGCCTTTTATGATGCACAGCGAAACATCAAATCTCGCACGAAACAAAAATAAACGCCCTCTTTCTATGAATAGAAGTATAGAGATTCCGAAGTTTGTCCATAGTAAAACTAGAATCTTTAAGTGGAAGAAGGGACGTTTCATGACAAAAGTTCGACAAGATGCGTGGTCACACGAAGATGATGTTTTGCTTGCAGATACCGTCCTCAATCACATTAAACGAGGAAGCACGCAACTAAAAGCATTTGAAGAAGTTGGCGATCAACTGAACCGAACAGCTGCAGCGTGTGGATTCCGTTGGAATGCGGTCGTCCGTGATCAATACGATAACAAAATTGCAGATGCAAAACGCGAACGCAAAAACCACCAAAGAAAAGACGCTGCCAATGCAGTCGCTCATACATTTGGTAATCATAATCATAGAGAAGCGACAGCGACCGTTCAAACAAACACAGCTAAAGAGCCAAGCGAATCCATGAGTATCGACGATGTTATTTCGTTTTTACAGCAATACAAAAATCAATCGCAAGAAGGCTCAAATGTACTCGATCAAAACAAAGCATTAACTGAAGAGAACCAACACCTACGAGAACGTATACAAAAGATCGAAAAAGACCACGATTCTCTAATGCAAGTGATTAATCGCGCTCGAAATATGATGTTTTTGGATGAATCTGCTTTAACGGATTCATTTATGAGCTCAAGCTTTCGTATGGATGAAAATGGGAATTTACAACAAGTTTCAAAAGCTGATTAGCGACTATTCATTTAGTCGCTTTTTTTAGATTTTCCGACAGAAAATCTGACAATGCCTCCCTTAAAGTATGTGAATTTTGCTATCATTAAGGAAACATACATAACATCAAGGGACGGGGATGTCATGAACTATAAGAAGAAGAAAGTCATCACCATCGGTGTCGTTTGTGAATTAACAGGCCTTAGCGAACGTCAAGTTCGCTACTACGAAGAACGACAACTCGTTTTTCCAGAGCGCAGCAAAGGCGGCACAAGAAAATACTCGTTCTTAGATATTGAACGACTCATGGAAATTGCTGAGAAGATGGCAGACGGTATGCAAACGTTTGAAATTAAACGTATGGACAAGCAACGTAATGCCACTCTCCGTGAAAAAATGCTGAAAGGCCAAATTAACGCACAATTCGGACAGAGAGCAGCGAAACGTCCATAATTGTTTGGAAACAAACACGGTCTTTTACATCACCTTCTATTCCAACGAACCCTCGAATTTCTGCTCATAAAGAAATCGAGGGTTTTCTAGTACAATGACTGATATGCAGAATGATTTGGAGTAAGACATTTCAACTATATAGTATTGCTTTAAGCAACATAAAAAAGACCCATATACATGGGTCCTTGATCATTCATCTTAAACTTGTTCGACTATGTAGTCCCGTTGTGCCGTATAAAATCACCAAGTTTTGAAGCCTGCAATCGCAGGTGGGTGCCTTGTTCAATACTCCGTAAGTCCTCAGCTACCGAGGCATTTACTTCCTATTGAAACGTCAAGCTCCCTAGTAAAAAATGTTGGCTCAAAACGTATAGTGCGCTACGAACACTACAGGACTTTAACTTGTAAAAAGTATAGCACGAACGTGTTTCTTCTGCAACAAAAGAGTAAACAATTCAGCGGTCCAAAGGTTTCACTCTTTCTTCTCACTGGGTATACTGTAGTCAGGAGGGAATATTATGAGTGAACCAATTAGCAAACTACCCATTACCCATATCGTTCAGAAGATCGGGGCGATTGAAAAGCACACCGAGCATTACGATACAGATATGGTGCTTTATGATGACCGCATTACCATTGATCATGAATCCTTTGTCATTGAGAACGTCTTTGACATCTCTTATCGCTATCAAGAAGGCGAGATCGGCTTTTTTTATTTACATACATCACAAGGTGTACGAACGTTTTACATAAAAACCGACCCATCTGCCTTTGTTGAAAGTTTTCGGAACGTCGAGCGTAAATAGCTTAACGTGGACGTAAATGCAACTCTTTCCATTGACTAGGACTAACTTGACTTGGTGCTTCAGTGAGCAAGCAACTTGCACTCGCTGTTTTCGGGAACGCAATGACTTCACGTAAGTTATCAACGCCTGCAAGTAGCATAACGAGTCGGTCAAGTCCTAGTGCAATACCTCCGTGAGGTGGCGCACCGTGGCTAAGCGCATCAATTAAGAAACCGAATTGATCTGTCGCTTCTTTCTCTGTAAAACCGAGCGTTTTAAACATTTGCATTTGTAGTTCTGGTTCATGAATACGTTGTGAACCACCACCAAGCTCGTAGCCGTTTAATACGAGGTCATACGCATGAGCGATGACATTTGTTGGCTCTGATTCGAGCTTTTCAACATCACCTTCAACTGGACGAGTGAACGGATGGTGTAAAGCGACGTGACGGTCTTCATCTTTGTCGTATTCAACGAGTGGGAAGTCTGTGACCCACAAGAAGTTATACGCATCTGTATCGATTAATTCAAGCTCTTTCCCGAACTTCATACGAAGCGCACCGAGAACATCGTACACGACTTTCGATTCATCCGCTGCGAACATGAGTAAGTCTCCACTTTCTGCATTCATCGCACGTTTCATCTCTTCTTGAATGTCTTCCGATAAAAACTTAGCAATTGGTCCTTTAAGCGCCAATGATTCATCTACTTTTAACCACGCTAACCCTTTAGCGCCATAAATCGCTGCAAAGTCCGCAAGGTCATCAATTTCTTTACGACTCATTGCGTCGCCTTGACCTTTTGCATTTAGTCCTTTTACTTTGCCACCTTTTTCAAGAGCACCCGTAAATACTTTAAATCCACTGTCTTTCACGATCTCTGAAAGCTCTACGAGCTCCATCGCAAAACGTGTATCTGGCTTATCAGAACCGAAACGATTCATCGCTTCTTCGTACGTCATACGCGGGAACGGTGTAACAATGTCTTTATTGTGTACGGCTTTCATAATGCGCGCCATCATCGCTTCTGACATTTTGAACAAGTCTTCGCTATCCATAAAAGATGCTTCAATATCGACTTGGGTAAATTCCGGTTGGCGATCTGCTCGTAAGTCTTCATCACGGAAACAACGAACGATCTGATAGTAACGCTCAAAACCAGCAACCATTAGTAGTTGTTTGAACAACTGTGGCGATTGTGGCAAGGCGTAGAATTCATGTTCATGGACACGACTTGGAACGAGATAATCTCTTGCTCCTTCTGGTGTGCTTTTCGTAAGCATCGGTGTCTCAGCTTCCATGAAGTCTTTTTGATCTAAGAAGTTGCGAATTTCCTTTGTCACTTGATGACGTAAACGAAACACGCGTTGCATGTTCGGACGACGAAGATCAAGGTAACGTTTCTTTAAGCGAATGTCTTCTGAAATTTGTACGTCTTCATCAATCGTAAACGGCAACGGTTTCGATACGTTTAGGATCTTCACTTCATCAACGTGTACTTCTACTCTTCCGGTTGCAATTTTGTCGTTGATCGTCTCTTCATCTCGTAACACGACTTTCCCTTTTACGTCTAGCACATATTCGTTACGAATTGAGTCCGCGATAGCCAATGCCGCTTCGTTAATTTCTGGGCTAAATACGACTTGTACGACACCACTGCGGTCGCGTAAATCAATAAAAATAACTTGTCCGAGATCACGACGTGTGCGTGCCCACCCCTTTAACTGTACGTGTTCACCAACAACTGCTTCGGTGATTTCTTCGCTGTAATGTGTTCTTCCTACTCCTACCACTTAAACACCACTCCTCATCTGTTCTCTATTAAGACGTTAAGTGAGTAACAAGGTGCTCAAAAGAAACTTGTTCTTGTTCCCCTGATTCCATGTTCTTCACGCTGACGATGCCACTTTCGAGTTCTTGCTCACCAATGACGATAACACGGCTTGCGTTTACTCGATCTGCGCTCTTAAACTGAGCTTTCATTTTCTTACCTGCATAGTCTTTATCACAACTAATACCAGCTTGACGTAATTCATGAAGCAACGTCGTTGCCTTGTCATTCTCTTTCTCTCCAACAGCTACGACAAATACATCTAAGCTTGAACCAACTTCAGGAAGTTTATTTCTTGCTTCAAGTGCCATTAACACGCGTTCGATGCTTAAACCAAAGCCAATCCCTGACGTTTTCGGACCCCCGAACTCTTCAATAAGCCCTTCGTAGCGTCCTCCACCTGTAAGTGTTGTAATTGCACCGAATTCCGGTTCATCAAGCATAATCTCAAATGCTGTATTCGTATAATAATCAAGGCCACGGACTAAGTTCGGATCAACAACATACGCAATACCCATGTCTTCAAGCAATTGCTTCACTTTGTCGAAATATTGAACCGAAGTTTCATTCAAATACTCTTGAATTGAAGGTGCAGATTGCACGAGTTCGTGATTGCGATCGACTTTGCAATCTAAAATTCGAAGAGGATTCGTCTCGAGTCGCCCTTGGCAATCGCTACAAAATTCATCAATGCGATCAGAAAAATGTGCAACTAATGCTTCACGGTGATTTTTACGTACTTCTTTGTCACCTAAACTATTGAGAACAAGCTTTAAGTTGTCTAAACCACACGCTTTGTAAAAATCCATCGCAAGAGCAATCGTTTCTACATCAATAGCAGGATCGTCACTTCCGATTGCTTCAACACCGAACTGGTGAAACTGACGCATACGTCCTGATTCTGGTCGTTCATAACGAAACATCGGTCCGATGTAGTACATCTTTACCGGCTGCGTAACATTGCCGTGCATTTTATTTTCTACGAATGAACGAGCAACGGATGCTGTTCCTTCAGGACGTAACGATAAGTGTCGACCACCACGATCTTGGAACGTGTACATTTCTTTTTGAACGATATCCGTGCTATCCCCAACACTACGTTGGAAAATCTCCGTTGTTTCAAAAATTGGTGTACGTATTTCTTGGTAATTGTATTTGCGGCTCACTTCTCTTGCAATCGACTCCACCCATTGCCACTGCTCCGATACGCCAGGCAACAAATCTTGCGTGCCACGAGGAATATTAAATGCCATGAAACGTCTCACTCCTTCGAAATTAATGCATAAAAAAGCCCCTCTGAAAAACAATTCAGAGGGACGAGTATACCCGCGGTGCCACCCAACTTGAAGTCTAATTAAAGACATCCACTTAGCACAGTTAACGCCTGTGTTACGTCTCGCTCTACTAAAAATTTCGTTCGAACGAGCCCCTACGAAGTGTCTTTCCTAAATGGGTGAACAGAAGGGCTTCCAGCCAAGGCCTCTTCTTCTCTGTGCTCATGGTCCATCTAGTACTTTTCTTCATCAACGGTCTGCATGTATGTTTTCTATCATAAATATCTATCTTCACATTGTCAACTATCTTCACAAACTTTATTGCGGAGACTCGAGCATCAGCGTTACCGGACCATCGTTCGTTAACGAGACGTCCATCATCGCTCCGAATACACCCGTTTCAACGTTAACGCCTCGGCTTCTAATTGCTTCGTTAAATTGCTCGTAAAGATCATTTGCAACATCAGGCTTTGCAGCATTTGTAAAACTTGGCCTTCTACCTTTTTTCGCATCGCCATACAACGTAAACTGAGAGACAGATAAAACACTTCCACCCACATCTTGTAACGAGTGATTCATCTTACCTTCATCATCTTCAAACAAGCGTAAGTGAACGATTTTTTCGGCTAGCCACTCAATATCCTTTGCCGTATCTTCGTGTGTAATTCCGACGAGTAATACGTATCCATAATCGATTTTTCCTACAGTGTCATCGTCAACGACGACTTGAGCCTTTTTGCTACGTTGTAGTAATACTCTCATGGTTGACTCCTTTATTGCATGACTCTTCGAACAGAGTATACATCTGGCAATTTCTTAATTTTATCTACGACTTTATAGAGATGATCGATGTTGTTGATTGCTATTGTCATATCAATTGTAGCCATTTTGTTTTTGTCTGAGCGTCCGTTGACAGCATGAATGTTCGTTCTAGACTCTGCAACGACATTTAACACTTCATTCAATAAACCACGACGATCGTACCCTGTAATTTCAATATCAACGTTATAGTTCTTCACTTTCTGGTCGTCTTCATCCCATTCAACAGATACAACGCGACTACGATCATCACCTAGACCCATAATGTTCGGACAGTCTGTACGATGAATCGACACACCTCGACCTTTCGTAATGAACCCGATAATGTCGTCTCCTGGTACAGGATTACAACATCGAGATAAACGAATGAGTAAGTTGTCAACGCCTTTTACTTTCACACCCGTACCTGAACGTCTCGTTCTTGTCGGCGTCTGAGGTGATATTTCTTTGACAGCATCTGAGACCGTCTTCTTTTCTTGTTGCTCGTTTTCCTGACGCTTTTTATCGGTAAGACGAGTCACGACTTGTTTTGCACTAATGCCATTGTATCCAACGGCCGCAAACATATCTTCTTCACCCGCAAAACTGAATTTGTCCGCCGTTGATTTTATATTCTCATCGATGAGGATTTCTTTCGGGCTGTAATCTTGAGATTTCAATTCTCGTTCAATCGCTTCGCGACCTTTTTGTACATTCTCATCTCGGCGTTCTTTCTTAAAGAACTGCTTAATTTTGTTTTTGGCATGGGAGCTTTGCGTGATCTTCTGCCAATCTTGTGACGGTCCATACGAATGCTTTGACGTGAGAATATCAACGATATCGCCTGTTTTTAATTGATGATCAAGCGGAACCATCTTACTGTTCACTTTTGCACCGATCGTTCGGTTTCCAATCTCTGTATGAATACGATAAGCAAAATCAATCGGCACCGAACCACGAGGCAATTCAATGACATCACCTTTCGGGGTGAATACAAACACCATATCTGAGAAGAGGTCGATCTTAAGGGACTCCATAAACTCTTCTGCATCTGATGTATCGTTTTGCCATTCTAGTATTTCTCTAAACCAACCGAGCTTGTCCAACGATTGCACACCCGTCGGTGTACCCTCTTTATACGCCCAATGTGCGGCTACCCCGTATTCTGCAATCTTGTGCATATCTTCGGAGCGAATCTGCACTTCAAGTGGCTCACCTTTTGGTCCGATGACCGTCGTATGCAAGGATTGGTACATGTTTGCTTTCGGCATCGCAATATAATCTTTAAAGCGGCCTGGCATTGGCTTCCATTGTGTATGAATAATTCCGAGCACTGCATAGCAGTCTTTAATGTTCTTAACGATAATTCGAACGGCTAACAAATCGTAAATTTCGTTGAATTGTTTTTTCTGAATCGTCATTTTTCGATAAATGCTGTAAATATGCTTCGGACGACCAGATGTGTCTGCTTCCACATTTAACTCTTTAACGTTGGAACGGATATCAGTCATGACTTCATCGATATATTGTTCACGTTGAGCACGTTTTTGTTTCATCAAGTTCACGATGCGATAATATTGTTGGGGGTCTAAATAGCGAAGCGCTATGTCTTCTAACTCCCATTTAATCGTGGAAATTCCGAGTCGATGCGCGAGCGGTGCAAAAATTTCTAGCGTCTCGTTAGAAATTCTGCGTTGCTTCTCTGCAGGTAGATGCTTAAGTGTACGCATGTTGTGCAGACGATCTGCCAATTTAATGAGGATAACACGAATGTCTCTTGCCATCGCCACAACCATCTTACGATGGTTCTCTGCTTGTTGTTCAGCCTTGGACTTGTATTTGATCTTCTTTAACTTTGTTACACCGTCGACGAGCATTTTCACTTCTTCACCGAAATGCTCCTCTAGCTGCTCCAGACTCGTCTCCGTATCTTCAACAACATCATGTAAAAAAGCACCAGCAATTGTTGCAGGCTCTAGCTTCAATTCAATTAATATTCCAGCCACTTGTACAGGGTGATGAATGTATGGTTCACCGGATTTCCGATACTGACCTTCATGTTCTTTCTCTGCGTATATATAAGCACGATTAATAAAATCAACGTGCTCTTGTGACATGTATTCTGCTGCCCGCTCTAATAACTGCTCGATCGTCATGGAATCACCTTTCATCAATCTCTCTACATCTCTATTTAATCTATTATCAATAAAAAATGATTGCCTGTAAAGTCCTTCGGCTTGCTCTTTTTGGTTCCTTACAGAAAAAGAGTGCCTGCATTTAGGCACCCTACACGTTTATGAGTAACGAATTAACGAAAAGACGTCGTAATCTTTAATCTTAGCTCGACTATCAATATACTGAAGCTCGATTAAAAATGCACACCCAACGACGACTCCTCCAAGCTTCTCAACGAGCTTAATTGTCGCTTCAATCGTACCACCTGTTGCAAGTAAATCATCCGTAATAATCACACGATCGCCTTCTTTAATGCTGTCAGCATGAATGGCAAGTGTGTCCTTTCCATATTCAAGACCATAATCTTCAGTTACGACTTCACGTGGAAGTTTACCTGTTTTACGAACAGGCACGAAACTCTTTTCTAAAGAATAGGCGATTGGACAACCGACAACAAAACCACGTGCTTCAGGACCAACTACGATATCAACATTTTTAGTCTTTACGTATTCTGTCATCTCGTCGATGGCCTTTTTATAGGCAGGACCATTTTGCAAAAGCGGCGTAATATCCTTAAATTGGATGCCTTCTTTCGGGTAATTATCAATAATTTTAATGTGCTCTTTGTAATCCACTGCGTATTTCCTCGCTTTCAATTGGCTGCTCAACTAAAAAAGGATGAAAAAATGTTTTTAGTTGCTCAGTTGTTGACATTAACAACGTTGTTTCAACTTCAACTTTTTTACGATGACGCTCGTAAATTGGGGCGTCGGTTAAGGCTTTTTTAGAAGGTGTGTCATTAAGCCCGACTTGCCCTTCACTCTTCTTAATAAACTGCAACTCTTCAAAAACGACAAACATAAAGCGAACGGTATCTACAGACCATCCTTTATGACGCACGATTTGTTCGATTGTGCGTTTAAGATCAAGGGTGCCTTCTTGTTTAATATACGCAAATAACCACTTAAATTGTTCACGTGTCGGAAGTGATGTGAAGTATGCTTTCGTTTCATCTTGCAACAACACGTATAGTGTATCCATTTGCTTTCCAAATTGAAGGAAGACTTTTTCGAGTGATGCTAGGTCCTTTGGTAAATCGATGAGCACAAACGTCGTGATCGTTTCAGAAGTTGCTTCGCTCATGTCATCGACTAGCTGATGCTCCTTGATTCCTAATTCGACAAGCTTTTGTTTCATGTTGTCTTGAAACACAATATAGCTCGTTTCATGATCAAATCGCTCAATCGTTTGCAAAGGCTTTCCCCTCATATCAAACACTTGAGTCTCACTAACCGCTGCATCTCGAATAATTAATTGTGGCTTAACATTGCCACGCCACTCATTATTCTCAAGTTCACCAATGACTGAGATTAAGCTATCATCGCTTACGGCATCATTCATATAACTCTTTCGAAACCCGATACAATCAAGCGTTGCCCCTTCGCTTTCAAGAAGCATTTTAACGTGAGTCTGATCGCTGCCAATCGCTTTCTTTTGCGCGATGGCTGCGTTTTTAATGAGTACACTCGGCTTTGGGTTTTTCATACCGAATGGAGCGAGTTGCTCAATTTCTTTAATTAAGCTCGTCGTTACGTCACTCATCTTTAAATCTAACTCAACTGGAGACGTTTTTATGAAATCTTCCTCTGTCATCGTTTGCTTTACTGCATCGTTTAAATGCTCTCGGAGCATAGCAATTTTATCACTGTCAATTGTGAGACCTGCTGCCATTGGATGTCCACCGAAATGGGTAAACAACTCTCGCACCGATGACAGTGACTCATACAAATCAAAGCCCTCAATACTTCTGGCAGACCCTTTGCCGACACCTTCTGAATCCAGTGCAATCACGATGCTCGGTCGTTGATATTTCTCGACCAATCGGGAAGCAACAATTCCGGTTACACCAGAATTCCAGTTCTCATTCGCAACGACAATGGCATCTTGTTCACTAAAGTCCTCAGACAATGCAATGGCTTCTTTCGTGATCTCCTCGACGGTACGTTGTCGTTCAACGTTTAATTGTTCAATTTGTTCTGCGAGTTGATAAGCTTCTTCTTGATCCGTCGTAAGCAAGATCTGGCAAGCAGGATCTGCACTACTCATTCGTCCGGCAGCGTTTAAGCGCGGACCAAACCCGAAGCCGACATTTTCTGCTGTAAATGGTGGATCGCTTAGACCACTCAGCTCACAAAGTGCCTGCAAACCAGGACGATCAAGCCTTGATAGTACTCGAAGGCCCCGTTTGGCAAAATAGCGGTTCTCATCGATGAGCGGAACTAAGTCACTAATCGTACCTAATGAAACGAGATCAAGACCGTCTTTAGGTACATCACCTAAAAGTGCATGCGCCACTTTCATTACGACACCAACCCCAGCAAGATCACTAAACGGATATAAGCAATCTTTTTGCTTAGGGTTAATAACCGCAAAGGCATTTGGAATTTCTGGACCCACTTCATGATGATCTGTAATGATCACATCTAACCCTAATTCGTTCGCAAATGCAACGGTATCCACTGCAGCAATTCCCGTATCGACGGTAATGAGCAGTGTTGCACCTTCATCGTACAATTGATTAAAAGCATTCCGGTTCGGACCGTACCCTTCAGTAAACCGATTCGGAATATACCAATCATATTTCGCACCTAACTTAGAAAGGGTCTCACACATAAGCGCTGTGCTCGAAACACCGTCAACATCGTAATCGCCAAAAACGACAATCTTTTCTTGATCAATAATCGCTTGATGAATACGATCAACGGCTTCTTTCATCCCTTTCATAAGAAAAGGATCGTGCATACGATCCTCATTCATATGTAAAAAAGCTTCCGCTTTTTCTTTTGTATCACATCCACGATTGATCAGGAGATGGGCGGTTAAACGCGATACCTCTAGTTGTGTAGCTAACACTTGGGCAGATTCCGATTCAGTTTTCAGTTCCCACTTTGTTGTTGGTTGTAACATCGGTAGCGACCTCCTCACCTGACCGTAACTATTATACAGAAGAGACAGCGGAACGACAATGAACTTTTCATGTCGATTCGTTTTCTTGATTTTCGTCTTTCGTATCAACTGGATCTGGATGGTCGCTTACTTGTCGGCCTTCCTGTTGATTTTTCTTTAGGCGTTTTATTTCTTGTTGGAGTTTGTATACCTTAAGTAGTCCAACTGCCCCAACGATAACGCCACCCATCAATACCGAACCTAGAATAATTAAGATCAGTGGTACTTGAGTTGTTGTAAACATAAAATCTACCGTTACAGAATCCACATTGATCACTGCAAAGATTGAAATGATTAATGCCGCAACCAACCCTAAGATTAATGTCCATTGCCCTCTCATTGTTCATTCACTCCAGTCTCATCTTCATCTTCCACTTCATCTAACGGATTGACATGAACGAGTACGTTCCGAACACGTTCTTCTTCCATGAGCACTGCCTTAACATTTTTAGCAATGTCATGACCTTTGCGTACAGAAATTGTCGGATCTACTCCTATTTTAATATCTACAATTACGTAATGTCCATGCTCTCTTGCATGAAACTCATCAATATGATACACACCTACTACTTTTCGAACATTTTGCTTCATTTCTACTGTATCTTCGTCATGCAAAACGTGATCAAGAGCATTGTGAACAGCATCTTTTCCGAGTTTAAATGCCATTATCATAACGAGTAATGCAACGAGAATTCCTGCAAACATGTCGCCGTACATCAACCAAGCGATGCCAAAGTGAGCACCGAGTAACGAGGCAATAATCCCCGCCATTGCAGCGATTGAAGAATACGCATCTGAACGGTGGTGCCATGCATCCGTAATAATTGCTTCACTATTGTATTTTCTTCCCAAATGAAGCTTATAACGAAACAGAAGTTCTTTAATGATAATAGAGATGATAATCACATACAATGCAATCATCTGTGGAACTGGGTTTTCTGAACCAATGTCACCGAACGTACTCATCGCAATTTCTAATCCGACCATAAATAGCAAAACACTAACGATGATCGCAGTAATTGATTCTGCTTTGCCGTGTCCATACGGATGATCTTTGTCTGGAGGTAACTCAGCTGCTCGCACACCTATTAAAACGGCAAAGGATGTCACAACATCGGCTGCTGAATGCACAGCATCGGCAATTAATGCTCGACTGTTCGCAAAAACACCTACAATGCCTTTGACGAGTGCTAAGACGATATTAATAACAATCCCTAACCAAGCAGCAAAATTAATTTTTTTGTAGCGCTCCTTTGTGGCTGAATCCACGTCTTCCCCCACTCCCTTCTCATAGCTATGGACGGTAAAGATACCCCTTCATCTTGAAGGGGTATCAGACTTAGTATTCTTCGGCCTCTACAGGTTTATTCTTTTGTCTTTCAAGTGATCGATGTTTCATAACGAGCCAAAGTTGAGCTGCAAGGAACAATGAAGAATACGTTCCTGCAATTAAACCAATGACGATCGCAAAAGCAAACGACATAATCGCTGAACTACCGAGTAACCATATCGCTACTGCTGCGAACAAGACAGTCAATACTGTATTAATCGAACGTGTTAACGTTTGAAGTAAACTATCGTTTACTACTTTTGCAAGATGATCAAACCCTTTGATTTCATCTTGTTTCTTCATGTTCTCTCTTATTCGGTCAAATGTTACGATCGTATCATTGATCGAATAACCGACAACGGTTAATATGGCTGCAATGAATGGAATATTCACTTCCAGTTGGAAGATGCTAAACATCGTTAAGACGAAAAACGCATCATATAGTAGAGCAACAACTGCTGCAACGCCATATAAAAACTCAAATCGAAATGCAACATATATAACAATTCCAAACGCTGCAATGAGCGTTGCAATAATCGCATTTTGCGCGAGTTCTCGACCAATTTGTGGTGAAACCGTACTTACACTTGGTTCCTCACCAAATTCATCAATAAAGTAGCTTTGTATTGTCGTTACATCTTCTTGAGGCATCGCCCCGATAAACCGTGCGGAAGCTTGTTCATTATTATCACCGGCAAGTGTAATATCATCAGGCTCATAGCCCCCTGCCTGTATGAAGTGATCAGCGACCTCTTCTTCTGTTAATGGTGCATCTGAAGCGATATCAACTCGAGTACCACTCTCAAAGTCAATCCCCAAATTAAGTCCTACCGTTGAAAGTAAAATAGTCCCGATTAATACGATGATAATGGAAAGACTAAAATACTTCTTTCGATGTTTAATAAGGTCAATGTTCTTATTCGCCATATTAAAGTCCACGAACATCACGTCCCTTCACACCGAAAAGCCAATACTTACGGTTCAATACGCGGCTGTTAATCCATAATCCAAGTAAGAGCCTTGCACCCCAAACGGCTGTAATAAAGCTAGTTAAAATACTTACGATCAACATAACTGCAAACCCTTGTACAGCGCTCGTCCCGAAATAGAACATCACTGCTGCGGCAATAATTGTCGTGATGTTGGCGTCAATGATTGTACCAAGTGCACGACGGCTTCCGGCTTTATACGCCGACTTCATCGACTTACCGTCTTTCAATTCTTCCTTAATCCGCTCATACGTTAAGATGTTTGCATCAACGGCCATACCAACACCAAGTATGAGTGCTGCAATACCAGGTAATGTAAGTACACCTTGAATCGCATTAAAGAAAATCATAACAAGATAAATATAAACAGAAAGTGTAATGGTCGCGATTACACCCATAAATCGGTAATAACCAATCATGTAAAGAAAGATTAAGGCCACACCAATCATACCGGCAAACAATGTTTGTTGTAAGGCTTGCTCACCAAGTGATGCCCCGACTGCATTTGAGTACACTTCTTCAAGAGAAACTGGTAATGAACCTGCGTTTAAAATGTCTGCTAGAAATTCTGTTTCTTCAAGGGTAAAGTTCCCCGTAATACTCGCATCTGTCGTTAATGTCTGGTTAACCGTTGCTGCTGACATAAATGCAGGATCTTCTTTTTGTGCTTCCTCTTCAAACGTCATGCCTTCTTCATAATCAAGCCAAATGACAAGCAAGTTGTCAGGATATGAATTTTGAGAAAGCTCAGTCGTAATTTCTCCGAACAATTCTCCATCACTAATTGTTAACGAGACAATCGGTTCATTGTTCTCATTGAACGTTGCTTGTGATCCCCCTTGTTGAAGCGACTCCCCTGTCATTAATAAATTGTCATTAATATCACGAAAAGATAACTCGGCTTCTGTACCAAGTGTTTCTCGTGCCGTTTGTTGATCTTCAACACCTGGGAGTTGAACACGTATTCTGTCTTCTCCTTCAACGGAAATCGCAGGTTCGGATACACCTAGCACATTCACACGTTGATTCAATGCGGTTGCGGTTGATTGGATGTCTTCTTGTGTTAACTCACCATCTTCAGGTTGAAGCTCGTACAACACTTCAAAACCGCCTTGTAAATCTAATCCTAAATTTGTATCTCTCGCTACATCAGTCGCTGTTTGTGCGATGAGTACGCCAAGAGCAATGACAATGGCGAAAAACGCACCAATTCTCAGCCCTTTTTTACCCATAAGATGTCCTCCTTAGTGAACAAAACGATCAAGTTCTGATATGTAGACCATATACAGTTGATTTGACACAATATCTCCATTATACGGACGTTGAAAATTGCGTGTCAATGGCGTAGAACATCATCGAGTAAACTTTCTAAGTCATTACGATTCGAATCAATGCCGTCCATCTCGCCACGATAAGCTGAGATCGTAACATGATTCATATAATCTGTCACTGACAATCGCATAAACGAATTGACAAATTGGTAAAACGGAACGTAATCCGGTTGTTTACGAAGTTTCTGAATGCCTGCCTGCCAGACGAGTTCTTTTGTCGCTTCTTCGTAACCGAGTAAATGAAATTCATCTACTTTCAGAATTAAGACAGGTTCTAAATCCTCTTTCCACACGTCAAACTGTTGCGGATTCACTTCACTTCACCTCTTTTATGATCAGGTTCATCTACTAGTCATGCTTGGACAACTTCAGCATACATATGTAAAACGGACAACCCTTAAATGTCTGACATCGAGGAGGGCGGCTATGTCCAAGCAATCATTTTTTGCAGGCGCGTTAATCTTAATCATCGCCGGGTTAGTTACACGGATACTCGGTTTTGTAAATAAGATTGTTGTTGCTAGAATAATGGGCTCCGAAGGTATGGGATTGTATATGATGGCGATTCCGACGTTTTTGCTCGTCATCACATTAACACAACTCGGTTTACCCGTAGCAATCTCTAAATTAATTGCTGAAGCCGATGCAAACGGGGATCACGTACGAAAGAAGCGCATCCTAGTCGTGTCACTCACTGTAACCGGTATACTGAGTGTGATCTTCACCGTACTCATTATCGTTATTGCACCCTTTCTCGCGGAATGGATGTTAACCGATGCAAGAGCATTGTACCCACTTCTTGCCATTATTCCAATCGTACCGATCGTAGCGTTGTCTGCCGTTGTTCGTGGGTATTTTCAAGGCATGCAAAACATGCGTCCAATTGCAATCGCACAAGTTATTGAGCAAGTTGTACGCATCGCGTTTGTTGCCATTTGTACGAGTACTCTACTGCCATACGGCGTTGAATTTGCGGCCGCAGGGGCAATGATCTCTGCTGTACTCGGGGAACTCGCCTCTTTACTTTACATCATTTACGTATTTAAGCGAAAAAAAACGTTAAAAGTCCGCAAAAACTTTATGAGCGCCCTCGAAGGTGGGAAACAAACATTTAAAGACTTAATGGAGATTGCTTTGCCAACGACTGGTAGTCGACTCGTAGGAAGTGTATCACTATTTCTTGAGCCGATCGTTGTCGCACAAAGCTTAGCTGTCGCAGGCGTTGCTACGGTGCTTGCTACGAGCCAATACGGTGAATTAAGTGGCTTTGTCGTACCGCTTCTTTTCTTACCTTCTTTTATTACGTACGGCTTATCCGTCTCGCTCGTACCTGCCATTAGTGAAGCACATAGTCAAAACGATCACACACTCATTCAAAGGCGACTTCAACAGACGACAAAAGTCGCTTTATTGTCTGGCGGAATTTCAATCGTTGTACTGTATGTGTTTGCGGTACCGATTTTAACGCTCATGTATCACGCACCACAAGCTGCACTTTATTTAAAACTAATGGCTCCATTTTGTATATTCTTATACTTCCAAGGACCATTACAAGCGATTTTACAAGCACTCAACCTTGCTAAATCCGCGATGTACAACAGCTTGATCGGTGCTGTCGTGAAAATTACAGCGATTGCCTTTCTAGCTTCACGCCCAGAACTTGGAATGATGGGCGTAGCTCTTGCAATCTGTTGCAGTATGGTGCTCGTTACATTGCTTCATTTTATTAGCGTCTCGCGTGCTGTCGGATTTACCATTCGCATTAAAGATTGGGTAAATACAGCCATCGTCACTCTCCTCACCGTTGGTGCTGCCACGATAAGCTTTAAAACATTTGTTACAGCAGACCATATGCTTTCAGGTACACTTTTAAGCATCGTCATTTCACTTGCGGTCTACATGATCGGATTGTTTATCTTTCGATTGCTTCATTTCAAGAATATCAGTCGTTTGCCGATACTTCAATCACTGTTTCGCTAGGATAAAAAGCCTCCACATAAACTGGAGGCTTTTCTATGTACTCAGTACTTCTCATCGATGATCAAATGACCATTTCGACTACCTGAACAAACGGCAATTTTTTTCAGGTCGGTATACCCTCGTTTCATCAGTTCTTTTACTAACCAATCTCTACTTTTTCCGATGTGGTTTAAATGTTTCTTCTGAACTTCTCCATCAATAATAAAAGGAAAAGGAAAAACAACATCTCCTGCAGTCGTTTCAATTTCGATCACTGACAAATCACCTGAAGGCTCAAGTATCGCATACGCAACTCTAGAAAAATCCGTAATATCGTGTTGCCTTAATTGTAGCATCAAGTCATCAAAGTTGTATCGCTGTTTGCGCATTTCCGCTTCATTCACTTTGCCATTCTCGATAATTAATGAAGGTACCCCGTCTAATAGATCCCTCATACGATTACTTTTCAATGACACGTACGCCAAAATAATTTGCGTGCATGCTAAAACGACGATCGGAAACGCACCAATCACAATATTACGTTCTTCAATTCCTTTAACTGCAAATTCTGCAATCATAATGGATACAATAAAATCAAGAAGTGTTAGTTCGCCTACTTCCCGCTTGCCCATCACACGGATTGCAATTAACAAAAAGAAATAATAAAAAAGAATGCGCCAAAAAATTGAGAACAACTCTTCCAATGTATTCGCTCCTCGTAACTCAATAACGAGTAGTATTCCTCAACTGTCCAAAGCTCATGTAACTTTTTCTTCTATCGATGCAACTTCTGCATATGTTTAAGTAGACGAACACGGTCAAGCATTGACAACTTCAATCTAGAGGAGGAACACTATGGATCACACATTTACGAGAGCAATTGGTGGTTCATTGCTAACGATGCTCTGTCTCGTATTAGCTAGCAGTTTAATCTTAGCAACAATCTTACGGTTAAGTTCATTATCAGAGCACTCCATCGGTGGGGTTACGATGGCAATTACGTTAATTATTACGTTTATTGGCGGAATGGTCGCTGCGATGAAAGCAGGGGCTAAAGGATGGCTGTTTGGTTTACTTGCTGGTGTCATGTTCGTTATCTTTGCGATTACGATTCAATACCTCGGCTATGGTAATGCCATCATGCTTTCTCAACTTCTATTGTTTTCTTTATGTCTTGTGACTGCGATGGTTGGAGGCATGATTGGTGTTGGTATTCGCTCTTCTATACGTTAAAAGAAACGCAAAAACCCGAAGCAGCTACTCACTGCTTCGGGTTTTTAATTAGTTTTGGTTGACTACTTCACGTACTGCTGAACGATCATATGTTAGCTTACGATTATCGTTAACAAGCAAAACTATTTTCTCTTCATCAATTGCATCAATTGTTCCATGCAATCCGCCGATTGTGATGATGTCGTCGCCTTTTTGCAAGTTCGAATGCATCTCACGTACCTGCTTCTGACGCTTTTGCTGCGGACGAATGAGCAGGAAATAGACGATTGCAAACATCAGAACGAGCATAATAATAGGTTCTAATGCCATCTATGTTCACTCCTTTCCTTATTGTACATGTACCACTTTTTGCTTTTCATGTACAATATTTTAAACTGCAAACCCTCATTTAGAAGTTCTTTGCATCTGGACGATTAAAACCATATTGCTCAAAAAACTCTTCTTTGAAATCTAGAAGACGGTCTTCTTTAATCGCCTCACGAACGTTCACCATTAAGTTTAGCAGGAAATACAAGTTATGGTAAGAGGTTAAACGAAAACCGAACGCTTCTTTGCTCTTAATTAAATGACGAATGTATGCTCTTGAATAATTTTTACACGCATAGCAATCACATTTCTCATCAATTGGACGGAAATCGCGAGCAAATTCGGCATTACGAATGACCTTTCGACCTTCAGAAGTCATGCACGTCCCGTTTCGACCGATTCTTGTCGGCAATACACAATCAAACATATCCACACCACGAATTGCACCATCAATAAGGGCGTCCGCAGAACCGACTCCCATCAGGTACCTTGGCTTATTATCAGGTAAGTGTGGCATTGTTTCTTCAAGCACTTTGTTCATGACATGCTTTGGTTCTCCGACGGATAAACCACCAATCGCATATCCTGGAAAATCCATCGACACGAGATCTTCAGCACTTTGACGTCTTAAGTCTTTATACTCCCCACCTTGGACAATCCCAAACAATCCTTGGGTTGTGTTACCTTCGTGCTCACGAAGACAACGCTCTGCCCAACGACTCGTACGTTCTACGCTATCTTTCATATACTTGTACTCAGCAGGATAAGGAGGGCATTCATCAAATGCCATCATAATGTCAGATCCTAACGCATGTTGGATTTGCATCGCTTTCTCTGGTGATAAGAAAAGCTTCTCCCCACTAATGTGATTGCGAAAACGGACACCTTCCTCATCGATGTCACGTAAATTACTCAAACTAAACACTTGAAAACCACCAGAATCGGTTAAGATTGGACGATCCCAATTCATAAATGAGTGCAATCCTCCAGCTTCACGAATCAAATCTTCTCCAGGACGCAACCAAAGGTGGTACGTGTTCGAAAGAATAATTTGCGCATCCATTTCTTTAAGCTCATCAGGGCTCATCATCTTTACTGTCGCGAGCGTCCCGACGGGCATAAACATTGGCGTATCGAAGCTTCCGTGAGGCGTATGCACTTTTCCAAGCCTTGCTCCTGACTGCTTACATGTCTTGATATGTTCATAATACACGGCTGTCATTAGTTGTTGATTCCTTTCTTCATAAACATCGCATCACCAAAACTAAAGAAGCGGTAACGCTTTGCGATGGCTTCTCTATACGCATTCATAATGTGCTCTCGGCTAGAAAATGCACTAACGAGCATCATTAATGTTGATTTTGGCAAGTGAAAATTCGTAATCAATCCATCAATCGCTTTCCATTCATAACCTGGAAAGATGAAAATATCTGTCCATCCAGAACAAGCTGTAAAGGCCTCATGTTCATTGACAATCGTCTCGAGTGTTCTCGCTGAAGTCGTTCCACAAGCTACAATTGAATGTCCAGACAATTTCGCTTCATTCAAAACCGTTGCCGTTGCTTCACTCATCTCATAAAACTCTGCATGCATGTCATGCTCTTCAATCGTATCTACACTTACCGGCCGGAACGTCCCAAGCCCAACATGGAGCGTAATATAACAGATGTTTACACCCCGGCCCTTTAGCTCGCTCAGTAATTCTTCGGTAAAGTGCAAACCTGCTGTTGGTGCTGCAGCTGCACCTGAACGTTTTGCAAATACCGTCTGATAACGATCTTGCTCTTCCAAACGCTCCGTAATGTATGGCGGTAATGGCATTTCACCTAAGCTTTCAAGTACTTCGAGAAACACACCCTCATAAGAAAACGACAACTTCCGCCCTCCATGAGCAAGAATCTCCGTACAGGTCGCTTTTAATCTGCCATCTCCAAATGAAATGGTCGTTCCCACCTTTACGCGTTTAGCAGGCTTTACGAGTGCTTCCCACGTATCATTTCCTTCATCTTTCAAAAGCAGGCACTCAATGTTGGCGCCTCCTTGTTCTTTCGTTCCGAAAACTCGTGCTGGGATCACTTTCGTATCGTTTAATACGAGGCAATCTCCAGGCTCAAACATAGAAACGATATGCTGGAACGTTTCATGCTGAATGCTACCGTCTTCAGCATCTAACATTAACAACTTTGATGTATCTCGTTCTTCTAAAGGAGTTTGAGCAATAAGCTCTTCAGGTAAGTCAAAATCAAAATCTTTTACTTTCATCGTGGTCACTCCTGCATCTAATTAACGAAAACGCCCGATCAAAAATAGCACCAATGATAAAACAACACTAATGATAATCGACGTTACAATCGGGAAATACACCGTCGTATTTTCTCCGCGAAAAATAAAATCACCTGGCAGTTTGCCTAAAGGCAAAAACTTCCCACCAACTTGCCATAACAAACCGATCGCAATGAGCGTAACGCCTATTATTACGAGCCATTTTGGAAACTCTGCCAACTTTTTAGACATCTCCTTTATCGAAGTTAAAGTGTTCGTACGCAAGCGGCGTCACGAGTCTTCCTCTCGGTGTACGTTGCAAAAAGCCAATCTGTAACAGATAAGGTTCATAAACGTCTTCAATCGTTTCTGATTCCTCGCCAACCATCGCAGCCATCGTCTCAAGCCCGACTGGACCGCCTTTGAACTTCTGAACGATCATTGATAGTAAGCGCACGTCATTAGGGTCAAGCCCTAAACGATCGACTTGCAATTGCTCTAGCGCCCTCTCCGTTTCTTCATGATTAACAGAAGTTCCACTGTCTGACACTTGCGCAAAATCTCTAACGCGTCGCAACAATCGATTTGCAATTCGCGGAGTTGCCCGAGAACGTCTCGCAATTTCGAGTGCTGCTTGCTCTTTCATTTCTAGCGAAAGTAACTTGCTACTTCGTAAAACGATTGATGCCAATTCTTCAAGAGAGTAATACTCCAGACGACTCAACACACCGAAACGATCGCGTAATGGCGCGCTTAACATACCAGCTCGTGTCGTTGCCCCAACGAGTGTGAACGGAGGAAGGTCAAGTCGCATCGATTTCGCCTCTGTGCCTTTTCCGATCACGATATCCAAACAAAAGTCTTCCATCGCAGGGTACAACACTTCTTCAACTGAACGATTCAAACGATGGATTTCATCGATAAAAAGAACATCGCCTGGTTCTAACGTCGTCAGAATCGCAGCCAAATCACCCGGACGATCAATTGCTGGACCTGACGTCGTACGAATATTAACGCCCATCTCGTGTGCAATAATTGTAGCCAGTGTCGTCTTACCAAGACCTGGAGGGCCATACAACAACACATGATCTAGACTTTCTTCACGAAGTTTGGCTGCTTGAATGAATACTTGTAAATTCTTTTTTACTTGGTCTTGCCCGATATAATCCGCAAAACTAAGCGGTCGAATCCCTTGGTCTAACTGTTCTTCTTCCTTCGTTAATGCTTCTTTTGAAATGACACGTTCGTCCAATCAAATTCCCCCCTTTACCGTTCAACAAATAATCGAAGGGCTTGCCTTACGTATTCATCAGCATTCAAATCATTTCCTTGTAATGCCTTTTCTGCTTTTTTAATCTCACGCTCACCGTAACCGAGCGCCCTTAGTGCATCCATTGCTTCATCTAAGGCATCGCTTTCTTTAGTGAATAACGGTCCAGAAGCGATCAATTGTTCTTCATCCATGACGTAATCAAGCTTGCCTTTTAAGTCAAGAATCATTTGCCTCGCCGTTTTCTTACCGATGCCAGGAAACTTTGTTAACGTCGTCTCGTTTTCTTCTTCAATCGCTTGAATAACGACCTTAGAATTCCCTTCTGCAAGAACCGCTAAAGCCCCTTTCGGGCCAATGCCTGACACTTGCAACAATCGACTAAAAAGCACTCGCTCTTCCCTCGACTTAAACCCGAACAGCTTAATCACATCTTGATTGATATGTGTATAAATAAATACGTTTACTGTTGCATTTTCATTAATTTCATACGCAAATGGATTTGCACAGTAAACGTGATAACCGACACCATGAATGTCGACAGTAACAGACTCGTGATCGCGATAAACAATCGCTCCACTTAAACGTTCATACATGGATTGTCCCCTTTTCCATCGTTTCTCTTCAGTGTAGCACAACGCTCACATCGATGGGAACACGTATTCTCAGGAAAGCTCAGCATTATGATAAACGTTTTGAACATCGTCATTGTCTTCAATCTTATCAATAAGTTTTATCATCGTTTCCTCTTGTTCTAAATTAAGTTGAGTAGAGACTGTTGGGATCTTCGTGAGCTCTGACGTTTCGATCTCATGACCAGTATCAACGAGCGTTTGCTTTACATCATGAAAATCACCGTAAGGTGTTGTAATTATCGCTGTACGTTCTTCAACTTCAAATTCAGATGCTCCTGCCTCAATCGCTTCTAACATAAGCTCCTCTTCATCAAGGTCGCCTAAATTGATAACAATTATCCCAGCATCTTCGAAAAGAAAGGATACAGATCCTGTTTCACCGAGGTTTCCCCCATTTCGTGAAAATGCGTAACGTAAATCTGCAACTGTCCGGTTTCTATTATCCGTTAACACGTCGATAAAGATTGCAGCCCCACCTGGTCCATACCCTTCGTATGAGATTTCTTCATAGGTTACACCATCTTGGTTCCCTGCTGCCTTTTTTATCGTTCGTTCTATATTATCATTTGGTAAGTTTGCCTCTTTACCTTTTTGGATCGCAAGGCGAAGTCTTAGGTTGGTAGCAGGATCATCGCCACCTGCACGAACAGACGCAAAGATTTCTTTCGTAATTTTGGTAAATACTTTTGCTCGTTTCGAATCTTGAGCTTCTTTACGCCTTTTTATGTTGTTCCATTTAGAATGTCCAGCCATCGTCATTCCTCCCCAATATGTAAATATATCATGAATTAGAAAAGCGCAAAAGGACTGAAGTCCTTTTGCGCTTTTTGTTTAGCGACTACGTTCAAATGGGCGTTCGGCCATATTGCCAAGGTCACCAAGCATATCTTCGAAGGTCGCTCTCGTTTCATCGACCATTTCCCCACCAGCATTACGCATATCGCGTGTGACGTTCCGGACTTTCCCGAACATCTCGTCATCATCGGTTACATACACGGTTTTGTTTGTATGATCTTCAACGGTGTTTTTAATTTTTTCCTTCAGATCATCATCGATGTTACTTCCGCGTACCGCAATAACAACATGGTCTCCATCAACAACAACGTGACTGTCACCAATACGATCCATGTTTTCTACTGCATGGTCAATCGTTCTTTCAAGGTCATGTTCAGTACTGTTATTGTACTTATCAGTGTGACCTTGATGGTGATCATTGTTTAGATGACCACGTTCGTTTACCATACCAGGGTGATCCCCGGTCTCACCATTATACTTTTGAAAGCGTGCCTGATTGGCATCTCGCTCACCGTCCGTATAATGGTCTTTATCGACGACATCACGCGGATTACCGTAAGCCCATGAACTTCCCATCCCGTCATTAACGTTATGGGTGCTATCATGGCGCTCCGTTCTCGTCGTGCGATCGTCAACCGTTAACATATCGGTAATCGGTCCTTCCCCACGATCTCCACGATTCGCACGGGTCATTTCATAATCATGATCGGCTCCGCGGTAATCATTGACGTAATTCATGTCGTAATTTGTTCGATTTGGATTTTGCTCTGCAGCGTTATTTTCTCCGCCACATCCGGCAAGTCCTGCAGCAAGCATTGTACAAGCTGTAATTGACAGTGCAAATTTTTTCATAAAAGAAAAATCCCCCCTCACACCTAGGATGTGATAAAGGGGGAATTGCTACACCTGTTATAAAGAGGAAAGCTCTCCAACTTACTCTTTGTGTTCGTCATCCGGACTTGTTGGCTGATAGTAGTTTGGCGGGTACATCGGCTGAGCATAATAACCATACGGATCTACTGGTGCATAGCCCATATACGGTGACGCCATCTGTGCTTGTGAACCTTCGTGTCCTCGATAATTCGGCACATCATAAGAGCCTTGATATTGCAACTCATATGGAAGGTTCTCATAACTATAGCCTTCTGCAAATGGATACGATTCATACCCGTGACCGCCGTGATGCATCATTGGTGGCGCCATTTGCTGATAAGGCATCGCACCAGGATACATTGATTGTGGTGCACACGGATAACAATATTGCATTAAATGGGGTGGTACTGGTTGACCATAACCCATGTGTCCGTGAGACGGATAGGACTCCATACAAGGGTGTTGCATTGGCATTGGTTGAGGCTGCACGTGCATTTGCGGTTGAGGTTTCGGCATCGGTTTTTTCGGTTTTTCTTGCTCTTTAACGACCGGCTTCTTCTCTACTTTCTTCTCAACCTTTGTAGGAGTTGGCTTTGTCATCTTTGACGGCACAGGCTTTTTCGTTTCTTTTTGTGGCACTTTTTTCGGTTCAACTTTGTACTCTTTTTTTGGAACTTCCATCTTAGGCATTTTCATCGGTGGCGGCTTCACTGCAGGGGCTTCTTTCGCTTTTGGCTGCTCCTTTTTTGGAGCAGGTTGCCCTTTAGCCGTATAATCCTTTGCAGGTTCTGCCTTTTTGGACTTTACCTGAACTTCTTTTTTAGCTTGAACACCTTTGCCTGGAATCTTAATCTTCATTCCAGGCATTACCATATCAGGGTTTGCAATTTGCGTGTTTGCAGCTTTAAGTTCCTCAAAGTTCACATCATATTTCTTCGCTAAGTTCCATAACGTATCGCCTTTTTGCACAATATGAATTTTCACAACTAATGTCCCTCCCGTAACCCGTATGATCCGTTACCAATTGGTTCTTCCCATACAAGATATGCACGAGTTACGAGGAGTATTCGTTTCGTTAGAGTGAGCGTTCTTTAACTTGAACAAATAATGAGGGATACGTCCCAAGCACGCGCGTTTCACAGCCGAGTGCTTTTAGTTCTTCTAAAGCGCCTGGTAACAACACTTCATCATACGCATGCTCCACATCAATGATAAAGAAATAGTTGCCAAGCCCTGTTTTCGTCGGGCGAGATTCGATTTTTGTTAAGTTTAGTTTGCGCCAAGCAAATGCAGAGAGCACTTGATGCAATGCTCCTGAGAAATCTGAAGGCAATGTCACGACAACTTTTGTTTTGTTATGTCGTTCGTTGGTTTCTAAGAAATTTGGTACCACATCATTAGGCGATACGAGAACAAATCGCGTGTGATTGTTCGTAAAGTCATGGATGTTTTCTTTTATTACTTTTAATCCATATTTCTCAGCCGCTAATTCATTTGCAATTGCAGCCACGTTCGTTTGCTCATTCTCACTCACTTCTCGTGCTGCTTGAGCCGTTGAAGTAGCGAACTTTTGTTCAACCTCATCTAAATCACCCGTAATAAATTCGTGGCACTGAGCAATAGCGTGAGGGTGAGAATAGACGGTATCAATGTCATTTAAGTCGTTAACGGATGGATGGACAAGTAAATGTTGTGCAATTGGAATAGCCACTTCTCCAATGATCGGAAAATCATGTTTATGAATTAAATAATCAAGCGATATGTTTACCGATCCTTCGATCGTATTTTCTAAAGGAACGACAGCTGCATCGACTTGATTTTTTTCAAGTGCATGTAACGTACTTGGAATATCTTTATAAGGCATGCGCTTTGCATCTGGCAAAAACGCCCGGGCTGCAATTTCTGTAAATGTACCCGCTGGTCCTAAAAAAGCCACTTTATTCGTCACAAACCCCACTCCATCTCTTCAAATTCACCTATACTCCAGCAGCACCAGAGCCGATGATTTCTACTTTTTCTACTGCTTCCATCGCTTTTATATCTGCCATTAGTTGTTGAATTTCCACATTTACCATACTCGTATCGACGGTGAGCGTAATATTCGCCCGCCCGCCGAGTGGAATGGTCTGGTTAATCGTTAGAACATTTGAGTCGGTATTCGCTACAATTCTAAGCAAGTTCGACAACGCACCGGAGCGGTCGGCAAGATGGATTGAAAAGGTAATGATTTTCTCTTGAATCATCGTATGAAATGGAAAGACCGCATCACGGTATTTATAAAAGGCGCTTCGACTTAAATCCACGCGCTTCACAGCCTCACCAATCGTTTCAGCGGAACCGTTTTCCAATAATACTTTGGCTCGTAACGTCTTTTGCATTGCTTCGGTCAACATATCTTCTCGAACGAGATAAAATTGATCAATTTCTTCTGCCACAGCCCTCACCACCAAAACATTACTTATTCATCGATAAATTCAAATTCAATTCCAGCAAGACGTACGAGATCGCCGTCTTTTGCTCCACGATCACGAAGCGCCTTGTCGACACCCATTTGTCTCATCGTACGAGAGAATCGTCTAGCACTTTCTGTTCGGTTAAGGTCAAGCATGACAATTTTACGTTCAAGTTCCTCACCGGATAATACGTACGTGCCCTCGTCATCACGTGTAATAACGAACGGCTCTTTTTTCGTGTATTTGTATAATACGCCTTCTTGTTCTTCTTCACTTTTCTCAAAGGCATCAATTTCTGGTGCATGCTCAAGCTCATTTGCAATCGTCTCAATAAGAGCATGAAGCCCTTGACGATTTAATGTGGAAAGTTGATAAACGGTCACATCGTCATCCAATTTCTCAAGCAATGCTCGTAGCGTCTCTTCGCTATCTGGCATATCTGTCTTGTTTGCAACGACAATTTGTGGTCGCTTTGTGAGCACTTCATTGTAGGCTTTAATTTCTTCGTTAATCGTCACATAGTCTTCATAAGGGTCGCGGCCGCTTAATCCAGATACATCGATAAGATGTACGAGTACTTTTGTGCGCTCGATATGACGAAGGAACTGGTGACCAAGTCCAACGCCTTCATGTGCACCTTCAATTAAACCTGGAAGATCGGCAAGCACGAAGCTTCGTCCGTCTTCAGCTTGAACAACACCAAGATTTGGTTTGATCGTCGTGAATGGATAATCGGCAATTTTTGGCTTTGCAGACGTTGCTACCGAGAGCAACGTTGACTTCCCGACACTTGGGAATCCAATTAACCCCACATCTGCGAGCAATTTCAATTCTAGAATTAATTCACGTTCAATCCCTGGTTCACCGTTTTCTGCGTGTTCTGGTGCAGGGTTTTTCGGCGTGGCAAAACGAGTATTTCCAAGTCCACCACGTCCACCTTTAGCAACGAGGGCTTCCTCGTTGTGCTCTGTTAAGTCAGCAATTACAGCGCCGGATTCTTTATCCTTTATTACCGTACCTGGTGGCACAAGTACAGTTGACGGGTTTGCATTCTTCCCGTGTTGGTTTTTCGAACGACCATGTTCTCCACGATCGGCCTTAAAGTGCTTTTGGTAACGAAAGTCCATAAGTGTACGTAATCCTTCATCAACACGAAAGATTATGTCGCCACCTTTTCCTCCGTCTCCACCAGCTGGACCACCATCTGGTACATACTTTTCACGGCGAAAGGCCACCATCCCGTTTCCACCATCGCCAGACTTTATAAATATATTTACATAATCGATAAACATCCACGTTCACCTCGTTCATTAATGTCATTATTGTAACACAAACCACCGGGGACAGTCCCCCGCTATAGTACAACGTTCCTGCACTGGGGGACAGTCCCCCAGCACGTTAAAGCGTCGGGGGACTGTCCCCTCTGCCAATGAAAAAAGGAGGGCTATGAGACAGCCCACCTACTGTTTGTCATTATTTTTCTCTTGATTTACGATTTGATTCGCCGCATTCAAACCTTGTCGTACACAATCTGGTAAACCGACACCGTCGTACGAAGCGCCAGCTAAAAGCACGTGCGGATACGTGTTGTTGACCGCTTCTCTCCACTGTTGTACTCGGTGTTTATGACCGACTGTATACGTTGGCATTGCTTCTTGCCACCGTTCAACATCATACCACAGAGGTGAGCCATTAATCTCGAGCATCTTGCTCAAACCTTCAATTACGTGTTCAACGATAACGTCATCGTTCTCGTTAACAATTTCCTCTTGCCCTGGTCGCCCGACAAATGATCGAAGTAAGACGTGTCCATCAGGTACAGACGTCGGCCATTTCTTATCAACAAACGTCACCGCTTTGATGACAGTGTCGTTCCCTTTTGGCACGAGAAATCCAGTACCATCTGCCCGTTCACTTACATCGCTTTCACGAAACGCGAGTGCAACAGTTGCAACGGATGCGCCACGTAGATGCTCTAACCGCTCTGAAAGCCCGTCTTCAACAAATGTAAGAGCTGCGATCGGTTGCGGAACTGTCATAATAACAGCATCCGCAATCTGTACATGCCCGTTCTCAAAACTGAGTCGATGTTGATTACCATCACGTTCAATAGAAATAAGCTTATGATCTTTATGAATCGACGCTTGATTTAGCTTCGCTTCTAATGCTTCTATAATCGTAATAAGTCCGTTTTTAAATGTACGAAATTGCCCAGTATTCGTACCCGCAGCAGGCTGTTTCTTCTGGATTGCTTCACTAGCTTTTATTAAGCTTCGGTGCTGTGTTGCAAGGGCTTTGAATTGGGGCAACGTCGATTCTAGACTCAATTCATTTAAAGAACCCGCATAGATCCCTGAGAGTAAAGGTTCTAGTAGCCGATCAACCATCTCATCACCGAAACGATATCGAAACAATTGACCTGCCGGTAAATCTTCATCCATATTTACTTTTGGCTTAACAAGATCCAAAGAAGCTCGCATCTTGCCTTTTGTTGAAAGCAAAGAGGTCGACAGTAACGGCTTTAAGCTTGAAGGAATCCCCATTGAAGAGGGCTTTGGGATCGGATGTAACTCATCGTTAAATAAGATAAACGCCTGTCCCGTTTCATTAGTGACGAGTTGATCTTCAATGCCTAATTCAGAAACAAGGTCCATTAATTCAGGCTTTCTAGCTAAAAATGAGTCCGCTCCTCGCTCAACGACAAAATCATCTCGATGATAAGACCGGATCTTCCCACCGAGCAGATGACTTGCTTCAAAAAGCTCAGCATCAACATCAGGATGTTTGCTCAACTCATAAAGGGCGGAGAGCCCCGTGATCCCTCCGCCGATAATCGCTACTTTCATTTTAGCGACTGTATTCCAATTGTTTTAATACCGCATCAGCAAGTCCGTCAATAAACAACGTTTTAGCATTCGGCATCGGTGGTCGCTCATAATTAACTTGAAGTTCATCCGTCACAACTTTGCATTCATAATCGTTGTCATAGAGAACTTCCAAATGATCAGCGACAAAACCGAGTGGGCAATAAACAAACGTTTCATAACCACGGGCTTCATATAAATCACGTGTTAAATCTTGAACATCTGGTCCCAACCATTTGTCTGCTGTATTTCCTTCACTTTGCCAGCCAATTTCATAGTTCTTTACGTTGGCAGCTTCTGCAACGAGTCGACTCGTTTCTCGCAATTGATCAACGTAAGGATCGTTATCTGCGAGAATCTTTTCAGGTAGGCTATGTGCAGAGAAAATGACGACAGAATTGTCACGACCAACACGGTCGAGGGTTTCATTCAATTGATCAGACCAATATTTAATGAATTTAGGCTCTGTATACCAACTTTCAACAGCATGAATCGTTGGCCCATCAATTTCTTCGGATTTCTTTACGGCGCGTCCATTGTATGATTTCACGCTAAACGTAGAATAGTGCGGAGCCAAAACAATACTTACGGCCTCTTCAATGCCGTCTTTTTTCATGTTTTCAACCGCATCTTCGATAAATGGATCGATATGCTTTAAACCGAGATAAGCTTTGTATTCAATGTCTGTTTCTCTTTCATTCAAACGGTCTTCGAGCGCTTGCATTTGCTCATTTGTAATACGAGCGAGAGGAGATACACCACCGATCGCTTCATAACGCTCAGTTAAGTCTTGCAATGCTTCATCTGATGGTTTTCTTCCGTGTCGAATGTGTGTGTAGTATGGCTCGATTTCGTCTTGGCTTCTTGGTGTTCCGTAAGCCATGACGAGTAGACCGATCGTTTTCTTGCTCATTATTGATTCCTCCCGCTGTATTCGTGAACAAATTGGGTTAAACGCTTCAACGTATCTGGTGAAATTGAAGGCGTAACACCGTGACCGAGATTAAAAATAAAGCTCGGGTCATTTTCCGTTTCATCAAGTATTTTCTTCGCACGTGCTTCAATTGTGTCCCACGGAGCTAACAAAATAGCTGGATCTAAATTCCCTTGCAACGTCTTTTGAATGCCCATTTCTCTCGCTTCTGTTACAGAAGTACGCCAATCTAGACCAATAACATCAACATCTAAGTCATTCCATTCCTTAAGCAAGTGTCTCGTTCCAACACCAAACGTAATGAGTGGAATGTCTTCTTTTTTAAGTTCTGAAAAGATCTTCGCCATCGTTGGCTTTACAAATGTACGATAATCACTTGCACTTAACGCACCTACCCAAGAATCAAAGATTTGGAATGCTTGAGCGCCAGCCGCAATTTGTGCTTTTGCATACGTAATCGTAAGGTCACTAAGCTTATTCATAAGAAGATCCCACTCTTCTTTGTTTCCGTACATCATCGCTTTCGTGTTTTCATACGATTTCGATGGACCGCCTTCAATCATGTAACTCGCCATCGTAAACGGTGCACCTGCAAATGTAATTAACGGAACATCCAATTGCTTTCTCAACAGTTTAATCGTTTCAATAACGTGTGGCACATCTACACCTGGGTCAAGTGATCCTAAACGTTCAATATCTGCTTTATTTTTAATTGGATTATGAATGACTGGACCGATGCCACTTTTAATTTCCACATCAACGCCAATGGCTGGAAGTGGTGTCATAATATCTTTATAAAGAATTGCCGCGTCATTGTCGTACTGATCAACTGGAAGCTTCGTCACATAAGCGCAAAGCTCAGGGTCTTTTGTAATTCCAAATAATGAGTACTTCTTTTTTAACTCTCGGTATTCCGGTTGCGAACGTCCAGCTTGTCTCATATACCAGACTGGTTTTGTCTTCTCTCCTACACCATTTGCTGCACGAAGAAAACGATCATTAAAAGCTCCCACAAATAAACACTCCTCTAAACAATCCCTTTAAACATTAAATGATTTACCGATAATAGTATTAGTGCTATGTATGCCTATTCCCATAGCATACCCATTCTTACACGTAAACGTACGCCAAAATGAAAGTTTTACGATAGAAAATCAAAGTCCTATACCTTTTTACCATATAGAAGAATGATTGTCTTGTGTAGAACCTTGGTAAAACGTTCATAAAATCGTAGAAGAATGTCACATTGAAATGAACAAAAAGGGGGGATTTGGATATGAAAGGAAATGGAACAAGCTTGAAATCTAAAATGTTCCTTACACTCACGTTTATAATTTTTTGTTTTTTGCTCGGATTTCTTCTTATTTTTCTCCTAATCAGGCAAATGGATGCACAAGTTGAACAACTGAGTGAATGGAACGATTATGCGTTACAAGCACAAGAAGTTTCTTCCACATTCCAAGAAAAGTACATCTTCATTAACAATCTTCAAATGTATGATGAGCCTGATTATTCAAGGTTCCATACGCTCGATGAGCGCATGGATACAATCTTGCGCAATTTAGAAGTAGCCATTGAAAATGAAGATGCTCAATCAGCATTAGAGCGTTTGCAATTTTTTAATGAGATGTTTAATACGAGAGTACAACAATATGTAACGCTTGAAATTGTACCAAGTTCCAGTACCCTTGATGGTTTTGGTTATTTAAATACTGAGATGCGTACGTATGCAAATGAGTTAGAAAACTACTTTAACCTTCATGCCGAACGATCCGAGCAAGAAATGCAAGCAGCGATGCAACAAGCGGTTATTGGGAGCTTGATTGCTTTTCTTATCGCTACAAGTATCGGTTCGGTGATCTTCTGGATAGTCGCCCAGCGAATCTCGACGATTATTCGTAAAATTTCAAATCGCGCAAGACGTGTAGCAAATGGTGACTTACACCGCGCTGACCTCCCTGTTAAAGGGCGTGATGAACTGTCACAACTCGCACAAAATATCAATGTTATGACGAACCAACTTCGATCGATGATTCGTAACTTAACCGGAGCCAGTCAAACGATCACTTTTTCATCACAAGAGCTCGTCGCTACAACAACAGATGTCAATGCAGGTGCTGAAAGCGTAACGAACTCCGTGCAACATATCGCTGAACAACAATCAGAATTGCATGAATCGATCAATCGTTCGAAACAAACGTTCACGATGATGGACCAAGAAATCGAACATGCTGCATCGTCACTTCAAACGATCGTGTCAGACAATGAGCAATCATATGATCAAGTCGTCTTAGGCCAAAGGAAATTACAACAGTCGGTTGACCATATGCTACACATTAGAACTCAAAATGATCACCATGAAAAAACAATCGTAGAATTACATCAGGCTGTAGATGACATTCATCACGTTGTTACCAACATTAAAGGTATTTCAAACCAAACGAGTTTACTTGCATTGAATGCAAATATTGAGGCTTCCCGTGCAGGACGCTCTGGTAGAGGGTTTGCTGTCGTTGCTGAAGAAGTCGGTAAGCTTGCATTAGAAAGTGAACAAGCAGCGAACCAAATCACAGAGACGATTTCTTCGATGGCGCAAAACATTCAATCTTCCACTGTCCAATCGAAAAGAAGTACAAATTTAATTACAGAAGGAACACACGTCCTTGATGAATTGGTAAGGACATATGCTCAATTTTTAGAAGCATTTCAAACGGTACAAGCAAGGTCGCTTTCCATTCACCGTTTTGTGACTGCTGTTAAAGCACAAAGTGCTGCCGTTTCAGGCGAACTTCATTCCATCCAACAATCATCTGAAGACGCAACCGCAAATAGCACGATGATTGCGGCAACGATTGAAGAACAAACGGCTACGATGGATGCCATCACATTTGCCTCTAAAGAATTAGCAACAATTGTAGAGGACCTTGAGAAGCTCTTCTCACAATTTAAGCTCACATCATAACAAGGGGGTGGAGATCATTCGGTTACGAACGATTCGCTCAAAACTGTTATCAATACTGCTAGTACTCACACTTTGTTTTTTAATTGGTTTTTTAATTATTTTTGTTTTATTGCAAAATGCGTCTTCGCAAACCGATGAGATTGGTTTTTGGAATGAGCTGGCACGTGATGCTCAAGAAGCAACCACGACGTTTCAACAAAAGTACATTATCGTCACAGAACTAACCGAAGGAGAAGATCCTGACTTTACTGAATACATAAGGCTATCTGAACAAATGAACGAACTTACTTCCACCCTTTCAGAACATGCTGATGGACGAGAAGAGGTAACCTCTTTAAATCGCTTGGAAATGCTCAATCAAATGTTTGATACGCGAATGTCTTCTTATATTGAAAGTGGGACGATTCCAAGTGAACAAACGTGGCAAGGATTTGAATTTTTGAGTTCAGAAATTATGGACCATGCAAACGTTTTGGAAGATCATTTTCTAGTACAAGCAGAACGTGCATCAATCGCAAGCTTTGATAGCATTCGATCAATTGGCATTGTCGCAATCGTTGTCAGTATTGTGGCGACAGCGATCGCAGGAGGGATTTTCTATCGCTTTACGACTCGAATGACTTCAAAAATCAAACGGTTGTCCGAACGCGCTTCGACCATTGCTTCTGGGAATCTTAACGTCCATCCTTTACCAGAAGATGGGAACGATGAATTAGCAAAGCTATCCGAAGACCTGAATGAAATGACTCGACACTTAGCTGGAACAATGAACAACATGACAACTGCAAGCCGTTCATTATCCTCTTCAAGCCAGGAGTTAGCTGCTGCTGTTCAACAAGTAAATGCAGGTTCAACAGACATTGCAAGTTCAGTAGAAGAAATCTCCAACGTTCAAACGTCACTCAACGATCATATTCATCAATCTAATGCTAGGTTTACTACGGTTCATGACAACTTACAAAACACGTATACCGAAGTACAGCACGTTTTGCAAACGAATGAAGAGTCGAACAATAAAGTTGCCGTCGGCAAAGAAAACTTAGAACGTTCGCTTCAGAAAATGCAAGCCATTAAAAACCAACACGAACAGACTGAAAAGACGATTCAACTCGCAAAACAATCATCAGATCAGGTAATCAAAATCATTAATCACATTTACGATGTAAATAGTCAAACTCGATTACTGTCGTTAAACGCAAACATTGAATCGGCTCGAACGAAACAAAGTGGTGAAGGCTTTTTGCTTGTCGCCAAGCAAATACGAGATCTTGCAGATGAAAGTGAACGATCGTCTAAAACCATAAGCAAGACGTTAAAAGAAATGAACGACAAGATTGATAAGACCATCACACAAACAACGATTAGTAAAAAGCAAATTGATGAAGGACAAGAAACGTTACTCGACTTGTCAGACACGTTCAGTCGCATTGAGTATACGATTCAATCAACGAAAGAAATGGCTGCCAATATCGAACAATTAATTCGAGAACTACAAACGAGTAGTGCGGATGTATTAACTGAGCTCAAAACCATTCAATCAAAATCTAAATCAACGATGACTAACGGAAAGTCAATTTCACACGCAATTCAAGAACAAGCGTCTACCGTTGAAGCGATTACAATCACGGCTGATGAGTTACAAAAAGTCTCAATCGACATTGATGATCAATTGCAGCAGTACCGCTCATAATGCCGCAGCGTTAGAGTTTCTAAACAACTTAAGACCCGTATCCTTTGAATGGATACGGGTCTCTTTTAGAACAATGACATGAATTGAACGCCAACAACATTAGACGGTTCACCTTCTTGTCCGGTTTGAGGATTGTACGGAACGACCATGTAGTCATTTAGAGAAAACACGTTGGCCCGGTTCACCGTGTACGTGCCCTCCCCAGTTACTTCACCGACCTTACTCGCTTCTCCACCTTTAACTTCATAGATGTTATAGACGAGTCGGTCATCTTCAGCTGCTGTCCACCTCAGTTCAACATTTAAAAACCCTTCACCTTCTAACGTTAGCTCCGCATCTAGATCATCGACTTGCGCAAGTTGAACCGGTGATTCAAGCTCTTGTACCCCATCTGGTTTCATAAATGCAACGCCTTGCTCTGTAACAGACTCCGTATTAACTAACTGCTTAAACAATCTCGTAGGGTACGCACTACCCTCTTGTAAATGCTGCTCTTCAGTTGTGCTGTCATACCCCATCCATAAAGCGCCAGTGTATTGAGGTGTATAACCGACAAACCACGCATCACGATTGGCTCCGTCAACACCTTCAAAGTTCGTCGTTCCCGTTTTCCCTGCAAGTGCATGATTCGTTTCACCCGGCCGGGCTGTCCCTTCTTCTACAGCACCTTCTAACATCCGCGTCATGTACCATGCATTCTGCTCACTCAGCAAACGCTTCTGCTCAATTGCAGGTTCAATTAAGTTATTCCCTGACTTTGTTCTGATTGAAGAAATAAAATAAGGATCTGACTTCACGCCGCCATTAGCAAATGACGTATACGCAGAAGCCATATCTAATGGCGTCACACCTTCAGACATACCGCCAAGGGCAACAGATAGACCGTCATCTTTAAACGGTGTCACAGCTTCGTTTGCCCATTCTAGACCTTGATCAATTCCCATTTCATTTAAAAGCCACACAGCAGAAGTGTTTGTTGATTGCACGATCGCATCTCGCATCGTAATGTTCCCTTGATACTCGTTCGTTACGTTACTTGGACTATAATCTCCATACTCGAGCTTTTCATCTTTCAACATCGAATACGGTTTGTACTCTCCACTCTCAAGCGCAGGTGCAAAAACCGATAAAGGCTTAAATGATGATCCTGGTTGTCGCTTAATAGTCGTACGGTTCAATCCTTTACGGACATAATCTCGTCCGCCTTGTACGGCTTTAACAGCACCAGTTTCATTATCTAACAGTACATAGGAAGCTTGTACTTGCTCACTCTCACCAGGAAAGTTGTCATGTTCTTGAAAAGCTTCATATGCTGCCATTTGTACATCTTTATGAATGGGAACTTCAATGCGGTACCCACCCGTTAGTAATTGTTGTTCAGATATGCTGTGCTTTTCAATGCTTTCTGTAATGAGCATATCTATATACGTAAACCAAGCTGGATGCATTTCAGGTTCTGTGTGTAAATCGGTTTGAATTGCGGTCTGAGCTGCCGCTTCTCTCGTTTCGTTGTTAATGTAACCATGTCGCTCCATTAACGCAAGTACAGTCCCTCGACGCTTTTCTGCTCGCTCCACATCGGAAGCTGGTGAATAGTTATAAGGCGCTTTCGGAATTGCTGCAAGAAGCGCTCCTTCTGCGATTGTTAAGTCTTTTGCGCTTTTGCCAAAGTATTGCTCAGACGCTCGTTCAATTCCGTATACTCCATGCCCGAAATAAATTTGATTCAAGTACATTTCAAGAAGCGTATCCTTTGAAAACTGCCGCTCAAGATTCATACTAATTAATACTTCTTTCGTTTTTCTCATGAGCGTTTTTTCGTTTTCTAAGTAGACATTCTTCGCAAGTTGTTGAGTAATCGTACTCCCGCCTTCTACTGCTGCACCCGCTAGAATATCTCGATAAAGCGCTCGCCCGATCGCAATAAAATCTACACCTTGATGATCGTAAAAGCGATGATCTTCCACAGAAATAAAGGCGTGTTGAACATGCTCTGGAATTTCATCGATCGATACATTCTCACGGTCTTCAATGTACAATCGAGCAATTTGATCCCCTTGCTCATCAACAACTGTCGTTGTTTGAGCGAAATTCAACTTGTCTTCATCCGTTAATAAGTTACCAGCAATTAACGCACTCGCATAACTTCCGAACGCTAATACGAATGTCGATAAAACTGCAACAATACTTATAAAAACATATTTATTCATTTTTTTTGGTTTCATCGTTAGCTTCCTCCAGTACACGTAAAACAAGGAGCCTTTTACTAGTTAAATGTTACATGCTTACCCTATTATAGTACAATAAACTTGGCAAAATCATGTAAACTGGTGGGGAAGACCTCAAATTTTGTAGAATAAAGCTAGAAAAGTCCTGCGCTTTTTTTCTCTTTTTCAAGCTTTAATCGAGAGCTTCCGAGAATGTTAATGAGCTTAATATGAATATGCCCTAAAGACGCTTGGTCGGTACCAAAGCGTAACGTCTTTTGTTTAAACATCCCCTCAAGTGATCGATTAAATGCACGGGTAGACCCCATCACAATGTTTGATTCAACTTCAACTGACCAGTCGCGCGGAACGATAATACGTACGTCGCCGAATGTATTCAAGATTGATAGTTCCAAGTGATCATGCTGAAGATCAGCACGTGTGAGATCTAGGTGGAGCGTTCCGAAGATCACGTTGAAATTCGTCTCATCACCTAAAGTAAAGGCTTGTTTTTTATATTTTTCTTCATCAAAAATAATCCATTGTTGATTTGGAATTTGTTCAATATTGTTATCAAATGACTGAGAGCTAGCCTTCATCGTTTCAGCTGGTTCAGCTTCTACAACCTTTTCGTCAGCTGATAACCGGTCCACATCAATTTCTTCAGTGTTCGCTTTAAACAGACGCACACCTAGGACATAGAGAAGCGGTGAAAACAGAAATAGAAATGACGGAATTGGTACCCAAGGGCTAACAACGAGTCCAGCTGCCAACACACCGAAAAGATACGCACTCATTGGTTCTTTGCTAATCAATAACCACGTAAAAATCATGGCGCTAATAAGAGGTACTATAAAACCAAACGCTGTTATACCCTCTAAGGTTACATTCAAAAAAACACTACCGAATAATAGAATTACGAACACAATGTGTAACGCCGATTTTGTAGTCATGTTTGACCTCCGTATCAATTACTAAACATAGTTACGTAACAACGCTCATTTAAGTTTCAGATTTATTATAATATTGCGCTTCAGACATTGCTAATTTTTTTCCTATGTTACAATAGACAGATACTTAAGGAGGAATCCACGATGCAAGATAAACTGTTCCAATTATTAGACAACCACTTCGATGAAATGGTCGAAATTCGTAGACACCTTCATGAAAATCCAGAAGTTTCATTTCATGAAACGAACACTGCTAAGTACATTGCAGATTATCATAAAAAATTAGGAAACGAAGTTCGTGAACATGTCGGAGGCAACGGAGTTGTGGCGAAAATCAGCGGCAAAAATCCTGGTCCTGTCATTGCCCTCCGTGCCGATTTCGATGCGCTTCCAATCCAAGACCAAAAAGACGTACCTTATAAATCAAAAGTGGATGGAGTCATGCATGCTTGCGGTCACGACGGTCACACGGCGACATTGCTCGTTTTAGCAAAAGCGCTTAAGCAAGTCGAAGATGAGCTTCACGGAACAGTCGTTTTCCTACACCAGCATGCTGAAGAGTTATCACCTGGTGGGGCAGAGCCGATGATTAAAGACGGAGCTTTAGAAGGCGTGGATGTCGTATTCGGAACGCATTTATGGTCACAAGACCCACTTGGTACAATCCAACATTGTAGCGGTCCATTTATGGCTTCTGCTGACCATTTCACGATCAAAGTCAACGGAAGAGGCGGTCACGGAGCTCTTCCACACACAACGAAAGATGCCGTTGTCATCGGTTCACAAATCGTAAACAACATCCAAACGATCGTCGCTAGACGCGTAAACCCTCTCTACTCTGCCGTTGTTTCAATTGGGAAGTTCATCGCTGACAACCCGTACAACGTCATTGCGGAT
This sequence comes from Bacillaceae bacterium JMAK1, assembly GCA_012970285.1. Lineage (GTDB taxonomy): Bacteria > Bacillota > Bacilli > Bacillales > Marinococcaceae > Geomicrobium_A. The sequence continues at coordinate 1,320,978 of JIBW01000002.1, forward strand.
TCAGTTGAAATGGTCGGCACCGTTCGTACGTTCCAAGAAGATGTACGCAATCAAATTGAACAAGATATCTTTGAAATTGCTGAAAACACAGCAAAAGCCTACGGTGCAACCGTTGAATATGACTATGGCCGAGGTTACCCTCCTGTTGTCAATCACGTAGCAGAGACTGACTACATCGCGAAGATTGCTTCTGGGATCACAGACGTTAATGGCGTTCACGTGCGCGAACCTGTTCTTGCAAGTGAAGACTTCTCTTACTACTTACAAAAAACGAAAGGTTCATTTTTCTTCACAGGTGCAGCATTTATGGATGGAAGAAACAATGCGCCTCATCATCACCCCCTCTTTGACTTTGACGAACGAGCGATGCTCGTCGCTGCCAAGACTCTCGCAAAAGCAGCGATTGATTACCATAAAGAATAATAGGAAAAAGGCAGTCCATCTGGACTGCCTTTCATTCTTGACCTAGCAATTTCTCATCTATGTTGGGATTTCAACCCCAATTGAAGGTAAAATCATCAGAATTCCCACCATAAACCTATGTTTGTTGAGATTATGATGCCAGTCCGAAGAGAAAATCACCAAAATCCCCACATACCGGTACTTTCCCACCAATTGCTTCGTAGTTGTTGTAAGACGTAAAGAAAAAAGCCCCGATTCACAAAACCAGGACTCTCTCCTAAAGCAAATTTTATTGTTTCAACTGATCTTGAAACCAGCGAATTCGGTAACAGTATTGAGCCGCTTCTCCGAGTTGAATGAGTAATTGATAATTAATCGTTGCACCAACAAACAAGCCGAACCCTGGAATGAGTTGCAATGTTTTTGGTACATCAATAAAGTCTCGATATTCTAGCTGAAACGTCACCCAATCAATTGCTTGATCGATCGTTAACTCTTCTCCGAATTCGTCAACGAATGTCTGCCATTGTTCCATTCTCGCCAGCGTTTCTTGTTGTGTCTTTCGGCTTGAGAAGGCCATTTGAAAGATGTTTAACAAAAACAATCGCTCATCCACACGTTTCGGATCATAGCCATAAATTTGAGCAGATGTGAATAGGAACCGCATTTTTATAGCGAGTAACATCGGAAAGTCACTCATGCCAAGAAGTATACCTCCAGCACCTGTTCCTGCCCCTTCTAAGCTTGCGGTTCTGCGGTACGAAACGATTGCTTTTTGTAACGCTTCGTCTCTTTGTTCTAATGAAAGCTGTTGTAGCGGCTCTTTCTTTTGGATGTATTCACTCGTATTCATCGTCGTGTCAATCATCTGTCTAATGGCATTCCCGATTGTCACGTGTACTTTATCAGGAACGTACCCGTTCATTTTTGATTGAAATGACTTTGTCCAATCTTTTACCATCGATGGGTTTTTTGCCAGTTTGCGTTTCCAAGCATTCAGCTCCATTAGAGCTTCCTTTTCATACGCTTCCATTGCAACGTCCTCCCCAACTCTAAGATAAAGCGTGTAGCGATTGTTTAAACCATTTAGGAAGTTGAACTTTAACATAAGCAATGACCATAAGAAGCATCATAAACAATGCGATCATGGTATAGAACAGAGACCAAGATGTAATAAACGTAATGAGTGTAAACCAAATCGATTGGATGACCATGACATTGCGAACGAGTGATTGTACCGATTGTTGCCTCACTTGTTCAGGAACTGGATACAATTCTGGCCAAACCATCGTCTTATGATGATGATAAATCGTCACCAGTTGTGAACCTGTAATGTACGTGAACAAAATTGCAATAACAACGGCTAGCCCTTGAAGATCCTCTGGGGTTGCGTAAATTAACAATGCTCCCACAATGGCTAGTCGGATCATAATACCGAAATAATCGCCAGAACGTGCAAACGTTTTGCCGTACAAAAATACGTACGTATTGCTACGCTTTGTTACTAATCGATTCCACTGATTCGAAAGGATGCTTCTTCTTCTTACTCTCGCCTTAATGTGTGGCACATCGACGAAGGCATTCGCAAACGTGTAAAACGAGTTTAACCGTTCTTCTTCTAGTGAGATTAACTGGTCCCATTTCAAACGGTATTTCTCGTGTAAAGGCCGATAATATCCGAAGAAGAGTAGGATCATGAGCACTCCTACAGCAAGAACGAACCACCACTCGAGCATGAGCACGAAAAACACAAACACGAGGTTTACAGCGAATCGTAGCCATCGCAATTTCCACTGCTGAGACACGTACTGATATCGAAGCTCCGACCAATACGCATACACATTCCATCCTTTCGCTGCAATTAGAATAAGGAATGTGATGAGCAGTTGATTAAATTCCCCAATTCGGTCGGTATAAAGTGGACCTAGTAAAAACAACACGAGCGCGAGCACGATACTTTGCAGGAACCAACTATAGCGTAACGCGCTTTGTAAATAGCGATTCATCTTTGCTTCCATTGGTAGCAAGTAAACGAGATCACCCGTTTGAAAAAACGTTCGTACCGATGTCTTCGTCAACATAAAGGCAAACAAGACAGCAAGAACTTGGACGACTGGAAATGTACTTGGAAGCCAGTCCAAAAACGAATTATAGTAAATGCCGATGATGAGTACGATCCCACCGATGGCAACCATTAAACCGCTATTAGCCATGAGCGTTATGTAACGTCTACTCACAGACCAAAACTCTTTAGCCCTCTCTTGCCACAATTGATCAATACTCATCAATCATCTTCCTTTGTCATTTCAACATAAATCTCATCAAGTCCTGCGTTTGGCATGTTGGCTTGCGTTCGAAGTTCAGCAAGTGTTCCTTTTAAATAAACCGTTCCGTGGTGTAACAATACGAAACGATCACAATACTTTTCCGCAGTAGACAAGATGTGGGTAGACATGAGTATGCCTGCGCCACTATTCTTCATTTCAATCATTTGGTCGAGTAGTGACTGGATTCCAACAGGGTCGAGTCCAAGAAATGGCTCATCGACCACATACAATTCTGGTTTCACTAAAAACGCACACATGATCATGACTTTTTGGCGCATCCCTTTAGAGAAATTGCTCGGAAACCAATTTTTCATTTTTGCCATTCGGTACATTTTCAAGAGTGATTCGGCCCGTTCTTCCCAATCGGTAAGATCATAAGCCATCGCCGTTAAGCGGAGGTGCTCCCATAATGTTAGTTCATCATATAAAATCGGAGTTTCTGGAATAAAGCTCATCGTTTGTCGGTACGTATCCAAATCATCTGAGATCGTCTTCCCATTTAACGTAATGGCTCCGTCTGTCGGCTCTAACAGCCCTAGAATATGCTTGATCGTCGTACTCTTCCCGGCACCATTCAAGCCAATGAGACCGACAATCTCACCGCGCTCAACGCCAAACTCTACCTGTTTAATGACAGGCTTATTTGGATTGTAACCACCTGAAACGCTTTGAACGTGTAGTAGTTGTGTCATTGTGTCCCTCCATATCTTGCCAATACGTTTATTGTACCCTTAACCTTTAAAATTGAAAACGGATGTAAGTTTAGAAGTGTGAATTAACGTCAGATTTGCTATAGTAGACTTACAAGTAGCAAAGGAGGACTCACATTGTCTGCACACGAAGAAAACTGTGTTTTTTGCAAAATCATTGCAGGAGACATTCCATCTACAAAAGTATACGAAGATGAGACCTGTGTGGCATTTTTTGATATTAGCCAAGTAACGAAAGGTCACACACTCCTTATTCCAAAAACTCACGAAGAAAACATCTTTGAGTTACAAGAGGAAACAGCGGCGTCACTCATGAAGAACGCACCAAAAATCGCCAGAGCCTTAAAAGAGCAATTCGGCAGTGTTGGCATGAACCTCGTCAACAATAATGGCGAAGCTGCTTCTCAAACGGTATTTCACTATCACCTTCATTTCATACCACGTTACGGTGATGATGAAATTTATTCGAACTGGGATCAAAATCAAGGCGACAAACTAAGCACTGACGAAATGCAAAAAATTGCAGCGCAACTACAAACACGACTGGCGTAATTGATTAAGAAGGGGTTTCCCTTCTTAATTCAATGGAAGGAGAATGAATATGCCTAGCGAACGAATACATAATTTCAATGCTGGACCTGCTGCTTTACCTGAATCCGTTTTAAAAGTTGCCCAGGATGAGCTACTGAATTATAAAGAAACCGGCATGTCCATAATGGAGCATAGTCATCGCGGTCAAAGTTACGAGCAAGTTCACGAAGAAGCAAAGGCGCTTATTAAAGAGCTTATGACTATTGACGATCGTTATGAAGTTCTTTTTTTACAAGGCGGTGCTAGCCATCAGTTTGCAATGATTCCTTATAACTTTTTAAAGCGTGGTACAAGGGCCAACTATATTTTAACTGGTTCATGGTCAGAAAAAGCTAAAAAAGAAGCGAATTATATCGGGCAAACGTACAGTGGTGCCTCGTCAAAAGCTGATCATTACACTCACATTCCAACTTTAGATACGATTAAGACGAGTAAAGATGACGCCTATATTCATCTTACGTCCAATAATACGATTTACGGCACAGCTTGGTCGAATTATGAACCGCTAAAAGATTGGGACGCTCCCGTTTTCGCAGACATGAGTAGTGACATTTTTAGCCGTCCGATTCCCGTTGATCACTTTGACTTAATTTATGCTGGCGCTCAAAAGAACTTAGGTCCATCTGGTGTTACGGTTGTGATCGTTAAACGCGAGTTAGTTGAGCGCTTTGCAGAACATACCGAACAACTTCCAGCAATTATGCGTTATCAAACGCACATAGAAGGAAACTCGTTGTATAACACGCCTCCAACGTTTGCGATTTACATGATGAAAACCGTATTAACTTGGATAAAAGAAAATGGTGGCCTCGAAGAAATGAAGCGGCGCAATGAACAAAAAGCAGCACTTCTTTATCAAGCCATTGATGAGAGTAACGGATTCTATAAAGGACATAGTAACAAAGCTTCCCGCTCATTAATGAATGTCACATGGACGTTACCGACAGAAGAGTTAACGAAGCAGTTTTTGACAGAAGCTTCTGAAAACCACTTCAGTGGATTAAACGGGCACCGCTCGATCGGAGGAGTTCGAGCTTCGATTTACAACGCTGTCCCACTGGAATCTTGTGAAGTTTTACAAAGCTTCATGCTTGAATTTGCGAAAAAACACCGATAAAACGGAAATATCTAAAGAAAACCACAATGAATTTTAAAGACATTGTGGTTTTCTCTTCCATTTTAAATACTTTTTACCTATACTAAAGCTAAGACATCTTTTTACAATATTTATAAAAACTTCTGAATCGTGTAGTGAAATGACACAAATTGTGGAGGACTGTTATGGATCAAGCTAGAAAAGATTGGGAACAATCGCTTGCTTTTAAGCATCGTCTTGCGTACTTGAGTAAAGCACTTTGGAAGTCAGTTGAGAAAGACTGGCAACGATGGCTACAACCCCATGGGCTCAACATTAACGAACATCAGATTCTTTGGATTACCTATCAATTCGGGGCACCTGTATTGTCTGAAATTGCTAAATATGGCGTCATGCATGTTTCAACAGCGTACAATTTTTCAAAAAAGTTAGAAGAAAGAAACTTAATAGTTATGGGTAAACAAGAAGAAGACCGAAGACATACTTATGTTCAGTTAACTGAACAAGGCAAGTCTCTTTTCTTAAAGACGATGGAATCCTTTACATCTGAAACTCATGATACGCTCCAAAGCACGCTTCCGTTAAAAAGTTTATATGGTAAATATCCGGAGTTTTCTGAAGTGGCTACTGTCGTCCGACATATTTACGGTGAAGATTTCACAGATCAATTTAACACGTTGACACTCGAAGAAGAGCCTGCGCCTCTCGTATCAACGAGCTCTTCTCCACGTGTAACGCCTCAATAATCATTGAGGCGTTTTTTTAATAATTGCCTCGGATCGTTATTTGACCATCTTGAAACGATTCTGCCTGAATTACAAGATCATTATCTAACTCAATTTCTGTAAGACGGACATCAATGACGCCTTCATTTGCATTTACATAAATCCAGTCTGGAAAATCAGCCGCCTCATCGACGAGACGAAGAACTGTGCTTGCCGGCAAAGATAACGCACCAACCGAAAATCCATCTTCTATTAAACGGATGTTTCCGTTTTCCGTTATTTCTGGGATGAACTGGACTTGAATGTCCACATTCATACCGACTACTTCATACGTGTTACTTAAACGTAGCTGTTCTTCTTGACTTTCTAACCGAAATGGTTCATCAAACTCAGATTCAATGTATCGATTGACCCGCTCAAGGTCTGTTTCTACAGTGAATAGAGGTACAAGACCATCTTCAATGTGTTGTTCTTCTGGAATGGCTTGTTGGTCGGAAGATGATGTAAGTAATAAAATGACAACAAGGAAGCCTCCGATGATGATTGCAAGTAATGTGAAAAAGGCAATCTTCCACTTCATGTGTGTGCACCTCATTTCATTGAATTACCCCTTACTTTACACGATTCATGCCAACGAGTCGAAAAAATTGTATTGCTATCTTTTTTCCTTAAATTTTGGTACAGTTGTTGAAGATAAGGGTTTGGAGGTCTATGGATGGAAGTCATTTTATTTATCTTTTTTGCTGCGGGTTATTTGCTCGTCATTAATTCAATGACGAATGCCATGGTCGTTCAAAAAGAAATTGCAGAAGAAAAAGTTCCGAGCATATTTACGACCATTAACGTATTAATTATTATTTTACTAACCTCTACGTATGTACGGTTACTGATTATTTAATATGCACAAAAAAAAGGAAGGGATCTCGATCCCCTCCTTTTTTTAGTATAACGGCAATTAGCAACCGCCGCCGTACCCTCCACCCCAAGATGCACCGATGATAATAAGAAGGATGAAAAGAACCACTACTAATGCAAATCCTCCGCCGTAACCATATCCACCGTAACTCATGATCAAATCTCCCCTTCTAGAAGTATATTGGTCTGAACAGGACAAATTCTCGAGTGAAACGACGTTGTCTTTTGTGTCTGTTTCTCTCTCCCATTCTTAAGCTATCTTATGTAGAAGTAGCGAGTTGGTTTGGGCGATATACCTAGAAAAGCATTTTTTCTTATTCTTCTTTATGGTATAGTTATGGTTGTCTTGAGAAATCTTACCTGTATATTCATGCTTACGCTGATCAGAAATCGCTGGGGGGCGTTTTTGAAGCCTAAGAACATAGATCTTATAATGGATGATTACACATGAGGGAGTGTTTGTTTTGAAAAAGAAACACCTTATGGTTGCACTAGGGATGACATTAGTGCTTGCCGCATGCAATAACGACGATGAGCAAAACAACGCTACAGACGTTGATGAAAGTGCTGATATCGCATCAATTAATGATGAGACAATCACAGAAGGCGAATTCGTCGCCTACATGAAAAACGAATTCGGGGAAATGGCTTTTAATCAAATGATTCAAAGTTATGTCTTTAACCAAGCTGCTGATGAACTTGGTATTTCTGAAGATGAAATTCAAGAAGAATTAGACGATGTGAAAGAACAATTCGGTGTCGAGAGTGACGAAGATCTACTTGAAATGTTGCAAATGCAACAAGTTCCAGTAAGTGATCTTGATCAACTTAAAGAAGACTTTATTATCCCACAAGTCGTCATTGATGAACTTCGTTTCCAAGACGTTGAGATTAGTGAGGATGATTTAGAAGCTTATTACGAAGAGAATCAGGACAGCCTCCATCAAGTGGAAGCCCGTCATATTCTCGTTGAAGATGAAGAAACAGCTGAAGAAGTCATTGCTGAACTTGAAGATGGTACAGACTTTGAAGCGGCTGTTGAAGAATACTCTGAGGATACAAACAGCATTCCAGCAGGCGGAAGCGTTGGTTTCTTCCCACGTGAAGGAGTTATGGAAGAGAACTTCTCTGAAGTAGCTTTTGAACTTGAAGTTGGTGAAATCAGTGAGCCGGTTGAATCCAGCCTCGATTACGGATATCACATTATTGAAGTTTTAGACCGTCATGACTCATTTGAAGACGTTCGTGAAGATATTGAAGCGATTCTCACTGAACAAGAAGCAAGAAGTCCAAATGAAGTCGTTGAAGAGCTTATGAATGAATCTGACATTAACATTTTAGAAGACGACTATGAAGATTGGTTCCAGCTACCTGAACCGATGATGTAAGTATAAAGACCACGACAAGTTGTCGTGGTCTTTTTTTAATGATTGTGTTCCATTCTTCTCTTCTTCTCATCTTCCATTCTTCGAATGTACACTCGTCCTTCTTGTTCAATCCATTCATCAGACACTTTCTTCTCTTCTAATGTTGATTTGATCCACATGTATCCTGATGCTACCGCTGCCAATACGACGACAAATACCCACCAAGGTAATGACGTTACTGCTGTGTCAGCAGTAAATCGTTGTACGATTGCAAGTACGACAAACAGACCCGCTAACGTCAAAAGCATTCGTTTTGAACGACTTTGCATATACCCACCCCTTAACACTTGTCCAAGTCTTTACTAATAACACTATGTAGTGGAACAATCACTTATGACAATCAAATTAAAAAGCGATCCAAGCATCTAAATGCTCGGATCGCTTTTCTTACATTGATTTCGGTCGATAAAAGGTTCGGTTTTCAAGTGGCATGATGCGTTCACTGAACATTCCAGGCTCGACTTTTTGTAGTGCTCGGTCCATCATGTTCATCTTCGCATCTAGATTATCAATATAGTGAATGATTTCCGCCTCACGAAGAAGTGGTGGTTTAGGGCTCCCCCATTCACCTTTGCCGTGATGACTAAGAACGATATGTTCTAAGAGCATCACTTCTTCGCCTTCAATCCCAAGCTCATTCGCTGCTTGATGAATTTCTGAAGCAATAATTGAAATATGCCCAATGAGCTTCCCTTCAACCGTGTACTCCGTATCAATTGGCCCCGATAACTCTCGGACTTTCCCGAGGTCATGTAAAATAATACCAGCATATAACAAATCGGTATTTAACGACGGGTACAAATTCGCAATTGATTTTGCTAAATGCAACATGCTTACGACGTGATAAGCAAGTCCTGACATAAATTCATGATGGTTTCTTGTTGCTGCTGGTGCTTCCATAAACGCTTCCTCGTATTTCTTGACGAGGTGCCGTGTGAGTCGTTGTACGTTGGCATTTTGAATATCAAAGATGTACTGGTTGATTGTCTCTTGCATATCTCTTTTTTGTAACGGTGCACTTTGCACTAGATCTTCCAAGTTCACTTGATCCGTTTCATTCGCTGGGCGAATGCTTGCAATCTTCAATTGCAAGCGTCCTCGATAATCAAATACTTCTCCTTGAACGAGCACAACGGTTTTGCCTACATACTTTGACTCATCTTCTTGAGAAACACCCCAAAGCTTTGCTTCAATCTCACCTGTATCGTCTGAGAGTCTAAGCGTTAGAAACGCTTTTCCGTTACTTGCAATCCCTCGGACGGATTGCCTAATGAGCATATAGCGCTCAATTTTATCTGCAACTTTTGCATAAAAGATTCCTTTCATCGTCAGTGACAGAGTCAATAACTCTGTGCTCCTCCTCTCCTACTCATGATCAGGGATCGTCATTTGAAACGATACCCTTCCCTTACTATTGTCTACATGATGTTCACCGTGATGAAGCTCAACGATTTGTTTCACAATCGCAAGCCCCAAACCGTATTGACCTTTATTCCCTTTTCTAAACGGATCAAAAATCACTTCTCGTTCATCTTCAGGAATTGGTTCTCCATCATTTTCAACATACAGTGTAACATGGTGCAACGACTGCTTGGCAGTAATCCAAATTCCACTTTCTGCATACCGCATCGCATTTTCAATTAAATTTTCTAGTAAAATTTGAATTTGCTCCAAATCACCATGAAATTGAATCTCTGCTCCTTGAATGACAAAGGACAAATCTGGACGTTGGATGCGATATCTTTCTTCTAAACGATAAGCCAATTCACCAAACGAGATCCGCTCACGATTAATCGTCTCCGTTTTCATCGCACCGAGCTTCGTAAAGTAGAGCATATCCTTTACACGCTTGTCCATTCGATTCGCTTCTTGCAAAATTACGTCCATTGATTCTTCTACTGTATTCTTCGGTAAAATCCCATCTTTTACAGACTGAGCATACGTTTTCACGACCATAATTGGCGTTTTAAGCTCGTGAGACGCGTGTTGAATAAACGTCTTCTGTGCGCGGTCATGACGAATCAGATTTTGTCTCATTAATTCAAATTGGTCCGATAGCTTCTGAAAATCTTCATCACCTTTCCAATGAAAAGGCTCTTTCCAATTTCGTTTTGCAATCTGCTCAAAATGATTGCCGAGCAAGCGCAAAGGTTTGCGTAAGTATCGTGTTAGCCAAATGGCTGGTAACAAGGTGAACGCCGTCGTCAAAATCAGCAAATAAACAAAGTTCCCCCATAAACTATTGATTAAGCTATCACGATAAGAATCCCACATGAAGGAAATTAGATAATTCTCGTTATCTTCGCTATCAAATTGTTTAATCACATAAAACAATGTGTTACCTTCAAACGTTAGCTCATAACGCTCTGTATCTCCCTCTTGAGAGACTGCATTGTTAATGATCGTATCAATGGCGTCAGGCGGAATGGCATGTAACGTTAACGGGCGTACAACAGAATCCTCAATAAGTAAATGCCCCGTTTCACGAAGCTCCGGATCGATAAATGCACTTTCTTCATCAATCTCAACGAACTGACCGCTAAACGGATTAATTTGGCGATTCTGTGCTTGTTCTATGATGCGATACGTTTCTTCGGTTAACGTTCCTTGAATGTACATCGGATAAATAACAGCCATTGAAACGGCAACGAGAATGAGTAAAGCTGCAAAAGATAGCCAAATCCTTCTCGTTAAATTCATGCGAATCATGAGGAAAGAATCCTATACCCAAAACCGTACAATGTTTCTAAATGAATGCGCGGCATCTTTTTGCGAACACGTCTAACAACATCATCAACTGCACGCTCAGAACCGAAATAATTTTCTCCCCATACTTCTTCAATAATATCTTCACGGGATAACGCTTTTCCTACTTGTTCAGTTAAAAGGAGAATAAGATCCATCTCTTTTGTTGTTAAATCAACCGGTTGCTCCGGTTGATGATTATCTGTTACTGTACGCGCCTCAGCGTCAATCGTATAGTCATTGAGCTCAATCTTCTTGCTCTCTTCGGATTCTTGTCCGTACGAACGGGTCAGAAGTTTTTTCGCTCGTATGATTAACTCTTGAGGCAAGAACGGCTTTGAAATATAATCATCACTTCCCATTTCAAGCCCTAATACCCGGTCGAGGTCTTGGTCTCTTGCAGAGATAAAAATGACTGGAATATCGCCTTGCTTCTCACGAATATTCTTTAAGATTTGATAGCCATCTGTACCTGGTAACATAATGTCAAGCACCCAGAGATGAGGCATTTCTTCGACCGCTTCATTCGCCTTGTCCCCATCGTGAAATAGTTGGACATTCCAACCTTCTCTTTCCATATAGGCTTTCAGTGCCTCTGATAAGTTCTGTTCATCTTCAACGAGAAATACGGTATAACTCATGGATTGCCACCCACTTCTGTACTCATTTTTTAATTTAGACGAGCAATTGACGTTCATATTGCTTCCTGTCCATTTCAATTATCGCCTTTTATAGCTGTAAAAACAAGAAAGAACTGTCAGATGACAGTTCTCAGTTAACATACTAAAAGATTAAAGACAAAGCTGCAAGACCCGCTAACGGAAGCGCGATTCTACGAAAGCGTCCTCCCCCATAAAAAGGTCCTGGACCGTATCCATATCCAAAACCTGGTCCGAACCCACCAAAGATTCTCTCATCTTGTTGATGTGATCCGTCAGGAGCGAACCGCATGTTTTCATGAGCATGGGCTGGATAGTGCTCATTCATCCAATTCTGCATCGATTCATTGCTTTGAGATTGGTGACCTTGATTCATGTGGTGGTGCTGATCATGTTCCATGTACCCATGATTGTGCCCTTGATGATGGTGATGGCCTTGACCTCCTCCATGGTGTTGGTGACCACCGTGATGGTGTCCTTGGCCTCCTTCATGGTGGTGATGGCCCCCATGATGATGGCCTTGACCTCCTCCATGGTGGTGATGGCCCCCGTGGTGGTGTCCTTGACCTCCTCCATGGTGGTGATGGCCCCCGTGATGGTGTCCTTGACCTCCTCCATGGTGGTGATGGCCTCCGTGATGGTGTCCTTGACCTCCTCCATGGTGGTGATGGCCTCCGTGGTGATGACCTTGACCTCCTCCATGGTGGTGATGGCCTCCGTGGTGATGACCTTGACCTCCTCCATGGTGGTGATGGCCTCCATGTTGGTGAAGATATGCTGCCGCTACTTCTTCTCCATCCGCTACATTTTCAGGGATTAATAAATAAACATGTTCATCATCAACACTCTCTAAAAACCCTTGGAAGGTCTTTTCGTCAAACATCTGAACGTTCACGTTCTGCCCAACGTGTTGCACACAATGATCGTATTTTTGTTTCATAGAATCCATTATAATCGCCTACCTCCTTCTACCCACTACGCTATTCACAATTGAAGGATTGGTGAGTAAAAAACAAAAATCCTTGCCACCAAACACCACATACTCCGCTGGTGTTGAAGACAAGGATTTCTCATTTATTGTTCCGTAGCGACATCACTACTCGCTTCTTTGCGTTTATCACGCATTTGAATAGCGTAAGTTTGTATAATCATAAACAAACTTCCTGTTGCCCAGTAAAGGGATAGCGCAGACGGTAAAGCGATCCCGATAAACACGATCATAACCGGCATAATATACTGCATAATCTTCATTTGAGCTGCCATTTCTTGCGGCAGTTGTCTCGTACTCAAATGCATTTGTGCGTACATGAGTACACCTGCAAGTGCAGGCATAATGTAATAAGGATCCGGCGCTCCTAAATCCATCCATAAGAAACTGTGCGTTGCAATTTCTTCCGTTCGAATGATAGCGAAATAAAACGCCATTAAGATCGGCATTTGAATGAGAATTGGAAGACACCCCATCAAAGGGTTAATGCCACTTCTTTGATAAAGCTGAATCATTTCTTGTTGCATTTTCGCTTGATCTTCTTGCTTTTTTGGATCGTACTTTTCACGAAGCTTATCTAATTCAGGTCTTAGTGTTTGCATTGCCTTGCTGCTCTTTTGTTGTTTCAAAAACAACGGCAAAATCGCCAACCTTATAACGACTGTCATAAGCATAATTGCAAGACCATAGCTGCCGTTAAACAACTCCGCAGCTTGTATGATTAACCACGAAAGCGGAAACACAAAGAAGTGATTCCATATGCCTTCACTTTCAGAAGTAATTGGTGCTTGATCCATTCCACAAGCCGTTAATACCATTAGAGCTATAACGAGTAACGTTATCATTTGTAGTCGTCGTTTCATTTCATTTCCTCCTTCGTTTTTACAGCACGTTAACGAGTATGAAGGAAAGAAATCTCATCATCATCGGATGAATGATCCGCAAGCGACGGGACTTTGCGCTTAATGATACTAAATGTCCGTTTAGGGTTGAGACTATGAGCTTCTATATGTTTACTTTGATAACATTGTTGGTGAACATGTCGTTCATCCAATACATATGCAAACTCTATAAATAATCGAATTTGCAAACCGAGTAGTGCAATTTGCGAAAGCAATAACATAAACGTAAACCACTCAGTATCTGATATCATTTCAATCATAGTCTCACCCCTCTCTGTCAGTTGCTATGCAATTATACCAAAGTCTTCTATGAAAACCTAATTGTCCTTTTCTCGATTTGTTACAATTAATGCACGTTTAATCATCTCAACTAGACGACCTTGTGAATACAAAAGCACTCCTCCACGATAAACCCTCGTTGCAATCACCATTAAAATTACAATGGATCCGATAAGAAGGACAAACGACAAAATCATTTCAAATGAAGACGCTTCTCCCATTCCGACCCGTAAAAACATAATCATTGGCGTAAAGAATGGAATGTAGGAAGTTACCGTCGTAATTGTTGCCGATGGGTTTCCTAAACTAAACATCGAAATGAGCAACGCTAGAATAACGAGCATATTCATTGGTCCTACTGCAAGACCAACGTCTTCAATTCGAGTGACTAATGAACCGAGCATTGCAGCAAGTGTCGCGTATAAAAAGTAGCCAAGCACAAAGTAAACGAAGGCTAATAAGAATAGCTCCAAAGAGAAGCTCGCTTCTTGAATCATGTCTTGCTCAGCTTGTCCGACATTACCACTAACTTGTGGAAGCGAACCATCCATCCCCATTCCAAAGGTAACAAGTGCCACAAGAAAGATGATGCTGTATTGCGTAAGGCCGACAAGTCCTACTCCAAGAATCTTCCCAAACATTTGTTGGGCGGGTGATGTACTCGTTATTAACAGCTCCATCACTCGCGAACTCTTTTCTGTCGCCACTTCTGAAGCAATCATGTTTCCAAGAAATAACACCGTAAAATAAATCACGAACAATAAAATATACACGAAAAAACGTGCTTGATCTAATTCCGCTTCGGAACGGGCGTTATCATCACTTGCTTCTAACGAGAACACAACAGGCTGAGCGATGTTATCGATCACTTCTTCAGAAATACCCGACTGCTCTATGCGTTTCTCTTCAGCAATTGACTGTATTTCCGATTCAAGAATTCTCGGCAAATACGACTGATTGATTGACGGTGCTTCGTAATGAGCGACTGGGTGATCCACTGTCCCTTCAATAAAAAGCAGTGCATCATAACGATCAAACACCTCTTCATCTTTCGCTATAGAAGAATCGTATTGCTCAAAATGAATCGTTTCGTCACGTTCAGTAAAGGTGTGCTCTAATTCAATAAACAGCTCTTCTGTCTCATCTACAACAGCAACCGAATAAACGCTCGTTTCAGGATCATCGTCAAAAAAATCTAGAATCGCTTCGATATTTAGAATGATCGACATAAACAAGATCATAAAAAATGAAGTGAAGAAAAACGTTTTAGAAACGACTTTCGTATAGAACGTGTGCCAAAGTACGAGCCCGATATTACGCATGTGCCGAACCTGCCTTATCAATAAAAATGTCATGAAGTGTAGGTTCTTCAACCGCAAATAACTGAACATTTCCTTTGTTATGTAACGCTTCAAAAACGACATTCACAACTGACTCGGTTTGAACAACCACTCGAGTTTCATGAGCTTCTTCTTGTACATCAAGTACACCTTCTAGCTCCAGTAAATAACCTAAGGGAAAATCAGACTGAATGCGAATTGTTCGACTCCGATAAGCTGCTTTTATTTGTTGAAGTGAACCATACGCAACTTGCTGCCCATTATTTAAAATGCTTAAATTCTCACAAAGTGATTCAACGTGATCCATTCGATGACTTGAAAAAACAATGGTTGTCCCACGATCTCGTAAATCAAAGACCGCCTTTTTTAATACATCAATGTTAATCGGATCTAACCCGCTAAATGGTTCATCTAAGATCAGTAATTCTGGTTTATGCATCACACTCGCTATAAATTGGATCTTCTGTTGATTTCCTTTTGATAATTGTTCCATTCGTTTGTTCTCATATTGCAACGCTTCAAATTTACGCAACCACTCTGTCACTTCGTCTTTGACTTCTTGTTTTGTCATCCCTTTTAAACGACCGAGGTATATAAGTTGTTGCATGACTTTTAACTTTGGATACAGCCCTCGCTCTTCAGGCAAATAGCCAATCGTTCGACTCGTTAGTTTGGATGGCGTAACATTGCCCCACGTAATCGTCCCTTGATTTGCTTTTAACAGGCCGAGCATCAAGCGAAACGTCGTTGTCTTCCCTGCACCGTTCCTGCCGAGCAATCCAAACATCTCACCACGGTTCACTTCAAATGAAAGGTTTTCAACGGCAAGCTTTGAACCGTACTTTTTCGATACACTTTGTATTATTAATGACATATCCATGTCACCTTCTTTCTTCGTCGCCTTGTACTATAGCAACTTCATTCCTTAAGAACAAGTTCTACAAAACGTTTTGATTTATGGTATAATTCTAACAAATCAACTGGAGGTAGATGCAACATGAACTACGCATTAACCGTTTTTGACAAAAAAGGCGAGCTACTTCTAAACGAGTCATTCACATTCCCAAATGACCAAGAAGCAATTGACCACGGAAAGAAACGACTTGAAGAACAGTCTTATTCCACAACTACACATCGTCTCGTACGAGCGGGAAAGTTGTTACTTTTTTATCGCTAACAGACGAACGAAAGGCTTAACGAATGATTCCATTCGTTAAGCCTTTCTTATGATTTTAAAGGAGGCTGACTTTCATCTGCTTTCTAAATACTTCTTTAATCATATAAGCAAGCCCATTTTGATCTACAGAACGAGTTAACCAGTTGCTAGCGGACACAACCGACGGTGGCGAGCCACCCATTGCGACACCAATCCCTACAGAATTCAACAACTGTTCGTCTCCGACCTTACAACCCGTCGCTACAATTTCTTCTGGCTTAATGCCTAATTCATGAGCCAAGAAAAGAAGCGCTTCCGCTTTTGTTGCTTGCTTCGTGCTAATGTAAATCGTCTGATCACGTCGCAAATCTAATATCCTTACATCTGGAATACGCTCATGTAGGTGCTTTACAGCAATCGCTTTTAATTCCTCAGTCTCGAAATGAACGCGAAAGCGGATCGATTCGATTCGGTGTAAATCAATATGTTCACTCAAGTGATCAACGACCGATTGTGAGAATAATGATTCACTAAGACTTACTGTCATTTTACCTAGGAAATTCTGCGGTTGCTGTTGACGGTTTGTAAGTTCGAACTTTTCATGTTCAACAACGACTTGGCACGAAAAATGTTCCAATTCCATCGCTACATCTCTTGCCATTTCTACAGGTAATCGTGTTGCATGAAGAGGTTTATCTGCTTTTCCAGCAATTAACCCACCACCATAGGAGATCAACTCATGATTAATCTTCAAATGCTTAGCGATTTTCTCTAGCTGCTGGTGCGAACGATTGGAACATAACGTTACATATACACCTTTGTCTTGAACGAATTCAATGGCTTCCTTCGTCGTTCTAGACATGCGTCCATTTTCTTTTAATATGCTTCCATCAACAGAAAGTGCTAACATCCGATAGTTCATAATTTTGTCCACTCCTTCTTATACACCGTCCTATTGCTAAAAAATATGTATGAAACAAACAGAATAGAACATGTCTTAGAAGGAACTTAAAGCGACCTCCATTTATCCTTAAGGTCCTTATGAAAAAAATCGTTCTCAAATGCAACCTTCACTTCCTTTTTAACTGGACAACAAAAAAACGGGAAACAAGCGTCACCGCTTCGTTTCCCGTTTTGCATATTACTGCTCTGGAGCTCCGTAAAGACGCTCAAGTGGTTGTGTAATTAGTTGATTTACTTCACCAATCACTTGACTCATTTTTTGTTCTTGCTCCATTAATTTTGAGATGGTTTCGTGTTGTTGAACCAATTCAAATTGCTTTTGAGCTTGCATAATTTCTTCTTCTGAAGGTTGTTCACCTTGCATTTGCTTCTCTTGTAGTGTTACTTGAATTTCACGGAAGTTCGTAAGCATGCGGCTTGCAACCTCATCACTTTCAACTTCTTGGTGAAGACGCTCAAGTTCCTTAAATTCATCACTTTCAGCAATTGCATTAGCAAGTTGTTGTGCTTTATCTTGTAAATTAGACATTTTGCATCCTCCTATCATTTGCCACGTAACTGGCACACTCACACGAGGATAACATTGTTCAACTCAATTGACAAAGAAAAACTCATATTAAATGAGCATAACGAGCACAATTCCTTGGACAAGCCCAATAAGAGCCCCGAGAACACCGCCTAAATACTTGATCATTCGAAACTCTCTTCGTGATATGTCAAGAACAATTCCTTCTAATCGTTCCACTGAGAAAGCGTTCACTTGTTCTGCGACGACCTCTTCTAAATTCAAGAATTGGAGCATTGCCGGCAGTTTCCGCTGAAGCATCAAGCTTGACTTCGACACACTCGCTGTGACTACTCGTTCAATCCACTGTGGATCTATATAGTTATTCCATTCATTAACAGGTCGATGGATGAGCTTATCAAGTGGCAAACGATCTAACGTATACGTGATTAACGTCTTCTGTATACCCTTAGCATCTTCATGGTCTAACCAGTCATGAATCGGCTTGTCTGCCTGTTCCTTTAACTCTGTTTGCATCTTCGTAGTAACCCACTGGCGTATATCATTCGAAGTCATCGCACGAACAACTTCTGGGTAAAGCCTTTCGATCAAACGGTCCGACTTTACAAATGAACCGAGCATTTGCACGAACGAGCCTTGTCGCTCAAGAAACTGGCGCACAACTCGTAAAAACTGCACTCTTCCTTCGTCAGAATTCAAATAGCTTTCTAACCGTTCAAACGCCCATTCTGTAACGACTGGGACTTTCTCATGCGCCCCTTTTGTTACTTCTTCTGGTAACAATTCCGCAAGCGTCTGATCACGATTCTGTTCTAACCAATCGTTCACCCGTTCATGAACAATCGTTTCTAACTTTGTTTGGACCCACTCTTCTAACTCAATGGAAGAATCATACTCTTGCACAAGTGTTGCGATGGAGCGTTCTTCAGTTTGCAGCCAATGGTGGATACTCTCTTTAGCCCAGTTTGATACTTCTTGTTGAAATGCAGGGTTTGTGAGTTTATGTTCTAACCCGTCCACAGTTAACAGATGATTCATGACGACTTTTCCTAAATGTTCAGCAATCTCTTTTTGACGTTTTGGAATGAGACCTGGCGTTAATGGGACCTTTTTCTTTCCTAAGTACAATGTTTTATATGGACGAAACAACATGGAAATCGCAATAACATTCGTGACAAGCCCGATGACTCCAGCGAGAGTCATGGAGAACAAAACAATCAAGACGCCATTCATTAGCAATGTCTCCTATCTAAAACATCTTCATTTCTATTCGCTAGTCATGATACCATAAAACATGTAGAAACGTGACATGAGGAGGATATGATGTTCCAACATTTTCAATATGAAACCGTAAAAAACAACTGGATCTCTAAAGAATGGAAATTTTCCTTTTTTTATAAAGGAGTCTTTTATGAGGGTATGTATCATGGAGATGGGCAGATTAAATGGAAACGTACGCCCGATGTAGATCTCGAAAAGATTGAAGCGCATATTCATGACTTAATGCTCTACCATGAATTTGAAGAACATCAACCGCCACAATAGCAAAATGAAAAGGCAGCTTTCGCTGCCTTTTCTAGCCATCTTTATTTAATTAGATGCTCATTAGTGCGTTACTTTTGGTAACCGCCCATTTGTTGCTCAGCCATTTGAACTAAGCGTTTTGTGATTTCCCCTCCAACTGAACCGTTAGAGCGTGCTGTTGAGTCTGGTCCTAGTTGGACACCGAACTCAGAAGCGATTTCATATTTCATTTGGTCTAAAGCTTGTTGTACACCAGGTACTACAAGTTGGTTTGAGCTTCTGTTATCTGCCATGTGTTTCACCTCCCTCTCTGTGTACCTATATTGTGGCTCGATTTGAAATCTCTATCCGTGTTTTTTGATTGTTAACTTCATCCAATTACTTAAACATAAAAAAACCCTTGATTAACAAGGGTTTTAGACTGGAGTAACACTACGCTTTTTATTAGGTAGACTGACCTTTTTATTTTCATATTGCTTAAATCGGCGAATCAGCTCATTTCTAAGCTCATTCGGCTTGATAATTTCGTCAATAATCATCTCTGATGCAAGGCGATACACATCAATGTTTTCTTGGTATTCTTTTCGTTTCTCCTGAACAAATGCTTGACGCTCATCCTCAGGTAACTCCGCAATTTTGTTCGCGTAAACCGCGTTCACTGCCGCTTCAGGACCCATCACCGCAATTTGTGCCTCAGGGAATGCTAACGTACAATCAGGCTCAAAAGCAGGACCTGACATGGCATACAATCCTGCGCCATATGCTTTTCGAACGATCACTGAAATTCTCGGAACGGTTGCACTGCTCATGGCACTTAACATCTTCGCACCGTGACGAATGATCCCTGCTCTTTCTACGTGCGTACCAATCATAAATCCTGGTACGTCTGCAAGAAATAAAAGCGGAATGTTGTACGCATCACAAATTGTCATAAATCTCGCTGCTTTGTCAGCTGAATCGTGAAACAAGACACCGCCTTTAACTTTCGGTTGGTTTGCTACGACACCAACAACCCGACCTTCTATAGTAATAAATGCAGTGAGTAGTTCAGGTGCAAATCGTTCTTTCACTTCAAATAAGCTATCTTCATCTGCAATACGCTTGATCATAACTCGCATATCAAACGGTGCATTTTGATTATTTGGAAGTAATGATTGTACATCTTGCTCTGCCGGCAACGTGTAATCAACCATTGCTGGTTTTTCGTGACAGTTTTTCGGCATATAGCGCATATACTGACGAGCTGCAAGAATGGCTTCATCTTCGTCTTGGGCCAAGTAATCACCACAACCCGAGACTGAGCAATGCATTTTTGCTCCGCCCATTTCTTCTAGACTAACCTTCTCTCCAATGACCATTTCCGCCATTCTCGGAGAGCCTAAGTACATCGATGCGTTTTGATCGACCATAATGACGAAATCGCAAAACGCCGGTATGTACGCTCCACCAGCAGCAGACGGTCCGAACAATAAACAGATTTGTGGGATTTGCCCTGAAAGCCGAATCTGATTGTGAAAAATCCGCCCCGCACCACGTCTTCCTGGAAACATGTCAATTTGGTCAGTAATTCTAGCTCCGGCGGAGTCGACAAGATACAGCATCGGTGTATTTAACCGCTCAGCCGTTTCTTGAATACGAATGATCTTCTCGACAGTTCGAGCGCCCCAAGAGCCTGCTTTGACCGTTGAATCATTTGCCATAAAACAGACGCTTTCACCGTGAATGGTTCCCATTCCAGTAACAACACCGTCTGCAGGCAACCCTTCTGCCAAGTTGTTTGCAAATTTTCCATCTTCAAATGTAATGGAACCATCATCAAGCAAATCAGCGAGTCGATCTCTTACGAACTTCTTTCCTTTCGCTCTGTTGCTTTCATGATATTTCGTAGCTCCGCCTTCTTCAACTGTCTGTTGAATGGCGAGATGATCTTTTTTTGTTTTAACCATGTATCGTTCACTACTTTCCTATATAGGATGGCGTTCGTTTTTCCTTAAAGGCAAGTAATCCTTCTTTGCGATCAGCAGTTGGAATCGTCTTCTCATAACTTGCTCGCTCAATTGCAAGACCTGTTTCTAGATCATTTAACAACCCTAAGTCAATCGCTTGCTTCGCCATTTTTGTGGCAAGTGGTCCGTTGCTAGCAATTTTTAATGCAAGCTCTTTTGCCGTTTGAAATACATCTTCAAGAGGAACACATTCCTCGAAGATTCCTAAATCAAACGCTTCTTGACCGCTAATACGTGCAGCAGAGAAGATTAATTGTTTCGCCTTACCAGGTCCGATTAATTTAGCAAGTCGCTGTGTCCCACCCGCTCCAGGGATAATCGCAAGGGATGTTTCTGGTAATCCATACGTTCCCTCAATCGCTCCAACACGGATGTCGGTCGCAAGAGCAAGTTCCAACCCACCACCAAGTGCACTACCATTTACCGCTGCAATCGTCGGTTGTGGAATCGTTGACACGAGGTGAACGACGGATTGAATGTAATGGACAGCTGCCACGACTTCACTCTCTGTCATTGATGCACGTTCTTTTAAATCTGCCCCAGCAGAGAAGATTTTGTTGCCTGCTGCAGTAAATACAACAACTTTCACTTCTTCATTAAACTTGATTGATTCAATTTCGCTCTTTAATTCATCTAAGAGTGCCTTAGACAAGCTGTTCGC
Organism: Bacillaceae bacterium JMAK1; assembly: GCA_012970285.1. Classification (GTDB taxonomy): domain Bacteria; phylum Bacillota; class Bacilli; order Bacillales; family Marinococcaceae; genus Geomicrobium_A. The sequence continues at coordinate 1,342,920 of JIBW01000002.1, forward strand.
TTGTTCTTTACGATTAAGTTGGACGTAACAAATGCCAGATTCATCAATCTTCACTGTAATAGTAGTCAACTTCAAAAGCCCCTTTACTCGATTTCAAATAGTACGTCGCCTTCATTAACAAACTCGCCTTCGTTCTTTGGAACTTGTTTGACGACCCCTGCTGAATCGGCTTCGATTGGGATTTCCATCTTCATTGATTCTAAAATTGCGACTTCTTCGCCCGCTTCTACAGTGTCACCTACGTTTTTTAATACTTTCCAAAGATTCCCTGCCATCGTTGATGTGATTGTTGCCATGTGACCCTCTCCTTATTGTAATATCGTTTCTTTATGCTTTTGAACAAAGTTTGTATTCATGTTTTCATTTATAAAGTCAGGTTGGTCAAGCACACGTTGTAGAAATGGAATGTTCGTTTTGATCCCTTCTATGCTCGTATTCAAAAGCGTTTGCTTCATTTTCTCAATCGCTTTTTGTCGATCGAGATCATGAACGATTACTTTAGCGATCATCGGATCATAAAAAGGAGTCACTTCTGTTCCAGTTTCGATTGAATGGTCCACACGAACGTCTCTAGGAAACTCGACGTTTGTTAAAGTTCCAGGTGATGGAAAGAACGTCACAGGATCTTCCGCATACACTCGACATTCGATGCTATGCCCAGTGAACGTTACATCTTCTTGACGTAACGATAACCCTTTCCCACTCGCAACGTTTAATTGTTCTTTTACAAGATCTACACCTGTAATGGCTTCGGTAACTGGATGTTCTACTTGAAGCCTCGTATTCATCTCTAAAAAGTAAAACTTACCTTCTTCATAGAGAAACTCTAACGTGCCCGCGTTTACATACTGTAAAGACTTTACAGCTTTTAAAGCTGCTTCTCTCATCGCTTCACGTAGATCGTCGCTTAAAGCTGGAGCAGGCGCTTCTTCGATTACTTTTTGGTGGCGTCTTTGGATAGAGCAATCACGTTCTCCAAGATGAATTGCATCACCGAATGAGTCTGCGATCACTTGGATTTCAATGTGTCTTGGATTGAGTAAAGCTTTCTCCAAGTAGAGGTTTCCTGAACCGAAATAGTTCTTCGCACGGCGTTGATTGCTACTATACGCTTTTCGTAATTGATCATCGTTCGTGACAAGTTCCATGCCTATTCCGCCACCGCCAGCTGCTGCTTTAACCATGAGCGGATATCCAATCGTTGTAGCAATTTCAACCGCTTCATCTGCAGAAGCCACGTTATGATTACCAGGAAGAACAGGAACTCCTGCAGCTTCCATCATCTCTCGTGCAGAAATTTTGTCACCCATAGCTTCAATTGTTTCAGGTTTAGGTCCAATAAAGATGATGTTATTTTCTTTGCACAATCTAGAAAATTCGGCATTTTCCGACAAGAAACCATAACCCGGATGGATTGCCTCTGCCCCTGATTCTTTGGCTACTTCAATGATCTTTTGAACATTTAAATAGCTTTCCTTCGCTGCTGATCCACCAATATGATAAGCTTCATCCGCAACTTTCACATGTAAACTCGTTGCATCTGCATCCGAATACACCGCAATCGATGTACTACCCATTTCTTTACACGATCGAATAATTCTACATGCAATCTCGCCTCGGTTTGCAATTAGAACTTTCTTAAACATGGCCATCACTCCTTTACATTGGACACCCAATCTCACGACTAATTACCATTCGTTGGATCTCAGAAGTACCTTCACCAATTTCCATGAGCTTCGTATCTCTTAACATGCGCTCAACCTCGAATTCACGCATATACCCTGAACCGCCGTGAATTTGGATTGCGTCATTACAAACCTTCGTTGCCATTTCAGATGCGTACAATTTCGCAAATGCAGCTTCTTTTTTAAATGGTTTTTTCTCGTCTTTCAGCCAAGCAGCTTTGTGTACCATTGTTCTCGCCAATTCAATTTGCATTGCCATGTCCGCTAACTTAAATTGAATCGACTGAAACTTCCCGATCTGTTCACCAAATTGCTTACGTTCCTTCGAATAGTGCAATGCACGTTCATAAGCGGCTTGTGCAATACCAACAGCAAGTGCACCAATTGAAATTCTTCCGCCATCTAACGTCTCCAAAAATTGGTGGAACCCTTTTTCAGAATCCCCTAAAAGATTCTCTTCTGGAATAGTCACGTCTTCTAGCACTAATTCAGTCGTATTTGAACCTCGTACTCCCATCTTTTCATAAGGGCTCGAAATTGTAAATCCTTTCTGATTAGTCGGAACGATAAATGCAGAGATGATATTTTTGCCGTTTGTTTTCTTTCCGGATACAGCAGTTATAATAACTGCTTTTGCATATTCTGCATTCGTAATCCAACACTTCTCACCATTGATGACGTACTGATCACCTTGTTTTTTAGCCGTCGTTTTTGTACCTCCTGCATCTGAGCCTGCATTCGGTTCTGTTAATCCAAACGACCCTAATGACTCTCCTTTGCAGATCGGAACTAAAAATTCCTCTTTTTGTTTTTCATTGCCGAAGTTCAACAATGGGCTTGCACCGAGGGAAACAGATGCCGCATAACTAAGTCCTGTTCCACCACACCCTTTGCCGATCTCTTCAACAGCAAGTGCATAAGACAATGTATCTGCACCTGCTCCACCGTACTTTTCAGGAATTGGCAAACCAGAAATGCCAAGCTCAGCCATGCGATCAAAGTTTTCCTTTGGAAAACGTGAGGTTTGATCGACTTCTATCGCTTTAGGTGCCACTTCTGCTTTTACAAAATCTCGAACCGTGTCTCGTATCATCCGTTGTTCTTTCGATAATGCAAAATTCAATACAATCCCTCGCTTTATTCAGAATTTACCAACTGAGCAAGCGCTCAATCGGTTTAGATCAGTAAGCGCTTACAGTAACCATACTATACTGTTAATTACCCGTCTAGTATAAGTTCACTCGTTACAGACGACCACTTCGAGGAAACCTATTGATTTTTTTCAATGCATTCGTAGTCCTGTGATCGATTCTCCTATGGTATAGTAGATCTTAACGATCGTACGTTAAGGGAGGACTGAAACCATTGGTATTCCCCATTATATTAGGAAGTTTGATCGGAATAACATTGCTCGGATGGCTAGTCGGCTATTCCGTATTGTTAAAGTTTGTTAAACGAATTGAAAAACGTTGGTCACAGCTTTCTCGACTTCTTCATCGCTATGAGCGCATATCAAAGAAGCTGGCACTCGAAGTACAAGATAGTGAACAACAACAAAATTTGATTGCTTCACTTGCGTCGATCAATGACCCTTCATTAACTCGTGTTAGGCGGCTCGAATGGTTCAATCAAATCAACGATCAATTAAAAGAAATTCAAAAGCATCAACCTCCAACATTTCTTAATGTTCAAGAAGAACGAATAGAGCATGAACAATTAGCCACGTTTATTTCCTATGAAGTACAAGCGTATGAACACGAACTACGGCTTTATAACAAGGGAATCTCAACGGCACCGACGAAGTTCGTCGCACGAATTCACCAGTTCGAAAACACGTACGGGAACGCATCTGAAGATTGTAAACAAACCGTAACTTCGAATTAATTTATTACAATTTTATTAAGTGTTATGGAATAAATGGATGTAATATGCTATATTTACGCCGACAGGGTCTTCATTGATTGAATCGATTATTCGGTTCAAACCCTGCTTACTTTGCATTACCTTCTTGATGCGTGTATTTTGATCTTGGCGACCTACATTGTAGGTCGTCCTTTTTTTACGAAACGTTGACATCTTTTGTAATAAATAGAAGTTACTTCCTACTTATCATTTCAACTTTTCCGGCGAATTGTTCAACTTCATTTGTTTTTAATTCAAAAAAGCCGACAGAAAAAGATCCTTAGAGATTTTCAGCTACGCCTCTCGAAAAATCTTTCTTAGAGACGTAACGTCATCCAGGAAAGCATCTGTCGACCTGTTTTGTATTAACGTTCTACCTCATCACTTCGTTTTCCGATGAATTCTACGACCATCATAGGTAAACACCGTTGTTTTCCCAGCACAAACCGTTTCTAAATGAACTGGTCTTCCCCACAAGTGATATAGATACGGAACCGTTTTCTCGAGTTCCTTTACATCAAGTTCAATGCCTTCAAACTGATGAGTAACATAAAGTTCCCCCGCACGTAAATAATTCCCGTCCGTTACTGTTAAATAAGGAAAGCCGCCATTAACTCTAGAAGCCACAAGCTCATCACGAACATGTTCCCAAGACTTGTCGGTAATTTCATATTGATTGCCCTTTTTCCCAAATAAATAAAGATCTTCTCGTTCGACTAAATCTTTCGTTAAATAATTTCTAAGAAATGAAGCATCAGACTCCAGCTCTCTCACTTCGAAGATTTTCTCCCGGCCACTTCCTTGTTTAATTCCTAATTGTTTCAACTCGTCATTCGGTTGGTCGTACCTTTGTTCAATATCTTCAAAGATCTTCAAACCTAAATAATACGGGTTAATTGTCGTTTTAGATGGTACAACGACGCTTGCGTTTAATTTAGCGAATTCTATCGTCTCTGCAAAAGATAACTCCACTTCTCTCATAATTCTTGCATGCCAAAATGAAGCCCAGCCTTCATTCATAATTTTCGTTTCCATTTGTGGCCAAAAGTAAAGCATTTCTTCTCGCATCATCGTTAAAATATCCCGCTGCCAATCCTCAAGCTCTGTACTATGTTCTTCTATAAACAAAAGTAAGTCTTTTTCTGGCTTTTCTGGGACCTTCTTTTTCACTTTCTTCACAGGCTCTTTCGTTTCAGTTTCCCACAAATCTTCATAGGGATCAGACCTCTTCTTATACGTTTTATTGGGCTTTCTTTGCAGTTCGCCTTTTGGTAAACGATAAGGATCTACGTGTTCTTGAATTGCAAGAACCGCATCAAGAAATGTCTCCACTTCTTCTTTTCCATGAACTTGCTCATAATGAAAAATTCTCTCTGCTGTTGCACTCATACTTTCAACCATATCTTTTCTCGTGTTTACAAAGCGACAATTGTTCTTAAAGAAATCACAATGTGCAAGAACGTGAGCGACAATCAACTCATTTTGAATTAGTGAATTATTATTTAACAAAAACGCATAACAAGGGTCTGAGTTAATCACAAGCTCATAGATCTTACTTAATCCTAAGTCATATTGAATTTTCATTTTGTGGAACTGCTTACCAAAACTCCAATGGCTAAATCGAGTAGGCATCCCATAAGCACCAAACGTATAAATAATGTCCGCTGGGCAAATCTCATATCTCATCGGATAAAAATCTAATCCGAATCCTTCGGCAATTTCTGTAATCTCTGCAATTTTAAGTTGAAGTTCACGGTGTTCTTGTACGATCATCCATCTTCCCCCTTAAACTTCTGCTACTTCTATTTATATGTTTCAACTTTGTGTAAATGAATCATCATGTTTCAACATTTCAAGATGTAGGTATAAGTCTTTATAGAGGAGGAGTTTTTATGCGTTATCACATTGTTGTACACGGCTCGGTACAAGGCGTCGGTTTTAGACAATTCACATTACAAACCGCAAAAAAACACCATCTAAGCGGTTGGGTTCGAAACCGTTCAGATGGTGCCGTTGAAATGAACGTACAAGGCGATCATTTTAATATTGATCCCTTTTTAGAAGAAATTAAAAAAGGAAATGATTTATCCAAAGTAGAAGATGTTATTACGACCAAAAAACAAAATGAAGACGATGAATCAACGTTTAAGATTGTATATTAGCAGACTTCTTAAATAACATCTGCCCACGAGCCTCTAACTGTTCGACAGCTTCAAGTACTGGAAGCTTCGGGAGATGAAAGCTGTCTTGTAAGACAGCTTTCATCTCTTCTGGTGTTTTCACTGATCTTTCTGTTTTACTTCCCCCGCCTCGCATCGTTAACACGGTGTTTTTCAGAGATAACATGCGCTGTTTGGACTCACACCACTTATCAATGCGTATACAACTCATATAAGGACCATTTTCCAGAAACGATTGTTGAATCGGTTGCACCAAATCATCTAACGTATAGCGCTGATCACTCCGGAATGCCCATTGCTTACTTACTTGTCTACCTCCGATTGTTCGAACGTACGTGAACGTATGCGGTTCCTCACCTTTTCTCAGGTGTACTTTCTCACCGGCGAATATCGGTGTTTGCCGCTCAATCCCGAGCGGTAACGGAGCTAAAATCGGCGCCGTTGTACCTACATCTACGTACCATACCTTCTTTGAATCAGCTAAACCTACTAATAACGCAAGATGTTCGTTACCTGGACGAATATACGACACAGCATACCCGAGCTCCTTAAGCAGCCTGGCAAATTGAATGTTCAACGTATAGCACGTCCCGCCCATATCATAGCGTTTACGCCGATCTAAAAATTCTTCAACTGTAATGATTTGATTTTGTTCGTACTGATCAATTAAGAGCTTACTAACATTTTCAAATGGAAAAATGAGTCGATGGCGCTTCATTAATTTCTTTAAAAACGGAAGTGACGGCTGTTTTTGTTCAACATTCAACAACCTTAAATACTCCAAAACCCACATTTTATTCACCACCTATAACACAAACAGCTTTACAGTCGATTCGTTAATTCTTCCATCACTTTTTCAGAAACGTCGGTTAGCTTTTGATGAGCACTTTCACTTGTTTCACTACGAACGCCAAAATAAACTTTTAACTTCGGCTCTGTACCTGAAGGGCGCACACAAATCCACGTTTCATCAGAAAGGAAATACTTAATGACGTTTGATTTAGGCAATTGCAATGCTACTTTGGAATTCGTCGTTACTTCAACTCTTTCCTGCAACTGATAGTCTTCAATTGTCAAAACCGAACTTCCGTTAACCTCTTCAATCGGGTTTTTTCTTAAAGACTGGATCAATTGTTCAATTTGCTTTGCACCATGCTCGCCTTTAAGCTCCATACTATTCGTCTGCTCTTTGAAATAACCGAACTGTTCATAAATATGATGAAGTTGATCCAATAACGTTTCGCCATTGGCTTTTGCTAATAGCGCTGCTTCACAGATCACCATACCCGCTTGGATCGCATCTTTGTCACGAACAAATGAGCCTAATAAATAGCCGTATGATTCTTCATAACCGAACAGGAACTCACGACCATCAGTTGAATACTCTTCAATTTTCTCAGCAATAAATTTAAAGCCCGTTAATGTATCAATACAACTTGCACCGAAATGTTCCGCTATAACACGACCAGACTCCGATGTAACGATTGTTTTTAAAACGTGATCGTTGTTTGTTACACCAACGCCTTCTGATTTCTTCTGAAGGATCTGATGCAATAAAAGTAATCCTGTTTCATTCCCGTTTAATAATCGATACCCGTTCGTCGAGTTCTCGTCAGGAACCGCAACACCAATTCGGTCTGCATCTGGGTCAGTTGCAATCAATACGTCCGCTCCAATTTCATTGCCTTTTTTCATTGCCAACGAAAATGCCGCTGGATCTTCTGGGTTCGGCAATTTAACCGTTGAGAACTGCGGGTCAGGATGCTCTTGTTCTGAAACGAGTGTCACATTCTTGAAACCATTTTCAGTAAGTGCGCGTCGTAAAGGTTCTCTTGCCGTTCCGTGTAACGGGCTAAAAACAATCGATAAATCCGCTCCGTGAGTCTTTACTTGCTCTTGATCTTGCAATATAGAAGTCAATGCTTTTTGGTATGCCTCATCCACATCCGCCGACACAAACATTAACTGTTGATTTTTTATAGCTTCCGTATAATCAGCAACAGCAATCGTCAACTCATCTTCTACGGCATTTACATAGCCAATGAGTTCATCTGATTGTGCCAAAGGTAATTGAGCACCTTGTTCGTTATATACTTTCACCCCATTATATTCTGGGGGGTTGTGACTTGCAGTGATCATAATACCTGCCACTGCTTTTGCGTGACGCACTGCAAATGATAACATCGGTGTTGGCCTTAACTCTGGAAACACAAGGGCTTCATACCCTTCTGCGATTAACGTAAGCGCACATTGATGAGCAAACTCTTGTGATTGATGCCTAGAGTCGTAGGCAATGACGACTTTACCGCCATGTTGATTTCGATTCATTAAGTAATGGGCAAGTCCTAATGCTGCTTTTCGCACGGTATAGATGTTTAACCGGTTCGGCCCAACACCTAATTCGCCCCTCATCCCACCAGTACCAAATGCAAGGTTTCTATAAAAGCAATCACGTAAGACAACCTCATCGCCTCTTTGCAATGTTTCAAGGTCTTGACGTAACGCTTCATCTTGAACGTTCTCTTTCCAATGATCAATACGTTGTTGTATCATGAATCCTCCCCCTTGAGCTAGCCCTAGTATCATGCTAGTCCAATCGCTGATTGTATTATACCATCTCATAAGGAAGGTTCGTACTAGTAGGCGTTCTTTGGTAAAATTGGATTAAGGAAGGTGTGATTTTGATGACAACTGAACGAGCAATTTTTGCAGGTGGTTGTTTTTGGTGTATGGTACAACCATTTGAAGAACAACCCGGCATTCAAGCTGTAACATCAGGCTATATAGGTGGAGAGCTTGCAAACCCTACATATGAACAAGTTAAATTAGGGACGAGTGGACACTACGAAGCTGTTGAAATTCTCTTTGATCCTACTTTGTACACTTACACTCAACTATTGAACTTATTCTGGCCTCAAATTGATCCGACTGACCCTGATGGACAGTTCCACGACCGAGGCAGTCAATATCGCACAGCAATTTTTTATACAAATAATGAGCAACTAAACCATGCAACGCAGTCCAAGAACGATCTAGAATCGAGCGGACGTTTTACATCGCCAATCGTCACAGAAATTAAACCTGCAACGACATTTTATCCGGCTGAAGCAGAACATCAGCAGTTTTATAAAACGAATCCTGCGTACTATAAAACTGATCGCAAAGCGTCCGGTCGAGATGAATTTATTCGTCATCACTGGGAGTAAAACCCAACTCAGTAGCCAGAGAAGTTGTTTATTCATTTAGGAGTGCATCGAAAACGTTATATTCTTAACTAGTAAAAGATCGGCACATGAACGATGCCGATCTTTTACTATGTTTATACGTTTTTTGCGTGTTCCTCTTCATTACTGAAAAACCACTGTAACGCGTTAAAAACATGCTTCTTTTCTTTTAATATGAAGTGCCTGAACCTTGGATCTTTAATGTTTTGGTAGACGTTCATTAACGTACTGTGACGGCTATATGCATTAACTTCACCGTAACCAAACATATTCGACTTATCCATAATCTGTTCAATCAGTTTAAGGCATTTTTTGTTATCGGATGTTAAGTTATCCCCATCTGAGAAGTGGAACGGGTAAATATTGTACACTTTCGGATCATAATGGTCTTCAATGCGCTGTAAACAAAGTTCATAGGCGGAAGAACAAATCGTTCCCCCACTCTCACCTTTTGTGAAAAAGTGTTCTTCATCGACGACCTTTGCTTCCGTATGGTGTGCGATAAATTCTATCTCGACACTCTCATACTTCGTACGCAAAAAGCGCGTCATCCAGAAGAAAAAGCTTCTCGCCATATACTTCTCCCATTTCCCCATTGAACCAGACGTATCGAGCATCGCTATGATAATCGCTTTTGATTCGTGTCTAATCTCTTCATTCCACGTTTTAAACCGTAAATCGTCTCGATAAATCGGATTGATTCCAGGTCTTCCTTCCATGGCGTTTCGCTTGAGAGCAGTTAAGATCGTGCGTCGTTTGTCGATGTTTCCGATTAGACCTTTTTTGCGTACATCGTTGAAAATAATATCTTCAACGACGAGATCTTCATCATCTTTCTTTTGTAGATTCGGTAACTCTAAATGTTGGAACAGCGCTTCTTCTAATTCTGCAATTGAGATTTCAGCTTCATAATAATCTTCACCCGCAGTATCACCAGGTTTATTTCCTTTACCAGGACCGTTTGCTTTATCTTTCCCTGGTGCTTTGGCAACGACATCCCCAACCTGACTATCGCCATCCCCTTGCCCTACGTGTTGCTTTTTGTCATCGTTATAACGAATCTTGTATTCATCTAATGAGCGAATAGGTACGTGAACAACATCACGTCCGTTGGACATAACAATGCTTTCATCCGTAATTAAATCTGGCAAGTTTTGATGTATGGCATCTTTTACTTTTTCTTCATGACGTCTTTGATCGAGATAGCCTTTGCGATGGAGGGACCAATTCTCTTCTGATATGACAAAGGGTGGCAGTTGCTTTTCATCCATCTAAAAACCCTCCTAAAGAACAAACAGCTTTCCCCAAAAAACCGAATGTTCAATAATTGTAATCGTCAACTTCTTTTCGGACACGTAGTTCTACTCCCATCGTATGCAGCAGAAAACAAGAATTGTCATTTGATTTGTAAAAGAGTCGTCCAGATTTCTAGGAAACAAAAAAGCCTCTCAATGATGAGAAGCAACAACGTAACCATTTATCATGTACAATGTGACAAGTAATCTCTGAACTTAGCTGTAGGTACTAATTAATAATTGAGAAGTCACTAACAGGCCAATAGCGGATGTTCGCTTTTCCAACGATGCTTTCGTACTCTACGTAGCCGATCTGTCGACTATCTAAGCTATTCCTACGATTATCACCTAATACGAAAAGATGTCCATCTGGAACCACTTGACTTTCAAGATCTAAATCTTCTAATGTGAAATTTCTCGTAAATGGACCGCCTGTCGTTTCAGTAATTGACGGTTGTAAGTAATCTTCAAGTAACGGCTCATCGTTCACATAAAGGACGTCATCAATGTAGGCGATTGAATCTCCAGGTAAGCCAATGACTCGTTTAATGTAGTCACTTTCGTCCGTTGCATGAAATACGATTAAGTCAAATCGTTCGGGTTCTGAAATGTGGTAGCCAACCTTATTTATAATTAAGCGCTCGCCACTTTCAATTGTCGGCATCATCGATTCACCGTGTACCATGTAATTCGCAAAGAAAAACGTTCTTACGATGACGACGATACAAATGACGATAATAAATGTTTTTACCCAATCCCAAATTTCTTTTGATAGACTTGTCAATGCCGTAACCCCCAAACTGAATATGTTGCGTTTCATTTGAATCGCTCTACGACTTTTTACATATTTTTTTACGTTTTACTTGCTTTTTACGTTATTTTTGTGAAAAATACGTATAGGTATGTAACTTCATCGTACAAGAACTCGTCTATTAATAGGACTCGGAACGAGCAGAGGTGACTATATGAGTTTTATTTCAACAATCCTTGTGAGTATTATAATGATTGTTTCCCCGTTCCTTTATCATACCACACATTCTTTTGAACCAAATGAAGATACGCCACCGACCATTCAGCTAAACCGGGATGGTGAATATGTTGAATTAGTATGGGGACCGCATCCGAATACAGGATATCGAATCGAAGTCGTTGATAGCTATGAACAAGATGGCGAATGGCAAATCATTTACTCATTAACGACACCTGAACCTAATGAATCTGGATTACTTGAAACAACGGCATCTCCAAGAACGACTACGATGGTGCCAAATGACTATCAAGACATTCAATTAATCGAAGAGCGCGATGGCAGTTTTTATCATCACTTCCCTCTTTTGACGGTTTCTGAAACACACTCTTTTGAATTACAGTTTAGTGAACCTTTTGATGAAGAGACGATTAGCAACGAGTCGTTGTTCGTGACAGATCACGAAGGAAACGTTATTCACAACTTTATTTTCATTTACACACCAACGCAAATTCAAGTACGACCTCCTTCAGATGGTTACGATTACGGCGGTCTATATTATCTATACGTCAATGATTCAATTGAAAACCAAAGTGAACAGTCACTGTCTAAAAGCTATAAGCAACCGTTTTACATTGAAGAAGATGCTGAGCAGCGTGAGATGCCGCCGTCCACATGGTTAGAATACCAAGAGATGGAATTCGAAGGTGATCAACCTACAGAAACAACTCAAGAAGATACTGATCATCTCTTTAGCATTCACCTTAGTGAAAATGAAGATGGCTCATATATTATTTTGCACAACGACGAACAGACACCAAGTGATTCACTACTGCCACCTGTAAGCATTCCTTCTTCATTTCTACCGCTACACCCTACCTTGCCATTTCCGCACCAATATGGATTGACACAATCGTAGAATAAGCCCAGCAGACTAACGCTGCTGGGCTTTACATATTTACTTAACGATTCAGTAGACTCCCTACGTATTTCAGTAACTCGTTTGCTGACGTCGTATTGTATCCGTGTTCATCAACGAGCCTAGCGATGACTTCGTTGATCTTTTTCAGTTGAGACTCATCTGGCGTGCTAACCGATGTCGTTATTTTCACGACATCTTTAAGGTCTGCAAATAGCTTCTTTTGAATGGCTTCACGTAACCGTTCGTGAGAGTTGTAATCAAATTTATGACCTTTTCTTGCATACGCAGAAATCCGAATTAAAATCTCTTCTCGGAACGCTTTTTTTGCATTCTCTGAAATGCCAATCTGTTCCTCAATCGAACGCATTAACTTCTCATCTGCGCTCAGCTCATCACCTGTAATTGGGTCATATAGTTTCTGATTATTGCAAAATGCTTCTACGTTGTCCAAGTAATTGTTCAACATCGTTTTTGCCGACTCTTCGTACGAGTACACAAATGCTTTTTGAACTTCTTGTTTTGCGATTTCATCGTATTCTTTTCTTGCAACGGAAATAAAGTCTTGATACCGTTCACGATCGTCTTTCGAAATGGAAGCATGTTGGCTTAAGCCATCTTTTAATGCACGAAGCACGTCGAGTGCGTTAATTGATTTCGAGTTCTTTCGAATGATCGCTGAAGAAATACGGTTAATGACATAACGAGGGTCAATCCCTGTCATTCCTTCATCTTGATGTTCTTTACGAAGCTCGACAACGTCTTGTTCTTTAAACCCTTCAACGACCTGACCATCGTACAGTTTCATTTTCTTAACAAGATCAATTCCTTGATGTTTCGAATCCTTTAGACGGGTTAAAACCGTAAAGATTGCAGCTGTTTTAAGTGCATGTGGAGCAATGTGTACATGTGCCATATCACTTTCATGGATCATCTTCTCGTAGATTCGTTCTTCTTCAGTTACTTTCAAATTGTACGGCACATTCATAACGATAATTCTCGAATGTAACGCCTCATTTTTCTTATTGTTTATAAACGTGCGATACTCTGCTTCGTTTGTATGCGCGACAATGAGCTCATCGGCAGAGATCAGTGCAAAACGACCTGCTTTAAAATTCCCCTCTTGAGTGAGCGATAACAAGTGCCACAAAAACTTCTCGTCACACTTTAACATTTCTTGAAATTCCATAAGACCACGGTTAGCTTTGTTTAGTTCGCCATCAAATCGGTACGCACGAGGATCTGACTCTGAACCGTATTCAGCAATGGTTGAGAAGTCAATGCTCCCTGTTAAATCAGCGATATCTTGAGATTTCGGATCAGAAGGACTAAATGTACCAATGCCAGTACGCTTATCCTCAGAGAAGAAAATCCGCTCTACCATAACATCTTCAACACGGTTGTCATACTCTTCCTCGAGCCTCATCGTATTAAGTGGAGATAACGCCCCTTCAATGCGGATGCCGTATTCACCAAAGAAATCTTCTCGCAAATGGTGAGGAATTAAGTGCAATGGATCTTCTTGCATCGGGCAACCTTTAATGGCATAAACTGCCCCTTCATCGGTATACGAAAACTGCTCCAAACCACGTTTTAGCATATTAACTAACGTTGATTTACCGCCACTAACAGGCCCCATAAGAAGTAAGATTCGCTTTCTAACATCTAATCTTCTAGCTGCAGAATGAAAATACTCTTCTACGAGGCGCTCAATGGAGTCTTCGACACCGAAGATTGAATCATTAAAAAACTCATACGACTTAGAGCCATCCTCATTTTCTTCAATGCCATGACTTTTGATCATATTATACATTCTTGAGTGTGCCGTTTGCGCAACCTCTGGTCGCTCTTTAAGGATCTCCAAATATTCTCTGAATGTTCCTTCCCACTTTAACTTTTCGTGATCATGACGGTAGTCCTTCATTTTAGACAGTATATCCACCGAATGGCCTCCCTTTTTCGGATCGTTATATGTTCTGACTCACCCCGACAGCCTGTTTAGGAATAACAACAATGAAAAAGAAGCGCAAACCGCCTTTAGGCTCCGCTCATCCTCATGTGTTTTTTATTCTATGCAGACACCTAGATGAAGATAACCTTAGGAAAGGAAACAATCCGTCCAATAAAAAAGACCACCGTCTAAGACGGTGACCTCATGAAATTACGTATGAAACACAACGTCAAAAGAACGTAAGTTGCTCGCTGTAGTTGGAGGTTTTTCTTTGCTTTCTGCTTGTTGTCCCTTATGTGCATGTTTAAATGCATCACTGTTTAGCCAGTTTTCATAATCTGATTTTGCTTCCCATTTCGTAAATACAATAAAGCTTACATCTTCTTTTTCACTTTCTAAGAAAAGGAATTCTAAGCAACCAGGCACATCATTCATACGATCTTTACTCTTCTCAAAACGTGCTTTCACGTGGTCATGTTGATCTTCTTTTACATTTAATTCATTCATTACAACGTACATTGCATAACTCCTCCTTTATAATCACCATTCCCTTTTAGTATAGGGGAATGGCGATTCACTGACAAACATGTACATAAAAACAATTATTCGCTATAATAATACTATCTAGTATGTGTCCAAAGTGATGCTAGGATCTCATCTACTTTGAATCGAATGACTGTTAAGGGAGGCAACTACTTAGATGCGCTTATTTCTACTATTAACTGTCTGCGCGGCATTCATTGCTGCCATTATGACAGCTGGCAAAAACTCAAAACCTCATCAACAATAAGACAACAACAAACCCCTGTGGAATTCCACAGGGGTTTGTTCGTTAATTGACTGCTGGGAAACCTCGTTGACGTAGTGCTTCGTAAATAATAATCGCCGCTGCGTTTGAAAGGTTCAACGAACGAATCAACTCGTTTTGCGGCAAGCGAATGCATTGATTCGGATAGTCCGTTGCTACCCATTCAGGAAGCCCTTTCGTTTCTTTACCGAATACGAAATAAACGTCTTCAGAAACGTCGCTATAATCGAAGTTCGTATACAAATCACTGCCTGTCGTCTCTACGAAGAATACACGATCGTTGTTCCTTAAAGCTAGAAACTCTTCTAACGAATCGTGATACGTAATATCAACACTCGGCCAATAATCACAACCTGCTCGTTTTAACATCCGGTCTTCAGTCGAAAAACCTAGCGGGTGAATTAAATGCAAAGCGGTTCCTGTACCTGCGCACGTTCGTGCAATATTTCCTGTGTTTGCTGGAATTTCTGGTTCATGTAATACAATATGCAAAGCCATCGTGTTGACTCCTCTTCAATAATGTTCCATCACACAGTATAGCACAAACTTCCTTTAGGAAAACTGGTCATGAATAGCAAAGAATTTATACTTAATATCCTCTGTCCAAGCCGTAGAATCTTCATATTTCCAAAACCGATTACGGCTATTCGCCGTTTGCGCATTTACGAGTGGTTGACGTTCATTGTCTTTGCGCACAACAATCGTATTATGATCCCATCTTCCACTACCATCAAAATCATAACAAATAATATCACCAGGTCGTAAATCTTCGGCACGTTCCACTTCCTTAGCCGTTAATCCTTTTGTTGAGCCACTCAAATACCATCGTAATGAATGCGCAACCGCCCACGAGTAGCTCCAGTTTTCCCCTCGCCACCACCAGCCTTGATCACGAACTGGCAAACCGTGCATCGGTGCTCCACCTGCATGTAAACATTGGGAGATAAAGTTCGTGCAATTATCCGTGAACTCAGGATAATCAGGATTATACTCATTCCACCAACGTTCAGCGTATTGTACAGCTTTTAAGCGGTTGTAAGTACCCGTTCGTTCCAGTGGTTGTTGTTTATGTGCGCTCCGTCCTTGTTTTTTAACATCAACTGTGACATTTCGGTGTTTTTCTTGATCGCTCATTATTTTATTATGCTTTAGAACAATTTGCCTGATCTCATTCATTTCCTCTAAATAAAATTCTTCACCGAAACGAAACAGTTTACTCACGTTCAAGTAATAATCAATATGAGAATCGGGACCTGTCGTAATAACCTTATAAGGAGTGGCATCAACATGTACTTTTACGAGCTTCGCTTTGCGCGTTTGTTTTTTGATTCGTTGTGTTACTTTTTTTTCTTCCGGTGTTAGTAGTTTCACATCGACTCCCCTTGCTTTCCATTCCGCTAGCTGCTGAAAATGTGCCGCAAGTCGCTTCTTTACTAACTTATTCATCATGACCGCTCCTTCCTCATTCATTCACTATATGCGAACAAATTGCAGTTCAAGATAAAAAAACCTCCGATAAGTCCGTACACCTATTCGAGCGATTCAATAGGCAACGTCCTAAGCGGAGGTTTTATGTTAATGCTTCTTCAATTTCCTTAATTACGTCTTCATCATCTTCTTTTTGTAAAGCTTGTTGCATGGCGATTTCATTCTCATCGCCACCAATTTCACCAAGTGCCCATGCTGCAGTACCACGGATCACAGGTCTTGCGTCATCAGTCAATAATAGCCGTAGCGTCTCACTCGCTGACTCTTCTTTAAAGTGGCCAAGTGCAAGAATGGCGTTACGCTGGATTGGTTTCTTTCCTCTCCAAGAGCCTGCCATTTCACCATACTTCTCTTTAAATTGTCGATTGGAAAGCGATAATAGCGGCAACAACTCTGGCTTCACCTTCTCAGGGTCAGGTTCGAACTCTGGTTGATACGTCTCGCCTTTGCCTTTGTTAATAGGACAAACGACTTGACACGTATCGCAACCGTACAAGCGATTGCCAATTTTTTTACGGTATTGTTTCGGGATAAAGTCTTTTTTCTGTGTTAAAAACGCAATACACTTTTGGGCATCAAGTTGTCCACCTTGCACGAGTGCACCCGTCGGACAGCTTTCCACACATTTATTACACGTTCCACAGCCCTCTTCAATTGGCGTATCAGGTTCAAACGGAATCGTCGTAATCATTTCACCAAGGTAAACGTAAGAACCATATTCAGGTGTAATGATCATACAATTCTTTCCACTAAATCCAATACCGGCTCGTTCTGCTACAGCTCGGTCAGATAACGCTCCAGTGTCGACCATCGAAGCGGTCTTCGCGTCAGGTACTCTGCTCTCAATGAAAGCTTGTAACTTTTGCAAACGATCATTTAAGACATGATGATAATCTGCTCCCCAAGAAGCTCGACAAAACAACCCTCTGCGGTTTCCTTTAACGCCCTTGGGAGGGTTTTTGAGCTTGGATGGGTAACTTAGTGCAATGGCTATAATTGATTTTGCATAAGGCAGCAACCGTTCAGGTTCAGTTCGTAAATCAATATCCGATTCTTCAAACCCTGAATCATACCCTAGTCGTTGCTGTTCCCTTAAGCGTTCTTTTAATGTTAAGAAAGGATCTGCACTTGCAAAACCAATCTTATCAATTCCAATCGTTTTGCTATATGCAATAATCTCTTGTTTTAATTCCTCATTCATTTCGAGCGTTCCTTTCAATTATGCTAAAATGAACGTGAGAGGGAGGTTTGTATGAACTTTCATTTAACTGAACAACTCATTCAACACGTTCCATCGTTTAAAGTCGGTCTTATTCAATATGAGAATATTGTCGTTAGTGACATTCCTGATCAACTTGCGAGTCGAATTGAACTTCATCGTCACACCGTTGAGTTGGACTTGTTAGATCAACCTGTTACATATTATGAAGGCGTTCGTGAGTGGAGGCAAGTGTTTAAAGCGATTGGTGTCGATCCTGGGAAATATCGGCCGTCACACGAAGCATTATTTCGAAGAATTAAGGCGAAAAAGCCGCTTCCTGAAATTTCGTCAGCGGTAAGCCTAAACAACTTTTTCTCCTTGCAATATGAGCTTCCACTTGGACTTTATGACATGGAAACCATACATGGAGATGTAACGCTGACTGTCGGTACATCTGATGAATCGTTCGATGGGCTAAACGGCAGAGTAAATTCTGTAGATCGTAAGCTCATCACAAAAGACGCTAACGGTCCATTCGGTAGCCCAGTTGTCGATAGTGTCCGAACGGCTATAAGTCATGAAACGACAAGCGGACTACACGTGTTATACATTCCTCCGAGTAAAAGCGAAGATGAAGCGATTACGTTTACGAAGCATATCGGTGACTTGTTTACACAAGTTCACGGCGGACAAGCTAAAACGGCTATTCTACATCGTGAACAACCGCTCGCAGTGATCCATTAATTACGGTTTGAATAACCAAGTTCCTTAAAAATCGAAAAGACTCCATAACCAATGCCTAATACACCTACTAAGATTGCAATAATAAAAATCGTTAAATTCATCGCTCACACCTCTTTTTGATTTTTATTATTTGATAAGAAAGGATTTTTTACACGCAATGTCTTTAAAAACATTTGAGAACATCACGATGGGAATTATGATCGTACTGCTCATCCTTGCGATGACTGGAGCGGTCACAGGCACAATCATTTACGTTTTAATTGGAGTGGCAATTGTCATTATGATCATCAACCTCGTCTGGAGAGTAAAAGATTACAAAAAACGCCGGGCGAAGTTAGTGAAAGAATTGGAAGAAGAAGAAGCTAGTCGACAAAAAAGAAACAGCCCTGATTCCAACTAACATGGATCGGGCTGTTATCCCTATATAATGCTTTTCTCGATATAAATTAATATTGATATAAAATAAGGCTTGTCATTAACGTGAATGACGTGCTATTATATAACTTGTCAGAACGAACAGATCAATACATAATCATGGCGATGTGGCGGAATTGGCAGACGCGCGCGACTCAAAATCGCGTTTCTACGGAAGTGTGGGTTCGACTCCCACCATCGCCACCATTTAAGATTATTGTACCAGTAGTTTTGATAAACATCATATGGAAAAGTCGCACGTTACGCGGACGACTTAATCTCTGAGAAAACACCTCGTTACACGTTAACGAAAAGGTGTTATTTTTTTATGTCTCAAAAAACAGGAAGCTATACTTGATAACCAAAATATGCTTGATATAACTCGATCATTGCTAAGTAATATGAGAAATCAAGCGGTGAGAAAAGCCCCATTCAGGCGAACAGGGCTTTTCGTTAGCATTCATAATAATAAATAGCTAAAGTTGTAGGTTCTCCACCAATCTCAGTCGTCTGGACCACGGAAAACGTTGAAAGGTCAATCGTGGAGACAGTGAAGTTTTGCCTATCTGTTACATAAGCAAAATTGTTTAAAGTATCAACAACAACGTCCCAAGTATAATCACTGATTTCAAGCGTATTCGTTACCGTGTTTGTATTTCCGTCGATTTCAATTAACTGTCCCAAGGGTAGGGTTAGTGCCACATAAACCTTATCCGTGACAGGATCAACATCAATGCCACGAGGCCGTCCTGCTAGTGGTATTGTTGTTACGAGTGTATTCGTAGCTGTATCGATGACGGCAATGCTGTTCCCTTCACGTAATGAAACATATGCGCGTCTCGTCGTCGCATTTAAAGCAATTTCGGCTGGGTACAACCCAAATTCGGGCTCCCCTACAACAATTCGATCAACTTCATTAGTACCACTTATGACAGACACATAATTTGAAAAGGCAGCTGGTGCATAAACTAAGTCGGTTGCAGGATCTAACGCCAATTGATACGGTGCCGGAACAAAGATTTGTGCAACTTCTTCAAACGTCGTTCCATCAACAATAGCTACCTGGTTACCATAATAAGATGCAATATAATATAGATTTGTGTTCGGATTGTACAAGATCCCGTCAACAGAGTCTAGATTATCGAACCGAATTGTATTAGTAACCGTGTCCGTTTGAGGGTCTATGAAGATGAGTTCACGTCCAGGTGTATACGATAAGGAAGCAATTATTTGATTCGTATAGGGATTAAAATAAATTTGATACGGTCTATCATTTAAATTTTCTATCGTGTCGATCACTAGCCCAGTGCTTGGATCGATAACACTAATAGAATTATTACTCACATCCCCTACATACAGTTTACTGCACAGACCTGGCTGTGGAGGAGGTACTGGTGATGGATGAGGCGCTAAGCCTGGACCGTTAATTAAATTATTGTTAATATTAATGCTTCTACAAACATAATCTGACATTTTTTCACCTCCAATACATGCCTTTTTATTAACATATGCACATACAAAACTAAAGACTAGTTTCATGACACAAGGCAAAACACCAAGTTTAAAAGCACCTTCATGATGAGCGAAGCGAATTTAGCGTTTAGTAGGGCTTAGCTACAGATGATCTTGTGATAACCTAAACAACGAAGTTAAACATCCATAAAATTAAAGGTGGGACTATACGATGACCCTAACATTTTCTTTCGAAGTAGATAAGGATAACAATCGCTATATCGCGGTCTATAACACTGGGGAACTCGTAAGTAAACTTAGTGTAGCTCTTATTGGCCCAAACGGAATGTATCCTTCATTGAATAACTTCGTTTCACAACAACGAGCATTGTTTCTCGAACAAGCAGAAGGATTTCCATACCAAATCTTAATTGACGAACCTGTCCAACGTGAATTAGATCAGGAACAAGAGTAAGCGAAAAGAAAAAAAGCGCGGTTGGTGGCACTTGATCTGCCCCCTCCGCGCTTTTCTCAATCAGTTTCATATTCGGCTAATCGAATGGCAATGTCGTTTTCAACGGCCGTTGGCGAACTTCCGATATAATTGTTCATTATAATCGAGAAGATCCACTCTTCACCATCAGCATCCGTCACGTAGCCAGACAACGATGATTTACTCGTAAGACTCCCTGTTTTTGCTGCTACGTTGCTTGCCGCTGCTGTATCAGCCATTCGTGTACGCAGTGTTCCCCCTACATAATGATCACTTTCTGCTGCAACCGGTAATGAACCGTAAAAGATGTCAAACCACTCCTCATCTTGAGCATGTAGAAGAAATTGCGTCATTTCTTCCGTTGGGATTGCATTTAAGTGAGACATTCCCGATCCGTCTCGAAGTTGAACGACGTTCGTATTCACACCTGCTGAATCTAAATACTCTTCGACAACATCTAACCCCTTATCCCAACTTCCCTCTCCATGAACTTTTTGTCCAAGTGCCTTCGTTAAATGCTCGGAATGACTGTTTTGACTAAATTTCATATACGGAATCATAAGTTCTTCAAGTGTCATCGATTCGTGAATAAATAATGCTTCTGCATCTTCTGGGGTTTCTCCTAAAACAACCTCTCCATTTACTCGAACTCGGGCATCTTTAAGACCTGTTGCAAACAAATCAGCCGCTAAGTTGGTCGGCTCCCAAATGGAAACGTATTGATTAAAGGAGTTATCTCCTACTGGAATCGTCCCTTCAAAGAAAATATCATTCGTTCCATGATCTCTTCCCCAACCAGCTAACTCTCGATCCCCGTCTTCTTCAACAGTAATCATCTTATTATCGATCGAATAATATTCAGATTCTGGGGTTACCTTGATTTCTGCCTCATCACCAGGCTCCTTACCAGGGTGAACTTCGACATAAACCGAAGCCGTATTATAACGATCTAACGCTACATCTGAAATCAGTGCTGCATCAGGGGCGAAGCTTAAAGCCGATACTTGAGCTCCTACTTGTCCCCGTTGATTTGCCCAGGAGAGGTCTAAAGATAGACGTGTATCATCAAAGTAAGTGTCATCTGCGATAATGTCTCCTTGAACCATGCGGATTCCTTGATTATGTAATTCCTTTGCTAATTGATCAAAGTCAGAAGCTAGTAACGTAGGATCTCCTCCGCCTTTTAAGTAGATATTGCCGTGTAGTATGCTGCCACGCGTATAACCGTCCGTGTAAATCCCTGTCTCAAATGTAAACTCTGGTCCTAATACATCTAATGCTGTAGCACCAACGAGAAGCTTCTGACCGGAAGCTGGCGCAAGGCTAATATCGCTGTTATAACTAAATAATTCTTCACCCGTTTCACTATGGCGAACATGGACTCCTGGTAAGGCACTTTGCAATTGTTCCGTATCTAAAATTTCCAATAAATCATTCCGAAGTTCTATTTTCGAAGACGCCTGCTCTTCCCCTTGCAGTTCCGATGATAGACCTAGTTGCAACGTTCCACCAACGATCAACGTTAATGCTCCTACTTTTGTTATGTGTGAAATTCTCATACATGACCTCCATTGCAGTTTTTATTAGTATATCACCGTTTTCTGAATAATTAATATTCATCGTCATTTTTACGACCATTATCTATACAAATAGCTCAATTAGTCCTATAAACAACTATACGTTTTATATTTCTTATAACAATGGATTGATCACTACATGTCAAGTGTTTCTCGCCCTACCTAAAAGCTTTAGAATCTCTGCATACAGCCAGACAATCGTCAGTATTAAACTAAATGCTATGAACCATTCCATATATCTTGTCGCTTTCATTTCGATCTTACGCCGAATGACATCAAAGTCGACGAGCAAATGCAAACTTGCGACAACGACGATGCTAAACAGACCGCGACACGGTCAGCAAATACGAGAGAATTTACGAGAGAATACTGTTCAGGTAAAATCGGCAGTGCCTCCAATACATAAACTAAAAAATTGCAGAAGTCATAGATAGAATGCCCAGTATAAAGTTGTACGAAGGCTTGTAAAAAATGTAAATCATAAGCATCATGAACACGACGGCAAACGTTAACGCAACCAACAACCACTCCTTCTAATACAGCACAAAAAAACAGCCACAGATCATATGGCTGCTTCATTACTTATTCCTGACTCAGTGTACTTATTGCTTCAAATAAGACATTCACACCTGCGACACAATCTTTAGGCGATGTGTACTCGTCTTCGGAGTGGCTTTTCCCTCTTAAACTCGGAACAAAAATCATTGCAGTAGGCATCAACGTGGCGATAAACTGTGCGTCATGTCCAGCTCCACTCACCATTCGTCGATGTGTTGTGCCCAATTGCTTACTCGCTTCTTCAACCACATTAACGACTTCTGCATCAAACCACACCGTATCTCGCTGCCACAACCGCTTCGGTTCAATACGATTACGCTCTTTGAAAGAGTGAATGATCTGCTCCACTTCTGAAATGACGTCTTCATCTTGGTGCCTTGCTTCAAGGCTAAATACGATGCGGTTCGGTATAACCGTATGGATGTTCGGCGATGCTTCTATACGCCCGATTGTATAGACGAGACGTTCATCTAGCTGATCCAATCGATCTCTTAGCGACTGGATCGTATCGACCGCTGTAAACAATGCATCATCCCGCATCGTCATCGGTGTTGTTCCGGCGTGATTGGAATCCCCTAGAACTTCAATCTCATAACAGACCATGCCGACAACACATTCTACCGCACCAATTGTAATTTCTTCTTGCTCTAGAACCGGACCTTGTTCAATGTGCAGTTCCAAAAACGCTTTGCCACTCGTTAAACGTTCGTCTACTTTACCTTCATAGCCACTTTCCTTTAGCGCTTGCAAAAAAGTCACACCGTCTTGATCACATTTCTTATTCATTTCATCTTGATTGAACTTACCTGATAAGACCCCTGAACTCATCATCGAAGGTTCAAAGCGAGCACCTTCTTCATTCGTAAAGTTCACGAGAACGACCGGTCGCTTCGGTTGGATCGAATAGTCAATCATCGTACGGATGACTTCAAGCGCAGCGATCACACCGAGCGCCCCATCATACCGGCCTCCTTTTTTGACACTATCTAAATGAGAACCAACATATACGGGATCTGCTTTCGGGTCACTTCCTTCAAATCGTGCATAAAGGTTACCTAGATCGTCCTTGGTTACGTGTAATCCTAACGCCTCGCAACACTCGACCAAATAATTACGTGCACGAACATCTTCATCACTTAATGCGAGACGAGTCACCCCGTTATTGTCGGTTCTGCCAAAATCCGCAAACTTCTCGATTGTTTCTTCAAGGCGTTTGCCGTTAATTGCTATTTTTTGATTTTGCATAGACTGCTCCTTAAGAGATCATCTTTGTCGAAAAATACTTCCTTGCATTGGCATTTAGAAAATTAACGACTTCTGTTACTTCACCTAAACGAAACGTCACGAATGCACCATCAAGATTCTCTTCTACGTGCTCAATCGTATAGCCACGATCAAATAGCTCGTCAATTCGACGCTTTTCTTTCACATAATCTTCATGTTCATTCATCACTTTCACTCCTTTTATAAGGAACTATCGTTGCGCGACTTTCGATTCTAACTGATGACCATACTTCGCTCGCTTAATGTACTCTCCTTGGCCTTTGTGACCGACATATTGATCGTTTTCAACAATAACCTGTCCACGTAAGAGAACCGTCTCCGCTTTCCCACTTACTTCTAATCCTTCGAACGCATTATAATCAACCGCTAAATGATGCGTTTTTTGAGACAGCGTTCGCGTCACATCCGGATTAAAAATAACAAGATCAGCATCTGCACCGGCTGCAATCGTTCCTTTTTTTGGATGCAATCCGAATAACTTGGCAGCGCGAGTTGATGTTAACTCAACAAACTGATTGAGTGTAATTCGACCTTTACACACTCCTTCTGAATAAAGAATCGACATACGATCTTCAATCGTCGGGCCTCCGTTTGGAATCTTTGTGAAATCGTCTTTGCCTAAATCTTTTTGACCGTTAAAGTCAAATGAACATTGATCCGATCCAAGCGTTTGCAAAGAGCCAGTTCTTAATGCATTCCAGAGCGCTTCTTGATGTTGTTTTTCACGAAGCGGTGGTGACCAGACGTATTTTGCGCCTTCGAAATCTGGTTGGTCCATAATGCTTTGGTCGAGCACTAAATATTGAGGACACGTTTCTCCCCAAACGTCAGCACCTTTTTTCCTTGCTTCTTCAATCTGTTTGACTGCTTCTTCACAAGTCACATGAACGACGTAAAGTTGTGAATCTGCCAGCGCGGTTAATTGACTTGCTCTTCCTGTTGCTTCCCCTTCTGCCTCTGGCGGTCGAGTAAGTGCATGATAAATCGGTGCGGTTTGTTCGTTTTGAAGTGCCTTTTTCGTTAAATAATCAATCACATCACCGTTTTCTGCATGAACCATCACAAGTGCGCCGAGTTCCTTTGCTTTAATTAACGTTTGGAACAAGGTTGCATCGTCTGCTTGGAAGACATTTTTGTATGCCATGAATACTTTAAATGACGTAATTCCTTCTTGCTCAATGACTTGCGGTAGTTCCTTAAGAACATGGTCATTCATCTCACCGATCATTAAATGAAAACTATAATCGATTGCTGCCTTTTCTTTCGACTTGTTGTGCCACACTTGAATGGCATCCGATAGCGGTTTGCTTTTTTCAGTTAAACAAAAATCAATGATCGTCGTTGTCCCACCAAACGCCGCAGCTACTGTTCCCGTTTCGAAATCATCTTTCGTTACAGTACCGCCAAACGGCATATCAAGGTGGGTATGAGGGTCAATCCCACCTGGGAAGATATAACGCCCAGAAGCATCAATAACCTCTGCTCCCTCTGTACTTAATCCGAGTCCGACCGCTTCGATTTTGTCGTCCACAATCTTTATGTCTGCTTGAAATGTATCTGACGCTGTAACTACAGTTCCATTTTTTATGATTTTCATATCAGAATTCCTTTCCGTTTATGACGATTTTGAAGCAGTTAATGACGTGATCACACGCTCACGCTCATTCCAACTCATCGGCGGACGGTCATTTAGTTTCTCGACCATATTAATGGCTCCATCAACAGGACAGACAATCGAGCAAAGGTTACAACCGACGCACTCTTCCTCTCGAACACGTAAGATCGGATTTCCATATTCATCTTTTAACATATCAATACATTGATGAGCTGTATCTTCACAAGCAATGTGGCATTTGTTGCAATTGATACACACATCGTTATTAATCTCAGCAACAATTTGATGATTTAAATTCAAATCGCCCCAATTCGAATATCTTTTAACCGATTGGCCAGTCAGCTCGCTAACGGAAGATAAACCTTTCTCATCCAAATAAAGATTAAGTCCTTCAATCATGTCCTCAACGATGCGAAATCCGTGGTGCATGGCTTGTGTACACACTTGAACACCTGAAGCCCCCATCAACATAAACTCTACGGCATCTTGCCAATTTGAGATGCCTCCAATCCCAGATATGGGAACGTTCACATTTGCATTACGAGCACATTCTGCAACCATATTCAACGCAATTGGTTTGACAGCAGGGCCACAATAACCTCCATGAGCACCTTTACCATCAACATTCGGAATCGTGTTCCACGTATGAATATCTACGCCCGCAAGGCTATTAATGGTGTTGATTAAACTAATCGAATCCGCACCGCCTCGGACTGCCGCTTCTGCTGTCGCTGTAATGTCCGTAATGTTCGGTGTTAGCTTCACAATTACTGGTGTTGTTGCTACTTCTTTCACCCAATACGTTTGCTTTTCAACAAGTTCAGGCACTTGTCCTGATGCAGCACCCATACCACGTTCTGCCATCCCGTGCGGACAACCGAAGTTCAACTCCAGGCCATCAACGCCTACTTGTTCTACCCGTTTCACAAGCTCGTGCCATCGCTCACGTTTTGGCTCCATCATTAACGAAGCGATAATTGCATGATCAGGAAAACGTTTCTTCGTTTCATAAATTTCTTTTAAGTTCACTTCTAGAGGACGATCAGTAATCAGTTCAATGTTATTAAACCCTGCCACTCGTTGCCCGTTGTAAGAAACTGCCGCAAATCGTGACGTCGTATTAATAATCGGGTCGCCTAGCGTCTTCCAAACAGCACCTCCCCAACCTGCTTCGAATGCACGCTGTACTTGATACCCTGAGTTTGTCGGAGGCGCACTCGCGAGCCAAAATGGATTCGGTGACGTAATTCCACCTACATTCGTCATTAAATCTGCCATGATAAACCTCCTCTATGCAAAAGTACGAGCTTGACCTTGTAAATGTTCATGAATGCGATAGGCGGTTTGTTTTCCTTGTTCTGCTGCAGTTACGACCATCGCCTCGCCATGACCTTCTCCAAATGTGACGTCACCACACGCGTACACATCGTTTAATGAGGTTTTAAATCGCCCTTCTTCCACACGCACAACACCATTAACGTGATCAACACCGATCTCATTTAACAATTCTAAATAGCGATTCTGGCCAATTGCTTTAATAACAAAATCAACCTCAATCGTAAAATTAGACCCTTCAATTGGTTGAACTCGCCTTCTACCGTCTTCACCAGGTTCTTGCAATTCCATTTTCATACATTCAATGCTAGTGACTTTCCCTTCATCGTTTCCATGAATGTGTACAGGCATCGTTAACCAACGGAACTCTACACCATCTTGCTTTGCAAATTCATATTCAAAGTCATATGCTGTCATCTCTTCGCTCGTACGTCGATACAATATTTGGACTTGTTCAGCTCCAAGTCTTACAGCACACGTCGCTCCATCAATTGCTGTGTTCCCTGCTCCAATCACGACCCCGGCTTTACCTACAAGTGGTTCAGGAAGATCATCCTTTTTCGTTGACTTTACGAGTTGAATCGCATCGTGAACGCCTTCTAATGTTTCACCAGGAAGATGAAGATTCGGAACTTCGCCCATACCAATAGCTAGTACGATCGAATCATGCTTAGACTGAATTTCATCAAATGAGACATCCACACCAACCTTACAGTTCGTCTGAATTTCTACACCAAGCTCTTCCACTTGTTCCACTTCCCACCGAGACACAGCTTTCGGAAGTCGAAACGAGACGATACCATACGTATCAAGTCCACCTGCTTCTTCATTCGCTTCATAAATTGTCACCGAGTATCCTTGCACTGCTAACTCTCTTGCGCACGATAGACCTGCAGGACCACCACCAATAATACCTATAGAACGGTCAATCGGTTTTCCACGTTTAAACAGTACTTTCTCATTATGCTTCGCCCAGTCTGTTGCATAGCGTTGTAATTTACCAATCATAATTGGTGTTGTAGAATGATTAAGAACGCAAGCACCCTCACACAATTCTTCTGTAGGACATACTCTAGCACAACTTGCTCCTACCGGATTTGCTTCCATAATTGTTCGTGCAGAACCGTACACATTATCAGATGATATCTTTTGAATAAACGAAGGTATATCGATGCCTGTAGGACATGCTGTAATGCAAGGAGCATCATAGCAATACAGACAACGATTGGACTCCTCTACGGCTTCTTGCTTAGATAAAGCTTGTTCCACTTCGCTAAAGTTTTCTTTCAAACGATTCAACACATTCAAACGAAAGCCCTCCTTCATTATGAAGTAAGATTAAATAACATTATTACTAATATTCAAATTATTTAACCAAAAGAGTATGAGCTCTATTGTATCGAATTTATGAGTAATATACACCTGACAGTTTGTACAATTTTATAGACAACTTTTATACAATATGACAAAAAAAGGTAACCTAGAATGGTTACCTTTTTTTTACTCTAATGACCAGTCGACCCAAATCCACCACTGCCACGACTTGTACTACTTAACGCATCTGCCTCAATAAAGTTGGCTTGTGGCACTTCTTGTAACACACCTTGGGCAATACGATCATGTTTTGCAATGACATAACTTCCTTTGTCATGTGATCCTTCAATCGCCTCACCTGACGTATTATAGATTGATGAAGTGTCTTTTGAATTGAGGTTATCCATAAGAATTCCTACTTCTCCCCGGTAATCCGCATCAATCGTTCCTGGGCTGTTTGGAATTCGTAATTTCGTTTTTTTAGACAATCCACTTCGTGGTCGCACTTGCATTTCATATCCTTCAGGGATTTCAAAAGCAAGTCCACTACGAACTAGTTTCGTTTCACCAGGGCGAATGACGACTTCTTCAAGCGCATACAAATCAAACCCCGCAGCAGCTTGTGATTCATAGGTAGGGATGACAGCATCTTCATCAACCTTCTTTACTCGTACATCAATTCTTTTCAACGGTAACCTCTCCTTTTATAAAACAAAAACAGCCACATAAGTTGTGACTGTTTCAAAGTATCGCTTCACGCGTTTGTTTTAAAAATGGTGCCGAGGGCCGGACTTGAACCGGCACGGTTGTTACCAACCGCAGGATTTTAAGTCCTGTGTGTCTGCCAATTCCACCACCCCGGCATTGGTTGAGGCAGAATTTCTCTTTGGAGGCGGCACCCGGATTTGAACCGGGGCGTAAGGGTTTTGCAGACCCCTGCCTTACCACTTGGCTATGCCGCCATAATTTGGAGCGGGAGACGAGATTCGAACTCGCGACCCCCACCTTGGCAAGGTGGTGTTCTACCACTGAACTACTCCCGCATGAGAAATGGCTGGGCCAGCTGGATTCGAACCAGCGCATCACGGAATCAAAATCCGATGCCTTACCGCTTGGCTATGGCCCAATATGGGGCGGCTGATGAGAATCGAACTCACGAGTGCCGGAACCACAATCCGGTGCGTTAACCACTTCGCCACAGCCGCCATATTAATCTCTAAGCTCCAGTTTATTATGGCAGGGGTAGTAGGAATCGAACCCACATCAAAGGTTTTGGAGACCTTCGTTTTACCATTAAACTATACCCCTATTAGTAAATGGTGGAGGGGGACGGATTCGAACCGCCGAACCCTGAGGGAGCGGATTTACAGTCCGCCGCGTTTAGCCACTTCGCTACCCCTCCATCTATAATGGTGCCGACCAGAGGACTTGAACCCCCAACCTACTGATTACAAGTCAGTTGCTCTACCAATTGAGCTAGATCGGCAACAAATGGTGGCTCGAGACGGAATCGAACCGCCGACACGTAGATTTTCAGTCTACTGCTCTACCAACTGAGCTATCGAGCCAAAGCAATTTTTTTAAAAGTAATGGCGGGCCTGACGGGAATCGAACCCGCGATCTCCTGCGTGACAGGCAGGCATGTTAACCGCTACACCACAGGCCCATATGAGTAATGTTTTACTTCATAGTAGTTATGTATGTATCTAGATGCTTATCTTATTA
This sequence comes from Bacillaceae bacterium JMAK1, assembly GCA_012970285.1. Lineage (GTDB taxonomy): Bacteria > Bacillota > Bacilli > Bacillales > Marinococcaceae > Geomicrobium_A. Next base: position 1,373,051 of record JIBW01000002.1, read on the forward strand.
CTATTTCAACGTAGTGTCAAAAATAATTGGTTGCGGGAGGAGGATTTGAACCTCCGACCTCCGGGTTATGAGCCCGACGAGCTACCAGACTGCTCTATCCCGCGATATTGTTGGTGACCCGTGCGGGATTCGAACCCGCGTTACCGCCGTGAAAGGGCGGTGTCTTAACCCCTTGACCAACGGGCCAGCTTAAGATTATTCTTGCATAATGTGTTATGGCGGAGAGCGAGGGATTCGAACCCTCGAGACGGTTAATGCCGCCTACACGATTTCCAATCGTGCTCCTTCGGCCACTCGGACAGCTCTCCAAGTATGGCTCCACAGGCAGGATTCGAACCAGCGACCTACCGGTTAACAGCCGGTTGCTCTACCACTGAGCTACTGTGGAATGTGTCTGTTGGCCTCATGGACAACATTATTTTACTCTAAAACCATCACGAATGCAAGTGTTTTTTTGTAAATAATCTTATGTAT
>JIBW01000003.1 GCA_012970285.1 Bacillaceae bacterium JMAK1
TCTCTTGTCGTCCGCGTCAATAACTTTTTTGAAAAAGTTTTTGTTGTGATTGTTTGTGTTTCGCAATCTCTTGCGGCGACTCTTAGTATATTATCAGGGTTCTATTAGACTGTCAACAAATCTAGTAATATTTTTTCAAGAAAATATTCCGTGCCCCTATTTTTCAAAATGGAAGCACGAAAAAGTGAACAGCAAAAAGCATGAGAACTCCTGGTATACCAAGGAATCCAGCGATTGATGCAGTGAATAGGTTGATTGGCATATGAATACCCGCTAAGTTTCCAAATAAGTTTATAAGAAACAAAACAACTGCTCCCAGTACTAATCGAATCGCTCCATTACCGAGCCATTTCACTGGTTTTAACGAGGCACCTACAAACATTAATATAAAAACTGCGACTCCAATAATTGATACAAGTACAATGGGCTCCATTTTATATCCCCTTCTTCTTTCTAGTTTTCACCATTGTATGCTTGTACCCGTGGAGACTTTCCTTATTTCTAATAAAAAAAGAAGAACCCTACATTAGGTTCTTCTTACGTCATTCTTCTCGCTTCTTTTAAATATAAACGATATTTCGCTTCTTCTACTTTCACGTACGTAAGTGCTTCACGACTTGGATCGATACTTTTCTCCATATGTTTCTTCTGTCTATGAAGCTTTTCTTTTTGTTGTTCAAGTAAATGGTAGATTCGTGCTTTTTCTCGTTTATAGATCTTTTTCTTTGGCTTCAAAGTTCTCGACGTCCTTCCACTGCTCTAGACAGTGTCACTTCATCTGCGTACTCTAAATCTCCACCGACAGGCAAGCCGTGCGCAAGTCTCGTTACACGTATTCCTGTTGGTTTAATCATTCTCGATAAATACATCGCTGTTGCTTCTCCTTCAATTGAAGGATTTGTGGCGACCATCACTTCTTTAATCGTATCATCTTGCAGACGTTTAATTAATTCTGCCATGCGTATATCCTCAGGACCGATTCCATCCATCGGAGAAATCGCTCCGTGTAAAACGTGGTATTGGCCACGATACTCTTGCATTTTCTCAAGAGCCATTACATCTTTAGAGTCTTCGACAACACAAATGACCGATCGATCCCGCTGGCTATCATCACAAATCATGCAAGGATCTTTATCAGTAATATAGTAACAAACGGAACAATGCGTGAGGTCTCGTTTGGCATTGACGAGTGCTTTTGCAAATTCAAGCACATCATCTTCTTTCATATTTAAAACATGAAACGCCAAGCGACTCGCCGTTTTTGGGCCAATGCCCGGCAATTTCATAAATCCTTCGATTAACTTAGAAATCGGTGCAGGATATTGCACGAATTCACTCCTCCTACATTAGGCCAGGAATATTCATTCCTTTCGTAAACTTACCTAAATCTTCCTCAACAAGCTTATCTACTTGTTGTAAGGCATCATTTGTCGCCGCAAGTACGAGGTCTTGTAGCATTTCTACGTCTTCAGGATCGACAACTTCTTCGTCCATGATGACTTCTAAGATGCGCTTATCCCCAGATGCAACAACTTTAACAGCTCCGCCTCCAGCAGTCGCTTCAACCGTCTTTTCTTTTAATTTCTCTTGTGCCTCTGCCATTTGCTTTTGCATTTTTTGCATTTGCTTCATCATGTTACCCATGTTTTTCATTGTAAAATCCTCCTTAAGAATTGGACGGTGAATCGTCAATGACATGAACAAATTCCTCACCGACTAGTTTATGAGCCTCTGTAATTAGGCGATCTTCTTCCTCGCTCACTTCTGCTTTCTCTGTTTCTTGCGTCGAGTCCGAATCTTCATCTTCAGACTGGCTTGATCTAAAGTTAGATTTGAGCTCTTCCCACTGATGATTTAAAAGCGTAATAATTTGGTAGCTATGATCATTATTAGATGCAATGGCCCTTTCCGTCAATGTTCGAAATTTATCATCGATCATTCCACGATGCATTTCATTTTGGAAAACAAGAATCAATGCATCTGTACTGGCAGCCACAGGCTTTGCATCATTAATCCATGCTGAAGCAGGAACACTTTCTTGCTTGATCGTGCGCAAGACATCTGCCCATTTACTTTCAACCTTCGCCCGCTCCTCTTTTGAAGCTTGCTGAAGCATTCGTGCTGCTTGTTTAACGGATGCCCCGTTTTGAGCCGATGGCTGCGGTCTGCGTTTCGGAGGGTTTTTTTGGTGTTGCTCCTCTCCAGAAGCTGCAGGTGGTTGTGTTTTTACTGAATGAAGTTCTTTTTGTAACTGCATTAGCTGTTCTTTAAGTTGAGATACTTCACCTTGGTCAACCGCCGGTACGTTTGTACCCTCGCCAACTTTCGCCACATGAATCAATGCCATCTCAAGAAAAATCTTCGGATGGGACGAACCTTTCATTTCACGCAACTCTCCGTGAAGACGTTCAATACTATCATACACCCATGTGCTTTCAACTCGCTCAGCCATCGATACAAATGCATCATCAGCTTGAACACGATCTAATAATGTATTAAGAGAAGGAGCTGTTTTATAAAGCATTAAATCACGTAAATAGTAAATTAAGTCCTCCATAAAACGAAGAGGATCTTTCCCCTCTCGAATTAATGCATCTGCAGCTTGAACCGCCTTTTCAGCATTCCCATCGATAATAGCCGCTACAGCATCTGCCAAGAAACCTTGTGATACCGCACCAGTAATCGCAAGCACGTCTTCTGTACGAATCGTGTTGTCTTCTGAAAAAGATAACGCTTGATCAAGCAGACTCAACGCATCACGCATCCCGCCTTCTGCTACTCGAGAAATAAGGTGTAAAGCGTCCTCTTCTGATTCGGCTCCTACTTGTTCAAGGATGTAAGACATACGCTTGATTAACGTCTCCGGACCAATTCGTTTAAAATCAAATCGTTGTGTTCTTGATATGATCGTCAACGGAATTTTATGTGATTCAGTTGTTGCTAAAATGAAGATCGCATGAGCTGGAGGCTCTTCGAGCGTTTTAAGTAGTGCGTTAAATGCTCCTGTAGAGAGCATGTGAACCTCGTCAATAATATATACCTTATACTTCACATCTCGAGGTGCTGCAATGACATTGTCACGAATGTAGCGAATTTCATCTACACCATTGTTCGACGCTGCGTCAATTTCGATGACATCTACGACTGCTCCACTTTGGATGCCCTTGCAAGCATTGCATTCATCACAAGGCTCAGCGACCGGGGCATGCTCACAATTCACAGCTTTCGCCATAATTTTTGCAGCGCTCGTTTTCCCTGTTCCTCTCGGACCACTAAACAAGTAGGCATGCGCTACTTTTTGTTGGATGAGGGCGTTTTGCAATGTTTTCGTGATGTGATTTTGACCCGCAACATCTTCAAGCCTCTTCGGTCTCCAAACGCGATATAATGCTTGATAGCTCATAGCTTCTGCCCCCTCCTTTCCAGTCCTTTGACGCTTTGTTTCTATTATACTGTTTTAAGGTGTCTTTTTCAAAATGAAAAAAGCCCCTCTAATTCAAGAGAGACTTCAATAACTATCTTATGTAACCGCGCACCTTCCGTCGATCTATGCACCACAAGCGTTACCTAAGCAGTTGGCTCGATTCAGGCAACTCTACGGCACACGAAAGGTCATGCTTACTGCTGCTTCCTTCCAGACCTGACAGGGTTCACATGTTTCCGTTGCGTAGAACCCAAACGTCAACACTACTTACAAAGGGCAGACCTCGCAGCGCATAAACCTCGGGAAGGGATTCAGTCTTGCTATAGCGGATTGCAAGTACAGGGCACCGCTAATTCCCCACCTAGCACGGCATGTTAAAGTATATCTGATCAGATACTAGAAATCAATGGACTTGTTTAATTTCTTTCTCATACGAAGTTTTTTGAAAAAATCCGTCAATAATTCACTACATTCCTGATCGAGCACATTAGGGGTTACAACGCACTGGTGATTTAATCGTTCATCTTGAAGCACATTCGCAAGCGTCCCAGCGTAACCCGCCTTAAGATCTCTTGCTCCAAAAACAACACGAGGAATGCGTGCTTGTACAATCGCCCCTGCACACATTGGACAAGGCTCTAAAGTTACATATAATGTGCATCCTTCAAGACGCCATGACCCTATTACACGATTCCCTTCCAGAATAGCCATACACTCTGCATGGGTAAACGTATGTTGATCATGCTCACGGCGATTATGAGCACGGCCAATGACCTCATCTTCGTGAACGAGAACAGCACCAATCGGCACCTCATCAATCGCTTCCGCCTTTTTTGCTTCTTCAATAGCCAAACCCATAAAGTATTCGTCACGTTTATGTTGTTCCATATGAAACAACTCTTTTCTTTTATAGTTGGACATAAAAAAAGACCACTTCATGATAAAGTAGGTCGTGTTTTAAAAATATGGCGGAGGAGGAGGGATTCGAACCCCCGCGGGGCGTTAACCCCCTGGCGGTTTTCAAGACCGCTCCCTTCAGCCGGACTTGGGTACTCCTCCGAGTGTGATACAACGTGTCCGACAAAAATTATAGTATCACGGGCAGATAGAGAAATGCAATAGTTTTTATGAATTTCTTTTAAAAAAACTTTTTCTACTGCTTGTAACATCTCTGTTCTGCCCATTTTACCATAACGATATACTTCTTACTTGATCGTATGCGCAGATTCAGTACCTGCTAGCTCAATAATCTTGTTTGATTCATCTAGAATAGCCACTTTTGGTTGATACTCATCAAGTTCAGCTTCTTCAATCATCGTATAACTAATAACAATAATAACATCTCCCGGTTGAACGAGTCTGGCAGCCGCTCCATTTAAACAGAACACACCACTTCCACGCTCACCAGCAATAATATATGTTTCCAGTCGCTCACCATTGTTATTGTTCACGACTTGTACTTTCTCATTTTCGACAAGATCAACTGCATCAAGTAAATCTTCATCGATTGTAATGCTACCAACATAATGTAAATTCGCTTCCGTTACGGTCGCTTTATGCAATTTGGCTTTCATCATATGACGGTACATCAATGACTCCTTTGAACGGCTTTCTCCATATAATGGTCCAAGTTGATCGTTTTTGGCCATGGAAAAACAATTCTTCAGTAAAAGTACAACTCCTAACGAGGATGTTGTCTAAGCCTAGTATACATAACTACTCACACAGTTGTCATAAACTGATCGCATTTACACGTTTATAACCTCATAACACGGGAACTATAGCATTATGATTAAAGATAGGGGGCTCATAAAATGGCCAAAAAAGACCTAGAGAATCAATCTTTACTTTTCGTCAAATTTCCAGAGCAAAGTCAAGCATACGAGGCACTATCTGAACTAAAAAAACGTTCCCAAGGACCAGAACATCGCATTGTACAAGCTGCTGTCGTTGAAAAAAGCATTAATAACGACATGGTTTATAAAGATGGATTTACGACAGAACAAGAACATAGCAACGACTGGTTCAAAGGTGGGATCATCGGTGCCGTTGTCGGAATTCTAGGTGGTCCTTTGGGTGTTCTGCTAGGTGGCGGAATCGGCTCACTCATCGGTGCTGTCGTTACAGGAGACAAGATTAGTGATCAAAGTAAATTGATTGATGGGAAATTAGATAGCATTGAAGCAGAAAATCCATTTATTATCGCTCTCATCGATGAAAGTAATCAACATTCTTTAGATCAGACCTTTTATGAAATTGACGAGCGCATCGTGATTCGCCGTAGCAATGCTCAAGCCGTTGCCAATGAAATTTCAGAGTCAGAAAATAAGGCATAACACAGCTGTGTTATGCTTTTTTACATTCACACTATAACTAACAAGCATATTGTTCATTCCAAATATGTATTTCCGTTATTGATGAACAGACGATACACTATAAGTACAAACTTGAAGTCAAAGGAGAGGAAATCATGACGTACGAAGTAGTCGGAAATATAAAAATAGACGATCAACTTTACCGATTCGTAAATGAAGACGTTATTCCTGGAACTGGAATTACTGCTGAATACTTTTGGCAACAATACGATCTCCTACTCAGTGAGTACCAAGCTGAAAACAAAAGCTTGGTACAAGAACGCGAAACATTGCAACAAAAGATTAATGATTGGCACAAACAAAACTCAGGAAAAGAGCACTCGAATGACTATGTTACTTTTCTTAAAGAAATTGGCTATCTTGAAGAGCTAACTGCTCCGATAGAAATTACAACTAAAAATGTCGATACGGAAATTACGAATCAAGCTGGACCACAACTCGTAGTCCCGGTGAACAATGCTCGTTATGCGTTAAATGCTGCCAACGCTCGTTTTGGAAGTTTGTATGATGCCCTCTATGGGAGCGATATTATCTCTGAGGAAAATGGAGCGACTCAAGGTTCCTCATACAACCCCGTACGAGGCGAGAAGGTCGTTGGTTATGCAAAATCATTCCTTGATCAAGCGATCCCTTTACAAGACGGTAGCCATAAAGATGTTACTTCTTACAACATTACAGAAAAACAAGTAATCGCTACGATTGCATCGAGACAAATCCCATTAAAAACACCGTCACAGTTTGTTGGATTTAATGGGACAGAAGAAGATCCTTCTTCTCTTTTATTCATTAATAATAGCAACCACCTTGAGCTTCAAATTGACCGAAATCATCCAATCGGAAAGTCCGATTCGTCTGGACTTAAAGATGTGGTTTTAGAATCTGCAATTACGACGATTATCGATTGTGAAGATTCCGTAACTGCTGTTGATGCAGAAGATAAGGTGCTCGTTTATCGCAATTGGCTCGGGTTAATGAAAGGAACCTTAGAGACGACGTTTAAGAAAGACGGGAAATCCATCACCCGTAAGTTAAACCCTGATCGGAACTATACGAGTCCGAATGGTTCCACTCTTTCATTGCACGGTCGTTCCTTATTGTTTATTAGAAACGTTGGCCACCTCATGACAACTGACGCCATTTTAGATGAACATGGCAATGAAACACCTGAAGGCATTATGGACGGAATGATTACGAGCCTTATTGCACTCCATGACCTTAAACAAGCAAACCCTTTCCAAAACTCAAGAACGGGATCAGTTTATATCGTCAAACCGAAAATGCACGGTTCGAAAGAAGTTGCCTTTACAAACAGCCTCTTTAATCGTATTGAAGATATTCTAAACTTAGATCGCTACACACTCAAAGTAGGGATTATGGATGAAGAACGCCGGACCTCTTTGAACTTAAAAGCTAGTATTCTAGCTGCTAAGGAGCGAACCGTCTTTATTAATACGGGCTTCTTAGACCGTACAGGGGACGAGATTCACACGTCGATGGAAGCAGGCCCAGTCATTCCAAAAGCCGCAATGAAAGGAAGCACATGGTTAAACTCGTATGAGAAATCAAATGTCCAGCACGGGTTAAATAGTGGTTTCCAAGGAAAGGCCCAAATTGGTAAGGGAATGTGGGCAATGCCTAACTTAATGAATGCGATGATTGAACAAAAAAGCGGTCAACTACGCGCAGGTGCGAATACAGCTTGGGTTCCGTCCCCTACTGCAGCTACGTTGCATGCCATGCATTACCACCAAATCGACGTTCAATCCGTCCAAGATACGTTAGTGAATGATCATACTGATTACCTGGAAGATATTTTGCAAATCCCAACAACAAAAGAAACGTATAGCCAAGAAGAAATTCAACAAGAGTTGAACAACAACGCACAAGGTATTCTCGGTTATGTCGTCCGTTGGGTTGAACACGGTGTCGGCTGTTCTACTGTTCCAGACATTAATAATGTCGGTTTAATGGAAGACCGTGCGACACTTCGCATCTCTAGTCAGCACATGTGCAACTGGCTCTATCACGGCTTAACAAATGAAGAACAAGTGATGGAGACAATGAAGCGAATGGCCAAAGTTGTTGATGAACAAAATGCCGACGATCCAGCGTACCGTAATATGGCACCAAACTTCGAAGACTCTGTTGCATTCCAGGCTGCATGTGATCTTGTCTTTAAAGGAAAAGAACAACCGAGCGGTTACACGGAACCAATTCTTCATCAACGAAGAAAAGAAGTAAAACAAAAATTAGCCGTCAAATAATAAAAGTCCGTAACTAGTTTTACTAGTTACGGACTTTTTGTTTAAGCAATTAACCATATAAAAATCACCTACAATTCTTTAAAAGAAAGACTTGTAGGTGATGGATGACCTTTATTTCTCAACAACACGAGGGTCTAATGCATCTCGCAAACCATCCCCAACAAAGTTAAAACTCAAAACGGTAAGGAAGATCATAAGACCAGGGAAAAGTGGGAACCACCAAGCATTTAAGAAAATCGGAATACTTTGAGCATCTGAAAGCATGTTTCCCCATGTCGCTTGAGGAGGCTGAATACCTAATCCTAAGAAACTGAGCGTTGATTCTGCAATAATAAAAGCACCAATTGCAAGTGTTGCAGAAACGATAATTGGACCAATCGCATTTGGCATAATGTGGCTAAAGATAATTCGCCATTTTGGAAGCCCTAAAGTTCTTGCAGCAAGTACGAATTCACGTTGCTTTAATGATAGCATTTCTCCACGTACGAGCCTTGCAGTACCTGTCCAGCTAAGGAGACCAAATACGACAATTAACCAAAAAGGACTTGGACTAAACAAAGCAACGAGTGTAATTAACATAAATACATTTGGAAACGAAATAACAATATCGACAATTCTCATTAAGATTCCATCAATAATTCCACCAAAGTAGCCCGCAATCGCACCAACTGTGGCACCAATAATCGTAGAACTTACCATAGCCGCAAACCCTACTAATAGTGACATTTGTCCCGCATATAATAATCGACTGAACAAATCTCTTCCAAGGTTATCTGCGCCTAGCAAATACTCTGCACTCGGTTCATGAAGACGAGCACCGAGTGACGTCTCATTTGGATTGTGAGTAGCAATAAATGGGGCGAGTACCGCTGCCCCGACTATAATAACCAACATGATTAGCCCAAATACAGCAAGTTTATTTTGAAAGAATTTCGTTACGATAATCGCTAACATTGAACGGTGCTTGCCCAACGTCTCATTATTCATAGGATTTGGAGTAATCGATTCAGTCTTAGCATCCTGTCCTGTGTTTAAATGGCTCATATCGATCCTCCTTAATACTCAATCCGCGGATCTACGATCGCATAAAGAATATCGGCAATTAAGTTTCCGATTACGACAAGTACCGCTGAGAACATTGTTAAAATCATAATAACAGGATAGTCACGTTGGAATACACTGCTCATGAATAACTGTCCAATACCTGGCCAAGAGAAAATTTGTTCGATAACGACCGAACCACCAATAAACGTCGGTAACATGAGACCAAATATCGTAATAAGTGGAAGCAAGGCGTTACGTAACGCATGTTTGTAAATAACACGGCTTTCTTTAAAACCTTTCGCCCGTGCGGTACGAATATAATCTTGACTCTTTACTTCCAACATACTTGTTCGTGTATACCTTGTTAGACCTGCCATATCAGCTGTTGCTAAAACGAGTGCCGGTAAGAACAAATGATGCAACCGGTCCATAATACTAGCTTCCCCGCCGATCGTTTGTATACCTCCGACCGGGAACCATCCAAGCTGCACACTCAAAAACATAATAAGTAGTAAACCAAACCAGAAGTTAGGAATGGCGACACCTGCGAATGAGAAGAGTGTAATCGTATAATCCGTTTTCGTATATTGCCGGACTGCAGATATAATCCCTATAGGGATCGCTAGCAAAATTGCTAGAAATGCCGAAGCTGCCATTAGAATGAGCGTATTCGGCAAGCGCTGGGCAATGAGTGTGGAGACTGGTGTCCCACTAATATACGAGTTTCCAAACTCGCCAGAAACCATATTGCTTAGCCACCGACCGTATTGAACTGGAAGTGGGTCATCCAACCCTAAACGTTCAATTTGTGCCTCTCTCGCCTCAGGTGAGATCGTAGGATCTGCATCAATAATGGCAGGTTGTCCAGGAGCCATCATCATAATGGCAAATGAAACGACCGAGATCCCAAACAATATCGGAACTGTCATGACTAACCGTCGAATAATGTATGTAATCATAATTCATCACAATCTCCTTTAGAAATGAAAGGGAAGAGAGGACGATGCCTCTCTCCACCGATCATCTGAAGATTTACTCGTTAACCCACCATTCTTCTGGGCGATGTAAACCTGCTCTTGAATGATGTTGGTACCCTTGAATTCGATCAGAATATGCTTGGTGCTCTAATGTGTTGTACATCGGAATAACAGGCAATTCTTCTGAAATAAATGCATGCGCATCTTGAACTACTTGTGTGTATTCGTCTGGATCTACAATTTGAGACATATCTTTAGTTAACGCATCAAAGTCATCATCAGCGTAACGGAACATGTTACCGCCTTCTGGATAAATCATTTCACTATGATACGTAAACTCAGGATCAGCATAGAGACCAAGGCTCCAAGCGCCCGCATTCATGTCAAAATCTCCATCATAGTAACGCTCGAGATAAGCATTGAATTCCATCGTTTCTGCTTCAACATTCATACCTAGTTGGTTTAACATGTCTTGTACGGCTACAATCCACTCACCACGAACGTGAGCTTCAGAGTTCGTAATTAAGCTGAACGAGAAGTTCTCACCATCTTCATTAACGAGTTGCCCACTACCATCTTGTTCCCAACCAGCTTCAGCTAGAAGTTCTAATGCTGCGTCTGTGTCATATGGATGTTCAGTATTGTTTCCACCATCAAATGGACCGCCAGAAACGTGTGGAATGTGTGAAACGAGTCCATGACCATCCATGATGCCATCTACAATCCCTTGACGATCAGTTGCCATAGCAATAGCTTGACGTACACGTACATCTTGGAATAACTCATTTTCATGGTTAAAGCCCATGAAGTTTACGTTAACGCCTTCAACTTCGCTAATCGTATACCCGTCAATCGTCTCTGCAGTGCTTACATCTTGTGGGCGAATATTAGCAACATCAACTTCGCCAGATTGTACCATCGCAAGTACAGCATCTGGACTTCCTGCAATTCGATATGTGATCTCTTCAATATAAGGACCTTCACCGAAGTACTCATCATTCGCTGCAAAAGTTAAATATTGACCATGTACCCACTCATCTAGAGAGTAAGGTCCAGCACCAATGACAGCATCAGATTGAGCATAATCACTCTCAATTAGTTCATCATACGTCTCATACTCACCTAAAATATGTTCTGGAACAATTGGTGTATCAAGATAGAATGTCATATTTGCATCTGGTTCTGATAAAGTAATCGTTAGTTCTAACTCATCAGTCGCTTCAATCGTGTCAATTGAATCGAATAGCCCTGGAGTTTGACCACCATAATCGTCCATAAGCCAGATTCCAACTGTAAACGCCACGTCTTCAGCCGTTACTTGCTCACCATCGTGGAAGTACACATCATCACGAAGTTGAATGACATACTCTAAACCGTCTTCAGAGATTTCTGGAAAATCTTCAGCAACGTAAGGCTCTAGTTCTAACTCATCAGCTTGTTGACGATATAACTTTGCGTGTAAAATATCTTCAACATCACGAACTTGAGTCGTATTTACGTGAGCAGGAAGTAAGTTTGGAATTTCACCATCTAGACCAAGAATAATCGATCCGCCTTCAACTGGATCACCTGCATCAGCCGTATCGCCATCATCTTCTCCAGTGTCTTCTCCGCCGTCATCCTCAACTTCTTCTGAATCTGGATCCGTACCTCCGTCAGCGTCTGTGTCGACACCGTCATCGCCACCATTACAAGCAGCAAGTAACATCCCCATTGCAAAAATCATAGCTAGCAACATCCAATGTGCTTTCTTTCCCACTAATAAATCCCCCTTTAGATAATAAAATAACTATAATGGCCCAGAACTTACCGTTTAAGTTGAGCATCCCTCCCGTTCTAAGATAAAGTTGTCGTACCTTCGTTATGTAAATGACAAGCGACAAAATGATCTGGCCGAATTTCTTCCATAACAGGTTTAACTTGTTTGCACACATCCATCACATACGGACAACGTGTATGAAATACACAACCTGAAGGTGGATTAGCTGGACTCGGTATATCCCCTTTAAGAATAATGCGATCTTTTTTTACCTCTCTAGGATGTGATTTCGGAACCGCTGATAATAATGCTTGTGTGTAAGGATGTAACGGTTCGTGGTACAGATCCTTTTTATTTGCAACTTCCGCCATGTTCCCAAGATACATCACGCCAATTCGATCTGAGAAATGTTTCACAACACTCAAATCATGCGCAATAAACAGATAAGTCAAATTAAATTCATCTTGTAAATCATCAAGTAAATTAAGCACTTGTGATTGTACAGAAACATCAAGAGCAGATACAGGTTCATCACCAACGATGAGTTTGGGCTGTAGAACAAGCGCTCTTGCAATCCCAATTCTTTGTCGTTGTCCCCCAGAAAACTCATGAGGATAGCGATTAATAAAGGAAGGGTTTAATCCTACTCGCTGCATAATTGATTGAGCGATTTCTTTTCGTTCTTTTAAATTACTTCCAATATGGTGTACTTTTAAAGGCTCGATCAATGTTGAACCTACAGTTTTACGAGGATTCAACGACGAGTAAGGATCTTGATATACCATTTGTAGATCCCGACGTAAATTAAAGAGATGTCGTTCTTTCTTTTTTGTGATGTCTTCGCCATCAAAGACAATCGTTCCTTCAGTAGGGTCATACAGTCGAGTAATCGTACGACCTGCTGTTGATTTGCCGCAACCTGATTCACCAACAAGACCAAACGTTTCGCCACGTCTAATAAAGAAATTGATACCGTCTACAGCTTTTACATGTCCCTTTGTGCGTTGTAATATTCCTGATTTAACCGGGAAATATTTCTTTAAATTCTTTATTTCAAGAATTTTTTCATCATGTTTACTTTCTGGCATTTCAGACTTAAGAGCTTCGCTCGTATTCGCCATCCTTACCGACTCCTTCCTCATGTAGAAAACAGCGTACTTTATGTCCCGTTTCTTTCTCTAGTAATGTTGGCTGTTCTTCCGTACACACTTGCATCGCGTATGGACAACGAGTTACAAAGCGGCATCCTTTAGGGAAATTATCAGGCGTCGGTACCGAACCAGGAATAGATTCTAGACGAGTCTGTTCCTCGTTTAGTTTCGGCATAGAATTTAAAAGTCCTTCTGTATATGGGTGAAGAGGTTTGTCAAAAATTTCGTCAATCTTCGCCTCTTCAACCACTTGTCCCCCATACATAACAACAACACGTTGTGCAAGTTCAGCCACGACACCAAGGTCGTGGGTAATGAGAATGATCGAAGAATCGTAGTCTTTGGATAGCCCTCTCATCAAATCGAGAATTTGTGCTTGTACGGTTACATCCAATGCTGTCGTTGGCTCATCGGCAATGAGTAGCTTAGGGTTATTACTAAGTGCCATCGCAATCATGACCCGTTGCCTCATCCCCCCTGATAAACGGTGCGGATATTCACGCATCATTTCACGAGCTCGGGCAAAACCGACGACCTCTAACATCTCAATTCCTTTTTCGTGTGCTTCACGTTTGGAAAACGGTTGGTGATACATCAATTGTTCTCGAAGTTGCTCACCAATTGTATAGACCGGGTTTAATGACGACATCGGTTCTTGAAAGATCATCGAGATGTCATTTCCCCGTACTTTCTGCATGTCTTTTTTCGATTTCTTAAGTAAGTCTTCACCATTAAAGATAATTTCCCCGTTTGTGATTTTACCATTCGGTGCAGGGACGAGTTGCATAATGGAGAGCGAAGTCATGCTCTTACCCGAGCCTGATTCACCTACAATTGCTACTGTTTCTCCTTTTTCAACTGAAAAACTAACGCCATCAACGACGGTTAGTTCTTGTTTACGGCTGAAAAATGATGTCGTTACGTCTTTAAGTTCTATAACTGTTTCTTGCCCCAAAGCATGCACCCCCATTTCAGTTAGATCTGTATGTATTTTTACACTTTATTGAATTGAAAGATAATTGAAAATGCGTAACAAGTGCCCTTGTACGAATGACAATGAAACTACTGAACATTATAAGGGCAGGATTTCAATGATGCAACGTTTTATTTAGTCTATTTTTAATATTTTTGATATTATATTGTCACAATTCGTAACAATCTTAGCGGTCAATATACGAAAACGTATCTTTATACTGCTTTAATTCAACGTTTACATCAACGCTAATAATTCCTTCAATTTCTGAGAGATCTTGGTTCACAAATGAGATGAGCTCATCGTTATTTTTGAAGTATGCTTGAATAATTAAGTCGTGTTTACCTGAAAATGCACCGATAAATCGTACCGAACCATGACCTTGCAATTGACAAGCAATTGAATCTTGCTTTCCTAATCGCGTCTCAAGTCCAATAATGGCTTGTACGTTCAGACCTACTTTGTTCGGATTCGTATGAATGATAAATTCAAACACATCCTCCTTTAGCATCTTATTGACACGTGAACGAACCGTCCCTTCACTAACATCAAGAAGGCGGGCAATTTCGCTATACGACTGCTTTCCATTTTGTTGCAAAAGAGCCAAAATTCTAAAATCCATTGTATCAAGTTCCATTCGCCCATCACATCGATTTCGTATATTATTTTAAATATTCACTGCGCAATCGTTAGAAAAGAGTACATCTTCTATTGAATTCGTAGAATAATTTAGACTTATTATACGGTGTGCTAGCCATCTATGCAATGGTTTTTTCATACAGGTATTTTCTTTGCAACCTCTCTATTCTGACAATAAAACTACGACTTTGTTCATATTAATAAAGAGCGCACGTTTGTGCGCTCTCGTCGTTAAATCGTTTCTTTTCCACCCATATATGGAATTAATACGTTCGGAACACGAATCGTTCCGTCCTCTTGCTGATAGTTCTCGATAATTGCAGCAATCGTACGACCAACTGCCAGACCAGAACCATTTAACGTATGCACATACTCTGCTTGAGCCTTTGATTCACGCTTAAATTTGATGTTTGCTCTTCTAGCTTGGTAATCTTCACAGTTACTACAAGAAGAAATTTCTTTATAGCTACCATAGCTCGGTAACCACACTTCAAGATCATACGTTTTTGCAGCAGTAAAACCAATATCACCAGAACATAGATCTAACACACGGTAAGGGAGTTCAAGTTCTTGTAATACGCGTTCTGCATGCCCGGTTAAATTCGTTAACGCTTCGTAAGAATCCTCAGGCTTCGTATACATAATTAGCTCGACTTTACTGAACTGATGCTGACGAATAATTCCACGTGTATCTCTCCCTGCAGAACCTGCTTCAGCACGAAAACATTGACTATAGGCAACATATTTAAGATCAAGATCATCACCATTAATGATTTCATTACGGTGAAGGTTTACGACCGGTACTTCAGCAGTTGGAATTAAGTAATACGGTCCATCTTCTAGCGCAAACGCATCTTCTTCAAATTTCGGCAATTGTCCTGAGCCGATCATGCTATCACGATGAACAATTTGCGGTGGTAACGTTTCAATATACCCATGCTCATCCGCGTGTAAGTCCATCATCCACTGCATAAGAGCCCGCTCTAGCCTAGCTCCACCACGTTTATAGTACGCGAATCGACTTCCCGTCGTACGCGCTGCACGTTCAAAGTCAATAATATCAAGCTCTGTTGCTAAGTCCCAATGCGCCTTCGGTTCAAATTCGAACGTTTTAGGCTCTCCCCACGTTTTTACTTCTACGTTTTGTTCTTCACTTTCACCGATCGGTACGGTTTTATGAACGAGGTTTGGAATTGTTAAAAGTAAGTGGTTGAGTTCCTCCTCAACACCTCGTAGTTCTTCGTCAAATTGCTTCATTGCTTGACCGATTTCTTTTGTTGCTGCAATCAAATCATCTGCGTTTTCTTTCGCACGTTTTCTCTCAGCAACTTGCTTACTGATTTCATTACGTTTTTGCTTTTGTTCCTCAGTTTTGACGATTAACTCTCGGCGTTTCTCATCAAGAGTAATCGTGCGATCGACTTCTTCTTGGTTTCCACCTTGAGACTTAATGTTGGTTTTCACTTCTTCTACATGTTGACGAATGTATTTCATGTCTAACATAGTCATTCCTCCTTTAAAATATAAAAAACCGCCCCTGTAAAAACAGGGACGGTTAAACCGCGATGCCACCCTCATTGTTGATCCATTAAGACCAACCAGCTCAAGCCCAATAACGCAGGGGATACGAAAGAACTTAGTTAAGAAGCAAATACTTCTCGTTCCGTTCTTCACTCAAGGCTGGATTCTTAACCGAAGGTTTACCGGTTCGCAGCAACCACCGGCTCTCTGAAAAACTTCCGCTTAGTACTATTGCCCGTCAACGTTTTTAGTCATAGTGTAGACCATTTGTTCATGATTTACTCATTATAACATGATTTTAATTTTACGAGAACCATCCACCAATCATGTCGGTTGTACGTCCCCAAA
The DNA here is from genome assembly GCA_012970285.1 of Bacillaceae bacterium JMAK1. Classification (GTDB taxonomy): domain Bacteria; phylum Bacillota; class Bacilli; order Bacillales; family Marinococcaceae; genus Geomicrobium_A. Next base: position 16,476 of record JIBW01000003.1, read on the forward strand.
GCCCCGAGAAGAAATCACCAATCCCTCGCATAGAAAGCACAAACCAATTGGATCGTTCTACATCTTGTTGTGTCACAACCGGTACTCGGTTTTGATTTTCTAATCGTTCATTAAGGTATTCAATGTCTTCTTCACCAGCATACGTGACTGTGGCATACCCTACAGTCGTTCCTGCTTCAACAGGTGCATCTAACGTGCCATCTTCATTAAGCACATCTGCTGCAATCGTAAATTCAACATCAAAGTTCTCTTCATCTCCAGATGAGACGGGCACTTCAATGTTAGAAGCCGTTGCAATGGCTACTTCTTGATCTCGTCCACTTGGAACCTCAATCGTTAACATTTCAGGATCTTGTTGACCTTCTTCTACGATCTCAGCCGTTTCATACGTATCAAACCCATAATCATAGAGAACTTTAGTTTGTTGGAATCGTGCTGAGTTATCTTCTGTTCTCATCACAACAGATAATAAACGGGTACCGTCTTGCTCAACCGTTCCTGTAAATGCGCTTCCTGCGCGCGAAGTCGAGCCAGTCTTTAATCCATCTACGCCTTCGTACTCAAATAAATGCCCTGGTAACATCCAATTCCAGTTCGTCATTTCAACGTAATCATTCGTTCCTTCGCGGAACGGCAAAGAAGGAATGTTCGCTATATCTAGAATCTCTGGATATTCGGTGATCACGTGATAAGCAAGCGTCGCAGTGTCTCTTGCTGACATTTCATTTTCGGCATTCTCATCTGTACCTTCAGGGTGGAACCCTTGCATACTCGAGTTGTTTAACCCTGTTGAGTTAACAAAGTGTGTATTCGTAAGACCTAGCTCCTCAGCCGTTTCATTCATTAAATCAACAAAAGCTGCTTCACTGCCTGCAACGGCTTCTGCTAATGCAATTGTCGAACCATTCGCTGAGTAGATTGCCATCGCTTCATACATTTCTTCAACGGTATACGTCGTATCTGTACGTAAAAAGACGTTCGATAAAGCTCTGTCTTGTGATAATAATGCCACTTCATCAGTCACAGTTAATTCTTGATCCCAGGACAATTCCCCTGCTTCAATCGCGCGATTAACGAGGTATTCTGTCATCATCTTAGACATACTCGCCACTGGTAATTGCTCATCAATGTTGTCTTCGTATAGAACTACACCGCTTTCCATATCAACGAGAACGGATGCCTCCGCATCAATTGACGGTTCTTGTGCTGATGCTGGTGTAATCACAACCGTAGCGAGTAAGGCTGCTGCTGTTAATGCAGTCATTGATTTATATGTATATCGTTTCATATATGTACTTATCACGTTAACTAACACCCCTTGGTGATCTTGTCTAATCCAGACGTAATTTTACCACAGATGGACCGTAAAAAATAGATGCTTGCAAACGGATCTTATTTTCTACCTTTTTAATCAAAAAAAGACCCGGGTAATTTCCCGGGAAATGAAAGCTATACGCTATAGTTTGGAGCTTCTTTTGTAATTTGAACATCATGTGGATGACTTTCTTTTAAAGAAGCATTCGTGATTTTAATGAACTGACCGTGTTCGTGAAGTGCTGCTAGACTCTCTGTACCACAGTAACCCATACCAGCACGCATGCCACCAGTCATCTGATAAAGGGTATCTGCTAAAGGACCTTTGTAAGCAATACGACCCTCGATGCCTTCAGGAACGAACTTTTTGTTTTCTTCTTGGAAGTAACGATCATTGCTTCCCTTTTCCATCGCACCGAGTGAACCCATACCACGGTAAACTTTAAATTGACGCCCTTGATAAATTTCTGTATCTCCAGGACTTTCGCTTGTCCCTGCAAGCATACTTCCCAACATAACCGCTGAGGCACCTGCTGCAAGTGCTTTAACGATATCTCCAGAGTATTTGATTCCACCGTCAGCAATAATCGGTACATCGTGTTTTGCTGCTTCTGTTGCACAATCGTAAACAGCTGTAATTTGTGGAACACCTACACCTGCTACAACACGAGTCGTACAAATTGAGCCTGGTCCAATACCAACCTTAACGATATCAGCTCCAGCTTCAATAAGGTCTTTCGTTCCTTCTGCAGTTGCAACGTTACCGACAATCAAGGTGACATCAGGATACTCGTTACGGATCTCAGAAACCGTATCAAGTACTCCTTTAGAGTGACCGTGTGCCGTATCAATGACGAGTGCATCAACACTTGCTTCGACGAGAGCTTTCACACGAACGTTCGTATCTTTAGACACCCCAACAGCGGCAGCTACAAGCAAGCGACCTTTTGAATCTTTCGCTGAGTGAGGGAATTCGATCACTTTCTCGATATCTTTAATTGTAATAAGTCCCTTTAACGTCATATCCTCATCAACAAGAGGGAGCTTTTCAATCTTGTGCTTTTGTAGGATTTGTTCTGCTTCATCCAGCGTCGTACCGACTGGTGCTGTGACAAGATTTTCTTTCGTCATCACATCATCAATCAGAATCGCGTAGTCTTCGATAAAACGCAAATCACGATTCGTTAAGATCCCAACTAGTTTTTGATCTTCATCAACGATTGGAACACCAGAAATTCGAAATTTACCCATAAGATGCTCTGCATCGAACACTTGACGGTCACGAGTAAGGAAAAATGGATCGGTAATTACACCGCTTTCCGATCGCTTTACCCGGTCTACCATTTCTGCTTGTTCTTCGACACTCATGTTTTTGTGAATAACACCTAAACCGCCTTCGCGCGCCATGGCAATCGCCATACCAGCTTCTGTAACTGTGTCCATTCCCGCACTAATAATCGGCACATTTAGTGGAAGCTTCTTCGTTAATTGTGTTGAAATGTCTACATTCCTCGGATGAATCTCAGATCTGGCCGGTACAAGCAAAACGTCATCAAACGTAAGTCCTTCTTTGGCAAACTTGTCTTCTCTCATCATTGAAGCTTCACCCTTTCTGGTCATTTCACGTGTATTCTTCGCTAAAACGGGGATAGTAATGCTAAAGATTGTAGATTGTATTTTTCCTATTTTATCACGTTTTTACGCAATGTTTAGGTGCGAACAAGAAGTTCTAACTTTCTAATAAATTGAAAGGAAAAACTTGTATGAACCCGCTAAATGATGTCAGACCTTTTCTCGCAGTTGATCCTCTTCAGAAAAGTCTTCTTCGTTATTACGTAAGAACTGGGCATGAAGAGAAGAAGGCTAATTCCTTCGCTTATCAAAACACTCTACCGTTTCTTCATCGGTTCTTACAAGGAGAACGCCTCTTAAATACGCAAGAAACTGCAGATCTCCACATCCAACCTCTACTTCTTTACTATGGATTTACGGAGTTTTTAAAAGCGATTATATTGTTTTATCAACCATCCTATCCAGAAACAACGTCTGTTCTCGCGCACGGCCTGAGTACGAGAAAACGAAAAAAGAAAGATTACCGTTTTATCGATGACGAGGTAAAAACACAACGCAATGGTTTGTTCCCTCTACTCTCCTCAAAAATGTTTCACCTTTCTATCGAGGAAGGAACCCGCTTTAAAATGTCTGAACTGTTCGTTCAACTGCACGATATGGAATCAATCATTCGTCATGATGCACGAATTACGCCACCGAAAAACACGACAATCATTCCTGAATTACTTATTCATCACATGCTGTTATACAACTTGAGCATGATTAGTCGTTATGAGAGTGAATGGTGGGGTGAATTGATTACGAGTCGCTTGTCTCAAGACGTACCTTTAATAGAATTGTACTTACAACAAGCAGGCCAACGAATCCGCACATTAATTAGTGAGGAAACATTAAAAGGCCTCGTAACGATGTAAAAGACCCTCAACTTGTACGGTTGAGGGTCTCGCTTGTTCAACTTAAGATTCGTTTTGATCGTTTGAGTCATCTGAATCAACATCGCTTGATGTCGTTTCAGCTTCTTCTGATGTTTCAATCGATGTTTCTTCTAACGTTTCGTTTGAAGTCTCTTCGATCATTTCTTCTGCCTCTGCATCTTCATCTGGCTCAAAAGGAGCAACAGATGATACTTCTTCATCATCGGCCACACGAATTAACGTAACGCCTTGAGCGTAACGACCGAGAGTCGAGATTTCGTCAGCTTTAATTCGGATCAGTACACCTTTTGCTGTGATTAACATTAAATCGTAATCATCGGAAATGACTCGTAGTGCAACAAGATGACCTGTTCGCTCTGTTAGTGTTGAAGCGCGTAGTCCTTTTCCACCACGGTTTTGAATACGAAATTCTTCTTCATTTGTCCGTTTTCCATATCCGTTATTCGACACAATCAGTACCTTTTGACCGGTTCCAACGATGTCCATTCCAACAACTTGATCGTTCTCACTAAGGTTAATGGCTTTCACACCACCAGCAGTACGTCCCATCGAACGAACATCTTCTTCTTCAAATCGAATCGCCATCGCATTTTTAGTACCGATAATGACGTGATCATCACCATTCGTTAATCGAACGCCATGAAGTTCATCGTCATCACGAAGATTGATGGCAAAAAGCCCGCCTTTTCGAATGTTTGCATATGCCGATAACGGTGTACGTTTTGCAATCCCGTTCTTCGTTAAGAAGAACAAATAGTTGTCATCGCTAAACTCATCGATTGGAATGACCGTACTAATTTCTTCGCCTTTTTCAATTTGAAGCAAATTAATAATAGGAATTCCCTTCGCTGTACGGCTAAGCTCTGGAATTTCATAGCCTTTTAGGCGATACACTTTTCCTTTATTCGTAAAGAAGAGGATCGTTTGGTGTGAATTAGTCGTAAAGAGGTGCTCGACAAAGTCCCCGTCATTCGTTCCCATTCCTTGAATTCCGCGACCACCACGACGTTGACTCTTGTACGTCGTAATCGGCAAGCGCTTAATGTATCCCTCATGCGTTACGGTAATAACAATATTCTCTTGAGGAATTAAGTCCTCATCTTCAAGAACGTTTTCACTCGCATGAATCGCCGTACGACGTTCATCGTTAAAGCGTTCTCTCACTTCAGCAAGCTCTTCACGTATGAGCGTTAATACTTTTTCATCGTCTGCAAGAATCGCTTTTAATTCAGCAATTCTCGCAATCAATTCGTTGTACTCTTGCTCGATCTTGTCTCTCTCAAGACCTGTCAAGCGTTGGAGACGCATATCTAAAATCGCTTGAGCTTGTTCATAGGAAAGCTCATAGCTTTCCATTAAGCCATTTCGTGCAATTTCTGTCGTTTCAGATCCACGAATAAGCGCGATGATTTCATCAATATGGTCAAGGGCAATACGAAGCCCCTCGAGAATATGAGCTCTAGCTTCTGCTTTATTTAAATCAAACTGTGTACGACGACGAATAACTTCCACTTGATGGTCCAAATAGTGCTTGAGTGTTTCTTTTAAGTTCAGTACTTTTGGCTGACCACCAACGAGAGCAAGCATATTAATTCCAAACGTCGTTTGCAGTGACGTAAGCTTGTACAAATTGTTCAACAAAACGTTTGAATTGGTGTCTTTACGAACTTCAATAACGATACGCATGCCTTGACGAGCCGACTCATCACGAAGATCAGTAATCCCTTCAATCTTCTTTTCTCGTACGAGTTCGGCAATCTTCTCAACAAGTCGTGCTTTGTTTACTTGATAAGGAAGTTCCGTAACGATGATTTCTTCTTTTCCACTCGGTTTCGTATCGATGTGGACATTTGCTCGAAGTGTAATCGATCCTCGACCCGTTTGATAAGCTTTACGGATCCCACTTCTACCCATAATTAAACCGGCTGTAGGGAAATCAGGTCCTGGAATGTACTCCATTAATTCTTCAATCGTAATTTCTTCGTCTTTGCTATAGGCAAGTAAACCGTCAATCACTTCACCAAGTTGATGAGGTGGAATGTTCGTTGCCATACCTACGGCAATACCTGAAGCGCCGTTTACGAGTAAGTTCGGAAAACGTGCTGGTAACACGATTGGTTCACGCTCTGCACCATCGTAGTTATCTTGATAGTCAACCGTATCTTTACGAATGTCACGAACGAGCTCTGTCGAGATTTTCGACATTTTGGCTTCTGTATACCGCATCGCTGCTGCAGAATCTCCGTCAACAGAACCAAAGTTCCCGTGACCGTCAACGAGCATATAGCGATAACTGAAGTCTTGAGCCATACGAACCATCGCTTCGTATACAGCCGAATCCCCGTGTGGATGGTATTTACCGATTACATCACCAACAATACGAGCTGACTTCTTATACGCCTTATCAGGTGTCATTCCTAATTCATTCATGGCGTAGAGAATACGTCGATGAACAGGCTTCATGCCATCTCGAACGTCAGGAAGTGCACGACTAACGATTACACTCATTGCGTAGTCAAGAAATGACGTTTGCATCTCTTGACTAATATTTATTTCATGAATTCTTGATTCCTGGTCTGCCATCCTCTTACCTCCAATTCCTTAAACGAACCTCATCAACTTTACACGTCCAAGTTCTTCACATACTCCGCATTCTCTTGGATAAATTCACGTCTTGGTTCTACACGATCGCCCATCAACGTTTCAAACACTTGGTCTGCAAGCATGGCATCTTCTAACGTTACTTGTAACAATGTCCGTTCATCAGGATCCATCGTCGTTTCCCATAGTTGCTCGGCATTCATCTCGCCAAGTCCCTTGTAACGCTGAACATCTGGTTTTGGTGTTTCTGGCCATTCTTCTAAAGTAGCTTTTAATTGTTTATCGGAGTGAACATATGCAATCTTTTTACCTTGTTTCACTTGGAACAATGGAGGCTGTGCAATGTACACATAGCCATGTTCAATAAGCGGTCTCATAAAGCGATAGAAAAACGTTAAAATCAATGTTCGAATGTGCGCACCATCTACATCTGCATCCGTCATTAACATGATTTTATGATAACGAGCTTTCTCAATGTTAAATTCATCAGCAATCCCTGTTCCAAGTGCTGTGATGATTGTACGAATTTCATTGTTCGCTAAAATCTTATCTAATCGAGCCTTTTCAACGTTTAAGATTTTTCCACGTAACGGTAAGATGGCCTGGAAGTGACGGTCTCGTCCCATTTTCGCCGATCCCCCTGCAGAATCACCCTCTACGATGTAAAGTTCGCTAATGGAAGCATCTCTTGATGAACAATCAGCAAGTTTACCAGGAAGCGCTCCGACTTCTAATGCACTCTTACGACGCGTTAGGTCTCGGGCTTTCTTCGCTGCTTCTCGTGCTCTTGAAGCGGTAATTCCTTTTTCAACGATCAGTCTTGCCGTGTCTGGATTTTCTGCTAAGAAACGAGCGAACAACAAACTAAACTGTTGATCAGTAATCGTTCTAGCTTCGCTATTTCCTAGTTTTGTTTTCGTTTGACCTTCAAACTGAGGATCAGGAATCTTAACTGAGATAATTGCAGTTAATCCTTCACGAACGTCTTCACCGACAAGGTTAGGATCGTTGTCTTTAAACAACTGGTGTTGACGAGCATAGTTGTTTATCACACGAGTAAGAGCGGTTTTGAATCCGGACTCATGAGTTCCACCTTCATGAGTGTTAATGTTATTTGCAAATGAATAGATGCTGCTTGTAAAGCTATCATTGTATTGAACCGCTACTTCAACGGTCATCCCATCTTGTTCACTTTCAATAAAAATCGGTGGTTCGTGTAACGCTTGTTTTGAACGGTTTATATATTCTACAAACGAACGAATACCACCTTCATAGAAATATTCAAGCTTCTCAGGCTCATCCTCACGCATGTCTGTGAAAATAATACGTAAACCTTTATTTAAAAAGGCAAGCTCACGAATTCTTGTTTTTAAAGTTTCTGCATCATATTCGGTCGTTTCCGTAAAGATTTCTGGATCTGGCTTAAAATGAACACGCGTTCCCGTTAATTCTGTTTCACCGATGACCTCAATGTCATTTTGAATATTTCCTTGCTTAAATAACTGCATGTGAATTTTGTTATCCCGGTATACATGGACTTCAAGATGTTCAGATAAGGCGTTAACGACCGACGCTCCTACCCCGTGCAAACCTCCAGAGACTTTATATCCGCCTGCACCGAATTTACCTCCAGCGTGAAGAACAGTCATAATTACTTCAAGCGCAGGTCTTCCCGTTTTCTCTTGAATATCTACTGGAATCCCTCGGCCGTTATCTGTAACCGTAATGCTATTATCTTGTTCGAGTACAATGTTAATTTCATCTGCATAGCCTGCCATTGCCTCGTCGATACTGTTATCGACAATTTCCCAAACAAGATGGTGTAATCCTTTAGGTCCTGTTGAACCAATATACATGCCTGGACGTTTACGGACTGGATCTAATCCTTCTAGTACTTGTATTTGACTTGCATCGTAAGAGTGTTCCATCGACAATCTGTTCACCTTCACTTCTGTCGGGTTTTTCTACCTAAACTGATCAAGCTTGATCAGTTTCTTAAGTTTAAGCCTAGTTTCAATAACCTAAGTGTTCGTCGAACCCTCACTTGGTTCGTCATCTTGTAAAGCTTCTATTTCTGTAAGGGATCGTCTCATCAGTGTCATGGAGGAGATCGGTGAATAATAGACTTTGTCATTCGTAATGACGATTGCTTTCGTTGCTTCGTCATTAATATGTGAGACGTACTCAGTAACAGCCTGAGCAAGAAAGTCCTCGGTATATGTTGAAGATTCATTCCCGTCATAATTAAGAATCGCAATGACATCTTTGGATCGTATGACGGTATCTCCGCCTAGATGAAGAAACAAACAATCACCTCCATTAAGTTCGAAAACAACCGTTATGGGTCCGTTCGCACTTTTCCACTGTTTACGTAGAATCGTTTTGCCTGATTTAGCGTCTCATGTTCAATACCGGAAACGTTTGTTGTCGTAACAAAGGTCTGAACTTTACCTTGAATCGCGTTAAGCAAATGCGATTGGCGAAAATCGTCCAACTCTGACAATACATCGTCAAGTAGTAAGATCGGTGGGTCAGCCGTTGCCTCTGTAATTAAATCAATTTCTGCCAGTTTCAAAGATAAAGCAGCTGTTCGCTGCTGTCCTTGAGAACCATATACTTGAATTTCTCGTTCATTAACGAAAATAGCAAAGTCTTCACGATGGGGACCGACTAAACTCAGACCTCTTCGAATTTCTTGCTCTTCTTTTTTATGAAAAGCTTCTCTGTATCTTTCTTCTATTGTCGACAAATCTGAGGTTTGAGATACCTCAGCCGTAGAAACATAGTCAAGCCGTAGATCTTCAAGACCTCGACTAATCTGTTCATGTATAGGTGCTGCCCATGATTGAAGTTTATCTAGAAACACAAACCGTCTAGATACTACTTTCGCAGCTGCTGTAATCAATTGCTCTGTTAGAACTTCTAACATAATTGGATCTTTTTTAGACCAATAATCTTTCAGCAACTGATTTCGTTGTTTGAGTGTTTTATAGTATTGGGAAAGATCATGTAGGTAAACATTACTAATCTGCCCAATTTCCATGTCGATAAACCGTCTACGCTCTTTTGGACCGCCTTTTACGAGGTTTAAATCTTCTGGAGCAAATAAAACGACATTAAGAGCACCGATATATTGACTTATCCGTTCTTGCTCAAGACCGTTAAGCTTTGCTCGTTTACTGCCTTGCTTTGCAAATTGTACGTCTAACGTTAACGAACTTGTACGCTTTTCAACTTCTCCATGAATGCGTGCATGCTCTTCTCCCCATGTAATGAGTTCACGATCTTTGGATGTTCGATGAGACTTAGCAAAACCGAGCACATACAGCGATTCGAGCAAATTCGTCTTCCCTTGAGCATTTTCGCCGAGAAAAAGAATGACGCTGTTATCAAAAGTGAGCGTTAACGGTTCAAGATTTCGATACCCATTCAAAGAGAGCTTTTGAACGTGCAATCTTCATCGCTCCTTTTACTCGGTTTTGGTGTTATGGTCGTGTTCAATTTGAAACTGGCCAACTTCCTCTACTTCGATCACGTCGCCATCATAAAGCTTCTTTCCCCTTCGAGATTCAAGTTCGCCATTAACAAACACGTCATATTCGGCAAGGATCATTTTCACCATGCCACCCGTGCTTGCAATAGTTGTCACTTTTAGCAATTGGCCTAATGTGATAAATTCTGTCGATATCTTCACGATTTCTTTCATAATAAGAACACTCCCACATAACTTCCTCTCTACGAACATTTCATTCCTTACTTCATTTTACTAGAAAAAAACGTCTAGCGCCAATCCGTTCCAATACGTCGAGTCACCTAATTAAAAAAAAAGAGAAGCTCTCAAGAACAAAATGTCCTTGTAGAGCTTTCTTAGTTTGTACGTACAGGAGAAAAGAGGTGCGTCATTTGATCGTGATCAGTCGGTCTGACAACAAATGGACTCATTGAACCTGTAAACATAATCGAGATCATTTCACTATCGATCACTTTTAAGGCATCAGAGATATTCTTACCGTTAAAAGCAATTCGTAAGTCTTCACCTTCAAAATGATTAGCGTGTAATTGTTCTTGAACTTTTCCAGCTTCAGCAGACACCGATGTAATTTCAACTTGTCCACCTGTGGATGCCTTCATGTGAATGACATTATTCTTCGCTTCACGTGAAAGTAACATGGCACGATCAAGCGCTTGATTTAACTTTTTTGTGGATAACTCCATTGTTGTTTTGCCATTTGCAGGAATCATATTGTTCGTTAGTGGAAATTTCCCATCAAGCAATCTCGAGAAGAATAATAGGTTTTCCATTTTAAATAAAACCTGAGTACTCGTAATGACGATTGTAACCGGGGTTTCATCATCTTTAAGAATTCGACTTAATTCTACGAGACTTTTACCAGGAATAATAATATTCGTAAATGAAAGTTCCTCATCCCCATCAAATGTTGCACTTCTAAGTGCTAAACGATGACTATCTGTTGCTGTTGCCGTCAATTTTAACTGTTCAACATCAAAATTTACCCCTGTTAATACAGGTCTCGTTTCTTGATTTGAAACGGCAAAAACGGTCTGACGAATCATATCTTTCAGTAAATGTTGAGGAAGAATTAATTGATCTTCTTCAGGAAGTTCAGGAAGCTTCGGATAATCGTCTGGATCGTACCCGTTTAAATTAAAAACGACTGTATCGGACTCAATTGTAGCTGCCATTTGTCCGTCACGTTGAATCGTTAATGTATCTCCAGGCATTTTTTTTACGATATCTGTGAAGTATCTTTCTTGAAGTACGAGTTGACCTTCTTCAAAAATGGTCATAAATTCTCGTTCTTCATTTCCAAGTGGAATAAACGTTTCAATGGAGATGTCAGAATCGCTACCAGTAAGTGTAACGCCTTCTTGGGAAGCGACGATTTTAATCCCTGTCAAAATTGGGATCGTTGTACGTGAGGAAACGGCTTTACTTACATATTGAACCGCAGTTACAAATTTATCTGTTTCGATTGAGATGTGCATGAAGGGGCTCCTCCTTTGTAGAAGAAAAAAGCAGCTTCGCTTCCGCTGCTTCTTCCTTTTTTATCATGATTCATAGTTTAGTAATTATAAATATAAAAGTTCGTAGTAGTAGTATAGGGTGTGTATGATGTGGATAAATCAATTAAGGTCTTGGTACTTATAGGTTTTGCACATGTGGATAAGCGTGTGTATAAAGTAGGTACAAAATGTGCAGTTATACACAGCTATTGTTTTAATTTGTCGGTTAGTTCATTTATTTGCGCTTGTACTTGTGTATCATTCGCGAAGAGTTTTGATATTTTTTCATGTGCGTGAATAACGGTCGTATGATCACGCCCACCAAATTTCTCACCAATTTTAGGTAAAGATGAGTCCGTCATTTCTCTGGATAAATACATCGCGATTTGTCTAGCATGAGCAATCGATTTTGTCCGTTTTTTCGCTTTAAGCTCTTCAACTTTAAGCTGAAAATAAGCTGCGACATGAGATTGGATATCTTCAATACCGATCATTCGAGGTTTCGCACTTGGAATGATGTCTTTTAGAGCTTCGGCTGCTAAATCAGCATTCATATCTTCATTAATGAGCGACGAATAAGCGACAACTCGAATAAGGGCACCCTCTAATTCACGGATGTTCGTGTCAATTTGATTGGCAATATACAACATGACCTCGTTTGGAATGTCGAGCATGTCAGCTTTTGCTTTTTTACGTAGAATTGCAATTCGGGTTTCTAAATCTGGTGGAGTAATGTCCGTAATTAATCCCCATTCAAATCGTGATCGTAGACGGTCTTCGAGTGTTGGAATTTCTTTTGGAGGACGATCACTTGAGATGACAATTTGCTTAGAGTCTTCGTGTAATGCATTAAACGTATGGAAAAACTCTTCTTGTGTTTGTTCTTTTCCAGCTAAAAACTGAATATCATCAATCAGTAAGACATCGACATTTCGATACTTATTGCGAAAGTTGTCACCACGATTATCACGAATGGCATTAATAAATTCATTCGTAAATTTTTCAGATGACAAATAAACGACTCGTGCGCCGGGATTGTGTTCAATTACGTAATGACCAATCGCGTGCATTAAGTGCGTTTTTCCAAGACCAACGCCCCCATAAATAAAAAGGGGGTTGTACGCTTTTGCAGGTGCTTCAGCAACGGCTAACGAAGCTGCGTGTGCAAACCGGTTCCCAGAACCAATGACAAACGTATTAAATGTATACTTGTCATTTAATGGGGCATCTTCACGTTCACGTACCATTTGTTTTGCATTGTTTTGCTCTGTTTCTCTTACAGATGCTTGTTTAGAACCCTGTTCTTTAGCTTTTGGGTCTTCATAGACTTGTTCACTTGGAATAACAAATTTAACGCTATACGAAGTTCCTGTAATTTCTTCAACTGTTTTGGCAATAATCTCGGAATACCGATCTTCCAGCCAATCTTTTGCAAACTCATTTGGAGCTGCAATTAAGAGTGTACCGTTTTCTAGACGCATTGGCTCTGTAGCTTTTAACCACGTCTCATAGCTTGGTTTACTTACACGTTCTTTAACCGTTTGTAATGTCTTTTCCCATAGGTCTGCCAGTTGCTCCAATGTTAACCGTCCCCTCCCTTACGTACGTTCATTGCGAACCCCACTATAATAAAAAAACTTCCCACGACAAATAAAGTAGATGAGGCGAAGGAAGCATTAAAATAACGTCAATCATGTATCGTTCATCCACAGGTCTAGATGAATGAAGATAACAGCTTTTACAACAATTATCAACACCCTTCACAAAGTTGTGCATAAAGTTGTTCAAGGCTGTGGAATGTTATCCACACAGTTATGCACACCCTGTGGATGAAGCTTATTTAGATTCCGGACTTTTCAAGAAAACATGTTAATCATATCAAAAAAAATCAACCGTAGCAACGGTAAGTAGAAAGGTTATCCACAAAAAGAGAAACGAAGTGCACAAGCTGTTGTCCACAGAGCGGTATATGTGGAAAAGCTGTCAGTAACATTGTCGAAAAATCCGAAGTGTTGTCGAAGTTATTTTTAATGGGTGTGGATAACAGAGTTTGGAGAAGAGGACGAAGAAAAGGTGTCGGTGTGATGAAAAACGTATGATTTTTATGATGCTTGACATATTCGTCTGTATGTCTGTATACTTTTTTAGAATGCCTGAATAAGGATTTGATTTTGAGGAGGTGGCTTACGATGTCAAAGAAAACATTTCAACCGAATAATCGTAAGCGGAAGAAAGTTCACGGTTTTCGTTCTCGCATGAGCACGAAAAACGGTCGTCTCGTTCTTAAGCGTAGACGTCAAAAGGGACGCAAAGTTCTTTCCGCATAAGGCCACTGAGTTCAGTGGTCTTTTTTCTCATTTTGAAGAAGGAGCTTCTCAAATTACATAGATTAGGATCAAACTGATAAAGAGGTTTTGTGATCGTTATGAAAAAAGCTTATCGAATTAAAGACCGCGACGAGTTCGCAATGATCTTTAAACAAGGGAAGACATCAGCTAACCGTCAATTTGTCATTTATGTACTAGACAAGCCAGAACAGGAACATTTCCGAGTAGGGTTTACGGTTGGTAAAAAAGTAGGCAACGCGGTAACGAGAAATCGTCTTAAAAGACAGATGAGAGAACTCGTTCGTTTAAATACAACAAAGATTTCCCAAGATAAAGATTATGTCATTATTGCTCGAAAAGCTTTGCTCGATTCGGACTTTATCAGCGCAGAAAAAAGTTTAATACACGTGCTAAAGAGAGCAAATGTGTGGAGAAATAGTTAACACCATTGCAAGTACGAAGATTTATTTATATCTTTAGAGATAGAGTATTTAGCAAGGAGGATGTGCACGGTGCGAAAGAAATTGACGCTGGCAGCAATGTTGATTGCGGTTACAGCTCTAATGACGGGTTGTTTTAGCCTTGACCAGCCGATGGATGGAAATCCAGATGGAATTTGGGACACATTTTTCGTATTTCCCCTCTATTGGCTCATCATAAACATTGCAGGGGCAACAGGTGAGAATTACGGTTTAGCGATTATCGTCGTGACGTTAATCTTACGCTTGTTAATCTTGCCACTCATGATTAAACAAACAAAAAGTACGAAGGCGATGCAGGAAATTCAACCTGAATTGCTGAAGCTAAGAGAGAAATACAGTGCGAAAGACCAGAAGACCCAACAAAAATTGCAACAAGAAACGATGAATTTGTTTACAGAGAATAGCATTAACCCTCTAGCAGGTTGTTTGCCTCTATTTATCCAAATGCCGATTCTTATTGCTTTTTATCACGCGATCATGCGTACCCATGAAATTCGTGAACACGATTTTCTTTGGTTCCAACTCGGTGAGCCAGACTTTATTCTACCGATTATTGCTGCAATCACGACATTCTTGCAACAAAAGATGATGATGGTTAACAACATGAACCCGCAAATGCAAATTTTGCTGTATATGATGCCAATCATGATCGGGGTATTTGCTTTCTTCTTCCCGTCAGCACTTGCATTGTACTGGGTAGTCGGTAACATCTTTATGATCGTTCAGACGTATTTCATTACAGGGCCTTCAGCGCAAAAGCGTAAAGAAGAGAAGAAAACGGGAGGAGCTAAAAAATCGTGAAAACCATTTCGGTGTCAGGGAAAACGATTGAAGAAGCGTTAGAAAATGGGCTTACACAACTAGACGTTAATCGTGAGCAAGTTAATTACGTGGAGATCCAGTCACCGACGAAAGGTTTTTTAGGTCTTTTTAGTAAGCCGGCAATACTTGAAATTACAGTAAAGCCGGATCCGTTTAAAGAAGCCAAAACATTTTTAGAAGACGTACTAAAATCGATGAATGTAACATTGACAGTAACTGTCGAGAAACATAAGAGCCAAGAAGCGACCTTTGATATTCAAGGAAAAGATGTCGGAGTAATTATTGGTAAACGTGGTCAAACATTGGAATCATTACAGTATTTGACAAACCTAGCTGCTAATCGATACTCGTCGAAATACGTCAGAATAACGCTTGATGCAGAGAATTATCGCGAACGTAGACAACAAACGTTAGAGAACTTAGCATTACGTCTCGCCCATAAAGCGAAGAAAACGAAGCGAAAAGTTGTGCTCGAGCCTATGCAAGCGAAAGAGCGTAAGCTTATTCACCAAACGCTCCAACAAGACCGAGCGATTGAAACGATTTCAGATGGGAAAGAGCCTCATCGCCATGTTATTATTGCGCCTAAAGTTCGCTAGTTATAACATTTCAAAAAAGACCACACCACTTTTTGGTATGGTCTTTTTTTTTTGCTTATCCAACTGTGATCACAAAGGTTAATCCGTTAAGCTTTCGCCCTACCTATCGAGAGCCCGCATTTAAGTATCATTGAGTCTGAAGCTCCTGGAATTCTGTCAATACTATAGTAATTGGCTAACAAAAGATCACCTCAGGACGAACGGCAATGTGTTGATATTGAGGAGTCTTATCCGATCGCAATCTTTGACAGCAAAACTTAATGACTAATCGTAGCCTTATGACCCTTCCAATCAAGGTTCGTCAGAAGTAAATTCATTGAATATTCACAAGGAAGGCATCGGCGTTTACGATGTCGACAAAATACTACACATGGGGATAACTGCCACTAAAAGGAGGGAATCCCACATGTGGATAACTTAGTGTTGGAAAGTTGTCCACACAAGGATAGAGATTTGCTCGTTCCTATGGTATCCTAAGGAGATGTGAATAACTATATTTTCACGGAGGTGGAATCGATGGAATTTGATACAATTGCAGCAATATCAACGCCTCCTGGTGAAGGTGCAATTGCAATTATTCGAGTTAGTGGTGAACAAGCTTTAGAGATTGGCGATCGTTTGTATCGAGGGAAAAACAAGCTACAAGCCGTTGAATCTCATACAATTCATTATGGTCACCTGTACCAACCAGAACAAGAAGAAAAAATCGAGGAAGTGATGGTGAGTGTTCTTCGAGCACCTAGAACTTTTACTCGTGAAGATATGATTGAAATCAACGTACATGGCGGGGTCGTTTCCGCAGATCGTATATTACAGCTCGTATTAAGCCAAGGAGCAAGACTAGCTGAGCCTGGCGAATTTACGAAGCGTGCTTTTTTAAATGGGCGCATCGACTTGTCACAAGCAGAAGGCGTTATGGACATGATTCGTGCAAAGACCGACCGAGCCATGAATGTTGCGATGCAACAAGTCGAAGGACGGTTAGCAGGTCAGATTAAGCGTCTACGACAACAATTGTTAGAAGGAATAGCAAGTGTTGAAGTGAATATTGATTATCCAGAATATGACGCGGATGCAGTGACATTACAACATTTATTAGAGCAAATTCATGCAGTTGATCGTGAGATCGACCAACTTCTGCAAACAGCAAAACAAGGTCGTATTTTACGTGAAGGTCTCGCAACGGCGATTATTGGTCGCCCTAATGTCGGAAAATCTTCGCTACTAAACACACTCGTCCAAGATGCAAGGGCAATTGTAACAGATATTCCTGGAACCACTCGGGATGTTCTTGAAGAGTATGTCAACGTAAACGGTGTGCCGTTACGGTTAATTGATACTGCAGGAATTAGAGAAACAGAAGATGTTGTCGAGCGAATTGGTGTGGAACGTTCACGTCAGGCATTACAAGATGCAGAGTTAATTTTACTCGTGTTTAATGCAAATGAACCGTTAACAAAAGAAGATCAAGCATTAATTGAAGCGAGTCGTGGATTTGAGACGATTGTTGTTCTTAATAAAATGGATTTGGAACGCCGTCTTGATACAGAACAACTTGCTGAATGGATTGGAGACGTTCCTGTTATTACGACGTCATTCCTACAAGAAGAAGGAATTAGTGAGTTAGAACAAGCAATCAGTCAACGTTTTTTCCATGAAGGTGTCGAAGCAGTTGAGATGAACTACGTTTCAAATACACGGCACATTGCCTTGTTAAATCAAGCAAAAGCATCGATTGCTGAAGCCAAATCAGCAGCAGAAGCAATGATGCCTGTAGACATGGTACAAATTGATGTAACAAGGGCTTGGGAGCAGCTCGGTGAAATCGTAGGTGAAACAGCGCCGGATCAATTGATTGATCAGTTGTTCTCACAATTTTGTTTGGGGAAATAAGGAGGTAGAGATCAGTGGCTTTTGAACAACAATATGATGTTGTCGTCATTGGTGCAGGGCACGCCGGCGTTGAAGCAGGGCTTGCAGCAGCACGAATGGGTGCATCAACATTAATGTTAACGTTGAATCTAGATGCAGTCGCTTATATGCCATGTAACCCTTCGGTTGGAGGACCTGCTAAGGGCATCGTCGTTCGCGAGATCGATGCTCTCGGCGGTGAAATGGCCAGAAATATTGATAAAACACACATTCAAATGAGAATGTTAAATACCGGTAAGGGTCCTGCCGTACGTGCTCTTCGTGCACAGGCGGATAAGTTTGAGTATCAACATGAAATGAAGAATACCATTGAGAACACGGAGAATTTAACGCTGCGTCAAGGGCTTGTAGAACGGTTAATCGTTGAAGATGGCGAATGTAAAGGTGTCGTCACGAACACGGGCGCACATTACCTTGCCAAGTCGGTCATCGTAACGACAGGAACGTATTTGCGAGGCAAAATCATTATCGGTGACCTTGCATATGAAAGTGGACCGAATAACATGCAGCCTTCGATTCAGTTGTCGTATCACTTGCAAGAACTAGGGTTTGATATGGTTCGTTTTAAGACGGGGACGCCACCACGAATCAACGGAGACACAATTGATTACTCTATGACAGAGATTCAACCGGGAGATGACATGCCACGAGCGTTTTCGTATGAGACGACAAAGTACATTACCGATCAATTGCCTTGTTGGCTTACGTATACGAATTTAACGACGCACGGGTTGATTAACGACAACCTTACTCGTTCACCGATGTACTCTGGAATGATTGAAGGTACAGGTCCAAGGTATTGTCCATCAATTGAAGATAAGATTGTTCGTTTTCATGATAAGGATAAGCACCAGATCTTCTTAGAGCCAGAAGGTCGGAATACGAATGAAGTCTACGTACAAGGACTCTCAACATCGTTACCTGAAGATGTTCAATACGACATGTTGAAGACAATTAAAGGGCTTGAAAATGCGCGGTTAATGCGTCCAGGTTACGCAATTGAGTACGATGCAATCGTACCGACACAACTGTGGCCAACACTTGAAACGAAAAAAATTAGCGGGTTGTTCACTGCGGGCCAAATTAATGGAACATCCGGTTATGAAGAAGCTGCAGGTCAAGGATTGATGGCAGGAATTAATGCTGCACGACGTGTTCAAGATAAAGAAGGAATTATTTTGGGCCGATCTGATGCCTATATCGGTGTGTTAATTGATGATCTTGTTACTAAAGGAACAAATGAACCGTATCGTTTGTTAACATCAAGAGCAGAGTATCGTTTGTTGCTACGTCATGATAACGCGGACTTACGACTAACAGACGTCGGTCATGAGATTGGTTTAATTTCCGATGAGCGTTTTGAACGTCTTCAAAATAAAAAAGAGCTCATTGCAAGTGAACGGAAACGACTGTCAAAAACAATTATTAAACCGAGTGAAGAAGTAGAAGTTGTCTTACAAAAGAAAGGTTCGACAACGATGAAAGAAGCATTATCTGCCGATCATCTGTTGAAGCGACCACAACTTGCTTATGAAGATATCGAAGCAATTCTCGGAGTTAACGAAGCACTTGATTCAGACGTAAAAGAACAAGTTGAAATTCAAACGAAGTACGAAGGTTATATTAAAAAGCAACTTGAACAAGTCGATCGTCTCAAAAAGATGGAACGCAAGCGGATCCCTGATTGGATCGATTATGATGACATTCAAGGAATCGCAATGGAAGCTCGTCAAAAGCTTAAAGAAGTGCGTCCATTATCAGTCGGTCAAGCGTCTCGTGTTTCAGGTGTAAACCCTGCTGATATTTCAATTTTACTCGTTTATTTAGAGCAAGGAAGGCAAAAACGCACGTCGTAACGAAGAGGCAGGCTGTATTGAACGGCCTGCCTGTTTTGCCTAAAAAGGAGGATGTTTATGAACCAGTGGAAAAAATGGTTAAAAGAACTTAATCTGACACTTTCAAAAGAACAAGAACAACAATTTGAGACGTATGCTCACGAACTTGTTGAATGGAATAAGAACGTGAACTTGACGAGAATTACCGAGGAAGAAGAAATTTATGAAAAGCATTTTTACGATTCACTGTTAGCGAGCCAATGTTATGAGTTTGACCAAGTCAAAACGATGATTGATGTGGGCGGTGGAGCAGGTTTTCCAGGAATGCCTTTAAAGATTGTTTATCCGCACATTCAGCTTACCGTACTTGATGCGTCAAAAAAACGCATTCAATTTCTTGAGCATTTGGCTGACGTGTTGAACATAGATGGCGTCTCATTTGTTCATGCGAGGGCAGAAGATGGTGCAAGAGACGTTAACCATCGAGATCACTATGACGTTGCAATTGCCCGTGCAGTAGCGCGGATGCCGGTTCTTGCAGAATATTGTCTACCCTTTGTCAAACCACAAGGCGTATGGATTGCATTGAAAGGCAAAGGCGGTACAGAAGAAGCAGATGAAGCACAAGAAGCCATTCGTTTATTGCAAGGCAGTGTAGCGGATCATCACTACTTTGAGTTGCCTTCAGAATCTAGTGAACGAAGAATTTATGTTGTCGGAAAAAAAGACGTAACGCCAAAAACCTACCCGCGTAAAGCCGGCACAATTACAAAAAAACCTCTTGGATTGTAATCGGTTCGACACAAAACGTGTGAACAATTTGAGTTTGCATGGTAAAATGAAATGAGATGAACAGCGTGAGGGGGGAGACGGTGAAAAGTTCTATTCAGCGTTTTTTCGGTTTTGGTGAAGAGTCTAAAAGCAGCGAAATAGAAATAAAGGAAGAGAAAGGGCACCATGAAGAGGTCCGTCTTATTCCAGTCACTGATATCGTACCGAATCCGTTCCAACCTCGTACGATTTTTGCAGACGAGAAGATTGAAGAGCTTGCAAGAACGATCCATACCCATGGAATCTTGCAACCGATAGTTGTGCGAGAGCGAGAGGGCAAGTATGAACTCATTGCCGGTGAAAGACGTTGGCGTGCGGTACAATCATTAGAATGGACCGAAGTTCCGGCACTCGTTAAAGAGTTTAACGATGCACAGACGGCATCACTTGCCTTGATTGAGAACTTACAGCGTGAAGAATTGACCGTCATTGAAGAAGCGAGGGCATATAAACAATTAATTGATTGGCATTCGCTTACTCAAGAAAGCCTTGCCCAACGATTAGGCAAAGGTCAATCGACGATTGCGAATAAATTGCGACTGTTGGCGCTGCCGGAATCAGTTCAACAAGCGCTATTAAACCGTCAGATTAGTGAGCGCCATGCCCGGGCACTCATCCGCTTAAAAGAAGAACCTGCTCTTCAAGAACAATTACTTCAAGAAGTTGTGGAGCATGGTTACAATGTGAAGCAAACAGAAGAGGCCGCGGGTCGGTTACTTGAAGCAAAACAACCATCGGACGAGCCTAAGAAGAAACGCGCTCGAAAGCAACATTTTCCTAAAGATATGAGGATTGCCATGAATACGATTCGTGAATCACTTTCAATGGTTGAGAAATCTGGGATGAATGTTGATAGTTCTGAAGAGGAACACGATGAGTATTATCAATTTACGATCCGAATTCCCAAGAAGTAATCTATCATTATCCGTAATGGTAGATTGCTTTTTTGTTCGACTTGATCAGCGATTCGTT
The DNA here is from genome assembly GCA_012970285.1 of Bacillaceae bacterium JMAK1. GTDB lineage: Bacteria > Bacillota > Bacilli > Bacillales > Marinococcaceae > Geomicrobium_A. The sequence goes on from JIBW01000003.1 coordinate 37,723, forward strand.
TCTTGCGCTTTTCTTTTACAATGCTAGAATAAAAGAAAAAGATCTCTTTTGTGGAGGGTGGTGGGCAGTTTGGCGAAGGTAATTGCGATTGCGAACCAAAAGGGCGGTGTTGGTAAGACAACAAGCTCGGTGAATCTGAGTGCTTGCCTTGCTTATATAGGAAAGCGCGTACTTCTTGTCGATATTGATCCCCAAGGAAATGCGACGAGTGGAACAGGGATTGAAAAAGGTGACCTTGATTATTGTGTCTACAATTTACTAGTAGATGACCATGATGTTCAAACGCTCATTCACCCGACAGTCGTTGAGAACTTATTCGTTATTCCAGCAACAATTCAATTGTCAGGAGCCGAAATTGAGCTCGTTCCGACAATTTCTCGGGAAGTTCGCTTAAAGAAGGGCTTGGCCCCTATTGCGAATGAATACGATTATATTATTGTTGATTGCCCACCATCATTAGGATTATTAACGATTAATGCACTTACTGCTGCTGACGCAGTGCTCATTCCTGTGCAGTGTGAATATTATGCTCTAGAAGGTTTAAGTCAGTTATTAAACACGGTACGCCTCGTGCAAAAGCATTTGAATTCTTCATTAGAAATCGAAGGTGTATTACTAACAATGCTTGATGCAAGAACGAATCTCGGTTTACAAGTAATTGAAGAAGTGAAGAAATATTTTCAAGATAAGGTGTTTAAGACGATTGTGCCAAGAACAGTACGTTTAGGCGAAGCACCGAGCCATGGAATGCCGATTATTTTATATGATCCTAAGTCACGTGGAGCCGATGTTTATTTAGAACTTGCAAAGGAAGTGGTTACCGGTGCCTAAAGGTCTGGGACGAGGTTTGCAGGCTCTTTTCCCAAATGAAGAACAAGATGTAGATCACGAACAAGTCCAACGTGTTCCGATTAAGGAGTTACGAGCGAACCCTTATCAACCACGGTCGTCTTTTCATGATGAAACGCTTGAAGAATTGTCCCAATCGATTCGAGAACATGGTATTGTTCAACCATTGATCGTCCGTCAAGGAATTAAAGGGTATGATATTGTTGCTGGTGAACGAAGGTTTCGAGCAGCAAAGCGCTTGGACATGCAACAAGTTCCGGTCATCGTCAAGCAATTAAGCGATGAAGATATGATGGAGATTGCACTGATTGAGAACTTACAGCGAGAAGATCTTAATCCTTTAGAGGAAGCAATTGCATATAAGAAACTAATTGAAAATCTTGGCATGACGCAGGAGAAATTAGGACAAAAAGTCGGGAAAAGTCGTCCCTACATTGCGAACCATATGCGTTTGCTCCAACTTCCAACGGGTGTTCAAGAACTCGTACGTGAACGCAAGCTTTCAATGGGGCATGGCCGGGCGTTGCTCGGGATGAATCTTAAAGAACATATTCAAGAAGCCGCTGCCATTGTCACGCGAGATGAATTAAATGTTCGGGATACAGAAAAGCTAGTACATGAATTTAATGATCGTGGTACGATTGATAAACCCCTAGAAAAAGAACAAAAAAAGCCGTTTCACATCGAAAAAACGGAACGTGAGTTAGAAACGTTCTTTGGAACGTCTGTTACGATTAAAAAGGGGAAACATAAAGGAAAAATAGAAATCGAATTTCTCACTGACGATGATTTGTCGAGAATTCTTTCGTTACTCGGTGAGGAAAATGATTAACCATCGATCTCGATGGTTTCTTTTTTTTTTAGAATGGAGAACATATTATGGTACTTGTTGGGACGCTAATAAACGGTGCAGCCATCTTAGTCGGTTCACTAATTGGATTAATGTTAAAGAAAATTCCAGAACGTATGAAAACAATCGTCATGCAAGCGCTTGGTTTGGCAATTGTTGTACTTGGTATAACGATGGCTCTTGAAGGTGAGCAGTTCTTAATAACGGTCGGTTGCTTAGTCATTGGCGCTATATTAGGGGAGTGGTGGCAGATTGAGCAACGTCTCAATGACGCTGGAGATTGGATTGAACGAAAGGTCGGTCCAAAAGGCGGAGAGTCACAGTTTGCCAAAGGATTTGTAACGGCATCACTCGTCTATGTTGTTGGAGCAATGGCTGTTCTTGGAGCACTTGATAGTGGGCTGCGCCTTGACCATAGTTTGCTTTATACGAAGGCGATGCTTGATGGCTTTACAGCAGTGCTCTTTTCTTCAATATTTGGGATTGGTGTCCTCTTTTCACTCATACCAGTTGTCGTTTACCAAGGAGGAATTGCACTATTAGCAGGTCAAATTGACCGTGTTGTACCGGCTGAAATGCTGGATCATTTTATCGTTGAAATGACTGCAGTTGGTGGCATTATGATTATCGCAATCGGGCTTAGAATCCTAGGTTTGCTTCACATTAAAGTTGCGAATTTACTACCAGCTCTACCGATTGTCTTTATTTGTGTGGCTGTCTTGCATTACGTATAAAGAAATCATATTGATTTACTAAAGAGGTGACAGAAGATTTCTTCTAGAAATCTTCTGTCACAACAGTGCTGGAACACTCATATTGAAGATTGCTAGCAAGAGGCGTATACTACTAAATAGAACGACCGAGTGTCGTGATTTCACTAAGGGTTTTTGAACGGATAGCTCTCTTTGGAGAGTTATTTTTGTTTTACGGTAAGGGGAATAGAGAAAGAAGGATTAGTTATGGGGAAACTTATCGCAGATTATTCGACGTATGGGAGAACATATTTCTTTAAACGTCTCGGTCTATTTTTAGTAGGGTTACTTGTCATGGCATTTGGAGGGAGTTTGATGATCCAATCATCCATGGGAACAGCTACGTGGGACGTGTTACACATTGGATTGGCCAACTTAACGCCACTTAGTATTGGTGCTTGGGTTCAAATCATTGGAATTGTTATGATTGCGATTGCTTGTTGGATGGAACGGGAGTGGCCACAAGTAGGAAGTATTTTAAACATTATTCTAGTTGGACTTTTTCTTGATATGTGGCTGCTATTACCGATTTCAGAGTGGGTGAGTGCAACTTGGCAGCTTATCATTCTGTTATTTATCGGTATTGTGCTAATCGGTTTAGGTTCAGGAATGTATGTGTCAACGCGTCTTGGTGCGGGACCTCGTGACGGTGTAACATTGGCGGTTGCGAAACGCTCAGGTTGGTCCATTCGTTCTGTACGAACTTTATTAGAAGGTTGTGCACTCCTTCTCGGTTGGTTAATTGGTGGACCTGTTGCGTTTGGTACGTTTTTATCGGTATTTCTAATCGGTCCAGTGATGCAATCGTCATTATTCTTTTGGCGAAAACAAGTTGAAGGTTGGCAAGAACATGCAACATCGATTCGACAAGAAGCTACACCAATTGCCTAACGACTACATATTTAGTGTAGTTGTTATCTTTTATTGAAAGCGCTAACAACACTATCCTTGCGGTAAAAAGGATGATAAACTAATAAAGGTGATTAAAATAATCTTACTTTTCGTAACTTTGGGAGTGATTTGGAAATGGCGCATAAAGCATTGCACACTGACAAAGATTTGTTGAAGAAAGATCAAAAGCACTTTTTACATCCGACTTCGAATCCGAAACAACAAGCGAAATCTGGGGCATCGATTGTTTTGCGTCGTGGTCAAGGCATTTACCTTGAGGATATTGAAGGCAAACGTTACATCGATGGGCTTTCAAGTTTGTGGAATGTTAACGTTGGGCACGGAAATAAGGAGTTAGCACAGACGGCTTTTGAACAAATGGAAACACTCGCGTATGCATCATCGTTCAAAGGTTACTCAAATCCTTCTGCAATTAACCTTTCTGAGAAGTTAGCAGAGATTGCACCAAACGGATTAAATTCGGTGTTCTTTACTTCTGGGGGCTCAGAATCAAACGATACAGCATTTAAACTTTCCCGTTTCTACTGGGAACAAGTTGGAAAGCCAGAAAAGAAAAAAATTATTTCCTTAGAACGTTCCTATCATGGTGTGACGATCGGTGCACAGTCAGCGACACATTTACCAGCGTTTCATGCATTTTCAGGTTCTCATATGAACGATGTGTATCATGCGGTGCCACATCTTACCGATTGTGAACGAGGCAATAAAGATGCGGATCATTACGAGCGAAGTATTCGCGGTGTCATTGAGCGTGAAGGAAAAGAAACGGTTGCGGCAGTAATTATTGAACCAATCCAAGGTGCTGGGGGCATTTACGTACCACCAGCTGGTTATTTGGAAGCGGTTCGCAAACTTTGTAATGAGTTCGACATTCATTTTATAGCTGATGAAGTTATTTGTGGTTTCGGACGTACTGGAAAAATGTTTGCTGTGGAACATTGGGATGTTGTTCCTGATTTCATGTCGGTCGCAAAAGGCATTACGAGTGGTTATGCTCAACTCGGTGGCGTCTTAATTCACGACAAAATTCGCAAAGTGATCAACGATTTTGATGGGGTCTTGGCACATGGATTTACGTATAGCGGTCATGCAATGGCTTGTGCAGTTGGTCTTAAAAACATCGAAATCATTGAACGTGAAGGACTTGTTGACCGTGCTAAAGAAATGGGCGAGTATTTCGGTGATCGCCTAGAAGAATTAGTTACTAAACATACGTCTGTCGGTCTCACGAGAGGAATGGGTCTATTACGTTCGGTTGAACTTTTTAAAGATTCTAAGTCATTTGAACGATTCGACCCTCAAGATAACGCAGCAGAGAAATTGTACCAACATTGTTTCGACCGAGGCTTGCTCGTTCGGACCTCTGGAGGAAACGGCATTAACATTATCCCGTTAGCCCCACCATTAATCATTACTCAGCCTGAAATTGACGAACTTATTGAGCGATTTAGCGCAGGAATTACGGCTTTTGAATCTGAGTTTTAAGAGAAAGTAAGCACTCGCCCCAGCGTCTATCGTTGGGGCGTTTTATTGTTGATTTGTGCTTGAGGTTAATAACTGTGAAGTTTCTGTTGTAAAGACGCTACGTGAAGGTCTTATCGTGTGAGTATGGAGAAGTCGGTCCATCGTAAGTAATGCATTGGCAGCCCACTCAGCCATCTGTAGCACAAAGTACAATCGTGTGTTTTGTAACGTTACATGTTCCATCATGCCACTTACATTGACCGTCCCAGTCATATGCATATCACCAGCTTCAGGTAGGCGTTTATGAACTGCGCTACCTGGGTGAAGGGGACCAGAAGCAAACGTAACACGTCCGACGTTTTCTGCTCTTCCCATGCTTGCATCAATCGCAATCAATAAAGCATGAGGATGATTATTTTTAATGTCTTCAAGGGTTTCTTTAAGGTTCAGTGCATGAACCGGACTTTCTAATGTCCCGTATACGTGCATACGCTGTCCACTGTTCTCTTTTATAATTGTGCCAACTAGAGGTCCAAAGGCATCCCCTGTGGAACGATCTGTACCGATACAGAGAAGGACGATCGTATGTCGCTTTGTAGAACGTAGTATTTCCTCATACATCAGATGTGCCAATGAATCACTAGACGGATGTTCTTCAAAGTAAAACGGATAAGAAAACACCTTTTCTTTAAAAAATGATAGCTTCATGGACATACCTCTTTCTCCCAAAACATACTAGTCCCAGTATAGGAACTTTTTTCAAAGACTATACAACGGCTTGAATAAGGGGAGAATAGTATGATCGGTCGTGGAATAAAGTGGATGCTTTTATTAACAGGAACGATGATCGGGGCAGGGTACGCTTCTGGTCGAGAAATATGGCAATTCTTCGGCGCAGACAGTGTAGTTGCAATCCTATTATTCAGCGGACTGTTCATGATCTGCTCGTATGTCATCTTAAAGCTAAGCATTTCTTTGAAAGCTGAAAATTACGTTATTGTTTTAGAAGCGCTACTTGGGAAGCGGCTTGCTAAAGCGTATGACAAGCTCATTATTTTGTATCTTTTTCTTACGACTGGAATTATGATTTCTGGTGGAGGCGCAACACTTCAAACGTTCGAACTCCCTTATTGGTTTGGGATTGGCCTCATGTGTATTTTACTCGTCGTATTGTTCATTTGGGACTTGGACGGATTGACGTCGGTGAATAATTTTTTGACGCCAATGCTGATTATCTGTCTTGTCGTCATATTGATTTTCTTTCAGTGGACGAGCGAAGGCGGTTTTTCACTGGAATGGGGAGCACAAAGCAACTGGCCATCTGCCTTAACGTTTACAGCTCTTAATTTACTTCCAGTGGTCGCTGTATTGTCCGCGATTGGCACGAAAATTGAACATAAAGGTGAAGTATGGATTGCAACAATTGGTAGCGGTTTGATTTTAGGTGGTGTCTCGCTAATTTATAATCAATCGTTACTCAGGGTAGCGGATGATTTACTGCTCTATGAAATTCCGTTGTTCTCAATTTTGAGTTCATATCCGTCGATTTTAATTTTTGCAATGACGATTCTTCTATGGACAGCCATTTTTACGACGGCTGCTGCCAACATCTTAGGTTTACTTAGTCGATTTAAAAATTTGTTTACCGCACCAGGTTGGTTATTAACGTTCGTCATTGTCATTGCCTTGATCCCGATGACAACATTTGGATTCTCAACACTGGTCGGTTTTTTATATCCTCTTTATGGGATGCTGAATTTATACTTGTTAGGCTCCGTATTACTCTTCCCTTTTCTCCAAGAAGATCAACCGAAACTGCGCTAGAACGAAGGTTACAAGTTATGGTATAATACGAAAGGCTTCCGATCTTCGGGAGCTTTTCTATATGTATGTAATGAATCTTTAATAGAGGGGGCGAATGCCTTGACGGAGACTGATTTTCAACTGAAAGACATTGTGGAAATGAAAAAACCTCATCCGTGTGGGACGAATCGTTGGAAGATTATTCGTATGGGAATGGACATTCGCATCAAATGTGAAGGTTGTGATCATAGCGTCATGATCCCGAGAAAGACATTCGCCCGTAAAATGAAAAAGGTGCTTGAACGAGCAGAGTAAAGGAAGTGACTGTACGATGGCTTTAACAACAGGAATTGTTGGCCTACCAAACGTCGGTAAGTCAACGCTTTTTAATGCAATTACCCAAGCAGGTGCTGAAGCAGCGAACTACCCATTCGCAACAATCGATCCTAACGTCGGAATCGTTGAAGTACCTGATCACCGTTTACAAGTTCTTACTGAACTCGTAAATCCAAAGAAAACCGTCCCAACGACATTTGAATTTACCGATATTGCTGGAATTGTAGAAGGTGCAAGCAAGGGCGAAGGACTCGGCAATAAATTCCTTTCCCATATCCGTGAAGTGGATGCGATCACTCACGTTGTTCGTTGTTTTGATAACGATGACATCACACACGTTTCTGGGAGTGTCGATCCTCTAAGAGACATGGAAGTGATCAACTTAGAGCTTATCCTCGCTGACCTTGAAACAATTTCGAAACGTCTCGAAAAAGTAAACAAGCTTGCTAAAACGAAAGACAAAACAGCTATTGCTGAGCAATCTGTTCTTCAAAAAATCGTCGACGCACTTGAGGCAGAAAAGCCAGCGCGTTCTGTAGATCTTGACGATGAGGAACATAAGCTTGCGAAGGGCTTCCAGCTGTTAACGTTGAAACCAGTCCTTTATGTAGCAAATGTGAGCGAAGAAGACCTCTTGTCTGACGAAGATAACGAGTACGTCGCTCGCGTTCGTACCCGTGCTACTGAAGAAAACGCTGAAGTTATTACGATTTGTGCAAGCATTGAAGCGGAAGTTGCTGAATTAGAAGGCGACGATCGCCAAAGCTTCCTCGCTGACCTTGGAATTGAAGAAGCGGGTCTTGATCGCTTGATCCGTGCCGCATACGCTCTTTTAGGTCTTTCCACGTACTTCACTGCTGGAGAACAAGAAGTTCGTGCATGGACGATTCGTAAAGGAACAAAGGCACCACAAGCTGCAGGCGTCATTCATACCGACTTCGAGCGAGGATTTATTCGTGCCGAAGTTGTCGCGTACGAGGACCTTAAAGAACTCGGGTCAATGACGAAAGCAAAAGAAGCGGGTAAAGTCCGCCTTGAAGGAAAAGACTACGTCGTGCTTGATGGCGATGTTGTTCACTTTAGATTTAATGTGTAAAAGCTCCCATATGGGAGCTTTTTTTATCATAAGGAGACGTGCGTTGGTGAGATTTTAAAGATTAGCTAGGCGACCCTTTGCTGTAGACTCCTCAGTCAAAGTTTGCATTTCCCTTGCTTTTAAGATTCCCCTTGGTTTGCTCATTCGTGAATAGACGGATTCATAAGCACCAGCTTTCACTTCGTATGTTTCATGAAAAATGCCAACAGCCTCGCTCTTTGCTGATTTATTGTAGAAATCGATCCACGCTTCTTTATGGGTTTTGCCGTGTGCATAATCGAGGAGTTGGTCGACGCTTTCCCAATATTGCGTCAGCACAATCGTGCGACCACCAAGTGTAGTATCTTGTGACAAAAAGCCGGTACTTTTGTCTGCATACAGTTCTTGAAGCATCGGCCTCATCGCCATGAATACTGGCCACCAATTTTTTATGTTCCACCATTTGTTAATCCTCATTCCGATGATGAATACGACAAGGTCTTGATCGTTCTTCGTGCTTATTCGCTTTTGCATTGAATACTCTCCTTTGTTTTTTGGCACCAACGCAGTTCGGCTAGAGCAATTTCTTTGCCGTAGTTTAACGTGTATAGCCAAAATTCAGAATCAATATGTGATCGGATGTTCTCTTCAATGCCGTGATACACCTCGAGTTTAGTCTTAAGCATTTGTTCTTGTTTACCTAGGTGAGCGAGGGCTTGTTCCCTTTCCATCTCCATTCCAAAGAATAATTTCACAAGCAATTCATTACGCATCACAACAGTTTCATTGACAGGGGCGGTAAGCCATTCTTTGAGTTTCTTTTTTCCGGAGGTGGTGATCGTATATTCTTTACGCTCAGGTGTTCCGTCTACTTTAATGACAGATTGTGTAGCATACCCATCTTCCACTAACGTTTTCAATGCAGGATAAATTTGACCATAGCTCATTTTCCAAAAGTGGCTAAAGCTGGCATCCATTAAGTTTTTGATGTCATAACCGGTTTTGCATTCGGATGTGAGGATACCTAAGATGATCCATTTTGCTTCTGTTTTCATGATGCACCTCTATATCTTTATGATATGTATCTTTAAGATATATAAAAGTGTCAGAAAAGTCAATAAGTAACTTTATAACGGCAGGGTTTTGTCGCTGGCTGTCGAAAATTTGTTGGGATCTATGATTAGTTGCTTGAGGCGTTCTCCATCCCGCGTGACCACTTCTTACCTATATAAAAATTCCAACTTGTGATTACACGTGTTTCCTGATAGAATTGATTGTTGTGAGTATAGAAATGGGATAACCCGTTTTATTGCTCCTTGCTCTTACTTAGATTAGTAAGGGCCGTTTAGACCAAAGGGAGGTGACTAGAATGCGTAAATACGAAATTCTTTACATTCTTAGCCCACAGTTGGACGAGGAGTCAGTGAAAGCTGCTAATGAGCGTTTTCAACAGATCCTTACAGACAACGGTGCTGAAATCACATCAGTTGATGAAAAAGGAAGACGCCGTCTTGCTTACGAAATCAACGATTTCAAAGAAGGCTACTATGTGATTACAAAAGTTAACGCTAACACACAAGCGGTGAATGAGTTTGACCGTCGTGTTAAACTAACTGACGATGTTATTCGTACACTTGTCGTTCGCGAAGACGACTAATTGATAGATAAAAGGGAGGGTTACGCATGATTAATCGCGTTGTGCTTGTCGGCCGGCTCACCCATGATCCGGAGCTTCGTTACACGCCAAATGGAGTTGCAGTTGCAAACTTTAGTATTGCTGTGAACCGACCGTTCACGAATCAGCAAGGTGAGCGTGAAGCGGACTTTTTCAGCTGTGTTGTGTGGAGGAAGCAGGCAGAAAACGTGGCAAACTACTTGAAAAAAGGAAGTTTGGCAGGGATTGATGGCCGCTTACAAAGCCGCAGTTTTGAAAACCAAGAAGGCAAGCGCGTGAAAGTTGTGGAAGTTCAGGCTGAAAGCGTTCAGTTCCTCGAACCGAAAAACTCCCAAGGGAGCGGTGGAGGCGGCGGTGGTTTCCAACAAGGCGGAGGCTACGGCCAAAGCGGTGGAGGTTACAGCCAGAATGGTTCTTACTCTCAAGAGCCACCACAACGTCAATCATCGAACCTGAACGACGATCCATTTTCCAATGATGGAAAACCGATTGATATATCGGACGACGATTTACCATTTTAAATTGAAAGGAGCGAGACCACATGGCACGTCGTAGAGGCAAGCGTAAAAAGGTATGTTATTTCACGGTAAATAAGATCAAGCGCATCGACTACAAAGATCTTGATCTTCTCCGTAAGTTTATCTCTGAGCGAGGAAAGATTCTTCCTCGTCGTGTGACTGGTACTTCTGCGAAGTATCAACGCAAACTGACGATCGCGATCAAGCGTTCACGTCAAGCAGCACTTCTTCCATATGCGAAAGAAGTTTAAGAATCAATTAGAAAAAGCCGTCATCTACTAATGAGATGACGGCTTTTTTCACGTACACTTAAATAGCATTACCTTTCAATTTACGTGTGAATGGGCTACAATAGATCAGTGTAAGATATGTATGAAGCCTAAGATTGGTGGTTATTTTCTGAATGAATCAGTCACGTAGAATTACCGAAGGAGCCGTCGTTGTTGCTCTGTTTACCATACTTATGGTTATGACACTATATATCCCTGTTATAGCGCTTTTGACGATTTGGTTATTACCGCTACCGATGATGGTTTATACGATCCGTCACGGAATGAAGCCGGGGGCTCTCGTATTAGTAGTTGCAACACTTATATCCTTTCTGCTTGCTACTGCTTTAGCATTGCCAATTATTCTGTTGTTTGGAATTGGTGGCTTTGTGATGGGTGTGAGCTATTCAAAAGGTAGAGGGGCTTTTCAAACCTTATTTACAGGTAGTGTAAGTTATGTTCTAGCAATTTTTGTGCTCTTTGTGTTTTCGAATGTTGTGATGGGGATCCATCCTTTTGAAGCGATTCGCACAGGTATGATAGAGTCGATGAACTCAGCAGAACAATTGATGCAGAATTTTGGAGCAGAAACGGACGAAGAAGCGATTTCTGCATATCGGGAATTAGCGAACATGATCCCGCAAATGTCTGCAATGCTAATGATTTTCACAGGTGTTATGTACGCATTTATTACGCAAGTGATTGCGCATCCGATTTTAAGAAGACTATTGAATAAACCGTTCGGTTTTCCGCCCCTTAGGGAGTGGTCATTGCCGACATTTTTTATCTGGATTTATTTACTCGGAATTGTGTTTAGCCTCTTTGGAGTGAGTGACCCAGGATCAGCGCTTTCAATCTTTATGATGAATGTTACGCCATTACTTGAGATTGCGATGATTGTTCAAGGTGCAGCAGTCATGTTTTATTTTGCCCATGTGAAGAAGATTTCAAGGGCGTTGCCGATCATCATCTTGTTCTCAGCACTTGTGATACCGATAATTACGTTCTTTGTACGAATCTTAGGGATCATTGATCTTGGTTTTGATTTAAGAAGCCGGATTAAGCCTGATTCAAATAGGGGTTGATGGTATGCCCGAAATAACGAAACAACATTGGTATTTATATCCGATGATTTTTATGTTTATAGTCACGACAGCAAGCGTAACAGTATTGTTGTTTTATAACTGGATGCTAGCCGTAGTTGGTTTTGTGACACTCATTGTCATCGGTGTTGTTTTTTTCTATGCTCGTACGAATTTCCAACAAGAGTTAAGCCAATACATTACGACGCTTTCTCACCGTGTAAATCGAGCAGGTGAAGAAGCGGTTACGAATTTACCAGTCGGAATTGTGTTGTATGATCAAAACTTTGAAATCCAATGGGCGAACCCTTATATTCGTGATCTTCTCGGAGAGGATTATTTAGGGAAATCGTTGTCGATTATTTCATCCGATCTTCCGATTTTCATTGAAGATAAAAAAACCGAGCACCGTTTGAAGCTTGGGGACCTTGAGCATTACGTGTATGAGCGACCAAATGAACGTTTGCTCTACTTCTTTGATATGACCGAGACGATTGAAACGAAAGAGCGATATCGTGAGGAACAGACGGTCATTGGCTTTATTTATTTAGATAACTATGATGATGTTACACAGACGTTAGATGACGAAGTGACGAGTAGTCTCCGAAACAAAGTCGTAACGATGTTAAACAAATGGGCAAATGAGCATGACATTTTGCTTCGGAGCATTGATGATGACCGTTTTATGGCCGTTTTTAACCATCGGGCTCTTCAAGAAGTGGAAATGAATCGTTTCCAAATTGTTGATGATATTCGTGAAGAATCATCGAAGGATCGCGTAGCGATTACGCTAAGTATTGGAATTGGAACCGGGGAGAAAACGCTTCGTGATCTCGGATCTCTCGCACAGTCTTCACTCGATCTTGCTTTAGGTCGTGGTGGGGATCAAGTAGCAATTAAAGAGAAAAGCGGGCAAGTACGTTTTTATGGCGGAAAGACGAACGCGGTAGAAAAGCGAACACGTGTAAGAGCACGGGTTATTTCTCATGCTTTAAGGGACTTTGTAAGAGAGAGTAATCAAGTGATCGTTATGGGGCATAAAACGCCTGATATGGATGCGATTGGAGCAAGTATCGGCGTATTAAAAGTCGCAGAAGTGAACAACAAAGATGCGTATATCGTTCTTGATCCTGATCAAGTGAGTCCTGACGTTCAGAAGCTTATGGATGAAGTTGAACATCATGAGCATTTATGGTCGAGGTTTATTTCGCCTACAGAAGCGTTGGAACAATTAACGAAGCAGACACTTCTCGTCGTTGTTGATACGCACAAACCGTCACTTGTTATTGAACCGAAGCTTCTTGATCGTGTGCACCGAGTCGTTGTACTTGATCATCATCGTCGTGGGGAAGAGTTTATTGATAATGCTGCGCTCGTGTATATGGAACCGTATGCTTCTTCAGCGTCAGAGCTAGTAACGGAGTTGTTAGAATACCAACCGAATAAAGTGAAAATGGAATCGTTGGAAGCGACGGCGATGCTTGCGGGTATGATGGTAGATACGAAGCATTTTAGCATTCGTACAGGTTCAAGAACGTTTGATGCGGCTTCCTACTTAAAAGCAAATGGAGCCGATACAACAGCGGTACAGTTGCTTCTAAAAGAAGATCTGGATAACTACATTGAACGATCAAGAATTATCGGACGTGCGACGGTTTACGGCAGTGGAATGGCCATTGCGCGTGGTGAAGAAGGTCGTACCTATCATCCTGTTCTTATTGCACAGGCAGCGGATACGTTACTTACGATGAATGACGTTAAGGCTTCGTTTGTCATATCGAAGCGGGATGACGGTCGGGTGAGTGTGAGTGCCCGTTCTTTAGGTGATATCAACGTTCAAGTAATAATGGAAAAGTTGGGTGGTGGCGGACATTTATCAAACGCTGCTGCTCAGTTTGATGACCTGACTATTGAACAAGTTGAAGAACAACTAAAAGAAGCAATGGATCAATCTATGGGAGGTCAGTCTACATGAAAGTAATTTTTAAGCAAGATGTTAAAGGTAAAGGTAAAAAAGGTGAAGTGAAAGACGTGTCTGAAGGATACGCGCGTAACTATTTGTTGAAGAACGATTTAGCGGTAGAAGCATCAACCGGTAACATGAAAGATTTGCAAGCGAAGCAAAAAAGCGATGATAAAAAGCTTCAAGAAGAACGTGAAGAAGCAGAAAAAACAAAAGCTGAGCTAGAAAGCACAGACGTTGAAATGAATGCTAAAGCAGGTGAAGGCGGTAAGTTATTCGGAGCCGTGTCCACAAAGCAAATTCATGAAGCGCTTAAGAAAAAAGGCTTTAAAGTTGATAAACGCAAAATTGAACTTAGCGAGCCGATTCGTACACTCGGAGTTACGAAAGTGCCTGTGAAGATCCATCCTGAAGTAACAGCGACAGTTAACATCCACGTAAAAGAACAATAAGCAAATGAGGTGAGGGTACGGTGACAGAAGGATGGCAAGAGGATCGACTTCCTCCACAAAATATCGAAGCAGAACAAGCAGTGTTAGGGTCAATTTTCTTGCAAGAGGAATCCCTCGTTTCTGCGACCGAGCGTCTGCGCCCTGAAGACTTTTATCGTGCTTCTCATCAGCGAATTTTTAGTGCGATGGTTGAGCTCTCTGAGAAAGGTGAGCCTGTAGACCTTGTCACGGTTACCTCGGAGCTTCAAAACCGCCAATGGCTTGAAGAAGCAGGTGGCGTTGCATATTTAACCGATTTGGCGAACGCTGTGCCGACTGCATCAAACGTTCAGCATTATGCAAGAACGGTTGAGGAAAAATCGTTACTTCGTCGATTGATTCGAACGGCAACGACAATTGCAACAGATGGCTATGAAGCGGAGCAAGAAGTCGATGACGTATTAAGTGATGCTGAGCGAATGATTCTAGAAGTATCGAATCGTCGTTCTTCAGGTGCGTTTGTGTCCATTAAAGACGTGTTAATGGAGACTTATGACAACATTGAAATGTTACAAGGTCGTGGGGACGCACTGACGGGCGTTTCAAGTGGGTTTCAGGAACTCGATCGAATGACAGCCGGGTTCCAACGGAGTGACTTGATTATCGTCGCTGCACGTCCTTCTATGGGAAAGACGGCCTTTGCCTTAAACATTGCCCAAAACATTGCAACGAAAAGTGATGAAAATGTTGCGATCTTTAGTCTTGAGATGGGAGCATCGCAACTTGTGCAACGAATGCTCTGTGCCGAAGGCAATATCGACGGTACACGCCTTCGTACAGGACAGTTGATTGAAGAAGATTGGGAAAAGCTTGCAATGGCGATGGGAACGTTGTCCAGAGCAGGCATTTATATCGATGACTCGCCTGGAATTCGTGTTGCTGACATTCGTGCGAAGTGTAGAAGGCTTAAGCAGGAAAAAGGGCTAGGCATGATCTTAATCGATTATCTCCAACTCATTCAAGGGCGAGGAACAGATAGTCGTCAACAAGAAGTCTCTGAGATCTCTCGTAACTTAAAAGGAATTGCACGTGAGCTCGACGTACCGGTCATTGCCTTGTCTCAGCTCTCGCGTAGTGTAGAGTCGCGTCAAGATAAGCGTCCGATGATGAGTGACTTGCGTGAGTCAGGAAGTATTGAGCAAGATGCTGACATCGTTTCGTTTTTGTTCCGTGAAGATTATTATGATCATGATGCTGAAAACCAGAACATGATTGAAATTATTATTGCGAAACAACGTAACGGTCCAGTCGGTAGTGTTGAACTTGCATTTATAAAAGAATACAACAAGTTCGTCAACCTTGATCGAAGGCATGATGAGAACATGGCGCCACCTGGTGCGTAGCGTAAGCGAAGGGATAATTCCCTTCGCTTTTTTTGTTAGCAAAGATAACAATAAGGCGAATAAATATCCTTTTTTTGATATAAATGTTCGGTTTATTTTGACCTGAGGTGTTTCTTTTGATAGAATTGACTACGGTAAAGAGATAAATAATGAACGATTTAATTATATCGGAAGAGGTGAGTCTTTTGTCATCCATCGTAATTGTAGGTACACAATGGGGAGACGAAGGCAAGGGGAAGATTACAGACTACTTATCGGAAAATGCGGAAGTCGTTGCTCGTTATCAAGGCGGTAACAACGCAGGGCATACGATTAAATTTGGTGGAGAAACGTATAAGTTGCACCTAGTTCCGTCAGGAATTTTTTATGATGATAAGATTTGTGTAATCGGAAACGGCATGGTCATCGATCCTAAAGCACTAGTAGAAGAGTTAACTGGATTACAAGAGCGTGGCGTAGATACGAGCAACTTGCGTATTAGTAACCGTGCGCATGTTATTCTTCCTTATCATATAAAACAAGATATCGTTGAAGAAGAAAGTAAAGGCGCGAGTAAAATTGGTACGACCAAAAAAGGCATCGGTCCAGCGTATATGGACAAAGCTGCCCGTATTGGTATTCGAATTGCTGATCTCTTAGAAATGACGGAATTTGAAAGTAAGCTTTCACGTAACTTGATTGAGAAAAATCGTCTCTTAGAAAAATTGTACGAGACTGAAGGATTTACAGTAGAAGAAATCCTCAATGAATACTTCGAATATGGTCAACAGTTAAAACAATACGTCTGTGATACATCTGTCGTCTTAAATGATGCGATTGATCAAGGTCGACGTGTGTTGTTTGAGGGCGCGCAAGGTGTCATGCTTGATATTGATCAAGGAACGTATCCATTCGTTACGTCATCTAACCCTATTGCCGGCGGTGTTACGATCGGTTCAGGTGTAGGACCTTCTAAAATCCAAAAAGTTGTAGGGGTTTCAAAAGCGTATACGACTCGTGTTGGAGACGGCCCATTCCCGACAGAGCTTACGGATGAGATAGGTGATCGAATTCGTAAGATTGGTAACGAATACGGAACGACAACAGGAAGACCTAGACGTGTCGGTTGGTTTGACTCGGTCGTTGTACGTCATGCTCGTCGTGTGAGCGGAATTACCGATTTATCACTTAACTGTCTAGATGTTCTTTCTGGCCTTGAGACGGTGAAAATTTGTACTGCTTATGAGTACCAAGGAGAACGCCTTGAAGAGTTCCCAGCTAGTCTTAATGTATTAGCGGAATGTACACCTGTTTATGAAGAGATGCCAGGATGGAGCGAGGATATTACTGGAGCAAAATCGTTAAGTGATCTTCCTGAAAATGCGCGTCACTATGCTGAGCGAGTTTCACAATTAACGAATATTCCACTCTCAATCTTCTCTGTAGGACCTGATCGTACGCAAACAAATGAAGTGCGCGGCGTATGGGGTATAGTGTAAGTGTAAAGAACGACTTTCGCTTTTGCGAAGGTCGTTTTCTTTCGTTTCATGTGAAACAAGCGTTATACTCTACGTATGATGTTGAGAGGAGAGATAAGATGAAGCATTTAATTAATGGCGAATGGACAGGATCCGATTTAGAGCAAATTGATGTAACCAACCCCGCAGACGGGAAGGTAGTTGACACGGTTCCAAAAGGTGGTAAGGATGAAGCAAAGCAAGCAGTTGACGCCGCTTATGAGGCGTTTCGCCCTTGGTCGAAATTAACGGCCTCTGAACGTTCAGATAAGCTTGAAAAGTGGCACAATCTTATCAATGAGCATCAAGAAGAGTTAGCAACGACGATGACGAAGGAACAAGGTAAGCCGATGAAAGAATCTCGTGGTGAGATTGGTTATGCAAATTCGTTTATTAAATGGTACGCCGAAGAAGGAAAGCGTGTTTACGGAGAAACCATCCCAGCGTCAGCTGAGAACAAGCGGATTTTTGTAACGAAACAAGCGGTAGGGGTTGTCGCGGTCATTACTCCGTGGAACTTCCCAGCTGCCATGATCACGAGAAAGGTTGCACCTGCGCTTGCAGTAGGTTGTACTGTCGTCATTAAACCAGCAACACAAACGCCTTTGACTGCCTTGAAACTTGCTGAATTGGCGGTTGAGGCGGGGATTCCTAAAGGTGTAATCAATGTTGTTACTGGAAAATCTAGTGAAATCTCTGCGGTATGGCAAGATGACACGCGCGTACGTAAATTAACGTTTACAGGTTCTACAGAAGTAGGGCGAACGTTAATGGAGGGTGCATCAAAGAACATTAAGAAGATCTCGTTAGAGCTCGGTGGTCATGCCCCACTCATCGTTTTAGAAGACGCTGACTTAGATAATGCGGCAGAACAGGCAGTTGCGTCGAAGTTCCGTAACGCTGGTCAAACGTGTGTATGTGCAAACCGTATTTACGTTGCAGAGTCCGTCGAGAAAGAATTTACAGAGAAGCTTAAAGCGCTTGTTGAACAACTAAAAGTTGGCGATGGTCTTGATGACGAGACAGATATCGGACCACTCATTGACTCAGATGCTGTTGATAAGGTGCTTTCGCAAATAGAAGACGCAAAATCACAAGGTGCTACGGTTGTTACCGGCGGTGAGAAAATTGGTGATTTGTTCTTAACACCGACGATCATGACAGGGATTACTGAAGAGATGGCATGTATGAACGATGAGACGTTCGGTCCACTTGCTCCGATTGCTACATTTAAGACGGAGGAAGAAGCGATTCAAAGAGCAAATGATACAATTTATGGACTAGCTGCGTACTTGTTTACGAGTGATATCGGTAAGGCGGTAAGGTTAAGTGAAGACCTTGAATATGGGATTGTCGGATTAAATGATGGGGGTCCATCCACGGCTCAAGCTCCGTTTGGAGGATGGAAACAGAGTGGTATTGGGCGTGAAGGCGGACATCACGGCTTAGAAGAGTATGTGGAAACGAAGTATATCTCTTTAAAAATTTAATGAATAGATGATGAAAGACTCACTCGCCTCAAAAAGGCGGGTGAGTCTTTTTTAGATTGCTTTTTCATAATAAAAGAAAGGCTCTTCTCGTGCTTCTGTTTGAAGCTCGCCTACTTGAGAATACCCGAGTTTATGAAAGAGCTTTTGTGCTTTTGTATTTAATGAGTACGTATCGACTTTAATGGATTTCAGTTGCTGGTTTAGTGCTTCTGTTTCAGCAAAGCGAAAAAGCATTTCAGCGATTCCTTTATTACGTACTGTAGGATTAACCGCTAAGCGGTGCAACGTAATTGATTCCGTATCAAGATGACGCCACGAAAGTTGATGGTACTCTTTGGCAAACTCTTGATTGATGACGATAAATCCTTCAATTCGCTCTTCTACGTATACGTAAAGCGACTGTTTTTTAATATCTTGTGCAAAATGATGAAGTGTAGGGTACTCATCATTCCATTGGTCGCTTCCTTCGTCATTCATTAAAGTTGTTGCTCTTTTAGCAATCGCAACAACACCTGAGAGGTCTTCCATTCCTGCAAGTCTAATCATGATGTGCACTCCCCATTTGAAAACTACGTACAAGTATATCGTGGAAAAAAGCGCTTGACGAGAGAAAAATATCGATACGCCAAATTTAAATTTCAGAAAATTATTGACAAATACTTTGTCATTAGCATATAATACAGTCAGATAAAATTGACCGAGTAAGAAAGGCATGATGTGTAAATGAAAGAAATGTTTGTAATGACGACGTATGAGCAAGTACGTGCCGTTAGTGATTCGTTCCGTAGTCGAATGTTAGTGAACTTCGGCACAGAACCATTGACTGGGCAGCAACTAGCGGAGAAGTTAGACATCTCACGTTCCAAGATCCATTATCACTTAAATGAACTCGAAAAGAATGGGATTATCGAAATCGTGCGTCGAGAAGAGAAAAATGGCATTATGCAGAAGTTTTATCAACCAGTCGCAAAATCGTACATCGTTGATGATAAGCTTTTAGACTTTTTCGGGGGTAGTGATTTGCTATCTAAAGGAAGTATGACGAATACGTTTAGAGGCGACCAAGAAACATTTGAGAAATTTATGAAACATGTGAATGATGATTTCCAAAAGGCGTTAGGTGAATATTCTACCGATGATCCTCATTCATCCGAATACGTTTTACATGTTGATTGGTATAAAAAAGACAATAACTCCTGAAAAGCCTATGTTCGAGCATAGGCACTTCTTTTACTTCAACCGTCAAAAAAAATTAACGGTGTAAAAAAATAAAAACGAAAGAGGTTATTTACATGAAAAATATTCTTACTAATTTTAATTTTGTGGTTTTATTGTTAAGTCGCTGTGCATCCAATGCTGGAAGCAGCCTTTACTCCATTGCTGCAATGTGGCTCGTTTATGAACTTAGTGGTTCTTCGATGTATTCTGGTCTTGCATTGTTTTTAACGCAAATGCCAGCGCTACTACAAATTGTACTTGGACCAGTCATTGATCGTTTTCAAATCAAGAAGTTACTCGTATTCACTCAATGTATTCAAGTGGTCATGCTACTCGTCTTACCTCTCGCTTATACTTTTGGTTTTTTAACGGTGGCACTTGTGTTGTCTGTGATGCCAGTCGTCTCTCTTTGTAATCAGTTCCTCTACCCTGCACAACTGACCTTACTTCCGAAGATTTTAAAGAAAGACCAACTCACGACGGGCAACTCGTTGTTCTCGGTCGCGTACCAAGGGACAGACGTACTGTTTACCGCGCTTGCAGGAATCATTATTGCAGTTGTTGGCGGTGTTGCAATTTTCTATGTAAACAGTGCAACGTTCTTATTCTCAACGTTATTGTTATTGCAATTACGCTTACCAAAGCCGAAGCAACGAGATGAAAACGACGAACAGCGGACAGTTAAACAGCTAGTAAAAGGGTATGGTGAACAATTAGGGGAAGGTTTACGTGTACTGAAACAATCGTTCTTTAGCCGCCTGCTTATCGGAATTCTCGTCGTAAACTTTGCGATTGCAGGTGTATTTGCGATCCTTCCTGGGTTTAGTTCTACGTATGGTGAAGTTGATTTTTATGGCATGTTGCTCGCGGCTAGTGGGCTAGGAACAATCATTGGAGCGGCATGCGTGTCACTCTTCAAGTTGCAACGAGTGCCAATTGCCATTTTGTACGCATCACTCCTTAGTGTGACCGGTCTATGCTTTATTACTATTGCGATCGGTACCCATCCAATTGTCGTACTTCTGCTGTTTGTGTTTGCATTCATTCCTGCAGGAAGCATAAACGTTATTGCTTTTGTAATAGTCCAATCGGCTGTAGAAGAACATTTACTCGGAAGGGTTATGGCTGCAATCATGGGAATTGCTGCGGGTATTGCCCCACTTGGGTCTTTAATTGGTGGTGCAATGGGATCTTGGTTTGGCTATGGAGTAGTTATTGTAGCTTCAGGGTTGCTACTACTCATCGTTGCCCTATATTGGATTATTAGCAAAAAAATGCGACGTTTACCTGCCACCTCTGAATTATCGTCAGATCTGTTTCAAGCTGGATAAGTCCTTCAGTATTTGGTTATAATGATAGTGGTGCGAAGGACAATGTCGCTTACAACAAAGTTCTACAAAGAACTTCAAAAAAAGCATTGCATAAATTTATTTGGCGTGCTAAGATAAGTCTTGTCCTTCGATAGGAAGTAGTTGAGCCATTAGCTCAGTTGGTAGAGCATCTGACTTTTAATCAGAGGGTCGGAGGTTCGAGTCCTCCATGGCTCACCATTTACATAATTGTAAAGATTTCAACTACGAGAAGGAAGGGTTAGTGTACAATGTGCACGACTCGAATTAAAATAAGGGCCTGTGGTGTAGCGGTTAACATGCCTGCCTGTCACGCAGGAGATCGCGGGTTCGATTCCCGTCAGGCCCGCCATTTTAAATGGCTCGATAGCTCAGTTGGTAGAGCAGTAGACTGAAAATCTACGTGTCGGCGGTTCGATTCCGTCTCGAGCCACCATTTGATTGTTTGTCATTCGTATATTCAATCAAATCACTTACGACAACTTATGAAGCAGTATTAAGCTAGACCCCGAATGCATAATTCGGGGTTTTTTCTTATTTGAATTGAAGCGCTATGGTACAATAGAAGCGCGAAACATTTATACGAATCGTGCTTGTACAGTATGACTACAATTGAAAGAATAGAGGCGATCATAATGAACGAAAAAATACTCGTTGTTGATGATGAAAAGCCAATTGCGGATATATTAGAATTCTCTTTGAAAAAAGAAGGATTTGAAGTTGAAGTGGCTTACGACGGTGACGAAGCCCTACAAAAAGTACATGATTTTCAACCAGAATTGATCTTATTAGATATTATGCTTCCAAACCGTGATGGGATGGAGGTTTGTCGGGAAGTTCGTAAAGATTACGACATGCCAATTATTATGCTTACTGCAAAAGATTCAGAGATTGATAAAGTACTCGGCCTTGAACTGGGTGCCGATGATTATGTGACTAAGCCATTTAGTACACGTGAATTACTCGCTCGGGTGAAGGCAAACATTCGTCGCCTTCAAGCAGTACCTCAAAACGATAAACAAAAGAGTGGGGAAATGGAGATCGGTGGTCTTACGATTGATCCCGAAGCGTACCTCGTACGTAAACGTGGAGAGCCGATCGAACTGACACACCGAGAGTTTGAATTAATTCATTATCTCGCTCGTCATATCGGTCAAGTGATGACACGCGAACACCTGCTACAGTCCGTGTGGGGATATGACTATTTTGGAGATGTTCGTACCGTTGATGTTACCGTTCGAAGGTTAAGAGAGAAAGTTGAAGACAACCCTAGCTATCCACTATGGATAATTACGAGAAGGGGAGTCGGCTACTATTTGCGTCACCCTGAACAGGAGTAGTGTAGTGGATGGAGAAGTTCCGGAACTTTTTTAAGTCGTTTCAATTCAAGCTGATTGCGATTTATGTGTTGCTTCTTCTCATTGCAACGCAAATTATTGGCGCGACTTTCATGACGACTTTAGAAAGTCAAACGATACAAAATTACAATGATTATCTTGAAGATCGTGCAAGTTTGCTTGCGAACAATGCATCTGAGATCTTAACAGAACCTCGCTCTGATGAAGATGGAGATGTGCAGCTACAAATTCGTCAGGAAATGAACGATCAAGTCAATTTATTATTTAGCGATATTAATGAGTTTGTCGAAGTTGTGGACAATAACTATACGATTATTACGTCTCATGATTCTGATCTTGTTGGACGTTTGAATAACAACATTCAAATTTACCGAGCGATGGCAGGGTACGAACAAGCACCAGAAACGTTTCAAAACCCTGATACTGGCGACCGGACGAGGGTCATCATTGAGAAGATAGAAGGCAATAATGATGAAATTATCGGCATTGCTCACATCCGTGCATCGCTTGAAGGTACGTATGAAGAAGTAACTGAAATTAGTAGTATTTTTACGTGGAGTGCGGTCATTGCCCTCATCATTACTGCCATTATTGGTATTTTACTTTCACGAACGATTACAAGGCCGGTACTTGATATGCAAAAACAAGCGAGTCGCATGAGTGAAGGTGACTTTAGCCGGCAAGTACGCGTTTATGGAAGTGACGAGATCGGTAAATTAGCCACCTCATTTAATACCCTGACATTAAGTTTGAAAGAGGCCAATGCAACGAC
The DNA here is from genome assembly GCA_012970285.1 of Bacillaceae bacterium JMAK1. Lineage (GTDB taxonomy): Bacteria > Bacillota > Bacilli > Bacillales > Marinococcaceae > Geomicrobium_A. Next base: position 60,788 of record JIBW01000003.1, read on the forward strand.
AGAAGGAGAACGAAGGAAACTTAGTTCTGTTCTGTCTCATATGACAGATGGCGTTATTGCGACCGATGAACTTGGAAGGATTATCTTGCTTAATCGCCAAGCAGAGATTTTACTAAGCATGTCGAGCGATGAAGCAATGGGTCAATCGCTTCCAGAGATCTTGAAGTTATCCGAGCACCTAACACCGAGTAAGCTCTATGACTATTCAGAGTCAATGATCTTAGATTTCAGTGATGGAGATGGAAGTTATTTGCTTGAAGCGAACTTTTCAGTCATCCGTCATGAGGACGGTCCAATTACTGGTTTGATTACCGTTCTACACGATGTAACAGAACAAGAAAAAATTGCACAAGAACGACGTGAATTTGTTGCGAACGTCTCTCATGAGCTGCGAACTCCACTAACCACTTTAAAAAGTTACATGGAGGCACTGGAAGACGGTGCGTTACACGACCAGGAGTTAGCGCCTCGGTTTTTAGGCGTCGCTCAAACGGAAACCGAGCGAATGATTCGACTTGTCAACGATCTTCTACAGCTTTCTAAGATGGATCGTGAAGATGTGAGATTAAATAAACACCACTACAACTTAATTGCTTGGTTGCATGAAGTGTTAGATCGCTTTGAAATGATGGTAAAAGATAAAAACATTGAGTTCGTGCGCAAGTTACCGACGTACCCGGTACGAATCGAGATTGATCGCGACAAAATGACTCAAGTGATCGATAACATTATTTCTAATGCTATTAAATACTCGCCAGATGGCGGAACGATTACTGTCGGTACTGATTTGCATGAAGACGGTGCGACGATCTTTGTAAAAGACGAAGGAATGGGAATTCCTCGAGAAAATCAACACAAGATCTTCCAACGTTTTTATCGGGTTGATAAAGCTCGTGCTAGAAACCTCGGTGGAACAGGACTTGGCTTAGCAATTGCAAAGGAAATGGTTGAAGCTCATGGAGGTACAATCGGAGTATCAAGTGAATTGCGCCAAGGTACAATGATTACCATTCAACTTCCTTATACGAGTCTCTATGAGGAAAGTAGGTGGGAAGATTGACAGAGCGAATTAAATCGTTGGTTTTGATAGTGTTGATTGCAACGAGCCTTATTCTCACATGGCAGTTGTGGACGTATCAACCGAATTTAGAAGAGTTGGATGAAGCAAGTAATACAACTGAGAGTATCGGTGACACAATTCAGCTTGAAGATGTTGTACGTCCCTCCAATCTCGTTTATAGCGTTGGTGAGGACAAGCGTATGACGTACGGAAATGCAGATGATTCTACTGAAGAAGTAGTTGATGATCTGTATAACTTAGATTTATGGAATTTCGTTCTCGTTGATGAAGTGTATGACCAAGAAGACGTCTATCCTAGTCAAGATTACATCGAGTTGATTTACCCTGCCGGCATTCCAGCAGAGTTGTTGCAGTCGTTTGTTGGAAGGGAAGAAGAGCTAGACCTTATTGACACTTCAGCAGAATTTGATCGAGTTCTTCTTTTTGCAAGTGGCGATGAAGTTGTGGCGAGATTTGTATCGTTTCAACCTCAAATGTATTTGGAAGCTTATGTTGATCTGAATTTAAATGTATTTATTAATGATTACTTACTTAGCAATCATCATGATGATACATTTTCAGTATATAGCGAAATGGTCGCTCCACATGGGAGTCGATTAGAAAAGCCAATTTATTTGCCAGTAGAGCAAGTAGACTTTATGCGTCGCAGTTATGAAATTGATGGCAGTAATTACATTTCTGCAAGTGCGTTTGAAGAATTGCTTTTTGAAGATGAAACCATTCAGGTCGATCGAGAGAATTACATCGCAAGTTCTGAACAAATGAGCGTAACGAATAATTTATTTATGGAGTATATTAATGCCACTTCTCCAGCTTCAGCTCGGGAGAATCCTGAACATGTAACGTTACAAGCGTTTAATTATGTGAATTCACACGGTGGTTTTACGGATAATTATCAACTGTATCGTTATGTGACTAACAATCCTGGTATTGATGAGACGGTGCGCTTCCACCTTGTTGAAAACGGTGTTCCTGTGCTCGGTTCAGGTAATCATGGTCTGATTGAATTGACGAGAAGTCACAATCAAGTGATTTCAAACTACACGCGACCACTCTATACGCTTGGAACTGACGTTGAGTTCAGTGCTTCTGAAACACTTGCGCAAGGCGAAGTAGTGTGGGATGCGGTTACAGACGACTACGATGTTGATGAAATTGCAGATATTCGGATTGGGTATGACATGAGCCACGAGCAAGAAGTTACGGAATTAATTACATTTACACCCGCATGGTACGTGCAGACAACGAGTAGTGGTGCCTGGCATCGTGTGGAGCTCTTTCAGTCAGAGGGGGATTACAATGGATTGGAGTAGAACGAAGACGATTTTTATCGTGACGTTCTTTCTGTTAAATGCGTTTTTAACGTACCAACTTATTGCTAAACAATCCTTTGAAAGCTATGCAAGTGAACAGAGTAGCCTTGAGCAAAGCTTCGAGGATATTGTTGAAGCGGAGAACATTATCGTTGATGCGCAGCTTCCAGAATATCGTGATCTTCCTCGTCTGAACATAGAAACTGAAGTCATTCCTTTTGAAGAAGTAAGTAGCTTCTATAATAACAACGATTATTTTCAATCTGTGGAACAGGTTGCTGAAGATCAACAAGAATTAATTTTATTGCTAAGCTCACCTTACGGTTTAGACGCTGGAAGCCCATTATCTAGCATTCGTGAATTTATTGACCAGAACATCTATGAAGGAAGCGAGTATGTTTTTGGGGGAGAAGTCGTGAGTAGTGATAGTGACCAAATGGAGTTTCACTACTTCAAGAACTACGAGGGACTTACGTTGTATGGAAGTGGTGGGGATGCTCATCTCGTTGTAACGGTAAACGACGGGGAGATTACGATAATTGAGCAACAATTTATTGAGATCAATCCACATGAGGAAGACATTGAAGTGATGTCACCAGAAGATGCGATTCTTGCTTTGCGTGAAGCGCAAGTCATTACAAGGAACGCAACCATTCATCGTATTGAACTTGCGTATCATAGTCATATTACTGACGGTGAGTATGCAAGATATATTCCTGCATATCGTATTCATGCAAGCAATCAATCGTTTAGCGATGAAGAAGAAATGCCACCATATTGGGAAACACCGGCTTATATTGTTAATGCGGACCGTGGGAATGTCTACGCACTTAGCAATGAATCTTAAAAAGGATGATCGGACATGAGATTTAGTGTTCTGGCCAGTGGAAGCACTGGGAATGCAATGTACGTTGAATCAGAACGAACCAAACTGCTAATCGATGCAGGATTAAGTGGCAAAAAGATAGAAGAGTTGTTCCAAACGATTGATCGATCATTATCAGAAGTTGATGCGATCCTCGTGAGTCACGAACATAGTGATCATATTAAAGGGGTTGGAATTGTAGCTCGTAAATACAATATACCAATCTATGCAAATGAAAAGACGTGGAAAGCGATGGAGACATCTATCGGGCCGGTTCAAGCTGATCAACGTTTTCACCTCGAAACAGGTTCAGATCTGTCGTTCCAAGATCTAACAGTAGAAACATTTGGTGTTTCTCACGATGCAGCTGATCCGATGTTCTTCGTTTTTCATGAGAATAATCGTAAGCTTGCACTGGCAACGGATATGGGCTATGTGAGTGATCGAATTAAAGGCACACTAAAAGAAGCGAATGCACTCGTATTCGAATCGAATCATGATATTAATATGCTACGAATGGGGCGTTATCCTTGGAACGTTAAACGCCGAATTCTAGGGGATATGGGGCACGTATCTAATGAGGATGCGGCACTTGCATTAGCTGATATTATTACGGATAAAACAAAGCATATTTATCTTGCTCATTTGAGCTTAGATAATAACATGAAAGAACTTGCTAAAATGACAGCAGAGCAAGTGCTTCGTGAAGAAGGAGTTTCTTGTGGAGCTGGCGGTGTTCTTCTTCATGACACCGATCCTTATCACCCTACGTCACTGCAGACAGTATAAATGGTGCGATCATGGTTGAAAGATGGGAAATGTGGGTAGTTTAACATTGTAGCAACGACGTTGGACTTAAAAACTGGACGAAAAGAGATTTTCTTCGTAAACTAATGGTAAATCTATGCAATGACATGTCGCTTTCTCCTAACTATGTTGGGGACAATACCTGGGGGGCAGGTACCTACAACATTCTGTTCATCGTCAACACAGGAAGAAAGGTGGAGCAACAATGGGTTTCTACGATGATCATTACCCTTCAAGAGGCCGTAAGAGCAAATCAAGAAAACCGATATTTATTGGAGTCATTATTGGAGCCGTTCTCGTACTGGGCATAATAAGTGTCGGTCAGATGATGAATTTTGATGGATCGGTGGCAGAAGAGGAAGCTGAAACAAACCAACAAGAAGATGAACAATTCTTTGCATCGGAATCAGAGACCGTAGACTTAGATGTGACGACAGATGTCACACATGTCGTTGATGCGGTTAGTGATGCTGTTGTTGGTGTATTTAATTTGCAAAATACGAGTTTTTGGGGCGGTGCAGCAGGTCAACAAGAAGAAGGCATTGAAGCTGGCACTGGTTCAGGAGTGATTTATAAGGTCGAGGGAGACCGTGCATTTGTCGTCACGAACGAGCACGTAATTCAAGGCTCAGATGAATTAGAAGTGAGCTTAAGTGAAGGACAAAGAGTGCCTGCAGAGCTCGTTGGATCAGACATTTGGACGGATTTGGCAGTGTTGACAATTGACGCTGAGAATGTCGATACAGTTGCTGATTTTGGTAATTCAGACAATCTAAGAGCTGGGGAGCCAGCAATTGCCATTGGAAACCCATTAGGTCCTCGCTTTGCACGTACAGTTACATTAGGGATCATTAGTGCGACTGAAAGAAGTGTGCCTGTTGACCTCACTGGAGATGGCCAAATTGATTGGAATGCAGAAGTGCTGCAAACCGATGCGGCCATTAACCCTGGTAATAGCGGAGGGGCTCTTTTAAACATTCAAAGTGAAGTAATTGGGATTAACTCAATGAAGCTGGCACAAGGTGAAGGAATTGGATTTGCGATTCCTACAACAATTGTTTTACCTGTTATTCAAGATATTGAACAGCACGGAGAAGTGAGACGCCCTGAAATGGGAGTGATCATCGGTTCTCTTGAAGAAATTCCAAGTTATCATTGGCAAGAAACGCTGAACTTGCCTCCAGAAATTGTTACAGGTGTATTTATTCATGAGATTGTACCGAATTCACCAGCAGCGGATGCTGGATTGGAACAATATGATGTCATTACGGCTCTCGATGGAGAAGATGTTGAAGCGGCTCATGATTTACGACGTCACCTGTATACCGATGTAGATCTGGGTGATGAAATGGAAGTGACGTTCTATCGTAACGGTGAACAGATGCAAACGACTGTTACGCTCGATGAACAACAGGAACCGATGTAAAATCTGATTTTGGAGGGAAATCATAACCGATTTCCCTCTTTCTCGTTTGTAGATAAAAAGTTATAAACAGTGGATAACGAGCGAAAATAGGCATTTCCTCAAATGGAGTCTGTGGATATGTGGATAACTTCTGTGGATAAAGGGGTGGATAACATGAGAATTAGCATTATCGCGGTCGGGAAAATTAAAGAAAAGTACATTCAATCTGGCATTGAAGAGTTTTCAAAGCGTCTTCGAACAGACGTGAAATTTGAAATCATCGAGGTATCAGATGAAAAGGCACCTGAGCGGTTAAGTGAAAAAGAGATGGAACAGATCAAACAAAAAGAAGGCGAGCGAATTGAAAAGAAAATTAAGGCAGGAGACTATGTCATCGTTCTTGAGCGCCAAGGTAAGATGTTAAGCTCTGAACAGCTGGCTGAACGGTTTGAGACGTTGCCTACTTACGGGACAAGTGCAATTACGTTCGTTATTGGGGGTTCACTCGGTATGAGTCAGGGCGTATTACAACGTGCAGATCTAAAATGGTCGTTTTCTGCTTTAACGTTCCCACATCAACTCATGCGGCTTATGTTAACCGAGCAAATTTATCGCGCTGTGCAAATTAATAAAGGTTCACCGTACCATAAGTAAGGAGTGTTAGTCGTATGTTAAAGACGATGTATAAGAGGAGAATCTATCTCTCTTATATTTTCACATTCGTTCTTTTAACGAGCATAACCATTTTTCTCATCGTTGATTTACCAATTACGACAGAAGATTGGTTTGAGTATATTCTCTTTTATTGTCTTACTTTAGCTTTTGCCATTATGATTCCTGTATCTCATGTAAAGTACAATAAAGTAAAAGATTTAGAAGTACCAAAGGCTGATGAGCACCTGATTCATTTAGATCATCTTGTCATTCAATCTAATGTTGCCTACATAAAGGAATTATTGTTGTTTACGAAGAAAGGTCAATACGTAGGAAAAGCGAAAGTCAGTAAAATTCCGTGGTATATTTGGCCGTTTACGGTTTTATTTAAAAATGATCTGCTGATATTCATCCCGTGGACGTACACAATCTATGATCATCAAGATCAAAAGTGTATTACGATTAAACGGACAGGTTGGGGGATTAAGTCAACGCTAACCATTAAAGATGAAAAAGACGATCACATTGGTACATACGTGCAAGATGAATTACGGATGTTCAACATTCGCGGTACGTTGCTAGATGAAAAGGATCAATTAGTATTGCCGATTGAGGCAGACTTAACAGGTAGCTTTCGCTTTGAGGATCATAACAGTGATGTTGTGGCTGAATATTATCAAGGTCGATTTCCGCATGAGTATACGAAGTTGTTTCGTGACATGGAAAATCATATCGTTTACTTTCATCGTGATCTGTCAGAGAAAGAACAGAAACGCCTATATGGCGTGTTGACCTTTGTGTTTTTGCAACTAAAAACATAGGTCGTTTCACGTGAAACAAGGGAGAGAACATCATGACAAACGTAACAATTGGGAATGATTGGGATTATTTATTAGAAAATGAATTCAGTAAGTCTTACTTCAAATCGTTGCAAACTTTTTTAGACGCAGAGTATAGAGAAAAAACAATTTTTCCACCAAGACAAGATATTTATCGTGCGTTAGAATTGACCTCCTATCGACAAACGAAAGTTGTATTGCTCGGTCAAGACCCATATCATGGGTATGGGCAAGCACAAGGATTTAGCTTCTCCGTCTCAAAAAGCGTACCGACCCCACCTTCGCTGCGGAATATGTATAAAGAACTGAAAGAAGACCTTCAATGCAATGTTCCGTCTCATGGAGATTTAACCGTTTGGGCAAACCAAGGTGTGCTTCTATTGAATACAGTATTAACCGTTGAGGAAGGAAAAGCAAATTCCCACCGTCAGAAAGGTTGGGAATATTTCACAGATACAATCATTTCGTTACTTAATCAAAAAGAAGAGCCAATCGTATTCCTCTTGTGGGGTAAAGAAGCGCAAAAAAAAGCCTATATGATTGACGATCATCACTGTAAATTAATGAGCACACATCCAAGTCCCCTTGCGGCTTATCGTGGCTTCTTTGGTAGTCGTCCTTTTTCTAAGGCAAATGCTTTTTTAATTGAGCAAGGAGTTTCACCGATCCGGTGGTGTTTGGATGAGTGATAACGGTGAGCATCGTATGTGGCTGAAGAAAATTGTATTTCTAATGATCGCGTTTGTTGTCGGTGCAACATTTCAGACCATTGGAATACCGGCAGGATGGTTGCTCGGAGCAATCTTTACCGGAATTCTTTATGGATTGTTTATTAGGAGCTATTCGTTCAATGGTTGGCCGTTTCAATTCGCATTGATTCTCGTCGGTGCAAATATTGGTGTGATGATGGAGCCAGCTTTATTTCTTCACCTTCATCAGTACATTCTCCCCTTAATCGTGACGCTTGGTATTACACTACTTGGAGGATTGTTATTTGGAATTCTTTTAGATCGTTGGACGAGCTTGGATCGTAAAACCGCTTTTTTCTGTACCGTGCCTGGCGGTGCTTCAGAAGTGATCGCATTATCGAGTCATTATGGAGCGGATGAGCGAATTGTCGCTTCTTTCCATACGGCAAGGATCACAATGTTCGTGTTACTTATTCCCTTTGGTGTTGGAATGGTCTATGGTCAAGGGTCTTCAGAAACGTTTACGACATCAGCTAGTAGTTTAGAAGTTCAGCATGTGTTTTATTTTAGCGTGGTCCTCATTCTTACGATGTTTTTAACAAAATGGCTGAATTTTGCCGGCGCTACATTGATCTATGCCATTATGATTGGATTTGTAGCAAGTGAATTTGTGTTTACATTCGGAGCATTACCATCTTATATACCTGGAATTGGACAAGTATTGATTGGTGCAATGGTGGGGATTCGTTTTGAACGTTCCACGTTAGAACGATTGCGTGAGATTGGAATTGCGAGCGCAAAGATACTTGGTTTATATATGATTATGGCAGTATGTATTGCTTTCATTTTCTATCTATTCACACCAATGAGTTATTTAATGAGTTTACTTAGTACCGTACCTGCAGGCGCTCCTGAAATGTCTTCGACGGCATTTGCTTTAAAAATGGATCCATCGTTAGTTGCCAGTCTTCATATTATTCGTATGATCGTCGTATTACTTGTTTTGCCACATTTTCTTAAATGGATGTTAAAGAAATCGTAACATAAGTTTGGTTTATGAGTATGTTTGACGGGGAAAACAATGAGTACTTGGAGGTGTTAGTTAAATGATTATCATTGATGACTTACAAATTATGGCTCAGCGTTATGATAATGTAGAAGATGCGAAGAATGCCTTGAAAAAAGACGAAGTTGTAGTTAAAGATACGGAGAATAACTATTGGGTCATTGATAGTGAAAACTATGTGAAGATTGAAGCCTATGGGTACACTAAAATAGAAGAAGGTACGAGTAATTAAAGAGCGGACCTTTGGGTTTGCTCTTTTTTAGAAAAATAAACGAGTAGAGCCCAACTTTCTAACGTTGTCGTAATCTATGGTAAGATGAATAAAGAAATGTGGAAAACGAAGGTTAGTAAAGGAAGGGCGATTACATGGCAGTCCAATTATCAACGATTCTTAAGAAATTACATCAAGCTGTAGATGACTTGCAATCCCTTCATGCAAGTGGGGCTTCTTCTTTGGCTATTCAAAAACAAGCAAGCATTGTACGAGTTTACAGTGAACTTATTGAAGAAAGCAGTTCAAGCGATGATACAGTTGAGGCGACAGCGGTAAAGTCGCAAGTTGCTCAGCAACCGAGGTATACACAAGTACCTGTAAGCCAACCGGGACCATCTGCTAATCAACAAATCGAAGGAAATCTTTTAGATTTCTAATGAGGAGTATAAAGATGAAAAATCAATGGATCGCTACAGGAGCAATTTTAGCGATGCTAGCCGTTGCCATAGGTGCATTCGGAGCACATGGCTTAGAAGGCTCTATTACAGATAATATGTTAGAGAATTATCATACTGGTGTTCAATATCATATGTTTCATGCACTGGGCATCTTAGTAGTCGGAATCATCATCGGCATAACTGGATCTTCGAAGTTGCTTCAAGTATCCGCAACACTATTATTCATTGGTATTCTTATATTCTCGGGTAGCCTCTATATTATGGCGCTCACGAATATGACTTGGCTTGGAGCGGTCACACCGATTGGTGGTGTTTCGTTTATTATCGGTTGGTTATGCCTGACATTTGCAACGTTGAAAGGGCGATGACCGTTACTCATCGCCTTTTTGTAGCTCTTCCAACGCTTTTTGTAACGTTTGGAAGATCATAAACCGATCAACAAGGTGATCTTGATCGTACAGAACGAGCGAATCCGATACGTTTGGTAGAATGCCAGTAAGACAAATCTCTACACCAATCAGTTGTGTTGCAACTAACCGATCAATGAATTGTTTTGTTGAAGCGGCACTCAGTTGATTAACGGCCGTTAAATCAATGATCAGATGATGAATTCTACGACTTTTCGCCTCTTGCAGCACAGAGAATAACGCAGCTTTGTGGTCCGTTTGATAATATAAATCCTGAATTGGCCAAACGGCAATCGTTGCACTGAGCGATAATATGGTCGAATTCTGATGATAAAGGTACGAATCTAATTCTAATTGATACAGTTGAGCATACGTATGCTCATACGATTCAATCTGTTCAAAGATCGTCTGATTCATGCGTTTAAGTGAGTAGCCTCCGTCAAGCTCCCCTACTAATGCTTCCATTATCATTCGATACAACGATTGACGGTGTTTGTGAAACGTTGTGTGTTGCTGAAATGTTTTTAGACGCTCTACGTGGTATTTTGCAAGTGTAGTGGTGTCCTTCTTTGCCTCTAATACGGATGGTTCCTGTTCAACATAGAATTGCAGTTGCTGTATGTAGGCTGCCAAACAATCCATAACGTTACAATATGGACGATGTGCTTTGGTTTGCCTAAATTCTTGTTGAAGAAGTTCGTGTAATAAGGTCATAAGCGGTCACTCCACCCCCTTTTCAGTCGTGAGTGGAAAAATCTTGTAGTTTATGAGATAGTATGGTTGTGAGTAATACTTCCTGCCTATTATTATTTTAAAGCTGTTCGTAAAATTGTGAAGAAGTATATTTAAATATACTTTAGGTGAGGAGAACCTATCCGTGAAAGTAGAAACAATGAACAATATTAAAACAACACTTAAAGTTGTATGTGGGAAATGGAAAGGTGTTATTTTAATTGAATTGTTTGACGATTCATTGCGATTTAGTGAGATTAAAAAACGTATTCCAGACATTCATCATCAAACGTTAATTAAGCAACTAAAAGAATTAGAGGAAGACCAATTAATATCCCGCTATGAACATGCTGTTGTGCCTCCGAAAGTAGAATACTCCATTACTGAATACGGACGCTCTATTTTCCCGCTCTTAAAAGAGATGGAACAATGGGGAAAGCATCATCGAGTTAATGTAGAGTACGAATAAAAAAACGCTCAAGTCTTAGACTTGGGCGTTTCTTGTTATTCAAAGAAAGTAATAACCCCGAAGTGAATTAATCCACCTAAAAGAACTGACCATAAAATAATGCTAATAATCATCCAAAGTGATAATTTTGCACGGTTGGCTCCAAATGAGCACGCCAGTAAGGCGGTTAAGTGACTACTGAGTAGGCCTGTACCGAGGATTGACAGTCCTGCTAACCCGAAGCGATCCCAGTATCGTCTTGCCCGAACACGTTGCTTTTCGAAGCGTGATGGGCTTGGTGCTTCTTCTTCATGGTTGATCGGAGATGCTTGCTCAGTTTCATCTGCTGGATCAGGTAAAACGTCGTTAGATTCAGGTTGGTTCGATTCCTCGGTAGTGTGTAACTCTTGCTTTACTTGTTCAGGTTCTTGGGTTTTGTTCTTAATCCAGCCTCGCACTTTTTCTACAAGTACAATGAGGAGAATGACGGTAAGAACATTTCCGATGATTGAGGCGACAATAACTGACGTTGTTGAAATTGGCATGAAAAGAATTCCGACAGGAATCGCGACCATGTATTCGACAAAAGGAATTGCAGCCATGATTAGCAAAATAAGAAAATAAATGATGGTTTCCACGTGCTTAGATCACCTACTGATGAGTTAATTGATGTGTATAAGTAAAGTACACACTAAAGTTATCGGTATAAAAAATCAAAATTTAAGAGCACGTAACGAAAGTGCTCTTAAAAGTGAAGCAAAAATATCGGTAATCGTTCAACGGGACACTACGTTATCTTTTCTTTATAACATGACAGAACAAAAAAATCTAATTCAGTATGTTACGAACAAAATTATTATAATATTACATAAATAAATCCTAAAAAACGTAGACGCCATTCGGTTAGAACAACGCTACGTTTTTGTAAGTAATGCTACTGATTAAAATATTGAGCATTAAGTTCAATATATTGAGCTTCCTCTTCTGGGACCTCATCATCCGGGTAAATCGCTTCAACCGGGCATACAGGTTCACAAGCCCCGCAATCTATGCAAATATCCGGGTCAATGTAGAACATGTCCTTTCCTTCTTCGATACAATCGACGGGACAAACTTCTACACAAGAACCGTTTTTCTCCTCTTTGCAGGCAGACGTAATGACAAATGGCATTTTTTCACCTCCCTATAAGAATCATTATAACGAAATATTTTTTTGTGTATAAGGGGATGGACTAAAAAAAATTAGATATTGGGAAGCGTAGTAACTGTCATGTATTGTAACATATTCTCGCACATATAGGCGGGTGTATGCTCTGCAATATTTTTATTTTCCCACCCGTATCGTAATGCATTCGGAATACGTTTAGGAAATTGAGAAAATCATTAGCCGAGGAGGTAATGTTATGCAAACCATTCCTTATGTGATCGAACAAACCGCTACTTCAGAACGTTCCTACGATATTTATTCCCGACTTTTAAAAGATCGAATCATATTTATTGGTACCGAGATTCACGATCAAATGGCGAACGCAGTCGTTGCTCAACTCCTTTTTTTAGCATCAGAAGATGAGAACAAAGATATTTCGTTATACATCCAATCCCCAGGTGGATCCATTTCTGCTGGCTTCTCTATAATCGACACGATGAATGTAATTAAACCGGACGTTGCTACACTTTGTACAGGTATGGCAGCTTCAATGGGAGCACAAATCCTAGCAATGGGTGCGAAAGGAAAGAGGTATGCGCTTCCGAATGCCGAAATAATGATTCATCAGCCTTCAGGTGGGACGAAAGGGCAAGCATCAGACATGTTAATCTATGCGAAACGCATTGAAAGGCACCGTGCTTTAATTCAAAAGCAGTTAGCCGAACGTACAGGTCAAACGGAAGCTCAAGTTGCTAAAGATATTAATCGTGATCATTTCATGAATGCATTAGAAGCAAAAGAATATGGATTAATTGATCACATTTATGGAGGGTAGTTGTAATGGAATGGCATGAAACGTATGAATCGTTGCTAAAATATTGTCAAACGCTTCAAAAAGGCGATGAAGGAAAAGACCTAGCACAAGAAGCGGTCGTAAAAATCATTGCTACAAATCCAAAAGAACTCACGAAAGCATATGCAAAGCAGACGGCAAAAACGTTATGGATTGATGCGTACCGTAAAGAATTAAAGGCTCCTAAGAAATCTACAGAGGAGCCAGTAACGGTTGCTCAATTCCATGCATTAATGGTTGCAGAGACGCTCGTCCATACTCTTACGAAGAAGCAACAAGTCGTCTATTTGCTAAAAGAAGGGTTTTGTTATCGTGATAAAGAAATTGCGGACCTTTTAGCATGCAATGTTACGACAGTTAAAGCGCTACTTCGTCGTGCAAGAGTAGCAATTATGCACGAACGAGATCGTCATGGCATACCAGTCCCAGTAGGGATGAACAAAGCAAAAAGAATTCAACAGTTGACGATGATCATTCAAAATGAAGACGTCAGAAATGTAAAACAATTGTTCCGTGAAGAAGACCCAAGCTTATCGCTTGTGGTCTTTTTTATGTGGTGGCCAGTGCGTCGTGTTGTAGCGAATGTAGCTTCTCGTAATGTCCTTCTTCTGCAAGTAATTGTTCATGAGTCCCTTCTTCAACGACGTGACCGTTATCCAAGACTACAATATGGTTCGCGTTTTGAATCGTTGAAAGGCGATGGGCAATAATTAAAGCAGTGCGATTTCGTAATAATTCATCGAGCCCTTCTTGAATCGCTTTCTCAGATGCCGTATCTAGAGCCGAAGTCGCTTCATCTAATAAAATAATCTCAGGATTTTTCAATATTGCCCGGGCAATACTGATGCGTTGTTTTTGTCCACCAGACAATTTAATGCCTCGCTCTCCGACGGACGTGTCATAGCCATCGGATAACTCCTCTATAAATTCATCTGCTTTTGCAATCATTGCAGCTTTCTTTACAGCAAGGTCATCGATCTCGGGTGTACCATAAGCAATGTTTTCTCTAATCGTTCCGTTGAATAGATAAATATCTTGAGAAACGACTGAAATTTTTGATCGTAAGGATTCTAAAGTCACGTGATCAATCGGTACCCCGTCAATTGAAATCGTACCGTGATCTGGTGAGTAGAATCGTGTTAGCAAATTGGTAATGGTCGTCTTGCCTGAGCCTGACTTCCCTACGAGTGCGGTCGTTTTCCCACCAGTAATGTTAAAGGTCACCTGTTTAAGTGCTTGTTTGTCGTCGTTATAGGAAAATGTAACGTGATCAAATAAAATGTCGCCTTTTGTCACATTTAATGTTTTCGCATCTGGTCTTGAGATAATTTGAGGCCGCTCGGAAAGAACCGATTGAATGCGGTCATAGGCTGCAGCTGCTTGTTGAATCGTGTTCATTAATCGACTTATACGTCGAATTGGATTTTGGAGCAGGCGTAGGTAGATGAGAAACGTAGCGATCATACCGATCGTCATCTCACCACCAATCGTTTGCCATGCCCCGAATGCAACGACAATTGCTAAGCCAAAGTAATTAATAAAGCTTACAATTGGACCGAACAAAGAGAAGTTCCGAGCCGCATTAAGGTTCGCTCTTTGATTGATTTTGTTCCGTTCTTCAAATCGATCGCTTTCGAAGCCTTCCATCGCAAACGACTTAATGAGGCGAATCCCAGAAAAAGAGTCTTGCAAATGATTATTAATTTCGGCAAGACTTGCTTGTACGTTACGAAAAGCACTTCGAATACGCCGAGCAAAAAAACGTGTCACGAAAAATAAAACAGGAAACGTTAACAAGATGAGTGAAGCAAGTTGCCAATTAACATAAAACATATAAATACTAATCGCAAAAAAGATAAACAGATCAGAGAGTAAGGTTAAAAGTCCTGAAGAAAGTAATTGTTGTAACATGTTAACGTCATTTGTAAGCCGAGACATTAAGTCCCCGGTGCGGTTGCGATCAAAAAAAGCAACGTCAAGGTTTTGTAAGTGATTATATAGTTCATTTCTTAAATCGTACAACGCTCGTTGACCGACAATAGCCATTAAAAAGCTTCCTAGGAATTGGAATCCGATGAGCATAAGTGCCGCAAGCAATACGAGCAGAAAAACCCAGATTAACTGACTTACCAATTGTTGCGGAATGATGACATCAATTGTATATTGGATGGCTTGAGGAATAAAAAACTCAATCATCGCAACGATAAAAACAGCAAAAATGGCAAGTACAATGAATAGGCGGCTTCGCCTTACTCGTTGCAAGAGGTCGCGAAACATCGTGCGGATGCTTTGTTTTGGTGGTTGTTCATGTAGTTGTGATTGATGCATCGCGTTTGCCCCTTTTTAAACTATTGTGTGCGAGTTCATCTTCTATAAAGCATACTGAATGGAAATTGAACCTGTCAAAACAAACCGATTACGTTAAAAATACCCAAGGTCGATTGACCTTGGGTATAAGCGGGTTATCTAGGAGAGTAGGTCCCCATATTATTCCCGCCAAAAGGATACTCATATTCAATCGGTTCATTAAAGACAATGTAATCTAAATAAACCATGAGCAATAAATAATGCTGACCAGTTGACGTATCATGTAAGATGATGTGGTCTCGCCCGGCTTCTTGGATGACCCCTTCAAACACTTGCACTTGCTGATTCGTTCCACTTCCAAATGTCATATAAACCGTGGCTTCCTTACCTGAATTAAGTCGTAGAATGTTTTCAATATAAGATTGCTCGATTGGAAGCATTTGTCCTTCTTGATTTCCGTTAAACTGCGGTTGAGTTCGATACATTGGTGGTGGCGCGAATGTATAAGATTGAGATTCGGCATGTTCCTCTTGGTCTTCACCACGTTCTTCTTGTTCATATTGCTGAGGATAATAGTATTGTTGTGGGTACACCGGTTGCATGAACTGAGGATGACCGTAATAAGGGTTTCTAAACAATGACAATCACTCCTTTATTAATAATCACCAGATACTTGGACATTCATTGTAAGTAGGATTGTAGAAGCAGTGAGCTTTAAATTGACCAGCAAGTGGCTGACCAAACCATTCACCTGGGCACGGTGCATCTGGACGGAAGAACCAAAGTGCCCGTTCACCAGGATGGATCAGCTCTCCACGGATGAGGCGTCTAGCAAGTTCGATTTCTTGATCCCTCGCCCTTTGATAGAAATAACCTTTCTGAACGGCTTCAAAGCCACCTGGGGATTGAAATGCCATTTGTGGAATGGTTCTGATGTCTGTGAAGTCAGAGCAATCATACCGAACTCGATTTACCATGACATTCCCGGCATTTAACATGCCTTGCTTCCCTTCTCCTTCAGCTTCTGCGCGAATTAACCGGGCCAAGATTTGAACATCTTCATCCGTTGCAGCTATAACTGCCATCTGCGCACCTCCTATACATACTCCTTCATCATCTTATGAACAGCTGTTTAGGGATATGACACAATAAAAAAACCTCTGCAGTCTATGCAGAGGTCATTGTTTAGGAGGAAGTTGTTGTTACTTGTTTTCGAGCGTGTTTAGCAGCATTCACCATTAATTTCAGTGCAGCAATGGTTTCTTCTTCTTTTCTCGTTTTTAGTCCACAGTCTGGATTCACCCAAAAACGTTCAACAGGCAATACTTTTAACGCGCGATTAAGAATGGTAGACATCTCTTCTTCAGAAGGGACACGTGGGCTATGAATGTCATACACACCGAGTCCAATACCTAGTTCATACGTATTCTCTTCAAACGTGGAAAGAATATCGCCTTGACTACGGGACGTTTCAATTGAGATAACATCCGCATCGAGTGCACGAATGGCATCAATAATATCCTGAAACTCGCTATAGCACATATGCGTATGAATTTGCGTCGTATCTTGTACGTGGGAGGAGCTAAGTCGAAACGCATGTACAGCCCAATCCAAGTAGGTTTTCCAATCTTGTTCTTTTAGAGGTAGGCCTTCGCGGAGTGCAGGTTCATCGATTTGTATCATCTCAATTCCTGCGCTCTCAAGAGCACTCACTTCTTCTTTAATTGCTTCAGCAATTTGAAAAGCGACTTGGTATTTTGGTAGGTCGTCTCGTTCAAATGACCAGTTTAAGATCGTGACAGGTCCAGTTAACATGCCCTTTACTGGTTTTGATGTTAAGGATTGCGCGTACACCGTTTCTTCTACAGTCATTGCTTCTTTAAAGCTGACATCTCCATAAATAATTGGTGGTTTTACGCCTCTTGAGCCGTACGATTGTACCCAAGCATTTTTCGTGAAAGCAAATCCTTCTAAGCGCTCCCCAAAAAATTCAACCATGTCATTACGCTCAAATTCCCCGTGAACGAGAACATCAAGGCCAATATCTTCTTGATGCTTAATCCATGTCGAAATATAGTCGTTAATTTGAGTTTTATAATCTTCTTCAGTTATTGAACCTTTTTTAACTTGTGCACGTAATCGTCGAACTTCTTTCGTTTGTGGAAAGGAGCCGATCGTTGTTGTGGGTAGAATTGGCAGATTCCATTTCTCAAGTTGCTTTGGGCGTCTTTCTTCATAAGAAGCTGTACGAGATACTTCTGAGAAAGGTGCAGTGTTCGGTTCTTGTTTGCGCCATCCAGTCGCTTCAATGTCTTTGAATAATTGTTGATTCTCACGAAGGGCTGTATGGTCTGCTGATTGATCGGAATAAAGAAGTTCCTTTAGCGTGACAACTTCAATAAGCTTTTCATCGGCAAACGATAGTGCGCGTTTTAAAACAGGATCTAGTTCTGGTTCATTTTGTACGGTAACAGGCGTATGAAGCAAGCTTGAGGAAGGTTGAATCCAGAGCTTTTCAGGAGTCTTTACGACTTGCTTAACTTGTTCTAGCAATGCAAGTTTATCGACGACTTTTGCTTTCCAGATGTTACGACCGTCGATCACTCCAGCAGCAAGAACTTTGTCCCCAGGGAATCCTTTTGTTTGAATGGCGTGTAAGTTCTTCCCACCGTCATGAACGAAGTCTAGCCCAATTCCTGCAACAGGAAGCTCGATGACTTGATCATAGTTTTCGACTGCATCAAAGTACGTTTGCACGATAATTTGCAAGTTGGGTACATCTTCATGCAACGTTTCATAAATGTCTTTGACGAACGTCATCTCTTCATCGGTCACATTTGTTACGAGTGAAGGTTCATCAAGTTGTACCCATAAGACGCCTGCTTCTTCAAGCTCGCGTAAAATTTGACTGTATACAACCGTTAATTGTTTTAACCAGTCTTCTGTTTGTGATAAGTCGTAATGTTTCGCTAATTTCAGGAACGAGTAAGGACCAATTAATACAGGCTTACCTTCAATACCAAGCTCGTCTTTTGCTTCTTTATAAAGTGTTACCAAGCGATTCTCAGTAACGGTTGGTGTCGAATCTTGTAATTCAGGTACGATATAGTGATAATTCGTGTTATACCATTTTGTCATTTCACAAGCAGGAGCCTCGGCATTTCCACGTGCCATGGCAAAATACGTATCGATTGAAACAGGGCCACCTGAATAGTCATATCGTTTAGGAATAAGCCCGAACATTACACTAGCATCTAGGATGTGATCGTAGTAGGTGAAATCACCAATCGGAATCACGTCAATGCCCGCTTTTTTCTGTTTACGCAGATGATTCAGACGAATTTCTTTAAGTTGTGCATGTAGATCGTCTTCAGAAATTGTGTTTGACCAATACGCTTCTAATGCTTTTTTCCACTCTCTTTGCTCTCCAATTCTTGGATAACCTAATGACGAAGTTGTCACAAGATCGGCCTCCTATCTTTATGTGAAATGTAAATGTTTCTTCCATTAAGGGTACTGCACTCTTGAAAAGAAATAAAGGATATTTTGTTGATTTCCACCAACAAAATATCCTAATGGTTTATTGAGCTTTGAAATAAAAGTCAACGTCTTCAAGTGTTAACACATTTCCAACGTAGAAAGATCCAAAATCAGCAAAGCGCGCCGATACTTCATCAAAGCGCATTTCATAGACGAGTTTCTTAAATTGAAGCACGTCGTGGGCAAATAATGTTACGCCCCACTCCCAATCATCAAAACCTACAGAACCGGTAATGACTTGTTTTACTTTACCAGCGTACTTACGACCAACCATGCCGTGTGAGTACATCATTTGTCCACGTTCTTTGGCTGGTGTCATGTACCAGTTATCATCGCCTTCGCGCTTTTTATCCATTGGGTAAAAGCAAATGTGCTCCCATTTCGGAAGAACAGGAAAAACACGTTCACGAATACCTGGATCGTCTAATGGATCGCCATCGCCACGATACATATACTTTCCAAGTTCTACAACTGAGACGTAAGAATAAGTCGGAATTGTAAATTCTGCAAAACGCGTTTGGTTAAACGCATTTTCAATTTCATTTAGTTCTTGCATTGTAGGACGAAGAAGCATAAACATAATGTCAGCCTTTTGACCAACAATGGAGTAAAGAGCATAGCTACCTTCTCCTCGTTCTTCATTATGCATCCAATCCTCAATCATTTCCTTAAATTCTGCTACGATTTGCCCGCGTTCGTCGGCAGGTACGCGCTTCCACGCTGCCCAATCGAAGGTACGAAAGTCGTGCAGACTATACCAACCATCAATAGTTTCTGCTGGTTCAGCCATGAGACATGCTCCTTTCTCTTACACAATACAATCATTCTTCCTTATCATAGCATAAGCAATACCTAGATTTGAAATGCAGAGAAAAGGCGTCACAAAGCCGTCAAGAACGTTTCGTTAGGAACCTTTGGACAGCTTTTGTATGATCCTCTGTTTGTCCAGCTAAACGCTGTGCATGTACTTCTTTTTCAAGGATTTCAGGTAAAGAATGCTCATAACTTTCACGCATCGTGGACTTCATCAATCCAAAAGCTTCAAGTGGGGTTTCTGTTAGTTGTTTTGCTAGTTCTTCAGGAGAACCAATTTGGTTGATTAAGTTAATGCGATACGCTTCCTCAGCAGAAATCATCTGTCCGAGCCCAAGCTCTAATGCTTTTGCATAGCCGACAATACGTGGTAAGAAGTAAGAGGCACCAGCGTCTGGAACAAGTCCGATGTTGAGAAAGCTAAGCGCCATTTTTGCGTCGTACGCCGCAACACGGAAGTCACAAGCGAGCGCAATGCTTAGCCCAGCACCGACAGCAATTCCATTGATGTGAGCAATAATCGGTTTTTGAATTTGCGTAATTGTAAGAATTAATCGGTTGTAAGTCTCTCGTAACGAATCCCCATAATCGAATGCACTGCGATCGTTTAAAGAGGCACTTTTTAAATCTGCACCAGAACAAAAAGCATCACCTGCTCCTTGAAGAACAATGACAGATACGTCAGAGTCACGCTCCGCTTCTTTAAATGATTCGAAAAGTTCGTGATGCATGTCATCGTTTAAAGCATTTTTGACATTTGGACGATTTAAGGTGATGGTTGCAATCTGATTGTTGACTTCGTAAAGAACCGTTTCTTGTTTCAGTACCATAGAGAAACCTCCATTTTTTATGAATTATACGTAGTGTATCATGAAATGAATGATTATTCATTTTGCAAAAAGACCCGTACGCAATTACGCGCACGGGTTAGCTTTTGTAAAGAATCTTATCGTTTCGCTCGTAAACCATTTTAAGTCGTTTAGTAAAGCGATGCTGTTCATCGTCTGAAATCTTTTTGGGGTGTAACGTCTTGCCAAGCTTATGTAACGTGTGAATCAAACGGTTCTCCCCGTCTTGAACAGTTAACGGCTGTCCATAAAGTTCCGATAGAGAAGCCATCGTGGACGGCTCAATCGTCATCGTTTTTTCGTTGGATGTTTGTTCAGCTAACGAATAGAACTGTTGAATTGTGGTGGCGCGCTCAGACCCACTGCCTGTAATGGCTAAGTAAATTTGAACAGCGGTTCCATTGCGTAATCGACGTTGGCTAATCCCTGCAAATTTCTTTCCTTGCATACTTAAATCATAATTTCCCGGGCAATAAGATCCGACAATTTCCTTAGCTTCTATAGGGTGGGGTGCGTCAGAATACATCTGTTGAATGAGGTTGAACATCAACTCGTAAGTCGGATCAATACTAAGCGATTTCTGGTCTTTAAAGATAAGTGAAATGTTTAAAACACCGGAATCGAGCATAACTGCTAGCCCTCCAGAGTTACGAACAATGATCGCATATCCGGCTTTTTCAAGTTGTTCTTTCGCAAAAAAAACGTCTTGTAGTCGGGTGTCTTGAGTGCCAAGTACAATCGTCGGTTGATGGACCCATGTATGTACAATAGGCTCAGATTCTAATACACCGACCGCTTCACAAAAAGTATCATCATATGCAAATGAGGATAAGGCATTTTCATTCATACCGTTTTGAATTCGGTTCATATAACCCCATGCCTCATGTTTAATTTCAGTTAGTTCTGTCATCGTTTTACTCCTATTCATCAGGCAATAAACTCATGCAATTATAGCACACCTACGTGTTTATGATTATCGATTGAGAGGTATAGAAAACAAAAGATATTCTTAATGGAGGCGTTACTTATGAATCGAATGACAAAGCGAATTCTAGCAGTAGCACTCACAATCGTCATTGCCCAATTTGTAATCGTTGCTGGCTATCAAGCACTCGTCACAGGACAAGTGAACTGGATGTACATTTTCATTTCCACGCTAATTATGTTAGTACTAGTAGGAACAACGGCTATTGCAAACCGACGTTTGGAGATGATTCAAGAAGATGAAGAAAAGAGCACTGCAATCCCCAAAGATTAATGAACGACTTGAAGTTGCAACTCACTTAGAACGTGAAGAGCGATACGAACGCATTATCGTAAAAAAACAGACATTTGAGGAACAAGACTTACGCGATTGCCGGTTTGAATCGGTTGTTTTTGAACAATGCCTTTTCTTGGGAGCTTCGTTACGCTCAACGGAGTGGGTTGACTGTGAATTTCACAAATGTGACTTATCCAATGTTGACTTGACGCAAGTAATAATGCACCGCGTCAAGTTTTTTGAGTGCAAATTAAGCGGTGCTGCTTGCAATGATAGCTCGTATCTAGACGTTAGTTTCGAGCATACACAACTACCTTATAGTAATTTTAGCCACAGTAGATTAAAGCATGTACGTTTTCAGTCTTCTTTACTGGATCATGCAGATTTTGTAGAGGTAAATTGTTCAAATGTTGAATTTGATGATGTAAGTTTGAACGATGTGCAATTTACACACACAAGTTTAAAAGATATTGACTTAAGTACGTCAAGGTTTGACCATTTAACGGTCTCAGCGGAAGAGCTAATCGGTTGTACAATATCTGAAGATCAAGCCACTGCTTTCGTGCGAGCATTCGGCATGAAAGTAAAAGGGATTGACTAAGAACGTACGTTCGATTACGATGGAAGTGTCTTAAGTTGCTTTTGTCCTCTTTTTAATAAACCGACGAAACGGTATAATGAATGAAAACCTAAAGAAGGGCAGGATTTGAGATGCAAGGCAATCAAATAATGCAAGAAGAGAAAGTATTCAAAGATCCTGTCCACCGCTATATCCATGTGCGTGATCAATTAATTTGGGATTTAATTGGAACGAAAGAGTTTCAACGCCTAAGAAGGATTCGGCAACTAGGCACGACGTTTTTAACGTTTCATGGAGCAGAGCATACCCGATTTAATCATTCCCTCGGTGTTTATGAAATCATGCGTCGAATGGTCAACGTATTTGAGGGTCGTCAACATTGGAACGATGAGAACCGACTTTTATGTTTAACGGCAGCACTTTTACATGATATTGGTCATGGACCATTCTCACATTCCTTTGAGAAAGTGTTTGATACGGATCATGAGGAATGGACACGAGCGATCATCATGGGGGATACAGAAGTCCATGCTGTACTAAAAAGAATGGGTGATCATTTTCCAAAAGAAGTATCAGAGGTCATTGAGAAAACACATCCGAACAAATTAGTCGTAAGCATGATTTCGAGTCAAATTGATGCGGATCGTATGGATTATCTTCAACGAGATGCTTTTTATACAGGTGTGAGTTACGGACACTTTGATATGGAACGTATTCTACGGGTGATGCGACCGACGGAAGATCAAGTCGTCATTAAACAGACAGGGATGCACGCAGTGGAAGATTATATTATGAGCCGTTATCAAATGTACTGGCAAGTTTACTTTCACCCGGTTACACGTTCAGCAGAAGTGATCTTGAATAAGATTTTACGAAGGGCGAAAGTGCTTTATGTGGAAGGTTATGAGTTTACGCAACCCCCTCATCACTTTATTCCATTCTTTAATAATGATATGAACACCCAAGACTATTTGAAATTAGACGAGTCCATAATTTACTACTATTTTCAAGTCTGGGAAGATGAGCAAGATGTAATTCTTGCTGATTTATGTCGTCGCTTTTTACATAGAGACCTTTTTCAGTATGTCGAATTTGATCAGAATTTCATACTAAATGAATGGTCCGACTTACAAGAGCGGTTCCGCCGAATTGGACTCGATCCTGATTACTATCTAGTCATTGATTTTTCATCTGACTTGCCTTATGATTTTTATCGGCCTGGCGAAGAAGAAGAGCGGCTACCGATTCACCTTTTAAATCGCAATGGTAGGTTAAGAGAACTTTCAAGAGAATCCGATGTTGTTGAAGCTATTTCAGGGAAGAAAAGAACGGATCATAAATTATATTATCCAAAAGATGTTTTGAACGCCCCAGGTTTCTCTGAAGAAAAGCGGGCAATAATTAAGATTTTACAAGGTTGAGGAGGGTGCTTGCATGTTGACGGAACATGTCCATATTATGTCGCTTTTAGGAACTGCTGAAGAAATTGTCGGACGTAAGAAATTCCAGAAAGTCGTATACATAGGGAAACAACTTGGCATGCCGTTCCATGAAAAGTATGGTTTTCATATGTATGGACCGTATTCAGAGGAACTAACGATACGACTCGATGAGTTGAAGCAATTTGGCTTCATACGTGAAACCCATGAGGAATGCTCAGGGTATAGCCAATATCGCTATGAATTGGCAGAATCGGGGAGAGAATATTTAACAAAAACGACGCGTTCTTGGACGTGTCATGATGAGAAAGTAGTCGTTGACGAGCTCAACGCTTGTACGTCGAAGTTCTTAGAGTTAATGGCGACGATTCTTTACTTGCAACCGGCTAGTAAAGAAGAGGTCATTGAGCGGGTAGCGACACTTAAGAAAACCCAAAATTATTCACTTGCAGATATTGATGAGGCATATGCTTTAATTGATCATTGGAAGCAATCAATCGCTAAAGCAACACTTACTCATTAGCCGGATGATCTCATCCGGTTTTTTTGTTTAGGACTCGAAACTGTTTAGATCCCCAAGGCTTGTGATACACTGTAAGAAGTGTATTGGTGGAAAAGGAGTGATCACATGGACTTATTTAATAAAAACACTGGGAAGAAGCAAGGCTCAGGTTTTAATATTCTAAGTGGAGATTCCACGGACGGTCATGGCGGTTTTGGTGTTGGTTCTCTTAGTTTAGACAACCTCACACCTGTTATTATCGATCCAGTCGAAGAGCGTGTCTTTATTGATATGGGTGCCATTCATGCACGTTCAGAAATTGAGAAAAAAGTGAAGCTGCTCGACCAGCTCGAAGAGCTAAATGATCCGAAGCTTTATTGGATGGTTTGGGTGACGACTGCTCATACAGATCAAGGATCGCCTAAGTACTTTGGAATTGGCGCTTGCCGCTTTTATCGTGAAGAAGAAGCACCTGAAGGTAGTCGCTTTAAACGAGGATTTAAAAGCATGCCAGAACATGTGAACAACATGGACAAGGCGTTAAAAGGCCGGATTATCGTTAAAGACATGGACGATAAAAGCGTCTATATGCTAAGAGAGTATTTAAAAGGTTTCAGTGAAGATTATTGGAATCATTCAAGTTCAGAACTCCGTTCAGCACTCGGTGAATAATGAACGATTTGTGAACAAGAATTGTCAATGGTTGTACTTTTATTAGATAATGTGTAGGCTGAATGTAAACCTTATTATAAGGCTAAGACACTAAAGTGCGCAGAGGTATGCAGAACCTCTGCGCGTTTTAGTGTCTTTTTTCGTTAAGGAGAAGTAGGCAAGAGCTTTAAATGATCACCAGACTGATAAACATCTGCTTGAAGTGAGGTCGTATGATAGTCCCCGTTTACCCAATCGAGTAACTGATCACCATAATGCTCGCTTCTAACGTGGCCTGATTGCCCAGGCCCAACGATATGATAGCTCTCTGTTAAGTCGGACAAGTCCATGACGCCTCTCCAACCTGCACCGTGATTGGTTGCACCGGTTTCATTGTTATACCCTGCTGCCATAACCGTAATTCGGCTACCATCGACAGGTGTCGGGGTTGGATTAAACAGCAAATCGAGTGGCGACATGACACTTAGTGGGTGAGCGAATGTTACTTGATGATACTCTCCCCAAGTCCATTCTGACGGGTCATTTCCTTGTAAGTCAGTTGCCTGATCAACCGCTCGTTGGAAACTCTCCGTTAGAAGAGCTTCTAGACTACCAACATTTTCAATCCAAGGACCAGGTTCACCTGCGAGGGCATCTCGAAGTAACTGATCAATAATGGATGTACGTCCTTCAAACATCGCCATCATCTCTTCTGGAATCGTATCTTCAAATAGCACATCAGAAATGGCGTGGAACCATAAATGAAAAATAAGCGGTCCACCTTCATCGACAACGTCTTCATAGTTCCATTGATGAATGACATCGACAGCAGAAAGGTCAATCTCTCGTAAGCCATCTTGAGAAAGTAAAGGAACAATGTCAGGCAAGAATTCTTCTGCATGTAAGTTATACGCATCCATTTGCATGTCCATCATGTTTTCTTTCGTTAAAGGTTCATCTTGGTCTAGCAATTGTAAAATACGGTCATGACGATAAGGCTGCGCCCAAGTATGTGAAAGGTGATAGGGGTAGTCATCCGTCACGATTTTATTGTTTGCAGTAGAAATCATTCCAGAATCAGGATTATAGAGTGTTGGCAACTCATCAAAAGGGATATAACGTTCCCAATCATGTTCTCCGGTCCAGCCTTCAACAGGGAATAAAGCTTCGCTGTTTTCCCGAATTGGAATTTTTCCATTGGCTCGGTAACCGATGTTCCCATCACGGTCTGCATAGACGAAATTTTGAGCAGGCGCCGAAAAGGATTCTAAAGAATGTAAAAAAGATTCCCAATCGGATGCTTTATTAATCTCTAGTATTGCTTCTAGCTCTTTTGTAGGTTCATGGGCGGTCCAACGTAAGGCCATTGCTACGTCTTCTTGCTGTAAAGGATCGCTATATTCTGAAAGGAGTGGACCGTGCCGTGTAACAACGACTTCATGTTGTACCGGCTCATCATAACCATCAACGACAATTTCTTCAATGACAACATCTGCATCGTACCATTCATCTTCATACAAAAATTGATAAGGATCCTCTGGATTCCGTTTTTCTAAATAAAGCTCTTGTACATCGGGTCCGACATTTGTAACTCCCCATGCAATCTCTTCGTTGTGACCGAGAATAATTCCAGGCACCCCCGCAAAAATCACTCCCGTTACATTTACTTCAGGTCCATGTAAATGCGTTTCATACCAAATCGAAGGTGTGGCAAGTCCGAGATGCGGATCATCTGCTAAAAGCGGTGCACCTGTTATTGTATGGTCGCCTGATATAACCCAATTGTTACTCCCGTTAAACGGTTCTGGTAAGTACGCGGTAACGTCCTCGAATGCGCTTAAGACGTCCACATCAGTGTTTTTAGCTACGTCCATGATGATTGGTCCATCTTCTTTGTATGTTGGCATTAAGTCAATGGCTTCTTCTTCAGAGACGTTATTTAAAAGCCAGTAACGGAACGCTTGTCCTTGCCACGTCCCCCCTAAATCATAAGCCATATATTTTCCGATCGTTAATGAATCAAGCGGTTCCCATGGTTCAGGAGAGTAGCCGAGTAATCGAAATTCAACTGGGATGTCACCGCTTTCATTCATTTGCGACAAATACGCATTGACTCCATCGGCATATGCGTACAGAGCTTGTTGTGCCCCTTCACCGTATTCAGGATAGGAAGCTTCTGCTGCTCTTCGTAAGCCAAACGTTCGAAAGTAGCGGTCGGCATCGAGAGCGCTCTCACCAATAACCTCACTTAGCATCCCAGATGCTTGCCTGCGACTTAAATCCATTTGGAACATACGATCTTGTGCGGTCACAAATCCTTGGGCAAAATAAAGATCGTATTCCGTGTCGGCTTCGATATGAGGTACTCCGTAATCATCCCGATAAATATTCACTTCGCTATTTATACCATCTATCTCGTATTGGCCTTGTGTCGTTGGAACGCCTGCACCGATTTGTGTCCAACCCCAAGCGACAATCGTAACAAGGAGCAAGATAACAATCACAAACCCTATACCGATATAACGCCACAAACGTTTCTTTCTTTTTTGTGAAACATCAATTGCAGAACTCATAACAATCCTCCCGTAACGATGACTTTTATGTTTTAGACATTCGCCTCATTTCATGGGTAGTCCTGCTTTTGAACGACATAAAGAATAGGACTCCAACATCATGTTGGAATCCTATGGAGGTGCGAGACGATTAGCCATCAATCTCGCTACTTGAGAACCATCGTTTTAAACGATCAAACAGTTTTTCTTTTTCTTTGCTAATCTCTTCTTTTGCTTCTTCCGCATTTAGTTCATCGTTTTCCAAGTACTCGGTACATGATTCAGTGGGTGCTGTGTTATGAATAAAGGCTGCAGAATAGGCATTGCCACAAGCTTCATCAGCCAGTAAACCGGTCGCAAGATCGATCTCTACGTTTTCAACACCACGCGGCGTCTGAAATTCATGCTTTAATTCACCTTCAAGACTTTTTTCTAACGTTTTTACCCAGATTTTTTTGGCGATTTGACCGTGTTTTCGGTGATCGAGCGGTGTATTATCATCATAACCGACCCATACACCAGTGACGAGGTTAGGTGTATACCCAATCATCCAATTATCGTTAGGTGTACTTCCGCTCTTTCCTGCCATCGGCCTTGTAATGAGGTGTGAAATTGAATTCCCTGTAACGGATGTGTAATCATTTAACTCACTGTTAAACATATGACGCATCATTTCCGTCATCATGTACACTTGGCGCTCATCAAAGGTTTGCTCAAGTTCTGGTTCTGTTTCAATTAAGACGTTGCCTTCGGAGTCTTCGACTCGTTCAATTAGTCTCGGTTCGACACGAGCACCACCATTGGCAAAGGGACTATACGCTGCGGTTAGTTCTAATACACCAACGTCCGAGGCTCCGAGTGCAAGCGATAAGTTCGGTGATAATGGACTCTCAATGCCTGCTGATTGAGCGGTTTCAATTAGACTTTCAGGCTCTTGTAAAACGTGTGTTTTCACAGCGTATATATTGTCTGAATAAGCAAGCGCTTGGGTCATCGTAATAAAATCATTCGCGTAAATTTCTCCGTAATTTCCCGGCTCATAATAATCACCATCATCATTAAGTGGAAATGAAGTCGGTTCACTACGCAATAGTGTTGCAGGAGTAAAGCCATTCTTTAATGCTGCATAATATAAAAACGGTTTGAACGTTGATCCTGGTGAACGTCTCGCATCGTATGCGCGGTTATAAGGACTTTCATCATAATGTACACCACCGACCATAGCTTTTACATCACCTGTTGTTGGTTCAACACTAACAACAGCTGTTTGTAGGGGCTCATCTGCAGGCATTTCTTGCTCTACGTATGTTTCAGCCGCTTTTTGCATGTCCGCATCGAGCGTTGTGAATACTTTCAGCCCGCCAGCTTCAACAACTGCAGGATCGAGGTCATATCGTTCTAACAATTCACGTTCGACGACATCTTGAAAATACGGCGCGACCCGTTCCTGGCTTTGTTGAGTTTCCGAGAATTCAATATCAGTAGCTAGTGCTTCTTCGTATTGATCGGCAGTAATTTTTCCTTGCTCGTTCATCGCATATAGGATCAATTCTTGGCGATCTTTTGCTCGTTCTGGATGGTTATATGGTGAATAATAAGACGGTCCTCGAGGCAAGCCAGCGAGTAAGGCCGCCTGTTCAAGAGAAAGCTCATTCGCCGGGACACCGAAATACAGTTGTGCCGCACGTTCAATCCCATAAGCACCATGTCCAAAATTAATCGTATTAACATAGCCTTCTAGGATGTCATCTTTTGGCACATGCCACTCTAGTCGTAGTGCATATAACGCTTCTCTCGCTTTACGATCCCATGTCTTATCATGATTTAAAAACAAATTTCGTGCATATTGTTGTGTAATCGTACTTGCCCCTTGGCTACGAGACATTGTTTGTACGTTTTTTAATACCGCTGCTCCAATTCGCACATAATCAAAGCCGTGATGGTCATAAAATTTGCGATCTTCAATGGCAATAAAGGCATCTAATACGTAAGGTGAGACATCATCAATGTTCGTCCAATTTCGTTGATGCCCTTGCTGTGTTTCATTCACAACATTGCCATCATCATCATAAATGTACGTCGATTGTGCCACTTGCATCGGTGGAGGGCCTAGTAAATAGGAATAAGAAAAAATACAAAGAAGTGCAAGAACCGATAGGATGGCCATAACCATTGTGGAACGGAAGGTAA
This sequence comes from Bacillaceae bacterium JMAK1, assembly GCA_012970285.1. GTDB lineage: Bacteria > Bacillota > Bacilli > Bacillales > Marinococcaceae > Geomicrobium_A. The sequence continues at coordinate 90,449 of JIBW01000003.1, forward strand.
ACCGAAACCAAAACCTACGTCGTTTTTTTCTTTGACTACGTCTCGTTGCGACTTCCACGTCGAGCACCTCATTTGGTAAATTATAGTTATAAACAGTGTCGGTAGAAGTGACGTAATTTAAACCTCGATTTGAGGAAAAATTCACAAGAAAATGTAGCTCGTTTACATACCCTTATGGGTATTTGTATAATGGAATAAGGGTAAAACGGACGAGACGAGAAATGATTGGACGAATGAAAAATCAAATATAGAGTAGACCCACTTTTTTAATGCGATCGATGGAGGTTAATATGTCAGTTGTAGTAGCACTAGTATTAGCTGTTGTGATCATTTACGCTATAAAGCAAATGAGCCCAGGAAACATACGTCAAATTACAACAGAAGAATTAAAAGCAAAGCTCAATAACAAAGATCTGCTGCTCGTGGATGTAAGAACTGAAGGCGAGTTTTCAAATCATAGCATTCAAGGTGCAATGAATATCCCACTACACACACTAAACAATCGTATGGAAGAACTAGAACGTGATAAAGAAATTGCTGTGATCTGTCAAAGTGGTATGCGGAGCTTAAAAGCATCAAAACGATTAAAGAAAAAAGAGTTTCCGAATGTCGTGAATGTTCGTGGTGGGATGAACAGCTGGAAGTAGTAAAGTCGCCCGCTGTGAATCTAGAAAAGAGTTGTTGTAAGGCGAAGGCTAAATCGACAAGTACGTTAAAAGCAAGATACATGCTCAATTACAATTAGATGTTTGTGGAGGTTAAGATGTTTCAACTTGGACCGTTTGTCATTCAACATGAGATGCTACTCGTGTTAATTTCTGTAGTACTCGGTGTTATTTTCTTACGCTATTTCTCTCCACTGCAATACCGTGATGATAAAGCGACTCGGGATGTCGTATATAATGGCTTGTTAACATTGTTTGTGGTGATGCAGTTTGGAACACTCTTCATGAGACCGGAATTACTCGTGACAGATCCACTATCTGCGATCGCTTACCCGAGTGGAAGGCAAGAATTATGGTTAGCAATAATTGTTGTGATGATTTACTTTCTTTATGTGTCATGGCGTCATCAACATTCGTTCCATCGCATAATCATAGGACTATTGCTCGTCTTAGTCCCGGCAGAGATGGTCTATGTTACGGTGCAACCTGCTGGAGTGGAAACACTCGTTTATTTAAGTGGATTTGTTCTGATTTTGTGGATGATTTTTCGGAACATAAGGAAACGATGGACCGGTTTGATTGGGCTCGGCTTATGGGCAACGATTCACCTTATAGCGATTGTAGGGTTTCAGAACCCTTTCTTGTTTAACGTTGTTATCCATTGGAGCTTTCCTGTAGCAATTATTGGCTTCGTCATCGGTATGATGATTATTGGCGTTGTTAAGTCATCGCGAAAAGAAATGAAAGGGGGCTGATCATGAAACGTTGGTTATTGATTACGGTTTTAATAGGGATGGTCGCTTGGGTTATGTATGACACGTTTAGTGAACAAGAAGAATCGTATGTGATCATCGATCAAGGGGAAGTAGCGGATGAAGACCTTGAGACTGGCTTAAGTCCAGGAGATCAAGCCCCTAACTTTGAGCTAGAGACGATGAGTGGTGAAACGATTCGTTTGTCCGATTACCGAGGAGAGCGCGTGATCTTGAATTTCTGGGCAACATGGTGCCCGCCGTGCCGCGCAGAGATGCCGGATATGCAGGAAATTCATGAAGATGAAGACGCTGATGTAGAAATTATCGCAGTGAATACAACTAATAGTGAGACGAGCATAGAGAACGTAGAAACGTTTGTTGATGAACTGCAATTAACATTTCCGATTCCACTCGATACGAGTGCAGAGGTCGCGAACGAATACCTTGTGCAAGTGATGCCAACGACGTATTTCATTGATCGGGAGGGACGAGTCGATCGTGTCGCTTACGGGGCGCTTAACCATGATTTGTTCTTACAACGAGTAGAAGAGATGGAGTAAGGACAGCATGCCGTTACTCCACCTTTATATTAACTATATAAATCCCAAGACGTTTTCAACGACTCAATTAGATAATCACTCACTTCATCGATGTCTAAATGGTCCGTTGTAAACTTTGAATTATGGTCGGCGTAGATCCCTTGTCGTTTGTAGAATAGCTCTTCAATTTCTTCAATCGTTTTCCCTTGTAGCACGGGGCGGCTTGGCAATAATAACGTCAATCGCTCTTTCCAAGCTTCAAAAGAAAGGTCAAGGAAAAAGACGATGCAGTTTTGTAAACAGATCTCACGTATTTCTTCGTTCATAAACGCACCGCCACCGACAGAGATGATCTTTAACGGTCGCTCACAGTATCCTTTGATAAGCTCTTTTTCTTTTGCTCGAAAGGCCTCTTCACCGTGAGCCTTAAAGATATCGGTAACGGGCATGTCGTATTCCTTCTCAATTTCTTCGTCAATGTCGATAAAGTCACGATAAAGTTTCTTAGCGACTTGTTCCCCGATTGTGGTTTTCCCAGAACCCATGAAACCAATGAACACAATACTCTTCTCTCGATAAGTACTCATAAGTAATTACTGCCCCTCTGTTCGTTAATGTCGGTCGTTCTGTACTTCTGTATTGTAACAAAAGAATAGAAGGTTTGTGCAGTGTTGTAAAAGGACCTCGACATGTATACTAGTAGTTACTACATTTACTGCGTTAGTCACTAACGTATAACAACTGACTAGTCATTGAAGAGCTCTACAACCTCTACATAAGGAGAAGTTAATGAAAGACTCACTACAACTAACACCCATTGAAAAAGATGAGCAACGTCGACCTTTAATAGTAACGCCACTCGTGGGAAAAGATCGTTATGAGTTGCTGACCCAACTAGATGTAATTGTTAAGAAACAACCAGATGTGATCGAATGGCGTATTGACTATCTGACCGATTTGCATGATACAGAAGTTGTTGTTCAAATCACCGAAGACATTCATGAACGCTCAGGGAACATTCCGATCCTGTTCACACGTCGGTCGAGTCGTGAAGGTGGAGAAAACATCACACTAACGGAACAAGAAGTATTCGACCTTTACGAAGCTGTCGTTCAGACGGGCTTAATATGGGCAATAGACGTAGAATTAAGCTCAGAACAAGCGGATATCGACCGTGTGAAGAAACTCGGGAAGGTGTATGGTGTTCAAGTACTCATGTCTTATCATAATTTTGAACGAACACCACCCAAACAAGAAATTGTGCAAAAGTTAACTGAAGCGAAAGAACAAGGCGCTCATATTGGCAAAGTAGCCGTTATGCCTGCATCGGTAGAAGATGTTCTAACGCTCATGCAAGCGACGCAAGAAGCAGCGACCATTTTACCGATCCCAATCGTAACGATGTCCATGGGTCGGATCGGAGCATTGTCTCGGATGATGGGCGGAGCATGTGGTTCAGCGATGACTTTTGCTGTCGGTAGTGAGAGCTCAGCTCCTGGTCAAATTCCCATGGAGGAACTACAAGCGGTTCTTGATATTGTAGAACGCGTGATGAAGGAGTGAGCCTTCAGCTGTGTGAATGTACAGCTGAAGGTTTTTTATTTGTACAAAAGTGAAAAGAAGCTATCCAAACAAAATTACACAATTAACTGAAAAAAAGGTGATATAATGAAAAGATTATAATTGATGACGATTTAGGAAATCGCACATACAAAAGTAGGTGAAAGCGATTTTTAGTTTATACTTAATGATTGTTTTGCTCTATATTCTCAACGAGATTTTTGCGATGTCTTTTGTGAAGACGTTAATTGGACTGATCGCACTTCTTATCATTATTCTAAATGTTACGAAAGCCAGCCGTCTTTATAAATGGGCTGGTCTTTCTTTCTTCGTACTCGGATTAGTATTTTACTTTGTTTCTGTTCCACAAGAAGTGAATTTCTTTCACATGTTCGGCTCCATGACTGGGTTGTTGGCGTTATTGTTTGTCTTGCCGTTTATGAGTACGATCATCAAGGTAGGGAAATACGACTTGGCATTGAGTAAGATGATTAGCATGCCACCGAAGCCAAACTTAGTACGGTTGTATAAACGAACGTCGATTATGTCGTATTTATTAACGTTATTTTTGAATGTGGCGACGGTTCCCGTTGTCGTAGCAACAGTCAAAAATAAGCTGTCGAAGTTTGGCAAAGGGGTTATCGAGCGTTTTTTTGCACACAGCATTTTAAGAGCTTATGCACTCGTCTTATTATGGAGCCCAACAGAGATTCTTGTCGCATCAACGATTGACATGACAGGCACGAATTACTTGTTGTTGTTACCTACCTTACTAACTATTAGTTTTATTTTTATTAGTGTTGATTGGTTTCTACATAGTCGTCAATTAAAAGATCGAGATTTGAACATCATCCAAGAAACGCAAGACTATGGAGAGATGCTTCGAAAGAAGCTGATTCAATTAGGAGTTGCCATTACGTGTTTTATTGTCGTATTGCTTACGTTTAATGGGTTTATTCCTCAATCGTTTCTTTTTACAGTAACGATTTTAATTGTGCCTTTTACTTTTATATGGTCACTGTCAATACGACGCTTAAAACGGTTCAAAAAACTTAGTTTTACGTATTTACGGGGCAATACAACGCAACTTCATGGGCTGTTTTTCTTGTTTTTATCGGCTGGCTTTTTCGTTGAAGTGTTTCCATATACAATTTGGTTCGATTACATGAACTCGTTGTTTGTATTTACGTATACAGAGGGCATATTAATCGTTTTTTATTTGCTCGTTGCTGTTTGTATTTTTAGTCTTGCACTCATTGGCTTTCACCCATTGATCTCAATAGCTCTTATCTCACCTTTTTTAACAGAGGCTATTGTACATCACCCGTATGGGATGAGTATTTTGTTGATTGGTGTTGGAATGGGTACGGTTATGATCGGTCCGTTTAACGTTACCCCAACAATTTTAGCGATGCAGCTCCAAGCTAACCCTTACAGCATTATTCGAAGAAATTTGGTGTTTGCAAGTTGTTATTTCCTTTTTATTGTAATTATTGCAACACTCTTTAGTTATTGGCTCATGCCATGATTTTAAAGGCCATTCCTCGTGAAAATCGAGGATGGTTTTTTAATTTCAGCAAAAGCGGAGGACAGGGCATAGGTAAGCGTCGTGACAGGCATTACTCGTTCGCAATACAATAGAGTAGTACTGGAGGTGAGATGCAACATGGTAAGCAACTATTGTGGATGTTCAAAAGGTCCTCGTCGTCGTCCTCAACCAAAGCCACCTGTTGAAGAATGTGGATGTGAGTGTGGCGAAATCGTAATCAACAATAACTTAATTAACGGTCCTGGGGTCGTAACGAACCCTGCGAACAATACAAGCGGAAGACGTTTTTAGTAGTCCAAACCAGTATGCTTTTCTTCTGTAAACTCAAATCATCATTGATTTTCCTTCAAAATATGAACGTAAAAACCCCCTGAGGTGGAATCGCAGGGGGTTTTATAACGACATTATTCGTTTAGAGTTCATCGAAGCCGTTATCAGCATCGACTTTTTCATAACTACGATTTCTCGCTTCAAAGAAATCGGTTTTTGTTCCATCGAAGTTATCGACAAATGCTTTGATCCATGGCATACCATTATCATGAGCATCTTCATAAATTGGATCAATTCCGAGTGTTTTCAGCATCTTGTTTGCACGGTACTTAATGTATGTGCTCATCTCATCAAGGTCGATTCCAACAAGTCCTTGTAAAACTTCTTCAGACCATTCAATCTCCGATTCAACAGCATATTGGAATTCTTGCTCAATGAATGTTGTTAGCTCTTCTGTGTTCAAGTGAGGGTTTTCACCGAGCACAGCACGTAATAGTTCGGACATAAACTTGCCGTGTACGAGCTCATCACGGTTAATAAAGCTAATAATTTGAGCCGTTGCGTTCATTTTCTGTTGGCGGGCAAGGTTGTAGAAGTATGCAAAACCACTGTAGAAGAAAATACCCTCAAGAATAATTGAATAGATGATTACTTTCACGAGGTTTTGTTCTGTTGGATTCGTAAGAAACTCATCGTATGCAGCCATTACACGTTCATTACGTTGAATGATCGTTTTGTTTTGGCGTGCATCGTCAAAAATTTGCTTTTGCTCTTCGTAACTAAACAAGGAAGAAAGAGCATAAGAATAACTTTCATTGTGTACAACTTCTTGTTGCGCAATGACTGCTGCAATCGCGTGTACACTATCGTCACTTACATACTCACTTACACCATGAATGAGGCGCGCTTGAGGAGTATCAAGCGTTGCAAGTAGTCCGATTGTTAATTTGTAAGCACGTAATTCTTCTTCCGTTAAGTCAACGATCGACTTCGAATCAGGGCTCATGTTGACTTCTTGTGGAATCCAGAAATTAGACATTAATTCTCGATACGTTCGGTAAAAGGAAGGATAAGCAATGTCGTTCCAATTGAGAATACCACTTGAACGACCATTTATAATTCCTGTTGAACGAACAGGGTTGGTCGGTTCCATTATTGCTACTTTTTGCATCATATTATTCACTACCAATCGCCTCCAGCCATTCAATAATTGTTCCAAGATCAGTTTTTGCAGGCATTTGTTCTATTTTTAGTACAGGGTCTTTTGATTGAGATTCTTTAGCAACGACATCGGCGGCGTAACAGTAGCTGTCTCCCCACTGAGTGTCCCCGGTGCCAAAAGCTGCCACATTGTACTCGGTTAAGTTGTACGTTTCGAGTAGCTCCTCGATCAGTTCAGGAGGTTGGTGGGAATCATCGGTGTACGTGCCAATGAGTACTTTATCGTACTGCTCAAGTTGCACTTGCGTACGTGCTTCAGGTTCATTTAAAAAGGTGCGAAGCGATTGTACGTCGACAATCGCTTCTCGTTGTTTAAGAAGTTCAGCTACAAGGTCCGCAAGACGTTTCGTGTTGCCACTTAACGATTCATGTAGCACTAGAACATGCTTCATTAACTGGCACACCATTCACATTCTTGAATGTTAATCTTACTGCTTCGAACGTAATACGTCGTTTTAAGTCCTGCTTTCCAAGCAGAAATGTGTAGGTCAAGTAACGTCTTTGCCTTAATAGAAGCCGGAACATAAAGGTTAAACGATTGAGATTGATCTACGTGCTTTTGACGAGCAGCGTTATGAGCAATGCTTGCAAATTGATCTTGTTGGAAGGCTGTTTTCTCATAGTATTTATAGTTTTCGCCTGAAATATCAGGTGCAGTTACTGTAATTCGATAATTTTTCTTCTCTTCCACGTAGCTTGGACCAAATGTTGGGTCAATACCTGCAGTACTCCCCGCAATCGTAGCTGTGGAACTGTTTGGTGCTACAGCCATTAAATAGCCGTTGCGAATTCCTGTTTCTTGCACTTGCTGTGAAAGCTTCTGCCAACGCTCATAGTGTGAGTAAGCCTTATCTTCGTCAACTTCAGTGTAGCCATGACGTTCAAAGTATTTCCCGTCGCTCCACTCAGAACCTTCATATGCAGGGTAGCTTCCTTTTTCTTCGGCGAGTTGTGCACTTGCTTGAATCGTACGATAAGCAATTTCCTCGTACAATTCATCGGCCAATTTCACGGCTCTTGGATCATCCCATGAAAGTTCCTTTTGAACGAGAAGGTGATGCCATCCGAACGTTCCCAATCCAATTGCACGGTATTTCTTGTTCGTAATTTGTGCTTGAAGCACAGGTAAGTTGTTAATATCGATAACGTTATCAAGCATACGTACTTGAATTGGAATTAAGCGTGATAATACATCAGAACGTACGGCACGTCCTAAGTTAATTGAAGAAAGGTTACAGACGACAAAGTCACCTGGCTTTTTGCGAATGACGATTTCTCCGTCGGCTTCGATTTGTTCAACAACAACCGTTTCTGACATGTTCTGCATAATCTCTGTACAAAGGTTTGAGCTATAAACTATACCTTCATGTTTGTTCGCATTCATGCGGTTAACTTCATCACGATAGAACATATATGGCGTGCCTGTCTCAAGCTGAGATTGCATGATTCGTTTCATGACATCAATCGCTTTGACTTTTTTGCGGCTCGTAAGTTCAGTTGATTGTACACACATCTCATAACGATCGCGGAACGTACCTTTACCTTGTTCTTCATCGTAACTATCTTCGAGTGACCAACCAAATACACGGCGTACTTCGTGTGGATCAAATAAATACCAGTCACCACGTGACTCAACAGCTTCCATGAAAATATCTGGCAAGTTAACACCTGTAAAGATGTCATGTGCACGTTTACGCTCATCACCATTATTTAGTCTAAGATCGAGGAATTCAAAGATATCCGCATGCCAAACATCTAAATAGACAGCAACTGCTCCTGCACGTGTTCCAAGTTGGTCGACGCTGACTGCTGTGTTGTTAATTTGGCGGATCCATGGCACAACACCAGAAGAGGTGTTTTTGTAGCCGCGAATATCGGAGTTTGCAGCACGTACTTTTCCGATATAAACGCCGACACCACCACCGTATTTACTTACGTTTGCAATGTCTGTATTCGAATCATAAATGCCTTGAAGGCTGTCATCGATCGTATCAATAAAGCAACTGGATAATTGACCAGCTTTCTTTCCAGCGTTCGCGAGTGTCGGTGTTGCAACGGTCATGTAGAGGTTGGAAAGCGCCCAATAAGCTTCTTTCACAAGTGATAAACGTTTGGAGCGGTCTTCTTGAGACATGAGTGTCATCGCGATCGTCAACCAACGTTCTTGTGGCAACTCATAGACTTCCTTACCGTCATATCCTTTCGCTAAGTAACGATCACTTAATGTTCTTAGTCCAGCATAAGTAAGTAAGTAGTCTCGATCAGGCTCGATAAACTTGGCAGCTTCTTCAATTTCATCTTGCGTGTAGTCACGTAAAATCGTTACATCATAAATCCCGAGTTGGCCTAGGCGCTTTTGGAGTCCATAGAAGCTACCATAGCGTTGTTTAGCATCATAACTACGGTTATAGGCTGCCTTTTTATAGAGGTCACGTAGGAAAATCTTTGATGCAACATACGTCCATTCAGGCACGGCGATGTCATTGTTTTCAGCGGCAGTTAAGAGCAAGAGTTGTGTAATGTCAGCTGCTGCATATTCTTCCTTTGCTTCGATGGTTTTTAAGATTTTCTCTTTATATTGATCAACGTATTTAGGTATATGAATGTCGGTTGTTACTTCATCAATAAACGCAAATAAGCGCTCTTTGTCAAAAGGCATCTTACGAGCGCCATCATGCTTCATTATGATCGTCATGTATTGCCACTTCCAATCCTCTTTGTTAACTCTATCTTAGCATTATTTACCCTGAAAATCTATGCCTAAACCACAACTTGTTGTGTCAAAAATAAAAGCAAACCACTATAAGTTGTGGTTTGTCGTATTTGTATATAATGTTCGAATTTGAAACGATAAAGGGTGCGATTTAAGAAGTCTATTGTTCTTCCTATCAGCAATTGATTTCGCTTCACAATCTTATCATTTCATGATGAATGGTCGTTATTGTCGAATAACGAGATTCAAAAATCGACTCCGTTCGTAATTATAATGGATGTTCCTGTTCATTGTAAGAGGAGAAATTATGAAAAAAACCGACACAAATTAGAAAAGCGATGAAACCACATGTTTCATCGCAAAAAAAATTATTCAACATCATACGTTTCCATTAGTTCATTTAAAAATTGATCAAATTCCATTAATTTTTCGTCAGCAAGGTCATAATAGTCGTCTCGCTCATCAAATAGCTTATCAGCACTTTCTCCGTTTTCAAGAACGATCCGATACGCTTCTTCTTCGGCGAGCACGGCTTCTTGATTGTAGTTCGTCTCTTCAATGAGCAAATCATTTAATGCCTCGATATCGGACTCTTCGAAAGAAAGCGACGCCAAATGATCATACATATCGTCGTACTGAGGTATCAAATCTGTTTGAATAATATCAAGTACTTGTTCATCGTCACCTTGCGAACCTGCTTCTTCATAATCATCGTAAATAAAGCCAAGTTCATCATACATATCTAGAAACTCATCATATGGACCATTTAAGTAATCTAGAAGTTCCTCTTGAGTGGAGTCTTGACCACATGCAGTCAGGAGTCCGATTGTAAGTATTCCTGGTATAAGTGAAGCTTTCGATCCGTTCATACAGCAGCCGCCTCTCTCTCCTTCACTGAAAGTTAATAATACAAAGAAAAGGAATGGTTTACAAGTAAGCTGCATTCAATTTGTAGGTTAGAAATCATGAATAATCAGGAACAAAGTGGTATTAAACATAGTTCTTCAATCCGTTTTTCAAACCTTATGCAGGAACTATGGCGATTTTTGACGAAAGGAATGAACCTACGCAGATCACATACACATAGAGAGACTGGAGAGTGTAATCAATGACAGACCATTCGAGATTTCTTAAAGAATCCATTAACGTTGCTTGTGAGAACTTAGAAAGTGGTGGTGGTCCATTTGGCGCCATTGTCGTCAAAGACGGTAGCATTGTCGGCCGCGGAGGAAACGTTGTAACGAAAGACAATGATCCGACGGCTCATGCGGAAGTGACAGCAATTCGCGATGCATGTAAAAACTTAGGTACGTTTCAGCTAGAGGGGTGCATTATCTATTCAAGTTGCGAACCGTGTCCAATGTGCTTAGGCGCTATATATTGGGCCCGCCCGACACATGTATACTATGCGATGAACAAAGACGATGCCGCAAAAATAGGCTTTGACGATGCGTTTATTTATGATGAAATTGCTAAAGTTGAAAACGAACGGATCATCCCATTCGTTCGACTCGATCTAGATGACCAACGACCGTTTGAGCAATGGAAAAGTAAAACCGATAAAGTGGAATATTAAGCAAAGCGCGGAGGAACTCGATTCCTCCGCGTTTTTCGATGCTTTTAGACAAAGTTAGAGACGGGGATTTATGAAGAAAGGGCGAATGTTACTGTAGAGCAATTGCAGAGCAAAGTCAGATTGGATACACTCATTAATAGGAAAGGGGAGGCCGAAATGAGTGAACATGGCATTCCAGTATTTGTTACAATGGAGACGAACGTAGAGCAAGCGGGCGAAAAGAAAGAAATCTTAGTTAGTGGCTCTGGAGAACTCGTAAAAAAGAGTCAAAGCACGTTTGTAACGTGGAATGAACAACTTGAGGACATTGGTGAAGTTAAGACGGTGCTTAAGATTCAACCTGACAGTCTAACTGTGCTTCGGCAAGGAGCAGTATCAATGCGCCAAGAATATACACCAGGGAAAGAAACCGAGGGGTCCTATAAAACCGCGTATGCGACATTTCAGACGTTAGCAAAAACGGAAGACCTTCAAATCGATTGGTTTAAAGAAGAAGCCGCAACATTGCTCGGTCAATTGGCATTTACGTATGATTTAGAGTTGCAAGGACAATTGGCAGGGCATTATGATGTAAAGATAAAAATCAAGGAGGAACAACAGTAAACAATGAACATCTTGGACAAAGCGAAGGAACAAATGAAAGAAGCCATTCAAGCAGCCGTGGTTTCTTCAGGACTTGCAAGTAGTGAACAAGTACCTGACATCATATTAGAAACACCAAAAGACAAAAACCATGGGGATTTTGCGACGAATGTTGCCATGCAGTTAACGAAAATTGCGAAACGCAACCCCCGTGAGATTGCACAAGCGATATTGGACCATCTAGATCGGGATAAAGCTTATGTAAAACAAGCAGACATCGCAGGACCTGGTTTTATCAACTTGTTCCTTGATTTACGCTTTCTTCGTGATGTGTTACCTGCTGTTCTTAAAGAAGACGATCAGTATGGAAGGTCTAATGCCGGCAAAGATTCATCCGTATTGCTCGAATTTGTCTCGGCAAACCCGACAGGAACACTTCACCTTGGACATGCCCGTGGAGCAGCAGTTGGAGATGCACTTAGTAACATTTTAGACATGGCAGGCTACCGTGTTGAACGGGAATACTACATCAATGACGCAGGTAACCAAATTGATAACCTTGCAAAGTCAGTAGAAGTTCGTTATCTGCAAGCACAAGGACAAGAAGCTGAAATTCCTGAAGACGGATACCAAGGTGCGGACATTGTCGAGATTGGGAACCGTATATCGGAACAACACGGATCAGAATTTGTCGAAATGGATGAGTCTGAGCGTTTACGGAAGTTCCGGGATCTTGGATTACAAGAATTGCTAGAAAAGCTAAAGCAAGATCTGGCCGACTTTAGAGTTCGTTTTGATACGTGGTTCTCTGAAACATCACTTTACACATCTGGTAAAGTCATTGAGACGCTCGAGACGCTTCGTGAGAACGGAGAAGCGTATGATCAAGATGGAGCTACTTGGTTTAAGTCGTCCGCGTATGGCGATGACAAAGACCGTGTACTCGTCAAACAAGATGGAACGTATACGTATTTACTTCCGGACATCGCTTACCATAAAGATAAGCTAGATCGTGGATTTGACCATCTCGTTGACTTGTTTGGTGCAGATCACCACGGGTATATTCCTCGTATGCAAGCAGCTGTACAAGCGCTTGGATATCCGAAAGAAAAACTATCTTTCCAAATTGGTCAAAACGTGAACCTCATGCGTAGCGGTGAGCGTGTGAAGATGAGTAAGCGTACAGGGAACGCAGTGACGATGCGAGAGTTATGGGAAGAAGTTGGACTTGATGCGACGCGTTATTTCTTTGCAATGCGTAGCGTTGATACACATTTAGACTTTGATATGGATTTAGCAGAGCAACAGTCTAATGAAAACCCAGTGTATTACGTCCAATATGCACATGCTCGCGTGAGTAGCTTGTTTAAACAAGCTGAAGAAAAGGGCATCACATATGACGAACAATCACTTAATTTAGAGTTGATTGATTCTGATAAGGCGTACGAGCTCCTCAAAAAGATTGGAGAGTTTCCAGGCGTCGTTGCTGGTGCTGCAGAACAAAAAGCGCAACACCGTATTCCAAACTATTTACACGAACTCGCTTCAACGTTCCATAGTTACTACAATGCTGAACGCATTGTTGATGAATCGAACGTTGAAATAACAAATGTGAGACTAGCACTCGTTAAAGCAGCACAAACTGTTTTACGAAACGGACTTACATTAGTTGGTGTGCACGCACCAGAGAAAATGTAAATTTAGAACAACACTAAATAGAAGCCTTGGCACTAAGTAGATCAACTTGCTTAGTGCCAAGGCTTTTTTGTATAGGTTATTGGAAATACTAAGCTAAGCAAATTGCGGGCATCGTAAGCGTAAGAGGTGGAAGAAATGAAACGAATGAAAACGAAAGATGGCGCATGGCTACAATATTTCACTCTAGGAGAAGGGGTGCCGATTTATTTATTTCATCCACCTGCATTAGGAGCTGCAGTATTTGCGGAACAGAAACCATTAGCCACGAGAAACAAACTGGTCGCTCTTAATGCAAGAGGGCATGGATTAAGTGAGGTTGGGCAGCTACCTTTAACCATTCAACGGTGGGCAGAAGATATATCGGAGGTCGCAATTGTAGAAGACGATTCATCCGTTATTTTGTGTGGCTACTCTTATGGAGGCTTACCAGCGATTGAGTTTGCATTGTCTTATCCGAACCGTACAAAAGCACTCATCTTAATCGGTGGCTTTCCAGTAGTAGACACGTTGTTGCTAGAAAGAGAATTCCAACTTGGTGTTTATGCTTCTACACATCATTGGCAATCTTTAATGGCGTATGTATTGTCTCATTCTCATACGAAACATCATAAGACGCGTAAAAAAATTCAAGCTACCGTTAGAAGTGTTCGATCTGATGTATTACGAACGTGGTATGCCGCAGGGAAACAAATGGACTTCACTAGTCGTTTGCATCAACTTCAAATACCGGTGTTGCTTATTTACGGTGTTCATGACCGTTACGTTCAAGGTTATCAACTTAGCTTTTATGAAAAGATTAATAAGGGTGAGGTTCACACAGCCTACATTGACGATGTAGGCCATCAAGTACCGACGAGACGTTCGCATGAATTGAATCACGTTATTCAGCAGTTTACGAGGCGTTTTGTGTAGCGCGATTAAGCAAGAGGTTCGAAGGATTTATGCCTCATGGATCATATAGAAGGCAGATATACCATAGGTATGTTTAATGGCGGCGTTAAAAGGGCGTTAACGTCATAACTAGGGGACATGATCTATTTGTCTAAATATATGATTGATCATGGAAGATATGTAATCCATCGTACGCGTTTCGTGACAGATCAATGTGAACATAAACTAATTACGATGGAAGATCAGCAATTTCTAGGGAGTACAAGTGAGTATGAAGGACTCATCGTGTTAGGTTATAATCGTTGCGTACATTGTCATTAATTGGTCGCCGTTCAATGACGAGTATAAAAAACCAACGTTCAACAAATGTGACGTTGGTTTTTTATAATACGTCCTCTCACTTTTTTTACTTTTCTAATTACTATACTATGGAAGAAAGGGAGTGAGAAACATGATTACGCTAGAAAACGTTAGTTTTAAACGAGAGAAAGTTATTTTAGATTCGATTAGTTGGCATGTGGAACGGGGAGAACATTGGGCAATTCTCGGAATGAATGGGGCTGGAAAAACCGCGCTGTTAAACATTATATGCGGATATCAATTTCCTTCAAACGGTGACGTCTATTTATTCGGAAAGCAATTCGGTCAATATCCTTGGCAAGAACTTCGCAAAAGAATCGGACTCGTTAGTTTTTCGTTTTCGGAAAAAATGCATGACCAACTCCAAAATTACGGCATTGAAGTTGTTTTAAGCGGTTTGCACGGAAGCATCGGTTTACATACATATCCGAGTGAACGTCAATTGCAAAAAGCGAAAAAAATATTAAGCGATCTAGGTATCGAATATCTTGAACGACAACCGTATGAGCAAATGTCACAAGGGGAAAAACAGCGTGTCCTTATTGGACGGGCCCTCATGGCTGAGCCTGAAATTCTCATGCTTGATGAACCGTGCAATGGACTAGATTTCTTTTCAAAGGCGCAGCTTCTTGAGAACGTAAAGAAGTTAGCGGAGGAACAAAAAACAACAATTCTCTACATTACACACCAAGTTGACGAAATTCTACCAGCATTTACATCGACACTTCTATTACGAGAGGGGAGGGTGTTTGCAACGGGTGAAACAGAGCAGTTGTTAACATCGGAAAAGCTCTCTGAATTTTGTCGTCATCCTGTGGTCATTCAAAAAAAGAACGGTCAATATCAATTGAAAATCAGTGAATACTCAGAATGAAACCTTAAAGGAATCAAAAAATAATCTTTATGAATACAAAAAGGAACTTTATTTAAATCTTTGGAGGGTGGGGAGCGTTTTTTATGTGCAACAAGCTTAATGGAAAGACTGTCATCGTGACGGGTGGGAGCAGCGGTCTCGGCCTAGAAACTGCACGAACACTCGCGGCGCAACAAGCAAACGTAATTATAGCTGTACGAAATGTGGCTAAAGGGAAAGAAGTAGTAGGGCAACTTCAAGCAAATACACGTAACAGCCAAATTGAAGTTATGCATCTAAACCTTGCAAGTCTTAAAAGTGTAAAAGATTTTTCGGATGCATTTCATAAAAGATACGAGTCACTAAGTCTTCTTATTAATAACGCTGGCGTTATGATGCCTCCTTATCAATTCACCGAGGATCAGTTTGAACTGCAATTTGGTGTGAACCATTTAGGGCATTTTGCGCTGACCGGTCATTTGTTGCCAATGCTTAAAGAGTGTCCTCATGCAAGGGTCGTAACCGTTAGTAGTCTTGCAGCACACAAAAAATCGATGTTTTTCGAAGATCTTCAAGGAGAAAAGAGCTATCGTCCGTTTCAATATTATCGCCAGAGTAAGTATGCAAACTTGCTATTTGCACTTCGACTACAGAAGTTATTTAAGGAAAATAATTGGTCGGTTAAAAGCGTCGCTTGTCATCCAGGAATTACGAAATCAAATTTATTATCACGTGGAGAAGAGCGAGCCGCAAAAGGACTTATCTACTCGTTGCAAGAGCGCTTTGCGCAGTCAACGCAAAAGGGTGCACAATCCATTTTATATGCAGCATTAGATTCATCTATCCAAGGTGGGGAATACGTAGGTCCTCAATCAAAGCGAAGACGAAAAGGGGATCCATTTATTGATCCGATCGGAGAAGAACTTTATGACGAGATGAGTGCATCGCGTTTGTTTAAGTTGTCAGAGAAGTTGACTGGTGTGTATTACCCATTTTCAAACTCTAACGCTTAGCATAAAAACTTAAGCCAAGCGTTAGGGGAACTTATTTGTTTAGAAATTGTCGTACCGCTTCGAACTGAATAGCAGCACCGATGGCTAGGGCGTCCTCATCAACATCAAATCGATTCGTATGACCACCATGCACAATTCCACGAGCATCATTACGGACACCGAGTCGGTAAAAGGCACCAGGCACTTCAGCTGCGAAGAAGGCAAAGTCTTCAACTCCTAAACTTGGCTTCTCGATCAGTTGTAGATGATCTTTTCCAAGTAGTGTTGAGACTGATTGTTTGACGTGATCAATCATCGTGTCATCGTTAATGAGGGCTCGGTAGCCGGGTTCATGATCGATCGTTGCGCTTGCCCCAAAGCCTTTAGCAATGTACTCAACCGTTTCTTTGATCCGAGAGACGACGTAGTCACGTGTTTCTGGAAGTAGGGTTCGTAACGTACCTTCAAACGTAACCGAGTCGGCGATGACGTTCCGGGCGTTGCCCCCGTGAATCATTCCAAATGAAAGCACAGCGCTATCACGAGCATCAACATTACGGCTCACGATCGTTTGTAGTGCAGTGATTACATAACTTGCAACGACTATAGCGTCTACACTTGAAGATGGGTAAGCTGCATGAGAGCTATTACCGTGAATGGTAATGTAAAAAGCATCGGAGGCGGCATTCATCTGTCCGTAGCGCACCCCAACGTTTCCGACAGGGATCTCTGGTGCTACGTGCAAACCAAAAATGCCGTCTACGTTCTCAAGAACGCCTTCTTTAATCATCGGTAATGCACCGCCTACGGTTTCTTCTGCTGGTTGAAATAACAATTTAATCGTACCGTTTAGGAGCTCGCGTTCATCTTGTAGTAATTTTGCAGCTCCGAGCTGGACCGTCATATGTGCATCGTGACCGCATGCATGCATAACACCATCATTTTTGGAACGATAAGGAACATCATTTTGTTCATGGATTGGTAATGCGTCCATATCTGCTCGAAGTGCAACGACTGGATATTCATTTGCTCCTTGGATTGTAGCAACTACTCCTGTATTAAAAATTCCCTTTTCATATGGGATAGCGAGTTCATCTAAGTAGTGGCAAACGCGGTCCATTGTACGATACTCTTGTGTACTAAGTTCCGGATGTTCATGAAAATCGCGACGAATTGCTGTGAGCCATGGAAGCAAATCGTTTGCTCGTTGTAATGTCATGAAGGAAGCACCACCTGTTCTAAAACATAAATGTGTTGAGCGGTTGCATCGATTCTCACCCGAGCACCTAGTGGAAGCGTCAGTTGAAGTCGGCTATGGCCGGCTTGTAAGTTGGAAAGTATAGGTTTCTTATAAGGTGTAAGAATTCGGGTAAGAACATCGTGTACAGAGTCACCATCTTTATAATCTTCAGAGTCACAATCTTCCCATGTACCGATTAGAAATCCATTAACGTCGTGTAACTTCCCTGATAAATGCAATTGCGTCAACATTCGGTCAATCGCATACGGTTCTTCACCGACATCTTCAATGAATAAAATCTTTCCACGTAAATCCAATTCATACGGTGTACCAATTAAACTTGTTAGAACTGACAAGTTTCCGCCTACCAATTCACCTTCTGCAACCCCAGGCATCATCGTCATTAATGGTACATTCTCTGGATTCACAATTCTTCCAGGATACGTCTCGGATTGAAGTGAGGCAAGTAGGTGATCAATGGAAGATTGAGGTGCTTTGATTAAATCGGACGTAGCCATTGGGGAATGAAACGTAACCATCTTTCCTTCTTGCCAAAGAGCAATATGAAGGGCTGTCACATCGCTATACCCTAAAAAAGGCTTATGGTGACGAGCAATTAAATCAAAGTCTAAATATGGGAGAAGTGAAGCACTTCCGTACCCTCCACGTAAGGAAAGGATTACATCAACATCCGGGTCGACGAATAATGTGTGCAACTCTTCGACACGCTCTTCAATCGATCCAGCTAGATAGCCAGGATATTCACGAAAAGGGCGAGCAGTGGTTACATTAAACCCTAAGCTTTGAAAGAGTGCAGTCGCTTTGTCGAAACTTTCTTGCTTCGCGGGGCCTGATGGACTTATAAATCCAATGGTACTCCCCGGTAGCACTGAAGATGGTTTGCGTTTTTTCTTCATAAAAACACACCTTTATTGTAAGAGTTGAAGATCACTAGAGTAAAAACCACACATGCAGGGAATGGTAACTGTGAAATGAAACCATAGGAGGTTACTGCGGATGTCTAATCACGAACAACTAAAAGAACATGTAATTGAAGTGCTAAAAGAAAATCGAATTGGCGTGCTTTCGACGATGAAGGATGACCGTCCGTACGCACGTTATATGACCTTTTATCATGACGGATTAATGCTCTACACACCTACAGGCAGACATACGCATAAAGTCGAGGACATCGAAGAAAACGCCCATGTTCACATTTTACTCGGTTACGACGAAAAAAACGACAGCTTTGTTGAAATTGAAGCGACAGCGACGATTGTAACAGACGCCACTGAGAAACAAAAAGCTTGGTCAGAAAAAGTAGCTGAAAAGTACAATGGCCCAGAAGATGAGGAATTTGTCGTTCTTGCTTTAAAACCGAGTGTAATCCGTTACAAGAATGATGAAGAATTCGACACACCCCAAGAACTTAGGCTCTAACAAGTAAAATGAAAGATGCTGTCACGAGACAGCATCTTTTTTATTTAAAGAAATTCAGAAATCATAACAGCAACCTTTGTCTTACATTTGTTTAAAACACTACGACTTTTAACGTCTTCAAGGGTTAATGGGGTAGCGCCAGCAATATCTTTTCGAAGTGATGTTGCAATGGTTTGAACAAACGGTCCACCAGGGACAACAAGATCAAGTTCATCATTTAAATGGAAACTACGTTTATCAAAGTTTGAAGAACCGATTTGAGCTTCTTTTCCATCAATCACCATTGCTTTTCCGTGATAAAACCCGTCTGTATAACGATAGAATTTGCACCCTGCTTCCATTAGTGACGGCAAATAAGCATAGGCAGCGGATTTTACAAATGGGTGGTCCTCAATATCTGGAATTAGTATTTTAACGGAAACGCCCCCGCGTGCTTTGTTCATGAGCGTATGGTGTAAGACTTTGCTTGGAATGAAATAGGGGGTAACAATGGTAATGGAATGCTCAGCACGATTTAGCCATTCATTTAATTTATCGACAACGCCTTTACCTTCGGAATAAAAAAGCTGAAATGTATCACTTCCTACTTTGTCACTCGGCGTAGTGATGAGATTCGGCTTAGGAGCTCTAGCCCCTTCCCAATCATCTAAAAATCGTTGTTGGATGTCATCTAGAATCGTCCCTTCTATACGAATGTGCAAATCACGCCAAAATCCATATTTCGGATTCTTACCGATGTATTCGTCCCCCACATTGAAACCGCCAATATAAGCTGTTCGTTGGTCAATCACAGCAATCTTTCGGTGGTATCGACGATTTGCGTTATAGAACCAATAAGGGAATTTAGGCGTATGAGTATAAGCAAAAACAACACCTGACTGTTCGACTCTTGTCTTTACTTGCTTTGTAATCGAACTACCAAGTCGATCGACGAGAATGAGCACTTGCACACCATCTCTTGCTTTACGCTCACAAAGTGAAAGTAACTGTTCACCAATTCGTCCTTCTTTCCAAATGAAAAACGACAGATGAACATGATCACGAGCGGATTCAATATCTTGAAATAATGTATTGAAAAAAACTTGTCCGTCATCAATAAGTTTAGCTTTTCCGTTACATTTCGGGGTAATCACGGCATCTGTCGCTTGTGCTTGGTGTTTGGAGCGACCGCCACGGAAATCTAGGACAACTAAGATGGCTAATAAGATGAGAAGGAAAAAAAGTGAAAACAAAATCGTTAGAGCCATATCAGTCACTCCTTTTATTGTTACTTTGCCCGAAGTGAGTGGAATCATGAATGAAATTTATAAATGAATAGTCATTCAGTCGCTTTTTTGTTATACTAATTGTTAATAGTAGAAAGAAAATTCATAGGGTTTGGAAAGGAGAGTCATTCGTGGAGGTCTTTCACTGGATTCATGTAATCGCTTTCTTGTTAGTGACAGCGTACGCCGTATTTTTATTCGGAAAATTAGTAACAACGCGAATCGGTTTTATTAAGCTTGGGCAAGAAGCAAAGTTTATTCTTACGTCGAAAGAAAGACGCGATGCAGTACTTACGAATGTTTTTGGGCAAAAGAAATTACTGAAAGATAAGAAGAGTGGTATCATTCATGTAATTTTCTTTTACGGATTTTTAATTGTTCAATTTAGTGCAATTGATGTAATTTGGAAAGGGTTAAATCCGGGAAGTCATCTGCCGTTAGGACCGCTTTACCCGTGGTTTACACTTTCGCAAGAACTAGTTGTAGTAATGATTTTATTCGGTGTTGTGTGGGCATTTTACCGTCGTTATATTGAGAAGATTGTGAGATTGAAGCGCAATTGGAAAGCTGGACTTGTACTCATCTTCTTGTCAGGCGTTATGGTCTTTAAGCTGATGACTAAAGGGATGGATCAAATTGTACAAGGGTACGCAAGTTGGTCTATATTTGAACCCGCATCATCCGCTATTGCTCAAAGTATGGCGTTTGTAGGAACAGATGTGGCAACCGTCTTGTTTTACGTTTTTTGGTGGTTGCATTTACTCTTCTTGCTTTCGTTCTTAGTTTACGTTCCACAATCGAAACATGCTCACTTGATTGCAGGACCTGCAAATGTATGGCTTGGACCAACGAAGCCTACAGGTAAGCTCGAGTCGATCGATTTCGAAGATGAAAGCAAAGAAGTATTTGGTAAAGGAAAGATTGAAGATTTCGATCAAAAGCAACTTCTTGATTTATACGCCTGTGTAGAGTGCGGTCGTTGTACGAATATGTGTCCGGCAACAGGAAGCGGGAAGATGCTTTCACCAATGGACCTTCTATTAAAGATGCGTGATCACCTTACAGAAAAAGGTGCAGCTGTTACTTCAAAAAGCCCTTGGCTACCAGCTTATGCATTTAGCGGTGCAACTGCAAACCAACTTGCAGCTAAAGGAAGCGAAGAAGCTGCAGCAAGTTATGATGTGAACTTGATCGGTGACGTTATTACAGAAGAAGAGCTTTGGGCTTGTACAACGTGCCGAAACTGTGAAGATCAATGTCCAGTTATGAACGAACACGTTGATAAAATCATCGACATGCGTCGTTACCTCGTCTTAACAGAGGGTAAAATGAACCCAGATGCACAACGTGCAATGACGAATATTGAGCGTCAAGGTAATCCTTGGGGAATTAACCGTAAAGAACGTGAAAACTGGCGTGATAGTCGTGAGGATATTGATGCACCGACCGTTAAGGAAATAAAGAAGCGTGGCGAAGAATTCGAATACTTGTTCTTTGTCGGAAGTATGGGTTCATATGATAAAAGAAGCCAGAAGATCGCCGCTTCCTTTGCGAAGTTGATGAATGAAGCAGACGTTAAATTCGCAATTTTAGGGAATAAAGAAAAGAATTCCGGAGACACACCGCGTCGAATCGGAAATGAATTTTTATTCCAAGAGCTTGCAACAGCGAATATCGCTGAGTTCCAAAAGAATGAAGTTAAGAAAATCGTCACCATTGACCCGCATGCTTATAATATTTTCAAAAACGAGTATGGGGAATTCGGGCTTGAAGATGTAGAAGTGTATCACCACACAGAATTACTCATGGACTTAGTGAAAGACGGAAGACTCAAGCCAAGCCATGAATTAAATGAAACGATTACGTACCATGATTCATGTTATTTAGGGCGCTATAACGGGGTTTATGATCCACCGCGTGAAATTCTACGTGCAATTCCAGGGCTAAAAGTCGTGGAGATGGACCGTAACCGCGAAGACGGCATGTGTTGTGGTGCCGGTGGCGGTATGATGTGGATGGAAGAAGAAGCGGGGCAACGAGTAAACGTATCACGTACGGAGCAAGCGCTTGCTGTGGATCCGACGATGATCGGAAGTGCGTGTCCGTATTGCTTAACGATGTTAAGTGACGGTACGAAAGACAAAGAAGTCGAAGAATCCGTTGAAACGCTAGACATTGTAGAAATTCTTGAACGTTCAGTTATTGGTGTGAAACAAAACGAAACTGTATCTGCATAACTTGTTCATCCCGAACGGCTTTCGCTGTTCGGGAATCCTTAGGATAAGAGGGTGAGTAAGTTGAAGAAATCTTTCATTATGGAAGGCGCAAGAACGCCGTTTGGTCGAATGGGTGGAGCGTTGTATACGTTAAGTGCGATGGAACTTGGGGGCAGTGCAATTGCAGAAGCAGTGCGTCGTAGTGAACTCCAACCAGATGAAGTTGACGAAGTGATCGTTGGGCATGTATTACAAGGTGGACAAGGTCAACTCACGTCAAGGCAAGCAGCTAGATTTGCACAAATTCCATGGGAAGTGAAAACAGAGACAATTAACAAAGTATGTGCCTCTGGCATGAGAAGCATTACACTGGCAGATCAAATTATTCGTAGCGGAGATGGTTCTAAAATCGTGGCCGCTGGAATGGAATCAATGAGTCAGGCGCCACATTTTACGAAAAACGTACGTTTCGGTCAGAAGATGGGCGACATATCACTCATCGATAGCATGGTTCATGACGGACTCACGTGTTCTTTTGAAAGCGTTCACATGGGTATGTATGGAAATGGAAGTGCTACGAAGTTTGGGATTGGTAGAGAAGAACAAGACCATTTTGCTTATGAATCTCACATCCGGGCGAAGAAAGCACAAGAAGCAGGCAAGTTTGCGGACGAGATTGTTGGGATTACGGTGAAATCGAGGCGTGGAGAAGTTGTTGTACATGAAGATGAAGCCATTCGTCATGACGTTCAGCTTGAGGCATTAGGGAAGCTCCCTCCAGTTTTTGGGAAAGAAGGAACAATTACAGCAGGCAATGCACCTGGAGTGAATGATGGAGCTAGCGCCGTTGTTGTGATGGATGAGGCGTCCGTTAAAGCAAGCGGAAAAGAGCCTTTAGCAGAGATTATAGGGCATACAGCAATTGCTGTTGAAGCGGAACGTTTTCCAGAAACCCCTGGGCTCATCATTGAGAAGTTGTGCAAGAAAACCGGCATCAACGTAGAGCAAGTCGATTTGTTTGAATTAAATGAAGCTTTTTCAATGGTTGCTCTTGTAGGTAAGCAGCTTGGAGGTATTCCGGAAGAAAAACTCAATGTAAACGGAGGGGCTGTTGCCCTTGGTCATCCGATTGGAGCGAGCGGAAATCGAATCGTATTGACCCTTGCTTATGAATTGAGAAGACGTGGTGGTGGTATTGGAATTGCCGCCATTTGCAGTGGAGGCGGTCAAGGTGACGCCATCATGATCAAAGTTCCATAGTCGTCATACAAAACGTCGTACACGTTACTTTTTCTTGGAACGAGAATGAGCGATCGCTCAGAATTCTACGTATAGGGAGTGACACCGAGTGGATTTAAGAGTGAAAGAACAAGATGCTTTATTGAAACAAACGGTCCAACGATTTGTAGATCAGGAAGTCAGACGAGCGATTCCTTCTATGGAAGAGGATCAATTTCCAATTGAATTGATTAAGAAAATGGGGTCGCTCGGGTTAATGGGGATCCCCGTACCAGAGAAGTATGGAGGAGCTGGTATGGGAATGACTTCCTATATAACGGCAATTCATGAAATTTCTAAAGTATCTCCATCGCTCGGTGTCATCCTATCTGTACACACGTCTGTGGGTACATTACCGATTGTTAAATTCGGTACAGATGACCAAAAGGAACGTTACGTCTTCGATCTTGCACAAGGGAACAAAATCGGAGCTTTTGCGTTAACCGAAGAAAGTTCAGGTTCTGACGCAGGGGCTTTGAAGATGAAAGCCGTTCGTGATGGCGACGATTACGTGCTGTCGGGATCGAAGATGTTCATTACGAATGCAGGTGCGGCTGATGTGTATGTTGTGTTTGCGTCAACGGCACCTGATCGAGGAAGTAAAGGGGTTACGGCATTTATTGTTGACGCTAATACACAGGGGCTTACCGTCGGCAAAAAAGAAGAGAAGATGGGCATGCACGGTACGAATACGAGCGAGTTAATCTTTGAGAACGTACGGGTTTCAAAAGCAAATCGTTTAGGTGAAGAAAACAGAGGGTTAACAATCGCTTTGGCAAACTTAAATGCAGGCCGAATTGGGATCGCTGCACAGGCGCTTGGTATTGCTGAAGGTGCATTGCAGCTAGCGGTTAATTATACGAAAGAACGTGAGCAATTCCAGAAGCGGATTCATCATTTTCAAGGGGTATCATTTAAGCTAGCTGAACTTTCAGCACACGTTGAAGCGGCGAGGTGTCTTGTCTATCATGCTGCGCATCGATATGAGAATGGATTCGATTGTAAGAAGGAAGTTTCGATTGCTAAATTGGTTGCATCAAAAGCTGCAGTAACGGTATCCACCGAAGCACTACAACTGTTTGGCGGATATGGCTATATGAAAGAGTATGACATTGAACGGTATTTCAGAGATGCAAAAGTTACCGAAATTTATGAAGGAACGAGCGAAATTCAACGCATGGTTATTGCAAAACAATTGCTCAACTAGAGGGGGAGTCAACAATGAACTTTCAACTAACAGAAGAACAACAAATGATTCAGAAAACCGTCCGCGATTTTGCGAAGCAAGTGGTGGCACCAACCGCTGCTGAACGAGATCATGAAGAGCGTTTTGATCGGGAGATTTTTGAGAAAATGGCAGAGCTCGGATTAACGGGACTTCCTTGGTCAGAACAGTACGGCGGGGCAGATAGTGGATATGTAAGTTATGTTCTTGCGATTGAAGAACTTTCTAGAGTATGCGCAAGTACAGGCGTTACGCTTTCGGCACATTTATCACTTGCTAGTTGGCCAATTCACCATTTTGGTAATGAGGAACAAAAGCAAAAATACTTAAAGCCACTTGCTGAAGGGAAATATTTAGGCGCGTTCGCATTAACCGAAGCTGGTGCAGGCTCAGACGTTGCGTCAATGAAAACGACAGCAAAAGAAGATGGCGATGATTATATTTTAAATGGATCAAAGATTTTTATTACGAACGGCGGAGAAGCTGATGTTTATATTGCATTCGCCAAAACGGCATCAGATGAGAATCATAAAAGCATCAGCGCATTTATTGTAGAAAGTGGATATGAAGGATTTCACGTCGGCAAAAAAGAAGAAAAGCTAGGTATACGATCTTCTCCAACGACGGAAGTGATGTTTGAGAATTGTCGCGTTCCGAAGGAGAATCTCCTCGGCAATAGCGGCGATGGGTTTAAAATTGCGATGAAAACGCTTGATGGTGGTAGAAATGGTATTGCGGCACAAGCGGTTGGCATTGCACAAGGAGCTCTAGATGCTGCGGTTGATTATGCAAAAGAACGGAAACAGTTTGGCAAACCGATCGCCCATCATCAAGGCATTTCCTTTAAACTAGCTGACATGGCCGCAAAAATCGAAGCTGCAAGACTACTCACCTATCAAGCGGCATGGTTAGAAGAACATGGACAGCCTTATGGTCATGCTTCTGCGCTATCAAAATTGTACGCAGGTGATGCGGCGATGGATGTGACGACGGAAGCCGTTCAAGTATTTGGAGGCTATGGTTATACACGGGAGTATCCTGTTGAGCGTTACATGCGAGATGCGAAGATTACTCAGATTTATGAAGGTACAAACGAAATCCAAAAAATTGTGATCAGCAAAGGGTTACTCTCAGGTAAATAAAGGAGGGGTGCCGATGGTTAAGCGTTACGTTCCGGCAATGGTCAAAGATGAAATACTCATAAAAAAACGACGAGAGCAGATGGTGAAAGCTGCTGTAGAATTATTCCAAGAGAAAGGTTTCCATCGTACGACGACGAGGGAAATCGCGAAAGCCGCTGGTTTTAGCATTGGAACGTTATATGAGTACATTGAATCAAAAGAAGATGTTTTGTACCTCGTTTGCGATTCGATTCATGATGGCGTGAAAACACGTTTTACTGAAATGCTCGATCGTAACTTGCCTGGTCGGGAGCGGATTGAACAGCTCATACGTAGCTTGATCCATGTCATGGATGAGCTACAAGATGAAGTATTGATTATGTATCAAGAATCAAAAGCGTTATCGAAAGAATCACTAACGTATGTTTTGAACCGCGACCGAAGTATGACAGAAGGAATTCGATCGGTTATAGTCGAATGCCGTGAGAATGGTGAAATTGAGGTTACAGACCTAGAGGCGCAGTTGCTTGCTGAGAACATCATGACCAAAGGCTATATGTGGACGTTTCGCCGCTGGGCACTTCGAAAACATTTTACGCTTGAACAATATACAGACCTTCAAGTAGAAGAGATTATGAGGTCGCTAAAAACACCGAAATAAGAGTTTATGAAAGAAAGTCAAAATTTATAGCATAAAGGTTGTTTTTATGTTTATAATGGTAGGTATGCACGCCGCTATCGGTATGAGGAAGCGAGCGCTTACGAAAGGGTGTAGGTTGCATTGACCATTAAAGAACTCAGCAAGGATGAAATCATTGAAATGTCTGCTGTTGAGATTAGTTATATGATGATGAAAGAGAAAAACAATCCTGCAGAATTTCATACTTTCTTTAATGATGTTGCAGATTTGAAAAAAATCCCAAAATCTCAACTCGATGATCGCCGTACGAAATTGTTCACAACGTTAAACATCGACGGTCGTTTCGTACACCTCGGCAACAACCATTGGGGTCTGAAAGAATGGTACCCGGTTGATAAATCAGATGAAGATTTAAGCAACACATTCCAAGCTCCTGAAGAAGAAGTCGAAGAAGATCGTGAGTTCGAAGACATCGAAGATGAGTTAGATGAAATCGCCAACGAAGACGATCACGACGAAGACAGTGATGAAGAGTTAGATGAGTATGATGACAAGGATCAAGAAGAGGAAGACGAAGACGACGATGATTACGAAGAGGAAGATAAATAGTCGTAAGTGAATCACCTTCTGTAACATATCCTTAGACTCTTTAAGTCTGATGAATTTAATAAGGCGGCCTTACGGCCGCCTTATTTGTTTAGAAAACGATAGGGTTTGATTGAGAAGTCGTTACAACACCAGGGCCGTTAATAAGGTTGTTGTTAATGACGATTTCAAAAGGAAGTTTTGGACAATGATTGGATTGGTAATAACCACCATCTCGAATCCAATCTCTTTTTGGGTTCCACAAATGATATGGTTGTCTCATTTTGTTCACTCCTTTTTCGTGACGTACCTTTTTACTATATGTCCAAGTTCAATAAAAGCATGTTCTTTTTAACTAGAAGTTGTTAAAAAAGGCAATTTCATTAACTTATTTCGACTGCTTGACTTTTCTATAAGGCGAAGGTAGAATCAATTTTGGGCTTGTCCAAACAGCGTATAAATTTCTTTGAATGATAGATATTAATGAGTAACAAGCGAGAAGTGTGCCCCCCAAGTTTTGGCGGAGGTGTCACTTTTTTTTATTGAATGAGGATTTTAAGTATTGATTAGATGAAGGATTGGGAAGGGGCTCATTAAATGGCGGTAAAGTATATTTTTGTTACTGGCGGTGTTGTTTCCTCACTAGGAAAAGGGATAACTGCTGCATCGTTAGGACGTTTGTTGAAAAATCGAGGACTGAATGTAACCATTCAAAAATTTGACCCATACATCAACGTGGACCCGGGTACTATGAGCCCTTATCAGCACGGCGAAGTTTTTGTCACTGATGATGGTGCAGAAACAGACTTGGACCTTGGGCATTATGAACGCTTTATTGATATTAACTTAAATCAGAACAGCAACGTAACGACAGGTAAAGTATACTCTTCTGTTATTCGTAAAGAACGTCGCGGTGATTATTTAGGTGGAACGGTTCAAGTAATCCCACACGTAACAAATGAACTTAAAGACCGTGTGTACCGTGCAGGTAACGAAGCGAACGTTGATGTCGTAATCACTGAAATTGGTGGAACGGTCGGCGATATTGAAAGTCTTCCTTTCTTGGAGGCCATTCGCCAAATCAAGAGTGATGTCGGACGTGAAAACGTCATGTACATTCACTGTACGTTGATTCCGTACCTTTCAGCAGCAGGTGAAATGAAATCAAAACCGACACAACATAGCGTAAAAGAACTTCGTAGCCTCGGCATTCAGCCAAATGTTATTGTCGTACGTACAGAACAACCGGTCCCAGAAGATATGAAAGAAAAGATTGCTCTTTTCTGTGATATTAATAAGAATTCAGT
Organism: Bacillaceae bacterium JMAK1; assembly: GCA_012970285.1. Classification (GTDB taxonomy): domain Bacteria; phylum Bacillota; class Bacilli; order Bacillales; family Marinococcaceae; genus Geomicrobium_A. The sequence continues at coordinate 118,990 of JIBW01000003.1, forward strand.
TATTGAAGCCCGTAACGCAAACCCACTTTATCAAGTTGCTTTAGATCTTCAAGCTCAAAAGCTTGATGATATCGTTTGTAAGCACCTTGAAATTGACTCGCCAAAGCCAGAAGCAGATATGAAAGAATGGAAAGAGCTTGTCAATAAAGTAAAGCACCTTTCTAAAAAGACGACAATTGGCCTTGTTGGAAAGTACGTATCGTTACCAGATGCTTATCTCTCAATTGCTGAGTCGTTGAAGCATGCCGGTTACGCATTTGATGCCGACATTGAGATTCGTTGGATTGATTCAGAAGGTGTTACAGCTGAAAATGTAAGTGACCAGTTAAAAGACGTTGATGGTATTCTTGTTCCTTACGGCTTCGGACATCGCGGGGTTGAAGGCAAGATTACAGCCATTCGTTATGCACGTGAAAATAAAGTACCATTCTTTGGTATTTGCTTAGGGATGCAACTCGCTTCTGTAGAGTTCGCTAGACACGCATTAGGACTTGACGATGCTGCATCTGCAGAGATGAACCCTGAGACTTCAAATCCAATTATTGATTTGTTGCCAGAGCAAAAAGATATTGAAGACCTTGGTGGAACGCTTCGCCTTGGACTTTACCCTTGTAAGTTAAAAGAAGGCACAATTGCTCGCCGTGCATATGGTGAAGAGGTCGTTTATGAGCGCCACCGTCACCGTTATGAATTTAACAACGCATACCGTGAAGTGTTTGAAGAAGCTGGTTTCGTATTCTCTGGAACGAGCCCGGACAATCGCCTCGTTGAAATTATTGAGCTAAGCGACCATCCGTATTTTGTTGCTGCACAGTTCCATCCGGAATTCGTTTCAAGACCAACACGTCCACAACCGTTGTTTAGAGAATTCATTAAGAGCTCCTTAGGAGAATAATAAAAAGCTGTTGAATTGGATCGCAATTCAACAGCTTTTTTTAATGAATTCGTGGTACACTGATTCTAAACGTTAAGCGAGCAACTCTTGGATTTGAAACATTAATGCCTGGTACGTGTAAACGATTGCGAGCTCTTCTGGGTACCCACTTCTCGATCCATCAAGGTTCGGAATAAGACCTCGTGATTCTATCGTGATATGGAACGGAGGTTCCATCCCATTTACATCGTTTAATGACGGTGCAGTAGGTCCAATGAACACAAGGGGCGTTTCACTACTTAATGCCTTTTGAAGTTGTTCAATTTCTTCAGTAGTTTCTTCTCCATCTGTAATGACAATTAACCGATCAACAGAATTAAGCTTTGAGGATTCTTTATGGAGATTTAACGAAGCAACACGCGAAACTGTATCTTGGTTATGTACGAGCGCTTTTGCAAGTGCCTCGTAGCGTGTACCCCCCACTACATAAATCGATCCTTCACCAACGAGCGCTTGGGCGAGTAGTCTTCCACATTCATCGATTTGTTCTTCTTGTTCTTGAATTTTTGTAAACACACGTTGTAACTGAGTTGTGTACATTTTTAACATAGAACGATCACCTTTCTAGCATATCCTTTCCACAAGTCTAACCGATTATCAATTACCAAAAAAGAGGATATTACTCTGAAGTCTAGAAACCATGTCAAAGAGAAGACACTCAGAGGTGATTGTTAGAAAGATCATTTTTTGTTCAGAGGTGAGCAAGTTGCAAAGAGTATTGATCGTAGACGATGAAGCGGGAATTCGAAAACTAATTGAAGCCGTCCTAATGGAAGAAGGTTATTATGTTCATCTCGCAAGTAACGGCTATCAAGCATTGGAAGCGATGGAGAAGATGACATTTGAGCTTGTGATGTTGGATGTAAAGCTACCAGGATTAAGCGGCATCGACGTCCTAAAGAAAATTCGTAAACAAGGCTCAGACGTTCGTGTCATTATGATGACCGCATACGAAGAGTTGAATTTCGATAAGGAATTACGCGAGCAAGGCGTTACAGCATCGATTGCTAAGCCGTTTGACATTACCGTTATTCGACAATTGGTCGAAAAGGCAATGCTTACATAAGATATCGAAATGAAATTGGAATATGATATAATAGCGGAGAATCATTCACAGTCACTAAGGAGGAACCATTCTTATGCCATTAGTTTCCATGACAGAGATGCTGAAAACGGCTAAGGAGAACCAATATGCCGTTGGTCAATACAACTTAAACAACATGGAGTTTACACAAGCCATTTTACAAGCAGCTGAGGAGGAAAAGTCTCCTCTTATTTGCGGTGTGTCTGAAGGTGCCGCTAAATATATGGGAGGGTTTGAAGCCGTTGTTAAAATGGTGGAATCCTACATGAAAGCGTACAATGTGACCGTTCCTGTAGCGATCCACTTAGATCACGGATCAAGCTTCGAAACGTGTGCCCAAGCAATCAAAGCAGGTTTTACATCTGTTATGATTGACGGATCTCACTACCCATTAGAAGAAAACATTGCGTTAACGAAGAAAGTCGTAGAAATGGCGCATGCAGTCGGAGTCTCTGTAGAAGCGGAACTTGGACGCATCGGTGGTCAAGAAGACGATATTGTCGTTGACGAAGCGGAAGCAAACTATGCAATTCCAGAAGAGTGTGAGCGCCTTGTTAAAGAAACAGGTGTTGATTGCTTTGCTCCTGCACTCGGTTCAGTTCATGGTCCTTACAAAGGCGAACCGAACCTTGGATTCAAGCAAATGGAAGAAATCAATAAGCTTGTTGGCTTAACACCACTCGTGCTCCACGGCGGGACAGGTCTTCCAGTTGATGATGTAAAGCGTGCGATTGAATACGGACACGCGAAAGTTAACGTGAACACAGAAAGTCAAATTGCTGCAACGAACGCGGTTAAAGAAGTGTTCGAAAACAGCCCGAACCAATACGACCCAAGAAAATACATGGGACCTGCACGAGATGCAATTAAAGAAACAGTTAAAGGCAAGATGCGCGACTTTGGATCAGCAGGAAAAGCAAACTAAAGGTTAGGTGTGAGAGCATGAAGTTTTTCATTGATACAGCAAACCTAGATGAAATTAAAAAAGCCCACGATCTTGGCATTCTTGACGGGGTAACAACGAACCCGAGTCTTGTAGCCAAAGAAGGCATTGATTTTAAAGAACGTCTTAAAGAAATTACGTCTCTTGTAAATGGCTCTGTAAGTGCAGAAGTAATCGCACTTGAAGCAGATGCAATGATTGAAGAAGGAAAAGAATTAGCTGCTGTAGCACCAAATGTTACGGTGAAAGTACCGATGACAGTTGAAGGACTCAAAGCAGTTAAAGTGTTTACTGAACTCGGCATTGAGACGAACGTAACGCTCGTCTTCTCAAGCGTTCAAGCACTTTTAGCAGCTCGTGCTGGGGCGACGTACGTATCCCCGTTTTTAGGCCGTGTTGATGATATTGGCGGCAATGGTCTAGACCTTGTAGAAGAGATTGCTGATATCTTTGCGACACATGACATTGATACACAAATCATTGCAGCATCTGTACGCCACCCTGTTCATGTAACAGAGTCAGCAAAACGTGGTGCAGACATTGCAACGATTCCGTATAAAGTTATTGAGCAACTTGCAGCACATCCGTTGACAGACCAAGGAATTGAGAAGTTTTTAGCAGACTGGGAAAAAGTTACAAACCAAAAAGGATAATGTCTACCTTCCTCTCTTTTTGACAATTATAGTTAAAAAGAGGGGAAGGTTACGTTCATAGACAGTTGCTTAAAAATTAAGATTTAAACCGAAGGATGAGGAAGTGACGCAGCACATGGATAAGTTAATGGTTGAGGGTGGGCATCCACTTCATGGAGAAGTTCAAATCGGTGGAGCGAAGAACAGTGCGGTCGCATTAATACCTGCAGCACTTTTAGCGGACTCACCAGTGACGATTGACAATTTGCCGAATATTTCAGATGTGGAAGTGTTAGCGGAGCTTGTTGAGCATATTGGAGGTCGTGTCAATCACAATGGTGATGCAATGACGATTGATCCAAGACAAGTGATGCCTATGCCACTTCCGAACGGGCGAGTCAAGCAGATGCGCGCGTCGTACTATATGATGGGGGCAATGCTAGGGCGCTTTAAAAAAGCTTCGATTGGTCTTCCTGGAGGCTGTAATTTAGGTCCAAGACCGATTGATCAACATATAAAAGGATTCGAAGCACTTGGTGCGGTCGTAACGAACGAACAAGGATCGATTTACTTACGAGCCAATGAATTAGTCGGTGCGAAGATTTATCTCGACGTCGTAAGCGTTGGTGCAACGATCAACATTATGCTTGCAGCGGTTAAGGCAAAAGGAAAAACGATCATTGAAAATGCCGCGAAAGAACCTGAGATCATCGATGTAGCGACACTTCTATCTAGCATGGGAGCAGACATTAAAGGTGCAGGTACCGATGTCATCCGTATTGAAGGTAAGGAAAAGCTTAAAGGCTGTGCTCACAGCATTATTCCAGACCGGATCGAAGCGGGAACCTATATTATTGCTGCTGCTTGTATGGGATCAGACGTAGCCGTTCAAAACGTTATACCTGATCATTTAGAATCATTACTCGCGAAGCTCGATGAAATGGGCGTTGATGTCGATAGTGATGACGATGCGGTTTATGTAAAAGGAAGCAACAACCGTTTGAAGGGTGTTGACATCAAAACACTCGTTCACCCTGGTTTTCCAACCGACTTACAACAGCCGGTTACGTCACTATTAGCAAAGGCTCAAGGGACGAGTATTATTACAGATACTATTTATAATGCGCGTTTTAAACATATCGATGAACTACGCCGAATGGGTGCAGATATTAAAGTCGAAGGTCGTTCAGCAATGATTAATGGAGGGAAACGCCTCGAAGGTGCACGTGTGAAAGCGAGTGACCTTAGAGCGGGAGCCGCTCTAGTTATTGCAGGTCTTATGGCTGATGGTGTTACTGAAATTACGGGCGTTCATCATATTGATCGAGGTTATGAATCTCTTGAAGAGAAATTAAAAGGGCTCGGTGCAAAGCTTTGGCGGGAGAAAATGACTGAGGAAGAGCAAGAGCAACTAAAAAGTTCATAACAAAGGGGCATGGTACAATGGAACGTAGCTTATCCATGGAACTTGTGCGTGTTACTGAAGCGGCAGCACTTTCTGCAGCACGTTGGATGGGACGGGGAATGAAAGAAGAAGCGGATGACGCAGCAACAAGCGCCATGCGTGATGTATTCGATACAATCCCGATGAAAGGGACCGTTGTCATCGGCGAGGGCGAGAAAGATGAAGCTCCAATGCTTTATATCGGGGAAAAGCTCGGAAATGGTTTTGGACCTCGTGTGGATGTGGCAGTAGATCCAGTTGAAGGCACGAATATTGTAGCTGCCGGTACGTGGAATGCGCTTGCGGTCTTGGCTGTTGCCGATGACGGAATGTTGTTACATGCTCCAGATATGTATATGGAGAAAATTGCTGTAGGTCCTGAAGCTGTAGGAGTGATTAGTCTTGATGCAACCGTGGAAGAGAATTTGAAAGCGGTCGCAAAAGCGAAATCTAAAAATGTCGAGGATCTCGTCGTAAGCATCTTACAACGTGATCGTCATAAGCAGTTAATCGAAGAAATTCGCCAAGCTGGAGCTCGAATCAAACTCATTCAAGACGGTGACGTTGCAGCAGCTATTAACACGGCGTTCGATGAAACAGGTATGGATTTACTAATGGGAACAGGGGGAGCTCCTGAAGGAGTGATCTCTGCAGTAGCTTTAAAATGTCTCGGGGGAGAATTCCAAGGTCGTCTATTACCTAAAGACGATGCGGAAGAAGCAAGGTGTCATCAAATGGGGATTGAGGACACATCGAAAGTGTTATTTATGGACGATCTTGTCGGTGGTGATGACTGTATTTTTGCAGCAACAGGTGTTACCGACGGGGAATTATTAAAAGGCGTTCATTATAAGAGTACGAAAGCAACGACGCAATCTCTTGTCATGAGGGCGAGATCAGGAACTGTACGCTTTATTGATGGAAAGCATAACGTTGCGAAGAAACCCGACTTTGTCATGAAGAATTAATTCGTAACACCTCAGAATTCGTTGTTCCCAACTCGTCCAAAAGTATGGTACGTTAAGTACAACGAATTCTCGTTTTATCTGTTTTTCCAAACCTCCCATAACATTCGAAGTTTTCCTTCTAATGCCCTGCCTTTCGTAATGATCCCAAGACGACTAACAATAAATTGAACTAATAAGTAACTTAAGAAAGTGGTGAAGACGTTTGAGTTATACATTAGCTGAACTCGAGCAAAAGACACTTCGAGATTTATATAAGCTCGCAAAAGAGCTGAAGATCTCTTACTACAGTAAATTAACGAAGCAAGAGCTTGTTTTTGCACTATTAAAAGGGCAAGCAGAACAAGATGGTCTCATGTTTATGGAAGGTGTTTTAGAGATCATTCAAACAGAAGGGTATGGGTTTTTACGTCCGATTAACTATTTACCTAGCTCAGAGGATATCTACATTTCTGCCTCACAAATCCGTCGTTTTGACTTAAGAAATGGGGATCGTGTCTCAGGTAAGGTAAGGAAGCCTAAGGACAATGAACGCTATCACGGTTTGTTACAAGTGTCTGCTGTAAACGGAGACGAACCAGACCATGCGAAAGAACGTCCGCATTTCCCAGCATTAACGCCGCTATTCCCGGATAAGAAAATCCAACTTGAAACAAATCCTGGGCGATTATCAGCGCGTATTATCGATATCGTAACCCCAGTTGGTTTCGGACAACGTGGACTCATCGTAGCTCCACCAAAAGCCGGGAAAACGTCTTTACTCAAGCAAGTAGCAAATAGCATCTCTGAAAATCACCCTGACGCAGAGTTAATCGTTTTGCTTATTGATGAGCGTCCTGAGGAAGTTACCGATATTGAGCGCTCTGTTCAAGGTGAAGTTGTCCATTCTACGTTTGATGAAGTGCCAGAGAACCACATTAAAGTGACTGAACTCGTTTTAGAAAGAGCAATGCGTCTCGTTGAGCAACGCAAAGACGTAATCATCTTAATGGATAGTTTAACTCGTCTTGCACGGGCATATAACCTCGTCATTCCTCCGAGTGGCCGTACGTTGTCAGGGGGTATTGACCCAGCGGCATTCCACCGCCCGAAACGCTTCTTCGGAGCTGCGCGTAACATCGAAGAAGGTGGAAGCATGACAATTTTAGCAACTGCGCTTGTGGATACGGGCTCACGTATGGATGATGTCATTTACGAGGAGTTCAAGGGTACAGGAAACATGGAACTTCATCTCGATCGTAAGCTTGCTGAACGACGCATCTTCCCATCGATTGATATTCGCCGGTCATCGACTCGTAAAGAAGAATTGCTCGTACCGAAGAGCCATCTAGAAAGCCTTTGGGCGATGCGCAAGACGATGAGTGATTCCCCAGAGTTTGTGGATCATTTTATCCGTAGAATTAAGGATACGAAGACAAATGAAGAGTTCTTTGAACGTATGGAACAAGATAAGGCGAGACAACGGACGAAAACAAAGTCAGGTGTTTAATGCCAATTTTTGAAAAGTCTTATTGTAGAACTTGAAAAATACCTGCTCCATTGTTATAATCTTTTTATGTGTGAAAAGACCTCTGCGTAAGAGGGAGGAGGGAATACTTCATGAAAACGGAAATTCATCCGCAATATCAAAAAGTTGTTTTCTTAGATACAAGCACGGGCTTCAAATTCCTAGGTGGTTCTACGAAATCATCAGCTGAAACAACAGAATGGGAAGACGGCAACACGTATCCTGTAATTAAAGTTGAAATCAGCTCTGATTCTCACCCGTTCTACACAGGTAAGCAGAAGCTTGCTGATGCTGGTGGTCGTATCGATCGCTTCAAAAAGAAATACAACATGTAATGTTCAAGACAAGCCAGGGGAACTCCCACTTGTCTTTTTTTTGTTTAATTTCCTTAGATCTCCGGACATGAACAATGGCACTGGCGGACAAAATGATAGTGCACAATCAAAGAAGATTGTTGTTGGACGACTACCTCCATTTGTAAGCGAATGCCACGTCTGTAGATTTCATTAGGGGAAACATGGGATCATGATGAACAAGCAAGCCTTAATTAAGGCTTGCTTGTTAGCGTTTACGCCTTCTGAGTGCTTGTTGTAACGGGTCCCAAACACCGTTATAAGGTGGAGCGTAAGCGAGATCTAAATTCTCGATGTCTTCACACGTTAACTTAGAATAAAGCGCTGTGGCGGCTACATCAATCCGTTTATCAACGCCTTTACCGACGATTTGTGCCCCGAGAAATTGATCGCTCGTACGATCATAGACAAGGTTCAGGTGGATCGGTTTCTTCTCTTCAAAGTACCCAGCAATATGAGATCCCGTATAAAGAACCGTTTCAACATCGTGCCCGATAGCCGTGGCTTCTTCTTTTGTTAAGCCAGTCATCGCAACATCAAGGTTAAAAAAACGGAATATACTCGTACCAGTCATCCCTTCATAGCGACGCAAAGGAAGTTGTTCGCTCATATTCATTCCGGCAATGCGGCCTTGTTTATTCGCATGTGTGCCTAATGGAACGTAATCGGCTTCTTCTTTTAGTCGATGATACTGAAGTGCACAATCCCCAGCTGCGTATACGTCTGGCACATTCGTTTGCAAATACTCATTTACATAAATCGCCCCTTGTTCAGAGCGTGAAATCGAGCAGTCAGAAAGAAAGGCTGTATTTGGCTCAATTCCTGTTGCGAAAACGACGAGATCAGTCGGGATCTCTCCTTTATCTGTTTTCACAGATTGAACGCGCGTTGTGCCTTGGACGGCTTCAATTTGTTCTGATAAACGCAATTCAACGTTATGGAACCTCGCTTCTTCATGTAAATGTTCAACGAGTTGGTGGTCCATGCCGGGGGCTACTTGTTCGTTTCTTTGAATTAGACAAATATCAAACCCTTGCGTAACGAGCGCCTCGGTTAGTTCGAGACCAATATACCCGCCTCCAACAATGGTGATGTGGGACACATCGGGAAGTTCTTTTTGCAAGTTTTGTAAGTCTGGAATCGTTTTTAACGTATGTGTACCTTTAAGGTCTTTGCCTGGAATGTCAGGCACGATCGGACTTGCTCCAGTGGCAATTAGTAGTGTATCGTAAGCGACCGTTTCTTGTGTGTCCTCGCCTTGTACGTAAGCGACCTTCTCCTCACAATCAATAGAAGTTACTTCACTATTCGTACGAGCATCAATGCCATATTGATTTCGAAACGTCTCAACGTCTCGTGCGATTAAGTGATCTTCGTGTTCAATTGCTCCTTCAATCACATAAGGAAGGCCACATTGAGCATAAGAATAAATCGAACCTTTCTCAATAGTAGTAATTACTGTATTTTCTTCGTCTCTATTTCGTACTAGTTCCATTGCCGCACTCATGCCAGCGGCATCTCCGCCGATAATGACGTAACGTTTCATTATACCCCTCCTATTAATGTTTCACATGGAACAAGAGCAGAACCCGTTTTGACCAACTACCTTCCTTATACTATACTAAATTTAGAAGAAAAATGAGGTGAAGAGTGTGCTTGAAAAACTTCAAACGGTTGAAGATCGCTATGAGCAGCTAAATGTATGGTTGAGTGATCCTGAAGTCATAAGTGATACAAACAAGCTACGTGAGTATTCTAAAGAGCAATCGAACATAGAAGAGACTGTGCAAGCGTACCGCGAATATAAGACAACATCATCTGAATTGAGCGATGCAAAAGTGATGTTGAACGAAGATCTTGATGCGGATATGCTTGAAATGGTTAAAATGGAGATTGAAGAGCTTCAAGAACGTAAAGTTGAAATTGAGGAACGGCTGAAGATTTTACTCATCCCTAAAGACCCGAACGATGACAAAAACGTTATTATTGAAATTCGAGGTGCAGCTGGTGGCGATGAAGCGGCACTTTTTGCAGGGGATTTATTTAAGATGTACAGTCGTTTTGCGGAGCAAAATCGCTGGAAGACTGAAATCATTGAGACGCATGCGACCGACATTGGTGGGTTCAAAGAAATTATTTTCTCCATTAATGGTGACGGTGCATACTCAAAGATGAAGTACGAAAATGGAGCACACCGTGTGCAGCGTATTCCATCCACGGAGTCTGGTGGGCGGATTCATACATCAACAGCGACGGTAGCAGTACTTCCAGAAGCTGAAGAAGTTGAGGTAGAAATTCACGATAAAGACTTGCGAGTCGATACGTTTGCTTCAAGTGGTCCAGGTGGTCAGAGTGTTAACACAACGATGTCTGCTGTACGGATTACACATGAGCCGACTGGGATTGTCGTGAGTTGCCAAGATGAGAAATCACAAATCAAAAACCGCGATAAAGCAATGAAAGTATTACGTGCCCGTGTCTATGATAAATTCCAAAAGGAAGCACAAGATGAGTACGCAGAAAACCGTAAAGCTGCGGTTGGAACAGGTGACCGTTCTGAACGTATTCGTACGTACAACTTCCCGCAAAGTCGTGTTACCGATCATCGAATCGGATTAACTTTGCAAAAGCTCGAACAAATTCTTCAAGGGAACTTGAATGAGATTATAGATCAACTCATTGTCGAAGAGCAAGCAAAAATGATGGAGCACACGAGCGAATGAAAGATGTAACATATGTATACGAAGCCCTGAATTGGGCTTCGTCTTTTTTAGAGTCAAAAGAAAAAGAACCGCGTGCAGCGATCTGGCTTATGGAAGATCTTCTAGGCGTCGAAGGGGTTGAATTCCAACTTATTCGTCGCGAGAAGTTACAAGAAGACCAAAAAATGTCGTATCAAGCGGCTATTGAACGGTTTAGTGCAGGAGAGCCGGTGCAATACATTAGCGGTCAAGCAAGTTTTTATGGACGGAAGTTCAACGTGAACGAAAATGTGCTCATCCCAAGACCAGAAACAGAAGAACTCGTTGAGCTCGCACTAAAGTTACTAAAAGAAAAAGGTCTGTATGCGCCTAAGATTGCTGACATTGCAACAGGAAGTGGCGCGATTTCAGTGACACTCTCGCTGGAGTGTCCTGAGGCGGATGTCGTTGCAACAGACATATCAAAACGTGCACTTGAAGTTGCTAAGAAGAACGCTCAGAACCTTCAAGCATCAAATGTAACCTTTTTAGAAGGTGATTTGACTGGTCCACTCTTAGGTGAGACATATAACGTAATCGTAAGTAATCCACCATACATTCCAATTGCTGAGGTGGAGAAACTTCATGAGCATGTCAAAAATCAAGAGCCTCATTTAGCCCTTGCGGGTGGCGAAGATGGACTCCTATTCTACGTGCGCTTAGCGAAGGAGTTGCCTAATGTTCTAGCCGATAATGGCATCGTCTTATTAGAGATAGGTTACGATCAAGGACCAACGGTTTCTACGTTAATGGAAAAAGCATTTCCACAAGCACAAGTATGCATACATCAAGACCTTAATGGTAAAGATCGAATCGTAAGTATCACATAAGAAATTTGTCGGACGAAAACAAGTTTATCTCTCCCTCTCTCTGACCAAGCTTAACAGTAGAGAGGGAGAGTGAATGATCATGAAACAAGCACTTATTTATACATTTATCTGTTTATTTATGGTCGTCGGTACGTGGGAAAGTCAACAACAATATTGGATGGCGGAAGATAGCATTCCTGAAGATGCAATCCGTTTGAGAATCTTTTCGCATTCTGATGCACTTGTGCACCAACAAATTAAACGAGATGTTCGTGATGAAGTTGCGCTTTACACTCGTGAGATGCTGACTGGTGCGACTACACAATCTGAGGCACGGGTAACATTTACAGAGCAATTGGAGAACATTGAAGGTATTGCAGAAGACATCGTCGAACAACATGGATTTGATTTACCTGTAGATGTTTCACTATCAGAAGACGTGAAATTCCCTACGAAAGTGTATGGACCACTCGTATATCCAGCAGGATTATATGAAGCACTCGTCATTGAAATTGGTGATGGAAACGGGGAAAATTGGTGGTGTGTATTGTTTCCGCCACTCTGTTTGACTGATTTAGGGATCGGTTCCGATGAAGAAAAAGAAGAAGAGATTGAAGAGTTATCAACAGAGGATGTAGACAAAACTGGGGATAATTCAGAACCAGAATTCACATTTTTTGTGGCAGAATTATGGGACAATTGGTTTGGGGGAAAATCATAAGAGTTATCCTCAACAACAATCACCTATGTGGATAAATACCTTCAATCTGTGGATAACTCAGTGACACTGTACACAGTGTCAAAAGCCTTGTCATAAAGGGAAAATTTACATTGTAAGGAGAAAAACGTGTGAGTTACCAACATACAAATTGGTTGCCTGTGAATAACTTTCAGGACACTGAAAGCGTTTCAAAGGCAGTGGATATATGGAAAAAAGGCGGTCTTGTCGCCTTTCCGACAGAAACGGTTTACGGGTTAGGGGCGAATGGGTTATCCACAGAAGCGGTTGCTAAAATCTTCGAAGCAAAAGGGCGACCGAGTGATAATCCACTCATTCTACATATTGGACACATTGAACAGTTGAAAACATTGGTTCTCGAAGTAAATGAAATGGCTACTACTTTGGTTGAAACATTTTGGCCGGGTCCACTCACGTTAGTAATGAAACGCCAACCTGAAGTACCAAATATCGTAACAGCAGGACTTGAAACCGTTGCTGTTCGTATGCCAGACCATCCATTAGCGTTAACGTTATTGCAATCTGTGAACTTACCGATTGCTGCACCTAGTGCTAATCGTTCAGGTCGTCCGAGTCCAACGCGTGCTAGCCATGTAAAAGCGGATCTTGACGGAAGAATTGATGCCATTATCGATGGCGGCGCTACAGGATATGGACTTGAATCAACGGTTATTGATGTAAGTGGTGAAGAACCTGTCATCCTACGACCAGGCGGAGTAACTCAAGAAATGCTGGAGGATGCTTTAGGGTTTCGATTCGAGCAGAGTCGTTCGATGAGCCCTGCAGAGGAAGCTCCTCGATCACCAGGGATGAAATATCGCCATTATGCACCGAATACATCACTCATTTTAACGACAGGACTTGAGCATACGAATGACGTACTCAACGAATTGAAGCGATCAGGAAAACGTACGGCAGTTGCGGTCATTGATGAATGGCGTGAACAAGTCAAAGCGGATGTAGTGTTCACACTTGGAGCAGGAGCGGACTTGCATGCCATATCGAGTAATGTCTATCATGTCTTGCGTGAAGTTGATGAGGTGTTGCCGCATGTTGATGTCCTTGTGTTTCAAACGTTTGAAGAAAAAGGTCTCGGAAGAGCCATTATGAATCGATTGAATAAAGCTGCATCGAACGTCTAAAACCCTGCTTGTCTGCATACTCTTGTACAACAGACAAGGGGGTTTTTTATGTTTGAGTGGTTTAGTTTGGTTGTGATGGCAGTTGCTTTAGGCATGGATGCGTTTTCAATTGCACTCGTTTTTGGTGTTGGCCCTGGCATCAATAGAGCGGGAATGTGGCGAATTGCTACAAGTGTCGGTGTGTTTCATATGATTATGCCTCTTGCGGGAATGGCGCTCGGTGCATGGATCTCGAATTTTTATGGAGCAGGAATAGCGAGCTTTGTTGCTGGAGTTATTCTTGCGTTGATCGGTATACAAATGATTTTCACGAGCGTAAGTGGGAAAAAAGAGCACTCATTTCAACTAAGAGGTATCGGTGTGCTATTTTTTGCGTTTATCGTAAGTTTGGATAGTTTTTCTGTCGGTGTATCACTTGGAGCACTCGGTGCGGAGGCGACAGCCGTTATTCTTACTTTCGGATTCGTGACCATGCTCATGACGGCAATCGGTTTAAGTCTAGGTAGCTTGTTTAGAAATCGGATCGGTGACTACGGTGAACTCATAGCTGGAATTGTTCTTTCTTTATTTGGTGTGTATTCAGCCTATCCCTTTATTCTTCAATTTATTTAACATATGATAGTGATATAGAGTTTTTATGAGGGGATGGATAGCGTGACGCGCGTATTATTTGTGTGCACTGGCAACACGTGTCGTAGCCCAATGGCTGAAGCACTGCTCAAACATCATACTGCAACGGTTGACGTTCAATCTGCTGGAATCCATGCATTTTCGGGTTCGAAGGCGGCAGAACATTCAGCGATACTCGCTAAGGAATTCGGTCAGAGCCTGGACGATCATTCAGCACAACAACTTGATGAATCGTTACTAGGATGGGCGGACGTTGTACTAACGATGACTGCGAATCATCAAGATGCAATTGCTTCAATCTTCCCAAACGAAAAACAAAAGGTTTTCACGCTCGGTGAATTTGCGGGCGAACCCGATGCGAACATTCAAGATCCATTTGGGGGAAGTATAGAACAGTACCGCATCGCAAAAGAACAAATGGAAAGACTAATAAAAGCTGCAAAACCAAGATTAGTGGAGGGAAAGTCATGAAAGTAATTATCGGATCAGACCATGCAGGTCTTCGTTTAAAGAAAGAAATTTTACCACTGTTAGATGAAAAGGGCATTGAGTATGAAGATGTTGGTGCTCATGAAACCGATAGTGTCGATTACCCTGACTTTGCAAAGCCTGTGTCTGAGGCTGTAGCGAACGGAGATTACGACCGAGGCATTTTAATTTGTGGAACAGGAATTGGGATGTCAATTGCTGCAAACAAAGTAAAAGGCATTCGATGTGCCCTCGTTCATGACTTGTTTAGCGCCGAAATGACACGCCTCCACAATGACTCAAACGTATTAGCAATGGGTGAGCGAGTCGTTGGACCTGGAATTGCGACGTCCATTGTTGAGAAGTGGCTGGATACACCGTATGAGGGAGGACGTCACCAACGTCGTGTAGACAAGATGATGGAATTAGATCAAACATGACGATCACTAGTGAGGTCACAGACTTACTTGCTGAGTTAAATGAGCAGGCAGCACTCCAAAGAGGAGATGTGCTTGTGATCGGTGCAAGTACGAGTGAGATTGCGGGAAAACACATCGGCACAGAAGGTTCTGAAGAAATTGCCAAGGCAGTAGTCGAAGCGATTGAGGAGTTCTGTTCAAAGACTGGGGTGATCCCTGCATATCAAGGGTGTGAGCATATTAACCGAGCACTCGTCGTTCCGCGGTCGTTTGCGGATGCTCATCACCTTCCAGTCGTAAATGTAGTGCCTGTACGTCATGCCGGTGGAGCGATGGCTTCTTATGCTTATTCAGAAGGGCAAGAGCGTGTCATCGTTGAACATATCGCGGCTGACGCAGGCGTTGATATAGGCCTCACGTTGATCGGAATGCATTTAAAACATGTCGCTGTACCCGTTCGACCGTCGAACCAAAAGGTTGGACAAGCGATCGTCACGATGGCTAGAACTCGTCCAAAATATATTGGGGGTCCACGCTCACACTATAGCAATTCGTGATAAACTAGAAAAAAAGGTTAGGGAAAGGGGAACAACTGTAAGATGAAACATGTCGCAAGTCAAGATCCTGCCATTTTTGAAGCTATTCAAGATGAATTACAACGCCAAAGAGAAAAGATCGAATTGATCGCATCAGAGAACTTCGTATCTGAAGCGGTTATGGAAGCTCAAGGTTCTGTTTTGACGAACAAGTATGCAGAAGGCTATCCGGGTCGTCGTTACTATGGAGGTTGTGAGCACGTAGATGTCGTTGAAGATCTTGCACGAGATCGTGTAAAAGAAATCTTCGGTGGCGATCATGTTAACGTTCAGCCGCACTCAGGTGCACAAGCGAACATGGGTGTCTATTTTACGATTCTTGAGCATGGTGACACTGTGCTCGGGATGAACCTTTCTCACGGTGGACACTTGACGCATGGTAGCCCAGTAAACTTTAGCGGTGTTCAGTATAACTTCGTTGAGTATGGTGTAACGGAAAATGACCATCTCATCGACTATGATAAAGTTCTTGAGCTCGCTAAAGCCCATCAGCCGAAACTCATCGTTGCAGGTGCTTCTGCTTATCCACGCGAAATTGACTTCAAACGTTTCCGTGAGATTGCGGATGAAGTTGGCGCGTATCTTATGGTCGACATGGCTCATATTGCAGGTCTTGTTGCTGCGGGCCTTCACAACAACCCAGTTCCTCATTCCCATTTTGTAACGTCAACGACTCACAAAACGTTACGCGGACCACGTGGTGGTTTGATTATTTGTGAGGAACAATTTGCTAAAAAAGTGGACAAGTCTATCTTCCCTGGTCTTCAGGGTGGGCCACTCATGCACGTGATTGCAGCAAAGGCAGTGTCTTTCCTAGAAGTATTACAGCCGTCATTTAACGACTATGCTGCACAGATTATTAGCAATGCGAAAAGGCTTGGAGAAAGTCTACAGAAAGAGGGCATTAGCCTCGTTTCTGGTGGTACAGACAATCACTTGCTTTTACTTGACCTAACAGGGTTAGGCCTTACGGGTAAGGTGGCTGAGAAAGCATTGGATGATGTTGGTGTTACAACGAACAAAAACACAATTCCATTTGACCCAGAGAGTCCGTTCGTGACAAGCGGTATTCGAATCGGAACGGCAGCCGTAACTTCTCGTGGTTTCAAAGAAGAAGATATGGATGAAATTGCTGCGATCATCGGACTCACGCTAAACAACATGGAACAAGATGAGAAACTCGCTGAAGCTCGTCAACGTGTTAAAACGTTAACAAGCAAGTTTCCAATGTATGAATAAAGAGTGAGAGGAAAGCAGGAGCAAGTATTCCTGCTTTTTCTTATGACGGCTTTTATCTTGCCATAGTTTTGATGCAATTTGGATAAAATATGACTTGAATCAAGGTCTGTTTTTCTGTAAAATTTTCAAAGGCATTTATCGATTTCACTCTTTAGAGTTTAGAAATAGAACCAATAAAAGGAGCGTGTTTGCAGTATGGGTAAAGTATACGTATTCGATCATCCACTCATCCAACATAAACTTACGTACATTCGTGATGTATCAACAGGAACGAAGGAGTTTCGTGAGTTAACAGATGAAGTCGCGACATTAATGGCGTTTGAAATCACTCGCGATCTTCAACTAGAAGAAGTGACGATCAACACACCAGTAGGTCCAGCGCAATCGTCAGTAATCGCTGGGAAGAAGCTTGGAATTGTCCCGATTCTTCGTGCAGGCCTAGGAATGGTAGAGGGCATCCTTGACTTAATCCCAACGGCAAAAGTAGGACATGTCGGTCTTTACCGCGATCCTGAAACGTTCCAACCCGTAGAGTACTACGTAAAGCTTCCTAAAGACATTGAAGAGCGTGACCTGATCGTTGTAGATCCGATGCTTGCGACTGGAGGTTCTGCAGTTGAAGCAATTAACTCTCTTAAAACACGCGGAGCAAGAAACATTAAGTTAATGTGCCTAATCGCAGCCCCAGAAGGCGTTGCACAAGTACAACAAGATCACCCGGACGTTGACATCTACTTGGCAGCACTTGATGAAAAGCTAAACGAAAAAGGTTACATCGTACCAGGCCTTGGCGATGCTGGTGACCGTCTTTTCGGAACGAAGTAAATAATAGTTAGGAAAGAACCTTCTCACCCGGTGTGAGAAGGTTCTTTTTTTGTTGTAAAAAGTGATTGTATGTTTCAGCATCCTCTAGAGCATTCTAATGGCTATAAAGGAGGTCGGTGATGAAGAATACGTTCCGATGCATAACCGCCCTTATGATGTCGATGATTATTTTACTAACATCATTTACGAGCGTAGATGCTCAGCCGTCTAAAGAAATGTACATTGTCCAAATGAGTGATTCGTATAGTGAAACGATGAACCGTATTGAAGAGGTAATCGGTGGAATTGAACCTGAGTTTATATATGAGAATAGTATTAAAGGGGCTGCTTACCGGTTTACAAGCGAACAAGCAGAACGAGTGAAGGCGATTGCGGGGGTTAATGAAGTCGATGCAAGCGTTGATTATGAAGTTTCTTTAAAAGAGAGCGTCCCGTTCATTGGTGCTGATAACCTTCGATCACAACTGGAGGACCGTGGGGTTCGCCTCACCGGAAAAGGTGTAAAAGTTGGTGTCATTGATACAGGTATCGATTACAACCACCCTGATCTGAGCCGTAGTTACGTAAAAGGCTACGATGTTGTCGACAAAGATGACGACCCGATGGAATCGAAGATAAGAGGAAAAGCACAGACATTTCATGGTACTCACGTTGCAGGCATTATTGCAGCAAATGGACGTGTAAAAGGAGTGGCTCCTGAGGCAGAACTTTACATTTATCGCGCACTTGGCCCAGAAGGACAGGGATCAACAGCGTTCATTTTAGAGGCGATAGAGCGCGCCATTGATGACGAAGTCGATGTATTGAATTTGTCACTCGGAAGCCCGATCAATGGTCCGGATTGGCCGACGAGTTTGGCGCTAGACAAAGCGACAGAAGCAGGAATAATTACGGTCACGTCAAACGGGAATAGCGGTCCAGATTTATGGAGTGTCGGTTCTCCAGGAACATCATCAAAAGCCATTTCAGTCGGTGCGTCTACCCCGCCATTAAAAGCACCTCAAATTCGTGTATCAGACGGCGAAGAGAACATCGGTCTACACGCCATTCAAGGATCGAAGCCTTGGGATTTAAAGCGAAGTAATTTGCTCGTTGATGGTCACCTCGGGATGCCGGAAGATCTGATGAGTGTGGAAGGCAAGGTCGTACTCATTGAGCGTGGCGGAATTCCAATTAAAGCAAAGTTAGAAAATGCAAAAGAGGCAGGAGCAAAAGCAGTACTTTTGATGAATAACATTCCGGGGACGTTTGCAGCGGGTGTTGAAGAACCAGTAGCTTTTACAGCTGCGACGATCGATCACCACGACGGTGTCCGGTTACGAGAGTGGATAGAGCTGAACGGTGAAGATACTATGATCGAGACGAAGTACGTGGAAGAAACCGATCATATGGCTTTATTTAGCTCTAGAGGTCCTGTCACGCAAACATGGGACATCAAACCGGATGTGGTTGCCCCAGGGGTCGACATCGACAGTACCGTTCCGAACGGATACATGGCGTTGAACGGTACAAGTATGGCGGCACCACACATCGCAGGAGCAGCAGCACTATTAAAACAAGCTAAACCAGAGTGGGGACCAGAACAAGTAAAAGCGGCGTTAATGAATACGGCGGTTCCTCTCGTGTCGGAGAATGGTGAGCGGTACCCTCCATTTGTTCAAGGATCTGGTCGTGTCGATATCGAAGCGGCCGTTCGAAGTGACACACTCGTTTATCCTGGTGCACTTTCTTTTGGTGTATGGGATGGGGATCCAAAACAACAAGAAAGCCAACGACTCGAGAAAGAACTAACGATTGAAAATCACGGCAATGAAAAGAGGACATATCGCTTTGACGTACCAGCGTCACTCGGTACAGGGTTGAAGTGGCAAATGCCAATGCCTGTAACCGTAGAGCCGGGTGAATCTAAGAACGTGACGATACGTGTTGAGATTGAAACGGATATTATCGACTTTAAACGTGTGGATGGTCAAATTAAAGTAACGGGCGGACAAGAGGATATCACTTTGCCGTTTCTTTTATTCAGTGATGAGCCGGATTATCCGAGAGTAAGTGCTTTTCAGTTCGGGAAGTTGCCAAACGGTGGCGATTGGATGTATGAAGTATTTCTACCTGGTGGAGCAGAAGAACTGGAAATCTCACTTTATGATCCGGATACGTTTACGTACATTATGACACTGGATCATGAAACGGATATTCCAAAAGGCGTATTTGAAAAGCGTCTTCATAAAGACGCTGTGCAATTAGATCCAGGTCTTTATCACGTGCTCGTCTATGCAAAGTTAAAAGATCGAGAAGATACGGTTGAATCAAAGATTCTTCTGCTAGAATCAAGAAAGAAGAAGTAAGGCGGATGGAGGAGCTTGAATCCCAAGTTTCTCCGATCTTTTTATGTTCTTAAAGGATAGTAATCACAAAAAATGGATATTGCTGCTATGATACAAGACCTAATTTACAATTTGTCAATCTTTTGACACAAAGTAGAATTTGCCGATCACTGTTACGGAGGGATTTTCCTTGTATATCCCTCGTTGACATCAATGTATCCCTATTGTACGATTACTGAGGGTATGATGATTGATTATCGTGTAGTAGTACAGGTGATTAATCTTAGATTCCGAAGGGAGTAACCAAATGGCAGGAGACAACGGCAAGCGAAACCCTCATAAAGGTGTCGCAATTGTGTCGTCGGTTCTTTTTTCCATGATCGGTTCGATGTTCGGAGGTTTATTATTAGGATATTGGGCTGATGGGCATTTAGGAACAACCCCATTTCTTCTTATTGTAGGCTTGCTACTCGGTATGACAGCAGGTTTTTATGGTGCGTATCAGGTAATTAAGCCATTTTTAGGAGACGATGACAAATGATGCCTACGCCACTACAAGAACGTATGAGATTATATTTTCGAGTGGTGGCAATCGTAGCAATTGTTTGTATGATTGGGCTATTCCTAACACCTTTTGAAGCCTCGTTCCTCGGATTTCTTTTAGGGATTTTTTCCTCAATGATTAGCTTCACGTCCACGTACATTAAAACAGCCGTCGTAGGCTCAGCTGCAGTTGGCGAATCGTCCAACTTCTTCTCAAATGTAATCGCGGGTTTTAGCATGGTCTTACGGTATGGGGTCATTGTACTAGCCGTAATCATTGCACTACTTAATCCTGAGTCATTTACGCTTTGGGCAGTACTCGCTGGGTATGGGGCCTTGTATTTGTTTGTTTCGGTGGACATGCTCTTACAATTACGAAAAGTGAGGTGAAATTATGAGCGCACAATCAATATACTGGACGCCCTTTGAACTTTTTGGTACTCCGATTACTTTCAACGTTACAACGATGATAACGTTTACGATCGCCGGATTAATTGTTTTTCTCTTTACATTCTTAGGAGCAAGAAAAATGGCGATGCGACCAACAGGTCTGCAAAACTTCATTGAATGGGTCGTCGACTTCTGTCGAGGAATCATTAAAGCAAACATGGACTGGAAAACCGGAGGCCGCTTCATCGCACTCGCATATACATTACTTTTCGTAATTTTTGTGTCGAACATGATGGGGATTCCGTTCGAGATGGCAACCTATGAAACACACAGTGTTATTTGGAAGTCACCGACATCTGATCCGTTCTTAGCACTTACACTTGCGGCATTTGTCGTTGTGTTAACACACATCTACGGAATTAAGCTAAGAGGTTCGAAAGAATACCTAATGGATTATTTCCGCCCGAAGTGGTTCTTGTTCCCGTTTAAGATTATTGAGGAGTTTGCGAACACGCTAACACTCGGAATGCGTCTTTTCGGTAACGTATTTGCGAAAGAAGTTCTTATGCTTCTTATCGTAGGTCTTGGTGCATCCAGCTTGATCTGGGGAGGAATTATGTTCGCACCAACGATGGTATGGCAAGCGTTTGGTATCTTTATTGGTTCCTTACAAGCGTACATCTTCGCGATGCTTGCAATGGTTTACATGTCTCACAAAGTTGAGTCACACTAACTTTATGAATAACGCCTGCTCGCCTATAAGAGCATGTTATCAATTATAAATTTTAACTATATTAAAGGAGGATGTCATTTATGCATCTTGGAATTGGATTAGCAGCTGGACTAGCAGCCGTCGGTGGAGCGATCGGTGTTGCAATTATCGTTAAAGCAGTACTTGAAGGGGTAGCGCGTCAACCAGAACTTCGTGGTTCATTACAAACTCTAATGTTTATCGGGATCCCACTTGCAGAGGCAGTTCCGATTATCGCGATCGTTGTTTCAATCCTCATGCTCTTTGGTGTTGGTGCGTAAGTTTTGTCAATCGTAAGAAGATGATGGATGGCGATAGTGTTCTTGTTGTAGAACCTTCGCCATTCCTTATGTATCACTGTTTAACGAATGAGCTGAAAGGAGCGTAAACGATGGAGATACTCTCAGAAGGTATTGAGTGGGGCACGATATTTTATTCCTTAGCTGCCTTTACTGTACTCATGCTTATCATTGGTAAGTTCGCCTTAAAGCCTTTAATGGGCATTATGGAGAAACGTCAAAATCAAGTGAACGACGATCTTGACAATGCCGAGAAGAGCCGTGTTGAAGCAGAAAAATACTTGGAGCAACAACGTGAAGAGTTGAAAGCAGCACGTGTTCAGGCACAAGAAACTCTTGAGCAAGCGAGCAAGATGAGCGAGCAACAATCTCGTCAAGTTCTTGAGCAAGCAAAGCAAGAGGCAGAGCGTATTAAAGAAGCTGCCGTTCAAGATATAGAGCGTGAAAAAGAGCAAGCCCTTGAGTCCGTTCGTAATCAAGTCGCCAGCCTTTCTGTTGCAATTGCAACGAAAGTGATTGAGAAAGAATTGGATGAAAAAGAACAAGAGAAGCTTATTGACAGTTACCTAAAAGAGGTTGAAGCAAAATGAGTGACTTCCAAGTAGCTGGACGTTACGGAAGTGCATTATTCCAACTGGCGAAAGAAAAGGAAGTCCTATCTCGCGTAAGCGAAGAGTTGACGACAGTCAAAAGCGTCTTCGAATCACTTCCGGAACTACAAGCCATTCTTGCTCATCCACGTTTATCCAAGTCTGAAAAACGTGCTTTGCTTCAAGACGGGTTTTCTGCAATGCATGATTACGTAAAAAACACGTTGTACGTTCTAAATGATCGTGATCGCATGGCTGCGTTGCCATACGTCATTGATGAGTTTGTAGCACTTGCTAACGAAGCTCTTGGCATTGAAGAAGCGACCGTGTATTCCGTAAGAGCGTTAACAGACGATGAACTTCAAGCGATCACTTCGAAATTCCAAGCGAAGATCGGCGATCGTGAACTTCGTGTGAAGAACGAAACGGATAAAGATATGTTGGGTGGACTTATCGTTCGTATTGGCGACACTGTATACGATGGTAGCGTTCGTAACCAACTTAAGAAGCTCGAACGACAAATTATGTCAGTGTAAATTGTTAATTGTGAGGGGTGAACAGTATGAGCATCAAACCTGATGAGATCAGTGCGCTGATCAAAGAACAGATTGAAAACTTTCAATCGACAGTTGAAGCCAGCGAAGTCGGTACAATCACCCAAATTGGTGACGGTACGGCACGTGTACATGGCTTAGAAAACGCTAAAGCCGGAGAACTCCTTGAGTTTTCTAACGGTGTTATGGGTCTTGCTCAGAACCTAGAAGAAAACAACGTTGGTGTTGTTATTTTAGGACCATATGATCAAATTCGTGAAGGCGACCAAGTGAAACGTACAGGTCGTATCATGGAAGTACCTGTCGGTGAAGAACTTCTTGGCCGCGTTGTAAACCCACTTGGTCAACCAATTGATGGACAAGGACCAGCTGGAACAACAAAGACACGTCCTATTGAAGCGATCGCACCAGGCGTTATGGATCGTAAGTCTGTAGATGAGCCGCTTCAAACAGGAATTAAGTCGATCGACTCGATGGTTCCAATCGGTCGTGGACAGCGTGAGTTAATTATCGGAGACCGTCAAACAGGTAAAACACAAGTAGCGATCGATACAATTCTTAACCAAAAAGAAGAAGACGTTATTTGTATTTACGTAGCAATCGGTCAAAAGCAATCAACAGTTGTAGGTCTTACTGAGACACTTCGTCAAAAGGGTGCTCTTGACTACACAATCGTTGTTGCCGCTAACGCATCGGACCCAGCACCACTTCTTTACCTCGCTCCATATGCAGGGGTATCAATGGGTGAAGAGTTCATGTACAACGGCAAGCACGTATTGATTATTTATGATGACCTTACGAAACAAGCAGCGGCTTATCGTGAGCTTTCATTACTTCTTCGTCGTCCTCCAGGTCGTGAAGCATATCCAGGGGATGTATTCTACCTACACTCTCGTCTACTCGAGCGTGCGGCTAAGTTGAGCGATGCAAAAGGTGGCGGTTCAATTACGGCGCTTCCATTCATCGAAACACAAGCTGGTGACATCTCTGCATACATTCCGACAAACGTAATTTCAATTACAGACGGACAAATCTTCTTGCAGTCTGACCTCTTCTACTCAGGTGTGCGTCCTGCCGTAAACGCAGGTAGCTCAGTTTCTCGTGTAGGTGGTTCAGCACAGATTAAAGCAATGAAGAAAGTAGCCGGTACACTACGTCTAGACCTCGCATCATTCCGTGAGCTTGAGTCATTCTCACAGTTCGGTTCTGACCTAGATGAGTCAACGAAAGCAAAGCTTGCTCGTGGACAGCGTACCGTAGAAATGTTGAAACAAGACTTGAACTCTCCGATTCCGGTTGAGAAGCAAGTTGCGATTATCTATTCTCTTGTTAACGGATTCCTCGATGATATCCCTGTTGTAGACGTTCTTCGCTTTGAGAAAGAATTGTTCACATACATGGATAACAACGCTGCAGAACTGCTTAAAGGCATCCGCCAAACAGGTAACCTTCCTGATAAAGAAGAATTCGACGGCGTCATCTCTGAGTTCAAGAAGACATTTAGTACTTCTGACGAAGAGTAACGTTTTGAGTTCAGTGAAAAGGTGGTGAGACGACAGTGGCTTCTTTACGTGAGATAAAGTCAAGAATTAATTCTACGAAAAAGACGAAGCAAACGACCAAAGCGATGCAAATGGTTGCCGCATCTAAGCAGCGCCGTGCCCTAGCGAAAGCGCAAGCTTATCAACCGTACATGGAGAAAATCCAAGAGGTTGTGGGAAGTATCGCAACTGGTGACACCGATATCAGTCATCCGATGATGGAGAACCGTGAGGTGAAAAAGACCGGTTATGTAGTGATTACATCTGACCAAGGTCTAGCTGGTGGTTATAACGCAAGTCTCATTCGTGATTTGACGAAGAAACTCAAAGAACGACACAAGTCAACGGATGAATATACAATCATCATGGTCGGAAAAATTGGCCGTGACAACGCAAGACGACTCGGTCTCCCTGTGAGTGAGGTCGTAACTGAACTCTCTGATTCACCATCATTTGATGAGATCAAAACGATTACTCGTAAAGCGATCGGTATGTTTGAGAACGAGGAAATTGATGAGCTGTACATGTGGTACAACCATTTTGTCAGCGCGATCCGTCAAGATGTGACAGAGAACAAGTTATTGCCGCTTACTGATTTGGCTGAGAATCTTGGCGAAAGTGCAAGTGCTACGCCAAGTTACGAGTACGAACCAAATGAAGCCGTAATCCTAGAAGGTCTTCTCCCGCAATACGGTGAGAGCCTAATCTACGGAGCATTGCTTGATGCAAAGGCTGCTGAGTTTGGTGCGAGAATGACGGCCATGAGCGCTGCGTCCGATAACGCAGATAACCTCGTTGGTGAGTTAACGCTCGTTTATAACCGTGCTCGTCAAGCTGCGATTACCCAAGAAATTAACGAGATTGTTAGCGGTGCAAACGCTGCTAACTAATCGATATTGAACGACAGCAGGATTACAAAGGAGGTCAAAAGGATGAGCAAAGGAAGCATCACTCAAGTGATGGGTCCAGTTGTTGACGTTCGCTTTAATAGTGGCGAACTTCCAGAACTCAACAACGCCTTACTTGTTGAACAAAAAGCAACATCTGAAAATGATGCTGATATTAACGTTACACTTGAAGTCGCTCTTCACCTTGGTGATGATACGGTCCGTACCGTAGCCATGGGTTCAACAGACGGTTTACAACGTGGAACTGCAGCTGTTGACACTGGAGCGCCGATTTCTGTACCAGTAGGTGAAGCAACACTTGGTCGTGTATTTAACGTAACCGGTGATGCAATTGACTTGGACGAGCCAATCCCGGCTGACGTACCAAGAGACCCAATTCACCGTCAACCACCAGAGTTTGATGACATGACAACGAAAACTGAAATTCTTGAAACAGGAATTAAAGTCGTTGACTTACTTGCTCCTTACGTTAAGGGTGGTAAGATCGGTCTATTTGGTGGTGCGGGTGTAGGTAAAACTGTACTCATTCAAGAGTTAATTAACAACATCGCTCAAGAGCATGGCGGTATCTCAGTATTCGCAGGTGTTGGTGAGCGTACTCGTGAAGGAAACGACCTTTTCCACGAGATGACTGACTCTGGCGTTATTCGTAAAACTGCCATGGTTTTCGGTCAGATGAACGAGCCGCCTGGTGCCCGTATGCGTGTAGCGCTTACAGGTCTTACGATGGCGGAGCACTTCCGTGATCGCGAAGGCGCGGACGTACTTCTTTTCGTTGACAACATTTTCCGTTTTACGCAAGCAGGTCAAGAGGTATCTGCCCTACTCGGTCGTATGCCTTCAGCGGTAGGTTACCAGCCAACGCTTGCAACAGAGATGGGTCAACTTCAAGAGCGTATCACGTCTACGAAGAAAGGTTCAGTTACGTCTATCCAAGCGATTTACGTACCTGCCGATGACTATACGGATCCGGCTCCAGCAACGACATTTGCTCACTTGGATGCAACAACAAACCTTGAGCGTCGTCTTTCTGATATGGGTATCTACCCTGCCGTGGATCCACTTGCATCTACATCACGTGCACTTTCTTCTGAAATCGTCGGTGAAGAGCACTATAGTGTTGCGATGAGCGTGCAGCAAACACTTCAAAAGTATCGTGAACTTCAAGATATCATCGCCATCCTCGGTATGGATGAGTTATCTGAAGACGATAAGCTTGTCGTAGCTCGTGCGCGTCGTATCCAGTTCTTCCTTTCTCAGAACTTCCACGTTGCTGAGCAGTTCACAGGTATGGAAGGTTCTTACGTTCCAGTTGCTGAGACTGTTCGTGGCTTCAAAGAAATTCTTGAAGGTAAGCACGACGACGTTCCAGAGGACGCATTCCGTCTTGTAGGTGGAATCGATAAAGTTCTAGAAAAAGCACAGAAATAGTAAACCCGTTGGAAAAGGAGGACGATTACTTTGAAAACCATCAATGTTAGCGTCGTTACCCCCGACGGGAGCGTTTACGAAAATGATGTGCAAATGATTTCTGCGAGAACCGAAGTCGGAGAAATCGGTGTCCTACCTGGACACATTCCGCTCGTCACTCCACTAATCATCGGAACAGTCCGGTTGAAACGAGATGGCGGTGAAGATCAAATCTCTGTGAGTGGTGGCTTCATGGAAGTTCGCCCTGACAAAGTAACGATTCTCGCACAATCAGCCGAGCGCCCAGAAGATATAGATGTTAATCGCGCTAACGAGTCGAAATCTCGTGCCGAAGAACGTCTACGTAACGACAATGATGTCGATCAAAAACGGGCAAAAGCATCTCTAAAAAGAGCTGAAACTCGTTTACAAGTAGCAGGTAAATAATAAAAAGCTGTCTTGACCACTGTGTCAGACAGCTTTTTTTGCGGCTTTTTTGCGGGGACTGTCCCCGCATGAATTGATAATTCATACAACTGTCACAATTACGAATGTGACTTATTATGTTTTTTACATACTTATAATCTTGGATTATCTGAGTATTTTTACCATGAAAATGCTAGGTATCACTTAAAGAAATGGCGAATTAGGGGGTATCGTCATAAACATGTCAAAACCCTGTTTAACTAAGTCTTTTCACTCTGTCGACATGTTCAAAAGCATTTGATATAATTAATCTGTTGTGGATTTTTAGTGAGCTTCGTTTGATTAGTCGAAAGATTACATAGTAGTCGTTCGAACAGAAAGGAATTTTTCGCTTGTTGATGTTTGATCATATTGGACAACATGCACTGTTACACATCACGTTTAGTTTGTTCATACTTGTGATCGTATGGTGGAGTTTGCAATCGCTGAAACTCGAGAAGTTAATCCGACATCCAAAAAGTGGCAGAGGAATGATGCTATTTATTTTGATTGCTGTTGCGATTACTCACCTTGTGACAAGCTTTTTCCTCGAGTACCTAAATCAAGCGTTAAACTTGCGTTATTTGTTTTGACCACTTTTTATGTATGGGGTCAACAAATCCGTAAACACTAAAGCCTAACAAGATAAAACGATCAAAGTAGTAGAAAAAGCACGTTTTATAATGGTACACGTTGGGAATAGGCACCTGTAGCCTTTTAGACAAAAATGAAATTAACTTTGTAACTTTTTACAATGCATGTCGTCTAAGTACATGTGTTTTGAAAAGATACTTATGCAAAGTACTTGTATGTAAGCAGATGACATAAGACATGACATGAATTTGGTTCCAGCCAAGAATGAATTGGGCGTAATGAACGAGGCCTTGACGGGAACGCCCATCCACGCTAGTGAATAGTATGAGAACGAAGTGAGCATTCCTGTCTGGTTGCCAAGCGATCCAGTATAGCCGATCCGCGGTACAGCGGAGGCGTGTTACAGTGAAATGATTTATTTATGGACGCGGAGGGGAATACGTTGGAAAAAATTAGAGTCAGAGGAGGCAAACGGCTCAAAGGAACGGTCAAAGCGGAAGGTGCCAAGAACGCCGTTTTACCTGTGCTCGCAGCCTCATTATTAGCCGAAGAAGGAACTAGCACCATATATGATGTACCAGCACTCGCAGATGTATACACGATGAAGAGTGTATTGAATCATTTGCAAATGGATGTTGATTATAAAGACGGGACATTTTATGCAAACGCAGAAGGGTCGTTACGACCGAATGCCCCGTTTGAATACGTGCGAAAGATGCGCGCATCGTTTCTTGTAATGGGTCCACTTTTAGCCCGTACTGGAAATGTGCAAATTGCTCTACCTGGAGGATGTGCAATTGGTTCTAGACCGATTGATCAACACCTTAAAGGATTCGAGGCAATGGGTGCAACAGTCGAGATTGGTCAAGGGTATATTGAAGCTCGTGTAGAAGGACGTCTTCAAGGCGCAAAGATCTACATGGACTTCCCAAGTGTAGGCGCTACAGAGAACATTATGATGGCAGCAGCGCTTGCTGAAGGAACGACTGTAATGGAGAATGTTGCCGAAGAACCTGAGATTGTCTGCTTGGCAAATTACTTGAATGCAATGGGAGCGAAAGTTCGCGGAGCAGGTACAGCGACAATTCGCATTGAAGGTGTCGATCGTCTCGTTGCCGCAGATCATACAATTATCCCAGACCGTATTGAAGCTGGAACGTTTATGGTTGCAGCTGCGATTACAGGTGGAGATGTGTTCGTTGAAGGTGCACTTACAGAGCACTTGCGACCGCTCGTTGCCAAGATGCGTGAAATGGGTGTTGTCATCGAGGAAGAAGAGAATGGAATGCGTGTTATTGGTCCAGATATTCTTCGTCCAGTAGACATTAAAACGATGCCACATCCGGGCTTCCCGACAGATATGCAAGCGCAATTTATGGCCTTGTTAACGCAAGCGAAAGGAACGAGTGTTGTTACAGAGACGGTATTTGAGAACCGTTTCATGCACATCGAAGAGTTCCGTCGCATGAATGCTAGCATTAAGATTGAAGATCGTTCAGCGATCGTAACAGGACCTACAAAGTTACAAGGTGCAGAGGTTGCTGCAACAGACTTACGTGCGGCTGCTGCATTAATTCTTGGAGGCCTTGTTGCTGAAGGTGTAACAGAGCTTACAGAGCTTCGCCACGTTGATCGTGGGTATGTTGATATTCACAAGAAGCTTGAGAGCATCGGTGCACGCATTGAGCGTGTAACGGTTGAAGAAGCAACAGACGAAGATTCTGTGCGCTTGATTGATAATGAAGCCATCAATTAAATAGCTTGATCATTAGTGCCGTAGACCGTTCGTGTCTGCGGTTGTTTTTTTGTCAAAAACTTGACTGTCACGAAGCCTTTGCGTACGATTTTGTTACAGAATGTTGGATTAAAGGAGGGAAAGTGATGGATTGGCGTTTTAAAGTTGCAAACCGTGAAGCCTGGATCGGTGTGGCGCTTGCCGCGATCAATTTTCTCTGGTGGTACGGTTTTGCCTATGGGCTAGGTTCAGGACCTGTCTCAGAATATCAATTTATATTTGGAATGCCGGCTTGGTTTTTTTACAGTTGTGTTGTAGGCTCACTGCTTATGATTATACTCGTCATCATCGTCGTAAAGTTTTTCCTAACTGAAGTTCCTTTAGATGAGGAGGAAGACCACTCATGAATTGGGGTGTGATGATTCCTCTTATTATTTTTTTGGCGATTGTATTTGTTGTTGGTTTTTGGTCATCAAAGACGGTTTATGCGAAGTCGAACTTTATGCAAGAATACTTTCTTGGGAGTCGAGAGCTTGGTGGACTAATTCTTGCGATGACAATGATTGCTACATATGGAAGTGCAAGTAGTTTCGTAGGTGGTCCAGGTGTTGCTTATACAGAAGGACTTGGCTGGGTGCTATTATCGATGGCACAAGTTGCAACAGGTTACTTTGTCTTACTTATTCTCGGGAAGAAGTTTGCGATTATGGCCCGTCGCTACAATGCGGTAACACTCGTAGATTACATGAAGGTGCGCTATGACAATAGTAAAGCGGTTGTGATTTTAAGTGCGCTGAGTATTATTATCTTCTTGTTTGCTGCGATGACGGCACAATGGGTCGGTGGAGCTCGTCTCATTGAAGCGATTACGGGCTTGAGTTACACGACCGCGCTCTTCGTTTTCGCTGCTGCGGTTCTCGTCTATGTCATTATCGGTGGTTTCCGTGCAATTGCCGTCACCGATATGATTCAAGGCTTAATTATGTTTGCAGGAACGTTAATTCTCTTAGTCGCAACCGTAATTGCCGGAGGCGGCATGCAGAACATTATGACTGAACTGGCTCAAGAGAATGAAATGCTACTCACGCCGTTTGGTCACGATGGAAGTTTAACCCCGTTATATGTGTCTTCATTTTGGATCTTAGTCGGTGTTGGGGTCGTTGGGCTTCCACAAATCGCTGTTCGAGCCATGTCATATAAAGACTCACGTGCGATGCACCGAGCGTTGATCGTCGGAACGATTGTGGTTGCGTTTATGATGTTCGGTATGCATTTAGCAGGCGTGCTTGCGCGTCCAATTTTACCTGGTATTGATGAACCGGATACAGTTATGCCAACACTCGCAATGACCGTGTTGCCAGCGTGGCTCGCAGGTATAGTACTTGCTGCACCGATGGCTGCGATTATGTCGACCGTTGATGCGTTGCTTCTTATGGTAAGTTCAGCAGTCGTAAAAGATGTGTATTATAACTATGTGAATCCAAAAGCAACGGAGAAGAAGATTAAACAAGTGAGTATCGGAGTGACGAGTGTCTTAGGTATTTCAGTCGTCTTCTTTGCACTTAGTCCCCCAGACTTGCTCATTTGGCTCAATTTGTTTGCGTTTGGTGGATTGGAGTCGGCCTTCGTGTGGCCACTTGTACTTGGACTCTATTGGGCGCGTGGAAACAAATACGGAGCATTGGCATCGATTATTCTTGGAGTTGGTAGTTACATTGCCATTTCGGTTTTTGCACCAGAGCCGTTTGGAATGCATTCTGTCGTTCTTCCGGTCGTCTTATCACTTATTGGTTATGTACTGGCAAGTCTTCTTACGAGTTCGAAGCAATCTCATACAATGGAAACGTCTTGATTCGATTCATTCCTGTTGTTCTATTTGTGTTTTTGACGCCATACGATGATAGTGGTTCAGTCAAGATAGATGCAAGTGGACAAGTAGGAATGGAGGGACTTCAGATTTGAAGCAGATCTTCGTCGTCATCAGTGTACTAACTAGTGTATGTATCGTCCTTCCCGCTGTACTCGTTATGTTATTCTCTGATTCGAGGGCAGCAACGGACCTTGCCGTAGAGCATGTGGCAGAAGACCAAGAAGAAAGAGCTGAAGAAGAAGTGGATCAAGAGGAAGCTGAAGAAGTGTTTGTGCCTGTATACCGTGATGCAAGTGAGACCGTACAAGAAGTGGAACTTGAAGCATACGTTGCGGGAGTCGTCGCAAGTGAGATGCCGGCATCATTTGAAATGGAAGCATTAAAAGCGCAAGCACTTGTTGCGAGAACGTTTGTTGTTAAGCAAATGGAGAATGAAGAAAGCATCCAATTACCAGAAGGCGCACTCGTGACCGATACAACTTCGCACCAAGTCTATCATAGTACCGAAGAGCTTCAAGAGTTGTGGGGCAGTGACTACGATGAGAAGATGGAACGAATTCAAAAAGCGGTTCATGCTACAAAAGGCGAAGTGATTACCCACGAAGGAACGCCAATTACTGCGTCGTTCTTTTCAACGAGCAATGGCTATACGGAGAATGCCGAAGATTATTGGGCGAATGAGCTACCCTATTTAAAAAGTGTTGAAAGTCCGTGGGACCAAAACAACTCTCCGCGCTTTACGAACACAGTAAGAATTCCTGTTGGTGATGCAGAAGCGAAGTTAGGTGTGAGTATCCCCACTGAAGAAGAATTTGCTCCAATTACGGAAAGAACCGAAGGTGGACGTGTTCAAGAAGTGACGATATCAGGGGAAACGTTCCACGGCCGAGAGATCCGTGAAGCGTTGGGACTTGATTCAAGTGATTTCTCATGGCACAGAGAAGCTGATGAACTCGTCGTAAGCACAAAAGGCTGGGGTCACGGTGTAGGCATGAGTCAATACGGAGCGGACGGTATGGCGAAGAGCGGAAACAGTTATGAAGAAATCGTTGCTCATTATTACCAAGAAATCCAAATTGAAAATCATCACTCACAACTTGCGCAGTATGCACTAAACACTGTTGAAGATGATGAGTAATATGGAGAGTTGTCCCTTGTGGGCAACTCTTTTTGCTTGTTTTTCAAGAACTATCTAAAAATTTTCTTAATAGGTGTATATCTTTCTGTGAAAATGATCAGACTGGTTGCTGAGGTGGTGATCAAATGAAAGATCAAGAGAAAAAAGTTTCTCAGGAAAAAGAAAACCAAGGCCAAATGAAACAAATAACAAAAAAACCGTGGTTTTGGCCAGCTGTTTATCTTAGCGTTTGTGCCGTGTTACTCAGTTCATTTTTTATTTTCCAAGGTGGCGGAACTGACCTTGCAGATGATGAGGGAGAGCCAGCAGAAGAAGAAAGCATCTTCGACTTTGGAAACGATGCAAATGATGAAGAAGCAATGCCAGTTGGTGTTGAAGAAGAGCACATGCAACTCCCAGTTTTTGATGAGTCTGTCGTAGAAGTTGTTGGACATTTCTATGATCATAGCGCGACAGCCGAAGAGCAAGAAGCTGCACTCGTTTACTACAACCAGACGTATTACCAAAATAAAGGAATTGACCTTGCGAATCCAGACGGAGAGTCATTTGACGTAACAGCAGCTCTTAGCGGTGAAGTCATTAAAGCTGAACAAGATCCACTTTTAGGACATGTTGTTGAAATCTCTCACGGTTCAGATCTTGTAACTGCGTATCATAGTTTAGAAGGGTTACAAGTTGAAGAAGGCGATACCGTAACAAAAGGAACAATCATCGGTTCAGCTGGAGAAAATGAGTACAATCAAGATGCAGGCGTACACGCACACTTTGAAGTTCGTCAAAGCGGTGTTGCTTACAACCCAATGGACGCATTAGATCTACGTATGGCAGAGATGTCGTTTGATGATTCAGAAGGAATTCAAGAAGGCACAACACCTGCAGATGAGTCAGATACGCCCTCGGACGAAGAAGGCGAAGATGAAGCAGATGAACGTGAAGACGAAGACGCTCCCGTAGAAGATGATTCAACGGATGAAGATGATTCAGACGAAGAAGATACAGAAGAATAAATGATGGCTCAACGCTAAAGTCCTCGATTTCGAGGGCTTTTTTTGTTGTTCATTGTAGTGAATGTTATGTCCGCATCGGGAATCTTCGTGAAAGCGCTTTATTTAAATTTTCAAAAAATTGTTCTTGCTTTTTCCTTTTTGAAGGATTATGATAATTTCCATAACGTTAGATGTTAACTATATTTACATAAGGGGGAGGAGCATGAAGAAAGTTGAAGCAATCATCCGTCCTGAACATTTTCAAACGCTTCGTAAACGATTAGAGGATTTTGGTGTGAAAGGCTTAACCGTATCTGAAGTAGCGGGTTGTGGGAAGCAGAAAGGTCAGGAAGGTGTTTTTCGAGGGAATAAGTTCGAAGTTACGTTGCTTCCTAAAGTTAAGATCGAAATGGTCATTGGCGAAGAGCAACTGGATGAAATCATCGATCTAATAACCGAATGTTCTTACACGGGTAAAGTTGGCGATGGCAAAATCTTTGTTTTTGATGTACAAGAAGCGATACGGATTCGAACGAAGGAACGTGGAATTGAAGCAATCTCTTAAACGATAAAGGAGGAATGAAAATGGATGCTGTTGCAGTGGATACGATGTGGGTCATGATTGCAACGTTTTTAGTTTTCTTTATGCATGCTGGGTTCGCGATGCTAGAGACCGGGTTTTCGAGATCGAAGAACGCGGTTAACATTCTTATGAAGAACTTATTAACGATGGCCGTTTCTGTCATTGCGTTTTATGTCGTTGGATTTGCGTTCATGTTTGGCGATACGGCTGGCGGAATACTTGGAATGAGTGGTTTTGCTTTAAGTGGAGTGGATGACATTGGTTTCTTTGCATTCCAAGCAATGTTTGCCGCAACATGTGCGACGATCATCTCAGGGGCTGTTGCTGAACGGATGAAGCTTGGAAGTTACATTGCTTTAGCGCTTACGATGGTCGTTATTATCTATCCAATGGTCGGACATTGGATTTGGTCAGACAATGGATGGCTTGCAAACCTTGGTTTCGTTGATTTTGCAGGTTCAACGGTTGTTCACTTTACAGGTGCAGCTGCAGCTGCGGTAGCAGTGTTCGTCCTTGGTGGTCGAATCGGGAAGTATAACAAGGACGGTTCTTCCAATGCAATTCCTGGACACAACTTACCGCTCGGCGCTCTCGGTGTATTTATTCTTTGGTTCGGTTGGTTTGGTTTTAACGGAGGAAGTACATTGTCTCCAGCCGACCCGTTGTTAACGTCTATTGTCGTTTGTACAGCACTAAGTGCTTCTGGTGGGGTAGTTGCAACAGCCCTTTACACGATGCTTAAATACAAGCGAGTCGATGGCTCACTTACAATGAACGGTGCACTTGCCGGTTTAGTCGGGATTACTGCCGGTGCTGCAGACGTTGCGCCGATTGGTGCCCTTATTATGGGTCTTGTGGCAGGGGTCATTCTTGTTGAAGCAGTCGCGCTGCTTGATAACAAATTAAAGCTTGATGATCCAGTTGGAGCGATTGCCGTTCACGGGATTTGTGGAATCTGGGGTACAGTAGCTGTCGGTTTATTTGCTCTTGAAGGTGGACTGTTCTACGGTGGTGGTGTTGGGCTTTTAGGCATTCAAGTACTAGGTGTTGCAGCGGTCATGGCTTGGGTACTCGGTTCAACATTCGTAGCTGTGAAGATTATTGGTGCATTAGGTGGAGGCATTCGTGTTAGTGAAGAAGAAGAACTTGCAGGTCTCGACTTTAGCGAACACGGATCAAATGCTTACGATCAAGGATCAACGGCCCTTGGACTTGGGAACAGACAGAGCACTGCCGGGGTTGGAGAAGATTTGATTACACGACTTGATTCGATAACGAATGACAAAAAGGGTGCGAGCGTCTAATTGATTTTTTGAGCACGGTCTATTGACCGTGCTTTTTTTGTGTTTGTGGAACTAAAAGAGATTATGACCGGAATATACTATTCTATATCTCTAAATCTATGCATTGGCTTGTGAGGGGTCTTATATCCTCATTAAGCGATTCCATTTATGGAAGTGTAGAAAAGCCTTCTTCAACGGCTAGCTACGTTTAAAAAGAGGAGAACATCTCTAAGAAGTCATGAAGAACGTTGCTTGAGAACGAGGGGGAATTGAATCGCTTTCTTAGTGAACGAACGATCTAACTTAAATAATCAAGGTAAACGTTCTTAACTTTTTTTTAGGTGAAACGTGCAGGTTGCGGTGTTTTTTGCAAGCTTTTTATGTGCAAACCCTTGTCCTTACTGACTTTTTGGTATATCTGCCAGTCTAGGTTAATAAACTGTAACAAACCATCCAGACTGGGAGGCGAGCGGTGTGCATGACTACATCAAAGAGCGAACGATCAAGATTGGAAGGTACATTGTGGAAACCCGTAAAACCGTCCGGACAATCGCCAAGGAATTCGGTGTTTCTAAAAGTACTGTTCATAAAGATTTAACTGAGCGATTACCCGAAATTAATCCAGAGCTTGCGAATGAGGTGAAAGTGATTCTTGAATATCACAAATCAATTCGTCACCTTAGAGGGGGAGAGGCGACGAAGGTCAAGTATAAGAAGAACACAGAATCTGTATCGCAACGGTAGTTTCTACACAGATTTTCCTGAATTTTTAACATAATATTTCGAGAGGGTTTGATCGCTTTTTCATGTTGCGATCAACCTTTTTTAACGTAAGGCGAAGACAAGCCTGTAGTTAAAACTGAGTGACGATTCAGTCAGAGTGTGATAAGCTATAAATTGAATATTCTAACGAGTTGGGAGAGAGTTCGATGCTAAAAGACGCAGTAGAATTACCCGTCATTGCAGCGCCAATGTTTCTCGTTTCTGGAACAGAGTGGGTGATTGAGACTTGTAAACAAGGAGTGATTGGCACATTCCCACTTCTTAATGCCCGTACTGGCGAAGCGCTTGAAGAATGGATGACGGAAATCAAAACAGAGCTTGAGAAAGCGAAAGAAGAGAACCCTGATCAAAAAATCGCACCGTGGGGTGTTAACTTAATCGTTCACAAGTCTAATGCTCGTTACGAAGAAGACTTAGAGCGAATTCGTCACTTTCAGCCGCCACTCGTTATTACATCTTTAGGAAACCCAACGCCGGTCGTTGATGTCGTACATAGTTACGGAGGTAAAGTGTACTCCGATGTAATCACGACGAAGCACGCCAAAAAGGCAGCCAGTGTAGGTGTTGATGGACTGATTCTCGTCTGTGCAGGAGCAGGTGGACACGGAGGGTTGCTCAATCCGATGGCGTTTATTTCGGAGGTAAAGCAATTTTTTGATGGGACAGTCGTTCTTGCTGGATGTATCTCGAATGGGAATGAAGTTCTTGCGGCGGAAATTCTTGGCGCAGACTTTGCTTATATGGGAACGAGACTCATTGCAACAAACGAGTCAATGGCAGACGACGGATACAAAGAAATGCTCATTAACTCTAAAGTTGACGATATTCTCTATACGAATGCCATTAGCGGTGTGAACGCGAACTTCCTCGTACCGAGTATGCAAGCGGCAGGGCTAGATCCGGCGAATTTACAACCTGCTGGAGAATACGATGCCAATCGTTCAAGACGGGAAGCGAAATCGTGGAAAGACATTTGGAGCGCAGGTCAAGGAGTAACGTCGGTCAATCATATTTCAAGCTTGAAAGAAACCATTGATGAGCTAAAGACAGAATACAAGCAGGCCATTGATGTAACCGCTGCCAAACGATAATATATACCAATTAATGTACATGCAAAAGCCCTGATCGCCATTCAATAGGAGGATCAGGGCTACTTTTTTCTGTGTTTATTCATTTAACGTTCCGAATCGATTTAAAGGCCAGTAACGAAGGCTTGCTTTACCGACGATGTCGTCTTCTGAAACGAAGCCACTTGCTCGGCTGTCGATACTGTTGTTGCGGTTGTCACCAACGACAAAGTATTCGCCCTCTGGAATGACTTGTCCTTCACCAATCATATCAAACGTAAAATCTTCAGTTGTATCATCAGTGAACGGTTCTTCAATCTCTTGCTCATTTATATAGAGAGTATCCTCGGCATATTCCACTTCATCGCCAGGGAGCCCAATCACGCGCTTCACGTGGTCGTTATGTTCATCGTAGTGGAAAACGATAACATCGAAACGATCAGGTTCTGAGAATGTATAGGCCATTTTATTAATAACCATACGGTCACCGTGTTCGACCGTTGGCATCATTGATGAGCCGTTTACGAGATAATTACCAAGTAAAAATGTTCGGACGACGAACAAAATAACGATAACGATAATAAATGTCTTAATCCATGACCAGAGTTCCTTCATCAATGCAAAGCCCCCTCTTTCTATATTGATTGTACACCAGTCATGTTTCAGTCTGCTACTAGGAATCTTCAAAGTTTCATTACAAATGAATGAAAGGTCGTTAGTTCCTACTATGGAAAGCGTGATACATGCTTAAATATGGGGGCTAATATGTACAAAAAAAGCAGGCAAAAAGCCTGCTCGTTATGATTGCGTAACCATTAATCCAAATCCGCTTCTTCTGTGTTGCTATGGATTCCTTCTGAAACTTGTAAGTGTAAGTCGTCACCATTGATGTGAGCATTGACTTCTGGTTCATCTGGTGTGTTTAAATCTTCATCGTTGCAAGCGGCTAGGGCGCTAATGATAAGAATGGATGAAAGAGCACCGTACATCATACGTTTATCCATTTTAGAACCTCCTTCTTGCTTACAGGTTTCCCACTCAATGTAAGAACATGCATCGAATGAATAAATGGGCAAGACCATATACTAAAGCAATAAGCAGATTACTGTTCATTTGTGAGTCTTTTGTGTATGGTGTCTTATAGGTAACAGATGCAAGAAGAAAGGATGTATCGAATGACTAAGCTCGCCTTGTCGGTTCTGGATTTAGCTCCTGTATTGCCGGACCAGACCGCTACAGATGCGTTTCATAATAGTAAAGAACTTATTCAACATACAGATGAACTCGGCTACTATCGGTATTGGGTTGCTGAGCATCATAACATGGAAAGTATAGCAAGTTCAGCTACGGCTGTATTGATTGGTTACTTGGCAGGTCATAGTAAGAGCATTCGCGTTGGTTCTGGTGGCATTATGCTCCCAAATCATGCACCGTTGATCGTTGCTGAGCAGTTTGGGACATTGGAAAGTATGTATCCAGGACGAATTGATCTTGGGATTGGCAGAGCGCCAGGAACGGACCCGATGACGGTGCAAGCGTTACGCCGTGACACGAGAAATGCCGTGAATCAATTCCCTGAAAACGTCAATGAAATTCTACAATATTTAAGTGATGCTGACATGCCTGTTAAGGCGTATCCAGGTCACAATACGAACGTCCCGGTGTATCTTTTAGGGTCGAGTACGTATGGCGCTCAATTGGCAGCCGCTATGGGATTGCCATATGCATTTGCCAGTCATTTTGCACCAAAGGAGCTTCACAATGCGCTGAAGATTTACCATGAGCGATTCCAGCCTTCAGAGTACTTGGATGAACCTTACGCGATGGTGACGGTCAATGTGACATTAGCTGATACGGTCGAAGAAGCAGAACGATTAGCTTCTACGAGTAAGTTGAAGTTCTTAAGCATTATTCGTGGGAACCGTTCCATCGACACGGCTCCAGTAGATCACGTTGATGACTACATGTCGCCAATGGAAAAAGAACAAGTAATGAGCATGCTAAAGTACTCGTTTGTCGGTGACAAAGCGAAAGTCACCGAAGAGTTAAAAGCATTCCATGAAGAAACGCGTTTCCAAGAATTAATCGTAACAACAGATATTCACGACCAAGAGAAACGACGCTACAGTTACACGTTGCTAAAAGAGTTATGGAATGACCTAGATATCTAAGCAAGAGGAGGAGCTACCTTAAACAGGTAGCTCCTTTTTCTATTCCACAAAGCGATTGATTGCACGTAAATCCAAGTTCCCGCCACTTGCGACCACAACGACGTTGCCACCACGATGGCTCACCTTGCCAGAACGAAGGGCAGCGAGGGTTACACTTCCTGATGGTTCAACGACTTGTTTCATTCGTGATAAATAAAATACAAACGCTTCGCGTATCTCCTCTTCGCTAACCGTAATAATCTCATCAACGTTTTCTTCAATAATTGGGAAAGTCATCTCACCTGGCGTTGACGCCCGTAATCCGTCAGCAATCGTATCTGCACGATCGATCGTGATGCGTTGACCAGCTTTGCGGGACTTTAACGTATCACTCGCGTTTTCAGGTTCCACACCAATCACTTTAATCTTTGGATTAATGTGCTTGATTGCCGTGCTAATGCCAGAAATCAGTCCGCCGCCTCCGATTGGAACGATCACAACTTCAGGATCGTGGACTTGTGAAAGAATCTCTAAGCCGACCGTTCCTTGTCCAGCCATGACCGCTTCATCATCGTATGGAGGGATAAAGGTAGCATTAAGTTGTTGCACGAGTTGCTCTGCGTGTTGCAGTCTCTCAGAAGACGTCGTTCCGACGTGAACGACTTCTGCTCCGTAATTCCGGATGGCTTCTTCTTTCGCTGCGTTTGCGTTTTCAGGAATGACAATTGTTGCTGGGATGCCGAGTTCTCGTGCAACAAAGGCGACCGCTTGACCGTGATTGCCTGATGAAGCGGCAACGAGGTGCTGGGCACCTTGGTCTTTAGCGATCATCACGCAATTTGTTGCGCCGCGAATCTTAAACGAACCGGTTTTTTGTAAATGTTCGGATTTAATATAGACGGATGCGCCAGTTTGTTCATCTAATGTGCGTGATGTAAGTACAGGTGTTACGTGTACAGTGTTGTGTAAACGAACGCGTGCTTCATTTAATGCTTTAATCGTAATCATGAACGTTCAGCTCCTTTTTGGTGGACATTCGCCATCGACGTTAAAATTCCTTTTTTTTCGACAAATCAAACCGTAAAGTAGTGAATTCGGCATGTTTTCTCTGTCTTTGGTCATAATGAAAATAACAAAAGATTCGTTCCTTAGATTCATATTTCGACATCGTTGTGGTAAAATAAAGCATTAGTGAGTACGGATTATGTTCGGTTCTTGATAACGTATATTGAGAGGAAGGTGCCAAATGTTTGGCAGAGATATAGGAATAGATTTAGGGACCGCAAATGTGTTAATGCACATTAAAGGTCGAGGCATTGTATTAAATGAGCCTTCAGTTGTCGCAATTGATAAAACGACAGGCAAAGCGCTAGCGGTTGGAGAAGAAGCGTTTCGCATGGTCGGAAGAACACCCGGTAATATCGTTGCGACACGTCCGATGAAAGACGGAGTCATTGCTGACTTTCATCTTACAGAAGCAATGCTGAGACATTTCCTTGCAAAAGTGAATGTGAAGTCTTCCTTTGTTAAACCGAGAATCTTAATTTGTTGTCCGACAGACATTACTTCTGTTGAGCAGAAAGCCATTCGTGAAACCGTTGAGAAAAGCGGCGGAAAGAACGTCTACTTAGAAGAAGAGCCAAAGGTCGCAGCAATTGGTGCTGGAATGGACATTTTCCAACCGAGCGGGAACATGGTCGTAGACATCGGCGGTGGGACGACAGACGTAGCTGTCCTTTCTATGGGCGGGATCGTGACGTCGAAGTCGATTAAAACAGCTGGTGACCAATTTGATAGCGACATTTTAGCGTACATCAAACGAAAATATAAGCTCCTCATTGGCGAGCGGACATCGGAAGAAATTAAAAAGCAAGTTGGAAGTGTTTCTCCAGGAGATCGTAATGAAGAAATGGACATTCGTGGTCGAGACATGGTCAGTGGATTGCCAAGAACGATTACGATTTACTCGGATGAGATTAAAGGAGCGCTTAGCGAATCTGTCGCCAACATTGTGGCAGCCGCGAAGTATGTGTTAGAACAGACACCACCAGAATTGTCCGCTGATATTATCGACCGAGGGGTCATTTTAACGGGCGGAGGGGCACTTCTACACGGAATGGATTCACTCTTAACCGAAGAGCTCAAAGTACCTGTCTTAATTGCCGAAGAACCAATGCATTGTGTGGCCATTGGAACAGGCATTATCTTAGAGAATCTCGACAAAATGTCAACGCGCCTTAAAGCCTAACAATTGGAGGAGGGTGGCTATGATCCGAGGATTTTATAATGCAGCATCTGGGATGATTACACAGCAACGTCGTACTGATGTTCTAAATGACAATTTAGCAAATGTTACAACGCCTGGATACAAAGCAGATCACGCAAGCGTTCGTGCTTTTCCGAACATGCTTATTCAAGCGATGAACACGAATTCAAGACAACCTATTGGTGAATTGAACACAGGTGTTTACATGCAAGAGCGAACGGCGGATTTTCGACAAGGAGATTTACGAGAGACGAATGT
This sequence comes from Bacillaceae bacterium JMAK1, assembly GCA_012970285.1. Classification (GTDB taxonomy): domain Bacteria; phylum Bacillota; class Bacilli; order Bacillales; family Marinococcaceae; genus Geomicrobium_A. The sequence goes on from JIBW01000003.1 coordinate 160,951, forward strand.
TGGAACCGATATTGCCCTATTGCAAGGAATCGTCGGTGAAGGCAGCCTTCTGTTTGTCGTCAGTGATGATGACGGGGAACCGGTTTATACTCGAAACGGGAATTTCACCGTAGATGGGAACGGTTATCTTACAACGAGTAACGGCAACCGTGTGCTCGGTACGGATGGAGAACCTTTACTCGTAACCAACGAATGGTTTAGCGTGAATGATATGGGGACGGTTGTGGACCACGTTGGAGAAGAAGTGGGTCAGATTAATATCGCCTATGCTGAGGATCATCATGACCTTGTCAAAGCAGGCGAAGGACTACTTCGCTACAATGACGGTGAATTGCCGAGTGCTGTAGAAGACGATGCGTTGACCTACGTATTGCAACAAGGGTTTCTTGAGCAATCGAATGTCGATCCTCTCCAAACGATGACGGAGTTAATGAGTGCTCATCGTCTATATGAAGCAAACCAAACAATCTTACAAGCGTACGATCAGAATATGCAGCGAGCGGCCAATGATATCGGCAAGCTCGGCTAATTGAAGGAGTTAGAAGATGCTTACTTCAGCCGTTTCAATGGGACAGCTTCAACAAGGCATAGATACGACCGCTCACAACTTGGCGAACGTTAATACGACTGGGTATCAACGTAGAGAAGCTATGTTTTCAGACCTTTTGTTCCAACAGATTAATAATCAGCAAGTTCCACAACCAGAAGGCAACCGGTTAACTCCACCAGGCATTCGTTCAGGTTCAGGGGCGGCCATGGTTCAATCGGCATTGCGATTTGAGCAAGGATCAGTGAAAGAGAGCGAACGGGAACTTGATTTTGCATTAATTAGTCCAAATCATTTCTTTCCAGTTGAGCGAGAAGGCGAAACGTTTCTAACGCGGGACGGTGCGTTTTACTTATCAGAGTCAGGAGACAATACGTGGCGCATCGTATCAGGGGACGGTGCTGCATTATTGCAAGCTGACGGCACGCCATTTGAAATTACAGGACAAGCCCAAAGTTTTACACTACAAGCTGACGGTACCCTCGTTGCACAAATGGCCGACGGTCAAGACTTGGAACTAGGTACTCTTAATCTCGCAAACGTCAGCAAACCTCAAATGCTCGAGTCAATCGGCAACAACTTATTTGCGTTACCTGACGTTGAGGCGCTTGATCTTACATTAGCAGATGTATTAGAATATGAAGCGGCGAACAACGGGACGGTCGTGCAAGGAGCGTTAGAACAAGCGAATGTCGACATGGCCCAAGAAATGGCAAAATTGATGGAAATGCAACGTCTGTATAGCATGCATGCGAGGTCTCTCCGTCAAACCGATCAGATGATGGGTCTTGTTAATAGCCTCCGATAAGTACATATTTCACCGATTGTCTTGGAAGAGAAGGGGACTCTCATGGCTGGACACGCAAAGGATGAAGTAAACGAAAACGAAACGAAAGCGATGCGAAAGCAGCGACGTAAAGAGAAACGACAAGAAAAGCGCGCCCTAAAGCGATCACGGAAAGTTCGCTTAGTGCCGATTTGGTTACGTCTTGTCCTCATCGTTGTTCTTTTTGCTGCGATGATTGTGCTCGGACTTTTGTTCGGCTATCGAGTCATCGGTGGTGGCGAAGGGTATGATATACTGCAATGGGAAACATGGGCAGATCTTTACGACTATATTAGCGGCTAAAGGACGGAGAATCAATGCTAAATACGGAAGAAATTAAAGAGATTATCGCACACCGCTATCCATTCTTACTCATTGATCGCGTACTAGAACTCGAAGAAGGTGAACGTTGTGTCGCTCTGAAGAACGTCACTGCGAACGAAGAGTTCTTTAATGGACATTTTCCAGGTTATCCACTCATGCCAGGTGTGTTAATTGTTGAGGCGCTAGCACAAACGGGTGCTGTTGCCCTATTGAAGCATGAGAAATACGCAGGGAAACTAGCGGTTTTTGCAGGAATTGATAATTGCCGGTTTAAAGGACAAGTTACACCAGGTGATCAACTCATTTTAGAAACAACACTTACACGTGTGCGCGGAACGATTGGCAAAGGTCATGCTGTAGCAAAAGTAGATGATAAAGTCGTTGCAGAACTTGATCTTATGTTTGCACTTACGGATAAAGAGGCGTAAAACGTCTCTTTTATATATTTATATAATAAAAGGTTCACAAAACATCCATGAATACGTTTGAAATGTGTAAGCAATAAGGTTGAAATGTAAGAAAACAATGACATTATGAAACAATGTCCAAAGACGTTCAAAAATGTACGCATTCGCTAGACGGTCGCGGATATCGTTGATATGATGTACACAAGTTAGCCGAAAGACAAATAGCTAACACAAAATCATGAACTCTTAAAGGGGACATTAACTATGAATAAGAAATTACTATATGGTGCACTTTCTTCAATCTTCGCAGTAGGTATGCTAGCTGCTTGTGGCGACGCTGAAGAGCCAGCTGAAGACGGCGTAGACGTAGACGACACTGAAGAAGAAGTAGATACTGACGCTGACGCTGATGTAGACGGCGACGATGAGCTTGAAATCGAAGAGCCTGCTGACGAAGAAGAAGCAGATCTTGACGCTGACGAAGAAGAAGAAGTAGACGCTGATGCAGACGAAGATGCTGAATTAGACGTTGAAGACGAAGACGAAGACACTGAAGAGTAATTCGTAATCGATAACTAAGCTGTTTCTTGGATCATTTGATCCTTGAAGCAGCTTTTTTTATGTATACATAGTAGGAAGATTCATTTAGTAAGTTTACGTGCTAGATTGCTGCTCTCTTGTTGATGGATGTGTCTTGACTATATTAATGAAGGAATACGCTAAAGGAAAGAAGAATTTCTAAATCTAATCCATATAAATGGTTAATCCAGTCGGATTTTTCTAGGTCCAAGGAAAACAATGGCTAAGCATATAGTTGTGAAATTAATCACTATTAGGAATGCACTACCAACTATAAGAGTAGATGGAGACAGTAAATTTCAAAAATATCCCAAGCTTATTTTTTGTCGTTATATGTCGAATGACCTGTGTGTGTCAGTGTGAATTTCGGATATAGGAAAGACCTATAAGGTAGAACCGTTGTCCAATCAAGTGTTTTCTCATGTTATTGAGTGATTAGTCATGATTCATGAAGTGAATGCACACAAGAATCAGACAGTATTGACCGTGTGATTTGTCTCATGAAATAGGTCATACCCTCTGTATAGAATTAAAGTACTAGTTGTTTTCAGGGGGAGCTTATAGTCATGAGTAAAATAGCAGTGGTTACAGCAGTTTCAGCAGGGGCGTTATTCGTATCACCAAGTGCAATCGATGCAGCAGAACTCATGCGGTACGGGCAACAATCAGACGATGTAAAAGAACTTCAAATCGTTTTGAAAGAACAAGGTTATTTCAACGATCACAGAGCAACTGGGTATTTCGGTCAACTTACGCTAAGTGCCGTTCGATCGTTTCAAGCCGATCACCAATTAGCGGTTGATGGAATCGTAGGTCCGAAGACATTGACCAAACTCCACGGTGATTCACAGAATGAAGAGCCTTCGTTTCCGAATCTTAATCAACCGATTGAACTATTACAAAACGGTAGCTCCGGGGAAAAGGTAATTGCGCTTCAAGTCGAGTTAAAGCAACTCGGCTACTTTAATTCAAGAATCGATGGCTTTTTTGGCAGAATTACTCGTGATGCAGTCGTCCGTTTTCAACGGAGTCACGGATTGTCAGCGGATGGCATCGTCGGACCAAAGACGAAACAACAAATTGCCATTGCCATCGGTACCGAGGCAATTCCAGAAGAAGTCGCACCACCATATGAGCCTGAAGAGACATTAACCGAAAGTAACCTTTCATACGGTCATACAGGGGAGCGTGTGTCTGAGTTACAGCAACTGTTAAAAGATCACGGGTATTATCAAGGTGCAATTACTGGGGTGTTTGGGCCAGCGACAGAGCGTGCGGTTCATGCGTTGCAAGCAGAGAATGGACTCGCCGTCGACGGGATTGCCGGACCGGATACGATGAACTGGTTACAAGGGAACGAGGCGGTCGATCCAGATTCTGACTTTGCGTATGGCATTGGGGACACAGGTCCAGTCGTTCAGAACATCCAACTGTATTTGCGAGACTTAGGTTATTTGGAAGATTATGCGACAGGTGAGTTTGACGAAGCAACACAAGACGCATTGCAAGCTTTTCAACGTGCGAACAATCTTGAGGTAACCGGTGTGGCAAATAAAGCAACGATTGATCGCTTAGAAGAAGTGCACGTATTGCCTGGAGAAGCTGAAGAGCCTCCACCAGAACGACCAGATGTCGAGGAACGGCAAGAACTTATTTACTTGGCATCAACACTTGTTGGTACACCGTTCGTCTTTGGTGGGACGACTCCTGATGGATTTGATGCGAGTGGGTTCGTATATTACGTGTACAGTCAGAAGGGTCATTCAATTCCAAGAACGATCCGTAATCAATATGAAGCGAGTAGCCCTGTGGAACGACCGAACGTTGGCGACCTCGTCTTCTTTGATACGTCAGGGGGGCCAACCTATGTTGGGATGTACGTTGGCAATCAAACGTTCGTACATGCTAGTCAATCCCAAGGGGTGATTGTATCTAGCTTGGAGCAATCGTACTGGAATGAGCGCTTTATTGAAGCACGTACGATCATTTCTCAATAAGAATTTGTGAGCTTCTTTGTTCCGAAAAGGAACGAAGAAGCTTTTTTGTCTTCGTGTAACAGTAATATAATCTGTGAAGCAATAGATGAAGTTGGTGATTTGTGGCATAATAGTTTCACAGAAAGGTGCGAATGGAATGACTTGGGATCTTTTGAATATTATCGGTACGCTCGCCTTTGCGTTAAGTGGAGTTGTCGTTGCAATGGAAGAACGATACGACTTAATGGGCGTTTACATACTCGGTTTTGTGACAGCATTTGGTGGGGGTGCGATTCGAAACTTATTAATCGGTGTTCCAGTTACCGCTCTTTGGGGTCAAGGACCGTTATTTATGATTGCATTTGTTGCGATCACGATTCTTTTTGTATTTCCGAAGTTCTTAGACCGACGCGGCTCGATGTGGGGCGTGTTTTTTGATGCGATTGGACTCGCGGCGTTTGCTACGCAAGGCGCAATCTTTGCTTCGGACATGGATTTACCTGTGAGCGCAGCGATTGCAGCAGCGGCACTGACTGGAACAGGTGGAGGAATGGTTCGTGACTTACTTGCAGGACGTCGCCCACTCTTCTTACAAAAAGAAATTTATATTGCTTGGACATTACTCGCAGGAATTCCGATCGGTTTAGGTTTCATCACCCATCCAATCGGGTATGGGGTAATCGTTGTAAGTATTGTCGTTTTACGTATGTTATCGGTCTATTATCAATGGCGCTTGCCGTCTAGACAACTAAGTGATTCATAATGCTTAGTTGTCAATATAGACATATAGACTATTTTCGTGAAATGGAGGGAATTAAATAGTAATATTGAGTAAAAAGTAGTAAAATACTTGTACTATGAGTAGTTATAACAATTAAATAATATTCGACAATATTTGACGTCGAAGAGGAGGACTGTGATGACGATCAGTACCGTGAAGAAGTTTGCAATTACTTCGGTTACTGTTACAGGAGCAGCACTAACGGTTCCGATGATTGCAGATGCGGCGCTTGAGAATCAGGTATTACGTTACGGACAACAGTCAGAAGACGTTCGCCACTTACAGACATTGTTAAAGGAAAAAGGATACTTTACATACCAAACCGCAACCGGGTATTACGGGGACATCACCGTTCGGGCTGTAAGGCAGTTCCAAGGTGATCATTCACTGAGTGTCGATGGCATTGCCGGACCACAAACGATCGGTGCCCTTCTAAAGGACCGACCGAGTGAACAAGTTAGAAGTAGCCAGAGTACTTCAGGAGGCTCTTCGGGTACACTTATTCGCAATGGCATGAAAGGCGAAAGCGTCTCGAATTTGCAACGACAGCTTAGAGATCTAGGGTTTTTCAACTCAACGGTCGATGGTCATTTCGGTCGTGTCACACAAGCGGCTGTACAAGATTTCCAACGATCACACGGTCTTGGGGTTGATGGCATCGTTGGACCGCAGACGCAGCGACAACTACAAGTTGTTCAAGGCTCAGAAAGTGTTCTCGGCTCAGGAGGAGGCAATTCTTCCTCAGGAGATTCAGGAAACTCTACGCCGACATCGACAGGCTTAATAAGTCCTGGTGATCGTGGCAACCAAGTATCCGTCTTGCAACAACAATTAAAGGACTTAGGGTATTACAGCCATGCAGTAACGGGCGTGTTTGGTCCAGTTACAGAACGGGCCGTACGAGACTTTCAACGAACGAATCAAATTGGTTCAGATGGCTTAGTTGGACCACAAACGCATCGAACACTTGCCAGCAGTCCTAAACGTTCTGGCGAAAGTGTAAGCACGTCACCGTCAGCACCTTCAGGTGGAAACGGCATCGTTCGTCAGGGGATGCAAGGCCAGCAAGTAACGAACTTACAGCAATTGCTTCGTGATAAGGGCTATATGAACATTGCACCAACAGGGGTGTTCGGGGATCTTACATATCAAGCAGTACGTAAGTTTCAACAAGATCAAAGCTTAGCCGTAGATGGCATCGCAGGCCCAGCAACATTTGGTGCCTTACAAGGGAACACATCAGCTCCGAGCAAGCCGTCAACACCCCCTTCATCAGGAGGAGGAAGTGGCGGGAACTTTGTGACGAACGTAGTAAATAGCGCATCGAATCACCTCGGTGTACCGTACGTCTGGGGAGGTACTTCTCCTTCAGGTTTCGATTGCTCTGGATTTATTCAGTACGTATTCAAAGAAAATGGTGTGAACACACCACGAACGGTTGCCAACATGTTTTCTAGTGGTTCGAGTGTAAGTTCACCAAGCGTAGGAGACATCGTCTTCTTCGATACGACAGGGGGACCATCACACGCAGGGATTTACATAGGAAACAACAAGTTTGTGCATGCTGGCTCTTCAACTGGCGTAACAGTTGCAGATTTGAATAACAGTTATTGGAACCCTCGTTATTTAGGAGCGAAGCGTCTTCATTAAGAGTAATGTAGCCCTGTTCAGTGAACAGGGCTTTTCTCTGTGGATTTGACGTTTAGTCACTCACTGGGACGGGAAAAATAAAGGTCGAGAACTCGTACAGAAAGGTGTGTTTATGTGTTTGAATTTGACTTCCAAGCGATTATGAGCGCTGCAATTCCAGTGCTACTTGAGGTTTTACTCATTATCGTCGGGTATTTGATCGTTCGTGCAGTAGGCGCGTCGGTGATTACACGAATTTTTAAGACGGTATCAGAGAAGCGCAACATCCATCCAGGACGGATTAAGACGTTAAAGAATTTGGTTCATAGCATTTTTACGTACGTATTATTATTTGTGTTCGTACTCGTCTTCTTAGGTGCCTTCGGTGTTGAGATCATGCCAATCTTAGCTGGTGCCGGTGTCGTCGGACTTGCTGTAGCGTTCGGTGCACAAGGACTTGTAAGCGATATTGTGACAGGTTTCTTCTTATTAATAGAGAAACAAATTGATGCAGAAGATTATGTGACTGTAGCAGGTCTTGATGGAATCGTGGAAGAAGTAGGTCTGCGTACGACACGAATTCGTGGCTTTGACGGTACACTTCATTTTATTCCGAACCGTGACATTACGAGTGTGAGCAATCACTCGAGAGGAAATATGGAAGCATTTATTGACATCGGAATCTCTTTCAACGAAAATATCAATGAAGCCATTACAGTGCTTCAAAAAGCAACGAAAGAGTTGTATGAACAAGACGAGAATATCGTCGAAGAACCTTATGTTCTTGGGGTGTCTAGCTTCGATGAATACGACATGAAAATTCGCATCCTAACGTACACAACGAACATGAATCAGTGGGCTGTTGAACGTAAGCTTCGCCAAGTGTGTAAAGAAGCGCTGGAAGAAGCGGACATTCACATCCCAGTGCCAAAACAAGTGTACGTGGAAGAGAAACAATCGTAGTAACGCGTTGACTCACCAGGAAACAAATTGAGGGAAAAGGGGAGCAGGGTTCTGGTGGATGCACTGCAGATGTTAAGGAATTTTCTCATTGCGTTTTTAGTCCTCATGACCATCATTGTCATTCCGTTAAGTATATTGGCAGTGGTGAACCCAGACAAACACGGCGTACCTGTCGGCACGATGATTAGCATCTCCATCGGCGCGGTCGTGTTTGTGATTAACAACCAACTCATTCGCAAGTTCGAACGACGAATTCAAAGCCGAATGAGAGAAAGTGAAACACATGGATAAAGCTACCGAGTTCAACTCGGTAGCTTTTTTTGAGTGTGTACAATTATAACGATTGAACCGCACGTAGAATGGAACGGGCGCTTTGGTCACGCATGAGGTCCGTCTGTTGCAAGCTTCGGTCATACTCATTCGTCATAAAGCCGAATTCAATAAGAGCCGCAGGCATCGCAGTTTTTCTTAGAACAACATAATTGCTCGGCAACACTCCGCGATCACGCATGTCGAGCTCGCGTACTGCTTCTGTTTGTAATGCGTGAGCGAGCGTCTGTCCGGCAGAGCTACCAGGAGCATAATACGTTTCAATACCATTTGCGTCTAAATCAAAGGAAGCATTGGCATGAATACTAATAAAGATATCAGCGCTTGTCCCATTCGCATACTCCGCGCGGTCGTCTAAGGCGACAAACGAATCGTTTGAGCGAGTGACGTTAACGTTATACCCAGCGTCCGTTAGGTAAGCTGCTGCGCGATTGGCGATGTCTAGTGTGATTTCTTTTTCAAAGAAATTGTGTACGACCGCCCCGGGGTCTTGTCCACCATGACCAGGATCTAGGACAATGCGTTGAATGGAACCAAGCGGCGCACCGTTTATCGGCGGAGACTCTGCTTCTTCATGGACGACAGTGTCTTGTGCATCTGTGTCTTCAACAGCATCAACACCAGTTTCTGTAATGTAGTCGAGGCTTACGTAACCGGTACGGCCATGATACGTAATTTGTCCCCAACCGTTTCCTACATCTAAGTATTCAATCGTCTGTCGATCGACTAACGAACCGACAACTGGTGACTCAGCGTTTGCACTATCACGTACGAGCAGTGAGCCGTTCGTATCGACATAGCCTGTTTGATAGGCATGTACAGAGACGGGGAAGAATAGAAATAAAAGGAATAATGGTACGAATGATAACAACAATGATTTCTTCGACATGTACGAACCCCTCTCAAAATTAATCTATGAAAATGGAATAATCTAAGCGTAAGAGAATTGCAATCGAGAAGCAAGGGAAATTCCTCGCCACTTTTCGCTGAGAAAAGAACGATTCTCATACAAATTTGGAAAGGTTTGTTGAAGAAAGAAGAGGAAAAACTTTTTCTCAAAAAAAATTAAAGAAAAAGGTTTAGAAACCGTTCAAAACGTGAATACAATAACTAACCCCATACCCCCTTAGTATAATAGATGATCGTTCGCAACCCCCTGAGCGAATGATCGCCCGACGAAACATAGATGACTACACCGATGTAGCGTCGCCGTTTCCTCGGCTACATATGAAAAACCCCGCCTCACGCAAATGCGGAGGCGGGGTTTGTTTTAATTAGTTATGAACTTTCATTGCACGCTCTAAGAAAATCGCGAAGTGTGCACGGTTTGTAGCGCGCTCTGGTTCGTAATCACCAGATGAACGACCAGTAGATATTCCTGTACCTGCAAAGGCCATAATCTCATCGTAATACTCATGACCTTCAATGTCGTTAAAGATTTCTCCACCTTGCATTCCTTCTAAGCGGAAGGCTTGATAGAAAACGGCTGCAATTTCACCGCGAGTGATCTTTTGGCTTGCCTTAAACTCACTTCCATCTACGATATCATCGAAAAACCCAGTTTGCTCAACTGCTGAAATAACGTCTGCTTGGTGATGGCTTGAAGAGACATCACTATAACCTGGGTTCCCGTCGCCTTCAAGACCGAGTGAACGGGCTATGAGAGCGGCAGCTTGTCCTCTTGAAATTTCTTGAGTTGGGCGGTATGTGTAATCAGAGTACCCGTTGATAACTCCTTGTTCGCCAAGCGCTCTAATTTCTGTATAAGCGAAGTGATCTTTACGAACGTCATGGTATTGTCCTGCTGGAAGCGGTTCTGGCTCAGCTGGCGATGTCTCAGAAGCAACCTCTTCTTGCTCTGTAATCACACGCTGTGCACCTACATAACGGCTGCCCCAATAGTGAGGATCGTTAATGCTTACGATCGATATACCTCGAGAAGATGCTGAGTGAATCATGTCTCCCCCACCGATGTACAATCCAGAGTGCGAAACACCACGGCCTGACGTATTAAAGAATACGAGATCTCCTGGCTCTAAATTGCTCTTCGATACGCTGTCACCGGCGCTTGCTTGAGCAGCAGCGGTTCTCGGTAAGCTTTGGTCAATCGCTCTGTCAAAGATATAAACGAGATATCCTGAACAATCAAATCCGCTCGGGCTTGTCCCCCCGTAACGGTATGGTGTGCCTAAATGCTTCTTACCCTCTTCAATTACTTGGTCGGCTGCGCTCTGTGCGTCTGCTGTTTCGAAGTCTGCAGAAAACACCGACAGTGCAAGTACTGCACTTGCCGCAGTCATTAGAAACTTACGCAATGGAATTCCCCTTCCCCTGTAGCACCCCTGCTACGTGTCATAATTTAGTAGATTGTTGTAAAACGTTGTATGTAATAGTTCTAATAGAGTTCATCGATAGTTGGATATGTAAGTTACTTTTCAACAATTCATAGTCTATCATAGGCATTTAGATGTGTGCCTTTACAGTTGTGTAACAAGTTCAAGACATAATGAAACATTTTCTATAAAAAGACGTCAATTTAAACAGAGTCTCTCTGCACTTGCTGTGAAACGACGTCGTAAATGACTGTTACATGTCGATTTGTAGAGAAGAAGAGAAGTAAGTGTCATTTTAATAGTACATAACGGGAATGTAACAGAACTGTAACAAGGCTATACAAAGAAACATGCATCCGCTAAAATAAAACGGTAAACGTTTAATCTTCAATAAAGGAGTTCCTATGAAAAAGCGACTGATGACCTTCGGAGTAATGATGTTAATTGTTGCTTCTGGTTGTACAACTACAGAAAATCCCGAAGATATTTTTAACCGTTCTAAAACAATCCTTGATGAATCGACGGAGAACGTTCATTTTAAAAAGTGGCAAAACCTACAAATTAATGGTGAAAGTATGAATGTAAACACTCAAGGGGCGTTGCAATTACACCCGCTTGACGCATACGTAATTAGTACGCTCGACCTTGTAGATTTTAATGAGCCTTTAGAGTTTCGAATTCATATTAATGACGAAGAAGCGTATGTTGAAGAAGATGAGGATGTACGACAGTTTAGTGATGACATTCAAAGTAGTTTCTTGTCGATGGTAAACCCAATCGATGAAATGAATCGATATGAGCAGTTTCAAGAATCGATGTTGATGAAAGAAATTGAAGACTTTTATGAAGTGTCTTTTCGAACTGATCAAGAACAGCACATTCCACTCGTTCTTAATAAGATGGAACAATGGGGAATGATTGATGAAGAACTTGGTGAAGAATTGGCTGAAGACATAGAAATAGAACGAATTGATATGGTCGCTTTTATCGATAAGGAGACGTATGAGCTTCATCAATTTGATACGCGCTATCGATTTACAGTTGAATTACAAGGAGATCTTCAACAAGTTGATGATCAACAAAGCATTGTTTTCGATCATTGGAATGAAGTAAGTGATGATGTAGAAACATTTGTTCACGACATGATAGAAGAAGAGCAACGAGAAGCGCAAAACGAGGAAGAGATGGATGAAGAAGTAGAAACAGAATAGATAAAAACCACGCTCTCCATATTCTATTGGAAGCGTGGTTTTTTGATGCGTGTCAATCATTGCATAAAAAGATGGATGTAGTAAGTTGGAATGAGTGAGTGATGATGAAAGGAAACGAATGTCATTCAATTAATAGTGATAATTAACTAGAAGTACGAATGGATGAGGATTTTATCTCAGGTGAGTAGCATACTATCGAATATTGTTATAAATAATGAAAAAAGAACTATGTAAGTATCTAAGTAATATTACTACTATTACAAAAAAGTTTAGTGATTTTATGTCTAAAGAACCATTAATGCTAACAAAAATATATTAAATAGACAAAATGTAAGAGACTAAAATACTAAAAAACACCTTTTTGTGATTATTAAATGAAAATACCTAGCAATATTTTCCTCCATCCTGTAAAATTGAGGTAACTTGTCGAAATATCAAAAAAAACGGGACTACGTATGGAAAACATTTCACATTTATAAGCAAAATCGACTATTTTTTATTTGACACGTAGATTTAAAGCTCTATATAATGAGTGATGGTAGTCTTGCTATCTAGTAAACTTTGAAGATTGACAAGAGTAAGGAGGCGGCCCGGGATCACAATTTAACATAAGTAACTGCAATCGTTGTTATGTTATTGTAATACTCGTAGCTTTCTGAATGTTTATGTTTATAAAGTCCAAGGCTGTGTCGTAATTTATCCTTCCAAGGCAGCTTTGTTCTATACAAAAGGAGGAGTAATAAGAATGGCTTACCAACCAAAGTCTTATCGTAAATTTATTGCAGGAACAATGACTGCAGCAATGGCAGCATCTGCATTTGCTGTTACAACACCACAACAGGTGGCGGATGCTCAAGAGCAAACGTTCTCTGATGTTGATGCTTCAAACCCACACTTCGAGAACATCGAGCGTGCAGCTGACCGTGGCGTGATCACTGGGTACTCAGACGGTACATATCAGCCAAACACTTATATCACTCGTGGTCAAATCGCAACAATGATCGTTCGTGCTTTCGATCTTGAGGTTCCTGAGAACCCAACACGTCTTTATGACGATGTATCAGAAAACCACCACTTTGCTGACGTAGTACAAGCAGTATCTGAAGCTGGAATCATGGTTGGTCGTTTCGACAACACTGTATTTGAGCCAGGTGCACAACTTTCTCGTCAACAAATGGCTTCAATCCTCGTTCGTGCATTCGAACTTGAGAACATCCCTGGAGATGACACTGTAGTTGAAGATATCGAGCTTGCGTATGAGTCTCACGTAGAGAACATTCTTATCCTTGCTCAACACGGAATTACATCAACTAGCGACAACACATTCCGTCCAAGCGCTTCAGTTACTCGTGGACAACTTGCTTCATTCCTTGAGCGTTCAATTGAAGTGAAACACACAATCGACTCTGGTCTTGAAGACATTCAAGCAATCAACAACACAACAGTAGACGTATACTTCGAAGATTCAGTTGTAGACGTTGACGCTGAAGACTTCGCGTTCACAGGTCTTGACGTTGTAGACGCTGAAGTTGTAGCTGGACCAGAAGGTAACAACAACGTTGTACGTCTTACAACTGCAAGCCAAGAAGAAGGCGCTGAGTATAAGCTTGTATACCAAGGCGAGTACACTACTCTAACTTTCGAAGGAACTGTAGCTGAAGCAACAACTCCAGTTGAAGTAACTTCTGTTGAAGACATCACAACTGAAGGCGTAACAGTAGAAATCGAAGAGCCAGGCGAAAGTCTTATTGACGCAAGCGTTAATGTTACAGATCCGAACGGTAACGATGTTGAAGTTGTGGCTCAAGATATTGATGCTGATGCAACTGAAGCGACGTTTGCATTCGCTAACGAACTTCCATTTGTTCAAGCAGGAACGTGGATAGTTAATGGTGCGGAGTATGAAGTAGAATTCAACATCGATAACATTGCAGCGCTTGACCGTGCAGGGCAAGCTTATGAAGTCACTTTTAATTCTACAGTAGATAGTTTAAGCCAAAGCAATATTAGAGTCAGTGATGCAACAACTGGTGAGCTCAGAGGGATTCAAAGTGTAGACCTTCATGATGATGGTCACACTGCGACGATCACTTTCTTAGATGAAGCTCATTTAGAGGCGCATCGTGATTATACTTTCACGGTTAATATTTCTGGCTACTCTGCAGCTCAATCTACACACCAACGTCCTGCTTACTTAGAAAACGCTCGTGTGGTAGGGTATGATGCAGACGATGAAACTATCGAAGTTGAAGGCGAACGATATGTTAATGGCAGCTTAGAAGCGCATTCAGAACAACTAAATGCTTCAGGAATTGATTATGAAGAAGCATTAGGAACATCTGGTGTATTTTCTTACCTAAGAAACAATGATATCGTACAATTTAACCAGAATGAAAACGAATCTGTCGTTTACGGTGCGATTACTGAAGTAGACTCAGCTAATAATACGGCAACGGTTCATGTCGATGGAGAAGATGTAGAATATAACGTTGCAAGCAGTGCCATTCATCGTTTGGATGGTAGTGATGAAGATAACATCAGTGAAGCTGACTACTCAAAAGTAGTTTTAAGTGGTAACAATATTGTATTTACGAATGCATATAACTGGTCACCAGATGTTAGCCCACTACTTGTAAGTTCAGTAGACGAAGACGGCATTGTATATGGCCTTGCTGACGGTGAAGAACTTGACGCATCTGACTATACAATTGTCAATGGTGGTCAAACCGTTTCACCACAAAGTTTAAGCACGGGCGATCTACTATTCTTTAATACTAACGAAAAGTATGCAGAGGTTTATACTGAGCGCAAAGCTGGGACTATCGAAACAATCTATTCGGACAGCTTTGTTGTAGACGGTGTTGAGTACGATCTATCAGATGACATTTACTATGTTGATGCTGAAGGAAATAGATCAACAATTACTTCGAGCGTTCTTGAAGATCTAGAAGAAGTTGGAGAGCCAGTTGTTCTTTATTTAGATCGCTCAGGGGAACTTGCTTTTGTTGTTGGTGACCTCGGAGAAGTTGTTCTAGGTGAGAATGGAGCCTACTTAACTTCTAATGGAAATGCTTATAGCCAAGGAACTAACCATTACCTTCAATTAGAGTACAGAGACGTATCTGGTGGCTCTAATGAAATTGAACTTCAGCTTAATGACGTTGAAGAGCTTGCAGGTGTCGAATCCGAATATGGATTTGGAGTAGCTAACGAAGGAACAGGTGCTACGATCCAGCCATTAAATGAAGATGGAGAACTTACTGGTGATCCAGTTCGGGTTTCTGGAGAAAATGGAATCTTTGCTAGTGGCAATGTTATTGAGTTATTAACAGATGACGATGCTGTAGTTGGAACTCAAACAGTTCCATCTGGCACGTACACAGAAGCTGATACAACTCCACCGGCTGATGAGCGTGTGAGACCAGGTCAAAGAATTGTTGAGATTGAAGATGAAGAGGAAAATGATATTAATATCATTACACCTGAAAACACACCTGTTTTCCTCTATGATGGCGATGGTTATCAAGGTGTGACTACTTGGGGCGAAGTTGAAGCGGATTTTGTAAAAGAATTGGGAGTATACTATGACTCTGAATTACAAACGTCAACTTACCTGACTTTAGACCTTAGAGAGACTGAAGGTGAATCAGTTACTACTGAAGAAACTGCGGTTATCAATGATGTTCGTTATAATACAGAAGATGAATTAGTACAAGTATCTGCCTTTGTTAACGGTGAAATTGAAACTTATTCTGTCGATGAGCTTCTTAATGACGAGGGCGAACAAATTGAGCTTCCACGCGGTGCCTTTGTTGAATTGGAATTAGACAACGATGATGTTGTCGTCGCTGTAAATGAATATCAAGAAAATATCTTCTTTAGAGGCTTACCAACAAGCTTCCAAGGTGCTAATTCATTCATTCTTGATGGTGAAGGAGATCTTGATCGCCTTCGTCTATCAGAAGATGCATACATTCTTGATGCGACAGGAAACTCTTTAACGACAGCGCGTTTCAATGATTTACGTGAAGTCACTGAAGATGGAAATCACATTGAGGTAGTACTTGCTGCAGAAGGCGTCAATGTGGTAGACTACGTTATTATTCATGAAGGATCAGCGCCAGGTCAAGAACCAGAAGAACCTGAAGCTACATTCACAGTTTCAAGTGTTCAAGGAAATGGTGACCTTCCAGACCTTACTGTAGAAGGTACACTTTCTGAATTAGAGGATTTAGATTCTGAAGGAGTTGCGTTTGCCCTTGAAGATGAGGATGACGTAACACTTACAGTTGAAGAGTTCGATAATGAAGAGGGCGAATACACTGCTACAGTTTCAGTAGATGGAGATCTAGAAACTGATGCAGAATACACATTAGTTACTGAAATTGATGGCGTAGTAGTTGAAAACTTTCTCTTTGACTTAAATGAAGATAGCTCTGACGATAATGGCGATGACGACGGAGAGCAAGACTAATCGCCTTCCCAATCATCGAGTCATCCAAAAGCGAAACGTTCTCTGCTAAGCTCTGAAAGTTAGAGTAAACCAGAGGGAAGAAGGCCCCGCCTTGATGGCGGGCATCTTCTTCTAACTATTATTCTGAAAAGTTAGGTTATATACCTGACCATAGTCCAACTTAATCTTATGACTATGTGCTTAATCCTCCTGCGTCCAGTGATATCCCATGGGATAGAAGGGGCGAAGTCAGGTGAAGTCGTAACGCCGCTGAAGGCGTGCGGAGTTCTTTAAAAGGTTTCTATGGCTAGGATAACGAATCCGTGCGGAAGGGATCAGAGGGAGCAGGTGCTGTAAAATATCGCGATGCTAGGGCTTCGACATCTGCCCTCCTACTTAAACAGGTTGCAGTCGTAATGGTTGTAGTCGACGTCTCTCTGAATTCGAGAGCGGGAGCCTAAGGGAATCAAAACAAGGGATAGGAATAATGGAACGTTTGAAGCTTGCAGTAGGAGGGGTCATGGCGCCAATGAACACTGGAAGTGGCAGCGGGTTCGTAGTAGTGACGAGGGCTAGCCGTTCGCACTGATTTGGTAACAAGTCGGGAGGTTAAAACTAGCCGGAGCGAAGGAACCCAGTCAACATAATAAACACTCACTGACTTATTTCCCCAAAATAATGAGGTAGCAAGTGTTGGTTGACGGATCGCCGCGTGCGATGAAAGTCGCCTGCGTGGTGAAGGCCCTATCGTGAGACGGGAATAGCGAAGATGGTAGTGTCAGTCTTACTGGGACTCCATATAACGATCCAGATGACACTCTAAATCCAAATGGTGGATTCTCTACTAACCTGAGTTTCGATTTCAGTAATTTAGAGATAACCGGAATTGATGAATTAGACTCTTTAGAAGTCATTCTTATTGGAGAAGATGGTAGTGAGCTTGCTCGTAATACATTGAATGATGACAATTATAATTACACTGGAAGTACCAGCATATCAAGCCCATTCAACTTTGGAAGAGAAGCAGTAAATAATGACTGGGCTTGGGAGCGTGGACCATACGCATTTAATGAGAACGAAGAGCCGAATTTACCATCGGAAATAGTAGTTAAGTATACTCTTAATGGAACTGTTTACGAGAGTCGCTTTGATGCTTTCAATATAACGATACCTGAAGGGGAATAAAAAGATGCCCTGACTTCTACCACGTTACTGTATGAAAGTGGTTAGGGAAGATGAGGGCCCTGTGGATCTTAAAACGATCTGCAGGGCCCTTTAGTATGGTTAAGATTGCTTAAGAACGCTTTGATTACTAATTTTAATAATATACCGTCGGAGCCTATGGGGTATAAATCTTTTCGTTCTCCTATATTAGAGGGCTATATCGGATTTAAACTAGGAAACTATAATTACTGGGTTTTTACTGAAAAAGATAATGCGATCTCATTTGCGGTTGCAGCATACGATGATGAAGGAAATTTAATTGAAACATGGGAAAGACCTGGTTCGCGTTATATAAGTCAAATTGAAATTATTAAAGAAACAGAAAGCATACGATTTATTGATCGAGATGGTCCTCATACGGAGGTTCATTGGGAAGAGTTTTTAATTCGTTAATGTTAATCGAACCTCAACTTATGTTGGGGTTTCTTTTTATGTATGAGGCGACGGGAACTTTCACCAAATATTTGATTATTACAATCCATGTCGAAATTTTTCACAGGAGCTGCTGCCTAACGTAACAATCGCCCCCTCAGATATATATTATAATGATGAATCAACGTATATCACACCGGCCCTAATTCCACCCAGGAGTTAGGGCTATTTTTATGTCAGGAGGCAGCTTCCATGAGTAAGTATGAAGACAAGAAACACCCCGCATTCCCATTTAAAGACGTCGTCAAGGAAAAGCCGAAGGAGCCACGCAAACGTGTAGACATTGTAAGTGTAAAGTTAGCCAAGGAGTCCAGTTTGTTGTACGAAAAAAGGCAGATCACCGGCCCAGAAGATGCGTACGCATTGTTCAAGCAATTTCTAGGGCACGTCGACCGCGAACATTTCTTAGTGCTTTGTCTGTCATCGAAGAATACCCCCAACGCCATTCACACGTGCCACATTGGGAGTTTGAATGCCAGTATTGTTCACCCTAGGGAGGTGCTGAAGCCTGCC
This sequence comes from Bacillaceae bacterium JMAK1, assembly GCA_012970285.1. Taxonomy (GTDB): domain Bacteria; phylum Bacillota; class Bacilli; order Bacillales; family Marinococcaceae; genus Geomicrobium_A. Next base: position 179,479 of record JIBW01000003.1, read on the forward strand.
ATTCTAGCAAATGCTTGCGCCATCATTGTCGGTCACAATCATCCCTCCAATCATCCTACGCCCAGTCACGAAGACATTGAGATTACGAAGCGTTTAGTCGAGGCCGGGAATATTATGGGCATTGAGGTATTGGACCACCTCATTATTTGTGATGATACGTTTGCCTCGCTCAAAGAAAGGGGGGAGATGTAACGTGACACTTGGAAACGCACAGAGCGCTTTTTTACGGCATCTAGTGGAGGAAACTGATCTGCCATTTCAGATAGACAATAATAGTGCCTGGGAAGCCGTGAGGTTGTTTAAGGAGGAAGTTGATAACGCGATGTTCCCGCCCTGTTTGTTCGACGCCCTTCCCGATCCTTTCCTCATTGCCAGCGCCATGGCAGAAGATGGGCTGGGTTCCGGATGGTTAATCGTTTTAGTCGAACATCCCCGTGAAAAAGGTTATATTGGCTGGATATTTTATCAACATGAGCAAACGAGCAGCCCGGCATTTTGGATTTTTCCCGATGGTTCGATTAAGGACATCTCTTTTAACTGACGACAAAAAGACACGCCTGCTCACGACAAAAGTGAAGCAAAGGATGCCGAGCATGGACAAGTCGATCATTCATAAGGAAGATCGCTCATTTTTAAAGGGGCAATCTCACGTCAGAAATATAGAACTGTCGCCAGTGGCCTCATGAAATGTAATCAAGCCAATGCGGTGACAATTACAGCAACGTTTCCGTAAAGGAGGTGAGGGAATGTGGCAGAAACTAGTGATTACCATCATCATTGCAATTGCGACTGAAATTCTTAATGAAACGCAGAAAGATCACTGAAGGATCACTAACTGTATAATTCAGAAGCAGAACTTCTTATTTTAACAGATAAGAGGCTTTTTTGTGTTGGAGGGAAGAATATGAGCAATGATAAGATTAAACAGTTTGAACGCTGGCTAGTGGAGGAAGAAAAGGCATCCACAACAATCGTGTCCTACGTGGGTGATGTACAAGCTTTTCATCGATTTTTATGTGAGAAGGGCAATCATGAAGTAACAATGACACGCTTTACGTTTTTAAAGTATAAAGAATCGTTAGTAGGCAGAGGGTACGCACCATCAACGATCAATAAAAAAGTGAACTCGTTGAAGGTCTATCATGATTTTCTATACAGTAGGGGCAGTTTAACTCAACGATTTATAGAGTTAAAGCGAGATCGAGTTCAGGTTGCTTCTGGAAGTGATCATGTTGTCACTGCACTTAGTGAGGAACAAATTGAAAGACTTCTGTTTTTCATAGAAGATGGATCTAAAGTCAGTGTACGAAATAAGCTTATCATCTACCTGCTTCTTTACACAGGGGTTCGGGTAACGGAACTGGTAACGATCAAACTAATAGATTTAGATCGAATGACGGGCATCTTAACTGTGAGAGGGAAGGGAGGAAAGTTGAGAGAACTTAGCTTACGAACAGATGTGTTGGAATTAGTCCATGAATACCAACGTTCTGAGCGACAGGAATCCAAGTTTAGTGATAGTAGCTATCTATTTGTCAGTCAACGTGCATCCAAGATGCATCGGGATGCGGTACGGGAACTGCTAGCCAGATTGTCCTTTTGGGTTGGTATACACTTGCACCCCCATTTGTTTCGGCATACGTTTTGTACGCAATTGCTTCGCAAAGGGGTTGAGCTAACTACTGTCAGTAAGTTAGCTGGTCATAGTAGCGTGAATATGACCGCAAAGTATTACATCCAAACCACCAGAGAGGATAAACGCAAGGCTGTTGAACTTCTATGATCGTCATATTAAAGAGGGAAGTATGTTGTCTAAGCTTTAAAAGTTTAAAAGCCACGTCATTTTCCTAACAAACGATTAAGTATCCGTAACGGGAACGGGTACTTCAATTTTAGTTGAGTGAGGATGATTGTGATGAATCGTAGAGAAAAGTTGAAAGTAGCAAGAAAAAAGAGACCCAATGTTTCTCAACCTGTTGAGCCAGTGTATGTCACTGAAGTCATTGAGATTGACGAAAATGGGAAACAAGAGAAAACCATTCAGAGGCATAGTACTACAAAAAAACAACCAAAATTTGAAGAATTGCATGAGCGAAAAATGATTTATTTCTCCATTGAAAACCTTGAATCGTTAAATGAAGAAAAACAGTTGACGAGAAAGAGCATTTCCAAGTTGGTTAATGAAATACTAGACAAGCATTTTGAATAAAAGCCTCCCTCTATACCTTAAAGAGTATAGAGGGACTTGTTCAGTTAGTACCGTATGGGTTGTCATTTCATGGTTTTTAAGATTTCACGATTAATGCGGTTTAAAGCAGCAATTTGATCTGAATTTAAGGTAACAGCAATGCTTACTAATTCTTCAAGTGCATCTCGTTTGGAATCTTGATTGAAATTCAAGCTCATACCTGAAAAAAGTTCATCAGGCTTAATGTTTAACCCATTTAGTACTTTATCCAATGTGTCGATTGTAAAATTGCGTTCACCACGTTCAATACCACCGATATATGCATCATCAAGTCCAGATCGATCGGCAAGTTCTTGTTGGGTGAGTCCTTGTTCTTTTCGAACAAGACGGATACGGTTCCCTACAATCCTACGCAAATCAGTCAATTCAACCACCTCTCTATTAAGCTTATGGAACAGTGAAAGAGATTTGCAGGGACTCAAAGGAGGTTTTTTATACAAAAATACTACTTTTAAGTATCTTTTTGCGCTATAATCAAGAGTATACGTAGGGTTCAAAAGAACTAGGTTTACAGTAAATTAGGAGGGTTGTCAAATGGACAATATCAGTAAAAAGAATCTAAACATTATGAAATGGGTATCAGGGGGAGGAGAGGCTCTACTAGGGATTCCGTTCTTAGGTGGAAGCTTTATACTAGCGATGGCATGGGTTCCACTGTTTGTTATGTTAGCAATCCATGTGCTCATAGTCGTCTTTGCAATTCGAAGTGGTCATAATCTGCCTATCGGTAACATAATTGGTATTGGCGCAAGCATTCTAGGCTTCATTCCAGGCTTAGGGATGGCGTTGCATATCGTAGCAGCCGTGTTTATTTTTATGGAATCGTATAAGACTCATGCAAGTTTAAATAATTAGCAAATACTAACACCTCTCAGTGCTATAATAGTGATAGTAAAAAGTATTATTTAGCATTCGGAGGGGTTAGTTTTGAGTAAGAGTAAACATACGTTTGGAATAGCCGATGTATTGAGAGACTTACTAAATATAGAAAGAAATAGTGATTCTGATTTATTCGAACCACTTAGAAAAAGAATAGATCGAGACAATAAATTAATGGCAAATTATTTAAATGGACCCAAGCAGATTGTTGATAGACCGATGAAAGAGTATAATGCTTATAAAAAAATGATTAAATCACTATATTTAAATGGTGAAAAGGGAGAAGAACTTCTTAGCGTTCAACATAAATTAATGAAGGGAAAAGTACTAAATGAACATGAACAACTTTTGGAAGCAGAAATTCTAAGGCTCCATAAATGTATTGTCCTTGCTGGAATGAACAATGAGGAAAAGGGGCTTTATGATGAATATGTAGAAGCATTTATTTCTGGAGAATTCTACACCGAGGCTAATAAAAAACAAACCGAGGCTTACGAAATGGTAATGAAAGACTTAGAATTATTTAGTGACATAGAGAATCCAGAAAGACAGATGTATGTTCTAAATGGATATTTTGAGGAATTACAAAGAGTAAGTGAGAGTTATAGAGATAAGATACACTCTGAAAAAATGTTCTCAGAGGCTTTTATGGAGATAATAGAAGAATATACTGAACTCCCAGCTAAAGTTGTTTATAGTATGGAGGATCTAAATAAACTCCCTAAAGAGCTTCAACTTAAAGTGGTAATACGTTATGAAAAGAAAAAGAATACATCAATTTAAAAAGTTCTATCCCAAACTGGGGTAGGATTTTTTATATTGATGTATCTTATTTGTTTCGTAAAGTCAAGGATAAATTTAGAAGGAGTCAACATGAAAAGATGTCCGTGATCTATCTCGCGTAATTCAATAATATGGGTTACGAAAGATAATTCAGGAGGGATAAACATGGATAATAAAAAGAAAGCTCATTTTGGCAAGTACTGTATCACGGATAAGGAAATACTAAAGTATAACGATGGTGAAAAAAAGTACACAAAAGTTTCAGATTTGGTAAAGGTTAAGGAGATTAAGCGTGATATCGAAAGCAAAAAGAATAGTATCATTTTACAATACAATTATAAGGGAAGCATTCATGAGATTGAAGTCTCAAGAGGTTCTTTATCGAGGCAAGAGCTTCAAAAGTTATTAGAATATGGATTAGATGTATTTGAACATAAAGCCTCTGAGATTTCAAAGTTTTTATCAATTCAAGAACAAAGTGCTCCCCTTGAGTATTATCACACTCATCTTGGTTGGTGTGATATTGAAGGACATTTAACGTATAAACATTATGAACTTATTAGTAGAAATAATGAATTGACTTCTGTATATAGTGGAGACTTGGATCTAAGTGCGGCGGGCAGTTTAGATGGTTGGAGAGATCTAATAAAAAATGAGGTTCAAGGCACAGTGACATTAGAAATGGCATTGGTGTTGGGTTTTTCTAGTATCGTAGTTGGTTACCTAGCTCAGAGCATTGAAATGGAATCGATGGTTTTCCATCTATGGGGAGACAGTACTAAAGGTAAGACTACTGCTGCGAAGTTAGCGGCTTCTCCTTTTGGTAAACCGTCACAAAGCATCGGCGGTCTTATTAATACTTGGAATGGAACGAAGAATGCAATTATTAATCAATTAACCAATAATCGAGGAATTCCATTTGTACTAGACGAAGCGTCTATGGGCAGCTTTAAAGATTTTACTAACCAGATTTACCAACTTGCCAGTGGTATCGATAAGGCTAGAATGAATAAAGAAGCTAAAATGAGAAAACGAGAAACTTGGGCTACAACGATTATCTCTACAGCAGAAAAGTCGTTGTTAGCTAATGCTACCCAAAGTACAGGTCAACATATAAGACTTTTGGAATTTGACAACATTACGTGGACAAGAGATGCGAGAAATGCGGACGCAATCCGAGAAGGTGTTGAAAAACATTATGGGCATTCCGCACCGATCTTTGCGCAGTATCTGCTAGATATTGATTTTGAGACAGTAATAGATCTGTGGAACAGTTGGAAACAAGTTCTAATGGAAAAATTGCCTCAAAAAGATAATTTTGCAGAGAGAATAGTTAAGAAGTTAGCACTTATTTTATTGACTGCAGAACTTGTAGAAAAGTCATTGAAAATTAATCTTAATAAAGAGGGTCTTTCTCAATTGTTAATCGAACAAAATCAGCAGTCTCTAGAAAACAGAGATATAGGATCAAAAGCTTTAGAAGTCATTATAGAAGCTATTTATCAACATCGTAGAAAATTTGATAGAGTTTATAACGAAACAGATTTTCCTTCTCAGGGCAATGAAAATTGGGGTCAAATCAAGCAATTTGAAGAGAAAACTGAAGTAAGTATCTTACCTAAAAAATTGCGAGACTTGCTTATGGAAAACGATTTCGAAGACATTAATGTAGTAATTAATGCTTGGAAAGAAAAGGGAATCTTAAATCATGATGCAGGAGGAAATCAGACAAAGGCTACAGTCAATTCTAAAAGAGTTAGAGTGTACAGCTTGTCGCTTAGCAAAAGTGTTTTTAGCTTAAAGGATGAAAGTAGTATGAAACCTAGTAAGAAACTAAAGTCGAATAAAAAAACTACGCTAGAAGACTTGTTCAATAATGAAGCATAAGGAGCGAGTGATAATGGAATTTGGTAGTGTGATGGATTCATTTGAAGCTCATATGGCAAGCAAAGATCGCAGTATTAAAACCATCGAGGGTTACCGCAGTGACTTAAAAATGATTAAGAGTTATTTTAGCGAGAAATTTAATGGTCAAGTGTATGTTGATGATATTAGCACAAGCGATGTAGAAGGGTATCTTTTAATGCTTAAAAATGTGAAACAGTACAAAGCAGGAAGTCGCAATCGTCACCTTAATACAATGAAATCGTTTTATAAGTTTTGCTGTCAAGAGGGCTGGGTTCAGAAGAACCCAGTTGCTTCAATTGAAAAGGTCAAAGGTCAACAAAAAGAAAAAGATATACTGGAGATTGATGAAGTTGAATTGTTTGTTAATACCATTGATCATCCCTTAATCAAAGTTGTAACGCAATTCATGTATTATACAGGGTTGCGAATCTCTGAATGCCTTTCTTTACAAATAGAAGATGTTGACCTAGAAAAACGCCAGGTACACGTCATTGCAGGTAAAGGGAATAAAAATCGAATCGTACCCATTAATCAGCAGCTAAAAGTCATTTTAACTAACTACCTCAGTAAATTGCGTCCTAAAACAGCTTCTGCTTACTTTTTCGCATCAAAACGATCTGGGAAGTTTTCAACGCCTTACGTAAATCGAGTCTTAGATCGTACACGTGTTGAATTAGGTTGGACGAAGAAAATCAGTTCTCATTCTCTAAGACACTCGTTTGCTTCCCATTTGGCACGCAAGGGTGTAAACATCGTTGATATCTCAAAGATGATGGGACATGCTGATTTAAAAACGACTAGTGTTTACATGCACGTAAATCATAAAGACTTGCTAGACTCAGTAGATCAACTTTAGAAGGAGGAACTTTTTATGGAAGCGAACCATCTATTAATAGATGATCGAGTTGAAGAAGTGCTAACAGGGTTGAGCGCAGGTAAAACTCGTGAACAATTAGCTATAGAGTTTGGGCATAAGAACTATAAAGCACTGGACATTTATATGCGACGTAAAGGCTACCGATGGATTAAAGAAGAAGGAATATATGAGCTGGAAATGGAAAAAGACAACCAAACATTGTCGCTTGATACAAAAGCAAGTAACATTATAGCCATGTTAGATGAGAAAGAGATGAACACTCGAAAAGTAGCTGACAAATTCTATTTCAGAGATCATAAGCATTTAGGTGAATACATGTCTGCTCAAGGGTATATGTGGAATGCGGAACGTATGAATTACGTGTGGGATGGAGTCGCTGATTTAGGAGCCACAGAGGTAGACGAACAACAAGTGAAAGACATGGGGGATACAGAAGAGCCATCGATAAAGAGATTAGAGAAGTACATGCCCATGTTAGAAATGCTTATGAACCATCAAGAAGAGCTTGAAACGATGTTTGGTATGCAGACTAACCAATTGCCACGCTATAAAGTGCCAGGTCAACAATCACAAGTAACAGCCGTCATCGTAGGGAACCTTTATCAGTTGTTAAAGTCGTATAGTAAAGAGAAAAATGTGACACAAAAAGAAATTATTCAAATTGCCTTAATTGAATTCTTCCAAAAATATGGTTATAATCATCAAGTTGATCGCTTGATGAATCAATAGTTGTAGGGGGCGGTCAATAAAAGACCATCCTCTTTTTTTAAGTCATCCATTAAATGTATGAGAAGGTTCATGAGGAATAAAGCTTGTTCAAAGATCTATTAAGATTGCCCTGATCGCCCTTGAACTTATATAGAGAAAGCTTATAGCTTCTGTTCTAAAAGGATTTTGCAGTTTAATTTTTATAAAAACAAACCAGAGTGATGAAACACTCTGGTTTATAGCTATTATTGAAGTAATTGAAGTACTGATTGTGGTTGTTGATTTGCTTGAGCAAGCATTGATTGAGATGCTTGTGAAAGAATGTTGTTCTTAGTGAACTCCATCATCTCACGAGCCATGTCAACGTCACGGATACGTGATTCTGCTGCTTGAAGGTTCTCTGAAGCATTGTCCAAGTTTGCGATTGTATGCTCAAGACGGTTTTGTACTGAACCTAGTTTAGAGCGCTCTCCCGAAACAAGCTCAATAGCTTCGTTAATTGTAGTAATTGCTGCATCTGCTGCAACTTGTGAATCCACTCTAATTCCACCAGTAGTTCCTTCAGGAATTGCTGCTGTACCACCAGAAAGAGTAGTACCTCCTTCTGTAGCCTCTACATCACCACCTGATTCATCTGCAAGCGTTGCAGTTACCTCATCAATACCATCAAATGCAGTAACTACGTCTGCTAAATCTGCATCAGTTCCTAAAGTAACTGTGATTGTACTTCCATTTAACGCCGCTGCCGTTTCATCACCTTGAACGAAGTTAATAGCATAATTTGTACCGTTTGCTGCAGCGAATTCAATACCTTGAAGAGATCCTCCTGCACTTACAGCCTCAACGCTTTCTCCATCCAATGCTACTCCTAATGTTTCGGCACTCATGTTAGAGAGGCTTAAAGTGATATCTTGACCAGTATTAGCACCAATATGGAACTTACCACTAAAGCCATCTGCTCCATCAGTACCTAGTAAGTTTTTTCCGTTAAACTCTGTCGTATCAGCAATACGAGTAATTTCTTCAGCTAATTGATCAATTTCTTTTTGGATTTCACCACGGTCTGAATCTGTGTTTGTTTCGTTAGCAGATTGAACTGCAAGCTCACGCATACGTTGAAGAATGCTGTGAGTTTCATCAAGAGCGCCTTCTGCTGTTTGAATCAAAGAAATACCGTCTTGTGCGTTACGGCTTGCTTGATCAAGACCGTTAATTTGCGCGCGCATTTTCTCAGAAATTGCAAGACCTGCTGCGTCATCTCCTGCACGGTTGATACGTTGTCCTGAAGATAATTTCTCCATAGACGTTTGCATAGAGTTTTGGTTCATGCCGAGTTGGCGGTGAGCGTTCATTGCGCTCATGTTGTTGTTGATAATCATTTTAACCATCCTTAGTTTTTAGCTCGTAGTCCTCACTCCATGTGTCACGAGCGTAATTTATTTCAAACCCGCAGTTAGCGGAGGTTTGACGTAGTATCAGCTTCATCGATAATTAATTCGGTTCGAAGTATCTTAGCTTCATTTGGTGCATCAATGATGACTTTTACTTTGTCTTCTCTGAACTCAGAGATTGTAATTTTAATGTCATCGTTTATTATGAAGCTTGTTCCTAGTTTCCTCTTAAGTACAAGACCTTTAGAGCCCCTTAATGCCAATTCTTTTCGTTTCTCTTCATTCATGTCTTGATCCTCCCTGATCATTTAGCTGCATCCTTGCATTCATTCTTTTTATCGTCAGGTTTGACTTATTTTTAAGTGAATGTATGAATTATTTTTAAAATGCCCCATATGCCCTTAATAATTGCCCTCCTAATAACAAGCCGAATCCTTGTTCTACCAAGCTTCTTTGATCATCGCCCTAATCGCCCTTGCATTTTTCTAAACAGAATAGTGATTTAAAAGCAATTAGTTACTAGTAAGGGTGTTTTATTGTTAATGTTGAAAAACTTACAAAGGTTTATTAATTAATTTAGTACATGCTAGACTTCTTAAATAGTTGATTTAGATGATATTCTAGAGGTATTCATAAAAGCCAAGAAATTCTTTTTACTGGTAATGTATCATTTTCAGAGAGTATATATTAGTTAGTAAATTTAGACCAACACTTAGTTTTTTTTATTTTACTTATCTCTTCAATAAATATATGATCTTTACTCGTTTCAGAGCTACTATATACTTCCTTGTATAAAGCATAAAAACCAGCTCCAGGTCTATGCCGTTCTTTATTGATAACCATGGCAGATATAAGGGGTAATCCTAATTCGTTACAAGACCTTGAAATTCGATTTAAATGTACTCCTATTGTGTGACTAGTTACTTCTTTGTTATTAATACTTTTCGCTAAATCACTGTAGTATGTGACGTAAATGTCATTGTTAATAAGTTCTATTAGTTTATTTAAAATACTTTGCTCTATTATGGTTATATTATTTATTGTTGTCACACCTCTTTATAGAATTTAATCAAAAGATTTAAAATTAATGAGTTCGTTATAACATTGAGCTTTTTCTCTTCTTTGTTAGTTCAAATGCTTCTAATACGGTATCAGCTGTTAGTAAAATATCTAGGTGGCACCAAAGACGAGCGTTCCTGATGTTCTTACCTGATTTAACAATTTTAGAAAATGGTATTGGTGCTCCTAGATCATAGATGAAATAAGGTTCAGTGGTCTCCTTGGCTAATTCAGGAATATATTCATGTAGTTTTGTCGTAACATGGTAGTTTTCTATAAAATGTATTGATTGTAAATGTCCATGGTAACGAAATGCAATGTAGTTTGGTGGTATATTCAACCAATTCTTACCCATGGGATGAAAATACTTTTTCTTTTTTTCTACGATATCAATCCAAGAAATCGAGGCATCTTTAGGAGAAGAGGTAGACAGAGATACAACATAGACTTCATTTGAGTTTATATTTTGCATTGTAATCAACCCTTTCAAATATTGGCTATACTCAGTTAATAACTTTTTTTCGTAAACGGAAGTTGTTAAAGATCGGGTTTTTACTGCAAATGAATATAGGTCTCCCCAAGACATATGTTTAATATCTATACCAATTTCTTTATTAGACGGTAAATTGTATGATGCATAAGTTTTTGTGCATTCTGATAGGGTGACTAGTAACCTATTCTTGCATAGGCTATATTTAAATGAGTCTCTATTAGCATATTTTAGAAGTTGATCTTTAGCTGGTAGTGACCAACCCCGTTTAGCTTCTATTATAATATGTGCTACGTCACTAATTATAATTTCGATATCAGTTATTCCACTCTTGTGCTCATACTTTTGTATAGTAATGTTGATTTGGTCTTGGTTCAATGTATCAACGTCTATGAGATCAGAAAGTAAATAGTTTAATAGCTTAGGAGATTTACTAAGAATAAATGCAGTACTACTACTTATCGCATTCTCATTGTATCCTAGCAATTCAAAGAATGAGTCAATAGGATTACCATAAGAAGTTAGATTGACCATAATTACCTCCATAAAAATATAATTAAGTATTGCAGAAATTTTTAAAAGAAAGTGTACTATACTTTTTATCGGTCAATTGAACAAATGCCACCAGCCCATACTGGTAAAAATAAAACGAAGTTACAAAACATCATAACTTTTAACATAAAATTTATCTGTGTATTGCTGTGTTAAAAAATAGATGGGCGGCTGGGGCGAGTTTCTGAAGTTGTTGTCACAAATGAATTTGTATGATTATCTGATATGGGCTATCTTACTGTCCTATTAGGGCGAAACTATTAAAATTGATGTCTAACTTGAATAGATTTATATCTTATTCTTATATTGAACATCTATGGTATGTGGTTACTCTTAATGATTTATCTATTAAACAACAATGGTTACTTAACTTCTTTTGGGCTTTTTCTTCTGTACCATAGGTTTTACAAATTTCATTTATCTAATTATTCAGTCAGTTTACTCCAGTTGAAGTAACTTCTGTAGAAGCACTTACAACTGAAGGCGTAACAGTAGAATTCACTGCACCAGGCGAAGAGCTTGTAGATGCGACTCTAGTTGTTCAATCTCCAAATGGAACAACTCATGAAGTAGTAGCACAAGACATCGATGCTGATGCAACTGAAGCTACATTTGAGTTTGCTACTGCACTATCACATTTACACGCTGGCACTTGGACAGTTAATGGTGTTGAATATACAGTAGACTTCACTGTAGATGAAGTTGCTGCACTTGATCGTCTAGGTCATTCTTATGAAATCTCATTTAATGCAGTTGTAGACAACTTCAATCAAAGCAACATTGTTGTAAGAGACAGCATTACTGGTGAAAGAAGAGGAGTACAAAGTGTTAATTTGCACGATAACGGACGTACTGCTACAGTAACTTTCCTAGATAACGCTTATTTAGAAGCACACAGAGATTACACTTTCGTAATCGATATTCCAGGTTACGCTTCTGCTGAATCAACTCATCAACGTCCTGAATATCTGGAAGATGCTAGAATTGTTGGCTATAATGATAATGGAACAGTAGTAGTAAGAGGCTACCACCCAACTTCTGATTCAGAACGTGTTGCAGTACAAGAGAACTTAAATCTAGGAGATGTTAACCTAGAGGGAGTACTTGGTCAATCAGGTGTATTTGCTTACCTAAGAAATAACACTGTAGAAAACTTCTACCAAAATGATTCTGAAACTACTGTTCTAGGTGCAGTAACTGACGTGAATTATAACACTGCCGGAACTACTCCTGTAAGCATTGAAATGAGCAATGGTGAAACTTATCGTTTGGCTTCAGGGTTTATCCCGCGTTATAACGGTACAGTCGATCAATCGCTTACAACAACTGGTGATGCAGCAGATTATGCAAAAGTAACACTTAATAGCAACAATCAAGTTGTTTTCTATGATGCATATGATTGGAACAGACAATCGTTAATAGTAGAATCAGTAGACGGAAACATTGTATCTGGCTTTGGAGATCAATTTAATCTAACAGATTACACAGTTGTAGAAAGTGGAGAAGAAATTGGTATAAGTGACATTTCTCAAGGAGATAACATCTACTTTAATACAACAGTGGAGTATGCTGAAGTATACAATGAATTAGCAGTTGGCATGATTGATCGTATTTTCGAAGACAGAGTGATTGTAGAAGGTAATGAATATCAATTGACTTCAGATTCAGCGTTTATTGATGCTGAAGGAAACAGACAATCTCTACAAGCAACTCATTTACAGCAATTTGTAGACTCAGAAGAGCCAGTGTCATTGTACTTGGATCGTTCAGGTAATGTTTCATTTGTACTAGGTGACCTAGGTGACTTTGTAGTAGGTGAAGATGCAGCATATCTTACATCAACTGTAAATGCATATCGCCAAGGTCAAAGAAGTAACATTGAGCTAAATTACCGTAGTGTTACTGGTAGTTCAGAGTCTGTTACTTTAGGTCTAGAGCAACTAACTCGCATTAACGATCATGTTAAGGGACGCCCTTTCATCGATGGTGATGAGGAGCTAGCAGTTATTGATTACTTTACATTTGATGAAAATGCTCCTGGTGAAGGGAATATTGTAGCAGTACTAAGAGGAGATTCTCCTAATCAAGTTGTAGTTTCAGATGTTGAAGATTTAGGTAATAAAGACATCATTGATTTCGTTAAAAATAATGATGGAGATATCGTTGGTTTCAACACACTAATTAGTGGAACTTACTCTGAGGCTTCTTTGCAAGATGCAGCTGAAGTTGGTGCTAGTTATCTAGAGGGAGTTACTACTGATGGTGTAGATGCTGACATTCGAGTATTTGGCAGCACCCCGGTATTCTTACATGATGAAGATGATAACTTTGTAGGAGTCGCATCATGGGACGAGGTAGAGGCGTTTGATTTCGATCTTGTAACTGGTGCTACAGTCTACCATGGTAACAATAACCCTGCAGGTATCGCAGATTACCTAGTAATCAATGTTGATGAAGATACAGATCTTGATACAGAAACTGTAGAAACGAATGCGGTGGTTAATAGTGTAAGTTATAATGCTGCTGGTGATGAGATTACTCAAATCAGCCTAATTGTAGATGGTCAGTTTGTAACTTATGAAGTAAACCTTAGCGATGAACAAAATGCAGCATTAACTGGTGCAGATGATCGTTTAGTTCGTGGAGAGGCTGTAGATGTCGAAGTTAATTCAAACGATGTTGTAATCGGTCTTGAAGAGCTTGGTGAGACTGAAGTAGGTACGGTAAGTTCAGTTTCAACAGTAGATCGTACAGTGACACTTACTGATGGTGGAACTTATCGATTCGATCAAAACACGTATATTGTTGACAACCGCAGTGGTAATACGCCTGAGTTCTTAACTCTTACAGATCTTGAGAACCTTGATGACGTTAATGTTTTAGTATATACAGTATCATCTGGTACAAACTTTGTAGATTTCATTGTAGTGAATTCTGGTTCACCAGCTCCAACGCCAACAATCACAGCAAACACTAATGTTGAAGGAACTATTGTAGAGTTGACAGCGAACTTTGCACACTTTACGGATGTTGATAGTGACAACGTTACTGTAGCTTTCGAACTTGAGGGTGAAGAAGCTGATGCATCATTTGTTTCAGAAGAAGATGCAGACTACACTGAAGGTGTTTATACTGAATCATTCGCATTAATCGATGGATTTGAAGACGGTAATCATGAATTCGATGTTACAGTATCATATGATGGTATTGATTCAGAAGAGTTTTCTTTTACAATCACTGTAGAAGATGAGGCGACCCTTGATAACAACTAAACGAAACGTTCTCTGATAAACTTTTATAGTGAAACAGAGGGGAGAGTCCCACCTCTTAAATGAGGTGGGATCTTCTTCTAACTGTTATTCTGAATTTTCAGATGAAAATTCTGACTCAGTTCAGCTGATTTATTAAACTGAGTGCTTAATCCTCCTGCGTCCAGTGATCTTCTATGATAGTGAAGGGGCGAAGTCAGGTGAAGTCGTAACGTTATCCAAGACGTGCGGAGTTCTTTAAAAGGTTTCTATGGCTAGGCTGACGAACCCATGTTGAAGGGGTTTGAGGAAGTGTATACTGTAAAATTTCGCAAAGCTAGGGGTTCGGTATATTCCCTCCATAAAGGTTGCAGTCGTAATTGCTGTAGACGACGTTCTTCATACTCGAGAGTGGGAGCCTAAGGAAATCAAAAAAAGGGATAAGAATAACGGAACGTTTGAAGCTTTTAACTGGAGATATCATAGTATCTATGAAAGTTAAAAGTGGCTGCGGATTCATAGTAGCGTTGAAGCTTGCCGATTGTACAATATGGGCAATCATGTTGGAGGATAAAACAAGTGGAGCGAAGGAATCCAGTCAGAGTTAAATGTATATGCAAATATTTATATGTCCCCAACGTATAAACAACTAAGAACTAAGCTTCTAGAAGCTTAGTTCTTAGTTATATATATCAGAATGTTATAAATTATAACATTCATAACTCTGATGGATCGCCGTGTGCGATGAAAGTCGCATGCATGGTGAAGGCTTGACCTAAGTTAGACAGTGTAAAACTGTTTAGTAAGGCAAGAATAGCGGTGTTATTGCTTACAACCACATTAATGAATTAGCTTACACGATCGGATCTAGAATAGCAGGGTCTTCAAACGAAAGGTTAGCAGAGAATTATATTTCATCTGAGTTTAATAGACTAGGGCTACACACTGAAGTTCAAGAGTTTAGTTACAACCGTGGTGTTAATTCATTTAAATCTGCTAATGTAATCGCCTATAAGCCTGGAATATCACAACAACAAATTGTTGTCGGCGCACATTATGACTCAGTTTCAAGAGGAGTTGGTGTTGATGATAATGCATCTGGTGTTGGAGTAATGCTAGAGGCTATTGAACGGTTGCAAGATGTTAACACACCATATTCACTAGTCATTGTTGCTTTTGGAGCTGAAGAAGTTGGCTTGCAAGGATCAAGGTACTATGTATCACAACTGACTGATGAAGAAAAAGAGAATACAATTGGAATGATTAACCTAGATAGTCTAGTTGCAGGTGATATGATGTATGTACATGGTAGTGCAGGAGAAGGCGGTTTCATGAGAGAGCTTTCATTAGGAATTGCAGAAGAAAGAAGTTTTGATATAGAGATTAACCCAGGATTAAATCCTACCTATCCAGCTGGAACAACGGGGATGTGGAGTGATCACGCGCCTTTTCATGAAGCAGGTATTCCATATGCGTATTTTGAAGCAACAAACTGGGAAATCGGTGATAAAGATGGATACACACAAACTGAAGAACACGGTAGTATCTGGCATACGGATAATGATAACCTAGAATTTATTGAAGAAAACTTTCCAGGTAGGATTGAAAAGCATTTATCAACGTATAGTAGTTTGTTAACAGAGTTGCTCAAACGTTTGAATTAAAAGCAGGATAAGTAGAGATAAGGCAATGTGCCTTATCTCTTTTTAGTGAATAGAGAGATTGTGTAAAAAGAATCGGGCTTCTAGGATTTCTAAATTTATTCTACTTTCTTAGCACAGGAAACAGATATTCGCTGTAGGAATTAAATGTCCATGTGTTTTCAAAATCCCAATTATAGAAGTATGTTGAATTGGCCATTTCACTTTCAGATAATGGTATGCCTACCTCATTATTATCAAGTTGATTCTCAATGTAATAGCTATTAATTACGTTTTCTCTTAGAACACTATTGTCAATATAACCAACGAGTCCGTGAGTATTTGTTCTACCAGTTACGGAGCTAGCGGAATAAGAATGATCAATAGTACCACTAAAGTTTGAATCCTCATATAGCTCCCCGACTAACCCACCAACTTGACCAGAATACCCTTCTGCAATTACATCACCATAGGAGTACGAATTACTTAATTTAGATTGAAGAAAACCAACTAGACCTCCCAAATGGCTTACTCCTGAGATGGTGGCTCCAGAATAGGAATGACTAATCAGACCTCGGGTAGATGAACCTATTAAGCCTCCTATATGACCATCCCCTAGAATCGTACCATGAGAAGAAGAATCGACAACGTTACTGTTAGATGCATAACCGAGTACTCCACCGATATAAAAATGTGTGGCTTCTAGAATAACATCAGTCTTAACATCACTTATCAAGTCAAAAGTACTTTCTGCTATTGCTCCCCCTACAAACCGGTTACCGATTATTTCGCCAGAAAAATTTGAATTTGTAAGAGTCGACTCATAACTAGATCCGACAAATCCTCCAACATACTCTATCCCTTTAACTTTGCCATTGACCGAGACGTTAGATATCTCGCCACCATGTGAGGATCCGGAAACTGTACCTACATAATAACGACCATTTATCGTGGATTCATCAAAATTTAAGTTTTTAACAACACCTTCATGATCTAAATGGCTAATAAAACCAGCATAGCGAGTTTTGTTAATAGTCATGCCGTTAACAGTATAACCTCCACCATCTATCGTCCCGGTAAATTTGTCGTTGTCAGATCCGATAGGTACCCAATTTCCATAATCTGATAAATCAATATCACTCGTTAGTTTATAGTGACCTTCTAAATTCTCTCTAATTGCATTTAAACCTTCAGCATCAGAGATTTGAATGATGTTATCGTTGTTATGACCAGTGTCACTACTACTGTCATCATTGGTTCCTTGGTCAGATTCTTCACCGTTACTAGTATCTTCTGTATAATTATCGCTTTTTCCGTCTCGCGAGCGGACCTTCACTACGCAAGCGACTTTCATCGCACGCAGCGATCTATCAGAGTTATACAAACGTTCCCCAACGTATGACTTAAGTATTGGTTTAAAAGAACTGAATGTCAATGATTATTTATAATTTACAGTTAATTATGCGTTTAATTGTACTTTGCGAATATAAAGTGTGAACATTGCCGACTTTTATCAATTTCATCGAATGATTGAATATTGTGCATTTTATACAGGAGGGGTTTAGGAGGAATTAAAGAAATCTTAGGATCTTGATGAGAAATAGGCACTTTATCCAAAGTTACATGCTTAACTATAAAGTAAAAAAGTGACCCAGAAACAACTGGATCACACATTGCCTACTTTAAGTAAGGACCCTTAACGTTACTCATCGCCATAAACCCAACTTACCAATTGAACTGGATCTTCAACTCCTCCTATTTTAATCTCGAATGTCACGTGTCTTCTTTCATCGTATTCATGAACGATCAATCCATTTTCTAGGTCATATTCGGCAAGGTGTTCTTGGTTAGAAGTTACTTCTGCTATTATTAAATGATCCGTTATGCTCGTTGGGAGTCTACGATTAAAGTAGTTTTTTGGTTGAAGCACGAGTCTTGCCCCATTATGGCTTAGTTTCACAACACCTAACTCTTCATTATCTAATTCAAAATATGCCTCCATAAAAACAGGGACGTTCTCGTCGACAATAGTCACTTCTTGTGCGTCTGAAACAATTTCATTTCCTCGGTCATCACTAGCGGTGATTTTGTAAGAGAATGAGTCTAAATGTTGATGGTTTGAGGCATCGATCATGCCTGTTTCATCATCTGCGTAATAACCATCTGTTAGTTCGTAGTGCAGCTCATAGCCTTCTTCTTTTACTTCGTCAACGGTGTAGGGAATCCCGTCAATTCTAAACTCGAGCTTTTGGTCTTTTTTATTCAAGATTGTATCGGTCATTGCGTCAATATATTCATAGGTTATTCGATAATCTTCGACGGACGTGTTTAGATGTATCGTTCCGTAGTAAATAGAATGAATCGTAATGTTGTAATCTCCAGGAGGCACTCGTAGGAATGTGCCTTTAAATTGATTCCCTTCAATGGTTAAGTTGTGAAGTTCATCTGCAATATTGAAGTAACCGTCAGGTCCTTCTAGTATAATCTCCATCAACTCTATTTCATTTACAGCGGGAATCTGCCCACTGACCTTCATTTTACCGCCATCAATGTCAATCTCAATATCTCGGTACTCTGGGCCAGATCTCTCAACGAAAACGGTCGTGCGTTGATTGTCTAGGAAAAGGTAATAATGTGCTCCGAATCGTAAATCATTAGATACATTCAATTCCAAAGTATGGGCATCTAAGATTCTCGTGTCGGCAATGGTTGAAGCTAATCGAACATCTTTACTTTCCCAGTCAATTCCACGAATATCTTTTGAGAAATGAGCATGAACCGTTCTCGGATCTATCATTTCCATTGATTGCAATCCCACTTCACCTGTGCTACGAACCTCTAAGGTCCTTTTAATAAATGTGGCCATTTGAGCTCGTGTAACCGGTTGTTGAGGACGAAAAGAACCATCGGAAGTTTGGGTAATACCATGCGCTTGTAGTGCTTGTATGTTGTCTCGATGAACATCAAATGCCTGATTTAGGTCTGTAACTTTTTGATCGGATTCAGCCCGCTCCACACCTGCTTGATCGAGAATTCGCATTAAGATCGACGCCATTTGTTGGCGGTGAATTGTACCAGATGTTTCGAAGACTGTGTTTCCTTGACGGCCAATCATAATTCCAGCATCTGAAACGGCTTTTACGACAGGGGCAAAATGATGAGTACTGGAAACGTCTCTGTAAAGGTCTTCGTTTACCTTTTCCGGAACTTCAAGATCAAATGCACGCGTCATCATCGTCGCAGTTTGCCCTCGAGTAATTGTACGATTCGGGTAATAGTACCCGTCAGAATACCCGAATATTATATTTTTTAGCTTCATGGTGTTGATTGCACTTGCATGAGGATCGCCATCAAAAACGTCATTAAAAATCTTCGACTCCGACTCATCATAGTAAGAACTGTAAGCTTTCGTTTCGAATGGTATTAAATGAACGAGTAACATAATAACTGTTAGCAACACAAATGTTTTATAGCCCCTATTCACGGGTCATTCCCTCTTTCATTAATTTATATAGTTTCTCAAAAGTTCGAAAATTACTTTCGTGCAGATTTAAATAGTCATAATCAACAAAATTTTTAGATCTGGTCGGTCATTATATTCATTACGAGATTATTACGATGTCCGTTGCAATGATTTGTTTATGTAAGACTGTAATATTGAATTTAAAATCATAAGGTACGTATCATTCCTAGACGATTTATCAATTCATTAAGTAAATCTACTTAATTGGGTTTATGCTTTTTTAAGAACACCTCCGACCATTTCTTAAATTCCACGAGATACAAACAACGACCGAACATAAGCCGTGAGACTTATCACTTAATATGTGTTATACCACTACTATTATTTTACAATAAAATTCATGTTTGTATTTATATATTTCTACGAACTTTGATTTTTAATTAATTTAACCATTACTACCCTTGTGTATCTCGTGGAATTGAAGCTGTTCTTAGTAATTAAATTTAAAGTATTGACCAATTATATTGGATTTTAACCTTCAGTTCCCCTAGGAAATATGGTAGACTTCTAAAAGGATAATAATGGGATATTGTACTTAGTGATTAGTTAATAAGTATAGTGAGGTTGGAGTTTACGAAGGGATTCGTTAAGGGGGAGCGTTATGCTTAGGCGTTCGTTAGGGGGCCTTATTTTTTTAGGTCTATTTGTTGTAGTTTTAACGGCTTGTGGTACGCAGTCGCAAGGTTCAGAGACGGTTGAATTTGAGTCTGATGAGGCAATGAGTAGAGGGGAAGCGGCCAAGGTGTTAGCCAGTCGTTATCAGTTTGATACGGAGGAACATGAAGATGGGTCTTCAGATCGTCAGAAAGCATCACTGGAAACACTCATTGATGAGGGGTTCCCTTTTCTGAATAAGGATGTTTCGACCGGTTTTACATATGGTGAGTTTGCAGAAGTCATCGATTATCTCTTTGATTTAACAGAATTACTTTCGGATGAGGTTGGAATAAAAACTGAATCGAGTGATTCTTTCTCTGAAAATGTTCCTTCAATTATTCACTTATTAGATTCTCTTGATGTGATTGAATTGGAAGAGAAAGAGATTAATTTAAAGTATCCTGTTCATCAACAAGAGTTTTCTTTAGCACTTGAAAGGTTAACGCGACATGAGTTAGTGGATCGAAAGGTTGATCATCGTTCAGGGATTGCTGTGTTAATGTACCACCGATTTTATGATCAAGGTGTTGGAGAAGAGTACCATGACATGCATAGCAACTTGAATATTGCTAATTTCCGTGAGCAGTTGGAATTGTTGGATGAGTACGGTTATGAGACATTAACATTATTAGAATTCAAACAATATTTAGAAGGATCGAAGGAGATTTCGGATAATAGTGTTGTCATTACGTTTGACGACGGTTCCAAAACGATACATGAATACGCGTATCCAGTCATGAAAGATTACGACGTGAATGGGATTTCATATATGATTTCAGGTCGTATTAAAGAGGAAAGTACGTCCTATCATGGAGATCCTATGCAAACGATGAGTTGGGACGAAATGTATGACATGTACCCTCGTATTGAAATCGGAGGGCATACGTACAGTTTCCATGATCGTGATCATGAAGATGAACCTTCCTATTTAATTACAAAACCTAAGCAGGAAGTGACTGATGATTTAACGAAGGACTTCCAATTGCTTGACGAACCAAGTTCTTTTGCTTATCCATATGGTGACTATAATGAAGAAACAATTGAGATCCTCAATGAGTTGGGGTATGAACTTGCGTTTACAACAGAACTTGGTCGTGTTCTTCCTGGGGATCCGCGATTTGAACTAAAGCGTTACGACATTAGTGATAATGTGACGATTGATCAGTTTGCTGAATACATCGGTTTAGATAAGAATGAGAAATAAAGGAAAAGGGCAAACGTTGCGATGCGTTTGTCCTTTTATTAGGTTCATGGCTAATACACACTAGATGCTCAATAGAATGTATACGTTTGACACATACCTGTAATACCTGCTAGCCCCACTATTTATGCTACACTAATAGAGGTGCTAGATTAACTAGAGGAGTGAACGCAGTGAACGATTTGCGTGTTCCTGACAAACGCTTTCGACCCGAACTAGAAGGAGTCCGAGCAGTGGCAGCATTGCTTGTGGCAGTGTACCACATTTGGCTCGGGACGGTATCTGGTGGCGTTGATGTGTTTTTTATTGTGTCGGGATTTTTAATTACAATGTCTCTCGTGTCACGAATTGAGAGAACAGGTAGTGTTCAGTTTGGTACATATGTGCTTGGGTTAATGCGACGATTGTTTCCCCTAGCGTTTACAGTTATGCTCTTTACCATTGTCTTTTCTTACATTTACTTGCCAACAGGGCAGTGGTCACAGACGATCTCTGAGCTGTTTGCTTCGGCGCTATATTATCAGAATTGGGAGCTTGCGAACAATTCGGTGGATTATTTAGCGCAGAACAATGAAGCGAGTCCACTTCAACACTTTTGGGCTTTATCCATTCAAGGGCAGTTTTACATTACGTGGCCTTTGATTATCTTACTTGCCTATTTCTTAGCAAGAAAGTTATTCAAACTACCCGTTCGTAAAACGTTACTCGGCGTGTTAAGCGTGATCTTTTTAGCTTCATTTATCTATTCTGTCTATATTACAACGGTTAATCAGCCTTGGGCGTATTTTGATACGTTTGCGAGGGTATGGGAATTTAGTATTGGTGGAATTCTAGCGTTACTATTGCCATATTTGAAAGTGAATCAAATGATCAGTACGTTTATTGGCTGGCTCGGCTTACTGATCATTGCCACGACAGGATTAATTTTACCAGTCTCTGATCTGTTTCCAGGTTATGCGGCGCTCTTACCGATTAGCGGTGTCCTACTAATCTTAATCGCAGCAGAGAATAATCCTTCGTTTGGTGTCCACCGTTTTCTTGGTGGGAAGCCATTCCTTTATTTAGGGAACATTTCGTATGCCTTTTATTTATGGCATTGGCCAGTGCTTATTTTCTATTTTGCAATGACGAACCATCAAACTGTATCATTCATTGATGGGCTTATGTTATTAGGAATCTCATTCATTTTGTCCGTCGTGAGTGTGAAAGTGATTGAAGGTCCAACGAGAGGCTTATCTGTGAAAACAGACAAGCGTAAATTAATTCCGCTATTGATCGTATTCACACTCCCTGTCTTCGCTTTAAATACAGGGTGGAGTATGCAGCTTACGAACATGCAATCAAACCTTGTAACAGCTGGAGAATCAATAAATGATTTCCCAGGTGCACAAATGATTTCTCACGGTGTCACCCCGAATCCGGAGGTCGACCCGATGGATTTGTTATTGCAAGTGAGTGAGGAGCTGCCGAGTATGTATGATGACTCAGAATGTTATACAGGCTTGGACAGTGACCGTATTCACCGGTGTTCGTTTGGAGAGACGGAAGATCCAGATTATCGCGTCGCTTTAGTTGGGGGATCACATTCCGGCCATTGGTTCCCTGCGTTAGAAGAGATTGCATTTGATTTAAATATGCAAATTGATACGTATATCAAAGACGGTTGCCGTTTTACTGAGGGTGACTTTGGAGATGTATTGACCGATGAGTGTGTGAGTTGGAATCAGAACATGATTCAACCGTTAATTGATCATGAACCTGATCTTATTATTACGACTGCCAATGTAAACAAACAACCTGTTCCAGAAGGTTATATTGAGATGTGGAATGAGTTCGAAGGTGAAATTGACATTTTTGCGATTCGAGATAATCCGCGTATGGACACGAACATCCCTACTTGTGTAGGAGCTGCGAGTGATCCGAATGAAGAATGTTCAATTTCTAGAGAAGAAGGTCAGACGGTTGAGACGCCTTGGGAAATTACGGGTGAAGAGAACATTCCAGATCATGTCTACTTTGGTGATTTCACGAATTATTTTTGTGATAGCGAGACGTGTCCAGCTGTAATCGGTAATGTGATCGTCTATCGTGATAACCATCACCTCTCTACGTTTTATTCACGTACGTTAGGCCCTGCTCTTCGAGAGCAATTAGAACCTGTTTTACAAGAAGTTACATCAGAAACTGAATAACAGGAGTGCAATGACTCCCTCTAAAGTAGCCACGTCATGTGATTGCTTAGGAGGGAGCTTTTTGGGGACTGAAGTTTTAACCCTGTGGCTGTATAGTCCTGAACGTACATATCTTGTTGTACAGGTTGTTAATTTTTGTCATAAAAATAGATAAAATCACTATAAATGTCACGGTTTTTCATGTAGTATAGGATTTGGGTATTTTTGTTAATTTAGGGGGTTAACTTATGAAAAAGATACATTTTGCTTCAATTGCACTGTCATTACCGTTGTTATTGATTGCTTGCAACGAGTTGCTAGAGGAAAATACTGAAGCTGAAGAATATTTCGAAGATGAGGAATTTGAGGCGAGATCAGATATAGAACAACTTGCCCATGAATCGGATATCGACTCACTTTATTTATATATGAGAGACGAGGATCTAGAAGAGCTCTATGAACGAGATGTTGACTCTGATGATCGTCTCACCGGACATGTTCGTTTGAACTCTCCTGAAGCAGAGATAAAGCATCTTGATGGAGGTCTTCGTTTTCGGGGAAATTCAACGAGACGCATGGACAAAAAATCATTTAATGTTCGTTTCGAAGATCCACAAGCCATTACCTTTGGAAGTAATCGAATGAACTTGAATGCCAATTATAGTGATTCATCGATGATGCGTGATCAGTTATCGTTCGAAATGTTTAGAGATGCAGATGTTATGGCACCAAGAACAGAGTACTTTAATCTTTTTATGAATGATTCATACGAAGGATTGTATGCTCATGTGGAGCGTGTAGACTCAGATTTGTTACAAGCAAATGGCCGTAATGGTGATGGAACTCTCGTACGAGATCGTATACGAGATGTAGATGACATCGATATAAACTCTACGTTTTCTTATGATCTAAGCACAGTTGAAGACCGAGAAGCATTTTTTGAAGAGGTTTTTGACTATCGTGGGGACCCAGAATGGGAAGCGTTAGCAGAACTTATTACATGGGTATATG
The DNA here is from genome assembly GCA_012970285.1 of Bacillaceae bacterium JMAK1. GTDB lineage: Bacteria > Bacillota > Bacilli > Bacillales > Marinococcaceae > Geomicrobium_A. The sequence goes on from JIBW01000003.1 coordinate 203,825, forward strand.
AAACACCAGCAGGTGATGAATTTTCACAAAAGTTCTATGAAGAGATGGACGCAGAGCGAGTCATCAATTTCTTGGCAGTACATTTTCTCGTAGGTGACATTGATGCCTTTGGTGATGACTATTGGTGGTATCTCGATCATGAAGATCCAGATGCAAAATGGGAATTCATTCCTTGGGATAAAGACTTAACATTTGGTTCTCACAGCCGTACGGATTATGGAACGATGAACGATTTCATGCGTTATGATTTTGGGTTGTCTTCAGGTTGGGATAATGTTCTTTTTGAGAAAATGCTCGAGACACCAGAAATTAAGGCTCATATTGATCAGAACTTAGAGCAATTAATGGAGACATTCAATGAGGACGAGTTAAATTCAAGAATAGATCGTAACTATGAACGCATTCAGCCGTTTGTGCCAATTAGCTCGAACACAGAAGGTGCATTTAATGTTCATCCTCAAAACCACTTCTCAGAGCTTGATGATTTCGATGCACAATTGGACGTAGTAAGAGAGTATATCCCACTTCGCTATCAGACGATCAATATGAGGATCGGAAATCTTGAAGAGCAAGAACGGGATCAAGTTTCACACGTTATTGATGAGAGTAACGTAGGAGAAGAAGTGTACTTTACGAATTCACGAGGCGATGTGTTTGCCGTCTTTACACCATCAACTGTCGACCAAGCGGGTGAGGTTACCTTAAGGGTAGATGAATTAGCAGATGGTGATGCTGTAGATGGGGTACAGAGGGCGTATAACTTTGACTCAAGTAATGCTGATATGAGCGGACAACTTACTTTATACTATGTTAGTACAAACGACGTCACTAACTGGTACAAAGACGAAGAACCGATCGGCGACCAATGGGGATTATCCATTGCTGAGCGCGTTGGCGAAGAGCTGAACGTTATGGAAACCGAAGTAAATCCATATACGAACCGCACGACAACAGAAGACGTGCAACTCAATGGCACTCATGAATTTGTAATCACGCAATAATAACAAGGGGACAGTCCCCCAGCGCTTTAACGCGCCGGGGGACTGTCCCCTTAACTATTTACATCGTGTGGTCCACGTTGTACATGTTGCCGTTCTCAAATTCGATGGAAAGCTCGACTTTATATACGTCGTCTTCGCTCACATCAAGTGCTTGTAGAACTTCGGTCACCATCTCTTCTTCGTCGGCATCACCATGAAGTTCGATGTCTTGGAGAAGTTGTTCAATTTCTGTGATCGCTTCATCGTCTTGAATCGTTTCGTTGTCACGTTCAATGGACGCTGTGACTTCTCCATCATCGTGTTCATAGTCATATTCCCAGTCTTCGCCTTCGTTGAACTCGATGTCGAGTTCAAAGTCTACAACACCACGATCATATGCAGACCCTTCCTCGTCCATGGCATTGCCGTTATCACCGTCTTCAGGTGTATCAGCACCATCCATGTCATCACCAAGATCTAAATCATCATCAACGTCTTCCTCGACGTCGTTTGCGTGATCATTTTCATTTTCCATATCCATGTTCTCATTCGGTTCGTCATTTCCGTTTCCGCAACCTGTCAGTACGAGCGTAGCAATAAGGCCAGATAATAAAAATTTCTTCAAGTACATAAACCTCCTATTTCTTTTAAGATACGTATAGCCTTTCACAACTGAAAGAAAATATGTAAAAAAATAACCGACCAAAAGGGCGGTTAGCAGAATTTTAATTGTTGATGCCGATGGAAAATTGTTTAAGCCGTAATTCGTTTGCCATTCGCATATACGACAGTGCAAGTTCAAATTGCTGATCCATCTCGAGTGCTGCGGCAATTTCATCAGATGCTTCTGTCGCTTCGAAATACAACTGTTGATTTATTAATCGATCAAGGCCGTCGTCGACGAGTAACAAGTCAAGGTTCGACACGTAAAGCCCTCGCGTAATCTGGTTTCTTGCCGTAAATTCAATAAGATTATACGCTTTCATATCTTCTTCAGACTCTTCTAGTAGTGCAACGCCTGAGCAATCGCCAAGGCGTAATAATACGTTCGCTAAGTTAGTTTTCGTTTTGGAGCCGATCAGTGTGTCGTATTGGTCTCCTGTATGAAGCGCCTCATCGTAATAATCTCTCGCATCTTGAAGCATCCCGTTTCGTTCCTTGTGCAATCCATACGCCCGTAAGTGTATAGAACGATTAAACGGTTTTTGATTCGGTTGTTCTAAGCAATCAAGAAAGAACTCTTCTGCTTGATGGTATAAACGAAGCTCCGAGTAGATCGATGCTTGTAAGCTCGTACAAGCGATAACTCGTTCATCGTGTCGAGAACTAAGCTCGAAGATTTCTTTTGCTAAATCGAGATATAGTGAAGCGTGCATATACTGATTAATTCTGTAGAAGCCTTCACCAAGTAAGAAAAAAAACTCTGCTCTTTCTAGTTCGCTCACTGAATGAATCGATCGTTCCGCTTTTTGGTAATGACCTAGTGACTGTAAATAGCTCTCACGCTGAAACGCCATCCGACCTTCCATCAAGTGATACAAGTAATTAAGTACTTGATCAGTCTCCACAATCGATTCATCGACGTGCGCTTGATTCTCAGGAAGCGGATTCCTGAGAATCTCATTCGTAAAAATCTTATGACGAAATTCGACGAGTTGGTGATACGTCTGAATCTTTTTATCTGTTACAGCCGACTGTAAGAGCTGTTCTGTTAGCGTCTTCTGCGTTTGGGCCTTTTTAGTATCATAAGAAATAATCGCGTTATACCAATTCCCAATTGCACCGATAAGTAGATCTGGAGACGCAGTTGATTTGCCCATGAGCCCCCTCCTTCTAGCAACCTCACCCCGATTAGGGCAAGCATACCAGTTGCAATTCTTTATTGCTATGCGAAAAAAAAGATAAAAAGATAAAAGGTAATATCTTGACAAGATATGCTAATTTTTGTTGAAGGAAAATGAATGAATTTGACAATGTTTTACCAAAAAATACGAATGGAGATCATTCACTTCGATTGATTCAAAAATGAACGGCTAAAATTTAAAAATGAGTTAAAAAACAACGGTAACCAAAAAAGTAAGCGCTTACAATTGGTATGTATTTTGCAGTGATACTCTTTAATACGATTTAGTAACATGAAGGAGCGGTATGAATGGATGAACAGCATTATTTAGATGATCTTCGTAAGCGTCGAGAAGAGAATTGGCCAAAGCACTTGCCAAAAGAAGCGCATTATCCGTTTGGAAAGAAGCTCTTAACCGACTATCTTGAAGCACATGCAAGCAAGACACCGGATAAAGCGTCGACGATTTTTTACGGCTATGAACTGACATTTGCCGAACTTAACGAAAAGAGTAGTCGATTCGCCTCTTATTTATCAGAGATCGGCACAAAGAAAGGTGACCGGGTGGCAGTATATATGCCAAACTGTCCGCAGTTCATCATTGCTTTTTATGGAATCTTGAAAATTGGTGCCATCCATGTTCCTGTAAACCCAATGTTTAAAGAAAAAGAATTGCACTACGAACTTACTGATTGTGATGCTCGAGTCATTGTGACGTTAGATCAGTTTCTACCTCTGATTAACCAAGTGAAAGAACGTACGAATCTACACACGATCATTGCGACATCACTATTTGATTACCTTCCTGAAACCCCGACGTTACCTATACCCGACGGAATGACTCAGAACGTGAAACATAACGAAATCGATTTTGAGCAAGCCATCGCTTCAAGTTCGGCCACTTATCCACATGTGGATAGGTCGTTAGACGATATTGCTGCCTTGAATTACACAGGTGGAACAACAGGTTTGCCGAAAGGGTGCATGCATACACAAGGAGATATGGTGTATACAGCTGCCACGGCAACGACGTTCGGTTCGAACCATGAAGGTGAACAGGTGACGTTGAACTATTTGCCGATCTTCTGGATTGCTGGAGAAGATGCGGGCGTGATCAATCCGATATTCACAGGTAATACACAGGTGTTGATGACTCGCTGGGATACGGAGACATTTATCCAAGCTGTGGAGAAGTATCAAGTCACTTCAACATCAGCAATCACTGATAATCTCGTCGCGGTCATGAACGAAGCAGAAGGTCGCGACTTATCATCATTTAAGACAACACTTGGCGTTTCTTTCGTGAAGAAAATCAATGTGGAGTACCGAAAACGCTGGTATGAACTGACCGGTACGATCTTAAAAGAAGCGTCCTACGGCATGACAGAAACCCATACGATGGATTCGTTTACGGATGGTCAACAAGAACAAGACACTGACTTGGATCGCCCTGGGTTCGTCGGTTTTCCGATGCCTGGTACAGAAATTAAAATTCTCGACTTCGACACTGGAGCGTTACTTCCGGTCGGTTCAGAAGGAGAAATCGCCATTCGTACACCGTCGCTTATGAAAGGGTATTGGAATAACAAAGAGAAAACCGAGCAAGATCTCGTTGATGGCTGGCTGAAGACGGGTGACATCGGATTAATTAATGAGAAAGGCCAGTTTTATTTTCTAGGGCGGAAAAAAGAGATGCTAAAAGTGAACGGGATGAGTGTGTTCCCAGCTGAAATTGAAGTGATTGTAACGAATCATCCGGCCGTTGCGGTCTGTGGTGTCATCGGAGTTGAAGATGAGCTAAAGGGAGAGTTACCAGTAGCCGCAGTTGTGTTAGAAAAGGAAACGACCGTCCAGGAACTAGAAGCATATTGCAAAGAGAACATGGCTACGTACAAACAACCGAGCATCGTCATTATGAAGAGCGTTCCAATGACAGCCACTGGCAAAGTGAAGAAACCTGAGTTGAAAGAGGAGATCAAGCATGGAAACTTACTTGCATGAGTTGCATGAGCGCAAAGAACACGCTCTTAAAATGGGTGGAGAAAAAAAGGTCGCTGCTCATAAAGAAAAAGGGTTTTATACGGCTAGAGAACGGATTGCCAAACTCGTCGATCTGGACTCATTTCTTGAACTGGGCATATTAAATACATCGGATCAACAAGGTGCAGCTACGAAAAGCCCAACGGACGGACTGATCGGTGGCGTGGCCAAAATTGACGGACGACCAGTCGTCATAAAAGCGTTTGATAAGACGGTGTTTGCTGCGACTGAAGGAGCCGTCTTTATGCGCAAATCGAAGAAGCTTCATGAATACGCCGTAAAACGAGGGTTTCCTTTGATTACTCTTGCTGAAGGTGGCGGGTTACGTATGCCAGATGGGATGGGCTCTGACAACATTAGTCGCTTCATGATGCCATACCAATTGTTGCATCATGATCGTAAAGTACCGTTAATCACAGGGATTTTTGGAGATAGTTACGGTGGTCCAACGTGGTTTGCTGTGAGTTCAGATTTTGTGAGTCAAGTAAAAGGAACGTGTATGGCCGTTGCGGGACCAAGAATGCTTGAAATTGCTACGGGTGAACAAATTACACCAGAACAACTCGGTGGTTGGGAGATGCACGCAACCGAAACGGGCCAAATTGATCATGCTGCAGAAGACGAAGATGACTGCATCCGTGCCATCAAGGAGTATTTGTCCTATGTTCCAAGTCATGCAGGTGAACAACCAGCAGTTATACGATCCAATGATGATCCGAATCGATTGCTAAATGAAGCAACAGAGCTCGTACCGACACGTATGAAACGGGCATATGATATGAAGAGACTGATTGAACTGATCGTTGATGATTACCAGTTCTTCGAGCTAAAAGAGGAGTTTGGTAAAGCACTCATAACCGGTTTTGCAAGATTGAACGGACGAACGGTTGGAATCATCGCCAACCAACCGATGTTCTATGCAGGTGCAGCGGGGGCACAAGAATGTGAAAAGGCGACAGACTTTATTGTACAATGCGATTCGTTTCATATTCCGTTAATTTTCCTCCATGATATTCCTGGTTTTCGAGTGTCGAGCGGGGCAGAACGTTCAAGAATTCCTTCAAAAATTATTCTCTGGAATCAAGCACTCGTGCACTCGACAGTTCCCAAGCTAAGCGTTGTGATTCGCAAAAGCATCGGAGCTGCGTATAGCAACATGTGTGGTCCAGATATGGGAGGGGACTTTGTCGTTGCCTGGCCTACAGCAGACATTAACTTTACAGGTCCAGAAGTTGGCATTAACGTTGTGTACGGTCGTGAGCTTGAAAACGCCGAGGATCCAAAAGCAGCACGGGAGGAACTACTCGATACGTGGGCATTCGAGAGTTCGCCGTATAAAGCTGCGTCAAAACATTTAATCGATGATATCATCGATCCTCGGGATACGCGTGCGTTTCTATGCCAGACACTTGAGTATGCTTGTCTCAATAACGGTTCAATGAGTGAGCGAAAGCTTGCAAATTGGCCGACGGGCTATTAATAAATCACGAATAAAGGTGGTATTAGCCACCTTTATTCGATACCACTACTCAACGTTGAATGTTCATGCGAAGTGATTGCACGGTATCAACGAGTTGTTGGATTGATTGGTTGCTCTCTAAGTTTTCTTGATGTTGGGCGGTTGCTGCGGCAATTATGGCTTCGATTCGTCTCAGAAGTTCATCGTATGTATGCACGTGATTTGAAAGCATCATCGTAACATACTCGTATTTGACTGTTACAGTCAGCCCTACATCCGAAAGCGGGTTAGGCTCGTTTGCATGGATTGTGCCGATTCCGTTAATACATCACTCGAAGAGGACACTTCATCGGTTGCTGCATGTTGCTCTTCTGCAACAGCAGCGACTTGTGTGGCATAGTCAGCAATGTGTTGTGCGGCAGACAACGATTTCTGTGCAACTTGTTCAAGTGATGCCACATGAACGACGTTGTCTTGTTGTTCGTCTTCAATTTCCGTTACGTCAGTGGCTAGTAATTGGATATTGAGAAGTAACGATTGAAATTGTTCTTTCGCTTGTTCAACTTGCTGTTGACTATCTAAAATCGCAACGGTTCCTGCCTGTACCGCTTGTTTTGAAGAGGTCATTTCCGCTTGAATTTTATAGATTGTCTCTCGAATTTCAGAGGCTGCCTTCCCGGAATTTGCGGCCAGCTTATTGACCTCTTCAGCAACAACGGCAAAGCTTCTTCCTTGATGCCCAGCTCGAGCCGCTTCAATCGTTGCATTTAATGCGAGAAGGTGAGTTTGATCTGCAATTTCTGAGATCACTGATACGATTTGTTCAATCGTTTCTGAATAGCTATTTAAATTAGTGATCATCGTAGCTGTCGTTTCGTTACGTTCATGAAGAACGTGCATTTGTTTTGTTGCTCTGATCATTGTATTAGTGCCGTCCTCCGTCGCAGCTTGAACGTCTTGTGTTAACGATTCAATGGATTGAAGTCGACGTAACGTTTCTTGAATCGTTTGATTCATTTGGGAAGCGCTGATAAGTGTGTTTTTTGCGTGCTGCTTTTGTTCATCACTGTATTCTGCCATCGAAGAAATCGATTCGGCTGTATGAGAAGCGCTTGTACTCAGCTCTTCTGAACTTGCATGTAGCTCTTCGGCTGATGCAGCCACTGACTCAGACGAAACTTGAATGCGGGAAAATAACTCCGATAATTTTTCCTTCATATCATTGTAATGTCTGGAAAGCTGTCCAAGCTCATCTGCGGAAGAGTCATCAAGGACATTGGTGAAGTCACCTTCACCAGCAGCTTCTAATGCATGTGTGACCGCTTGGAATCGTCGCTTAATCACCCGGTTAATAAATAAGAATATTGAAAAAACTAAAATGCTGAACAAGATGAACGACACAACGAATAACAATACGTTTTGTACAGTGGCGAGTTGAATATGTTCTGTGGATTGACCGACTGCCCACATCCCGATCATTTCAGAAGTGGCATCATAAAGAGGGGAGTAGAGCAATTGGTACGTCTCACCATTAATATCATGGTCAGCAAGGTAGGTTTCTTTTGTTTGCATAAGCGTGGAAAACGCGTTATTGTCGGCTGTAAAAGACGCTGAGGTGGAGGAGGCAACCGTTTGATCTTGCGTAAATAGAAACGCTTCACCTTCGGTTAGAGACGTAACGTGTTCAACGAAATCGTCTGCAACAGCACGGTTTCCTTTGAATAATTGATCCCCATCGAGTGACCAAGGTCCCCGGAATTGATAATCGATGACTTCAAAGCCAAGTTCAAGTTCAGAGGACAAGTTGTCGTGAACGCTAGACTGTAAATGTTTCACAGTCTGCCAGCCTGTTGCGACGGTAACTGCAATAACAAAGAAAAGCATGATTGCTGTGAATACCTTCATATAAGTACTCGTAATGCTTCTAGACCTCCAACGCATCGTAAGCAACCCCTGTCTACATTTAGTTACCACTACTATCGGAGTGATTCGTCGTGTCCTACAGTAAAAAAACATCGTTCGACAAAAACAGCTACAATTCGTAGTCTTAAAGTTCTATTTGGAATCTTTTAGCAATCTATTAGCATTCGCTAGAAACTACTCGTAATTGCTCATAGCATTACGCTGGTAACTTCTGTATAATATGGTATAGGGAAACCTTAGTAAGAATGGAAAAGAAATCTATAAGGTTTCTTTTAGATGAATAGACAAGGAGCGATTACTGTGCTAATAGCAGCGGATCTTGGAAACTCAGAAACGAAAATGTACATTAATGATCAATTTCTTAAACAACCTTCGGTCATTAAACGCTTGTTTTCTAAGCCTGAGAATTTAGAACTAGACGTTGAGAAATCAATTTTGAACTTGGATCATGAGCTCCTCGTAAACGTATCAAGCCAAGCGATTCGTCGTGATGGATTGTTTATGATCGGTGAAAGAGCAAGCCGTTCAGCAGACGTTGAGAACATGAATATTAAACTAGGAAACAAATACAAGCACGACCTACCTGTCATTATGTTGCTCGGTATGGTTGCAAGCCACGAAGTGCGAAACCAATACATGGAGCAAGGCGCCCTTCCTAACTTTTTGGAAGTGAAAGCGAAGCTCTCAACTGCAATCCCAGCAAGTGAGCATACGAACGAGAAGGCAGAAGCATTACGTCGTCGTATTCTCGATCATGCACATCATGTAACACTTCATGTGGGTGAGCAACAAGTGAACGTTCAAGTCTCGTTTGATGATGTGAACGTTACCCAAGAAGGTATTCCAGCGCTCTACACATTACGTGCTGCGAACCATGAAATTCTAAAAGACTATGTTTCTCTTTATGACTACAACATCTCAGAAGATAAATTGGACAAGTTGCCAAAGAAAATTGCTGAGAAGAATATCGTTCACGTTGATATCGGTGATGGGACGACAGAATTTAACTACACAGAGAAACTGAATCCAGTACTTGATTTAAGTGACGGTCAACGTTTTGGTGTTGGTCATGCGACGCAAGAAGCTATTAACTTGCTCAAGTCTGAAGTAGGTGGCTATCTTGATCTGAATCGTCAGCAATTCATGGACATTCACCGTGATCCTAACAACCCACTTCATAAAGACGCTGTGAACAAGCTTATGGAAGCGAAGTATACACAGTCTCGTTTACTGCTAGAAGCGGTACAAGAGAAAGTCGTACAAACAGCGGGTCGTGTGAACTTCATCATGGTTTACGGTGGAGGAAGTATCCAATTTAAGTCGGAACTCTATGAAGATTTAATTGAGTTCGCAGCAGATGCGAAGCTTGAAGTGATCTGGGTTCCAGATGAGTATGCAATTAATATGAATGTTGATGGTCTTCGAATATTAAACGAAAAAGTTCTTTACGCATAGGTGATGAACGATGAGAAACAGCTACACGTGGAAATTAAATAAAGAAGAAAATGCCGAGAAGATTAATGAGTGGCTTGACTCCCAAAAGAACATTCGTGATTCATTGTCTTTTGCGGTTCAGTTAATGCAACAGCATTTAGGGAATGTTGACATCCGTAGTTTTGATAATGCGAATGAGTTAATGCGTTTGTTCCAAGAAGCGCAAGCAACGAAACCTGAAGAAGTTGAAGCGCCAACACCGAAGGCAACGAATCGACCTGAACAACGTCATATTCCATCTCCATTTGCGGACGATGAAGACGACGATTGGGCAGGGTTTGTCGACAAAGGTGCATTGTTTGGTAGGAAGTAAGTAAGTGAGTGAGCAGGATTTACTGCTCACTTTTTTTCGTTTTTGTGCCGAAAGGGGTAAAGCTTGCGAAGATCATTACGACCAAGGCGAATAAAATGGAGACCATCCAGTTTTGACCGGTTGGTAGAGTCGCGTAAGCAAAGAAGGAAAACGCGAGTAGTGCGAAGAAGAGTATGATTAGGTTGCGATAGTGGATGGACCTGTTTTCCTTTTTAATAAACGGCACACTCCTTTTGATCATTGAAGGAAGTTCATTACCCGTATTGCTTTTGATGCTCGTGCTTTTTCTTTAAATAGTCTTCGTCTTCACGTACCAATTTCCATTTCTCTTCAAAAATCGATGCTGCCTCTGCTTTTTGTTCGTCAATTGAGCGTTCATTTCGCTCGCCATTTTTGTTGTACTTCTTACCTCCAGGGTAGTTGGCATAACGTCTCGCTCGAGTGTAGCCCATTTGTAAGTATTTCCGTGCCATGTCCATGCCAACGAAATCGTCATGATCTTTATATGTTAAGTATTGATTGTATATCTGATCTGCAGATTCTTGGGCAATGTCAGGCGTCTTGAATCGCCAATTCGGAAGGATTTCACTCTTGTATGGTTCCTACCATCAATACCCCTTGCTCACCACGTCCAACACGGTATTGGTCAGGGTGCTTGCGGAAGTCTGTATTGTCGAAATCTACTTCATCGTAGATGTTACCCATAGTGAAACCTCCTTTTAGTCAAATTGTAATACCCGTTTTGACTACTAATTAAACTTAGAATTCGATAATGAGTTAGAGAATTCATAAATGGATCTCTTGCTGGATGGAATATACTGATTTGTCAGTCTTGTTATTGGCACTAATTTTGCAGTAACTATTGGTGCGGAGGTGTCAACGTGGAGCGATGTCGTTTATGGTTATCCAAAGAAGAGATTGACCCAGAACTACTGCAAGGAAAAACCGCGGTCATCATTGATGCATTACTTGCAACTACGACACTGATTACGATGATGGAGCGGGGAGCAAAGCATGTGTATCCAGTTGATTCAATTGAAGCTTCAGCCACCTTGCGTGAAGAACTGTTGCTAGAAGGCTCAGTCATTCGTGGCGGAGAACAAGGCGGGCGACCTGTCGATGAATTTGACCTCGGTCATTTGCCGACGGATTACACAGAAGACGTCGTTTCAAATAAACGCATCGTCTTTCTGTCAACAAATGGAACGAAGGCCATTCAGTGGACAGCTGCAGCTTCAAAACGTTTGTTATGTAGCTTTCGCAATGTTCACTACGTCGCAGACTATATTCGACGCAGTGACCCAGAAGAGCTTGTTATCGTTTGCTCTGGGGCAGGCAGTCATTTCTCAATGGAAGACTACTTGTGTGCGAGTCGTTTGATTGCTGAGCTGAACCTCGATGGTGTAAAGCTCGACGACGGAGCCATTCTAGCAAGCGAAGGCAATTATTCGGATGAGCAGATCGTTTCGCTCGTTACGAAAAGCCGTGTAGGCAGATCAATGATCAATGGCAATATGCAAGATCTTCTCGATTTCGTACTCGGATTCAGAACGCAAGATGTTCTCGTTGAAGCAACGGAAGATGGGATTCTTGCGGTATTGGAGAAAGGAGAAGTCGTTCATGAGTGAACAACGTGAAACGATCGCCGTTCGCTCTGGGGAAGAGTTAAATGAAGACGCAATCGTCTCATTTTTACGGAAGTCTTTACCGGAGTTCCCTCAAGAAGAAACACTTACCATTCGCCAGTTTCCAGCTGGAGCGTCTAACTTAACGTATTTGCTTGAAAGTGAGTCGTTTGAAGCGGTGCTGAGACGTCCTCCGTTTGGTCCGCTTCCAGCAAAAGGACATGATATGTTACGAGAGCACAACTTGCTAAAAGCGTTATCACCGAAGTTTCCTTACGCACCGAGACCACTCGTTCTCGGAGAAGGAACGGATGTGATGGACGTAACCTTCTATGTCATGGAGAGAAAACACGGCATCGTCTTAGACAGTAAAGATAGTGAGATTATTCCTTCAAGAGAAGAAGCAAAACGCGTTTCAGAACGATTTATTGATTTGCTTGCGGAGTTGCATCAAGTAGATCCTACAACTGGTGGCCTTGAGAAGTTTGGTCATCCGGAAGGCTTTACGAGAAGGCAAGTCGAAGGTTGGCTGAAGCGTTACGAGAAGGCGAAGACGGAAGACGTTCCCGGTTTTGAAGATTTACGAACGTGGATGTTGCGGGAAATACCGCCTGATGGTGAAGCAACGGTTATTCATAATGATTTCAAGTTAAATAACATGTTGTTTTCCGAAGGCTATGAGCAAGTAAACGCGGTCGTAGATTGGGAAATGGCGACCATTGGAGACCCGCTCTTTGATTTAGGAGTTGCCCTCGGTTATTGGGCTGAACCGAACGATCCACCAGGTATACGAGCTGGATTTCAATCCGTAACGACTAACGACGGGTTTTACAATCGACGTGACCTTATTGAACGCTATGCGAAGAAAACAGGTCGTAACCTCGATCATATTCATTTTTATCAAGTGTTTGCCCATTTCAAGCTTGCCGTGATCGTTCAACAAATTTACTATCGTTGGAAAAAAGGTCAGACTCAAGATGCTCGTTTCAAAGTTTATGGTGATATGGCAACTGAACTTATTAAGCATGCAAACTCAATTAGGGGGAGTTATTCATGAACTTCGAATACAGTGATAAAGTCAAACGTCTACAACGAGATGTAAGCGCATTCATAGATGAGCATGTCGTTCCGAATCAAAAAGTATTTTATGAGCAATTAAATGCCGCTCCAACACGCTGGTCAGCACCGCCAATTATGGAAGAAATGAAAGAGAAGGCAAAGTCAGAAGGATTGTGGAACTTGTTCCTTCCTGAATCCGAGCTTGGTGCAGGTCTTACAAACGTTGAATACGCACCACTTTGTGAAATCATGGGACGCACTCCGCTTGCACCAGAAGTGTTTAACTGTGCAGCTCCAGACACAGGCAATATGGAGACGATCGTTCGTTATGGAACGGATGAACATAAAGAGCGTTGGCTTAAGCCATTATTAAATGGCGAAATTCGTTCAGCGTTTGCGATGACTGAACCTGCAGTTGCGTCATCAGACGCGACAAACATTGAAACGCACATCGTTCGTGAAGGTGATGAGTACGTGATTAACGGTCGCAAATGGTGGACATCTGGCGTGATGGACCCACGCTGTGAAATTCTCATCGTGATGGGAAAAACCGACCCGAACGGACCGACTCACACGTCCCAATCAATGGTACTCGTTCCACGTGATACACCTGGTATTACAGTACACCGTCACCTACCGGTATTCGGTTACGACGATGCACCGCATGGTCATGGAGAAGTTGAATTTAATAATGTCCGTGTACCAGTAAGTAATGTTCTTTGGGAAGAAGGAAAAGGCTTTGCGATTGCTCAAGGTCGTCTTGGCCCTGGTCGTATTCACCACTGTATGCGTTTAATCGGGCTTGCAGAGCGGTCGCTTGAATACATGTGTGAACGTACGTATGAGCGTGCGCCGTTCGGTAAAACTCTTGCAGAACAAGGGGTTGTTGGTGAATGGATCGCAGACTCTCGTATTGAAATTGAGCAGGCACGTCTTCTTACGCTTAAAGCGGCGCACATGATGGATACTGTCGGTAATAAAGAAGGGAAAAAAGAAATTGCGATGATTAAGGTCGTTGCACCGAACATGGCACTAAAGGTCATTGACCGTGCGATTCAAACATACGGTGGTGCAGGTGTGAGTGATGATTTCCCATTAGCAAAGGCTTGGGCGAATGCTCGTACCCTTCGTCTTGCTGACGGTCCAGATGAAGTCCACCGCCGAGCGATTGCAAGACAAGAACTTCGTCCATATCGTCCAAAAGAAGTTGAGGTGACAAAAGCATGAGTGTCCTTTCACTATTCGATCTAACAGGTAAGACGGCAATTATTACTGGCGGTGGTCGTGGGCTTGGCGAAGCAATGGCAGAAGCACTATCAGAAGTCGGTGCAAATGTAGTCGTTTGCTCACGTAAAGTAGAGGCTTGTGTTGCTGTTAAAGAGAAGATTGAATCCAAAGGTGGTACGGCAATGGCGCTTGCTCTTGATGTCACAAATGAAGAGCAAGTCGAAGGCGTCGTCGAAGAAGTTCACCAAAGGTTCGGTTCAATCGATATTCTTATTAATAATAGTGGCACGTCATGGGGTGGTTATGCTCCAGAAGATATGCCGATTGATAAGTTTCGTAAAGTCGTAGATGTTAACTTAAACGGAACGTTTATAATGACACAAGCGGTTGGAAAAAAGATGATCGCAGATGGAACGAAAGGACGAATTATTAACATCGCGTCGATCGCTGGTTTCCGAGGATCAAATCCAGATGTAATGCAAGCAATCGGTTATAACAGTTCTAAGGGCGGCATGATTACAATGACGAAAGACTTCGCTGTAAATTGGGGGCGTTATGGCATTACAGTAAATGGCATTGCTCCAGGGTTTATCCCGACGAAGATGTCTCAAGATGTGATCGCCCCAATCAAAGACCAAATGATTGCGAAAGTACCGCTCAAGCGATTAGGAGAAATGCAAGACATGCAAGGTGCTGCGTTGTACTTAGCATCTGATGCAGCAGCATTTATGACTGGACAAACTCTCGTCCTAGACGGTGGCGTCCTCTCTAGCTAAAGTGAATACACATGCTCTCTTCAAAGTCTTCACGCAACATGTGGGAACTTTGGAGGGAGCTTTTTTTGATGAGGAAAATAGACAAAAAGAGAAGGGAAATTGTTACGGTAAAAGAGGGGTGCAGTTAATATATACGAAAAGTGTACGCTTTGAGTTATCTAGCACCATCTAAACAGGTGAAATGGCGTAAAGAAAGCGTTTTCCCTTCCTTTCCAATTTATGAAATGATATAATAGATAGAAAATTGCTATTAATTTTAACGTTTAGAGGGGGTGCATGTGATGGTGACAAAATCACTAGGGCATTTTCCATTTCCGTCTGCCGTTACGAATGAACAAGGCGACATCGTAGAGGCGAATAAAGAGTTTTATTCTGTTATGGATCACGCTGACACTTATATCCAAAGAGATATGCGACGGTTTTTACGCTCAAAGCAACAGGAACGTAGTCCAGTGGTTATTCCTGGTACGTCTTATCGAATGATTGCTAGACCTTATGAAGATCAACAGGACATGCATGCACTCATTCTGTTTCGTGACGAACAATTTCATCAAATCAATCAGATAATTGAGCACTCGTATGATGGTTTATCAGTCACGGATGCGACTGGCGTGACCGTTATGATTAATGGCGCTGTTGAGCGTTACACAGGGGTGCCAAGAGAATATTTTCTAGGTAAAAGTGCCGAACGCCTCATTACGAGAGGGTTTTTGCAAGAGTCAGTGACGGCACAAGTAATTAAAGCACGTAAACCTGTAACCGTGTTTCAAGGCGGGACGAATGATCAACAAATAATGATGACAGGAACGCCTATATTTAGTGGGGATGAAGTAAAACAAGTCGTCATTAACTTACGTGATATTACTGAACTCGTCTATCAATATCAAAGTTATTTACGAACGAAAGATACTGGTGATGATAGTACCGGACATGTTGAGCATCAAGACGTTGAGATGGTTCAAATTAGTTCAATGGTAAGCCGCATTGCAAATGTTGATGCCTCGGTTTTGCTAATGGGTGAGACCGGTGTGGGTAAAGACGTCATTGCTAATCAATTGTATGAAAAGAGTGATCGCAAGAACCACGGTGAATTCATTAAGGTGAACTGCGGTGCGATTCCGTTTGATTTGTTAGAATCTGAACTGTTCGGTTATGAAGACGGAGCATTTTCAGGTGCGAAGCGGCACGGGAAACCAGGAATGTTTGAATTGGCAGATCGAGGAGTCATCTTTCTTGATGAAGTTGGGGAGCTTCCGAGTGCTTTACAAGTGAAGTTACTTCGTGTACTCCAAGACGGTGAGATTAGGCGAATTGGTGGTACGGTTACGAAGAAAGTCGACGTACGTATTATTAGTGCAACGAACCAGAACTTACGACAGATGGTACGCGAAGCGAAATTCCGTGAAGACCTTTATTATCGATTAAATGTGTTGCCGATCAAGATCCCACCCCTTAGAGAGCGCCCGAATGACCTTGATTATATCGCGAATCACTATTTGAACCAATACGGTGAGAAGTATCGGGTGCAAAAGAAATTCTCAGATGAATTTGTACAGTGGATGCATACGCATCAATGGCCGGGGAACATTCGAGAGCTAGCGAACTTAATTCAACGTTTAGTCATTACGGTCGCAGAATCAATTATTGATGTCGAACATTTACCGAACGATTATCAGAATAAGTTTGATGATGAGGAATTAACGAACGAGAACCTTCTGAAGAAAGCCGCTGAGGATGCAGAGCGTAATCTATTAGAAAAGGCGATGGCAAAGTACAAAACGACGTATAACGTCGCAAAGGCGCTTAACTCTAGTCAAGCGACAGTCGCTAGAAAAGTGAAGAACTACGGAATAACCGTACAACAGCCCTGACAGATCGTTAGGGTTTTTTTGTTGGTTCAATCTTGGATTCTATAATTCATTTTTGAATTATACAGAACGAGGAAAGCCTTTAAAAACAGCTTTGAAAGTTGGCATAGAAGTTGCAGATATAATGTATCAAACTAGAAAATGGTAAGCGCTTACAACCTATTGGATAAAGGGGGAATAGATTTGGTTAAACAGCCATCTAGTTATGAAAAAATTAGTATACCAGAGATGTCGTTGCCTGAATTGTTGCATGAAAGTGTAGCAAAGCACAGTCAGAAGGTCGCGATGACATTTGGTGAAACGAGAATTTCATACGGTGACATGCTTGACCGCATTCAAAGCCTTGCACAAAGCTTAAAAAACTTAGGGGTGAAGCGTGGCGATCATGTTGCGTTAATGCTGCCGAATTGTCCACAATACCCGATTAGTTATTACGCTGTCTTGTACTTAGGTGCAACGGTCGTGCAAGTAAATCCAATGTATAAGCCTCCAGAGTTGTTGCACATTCTTCGTGATGCCGAAGTGAGTGTGTTCTTTATCTTGGAAGACTTAATGCCCGTGTACGATGCCATTAAAAGCGATGTCTCGTTAAGAGAAATCATTCCTGTCTCTTTGAAATCACATAATCGCTACGATGAGTTAGTACAACAAGATCCGATTGAGAGCGGTCCAGAGTACATTTTACCGAAAGAAGACGTCGCGATTATTCAATACACAGGAGGGACGACGGGCCGTTCTAAAGGAGTCATGCTCACGCACTTTAACATCGTCGCCAATACGTTCCAAGCGGCGTCAACGCAAGTAGAAACTGAAGAAGAGGAATCGACGAGTCGTGTTTTAACAGTCATCCCGTTGTTTCACGTTTATGGAATGACGAGTGCGATGGTACTAACATTCCATCGGGGCGGCGACTTAATTTTACTACCACGCTTTGATGTTGAACAGGTCGTACAAGTGATTGAAACGATGAAACCGACGTATTTCCCTGGAGTTCCGACGATGTACTTGGCGTTGTATCAATATTATCAAAAGCGTCCGTTTGATTTGTCTTCAATCATGAACTTTACAAGTGGCTCAGCGCCATTGCCTGTTGAAATGATGAACAAGTTACTCGGGTTGTCATCTGTACCCGTTCTTGAAGGGTACGGTCTTTCGGAGGCTTCACCAACTACGCATCGCAACCCTGTGGATGGTGTACAAAAACCGGGGAGTATTGGCATTCCAATTCCGAATACGGAATCGAAAGTGGTTGATGTTGCGACGGGAGAAAACGAAGTACCAACGGGTGAAGTTGGGGAACTCGTCGTAAAGGGTCCTCAAGTGATGAAAGGGTACTACAAATTGCCAGAGGAAACCGATGCGACGCTTCGTGATGGATGGTTATTTACCGGGGATCTAGCAAAGCAAGACGAAGATGGCTATTTTTATATTGTTGGTCGTAAAAAGGAACTTATCATTGCAAGTGGATTCAACGTCTATCCAATTGAAGTTGAAGATGTTTTATACCGAATCGATGGTGTTGAAGAAGCCGCGGTTGTTGGTGTTCCAGATCCTTATCGCGGTGAAACAGTAAAGGCATTTATCGTGAAATCTCAGGAAAAAGAACTAACGACTGAGCAAATAGAACGGGAATGTAAAGAAAAGTTAGCGGCATACAAAGTACCAAAGATCATATCTTTTATTGACGAGCTACCGAAAACAGCGGTAGGAAAGATTTTGAAGCGTGAATTGATCACGCTTGAAGAGTCTAAATAAAGGGGTGGGGGAATGGATGTTTTATTGCAGCAACTGTTCAATGGGTTAACGGTTGGAAGCGTTTACAGTTTGGTGGCACTCGGTTTAACGCTCGTTTATGGAATTCTTCATATTCCTAACTTTGCTCACGGTGCCCTATATATGGTTGGGGGTTACATTACGCTTATGTCAATGGCGCTTATGGGGGTTCCGTATTTTATCGGAATTGCAATCTCCATAGTCGTTGTTGGAACTTTGGCGATGTTGATGGAACGTCTCGTATTTAATCCACTCCGTCATGCACCGCCAATTCATGACAAAATTGCTGCAATAGGAATTCTACTCTTTCTTGAAACGCTCGTTCAACTCGTCTGGGGTGCAGATTATCGAGCGATGCCAACACCATTTGCAGACACAATTTCATTCCTGGGTATTACGGTTACGTGGCAGCGAATTATGATTATTGTTGCAGCTGTTGTCGTGATGATTTTGTTACAGCTGTTCTTAAAGAAAACAATGGTCGGTGCTGCAATTGTTGCGATGTCACAAAACCGTGAAGGAGCTTTTCTTGTCGGGATCAACGCGAACAAAGTGGCAATGCTTACGTTCTTCGTATCTGGTGCATTAGCGGCCATTGCGGCTTCAATTGCGTCACCGATTAACCTCGTCTATCCGGGAATGGGGCACCTTGTCATCTTAAAAGCATTTGTCATCATCATTATTGGGGGGATGGGAAGTGTGCCAGGTGCCATTATTGGAGGCTATATTCTCGGCTTGACAGAGAGCTTAGGAGCGACCTTTATCTCAGCTGCGTATAGCGATTTAATTGCCTTTGTTCTACTCGTCGTCATTTTAACGATGAAACCACAAGGGTTGTTTGCACAGAAGGGGGCGCATTAGATGCAAGGATTAAAAAAAATGCGAATGCCTCTCATCTTTTTACTCGTTGCACTTTTGTTTCCGCTTTTTACAGATAACCAGTATTACATTTACGTTGTGACGCTCGCGTTTATTTATGCGATTGCGGTCTATGGGATGAACTTAGTCGGTGGGTATACGGGGCAATTATCACTCGCTCATGCAGGCTTTTTTGCAATCGGTGCGTATGCACTCGGTTTGCTCACAGTAGATGCTAACGTTCCCTATTGGCTTGCCTTTTTCTTAGCGCTTGTCATTACGACGGTAATCGGCACGCTCGTTGGGCTCATTGCACTTCGAACGAAGGAACATTTCTTCGCGATCTATACACTCTGTGTTGGTTACATTATTTATCTCATTATCTATGAATGGGACGCATTAACCGGTGGGGTCCGAGGCTTAATCGGAATTGAGAGTCCAGCTGCGATTGGACCCATTACGTTTGATACTGGTATCTCAAACTATTATTTAATACTAGTGTTCTTAGTTTTAACCGTGATCTTCATGAAATTCTTGACGGAGTCGATTGTCGGTAGAACGTACGTGGCGATTCGTAATAGTGAGGAGCTTGCGCAAACGATTGGGATTAACACGATGAAACAGAAATTGATTTCATTTGTAATTTCTACGTTTCTAGCAGGGTTAGCAGGTGCATTATACGCCTCATTCGTTCGGTTTATCGGTCCTGATATCTCGTATACGATGATGACCTTTGATTTTCTTATGTACGCCATTGTTGGTGGATTCGGAACGTTGTTTGGTCCAGTAGTTGGAACGTTACTCATCGTTATTTTGACGCAATCTTTACAATTTATGGAAGACTTCAGGATGATCATTTTCGGACCGTTGCTCGTATTACTCGTGATTTTCTATCCACGCGGCATTGTCGGTGGGTATCAGATGTGGAAAATGAAGCGAGCGTACAAGAAAAAGCAACGTTCGGTTGATCAAGGGTCAACGTACGAGGGGGGAGATTAAATGCTCATTGAAACGAAGGGACTTACGAAGCGATTTGGGGGCTTAGTTGCTGTAAATGACGTAGAAATTGGCATCGAAAAGGGCAAAATCACAGCGATCATTGGTCCAAATGGTGCCGGCAAATCGACATTGTTTAACTTGATCAGTGGGTACCACCCATCTAGCGAAGGATCAATTACGTTTAAAGGCGAAGATATCACGAAGAAACGTTCGTTTAACATTGCCAAGTTAGGGATTGCCAGAACGTTTCAGACGACGAACCTTTTTGAAACTGCAACGGTGATGGATAACGTTATCGTGGGGCATCGCTTACGAACGAAATCCAATGTGTTTGATGCGGTCTTTCGTACACCACGTTTACGTCGGGAAGAACAGGCGTCGCGAGAGAAAGCAGCCGAAGTTCTAGAATTTGTCGGCTTAGAGCACGAGGCGCACCGGCTCGTTCAAGACATTTCGCAAGAAGCTAAGAAACGCGTGGCCTTCGCGCTCGCACTTGCTACAGACCCTGAAATTGTCTTTTTAGATGAGCCTGCCGCAGGTATTAACCCTGATGAAACCGAGAACTTAGCAGCTCTCATTCGTAAAATGATTGACCGTGGGCTGACCGTTTGCTTGATCGAACACAAAATGCAAATGATCATGGGGCTTGCTGATCATATAGTTGTCCTCAATTACGGGAAGAAGATCGCTGAAGGCACACCGGAAGAGATCCAAACGAATGAAGAAGTCATTGAAGCTTATTTGGGAGGGGGCGATAAACATGCTGAAGCTGAGTGACGTATCGGTTCGTTATGGAATGTATGAAGCGCTTTCTGACATCTCCTTAACGGTTGAAAAGGGAGAGCTCGTCGTATTGCTCGGAGCAAATGGTGCAGGAAAGAGTACGATTTTCCGTACCATTAGTGGTCTCAACAAACCTGTGAAAGGTACGGTCGAGTTCAATGGAGAATCGATTGGCGGACGCTCGGCGAGTAAGCTTGTGAAAAAAGGAATTGGCCATTGTCCAGAAGGTCGTAAGTTGTTTCCTGCAATGAGTGTCTATGAAAATTTGAGAATGGGAACGTATGCGGTTCGTGGAGATAAGAAGGAAACCGCTCGAATGCTTGAGCATGTGTATGAATTGTTTCCGATCTTAAGCGAAAAAGCAAAGGAAAACGCAGGATCATTAAGTGGGGGTCAACAGCAAATGCTTGCGATTGGAAGAGCGCTCATGTCGAGGCCAAAAGTGGTCTTGTTCGATGAACCGTCCATTGGCTTAGCGCCTCTCATTACAGAGCAAGTGTTTAATGTTATTCGAGAAATTAATAAAGAAGGTACAACAGTGCTTTTAGCTGAGCAAAATGCAAATGCAGCACTTCGTATTGCTGATCGTGGTTACGTCATTGAAAACGGAAGAATTGTCGTCTCAGGCACCCAAGATGAATTAATGCAAAATGATGAAGTTCGCAAAGCTTACATTGGTGCGTAAATTTTCTAAAGGGGGGTTTCTGTTTTGAAAAAGTTCTCGTTAATCGTTGGGTTGTCGGCAATCGTTGCTCTTAGTGCGTGTGATGCAGAAGAAACAATTGTTTCGGAAGAAGGGGCACCCGAAAGTGAACCTGGTACTGAAGCGGATGCGGAAGCAGGTGATGATGAAGTTGAACCGGAAGAGGTTGTGACAGCTGAAGGGACAGAAGTTGTCACGATTGGCTATAGTGGTCCGCTCTCAGGTGCAGCTGCTTTTTATGGGAATAACACGGTTAGTGGCTTAACGATGGCAGTCAATGAGATCAACGAAGCTGGCGGGTTTGAAGTAGACGGTCAACAGTATTCGTTCAACCTTGCTGCTCTCGACGATAAATATTTACCGAACGAAACAGGAGCAAATGCGAGGCGATTGATTCAAGAACATGATGTACCGATTGTGTTTATCCCGCATAGTGGAGGGATTTTTGCGACACAAGTGTTTAATGAGCAAGATGATTTCATCGTAGGGGCGTATTCAAGTGAGCCTGACATTACTGCACAAGACAATGCACTCACTTGGCGAATTCCGAATACGTATGACATTTATGTTGAGCCATATTCAAAATACCAAATGGAGCGCTTCGGTCCGAAGCTTGCGATGCTCCCACCTAGTACGCAGTACGGGTACGACTGGGCAGATGAGTTAGCTCCTGCTTGGGAGGAACTTGGTGGTGAAGTGGTCTACGATGGTTCAATTGATTTCGCAAAGGAAACGGATTTCTTCACAACGATCACCAATGCGTTAAGTGATGACCCAGACGTTCTCTTTGTTGGAGGCTCGTCTGAACCGACGGCTCAAGTTATGCAGCAGGCAAGAGAACTTGGTTTTGAAGGTGGATTCTTCATTATGGACCAAGCAAAACTCGATGAAATCGAACGAGTGCTTGGTGATAACGCCGCAGAGGTTATTGAAGGGTCAGTTGGGGTTCCACCTCTTGTTGTGGATCAAACAGAAGGGAATCAGCAGTTTATCGAAGATTACATCGAGCACTATGACTCCATTCCTGGATCCGAGGCAGGTTATCACTATTACGTCGTCTATATCCTTGCAGAAGCGATGAAAGCTGCCGGATCAGTTGATGATGCAGCAGCGATTCAAGCGAACTTAGGCGAAGGTGTCAATACCGTACCAGCTGATAAAGAAATCTATCCGATTACAGAAGTGACGGCTGAAGGCGGTATGAATACAGAATTCCGTATGGCAGTCGTTGAAGATGGAGAGATCATTCTCGTAGAGCCATAGGAATTAAAGGAGAGATTATGGATGGGTGTTGCGAAACAGAGTCCCTTTTACCGGCTTTTAGGGTTTCAGGACGGGTTGGATGGAGACGAAAATGTCTACTTGCAATTAGAAATACGCGAAGATCATTTAAATAATAATGGCTCGTTGCATGGCGGTGTCCATGCAACGATGCTTGATAACGTATTCGGCGCAATGATTTATTACAAAACCGGATGCAGAAACTTAACGATTTCCCTTCATGTTCATTACTTAGCTCCAGCGCGTGAAGGTGTGCTAAAGGCAAAGGGTTCTTTCATGCAATTAGGATACAAATCCGCGCAACTCGAAGGTTATATCTATGATGAAGACGATCAGTTAATCGCGAAGGGAAGCGGAACGTTTAAATTACTTAGGGAGGCGAAGTCATGACCGAAGTTGTCATCGTATCAGCAGTTCGTACTGCCATTGCAAAGAAAGGGGGATCCCTTGCAAAGGTTGATCATACCGTCTTTGGCGGTGAGGTGATTAAAGAAGCGTTAAGACGTGCAGAAGTTGAAGGTGAGTCTGTTGAAGACGTCATCCTTGGCAACTGCCTTAGTGGTGGTGGAAATGCTGCTCGTAAGTCTGCGCTTGAAGCAGGGTTACCGATTGAAGTCCCTGGTCTGACGATTGATCGTCAGTGTGGTTCAGGCATTAATGCTGTAGCCCTTGCTGCAGAGAAAATCATCAGTGGTCAAGCGGATATCGTCGTTGCTGGGGGAACTGAGAGCATGTCTCGGAGACCACACTTATTGCGACCAGCAACAAGAGCTTACGACACGTTCCCGCCACAATTCGTTTCACCGAGTCTTGCTCCAAAAGAGATTGGTGACCCACCAATGGGGATTACTGCTGAGAATTTAGCTGAGAAATACGAGATTAGCCGCAGTGAGCAAGATGAGTTTTCAGCACGTAGTCAAGAGCGCATGGTCACAGCGATTGAACAGGGCTATTTTAAAGAGCAAATTGTACCGATCGGTGATTTCGATACCGATGAACACCCAAGAGCAGGAACGACGGTCGAAAAGCTCTCGAGCTTACGCCCAGTGTTTAAAGAAGGTGGAACCGTTACAGCAGGGAATAGTTCAGGCGTAAACGACGGTGCATCAGCACTTGTCGTCATGAGTGCAAAAGAGGCGAAGCGTCGCGGTCTAACACCACTTGCAGTCGTTAAGGACTGGTCGGTGGCAGGAGTAGACCCGAACATTATGGGAATTGGACCAGTTCCTGCGGTTCAAAAAGTGATGAAGCGTTCTGGAGAATCGCTTGATAACATGGACCTCATTGAGTGTAACGAAGCGTTTGCTGCGCAAACGTTAGCGGTTGACCGAGAGCTAGGATTTAACCACGACAAATTAAATGTTAACGGTGGAGCGATCTCCCACGGTCATCCAATTGCTGCAACGGGTGGGATGCTCATTACGAAGCTCGTGTACGAATTGCAACGTCGTGAACTGAAAAAAGGTCTTGTGACAGCTTGTATCGGTGGCGGTCAAGGAATTGCATTAATCGTTGAAAGACCATAAATAAAAGACAAAAAAGGAGTTTTTACGATGCATTTACGATTAACAGAAGAACAAAGAATGGTACAGTCCACAATTAGAAAATTTGTAGAAAAAGAACTTATGCCGTTGGAAAATGAGGTTTTACGTAACGAATTAGAAGGAAAACCGAGTCTTCCTGCCGAAAAGGTAAAGGAGCTGCAACAAAAAGCAAAAGCAGCGGGATTCTGGGGGATTAACACACCAGAAGAATACGGTGGAGCGGATCTCGGTCAAATGATGCTTGCGCTCGTTCTGATGGAAGTTTCTAAGACCTTTGTTCCGTTTAGCTTCGGTGGCTCAGCAGACATTATTCTTTACCGTGCAAATGAAGAGCAAAAAGAGAAATACTTACTTCCAACAATTGCGGGAGACAAGAAATCTTGTTTCGCCATTACTGAACCTGGCGCAGGATCAGATACGCGTAACATTAAGATGACTGCCTACAAAGACGGCAGTGATTGGGTATTAAATGGTGAGAAGACTTTCATTACCGGTGGAAACGAAGCAGACTTTGTTATGGTTATTGCGATTACAGACAAAGAATTGCACGAGAAAACAGGCCGTGAAGGTGTTACATGCTTTATTGCTGACCGTAGCATGGGCTGGACGTCAGAGTATATCCATACGATGGGTGAATGGGGACCAGCGTCGTTGTTCTTTGAAGACGTTCGTGTACCTGAAGAGAACATTCTAGGTGAAATTCATAAAGGGTACGACTTAGGACTTGAGTGGATTGGGTTTGCACGATGGATTGTTGGTGCTCGTGCCGTCGGTTCTGCTGAGCGCTTGCTCAACATGGCGATTGATTATTCGAAAGAGCGCGAAACATTCGGTCGTCCGATTGCAGATCGTCAAGCGATCCAGTGGCAAATTGCAGATTCTGCAGTAGAGCTAGAAGCTGCTCGTTGGCTCGTCTTAAATGCAGCATTTAGCCTTGATAATGGTGAAGATAACCGTCACCTCGCATCGATGGCAAAGCTATACGGTGCAACGAAAGGGAATGACATTATCGATCGAGTTCTCCAAATCCATGGTGGAATGGGGTATACGAAAGAATTGCCGATTGAACGTTGGTACCGTGAAGCACGTCTATGGAGAATTTATGACGGAACGGATGAAATCCAACGCCTAATCATTAGCCGTAACTTAATTAAAGGTCACGTGAAACTCGGTCAATTTATCTAAATGCATTGTGAGTGAGTGCGGGTAATTTCTTACCGAGCGCTCACTCATCTTCTAAAGGAGCGAATAAGAATGGGGAATTTTACAGGTAAATCAGCACTCGTGACAGGTGGTAGTCATGGGATTGGGTTAGGAATTGCTAAGCGCTTTGCAGATGATGGAGCGAAAGTGGCAATTGTCGACATCAATGAAGAGAATTTGCAAGCAGCCAAAGCGTATTTCGAAGAACGAGGACAAGAAGCAAAGACAATTCAAGCGGACGTAAGCAATTACGAGTCTATGCAAGCAGCAGCACAAGAAGTGAATGATGATTTCGGTTCTCTAGATATTCTAGTGAACAACGCTGGAGTCATTCGTGACAACATGTTGTTTAAAATGACCGATGATGACTGGGATATGGTTATGAATGTTCATCTAAAGGGTTCATTTAATGCTGCTCGTGCCGTGCAAAAATACATGGTAGACCAAAAGTACGGTCGTATTATTAACATCTCATCCACATCGGCACTTGGAAACCGTGGACAGGCCAACTATGCGACAGCAAAAGCTGGTTTGCAAGGCTTTACGAAAACGCTTGCCATTGAACTCGGGAAGTTCAACATTACGACAAATGCAATTGCACCAGGGTTTATCGAGACGAATATGACAAAAGCAACGGCTGAGCGAATCGGTATTTCATTTGATGATTTAATTCATGCGAGCGTTTCTAACATTCCAGTTGCGCGTAGTGGGAAGCCAGAAGACATTGCTAATACTGCCGCTTTCTTCGCAGACGAGCGTTCTGGTTTTGTAAATGGTCAAGTCATTTACGTCGCCGGTGGCCCGAAAGCCTAACAAAAGGAGGAATCGTAATGTTTCAAGATGCAGTAGGTTTAAAATCAGAGAAGGTTAAGAATACCGTTGAGCGTGGTGCTGTAAAGCAATTTGCAGAATCAATCGGTGACGTTCATCCACTATACGTAGACGAATCATACGGAAAAGAGTCACGGTTCGGGAAAAATATTGCGCCACCAACGTTCCCAAGAACATTTGATTACGGGACGATCAAAGACTTACATTTACCAAATGTAGGACTCATTCACGGGGAACAGCGGTATCAATACAAACGTCCTTTACTCGTCGGAGAAGACGTCTATTGCTATGCAGAAGTAAAGAGTTACGCTGAAAAAGACGGGAAAAGCGGTAGCATGGGCTTTTTAACGTTAGCCAATAATGGTGTTGATGAAAACGGTGAAATCGTCTTTGAATCTACATCGACGGTCATTATTTCTGAGACGGTAAGGAGGAAGTTAAGCGTATGACAGATGTAAAGACAATCAAAGCAGGCGAATCGTTGGAGTCGATCACTTTACCCCCAGTTTCCCGTATTGATTTAATCAAGTATGCAGGTGCTTCGGGTGACTTCAACCCTATTCATACGATTGATGAAGAAGCGACAGCTGCTGGTCTTCCAGGCATTATCGCGCATGGAATGTGGACGATGGGCAATTTAACGAAGCTATTCACACCATATCTTGAAGACGGTCTCGTCACAGATTACCAAATCCGCTTCCGTGGAATGGTTTTCCTTGATGATGTCGTAACATTACACGCGACGGTGAAAGATCGTAATGAAAAAACGATTACCTTTGAAATCGGAGCAAGTAAACAAAACGGAGATACAGCATTAAAAGGCGAAGCGGTTTACGAACTGCACAGCGCTTAAAAGAATAATCAACCTGTCCGAACGTGATGAACATTCGTGATCAAAATGATCCGATGAAAGTCATGAGTAGGGCAGGTTTTTTTTCGTTAGATAAGCTGTCGAACGTGCTGAAAAAGATCTGTATTAGAAGGATCATATTATGGAAGGGGGGTGTTTCTTGTTGGGTGATTTAACGTTGTTAATGGTCGTTTGCTTAGTGCCAATCGTTGCATCGTTCGTACTCGGTGGATATTGGCTAAAGCATGAACGGTTTCCGTGGGAGAAATAGAGAGGAGGTGAGTTTTCGAGATGATGTACGTTGGGATTGCCATTGTATTTTTAATTATGATTGTGACCGGTGTGATGTCGTATTTGCAATCAAAAGGGCTCGCTTCGTTCTATGTGGCAGCGAGAAGTGGTCGTTGGTATTTAATTGCCGGTTCATTGTTCGCCTCAGGTGTAAGTGGTGCGACATTTCTTGGGGTGATGGCTTGGTTTTATGAGTTAGGTGCAGGAACGATGTGGATCCCAGCTGGTATTGCTTGGAGTTATTTCGTACTGTGCTTCTTAATCGGTCCTAAGTTGAGACGGTTCGGTCAATTGACGATTTCGGATTACCTTGCGGAGCGTTTTGATAGTCCGCTTCTACGACCAGTGTTCTCCATTATCGTTAGTGTATGGATGGTGATCTTGCTCGGCTCACTATATGTGCAAGGGGGACTATTGTTCTCGCAGATGTTCGGAATGAGTTATACCCAAAGCACGATGATCACAGCGGCGTTTGTCGTCATCTTCACGGTATTTGGTGGTATGGTCATTATTTTGAAGACGGATTTTATCGGAACGTTTATTATTATTGGTTCTCTTGTCATAACGATGCCGTATTTAATCCAAGCTTCTGATGGTTGGGGAGCTGTTGCGACGTCAATTCAAATGGAATCTCCGAATTATTTTACGTCTACAGGTGAATTGACAGCACTTATGGCGTTTTCATGGTTTTTTATTTGGTTATTCGGTTATCTTGGAAATCCTGGATACTTAACTCGTTTTTATTCAGCAGTAAACGAGCGTGAAATTATTAAGGCAGGAATTGCAATTGCTGTCATCTACTTACCGGCGTTAACGCTGTTCTTTATTTCGGCAATTTATGCTCGTTCTTTGTTTCCAAGTATTGAAGACCCAGAGTTGTTATGGATTGCTTACACGATGGAATATGCGCCTCCGATTGTCATTGGGATGGCGATGGCAGGTATGTTTATGGCAGTAATGACATCGGCGACATCGTGGTTACTCGCAGGCGCATCCAGTCTTGGACGAGACATCTACCAAAAGATTATTCATCGTAATGTTTCAGAAGAACGAATGCTCGTCGTCACGAAGCTGCTCGTCTTAGTATTAGCAGCACTCTCGGTTCCGATTGGAATCGCAAGACCCGCGTATATTATGGAAATGATGAACCTTGCGTATTTAATCGCAGGAAGTGCTGGTGGACTCGTTATTTTACTTAGTATGTTTTATCGCAACATGACGAAAGAAGCGGCATGGGCAGGCATTATCTCGGGAGCTTTTATAGCGATCGGCGCCTCAATTCTACAGAATATTGGTATTTGGCCTGCGAGCATTGATCCGATGATTCCGACTGTTATCACCGCATTCCTGATCATATTAATTGTCAGTCGTCTTACAAAGCCGAATCATAAAATGCTTTCAGTCTATGATCGAATGAATGTGCGGGAGAGTTCAACGTCGTCTCAAAGCAGGAATTCCTCGATTTCTGTAGAATGATCGTTTAGAGGTGATTTAAAATGAAGAATTTCCATGATATGGGATACAGTGGAATTGATGTCAAAGAGATTCAGAATAAAACGTATGCGATTACGGAACGATTTCAGAATGCTGGATCATTTGAGGAACAAAATGGTCTATTAAGTGAGATGAACGAATTAAAAAAAGAGGTAACGACACAAGAGACTCTTGTATCCATTCGCCACTCTATGGATACAACCGATGAGTACTACAAAAAAGAACAAGAAAAGATGGACCAACTCTTACCTGAACTACAAGAAGCGTTTCAATCGTTCTCTCAGGCGCTCGTTTCGGCAACGTACCGCGAGCAATTAGAAGAACGTTGGGGTTCTCAGTTGTTTGCATTGAAGGATCTCGAGTTAAAAACATTCGCACCAGAGATCGTGCCAGATCTTCAAAAAGAAAACAAGTTATCGTCCGAGTATTCTCAACTCATTGCTTCAGCAAAGATCGAATTCCAAGGTGAAGAGTATACTCTTGCACAACTGGCACCATTTGAACAAGATACAGATCGTTCGATCCGAGAAGCTGCAGCTGTCGCTCGTACGACGTTTATGGCAGACAACGAAGCTGAACTTGACCGTATTTACGATGACCTCATTCAGGTGCGAACAGCTGCAGCTAAGAAACTTGGCTTTGAGAACTTTATCGAATTGGCGTATGCACGAATGTCCCGGACGGATTTTGGTCCAAAAGAAGTGGAGAAGTTCCGAGCGCAAGTGAAAGAACATATCGTTCCATTTGCATCAGAATTGAAAGAAAAGCAGCGCCAACTCATCGGTGTAGACACACTAATGTATTATGATGATCACTTTAAGCATCCTGATGGAAATGCGAAGCCAAAAGGAGACGCACAATTTATTTTAGAACAAGGAAAAACGATGTATGATGAGCTCTCTGAAGAGACGAAAGTCTTTTACCGACAGTTGCTTGATCGTGATTTAATGGATGTACTTTCTCGGAAAGGCAAGCAGAGTGGAGGGTACTGTACGTTCATTCCAAATGAAAAAGTTCCTTTCGTGTTTGCGAACTTCAATGGGACGAGTGGAGACATTGATGTGTTGACTCACGAAATTGGTCATGCGTTCCAAACGTATGAAAGCCGTGAATTAGGTGTCGAAGAATACCAGTTCCCGACGATGGAAGCTGCAGAAATCCATTCTTTTAGCATGGAGTACTTTGCATATCCTTGGATGGAGAACTTCTTTAAAGAAGACGTAGACAAGTACTTCTACGACCATCTTGCGAGCAAAGTGTTTGCCCTTCCGTACATGGTAGCTGTAGATGAGTTTCAACATCGAGTGTATGAACAGCCTGAATTAACACCAGCGGAACGAAAAGCGATTTGGCGCGACTTAGAACGCACCTATATGCCACACATTAACTATGGGGATAATGCTTACTTAGATGGTGGTGGCCTCTGGCAACGACAGTTGCACATTTTTGTGATTCCTTTTTATTATATTGATTACGGTCTAGCCCAAATTTGTGCCCTGCAGTTTTGGAAGAAGACAAATGAAGACCGTGAAGCTGCCTGGAATGATTATCTCGCACTTTGTAAATTAGGCGGTTCTAAATCATTTGTGAACCTTGTTGAGTCAGCAGGTCTTAACGTTCCGTTTAAAGACGGGGTTGTAGAAGACGTGATGCAAGAAGTGAAAGCTTGGTTTCAGCAGTAAGAAATGACCACTCTAAGTGATACAAGTTGCTTAGAGTGGTTTTTTTTATTGTCTAAAGTGAATTTTTCTAGAAAAAAGTATGGCTCGTTCGACCCTTCTTTGTATTCACGTTACTCCTATTTGCAGAACGTACAGAAAGCTCGACAGCAATTTGCATCGTTTGTCATAGTCTCGACAGATCCAAACAAAATCACACATCGTTCATCATGACAATCGAAGCAAAGGTTATGGTTCATTGGTCTAACATTTACGGTATGATCACTAGAGAGTGGGCGGTTCCTAATAAACCCAATGTACTAAAATACGGTAAAAACAAAAGTGGTTTATTCTCATTTTTTTAAATATTTAATCTAGTAGTATTAGAGTGACAACGGAGACTTCCGACATAAATCTTCATGCTCATAAGGAGGTGACTTTCGGTTCGACATTCTCTGAATCAATCAGAGCGTTCACCGGAGTATAAGAAAAAAGGAGGAAACGAATGAAAAAAGGTAAACTCGAAAGGCGTAGTCTGTCTGTCATGATGATTGGTGCACTTATTTTATCTCCTTATGCTAGTGTCCTCGCAACGCCCTCCATTGCAAGCGCAAATCAATCAGATGTGAATGATGTACAACGAGAGCTTGCAGATCGAGCAAGTGAAAAAATTGACGAAGAGGTTGTGCGAGCATTTCGACAAGACCAGCATGTGTCTGTACTTATTGAGATGGAAGAGCAAGTCGACACCGCTGTTGCAGCAAAGCAAGGGTTGCAATCGGTTGGGTCTAATGCAACGCCACATCAACAACAGCGTGCGATAAGTAATGGTGTATACAATGCACTAAGAAGTACTGCTACGGATACACAAGCAGCTACTGTAAGCTTACTTGAAGCTGCTGAAGAAGAAGGAAGCGTCATCGAATACGAAGGGTACTACATTATGAATGTTGTCGCTGCTACCCTTGATCGAGACACACTTCGCACCCTGTCCTATCGCCCAGAAATTAGTCGCATTAAACTCGATGAATTTATTGAGTTGGATTTGCCGGAAGTCTCAAGTGAAGAAATCGAAGCGACCGATGACAACGTGGAATGGAACATTGACCGCATTGGTGCACCGGATGTGTGGGATGATTTAGGAGTTACCGGTGAAGGTATTACTGTCGGAATTATAGACAGTGGAACGGACTGGACGCATGAAGCGTTGCAAGAAAATTGGCGTGGATATAATCCAGACGACCCAGAAAACTCCGATCCATACGGGAACTGGTTTGATGCTGTAGAAGGTCAGGATATGCCATATGATTTGGCTTCTCAGCCACACGGTTCACACGTGATGGGAACGATACTCGGTCAAGGTCCTGACGATGAGAATAAAATCGGTGTAGCCCCTGATGCAAATTGGATCTCTGCACGGGCATTCTCGGCTCTAGGTGGTACACAATCTGACCTCCTCGCATCGGGTCAATATATGCTTGCACCAGAAGATGATCCTTCCTTAGCACCAGACATCGTGAATAACTCTTGGGGTGGTCAACCTGGGGTGAACGATTGGTACCGACCAATGGTTCAAGCGTGGAAAGACTCAGGCATTATGCCGACATTCTCTGCAGGAAACTCCGGGCCAGGAGATGAAACGGTTACTCCTCCAGCGAATTACCCTGAAAGCTATGCAGTAGCAGCAACGGATATCAACGATGCGATTGCAAGCTTTTCTAGTCGTGGACCTAGTCAATACGATGGGGACCAAAAACCGAATGTCTCAGCTCCTGGAGTGAACATCCGTTCATCAGTACCAGGTGGATATGAAGCCGGATGGAACGGAACTTCAATGGCTGCTCCTCACATTGCAGGTACAGCGGCATTGTTGTTATCCACGGACAGTGGACTGACACCGAATGAAATTGAAGCGATTATTGATGAAACAGCAGATCCTTTAACAGACAGCCAATACACGACAGTTCCTAACGATGCATACGGAGTAGGGATGGTGAACGCATACGAAGCGGTTGCTTCGATTGCTGGTAACTTAGGAAGTATTGAAGGCTCTGTATTGCAAGAAGGAAGCGATGATTTACCTCCTGAAATCGAACATTCCCCTGTAGATAGTGTGTTTGCAGGATACGATGTGCCGATTACAGCAACGATTTCAGATGATGTATCTGTAACGGATGCTGAAGTATGGATGACAAATGATGAGATCAATCACCATTACGTGTTCACGATGGAACAAGTATCGGGTGACCACGAAGAAGGTACGTATCGTGCAGTTCTTCCTGCTAACCTGCTCGGTGACGAATCATTTGAGTATTTCATTCAAGCTAGTGACTACGGCAATAACGTTGCACAGACGGAACGATATACCGTCGATGTAGACTTTGGTGTTACACCTGATAACTATAGTGAAGACTTTGAATCGGAGCCGATCGGTTGGGTGCTTGAAGGTGACTGGGAATGGGGAAGCCCTGAAGTTGGACCTGAACCTGTAAACGGGGAAAACCTCGTTGGCACAAACTTAAACGGCAACTACAGTGATGATGAGCATGTACTTTACAGCGTTCCTATTGACTTGCGTGACGCTGAAACGGCATCACTTCGCTTAAATGAGTGGCGAGAGGTCATTTCAGGTGTTGATTATGCAAATGTACTCATCTCTGATGACTATGGAGACAACTGGGATCAAGCATTAGAATTTACCGGTAATAGTGATGGATGGCAATCGCTTTATGTTGACCTTGATGACTATGTCGGTAGCGATGCTCCAGTACTCGTAGCATTTGTTTTAGAATCAAACAGTTCTACAACCGCCACAGGTTGGTATCTTGACAATGTTCATCTCGTTGGTGAAGACGTGACAGCGCCTTCAGGACCAGAGAACTTAGACGTTACGTCAAGTACGGCTGGGCTTCAATTAGATTGGGATGCACCAGTGGATGAAGAGCTTGATTTACATGAGTATACGGTTTACCGTACTACTGATGATGAGTTCGATTCCATTGCGACAACCTCTTCAACGACGTTCCAAGATCTTAACGTTGAAGGTGGTACAGAGTACACGTACGTTGTGACAGCAAGTGATTATGATGGTAATGAAAGCGATCCTTCAAACGAAGTTTCAGCCGTTGCCCCGAACATCACAGTGTTCTATCACAATACGTTCCAAGAAGATGATGGAGGTTTTGAAAGTGGTGGAACGAATAGTTCTTGGGAATGGGGAGAGCCGACCTCAGGACCAAATGAAGCACTAACAGGTGAGCGTCTATGGGCGACGAACTTATCTGGCAACTATAACAATGCCGAAGATAGTTATATCGGTAGCCCAATCATTGAGCTTGAAGACGTAGATCTTGCTGAACTTCATGTAACTCATTGGCAAGACATTGAGAACAACTGGGATTATGGATTTGTTCAAGTGTCGAGTGATGACGGTGAAACGTGGGATGAACTTGCAGAATTCACAGGTCGTGATCAAGCTTGGGCTCAAGCAGAAATCTCTCTTAATGACTATTTAGGTGAAAGCATTCAAATTCGCTTTGCTTTTGATTCTGACAGCATCATCGCTTATCCAGGTTGGTACATTGATGAAGTGACGGTTGTTGGAACGAGTGAAGACGTTGAACATGTTGCTGAAAATGATGACGTAAAAGCAGAACGCCCATCTGATGAGCGTATTGAGCGTGAACTTGAACAGGTGACAAACATCCCTGCTCCTGATGGCACAACTCCTTACGAAGAGTCTGATGTACGTGAAGAAACATCAACAGTTGCTCCTTCCGTAAGTGGATTACCAGTATCTGCCGCAGTCACTGTGCTTGAGACGAACCGCTCAGCGACAACGAATCCTGCGACGGGTACGTATCGAATTAACCATAGTGAAGGTACGTATACGGTCGAAGCAGATGCGTATGGTTTCTACTCTGAACAACAAGAAGTGACGGTTCAAGAAGGGGAAAGTTCAACAGCTAATTTCATGCTTACAGAAATTCCTACAGGTGAAATTACGGGAACTGTTGTAAATGAAAGAAATGATGAGCCGGTAGAAGATGCGACCGTTCGTGTCGTTGAAGATCCGGCAATTACAGATGCTATAACAGATGAAGAAGGAAACTTCACATTGGAAGATGTGCTTG
Organism: Bacillaceae bacterium JMAK1; assembly: GCA_012970285.1. GTDB lineage: Bacteria > Bacillota > Bacilli > Bacillales > Marinococcaceae > Geomicrobium_A. The sequence goes on from JIBW01000003.1 coordinate 238,833, forward strand.
AAGGCGAGTACACGTTGGCTGTCTCAGCACCGAGCTTCCATAGTACGCAAATGAGTGGAGTTGAAGTAGTCGGTGGTGAGGAAACCGAAGTGACGATTGAAATGCGTCCATTTATCGGTTTCGATGATGAGATTGCATATGACAACGGCAATGCTGAAAATGCCGTCGTCTTAAACGCAGCAAACAACGGGATGGCTGTACAATTTACACCGAGTGAAGCTGCGAGTGTTAACGGCGTTAATCTTTACGTTTGGGGTGACGATTTCCCTGTACCAGGGGGTACAGAAACTCAAATTGCTGTCTATGATACAGATGGTGAAGGGAACCCAACGACTCAGCTCGTTGAGCCTTTTGAGATCGAAGTAGAGCGTGGAGCTTGGAACTATGTTGACTTATCTGACTATGGCGTTGTGACGGATCGTGATTTCTTCGTAACGACAATTCAAACACAAATCGGAGATCTATCTCCAGCGGTCGGTACAGATATGTCATCCAACAACGCTGAACGCTCTTACCTATATGTGAGCGGAAGCTTCGAACAAGAATTAAGTTATGGTAACTTTATGATTCGTGCGGACGTCTCTTACGAGTTGGAAGCACCAGTGATTGAGACGCCAGAAGATATGACGTATACGAATGAAGAGAGCATTGTTGTAGAAGGATCATTGCATGAACAGGCAGAAGCAGAAATGGTCATTTACAACAACGATGAAGAAGTAACGAGAACTGAGGCTGAAGAAGGCTCTTGGAGTGTAGAGGTCGATTTAACTGAGGGCGAGAACGTATTAGTTGCTCGTGCAGAAGTTGAAGATGGTCTATCCGACCCATCAGCTCCAGTAACTGTTATTAAAGACACGGTAGACCCGGTCATTACGATTGAATCACCAGAAGACGGTGAAGTAACGAATCGTGAAGCCATTACGGTTACCGGAACTGTTGAAGAAGAGAACCTTGATTCTCTTACGATTAATGAACGAGAAGTAGAGGTTTCTGAGGATGGTGCATTTAGTCAACGCCTTCTTCTAGATCTTGGTGAAAATGAAATTGTAGTAGAAGCCACCGATCTTGCGGGTAATGTTGCCACTGAACAAGTTACTGTCTATGCAGGATTTGAAGCACCATCAATTGAAAATGTTCAACCATCAGAAGATGTTCACTTAAGCGCAGGGGAAACAGTTCAACTATCGTTTGATAGTGTAAGTGGATTGGATGCTTCGTTTGTCATTCAAATGCCACTTGTGAACTTGCCTGATCATGTCGTTGAATTACCGATGCGTGAAACGTCAGAAGGGCATTATGTTGGGTATTGGACAGCAATCTCTAATGCTGTAGCGAACGGTGCTGTTATTGAATTCCGTGCGACGGATCAATTCGGCAATGAAGTTCGTGAAACAGCGGACGGCAAATTATTCATTAACGTACCTTCAGAAGAAGAACCAGCACCAGCGCCAGATGCGCCAAGAGCTGAGTTTACATTGCCAAATTCAATTGAATCAGGCAAGAGTTTCTTCTTAGACGCTTCCAATTCAGTTGCTGATGGGGAGATTGTAAATTACTCATGGGCATTCGGTGATGGGGAACGTGCTTCAGGAGAACAAGTGAATCATACGTACTTGCGTGAAGGCACGTACACCGTAACGCTAGGAATTACAGATAAACACGGTCAAACAGACGTCGTGACGAAACGAATTCATGCAACAGGAGAAGCATCTGTTATTCTACCAGTACCAAGACCAGGTTTTGGGCTCATGCGTTAATTTAGAGAGGGATGCACGCTGTATTCATAGGCTTGCATCCCTTTTTTCCTATATTAAAAGTGGACATTAAGAAAGATTTCCAGTCGCTCCTTATGTTGGGAGATTGAGTTTTCCGCCAGAATCAGCTATCTTAGTACTATAGGGTTGGGTTGAAATTGTAACAAGGGGCGATTGGAAATTAAACGTATAGGACGAAATGAACCGTGCCCATGCGGTAGCGGGAAAAAATATAAAAAATGTTGTGGGAAAAACGAAACAGTACAAATCTCTGAAACTGTAAACCAAAACTTACGTGATTTGCAAGATCAATTGTTCAAACACGTTATGAACAAAGAAATGAAGAAAGTAAACAACATCGTTCATGCAAAGGTAGATAGTTCTGGATTGCACACAGAAGGAAAGAACTTTGTGCAGTTCTTCGGAGCAATTTGGGTAATGGTCTGTCATTCCTTTGAAGGAAAGACGATGATGGAGCGCTTTGTAGAAGAACGTCTATCGACGTTGCATCGCCCTTCAGTCATTGATAGCTTTAAACAGTGGCCGTCCGTTGCGCCATCGGTGTATGAAGTGCAAGAGATTAAAGGTGACAATGTGATCGTCGTTGATGACATTTTCACACATGAACGTACGGACGTTTTACTAAATCAAGAGAACTATGAGAAAGGTCGCGAACCTGAAAAAGGCGAGTTACTTTTGACCGTCCTCTTGCCAGCAGGTGAGATGAAGCAAGTCTTTGCAGCGCCATTGCAGCTGTTAAAAGATCACGCTCTAGAACGAAAAGAAACGATTCTTGCTCAATATAACGACAGTGATTACGAAGACTCACGAGCATACATGAATGAAGAGTTCTTAAATGTACTACTCATTTGTTTATATGGTGAGCAGAACACAGCGGATACCAATGATGTAGAGCCAGCTGCACTTGAGACGAATGAGCAACAAGAAGTTGTTGAACAGTATGCGGCGTACATGGCAGAACACGATAAGGAAGAGTACCGCCAAGTTGGAGAACTGTTATGGCGCCGTTATTGTGAACGTGAAGAGCCGAACATTAGAAAGGCAGAAGTGTTCTCGGCTACGTTAAGCTACTTGATCGAAACGAAGATTGCGAAAGCGACCGTAACGAAGAAAGCTATTGCAACTCATTTTGGAGTATCACCAAGCACGCTATCAAAACGTCTTAAAGAACTTGAAGTTTCACTTGCAGGTGATGTGCGTGAAGTGAACAAAGCGTTAGAGCAATTGGAAAAGACAAATACAGGAACGTGATAAAAGATCCGGGAAAATATTCTCGGATCTTTTTCTATATGTCTAAAAGACTAAGCTTTAGTAAGCGTGCTTTTATTACTATATTTAAATTTCATAATGTAACATAAATCTAGCAAGTGTAATATAATATTAATATTATAGTAGTATAGTGCTTTTATTAATGACTAATGACCTTATTAAAGTTATTAGTTAGAGTTTTTTGTTATAAAAAAATAAAGACTAAAGTAGGTTACGACTTTGATCATACGGGTGGTAAGGTAATCTCAGGAAAGCGCTTCTATAAATTTCCTGAAATAGTATTTTTGATTTATAAAAGTGGAGATAGATTCCTTTAATCTATGAAAACAGTACTTATTTTTATGTATTGTTCAACAAAATACGTATAAGCAATAGCTTTGCGTGTGTGTAGCACATACGAATTTGCTATTACTTAAATCACTAACGCACAGAGCCCCGGGCTCATAATAAGGAGGAGCAACAAATGGCTTACCAACCCAAGACTTACAGAAAATTTATTGCAGGAACGATGACAGCAGCAATGGCTGCAACAGCGTTCGCAGCAACGACACCTCAGCAAGTTGCTGATGCACAAGAAGCTTCATTCACAGATGTAGACGCTACAAATACTCACTTCAATAATATTGAACGTGCAGTTGACCGTGGTGTAGTTACTGGGTATTCAGATGGAACTTATCGTCCGAATGTAAGCGTCACTCGTGGTCAGATTGCAACAATGATTACTAGGGCATTTGATCTGGATGTTCCAGAAAACCCAGAGTCCATTTACAACGATGTATCTGAGAGCCACCATTTTGCAGGTGTGGTTCAAGCGGTGTCTGAGGAAGGAATTATGGTCGGACGTTTTGACAACACGATGTTCGAAACTGGTTCAGTACTTTCTCGCCAGCAAATGGCTTCAATTCTAGTTCGTGCTTTTGACCTTGAGAAAGTCCCGGGAAATGATACAGTTCCACATGATGTTGACCAAGCGTATGAATCTCACGTAGAAAACATTACGATTCTTGCACAACATGGAATTACTACAACGTCTGATGGTAACTTCCGACCAAATGGTGAAGTTACTCGTGGGCAGCTTGCTTCATTTTTAGAACGAGCAATTGAGGTTCGCAATACGATTGATTCAGGTATCGAAACTGTTGAATCCGTTGATAATTCAACAGTTAAAGTGACGTTTGAAAATGGAGTAGATGTTGAAAGTATGTCAGCTGAACTTTTTGCGTTCACGAATGAACTAGAAGTTCTGGATGCGGAAGTTACAGACGAAAATACAGTAACTCTTACAACTACTGAGCAAAGCGAAGAGACAACGTACACACTAGTATTCGATGCTGAGTATACAAATCTATCATTTGTAGGAAAAGAAACTGACGTTGAAGAAGACGTTGAACTTTCTATTGAAAACCTTGTTGCTGAGAATGATGGTTTTACAACATCAATTTCTGCTGAAGTGCTCGGGAATGATGATGGAACTGAGGCACATGTTGCGATTCTCGATGCTGGCGGAGATGTAGTCACTGAGGAAGTAGTAAGTGTTGAAGAAAATTCAATTCAATCTGAATTCACTGGGTTACTATCTGGTGAGTATAAAGCGATTGTTACAATTCAAGATGAGGAAGAAGATGTTGTAGCTGAAACTGAGTTTGACATCGAGAGCTTAATTCTACCTTTAGACGCTGCTGAAGCAACGACAACACAAGTCCGTCCGGCAGTTGAACAAGAGCTAGCATTTACTGTTGATGGAATCTCTTATAACATTGCAGATCTAATTGAAGCAGGTTATGAGATTGAGTATCTTCTGAACAATGATGATCTTGAAGTGTCAGAAGAGGGAACAATTAAAGTTGCTACTGGTGTTGAGGAATTCTCCTATGCCGTTCGTGTAACGGATGCAGAAGATGAAGAGCGTACAGTTGCTTCAAACCGTCAAGAAGTAGAAGTGGTAAGTGCAGCGGATGTTGCTGAAATTACTGAAGTAGCATTAGTTTCAGGGGAAGATGTTATTGAAGGCAATGTCATTACGAGTAATACAGATGCGAAGTTCGAAGCCATTTCTGCTGTAAACGGTTATGGAGAAGAGATCGACTTTGATGAAGAAGAAGTGGCAAAGCCAGAAGTTAAAAAAGCAGTTTCTAGTGATGTAACAATTGCTCACTATAACAATGAAGATGGTATTATCGTTCAAGGTGAAGGAGAAGTCGCATTTGAAGTTCACTTTGAAGGAATTGAAGAAGCTGTAGAAGTCATCGTAACCGTTGTTGCTGACGAGGAGATTACTGAAATTAGCAATGCTGGTAGCACCGTTCGAATGATTACAAACAATGGTAAAGTCGCTACTAATCTAACAAACTCAATTCTTGATCAGTATGGAAGTGCTTGGGCGAAAGATCAAGCCGTTACAGTAACGGTTACTGGCGATGAAGATCTTGAAGTTGAGCGTACAGAAGAGACTACGGATGGTGAACTATCTGTAGATCTGAACGAATATCTTGGAGAAGAAGTTGAAGCTGGTACATATACAGTTTCTTATTCAATCGACGACCTAGAACTTGGTGAAGTAACGGTAGAAGTTATTGAACTTGACCTAGATTCTGTTGATCAATTCTTCTTAACTGCTGATGAAGAAGAAACAATGGATCTCTATGATACAGATAATAATGAGTTAGCTGATAGAATTATTCAAGAGGTTACAATTGGAGCAGAGTTTGAAGGAATTGAATTAGGTGCCACAGAGGTAATGTCTGCCCTGGCTGACCTTGAGGGATCTCTTAAGTTGACAACAAGCAACTCAGAAATCATTTCATTTGATGGTGAAGAGTCTAAAGACATAACAACTACTGATTTCAATGTAAATGGTGAAGCTGAAGGTACTGCAACAGTGAGTCTAGTACAAGTAGAAGGTGACTTTGTGACAACGATTGCTGCAACTGACATCACGGTTGAGAATAGCACTCCTCAAATCACTGAAATTACATTGGAAGATGAAGAGAACCCTTTACGAATTAATGCTGAAGGATACGTAGAAGCATTCAATACTCTTGCATCCCCTGATGTAGAAGTAATTACTGACGAGATGATTGAAGAAGTTGTATTTGTCTCATCACAAGATGTTGCGATTATCTACGTGTCAGAAGTCTATGGCGGTGGCGTATTTACAGTAGAAGCTGTGAAAGCAAACGCTGAGAACAACTAACAATTCTTGTGAAAAAAAGCTGAGTATATCTCAGCTTTTTTTTCTTACTAAAAAAGTTCAGCAACAAAAATAATTAAAATAATCAAAAATATAAGTGTAGAATAATTCCTGCCAGGGTAACACAACTATAGTCCTTTATATTTGCAAAAAAGGAAAATAGTACAAAAGGGAGAGGTTTTATGGCTTACCAACCTAAGTCTTATCGTAAGTTTCTTGCAGGTACTCTAACAGCTACAATGGCAACGGCAGCTTTTGCTGTAATAGTACCACAACAAGTGGTTGATGCAGAGGATACAAATTTTACAGATGTAGAGTCTGGCAATTTTGGATTTGAAGAGATCTTACGTGGTGTAGAGAGAGGGATCATTACTGGGTATTCTGATAATACTTATCGTCCTCAACAAACCATCAATCGTGGACAAGTGGCTAATTTGATCGTTAGGGCGCTTGGGCTCACTTATGATGGAGAATTAACAAGTACAGGTTTTGATGACGTTAGCATGAGTAGTCCTTATGCGGAAGCTGCTGCAATCTTACGTGCAGAAGGAATAATGGTTGGTAGTAATAATGGGACGATTTTCAATCCTAGCGCACCGATTAGTAGACAACAAATGGCCTCAGTACTAGTAAGGGCGTTTGATATTGAGGGCATTGATGAAGATGTCGTTATTTCGGATATCGATCTTGTTGTAGATGCTCATAAAAGCAATGTTAAAACATTAGTGAGTCAAGGGATCAGTTTCACAGATGATAACACTTTCCGCCCTTTAGATGATGTGACTAGAGCACAATTCGCTATCTTTTTAGACCGAGTTTTAGCCTATACGTGGACGGAATCATTTGGGATCGAAGGAATAGAGGCTATTAATAATACGACAGTCAATGTTTATTTTGAAGAGCCAATTGAGGAAGCGCCAGCTGCAATGTTCGCCTTTGATAATGAATTAGAAGTTCTTGATACAGCGATTGAAGATGATGGGTATACGGTCGTGTTAACGACCTCTGAGCAAGTAACAGATGAATCGTACACACTTCTCATTAATGAAGCTCGCACGAATCAAGTGATTATTGGTCACGAGGAAGCTGAACCTACACCAGAGCCGGAACCAGGTACAATTGAAGAAGTGGTTTATGCTCTCCAGGAAGCATATGAACAAGATGATGAAGTGGCATTTCTCGAAGCACTAACAAAGATCAATGAGTACGATGAGGACGCCTTTGAGGATTCTCAAGTTTTCCCTGATTATATAGCTTCCTATCTAGACGCTTATGATGGGGAAGATACTATCGAGGATCTTGCTGCATTTGTGTACTGGGTAAACATAGAAACGGCATTGATTGCAGTTGAGGCTGCGAATGAAGAGACGATTATTGGCGCTCTCTCGACGCTTGATCTGGTAACGCCAGAAGAGTATCGATTAATCGTCATTTCAACGTCTACTGAGCGTATTTACGAGGCAATCTCTGAACTGGACTTTGAAAGTGAGGATATTCTCGATCAAATTGAAGAGATTGTGACTCGTATCGGGGTCGATGAGTTGATTAATGACTTGCATGAAGCTGCTGAAGAAGATGAGGACCAAGTGGTTGGAAGCTTGGTTATTAGTCAATTGCATCAGTTACGCACAACGACAGAAGCCTTTGATGCTGAAATTATTCTTCCTTACAAAGGTGATGAGTACGCGGCGGCTCTTCGGGATGAGAATTATCTTACAGACACAGTGGATGAGATTGTTGAGATGTTAATCGATGTAAATGATGGTGAAACGTTCCCAGAGATTGAAGTTACGATTGATGACATTGGGAACTACAATTATGTTGAGGAAGAGTTAACATTATCTGGCATGATTTCACCGTATGAAATTGAATGGGAGATGTCAGTGACACCAAATGTTGTCGATGAAGATGGCGATCCTGTACCTGGCGGCGTTGCAATTGGTAGTGAGTACTCAGATGATGGTTCATTTGTAAGCACAATTGATCTGTCAGATGTTGAAGAGTCTGGAGACTATTATATTGAATTTAGTGACTTATGGTATGATGAAGAATTTCTCGAGATTCCTTTCTCCTTTTACGTTGAGCCTCGAGCGATTAATGAACTAGAAAACAGTGAAGATGCAGCGCTCGAACATTTCAATTGGCTCATTCACGATGCAGAAGAACTCGGTGTTGATGCTGAAGGCTATGATGCACTCGATGATGAACAACGGCAAGATGTATTTGAACAAGTCATTTGGGAACGCCCATTGGATGGTTACGAAACGGTAAATGATATCGTTGAAGCATTTAACGATGCAATTGAAGACCAACAATCGTAGAGGTTTACTAGAGTTTTAGCGGAAGAGGCAACTATCTCTTCCGCTATTTTTAACTAGGGAGGTCTTATAATGAAGAAGGTACTTGGTTTTGCACTTGCTGTTACGCTTTCTATGAGTATACACATTGAGGCAAAGGCTTCTTACTATCCTGATGTCCCTCTTGATCATGATTACGCAGAGGCGATAACAATTCTATCTGAACGTGGTGTAGTAGGTGGCTACGATGATGGAACGTTTCGTCCAGATGATGCTGTCACTCGTGGACAAACGGCGGCGTTTCTTGCTAACGCTTTAGAGCTTAATCTTTATCATTCAGATATGAACCCTTTCGTGGACCTCCCTGATGATCATCCTTTTGCTCCTCATGCAACAGCGTTATACACGAACGGAATTATGGTTGGTCATCATTATCGAACAACGTTTAAACCTGCAGAGCAACTAACAAATGCTCAGCTCGCTTCATTGCTCGTACGATCATTTCGTTTAGAAGAGGAAGAGAGTGCATTAGAAAATGTGCGAAATGCAAATCACCTCGATAACATGAAAACGTTAAGCGAGTATTCATTTGAAATATCGATTCCTTCAAAGCGAGTGACGAGGGCGGAACTTGCCGGTGCAATTGTCTATTTTATGGAAGATGAGCGAGAGTGAACGTTTTGTGCTAAACTAGCATGCAGAACGATGAATGATGGAGGAAGAGAAAAGTGAGTCGAGCAACAGAGAATACACAATTTACGTGTGAGCATTGTGGAATGCGAGTTGAACCTCTGGAAAACGGCAGTTATCGTAATCACTGTCCAAACTGTTTATACTCCAAACACGTGGACGTCATTCCAGGCGATCGCGCATCAACATGCCACAGTTTAATGGAGCCTATAGACCTAAAATCTCATTCGAAAAAAGGCTTTCAATTGCTTCATCGATGCCTTCAATGTGGTCATGAACAATATAACAAAATTGCCGAGGATACAGCACAAAGCGACGATATCATCGCTTTTATGCGAACACGAAGTCGTGACTAAAGACCCTTTTTCAGTTTATGAAAAGGGTTATTTTTTTTATGGGCGAATTTCTCGTATACGTCGAGACTGTTTTGCGCAAATCAGTTTATTCAAAATGTAGGGGAGTGCAAAATTTTGAAGAGACTGATCGGTATGAGTATGGTAAGTGTTTTACTATTTGGTATTCACTATTCTTCCTTGTTTGCAACAGACATGTTTATAAAATCCGATAATGAAGTTTCACTTTTAGACGTCAAGCCGATTGAACATCAGTCGGATTCTTCTCGAACGATTCAGCACCCGGGACAGCTGGAAGTAGAGCAGAATCTAGGAACCGATGAGTCGTTTGAATGGCGAGCCGATCGCGAAGTCGTCGCTGGACAAGTGTTAACAATTAATTTTCTCGTAGAGGCAAATGAACGGGCAAGTGGAACATTGAGATATAACGCTGATCATTTGGAATTGCAAGATGTGGAATTAAGTCGTAACGGGGAAGTTGAACGAAAGAATAATAGGGTTTCTATAGAGATCAAGGATGAAGGCATTAGTAAAGGGAGTGCAACTTTTCAAGTAAAAGAAGATGTGATTGGCACGACGGATATTTCGATGGAAGAACTCATGATTGATCACAAGTCTCATGAAAATGAAGTACTTGAAGTGAACGTCGTTCCAGCGTTACATCTTGAGATTGAGGGGCGATCCGTGGGACATGATACTGAAGTTTTTGTTACAGATGACAACGGGAATGGCGTAGAGGGTGCCACACTACATGTAGAAACCGATGTTCCTCGTGTTCAGACGAAGGAAGTAACGTCGCTTTATCATGAGCTCGATGAACAACAAGAGAGCCATTGGTTCCCGGTTGGACCACATACGCATTATCACGCATATGAAGAAACGACGACAAGTGATGGTGACTTTATAGAAATATCCGGAGATGATCAAGCGAAGACTTATTTAAAAAAAATGGACGCAGAGCCTGTTGATTGGAGTGAAATCCCGCTCACTGATAAAAAGGGGTACGCAGTTACGGACATTTTAACAGCTCTTGAAGGTGAAGTGAGAGTTCAAGCTGTTGCTCCTGACGGTCGTAAGAGCGAAGTGTGGGAAGGCGAGATTGTCAAAGCACTTGGTGATGATCAACCTGAAAATGTGACGTTAGATTGGTACAATGAACAGCCAAACAGTCAAACCGTTCATTTTGAAGCACACCCTAAAGCAGAGACGGGCTTTATAGAAATTGTGGAACAGCGTGATCCAGAGAAATTTTATAGCGCTGCGTTGAAGCGCTACGAGGCTTCAACAGAGTTGGTCTATGAGGAGCATGGGGAGAAACGGTTGTTCACATCTGTGGTAACAGAACTTGATCCTGGAGTGACGTATACCTATCGTGTCAATGTTGACGGCAATTGGAGCGAAGAATCGTCGTTTATGGCTACCAATCGCTTTTTTGAAACGAAAGGTGAGCGAATGAATGCGGCTAAAAAACCAAATTCATTTCTTTCGTATCACCTAAAAGAAAGATAAAAATCGAATAAGGATCACTCACATCTCGGTAGCGTACGCATAGGCTGTAGTACGGATTTAAAGAAAGGAAGTGAGACGATCCGTGCAAAATGAAACGTTATATCCTTATGCGGACGTAACCATTGACTCTGATCAATCTCGACAGTTCCATGGAGGCCATGGTCACGGACATGGACACGGACACGGACACGGTCATGGCCACGGACATGGTCGACCGAGACCGCCACGACCGGGATTCGGTCCAGGGTTTGGGTTTGGTGGAGGCTTTATTCCAGGCTTAGTAATTGGAGGATTAGCAGGAGGAGGATACGGTCCTGGATATTATCCATACCCACCGCCACCACCCCCGCCTCCTTACCCGTACCCTCCTTATTATTCATACTGAGTGGAAACGCGTGCAGATCTGCACGCGTTTTATTTGTCGAAATTTCGACAAAAGTAGCCAAAATCCTCGCCAATAGTTGGATTAAAAACCCTTTCCTTAGATGTTATTTTTTGTATTTAACGAAAAAGTTTGAAAATAAGTAACGTTGAATGCTATGATGAAGGCAATAGTTAAGAGGTAGAGGTATATATAAAAAGCAACCTTAGACTTATCTTAACTAGATGATTGACCTATATAGAGAGAAAAATATCATGTAAAAAGAAGGGTGAATACAGTGCAAATGAAGGAGATGGATTCTAGGTTTTTACGACCGATCATTGAACAGGAGATCTTGTTTGCAAGTGAAGCAGCCGCTTATTTAGGGATTACACCGCAACGCTTGAATCAGCTCGTGCATACTGGTAAGGTGAAGCCGGTTCGGACAAGCCCAAGTGGAAATTTATATTTAAGAAGTGATATGGAAGAACGTAGAAAACGTATGCACGGAAACCAAATTGCTTATATATCAGCACTATTTGAAAAGAATGAAGAGTCGACCGTTTATGAGGCAATGAATTACTTTACAATTCAATCGATTTTTAATGGTTCAGACAAGAAGGCAACGTCAGAGTTTGAACGGTTAGCGGAGAAGTTTCACTTAACTGAAGAATTGTCAAAAAACTTGCGCTTAATTGCTGATGACTTAGGTGTAGAACTCGAAGTGATGGAGAAAGCTTACACAGCGGTAGTCGGTGGATTCCAACAACTTGGAGTGGATGATTACATCGTAAAAAAAGGTCAGAGTCATTATCCGAACAAACTGTCTGAAATTTCCGATGCTCCTTTGTTCCTATTTATGCGTGGAAACCCTGATCTGTTAACTCAACGGCTTATAACGGTAGTCGGTGGAAGGAAGACGACGGAAAACGGAGAAGCCATGGCTTACGAATTGTCGAAAGAGCTCGGACAAGAAGGGTATGTTATTGTTTCTGGATTATCGAAAGGCATTGACTCAGTCGTTCAACAAGCAACCGTTAATCATCAATTGCCGACGGTGGCTGTTTTAGGTACACCAATCACTCATTTTCACCCACGTGAGCACCAAGTGCTTCAAGGACAATTAGAAGATCACGGGTTAGTCATTTCGCAATTTCCACCTTCAGTAAAGGTGCAACGCTGGCATTTTCCAATGCGATACGCACTCATGAGTGGAATTTCAGAAGCGACGGTCATGATTGAGTCGACGGATAAGAGTGAAGTGCTTGAGCAAGCAGATTATGCTTGTAAGTATAAGCGCCCACTGCTGTTGCCTCAAGTTGCATTGGATGATCGCAAATTACAATGGCCAAACCGATATATAGATTACGGCAAAATGTATGCCTATCGCAAACCTATTGACGTGAAGAAGCGTATGGAAATGCTAGCATCCGAAGGTGTATCGAGTGCGCGTTACGCACAACAAACAATCGGATAGAAGGGATCGTTATGACGAAAAAACCGATCATTGGCATTACTTCACATATGGATGAAAACGGTACGCACCTTATGAGTCAGGATAATATTCGACGGATTTCAAATGAAGGTGGAGTTCCGATCATCCTACCGAATGTTCCTAATGAAGCGTCGATTCCAAGAATGGTTTCATCGATCGATGGCCTTGTTGTTACTGGTGGAGGGGATATTGATCCAACTTTGTTTGGTGAAGAACCCCATCTTAAATTGGGAACCATTCACCCAGATCGAGATGCCTTTGAAATGATGCTAATTCAAGCCGCTTTAGAAGTTAACCTTCCAATTCTTGCAATTTGTCGAGGGTGCCAAATCTTGAATATTGCTTCAGGTGGAGATATGTATCAAGACATCTATAGTCAACACGATGTAGAATTGTTGCAACATCAACAACGGGCACCGAGGAATCATGTGTCTCATTTTATTCAAGTTGATGACGGTACGTTGCTGCAGCGAATTTCTAAGTCTAGTCGTTATAAGGTCAATAGTTTTCATCATCAAGCGGTACGCCGTCTGGCTCCTGGTTTTCGGCGATCTGCAACTTCTTCTGATGAGATCATTGAAGCTTTTGAAAGTGAACGTCACTCTTTTGTTATCGGAGTGCAATGGCACCCGGAGAACTTATTCGACGATGACTATGCCAATCGTCTATACGAAGCGTTTATTGCGAGCGCGTAACGAATGGAACAAACCGTCTTACCCATTTATTTGGGGCGGTTTGTTTCTCTTTTTATAGAAACGGGAATAAATAAACAGACAATCAATGATCAGCATAGGTGGTAAATTGGTAAAGAAGACTTTAGCGATGTAGAAAGGAAAAGAGCAATGAAGATCATTATTGATGCCGATGCATGTCCTGTCCAAGATGTCGTAATCGAGGAATCGGCGAAGCGAGGGAAAGAAGTAATTCTCGTGAAAAGCTACGCGCACTACTCGAATGTCGAGCAAAAGGCAGAAGTTATTTATGTCGATCCCGGTAACGATTCGGCTGATTACAAGATCGTACAGTTAGCCGTGCCAGGTGACATCATTATTACTCAAGATTATGGTCTTGCGGCTTTGGCGCTTGAGAAGAATTGTAAAGTGTTGCACCATACCGGTTTTTTATATTCAAAAGATCGAATTGATGCGATGTTATTTGAACGCCATCAATCAGCGAAGCGTAGAAGGAGCAAGCAAAGAGTTCGTGGACCTAAGCCATTTACAAGTGAACAAAAAGAGCAATTCAAAGAGCAATTTATAAAGGAGCTGGAAAAGTGATCAATGACTCGATTGCCATACAAGCATTGAAAGAAGTTTTAGAAATGGATACTTCGAATCCACCTGGTAATGAAGAACTTGTAGCAAACAAGCTTCAGTTCATTTTTACAGAGTATGGCATTGAAACGACAGCGATTGCTCATAGTGCTGGACGTACGAATTTAATTGCCACGTTACAAGGAGATGGCTCAACGGATGAAGTGATTGGACTATCTGGACACATGGATGTGGTTCCACCTGGAGAGGAGCCGTGGGATTCCAATCCTTTTGAACCCTTAGAGGTCGATGGGAAGATCTATGCTCGTGGTGCTTGTGATATGAAAAGTGGCTTAATGGCAGCCGTAGCAGTTCTTTGCCGGATTAAGCGTGAGGGACTTAAGCTTCCATATGATCTTAAGCTCTTTGCTTCAATTGGTGAAGAGCGTGGTGCGGTAGGTGCTAAGCAATTAACCGAAGAAGGTTACACAGATTGCTTGAGTGCAATGATTATTACGGAACCTACAAACGGAAGGGTGGTCACGTCTCACAAAGGCGCATTATGGCTACGCATCACCACACATGGAAAAACTGCACACGGCTCCAAACCTGAACGCGGGGTTAATGCCTTAATGCATCTGATTACCATTATTAATGAGCTACAACGTACCCTTCGTTTTGATGAGAATGATGATAAGTTAGGGCAACCGTCATTTAGCTTTAATGTGATGAACGGCGGGAAGAATACGAATGTGGTTCCTGACCAAAGTAGCGTAGAGATGGACATTCGTACCTTGCCGGGTCAAGACCATGCATCGATCGTTCAAGACATTAAAAATCATATCCAAAAGCTAAAAGACCAACACCCAGAACTCAGTGCAAGTGTAGAAGTCATTAATGATTTACCGCCATTAGAAACAGACGATCGCCACCAGTTTGTTCAATTCACGTGTGATCATTTGAACAGTCGAACATTCGGAATGTCAGGATATACGGACGGTTCAAGATATCAAATGGGAGCGAGTGATTTCCCGATTATCGTGTGGAGTGGGATTGAAGGAAACACGGCTCATCAACCAAATGAACGTGTATATATTGATCACTATACAAAAACAATTGAGCAATTGCAGTCGCTTCTTATGGCATATAAGCCTCACGTGATACATCAATAGCATGAAAGAAAGCGTAATTCGAGATAGAGACGAATTGCGTTTCTTTATTTTGCTAAAACGATTTAACAGAGTTTGAAAAGGAGAAGGAATCCCGTCTAAATTGATCGAATCATTAAAATAGAAAGCGCATTCATACATGGAATGGAGGTTACGAGATGAAATTAGAGCAAAAGGTTGCCGTCGTCACAGGTGCAGGATCAGGCATTGGACGTGCAACTGCCATTCGTTTTGCAGCAGAAGGTGCGTCTGTCATTGTTGCAGAATTGAATGAAGGTAGTGGCAAAGAGACGGAGGAATTAATTACTGAATCAGGGGGAGTAGCAAGTTTTGTACAAACAGATGTTACGAGTTACGATGCCGTCCAAAATGCGGTCAACACTGCAGTAGAGCAGTATGGAAAGTTAGACATTATGTTTAATAATGCAGGCACTGGGACAAAACCAACGAGCGTTTTGGATATGTCTATTGGAGACTATGATAAAACAATCGCTGTTAATCAATATGGTGTCTTTTACGGAATTAAGGCAGCTGGAAATGCGATGAAAGATCACGGTGGGGTCATTATTAATACCGCTTCGATCTACGCATTTATCGCCGATCGCAATCGGATTTCGTATCATGCGAGCAAAGGTGCAGTAGTATCGATGACAAAGTCGGCTGCATTTGATTTGGCCAAATACAACATTCGAGTAAACGCAATTGCTCCTGGGTTGATTGAAACAGGAATCGTTACAGACTGGAAGAATCAACCGGAGGTATGGGAGCAAATTGAACGAGCACAAATGCGCCGGAAGGCAGGTCAACCTGATGATGTTGCCAAACTTGTTACTTTTTTAGCAAGTGATGACGCATCGTTCCTGAATGCTCATGTTCACTATGTAGACGATGGCGCAGCTGCATTTAAACGATAAGGGAGGATATACAAAATGAAAAAATGGATAGTAGAAACGTTGGCAGACCCAACCGAAGCGCTCGTCTTGAAAGAAGATGAACGACCGCTTCGTGCAAAAGGACAGTTACTTATTGATACGAAGGCAGCTGCTTTAAACTTTTTTGATATCTTGCTTTGCCAAGGGAAGTATCAAGAAAAGCCCCCGCTTCCATTTACACCGGGAGCAGAGATTTCGGGGACGATCGTTGAAGCAGACGAAGACAGTAGATGGAACGTAGGACAAAAGGTTTTGGCACGCCCGAAACTTCCTAACGGTGGGCTAGCGGAGTTTGTTGTCGTTGGGGAAGATGAAGTATTTGCAGTGCCAGAATCGATGTCCTATGAAGAAGCATCAGCACTGTTTATTACGTATCAGACGTCGTATTATGCGCTACATCACCGTGCGAAGCTACAACCAGGAGAAGTACTCCTTGTGCATGCGGGAGCCGGTGGCGTAGGTTCAGCAGCGATTCAACTTGGCAAAAGCCAAGGCGCAACGGTAATTGCAACCGCAGGTGGCGAAGAAAAAGTAAACCAATGTTTGGAGCAAGGCGCTGATTACGCCATCGATTACAAAGAAGACGATTTCGTTCAACGAGTGAAAGATTTAACGAATGGAAAAGGTGCAGACGTCATCTACGATCCTGTCGGTGGTCATGTGTTTGATCGTTCAAGAAAATGCATTGCCTTTGATGGTCGAATTTTGATCGTTGGGTTTGCAGGTGGAACGATTCCAGAGGCACCGATGAATCATGCACTCGTTAAAAATTATTCTCTCGTCGGCGTACACTGGGGGTATTATGCACGACTATACCCAGAAGGAGTTCATGACATTCACGAAGAGTTGTGCAGGCTATATGAAAAAGGAGACATTAAGCCTCTTCTTTACAACGTTTTTCCTTTCGATGAAGTTCCTAGCGCATTAACGGCATTAGGGAATCGATCGACTTATGGAAAATTGGTCATCGGAGGCACGTATTCGTGAGAAATATCGGAAACGAAGTTCAGTTTGCGATCTATCAATCACAACAAACCAATCCCTTTCCAGTTCAATATGAGGATTGGGAAAAAAACGCCAGTGACAAGCTAACGAGTGAAGCATTTGATTATATCGCAGGCGGTGCAGGTAGTGATTACACCGTGCAAGCAAACGTTGATCGCTTTAGAGCTTACAACATCGTGCCGAGAATGTTTCGTAACGTCGAAGAGCGTGATCTTTCGGTAGATCTATTTGGACAAACGTATCCCTTTCCAGTTTTGCAAGCGCCGATCGGTGTTCAATCCATTATCCATGAAGACAAAGAGCTTGGTTCTGCTCGGGCTTGTGCTAAGCTAGGTGTTCCTTACATTGCTAGTTCAGCAGCATCGACTTCTTTAGAAGACATTGCTGAGGCGATGGGAGATCAACCGCGCTGGTTCCAACTCTATTGGAGTCGTGATGAGGATATTGCTGCAAGCTTTTTGCAACGAGCCGAGCGCGCTGGTTACTCTGCAATTGTAATTACATTAGACACCCCGATGATGGCTTGGCGTGAGAAGGATCTGACGAATGCCTATCTACCGTTTTTGAAAGGTGAAGGTGTGGCAAATTACTTGTCTGATCCTGCCTTTCGCGCAAAGCTAGAAAAGCCGCCTGAAGAGGACCCCCAAGCTGCCATTGAACAATGGTCCAAAGTGTTTGGGAATGCAACACTTACTTGGGAAGACTTGTCGTTTATAAGGCAGCATACAACGCTTCCAATAATCCTAAAAGGGATTTTACACCCTGAAGATGCAAAGCTTGCGGTTGAAGCCCATGTAGACGGAATCATCGTATCAAACCATGGTGGTAGACAAGTCGATGGCTCAATTACGGCGATCGATGCATTGCCAGAAATTGCGGACGTCGTCCGAGGAAGAGTTCCGATTTTGTTGGACAGTGGGATTCGAAGAGGTGCTGACGTTTTGAAAGCTCTTGCTCTAGGGGCGACTGCTGTACTTGTCGGTAGGCCGTCTATGTACGCGTTAGCTGTAGGAGGGGAAGAGGGTGTTGAAACGTTGTTTAAACAATTAGTAGCTGATGTTGATTTAACGTTAGCACTTGCAGGTGGCACGAACGTTCGCCACCTGGACAAGGAGTTTTTACAATCGAGTTATGCTTCTAGTGAGCGCTCAGTCAAATAAACAATTCCTCGATTTCGTTCGGATTCAATGGTCGCAGTGATCGCTTGAATTGCCTTTGATTGGTCGCGTGACTGCATCGCCAAAAGAAGCTGTTCTTGTTCAGCAATACGTTCAGTAAATGATTCTCGGATTGTCGGTGCAACGTAAATAAGTAGCAATGAATGAACCGATTGAACGAGCTGAGCAAGGCGCTTGTTCGTACAGGATTCGATGAGAATGGAGTAAACGTTCACAAAAAACTCGATGCATTCATCAGGTTGTTCATATGATAATCGTTTGGCATAGTCAATCTGTTGCTCAATGCGTAAAAGGTTAGCGTCACTAATCGATGCCGTAATATTAGCGATGAACTCTTTTTCAGTAATTTTCCGACAGTCATACAAAGCGTTTAAGTCGTCAAACTCAAGGTCAATGACGCGCAACACACCATTACGGTCGACGGTAACGAGCTGTTCTTTGAGCAATTGACGAAATGCTTCGCGAAGTGGAGTTCGGCTTATGTTTAAGTCGTCTGCTAGTTTGGCAACGATTACCTTTTCGCCAGGGGCGATTTTTCCGTAGAGGATCAGTCTTTTCACGAGATCATAAGCTTGTTCATATAAAGGTTTAACGTGATTGAAAGTCGTATTCATGGAGACCCCCTCATACATTATGAAATAAAATGAAAAAATCTATAATTAATTATTAATCTTAAGTATATTCGCAAGAACTGTCAAACATTAGGAAGTTGTTCTGTTAATCGGAATCTTCCCTCATCTCTTGGTCGCTCATGTGGAATCAAGAAGGAAAAGAATTCATAACAAAGCAAGAGCTCAGGCATAAGGTTGCCTGAGCTCTAAACGTGTTACTTGTTGATTTATGCACATTATTGTTCTAGATGCTGCTGGGTCTTTTGAAAGCGAGGACCGGAGAGAACCCAACTTAAGACGATAATCAACCCCATCACTCCCCAGAATATAAGCTTCCAAACAGTGCTTTCTGGAAAATGCTCAGGCAAGACGGCGAGACTCGGGTGCGCTAACGTAAACACTGCGAGCTTTACACCGACCCATCCGACAATCAAATACGCGCCGTTTTCAAGTCCTGGTCTTGAATGGAGGACTTTGATAAAGAATCCAGCAGCAAAACGCATAATAATGACACCGGTTAATCCACCGATAAAGACGACGATAAATTGCGCACCGTCTAATGGACCGACAGAGAACCAGCCTGTTGGTGTAAGTGTCATGGCAAGCGCAACAGCCGCGAGAATACTATCAACAGCAAAAGCGATGTCAGCGAGTTCTACTTTTAGAACAGTCATCCAAAAGCCTGACTTTTTCGGTTCTTTTTTCGGTTTTTCTTCTGACGTTTTCTTACGTACGAATCGTTTGAAGAAGTGGTTCACCGTTAAGAAGATGAGATATAGTGCTCCGATCGCTTGAACTTGCCACACATTAATTAATACGGCCACGAAGGCAAGGGCTGCAAGTCGGAAAACAAAGGCACCGGCAAGTCCATAGAACAGTGCTCTTTTCCGCTGTTTTTCTGGTAAATGTTTGACCATCATTGCAAGTACAACCGCGTTATCTGCTGCCAAGATACCTTCTAGTGCAATTAAGACGATTAATACCCAACCGTATTCAACAAGTAATGCTACATCCATGTGAGTTTTGCTCCTTTTTTGTACGAAGTCTATGAGTCCATGAAAAAAGACCCTCGCCGTAACCGGCGAAGGTCAGTAATTGGTCATTTCATAGACCTCGCCCATAGTGGCAAAGGTCTTGCGACAGTCAGGTACGACTGCACTAAAGCCGGGGCTATTATATGCCCGTCATGACGACTTTAATGAGGAGCTACTCCCCTTTGATACTGTAATCGTAATGGACGGTTAAGGAAAAGTCAATAAAATGTTTCACGAGAAACAAAGTTTAAAAGGGTATTCGACAACTTTAGCGAAATAGTAGAGTAATCACGGTTATTTAACAAAGGATGTGTCTAATGGTTACTATTCGAGCTGGCGTTGACATTGGTGGAACATTTACAGACTTTGTGTTCTTAACGAGCGATGGGAAGAGGTTTTTTGGGAAGACGTTAACGACGTATCCTGACCCTTCCGAAGGATTTATTAACGGATTACAAGAGAATATAGAAAAGCACGGTTGGCGTTACGACCAACTTGAAAGTATTATTCATGGAACAACGCTCGTCGTAAATGCACTGATTGAACGTAAAGGTGCAAAAACGGGGTTAATTACGACGAAAGGGTTTCGCGATCAATTGGAAATTGCGACAGAAAGTCGCTATGATTTGTACGATTTAATGGTCGATAACCCGAAACCACTCGTACCACGTTCATTAAGAAAGACGGTAACTGAGCGTCTAACGAGTGATGGAAATGTCTTGACGAAGCTGGATGAGCAAGAAGTAGAAGAAACGTTGCAACAGTTCGTCAACGAAGGTGTTGAAGCGGTTGCTGTCTGTTTCTTACATAGTTATCGCAACGATCTTCACGAAAAGAAAGTAAAAGAGATTGCAAAACGAGTTGCGCCACAGCTACACGTTTCCATATCGTCTGAAGTGTCTCCAGAGATTCGTGAGTATCAACGGTCTTCTACGACCGTAGCCAATGTATTTGTGAAACCACTAGTTGAGCGTTACTTAGGGAGCTTAGAGCGTGCTTTAGTGGAGAAAGGTTTTAAAGGTACATTCCTCATGATGCTCTCCGGTGGAGGCACGTGTACGCTTGAAACAGCAGCGAAGTTTCCAATTCGCATTTTGGAATCAGGCCCAGTAGGTGGAACCATTTCAGGTGCGCATTATAGTAAGCAAGCAAAAGAGAACTCTTTGATTGTGTTTGATATGGGAGGTACGACTGCGAAAGCAAGTCTCGTTGATGAAGGGGTACCGCTTACGACGACTGAATTCGAAGTAGGACGAGCCGATCGCTTTATGAAAGGCAGTGGTATGCCTGTAAAAGTACCTGTTGTTGAAATGATTGAAATTGGTGCGGGGGGCGGAAGCATTGCCCACGTAAATCGACTTGGATTACTAAAGGTAGGCCCAGAAAGTGCTAGCAGTAAGCCAGGTCCAGCTAGTTACAATCTTGGTGGATTAGAACCTACAGTTACCGATGCAGATCTCGTTCTTGGCTATTTAAACCCTGATTATTTTCTCGGTGGAGAAATGAACCTTAGCGTCGATAAAGCAAAGGAAGCGATCCAGAAAAAAGTCGCGGAGCCACTCGGGATGTCCGCAATTGAAGCTGCATGGGGGATTCATCAGCTCGTTAATGAGAATATGGCAAGTGCGGCTCGAATTCATGCTGTAGAAAAGGGTAAAGACGTTCGTAAGTACGGGTTGTTTGCATCAGGTGGTGCAGGTCCTGTTCACGTCGGAAATGTCGCGGAGATTCTCGGTGTCGATACAATTGTTCATCCTGTTGGTGCAGGTGTTAACTCTGCATTTGGCTTTTTGACGTCCCCACTTGCGTTTGACTTTGTGCGAAGTTTTTACAGTCGTTTAGATGATTTGGATTGGTCACATGTGATGCATCTCTTAGAGGAGATGGAACAAGAAGGGTTTGAGCTTCTTAAGCGTGCGGGTGTTTCAGAGCACATATCCATTGTTCGAAAGGCAGAAATGAAATACAAAGGGCAAACCCATGAAATTACCGTATCAATTCCGAACGGTACTTTAACGGAAGCTTCCAAAGAACAAATTGTAGATAATTTTAAACAGGCTTATCGTGAACTTTATGCAGAAGCAAATGAAGATATGGTCATTGAAACGTTGAACTGGCGTGTTGTTGTGGAAGGTCCAGATCCAGAACTTACACTCGAGCAGGCGCAAGGAGGCGACGTTTTCGTTGAACCTAAGTCAACGAGACATGTTTATTTTGATGGTTGGTATGAAACGAATGTGTACGAACGTAACGATTTAAATCCAGGTGTGGACATTGATGGTCCAGCCATTATTGAAGAACGTGAATCAACGCTCGTCGTCCCACCGAGTTTCCGAGTATCGGTTGATCAATTCTACAATGTGAAGCTACATCGAAAAACTGCCAAAGGAGGCGTTTTTGTTGGCGAACACGAAAAAGCAAGAAGTGTTTGATCCTATTCAATTGGAAGTGATTTGGAATCGGCTTGTCACTTTGTTAGAAGAACAAGCAAAAACGCTCATTCGTACGTCTTTTACAAGCATTCTATCAGATGCAAATGACTTGTCTGCAGGGTTGTTCAATCAAGCAGGTGATATGATCGCACAAGCGAATACGGGAACGCCAGGCCACATTAACTCAATGGCAACGGGTGTCCGTCATTTCTTGAAGAATGTTGATACAACAAAGCTTAAAGATGGCGACGTATTAATCGGCAACAATCCGTATGAAATATCAGGTCATTTGCTTGATGTGACGATTGTTACACCGGTGTTTTACAAAGAATCATTGATTGGATATTTTGCCTCTACGTGTCATGTCTCCGATGTAGGTGGTCGTGGCTTCAGCCCAGAGGGTGAGAGTATTTACGAAGAAGGCTTACATTTCCCGTACATGAAAATGTACGAGCAAGGTGTCGTAAATGAGACGTTACTTACGCTTATTCGTGCCAATGTCCGTGCGCCTTATCAAGTAATAGGTGATCTACGTGCCCAAGTGGTTGCCCAAGAAGTGGCAATTAGCCGTTTACGGGAGACGTTAGAAGAGTTTGGCTTACGTGATGTAGAGGCAATCGGAGCAGAGATTATTGCGATCTCTGAAAAAGCAATGCGTAAAGCGATTGAAGAGCTTCCCGACGGAACGTATGAAAATGAGTTATATAGCGATGGGGCTGAAAAGCCAATACTTTTGAAATGCAAACTCATTGTTAAAGGAGATACAGTTCACGTAGATTTCGATGGAACTTCTAAAGGAAGTAAAAAAGCAATCAATGTTTGTCTTAACTACACACTTGCGTATGTGAACTACGTTTTAAAAGCGACCATTGCTCCGGATGTTCCAAGTAATGAAGGAAGCTTCCGCCCAGTAAGTGTATCGGCTCCAGAAGGAAGCGTATTAAATGCGGTCCATCCAATGCCTACAGCTTCAAGACATATTATCGGTCATTTAGCACCTGTATGTGTATTAGGAGCACTCCAACCCGTGTTACCAGACAAAATCCCTGCTGAAGGTGCTGCAGCGATCTTTGCGATGCAAGTGCACGGCGTTGATCGTTCAGGAGAGTCTTTCTCAAACGTCGTATTTAATGCTGGAGGTGCAGGTGCTCGTCCAGGGAAAGATGGTCTTAATGCGACAACGTTCCCGTCAGGGGTGAAAGGAACACCGATTGAGATCATTGAAAACACATCACCAATTCTCGTCTATGAGAAAGAACTCCGAGAAAACTCAGGTGGAGATGGAGAGTTCCGTGGAGGATTAGGTCAAACGATCACATTTGGTGTGCGTACAGATCAACCGTTCCATGTACCGTTAATGTTTGAACGTACTCGCTATGCACCGCTCGGTTATGAAGGTGGTTTACAAGGTGAAAAGGCAAAGGTATTTATAAATGAACAAGAAATTGAAGAAACAAAAAAATTGTATACGCTAAATCCGGACGACACAGTAACCCTTCAATTGCCAGGTGGTGGGGGCTTTGGAGATCCTGCAAAGCGAAATGAAAAAGCAAAAGCGAGCGATGTAGAAAACGGTTATGTGATACGATCTTAGAAAAGACAGATGGGAGAGATCATAATGAGGTTAGAAAACAAAGTAGCGATTGTGACAGGCGGTAGCCAAGGAATCGGTGCTGGAATTGCAAAGCGCTTCGGTCAAGAAGGAGCCAAGGTTGTTGTAGCAGATGTAAATGAAGAAGCTGGGGAGAACGTCATTAACGAACTAAAACAACAAGAAGTAGAAGCGATTTTTGTACACACGGACGTAAGTAATGAAGAAAGTGTACAAAACCTCGTTAAGGAAGCGACATCAGCATTTGGTAAGGTCGATATTCTCGTCAATAACGCAGCGATTAACTTTCGCAAAAGCGTGACAGATACGAGTTTTGAAGAGTGGCAAACGTTGTTAGGCATTAACCTAAACGGTCCATTCTTATGTTCGAAGTACAGCATTCCAGAAATGCAAAAGCTAGGCGGAGGTTCAATTATTAACATCGCTTCTTGGCACGCTGAGAAAACCATTACACGTTTAGCGGCCTATGCATCGGCAAAAGGTGCGATGACAGCGTTAACGAGACAGATGGCGCTCGATTATGGTAAAGATCAAATTCGTGTCAATGCGGTAGGACCAAGCACGGTTGACACACCATTACTTCAGAAGACATTTGAGTCTTTAGATGATCCAGAACAAGCATTCAAAGATACATTGAAGTTCCAGCCAATGGGAAGAATTGGAACGGTTGAAGACATTGCAAACACATGCCTTTTCCTCGCATCAGATGAAGCAACTTACGTAAGTGGACAAACGATTATGGTTGATGGCGGTGCGATCAATAAGATCGCCAGACCAATAGAATTCGATTGATCTGTTAGGACTCAGTGCGAGATCAAGCGCTGAGTCTTTTCGATTTATCATATAATGGCTCTATATTAAAACTAAACTTCATGAGAGATCTTACAGAAAGAAGGATGAATATGGGGTCACTGTTGTCTGTGTTTGCGCTCATCCTCTTTGGGTTAGGAATCGGCAGAGGCATTCGACTATATACAGAAAAAGGATATATGCCAGCATGGGTTCCAGTTGCGAAGTTACTACGTGCATTAACGTTTACTGTTCTACTCGGTCTCATGCCTATTGTGTTAATTGGTGCATTTTGGAACGTTGATTTTAGTCAATCAGAGTTTTTACTACTTCCTGTTATTGGTGTGTTCACGATTTTTCTCGGTGGCGGTTTAGCAATTGTTGCTTCGAAGATCCACGGTCTTACGAGGGAGCAAACCGGTTCGATGTTTCTTGCCGGAGCTTTTATTAATCTTGGAAGCTTTGGGGCGTTGTTCTCCGTCTTTTTTATCGGGATTGAAGCATTGCCGTTTGTGATTTTGTTTCGTTTGTTCGAAGAAATTGTGTATTATGCGATTTGCTATCCGATTGCGAAATCATTTGGTCCATTGCGACACGCTACTTCTTCTACAGGTATTAAGAAAATAATAAAAGACCCCTTTATTATGGTGACCTTTTCTGCGCTTTGTATTGGGGCTTTTCTTAACTTTTCACCACTTGAGTACGGGTCATTTTACGATACGCTTAACAGCATTCTCGTCCCGCTTTCAGCTATTCTCTTATTAGTACCTGTTGGATTTTCAATGAAGCTCGGCGCGGTTCGAACGTATATTAAACCGAGTGGGTCGATTGCCCTCATTAAGCACATAATCGTTCCGATTACGGTGACGAGTCTTGCTTACTTTATTGGTCTTGGAAACTATGGAAATGGAATTATTCTCTACGTCGTACTCATTCTTTCATCCATGCCACCAGCTGTTTCTTCTCTCGTTCCGCCTCAGTTGTTCAAATTAGATGTCGATCTTGCGAATGCTGCATGGGTTTTAAGCATGTGTTCATTAGTGTTGACTCTCCCCATTTTGTATGTCGTGACGAATGTATTGTGATAGGACAATGACAATGATACATACAGTATCATTGAGGTGAGTCGTATGAGCAACGATGCATCGGTGTTTTCTTTTATTTGTTGTGTGAATGATGAAGACATGTATCGTATAAGTGAAAAGCACATTGATGCACTTTACGTGCCTGAAGGTTTTACAGTTGAAAAGATCGTTATTAAAGAAGCAAAGAGTATGGTGTCAGGGTATAACGAGGCGATGCGTAAGGCAAAGGGAAAGTACAAAATCTATCATCACCAAGATGCATGGATTATTGAAAAGCGGTTCCTCTATCATTTGCAATCGCTTTATGAAGCATCTGAGGTCGGGATGATTGGTGTGTGCGGAACGAATAATCTCCCGCCTCATGGCGTCTGGTGGGATGCAAACCAACGGGATTTATTTGGGGTTGTCATTGAAGAACGGAATACGATTGGCGTCTTGTCGTTTCAAAATCCTCGTCAGCGTTATGAGCGGTTAGAAGCCATTGACGGACTCGTAATGGCTACACAGTATGATTTACCGTGGGATGAACGTTTTGACGGTTGGCATTTTTATGATGTTAGCCAGTCCTCCTTGTTTCAAAAAGCTGGATTAGAAGTGATTGTGCCTCATCAAGATACACCTTGGGTTTATCATAAATGTGGGGTAGAGTTCGATCAAATGGCTTATGAACAGTATCGTAGACAGTTTATTATGTGGAAGTTAGCAGTCCGAAGTTGAAGAGAGGTTACGCGGTTAACGAAAACTGAACGTTAACCGCGTAACCTCTTTTTATTGAATGTAAAGGGTTATGACATGAATGCTTGCGATAATTGTTGCTTTCGAAATTCAAATATTTCTTTAAGTCGTTTCTCAACTATTAGACGGTGAGCAAATGTACCGAATGGTCCGAAGGGGAGAACGTAGTGGATGATGTCTTCAATCTCAACACCTGATGGATGATCGTTAAAGTGGTGTTGGTGATGCCAAAAGCGAAAGGGACCGAGTCGTTGCTCATCAACAAATAATTGTTCTTCGATCATGTGAGTAATTTCGGTTACCCATTGGACAGGGAATGCAGGTAGCGGTTTAAGGTCATAGTGAATGATCATCCCAGGATGCATCGTCCGTGACATGGGAGATCGCATATCAAATTTCATATCACCAGGTGTTATGGATGATAATTTACTAGGATCAGAGAAAAATGCCCAAGCCTCTTGCTTGGAAAGTGGTAACACTTGTTTTTTGTGCAATGTATATAAACGCATGCAAACGCCTCCTCGTCTTTTATTACCCGTTTGTCCAATCCTAAACACAGCTTCTTTGTAAGATTATGAAAATCTAGTTCTCCTACTTTGTTTTTGCTACTTTTGTCCGATATAATTTGGATAGTTTGATAAGGAGAGTGGACAACATGTTAAAACCGTTAAAATGGACAATGACTGTAGGGTTACTATCAATCGCACTCGTTGCATGTGGAAATGACGAAGTTGATGAGACAGAAGATGTAGACACTGAAACCGAAGAAACGGATGCTGAGGAAGGTACGACAGAAGACGCTGATGATGTTAGCGTAGGTGGCAATGAAACGGATGCTGATGTGGCTGAAGCATTAGAACAATTAGATGAAGTTGAAGAAGCGTTAGTCGTATATGAAGGTGAAGAATTTGTTAATGTTGACCTTACATTATCTGTATCAGAAGACGAGGCGAACGATGATTTATTCGAACGACTTGAGTCAGATGTAACAGAAGCGATCGATGAGCGTCCAATTGATTTAATCGTTATTGTAGATGGCACAGCTGTTCACCAGTCAATGATTGAAGACTAAGGATTTGATTGAAGAGAGTCAGTACGCTATGATTCTGTACAAGGAGTGATACATTCATGTACCGAACTGTAGAAGATTTTATCCAAGATTGGACGCTTGAATCTCGTGGGACAGCAGCAGTCATTGCGGCAATCACAGATGAGAAACTTGACGTATCAATCGTTGAAGGCCATAGTTCACTAGGCTGGTTAGGTTGGCACTTGGCAACATCACCGGCGTTCTTTTTAAGTCTCATTGGTGTTCAAGTGAATTCTGTTGGCGATGGTAATGACGTGCCTTCACAAGTTGCGTCTATTCGTGACGGTTATCAACAGATTGTAGATAATACAGTTGAGGCTGTGAAGCATGAGCTAACTGATGAGGCGATGTTAGAAACGGTCGAAGCGATGGGACAAGAAGTTCCACGTGGAGCATTGTTACGTACACTCGTGAATCATCAGACGCACCATCGCGGTCAAATGACCGTATTATTACGTCAAGCAGGCTTACAAGTGCCAGGCGTTATGGGACCTACAAAAGAGGATCAAATGTAGATGTGACAGGTTAGACCGTTCGGTCTAGCCTGTTTTTTATGACCAGGTATTAGAAGGTACTACGTTGGAGACGTTCACTTATTATGCTAATATAGTGATAATTTCTTACTGGAAACGTGAAGGAGGTCCTTAATGGCAGTATTTAAAGAGGCTGAGTTTTACGAATTAAGTGAACGGGCAGTAACAGTAAAATTCGGTGAAGGTATTGATCCTGTACTACATGCACGTGTTAGTCAGTTTATGCAATTAGTCAATGAACAGCCGTTTCATGGATATGTCGAAGCGGTTCCAAGCTATACTGGCATTACGTTTTTCTATAATCCTTTGAAAGTTATAAAAACGAATAATGAAATTACGATTCAACAAGGTGTTATTGCTGAAATCAAGGAGCGAATTGCTCAGTTAGATTACACAGCGAAAAGTGGATTAGAGGCAAACAAGATTGAAATTCCTGTTCTATACGGTGGAGAATTTGGTCCTGATTTGCACGAAGTTGCACACACAAACGGGTTATCGACAGATGAAGTCATTCACCTTCACTCAGAGCGTACGTATCTCGTCTATATGATTGGTTTTGCGCCTGGATTTCCTTTTATCGGTGGGATGAATGAACGTATTGCCACACCGAGAAAGTCGAAGCCTCGAGAAAAGGTTCCTGCTGGATCCGTAGGAATTGCCGGGCACCAGACGGGCGTGTACCCAATGGCAACACCGGGGGGATGGCAATTAATTGGTCAAACACCGTTGAAGTTGTTTGATGTAAATAGAGACGTGCCAAGCTTATTGCAATCGGGTGATCAAGTTACGTTTAAACCAATTTCAAACGAAACGTTTCTCGAACTTAAAGAAAGGAGTGAAAAGAGCCATGACAGTTGAAGTCGTAAAGCCCGGAGTGCAGACGACTATACAAGATATCGGTCGATTCGGTTATTTGCGTCAAGGTGTGTTGCAAAGCGGCGCGATGGACACGATTTCATTGCGCACTGCCAATCAACTCGTCGGTAACGATGAAAATGCTGCTGTTCTCGAGCTAACGATTGCGGGACCATCATTAAAGTTTGAAACCGATGCTTTACTCGCAGTTACAGGTGCTGGCATGCAACCTGTCATTGATGGAAAAGAATACAGCTTAGGTGTTCCTCTTTTCATTCCAAAAGGTCAAATGCTTTCATTTAAACCAATCAAACATGGGATTCGTGCGTATGTTGCAGTAGCCGGTGGATTCGATGTCCCTCAAGTGATGGAAAGTCATAGTACATATTTGCGAGCCGGTTTTGGTGGCTTTGAAGGCCGTGCTTTGCAAAAGGGTGACGTATTGGCGATTCAAGAAACGAACAATCCTTACTTTAACTGGATGAAGGAACAAGCGCGTGGAGTCGTGAAGACCCTAAACTGGGGAGCGAATTCATTGCGATTGGATGAAGACCCTCACCAAGGCATTCGTGTCTTTAAGGGGACGCATTGGGACCGTTTTACTGAGGATAGTCAAACGAAGCTAATTCATACGGAGTATTTCTTAACGACACAATCAGACCGAATGGGGTATCGTTTTGAAGCAGAAGAAACGCTCGAATTAAAAGAAGCTTTTAACGTACTTTCAGAAGCGGTTGATTTCGGAACCGTACAAGTTCCGAGTGAAGGGAAACCGATGATTTTAATGGCGGATCGTCAAACGACGGGAGGTTATCCGCGCATGGCTCAAGTGATTGCGGCAGATCTTTCTCGTTTAGCACAATTGAGACCAACAGAAACGATGCGTTTTGAACTTGTCTCATTTAAAGAAGCAGAAGATTTGTATGTCCAACAAGAGCGATCGATGAATGAACGAAGAGCCGGAATACGCTTGCGTTGGAATGAATGCTTAAAAGGAGTGGGTGAGTCGTGAAAGAACGAGAAACGGTCATTGAAGAGATAAGGAGTGCTTCATTTACAACACCAACATCTGGGGTGGCTGACGGTTATGCTCAGGCAAATCTGGTTGTTCTTGATAAAGCGTATGCGTTTGATTTTCTCGTCTATTGTGAACGGAATAAGAAAGCATGTCCGATTCTTGATGTTACAGACGTTGGTTCACCGGTACCAGTTTTAACGGGACATCATAATGATCTACGTACCGATCTTCCGAAGTATCAAGTGTATGAAGCGGGGAACCTCGTGAAGTCTGTCAACGATGTGATGGAGTATTGGACCGATGACTCGGTTGCCTTTCTACTCGGGTGTAGTTTTACATTTGAAGAAGCACTTAGGCAAAATGGGATTCAGATTCGCCATAATGAAGAGAATTGCAATGTACCGATGTTCGAAACGAATATCGATACTATTCCTGCAGGTCCGTTTAGTGGTCCAATGGTCGTTAGCATGCGTCCGATGTCGCAGCAAGACGCGGTACGAGCAGTCCAAGTGACGTCACGTTTTCCAGATGTCCACGGGGCACCAGTTCATATTGGCGATCCTAAAGCGATTGGTATTGATGACATCACAACGCCTGATTATGGGGATGCCGTAACGATTAAAGAAGGCGAAGTTCCGGTGTTTTGGGCATGTGGTGTTACTCCTCAGGCGGCAGCGAAGGCAAATGGGTTAAGTATGATCACTCATGCTCCAGGGCATATGTATATTACGAATGTAAAAAATGAAACGCTAGGTGTTTTGTAGCGCTAGGAGGAAACAAGCTCATGGGGGCAAATTTACAACGACAATTGACAGATAAGGAACGGAACCGCTTTTTGCGTGGTGCGGTCTTTTTAATGGCGACTTCTGCCATCGGTCCAGCATTTCTTACGCAAACGGCGACATTTACAGAGCAATTTATGGCGAGCTTTGCATTTGCGATTGTCGTTTCGTTAATTATTGATATCGGTGTGCAGCTAAACATCTGGCGTGTCATTTCGGTTTCGGGAATGCGGGGACAAGAAATTGCGAACAAGGTTTTACCTGGTTTAGGGTTTGTGATTGCCGGTTTGATTATTTTTGGAGGCTTTGCATTTAATATCGCGAACCTTGGTGGTGCCGGTCTTGCACTCAACGTGCTTTTTGATTTTCCACCTGCTTTAGGAGCTGGAATTACAGCAGTCATTACAATTATTATTTTCTCAATAAAGAACTATGGTAAAGTGATGGACAGACTTATGCAGGCTTTTGGTATCATTATGATTATTATGACGGGTTATGTGATGTTTTCTACAGACCCACCGTATCAAGAAGCTTTAATTCGGACATTTGTTCCTGAAGATTGGATGATTTTACTTTTACCAATTGTCACGATCGTAGGGGGAACCGTAGGTGGGTACATCTCATTTGCTGGTGGTCATCGACTTGTTGATGCGGGTGTAACAGGGAAAGAGAATGTTGGTTTTGTAAGCCGTGCAGCGTCATATGGAATCTTAACGACAGGGGTTATGCGAATCTTTTTATTCCTCGCTTTCCTTGGTGTCGTTAGTGCAGGTTTCACGTTGGATGAGAACAACCCGGCTTCTACGGCTTTTCTTGTAGGGCTTGGTGATATCGGGTATTACATGTTTGGTGTTGTGTTGTTCGTAGCAGCCATTAGCTCAGTAATTGGAGTAGGGTATACGAGTATGTCCTTCCTCCGCTCATTCCATCCCGTATTTGAAAAGTACAATAGCTGGTTTATTGCAGGATTTATTACGATTTCAGCTACAATTTTCATACTCATTGGTCAGCCGGTACAGCTACTCATTATTGCTGGTGCACTAAATGGGATGATCTTACCGATTATCTTAGTGACGATTCTCGTTGCATCGCGTAAAAAGAGCATTGTTGGAGATTATAAGCATCCGATGTGGCTCATTATCTTTGGAGCGATCACAGCGGTTGTTACTGTAGGTGCAAGTATTATTGCATTCAGAGGACTATTGGACTTATTCTAGTTTGAACAGGAGGAGAAACAATGGTTAAGGTTGATTTAAACTGTGATATGGGAGAAAGCTTCGGTACGTATATCAAAGGAACAGATGAGCAAATCTTACCTTACGTAACCTCTGCAAATATTGCTTGTGGTTTCCATGCTGGAGATGCAAGTACGATGCGGAAAACGGTGAAGCTCGCCTTGGAGCACAACGTTCGTTTAGGCGCCCACCCTGGCTTGCAAGACTTGATTGGCTTTGGTCGTAGATCGATGGATATTTCTTTTGATGAAGCGTATGACTTGGTTCAGTACCAAGTTGGTGCATTGATGGGAATCGCGAAAGCTGAAGGTGGTCATCTTCAGCATGTTAAAGCACATGGCGCGCTCTACAATATGGCAGCAGGTAACGAAGAGATTGCGAACGGAATTGCTAAGGCTGTGTATGACATCGACAACCAACTTATCTTGTTTGGGCTTGCTGGAAGTAAGCTCATTGAGGCTGGAGAAGCAGTAGGACTTCAAACGGCAAGTGAAGTATTTGCCGATCGTACGTATCAAGACAACGGTATGCTTACATCACGTCGTGAAGCAAATGCACTCATTGAAGATGTAGACATAGCGAGTGAACAAGTCATTCGTATGGTTACCGAGCGTACAGTGAAAACGGCACAATTAAAAGACATTGCCATTCAAGCCGATACGGTCTGTATTCATGGTGATGGTGCACATGCTTTAGCTTTTGCAAAGCAAGTACGTGAGCAAGTTGAAGCAGCAGGAATTACAGTACAAGCATTTAACTAATTTTGTGAAACGGCCATTCGTTATTGGAATGGCCGTTTGTTGTTTTTAAAGTGTAGAAATTACATCTTCTTTGGAGCCTCAATAACGAGAAGGTATAAGCATTCTTTGATCGCTACGTTAATCGCGTCAACGATGCTTAATCGGTTTTGTAGATTGTCGTCGTCTTTTAGAATGTGCGATTGACTGTAGTAACGGTTAAAGGCTTGGGCGAGTAACAAGACGTATCTGGCAACAAGCGAAGGGTCATGGGAATCGAGTGCTCGTGCAATTGTTTCCTCGAATTTAGAGAGGATAATGAGGCATTCCCAAGCTCCATCTTCAACAGCTTGACCGTCTTGCCACATGAATGTCTGTTCACGTATTAACGAATACGTACGAACGTGAGTATATTGTACGTAAGGGCCTGTTTCGCCTTCAAAACGAAGCGTATCTTCTAATGAAAAATCAATGTCGTTTCTACGGTCATTTTTCAAGTCATTAAAAATAATCGCACCTACACCGACTTGACGGGCGACTTCTTTACGGTTCGGGAGGCTAGGGTTCTTTTCTTGCATATACTCCTCAGCGAGAGCAGTTGCTTCGGATAACACGTTCTCAAGATAAACAACACTGCCTTTACGTGTGCTCATCTTTTTCCCTTCTAGACGCATCATGCCAAAGCTGATATGCTCCATGTGCTCAGACCAATCATAGCCAAGTTTACGTAAGACCGCTTTGAGTTGTTTGAAATGAAGCGCTTGTTCATTACCGACGACATAGAGTGAACGTGTGAAATCATACGTTTGTTTACGGTACATCGCTGCAGCAAGATCTCGTGTGGCATAAAGTGTTGCTCCGTCTGATTTTCTGATCAGACATGGTGACAGATTCTCATGATCAAGTGAGACGACTTGAGCGCCATCGGACTGTTCAAGCAGGTTGTGGCTTTCAAGTTCTTCAATAACGGCGTGCATTTTATCGTTATAAAACGATTCACCGTCATACGAATCGAAGGTAACACCAAGCTTTGAATAGATGTCTTGAAAGGATGAGAGAGAGACAGTTTTGAACCATTTCCAGAGGTTGAGTGCTTCAGCGTTTCCTTGCTCGAGTTCGTAAAACCATCGTCTGCCTTTAGCTTCGTCCCCTTCTTTATGGAATCGTACATATAGCTTTAACAATTCTTGGATTGGAGCCGTTTCAACCTCTTCTTTTACTCCCCACTGTTTGTACGCGGCAATTAACTTTCCGAATTGAGTGCCCCAATCACCTATATGATTAATACGAACAACAGTGTACCCATGCTGTTCGTACAAACGAGCGATTGATTCACCGATCACAGTTGATCGCAGGTGTCCCATCGAGAATGGTTTGGCAATGTTCGGTGACGACATATCAATCGTAACGGTGCCTTGATTTGTGACCTTCTCGTTCGTCTTAGAAAATAGTAAATCAGCAAACGTTGTACGGTTGAAATGCAAGTTAGCGTAGCCTCCTACGACATCAACATGGTCGATACTAGTAACCGCAGTAAGTATCGTTTGGACACGTAATGCAATGTCATGGGGCGATATTTTCAGTTCTTTTGCTAATGTAAAACAAGGGATTGAAAGATCGCCATGGATCGGTTGTTTAGGGTATTCAAACAATTGAGACGGAATAGGAACGGATAGTTCTGACGATAAGACGTTCGCAATTTCTTCTTTAAGCAAATTCATAGACACGCTCCTTTTTACGACGAAAAGACCCCCACCTCAAAAAAGAGGCGGGGGTCCCGCGGTACCACTCTCGTTAACGTTATAAACGTTCACTTTCGCATAACGGTACGATTGCCGGCTGTTCGTACTCAGTGTTCAGAACAACATCTTAGAAGTCCGCTTCACGATTCTGTTCCTACCGGCTTGCACCAAACCCGGCTCGCTATGAGTGAACACCATCGCTACTCTCTTCATCGTCGATTGTATATTGAGATTTATTGTATCGGAATATTCTCGTTTGTCAAGATCTGAATGAGAAGAAGGTACAAGCTATAATGAACCTGAAGGGGTGAACGTTATGAATTTTTACGAACGAACAATGGTCTTTGGTTGGGAGAATGATGGAGGAATTGGAGAGAAGTTAATTCAAGCGATTATCGATGGTACAAAAACAACTACATGTGCTTTAAAAGCAGAATACACGGTAGATCAAATAAAAGAAGTGTACCGTCAAGTTCATGAGCGAGTAACGGTTTTGAACATACACGGGGTTCCAAAAGTTAATGTCGTAGTTGTAGACGTCTATGAGACAACGTTTGGTCAACCAGATTCCAGGCTCATTGAAGGGGAAGGCTATGGGAGGGACATTCATAGATTTCAAGAAGCACACCGATTAGCATGGGGAGGTTTAGGTGTGCCTTTGAAAGAGGATACAATTTTAATTGTGGAACAGTTTAAGAAAATTGATCACTAAAACGAGCGCCCTCTTATGAGCGCTCGTTTTTTAGTTTAGGCTTTTGTCGTTTCATATGCAGGGCCTGCCTTCATAACCATGCCAGGGAGAGTTTTGCCCATAACGCGTTCTAGCCAGTTCGCGGTTTTGAGTAGTTTCTCTAAATCAACATCTGTCGCAATGCCCATTTCATGCAACATGTGAATGAGGTCTTCACTTGCGACATTGCCAACGGCATTAGGGGCAAATGGACAGCCACCGAGTCCACCTAAAGCTGCATCGAACGTTGTGACGCCTTCTTCGTAACCGGCAATCACGTTGGCTAAACCGAGTCCGCGTGTGTTGTGAAAGTGCAATCCAAGGGGCGTGTCAGCACCAAAATTCTCTTTAAACAATCGAACCATTTGCCTTACTTTTGTAGGGTTCGCCATTCCAGTCGTATCAGCAAGTACAATTTCAGTCGCACCAGCGTTTAAGAAGCGCTCTACGACGTGTAACACTTTCGTTTCATCAACATGACCTTCATAAGGGCATCCGAAGCTCGTAGCTAGAACAGCTGCAGACGGCCGTCCGGCGTTTTTCGCATCACGGATGACGGCACTGTTCTCCTCAACGCCTTTTTCAACGGTTCTCCTCGCATTTTTTTGATTAAACGTGTCACTCGTTGCGACGACGACGTGTAATAAATCAACGCTTGTCTGGATCGCACGCTCAAGCCCTGAACGGCTTAATACGAGTCCGGCATACGTGACACCGTCCCGTTTGTTGATTGATTTCATCACGTCTTCAGCATCAGCCATTTGTGGAACAACTTTAGGGTTCACAAACGATACGGCTTCAACTTTTTTAACCCCAGCATCAACCACTTGTTCTATGAAACTTACTTTGTCCTCTGTAGAAACATGTTTCGGTTCATTTTGTAATCCGTCTCTTGGTCCAACCTCACAAAGTGTAATCATCATAAATCACTCCTTTTTAGTTGTTCAAGGACACGATCTCTGCCTTGATAAATATGTTCGTGCATTGCACTTCTTGCGCGAGCGCTATCTTGGTCTTTAATCGCACGTATAATGACTTCATGTAGCTCAAACGACTGTTCTAGCTCCCGTTGTTGGAACCAATAGAATGAATGAAATACGAGGGGCAAAACAACGACCTTACGTATCAGATCCTCAGTATGCGGGTCTTTGCTAGCTCGCATCACGGCGTCGTGGAACTTGTGGTTTTTCTTTAATACTTCTTGAATATGTTCTGTTTTATTCGTTCCTTGACTCGTGATGATCGTTTGGAATTCTGCGTTTGCTTTGTACATGTCGGACAGATCTTGTTCTGTACGATGAATGGCACTCAAACTGGCTGCGTACCCTTCGAGTAAAGACCGAACATCATAAATTTGACGTATATCGTTTTGGGAAAAGGAACGAACGACGTACCCACGTTTTAACGGGGTGATGAGTCCGTCAAATTCTAATTGCTTTAATGCGCTACGAATCGGTGTACGGCTTACCTTCCATTCTCCAGTTAACGCTTCTTCGGTTAAGCGATCTTCTGGTTTGTACTTTCCCGTAATTAGCGCTTGTTTCATACGTTCATAAACATTCAAAGCCAACACCTCTTCATTTATTGTAGCTGAATGTTGAGAAAACAACAAAATATAATTCTTCAATTGTATACAATGAAGCGTTTACATAATGTTATTTTAAATTAATGTTGACCTTTTGTATACAATGGTGATATTGTTTTCGTAATATTCAATCAGGAGTGATGGGAATGAATAAGACATCTATGCCCCTTAGAGGGATTCGTGTACTAGAGCTTGGGACGTTGTTAGCTGGCCCATTCGCTGGACGTTTGCTTGCAGATTTTGGTGCAGAAGTAATTAAGATTGAACCACCAGATAAGCCAGACCCGATGCGACAGTGGGGAAAAGAAAAAGACGGGGTTGGATTGTGGTGGCCGGTGCAATCACGAAATAAAAAGTCGATTACGTTGAACTTACGGACGGAAGAAGGCCAAACTGTATTCAAAGAATTGGCAGAGAATTCAGATGTTGTAATTGAGAACTTTCGAACAGGAACGATGGAAAAGTGGGGACTCGGATACGAAGAGCTTCGTAAGGTTAACCCTCGTCTAATTATGATGAGAACGACGGGTTACGGACAGACAGGTCCTTATAAAGATCGAGCAGGCTTTGGAAGCATTGGTGAGGCGATGGGGGGGATTCGTTACGTAACCGGCTTCCAAGATCGCCCACCAGCTCGAGTGGGAATATCAATCGGGGACACATTAGCGGCACTGTACTCAACAATTGGTTGTTTAACAGCGATTGAAGAGCGCCATAAATCAGGGCAAGGGCAAATGATAGATACGGCAATTTATGAGTCTGTGTTCTCCGTTATGGAAAGTATGATTCCGGATTACTTGCTTGCTGATTATGTACGAGAGCGAACTGGTAATATTCTTCCAGGTGTAGCGCCTTCAAGCATTTATCGTACGAAGGACGATACGTACGTCGTGATTGGGGCAAATGCAGATGCAGTGTTTTCAAGACTTACGAAAGCGATGGGACAACCAGAACTTGCTGAGCATGATGACTATAAAACACACCTTGCTCGCGGAAAGAATCAAAAGGAATTAGAT
Organism: Bacillaceae bacterium JMAK1; assembly: GCA_012970285.1. Classification (GTDB taxonomy): domain Bacteria; phylum Bacillota; class Bacilli; order Bacillales; family Marinococcaceae; genus Geomicrobium_A. Next base: position 276,930 of record JIBW01000003.1, read on the forward strand.
GCTCTTATTGAACGCTGGACAAAAACGCTCGACGCGGAGCAAGTGCTTGAAGCGTTGGAGGAGCAAGGTGTTCCTTCGGGGCTGATCTATAGTGCAGCAGATATAGTTAAAGATCCGCATTATGCTGATCGAGACATGATCGTGAATACAGAGCATCCGCAGCTAGGGGAGTTTCCGATGCCTGGAATCGTGCCAAAGTTAAGTCGTACACCAGGGCGAATCGATCATGCGGGAAGTGTAAAACCAGGTGAAGCAAATGAAGCAATCTATCAATCAATGTTAGGTATGACGAGTGAGAAGGTAGAACAATTGCAAGCGCGTGGCATCATTTAAATTAGCCATAAAGGAGGGGTTTGAATGAAAGAACCCATTCAGAAGAAATGGATATGGGTAGGATTTGTGTTGTTGATTCTATTTAATGCTCCGTGGTATTTACCAGAAGGGATGATTGAACCGTATATTCTTGGGATTCCTTTGTGGGCGCTGATTAGCGTTGGATTGTCACTGATCCTCTGCGCTTATTTGAGTTGGCTTTGTATGACGCAGTGGAATCTTATTGAAGATGAAGAGGAAGAAGAATTTGAAAAAGAGAGGAGACAATCATAATGGAGTTGCAATTTGGCGGTACTGATGCACTGATCATACTAGGTGCATACGCCGTACTCATGATTGTCATCGGTTGGATTGCTGGAAGAGGGAAGAAGTTAGGGAAAAGCGTTGGAGAGTATTATCTTGCTGGAAGGAATTTAGGGTTTATTACGTTATTTTTCACCCTTTATGCGACACAGTATAGCGGGAACACAATTGTCGGTTACGCACCAACAGCCTACCGGGAAGGTTTCTCATGGTTGCAATCGATTCCGTTTATGACAGCAATTATTGGTGTATACCTCATCTTTGCACCCAGGTTATACGTGATTGCAAAGCGAGCGAAGTTCATCACACCAACGGATTGGATTAGTTATCGTTTTGAATCGAAGCGTGTAACGATCGTTGCGATCTTGCTCATGCTCTGGGGATTGGGGAATTACTTACTTGAACAACTCGTTGCGATTGGTCATGCCGTTTCAGGGCTAACAGCTGGGGCAATTCCATACGGATATGCGGTAATTGGATTTATTGTCGTTATGCTCATTTATGAATGGCTCGGAGGAATGAGAGCGGTTGCAGTCACGGATGTGCTTCAAGGCATTATCTTACTCATTGGTATTGTTGTTGTATTAATCGGTGCTTTAGCGCTAGCAGGAGGCAGTCTTAGTGGAGTCTCAGAAACGATCGCTTCCACAGAACCTCAGAAGATCGGTGTTCCGGATTTACAAACGAATATAAACTGGATTAGTATGATTCTTCTAGCAGGTATTGGTGCTGCTGTGTATCCACATGCTGTGCAACGGATTTATTCGGCAAGAAGCGAACGTACGTTAAAACGGTCATTTGCACGTATGGCATGGATGCCTCCAATTACAACGGGTCTTGTCTTTGTTGTCGGTATTATTTGTATCGTTCTATACCCTGGAATGGACACAGGACAATCAGAGCAAGTCATTGGCATACTGGCGAATGATATTGCCGCGATGCACCCATTCTATTATTGGATGATGATTATTTTCTTCGGTGGAATTGTAGGTGCGATTGTTTCTACCGCCGATTCCGTATTACTTAGTTTCTCATCAATGGTGTCTCATGATATTTATGGGAAGTACATTAACCCTAATGCAACAGATGAGCGTAAAGTAAAAGTAGGAAAGTTCGTAGGAATCATCGTCGTTTTCTTATTGTTATGGATTGCTTGGAATCCACCGGGAACACTTTACCAAATCTTCGTTTTGAAATTTGAGTTATTAATTCAAGTTGCACCTTGTTTTTTATTAGGATTGTATTGGAAGCGTTTACGTGCAACGCCAGTGTTCTGGGGTATGGTCATAGGTGCAACCATTGCAGGGGTGATGACACTTACAGGAAACAATACACTCTATGGTATTCACGGTGGAATTGTTGGTCTGATCGCCAACTTTGCCGTTTGCGTCATTGGCTCACTTCTCATGCCAGTGTCTGAGGATTACAAAAAGCATATCCACTCAAAAACATCACTTCATGACAACGGTGTACAAATGTAGTTCTGAAAAGTTGAAATTCTGCATAGTTGTTGTTAATCAAACGTTTAATTAAGGAACTAGGAACATCTTCTTTCCTTTCTGACATCAATGTTGTATGTTTAAAACATAAAAATATGAAACCATGGCTCATTTCAAACGTATTTAAGATTAACAATGGAAAGGAGATGTTGGTATGACAGAAGTTCAACGAACACCGGACCGAGATGCGGAAGAAAATATGGGTTTAGGAATTGTTGCATATATTTTGTTCTTTATTCCGTTACTTGCTGGTAAAGATTCTCCATTTGCGAGGTATCATGCGAATCAAGGATTGTTGCTGTTAATCTTAGGGATAATTGTGGCGATACTCGGATCGATCCCGATCATAGGGACATTTATTATTGGCCCAATCGGATCACTGTTTGTCCTTGCTTTATTCATCTTAGGCATTGTAAACGCTGTGCAGAAGAAAAGAAAGCCTCTTCCAGTCATTGGAGGAATACAAATCATTAAGTAAATGGGAACGGTTGTTTTGAGGTAGTCACCTTAAGGCAACCGTTTTTTTGTGGTTGAAGAAAGAAGGGTGCGCAATGAATAGAGGCGTGCAATGTTCTCTTGGCCATACATCAAAAAAGTAGAATATTTGTAGGCATTGGTTTCGTTAGTTAGCATGGATGTCATACTGATGGATGGCTGCTTATATGTTCTAGAAGCGTTCATTGCGAAGTGTTCGCATGCGATGGAGTAGTTGCGGGGAGATAGAAGGCACCCTTCTTTCAACTAATGCTAACATTATTCTGATAAATTGCAATACTTTTATCATAGTTTTTCATAATTTGAACGATAATATTTCTATTGGAAGAAGAATGACGTAAGTCTTAAGTCTGTTTTCTACTGATGATTCATTTTTCTTATAGGTAGCCATTCAATATCCATAGTAGTGCTTCTCGTTCTAGTACCATAAACTATGTGTATAAAGGTAAAGAGGTGGTTATCTTGTACAACCAAAAAAACGCGGTGCAACAAACTTTCTCATCATCATCTCATAACTACGTTACAAGTGAACTACACGCGAAAGGAAAAGATTTAGCATCACTCGTTACTGAAATCTCAACGCTCAAACCGAAATCATTGCTTGATATTGCAGTGGGTGCTGGTCATGTTAGCAATGCGGTTGCTCCTTACGTAGAAGACGTAACTGCAATGGACTTAACCGATGAAATGCTTTCAACAGCAGAAGCCTTTGTCACGAGTAACGGGCATCGAAACGTTAAGTTTGAGCGAGGAGATGCGGAATCGTTGTCCTATGAAAGCGATACTTTTGATGTGTCGGTTTGTAGAATTGCTGCGCATCATTTTGAACATCCGATTCAGTTTTTGGAAAGTGTTCAGCGAGTAACGAAATCAGGTGGACTATTTTATTTGTTAGACAATACCGCACCAGAAGTTGATGAGTATGATCAATTTTACAATGAAATCGAAAAAATGCGTGATCCGAGTCATTATCGAGCCTGGAAAAAAAGCGAATGGATCGCTATGATTGAACGAGCGGGCCTCGTCGTCGAGCATTTAGAACGATATCCGAAAGTTTTTCAATTTGACGATTGGTGTGAGCGTTTGAATCTTTCAAATGAACGCCGTCATGAACTTACGGAACGATTGAAGAGTACAAATGGTGAGCAGAAGCAGAAATTTACCATTGAAATTGACCAGAACGGAGATGTTCAATCATTTTCAGGGGAGTCTGTCTTAATTCGAGCAAGGAAGTTGTAATCTAACTTGATCAAAGTGTTCGAAGCGACGTCAATCACATGATTGACGTCGTTTTTAAATGATTGGATGTTCACCGTTTAGGAGAAATAAGTATATTCGGTTACAATAAAAGCAATTCTTGAGGTTAGAAAGGATGTTTAATGTGAGTTATAATCATCAGTTTTTATATGAATTAGTCAACACACCTTCTCCATCAGGGTATGAAGAGCTCGTGCAATCAAAGTGGTTAAATTATGTGCAGTCGTTTGCGGATGAACTAAGAACAGATAATGCCGGGAACGCCTATGCAATCTTAAATCCGAATGCGCCGTTTAAAGTTCTGATTGCAGGACATGCAGATGAGATTGGATTCTTAGTAAAGTCAATTGATGAACAAGGGTTTATTTATGTTGAGAAACTTGGAGGTATTTCTCCTGCAAATGCATTAGGGATGGAAGTGACCATTCATGGTGAAGATGGAGAGGTTACCGGAACGTTTGGAACAAATGCGGAGCATCATGGAGGGGCAAAAGATAAAATTACAGTCGATGATCTTTACATTGATATTGGTGCAACATCAAAAGAAGAGGCGAAGAAATACGCTCGTGTAGGAGATACGGCGACATACCATGTAACACCTAAGACATTACTTAACCAAAGGGTCAGCGCACGTGGCCTTGATAATCGTAGTGGTGCCTACATCGTAGCGGAAGTGATTCGTCGCTTGCAAGGTGAGAAGGTCCAAGTTGGAGTTTACGGTGTGAGTACGGTGAATGAAGAGACGAATATGGGTGGCGCTTATTTTGCAGGTGCACAAGTAGAGCCGACGATGGCGATTGCTCTTGATGTAACATTTGCCACCGATTACCCGAGTGCAGATCCTAAGAAAAACGGAGATGTACAACTAGGGAAGGGACCGGTTCTTGCAATCGGTGCACCGATTAATCGTAAAATCAATGCATTATTTGAACGTGTAGCAAGTGAAAACGGGATTGGCTTACAATACGAGTTAACGCCAAGAACAACAGGAACGGATGCGGACCGCCTTCGTGTTACTGGTCGTGGGGTACCTGTTGCGGTTGTATCGCTACCTCTTCGATATATGCACGCACCTAGGGAGGTTGTGTCTCTTGAGGATATTGAACTAGAGATTGAGCTTCTCGTACGTTTTATTTTGAGCTTAGAGGGGAAAGAAGGACTAAAGCCAATCGAAGTTCCTTCAAATTGATGAACTAAAGAAACGCCATTCCATGCTTCATGTAGAGAATTGTTTAGACGAATTTAAACAGCCCAAAGCACGTCTATCGAATGGAATACGTATTCGGAATCAATTTTTGAAGGTTACTCTTTTTATTCAGAAGTACGTACATTCGATAGGAGGAATCTAATGAACGGGAAAGCAATTGCTTCAGTGATATTAGGTCTCGTCTCATTTTTTGTTTCATGGATTGGATTTTTAACTGGCGTGGTAGGACTCGTATTAGGAATAATGGCAGTGCGGGAACCAAACGGTGGCGGATTAGCGATCACAGGAATTGTGATTAGTGGGTTATCTGTTTTCTTAAACATTTTACTCATCATTTTTGGTGTCGCATTCCTCGGGTTCTTACTCTAGTAAACAGAGCGATCGATGTTACAATCGATCGCTCTGTTTTTTCTTAAAGCTGTTCGGTGAGTTGTAGGTCGGTTAATTCATTCGATAATGTTGTTAAGGAATTAAATTCTCGCAATAATTCTTCGAAATGGTTTTGATAATCTGAAACGAACATAGAGAAGCTCTCAATTGCTTCATAATTAACAGCAACGCGTTTTGAAGTTTCATTTAAACGCTCATTCATAGCAGCAGTTAACGTGTTCATTGCAAGAGCCCGCTCACTTAGAGCTGTAATATCTTCGTTTACATTTGATACGAGTAATTGTGTGTCCGTAATTTGTGTTCGTATGTTTTCCAATGCTGATTGCGTATCAGCGGCAAGGTTCCCAACTTCTTTAGCAACAACCGCAAACCCTCTTCCGTACTCCCCAGCGCGTGATGACTCAATGGATGCATTTAACGATAAAACTTTTGTTTTTTTCGAGATCTCCCAGATCGTTTGTGTGATTTTACCGATATTTACTGAGCTTTCTTGAAGGTGCCCAAGCTGGTTTTTTGATTCTTCTACTTCAGCGACCATTTCATGGAGGCGTTTAATGGACGTTGTTGTTTCGTCTTGAGTCAGCTTCATTTCTGAACTCATTGCAAGCGAGTCTTTGAGTAATTGTTGAAGGGATGCAGTCATGCGTTCGGTTTCTCGCTTTTGTGTTGATACTTTATCTTTCATTAAGTCAGATTGCGCTTTCAAACTCTCAGCGGTATCAGAAAGCTTTAAGTTTTGCGCTTTTCGTGCTTCATTAAAGTGTAGTAAGGATGTTGAGTACGATTCAATATAGGTTGTAATGGCAAGTTGCATATCGATTGAACAGAGGCGTTTAAATGCGTGATAGGTTTCAACGGCTTCAGTTGTTTCCATCTCACGTAAAAGAATCGTTAACATTTCAGTTTGTAAGTGATTGTATGCGGCCAAATACCATCGTTCGTTAAGGCCAATCTGATGATGGATTTGGCCGATTCGAATGCGGCGATTTACATAGTCATGTCCAACTTCACCTTGAAACATATCGAGAATGTATTCTGAGAACGTTTGCTTTAATCGCTCAGTGGATGAATATTGATCTATAATGTCGCGCAATTGTTCTTGTGCCAATATAGGTTCGTAAAATGTATCAACGAGTGAAGAGATGTGAGGTTCAATGATTGAACGAACATCTGTTAATTGTTCAATGTCTTCAAAGGAAAGACCTGTAAAAAGAATCATGTCACGGTAATCACTTTGTATAAGATCTTCGAACTCTTCTTTTAATTGTGGCGCTTCTTTCACAAGATTAGTCATAGTAAGCCTCCCTACTCTATTCATCGGTTAACCATTTGCTTTTTTTAAGACTTCAATTCGTAGGCGCATAACGCAACTTCAATGGATAATCGCTGAAAGGAGTCTACATTCAGCTTACAACCGAGTAGTTGTTCAATTTTGGAAAGTCTATGGTAGAGCGTTTGTCGCGCTATGTTCAGTGTTTCTGCTGTCTTTTGTTTGGAGCAATTGTTTTGCAAATACACTTTTAATGTACACAACAGTTCATTTCGATTCCGAACATTATCAAGATAGAGGTTCTTAAGTTGTTGTCGAATAAAACGGTCCAATTCATCGTTGCTATTCGTTAGTAACAGTTGATAAATCCCTAGTTCGTCATAAAAGTAAGGCGTATCAAATGACGTATGATGGAGTTGAATAACCAGTTCGGCTTCACTAGAAGCTTCTTTTACTTGATGTAATTTGCTCTTTTGGCTACTAAAAGATAGATGGAAGTTGTTCAATGATTCCGTTGAAGACATTTTAGCTAGAAAAAAATCATAAAAGCTTCTGTTGCATGTCTTTGATTCGATAATAAAAAGAAGGATGGTATCATGATGGATTGTTATAAATACAGGAATGGCTTTTTGTTCAAACAGAGCACGAATTCGTTGGATTACATAATATTGATCACTGTTTTCAACAATCGAATGACCGTGTTGTACCTTACAAATTCGATAATAAAAAGGCGCTTGAACAGACGGATAACGACGTTCAATTGTCGTTAGAATTTCTCGCTCATTACATGAACGATCGCTCATTAAATCCAAAATCCAACGATTATTTTGGAGAAGAGATTTTTCTTCGTTATATGTACGACGCAATATCATTTGTGCAAGGGCAATCGAGGCTCGATCGAGGATGAGCTTTTCGAATGAAGTGACTTCTGAATGCTCAATCAACAAATAGCCCCATATTTGACCCATTGCTTCAATCGTTTGAACGTAATAGGTCACACAATCGATCGTCCAATACGATAACTCTGAATACTGATCACGGTGTTGCTCGACTTGTTTTTGAAGAAATTGAATGTCTTCTTTAGGTTTTACTGGCACACAATAAGGCGTTTCGTTTTGAAGAGGTAGATACATTAATGGATACGGAATCACTTCTTTAATTTTTTTTATGAGCTTAAGTGTTCCTTGTTTGTGTAGCGTAAGCTTTTGAAATGATTTTGATAGATCATCGAGTTCAAGCAATTGATGGTGATGGCGGTCAATGAGGAACGCGTGAATATCTTGAGTCAGATCAACAAATCGAACGACCTTATCAAAGACAATGATCGGAAACTGGTGTTCATTTGCATACTCAATGACAGATGTCGGTACAGAGTGAATGTGTGTACCAAGTTCAAAACAAAGCGCTGTTGCTCCTTGATCAATTAAACCTTTCACATAATGGAGAACATTATCGTTTTGAATGCCCGCACCAGTACTTAAAATTAATTCGTTTCCGTGAATTAGTGCTTCAAAGTTCGGTACATCAAGAATATGGACCCAACGAATCGAGCGGTCGAGGCCCTGTTCACCACTAACAATTCGTGCTGTGTTGAACAGGGGCCGAGTAAGAACTTCCTGAACAGAGATCATGGGCAACCTCCTAAAGTGTCAAGTCTTTAGTTATAAGATTAGACAACATGTAAAAGGAAATCAATCAGAATATTTGGTATAGTTTGTGTAAAATAACGGATGGAGGCTTGAGCATGGGTGACAAAACAGTCGTGTCAAATGAGGAAATGGTCGAGAAAGATCGTCGTTTGCTTTGGCATCATATGACTCCTTATCAAGAAAATAGTGGAGCGATGATTGTTGATAAAGCAAAAGGAGCATGGATTGAAGATCTTGATGGAAACCGTTTTTTAGATGCGATGGCTGGGTTATGGTGTGTAAATGCGGGCTATGGAAGAGAAGAGTTGGCTGAGGCGGCCTTCGAGCAATTAAAGAAAATGCCTTTTTACCCGTTAACACAAAGTCATTTGCCGGCAATCCGTCTTGCGGATAAGTTAAATGAATGGCTTGGAGAAGAGTATCGCTTTTCGTTCTCTAATAGCGGCTCAGAAGCGAATGAAACTGCCTTTAAGATCGCTCGTCAATATCATTACCAAAATGGCGATCAAGGACGATATAAAGTCATTTCAAGATACCGCGCCTATCACGGGACGACGCTTGGGGCATTATCAGCTACCGGTCAACCACAACGGAAGTATCGGTATGAGCCACTTGTTCCAGGATTTACTCATGTTACGGCACCCGATTCATACCGTGTACCTGAGGAGCATACAGAAGAAAGCTGGAGTAAACATTGTGCACATGAAATTGAACAGACCATTCGGTGGGAAAGACCGGAAACGGTTGCAGCTGTCATTATGGAACCGATTATTACAGGTGGTGGCGTACTCATGCCACATCCGTCGTATCTAAAGGAAGTTGAATCCATATGTAAGAAGTATGGTGTATTGCTCATAATTGATGAAGTCATTTGCGGTTTTGGACGTACGGGTAAGCCGTTTACATTTCAACACTATGACATTTCTCCAGACATCGTGACAATGGCAAAAGGGATTACGAGTGCGTATTTACCCTTATCCGCAACTGCGATGAAACCTTATTTGTTTGAAGTATTTAAAGAAACTGGAGAGAATGATCATTTTAGACATGTGAATACATTTGGCGGACATCCGGCTGCTTGTGAGGTTGCGGTTAAAAACCTTGAAATTATGGAAGAAGAGTCGCTCGTCGAACAATCAAGCGTACAAGGAAAGAAGCTACGGAGCCAATTAGAGCCGCTCTTACGTCACCCCCTCGTCGGCGACATCCGGCAGAAAGGCTTGTTGCTTGGTATTGAACTTGTCGAAGATAAGAAAACGAAAGTGCCAGCTGCACCTGAGGTGATCGCTGATCTAATGAAACGATGTAAACAAAAAGGGTTGATTGTCGGAAAGAATTCCGACACGGTCAGTGGCTATCAGAACGTTATTGCGCTTTCGCCGCCACTATCGATTACAGATGAAGATGTAACGTTCATCGCCTCCACATTAAAACAAGTCTTTTCAATTCAATAGAGTAGGGAAAAGAATGCTGTGATGATGTTCACAGCATTCTTTTTTGTGTATTCACGAACGTAATACAAATAATGATAGATTTTTTATCAAAGAAAATTTAGAATATTAAGTATAAACTACGTAAGGAGTGATTGCGATGGCATTAGATCCTACTGTGAAAGCGATTTTGGAGGAGATGGAGAACCAAGGTTTACCAGGACTTGAAACGTTAAGTCCAGAAGAGGCAAGAGCGAACCGTAGGATAGGTACTGATGATGGCCAAGTCGTTGAAGAGGTAAAGCGAGTAGAAAACTTGTCTTTCGAGAGTGAAGGATACACGATTCCAGTGCGAGTTTATCAGCCAGAAGGTACAACCCCTCAACCGGTACTCGTTTACTTTCATGGTGGAGGCTGGGTGCTTGGCGATTTAGATTCCCATGACCCAGTGTGTCGTCGAATTGCGAACGCAAGTCAATCGACCGTCATTTCAGTCGAGTACCGGCTTGCTCCAGAATACCCGTTTCCAGCTGCTGTTTATGATTGTTACAATGCCGTCCATTGGGTACGAGAGCAAGCAGAGGCTCTTGGCATTGACCATGAAAGAGTCGCCGTCGGTGGAGATAGTGCTGGAGGCAATCTAGCAACAGTTGTCACACATCTGTTAAAAGAAAGAAACGAACCGCTTCCTGTTTATCAGTTACTCATCTATCCTTCGGTTGATTTTACGAAGAAGTATCCATCTGATGAGAAGAACAAGGAAGGCTTGTTCTTAACGGGGGAGGCGATGAGCTATTTCCGTAAGCACTATTTGAGTCAGAAAGAGGATAAATTCAATCCACTTGCTTCTCCAATGGTACGTGAAGATGTGACGGGATTACCTCCAGCGCTTATTATTACAGCTGAATATGATCCACTACGAGATCAAGGCGAGGCGTATGCCACTCGATTGAAAGAAGCGGGGAATGATGTGACGTATATAGATTATAAAGGAATGGTTCATGGGTTCATCAGTATGGCGAATCTTGTCCCTCAAGGTGCTGAGGCTTTGACAGAAGCAGGACGTGCACTTCAATCCCGTTACAATGAGGTAAAAGCAGGGAAGTAAAAGCAAACAAGCAAGGGTAGGAGTGTTCATCTTACCCTTGCTTGTTTAATGATTGATTCAATTTGTTTTCCATTCGCTTGTAGTACAAGTAGAAACAAATCCAATGGATGCAATAGAGGATTGTAAAGGTACTAATTGCAATAGCAGCGGCTGTCGAGCTAAATGGAAACCAACCTACAGCATAAGCAATGGTAAACCATACGACAATGGACAAAGCATAGTGAATCGCTGTTGCAGAAAGTAGGCTCAACGATTCATTTTCAAAGATGAGCGCAGAGATCGCAAAGTAAATGCCCATTGATATACTACCTAGCATTTGTGTCCAAAGGTAATAAGAGCTTGGGTTAATATCGTTTATCATGAGAATCGTTAGGGCAATAAACATAATAAATCCACCAGCTGCAATACCAGCTAATACACGAAAAAATAATTCTCGAATCATAGGGTCATCCTTCCAGCAATTTTTGACGAAGCGGTTTTACATATTTACGTGATACATACTCTTTTTCCCCTGATTTAAAAAACACACAGAGATTTCCGTTAAAAGAAACTTCGAAACGTTCAATTTGATTTAAGTTTCCAAGAACGGACTTTGAAAAGCGTATGAACTGATGAGAAACGAGTTGCTCTTCGAGTTCATAAAGTTTTTGTTTAATTTCTGCGCGTTCCCCTGCAAATACCGCAAATACTTTCCGTTCTTCTGCAACAATATAATCGATTGTTTTCGGTTCAAGAACGATGGATGAATCGTCTGTTTCTGCAATGATTCTTCGTTGTGTCGTTGGTTCTTGATAGGCATGTACATGCTTAATAAATGATTCGACTTGATTGGACCATTCTTTCGCATGAATCGTCACACTCGTATCATTGTGTTTTGAATCCAAGTCTAGCTCGATGCGCATATGATCGATCACCTCTTAATATTTTCGCATCTACCTTATGTCAAATATTATGTACATGAATGAAAGCTCATCTAGAAGACATAAGTGGTCGAAATCGATGTATTAGATGTCTATACATAGTGTAAGGAATATTCATAAGTAGTGGAAGAGAATTTTGAATTCCAAGAAATAGGACTTTAATCTATTTATGAGCTATGTTTATTTGTATTACCAGCATTTTTCTGGATGTTTTAATGATAAAATCTAAAATATAGAGCTATGACCTGCATCAAATCTATTGAACTAGTTAGATAATAATGGTAAATTAGTATCAATAAAAGTATAAGTAAACACACATGGTAGAAAAGGAATTGATAATTGTGAGCACCCAGTTTGTCGTTGCGGATCGAGATCAAAATGACCGAATTGGAATGAAATGGGTCATTGAAACTATGGATGACCAACATTTTGTGCGCAATTTTACGACGACTTATGATGAGACCGTTGTGATGTTAGCTCAAAATGAAGCGGATATTGTAATTATAGAACTAGATATGATTGCAAGTGAAGATCATGAAGCTTTCGAAAGTACGATTGCACGTTTCCAAGGAACAATTATTGCAGTAGCTACGAAGGCTAATTTTGAGGCTGGGAAGCGTGCGGTTGAGATCGGAGCTAAGGCGCTACTTCATAAGCCTGTACAAGCGGAAGATTTAAAGCGTGCTGTGTACTCTGTGACGAAGCATGAATCTCATTGGCTACAGACGGGCTCACAACTGCCTTCGCTTTCAAAACGAGAGCGACTATTACAACAAATTTATGGCAAAGAGATGCAAAGTGAACTCGAATTTAGCATGTTGATGTTCCGAACACGTAATCGAGAGACCGCATTGCTCGTTGATTATTTGTTGCAATTGAGTGCTTTACAGCCGTTCACTCACACGATTACGTGTACGGAAGATAGCGTGGTCGTCATTATTGAACAGCAATCAACGAAAACATACAATCTACCAAATGAATGTCTAAACGTATGGCCTTATTATGATCAGAACCCACTTGTCATCACGTATTTCGTTTCAACGGGTAAAAACACTTATCATCAGGGGTATGTATCATGCCAACGTGTGAATTTACAAACATACTTTAGCGGTGAAGGAAAAGTGCTATTTGCAAATCAATCAAAAAACGATCGGCACTTTAAATTTCCTTTTCTAACTGTTGAAGATCATCGTCTTCTTCTTTCATTCATTCAACATCGAGATGAGTTTAGCTTTAAAGAGTGGTGTAAAGAGTGGCTTCATACGTATGAAGTGGAAGGCCGCAGCTTACTATTTACGAAAAAACGTACTGCGGTTTGTATCGAATTTTTATACTACGAATTAGATTCATCGATCACAAAGGACGGGAAAGCTGACGTTCAATTAGCTGCAAAAGTTCAAGACATAGGTAACGTAGATCATGCTGAGCAAATTTTATCAATACTCACAGAAGCATTTCGAATGATTGTACAGTTACAAGCAAACGAAAAAACGACCATTAGTGTTGAAATTGTGAAAACCGCGCTTCACTATATGAAATCAGAATATAACAATCCATTGCTCACTTTAAAAGATGTTGCTGATTATGTTGATCGGAATCCATCGTATTTAGGACAGTTGTTCGTTCAACATGAGTATGGGACCTTCCGCCAAGTGCTGAGAGATCTTCGGTTAGATGCTGCTAAGAAGAAGCTAACGATGACCAGGCAATCTGTAAAACAACTTGCGTATGATGTAGGCTATCGTGATCCAAATTACTTTAGTAGACAATTTAAGGACAAGACAGGTCTATCTCCAAGAGCGTATCGAGATGAACATAAAGAGCCCCGCTCCTGAATTTAAATGGAGCGGGGATTTTCATTTGGGTGTATAGTTAGAGGGAAAAAACAACGACTGAGAGAGTCGACTAGGAAATAGGTTGTTTCAGAAATGGTAGTAGTGGTGTACACATGAAAAGGCAAGAAAAGCTAAGTCGAGGTAATCGTTTCTGAAGATTCGGCTGGTTTGGTGTGTCCAGTAGGATCATCGTACTTTAACTTAAGGAATCTTACGTCATCTCCGATAATCTCTGTAATAAACACTCGTTCACCATCTTCATTGACATAATTGCGAGTCTGTATTCTACCGATGACTGCTATGAGCGCTCCTTTATGGCAATAATGTGCCGTTGACTCTGCTTGCTTTCGCCAAACTGTACAAGGGACAAAATCAACATCAAACTCACCTTTCGCATTTCGGTAGCGTCTTTGAATTGCTAAAGAAAGTTTTACATAAGGCACGCCTGCATGTGTGACTTGTAAATTAGGATCCTTTGTCATCCTGCCAATGAGAGATACTTGATTCAATATGGCATACCTCCTATTTAATTGTTGATACGATCCACGAGCCTCCTTTCTGCTGTAGTCTTAATGTAGCATAAGACATGTAGTTATACTATCACTATTATTTTAAATAGTATAAAATATTTCGACAAAAATATTTCTCTACTCCTTAATTTTGCTAGTAAGTACGCTGTGCTATACTGTTCATACATGCTTCACGTGTGGAAGGAGAATATTAATGAAAGTTAAAAAAGCAGTTATTCCTGCAGCCGGGCTTGGTACTCGATTTTTACCAGCTACGAAAGCCTTACCGAAAGAAATGCTTCCTGTTGTTGACAAACCAACGATTCAGTACATAGTAGAAGAAGCGATTGAATCTGGCATAGAGGATATCTTAATTATTAGTGGACGTGGAAAACGAGCGATAGAAGATCACTTTGACGTTTCTTATGAATTAGAACAAACGTTAGAACGTACAGGGAAGTACGATCGTCTAGAAGAAGTGAAGAAGATCTCGAATATGGCTTCGATTCATTACGTTCGACAAAAGGAGCCCCGAGGGCTTGGACATGCCATTGCTTGTGCCCGAACGTTTATTGGGGATGAACCATTTGCAGTCATGCTTGGAGATGACATTGTACGTTCCAATACACCTTGTTTGCAGCAATTGATGGAGATTTACGAAGAACAGGAGCGCTCTGTCCTAGGGGTTCAACAAGTTCCAGATCATAAAGTTTCCAGTTACGGGATCGTGTCTTCAGAAGAATCAGGGGACGTTGTGAGTGTTACAGATCTTGTGGAAAAGCCTAAAGTGGAAGAAGCGCCATCAAACATGGCGATTATGGGGCGTTACGTATTAACACCAGAAATCATGCCTATTTTAGAAACAATTGCTCCTGGTGCAGGAAACGAAATTCAATTAACAGATGCCATTCGAGAGCTCGTGAAATCTCAAGAAGTTCTTGCATACCAATTCGATGGTAAACGCTATGATGTTGGTGATAAATTCGGATTTTTACAAGCGACGATTGACTTTGCTTTAGAACGAGAGGACTATCGAGACGATCTCAAGGACTACTTACGTAGTCTAAAACTATAGAAAAAAACCGAAGCCACAAATGTGGGCTTCGGTTTTTTTTAATAATCAGGGTTTGCCATACCGATGGATACTTTTAGGTTAGCGTTTAACTGGCGTATAGAATCAATGATATCTTTATCGGATGTGTCGTCTTTTGGAGTAATCATATACGTGAGCTGATACATAGTTCCTAAGTTTGTCGTTTCTACGGTCATCAGCTTATGATCATGCAAATACGTATTAAATGTCTCATCAAACACATTCTCATAGTGCATATTCTCTGGAATTGTAATTCTCATTCGTTTCTGTACAGATTGTCCGCCACCGTAATCAATGACATACAAGAAGTAAATAATGATTGATAAAGTAATTGTAAAGAGTACTGCAAGTAAGTAAAAACCAAGACCTGAAGCAATACCTGTAGCCATACCGAAGAATATAAAAGCAATGTCTTTCGGATCATTCATTGCTGAGCGGAAACGAATGATTGAAAATGCCCCAACTAAACCGAAGGCAACAGCAATGTTATTGCCGATTACAATCATTATAACTGAAACAACGATAGACATAATTACGATCGTATGTATAAATGATTGAGCATAACGAGAGCCTTTATGTGTTTTCTGATATAAGAAGGTAATGATCATTGAAAGAACAAAAGTAAGTGCGATGGCCATAAACCCATCAATGATTGATGACTGGGTTGTCATGTCGGTTAAGTTACGTAGTTCTTGTAGAAAACTATCCATTCAAATTCTCCTTGATCAGTGTGAAAATTTTCATTCTTAGAACCTACGGCTCCAGGCTATAGCAGGGTACCCGCAGGTTCAACAATTGGATGATGAGTGTACGGTTTCATGACGCCGTTCGAAATATCAATGCATGTGCAAAACTTCGACACGGATTTACGCTCACATTCGTAATCACTTAACATACGTGATAACCAAAACGGAACACTATTAGAAACTTTAACTTCCATAATGACCATATTAGGATCTACAAACAAATCGCCATCAGGACCATCTTCAATTTGAAGATTATCGCTGCGCGTCATTAAATTAAAGTCAAACGTTACACGTAGATCAGGTTCATCTATGCCTGCTAATGCTTGACGATCGTAACTGACGACAACAGAAGGTTTCAGTTCATACAATGAGCTAAATGCTGAAACCTCACCTAATATTTGAGGATTAGAAACATTGTAGTTTTCGCGATTGTAAGCGTTGTTGTAAAGATAATCATACGCATCTTTAAGTGTAATTAACGTACGTCGTTTGTTTACCACTCGATTATACTTTTGTTTAATTTCTAAGAATGAAGTGCTGTTTAAATTAGATTCCCCATAAACCCTTAAACGAAGTTTCTGTCTGAAGTTCAAGTTATTGCGCGTTTCATTGTATATTTTGTCATCGTCAGAATCAAAATAAAGGCTAACGATGTTATAACAACCTTGTTCATCCCCATATGGGTCGAACTTCATACGTTTTTGTAGCAGGGAAGTAATTTCCTCGTAAGTGGAGTAGGGGATCAAATATTTCAGTTCATAGCGCTGGAATATTTCTAGTGCTTCCAACCTGTGTTCACCACCTCAAAATAACGTTTCAACCGCTATTATATCATGTGTAAAAGCGGTTGTCCTTTGCAATGTCTAATTCTGAAAAAATCCCCTTCACTCATGAGCAAAGGGGGGAATTTGCTTGTTAGCGTCTCGTTATATTATCACCGATACGCGTAAAGAACTTCATAAACGGTCTGAACTCTTTACCTACAAGGCCCACTTTCTCAGCGAAAAGCTCGATTAAGATCAGCAATGCCAAAACAATCAATACGGTTACCCATAAGGTGGACATCGTGAGTACGATTGCAGCAATACCGAACAATGCGCTCATTGCGTAAATGATCAATACGGTCTGCTTATGGCTGTATCCAAGATTGAGAAGACAATGATGTAAGTGAGACTTATCAGCGATTGAAATTGGCTTCTTATTAACGATCCGTCTAATAATCGCGAACAGTGTATCCGAAATCGGTACGGCAAGCATAACGACTGGGATGAGAAGTGAAAATACGGTAATGTTCTTAAATCCAAGTAAGGCAATAACGCTAATCATAAACCCTAAAAATAACGCACCCGTATCTCCCATAAAGATCTTAGCTGGGTTAAAGTTATGAACGAGAAAGCCAAGTGTGCTTCCGAGCATGACTGCTCCTAAAGCCATAACGAATACATTCGAATCAATAATTGCAACGACAGTAATTGTAGCAAGAACAATTGATGATACCCCGGCGGCTAGGCCATCTAGACCATCAATTAAGTTGATCGCATTTGTTACACCGATAATCCAAATCATTGTAAGGGGAATGCTTAGCCATCCAAGTTCCCACTGCATATCAAAAGGTAAGTTAATAAATTCAACATGAACCCCGCCAATCACAACTGCTGAAGCGGCGGCAATTTGTCCTAGTAACTTCCATTTTGCAGAAAGTTCAAAGAGGTCGTCAAGAAACCCTGTCAATGTAATAATAAACGCACCGATTAAAATCGGATAAAAGAATTCATGCGTATGTGCTTGCGTAATAAAGATCCCTGCAATAAATGCAATGAAAATTGCAAGACCACCGATTCGAGCCATCACCTTTTGGTGCACTTTGCGATCGTTCGGTTGATCTGTTGCACCAATTTTAATAGCAAATCGCTTAATGATCGGCGTTACGGCAAGCGCTATAATAAAACATACAATTAAGGAAATTGCAGTGATCATAACGAAACCTCCCTTAGTACCTTCTGCAAAATTAGCGAACATCATTTATAGTAAATATCGGAATTTCTTTCACATTATAGTGCACATTAAACCTCATAAGATTATAGCATAGTTTTTTGAGGGAACACGACTTTTTTATACATTTACATAATCCATTGTCAAATTATATTCGTGCATTTTGTATAAGTTTGTAGAAACAATGCAGAAGTCCTATCGCTGTTTGTTTGAATTTGGTATAATTTTCACATCTTAGTATATGTGGGGGTCTTTTACGTGAAGAAGAAATTATTCATCACTAGTGCAATCGTTGTTGTGATGGTTAGTTCTAGTAGTTTGTTACTAAAAAATGACGCAATTGCAAATTCTCGACCGGTAGTGGCGAGTGTTGATTGGGTATTAGAGCAACTCGCACCGTATAGTGAGCGAATGACGAATTTGGAGTCAGAAATCGACCGTTTGGAATCAGAAGTAGAAGCGTTAAAAAACCGTTAGAAAGAGTGAATAAAATCTATGAAACTAAGAAAAGTTACTAAAGGGATCCTCGCTTTTCTTTTCGTCCTGACTGGCTTCTTCACTTTCTCTGATTTTAAGGCAAGTGCAGCGTCTTACGATGATCAAGTCAACGTACGACTCGTCGTACCTGAAACGTTCAAATTAACGCCAACCGGATCATATCGGCTCGTTAATGTCGATAATGGTAGGTCGGTTGATTATCGTGGATCGTTAGAATTTCGCTATTCTAGGACGAGCAATGCGATTGGTGTAAGGTCTGATCTGAATAACTCATACATCTATTCAGGTCGTGGTTTCCGACTTGAAGAGCGTACACCAAGTTCTGGGAATTCAGTTGTCGTTAATCAAGTGAGAGTTGCTGGAGCTACGAGTTATACGAGCAATACGTATCGTGGTTCGATGTCTGTGAGAGTCAATGAGAATGATCGTCGTCCAAGGTTACATAATGAATTAGACATTGAGGATTATCTTAAAGGGGTTGTCCCGAGAGAGGCCATCGCGAGTTGGCCAATTGAAGCTTTAAAGGCTCAATCAGTCGCAGCGCGAAACTATGCGAAGCTGAACATGTCAAAAGGGTACTTAGTCGATACAACGACGGATCAAGTGTATGCAGGAAAAACGGCGGAACATCCGAACACGAACCGTGCTATCGATCAAACAAAAGGACGTTATGCGACACATAATGGCAATTTAATTACTGCGTTCTACCATTCAAGTTCTGGTGGTTATACTGACGATAGTGAGAATGTCTGGTTAAATGCTGTACCGTACATTCGTGCCGTTGAAGACCCGTACGATAACAATCCAGGTAATAGTCGCCATTCGTGGACAACAACAATGACACGTTCTCAGATTGGTGAGGCGGTTTTTGAAAGAGGATGGACCGCAACGGATATAACGATTGAAAGTAAAAGTCAGGCAGGTCGTGTGCAAAGCATGACCGTGACCGGAATGAGTCCGAGTGGACGTGTGGATACCGTTCGTATTCCTAGCGGAAACGGATCAGCAGATTCGATTCGTTGGTCGCTTGGTCAGACATTAAACAGCACAAAGTTCGATGTTGAATTTCCAGATCAAGATGCGAGAGTTCGTCTGCCTGGCGGGGGGACAAGCGCGGTTGAATTAAATGGGGCACAGATGGCACTCGCTGGAGAAGAAACGGTTACGCTTCGAAGTAACCAACTGCAAGTTCGAACAGCAAATGGCGTCGAAGTAATTAGACCTAGCAGTGATACTGTCGTGTTTAATGGCAATGGATGGGGACACGGACTTGGAATGAGTCAATGGGGTGCAGCAACGATGGCACAGCAAGGCTATTCCTACACAGAGATTTTGCAACATTACTATACAGATATCCGGATTGAACGAAGATAAGAAAGCATTTTAGATAAGTTATATAAGGAAGAAGCACTTTCCAATTTAATTGGAAAGTGCTTCTTCCTTTATGAATTTTAAATGAGGTAAACGAAAAAATGATTTGATTATTGTGATTGTGTCACAATAATCAAATCATTTATTGGATATATCGAAATAATTGATCATAAAATGAGCAAACGAAATCTTGTGAACTCTTATCGGTAATCCTCGTTGATCGTTCGGGACATAAATAAAGCAAAATGGGATCGTGTCGTGTGCTCTGATGGTCTAAAAGCAGTGCCTACTCGATTTGTTATACCTGCGTCAGCTAATTGATTCACTTCATCATAGCTAAAAGAACCTTCTCTTAGATCTGTATAAGTATATTGGTTAGAGGTTTCAGGAATTTCATCTGGGAAAGCTCGTACGAGTACGACAGCCATTTGAGAACGAGTCAATGGGTTTGATGGGTTCATATGACCATCATTATTACCGGTCATAACACCGTGATATTCTACTTTCCGCAAGTCATCATAATTTTGATGATTTTTGCTTACATCAGGTGCTTGAAGAACATAATCATCTGGGACCGTCAAAGCGAGATGTCTTGCAATCATTGCAGCGGTCTGTCCTCGATTTATACTATTCGAAGGTCTGAATGTTTGATCAGAATACCCGTTAATAATTCCTAAAGAAGTTAAGTATTCAATTTCATGAAAAGCATTATGTTTTGTGTTAACATCGGTAAAACTGCGTCCTTCAGAGATCATTTCAATGTCTTGAGATAATTGCTCGGTGCGCGCCTCTGCTTCGGTTACTTTTGAGTCAAGCTCACGTATTTCACTGTTGACCCAGCTATCACCAGCTGCCTCAGGTTGTTCATCCGCTTTTGCAGAAGATGAACAACCGTAAAGCATAAGCAGGGAACCTGTAAGCGCAATAAGTTTGTAATGTGCTTTCATGATTTCCCTCCTAAATGGCACTAGTATTATGAATTACGTCCGATTCCGTAATAGTCAATACCAGCATTTTTGTATGCATCAGCATCAAAAGCATTTCGACCGTCAATGACAAAGTTTCCTCGCATGTGTGAAATAAGGTCTGTAGGGTTAATTGCTTTATACTCTGCCCATTCGGTAATCAAAATGACTGCATCAGCATCTGCATACGTTTCTTCCATCGTTTCTACTAGTGTAACATTATTTGGTAAAAAAGGCTTGGCTGCTTTTTGGGCAATTGGGTCGTGAGCACGTACTATAGCACCAGCTTTAACGAGTTCATGAATGATATCAATAGAAGGTGCATAGCGCATATCGTCTGTATTTGGTTTAAAAGCAAGACCTAAAATGGCGATTTGCTTCCCTTTGATATTGTTATTGAACTTCGTGAGTAAACGATCTAGCGGTTTGAATCGTTGCTTTTCGTTAATCCGATCTGCTGCGTGAAGCATTTGAGGCTCGTAATCATGAGTTTCTGCCATATTAACGAGTGCTTTGACATCCTTAGGGAAGCAAGAACCTCCATAACCAAGACCAGCATTTAAAAAGTGTGGACTGATTCGTCGGTCTGAACCAATGCCTCGAACGACATCATCAATATTCGCTCCCACATGTTCACTAATGTTTGCCATCTCATTAATAAATGAGATTTTCGTTGCTAAAAATGAATTTGCCGCGTACTTAATCATTTCAGCACTTTTCTCGTTCGTGAACACAATTTTATCTCCAGTGGCGAGCTTTTCATGTAATTGTACAAGACGATCTTTTGCCCAAGGTACGCTAGTACCGATTACGATGCGATCTGGATTCATCGTATCTTGGACAGCAGAACCTTCACGAAGGAACTCTGGGACTGAACAAACCGCAACATCCACATCTGCGTTCATGCTATGGATGATTTCTTTGACTTGATCTGCTGTTCCTACAGGAACGGTAGATTTATTGACAACTACATATTGACCCGTTGAAGGAAGTGCTTGTCCGATTTCTTTCGCAACGGTGTGTACGTACGTCATGTCTGCAGAACCGTCTTCTGACTGAGGCGTTCCTACAGCGATCATGATCACGTCACTAGAAGTTGCACTTGCGGATAGATCTGTGTCAAACGTTAGGCGACCTGCCTGAATGTTCTTTTGTAAAAGCTCTTCGAGGCCAGGTTCATAAATGGGGCTTACCCCTGAACGTAATTGTGTTACTTTATCTTCCATCTTATCTATACATACGACTTCATGTCCGAGTTCAGAAAAACAAACCCCTGAAACGAGGCCGACATAGCCTGTACCAACGATGGTCAGTTTCATCGGTCATCTCCAACTTTCCGTTTTAATAACTTTTGAATATCTTTTCGCTCTTGAAAACGTAAGGCATACAATAAGCCAATAAATAATACTGCAAAAGCAAGCCCGCCGAGCAAGAGATCAACAAGTGGATACATATCTATAAAGTAGTGATTCATGCCAAAAAGAATGAAGCCAATGATGACCGACATGACCATTAACTTTAAGAACCCTACAAGTTGTTCTTTCATCTCTACTGGAGCTTTTCTTTGCCATTTTAGCACATTGTTTACACCTACTAAAAGCAAGACGAAGTTAATCCCAGCACTAATGGTCATTGCCCAGGCTAGCCCTTCTGCTCCTAAGGGACCAAGCAGAACGTAGCTAAGAGAAATGTTAATCGCTAGTACTGAAATAAGGCTGACAATGAGTGGATACATCGATCGTTCATAAGCATAATAAAATCTCGTTATGTACACATTTGCCGCGTGGAAGAACATACCGATTACAAAGATCTGTAGTAAGGGAGTGGCGACGAGCGTATCTTCTCGTGTGAAATCCTGATACTCAAATAGTGTAATGATAATGTCCTTAGCATAGACGACAATAAATACTGTAACCGGAATGATGACTAAGGCCATTAACCGTAAACCTTGACCGTGAATCTTTGCAACCGTCTCGTGTTCGTTTGCAGCGACCTTGCGAGCGAGCATAGGAAAGATGACAGCAGTAACGGCTAACATTAAAACGGTTTGTGGGAGTTGCACGAATTTGGAAGTTAAGTTCAAGGCTGCGATCGTACCTTCACCGATATGCGCACCGAAGATTCGGTAGATGAGGAAGTATAACTGTAACGTTGCTCCCCCGAGCATAATCGGAATGGTGAGTCGGAACGTTCGCCAAACTTCTGGTGTTGATTCTAGACTCGGCCTGAAATTGAAATACCCTTTGTACCAAATAAATCCGACAAGAAAGGCAAACATTAGAAACGCACTGATTGAAGCACCGTAAGCATGTGCGTAGGATGATAAGCTTGGATAAAATACAAAGGCAATCGCAACAAAAGCACCGTTCATAATCAATGTAGATAAAGCTGCGATTGAGAACTTGTCATTCACATTCAGCAATCCTTGCAACCACATCGAAAGAATTAAGAAGAAAATGGCAGGACCCATTATCATAAACAAATTCACAGATAATGCAATGGTTTCTGCTTGGTCTTGAAATAAGAATGGGATGAGTAAATCTGACGCTCCTATAAATAATAGAGTAAGTAAGAGCATGCTCAGCGATAGCCACCCAAACATACTCCTTAAATATTGTTTTTTCCGTTCTGGATCTTCAATTTTGCTATATACCGAGACGAATGCACTCGTTAAAGCTCCCCCGAGAACAATGTAAAGAAAGTTAGGGATCGTGTATGCAGTTGCAATACTATCTGCTTGGAAGCTAAAACCGAATTGATACGCAACGAGCATTTCTCGGAAGTAGCCAATTAAGCGCGAGACCAAGTTAATGATCGTAACTGCACCAATTATCGCTATAATGTGCTTTCCCTTCATAGTTCTCAGGCCTTTCTTTAAGAAATAGTGGCTAGATGTTGTTAATGTAGTTGCGAATCATTGTAATAATTTGCGCTTGTCCGCTTTCATAAGGTGCTGGTTTAAATCCACCATAGGCGCGTTTTATGTCTTCTTCGAGATTGTTACTTGCAATAATATGTTCGGTTTCCTTGAACTGAGCAACAATTTCAGTTTGGTGGTTATCGTTATGCTCCCCATGCTCTGAGAGACGTGCGACGGCGATCACGGGCTTGTTCTTCTTGATGCCTGTGATTAACGAACCAGTCCCTCCATGAGAGATGATGACACTTGCTTCATCGAAGAGCTCATTCATTTCATCATAGGAAAAAAACGGTGTTGCGTTTAAATGCTTAAATTGACTTGCTGGAGTATGCCCATTTTGGACGATCACATCTTCTTCAATTATGCCCTTTTCTTTCAAGTCATTGACTTGTTCTAAAAGTCGTGTGAAAGGGAGTTCTTGTGTACCTAAAACGACGAGTATCAATAGATTGACCCCCCGTATTTTGCTTTTGGATAATGTTTTAACATCGTTTTCCACTGTACGATGAACAAATCAGCAATCGGATAGATCATTCTTCCTGATAACGTGGGAGAGTCTGTTTTTGCAAAGCTCTCAATGTAAATGACTTTTTTCCGAAACAACTTAGCAATGTAGCACATCGGTACCGCAGTATGTGTACCGGTTGTTACGACAACTTCCGGCCGTAGTTTCAAAAACAAAACGAGTGATTTGATGATGTTAAATGAGAATTTGAAGAGATAACGAACAGGATAATTACGAGCACCATACACAAGAAAAGATAAATTCGGATGATCGTTCTTAAGCGCTTTCGTAACTTCTGTCTTTTCGGTAATCATATGTGATTCATATTCGTTCATTAGCGGCTGTAACTGCATTAGTTGTGTTAGATGTCCGCCAACTGATGAGATAAAAAGGACTCTTTTCATGAAACATCCCTCTTTGTTGTATCATTGTAGATTGTCAGAATCCGTGCGATGATTTTCTCGGTTTCATTAGCATCTGCTTTTTTATATCCTGCTTGGACCAGTTGTTTGCGAAGTGATTCGTCATATAAAACAGCATCAATGCCACGTTTCAAGCTTTCAGGTTGCTCTGGTTCTATAAGTACACCAGCTTCATCGCTTAAGAGCGAAGGCAGCCCACCAACGTTACTAGCAACGACAGGTGTTCCGCAAGACATAGACTCAAGAACAACGAGACCAAATCCTTCAATATGAGAAGGTAGGACAAATACATCAGCATAAGTCATATGAATGGCAAGTTCATCCTGGGTTTTAGGACCATGGAAGAGAACGGCTTCTTTAGGTAGATGCATTCCCTCAATTTGATTGACAATTTGTTCCTTATAAGCTTCCGATTGAAAAGATCCAACCAGATGCAGCTGCAGTTTTGGATCATCTTCATATAACTGGTGAAAGGCTGAGATGAGTTCAGTAATGCCCTTTTGCTTAATGATGTTACCAGCAAACAGAATGTGTTTTTTTTCTTTATCAAACGGTGAAGGGACATCGGTTCTTTGATGGAAGACGTTGCGGTTCACGCCCATATTTATCAAGGAAACACGATCTTCTGAAACGCCGTACTCTTGAATGATTTCTTCGTAAAGCGCAGGTCCAACAGCAATGACATGGGCAGCGTTTTTCAAGATGCTTTTCGTTTGTTTCTTGAAAAATGCTCCTTTTTTGGCCATTTTGTTCAGATCGCCACCGTGTACGGTGACGATATAAGGAACGCGGCGAATTTTCGAGTACAGCTTCGCCAACCAGCCTGAAGGAAATGCATAATGGGCATGAACTAAGTCATAGCGAGTAGAAAAACGGGTCATCGTCCCAAGTACCCAACGTGCGTATTTCTTTAGTACATTCGCTTTTCCATTTCGAGGATCACGAATTGCGGCAACGGTGATGTCAAGTTCATGTGCCTGTAATTGCTCCACTTGGTTCCGGACAAAAATACCAAATGTCGGAGCTTGCGGGGCAGGGTACATATTACTAATGACGAGTACACGCATTAGACGCTTTCCTCCTTCGTTAAGTGCTTGTTATTCTGGTGCCAATTTAGGACGATTCCTAAGAATAGCCAGAAGAAAATCGACAACGGGTGATTTTCCCAAGCTGTTGAAAGTAAGCCCATGAGTAGGAACGCAATTCCGTACGTAATCACGAATACAGATAACCATCGTACGGTCGGGCTAACACTATCGGATAACTTAAACATCCATCTGAATATGGACCAGAATAAGAATAGGAAGAGAACCGTACCGATAATTCCGTACTCGACGAACACTGCAAGGGCATTGTTATCAACCGTCGTCATCAGTACCGGCAACATATCATACATAAATTGATGGAACGGTGAGTCAAAGACAAATGCGGCGTTACTCCCAAACATTCCAGGTCCAACTCCAATAACTGGGCTGAACATAAACACTTGTAAGCCAGCTAGTGCCATTAACACACGGTAATTCCGCTCAAAGTCAAACGTGTAGAAATTACGCTGAGCAAACCCTTCTAAGAAGAGCAGAGCAAGCCCATAACCGATGACAAATAGTACACCGAGACTCACAGATGTAATGAGCATAATCCGGAAGGTTTTATTGTGACGGAATAGAAGTCCAATCAAACCTAAGCAACCAATTAACGCTAAAAATGCTTGTCTTGAAAACGTAAGTGTTAATGCAAGTAACATCACTGCAAGCATCGATAAGAGAATAACTTTATGCTTTTTAGGTACTTCCGCTCGATACATAAAGAGATATAAAACGATGAGAAGTACAGCAACGAGTAAGAACCCTGCAAGGGTGTTACTTGAGTCCATGAAACCGAAGGCACGAATTTCCTCACCAATCGCAACACTTCTTCGTTCTTCCATATTATGTAGTGGCAACGGGATGCCAAGAATGACTTGGAAAATCCCCACAACGGACTGTACAAAAGCCATTCCGATAATTAAATAGAACAATTTCTTTACCCAAGCAGTTGGTATGTCGAGCATAAGTAAGATGATGACGAGTAGTACAAATTGGAACAATGCTCTTAGGCCAAATATACCTTGTGCAAAAGGAACATTATTTAAAAACATACTTACAAATGCAAATGCTATGAACAAAAGAAAAGCAAAATTAATCGGGTTTTTTAACTTCGTCCAAATATGTTTACGTCCGAGTTCAGGGTGAAAAAGTACATACCCGAGCAGGGCAACGAGTAACGCTTCTCCCAGATAACCAACAACCCCTGGGAAGATTGACCATACTCGAGTAAATAGTAGGTTAATCGTCGTCCAAAAAACGAGTAGCAGGACACCTGTCAAAGCGAGTCGATTAGCTTTTTCTTTCGGATAAGCAAAGATGTTCATGAGGGTTGTCCACCATCACTTTCTTGACGTTTTTGTACGGAATGGTCATGTAACCATTCGATTTTTTCCAGACTCTTAAATGATTCACGGTGCAATTTGCTGGATTTGTGAGCAACCCTTTGTTGTGTTTCATTCCAATGGTTCTGTATGTCATTAATGAGTGTCACGATGCCGTTTCCGTGTTTGCCAATTTCTAGACTGTATGAACTCTCATCAATGGATTCCATAAAGTGACGGACTTTATGATGATATTCGACCCCAATTACTGGTGTGCCTACGGTCACAGACAAAATTAAAGAGTGAAGCCTCGTCCCAATAATTAAATCTTGCTCAGAGGAAACCCGCATAATGTCATGTGGAAGTAGTTGTTGATCGATAATAGTTGTCCGTTGTTGATGGGTCATTAACGCTTGTATATCTTTACTTACTTCAATGTCTTGTGGATATTTCGTAGAGAAGAAAGTAATGTCTGCTTGATGAGTTTCAATGAGTTGGTCAGCAGCAAAAGCCATTCCTTGAATGTATTGTTGGTACTTGCTCTCATCATGTACTGGCCAATACTGTTGACTATAATAAGGAGCTGCGGTCATACCAATTTTAGTGAGGCAATCGGTATGTTTTCGTTTTGGCGGCATTGGAATTGCAAATGCTGGGTCTGCAACGACATTAATATCTTTTCTGTTTGAAATAGAAGCAATCAGCTGTTGTGAAGGTTCATCACGAACACTAACGTGATCAGCAGCGTTCACGAGCCTTTTTAGGAAAAACTTCCCGACCATCGTTCGAATGGGTCCTGCACCTACAGAATGAATGATAAGTTTACAACCACATTTTTTGGCAGTCGTACCGAGCATGCTATACAGAGGTGCGTCTCTTCGGTACATATCCATCAGTAACCCACCGCCGCCGATAATGACGAGTTCTAAATCTTTCATTATATGTTTTGCAGCTTTAAGCGTAGCAAGTGCTGAACTTGCAGCTGTCCCTTTTTTAATTACAAGCGGAACGGCCTTTACATTATACTGTTTAGTGGTTATGGCTGGATGGTTGCTAAATACGACGACTTCTTCTTTCGGTATGCCAATCACTTCAAGTTGTGAAAGTATACCGAGAAGAATCGCTTCATCTCCGTTGTTGTTATGTCCGTAATTTCCAATAATCCCAACTCTCATATATAGAAGCTGCGCCTCTACACGTAGAGCGCATGCCATTCACCTCACAAAAACAAACTCCTATACTTGTCTCTTGGAAACAAGCACAATGCTTTCATTATACACCGTGACCTACAAAATCGATAGGTGATTTCGTTTGGTTACGACAAATATTCGTATCTTTCTACTCATACCTACGTTATTCCTAATGCAATGTTACACAATCTGTCTAATTTAGCAGGCATTAGACACTTATTTGCATTATTCTCCAAGTATTGACAGTTTAATGACTATCACTTAAGCTACACCTATTATACTATGAAAAAAGTGGGGGTTTTTGTTGTGGGGAAACGGTTGTTGCGGGCACTTGGAGTATGTGCAATTGTAGGGCCATTAATGATTGCGGATGCGGGAGCGCAGTCATTGTCAACGGGAGTAAGCCATGAAAGCAGTCAGGGGAATCATCATTTGAAGGTAAATCTGAATGACATTCATACGAAGATGGGTGTCTCCTATTCACAACCTTTGAACCAGTTAACATCTACACTTTCACACGCAGAACGTTCATCAAGAGACGGTTTTGCTGTCGTAGGTGCAGTTAATGCAACGTTTTTTGATATGAATCACCGCGATCAACCTTCATTTAGCTTAATTACTGATCATAACAAAATTATTAATTATGGTAGAAACTCACCAGACAGTAGTCATTATCGTCAACACCCCATCGCTTTTGGGATAACGGGTGACGGGACGGCAATGATTGATCGTTTTGATAGTCGTTTACGAGTGAGCAGTGGAAGTCGAGAATTTTCAATACATAATATGAATGCTGAACGGTCAGCAAACTCTGTAAGTGTATACACGTCCCAATTTGTTCGTGACCGAACGGGTACGAATGAATATGGTGTTGAGGTTGTTGTTAGAGGTGTGGGAAGAGATACGGTACAAGATTTCGGATTTGGCGATGTGATTGAAGGTACAGTGGAAACTGTAGGCTCTTACGGTGAGCCTGGCAATAGTCGGATCCCCAGTTCAGGTTTTGTTTTATCAGGTCACGGAGATGGGGCAGATCACTTACGCCATTTAAGTCCTGGAGATTCTGTTAAAATCGAAGCGTCCATTGACTCGAAATGGCGCGATGCCGAGTTAATGCTAGGAAGTGGCCCGCAACTTGTTAGAAATGGTCAAGTAGATGTGAGCATGGACCTTAATTCTTGGCGTGCACAACAAGTCACAGAACGTGCGGCTGTTGGCGTAAGTCGCGATGGACAAGAAGTGTTTATGGTTACGACACGGAACATGAACATGTTGCAGTTAGCAGAACATATGAAGAATTTAGGTGCACATGCAGCACTGAACTTTGATGGTGGCGGTTCTTCTACACTCGTTGGTAGACAAGACAATGACTTAGGTGTTCTTAATCGTACAGGTTGGTTGCGCTCGGTTCCATCCGCACTACTCGTCGGGTATACAGGTGATCTCTCTGTGCCGGTGCAAGCGAGCATAAGTATTGGCAGTGGGAATCAGTTTCTCGTAGGTTCAACATTTCCGGTATCTGTTGACGTATTAAATGGAATCGGACAGAAAATTTCCAGTAACGAATCCAGTGGTGAACTAAGGGTGAGCGCTTCAGTAGGAGAAGTTGCGAACGGACAAGTAAAGGTTCAACACGTTGGATCAGGTGGGATTTCTTACTCGGTAGAAGGAAGTCAAATTGCTAGAAGACCGGTTTCTTCAACCGATACGATTCATGATTTTGGATTACCAACAACAATAACAACGTCTGTTGATGGTCGAACAAATCTAGAAGTGAGTCCGAAAGACTCGAATGGGAATGAAATTCGCTATGATGGGTTACAAGTTGAAAAGGAAGTCGTAGGAAACGTAGGTCGAATCGATAGTCGTGGAAGTTTCCATGCTACAAATTCCGGAGAAGGTGAAGTGGTTATAACCATTGGCCCGGCGGAGACTAGAGTACCTGTTACAGTGGCAGAAGCTTCACCATTCCAGGATGTTTCCACATCTCACCCTTCGTATGAAAGCATACTTTTTGGGGTAGACAGAGGCTTTTTTAGAGGATATTCAGATCAAACGTTCCGACCAAGTCAAAACGTTTTAAGACAGCATGTCGCAGCAGTATTAGTTAGGGAGTTTGGATTAGAAGATTCCACTGTTAGTGACCCAGGTTATAAAGATGTAAGTGAAACTCATGGGATGTATTCAGAGATTGCAATAGCTACTGAAGAAGGTTGGATAAGAGGAAGCACATCGACAGGGAAGTTTAACCCTGGAAATAACCTTACTCGTGGTCAAATGGCTCTAATCTTGTATCGGGCTTATGATTTGGGATCTGTTGAAGGTGATATTGAATTTAAAGATGTAACGCCAAATATGGAACAGTATGAAGCCATTCGGGCTCTTGCATCAATTGGGGTAACAACTGGTTACTCTGATGGGACGTTCCGACCAAGCGATCCGATTTCCAGAGCGCACTTTGCGACGTTTATGCATCGTTTAATTAACCATTTTGAAGAGTGAACAAAAAAGCCTAGTCGACTAACGACTAGGCTTTTTTGTTCTAGCAAATAGTAGTACGTACACACAACACTCATTGCGACATCTGTCTTAACTATACCGCAGTGTCAGTCTTCGCGTCTTACAAAGTCGATACGATTTAATGAATGTGTGGGGTTATCACTCGAATGAAAAGGAGTTTATATAGACAGATTGCCCTTTAGATGAAGTATTCTTTTCGTCTGTTACTTCAATGACGACTTCATGGACATCATGATTAAGGTTACTTATTTCATAGAGAAGTTCATGGCTACTCGTTTCACCATACGTATCGACTGTGTCGACGAGCTCATCATTGATATAAACGTTGGCCATGCCATGTTCGCCACCTTGCATTCCATACCATTGAAAGCCTGTGCCTTCGAATGTGAACGTAGCTAGATCACCAGAACTAGAAGTTTTATAGGAGAAGCCAGATTCTCTAGGGGATACGCGTTCCCACTCTCCCTCATAAAAGATGGCACGATCACCAGCTACTATTTCTTCTTCGTCGGTAATGGTATCAATTACTAACACATCAAATGTTGCGACAAGATCGTTGGCATCATTAAAACCACTGACAGTTACACGACCAGCACGATCAGTTTCGTAATTGCCGTCGGAGTCTACTGTTAGAATCGTACTGTCTGAAGTACGATAGTTTGTTACATTCTCAAGTTCAAATTGACCAGTATCATTTGCTTCTAGAGTTAAAGAATGCTGGTCAGGCAAATGCTCTACGTTAAAAGTAACCGTGAGTAAATGATCACCTTCAGTAGTCGTAAAGGAAACAGTAGCTTCTCCTTGCTCCTGTAAGATTACCTCGTTTTCACTGTTAATAGTTGCAACATTTTCATTTGAGGATTGAATTTCTATGTTGCTGTTGTCATGGCCCTCAATTTGCATGTTTAACGGTGTATCAGTGTAATAATGACCACTCCAGCCTTCATAGGCTTCAAACGTTTGATTTGATATGGTTAGTTGGCTTTCAGAAATGTCTTCTATAGTCATTTCTGCAGTTCCATTAAGGTTAAATTCGTTTGCATAATGATTTCTTAAATACATAGGGCGATCATTTGCAAAAGTTCTTAGGCTGTTTACTTGTCCTTCCCAATTTTCAATAGAAGCAGGTTCTCCCCATCGTTCAATGTGAGCAGGGATTTCAGGTGCAATCGTATCTGCCATATCATCTATTGTAGAGACCACTGTCTCCGGGTTAAAATTGGTATTTAAATATTGAGCAGAACGTTGAATGAATTCATTTCTGAAGTCTTCGTTTTCAAGTAAAGAGCTAAATAGGAATGTTGACCAAGCTTCTCTAGCTTCTCCTGTAGCCCAAGCTAATGTGTTGTGTGCAGCGTTTCGACCACTTGCAGGTAATGAGAAGCCAAAATCGGTATCATATAGTAACCAGCGCCATTTTCCATTAGGACGCTCGCGCCAAAAATCGATGTTATTATGTGGCCAATCTGTATTACCGAAATAGATTTGAGAGATATAATAATCTAAGAAGTTATCGAGGTCCATTTCTTGACTAACAACATCTAAGTTCTGATCTGACTCTACCCCGTTTTCACGGATGTAAGCAAGAAGTTGTTTATAATCTTCGTTTGTACCTTCAATAACTTCTCCGTTCTTTTCAAGATAATCAAGGTGCTCTTGTTGAACGTTATGTGCAAATCTAAAATAATGATGGTCATAACGCTCACGAATGTTATAAATGCCCCAACTTTCTCCATTTACGTATAGCGTTATAGGTTGATAAAGTTGTGTCTCCATATTTAAATCAGACACAAGTTCCTGCATCATTGCATCTCGAAAGAGAGTTCGATTCCAATCTTGTCCGGAATTACGAAGAATAAAACGATTAAATATATCCCGTTCATCATCGCCAAATAACGCATGTTCAAAACGTGGTTCACCGTATTCTTGCCTAGCATAAAAGCGCAATGATTTTCGATCTACAGTGGAAGACTGTCCACCGTGAATTCGAATTCCTGCATGCTGGGACAAAACAGTTCCTTCATCAGGATCGAACATTTGCATAAATACAGGACGTTCCCATTCTTGGCCACTTTGCATATAGTTACCTGTTTGGTTCGGACGATCTTCATCGTAATAGATTCCTGGTACGTATATCCCGTATTGTTCATCATATAAATTACGTTCATCTGTAGATATCGCTATGATTGGTAGGGTAGAGTCTTCTTGGATGATATAGGAGTTTCCATATTCATTTGTTGGTTCACCATTTGAAGGGAAAAACTTAGCTCTTAGGTTTGCATTCTCTTCAAGCGTTAGAGGATTACTGTATACAGGTGATTCTTCGGTAACTTCACTGTTATCAGTGGAGTAGCGAATTATTCCATCAAGGTCACCCGCTGTGGTCAACTCTACTTCAATAGGTTCTGGTTGAACCCCAGGCTCCTCTGAAAACTCGATTGTATATTCTGGTCTTGGAATGTCGATATCGTTAACTTCATCGTAGATTGCCGACAAAAGAAGTGCATCGTCTAATGGGTTGCCATCAACATAAATACGATCACGTAATAAAGGTAATTCAATAATTGGTTCGATGGATGAAATTTCGTTGTATCTTAAATTTACATCTTCCAATTGGCTTAATGAGCGTAAAGGTTCCACGTCGACAATGCGATTCTCTCGAACGTTTAATTCTGTTAGATAAATAAGTTCCAAAAGTGGTTCAAGTGAAGAAACGTTATTCTCTCTAATGTTTAAACTAGCAAGAGATGAATTGTTCTCAAGTGGTGCAAGATCAGTAACCTGGTTGTTTTCTAGGTTTAAATCCTCGAGTCTCTCTAATGAACCAATGTGAGTGATATCAGTAATCTTGTTGTCGGATAGATTTAAAGAGGTGAGGTTTTCAAATTTTTGTAGCCCTTCTAAATTGGTAATTTGCATTGAAGAAAGATTAAGACTTGAAGCCGCAAATATGTCTTCTTGCTTAATAGGCTCACCTTCTTCAATTTGTAATTCTTCTCGCATCGCTTGTTCTAACATTGGATCTTCAAAGGTTACATTTTCACTTTGTGCAACCACGAAGGCGCCTATCCATATAGCAAGAGATAAGCCGACGAGAAGTATAAGTGGTACAATTCGCTTTCTCTTCAAATTAGTTACCTCCTAAACACTGTGAAGAAGGCTGCGGAATCTTCTTTCCATCAGCCTTCTTTAATTACGATTGCTTTTGTGGCATATAGACTTTCCATTTATCTAAGGAATAGATATCCTTCTTTAGCATGCTCTTTGGGAAAATAAATACCCATGGTTTGCTCGTATTGGCTTTGACTTTTAAATCTTTAGGCGTAAAAGCAGCTTTAGCAAGAATATCGCCTTCAGCATCTTCTAATACGAGAGGAACCTTCTCTAAGTTAACGGTCTTCTCAGAGCCGTTGCGAATTAAGATAATGAGTTGAATGTCGCCACTATCTCTTTTAGCGGCTTTTAATCCTAATAAGTTTACTTCTGTCACTTTTGGACGCTCAAGACGATCTACGAGTGTTTTTAAGTCCTCTATATCTTTATCTGGTAAGGTTTTTTGCCATTTTTCATCAAGATCAAGAGAGTGTTTGCGCTGAGATGGTTTTAATTGAAAGACAACTTTCCAACCATTTTCTGGTTTCTCGACGATGCTTAACTCTTCTTGTGTAAATGTAATAACCCAAGGGCGACTACTATTCGGTGGCAGCTTGCCCACTTCTTTTAAATTAAGTTGCTTACGACCAATTACTTGTCCTTGGTGGTCGAGAAGTGCTAGCGTTGTTTCCTTTAACTCGATGGTTTTGTTCATGCTATGGCGTATAAAGACGGTTGCATCAAGTCCACCAGCCTCATCTTCACGCTCTTCAATCTTAATCCCTGTGATCGATAGTTGATTTGGTAGAAGTGGTGAGCATTCAATGTTTAGGAATTGAAATGAATACATATCTTCTGTTGGTAAAGTCCAATCTGGATGAATGGATAGATCCGTTTTAATTTCATCTATGGAATTACTTTGAGTAGACTCATCGTTTAGTAGTTCCTGTGAAGAAACTGGAGTTTCATGTCCTTCTAACTGCATCTTCGTATCTTTTTTTGAAAAAAAGTTACGCATGATTCTTCACTCCTTTGGTCACTTGTGTAAGTGGTCGTAATATCCGAGCTAAATACGTTGTGGCATCATGTTCAATTCTGTTATACATTTGAGTGAAAAGCTCATAACCTTCTTTATTGTAAGTTCGTAGCGGGTCTTCTTGACCATACGATCGTAAATTAATTCCTTCTTTTAATTTAGCCATATCTTCAAGTTGTTTTAACCAATAAGAATCAATAACATTTAGTAGAACTTTACGAGCTTGAGCCTGAACACCACTTTTCTCATGTAGCGGTCCTAAAAGTGTTAAATAATCATTTAAAGCACGTAACCGAATACCTTGTAGATCTTTAGCTTCTTCAATGTTGTTAAATTCATAATTAGATAGAGTAGGAATCAACATCGTTAACGTTTCTTTCAATTGATCCAAGTCCCAGTTTTCAGGTACTTCATCTTGAGAAGTGTGCTCATCTACAAGGTGTTTAGATGAAGATGTTAAGCTTTCAATCCAAAGTGATAGTGGATCTTCTGAAGTAATCACTTTATCACGCCACTCATAGACCACTTTGCGTTGATCATAAATAACATTATCCAGCTTTAAGTTATATTCGCGAATCGAGAAGTTTCCTTGCTCACTCATGTCTTGTGACTTGTCAATAAGAATTCCAGCTTCTTCATTTGAAATGATCCCATCATTATTTACGTTTAACTTAGGGCTTAACTCATCAATGTCTTCTCGAGCGAAGCGTTGCACCATATCATCTTCTAGGGAAATATAAAACTGCGTTTCACCAGGGTCGCCTTGTCTGCCTGCGCGTCCCTTTAATTGGTTATCAATACGTCGACTTTCATGTCGCTCTGTACCAAGAATGAAAAGTCCACCGAGTTCAGCAACGCTTTCTCCCAACATAATATCGGTTCCACGTCCAGCCATGTTCGTTGCGATGGTTACTTGACCTTTTTGTCCTGCAAGAGAGATTAATTGCACTTCGTTTTCGACACTCTTTGCATTTAATAACTCATAAGGGACTTCGACTTCGTCTAAGTAAGAAGCCACCGTTTCTGATTGAATGATTGAGCTTGTTCCTACTATTACAGGCTGGCCTTTTGTATGCAACGATTTAACTTTTTTAGCAACCGCAGAATATTTATGAGCGCTAGTTAGGAAGATAATGTCCCTATGATCAACTCGAATTCGTTCTTTATTGGATGGAATTTGTATAACATCCATTCCATAAAGTTGCTGTAATTCTTCTTCTTCTGTTTTAGCTGTACCCGTCATCCCAGAAAGTGTTGGGTACATACGGAAGTAATTCTGAACTGTAATAGTTGCTTGAGTTTTATTTTCTTGTGTGATCTCCAAGTCTTCTTTTGCTTCAATGGCTTGGTGCAAGCCTTCTCCTAAGCTACGCCCTTCCATAATGCGACCAGTGAACATATCGACGAGTTTAATGGTATCTTCATCAACGATATAATCAACATCTTTATGGAACATTGCTTTGGCACGAAGAGCTTGAAGAACAAAGTGGTGAAGAACATGGTGGTCTAAGTCATACAAATTGTCGATACCAAAAGCACGCTCTACTTTTGTAATCCCTATATCAGTTAAATTAACTGATCGCGCAATTCGATCAAAGGTGTAATCTTTATCTTCTTGAAATGAACGAGCCATTCGTGCGCAAACATAGTATAAATTAGGATGAACGGTCGTTTTACCTGCAATAACGAGAGGGGTTTTTGCCTCATCAATTAATACAGAATCAATTTCATCGATGATTGCAAAATGAAATGGTCTTTGAACACGATCAGTATGAGTAGTGGCCATATTATCTCTAAGATAATCGAAACCGAATTCACTACCTACTCCATATGTAATATCTGCATGATATGCTTTCGTTTTGTCTTCTGGAGATAATTGAGAATGATTCAACCCAACAGTTAGTCCTAAAAATTGATGGACTTTGCCGATCGTTTCAAAGTCGCGTTTGGCTAAGTAGTCATTAACGGTAATTACATGTACGCCTTTGCCTTCAAGCGCCCTTAAGTAACTAGGTAAGGCAGCGACAAGCGTTTTTCCTTCACCAGTCCCCATTTCTGCCACGTCGCCTTGACTAATTGCTAGTCCACCAAATAATTGGACATCGTATGGTCGCATACCAATTACTCGAGTTGCAGCTTCTCTTACAGCAGCAAATGCTTCTGGGGTAATTGTTTCAAGGGTTTCTCCGTTTTGGAGTCGGGCTTTAAGGTGGCTTGTTACTTCTTGAAACTGATCATCTGTATAGTTGTGATAAGTTGATTCTAATTCGTTAACAGTTTGAGTGATTTTCTCAAATTTTTTAATTTGTTTTTGCTGGTGGTCTGGAATAAACTTTTTCACAGCTGAAAACATGTTATACTTCCTCCTCATTGTTTCCGATAAGACAAAACCAAAAATTCGGGATGTTAGTCAACACTCTCTTCTAGAAATTGTTGATAGAAATTTAGTGTGTCGTCCCCGAAATTAGTAATGAGGTTTCTAGATGGTGCAAATGCCATTTCCATCGCATCTTGTGCACTTTCATCATCGCCCATTTCTCGATAGGCTTGGCTTTGTAAGTAATAAATTGACGCATCATCTGGAGAGAGCGTCGTTAGTTGATCGTAAATTTCAATACTTTCTTCAAAGTTGCCGACGTTGTGGTGTGCTCTTGCAATTGTAAAGAACCCATCGCTCCCTAATTCCTCATCATTTGCAGTTTCCGCCCATTCAAAAATCATCTCTGCTCCACGTTCTACGTCACGTCCAGACTCCATTAGTGCACGAGCTAACCTTAATGTACGGGTGTGATCTAAAGGGTCTGATTCATATTGCTCAGAAAAGGTTTGGATGGCATCGGTTACTAATTCTTCAGAGTTAGAGAAAGGACTTTCGATGTGCGCAAGCAGAGCATCGTAATAGAGATTTGTAAAAGGTGCAGCTTCTTCTGGCTCTTCATCCACCCAATCTCTAAAGAAAACAATCCATTCATTATAGTGACCAGCATCTAAATCGTCAGCGATAATGCTTGAAATATGACTTGTCGATAGTTGATCAAGTTGTGTTAAATCAGACATGTTATACATTACAGATTCATTTAAAGTGAAGTCATCGTCCTCTTCATATCCGAACTGTTCAAGATCAACTTCACGTTCATTAGAGAGATGGCGTTCCATTCCCATAGTTGAACAGCCGGTAAGAAATAGTACCGACGAGAGGAAAATCGGAATACATTTATTCATCATAATCTCCTTTAATTATATAAGGTCTACACGGAGGTGAATCTAGTTTTCTACATCTAATTTAGTGTATAAGAATTACATAAAAAAGAAAAGGTCATTCAAAAGATCTTTAAAGTTCTGACAATGGATTTGACGTTATTTGCCGTGTCGAGTTTCATCTAATTATTCATATTGATGGTACATGCTCAATTTTTTTGTAATATAACTGTTACCTTATGACAATGTTTTCCATGATATGCTATAATGCGAGCATATTTAACTAGGAAAAACGGAGGAGGGAAGGTTAGGTACAATTACATAAACAAAGGAGTTTTGGCACAAATGCGTAGAAGTATCATGCTTTTTGCTCTAGTAGCAGTCGTTCTATGCGTACCATGGCTTGATTTGACGAAAGGTTCGATTTTCCAACCGGAAACGGTTGAAGCTGCTACTTTAGATGTGCCTTTTGAAGGAACGGTAGCCGTTGCTTCAGCTTTGAACGTTCGATCAGGTCCTGGCACAACGTTCGGTCGAGTTGGTCAACTCCGTAATGGGACGACAGTTAAAGTTGTAAGTATTCATAGTCAAGGTGAATGGTATGAAGTAGAAATGAGTAACGGTACAGGATTTGTACATAGTAGTTACATCACGAATAAAACAAGCCTTGTGCCAGATGATGATAAAAAAGAAGTTATTGATCGTGCAATCGTAACGTCGAATACGCTAGTAGTGCGTGACCAACCAAGCGGAAGTGCGACAATACTTGGACGATTAACTTCAGGTACAGAAGTAGAGATTTTAGAATATCAAGAGAATTCTCGTTGGGTCTTGGTCAATCATAATAATGGTGTTGCGTATACTCATCTTGATCATCTTCAAATTGAAGAGACAAGTTCTACCCCTCCTCCAGAAAATGAGAGTCCAGAGCTTGATCGCATTACTTCAATTGGAATTGTGACTCATCATAATTTGGCAATCCGTAGTTTAGCAAGTGGTTCGTCAAGTCGTGTTGGAGGGGCGACAACTGGTGATGCATTAGAAGTATATGGAGAAGTGAATGGTGGACCGTGGGTGAAAGTGAAATTTAATAATACGGACGCTTATACCCATAGCAATTATTTAACATTTCTTGATGTTGCTGATTCTTCGTTACCGATTGTTGAACGAGGAACAGTAAATCATAACAACTTGGCTGTACGAATAAGCCCTAGTGGATCATCGGAACGAATCGGTACATTAGTACGTGGAGATTCAGTGCTTATACATGAACGAGTAGGTAGTGGTCCTTGGGTAAAGATTACATATAAAGGCGGAGTGGCGTACACACATCGCGATTATTTAAGAATTCAAGATAGTGATGAGCCACCTACAAGCCCAGAGCCTCCCGAGCTTGTTCCGGAACCTGTTGAAGAACTTGGTGAAATTGTAGCAAGAGGTGTTGTAAACACAAGCTCGAGATTGGCGGTTCGAGTAACACCGAGTGGTTCTGCACAATCGCTTGGACACCTAGTAAATGGAAATGTTGTTGAGATTTATGAATTTGTAAATGGTGGACCATGGGTGAAGATTGTATATGACGGACAGGTTGCATTTACACATGCGGATCATCTGAATGTTACACAAGTAGGAGAAGCGATTGAATCGGCAAGCGTGACTCATCATAACCTTGTTGTACGAAGTGGTCCTGGAGCGAGTCACAACATTATTCATCGATTACCACGAGGTACTCAAGTGCAAATCTATGAATATGTGAATGCAGGACCGTGGGTTAAAATATCCTTCCCTGGTGGAGAAGGCTATACGAGCGTTGAACACTTAGCTATTGGTTCAACAGGAAGTGGTCCTCTTGCAGGAAGAACAATCGTTGTTGATGCAGGTCATGGTGGTCACGATTCAGGAGCAACTGGCAATGGTCTAGTTGAAAAAACGATTAATCTACAAGTATCAAGAGAGCTTGCGAATCGGTTAGAGCGTGACGGTGCAAATGTCATTATGACGAGAGCTAATGATACGTTCATTGAATTAGTGGAACGTGCGCGCATTGCCAATCGGGCTAGCGCAGACCTGTTTATTAGCGTCCATGCAAATGCATTCCCTGCAGCAACAGCGAGAGGTGCAGAGACGTTCTATCACCCAAATGATGGGCCTGATAGCCGCAGGTTAGCTACTGCGCTTCAGAATCGACTTGTTCGTGATACCGGAATGGTGCATCGTAGAGTCGATCCTGCAAACTTCTCTGTATTAAGAAATACGAATATGACAGCATCATTAATTGAGCTTGGTTTTGTGACTAATGTGGGGGATGCGAGTATTATGCGTCAACCGGGTTATCCAGCGCGTGCTGGGGAAGCACTTTACCAAGGGGTTTTGGACTTCTATCGTTAATCTAAAGCATGCCTTGATAAGAAGATAGAAAATAAATGTACGTTTATCAAATGGTATGACTCTTAATGAGTCATACCATTTTTTTATGTGAAACGTACTTCATTAGTGGATAGCACAAATCAATATACCGAATTCATTCTTTACAAGGCTGATAATGCTTTCTTTATCGACAGAGAGAGCATTTCTTTACCTCAAGACTAGTAATATTTGTTATTATGAAAGAAAGAAATGGAGGCGTAATGTAGTGAAAAAGCTTATAGGCATTAGTATGATCGGTGCTATTGTGTTTACTTCGCCGTTATTAGAAGCAAAAGCAAGCTCTTTTGAAGATGTGACAAGTGCACATTGGGCACACGAAGAAATAAATTACATATTAGAAGAAGAAATCATTACAGGATACTCAGACGGTACATTTCGTCCAACAAACACCATTTCCAGATCTCAAACGGCAGTGATGTTAGATCGGGCTTTGGATTTAGATGATGTTACAGAGTATCGAGAATACAATGACGTAAATGAATCCCACCAAAACTATGATGCAATTCAAAGGGTAAGTGAGGCAGGGGTGATGACTGGGGGATCGGATGGTTCTTTTCGTCCATCAGAAACCTTGACTCGTGCTCAAATGAGTGCAGTGCTTACAAGAGCTTTTGAATTAGAAGCAGATCGTTCTGTTGAATTTAAAGACTTAAATGAATCACATTGGGCTTATGAAGAAATTGCTCCTGTTGTTACAAATTATATCTCTACAGGTAAAAATGATGGCACGTATAGTCCGAGTGAACATGTTAGTCGTGCGCAATTTAGTATTTTTATGGCAAGGGCTCTAAATGAAGATTTTCGAACGTCTTCAACCAATGAAACTTTTTACGGAGGAGATTGGACATTCGATGGTATTAGTATCGGTGATTCGCTAGAAGATGTTCAACGATTTCATGGCGAACCAGAAGAAATCCTAGATAGTGAGTATGGGTTTCGTTGGCATGTTTATCATGACGAATGGGATCGCTATATACAGTACGGAATTGAAGATGGGACAGTCGTTGCAGCGTTATCCCCTCAAGAACGGTGGCGTGCAAGTGGAGAAATTAGTAAAGGAACTAATAAAACAGACGTACGAGAACAATATGGAAGTCCGGAATCAATAATCGTAAAGGACAGTATGCGTTATCGCGTTGATAATGGACATAAAGATCTGTTCTCCGTAAACGATCACCTTGTAACATTTTATTATGATTCACACAATGATAATGAAGTTTCTAGTGTGTTTATCATTGATGAAACGGTAGAAGATGCTTATGATCAATACTATCCAGACGCAACAGGTACAGTTCGTAACACATACGAAACTCAAATTGTTTATCTCGCAAATGCTGTACGTGCGTCTCACGATTTAGACTCGCTAGAGCGTTTAGATGATGCATCAGAAACTGCCTTAAACCATAGTCGAGACATGGCAAGGCATAATTACTTTAGTCATACAAACCGTGAAGGCCTTAGTCCATTTGATCGAATGGACGCTGATGGAGTAGAGTACCGTTCAGCGGCAGAAAATTTGGCTAGAGGTCAAGTTCGACCATTGGATGCCATTGAGGGATGGATGAATTCTGATAAGGGTCATCGCGAAGCACTTCTTGGGAACTATACTCATACAGGTGTAGGGATTGCATTTGATGAATCACGTAACAATCGCCCATATTACACCCAGCTTTATTATACGTTGCCATAAACAACGACTTAAATCCAAAAAAGCTAGGAGGTGCACTAAAGTGCATCTCCTAGCTTTTTCATATCTGTTAGTTAATCGTAACTTCGTCGATACTCACATAGGTTTCATCATCTACTTCGTCGCTAACATCATCAACAACGATGGTCACTACGTGTTGATCCTCTTCTAAGTCGGTTACTTCAAATGATCCATTGTTACCCTCTACCGTATCATAAAGCTCGCCGTCAATATACACAGAGGCTTCACCGAACGGTAAGTTCGATATGTTATTCCATTCAAATCCAGTACCAATAAAACTAAAGGTTGCCGTTGCTGCGGTTTCTTGAGAGTAACGCATCACGTGATCTGTATCATCATCGCGAGATTGTTCAGACCATCCGCCAACAAAGTTCAAGGCACCTTCAGCGTTAGGATTAATCGTCGTTCCTGATTCAGCGATTTTCATAACGTGAGTATGCTGTATCTCAACAATCTCACCATTAGAATCTATTCCAAATAAGGTAGCAGCACCGTATTGTTGAGCATCGAGTGTGCCGTCCTCTTCTATAGCGATAATACTGTCATCGCTACTAATCCATGAGGTAGTATCGTCATTAGTAGGCGTAACGCTTCCTTCTCCCAATTCAAGATAGTGATCATCTTGTTCAACATGCGTTGTGTTGAATTGTAAATGAACGATGGACTCACCCTCAGCATTTGTTACAGTAACATCTGCATCGCCTTCACCAACAAGTAGGATTGAATTGTCGCCCGTTATTTGTGCGACATCTTCATTCGAAGATTGAACGTTAACTTCGTCGTTAAACTCAGTTGGGATTGGTGTATTCGTAAAGTAAATGCCTGTGTCGCCTTCTGGAGCTTCGGATAAATCAAACCCACCGAGACTCCAGTCTTCTGTATGATTAGTAACTACTGTCATTTCACTCCAACCATCTAATGCAAAATGTTGAGCTAAGTGAGCGCGGTTAAACTGTTGACGGTTCATTGCAAAATCACGCAAAATGTCTACTTGATCTTCCCATTCTTCAAGTGAAACGGGCTCGTTCCAGCGCTCAATATGATTTTGCATTTCAGGTGCTAATGCTGCATGAAATTCATCAATTCGCTCTACAACATGATTCGCTTCAAAGCGAGTATTTAAATAATGGGCATAGCGATTAATGAATTCTTTTCTGAATTCATCATTTTGTAGTAATGACCGTAGCATAAATGTTGACCAAGCAGAGGCTTCGTTCGTCGCGTGCTCCAACGTGTTATGCATGGCAGAAGACTCGGTTGTCGGTAAAGCGAAACCAAAGTCAGTATCAAACAGCGCCCAACGCCATTTACCATAAGGTCGTTCTCGCCAAATGTTCACATTGTTGTGCGGCCAGTCTACATTACCAAAGTAAATTTGTGAAATATGGTAATCAATAACGTTATCAATATCGATTTCATTCTTAATTTGTTCATACATTTCTGGGTC
This sequence comes from Bacillaceae bacterium JMAK1, assembly GCA_012970285.1. Classification (GTDB taxonomy): domain Bacteria; phylum Bacillota; class Bacilli; order Bacillales; family Marinococcaceae; genus Geomicrobium_A. The sequence continues at coordinate 320,673 of JIBW01000003.1, forward strand.
TGAAAGATCTGCTGTTGTCATTATTGACCGGAGTTGCATATAGTCATGATTCGAGCCTTCTACTTCTTCACCATGATTTTCTAATAGATCTAAGTCTTCTTCGGAAACGTCATGAGCAAACCTGAAGTAATGATTGTCATAACGCTCACGAATGTTAAATAATCCCCAGTCTTCACCGTTCACATAGAGTTTTGCTGGTCGATATAACTGAGTTTCCATATTTAAATCCTCAACGAGCGATTGCATCATGGCATCTCTGAATAGTGTGCGGTTCCAATCTTGACCCGAGTTTCTTAGTAAAAATCGGTTATAGTAATCACGTTCTTCTTCACCGAATAGTGGATGACGAAATCGGTTTTCCCCATAATCAGAGCGAGCATAGAATCGCAACGACTTTCGATCTAACGAGCGTGATCCGCCTCCGTGAATCCGAATTCCAGCGTGTTGCGTTAACCCAACCTCACCATCAGGCTCAAATAATTGCATAAACACAGGACGTTCCCAATGTTGCCCACTTTGATGATAGTTACCCGTTAAATCTGGATTCTGAGCATCTGGATTGTAGTAAATGCCTGGAGTGTAAATGCCGTATTCTTCATCCCAAAGGTTCGCTTCATCCGTGGCAATTGATACGATGGGCAAGTGACTTGCCTCATCTATAATGTAAGATTGCCCCTCTTCAGGTCCGTCTTCACCGGTACTGCTGAAGAACTTTGCACGAACGGTCTGCCCTTCGTTGATTGAGATGTTTTCATTATAGACAGGCGATTCTTCCGTTACCTCGCTACCATCCACGGTATAGCGGAGAATACCATCGGCTTCTGCTAGAGTATCAATTTCTACTGTGAAAGGTTCTTGATAAATGCCACCTTCTTGAGAAAATGTTACATGGTATTCTGGACGAGGAATGTCGATGTCTTCAATTTCATCATACAAACTTGTTAGTGTAAGTAGATCTTCAATTGGGTTTCCTTCAACGTAAAGGCGTTCACGTAATAAAGGTAAGGTAAGTACTGGCTCAATGGATGTAATTTCGTTGTAACGTAAATTTAAGTCTTCAAGAAATTCTAATCCTGAGATTGAATCAATAGATGCGATTCGATTCTCACGAAGGTTCAAGTCTTCAAGGTAAATAAGTTCTGTTATAGGTTCAATGTTCTCCACGTGGTTTTCTCTTAGGTTAAGGCTCGTTAATGAGGATAATTCAGCTAAGTAATCAATCTCATGCACGTTGTTATCTTCAAGAGAAAGTGTTTCAAGTCTTTCGAGTTCTGAAAGGATTGAGATGTCTTCAATTTTGTTATTCGTCAAATCCAAGGAAGAGAGCATTTCAAAATGCTCCAGGCCTGAAAGGTTTTCAATTTGCTGGTTGGATAAATTGAGTGAAGTAATCGAGCGGGCGAGTTCTACAGTTACGCCTTCGTTTTCCTCTATTTGTAAATCTTCTCGTATTGCTTGATCTAAAAGTGGGTCCTCAAACGTAAGGTTTTGACCTTGTGCAACAATAAAAGCCCCTCCCCACGCAATTCCGGCAATAACGATTAGTACAAGTAATATCGTTATCTGTTTGCCTTTCATAAAAGCCCCCTTTTCGTTACTAGTCATCAAAAATATAAATGTTATTAATGTTTTTAATATATCAAATTTAGTTGAAGTCAGCAAAAAAAGCACTGAAAACTTTTCAGTGCTTTTTAAGTATCATTAGTCGTTTTGTTTCTCACCAGCGGTTTCGGTGTGGTCCATAGGGCTAGAATCATCAAGCTCTAGATGATTTCGTAAAGCAATTCTTGAATTAGCTAATGATGTGTCGTCCACATCAAAGTAAAATACCCCATTCACGTAAGTGCCTTCGCCTTCTAATTGATGTCGTTCAATGTCATCAAGTGAAGTAACGTAATTATGAAAAGCACTGATGTTGTTGAAACTACCGAAATTGTGTTTCATATTGTTTTGTATGTCTTGAAAAGCTTGGCTGTAGTTAGAGAGGTTAGAAATTGATGTCGCCTCTTCAATAAGTGCCTGAATCACTTCGGTTTGTCGCTCCCCACGAGCGAGGTCACCATCCGATTTACGGTGACGAACGTAAGCGAGAGCCTCTTCCCCAGTTAACGTTTGTTCACCGGCCTGAATGTGATAGGCATCTGGGTTTCCGTCTGCATCTTGTTCGCTGAAAGCATGAGATGCATCAACGTCAACGCCATCAAACGTATTTACAATATCAATAAATGCTTGGAAGTTAAGTGTCACATAATAATCGACAGGTATATCGAGGTAGTTCTCGACCGTTTCAACGGCAAGGTCAGTACCTCCAAATGAATGTGCGTGATTAATTTTGTCACGAGCTTCTCGACCTGGGATGTTGACGTAAGAATCACGAGGGATGCTTAACATCTTTACAGATTGTTCGGTGTGATTAAATGTTGCAAGTACAATGGCGTCAGAAATGCCTGAAACTTGACCATCACGATTGTCTACACCTAGAAATAAAACGGATATATTGTCTATAGAAGGGTCAACTTCAACATCTCGTTGCTTTGATACCGTTCCTCGATCAAGTTGAACATCGGTATCACGAGTAATTTGATCTGCTTGGTAAATCGTATATGCAAGTCCAACCCCTACAGCAATAAAAGCCAGTGATGCAAGAGTAATCATTGAAACTATGATACGTTTCCTTCGACGTCTTTTGCGTTCAAGACGCAAGGAACGTGTTTGTTCTCTCGCCATAAAGCTGGCTCCTTCCATGCTTCGTTCACTTTAATTCGAGACACATTAGATATATTTTACATGATTAGTAGAAGAAAAGTAAATAAAGTTATTTCTAAATGTGTCGGAATTTGTTGCCGAGCCTATGGCTGTTCGGAGTCGTCTAATTCTAGGTGATTTCGTAATTCTAATCGTGCATTTGCAAGCGATGTGTCGTCGATGACAATCACTTCAGAGCCGTTAATCCGCTCAAACGTTCCTTCAAGCTGAAAACGCTCCATACTGTCTAAAGAGGAGGCATAAGAATGAAAGGCAATAATTTCTTGGAAACCTTCAATATTATGATTCATATTATTCTCCAAGCTTTTAAATGCCTCATCATAATTGCTAATGTTAGAAATTGATGTTGCTTCATTAAGTAATGAAGCAATGACTTCCGTTTGGCGATTCCCTCGTGCGAGATCACCATCTGTGTTCCGGTGACGAACATAAGCGAGCGCCTCCTCACCATCAAGCTCTTGCTCTCCTTCATCAATAAAGATTGCATCAGGGTTGTGTTCTGAATCTTGTTCGGAAAACGAAATATCGGAATCAACCGTAATGCCACCAAACGTATCAACGATTTCTATGAATGCTTGAAAGTTAATCGTCGCGTAATAATCAACAGGCACGTCTAGAAAGTTCTCGACGGTATTGACAGCTAAATCGTGCTCGCCGTATGCGTGAGCATGGCTAATTCTTTCAGAACCGCGGCCTGGAATCTCTACATAGGAGTCCCTAGGGATGCTGAGCATTTTAACACTGGAGTCATCGCGATTGAATGTAGCTAAGATCATCGCATCACTTCGACCAGAAACTGCGCCTTCACGGCTATCCACACCTAGAAAGAGCACGGATACGTGATCGTCTTGAATGTTTACTGGCTCTTGGTCAGCACGCAAGTCAGACACATCCCTCGGGAGTGGCTGGAATGTATCGTTTGTTAAGCCTGAGAGTTGCGACCATGCCCATGTTAGTCCTCCTCCTACTACGAGGAATAGAAGCGTCGCTAACGTGATGAAAAAAACTGCGATTCGTTTCCTTCTACGCTTCCTACGTATTTTACGTCGTTGAAGCGTTCTCGATTGTTGTTCTTCTTCCATAGGAACCTCCTTTCTTGACTATTTCCCGGGAAATTTGTCTAAGATTGTTAGTTGTTGGATTTATCTTTTTTCACGATCTTCTTCAACATAGGACGTTTCTGTTGCGTTGAACGTTACACGATCATTCGAGATTTCCACGAGCCATTCTTCATAAGGTGTCGTTTCTTTAACAGATACAGCTGTGAAAAACGTTACATTTTCTGCATAGTTTATGTCAATTAACGTGTACTTTGACTGACGGAGCTCATTTTCTATTTTCCCTAATAATTCGTAGGAACACGTGACTTCGTAGTGTTGCATTAGACTTCGTTTGACTGCTCCAATTTCTTCAATCCCTATAGAAACACTACTGCCGTACGCACGAATTAACCCGCCTGCGCCGAGCTTAATTCCTCCAAAGTACCGCGTTACGACGACTACAGTGTCCTTTAGCTTCTGTTTAAGGAGGACATTTAACATAGGAACCCCTGCAGTGCCAGAAGGTTCACCATCATCATTGGCTTTTTGAACCTCATCGTTTTCACCGATGACATAAGCAGAGCAGTTATGAGCTGCGTTCCAATGTTCTTTTTTTATTGTTTCAATGAATTGTTTCGCTTCTGCTTCAGTTGTTACACGCTTCATGTGTGTAATAAATCGTGATTTTTGTATCGTTTGTTCAGCTTGACCTGTTTTTTTAATTGTATAGTACGAATTGAGCATAAAGTGGAATTTCCCCTTTCGAGACTGTAACTACTTTATAATGTTTTTGTAACACACGAAAAGCGATAAACATGATAGTGTCAGACATGTCAGCGTTTTGTATAACAACTAACGCAGAATATGTTATTTCTTGAACTTTTCTTCTTAATAGCCGTTTAGACCTCTAAGAATGTGCTAAAATAATCATATCGAATCGCACGATAGTGTCAAACAAACGATTCGAAAGGCTGGTGATTATGCAATGGGTTCTAAACAATCGCTAGACCAAATCATTGAGCAAATGATGGAAACGGTTAGAGATAGTAAAGAACAGATCTTTGAAATCTGTGAAAAAACAAGAAAAGAATACGCGGGGTTGGAGATCGAATTAAAAGATTTGCGTGTGAAAGTTGCGGAGATTATTCGATTGACAGATCAGAAAGAAATCCATGCCAAATTGGCCCGCAACCGTTTAGCAGAAGTTAGTCGTGAATTCGGAAAGTACAGTAATGAAGAAGTTCGGAAAGCGTATGAGCATGCCAACGAACATCAAATACAATTGGCCGTATTAAATCAAGAAGAGAAGCAAGTTAGGGAGCGACGTGATCAAGTAGAGCGCAGATTGCTCGAACTTGAAGACACGATTGAAAGAGCAGAATTGCTTGTAGGGCAAGTGTCTGTCGTTCACAATTTCCTCGTTGGCGATTTACGTGAAGTAGGAGAAATTGTTGAAGATGCAAAAGAAAAGCAAGCTTTTGGTCTAAAGATAATCCAAGCACAAGAAGCTGAAAGAAAACGTGTTGCGAGAGATATTCATGATGGTCCTGCTCAATTATTAGCGAATGTATTGCTACGCGCTGAATTAGTTGAACGTCTCTATTATGATCAAGGCATTGAAAGTGCACTTCAAGAAGTTAAGGACGTTAGACAAGCAATTAAGATGAGCCTTGCTGACGTAAGACGAATCATATATGATTTACGGCCAATGGCTTTAGATGATCTTGGGCTCATTCCCACATTGCGAAAGTATTTAAGCTCAGTTGATGAGCGTGAAGACCTGAATGTGAATTTACGTTTTCTCGTACTAGGCGATGAACGAAGAATGGAGCCGAATTTAGAAGTTGCACTGTTCCGCCTCGTTCAAGAAGCTGTCCAAAACGCATTAAAGCATGCAAATGCGTCTCAGATTATTGTTAAAGTACAGTTGCTACAAGAGCGGGTGCTGCTCATTATCTCTGATGATGGTTTAGGGTTTGATCAGTCAGAGAAGAAAGAAGATAGTTTCGGAATAATGGGTATGAAAGAACGAATTAACATGCTGAAAGGTCAATTTACCATTGAGAGTGCAAAGGGTAAAGGGACTAAGTTAATGTTTTCCGTACCTGTTGAATTAAAACAAGAAGTTTAATAGACTTTGAATTTTAACGCGAAGCACAAGGAGAATGTCCTTGTACGCGGAGAGGTGAGTATAGTGATGTTAGATCGAGAACAAGATCAAATAAAACTTCTTCTAATTGATGATCATAAGTTATTTAGAGAAGGTGTCAAACGAATATTGACAATGGAGAACGAATTTGATGTTGTCGCAGAAGGAGACGATGGTAGCGAAGCTGCTGAACTCGTTGCGAAACATCGACCAGACGTTGTTCTAATGGATATTAATATGCCAGGTGTTAACGGTGTAGAAGCTACTAAGCACCTCATTGAACGATTCCCTGATGTGAAAGTGTTAATTCTCTCTATCCACGATGATGAAACGTATGTCACGCACGTATTAAAAACAGGTGCTGCGGGTTATTTATTGAAAGAGATGGATGCAGACGCACTAATTGAAGCGGTGAAAGTGGTCGGTTCAGGAGGGGCGTATATTCATCCGAAGGTCACGCACAACCTCATTAAAGAATATCGTCGATTGGCTACAGGAGATCGTGTTGCGGCAACGAGCGATCAAACAGAGATTGGCTATAGAGAAGTGGAATACCGTAAACCACTACACATTCTTACACGTAGAGAGTGTGAAGTGTTACAGCTAATGACGGACGGTTTTAGTAACCGCATGATTGGTGAAGATCTCTATATTAGTGAAAAGACAGTTAAGAACCACGTGAGTAACATTCTTCAGAAGATGAACGTTAACGACCGTACGCAAGCTGTTGTTGAGTCCATTAAAAAGGGCTGGGTAAAAGTAAGATAACAAAAAAGTCGGGGCATCCTACATGCTTCGACTTTTTTTCTGTTTTTCTTTCATTTAGATTGAAAAAAACTTATAGTATACATAGGAACATAATGGAGAAGTGGGGTCCAAATATGTCAAAAATAGCGATTGTAACCGACAGTACTGCATATCTTGATCAGGAGACGATCGAGCGATATCAAATTAAAGTACTTCCTCTTAGCGTAACTTTTGGGGAAGAGACAATTGAAGAAACAAACCTTGGATACGAGAAGTTTTACGATAAGATGAGGAACTTCCCCAATTTACCGACTACCTCTCAACCTGCACTCGGTCATTTTATTGAAACGTACGAGCAATTAGCCAAAGACTACGATGCAATCTTATCGTTTCATTTATCCAGTGGGATTAGTGGAACGTTTCAAACGGCTGTAAGTGCTGCACGTTCAATTGAACATGCGAAGGTGTATCCTTTTGATAGTGAAATCAGTTGCGAACCTCAAGCGTTTTTCATTAGGGAAGCTGCGCAGATGATTGAAGACGGTAAAGACGTCGATCAGATCTTCAAGCGTTTGTCAGAGGTGCGAGACACATTACAAGCTTACTTCATCGTTGACGACTTGAATCACCTTCATCGAGGAGGGCGTTTAAGCGGTGCGCAACGCTTAATTGGTAGTGCGCTTAAGATAAAACCGATTTTAACGTTTGAGAACAAAGTCATCGTACCGTATGAAAAGGTTCGGACGTACAAAAGAGCGCTGCAGCGAGTGTTAGATTTTCTTGATCAATCAGCGAGTAAAGGCAAACAAATAAATGCGTGTATCATTCATGCGAATGCATTACCTGAAGCAGAACGAATTCAAAAGGAGATCCAGGAAAAGTACGATAACGTCACAGTTACCATCTCTTATTTTGGACCTGTTATTGGTACTCATCTCGGTGAGAACTCTATTGGAGTTACATGGTATGAAAGTAACTAAAGACGGCTTAGCCGTCTTTTTTTTAGGAGGGATGCATTTGAAATGTGTTTGGGTAGTTCCAAAAGGACAGTCAGAACGGATCGTATTGCCGTATGAATACATCCAGGAAGATGATGACGTACAATCAGACCCTGCTGTTATTTCACACCTTAAGCCAAGTCCGCAACGACCGACGTTGCAAGGGAAATCACTACTAATAAGAGAGCTTCCTGAACAATGGGTGCTCACTCGTCACCAATTCACATCAGGAGCAGTGCAACTTAGTATGGGAATTTCATTGAAGCGTTCTGCGCCCACATGTAATCGCTGTGGAAATTATGATAAAGAACAATTCGCTACATTTGATTGTTATTGGTGTGGTCGTAACCAGTGTTTATATTGTCGGTCTTGCATTATGATGGGTAAAGTAACGACGTGCACACCGCTCGTACATGTTCCAGTTGCGGAACCATTTCCCGGAAAACGACTGAAATGGAATGGTGTATTGACTAAAGAACAACAGAGTGCCTCGTTACAAATGATTGATCTGCTTCATCATACTACAGACAATGAGCTGCTCATTTGGGCAGTGTGTGGTGCAGGTAAAACAGAAATGCTTTTCCCACTTATTATTGAAGCGATTGATCAGCAGAAAACGCTACTGATTGCGACCCCTAGAACCGATGTTGTACTTGAATTATTCCCTCGTATTAGACAAGCATTTCCGCAATTACACAGCATAGCCCTCTATGGTGGGAGTGAAGAACGTTTTCAATCTGCACCATTAGTCATTTCAACAACTCACCAAACTCGTCGATTTTTTCAATACTTTGATGTAGTGATTATCGATGAAATCGATGCATTTCCCTATCACTTCGATGACTCTCTTCGTTTTGCTGTTAATAAAGCAGCAAAGCCTTCAGCAAAATTCTACTATTTAAGTGCCACCCCTCCACAACCACTCATAAGAAAACTACAATCGAACAACCAAATCGCTATGATTAACCGCAGATATCACGGCTATCCTTTGCCCGTTCCCGTTATAAAGTGGATCGGTGATTGGCGTTCTTATGTGGAGCGCAAAAAATTGCCTCCAAAATTAACATCTTGGATGAAACGTCAACAACAAGAGTCAGGCCGGCAACTGCTTATTTTTGTTCCGAGCATCAAAGTTGCTGAGCAAGTAGAAGCAATCATTGCTCGTAAGGATGTTATTTGTGTCCACAGCCAACATTCTGATCGAAAAGAAATTGTCGAAGCATTTCGTCATAAACAGTACTACTGTCTCATTACAACGACGATTTTAGAGCGAGGTGTAACATTTCCGAGCGTTGATGTAGTCGTGTTAGGTGCTGAAAATGATGTGTTTACAATTGCAGCGCTCGTTCAAATTGCAGGGAGAGCGGGTAGAAGTAAAGAGGATCCAAAAGGAGATGTGCTTTTTTTACATGATGGGACGACAATTGCGATGAAGCAGGCTGTCAAGCAGATTAAGAGGATGAACGACAAATGAACAAGTGTCTCTATTGTCAGAGAGTGATTGAAGAACAAGTGAGTTGGAGTACGCTTTTCCAACGAGAACACCGTCAATTTTGCCATGCTTGTTGGCAACAGATTAAATGGATTAATGATCTTCGCTGCAGTCGTTGTTATAGACCCCAATCTTCTCAATCAGTATGTTTGGACTGCGTTCGCTGGGATAAAAGTAATCATTGGTCGAATAAATTGACACGAAATGTATCGCTTCTTTCGTATAACGAGTGGGCACAAGATTTTGTTGCACGTTTTAAATTCCGAGGAGACGTTGTACTTGTGAAAGCGTTTGAACATGAACTTAAAAGACTGTATTCACGGCAATTTCATCATCACCTAATCGTTCCAATCCCGTTAAGTGAAAAAAGGATGGTGGAGCGGGGGTTTAATCAGTCAGAAGCCCTCGCACGTTGTATGGCAACGAGCATTAACGATGTTCTTACTCGTGTAATTCATGAAGAAAAAACGAGCAAGAAGTTACGTTGGCAGAGAATGGCTGGGCGTTCTCGTCCATTTGAAGTGAGCGAAGCTGGGTGCTTGAAGTCACGTGATGTTGTGTTGGTTGATGATATTTACACGACAGGTGCGACTGTTCGTAAAGCAGCTACAGTACTGCTAGAAGCAGGTGCAACTTCTGTTAGTTCAATTACATTATTTCGAAGTTGAATTGTGAGTCTTTCGTCATACTTAAACTTTGCAGTGACTAACCGATATAATATGTAGAATAACAGTAGAGAGGTGGCAACGTGACAGAACTAGTTAATTGTGTATCATGTGGGAATGTGTACGTGAAAACGATTCGTGATCTTTGTCCTCGTTGCCACCAACTAGAAGAAGACGATTTTAAACGAGTAAGTACGTTCTTAAGGCGACGAGAAAATCGACAATCAACGATTGCCGAAACGTCCAATGCGACTGGAGTGTCCGAACAACGTATTCTTGACTACATTTCTCAAGGTCGACTACAGTTGATTGATTTACCGAATTTTGAGTGGTCTTGTTATTTTTGTAAAGTGAAAACGAGATACGGTAAGTTGTGTAAATCATGCGAAAAGCAAATGTCAAAAGACCTTGCTGAACATATGGAAGAAAGCGATAATAAACGTAAACAAACGTATTACGTCAGAAACGATCACGATGGAAGGAGATCATGAATATGAAGATCAATCCGTACGGTTCTATTCATTCTTATTACCAATCATCTGCACAAAACGTCCAGTCGAAAGCGTCAGGGCATGAGAAAAAGGATTCGGTAGAGATCTCTTCAAAAGCGTTAGAAATGCAAGAACCTGTTCCAACTGAACGTGAAAAGCGAATCCAAGAGCTGCAACAAAAGATTGACAATGGTACGTATGAAATTGATGAACGTGCAGTAGCGAAGAAGCTTTATGAATTTTGGAATGATCGATGAGGTGATGATTAGATGAGTCAAATTCATCAGTTTGTAGAAACGTTAGAAGAACTTCAGCAGCGGCATCATTACTTGTTATCGCTTGCGAAGAAGAAGACAGAATGCCTCCAAAAAGCCGACGTTAAGGGGATCCAAGACCTCGTGAAATTGGAAGCAGAGCAGATGAAAGAGCTACGATACCTTGAGCGCGAACGGAAATCGAGAAGTGAAGAGGTTGTTAAGTGGTATTGTCCAAAGCACGTGAAAGACTTACCAATGAATGAGTGGCTCGAGTATTTACCAGAAGAAGAAAAGAACGTCTTGCAATCTCTCAGAACAGATCTTAAAGCTACAATTGAAGAGTTGAAAGATCAAAATGAATTGAACCACCAACTCGTAACCGATAGTTTATCTGTCGTCGAAGCAACGCTAGATATGCTACGACCAGAAGACAATTCACAGTCATATCAACCACCAAACCAAGTACAAGGGAATGAAAGTAAGCAACATTTTTCTGCGTTTGATTCGAAAGCGTAAGGAAGGGGAACGTGATGACGTCAACATTTCACGGATTACAAACGGCTTATAAAGGGTTAATGGCCCAGCAACGAGCGTTACAAACCACCGGACATAATATCGCAAACGCGAATACACCAGGCTATACACGTCAACGTGTGAACTTTAATGCGTCACAAGCTTTTCCAGCACCTGGCATGAATGCGCCTTCGATTGCGGGACAAATTGGTACGGGAGTCGATGTCGAATCAGTACAACGTGTGCGTGATGAGTTTTTAGACTTACAATATCGAGGAGAGAGTTCGAGAGCTGGGTATTGGGGAAAGATGCATGAAGCACACATTCGAATGGAAGACATTATGAATGAACCAACTGACTCTGGACTCGGAGTTGTGATGGATGATTTTTGGCGCGCCATCGAAGTTCTAGCGGACAATCCTAGTGATAAGAGTGCACGTGAAGTTGTGCGACAACAAGGGGAGACGCTTGCGGATACGTACAATTATATTGTTGACTCTCTTACAAGCGTTCAACAAGAATTGAAGCATGAGCTTGACGGCACAACAAAGCAAGTGAATACGTTATTAGAGCAGATTCATAACCTTAACGAAGACATCAATCGATTAGAACCACACGGCTATTTACCGAATGACCTATATGACGAGCGCGATCGTTTAATCGATGAATTATCAGAGCTCATTCCAATTGAAGTGAAACATGCAGAACTGGATTCAAGAGGTAACCGTCATCCATCAGCGCCAGGACCGTTAGAGATTCATTTGAAGAACGCAGGCGATGGAGAAAGTAAGATACTCGATGCAGATGGTTTTCTAGAAATGACAGTTACTGAAAATGAAAGTGGAAATGCAGTACGCTCTATTACGTTTAATTCTAGTTCAGATGAAGATGACAACATCCCATTAATCATCCCATTAGATATTCCATCACAACACGGCAAAGTAGCTGCCCTCGTTGAAAGTTACGGATATGTAGAGGGTGAGGGTGAAGATGCTCAAGTAGTTGGTGTCTATCCAGAAATGTTAGATGAATTGCAAGGGATGATGAATGAATTTGTAGATAATTTCAATGATCGGCATAGTGATGGAACTACTCTAAATGGTGGGGATGCAGGAGATTTCTTCATCTTTGATGAGGGCGAAAACCGTCTAACATTACATGAAAATATTAACAACTTGGATAATATTGCTGCATCTAGCAATGGCGTTTCAGGTGACGGCTCGAACGCGTTAGTATTGTCTAATCAAATCGAACAACTACAAGAATCATACCGTGCAATCATCGGTGAAATGGCTGTTGCCACGAACAATGCTGCCCGTATGGATTATACGAGTGGTGTTCGTCAATCGACGATCGACCAGAACCGTCTGTCAATGAGTGCAGTGAGCCTTGATGAAGAAATGGTGAATATGATTTCGTTCCAGCACGCGTATAATGCATCGGCAAGACAAATTACGATGATTGATGAAATGCTTGATCGAATTATTAATGGTATGGGAATTGTCGGTAGGTAAAAGAAAGTGAGGTGATGATATGCGGGTCACTCAGTCTATGATTGCAAATCAGACGTTAAGGCATATTCAGTCGAACTACAACAATATTTCAAAGTACCAAAATCAACTAAACACTGGTAAAAAGTTTAGTCGTGCATCAGAAGATCCATTATCGGCGACGAGTGGGATGCATTATCGTACCCAGGTTCGTGAAATTGAACAATTTCAACGAAATCTATCATCTGCACATACGTGGATGGAGACGAGCGATCAAGCGCTTTATGATGTGAACACGAGCTTACAACGAATGCGAGAGCTCACATCTCAAGCGGCAAATGATACGTACGATAGCGAGCAGCGAAAAGCGGCTGCAGAAGAGATTGGGCAACTGATTGATCACATAAAAGACCTAGGGAATACAAAGGTCAACAACAAGTATATTTTCAATGGTACGGATACAGAGAATCAGCCGATTGATAAATCGAAATTTGATATTACAGTTGAAAACCCTAACGAACCACCTGATGGAACAATGTTGTATTATGAGGGTGTGTTGTACGAGTATACGGGTGGTAGTTACCAAGAATATGGAATAGATCCTGAGGATGAAGCTGAAGGGCGAACTCCTGGTGAGATCGATGTAAATAAAGCGGTCTTTTTTGAAGAAGGTGCCATTTCCATTAACGAAGATGACGTCGAATTGCAAATGATGAAAGGCGTAAACATGCCAATCAATGCGAATGGTTCGGATATTTTTGGTTATGAGGCGTTCGGTGAACTCATTTTATTAGAACGCTCAATGAAAAGTGCGGACAGCGGCACAGAGATTGGCGAACATTTAGACGTGCTTGACCAACAACTTGATCGTGTGCTATCGGTAGAAGCAAATATTGGTGCGAGGCAAAATCGAATTATGATGACCGAAAATCGTATGGATCAACAATTAATAACCGCTACTCGAATTATGTCTGATAATGAAGATGTTGACTTCGCAGAAGCGATTATACAACTCGTATCACACGAAAGTATATTAAATGCGTCTTTATCAGCAGGTGCGAGAATTATGCAGCCGAGTTTAATAGATTTCTTACGTTAATAAAGCCTGGGTTTAGGCTTTATTTTTTTGTTACTAGCATAATAATAAGGTAAAATAAAGAAAAAAAGTAGGTGAGGGTTGGTTGAACATTACAACGAAGTATTTTGGGGATGTAACAGTGGACGAACAGAAGAGTATTGCATTTCCTTATGGACTTCCAGCATTTGAAACGGAGCATACATTCTTTTTACTGCCCATGTCTAGTGATGAGTCTACACCATTCCAAATTTTGCAATCTGCAAAAACGAAGGATTTAGCCTTTGTTGTTTGTGAAATCTTTCAATTTTTCCCGGACTATGAAGCGAAACTATCACCGTACGAAATTGAAACGTTACGTTTAAATGAGTCGAAAGATGCGACGTTGCTCGGTATCTTAACCGTAAAAGATCCATTTCAGTCATCAACGATTAACTTAGCTGCTCCAATCGTCATGAATGTAAGAGAGAAGTTGGCCAAGCAAGTAATTGTAGAAGAAAGCGTAGCGCTCCGTAGAACGCAATTATTTCAGAAGGAGGAAGCGTATGCTCGTACTGACACGTAAAGTCGATGACGCGATCATAATTGGGGACGACATCGAATTAAAAGTGATTAGCATCGAGAAGGACCAAGTAAAACTTGGAATTGCAGCACCAAAGCATGTGAGCATACATCGAAAAGAAATTGTGGTCGATATCGGAAAAGAAAATCAAGCTGCGGCTTCAATTTCACAGGCACTATTTTCCCAGATAACAAATCGGAATGAATAGCATAAATAATAGATATTTAGACTAGATATAGAAATATAAGTCTATAAGATTATATTTTTACTCACGTGTAATTAAGGAATTAGAAAAAGTTCAGAAAAGTGTACGGGGAATCAATATAAAATACCTAGTCCTTTGCTGTCTTTTAGTGTGATCCCTTATTTTGTCATGATTATCGCACCTTGTTTGATGATACGATCATTGTTAATCTTTCATCATAATTATGTTTTTTACCTGTGTGAAATATTAGACTTGATACAGTTTTTAGTTCTAAAGTCCTTTCATCTAACTGTTGAACTTGCTCAGTAGGTGTTGGATTGATGATAAAGGAGGGATTGTTGATGCACACCTCTGCCCAACTGCACTTTGGCAATAAGACTGGAAAAACGCTTCCCTTTCTTTGGCTACAATTAGGCGGAAAAAGAAACGATGAATTCCTACTTACTGCTTTAAAGGCTAGTGGCTTTAAGACAAAGTACTTAGAACAGATCCCAGACATGGTAGACGATGTAGTAACTGATGTATCATTATTATCGAAAGAAGAGAGTTTTTATTTATTAGAGAGCGGAAGACTATTTGGGCTGATGAATCGTTTTCGTATCTGTGCCGCAATTCCAGCAGATACACCAGATCTTCTTAAAAGAACTGTAGAATCGGATATTACGACGTTGATATGTATTAATCAAAGCTCAAGGTCTATTGCACAACACTTTGCTTCAGCGATTGATTACTCGTCTTATGTAGATCCTCTATTACAAACGGAACTTATTGAAGTACTGCGGCTGAATCGTTCGTCAGTCATTAACGAGCCTCCTTTTGAAATTGTAAAAAAGAGTACGGACCCCGATGCCTTAATGCTCGATCATGCGAAAGCATCGATTCGCTTAACAGCGTCTGAATGCCGAGTGTTAGATTCAATCTTAAAAGGAAAGAGCAATCGAAAGATAGCAGAAGATGATTTTCTATCTGTATCGACTGTGAATAATCACGTCAGTCAGTTGACGAAAAAGATCAATGCGAATGATCGGACGCACGCAATTAAACGAGTCATTCAATTAGGTTGGTTACGTTCTGGATGAACAAATTAAACATTTTGACCAAACATACCGATATAGGTAAGGGAAGCAACTCTATGAATGTTGCTTCTCAACTATCATTGTGGAGTTGGTGAATGTGCATGAACGGGAATTGTACAACCGGTTTGGCATTCTTGGTGACCGAGTCGTTTATGCTTTAGAACATGCTGAAGCTTTGATGGATTCAAAAGCAAAGTGTGACGAAGTTCTTCGACACCTAAAAGAAGTGCTTCTGTTTTATTCTGAACTCGAAGGTTTGATTCCTAGAACAGGTGACAACCGAGAAATTGGAAACATAAAGGCAAGGCTGACGAGAAATCGTCGTGGGATTGAGGAAGTGATGTACCTCGTAGAGTTAGGAAATACTGTACGTGCATCTGAAATGCTCTCTTTGACAATCCTTCCGGCTAGTCGGCGTTTGAATGAGCATTGCATGTCTGCATTATCACTTGAGCCAAATGTCTAAGTAGATGGAGGAACTGAGATGGATATTGCTGGTTTATCGATGTTGCAATCTCAACAGGCTACTCAACTTAATGTGAATGTTGCACTACTTAAGAAATCTCAAGATGTTGCTGTAGAGCAGCATCAACAATTAGATCGTATGCAAGTTGATGCTAGGGTGGAAGCAGTAAAAGTTTCTGAACCGTTCAAAGGTGCACAAGTTGATGTTCGTGCATAAGAACAATATCCTATTTGGATGTTGTTCTTTTTTATTATGGAACCCTGAATGTAGCAGTTTCATATGGCTAAAGAAGGATTTCTGCGTTTGGGACTATAGAGTGCGGGTGTTACGCCGATATAGTAAACAAACATGTGGAAAGTGGGTATCTGCTGTGCAAATGAATGACATTACGGGCATGGAATTCAGAGGACGTATAAATGGAGTACAGGAACAGTTACCAACCAAAGAGAAAGCGAGAGAACTAGAAGAGAAGGGTCGTCCAATTAGTAAGGATACGATTCGTATTCATGTTGAAGAGGCGAATCGTCAATTCGAGTCTCGCCATACGAATTTACGCTTCAAGATTCATGAAGACTTATCAAGGATTTATGTACAAGTCATTGATCGTCAGTCTGAAGAAGTGATACGAGAAGTACCTCCAGAGAAACTTCTTGATTTGAACGCAGCAATTTTAAAGCAAGCAGGCGTAATTATTGATGTTGAACGTTGACAGTTGCATGTAGCAATTGTCTTTTTTATGGAGAGCTCGAAATGAATTGTGATTGAACGTAAACAAGTTATGAAATGGGTCGATATAAAGAATAAGTCAATAAACGGGGTGGCTTTAATGAGAATTTCCGGTTTTGCTTCAGGGATGGATATTAACCAGATGGTATCAGATTTAATGAGAGCAGAACGAGCTCCAATGGATAAATTCACGCAACAACAGACGTTTAAGAATTGGCAAGTCGATGCATATAGGGAATTAAACACAAAGGTTCGGGCGTTTGAACAGTCGATTTTTGATCGCTTGTTAACACCGAGTCGTTTTTTAGCGAGAACAGGTAGTTCAACCAATGAATCACTCGTTTCCGTAACATCAACGTCAGGAACTGGGAACTCACACTATACGATCGATAAAGTGGATCAGCTTGCAAAGGCAGCTTCGACACATAGCTCGGAAAAAATTAATGGTGAAGAAAGCATTGATCCGAACGCGTCTTTCAAAGATCTAAATCTAGATTCAATGAGTTGGGAACCCGGTCAAGTGAAAAGAGATCTTGTAGAACGTGGAGAAGATGGCGTATATAGGCTTGGACTCGAAGGCGAAAGCATTGGTGAGAGTCCAGTCGTTCGAGTAAATGGACGAGAATATCAAGTTGTAAGCGATAAGGATGACTTAGTAGAAGGTCAGGTCTTTATTGAAGGTGGAGAGTTAACGTTTGCACCGGATGACGTCTCAGAGAATGCGCGCGTTGAAGTGGAGTATGTAGACCCGAATGGAGAGGGGAACTATACGAAAGCTAGCATGAGCACGTTTGACGCGAACGGTAAACAACAGACACATACGATGTTCATTACTGATTCCGATTCTTTACGGAGTGTGATGAACAACTTTAACAATAGCCCAGTCGGGGTTACGATGTTTTATGACGAACACACGAACAGTGTGTCGGTGAGTCGAACGGAGACAGGGGTCTTTAATGATGGTGGTCCTGAAATTGTTTTTGACGGGATATTCCCTTCAAACGATGAGTCAAACGTGCAGGGGCAGGCAGGAAGTGGTGAAGGTAAATTTTTCACAGATTTCCTCAACCTTAGTTCAGGAACGCATGGTGCACAAAATGCCAAGTTTAAGATTAATGGATTAGAGACTGAGAGACAATCCAACACGTTTACAATCGGCAACTTAACGATGACACTTAGAGGTGAATTTGAGCAACCGATAAGTGTTTCTTCCTCTGTTGACACTGAGAACATCGTGAAGAACATTTCGGAGTTTGTTGAGGAGTACAATGCGCTTATTGAAGAAATGAACGGGTTAGTCAATGAGCGGCAAAATCGGGATTATCCGCCACTTACGAGTGAACAACGTAGTGAGATGTCCGATCATGAGATTGAGCTTTGGGAAGAGAGGGCTCAAAGTGGATTGATGAGTCGAGACCGCGAGTTGCAAAGCTTGTTAACGAATATGCGGATGACACTTTATCAATCTGTGGACCAAGATCAATCCAACATCCGCCATTTAGGTGATCTCGGTATTACGACCTCAACCGATTACTTGGATAATGGAAAACTCGTCATCGATGAAGCGAAGCTTCAAGCAGCGGTTGAAAACGATCCAGAAGGGGCGTATCATTTCTTTGCTGGTTCAGGCGAAAATCAGGGCATTGCCCGCCAACTTCGTCAAGACGTCAACAACGGTAGTGATGCCATTTCAAGAAAAGCCGGCGGTTCTAGTGGGCGTCATCAAAACCATCAATTTGCAATCGGTCGTGAACTTAATCAATTAGATACGAGAATTGAGAATTTTGAACGGCGATTAGCACAAAAGGAACAGCGATATTGGCGCCAATTCACAGCGATGGAACAGGCGATTTCTCGCTCGAACAGCCAAGGAGATATGTTGTATAACTTTATGTTTGGAAACGGTAATTTCTAAAGGGGGTTTACGGATGACGTATACTCAAGCAATGTCTCAACAGGCTTATCAACAAAACCAATTTCAAACCGCTTCTCCGGGAGAGTTAACGTTAATGTTGTATAACGGTTGTTTGAAGTTTTTGAGGTTGGCAAAACGAGGACTAGACGCAGAGGATTACGAAGAAAAAAACAAGAACATCACAAAAGCTCAAAACATCATTCGGGAATTAATGGTCACGTTGCAAGTGAACGATGAGACGAGTGAACAGATGCTTAAGCTTTATGATTACGTTCATGATCAACTCGTTCAAGCTAACGTACACAACCGCAAAGAGAATTTGGATAATGCCGAAGCGATTGTGACCGAGTTTCGTGATACGTGGAAGCAAGTCATTCAAGTTGATCGTCAAAGCCGTCATCAAGGTGGACAATTGCCTGTATGAGTGGCTTGAATGCTCTGCATGAGTTAACGCTTAAGTTTCATGATCATCTTGCTTTACCGTTACCTAAGAATGATGATGAGCGGGATCGATACATTGAGAAAATTGATTTTTACTTAGAACGAAGAGAATTGAGAATGTCTTCGTTACATCAAGTTGAACGAAACAAAGAAACTGTAATGGTAGCAAAAGAAATTATGAATCTAAACAAAATCATCGATAAGAAATTACACGAAGTAAGAGGCGCAATTGGCCGTGATTTACACCACGTGCGCGCTCAAAAGCAAATCAATGATAAATACGAAGGAACGACACCATCGCAACAACCGATGACAAGTTACTATTTCGATCAAAAAAACTAAGCTTCGAATTTAAATTTTCGAGGCTTTTTGCTATGGTAGCAGTGAGGTGATGGCATGGAAATCGGCGTCGATAGCCAAGTTAGATTTTTAGAGCGGCTAACAGAATACCTAGAAACCGTAACAGACGGTTTGCAGCTCGTCATTCAGTTTTATCATCAAGGTGAGAATGATCCGGCGGATCGTTTGCGAGAAGAACTAATTCAAGGTTTTGGGCGATTCGGTGATGAAAATGTAACGATGTTTGCGATATTTCGTTCAGATGAGAAGGCTTTTGAAGAATGGCAAAAGCTTCTAGAAGAGGTGAACCAACCGTTTGCTTCACTTACTTTCAGAGCAAAGCAAGAACGTATTGCTACGGTCACGTTACCGGCATTTCAGCGTTTTCTATTCACGTCACAACGGTTACTACAAGAGAAGAAGCGAATACAAAAATAAGCTGCCTATTGAGATAGGCAGCTTATTCGGTTCCTTCTTGTTGTATGTTTTGGAAAGCTTCTGTGTCAATTTGTACAGGTTCTGCTTCTTCTTTGACAAAGTCAGGGATAGTGATTGGGTCAATCTCATTGTGGCGATCATACGTAAGGTCTAATTGTTGATTTGCATGAATTTGTGCGCCCTGTTCGGGTGAAATGAACAGTTCAATCGACGTTGAAAATGTTTCTAAGTACTTTGATTCGCGATCGATTGTAAGTTCATAAGTTAATGATTGAATGGTAAGCAGTGATTGCAAGTCATCCATCATCAGACCGAATCCTCCTTGCAAAACATCAGAAATCTGTTCCCCTTGCTCGTTTACAGCTTCTGTGTCACCGGTCGCTGTGATCGTTATCGTACCATCTTCATTTTCTTCCATTGACAAGGAGCTTTCTACAATATAATCGAGAAGAATTGCTAGTTGTTGCTCATCTTGATAGTTCTGTAAGGAATTCATCGATTGTAACGTTTCATCGGGCATGAGCATCCACGCCTCAAAGTTAGGTTCATAAATGTAGAAACCTTCTGTCTCGTGCAAGTAGGTTTCAAATGTGCGTTCAAGTTCTTCATCATTAGGATCGGTCATTGTCGCAATTTCATGATATGCAAAGGGATCTTTTGACACCCATTGCGTCGTTTCCGTGTGAACATAAGAAGTGTTAATATTCCTTCGGTTTCGTTGTTCAGCAGACATAGTCACTTCGAAGCTGTCTAATTGTTGCATCGCTTCCAATGATGATGTCATCCATGAGAGTGCTTTTTCACTATCATTTTCTTCAATGTGTTGCTCTTTTTGCTCTTCTTCAGCTTCACGTTCATCTTCGGGGACGTCTTGTTCTGTCTCTTCTTCATCAGAATCAAGACAAGCAGTAACGACACTGACAGTTACGGCGAGAGTGATGTATAGGAGTAATTTTCGCACAGTCAGATCCCCTTTCGTTGTAGCTTCTGACTGTATCGTACCATATATTTTTGCGAACTGTATGAGCCAAAGAATAGACGGTCAACCTTCCAGGAAGAAAGTTGTCATTTTATTGTAACGAATTTGTCGTTTTAGAAGGGATTCAAGAGTGGTATATAGAAAGTGTAGACATCCTGGAAGGAGGAGTTCTTGATGATGAATTACAACATCCGTGGTGAGAACATGGAAGTAACACCATCATTACGAGACTATGTGGAAAAGAAAGTTGGCAAGGTGGAGAGGTACTTTGACTCGACCCCTGTAGCTGACGTTCATGTTAAAATGCAGGTGAGAAGCACAAATGAACACAGTATTGAAGTAACGATTCCCATGTCTCAGCTTCTTCTAAGAGCTGAAGAAAAGCATTCTGATATGTACGCTGCGATTGATCTCGTCGTTGAGAAGCTCGAACGACAAATTCGCAAGTACAAAACAAAGGTAAATCGCAAGTTTCGTCAAAGTGGAACAAAGGATATCTTTAAAAATGAAATCGGTGTAACGGAATTGTCGAACGGTTATTCTCCTGAAGATGAAGAAGAATACTTTGACCTCGTTCGTACGAAACGTTTTAATTTAAAACCGATGGATGCTGAAGAAGCCGTATTACAAATGGACATGCTAGGCCACTCATTCTTCGTATTTTCAAATGCAGACAATGGAGATACAAATGTTGTTTACCGAAGAAAAGATGGTCGCTACGGCTTGATTGAGCCAGAAGCATGAAGCTAACAAAAAGGGATCGCCCATATGACGGGCGATCCCTTTTTTACGATACGACAAATTCCCCTCATTGTATCAAAGAAGACAAATTGTTAAAATAGGGGTTGGAGACGATTGATACAAATTGGGTAATTAGGTAAAACCCTCATATACTCCATCAACATCAACCCAACTTTGAGAGGAAGATGGTTAAGTGATTGGTCTAATAAAGAAGGTTATTGGAGATACAGACGATAAAAAACTAAAGAAACTACAAAAGATTGTAGACAGTGTGAACGATCTTGGTGATGACATGAAAGCTCTGTCTGATCACCAACTTGCGGAGAAAACGGAGAATTTCAAATCACGTTATGAAGGCGGAGAGTCACTCGAGGATTTACTGCCAGAAGCGTTTGCTGTCGTACGTGAAGGAGCAGACCGTGTACTCGGTATGCGTCCATTTGATGTCCAAGTCGTCGGTGGTATTGTTTTGCACCGCGGTGATACGGCGGAGATGAAGACGGGTGAAGGTAAAACCCTCGTAGCCACGATGCCAGTTTACTTGAACGCCATTACTGGAAAAGGGGTTCACGTCGTTACGGTTAACGATTATCTTGCTAGACGAGATAGCGAGCAGATGGGCGAACTGTACCGCTTCTTAGGACTTACGGTAGGCTTAAACGAAAAAGGTCTTACAAAAGATGAGAAACGTGTTGCCTATAGTTGTGACGTCGTATACGGAACGAACAATGAGTTTGGCTTTGATTACCTTCGAGACAATATGGTGTTATACAAAGACCAAATGGTCCAGCGCTCCCTTCACTATGCAGTAGTCGATGAGGTTGATTCTATTCTTGTCGATGAAGCACGAACGCCACTCATCATTTCAGGTTCTGTTGAACAGAGCACAGACCTTTATGTTAAAGCAGATGGCTTCGTTCGCATGCTTCGTGAAGAAGAAGATTTTTCATATGATGAGAAATCAAAGAATGTACGTTTGACAGAGGAAGGCGTAAATAAGGCGGAGAATTATTTTGGCTTAGATAACTTGTTTGATTCAGGAAACGTTCAACTGACTCATCATATTAACCAGTCGTTAAAAGCGCACCGTGCGATGAACCGTGATGAAGATTATGTGGTTGAAGAAGGCGAAGTCGTCATCGTTGACTCATTTACGGGCCGTCTAATGAAAGGTCGCCGTTACGGAGACGGTCTTCACCAAGCGATTGAAGCAAAAGAAAGCTTAGCCATTCAAAAAGAAAGTATGACACTTGCGTCTATTACGTTCCAGAACTACTTCCGTATGTACCAGAAACTGTCGGGAATGACAGGTACGGCTAAGACGGAAGAAGAAGAGTTCCAAAACATTTACAACATGAACGTTATTTCCGTTCCGACGAACGTACCGATTCAACGACAAGATCAATCTGACTTAATCTATCGTAAAATGGAATTTAAATTCCAAGCGGTTGCTGAACGTGTTGAGGAGATCCACAAAACTGGACAACCAATTCTTGTTGGTACAGCGAATGTTGATACGTCAGAGCTCGTTTCTAAAATGCTTAAGAAACGAAAGATCGAACACAGCGTCTTAAACGCAAAAAACCACGCAAATGAAGCGAAGATCATTACAAAAGCCGGTGAAAAAGGCGCGGTTACGATCGCGACGAACATGGCCGGTCGTGGTACAGACATTAAACTCGGACAAGGTGTACCAGAGCTAGGCGGTTTGTTCGTACTCGGTACCGAGCGTAATGAAAGTCGCCGGATTGATAATCAACTTCGTGGACGTTCAGGTCGTCAAGGTGACCCAGGAATGTCACAGTTCTATCTTTCAATGGAAGACACACTCATGAGACGTTTTGCAAACGAACAAATGCAAAGTACGTTAGAAAAAATGGGCATGGAAGACGATGAACCTCTTGAAAGTAAAGTCGTTACGCGAATTGTGGAATACTCTCAAAAACGCGTTGAAGGGCATAACTTTGATGCTCGTAAACAAATTCTTCAATACGATGATGTTATGCGTGAACAGCGTGACATTATTTATAAGCAACGAATGGACGTGCTTGAGTCAGACAACTTAGAAGAAGTTGTAAGTGGCATGATGCAAAGCGTACTCGAGCGTGCGGTTGCACAATTTACGCCTGAAAGTGAAGTCCCTGAAGACTGGGATATTGATGGATTAATTGCAGAGCTTAACAACTCAGTTCTTTACCGTGGCGACGTTACCGTGAACGATTTGTACGGTAAAGAACCAGAAGAGATCGTAGAGCTCCTTGAAGGGAAAGTTAAAGCGAACTACAAAGCAAAAGAAGCTGAAATTGGCGAAGATAAGATGCGCGAGTTCGAAAAGGTTATTATGCTTCGTGCCGTTGATCGCAAATGGATGAATCACATTGATCAAATGGAGCAGCTTCGTCAAGGCATTCACTTACGTGCGTATGCGCAAAATGACCCTCTTCGTGAATACCGTCAAGAAGGGTACAACATGTTCGAAATTATGGTTGCGGATATCGAGGAAGAAGTCACTCGCTACGTTATGAAAGCAAGAATTCGAAACAACATGCAACGTGAACAAGTCGCTGAACAACAAAAAGCAACTCACGGTGAACAAAAGCAAGAACAAAAGAAAAAACAACCGATTAAAAAGACACCTGAAGCAGGTCGCAATGAGCCTTGCCCATGTGGTAGCGGTAAGAAATACAAACAGTGCCACGGGGCATAATAAAGGATGATAAACATGGATAGCTCAGAAATTCGCAATGATATCTCAGCAATGACGGACCGTCTTGCGGACTTTAGGGGGTCTCTTTGACTTAGAAGTCAAAGAAGACCACATTAAAGAACTTGAACTTAAGATGACAGAACCTGGCTTTTGGGATAACCAAAATGAGTCTAAGAAGGTTATTGATGAATCTAACGGATTAAAAGACATTACCGTTACATTCCGGAACTTAGAAGAAGAGCTCGAAAACTTGGAAGTGAGTTTCGAGCTGCTTCAAGAAGAGCCAGATGCTGACTTAGAACAAGAGATGTTAAAAGGTTTGAAGTCACTTGGACAACAAATTAACGATTTTGAGTTGCGAATGTTATTAAGCGAGCCGTATGACAAAAGCAATGCGATTCTAGAATTGCACCCAGGCGCTGGTGGTACAGAGTCACAAGATTGGGCAGAGATGCTGCTTAGAATGTACAAGAGGTGGGCGGAGAAGCGGAGTTTCTCTATAGAGACGTTGGACTACCTTGCAGGCGATGAAGCGGGTGTCAAAAGTGTAACGCTTCTTATTAAAGGTCATAACGCGTACGGATATCTAAAAGCAGAAAAAGGTGTACACCGACTTGTGCGGATTTCACCGTTTGACTCTTCAGGTCGACGTCATACATCGTTCGTATCGTGTGATGTAATGCCGGAAATGGACGATGACGTGAACATTGAGATCAATACAGAAGACCTAAAAATCGATACGTATCGTGCAAGTGGCGCAGGTGGACAGCATGTCAATACAACGGACTCTGCAGTACGAATTACGCATTTGCCGACAAAAACAGTCGTTCAATGTCAAAATGAACGCTCGCAAATTAAAAACAGGGAACAAGCCATGAAAATGCTAAAAGCCCGTTTGTATCAATTAGAGATCGAAAAGCAACAACAAGAGATTAATGAATTGCGTGGAGACCAAGGCGATATTGGTTGGGGTAACCAAATTCGTTCTTACGTATTCCATCCGTACAACATGGTGAAAGATCATCGGACGAACCATGAGATTGGAAATACGGGTGCAGTGATGGACGGTGGTATCGATCCGTTTATCGATGAGTATTTACGTTCGACACTCTCCACAAAATAATAAAGGTCTTAATAAGCTGCCCGAATGGGCAGCTTAATTTTTGTGCATATTGAATGAAAGGAGTACGATTTCAAATGACTCAGATCGACACAAGACGAAGGCAACCGCTTGAAGGCACTGCGAGGTTTTTCGTGAATTTAGTTCTCGTACTTACTGGATCCGCGCTCGTTGCGATATCATATAATTTATTTTTACTACCTAACCAAATTGCTTCAGGCGGTGTGAGCGGTTTTGCGACGATCGTCTATAATACGATGGGAATTGCACCGCATATTACGTTGTGGGCGTTAAATATTCCGCTGTTTTTAGTTGGGATGTTATTACTTGGAGGATGGAAATACGGAGGGAAAACAATCGTAGGGACTTTGTTTTTACCTCTTGTTGTTTGGTTAACCGAAGACTGGACACCACTTACGAGTGATCCGTTCCTTGCTTCCTTATTCGGTGGAATCGGTGTAGGTGCTGGATTAGGACTCGTATTTAGGTCAGGAGCTTCAACCGGTGGAACGGACTTGGCTGCACAAGTCATCAATAAGTACACAGGCATTTCACTTGGCGCTTGTGTGTTTTTTATGGATGGTCTAATCGTTACACTTTCTGCTTTTGCGTTTAGCATCGAGCTAGCATTATTTGCACTCATTGGTCTTTTTATTACAGGGAAAACGATTGACGTCGTTCAAACAGGGCTTGGATATGACAAGATGGCGTTCATAATTACGAGCGAAGAGGGCAAAGTAAAAGAAGCAATTCTTCACGATGTTGATCGTGGGGTAACGAAGTTGCAGGCGAGCGGAGGCTTTACAGACGATGATCGTCCGGTCTTGATGTGTGTAGTGAACCGAAATGAGGTCGCGCTTTTAAAACGAACCGTCCAAAAAATTGATCATGAGGCTTTCGTTGTTGTAAGCAATGTGACAGAAGTTCTCGGACGGGGTTTTAAAATGAATTGATTTAGGAACACTAAGGTCACGGGCATATGGTATGCCCGTTTTTCTTAAAAGAAGGGAGGTATGATGGATGAAGAAGCTACTATTAATCACAGGTGCCCTTGCATTTATTCTTGGTGGTTGCGGAGGCGCTGATGACACAGAAGATCCAGCGATGGATGATGACGGCGCAGTAGAAGAAGAAGCAGCTGATGACGGCGGTTCGGTAAGTGCTGAAGAAGGAATGGCACTGTATGAAGAAAACTGTATGAGTTGTCACGGTGGTGACTTTGAAGGCTTATCTGGTCCAGCACTTGAAGGCTATAGCGAAGAAGACGTGTTAGCAGCAATTCAAGAAGGTCCTGGTAGCATGCCAGCAGATATTGTGACTGGTGAAGATGCTGACGCTGTAGCAAAGTACGTTGCAGAAGAAGGATAATGTACATTCAAAAAAGCTTTCGGTAAATCCGAAAGCTTTTTTTGAAGAAAGGACGCCGTGATGAAACGTTTTTGGATCATCGGAGTTGCAGCAATTGTACTATTAACAGGTTGTGGAGAGGATCGCGAGCCAGTAAGCGATGAAGACGGCGGCACGACCGACCAAGAAGCGGAAGTAGGTCGAACGTACGATAGCGCTGAAGCGGCTCATCTATATGAACAGAATTGTTTAAGTTGTCACGGACAAATGGAAGGCAACGAAAGTGGTGCGACGGGACCACCTTTAGCAGGATACGGTGCCGATGAAGTACTTGAAGCAATCGTTCAAGGTCCAGGAAGTATGCCAGCAGGATTATTAGACGGTGAAGAAGCAGAAGCTGTAGCAAATTATATTTCAGATTATGATGGATAAAAGCGAGCAGAAACAGGGCTTGCTTTTCTTTTTGTCATATTACCGGGAAGGTTGTTAAACACATGAAATGAAACTGTAACACAAAAAAAGGATGGGTCTGATATAATAATTTTCGTAGATCATGACAAAGAATGCCATGATTCTACATAAAACCTGAAAAGGTGTGCGATTACGTGATCAAGAAAAGTGTATTAGGTGTGGGGTTATCATGATTACGATGAAACGAGTGCGCAAGACGTATCCAAACGGGGTACAAGCGCTAAACGGAATGAATATCCATATAGACAAAGGTGAATTTGTATATGTTGTCGGCCCAAGTGGTGCAGGAAAAACGACATTTATCAAATTGATGATTCGTGAATTAAAGCCTTCTGAAGGATTAATTCAGATTAACGGGAACAACCTAGGGGATTTATCGGACAAGCAGATTCCTTATTTACGACGTAAAATCGGCGTTGTATTTCAAGACTTTAAGTTGTTTACAAAACTCTCGGTCTATGAAAACATCGCATTTGCTCTTGAGGTTATTGAAGAAGAACCAGAGCAAATTAAAACAAAGGTTATGGACGTTCTTGATATTGTAGGTCTGAAATCTAAGGCGAGGTTCAACACAAGTGAGTTATCAGGTGGAGAGAAGCAACGTATTGCGATTGCAAGAGCGATTGTTAATCAACCGGCTATCTTAATCGCTGACGAACCAACAGGGAACTTAGATCCAGAAACCGCTTGGAGCATCATGGGGACGTTAGAGGAGATTAACAATAGAGGCACGACAATTGTTATGGCAACTCATAACAGTCATATCGTCAACACGTTGAAAAAACGAGTTATTGCAATCGAAAACGGCAAAGTCGTACGTGATGAAGTGGGAGGTTCTTATGGCTATCAAGCGTAAAACACTCACACGTCACGGTCGTGAAGGGTTTAAGAACATACGTCGAAATGGATGGATGAGCTTTGCATCCATGAGTGCAGTCGCAATTATGCTTTTCGTTGTTGGGGCGTTTGCATTCTTAATTGTCAACACGAATCATCTCATTGATACGATTGAGAACGATGTCGAAATTCGAGCGTTTTTTGAACATGATGCCGATGCATCAGAGCAAGAGTCTGTTCTCGAAGAAGTTGAAAGTCATGATTCAGTAGAAAACGTCGTCTATCGAGACCGCGATGAAGGTCTTGATGTATTTATGGAAAGCATGGGTTCAGATGGTGAAGTATTCGAGAACTTACGAGAAGAGAATCCATTAAATGATGCGTTAATCATTCAGGCTACAGATCCACAAATGACTGCTGCAGTTGCAGAAGAAGTAAACGCACAATCAGCCATCGAATCGGTTGAATATGGGGAGTCAATTCTCGGACAATTGTTCACAGTAACGAATTATGTACGAATACTAGGAGGCGCACTTGTTATTGGCCTTATCTTTACTTCTGTATTCCTCATTTCAAATACAATTAAACTTACAATTTTGTCCCGAAAAGATGAAATTCAAATCATGAAGCTTGTCGGTGCAACGAATAGCTTTGTTCGCTTCCCTTTCTTCATTGAGGGAGCGTTGATCGGACTAATTGGAGCCATCATTCCAATTGCCGGCTTAACAGTAGGTTACAGTTATCTTTACAGCTTTATGTATGACCAAGTTCCATTTTTCACATTTGTAGAGCCGAATCCAATGATCTGGCAAATCTCAGGTTTGCTACTACTAGTCAGTATTCTCGTTGGAATCTTTGGTAGTCAAATGTCGGTTCGCAAGTTTTTGAAGGTATAGATAAACGAGTAAGGTTTAGAGGAGGAGCATGCAGCATGCAGGGGAAGAAAATGATAATGTTTGCCGCAGCGTTCTTGATCGCGCTAGGAAGCTGGACGACGATTCACGATTCAGCTTCCGCCTCTAGTAGTCTAGAGCAGGAGCTACAAGATCTTGAACGTGAACGTGAACGAATTGAAGAACGTTCCAATGAAAGAAAGCAAGAGCTTGGTGGGGTTGAAGAGGATCTAGACGCAATCAATGAAGAAATCGCTGAACTCGATCAAGAGATCGGAGAAACAACGAGCGAGATTGCGAGTCGTGAAGCAGAAATTGAAGAAATTGAAGCGGAAATCGAAGCGCTAAAAGAAGAAATTAAAGAAATCGAAGCTCGAATTGCTGAGCGAGATGAACTAATTAAAGATCGTGCAGCTTCAATGTATAAAAGTGGCGGGGGCTCAGTTGAATATCTAGAAGTTATTTTAGGCGCCGAAAGCTTTGGGGATTTTATTGAACGCGTACATACGTTATCAACGATTGCAGAACAAGATCGTGAGATCTTAGAGGAGCATCAAGCGGATCACGAATTGTTAGAAGAAAAGAAAGCAAAGGTTGAAGAGAATCTAGCAGCCTTAGAAACACATTTACAAGAACTCGAAGAGTTGCGTAAAGATCTTGAAGGATCAATGGCAGTTAAAGAAAGCGTCATGTCAGATCTAAAAGATGATGAACTACAACTTCTTGATGAAATAAACGGCTTTACGAACGAAAAGTTACTTCTTGATGATCAAGTAGCTTCTAAACAAGCAGAAATTACGAAAGCTGAAGAAGAAGCTCGTGTTGCAGCAGCAAATGCACAAGCTGAGCGTGAAGCTGAACAAGCAGCAGAACAGAAGGCAGAACAAGCAGCAGCAGAGCAAGAATCAGTTGCATCAGTATCAACGTCTTCTTCATCTGATTCAAGCTCCAGCAACAATAGCAGTAACAATAATTCTTCAAATGTATCAAACCCTCCAAGCGTAGGTGATACTGGGGGAACGCTGGCTACACCAGCAACAGGTAGAATTTCGTCACAATATGGTCCGCGTTGGGGAAGCTTCCACCACGGAATTGATATCGGAGCGGGTGGACGTTCAAATGTACCAATCGTATCAGCAGAATCAGGATCGGTTTCTTTTGCTGGTTGGATGAACGGTTACGGAAACACAGTCATCGTTAGACATACGATTGGCGGTCGAACTGTAGAAACACTTTATGCTCACCTTGATTCAATTAATGTTTCACAAGGTCAGTCTGTAAGTCGAACACAACAAATTGGAATCATGGGTAACACGGGAGCTTCTCAAGGCGCTCACCTGCATTTCGAAGTTCACGAAGGAACATGGAATGGCAGCAAATCAAACTCTGTGGACCCGATGAATTATCTATAATACAAAAACACAAGTTGCTTTTAGCGACTTGTGTTTTCTTTAGGTATGGCGAGATATAACTTGGATAGTTGGGGTAGTCTTTGCACAAGGTTTAAGCGAGGTAGTTTAAGTACGAACTGAAGAATGAGTGTTGTTCAACAAATGTCCCCTTTTTGCCAAGCCAAGTACAAAACTGCAGGTGAGAAGGGAGGATCATCACTTTCTTCTATTGAGTAGAATTTCCCTTTAAAACACGTCATAGAACATGCCGATTTACCTTTTGTACTTGGTGGTGAAATGTGTTTAAATGAGAAGAAGGAATAAGCGTCATACGTACAACGTGCTTGTCATACAATCATGAAGAGTCATTAGGTCTGGATATAAATAGAGGTGGAGCATCAATGAATAGAAAAGGTGTTTGGATCGTTGTTCTTGCTGTTACAGTTTTAGCAGCGGGTGGAGGAGGCTTGCTGCTCGGTATGGGTGTTAGTAATGGGGATAATTACGAGGCACCAATTGCTGGGAGTCAGCTTTCATCTAGTGAAGGTGAAGGTTGGAATAAGGTTCATGATGCGTTTCAGGTCATCTCAGAATCCTATGTTGAAGATGTCAACGAGGATGATTTGTATGAAGGAGCCATTCGAGGGATGCTCCATGAATTAGATGATCCATATTCTGTTTATATGGACCGAGAAACAGCTGCTGAGTTCACGCAATCTCTTGGCAATGAGTTTGAAGGCATCGGTGCTGAGGTGAACATGGTAAATGGTTCGGTTACGATTGTTTCTCCGATCCAAGGCTCACCAGCGGAAGAAGCGGGACTTATGCCCGATGATCGTATTTTAGAAGTTGATGGCAATTCAACGGAAGGATTGTCATTAAACGAAGCGTTAATGCAAATTCGTGGTGAGAAAGGGACAACGGTTGTTTTAACCATTGGTCGTCCTTCTGCAACCGATCCTTTCCAAGTAGAAATTGAGCGCGATGCGATCCCTGTAGAGACTGTACATGCGAATACGTATGAACAGGATGGTCAAACAATCGGGGTCATTGATATTACGTCATTCTCAGTTGATACGGCACAAGAGTTTGAAGAAGGTTTGCATTACCTTGAGAATGAAGGAATTGATGGTTTAGTTATTGATGTGCGTCAAAATCCTGGTGGCTATTTGAATAGTGTTCAAGATATCGGTAGTTTGCTATTACCTAAAGGTGAAACGATTGTTCAGATCGAAGAACCAACAGGCGATATTTCACAAACGGTTTCTACACTTGAAGATCAAAAAGACTATCCAATTGTAGGTTTGATTAATGGTGGTAGTGCTTCTGCATCAGAGATTTTGGCAGCTGCTTTACATGAAGCAGGCGATTATGAGCTTGTTGGTGAAACGACATTCGGTAAAGGAACGGTTCAACAATCCTATGATTTTGGTGACGGTAGTGAGATGAATTTATCGATGTTTAGATGGTTAACATCCGCCGGTAACAACATCCATGAGGATGGCGTAGAACCAACAATTGAAGTAAGTCAACCAGATTACTTTTATTCGACTGCACTTTCAATTGAGGACCCTCTCGTTCTTAACGACAATAATGATCAAGTAAAGAGTGCTCAAGAAATTCTGCAAGGTCTCGGATTTGAGCCAGGGCGCACCGACGGTTACTTTGATGAACAAACAGGAAATGCAGTGACTGCGTTTCAACAAATGGACGATGATCTTGATGTAACGGGAGAAGTAGACGATCTCACGGCACAGGCACTTCACACGAGTATTGTAGAGAAGATCCGTGATCCAGAGAACGATCGTCAGTTAAATCGAGCATTAGAAGTAATCATTGAACAGCAATAAGCTTCTATAAATTTAGGTAAATACATCCGTTTAACGACGGATGTATTTATTTTATAAGCTATTTCTAATCGTTTCCGTTATACTAGAATTAATCGATTACGACAATAAAGGGGTCACACTATGCAGACATGGCTGGTCGATGTACTGACAGGGATAGGTATGTTTTTTGTACATCCACTTACATATGTAGCGATCGTTGCAATGGCGTGGGTTGGGTTTAGACGAATGAAACGCGAGCGCAATATGTTTCATACGTCAATTCGACCGTGGACAGAAGAGTGGCTACACCCGTTGGTGCCTGGCGTGCTTGCAGGTATTCTTGCATCCGTCGTTGTTGTATTACTTGGAATTGTATTATCAACAGAATACTTAATGATTACTGCTGTCGTTTACTTAGTTCTTCTAGTAGTTGGAGGTACACGTTTACTCTCTCCACTTTATAGCTTGTTGATCGCATTATTCATTGATCAATGGCTACTTGGGTTCATTACTTATGAAGCGGCTTGGCTCCCAACTGAGGCTACGACAGAGCCTGCATGGGTGTTGTTGCTCGTTTTTGTATTGACGATTATTGAAGCGGTATTATTACGAGAGAGGCGAAGTAGTAGACGTTATTCACCGCTCCGGATAAAGAGTTCTAGAGGGAAGTGGATTGGCGGCCAACGCTTCGATCGACTATACTTAATTCCGCTTTTTGTTTTTGTTCCTGGTGAACTTGTTACGAGCGTAGACTGGTGGCCATTTTTACCTGTTACTGACGGGCTTTCTGTCACACTCGTTCCATTTCTTTTAGGTGCTCATGCGATAAGCTATTCCGAAAGAATTGGACATCAGCTTGCACGGACAAGCACACAGCTTCTTTGGATTGCAGCGCTTGCGGGTGCGTCTTCATTTGCAATTTTTTATTATCCAGTAGCGCTTTTGTATGTTGTGGTCGGATTGTTGATTCTTCGAATTACCGTTCAACTTTCAAAACGAATACAAGACCGCAAAGCAACCCCTTATTTTACACCGCGAGCCGATGGTGTCGTTATCTTAGCTGTTCGTCCAGGTTCACCTGCTGAGAAGATGGGGCTCATTCCGGGTGAGATTGTAACGAAAGTACATCAAGAGCCTGTGAATAGTGAATGGAGTTTTTATCAGAAACTACAAATTAACCCGGCTTATGGCAAAGTTGAAGTCGTTGATGAGCGTGGCGAGAAGCGGATTGAACAAGCGGCATTATATGACAATGAACATCATGAATTAGGCATCGTCTTTTTACGTCCGGAGATGGGTGTAGAGTGGCAGACGAAGGGGAATGAAGCAACATCGAATGAAACAAATGCGTAGCGAAAGTGATTAGACATTCCTAAAAGAGGTATTCTAGTGATATAGAATGCTGAAAAACGGGAATGTCTTTTTGTGTACAGAAATAAAAACCGAAAGTATGTTCGCTTTTATGAAATTGTGATATAATTTTCTTAACAAAAGATGTACGCACGGTAGGAGGAGAGCAACGTTGAGTCAATTCGAACTAGTGTCAGCTTATGAGCCACAAGGTGATCAACCACAAGCGATTCAAGAAATTGTAAAGCAAGTGAACGAAGGAAAAAAACATCAAGTGTTGCTCGGTGCGACAGGTACGGGTAAGACGTTTACGATGTCGAACGTCATTAAAGAAGTTAACAAGCCGACGTTAATTATTGCTCATAATAAGACGTTGGCAGGACAATTGTACAGTGAGTTTAAATCATTTTTCCCCAACAATGCCGTTGAATATTTCGTAAGCTATTATGACTACTATCAACCAGAGGCATATGTTCCGCAGTCAGATACATTCATTGAGAAGGATGCTAGTATCAACGATGAAATCGATAAGCTAAGACACTCTGCAACGAGCTCACTCTTTGAACGAGAAGATGTCATTATTATTGCTAGTGTCTCTTGCATATATGGGTTAGGTTCACCTGAAGAATATCGTGACCTCGTCGTCTCACTTAGAACAGATATGGAGAAAGGTCGAGATGAACTCTTAAATGATCTCGTTGATATTCAATATACGAGAAATGATATTAACTTTATACGCGGGACATTCCGTGTACGCGGAGATGTTGTTGAGATCTTTCCCGCCTCACGAGATGAACAATGCATTCGCGTAGAATTCTTTGGCGATGAAATTGATCGTATTACTGAAGTGGATGCTCTCACCGGTGAGGTAATTGGCGAACGCAATCACGTAGCTATTTTCCCAGCGTCACACTTTGTTACTCGTGAAGAGAAGTTGAAACGTGCGATCGTCAACATTGAGAAAGAATTGGAAGAACGACTAGATGAACTAAATGCGAATAATAAATTGTTAGAAGCTCAACGTCTAGAACAACGTACGCGCTATGACATTGAAATGATGCATGAAATGGGTTTTTGTTCAGGAATTGAGAACTACTCGAGGCATTTGACGTTTCGTGAAGCTGGTGATTCACCGTACACATTAATAGACTTCTTTCCTGAGGATTTCTTGTTAATAATTGATGAATCCCACGTGACACTGCCACAAGTTCGAGGGATGTATAACGGTGACCAAGCACGTAAGAAAGTTCTTGTTGATCATGGTTTCCGTTTGCCATCAGCGATGGATAATCGCCCGCTTAAATTTGAAGAGTTTGAGAAGCGGGTTGCACAAGCGGTATATGTGTCTGCGACGCCAGGACCTTATGAAGGAGAGAAGGCCCCAGAGGTAGTAGAGCAGATTATTCGACCGACCGGGTTGTTAGATCCTGAAGTAGAGGTAAGGCCAATCCAAGGACAAATCGATGATTTAATCGGTGAGATTAATAAGAGGACGGAACGTTCCGAGCGGGTTCTTATTACAACATTAACGAAGAAGATGTCTGAAGACTTAAGTGCGTACTTAACGGAAGTCGGAATTAAAGTGAAGTATTTGCATTCTGACATTAAGACATTAGATCGACTAGAAATTATCCGACAGCTTCGACTCGGTGAATTTGATTGTCTCGTTGGAATCAACTTGTTACGTGAAGGGTTGGACATTCCAGAAGTATCACTCGTGACAATCTTAGATGCGGATAAAGAAGGATTCTTACGAGCGGAGCGTTCATTGATTCAAACGATGGGACGAGCAGCCCGTAATGCAAATGGTCGAGTCATTATGTATGCTGATAAGATTACAGGGTCGATGCGGGTGGCTATGGATGAAACCGAGCGACGTCGCAAGATTCAAATGGAACATAACGAGAAGCATGGCATTACACCACAGACGATTAATAAAGCGATCCCAGACACTGTACAAGCGACAGTGTCAACAGACGATTCAGCTGACGAGAAGACGATTAAATCTCCTAAGAAGATGACGAAGGAAGAACGAATCGCCACCATTGAGAAGATCGAAAGTGATATGAAAGATGCTGCACGTCTGTTGGACTTTGAACGAGCAGCAGAATTACGTGACGTGCTAATCGAATTAAAAGGGTCGTAGAACGATACCACAATTATTGCAGGAGTTATGAAAGGAAGACGTCGATATGGGATTAGATAACATTCGCGTGAAAGGTGCACGGTCACATAATTTAAAGAACGTTGACATTACGATTCCTCGAGACAAGTTGGTCGTTTTTACGGGACTTTCTGGTTCTGGGAAATCGTCACTTGCTTTTGATACGATTTACGCAGAAGGGCAGCGACGATATGTTGAGTCGTTATCGGCGTATGCTCGGCAGTTTTTAGGCCAAATGGATAAACCAGATGTTGATAGTATAGAAGGGTTATCCCCGGCAATT
The DNA here is from genome assembly GCA_012970285.1 of Bacillaceae bacterium JMAK1. Lineage (GTDB taxonomy): Bacteria > Bacillota > Bacilli > Bacillales > Marinococcaceae > Geomicrobium_A. Next base: position 356,636 of record JIBW01000003.1, read on the forward strand.
TCAATTGATCAGAAGACGACGAGTCAAAATCCCCGCTCTACCGTCGGAACGGTTACGGAGATTTATGATTACTTGCGTCTTTTATTTGCAAGAATCGGTGTGCCGTATTGCCCGAACCACAATATACCGATCACTTCCCAGAGTGTACAACAAATGATTGATCAACTGCTAGAATACCCTGAACGGACAAAGATGCAGATTCTAGCTCCCATTGTCTCTGGTCGGAAAGGTACCCATAAGAAAGTGTTCGATGATTTAAAGAAACAGGGGTACGTTCGTGTACGAGTCGATGGTACGATTCTGGATCTATCTGAAGACATTGAGTTAGATAAGAACAAGAAACATTCGATCGAGGTTGTTGTAGATCGTATCGTCATTAAAGAAGGTATCGAAGCCAGGTTATCAGGATCACTTGAAACCGGATTAGATCTAGCTGGTGGTCAAATCCTCATTGACTTGATTGATGACGATGAAATCCGCTTCAATCAACATCATTCTTGTCCACAGTGTGGATTCTCAATTGGAGAGTTAGAGCCAAGATTGTTTTCCTTTAACAATCCATTTGGAGCATGCCCAACGTGTGATGGATTAGGCTCTAAATTAGAGACAGACGAAGAGCTAGTCATTCCGGATCCATCTCTTAGTTTACGTGAGCATGCAATTTTGCCATGGAAACCGACAAGCTCTAATTATTATCCACAATTACTAGAAGCGGTTTGTTCCCATTATGGCATCGATATGGACGTGCCATTCCAAGAACTTCCGAAAGAACATGTGGATATTTTGTTTTATGGTAGCGGAAAAGATTTAATTGTTTTTCGCCATGAAAATGAATTCGGAACGGTTCGTGAGCGTACTATTTACTTTGAAGGTGTTTTACGCAACATCTCAAGACGCTATCACGAAACATCGTCGGATTATGTACGTGAACAAATGGAACAATATATGATTAGTAAGGCGTGTGGTACGTGCAAAGGACATCGTTTAAAGAAAGAGAGCTTGTCGGTGCTCATTGCTGGAAAGCATATCGGTCAAGTAACAGACTTACCGATTCTTGAAGCGAAGAACTATGTGACAACACTTGATCTTACGGAGAAAGAGAAGCAGATCGCAAGGCTAATCATCAATGAAATTGACGAGCGTTTAGGGTTCTTGGCGAATGTTGGGCTTGGCTATTTGACGATGAGTCGTACAGCAGGAACGTTATCAGGTGGAGAAGCACAGCGGATTCGACTGGCAACTCAAATCGGCTCTGCCCTGATGGGGGTTTTGTACATTTTAGATGAGCCGAGTATTGGTCTTCATCAACGTGATAACACTCGCTTGATTAAAACGCTCGAACGCATGCGAGACCTTGGTAATACGTTAATTGTCGTTGAGCACGATGAAGATACGATGCTTGCAGCGGACCATATCGTTGATATCGGTCCTGGTGCGGGCTTGGCTGGCGGCTATATTACGAGTGAAGGAACGCCTGATGAGATTATGGATGATCCAGAATCATTAACGGGTGAATATTTATCAGGGAAACGCTTCATCCCTCTTCCTAAGGAACGACGAGAATTAACCGATCGTAAGTTGAAGATTAAAGGTGCTTCGGCAAACAACTTGAAAAACGTAACGGTAGATATTCCACTCGGTGTCTTTAATGCGGTTACAGGCGTCTCGGGGTCAGGAAAAAGTACGTTAATTAACGATATTCTTCGTAAAGCGCTATCCCAAAAGCTCCATCGTGCAAGGGAGAAGCCTGCAAAGCATAAAGAAATTGAAGGCATCGATCAACTTGATTATGTCGTGAACATTGACCAATCCCCAATTGGTCGTACACCAAGGTCGAACCCTGCGACATACACGGGTGTGTTTGATTACATTCGTGAAGTGTATGCGATGACGAACGAAGCGAAAGTTAGAGGTTACCAAAAAGGCAGATTTAGTTTTAACGTAAAAGGTGGACGTTGTGAAACGTGTCGTGGTGATGGGATATTAAAGATTGAAATGCATTTTCTCCCAGATGTTTATGTACCATGTGAAGAATGCGATGGGAAACGTTACAATCGTGAGACGCTAGACATTAAGTATAAAAACAAAAATATTGCCGACATTCTCGCGATGACGGTTGACGAAGCCATCGTGTTCTTTGAGAACATTCCACGGATCTACCGGAAGATAAAGACGTTACAAGATGTCGGATTAGGGTATATAAAACTAGGGCAGTCAGGAACAACGTTATCTGGCGGTGAAGCGCAACGAGTGAAGCTTGCGTCTCAATTACACCGAAGAACGAGTGGGCGCTCATTGTACATTCTTGATGAACCGACGACAGGCTTACATGTGGATGACATTAAACGTTTGCTTCAAGTGCTTCAACGCTTGGTGGAGAACGGAGATACAGTTCTTGTTATTGAACACAATCTTGATGTCATTAAGACAGTCGATCACATTGTTGATTTAGGGCCAGAAGGTGGCGATGGTGGTGGAGAAATTCTCGTAACAGGCACACCAGAAGTCGTAGCTGAAACGAAAGGTTCATACACGGGAGATTACCTCAAACCGATCTTAGAGCGAGAGAAGAAGCGCATGCATGAACTAAAGGAATCTGTGAGCTCCTAAACGCTTGAAACCTTATACCGTGGCTGTTCGTAAATAGACTGTGTGATAGCTAAATGTTAAGGAAAGCGAGGGTACCATCATGGAAGAGCGTAAAATGATTCTCAAGATGATTGACGAAGGTAAGATTAGTGCGGAGGATGGAGAAAAGCTTATGCGTGCCATAAGCCAAGGTTCATCGAACGCCGAACCGACCGTAAGCAACTCAACAACGAGAGACAAATCTCAACTTAGCACAGAAGTGAATTGGGAAGAAGGAAATCGCCGTTATGATGAGCAAGCTGACCAACATGTAAATCAAGATGACAACAACCGTTGGAGTGAAGGGGCACGTTGGTTTTCGGATTTTGTAGAGTCAGCGGTTACGAAGATTAAAGAACTTGATCTTGATTTTAACTTTGGCAATGCGGTTGAAGTTAATCATATCTTTCAGCATACAGGCATGAGTGAAGATCTGTTTAACTTATCCCTCGAAAATGGTGCAGTCGAATTAAAGACGTGGGATGAGCCAGATGTGAAACTTGAATGCACGGCAAAAGTGTACAAAGCAAGTAACGTAGAAGAAGCTCGAAACAGCTTTTTGGAGAATACGGTCTTTGAATCGATTGATAATGAACTTCATTTCTATACGAAGTCGAAGCGCATTAAGTTAAATACAACCGTTTACTTGCCTAAGAAGAAGCTAGAAAAGGTAAAGCTGTACACATTTAACGGTAAGGTGACAGTTGCCGATGCGCTTGCAACGTATTTGTCCATAAAGTCGGTTAACGGAAGTTTAGATATTGATGCAGTCAAAACGGAGCTTCTAGAAGCGGAAGCGTTAAACGGTACTGTACATGTTAAGGGTGGTACAATTGACCGCATCGATCTACGAACGGCAAATGGTAGCGTAGAGCTAAACGGAAGTTATAAAGACATTGATGCAGAAGCATTAAATGGTACGATCCACTGTCACTTTAAAGATGTGAAATCAGGCTATGCGTCGTTAAATGCGGGAACGGGTTCGGTTAAAGTAATTGTTCCTGATCAAGTGAGTACGAAAGCGAAGTTAAAGACGAATGTGGGAAGTTATCATTGGAAGCTCCCAAATGTAGACGTTCATGAAGAGAAGCGCGATTTCATTCAAAAAACGTTAACGCTCGTTTCAAATCCTAACTTTGAGGATCAAATTCGCATTGATGCGAGTACGAAGACGGGTTCAATTTCAATTAAAACAGAGAGCGAAGAATAAAGGATAGAGCGGCGGGGTCCGCTCTCTTCTTTTATGGAAGGAGAGTTGATCACAATGCTCGGATGTTTCTTTTATATCGTAGTAAATGCAGCGGTGTTGTTGATTACAGGATTGATTTTCGATGGTTTTGAATTAAGTGGGTGGGGTGCAGCGTTTATTGCTGCCATATTGCTTGGACTTGCCAACACACTTGTCCGTCCAATCTTAGTTGTACTTACGCTCCCGGTGACGGTTTTGACATTAGGTATTTTTATCTTTGTCATTAATGCCTTCTTGCTCTACTTTATTTCATTTTTGATGGGTGATGCGTTTGTTATTGATCATTTCGGTACAGCAATGTTAGCTGCAGTTGTTATGGCATTAATTAATGCACTGCTTAATTTAATTTCTAAACCATTTACTTCTTAATCGACAAGAGACCTTGGTCAAATGATTACCATGGTCTCTTTTTGCTGTGTTTACGCTTGCCACAACGCATCCGGATGTCTGACATTCATCTTGAAGTTCTTTCATGCTACAATAGATAGGATCTGCAAAAAGATAATGGATAGTTTCGGAGGTGTGACGATGTCAAAAGTCACTGCGAAAAGTTTAATCGATCGTTTTTCCATGGAATTACTCGGTGGAGAAGATGGTATTTATCGACCGATTACGACGAGTGATATATCTCGACCGGGAATGGAAATGGCCGGTTTCTTTACATATTATCCGCGAAGACGGTTGCAGTTGCTCGGACGTACGGAGTTAACGTTTCTAGAGCGTCTGACCGATCAGCAGCGAACAGAAAGAATGCAAAAGCTATGTACACCGAACACGCCAGGTGTCATCATCTCAAGAGGCTTAGAAGCTCCACCTGAATTGATGGAAGCGGCTGAAGCTTCAGGCGTACCAATCATGCGTGCAGATATGACAACGACACGTCTCATCAGTATGATTACAAACTTTCTAGAAGCGCAGTTAGCCGATACAACGGCTGTTCACGGTGTTCTTGTAGACATATATGGAATTGGCGTTTTAATCACTGGGGCAAGTGGAGTAGGTAAGAGTGAAACGGCTCTTGATCTCGTTCGACGTGGGCATCGGCTCGTGGCTGATGACTCTGTTGAAATTAGCCAACAACATGCGGACACATTAATGGGACAAGCCCCTGAACTCATTCGCCATTTACTTGAAATCCGGGGGCTAGGGATTATTGATGTGATGACGTTGTTCGGTGCCGGAGCAGTACGACCATTTAAGCGTATTACGTTAAATGTTCACTTGGAACTTTGGGATGAAAAGAAAGCGTATGACCGCTTAGGTATTGATGAAGAAAAATTACAGATCCTTGAAAGTGAAATACCGAAATATACGATTCCTGTTCGTCCTGGACGGAACTTAGCAGTTATCGTAGAAGTTGCAGCGATGAACTTCCGTTTAAAGAGGATGGGAATTAATGCTGCTCAAGAATTTTCGAACAAGCTAATGGATGTTATTGAAGATTACGACAAAGAAGAATTGTAATTGAAAGAGGTGACAGTAAGATGTTTTTATCCGTGCAACCTTTAAATCCTGTTGCGATTGAGATTTTTGGCTGGCCAATTTATTGGTATGGATTAATTATTATGCTCGGTGGTTTTCTAGGTTACTTATTGGCAAATCAAGAAGCAAAGCGTCGTGGTTTACCGAAAGATTTAATTTTGGACTTGCTCATTTGGGCTGTGCCGATCGCCATTGTCAGTGCCAGACTTTATTACGTCTTATTTAGGCTCGATTATTATTTAGAAAATCCTGGTCAAATCATTGCGATTTGGGAAGGTGGACTTGCAATTCATGGGGGGCTTATTGGAGCCGTCATCACTGCAATTGTTTTTGCGAAAAAGCGTGGCGTTTCTTTTTGGAAATTAGCCGACATTACAGCACCGAGTATTTTGCTCGGGCAAGCCATCGGTCGTTGGGGTAACTTTATGAATCAAGAGGCACATGGTGGGGAAGTTTCTCGCCAGTTTCTTGAAAACCTTATGCTTCCAGAGTTCATCATTAATCAAATGTACATCGATGGTACGTACTATCATCCGACGTTTTTATATGAATCACTATGGAGTTTGTTAGGTGTAGCGATCTTGCTTTACTTGCGTCGAGTGAATCTTCGTCGTGGTGAGCTATTCTTAACGTATGTCATTTGGTATTCATTCGGTCGACTCTTTATTGAAGGTCTTAGAACAGATAGTCTAATGATCTTTGATTTACTACGAACGGCACAAGTGATCTCGATTGTATTAATTATCGGTGCGATTGTGCTCATTATTTACCGTCGAAAAACGGGGCAATCTGATATTCGATATTTAGATGACGAACCGAAAAAGAAATCAAAGAACAAGAAGAAAAAATAACGAATCATCGTGTCAAAAAGTGAACTATGAAATGAAGCTAGTTTAAAAATTGAATACCCTTGGGGGAGCGTATGAAGACGTTGAAAAACGGCCTAAGGTCGGGTATTAAAACAACTTGGATGCTTGCAAAAATCATTTTCCCGATCACGTTCCTCATTACCGTACTTTCACATACGCCTGTGTTGGATTGGATTGCACGACAAATTGCACCAGTGATGGGATGGCTTGGTTTGCCAGGGGAAGCGGCAATTCCACTCGTTCTTGGTAACTTCTTAAACCTGTATGCAGGAATTGGTGCAATTCTGTCGTTAGATCTTACTGTGAAGGAAGTTTTTATTCTTGCTGTCATGCTGTCATTTAGCCATAACTTGATCGTAGAATCAGCAGTTGCTGCGAAGCTCGGAGTCCGAATTTCAGTGATTTTAAGTGTGCGAATTGGCCTTGCAATCTTTTCCGCGCTTATGATCAACTGGTTTTGGAACGGTGGAGGAGAACTTGCACAATATGGCTTTTTTGAGGCGAATGTTACGGCTGATCCTAGTGGGGCTCTAGGTATTGTCGCAGACGGACTTGTCGCAGCAAGCCTAGGTATTATGCAACTCGCTTTATTTGTTTTTCCGATTATGTTACTCATTGAAGTGATGAGAGATTTACATTTACTGGATTGGTTCTCACGTAAGATGCTGCCATTTACTAAGATGCTAGGCATTGCGCCTAATACATCAACGACACTTGCATCAGGGCTGTTTTTTGGTCTAGCGTTAGGCGCAGGTGTTATGGTAGAAGAAGTAAAGAAAAACGGGGTAAAAAAGAAAGACGTCTACCTCGTCGTTATCTTTCTCGTAGCATGTCACGCGATTGTTGAAGATACGCTCATTTTTATTCCTTTAGGGATACCAGTGTTGCCGCTACTCGCCATTAGACTTGTAACAGCGATTCTTTTAACGATGATTGTCGCTTATTTCTGGAATCGATCAGAGAAGAAACAAGCGTCTAAGGAGGAGATCATTCATGAAAACAGTCGATACAGTGCTTTTTGATCTAGACGGAACGCTTATTGACACGAACGAACTTATTATCGCATCGTTTGAACACACACTCGGTGAATATTATCCAGGACAATACAAACGAGCGGATATTTTACCTTTTATCGGTCCATCATTAGATGAGACGTTTACTCGCCTGAACCCAAGTGTAGCGAACGATATGATCGAAATGTATATTGAACATAATCATTTGCATCACGATCAGTTGCTTCGTGAATATGAAGGTGTTCGTGAGACCGTTGCCCAACTTTTTAATAAAGGGTATAAGCTTGGGGTTGTGACAACGAAGCGTCGTCCTACAACGGAGCGTGGCTTGGAGATAACGGGTTTAAAACCTTACTTCTCAACGATCGTGACGTTTGATGATGTAGAGAATGTAAAACCGCACCCTGAGCCGATTAAAAAAGCGATGGCACAGCTCGGTAGCATCCCAGAGCAAACGATTATGGTCGGCGACAATACCCACGACATTGATGGAGGAAAGCGTGCAGGAACACAAACGGCGGCAGTTGGATGGGCCGTTCGTGGATTAGAAGAAGTACGCTCACTTTATCCTGATTACATTTTAGAAGATATGAGAGATCTGCTACACATCGTAGGAGCCGACTAATTATGCCGCGAAATACAGAGCGTTTCGAGGTAAATAAGGACAACTCGTTATGGCATATGTATAAGACGGTGTCGTTTTGGAAGGTGGCGAAGAATTTCATCGTCATTGAGTTTAGTCGGATAACACCTTTTCTGCGTGTGAAAAATTGGATGTATCGTCGTTTATTACGGATGGACGTTGGGGCCAAAACGTCATTTGCGTTAAAAGTAACACCAGATGTAATGTATCCAGAACGAATTACTGTTGGAAGTAATACGATTATCGGTTTTAATACGACGATCTTGGCTCATGAATATTTGACGAATGAATACCGACTCGGTGACGTAAACATCGGTAGTAATGTCATGATTGGTGCACAGTCACTAATCTTGCCTGGTGTGACGATTGGAGACGGCGCTGTCGTTTCAGCAGCGACACTCGTTCATAAAGACGTGCCAGCTGGCGCGTTTGTTGGTGGAAATCCGATGCAAGTGATCAAACGTTCTTGAAACCTTTGGTCACTTGCATCGTACATAGAATAAGGAGGTGTTCGAATTGGCGGCAGAAGATGGTTTCATTCTAGCTATTCTCGCTTTTATGGGTGTATTCATCATTTTTATGTTTATTTTTGCAATTTTAATGTATTTCTTTATGGCATTTGGTTTGTATCGCATGGCAGAAAATCAAAATATTGAACTTTCTTGGCTAGCATTCATCCCGATTGCACAGTATTATTTACTCGGTGTTCTCGTCCAAAGTCGATTAACAGGTGGGATTCGAGATGGTATTCCTTGGATTCTCGTTTCATTACTAGCGGCGAATTTTCTACTCGGTATCATCGCTGGAGTTATGCCACTGATTGGTTTCTTGGCGTTACCTATTTCGTTAGCTTCAGTCGGTTTCACGATCTATGCGTCCTTCCATCTGTATAAGAAATACTCTGAGCAGTATGTCGTTTTGTTCGTATTCACGATTGTTACTCTTGGAATGTTGGCACCAATCTTTGTGTTTTTCATTCGAAACAACATGCCACTGGAAGAAGAAGCTGCTGCATAAAAAGGAAGAACGGCACATGTGTCGTTCTTTTTTATTATGTGATTGAATTTCATGTATAATTTTCTTATGATTCTGAAACGGTAAAAGGGTACTTTTCTTTATTGGTTGACGGATGAATGTGGAGCGTGTAAACTCATCAGTATCTTTAATTCATTATCACTCTACCAAGTTAAAGTAAAAAACGTTAAAAATGGGGGAATGAGCTATGTCCAGCCCTTTTATGTTTGAGAAGCCTCTCGGAATGAAAGACACTCTTCCGCTCCTTTATGAACGAAATGAAGAAGTGATTTCTCAAATTGCAGAAGAAGTTCGTTTATGGGGATACCAAACATTACATACACCTGCGTTGGAGTACTATGACACCGTTGGTGCAGCATCAGCAATCCATGACGCGAAGCTTTTTAAGCTTATGGATAGACAAGGAAGAACGCTCGTTTTAAGGCCAGATATGACTGCTCCGATTGCAAGAGTTGTTAGTTCGAGTCTAAAAGATGAACCGTTGCCATTACGTCTCGCTTACAATACAGCTCTTTATCGTACGCAAGAACATGAGGGAAAACCTGCGGAGTTCGAGCAATATGGTGTGGAGTTGATTGGAGATCAGACGGTGAGTGCAGATGGAGAAATCATGGCGTTACTCATTTCTGCTTTTGAGAAGACGGGGCTACGTCATTTCCGCCTTGCTTTTGGACACATTGGGTTTATGAATGCGTTGTTCACGGAAGTTGTCGGCAGTGGGGACCATGTTCATGCGCTCAAAAGATTCTTGTTTGAGAAAAATTACGTTGGTTTCAAGCGATATGTCAGAAAGTTGCCGATTTCCGCACTAGATAAAAATCGATTAGAGCAATTACTCTCACTTCGTGGCGGCCCGGATATGCTAGAGACTGCAAGGCAGCTCGTCTCGAGCCCTAATGCGTTGCGTGCATTGCAAGAAGTACAAGAAGTGTGGGACGTACTCGAAAGTTATGGAGTTAGTTCTTACATGAACATTGATTTAAATGTTGTGCTGCATATCGATTACTACACAGGCGTTGTGTTTGAAAGCTATGGTAAGGAATTAGGCTTTCCCCTTGCTAGCGGTGGACGCTATGACGAACTCGTACCGAAGTTTGGTCGCCAGGCAAGCGCTACTGGTTTTGGAATACGAATGGATCGCCTTTTGGAAGCATTAAATCATATTGATCGCCCATCGAATCAAGAACGTACGTTAATCTTATTTAGTAAAGAACGACAAAAAGAAGCGGTTGAAGAAGCGAAGCAACTACGTGAGTCGGGCAAACGTGTTGTGATTCAGCATGTAGCTGGCATTGAGGACTTAGACGCATATACGTCAACATTCACACACGTCATACAGCGAATCGGAGGCAGTGCATCATGAATGAATGGATAACCATTGCGATGCCGAAGGGAAGAATCTTTGAAGAAGCAGCAGCACTGTTAAGAAAAGCAAACTATCCACTGCCAGATGATTTTTCTTTCGGTCGGAAGCTGATTGTCGAAGCACCGGAAGCGGGTATGAAGTTTTTCTTAGCGAAACCGATGGATGTGGCAACGTATGTTGAGCATGGTGTTGCTGACATTGGCGTTGCGGGAAAAGATGTTCTTATGGAAGAACAACGAGATGTTTATGAAGTACTTGATCTAAACATTAGTGCTTGTTATTTAGCTGTTGCAGGGCTACCTGGGGAAAGGCGAGAGCAAGTGGCACCAAAGGTTGCTACAAAGTACCCGAACGTAGCGACGCAATATTTCAAAGAACAAGGTGAGCAAGTGGAAGTGATCACGTTAAATGGGTCGATTGAACTTGCACCACTCATCGGTTTAGCAGATCGAATTGTAGATATTGTTTCTACAGGACAAACGCTAAAAGAAAACGGACTCGTTGAACTTGAGACGATTGAGGCGGTAACGTCACGGTTGATTGTGAATCCAGTAAGTTACCGAATGAAAGATCAGCGAATTGATGAGATTGTCGAGCGTTTATCTCAAATTATAGAGGGGGGAGAGTCGTGAGAATTGAACACGTAAAAGGTGAAATTAAAAGCCTACGCCGCAGTGTGGAAATGATTGATTCAAGCGTTCAGTCAAGTGTAAAGGAAATCTTGTCAGACGTGAAAAAACGCGGTGATGAGGCCGTTTCACAGTATACGAAAACGTTCGATGGTGCAGATCTCTCTTCCTTTTATGTTACGGAAGAAGAGAAGCAGGCGGCCTATGATTACGTATCAAAAGACGTGCTACGAGCCATTCGTCAGGCTGCAGAAAATATCCGTGAGTATCACGCGCGTCAACTTGAACAAACGTGGATGATGACGAAAGACGACGGCACAATTCTTGGTCAAAAAATTACGCCACTTGACTCGGTCGGGGTGTACGTCCCAGGAGGAACGGCCGTGTATCCATCCACAATTCTCATGAATGTCATTCCTGCTCAAGTTGCCAAAGTCGAACGAATTGTTATGGTCTCACCACCGAATGAAGAAGGGAACCTGCATCCAGCCGTGCTCGTAACCGCCAATGAGTTAGGGGTGAAAGACATTTATAAGGCGGGTGGCGCCCAAGCAGTTGCAGCATTAGCTTACGGAACGAAGACACTAGAACCAGTAGACAAGATCGTCGGACCGGGTAATGTGTTCGTTGCAGCGGCGAAACGAGAAGTTTTTGGGCACGTTGATATTGATATGATAGCGGGTCCGAGTGAAATCGTCGTTTTAACCGATGAGTTTGCGAATCCGTCCTATGTCGCTGCCGATCTCCTTTCTCAAGCGGAGCACGATGAACGAGCATCGGCAATTGCGGTAACGACGTCTCTCGCGTTGGCAGAACAAATACGAGATGAAGTTGAACAACAACTCCAGCAGTTACCGAGGGAAGCCATTGCACGTCGTTCCATTGAACGTTACGGAGCAATTTATGTAGCCAAAACGTTGGCTGAGGCCGTAGACATTGTCAATCAGCTCGCTCCAGAGCATCTTGAAGTAATGACGAAAGATCCTTACTTACTCCTCGGTAAAATTAAGCATGCAGGAGCCATCTTCTTGGGTGAATATAGTGCGGAGTCGGTCGGTGATTATTTCGCTGGAACGAATCACGTATTGCCAACGAATGGGACGGCGCGTTTTTCTAGTCCGTTGAATGTGAGTGATTTTACGAAGAAATCGAGCATCATTTCTTATAGTAAACAAGCGTTAGATCAAAATGGACCTTTGATTGCATCATTTGCTCGTGAAGAAGGTCTAGAAGCACATGCAAGGGCGGTCGAGATTCGTACGAAAGAGGGAGAGGTCTAATGACAGCGCGCAAAGGTGGAGTCGAGAGGAACACAGGAGAAACAGCTATCGCATTATCGTTGAATCTAGATGGAGAAGGGAATGGGGGCCTCGAGACACCAGTTCCATTTCTAACACACATGCTCGATTTATTTCGAAAGCATGGACAGTTTGATTTGGATGTGAAAGCTAGTGGTGATACCGAGGTAGATGACCATCATTCAACAGAGGATATCGGAATTTGTTTAGGCGTGGCGTTAAAAGAAGCACTTGGTAATAAAGAGGGCATTAGACGTTATGGTGACGCTTTTGTTCCGATGGACGATGCGCTTGCACACGTTGTCATTGATTTAAGTAATCGGCCACATTTAGAGTGGCGTGTTGAGTTACCACAAGCAAAAGTTGGCCAATTTGATACAGAACTCGTTCGAGAATTCCTTGCGAAGCTTGCAATTGAAGCGCGGATGAACGTTCACGTAAATGTTCAATACGGTTGGAATACACACCATATTATTGAAGCAATTTTTAAGGCGCTTGGGCGTGCATTACGAGAAGCGGTAAGTCTTGATCCTCGGGTAAAAGGAATTCCTTCAACGAAAGGGATGCTCTAAATGATTGGAATTGTAGATTATGGCATGGGTAATTTACATAGTGTCTCGAAAGCGTTGGAGCGACTCGGCGCAACGTACATTGTTAGTGATAACAAAGAAAAGTTGCAGTCGTGCGACGGTCTGATTTTGCCAGGTGTTGGTGCGTTTAAAGATGCCATGGAAATTTTACATGAGAGCGGTCTTACCCAGTTTTTAACGCAATGGGTCGAAGATGAAAAGCCCCTACTCGGCATTTGTCTCGGTATGCAGCTATTGTTTCAAAGTAGTGAAGAACATGGTCATACCGAAGGATTAGGGTTTCTACCAGGTCATGTGAAACGATTTACTGGTAAGACGAGAGCGGGCAATCGCTATAAAGTGCCGCATATGGGCTGGAATCAATTGCGATATTTGCAACCAGAGCACCCAATCGTAAACCAAACTGAACCAGGGCATGTTTATTTCGTTCATTCTTACGTTGTGCATGCGAATACGAGTGAGGTTGTTGTGGCAACAGCAGATTATGACGGTGACGTTCCAGCAGTCGTTGGTAAACACCACGTGTTTGGTACACAATTTCACCCTGAAAAAAGCAGTACGCTCGGGATGAGCATGTTAAACAATTACATTCGTTATGTAGCGGAAAGGAGAGAGTAAAGGTGACGGCATTTTCTATTTATCCAGCCATCGATATTCGCGGAGGCAATTGTGTTCGCTTAAAGCAAGGGGATTACAATGAGGAAACGGTGTACCACGACTCTCCAGTTCACGTTGCAAAACAATTTGAAAGTGAAGGAAGTCGCTATGTACACGTCGTTGATCTAGATGGTGCAAAGCAGAAGGAACCCGTCAATTTCGAATCGATAAAAGCTGTGATTGAATCGACAAACCTACTGGTGCAAGTTGGCGGTGGGATTCGAACAGAAGCACACATCAAGCAGTATTTAGACGCAGGTGCCAATCGTGTCATCTTAGGCTCGATCGCCGTAGCAGAGCCGGAGTTCACAAAGGAAATGCTCGCTAAATACGGGAAGAGAATCGTAATCGGTTTGGATGCAAGAGATGGTTATGTTGCAGTGAATGGTTGGTTAGAAGCTTCTGAGGCTCGTGTAGAAGTACTTGCTTCTGAAATGAAACAAGCAGGTTGTGAAACGTTTATTTTCACAGATATCCATAAAGACGGCATGATGGAAGGACCGAATGTCGAAGCGAACCAAGAACTTGCTGAGAAAAGTGGGGCGAACATCATTACCTCAGGTGGCGTTTCTTCAAACGAGGACATTTATCGTTTACTTGAACTGCGTAAGTACGGTGTAACGGGTGCCATTATTGGAAAGGCGCTATACACAGACGTTATTGAACTCCCTTCATTACTTCAAGAGGTGGAACGAAGATGCTCACAAAACGATTAATTCCTTGTTTAGATGTGAAAGAAGGTCGGGTCGTAAAAGGCGTCCAGTTCGTTGATTTAAGAGATGCAGGTGATCCAGTTGAACTTGCCGAGTTTTACGATGAACAAGGTGCAGATGAACTTGTTTTTCTCGATATTTCTGCCTCTCATGAAGGGCGCAAAACGATGATTGACGTTGTAGAGGAAGTTGCGGGAACGCTCGCCATTCCGTTTACCGTTGGTGGGGGAATTAACAGTGTTGATGATATGAGGGCAATTTTAAGAGCAGGTGCGGACAAAGTTTCCCTGAACACTGCAGCGGTTCTAAGACCGTCGCTCATTCGAGAAGGAGCAGACTTTTTCGGCTCTCAATGCATCGTGGTCGCTGTTGATGCGAAGTGGGATGAATCGTTGGAATCTTGGCGTGTGTATACGCATGGGGGAAGAAAGCCGACCGATTGGGAAATTACGGATTGGGTAAAAGAGGCTGTTCACCAAGGGGCAGGAGAGATTCTGCTTACGAGTATGGACCAAGATGGACGGAAAACAGGCTTCGATCTGCCGTTAACGAGAACGGTCAATGAAGTTGTCGGCGTACCTGTCATAGCGTCAGGTGGGGCAGGAAACCGGCAAGACTTTGTAGAGGTGTTCGAGGATGCAGGAGCCGATGCGGCACTTGCAGCATCGATTTTTCATTACAAAGAGACGTCAGTAGCCGAAGTGAAAGAAACGTTAAAAGAGAACGGAGTGGTGGTCAGGTGAAGATTGATTCTTTACGTTTTAACGATGACGGATTAATTCCTGCAATTGTTCAAGATGCACGAAGTAAAGAAGTGTTGACGCTCGCTTATATGAATAAAGAATCACTTCAGAAAACGATCGAGACGAAAGAAACATGGTTTTACAGTCGAAGTCGAGAAGAGTTGTGGCACAAGGGGGCAACATCTGGCAATACCCAAACCGTAACTGACGTAAGATACGACTGCGACGCAGACAGTTTAGTCGTACTCGTTGAACCTCATGGTCCTGCATGTCATACAGGTTCCTACACTTGTTTTACTTCTTCACTTATTGAGGGCGATGTTGCGCAACCGAACGACTCTTTTTCGATCATCCGAGATTTAGAGAAGACAATTGCAGCGCGAAAGCATGAACGTCCTGAAGGTGCGTACACGACGTATCTTTTTAATGAAGGGGTCGATAAAATATTAAAGAAGATCGGTGAAGAAGCATCGGAAATTATTATTGCAGCTAAAAACCGTGACCGTGAGGAAATGCGGTGGGAGAGTGCCGATTTCCTTTTCCATTGGCTCGTATTACTTGAAGAACAAGGGATGTCAGTTGATGACGTGCTAGAGACGCTCAAAGAACGGCATCAATAAGTTAAATAAACGTTTGTTTAATTCTTAGACGATCATCACGATCGTCTTTTTTACGTTTGTGTACGTTTTACAGCATCGACGTTAACATTGTGTCATAGTTAGAGTTGTGCTAAATTTCTAATATGTAAATTATATTTACTAGTTTAAGAGAGGTGTGTGCGTATGGAGATTTTTGGTTTGCCAGCGGTCACCGCATTTTGGCTTTTCGTTCCAATGTCATTAACCATTCTTTTATCTGCAATTAGTTACATTCGCTTTAGAAGGAGGGAATCTCAATGAGTGGTATAGAAATTCCTACCCTGATTACCTTTATTGTGTACATTATCGGTATGGCGATATGTGGGATTATTTTTTACCGACTAACATCGAATATGTCTGATTATGTACTAGGTGGAAGAAGTTTAAATGGCTGGGTTGCCGCACTTAGTGCAGGGGCATCTGATATGAGTAGTTGGATTTTGATTGCTTTACCAGGAACAATCTACTTAAATGGTTTGAGTGAAATTTGGTTACCAATTGGTCTATCGATCGGTGCATACTTAAACTGGCAGTTTTTAGCGAAGCGTTTACGTCGCTATACACATATATCAGGGGATGCGATTACGCTACCGGACTTCTTAGAGAAACGGTTTCGTGATACGTCTAGAACGTTACGTGTTGTATCCGCATTTTTTATTCTATTATTTTTTACGTTCTACACGTCGTCGGGCCTCGTTGGTGGAGCCATATTGTTCGAAGGAACATTCGGTTGGGATTATCAGCTATCACTCATTGTAGGTACGTTGACCATCGTATCGTATACGTTTTTAGGTGGGTTTTTGGCGATTAGTTATACAGATTTCTTTCAAGGGACATTAATGTTGCTTGCTTTAATCGTTGTGCCGATTGTAGCCATTTATGAAATTGGTACGTGGGACAGTGCCTTAGCGTCGGTTTCCGCTATTGATCCTACATATTTAGATGCATTTGCTGGAACGTCACTGATTGCAATTATCTCTCTACTAGCTTGGGGATTAGGTTACTTCGGTCAACCTCATATCATCACACGTTTTATGGCGATTCGCTCTGAGCGAGAGGTTCCGGTCGCAAGGCTTGTTGGGATGACTTGGATGGTCATTTCATTATTTGGAGCGATCTTTGTTGGGATTATGGGGATTGCATACTTTGACGGAATCGGTGCAGGGACACCACTTGATAACCATGAAACTGTGTTTATTATGTTTAGTCAAATTCTCTTTAATCCGTGGGTCGCAGGATTTTTACTAGCAGCGATTCTTTCAGCTATTATGAGTACGGTTGACTCACAGTTACTCGTGTCTTCGAGTGCGCTAGCAGAAGATTTCTACAAAGGATTCATTCGACCGAAAGCGTCAGATAAAGAACTCGTTTGGCTCGGTCGCTTTGGAGTTATTCTCATCGCGGTCATTGCAATGATCTTAGGGTTGGATTCTGATAATACGGTGTTAGAACTCGTTGAATATGCTTGGGCAGGATTTGGTGCAGCATTTGGACCTGTTATGTTGTTTAGTGTGTTCTGGCGGAGGATGACGAGCTGGGGCGCTGTTGCCGGAATTGTAACCGGTGGTGTTACGGTGATTGTGTGGTCGTTAATTGAAGGCGGGATTTTTGAACTTTACGAGCTTGTCCCAGGGTTTATACTTGCGAGTCTAGCGATTGTAATCGTAAGTTTATTGAATAAAAAACCTTCCCAGGAAATTCTAGATGAGTTCGATTTTGTTGAAGTAGCAAAATATGACGAAGAGAAACGTGAATACTATCGATAAATAGAGACCCTGTGCAATTTCGCACAGGCTCTTTTTCTATGATTTATACCAAATGTTGGGAGAGAGTGGAATCTAATACGGTTTTCGTATAAAATCGTACTTGAGCATTAGTTCTTAAGGTCAGGAGAGATGTATCGGGTGCGAGCGAACAAATGGTTCTTAATCATGTTCGTAGTGCTTCTTTCTGCATGTACGCTGGAAGAGGAAGAGCCAGTTGAAGAAGAACAACCAGAACATGAGGAACAAAGTGAATCGACCTATGAGTTCGGAGAATTCTCACGGTTTGAAGGAGATTCACCGAGTAAATGGATGCAGGCCGAACCTGGAAGTTTGTACAATGAGCCAAATGATGAAGAAAAAGTATTAAACATATTACGCGAGCAAGCGGAAAATGAAGTATCGGAATCTCAATTGTACTACCAAATGTTAGACTTGGTTGCGAGTGATTATCGTGAGTATTATGAGTATTTTGAGCAGCTAGATGCCGTGTATGATGATATTGTTGAAGCGAGCGCTCAAGTAAGAGAAGATGCACTGCAAATGAATGTGCATGTGATTTTTGATGCTCACATTGAAGCGTTTACAACGAGTGAAATTGAACCGTTGCTTTATGAGTTTTTAATGGACATGCCGGACGATACCAATGTTTCATTGAAATTACTCGGCTCTGGACGAGTTGAGGAGCCTTGTGAGACAAGTGTTGATGAGGATTCAGTCTCGCCAGCTAAAGAACAAGCATCAGAATTAGAATCTTTGCATGTCGAATCGTATGATGAAACGCCAATTGCACATGCCCTAAACTCTGTTGAGGATATTTTTCCTTCGTTTGATGAAGATAAACCTGTGAAAAATATCGTTTACTTAATCGCCGCTAACCAAGACAATTGTGAAGGTGTTCCAGAGGAAGTAGCGAGCGAGTTAGATGCGATTGTTAACGTAATTGGGTTTGACGTTGAAGATGAGACAGACGAATACTTGAAAGCCATTGCTACTGCTGGTAACGGGAATTATGTTCCAGTCACAACAGTGGAAGAGTTAACGCGTTCCATAGAAATTGCCTCTATTGAAACGATCCAATTGTGGCGTGATTGGCAAGTGGAGTGGATGGAAGAAGAGCGTGATCGTCAAATGGTTTACATTGATGAGTCGCGAGAGCAGCAAGATGAAATGGTTGAAGAAACGAGGCTCGAACAAGAGCGTTTGCGTGCACTCACTGACCAGTTAGAAGAAGAGTTCAATCTAAATGGTTCTATGATTCGAAGTAATGTAAACGAACGAGCGGTCGCCCTTCGTAATTACATGGAAGAAACATCGCTGAAATTTCGAGATGAAGCTTTTCAAGCAGGAACGATGACCGGTAATTAAACTAAGTTGCTACTTATCCGATAGCAACTTAGTTTTTCTCTTGTGGAATTCGTTGAACAAAGAGGCGCTGTTCAGTAAGATAATGGTAACGACATAACGGTCCATGGAAGGGGGATCTAAATGGCAGGGATTAACGCATTGCGCCGATGTATGCCATCTGAGGTAGAGGCTCTACGCTCGGTTAGTATCGATACATTTGTAGAGACATTTGCTTCTCAAAATGAACCTGTTCAATTGGAGCGTCACTTGGAACGTGCCTTTGCTCAATCAAAGCTATTGTTAGAGCTCGAAGAAGAACAATCTGAATTTTACGTGATTGATGAAGGTGATGAGTTCCAGGCACTTCTGAAACTGAATGTTGGCACTGCACAATCTGAGCCATTGGGGCAGGATTACTTGGAGATTGAACGAATTTACATACGGTCTTCCAACCAAGGGAGAGGTTTAGGGCGTGCGCTACTTGAATTTGCGTTCCAACGGGCGAGAGAGCTCGATAAAACGTACGTCTGGTTAGGGGTTTGGGAAGAAAACTCACGGGCAATACAAGTGTATGAACGTCTTGGCTTCACAGCATTTGGTGAACATTATTTTTATTTCGGTGAGGAGCAGCAAAGAGACATTCTAATGAAACGGAGTCGTGAGTGATGAACACTCATCGGTTATCGTTTCTAATCCTGTTTACAGGTCTTCTTTACATTTTTATTATTCCTAACGTTTTTGAACAGAGCACAATCATCGTCGTTTTTAAGGTCATACCGATGTTGTTAATCATTCTATTTGGTTTGAAAATCCGTGAACGTGGTGTAAGGAATTTGGTGATACATGGTCTGATTGTTTGTGCAATCGCTGACGTAGCCATTGCCTACTCGTTTATTGCAGGTTTGGTTATCTTTTTGATTGGGCATTTACTTTATATTCCAGCTTTTTGGAAATATCGTAAACGGACAACGTTGAAGTGGCCGTTTGTTGCCGTAGCGATTTACATGGTGTTAATGGGGTGGATTTTCGGATCAACGCTCATCGGTACTGCAGAACAAGGACTGATTGTACCCGTTTTCTTTTATATTATCGTAATCGGTCTAATGGGAATTGTCGCTATAAAAACGAGAAATCAATTAGCTATTATTGGCGCCTGTTTATTCATCGTATCGGATAGCATCCTTGCTTGGAATAAATTCGTAGAACCGTTGTCAAGTTCTCATGTATTAATTATGTCGACGTACTATGCGGCACAGTATTGCATTGCAAGAAGTCGATTGTAAGGAGATGAGGAAGATGTTTACGATCAAACAGTACTTAGAAATTGACGGTCATGAACATGGGATGATTATTGAAGGGACGAATGAAGACAATCCAATCGTTTTGTTTCTACATGGTGGTCCTGGCTATTCGGAATACCCGATGATCTCACGAGAGAAACTAGATTGGTTGCAACATGTGACGGTTTGTTTTTGGGATCAGCGCGGGGCGGGAATGTCTTACAATCGTGCAACACAAGGTGAGCTTTCTCCTGAACGCTTCGTTCAAGATTGCGTACAAGTGACGTTGCACTTAAAGCAACAATGGCGAAAAGAGAAGATCTTTTTACTCGGTCACTCATGGGGGAGTATGGTCGGAAGTTTAGTGGCGCATAAGCATCCTGAGCATTATTATGCTTATATTGGGACCGGACAAATGGGTCGTTATTTAGAATCGGCCAAAGACACCGTTCGTTTTGTGAAGCAAAATGCTCAATACCGTGAAGATAAGCGTGCGCTTAAGCGAGCGAATAAAGTTGTTTTTAATGAAGAGTTACATACGAGCCGTCCGCTCGTTCAAGTGCTCAGTTACGTAAATAAATATCGTGGTGGTATGAAACGTTCTGGTTATTCTACATGGCAAGGGTTCGTTGATATTTTAAGGAGCAAGCATTATACAGATCGTCAGAAGCTCAATGTGATTCCAGGTTCTTTTCAAACGTATAAAGAAGTGGGCGAATTTATGGTTCATACGGATTTAGTGAAATTAACACCGAACTTCGAGTTGCCTGTTTACATCCTGCACGGGAGACATGACTTCCAAACAAGCATTCTTGAAGCTGAGCGTTTTTATGAATTAATTGACGCGCCTTATAAAGAATTCCACGTTTTTGAAGAGAGTGCCCATTCACCATTTGTGGAAGAGAAAGAGCAGTTCATCACAGTTCTTCAACAAATCATTTACCAGACGACCGCATCAGTCGAAGGAGGATAATATGAAGCCTTACGTCTATATCGGACATCCAATTGAAAAAGAAACAGAAGCCTATATTGCAAAACACTGCCACTATAAGATTTGGAACGAAGAAAATGAAAAAGTACCTGAAGCGGTGTTAAAGCAGGAATTGAAACATGCCGACGGGGCGATGTTAACAGCAACGAAAGTGACAGATGAAATTGTTCATGATTCGAATCAACTAAAAGTCGTGAGTACGGTGAGTGTTGGCTATGATCAATTTGATGTTGATGTACTAGCGAAACGTGGGATTTACGGGACTCACACCCCTTATGTCTTGGATGATACGGTCGCTGATTTAATCTTTGGCATATTATTGTCTGCGTCAAGGCGGATTGGTGAGCTTCATCACTACGTGAAAAATGGGAATTGGTCAGTTGAGCCTGACAGCGCCTTTTACGGTCAAGATGTCCACCATAAGACGTTAGGAATTGTTGGGATGGGAAGAATCGGAGAGAAGGTAGTCCGACGTGCCAAACTAGGGTTTGAAATGGACATTGTTTATCACAATCGTTCTCGCAAACCAGAAATTGAAGAACAATACGGTGCAATGTACGTAGAGCTTGAAGAGCTGTTAAAAAGAGCCGATTTTGTGTTACTTATGGTTCCGCTAACAGATGAAACGGTAAAATTAATCGGAGCGAAAGAACTTGCGCTCATGAAGTCTACAGCAGTATTGATTAACGGTGCGAGGGGTCCTGTTATTGATGAAGACGCACTCGTACAGGCACTTAAGAACAAAGACATTTTCTCAGCGGCACTTGATGTGTTTGAAACTGAACCTTTACCGAGTGATCATCCACTGTTGAAACTTGACAATATTACGCTAACCCCGCACATTGGTTCAGCAACATTAGCAACGACGCGTGCAATGGAAATGCGTGCAGCTGAAAACGTCGTTCAAGGAGCGTTAGGCAACGTTCCTAGAGACGTTATTCCAGAGTTAAAATCACGTAACCGAGTATAAAAAAACCGATGCATAACAAAACAGAGAGCGATACGTAAACGATCATGTGAACGTATCGTTTTTGTGAGAATAAATCGAGTGCTTCAACGCTAAACGTTGAAAATGTTGTAAAACCGCCAAAAAATCCAATGGCAACCGTCGCATAAATGAGCGAGTCAGATGCAAGATGTTCGATTGCAATGAAAGCACCAAGACCGAACGAACCGAGAGAATTAACGACGATCATTGATACAGGGATGTACGCGTTTCGGAAGGCGTTAGCGAGAGTGAGTCCGAGTGAATAACGCAGAAGACTCCCGATTGCGCCTCCGATCGTTACAGCAAAAATAGTCATTAGTCGTCACCTCGGTTTAGTCTTCTTCCGATAAAGTAACCGATGAATGCAAGTGAAAGGCCACCAATAATTGAAATGGACATGTACATCAGTAAAAGTGCTACACTATCATGAAAGAGTCGAACAACATCGTAGCCGAAGGTCGACATCGTCGATAAACCTCCACAAAACCCTACCCCGAGACCTATGAACAGCGGTCGTTTAAAGCGTGACTCTGTTGCGGTGATTATACCGAGCAGAAAACTTGCGAGCAAATTAACGAGAATCGTTGCAACATATGAGCTAATTGGGAGTTGCAAAGCGAGATAGCGTACTGCGCTTCCGGCTCCACCCCCAAGAAGAACGGCTGTGATGACATACCAATGACCCCAATTCACGATACATTCTCCTTTAAATAAGATGACCTATGTATAAATAGTAATAACCAAAAAGCCTAAATATGTGACACGTAAAATAAGACGTATAAACTCATGATGTAGTGCCACAAAACAGAAACTTTTGGAAAGGTTTGAGGGTTTTTAAAAGCGTCTTATCTGTGCTATAATTAAAACGTTATGCTTTGTTTTAAGGTCGCTTCCTTGACAAAGTACATTTTTTATGTGAAGCCGAGAGTGAGGGTTTGTTCAATGGGTCAAGTTGTCCCTTTTATACAGAATCCAGAATACTTCTTTAAACAAGGAGTCGTTGCGTACCAAAAGAAAGATTGGCAACGATCGATTCGTTATTTGCAACGTGCCATTGACTTACGCCCCCTTGAAGGGGTTTTTCATTGTCAGCTGGCAGCAGTTTTATCGGATATGGGGCAATATGAACGCTCTAATGAAATTTTACTACATGTAATTGAACATATCGATTATAAGCTTTATGACTGTTATTACTTTCTCGCTAATAATTACGCCTATTTAGGCTTATTTGATCGCGCAAGAGACGCTGCGAATAAATATATCCAACTCATGCCTGACGGAGATTTCCGTGAAGACACAGATGAGTTGTTGCAACTCTTGAACTTAGAAGACATCGGTCATGATGAATTTTCTGATGACGAATCGTTGGATGCACCAATGTCTGATGAGTTTATTTTACGCTTTGAAGAAGTGAACCGATTCATTAAAGATCAAAATTATCTTAAAGCAGAAGAGCAACTTCGAGAACTGATCTTTGAAAATCCGAGTTATTATGCTGCGTACAGTCAGCTTGCCCGCGTGTTACACCTTCTCGGGCGGACTGAAGAAGCGATCCATTTTCTTGATGAGCTCTTACAAGTTGAAGCGTACGTTCCGGCTATTTGTCAAATTGCATTATTGCTTGATTATGCTGGACACGAACAAGAAGTTGGTTATTGGAAAGATAAATTAATAGATGTGATGCCAATTGATAAAAATCACATGTACAAAGTAGCAGCCACACTTTGCCGACTAGGTGAATATGAGGCGGCGCTTCATGCATTTCAATATTTGCATAAGCATTCATACCAAGAAAAAGGTGTATTCTTCTACCGATTCGGAGTTGCAGCGTTCCATTGCGGACACGATGTAAAAACGAAAAAATTCTGGTCAATGGCAAAGCGTACAGGACACGAAAAGGCTACGCTATTGTTACAAACTTGGGAACAGCGTTCTTTGTCGAACGAAGAGGTTCGCTGTGAAACTGTTCATGATCTAGCGTTCGGTCTCGATTAAGCAGATCAATGGACGACAAGGTCTAAGATCCCATATACTCATATCAGGATAATAAATAATAGATCGTAAAGAATACTGAAAAAGGAGTGGGCAGGATGACAGGGGATGTAGAAAAAATCTATGATGTCATTATTATAGGTGCTGGGCCTGCAGGGATGACTGCGGCTGTGTATACGTCTAGAGCTGAAATGTCGACATTGATGATCGAACGAGGAATTCCAGGTGGACAGATGGCGAACACGGAAGACGTGGAGAACTATCCAGGATATGACCACATTTTAGGTCCAGATCTTTCAAATAAAATGTTTGAACATGCAAAGAAATTCGGTGCGGAGTACGCATACGGAGACATTAAGTCCATTGAAGATGGCAAAGAGTACAAGACGATTCATGCAGGAAGCAAGACGTACAAAGCGCGTGCAGTGATCGTTACTACAGGTGCAGAGTACAAAGCGCTAGGAATTCCTGGTGAAAAAGAACTTGGTGGTCGTGGTGTATCGTACTGTGCAGTGTGTGACGGTGCTTTCTTCCGTGAACGTGAAATCATTGTCGTTGGTGGAGGAGACTCTGCAGTAGAAGAGGCGGTTTACCTTACACGTTTCGCTGATAAAGTAACCATCGTTCATCGTCGTGATCAGCTTCGAGCACAAAAGATATTGCAACAGCGTGCGTTTGTGAACGACAAGATCGATTTTAAATGGAATACGGTTGTTAAAGAAGTAAATGGTGAAAACGGTAAAGTGAAGAGCGTTACGCTTTCAGATGTTGAAACCGGTGAAGAGTATGAGCATGAAACAGAAGGTGTATTTATTTACATCGGAATGCTTCCACTTAATGATGCGGTGAAAGGTCTTGGCATTACGAACGAAGATGGTTATATCGAAACGAACGAAGAGATGGAGACGGCTGTGGCAGGTATTTACGCCGCGGGAGACATTCGTGAGAAGTCACTCCGTCAAATCGTCACAGCCACTGGTGACGGGAGTTTAGCAGCCCAGAATGCTCAGCATTATGTAGAAGAATTGCTGAACCAAGTGAAAGTTGGCAAAGGTTCGTGACCAATCGCCTATGTCGTTACCCAATCTTTATGATTTCGTTATTCGCTTTTAACTGATTTGTAATCACGATGCAACACTAATGCGCTATGATGGGGTTAGTTAATTGACCCCCCTTTTATATATGTTGAAGCGCAAGGCGAAATCGCCTTGCGCCTTTTTTGGGCATAAAGGTTATTGTCATGTATACTAGAGGGAGAGTTAAAGGAACGTGGCAGTATAGGGGGAGATCTTGTGAAGGAAGATATTCAAATTGTCGTCATTACGGGTATGTCAGGTGCAGGGAAGACAGTAACGGTTCAAAGCCTGGAAGACTTGGGCTATTTTTGTATCGATAACTTACCTCCAGCACTAATCCCTAAGTTATTAGATCTCATTGAAGCGGGTTCAATGAATCGAGTGGCACTCGTTATGGATTTACGTGGACGAGAATTTTTTGAACAAGTATTTTCAGCAGTTAGTATACTTGGAGACACGGCAAACCTGCACACGCATATTCTTTTTCTTGATGCAGACAATGAGAAGCTCGTTTCCCGTTACAAAGAGACGAGACGTTCCCACCCTCTTGCACCGGACGGTTCATTGCTTGAAGGGATTGAAAAGGAACGTAAGATCCTCGAAGAGATTAAAGGTCGGGCAAGGCACCGAATTGATACAACGAACCTAAAGCCGAAGCAACTTCGTGAAGAAATTAATCGCTTGTTTTCCTCGCCTGAAGAACAACCGTTTACTGTTCATTTTATGAGCTTTGGGTTTAAACACGGTGTGCCGATTGATGCAGATCTAGTGTTTGATGTTCGATTCTTACCGAATCCGCATTATATTGATCGACTTCGTCCGATGACAGGCCTCGATAAAGACGTATCTGACTACGTATTGAAATGGGACGATACGAAGAACTTTATTACGAAGCTTCAAGATTTGCTTACGTTTATGCTCCCGTTATACAAACAAGAAGGCAAAACGCAGCTTATTGTTGCTATTGGTTGTACAGGTGGACAGCACCGTTCTGTAACGCTAGTTGAACATTTTGCCAACCTATACGAACAAGAATACAGCGTACATCGAAGTCACCGGGATCGTAAAGTTGGGGGAGAAGAACGATAGTGGCCCCGCAAAAGGTGGTCGTGATCGGAGGCGGCACAGGCTTAGCTGTACTGTTAAGAGGTTTGAAAACGTTTGATGTTGAAATCTCCGCAATTGTAACGGTAGCTGACGATGGTGGAAGTTCAGGGAGATTACGAAAAGAACTGAACGTTCCCCCTCCTGGTGACGTACGAAATGTGTTGGTTGCGCTTGCGGAAGTAGAGCCGTTAATTGAACAGTTGTTCCAACACCGCTTTCAAAACGGTGAAGGCCTTAGTGGTCATTCATTAGGCAATTTGCTACTTGCTGGTATGACATCAATCACGGGTGACTTTGCTCAAGGAATTACCGAGTTGAGTCGCGTGTTGAATGTTCGCGGTAAGGTGTTACCTGCTTCAAATGACAGCTTGGAGCTCTCTGCAACGCTAACTGACGGTACAACGATTCACGGTGAATCCAATATCCCAAAAGCAAACAAGCCGATCGCTAATGTGTGGATCGAGCCTAAAAACCCAAAGGCACTTCCCGAAACATTAAAAGCGATTCATGAAGCAGACAAGATTGTCATCGGTCCAGGTAGTTTATTTACAAGTGTCCTTCCCAATTTACTCGTCCCTGAAATCTCTGAAGCCATTAAACGTTCAAGTGCAAAGAAAATGTACATTTGTAATGTAATGACTCAGTTTGGAGAAACAGAACGTTATAGTGCTTCGGAACATGTGACGGCGATTCACCAACACGTGGGTACAACGCTGTTTGATTATGTGATTGTCAACGATGCGCCGATTCCGAAAAAAGTAGCTATGCGTTATTTAGATGAGCAAGCAGAGGCAGTTGCTTTTGATGAAGAGGCACTCCGTCAACTTAAGCTACAAGTGATTCGAGATGATTTTATTCTTATCGATGATGGCGAACACATCCGTCATCATGCAAAAAAAATCTCCGAAGTTATTTTATCAATTTAAAAAGGTGGTGAGCGCCTATGTCTTCTTTTGCCGCAATGACAAAGAAAGAACTGACGCAAATCGATTCAGAGCATTGCTGTGAAAAGGCAGAGTTGGCTGCGCTCATAAGAATGAACGGCTCCCTTTCCTTTAGCAATGGACGCTTATCTCTAGACATTTCTACAGAGAATGCTGCGATTGCTAGAAGAATTTATACGCTCTTAAAGCGATCTTATCGCAATATGAAAGCAGAGCTAGTTGTTCGCAAAAAGATGAGACTTAAGAAAAACAATGTCTATATTGTTCGTTTATATGAGCAAGTTAAAGAAATATTGGCAGATACAGAAATCATGAACGACGGATTTACGTTCACTCGTTCAATTTCAAAAGAACTCGTCAAAGAATCGTGCTGCAAACGCGCGTACTTACGGGGCGCATTCCTTGCAGGGGGATCGGTTAATCACCCTGACACATCATCGTATCATTTAGAGGTATTCTCCCTTTACGAAGAGCATAATCGAGCGCTGCAACAATTGATGGCAGAGTTTGAGTTGCAAGCGAAAGTGTTAGAACGTAAAAAAGGATTTATCCTCTATGTGAAAGAAAGCGAGAAGATCACCGAGTTTCTCAACATTATCGGTGCTCATCAAGCGTTGCTTTATTTCGAAGACGTTCGCATTATGAAGGATATGCGCAACTCAGTAAATCGGCTAGTGAACTGTGAGACAGCGAACCTTAATAAAACTGTCGGCGCAGCACTACGACAAGTTGAAAACATTGAGTTGTTAGATCGTGAAGTAGGATTAGAGCGTTTGCCAAATAAAATCCGTGAAATCGCCGAACTTCGGGTACAACATCAAGATGTTACGCTTAAAGAGCTAGGAGAAATGGTTCCAAGTGGCAAAGTAAGTAAATCGGGCGTTAACCATCGCCTACGTAAAATTGACGAGCTTGCTGAAAAGATTCGCAATCACGAACCGATCCAAATTCCTCAAACATAACGTTTATAGAAAGGAAGACTGGCAATGATCCAACGCGAAGTGAATGTATCCTTAAAAACGGGCTTGCAAGCACGCCCCGCGGCGTTGTTTGTACAAGAAGCAAATCGATTTGGCGCGAACGTTTTTTTAGAGAAAAACGGACAAGAAGTGAACGCCAAAAGTATTATGGGCGTGATGAGCTTAGCGATTAGAAAAGGGACGAGTATTACAATTAAAGCAGACGGTAACGATGCAGAAGAAGCGTTAGATGCATTAGAAACGTTTGTTACAGCATAAAAAACGGCGTAGCTCCTAATGAGCTATGCCGTTTTTGTGCTTTGTGAGGAGTTTGGATCAAGGTTGATGTAGGATTTTAGTAAGCTTTTTCATGGTTGGTGCTCGCGCAACTTAGGAGAATAACTCCGACCGCTTTCCGGTATCATTAGCGTTTAGGCTTCCTCACAAAAAACTCCCTTCAAAGTTTTATGTTCTACTTTTGAAGGGAGCATAGCAATTAGTCTTGTACGGCTCTCCAAACGTCCCATTCTCCTGAATCGTTCGGGTTGTTTCCTTGTGTCCACCATTTTGCTTCAAATAGTTGACCGTCATGCATGACGCGATCGCCACCGACGTAGACTTCATTTTGTGCCCAAACCGGATATCCGTCTTCTAATTCAGGCTCTGTACAATCAGAAGCGATTTTCCAAACATCCCATTGTCCGGATTGTTCAGGGTCCTCACCTTGCGTCCACCATTTTGCTTCATAGAAATTGCCGTTGTGTTCAACGCGATCTCCGCCTGTGTAAACATTCGAGCTAGACCAAGCTTCGTGCTCACACAATGGTGGGTTTTCAGGTTCTGGTTGTGGTGCAGGTTCAGTTGCTTCTTCATCTTGAGCGAGAACTTCAAACACATTACTTTGTGCAGTGTTCGTTTGTTCGAGGTACGTCGCATAACCAATCATTACGTACTCACCCTCATCAAGAGGGTTACCGTTGAGCGTAGCGTCGTAGTCCGTTTCAAACGTCCCGCCAGCTACATCGGAATACGTATTTGCTAGGCCTAAATATTCGCCTGTTTCAGCATCGTAGACCCAAAAGCCAAGTTCTTCAGCACCACGAGGTACATTAGCAACGACTTCAAACTCGTTGACCTCGTCTGTATCAAGTACATTTAAACTTGTAATACGTGGATAATCAGGTTCTCCGACGAAAAGAATTGTCGGTACTTCAATCGTGTCGGTTAAACTTTGTACGGTAATTGTACCTTCATAGTAATCTTGTTCGAGTAAATCAGGGTTGACCTGAATGTTTAGGCGTACTTCACCAGAGCTTCCAGGTTGAAGGGCGATATCACTACTAGACATCGCAGTAATTCCGTTTGGATTTCCTTCGAATTCAATATCAAAGCCATAAGCTTGGCGTTGATCAGAAACGTTGTTGATCGTAAATGAACTACGCTTCGTTTGAATGCCATCTTCTTCCGTGAAGATTCCGAAAGAGTGGCTACCCGGTGAGACAGTTGAATCGGCTGTTAACGCTTCAACGAGACGAATGCTTCCTGTTCCTTGTGTATTAAATGGATAGGCATTTCCGTCTGCATCATACAGTGATTCGGCAGTGTTCATAAGTGCAGAGCGTACATGGTCAACAGATGCATCTGGATCAGCTTCTAGAAGAAGTGCAGCAGCACCAGCAACATGTGGTGAAGCCATGCTCGTTCCTTGCATTGATGAATACCCGTGAGGGTTCGAAGAATCGTGTGTTGGAACGGTACTTACGATGGCTACCCCAGGTGCAGAAACATCTGGTTTAATCATCCAAGTGTTCATAACCGGACCTCTCGAAGAGAAGTCAGCGACAGTTTCGCCTACTTCGCGTTCAAAATCAAGGTCAAAAGAAACCGTATTGTTTCCTTGAGCAATTTGAGATTGAAGTTGTTGACCATCTTCTAATGAAAGCTTGATCGTTGGAACAGAAAGCCCTGGTACGTCAGGTTGTTCACCGGCAACATTGTTGAAAATAATCGCTCCAGCAGCACCTGCAGCTTCAGCATTATCTGCTTTCTCAACAAATGGTAGGTCACCACGAACCATTAGCGCAATCTTGCCTTCAACATCAACGTCTTCAAAGTCTTCTGGAGCGCCAATTCCTACATCTACAACTTCAAAGTCTCCCTCATTTAAGCGAAGAAGTTCTAGTTCACTAGGAAATCCCATAACTTCTGCGGAATCAAAGCTTGAACTACCGCTCAATAAAGCTGCTGAGTATTCCGGGAAAGGAAGTTGTGTCGCACCGACAGAAATCGCATCTCGTGATGTTCCTGGAGATCCGACAGTCCAGTTTTCTGGACCAGAATTCCCGTTTGAAGTGACTGCAACAACGCCATCAGCCATCGCTTGATCTAAGGCGATGCTCGTTGCGAAGTCAGGATCGTTTAAGGTGTTTCCAAGTGATAAGTTCATAACGTCTGCGCCATCGAGAACGGCTCGCTCAATCCCGGCAATAACGTTCGCTGTCGTTCCTGATCCGCCAGGACCTAATACACGATAAGCTAAAAGGTCTGCATCAGGAGCAATACCAGTTACGAGTCCATTACCCGCTACGGTTCCCGCTACGTGCGTACCATGGTTCGTTTGGTTCCCTCTTGGGTCCCCAGGAGGTGTTTCTTGTGGATCTTCGTCGTTATCAACGAAGTCATAGCCTTTGTAAGAACCAAAGGAACTCGCGAGGTCAGGATGTGTATAATCGACACCTGTATCAATAACTGCGACAGTTACACCGTCCCCGGTGAAGCCAAGGTCAAATGCATCTTCATTCCCGATGAATGGACCGCTATCAAGCATGTGGGGACTAAATTCTTCTTCTGTTATAGGAATTTCCTCACCGACAGTGCCTGTTTCATATTCAACGTCGGGATAAATCGCTTTAATTCCGTCAATAGTAAGTAGTTGTGGAATTTCGTTTTCAGGAAGTTCTATGGAAAAGCCTGAAAATACGTAACCGTACTCTTGAATGACATCTACTGAGCTTACGTTCAGTTCAATATCATCGATTACATTACTTCGTTCATCAGTAAGTACAGAGCGTGACTGGCGAACCCCTCGTTGCTTTGCTTCTAATTCGGAGTACTCTTCGAGCTCTACAATAACGGTTTTATTAGAAGAAGAAGAAAAGTCATGGTCCCCGAAAATTTGAGCCTGCATAAAGTCCTCTGCTTGTTGAGCATTAGCTCCTTGAGGTAATGCTGAAGACGCCAATAAAAAGAAAATACTAGAAAGTGCGAAAGTTTTGAATTTAGTCATCTTGTCCTCCTTTTTTGCAATTAAAGATAGTACTATAAGTCCGAATAACCCCCCTTTGATCTTCTATTGAACGACTATTTCTATATACGAAACAAAAAGCCTTCAATAATGATGGAATACAGTGATTTCGACCTGCATAAAAAGATAGATTTGTGACTTAGTGACCAAATAATATTTAGGTCAAAAATCGAGAGGTTTTTTGTTTTCATGAAGTAAAGGAGGGTTGCACACTCTTTTCACAACATCACAGTAAAAATCTATATGTTTTTTCTTGGGAATCTTGAAAGGTCAGGAGTTGATGACAGGGGGAACACTGTAGGGAAAGAATGCTGAACGCAATTGGAGCCTTGTTCTAAAGGTTAACTATGTAAATAGGTGGAACAAGACAACGAATAACCATGCAACTTATACACCAGTACATATACTAATGATAATGAGAGGAGGTTCACCATGTCACAATGGAAACAAAACGGTTGCAATCAACGGATTGTTATTAACAATAACCTCGTCAATGGTCCAGGGAACGTTATCCCTCCAGGACCGACCCCGACGATTCCGCCAGAACCAGACATCTGTGGGAAGATTTATGTTGCAGATGGGAGGGATCGTTCATTAACTGTATTAGACGTAGTTACCGGCGAAGTTATTAGAACGATTCCATTGTCGGGCAACCCATTTTCCGCGTATGTCAATCAAGACAAAAACCAACTGTACGTAATTGATAGTTTTGAAGGTTTATTGGAAGTGGTAGACGTCGAAACAGATGAAGTTGTGCAAACGGTTCGAGTAGCCTTTGGGGCGGATGTTGCTACCAATCTTGTTTATGATCCTGTACAAGACATCATTTATGTAGCTGTTTCGTCAGGAATCCGTTTGTTAGATGCAAACACCTTTGAACAAGTTGGTTTCATTAATACCGATGCAAGTGTAAATAACCCTTATGATCTTGCGCGCGATCCGGTCACAGGTTATGTGTATGCAACGAATTCTTTTGCTGATTATGTTTATGTTATTGATGGGTCAACAATCATTGGCCAGATTCCGGTAGGGCAATATCCAAATCAAATTACAATTGACCCAACAACGAGGCGAGCGTACGTATCAAACCATTCTAGTCGAGATGTATCTGTAATTGATTTAACGACAAATCAAGTGATTGCAACGATAACAACGGGAAATATTGTACCGTATAGAACCGCTGTTGATATTGCAACAAATACGGTATACACCGCATTAAATAACGGTACAGTTGCAGTCATTGATGGAGATACGAACACGATTATTGATTATATTGAAGTAGGAGGGTTTCCGAGAGCGATTACAATCAATGCCGTTGATCGACTTGCTTATGTGAGTAACAACTTAGACAATACCATTTCCGTCATTGACCTTGATACACGTGAAGTGATTGCTACAATTCCAGTTGGGAATGGACCGTACGGCATTGCGATTTATCAATTCCCTTGTTAACGTAGGCAAAATAAAAACGGAGAAAATGAGATACGCTCATCTTCTCCGTTAATTCGTTATTCTCGTTTATTTTCCAGGTTGACCGTTTTTCTCAAAAATTTGATCAACAAGGCCGTACGTCTTAGCAGATTCTGCAGTCATGAAGTTATCACGATCTGTGTCGCGTTCAATGACTTCAAGTGGTTGACCAGTTCTTTCAGAAAGAATTTGGTTAAGCTTTCCACGCATCTCGATAATACGACGCGCGTGAATCTCGATGTCAGATGCTTGACCTTGTGTTCCACCGAGTGGTTGGTGAATCATGATTTCACTGTTAGGAAGTGCGAAACGTTGTCCTTCTTCTCCAGCGGCAAGAAGGAAAGCTCCCATTGAAGCTGCCATACCGATGCAAATTGTCGATACTTTCGGCGTGATGTATTGCATCGTATCATAAATCGCCATACCTGCTGTAATGGAACCGCCTGGGCTGTTAATATAAAGAGAGATGTCTTTATCTGGGTCTTCTGCTTGTAAGAATAGCATCTGTGCAACGATGGAGTTGGCGACGTTGTCGTCGATTCCGGATCCTAGCATAATAATGCGATCTTTCAATAAGCGGGAATAAATGTCATAGGCACGTTCACCGCGATTTGTTTGTTCAATAACTGTTGGGATTAAGTTCATTGTCGTACCTCCTCATATGTTCTGCATTTATCTTACCTCTTAGGTCAATAAAGGTCAAATCAAACGCATACTCTCATTATATGATTTCCGATCTGCAAATTATTCAAACCCATCTAGCATGATTTTGTGATGTAACGTATAATATAGAAAAAGTTCAACTTTTAGACATAATTTGAAGACATGATTGACGATAGGCAATTCTTATAGGGGGAGATTGTAATGAATCTGGAGATGGGCCTGTTCCAACAACAGACGATGAAGCTAGTCATGACGCAGCAATTGCGCCAGGCGATCTCACTGTTGCAGTACTCATCATTAGAATTATCGGAATACATTGAGGATCAAGCCCTTGAGAACCCACTGCTTGAGGTATTAGAGTCAGAAGAAACACCGTTCATACCAGATGCTCCTGTTATGTGGAGAGACCGTGATGAATCTGGAGTTGAAAATGGTGCAGAATCGTTTTTAGAACAGATTAAAGAAAGTCGGACAGACTTGACCACGATCCTGTTTGAACAGTTGCAACATTTAAATATCAATAAAACGACCCATGATCATATTACTTATTTAATTTATAACTTAAATGAACAAGGTTATTTACAAGTTGATGTTGATAAAGCAGTGAATGAAAGTAGTATGACACGATCACAATTTCATAAAGCACTGTTTCATTTACAAGGGATGGAGCCAACTGGTGTAGGTGCAAGGGATTTAGCGGAGTCGCTATTGATTCAAATGCGTGAACATCCTGAGGAGTTTGAACTTGCAGAAACGATCGTAGAATTTTATTTGCAACCGTTTGCAGAGAAGAAATGGAAAGCGTTAAGTGAAGAACTACAAGTGACGATGAAAGAGTTGCAAGACGTTCATGATTACATTCAGCAGTTTAACCCGTGGCCAACACAAGGGATGGGTGGGGAGCAGCCACGTTTTATTACCCCAGATGTTTATGTTGTACGAGAAGATGATCAATGGCGGGTGCAATTAAACGATGAATCGTTACCGAGAATTCGCTTAAATCGTCAGTATCGGACTTTGTTAGAACAAAAGAATACCGAAAACAAGGAAGCTTTTGACTATGCTCATCAAAAGTATAAACAGCTCGTGTGGCTGTTAAAAAGCATTGATCAGAGACAACAGACTGTTCGTCTTGTTACGGAAGCCATTGTTGACTATCAACAGCCGTTTTTTGATACGGGCAATTTACGACCGATGACGCTCAGACATATTGCAGAAATGGCAGGCGTACATGAGTCCACAGTTTCAAGAACGACGACGTCGAAGTACATCCAAACCCCACGGGGATGTTTTGAGCTAAAGGCGTTCTTTAGTAAAGGGTTACAATGTACAGTTGGGGAAGATACTTCTGCGACCGTACTAAAGCAGTCGATACGTCAGTGGATTGAGGAAGAAGATAAGTGTAAGCCTTTATCCGATCAGAAGATCACCGATCGATTACAAAGTGAGCAAGGGATTAAAGTTTCTCGCCGTGCAATCGCAAAGTATCGAGATGAATTAAAGATTCCTGCATCTTCTAAAAGAAAACGCTTCGCTTAAAGGTCGGTGTTTTTTACACCGACCTTTTACAATGGAAAGGATTATAATAATGAAAAATATGGCTCTACATAGTTTATTAGTATTCGCTTTTACAGTCTTGTTGATTAGTGATTTTTTCCCTGAATTTCCGGTACTCGGTGCTTTACCGGTCTCATTTCTATTCATCGTTATTATTGTGATTTATATTGTCATGTTTATAACGAAAGCGATTGATTCACGAGACCCACTCTACCGTTTTAAAACGCAGCTTTTTCTAACAACCTACCTTGTTGTGATGGTCTTTGCTTTAACTGCATTAGGTGGTGAATCTGAGCTTGGGATTACACCTTATCATGAGATTTTCTGGTTTATTGTGATTGTTTCTTTCGGTGACCTACTATTCCAGTGGCGACGAGTGAAACGTCACCGTACAATGAACCCTGAAGACCAGTGAATTTACAAGTTTAAGAGGTTGCTTAACCACTCGGAAGCGAAGATTGATAAAAACATCATTAGAATGGCAATGATGACGACAGCGATACTAACCCATAATGTTGCCTTGCCTTTAGAATCTTCAAACGAGACAATAGCAGTAGCGGTTAACTGGCTACTAAGAAGGAAGGTTCCAAGAAGCGAGAGACCTGCTACACCGTATTTCGTGTAGAAATGCTCGAACTTAGGATTTGGTTGTCTTTTATTTCTTGTAGATCGGCGTTGGAATTTCAGTGATAACTTGCGGATAGCTTTCCCCAAAAAAACAAAAATGACAATGCTCATTATATTACCAGCAGTCGCGACAATGGTAGTAGTGACTGGATGTAAGTTAAAGAGTACAACCCCTGTTGGGATCGCGATCATGACTTCCATAAAAGGAATCAGGCTAGCGATGAAAATAAAGAAGTATTGTGAGAGATCGTTAAACATAAGCAATAACCTCCCTTTTTTTATTAAGTCAATTGACTTAATAAAAATTATAACGTATCAAATTGAGAAATGGCAAGAAAGTTGGATGTAACATGCCAAAACGAGTGGACCACCACCAAAGAAAGCAAATGATCGCAAAAGCGGCTATGAAACTTATTGAACAAAAGGGAGCAGAGGCAACGACGCTTCGAGATATAGCAAAAGAAGTCGGGTTGTCACTTGGTTCCATTCAATACTATTTTCCAAAGCAAAGTGATTTATATCAATTTACGATGGAAACCTTGTTTCAAAGAACGAAGCAACGAATGAATGAAGTTGAACCTAATGGGACGTCTGCTTTTGATTATGCGGTTCAAATGATTGTGCAATATATACAAGTAGGCGATCAAGAGCAGCGAATGGAAAACGCAATCTGGATTCAATTTGCCGTGATGGAACAAGAGGAGAATAAAGAGCTGTATCAACGGTTCACAACGATTTACCGTGAATTTCTTGAAACAGTTTTTGCTCAGTTACAGGAAGGGGACTGTTTGAAGGAAGGGTTAGACTTAGAAATAGAAATAAAAAAATTAGAGATTTATACAGATGGACTCATTCTAAATGCAATTTCTAAGTTGAACGGCTTCAGTCAAACGGAAATTGAGACATACGTGCGCCACTATTTGGCTCATATTTGTCGGTAGAAACCATACATCCTGATACGTACTCAAAAATGAAGAGGCTTCGCCTATCGTGGGCGTTGCCTCAGCGGTTGTGCTGAACACGATTATCTCGAGGCAGTGAAAGTAATTTGTGAACAAAAAAAGTTTGTTTTGTTAAATTTCTGTAAAATAAATGTCTGATGCTCATTTATCCTCTTTACGTTTAGTACGATTTTGATATAATCTTCTTAACCCTCAGCAAGTACAGGGTTGAGACAGCATAGAATTGTAGAAGTTAATGTTTTTAAAGCGAATGATATCATAAAGAAAGATCGGGGGGATTTGCTTTGGGAAGGTGTTAGTGCTTACAAATGGATTACGTTTCCGATTTTCATCTTTTAGAAGTAATAGCGTTGGCCTCTCGAAGAATTCCGAGCCGATCGTATCTAGATGAACGTATAAATGGTTTACTGATTTGAATAGAAGCACGCTAAAAGAAGTAAAATAGATGATGAATGTAAAATCATTCCTCTTGAAAAATAAAGGCAAAAAAGATAATTCAAAAATAAATGCATTTTCAAAAAACACGGAGGTGAATCCCTCTAATTGAGGGAAATAATTGGATTCAAGTACAATAATTAATCTTATTCTAATTGTGGTTTTCTTGGCATTAACTGCGTTCTTTGTAGCTTCGGAGTTTGCCGTAGTAAAGATTCGAAGTTCTAGAATTGAGCAATTAATTGCAGAAGGCAATAAAAAAGCAGTTGTCGCCAAAAAAATAACTCAAAATCTAGATTATTATTTATCGGCTTGTCAGCTCGGAATTACCGTGACAGCGTTAGGGCTTGGGGCACTAGGGAAACCAGCTGTCAGCAGTATCATGTATCCGGTGTTTGATTATTTTAACGTTTCACCTTCAATGTCGTCGGTGATTTCTTACGCGGTTGCTTTTCTTCTTGTCACGTATTTACACGTCGTGATTGGTGAAATGGCACCTAAAACGTTAGCCATTCAGTTTTCTGAGAAGATGACGTTACTGTTGTCTGGTCCCCTATACTGGTTCGGTAAAGTGATGTTTCCTTTTATCGTCACGCTAAATGGAGCTTCACGTATGTTGCTGCGGATGTTTGGTGTTAAACCAATGGGACATGATCAGGCTTACACTGAAGAGGAATTAAAGATTATTATGACTCAAAGCTATCAAGGTGGGACCATTGATAAAGAAGAGCTTCAATATATGGAGAATGTGTTTTCGTTTGATGAACACGTTGCGAAGAACATTATGGTCCCACGAACAGAAATTGTAACAATTCAAGAAGGAATGACCAAAGAAGAGCTTATTACCATTTTTGATGAATACAACTTTACGAGATACCCAGTCGTTGATGATGGAGACAAAGACAAAATTATCGGTGTTGTTAATGCGAAGAAAATGTTACAAGACATCGTTGCCGGAAAAGATGTAGACATTAAATCGTATATGCGAGATCTCCCATTTATTCTAGAAGTGACGAGTATCCAAGATGTAATGGTCAGAATGCAACAAGATAAAGTCCAGATGGCGATTATTATTGATGAATTCGGTGGAACTTCCGGAATCGTTACGATGGAGGAAGTCATCGAAGAGTTAGTTGGGGAAATACGTGATGAGTTTGATGAAGATGAAGAGAGTGATATTGAATACGTAGCAAAAGGTGTTTATTTCATTAACGGTCGTGTCTTACTTGATGATCTAGAAGAGCAGTTCGGGCTAGAGTTTGATAATCGGGGGCAAATCGACACCATTGGTGGGTGGATTCAGTACCAGACCCAAGAAATTGATGAATCCAATCACAAAGTCGAAGTGAAAATGGATGAACATCGATGGTCTGTAGTTGAAGCCGACCATCACCAAATTAAAAAAGTGAAATTCAAACAGCATATATCAGCGACACAACTTTAACAAAAAGCATACTAAAAACTGTGGAGGTGAGTCCCTCTCATCCTGAGAGGGAATAATTGGATCTATTTATTCTTGTTAATCTGTTTTTTGTAGCGTTATTTATTGTCTTAACTGGTGTTTTTGTAGGTGGCGAATTTGCCATTCTTAAGGTTCGTATGTCAAGAATTGATCAACTCATTGCAGAAGGCAATAAAAAAGCTATACTAGCAAAAAAGGTTGCTCATAACCTTGATTATTACTTGTCGGCCTGTCAGTTAGGAATTACAATTACAGCCTTAGTATTAGGTGCACTCGGTGAACCTACGGTTCAGAGAATGCTTCGCCCTGTGTTTGATTACTATAGCGTTTCTGATGCGATGGCCACGGTTCTTTCTTATGCAATCGCACTTGCTTTAGTAACATTTCTCCATGTGGTCATTGGCGAGCTTGCACCAAAAACTTTAGCGATCCAATTCCCTGAAAAAATGACATTATTACTCGCACCACCACTCTATTGGTTCGGTGTCATCATGGGACCATTTATTAGTATTCTAAACGGCTCTGCAAGGCGAATTCTCGGATGGTTTGGGGTAAAACCAGCTGGGCATGAAACGGCCTATTCCGAAGAAGAATTAAGGTTAATCGTTTCGGATAGTTATAAAAGTGGCCAAATCAATCAAACAGAACTTGCCTATTTAGAGAACTTCTTTTCATTTGATGGAAGAACGATGAATGAGATTATGGTCCCAAGAGAACGAATGATCACGTTGAAGGTTGGAATGGAGATTGACGAGATCCTTCAAACCATTGAAGATCACGGATACACACGCTACCCAGTTATGGACAATGAGAATGACCAACTTCTCGGCTTTCTTAATACGAAAGAAATGTTAACGAGCATTGCAGCGGGTCGTAACGGTGGGATTAAACAGTTCCTTCATGAGATTCCTCATGTGAAAGCTTCAATGGCAATTCAAGATGTGTTCTTGAAGATGAAGAAAGCTCGAACGCATATTGTCGTCGTAACAGACTCTCAAGGCAAAATGATCGGACTTGCAACGATGGATGACATCCTTACCGAAATTGTCGGAGAAATGCGCGACGAATATGATGATCATGCAGGTCTTGTAACGTAATAAAGAGTACAATCACACAAAGAAACGCACCCTTTAAAGGTGCGTTTCTTTGTTTCGTCTATAAAAGTAAGTCATTGAAAGCGGCCACCAAAGCACAGCAAAGATTGGGTAGACAGCCCAAATTTCATAGGGGCTTGTGATGATATTGATCGCAATAAAAAAGATACTCGTCGTCGTTGCCATTAGATAAGAATAACGAATAGGGCGATCAATCCATTGTCTTGTGAATGGCCACCAAATCAATGCGAAGAGTAGAAAGATGCTCCAAGGAAAACGGTCATCATAAACCAGATTTAGCATTACATAATATCCGCCAACGATAAGAAAGCTAATCCATGCAAAGCGTTTTGTTTTAAATAGATAGGGGTACCAAGCGGATAGTGGCCACCAAATGAGAGGAAGGGTATAGAGAACCCACAAATATTCTGGTGTCTCAATGAAATTTATTGCGGTGAACAACCCTATAATCCAAATCGC
Source organism: Bacillaceae bacterium JMAK1 (assembly GCA_012970285.1). Classification (GTDB taxonomy): domain Bacteria; phylum Bacillota; class Bacilli; order Bacillales; family Marinococcaceae; genus Geomicrobium_A. The sequence goes on from JIBW01000003.1 coordinate 396,690, forward strand.
CCCTATGGTACTGTAAGTCGGATGTGGCAGTAAAGAGAAAGGCCACAACAATAAAAATAAAGCCACGTAAATGGACCAACTCATACTAGGGTTCAACAACAGATCAAGTGTGATAAAGACGATAGCAATGATCGAAGTTGCGAGTAGTACCGCAGTCAATTCGGATCGTCGGCTCACGTTACTGGTCCTCCGTACGTTTGTAAACGAACGTCATTGCAAGTGGCCACCAAAGAATGGCGAACGTCGGATAGATAAACCAAATCGTTTCAGGTGTGTAGTAGAAATTGATAAACAGAAACAGCAAAATAACGAGCGAGCTACCCCATAGGGAAAAGTGTAAATTTAATTTTGCTTTTTTCTTTTTTGTAAGTGATCGATTGGTGGGAAACGATTCCCGTAGTTCGGCTTTTAATTCTTCGGCATCTCCAAATTCAACTATGGCTTTATTGATTGCGTCTTCTTCTGACTTTCCCGTTTCCATTAAGTCGCGTACCTTTTCTTCTAAGTTCCAGCATAAGTCATGAAGCATGGCTTCTTTTTCTTCGCTGTTAGGGATGTCACGAAAAAGATGTTCGACATGAGCGCGTATGTCTTTCATTTATTTCCCTCCAAAAATACATCTACAATTTCTTTCATTTCAAGCCATTCATGTTTTAGTTCTTGTAAGTATGCTTTCCCAAGAATCGTGATGGCATAATACTTTCGTTTGCCGCCGTGTGATTCGGTGCCAAAGTAAGAATGAATCAACTCTTTTCGCTCTAACCGTTGAAAGGCGGCATAAAGGGTCGCTTCTTTAATCATGAAGCGTTCATTTGTTCGCAAGCTGATCTCTTTAGAAATCTCATAACCGTAACGATCTTTTTCGACGATAAGCGTCAAAATAATGCTATCTAGGTGTCCTCGTAGCAAGTCACTTCGTACCACAACGCACGGTCCTTTCTGTGTATTCTATCTGATAGAGTAATCATAGCGCCAATTACTCTATCTGTCAAAGTAATGATGAATCAATTGCAAAAAATGCAATCTTATTTTATAATAATAATTAAGTTAGTGGGATCAGAAAAGTCAACGCGGGACTTTTTCGTTCCCGGAAAGATGAGCTGAGTAGACCATGGATGAAACATTGCTAAAATGGCAGCAGAAATTGCAGCCAGATTTGATGGATAACCTTATAAGGAGGTACCATCTTTTACGTTACATTCGTGTGAGTGAACCGGTTGGTCGGAGAGCATTGGCACAAGAAATGGACATTTCGGAACGAGTGTTAAGAAAGGAAGTTGAACTGTTTAAAAATGAACAGTTGCTTTTAATTGAGACACAAGGTATGCGCCTTACTGAAGATGGAAAGAATTTGCTCGAGGCATTAGAATCTTCGATTCAAGTGCTTACGGGTCGAACATCATTGCAGGCGAAACTAGAACGTGCGCTTAATGTGAAGCGAGTCATCGTCGCCCCAGGAAATAGTGATGAACAAGACTGGGTGAAAAAAGAGATGAATCGCGCATGTGTGGACGAAATGATTCAAACACTTGGTGAAGGAGACGTTGTTGCAGTTGCAGGTGGAACAACACTGGCAGCTTTGGCCACTTCGATTTATCCTCATGCTAGGCTTAGCAATGTCACTTTTGTTCCTGCCCGTGGGGGACTTGGAGAAGACGTGGAATTGCAAGCAAATACGATTAGCGCTGATTTAGCAAAACAGGCAGAGGCGAACTATCGATTGCTTCACGTACCAGATCAATTAAGTGAAACAGCGTATGATTCATTGATTGAGGAACCGGGTATACGAGAACTACTACAGCTAATCCGTCACCCTCGTATGGTCATTCATAGTGTTGGTGATGCACTATCAATGGCGACACGAAGAGGAACAACGGAAGAACACCTTCAAGGTTTGGAAGCGAAAAACGCTCAATCTGAAGCGTTTGGGTATTACTTTGATCATCATGGGAAGATCGTTCACAAAGAACGAACGATCGGATTACAGCTCTCGGATTTGAATGAAGAACAAATGGTCATTACGGTTGCAGGTGGTGCTTCTAAAGCTAAAGCAATTGCATCCTATATGACACATCGACCGAGTGATTTATTGATTACAGACGAGGCAGCAGCGAAAGCTGTTTTAGATACTCTAGAGGAGGATTTATAAATGACAACGAAGATTGGTATTAACGGTTTTGGACGAATTGGGCGCTTGGTGTATCGTGCATCTTTAAACAACCCAGAGGTAGAAGTAGTAGCAATCAATGATCTTACAGATGCAGAAATGCTTGCACACCTCTTGAAATATGACACAGTTCATGGGACGTTCCCTTCTGAAATTGAAGTTGATGGCGACAACCTTCTCATTGGCGGGAAGAAGATTGCGATTTCTTCTGAACGTGATCCAGCTCAAATTGGTTGGGATCAATATGGCGTTGACGTCGTAGTCGAAGCGACAGGTCGTTTTGCTTCTAAAGAAGATGCGAACAAGCACATTGAAGGTGGCGCAAAGCGTGTCATTATTTCAGCGCCTGGTAAAGATGTAGACGCAACGTTCGTTATGGGAGTTAACCATGAGACGTACAACCCAGAAGAGCATACAGTAGTTTCGAATGCATCGTGTACGACAAACTGTCTTGCACCATTAGCAAAAGCGCTACATGATGAGTTTGGCATTCGCCGTGGAATTATGAACACCGTGCACTCGTACACGAACGATCAACAAATTCTTGATCTTCCGCACAAAGATTATCGCCGTGCACGTGCAGCTGCGGAGAACATTATTCCTACGTCTACTGGAGCTGCAAAAGCAGTAGCGCTCGTGCTTCCTGAACTTGAAGGTAAGCTTAATGGAGCTGCGATGCGTGTGCCTACACCGAACGTGTCACTCGTTGACTTCGTTGTTGAACTTGATCAAGATGTAACGGATGATCAAGTAAACGCGAAGCTTAAAGAGCTATCTGAAGGAGAAATGAAAGGCATTCTCGGCTATAGCGAAGAAGAGCTTGTTTCTAGTGACTATAACGGAAGTACGCTTTCTTCAACGATCGATGCGAAATCGACGATGGTTATGGAAGGAAACATGGTAAAAGTTATTTCATGGTATGATAACGAATACGGATATTCAAACCGTGTTGTCGACTTAGTCGCTCATATGGCTAAAGTTGGGGTATAATAAGATATGAAAAAGGAAAAGGGAGAGACGTACGCGTTCGCTCCCTTCTTTCTTATGAAAATTAACGTATGAATGCGTTAAGGAGGACCTTTTCCATGAATAAGCGAACAATCCACGATGTAGATCTTACAGGTCAAACGGTATTCTGCCGTGTTGATTTTAACGTACCCCTCGACGGTGAAACCGTCACTGATGATACGCGCATTCGCGCAGCAATTCCTACTATTCAACTACTACAACAAAAAGGTGCAAAAGTGATCTTGGCGAGTCATCTCGGACGTCCGAAAGGCGAGGTCGTTGAGAAATTACGATTAGATCCAGTCGCTAAGCGTTTAGAACAACTGCTTGGTACACCTGTACATAAAGCAGACCATGTCGTTGGCAATGATGTAACAAAAGCTGTTGATCAATTGCAAGAACAAGGGATTTTATTGCTTGAGAATTTACGATTTGAACCAGGCGAAGAGAAAAATGACCCAGCACTTGCTGAGCAACTGGCGAAGCTTGCGGACGTCTATATTAATGATGCTTTTGGTGCTGCTCACCGTGCTCACGCTTCAACAGAAGGCATTGCACATCATTTACCGTCAGCTGCAGGGCTTCTTCTTGAAAAGGAGCTTGATGTACTCGGAAGAGCACTAGAAGATCCGAACCGCCCGTTTGTTGCGATTATCGGTGGTGCGAAAGTAAAAGATAAGATCGGTGTTATTGATCACTTATTAGATAAAGTAGACACGTTGATCCTAGGTGGAGGTTTAGCCTATACGTTTATTCGTGCACAAGGGTATAGCGTTGGTAAGTCGCTTCTTGAACACGACAAAATTGACTTGGCAAAAACGTTCATGCAAAAAGCAAAGGACAACGGCGTTCAATTGTTACTTCCTATTGATGTGAAAGTAGCAGATGCATTCAGTGATGAAGCGAATACTGAAATTGTAACGGTCGATGCGATTCCAGATGACTGGCAAGCGCTTGATATTGGACCGCAAACGATTGAAAAGTTCAAGGCAGCTATAAAAGATGCGAAACTTACCGTTTGGAACGGGCCAATGGGTGTATTTGAAATCGATATATTTGCAGATGGAACAAAAGGTGTTGCAGAAGCGATGGCGGAAAGCGATACGTATTCTGTAATTGGTGGTGGTGACTCAGCTGCAGCAGTTGAGAAGTTTAACTACGCTGATCAAATGAGCCATATTTCTACAGGTGGAGGAGCTTCCCTTGAATTTATGGAAGGAAAAGACCTCCCCGGTGTGACAGCACTTCAAGACAAATAAAGGGTGATAATCAATGAGAAAACCATTTATTGCAGGAAACTGGAAAATGAACGTAACAGATGAAGATGCACTTCAATTCGTGACACAAGTAGCAGAGAAATTGCCTTCATCTGACAAAGTTGAGTATGCACTTTGTGCTCAAGCCATTTCATTAAAAGGAATGAAGGAAAAAGCGGTCGGCACAGATTTACAAATTGGTGCTCAAAATCTTCATGAGGAAGAAAAAGGAGCATTTACTGGTGAGATTAGTGCAACAGCGCTCACTTCCATCGGTGTGAAGCTTGCGATCATTGGTCATTCTGAGCGAAGAGAAATGTTCAATGATACGGATGAGCGTGTGAATGCTAAAGTGAAAACTGCCCTCAATCATGGCATTACACCGATCCTTTGTGTCGGAGAATTGCTAGAAGACAGAGAATCAGGAAGCGCTGATACTGTTGTGAAATCGCAATTAGAAAAAGCACTAGCCGGTATTGAATCGGCACGAGCTGCTGAAATAGTTGTGGCGTATGAACCAGTATGGGCAATCGGAACTGGGAAATCTTCAACGCCAGAAGATGCAGAGGCAATGTGTAAAACAATTCGTGAGTTTCTTTTTGACACGTACGGACCGGAGACGGCAAATGCAATTCGAATTCAATACGGTGGCAGTGTGAAGCCAGAGAATATCGCGAGCTACATGGCTCAAGACAACATCGACGGTGCCCTCGTTGGCGGTGCGAGCGTAGATGTTGACTCTTACCTTGCACTTATTGAGGAGACAGTACGATGAGGCAGCAACCGCCAGTTGCTCTCATCATTTTGGATGGGTTTGCTCTTCGAGATGAAGTCAAAGGCAATGCAGTTGCAAAAGCGAACACCCCTAATTTTGATCGATTGTGGAATCATTACCCACATGCGACATTATCAGCGGCAGGTGAAGATGTTGGTCTTCCAGCTGGACAGATGGGGAATTCTGAAGTTGGACACATGAACATCGGTGCTGGGCGAGTGATTCATCAGAACTTATCGCTCATTAATAAAGGAATTGAAGCAGGAACGTTTTTTGAGAACGCGGTTTTCCAAGAGGCAATTGATCACGTCAAAGTGAATAAATCCAATTTGCACATTTATGGACTTCTTTCTGATGGTGGTGTTCACAGTCATATTCAGCATTTGTTTGCATTGCTAGAAATGGCTAAAAAGAGCAACGTTAAAAACGTCTTTATTCACGGCTTTTTAGATGGTCGTGACGTTGGTCAGAAAAGCGCTAAGATTTACCTTGAAGCGTTGCAAGAGAAGCTTGATGAACTAGGTGTAGGAACGTTAAGTACACTACATGGCCGTTATTATGCAATGGACCGAGATAATCGTTGGGAACGGATCGAGAAGTCTTATCGTGTGCTCGTTCATAATGAAGGGAATTTCGCAGAAGACCCACTGGCACTGATTGATCAATCGTATGAAGCGGGAACGTTCGATGAATTTATCGAACCTACAGTCTTACCTGGTGCGAAGCCAATTGAATCAGGAGATGCGATTATTAGTTACAACTTCAGACCTGACAGAGCGATTCAGATTTCTAAAGTGATGACAGACCCGAACTTTAAAGAGTTTGAACGTGGTGGAAAACACCCAGACATCTTTTACGCAACAATGACAAAGTACCATGACGATGTTGCAGGAGAGATTGCCTTTCCACCAACGAGACCGGTGAATACGCTTGGTGAGACAATAAGTGAAGCTGGGCTAACTCAACTACGAATCGCAGAAACTGAGAAATACCCACATGTAACGTTTTTCTTAAATGGAGGTCAAACGAATGTCTTTCCTCTAGAAGAGCGGATCTTGATTGACTCACCGAAAGTTGCGACGTACGACTTGAAGCCAGAGATGAGCGCACCTGAAGTGACGGATGCTCTGCTTAAGACAATAGAGAATGATCAACACGATGCAATTGTGCTGAACTACGCGAACCCTGATATGGTCGGACATTCAGGCCTTTTAGAACCAACGATTAAAGCGATTGAAACGGTAGACGAAGGTTTAGGGAAAATCGCTGACGCCATTCACGTAAAAGGTGGTACACTAATTGTGACGGCTGATCATGGGAATGCAGACGAAGTCGTGACAGCAGCTGGAGAAGCGATGACAGCGCATACGACAAATCCAGTTCCAGTCATTGTAACGAATGATTCGTACACGCTTCGTGAAGACGGTATTCTTGCAGATTTAGCACCTACGATGTTAGAACTGATGGACATCAAGCAACCGAAAGAAATGACAGGTAAAAGCCTATTAAAGCGATAAAGGAGATTGGTTGAGCCATGACAATGATTGCAGATGTATTAGCGCGTGAAGTGTTAGATTCAAGAGGGAACCCAACAGTTGAGGTTGAAGTCGTAACAGAAGATGGTATTTTAGGACGTGCCCTCGTACCAAGTGGAGCTTCCACAGGTGAGCATGAAGCCGTTGAACTTCGTGACGGTGGTACTCGCTATATGGGTAAAGGTGTTCTAAAAGCTGTCGAGAACGTGAATGAAACGATTGCACCACAACTTGTTGGTGTTGATGTAAGTGATCAAATCGGCATTGACCAGTTGATGATTGAACTAGATGGTACGACGAACAAAGGCAACTTAGGAGCAAATGCTATTCTTGGTGTCTCGATTGCTTGTGCTTATGCTGCAGCACAAGAGCAAGGTGTTGAGCTTTACGAATACCTTGGTGGTATTAATGCAAAGACGTTACCAGTTCCAATGATGAACATCTTAAACGGTGGCGAGCATGCGGATAACTCTGTTGATTTGCAAGAATTTATGGTGATGCCAGTCGGTGCAGATGATTTCCGTTCTGCAATGATGATCGGAACAGAGATCTTCCATACATTGAAAAAAGTACTTCAAGAAAAAGGGTTGAATACAGCAGTCGGTGATGAAGGTGGTTTCGCACCGGACCTTGATTCTAACGAAGAAGCACTTAGTACAATCATGGAAGCAATTGAACGTGCTGGGTACAAGCCAGGAGAAGATGTTGTCCTTGCGATGGATGCAGCTGCTTCTGAAATGTACGAAGACGGCAAATACAATTTAAAAGGCGAAGGAGTCGTAAAGACGGTTGATGAAATGATCGACTTCTATGAGAACCTCGTCAACAAATACCCAATTGCCTCTATTGAAGATGGCCTTGATGAAAACGATTGGGACGGCTGGAAAAAGCTCACTGAACGCATCGGTGACCGCGTACAACTCGTTGGCGATGACTTGTTCGTCACAAACACAGTAAAGCTAGCTGAAGGCATTGAGAAAGGCGTCGGTAACTCGATCTTAATTAAAGTGAACCAAATTGGTACACTGACAGAGACGTTTGATGCAATTGAAATGGCGAAGCGTGCAGGTTATACAGCTGTCATCTCACACCGTTCAGGTGAAACAGAAGATGCTACGATTGCCGATATCGCAGTAGCCGTAAATGCTGGACAAATTAAAACAGGTGCACCGTCACGTACAGACCGTGTGGCGAAGTACAATCAATTGCTTCGTATTCACGATCAACTCGGTGGACGTGGTGTTTATCCAGGAAAAGAAACATTCTATAACTTAGACTAATCCTAAAGGGGCTGTCCATTCGGTTCAGCCCCTTTTCCATGCTTAGAGGTCAATTTGCCTAATGTTGTTCTTTTATGCTAAGATACAATAAGGATTATTACGTGAAACAGGGGCAGTCCGACGGCTTCCTTTGTCGTACTTGGGAGGTGCGCACACGATGACTACCATTTTAATCGTATTATTGATCATAAATGCGATCGCTTTAATCACAGTTGTCTTATTACAATCAGGTCGTAGTGCTGGACTATCTGGAGCCATTTCCGGTGGAGCAGAGCAATTGATGGGCAAGCAAAAAGCACGGGGTATCGAGGCTTTTCTCTCAAAAGCGACAGTTATACTGGCTGTACTTTTCTTCGTGCTAACGATATTATTAGCGTATTTCATTTAAGCAGCTAGGGAGCGTATTCTCCCAGCTGTTTTTTTGTTTGTTTGAATTACAATAAATTAGGGAATTCTACGAGCGTTAGCATTGAACGGAGGGGTAACAGTATGATCGGATGTTTATGTTTACACGGGTTTACTGGTTCCCCAGAAGAATTGCAGCCCCTTACTGAACGGCTCCAAAGAAAGAAAGGGTGGCTCGTTTATACACCAGTGCTCCCAGGTCACGGTGTAGGGGAAGATATAGGCGAAGCAGAAGGGGCAAAATGGATTTACACGGCTGACCGTGCTGCCGAAGAAATGCTAAAACACGTTGATGAATTGTATGTGATCGGCTTTTCAATGGGAGGGATGCTCGCTTGTTACTTAGCAGCAAAGTACCCAGTGAAGAAGCTCGTTCTCTTAAATGCTGCAGCTTATTATGTGAATAGACCACAGATGGTTCAAGATTTAGTGGCGAGTTATCGAGGGTCTGAGAATCCATGGCTTGATCTTGTAAATGATAAGCGTAGGGAAACGCCAATGACGGCTTTTTATCAATTTATTAAGACGATACGACTCATGCGCCCGTTCGTTGAAGGTGTTACATCACCTGTGATGATTGCGCAAGGAATGAAGGATATTCTCGTTCCTGAAAAGAGTGCCACCTATTTGTTTGAACAAATAGGTTCTAAGAATAAAACGTTAAGGATGTATGAACACTCGAATCATTTTCTATGTCATGATGTTGAACAAGACCTTGTGATTCGAGATGTTGAGCATTTTTTGAAAGGGTAGTTTCACCATGAAAATCAAACCAGCACAACCGTTTACCTTTGAAGGGGAGAACGATCATGCGATTCTCTTACTGCACGGATTTACAGGCTCATCAAGTGACGTAAGAATGCTCGGTCGATTTTTACAAAAGCATGGCTATACGTCACATGCGCCGATGTTCCCTGGTCACGGTGTCCCACCAGAACAACTAATGGAAACTTCGTGGCAGGACTGGTGGGGAGCGGTCAAAGAAGGCTACCAACACCTTGTGAACCTTGGTTACAGTAAGATTATCGTTTGTGGGCTTTCCCTCGGCGGTTTGCTCAGTTTAAAAGTCGGTTATACTTTTGATGTAAGAGGGGTTATCCCGATGTGTGCTCCAATTATGCAACAAGGGATGAACGACCGCTTGTATGATGGTGTACGTCAGTATGCACGACAATATAAACAATTTGAAAAAAAAGACGAAGAAACGATTGAAGATGAAATGGATGAGTTTGAAACACTTCCGATCTCGACACTTCATTCAATTGATGAATTGATCCTAACTGTAAGAAAACACTTGCATGAGATTAAACAACCAACCCTCGTCATTCAAGCAGGGAAAGACGAACTTGTTCCACCTGAGAATGCAGATGTAATATATGATGAAGTACAAGCAGAACCCAAAACAAAAGAACTCTATGAGGATGCTCCTCATATTATTACGCTTTGGAAAGACAAAGAGCGTGTTCACGAAAGAATCCTATCATTTATAAAACAAATTGAAGAAAGACAGCAATAAGAAAGGAGTTTAGTATGAGAGACGAAATACTAACTTATATACGAGAAGAAGCAACGAAGCCACTAAGTGTAAGTGAGCTTCAAGAAGCATTACAATTAGAAGATAACTCAGAGAACCATAAAGATATAATGAAGACGTTAAATACACTTGAAAATGCTGGAGAGCTAATCCGCACACGGAATAACCGTTATGGACTTCCAGACAAAATGAATTTAATTAAAGGGAGAGTACAAGCTCATCAAAAGGGCTTTGCGTTTATTATTCCTGAAGATGATGGTCTCGAAGATGTGTATGTAGCACCTGGTGATTTAGCTGGGGCGATGCACAAAGACATCGTATTTGTACGAGTGTCATCACGAAAAGGCGGGAATCAAGGAGATCGTGCCGAAGGGACGGTCGTGCGCATTTTAGAGCGTGGAATGACGAGAGTTGTTGGGACGTACGAAGACTACGAACGATACGGATTTGTTATTCCGGACGATAAACACTTGTCGAGTGACGTTTTTATTCCAGAAGGACGTAATCACGGCGCAGCTGAAGGTCATAAAGTCGTTATTGAAATTACGAAGTATCCAGAGGGCCGTCAAGGCGCCGAAGGAGAAGTCGTCCATATTCTAGGGCACAAAAACGACCCTGGAACGGATATTCTTTCAATTATCCATAAGCATGGGTTGCCCGGGGAATTCTCTGACGAAGTGCAACAACAAGCTGCAGATACTGCAGATCACATTAAACCAGAAGAAATTGAGCGTAGACGAGATTTACGTAACGAAACGATCGTAACGATTGATGGTGCCGACGCGAAAGATTTGGATGATGCTGTTAATGTTGAAGAACTTGACAATGGCAACTACAAATTAGGTGTTCACATTGCAGATGTAAGTCATTATGTAACGGAAGGTTCACCAATTGATGTGGAGGCGGCAGATCGTGGGACGAGTTCTTACCTCGTTGACCGGGTAATTCCGATGATCCCACACCGATTATCAAACGGTATTTGCTCATTGAATCCGAAAGTTGATCGGTTAACACTTTCTTGTGAAATGGAAATTAGCCCTTCAGGTGACGTGGTGAATCACGAGATTTTCGAGAGTGTGATTCGAACGACCGAAAGAATGACGTATCAAGCTGTAAATGAAATCCTTGCGGATCGCAATGAAGAAACGAGAGCGCAATATAAAACGCTCGTGCCATTTTTTGAGCGAATGGAAAAATTAGCAGCGATCCTACGTAAGAAGCGTTTTGATCGTGGCGCGATCGACTTTGACTTTAAAGAAGCCCAAGTCGTCATGGATGAACAAGGGAAACCTACGGACGTGAAGATACGAGAACGTTCTGTTGGTGAGAAGCTCATTGAAGAATTCATGCTTTGTGCAAATGAAACAGTCGCAGAACATTTCCACTGGTTGAAATTACCTTTTGTATACCGAATTCACGAAGATCCAGATGACGACAAGTTGCAAAAGTTCCTTGAATTCATTACGAGCTTTGGTTATGTCGTAAAAGGACGAGGCGAATCTATTCATCCACGTGCATTGCAAGAGATCTTGGCTTCTGTAAAAGGTGAAGCGGAGGAAACGGTCATTTCAACTGTTCTCTTACGATCAATGCAACAGGCGAAATATGATCCATCGAACGTTGGACACTTCGGACTGGCGGCTGATTTCTATACTCACTTCACCTCTCCAATTCGTCGTTATCCTGACTTAATTGTCCATCGTTTAATTCGGACGTATCTAATCAATGGACAAACAGGGAAGAAAACGATCGACTATTGGCAAGGGAAGCTTCCTGAAATCACAACCCATTCATCTGAAATGGAGCGACGTGCGGTCGACGCAGAGCGTGACGTTGATGATCTCAAGAAAGCAGAGTATATGAAAGATAAGATCGGTGAAGAATTTACTGGTTTTGTTAGCGGGGCTGCAAACTTCGGTCTGTTTATTCGATTAGAGAATACGATTGAAGGGATGGTTCATGTTAGTCACCTTACTGATGACTACTACCATTATGATGATCGACAGTATGCACTTATTGGTGAACGAAGCGGGAACATGTTCCGCATCGGTGACCAAGTAGAAGTGAAAGTTCTCGAAGTAAACTTGGATGAAACGACCATTGATTTTGAAGTCGTCGGCATGCCAAAGCGTAAACGACGTGACACGCAAAAACAAAAAGTCATCCAAGGTGAACGAGGCAAAAAACCAGGTGATAAACGAGAAAATCGTGGAAAGAATCGTCAAAGTGGGGGAACAAAAGGCAAGGGTGGCAAAGGTCAAAAGAACCCACGCAATAAAGGTTTCCGCTCAAACAACAACAAGAAAAAGAAATAGAAAGAGAGCCATTTGAACGGTGTAGTTCAAATGGCTTTTCTCTGAGAACATGAATCGTTTGATCCAACTGTCTTGTGACTCCTACATATGAATTGAAGAGGTGATCGTATATGTTATATTCAGAACGTTTGCACTTAAGGAAGTTTACCATCCACGATGCAGAAATTTATCATTCATGGCGGACAGACGAGCAAGTCATGAAAACGACGAGCTTGTCGTTAGACGATTTTACATTAGAAGAGACTAAGCAGTTTGTCCAACAAGTGCTAGTCGGTGATCCCCAGTCGAAAACGTATATGATCGTCAACACGAAATCCAACACACCAATCGGTGTCATATCACTCATTCATATGGATACAAAAAATCGCAATGCAGAAATGGTGATTGATATCGGTGAGAAAGACTACTGGGGAAGCGGTTATGGATATGAAGCCGTCAATTTGCTACTTACATCCGCGTTTTTGGAACAGAATATTCATCGCATTTCACTTAACGTTTTTGCTTTCAATGAACGGGCGATCCGCCTTTATGAACGCATTGGCTTCCAACAAGAAGGAAGAAGCCGAGAAGCTATCTTCCGAGATGGGCGTTACCACGACATCATACAGATGGGGTTATTACAAACAGAGTTTATTGGTAAGCGCGCCGATTCTGACTCAGTAAAAAGCTCAGAATCAGAACCGGCCGTTCAGTAACAATATCATGTTAGTTGATGGAAGCTTGACTTTCGTCGTTCTTTCTAATTGTCTCTAGAAATGTTTTTACACGATCACGGTACGGACGAGTGTCGTAATGGTTGTATAAGTTTGTTGATAGTCGAACTGGATCTCCATAGAAATAGCGTTCAAATTGTGTCTGCCTTGAGCCGAAATCCCCCATCGTCAAGTCTTTGGCAAGTCGTAACAACTGCACTTTTTCTTTTGCAGACGTGTCATAACCTCCGATAAAGCGTTCGAGCAACGGAGCAATTGGGGATTGAAAGTCTTTTTCGCTCGGTGCAGCAATGAAATTACTCGCTCCGATCAATTGAATGATCTCAACAAGTCGTGGGTACGTCGTTTGGTAATAAGACACGGCAGCTTTAAGCGGCGCTGCGAATGGTACCATCATGCCGTACTCATTGAGCCCTGCTTGAGCCTCGGAAGAATAGACAAACGCACGCATCGCTTCTAGCGCTGTAATCATTTCCGCAAGCTTTTGTTGAATGTGTTGAAACTGGCCGATTTTAAGCGTTTCAACCATCTCTTCAGCGACGCCGATGAGCCATTCTGTTTTGACAATCTGTCGGTTCGAAGCGTGGAACAGCAATGCAGGTTCTAAACCTGTTTCAAAGAACAAGCCTTGTGATAAACGCTCATTTTTGTAAAGAAATACCCGATCCCACGGCACGAGTACAGTGTCGAATACAACGATTGCATCACCTTCTTCAAATTGAGAAGAATACGGTTCGTCGTAAAGGGAATCATTTGCGTAGGAAGGTCTGGCAAGAAATTTTAGACCGGGTGTGTCCGATGGGATAGAGAAACCGAATAAAGAGTCTTTCTCAAAACCAGCAGGCAAGACGATCACCTCATCGGTGATCCCTCCTTGAGTTGCGAGAAGTCGTGCACCATCGATGACAATTCCCTCGTCTGTTTCATCTACAATTTTAGCAGCAATCGGCAGTTCTTCTTCTTCAGAAAAGAAAGACGATCGTTTTCTTGCTTTTGGATTCACAAACGTATGCGTAAACGTTAGATCATTTTCGAGTGCTTCCTTATGAATCCGTTCAATACGCTCACCATACTCACTTCCGGCAATTGCGAAATAGTCTTTCGCGTTCGCCAAAGTCGTAATGATCGTATTGCCGTATTCTGGGGATCTGCCGAGTAACCCTGCATTTTGATTCGCCCATACTTGCGTCGCGATTCGATGCTTCTCTAAGTCTGCTTTTGTTTTAATCGGTTCATATGAAAAATTGCTTTGATGATCTTTTGCATTTAAGATATCTTCATATTGCTTCTCATGCACAAGGTCATAAAGCTTAGCTTTGCTTTGAAGTACCGCTTTGAATGCCGGATGTTCTGTTACAGGGCCTTGCAACAGTGATCCTTCAAGCCATATTTCACTTTTCAGCTTTGATATTCGATGTAAATATTCTTTACCAGTTACCGTTACCATGACATTCGCCCTCCTTACAGCTACCTTATGCAACGTCATAAAAACGGTAACGACAATCACAAGGAAAAACGAAAAAGGGCCTATGTGTTATTTGTAAAAATATTATTAGGCTATACAAATAAAAAATGTGATATACTTATTCTATCGATTGAAGAAAATGCGGAGGTATGAAATGGATAGAGAACTTGCATTAGAAGTAACGAGAGTAACCGAAGGAGCCGCACTTGCAGCCGCAAAATGGCTAGGTAGAGGCGATAAGAATCAAGCTGATGGAGCTGCAACTAATGCGATGAGAGAGATTTTTGACTCCGTGAATATGAAAGGTCGCGTCGTCATCGGTGAAGGGGAAATGGATGAAGCACCGATGCTTTATATTGGTGAAGAGCTAGGAACGGGAAATGGCCCAGAAGTTGATATCGCGGTTGATCCAATAGAAGGTACAACGATTGTTGCTAAAGGCTATACGAATGCAATTACGGTTCTTGCAATTGCTGATCGGGGGAACTTGCTTCACGCTCCAGATATGTATATGGAGAAATTAGCAGTAGGACCAAACGCAGCTGGTAAAGTAAGCATTGAGGACCCTATTGAAAAGACAATTGAGATTGTAGCAAAGGCGAATAATAAAGCAATCGAAGACGTTACGGTTATGGTTTTAGAACGTGAACGTCATCAAGATACGATTGATCGTATTCGTGAGAAAGGCGCACGTGTGAAGCTTTTCTCAGATAATGATATTAGTGCGGCAATAGCTACATCGCTCCCAGGAACAGGCGTCGATTTGTTCCTAGGAATTGGAGGAGCTCCTGAAGGAGTCGTTGCTGCTGCAGGGCTTAAATGCCTTGGTGGGGATATGCAAGGTCGACTTGTCCCACAAAACGATGAAGAAATAGCTCGTTGTAAAGAGATGGGTATTGAAGATCCACACCGCATTCTCATGCTGAATGACCTCGTTGCTGGAGACGATGCGATCTTCTCAGCAACAGGCGTAACTTCTGGAACGTTTCTAAATGAAGCGAAGTTTCTAGGAGGCGGTCTTGTAGAAACGGATTCAATCGTTATGCGTGCGAAAACGAAAACGGTTCGTTACATCAAGACGGTTCACAATTTAGAGCATAAACCGAATTACTACTTGAAAAGTAACGACTAAATGATACACTGAAATTAATCAAATACGGAGATTTTTAGGAGGAGCCTGCCATCAAGGGATAATTATGTCCCGGTGGTAGGCTCTTTTTTTTATTGGATAAGGAGTGTATGTAAATGGCAAAAGTACAGTTGTCGTATTTCAGAAACGGGCTCACACCACCAATAACCGCAATCGCCAATCATTTGAATTATATTGAACAAAAAGAGCAGCAATGTTTTTTTGGGAAGTCGTTAAAAGATCGACGAGCATTCGTTCAAAGAATTGATAGACAAACTTCAGCGATTGAACCGGCGTTTCGGTTGCATGTGTCATTTAGTTTTCGTGAACTTGATTTTAAACAAGTCATCATAGTAGCGATGTGGAGGTTGGAACGTCAATTGATGATAGATTTTGACTGGATTGCAATGATTCACTGTGAATCAAGTGATCCACATGTTCACTTGATCATACGAGGGTGTGATTTACACGGAGAACCGCTGATTTTCTACCCATCGTACGTGCTTCAACTAAAAAAACAGATCGAAGCAATTGAGAACGAACAGTTACAAAATGAAGAAAGAGAAAGGGAAATTGCCTCGTACCTAATCAACATTTCACGAAACTAATGATGGACCAGTCGTTTACAAATGAAAGAAGATACAACTATGTTAAACTTACATTGAATGACCTTTAATGACTCAGGAGGATTATATGAACTTAGGTTTGTTCTTGTTGCTCTTAATCGGGACAACAATTGGAATCGTATGGACGCTAGCCATTGCTAAAAACCCTGGATCAGAGAAATATAGTAGTGAAAGCAGTTTTAATTTGTTATCCCTTCACTATTTAATTATCGTTCCAATCCTACTCGTCGTGTTAACGATTATATTATTCTTTCTAATGTAAAGTGAGTCAGCAATTGTTCGTTGCGACTCACTTTATTTCAATTTAAGGCAATGAAATGTCTGGGAACAAATACAGTGGAATGGGAAAGTAGGTAATCCCATACACGTAAGGTAAAAGTTCATACTGATTAAAGAAGATTACGAGTGTTTGGTCAGCAATGTAAAAATTCGTATCGTCATTTACTCCTGAAAAAGGAACGAGTAAATCACTCGTTAAATTACGCTCATTGAGTTGGCTTTTGATACGCTCATTAATGATCGAGCGATGGTTATTCGTTGTTAAGAACAGATCTTTAAAAGAAAGAAGTTGCCCGGTTTCAGTGTTGAACGTTAAACCCTTTTCAAGTGTTGTTCCGTGAGCACCACCAGAAAATTGATAAATAGAAAGAGTTAAACTTAAGATGTGTGGTTGATTCGTTTTAATGTCATACGTTCCTGTTAGCTCGGTTTCTTTTTGGCCGTACCCTTGATCTTTCATCATACGCCATACCGTTTGTTTGATCGTTTGGTTAATTCTTGTTTCTGCTTTTTTATTCGTATGTTCCCGTATGGTCGGGTAGTAGACATCCACTCGAGGCTGTACAATGTGATGTGACGAGACATTGAGTGGTAACTGTTCAATTAGTGACATCGTATCCCTCCTAAGATAGCGTATGTCGTCGATGTAGAAATGGAGATGAAAAGTCATGCAAAAACGTGCAAGAGATTATTTGCAGTTTGGTTCAATGCCAACTGGTTCTCAAAATTCAATTACAGACGTACCAGGTGTAACCGTTGGGCACGTAACCTTAGTAGAAGGAGCCACAGTTCGAACCGGAGTAACCGCGATTTTGCCTCATCAAGATAATCTGTTCAAACATAAAGTTCTTGCGAGCTCAGCGGTCATTAATGGCTTTGGAAAAACGACGGGACTCGTACAATTACAAGAACTTGGTACGTTAGAAAGCCCGATTATGCTAACGAATACATTCAGTGTACCAGCGGTAACCGAGGGCACAATCCAATGGCTATTAGAAGAAAACGAAGAGATTGGAGTTACGACAGGGACAGTGAATGTCGTTGTTGGAGAATGTAATGATGGTTACCTAAATGACATAAGGGGGATGCACATACGACCTCATCATGCGAATCAAGCAATACGAAGTGCACGTGCAGAGGTAGCTGAAGGGTGTGTCGGTGCAGGAACAGGTATGAGTTGTATGGGTTACAAGGGTGGAATTGGAACGAGCTCTCGAAAGGTTGGGGACGGTACGTTAGGTGTGCTCGTTGTCTCGAATTTCTCGCAATCCTTAGATCACCATGAACCTCCTGGTTCTATCATGATGATTGTTGCAACGGATCTACGAGTAAATGAAAGACAATTACATCGAATTGCAAAGCGAACCGCGTTTGGGCTTGCGCGAACTGGGTCAACGGCTCATCACGGTAGCGGTGACATTGCAATTGCTTTTTCGACGGCGCATCGAATGGCACATGTGCAATCCGAACAAGTGGACACGTTCTCTTTTCTTCGAGACAACGATTCAATCATGAATGATATCTTTGATGCAACGGCAAGTGCGACAGAAGAAGCAATCTGGAACTCTTTGTTTGCTGCGGAATCGATGACAGGAAGAGAAGGTAACAAACGTGTAGCGATTACAGCAGAAGAAGCTAAAAAGATTCGTTCGAGATTTTCTTGATTGCTTGAAAAACAACTCCTTATATTTGGAATATGTGTAATAATATAGACGAAAGACGTTTCAAATGGAGAGGGTGAGTGCTTTATCGTTCTAATCGTGCAATTATTAAGTATACTTCCTTACCTCATGTTCGTGACCGTATGGCTTTATAGTGCAATGAATCAGTATGAAGCATTGCGAACTTTAATTTCTGGGGTTGCGTTAACATTGTTTTCAACGGTGTCCTTTTGGGTTGTTTCTTCTTCAGGTGTGAATTGGTTACCGAATTGGCAATTACTCATTGTGTGCGGGGGAGCGGGTGTCGTCTTTAGTTTCATTGGTGCGTACCAAATGAACCGAAAGGGGAATCATAATGAACATTCATTTTCAGTCAATCACAGTAAATGAGATTACATTAAACGTGGCAAGTGCTGGAGACCCAAATGGTGATCCGATTATGTTATTGCACGGTTTTCCTGAGTTTTGGTATGGCTGGAGAAAGCAGATTGAACCGTTAACAAAAGCGGGTTATCACGTCATTATTCCAGACCAAAGAGGGTATAACAAAAGTGATAAACCGATTGGGCGCGCAGCCTATCAACTTGATGAACTACGGGACGATCTTGTTGGGTTAATTGAAAGCATAAGTAAAGGAAAAGTGACCGTAATTGGACATGACTGGGGAGGAGCCGTTGCGTGGCATCTTGCCACAACCCATCCAGAGTTAATCAAACGTTTAATTACCATCAATATTCCTCATCCAGCGGTCTTTCCAAAAGTGTTCCTGACCTCACCGATGCAATGGTTGCGTAGTTCATATATGGCTTTCTTTCAATTGCCTGGAATCCCAGAACGATTTTTAGAAGCAGGTGATTTTTCGTATATGAGAGAAGCACTTAAAATATCGAGCAATCCAGGAACGTTTACAGAGGCTGACCTTGAAGTGTATGAGGCAAGCTGGCGTCAACCAGGAGCAATTACAGCCATGTTGAACTGGTATCGTGGGATGCCGCAAAGTATTAAAGCGATGGACGTTGATGTAGAAGTGACCGTACCAACGAAAATGATCTGGGGAGTTGGTGATCACTTTCTGTCAACGAAACTCGCGAAGGAAAGTCAATCACTTCTAAGAAATGGAGAAGGGGTGTTCATCGGCGGAGCAACGCATTGGGTTCATCTAGAACAACCAGAACTTGTAAATCAACACATCTTATCATTCATTAATTAGACAAGCTTCTAGGTAACGATGAAAAGAAGAAACGGTTTACTTACATGTGAGTAAGCGGCTTCTCTGGCATCGCTTACTGTCGCTATTGCCTAAGCGACCCGTGGTGAGGTAGAGTGACTTCGCCTAATGTTACACGCAGCTGCTTTGCTTACTCATCGAAACGAATAATACTATAACTTTATTTATTGGTTGAAATACTGGGTTTTATCGATACTCTAAACAAGGATCGATTTATTTATTCCTTTCTACGTTTCTGTTTTATTAAGAGCGATGTATATTTCCTTTTCTTGTGTTACGATGGACGCATCTAGATCTAGTCCATTAGGATGAATTGATAACTGATGATTTTGCTGTTTTTGATTATTTTGTAAATCGATTTTCACAAGATTGGGGAGAGTTCGATGGGGCAGCCAAAACGTAAGAATCACATTCCTTATCGTCTTAACGTACTGTTCTTTGGGGTATTTATCTTATTTTCTATTCTTATATTGCGTCTTGGTTACGTTCAAATCGTACAAGGAGATTCTTATGATTTAATGTTAAGCCAAGAAGAAGAGCAGACTGCGACTGTAGATGCTCCGCGGGGAATTATGTTTGACCGCAATAATTATGTTTTAGTTGATAATGACATGCAACTCTCGCTGACGTATACGAATCGTCCAGGTAACGAGCAAGAGCGTTATGACATTGCACACGAGCTTGTCAATTACTTAGATATCGATGAAGAAGATGTTGAAGAAATTAATGATCGAGAGTGGCAAGACTATTTCTTGTACGAGGCTTCGATTGAAGAGCGGGAGGAAGATGGTACGTTCGGACCAATGGCCACATTCGTCGATGAACTCGTTACAAGTGAGGAAATTGCTACAGAAGACCTTAGTCAAAGTGATATTTATACGAGGCAACTAAACCGCTTAGATGCGGAGGAAATACGTGAGAGCTATAATTATGAAGAACAACAGGCTGTCGTGATTTGGCGAGAGATGCTTAGCGGCTACAATCATTCACCAAATCGGATTGCACGTGGATTGAGTGAAGAACAAGCACATCATATCGGAGAAGTCTTACATACAATGCCGGGTACGGATTTAATGAGAGACGCGGAACGGGTTTATCCGTATGGGGAACAATTTGCGTCGTTTTTTGGAAGTGTAGGATCGATCCCAGCAGAACTTATTGATGGGTACATAGGTAAAGGCTATGAACGTAGTGATGCTGTGGGAACGTCATACTTAGAGCAAGAGTATGAAGATGTGTTGCGTGGTGAGAAAGCCATTATGACGACGTTGCCGAATGGTGATGTGGAGATGCAAGAAGGTCGCAGGGGAAATGATTTGCGACTCACGCTTGATATGCGTCTGCAACAAGAGGTTGATGCAATGGTAACACGCAGAATCGATGGATACGGTGGATATGCGTTTCCTGCTGGGCGTGATGCGTATGTAGTAATGATTGAACCTTCCACAGGTGACATTTTAGCGCTAGTCGGTTACCAAGGTCATCTCGGTACAGTAAACAACAGTTATACTGTAGGGTCATCGATTAAGCCGGCGACCGTGTTAGCAGGGTATCGACATGGCGCAGTCGGGCATGGTTCGGTGATTCATGATTCACCGATTCAATTACCGAATACCCCATCAATCTCATCAGTTGTGAATATGGGCTATGTGAACGATGTAGATGCAATTCGTCGCTCATCCAACGTGTATATGGCAGAAATTGCGATGCGCCTTGCAGGGTACAACCGTAGCAATAATACGTGGAGCACTCTTTCTGAATCCTACAACTTGTTACGTGAACATTATGCCCAATTTGGATTAGGGACGAGTACAGGAATTGATTTACCGTTTGAGTCTGAAGGGATTACGGGTCCGAATACTGCAGGTATGGTGTTATTGCTAAGTTTTGGTCAGTACGACGATTACACGCCATTACAACTTGGTCAATATACGGCAACGCTTGCAAACGACGGAGTTCGAATGCGGACGCGTCTCGTTCGGGATGTACTTGAACCAGGTGACGTTCCTAGTGAGGCAGGTGGAAGTGTTCGGTATTATGAACCAGAGGTGTTAAATACGGTTGATAATCCGATTGGGGATATTAATCGTATGCAAGCTGCGATGAGACAAGTTGTTAGCGTCTCAGGTCAAGGTGGAGGAACGGCAAATCGTGAGCTCGGTAGTTTTGAATACCAAGCTGCCGCAAAAACAGGCACTGCCCAAGTGCAAGAAAACGGCATTCGTCTAAACAACCAAACGATGGTTGCTTATGCTCCTTATGATAACCCAGAAGTTGCCGTGGCAGTAGTCGTACCAAACGTAACGATTAGTCGTAACCGTGAATTTGCAGGAATTGCAAATAATATCGCCCGAGAAGCAATGGAAATTTTCTTTGAGCAAAAAGAAAGTCACGAAGCACCAGATCTGGCGGATGTTGATGAAATGGATATCGATCCTGAAGATACAGAAGGATAATTAGTTAAAGTCGTTGATCAATTGATCAGCGACTTTTTTGTTGCGAAAGTTGTTTGACACACACAAATGTTCAACTAAGCATAGGTCGTTTGATGACGGTCTTCTCCCGTTTCGTGACATGATTTCCGTAAACAGACGGGTTTACGCTCTTTTGCATCAAAAGTGCCGGATTAAGCGGTAGTAGGACGTACACTAGCAATAAGCAAATGAGACCAGTCGAATCAACTTGAAATCATAAACAACGTAAAGGGTGAATGACTATGCCAGCAATTTTAGAAGTCAATGGCTTGAATAAATCATATAAAGACTCTTCATTTTCATTAGATGATGTATCCTTAACAATTCCTTACGGTTCAATTGTCGGCTTCATTGGAGAAAACGGAGCTGGGAAATCAACAACGATGGGGTCGATCCTCGGTACGCTACGCGTTGATTCGGGTTCAGTTCAACTATTTGGTCGGGACGTAGACCATAAGAACAAAACAGAAAAAGAGGACATTGGTGTCGTTTTTGATGATTTAAAGTTGCCGAAACGACTAACAGTAAAGAAACTCAACCGAGTGTTAAATCATGTGTACAAAAATTGGAGCGAAGAAACGTTTTTCTATTATGTTGATTTCTTTCAACTATCAAAAGGTAAGGCTGTCGGTCATTTTTCAAGAGGAATGTCGATGAAGTTAAGCGTTGCAGTCGCATTGTCTCATCAAGCAAAGCTTCTTATTTTAGATGAAGCAACGGCAGGCCTCGACCCGACAGGACGCGTGGAACTACTTGAAGTATTACAAACGTTTGTTCAAGATCAAGATCGAGGGATTTTAATGTCATCGCACATTACGAGTGACATTGAGAAAATTGCGGACCAGTTGGTGTTCATTAAAGGTGGAAAGATTCGTCTAAGCGTAAGTAAACAGGAGTTATTAAACGAGTATGTTGTGGCACGTTTAAGTAAAGAAGAAGTACAGCAATTAACGAAAACAACCATCATTGCAAAAAAAGCTGATGGGGATCACATTGAAGTGTTGCTTACTAACCGTTCTGAAGTAAGCGAAGGTCAGTTGATCCAAAATCGTTCGATTGATGACATTAGTTTATTACTTATGAGGGGTGACGTTTAATGATTGGATTGTTACTAAATCAATATTACTCAGTTTCTAAAACGATTCTCAGTTATGCAGTGGCTGCATTTGTTCTAGTTCTTGTAGCAATCGGAATTGGAAATGAGCTTCTCGTCTTTTTCGCCATGTATATGCCAATTATTTTCCTCGTGTCACCTGCTTTTGAAGTATTAAAGCATGAATCACAATCAGGTTGGAATAAGTTTGTATTAACATTGCCAGTACATCGAGGCAATATCGTTCAAAGCCAATATGTGTTCTTTCTATTCTTAACGAGTATTGGAATCGTAATTACCGTTATGGCATTTGTAGTAGCGGAATGGGTATTTGGAAGCGCCATGAACCAAGAGTTAATGTATACCATGATGACTGGAATAGGCATTGCATTTATTATGGGTGGTATTAGTTATCCTGCAACGTACGTGTTCGGTACGGAAAAATCTGATACGATTGTTCTCGTTGCAACATTAAGTGGTGTTGGCCTCTTCCTACTTGCTCAGCAAGGGTTTGCACGATTGATTGAACAGATGACTGTTGAAACGATAGCATCAATGAACGCAAGTCTCGTGTTTAATGGGAGCTTTCTTTTAATTGGTCTTGTCTTCTTTGTAATCTCTTACTTCGTAACATTGGGCATCTACAATCGTAAGGAATATTAAAAGTAAAACGCCTGTGAAAGTGATTCGCAGGCGTTTTAGGTGTGGCAAGCGATCTGTTAGCTCGATCCGAGTGTTTGACCAACTTGTAGACCACTAAACAAACAGCCTCCAAGGAATGTTCCTTCAAGAGAGCGATAGCCGTGAACGCCACCACCCCCAAACCCAGCTGCTTCACCTGCAGCATAAAGTCCTGGCAGTGGTTGGACTCCGTCTTTTAGAACAGCACCGTCTAGGTTCGTTTGCAAACCTCCGAGTGTTTTGCGACTAAGAATGTGGAGCTTGACCGCAATGAGCGGTCCGTGGTTTGGATCAAGGATTTGATGAGGTTTCGCGACACGAATTTTTTGATCCCCGATGTACTGTCTAGCGTTATGGATTGCTTGAATTTGAGCATCTTTCGTAAACGGGTTGTTTAATTCACGATCTCGAGCAACGATTGTATCTCTAATCGTATCAAGGTTAAGTAGTGGTTCATCAGTTAGTGTGTTCATTTTATTGACGAGTTCTGGTAATGATTGGGCGGTAACGAAGTCTTCTCCGTAGTCTAAAAAGCTTTGAACCGCAGTAGTTGGACCAGGGAGTGCACGTTTTAAAACGAGTTTTACATTCTTTCCTGTAAGATCGGGATTTTGCTCGGAACCTGATAAAGCAAACTCTCGTTCTACAATCTCTTTCGTCGTAATAAACCAAGAATAATCAAAGCCAGTCTCTTGAATGGCTTTTAATGTTGAGAGTGTGTCAAAGCCAGGGAAATTTGGAGCAGAAAAGCGTTCTCCTGTTGCGTTTAGCCAAATGGAAGAAGGACCAGGTAAAATTCGTATGCCATGAGAATTCCACATCGGGTACCAATTTCGAATCCCTTCTGTGTAATGCCACATGCGATCTTTATTTACCGCACGAGCTCCAACTTGTTCACTGACTTGTAGTAAGCGACCGTTCACGTATTCTGGAACACCAGCAATCATCTTTTTTGGTGCTTTGCCAAGCCAAGTGGGCCAATTTTCACGAACGAGATCGAGATTGCCGCCGATTCCGCCACTTGCGACTACGACTGAGTCTGCTAGATAACGAAACTCACCAATTGAAGTAGTACTTGATGCTCTACCTCTCATTGCGTTCGATTCTTCCAACCGATACCCTTCAACCCCAACGATTCGTCCGCCAGACATAATCAATTGCTCGACGCGATGCCTCGGCAAGTAAGTGAGGTTTTGTAGATTATCCAGCTTCGTAATAAAAGGTTGTAGAATGGCAGGACCAGTACCCCAAACGATATGAAAACGAGGAACGCTATTGCCATGTTCGTGCGCTAAAGAACCCCCACGTTCAGCCCATCCAACAACAGGGAAGAATCGAATGCCGAGACCATGTAGCCATTCTCGCTTACGACCTGCAGCAAAATTCACATAAGCTTCAGCCCATCTCTTTGCCCAAATATCTTCATCGTAGGGGTCAGTTAAGCGATCCCAACGGGCGCTACCTTGCCAATCTTGCCATGCGAGATTGGCTGAGTCATGAATATTCAGTCTTATCTGTTCAGGAGAATTAATAAGGAATAGACCTCCGAATGACCAATACGCTTGTCCACCTAATGATTGTTTGCCCTCTTGATCAATTAACAGAACACGTTTTTTGCGCTCAGCAATTTCAGTGGCTGCAACGAGCCCTGAAAGGCCTGAACCAACAACAATTGTATCGAATTTCACCAAGATCACGCTCCAATTAAGATCTCCCCAGAAAAAAATCCATGTCGATTCAAACCGACACGGATGTAGTTATTCTAGAGGTCATATTGATTTATGAGACGTTCAATCTTTTCAGTTGTTTTGTCGTAGACGATAGGATCTCGCTTCTTAATACTAGCCATCGCGTAAAGGAACGCTACTTCTTTAACATCATCCGGGAGCTTTCGGTACTCTTCCATAAATTCGGGTATTGTTTTCATTGCATTCACCTCGGGTCCCCTTTTTTTTAGTATACCTTGTTTTCTTGAATACTTCACTAACCATATGCATTTTATGTATTTTTTTATAGGTTTTAGAGAAGAAAAAGTCACCTGTGACATCAAGCGATACAATGAGACAATAAGTTGCAATTATTTCCCGGGAAATCGACAAGTAGAAGTAAAAAAGGGCGCAAAATCACGCCCTTTTTACGATCTATTCATGATTTAACGCGATTTCTAGTGTTTCAATGTTCATTTCCATCATGCTAACGTAATCTTCGCCTGCTTCAAAGTCTTCTTGTGAGATGCTTTCCATATTACGAAGTACAAGGCTTTCTGCACCAATCTCGGATTGAATCACTTCACTAATGGTGCTGCTGACGTTGTTTTCAAACACAACATAGCTGAGATTGTTCTCTCGCGCAGCTTCCACAATTGATGTTAGCTCTGATTGTGAAGGTTCTTGAGTAGAAGACAGACCGTGAATGCTTAATTGTTCAATGCCATAGCGGTCTTCCCAGTAACCATAAGCAGCGTGTGAAACGATGATCTGATTATGATCTGCATTATCGATCGTACTTTGAAGTGATGCGTCAAGTTGCTCTAAATCTGCTTTTAATGACTCATAGTTTTGCACAAAGTCTTCTTCGTGTTCAGGACGTAATTCAATTAATTGATTCGTGATATTCTCTGCTAGTTCAATGCTGTAGATCGGGTCAAGAAAAACATGGGGATCAATGGCGCCTGATTGCCCATCATGATCATCGATGTGAATCGTTGCGGTTTCTGATTCAGCGACGGTTTGCTCTTCGTCGTTAATAAACGCGGCGTACACTTGTTGTCCGTTTGTGTCCGCGGTGTCTTCAAAAGAATCGCCTGTTGAAGCTTCACTCCAGTCATCAGATTCGGAATCTCTTGTGTACCAGGTGACCGTTCCTTCAACGTCTTCGTCTGCTGTAGCAGTGAGGGTAATCGTATCACCGGTATGGTAGTGATCATTGATACCTTCAAATTCTATTGCGTTCGTCTGGTCATCATTATGTTCGTGATCGTGCTCATGGTCATGAGAATGGTCGCTTTCACTGTCATGATCGTGCTCACCTCGTAAAGAGAGGTGTTCACCTGCTGGAATAATTTCTACTGTTTCTTCTTCGAGCAGTTCATGAATGGTGTCGGCAAAGGGTTCCATGCCAACACCTGAATAGATAAAGGCATCATGTTCAGCAATTTCCACGTACGTACTAGATGAAGGCTCAAATGTATGTGCATCTGCATTAGGGGGATAAACACTTTCTACCTCAACATGTTCACCGCCAATTCGTGAAGTGAAATCTTCAAGAGCAAACAAAGTTGTGGATATTTGTAAAGGTTCTGTTGCTTCTTGTTCATTAGCATTATTTTCAGACGGTGTTTGATCATCAGAACATGCGATTAACAAGAAAGGAAGAACAAGTGATAAAGGCACAAATCGA
This sequence comes from Bacillaceae bacterium JMAK1, assembly GCA_012970285.1. GTDB lineage: Bacteria > Bacillota > Bacilli > Bacillales > Marinococcaceae > Geomicrobium_A. The sequence goes on from JIBW01000003.1 coordinate 423,713, forward strand.
AATTTACGCATGTAAGTAACTCCTTTGATAATAATCGTAACGGTTACGATTCGTAATGATTACGATTTATAGAATAACGACAAATAACTGAAATGTCAAGAGCTTGCATTCCTTTAACTAAAATTGATAAGAGCTTTGAAAAGAGGAATCAGATTAGTTTTGTCGAAGAAAAGCAACGTCCATCTTTATGGACGTTGCTTTTAGATCTATTCGTGAATAGGGTCTTCAAGTTTTCTAGTTAAGATACTAATGATGAGACCAATCGTAATCATGCTAGCTGCGACCCAAGTAATCGCTTGATACCCAAAGCCGATACTCAGTAAAAACGATCCAAGTGCAGCACCAATCGCATTCGCAAGATTAAAGACGGATGCCGCAAGTGTACCTGACAAGTTTGGGGCTTCTTTTGCTGCAAGAATGATTTTTGCATTAAGAAGCGGTGTCGTTCCGAATGTACCTGCTCCGAATAAGAAACTCATTAAAATGGCCATCGGGGCAAACTGCAAGAAAAAGGCGTACGTTGCGAGTACAAGTGCGAGTGCTAATAGGGCATAAATCAAACGTGTCGTCAGTTTTGATGGTTGTACGGTCCCGGATGCAAAGTTTCCGAGTACTGCACCAAGACCGAAGAAGAACAGCCCGATCGTAATACCTGTTACATCAAATCCTGCAAACTCTCGGTACATCGGTTCTTTAAACGTGTAAGCTGTAAATACACCTGAAAACCCGAATACGATAATCGCCATTGTGAGCAAGACGTTTTTATTTTTGAGCATCGATAGCTCCGTTTTGATTTTAGGAATTTCAGTCGGCTTAACATTCGGTGTAACGATGAGTAAACCAATAAGTGTCACAACGCCTAGGACAGCCATGAACCAAAAGACAATTCGCCAGTCAAAGATTCCGCCTAAATAAGAGCCAAAAGGTACTCCTAGCATGATTGCAATGGTTAAACCACCTTGTACCGCGGCAATGGCGCTCGTTTTTTTAGACGCTTCTGAAATACTAACTGCGACAAACATACATAAGCCGAAGTACGGTGCATGCATCGCAGCTGATAACAGCCTCGATAATAGCAATACTTCGAAATTCGGTGCGGTTGCGGCAATGATATTACTAATGATAAAAAGTGCAACAAACGCAACAAGTAAAGGTTTGGGTGAAGCCTTGAGTGTTGCGATTCGTAATAGTGGTCCGAAGATGGCAACACTGATGGCATATACGGTAAGAAGCAAGCCGGTCGTCGATACATCAACGTTCAAATCACGTGCAAATTGGGTTAACAATCCGGTAACGACGTATTCTGTCATTCCAACAGCAAACGTTCCAATCATAAAGACGGCGAGGATTGTTTTTCTAGAGAAGTTAAGGCGCATCATAAACCGCTCCCTTCGAATCTGTTTTTTTAATCACGAGTGAACATATTAAGATAAGTTCGAAGGGATGTCTAGCGAATTTCATAAAAAAATATATAAGATTTACTGGAGGCGTTTTCATGTATGCTACAACGATTACACCGAGAGTCTCAGAAACGGATGGGGTTGGTCATATTAACAATACGACCATTCCAGTATGGCTTGAGGCAGGGCGTAAGGAGATTTTTAAATTGTTTAATCCTGACTTGGCATTTCATGACTGGCGTTGCATCTTGCTTAAGATCGACATTCAGTATGTAAGCGAAATTCACTACCATTCAGACGTTGTCGTTAAGATTTGGGTTGAGAAAGTTGGGAATACGAGCTTCATTTTATATGAAGAGATTCATCAAAACGATCAATGTTGTACAAAAGGTCAGGCTGTATACGTGAACGTTGCTAGAAATGGTGGAAAGCAAACGATACCAAATGATATTAAGATGAAATTAATGGAACATAGTCGTTGATTACATACAACGAATAAAATAGTATAAGAATAGGAGCTAGTAGGTAATGTAAGGAGGATCTTCGATGATGGAAGTTTTTGTTTTACTGTTTATCATCGGCAGCTTTGGTTTTTGTTATTGGCTGTATTCTTCAAATCAAACGCAATCAACATCATTTCTAACAACATATCGTTCTTTCGTTGTCGACGGTGCTGTTATTAATGGCAAAGATGTCTCGTTTTATCAACTTCGCCAAGACAAACGTCAACGGTATTATTCCGTTCCTGAAGGTAAGGTTTCGATTCAGGGTAAGAATACGAAGTTAGAGCTTGATATTGGATCTAAGCTAACGAAAACAAGCGGTGGACAGTGTGAGCAACTCTATATTGAATCAATGACGGTTAATCAGCGTTATGTATATTCTCATCAGCCAGGCCAATTTACACCTTACATAGTGAGCGCGAGCGAACTAGAAAATGATGTGCAAAAAGCATTATTGTTTCTCTGTAGTGTACTTATGGCAAACAATAAATTAAGAAAAAGCAATCGTGCGAATCGAGCTTTTACGGATGCGTTAGAATTTAGTGAAGTCAGTCATTCCTTTTTGCACCATCAACAGAGTGCAGAAAGTTATCTGTTTGAACGTACCAAGCTGTCGAGTAAGAGCGTTATTTCATGTGTTAATGAACATATGAAAGTACTAGAATTTCAGCAACATGAGCAAGTCAGTCTTGAAGAAGTAAAGGCAAGATATCGTTTGATGGCAAAGCGATATCACCCTGATTCGCCGACAGGTGACTCAGTCAAATTCCAACGGGTCAAAGAAGCATATGAACAAATCAAAAAGAAACACGTCGCGATATGAAAAGCGGTTCCCCAGCAAATTTCTTGCTAGGGGAATTTGTAAAAAGAAGCTTTAAAATTTTCCGAAAAAAGTATTGAAAGCGTCTACATCTCGTGGTACTATTTCGTTATTAAGAAATGAACTTGATAGACGCGTTATTATAATGCTCCAAGCTTGTTCCCGCTTGCTTGGGTAACCATTATAAGCCAAACGATCTATCATCAGTGTTTAAGGCTAGGAGTCTGTGCGCCTTAAAGCGATGATAATTGTTTGGTTTTTATTTTGGAATTTTGTTGAAAAAGGGGAGACAAGAATGGCTTCTAAGAAAGAAATCTCATTAAAGGACATTTCGAAGTACATAAAAGACGGTGACCAAGTGCTCGTTGGTGGGTTTGGTCTATCTGGTTGCCCATTGACGATTGTTGACGAGATTGCAAAGACTGACGTTAAAGACTTAACCATTGTAAGTAATAACTTGGGTGAACCTCAAAAAGGATTGGGGAAACTTCTTGATAACGGTCAAATAAAAAAAGCCATCGGCTCTTATTTCACGACACATCGAGGGGCAGTAAACGCTTGGAACGAAGGTTGGCTTGAGATCGAATTGTTGCCACAAGGCACGATGGCTGAAGGAATTCGTGCAGCCGGAGCAGGGATTCCTGCGTTTTATACACCTACAGGGGCAGGAACGAAACTATCTGATAATAAAGAAGTGCGGGAATTTGATGGGAAAGAATATGTGTTAGAAAAAAGCATTCCAGGGGATGTTGCCCTTATTAGAGCGCATAAAGCCGACGAATATGGAAATTTAGTCTATCGCAAAACGCAGGAGAATTTTAACACCGCAATGGCGATGGCAGGAAAAATTGTGATCGCAGAAGTGGATGAAATCGTTCCAATCGGAGAATTGAATCCAGAAGAGATTAAAACCCAACATTTATTCGTCGACTATCTTGTGAAGACACGCTATGAAATTGAAGGGGGGACTTTCGTTGAACGCACAAAATAACGCAAAAACAATGAGACAAGACATTGCAAAACGTGCAGCAGACGAGCTAGGGGAAGGTGAAGTGATTAACCTAGGGGTTGGAATTCCGACACTTATTCCGGAGTACTTAGGAGACAAGCATGTGTTTTTGCATTCAGAGAACGGATTGCTCGGTACGGGTCCTGCACCAGAAGATGGTGAAATTAATCCCGATTTGATTAATGCAAGTAAGCAACCTGTTACCGAATTGCCAGGATCAGCAATTTTTGATAGTGCGTTATCGTTTGCGATGATTCGTGGGGGTCATGTGGATACTGCAGTAATTGGGGCGCTTCAAGTTGATCAAACAGGAGAGCTTGCAAATTGGGCAGTCCCAGGCAAAGATATTCTCGGTGTTGGTGGAGCGATGGACCTTGTTGCTGGCGTACAAAAAGTAATTTTAACGATGACGCACACATCCAAAAGCGGAGAAGCAAAAATCGTCGAGTCATTAACGTATCCGAGTAGTGGTTATCGTAAAGCCGATGTATTGATTACCGAAAAAGCGGTCTTTACGTTTAAAGACAATCAAATGTATCTAGTAGAAGTCGCTGATGGCGTGACAGTTGAAGAAATTGGAAAAACGACAGCGGCATCATTTGTTGTCGCACTTTAAGACTTACGTTGGGGGTGGATGGTATGAGGTTTTGGAGAAGCATGTTCGTATTCATGATGATCTTGGTATTTGTAAGCGGTTGCTCACAGTCTGAATCAAATGCAAATGAAAACGTGGAAGTTGCGGCAGGAGAGCCTCCTGAAGATTTCACATTTGGTGCTGCAACCGTGGGTGGCCTTTGGCACTCACTTGCGGCATCCATGAGCGAAGAGATTAGAGAGATCTATCCCGAGTCTACAGCAACCGTTGTAGAAGGGGGTTCCATTGCTAATTTAATTGGCATTCAAAATGATATTTTTGCGCTCGGTTTCTCAAATGGTGAGTCGATCCCAATGGCTGAAAGTGCTGTCGGTGATTTCGAAGAACCGATCACAAATATGAAAACGATTGCAACGTTCTATCCGAACGTACTACATATCGTTGTGCCAAAAAGTTCAAACATTCATACTGTTGAAGATTTAGCAGGGCAGCGAGTGAGTCCTGGAATTCGTGGGTATAGTGGCGAGGTTATGTTCAAAGACATCCTTACGGCTTATGACATGAGCTATGATGATCTAGCACAAATTGAGTACATTGGTACGTCTGATGCTGCCGATTTAATGCGTGACGGTCACCTTGATGCATGGGTTGGTGGACTAGGGATTCCGGCGTCATTCGTACAAGAGCTTGACATAACACTTGGTATACGCGTAATTCCTTTAACAGAAGAAGATCAAGTGAAATTACAAGAAATTAACGAAGGCTACAATCCGTATACAATTGAAGCTGGTACTTATGGCGATCATGATGATATCTTAACTTTTGCTCCAGAAACTGTTCTTGTAGCAAATGAAAACATGATTACTGAAGAGGTCGGCTATGAACTAACGAAAATGATTATTGAGAATGCAGATCTTTGGAGGTCTGTATCTAGCACATTGTCTGATTTTGATGCTGAATATTCGATCGAATATAGTATTGGTGAACTTCATCCCGGAGCGAAGCGATATTATGAAGAGATTGGAGTTTTAAACGATTAGTTGAAAACGCTTTACAAATGATCAGGGGGGTGTTTTAAATGAGCCAAAAAGAGTTAAATCTAGATGTGAAAGACATGGACGAAGCACAGTCGGAAGTTCTCGGAAATAAGCAGCGGACGTTGGTCGGTGTGACGGGTAAAGTCGTTTCGTTCCTTGCAATTTTAATGTCACTATTCCATTTGTACACCGCTTTTTTCGGAGTGTTTGAGTCGATTGCACAACGCTCCATTCACTTAGCTTTTGCACTCGTTCTCGTATTTGCACTTTATAGACCGACAAAAAATCAAGAAGGCAAACGGATTCCTTGGTATGACATCGTTGCCATTTTACTCGTTCTCGGTTCCTTTCAGTATTTTGCACTAAATGCCATTGATATTTCTGCAAGATTAACGTACGTGACACCACTTTCTACAATGGAACTTGTGATCGGTGTGGTTGCGAGTATCCTTCTTATAGAAGCAACACGTCGAGTAGTTGGACGGGCGTTTACGATTATTGTACTCGTATTTCTAGCGTATGGATTTTTCGGACAGTACTTACCTGGGGGATTGGAACATCGTGGATTTGATTTGATGTGGATCCTTGATCACTTATTCTACTCAACAATGGGTGTGTTCAGTACGCCCCTTGGAGTTTCTGCGACATTTATTTTCTTGTTTATTCTTTTTGGTAAGTTTCTTGAAGTGTCTGGGGCGGGAAACTTCTTTATTAACTTGTCTGTAGGATTAATGGGGAAATATCGTGGCGGTCCTGCAAAAACTGCAGTTGCAGGAAGTGCCATTCTTGGAACGATTTCAGGAAGCGCGGTTGCAAACACAGCAACGACTGGACCATTCACAATTCCTCTGATGAAGCGGACTGGTTATAAAGGAACGTTTGCAGCAGCTGTTGAAGCCGTTTCTTCCGCTGGTGGACAAATTATTCCGCCGATCATGGGTGCGGCAGCGTTTATTATTGCGTCTTACTTAGGTGTTCCTTACATTGAAGTTGCGATTGCAGCCATTATTCCAGCGATTCTTTATTACGTCTGTGTGTATTTCCAAGTTGATTTACGTGCAAAAAAAGACGGCCTAGACGGGATGCCTAAGGAAATGATTCCAAAGGTTAAAACCGTCCTCAAAGAAGGTGGAATGTTCTCACTCCCACTTCTTATAATCGTCATCATGCTCGTCATGGGTTACTCACCGATGCGAGCGGCATTGTTTGCGATTGCAAGTGTAATTGTTGTTGCAGCCTTTAAAGCAGCAACTCGACTTTCGTTTGGAACGATGTTCAAAGCGTTAGACCTTGGGGCACGTGCTGCACTTGAAACAGCAATTGCCTGTGCGTCAGCTGGTTTTATTATCGGCGTAATTAGTATGACAGGAATAGGATTACAATTTAGTAGCATGATTCTTGCTATTTCTGGCGATAGTTTATTTATTACCTTATTACTTACGATGGTTGCTTCCCTTTTACTCGGTCTCGGGTTGCCAACGGTTGCCGCTTATATCGTTCAAGTACCACTGACGATTCCAGCACTCGTTCAACTCGGAGTAGAACCGATGGCTGCTCACTTGTTTGTGTTCTATTTTGCGATTTTATCGGCGATCACACCACCGGTAGCTTTGGCATCGTTCGCCGCTTCAGGAATTGCGAATACGAACCCGCTTCATACGAGCCTCGTTGCATTGAGGCTAGGAATTGCTGGATTTATCGTTCCATTCATGTTTGTGTATGGACCGTCACTCATATGGATCGGTACACCAGGAGAAGTCGTAATGACATTATCTACAGCATTGGTAGGTGTATTCGCATTAAGTGCGGCAATTGAAGGCTGGTGGATACGAGGTACGTACTGGTACGAGCGAATAGCCCTGTTCGTAGCAGCAATTATGCTCGTTGTGCCAGACTTCCTTGTCAGTCTAGCTGGTCTTGCGATCTTTGTTATTGTATTTGTTCTACAGAAATGGGTAACGCCGAAGAAAGACCAATCAGAACAACAATATAACGAAGCACTATAACAATTAAAGTCCTAATCTCCTAAAAAAGTGTCGCTCTTTTACAAAAGAGCGACACTTTTAATATATAATAAGAACATTCAATAAGTTGTAAGGCAAGTAGACAAACCTAACGAACATGTAACGAAAGAAGGGATTTTTGTTGGATACGATTCTAGTTACGGGGTATGCAAAGGCCCCTCAAGGAACATCGATGTATGAAGTGTACAAACACTTTGGCATCGTATTAGAAATTGATCGTAAGAGTTATGAAATTATCGATGTAGAGCTCACGCTAGTGACATCATTAGCTCAAAGTTATTTCAAACGTTTAATCGTCGGATACGATCTAAATGAAGGGATTGATCCGCTAATGAAGAAGATCAATGAAAACTACTACGCACCTTCTGTCAATTCGGTTAATGTTGCTTTACGCACGGCTTATCAGCGATTTAAGGAGCAGGTGCAAACGCCATAACGATATAAAGATTGTGTTGCTGTTCAAATTAAGTCGAACTATAATAACTAAATAAGACATGCTCAGCCTGTATTGGTTGAGTTTTTTATTTATAACACAGATAGATAATTGAATATTTAGAATGATTATAGAGAGGGATTGATTTGGTGGATTGTGTCATATGTCGATGTGAAGAAGTGTTACTTTCAGATATTGTGCGTGCAATAGAAGATGGCTATACAAGTCATAGAGAGATAAAGCTAAAAACTCGTGCTGGAATGGGGATATGTCAAGGTAGAACATGCCGACTGTTATTAGACCAAGTGATTGCATCAGTTAGCCAGGGTCCTGTGCCAAAAACGATAGGTATCGCTCCGAATGTACCGATTCGTCCAATTATGCTTGGTGACTTGGCAAAAGGGGGAGGTAAAGCAAAATGAGAATTGAACAGCATCCAATTCTTGGACCGTTAAATAATGAAACAGTGACATTTACTTTCAATGGGGACGTATATGAAGGTAGAAAAGGAGAGTCGATTGCGGCGGCACTCTTAGCAAATGAAATACGAACATTACGCTATACAGCACAAAAAAACGAACCTCGAGGAATCTATTGTGGAATCGGTCATTGCTATGAATGTCGCGTTATGATTGGTACGAAACGAAGTGTGAGAGCATGCATAACTGAAGTAGTTGAAGGAATGAAGATTCAATCACAAGGTGGCTAAAAAATGCGTATGGATGTTGCCATTATCGGTTCTGGTCCAGCTGGAATAAATGCTGCGATTACGTTGGCAAAAAAGCAAAAATCAGTTGTTGTAATCGATGAGCAAGGGAAAGTAGGCGGAAAGCTCATAGGACAACTTCATGAAGACCCTAAAGACGGTTGGTGGATCGGAAAACAAATTGCAGAACAGATGAAACGAGAAGCTGAACAGGTAGGGGTTATATTTTTATTGCAAAGAGAAGTGTGGGCGATTGAACCAGGATGGTCGATTAAAATGTCTGGTCATGAAGATATTACTGCCTCGTATGTTATCGTAGCTACCGGGGCGCAGGAGAATCCTACACCCGTTCCTGGTTGGACACTTCCTGGTACGCTGGCAATCGGTGCTGCACAAGTGTTGAACAATTATGAACGTGTTCGTCCGGGGAAGCGAATTGCCATTATAGGTGTAGACCCCCTAGCGTTTACAGTCGCTCAAGAACTTAAGCTGGCAGGTGCTGACATTGTCGGTATTTATCTACCTCCAGAAGGATTGTTTGCCACGGAGAAAGCAAAACCTCAATCAACAATTGGTTATTTATCAACCATGGCACATTTAGCGCCTAACCCATGGCTTCGATTGGCCGGATCAATGGCAAAGCATCACTTTATTCAAAAGATGGGGTCAAGATTTTACCCTAAGGCAGGAATGAAAGTCTTTGGTGTTCCGCTTCGATTGAGGCACTCTATAATTTCGATTGAAGGAACTGACCAGGTTGAAGCAATTACGACGGTTAAGCTAAGTAGTGAAGGTAAGGCGGTTAAGAATAGTGAGGAATCAATTGTTGTCGATGCGGTATGCATATCGGGGGGCTTAGTTCCTCTCGTTGAATTAGCTTCTTCATGTAAAACCGTTTATATCGAGGAACTTGGAGGTTATGTTCCTTTACATAGCCCAGAAATGAAAACATCTAAGAAAAATTTGTATGTGTGTGGCAATATTACGGGTGTCGAAGGTGCGAAAGTGGCAATGGAGCAAGGGAAGCTGGCAGCATTATCGATCGTTTATAAAATGACAGGAGATGAACAACTAAGAGAGGAAGTTAGAAGTCAAAAAGAAGAAGTCAACCGCATAAGAGCAGAAGCTACTATTACGTTTATGCCAGAAATAATGAGTGGACGCAAAAAAATGGAGCAGATGTGGAATGAGTATGTACATGAAAGCAGGGATACGCATGACATCCGCTGAGATCGTAGTCATTGGTGCAGGTGTGATTGGTACATCCATTGCCTTTCGTTTAGCAGAGTCTGGAAGACAAGTGATGATGATTGATCGGAATGGGATTGGCGCAGCAACTTCTTCTGCATGCGATAAAGCAATATTTTTACAATCTAAACGTCCTGGACTTCATATGGACCTTGCAAGGGAAAGTCGTAACATGTACAACACGCTAGAAGAAGAATTGGGACAATCTGTGGAATTTAAAGGAGCAGGTGGTACGGTTGCCATCCATACGGAGCAACAAATGCTGTTCATGAAGAAGTTTGTACACGATCAGACCCAAGCTGGTATAAACGTATCATTACTTAATCAAAAAGAAGCAAAAGAGCAGCAACCGATTCTTGCTGACGATATTATTGGCGCTTCATACAGCCCTGATGATGCTGAAGTGAACCCACTGAAATTAAGTCAAGGATTCGCTACAGCTGCAAAGCGACTTGGTGTTGAAATTATGACACACACTGAAGCAATTGGAATTGAAAAGTCAAATGGTAAAGTGACAGGTGTAAAAACATCAAAGGGGGTAATATCAACCGAAACGGTCATTAATGCGTGTGGACCATTCGCATCTTCGATCGCACGTTTTTCTGGTGTACCGATGAACATTAAACCGAGGCGCGGTGTAATACTCATCTCAGAAAAAGTAGATCCAATTGTAAATGGTAGTCTACTTGATGCCCAGTACATTGCCGCCAAGCACCTCTCTGGTCAGCAACCGGAATATGGTATTGGACTTTCCTTAGGGCAAACGGATTCTGGCAATTTATTGATTGGTGGTAGTCGTGAGTTCGTTGGGTTTAATAAACATGTTCATTCAGATGTGTTACACGCAATCGCATACCATGCATGCAAAGTAGTTCCTGCACTTACGAATATACGCATAATACGTTCAATGGTAGGCTTTCGACCGTTCACTGGAGATGGGTTGCCGATCATTGATCGGTCTGAACAACTTCGAGGATATATTTTGGCAGCAGGTCATGAGGGGGACGGAATTGCGTTATCACCGATTACTGGTTGTCTAGTTCGAGATTTACTGAACGGTGGTGGACCCACATCCAGATTTTTGCCTCATTTGACTAGTGATCGTTTTAAAGAAAAAACATTGCTTTAGAATTAATCTAGAGGAGGCGTAGAAATGGAATTCGTTGCGTTGCTCGTGCCTATGTTGTTACTGTTTGTTATCGCATTAACGAAATCAATTCCTAAAATTGGGGGAGACGTACGTATTGCCTTATTAACAGCGGCAGTAGCGAGTGCATTATTTGCCCAACTTGGTCCAGTTGAAATAGTAACGGCAATGATTGACGGTATTGATCAGCTCGCTTGGGTCATCATGTTGTCTCTTGTCGGAAGCATTTATGCAGAAGCACAAGTACGAATCGGTGCGATGGAGACGACATTATCCAGTTTTCGGTCAATCTTCGGTAATTCATCCAAAGGCCTAGTCATTTCCGTATTTCTAACCTTAATTTTGGCAGGATCTCTGCTCGGTGATGCAATAGCTGCAGCGACTGTCATTGGTTTACTAGTCATTCCTACCCTCAGTCAGTTAAAAATGAAGCCAGAACACATTGGTATGATTATTTTACTTGGTGCATCACTCGGGTCAATTATGCCTCCTATCTCCCAAGCGGTTTTCCTATCTGCATCTCTCGTCGGAATTGAGCCTACAAATGTGTTAAATGTTGCTTATATAACAGTTGGGATCGGATCAATTTTTGCAATCGTTGAATCTTTCCGATTCGTTAAAGGGAAGAAGTTACCGGAGCATTTACAAACAACAGAGACGCTTGGTTCTATCATCGTAAAACGTTGGTACACAATGATCCCGTTACTTATACTCACTATCATTATCATTTTGAATACTGGGTTTTCTTATAGCATCTTTGAGTGGCCATTCATCGCACCAATCATTACATGGCTAGAAGAAATTCCGATCATTCAAGGGTTGGCGTTTCCAGTCGTGTTAGCGATCATTGTAGCTTTGATCGTAAGTTTTGTCTTTCCGGCTGTACGCACAAATAGTGGAGATGTTGTAAAGACAGGTCTTTCAAAGGTGAGCAAAACTGTTCAAATACAACTGTGTGCAGGTATTATGGTTGGTGTCTTTTATGCATCAGGTACGATCGATACGGTAGCGATGTATGCTGTAACATTGGAAAGCTCTGCACTGAAAATTGGTGGGGCGCTAGGAATCATTTTAATCGGCATGATTACAGGGTCCCAAACGACCGCACAAACCGTCCTGGTTACATTTATTGCACCAGCTCTTGAGTCGTTAGGTGTGCATTCAACTAACATTGCATTGGGGGCGTCACACATTGCGGCAGCAGGACAAAACTTTCCACCTGTTGGACTGACGGCCTTTGTAGTTTGTGGCATTGTCGGAGGTGCAATGAACACGAAAGTTGACCCAATTAAAGTTATGATTCTCGCTTTGCCTAATTCATTGTACTTCATACTTATTGGGTTGATTGCATGGTTTATTTAACTCCTAAGCTCGGCGTTATTATGCTAGATACATCGTTTGAAAGGATCGTAGGCGACATCGGCAATTCAAAGACGTTTCCATTTCCTGTGATCTATGAAACTGTTTCTGGTGCATTTGTTTCAAGAGTCGTTGATCAATTTGATAATCAACTGATACAACCGTTTATTGATGCGGCCAAATGTTTGGAGTCAAAGGGTGCGACAGTAATTACGACAAGCTGTGGCTTCCTAGCCTTGGTGCAAAAAGAAATTGAGGCAGCAGTTAATGTACCATTTCTTTCTTCCAGTTTAATACAAATCCCTTTTGTAGAACGGATGATTAACGGAGAAGTTGGAGTGATAACTGCTCGAGTGGCATCATTGACCGAAGCTCATTTCTACGGGGTGAGTGCTAATGTTCCTTCAGCTATTGTCGGGCTTGAACACTATCCGTCATTTCGTGGAGCAATTTTGGAACAGAGCATTCCGTTAAATGTGGCCGCAATTCAAGAAGAAGTCGTTCAGGCAACGCAAGAACTATTAGCTACTTATCCACATATAAAGGCGATTGTACTAGAGTGTACAAACTTACCACCGTACCGGGAAGCGATAAAAGAAGTGTCGAGGCTACCAGTATTTGATCACCGTGGTTTGTGTTTGTATGTTATGAGTAGTTCTAGAACGAGAGATATGTGAAGACAATAAAAGTTCGTTTAGAGCATAAAAAAGGATGATGGGACTGAAAACCATCATCCTTTCGTCATTAACCAAGTAAGTGCTGACTGGCTTCTGTTGCCAGTCTTTTTATTCTCTCTATATCGATGCCAATCATCTTTCCATTCTTCTTAACAGGGTTTCCTGCGACATACACAGAATCGACGTTAGCAGTGTTTGTGCATTGGACGACCGTCCCGACTGGATCATTGACTGGGAAAATATTGAGGTCATTCTTGTTGATCATAATGATATCTGCTTGTTTACCTGGTGTTAACGAGCCGACTTTGTGATCGAGTCTTAGCGCTTTCGCACCGTCAATCGTTGCAGACTCCAATATGTTTTGTGCAGAGAGGTGAAGCTCTGGTCCAGGCATGATGCCTTGAGATAACTGTTCTTGATTTACTCTGGCACGATCTGCTTGCAAGGCAAACTTCATTTGTGTGAACATGTCTCCTCCGGTAGACGTGACAACGTCCACACCAAGTGCCGGTTTTACCCCATTTTCCAAGGCCAGACCAATGGCAGGATAACCATGACCCATCATCATTTCAATCTCAGGCGTTACGGAGATACTGCCGCCATTTTCCGCCAGTAATTTTACTTCCTCGGGCTGTACAGCATTCGCATGGGCGAAGTTCAAATGTTCTCCTAGCAATCCTGCTTCATGTAATTTCTCAATGGAACGTTCTGACGAGCCCCATGTTCCAAACCCTAAGTGCATGCTACAGACCGCATCGATCTCACGAGCGAACTGAATTTCCTTTACACTCGTTCCCCAGGAGCTAAATTCCGGTCCGCGAATCGCTAGCCCCATCGTAAGTAATTGATCATCTGAGCTGAAATGCCGTTCTTTTATCGCTCTAGCTTCTTCAATCGTATCGAGCTTACTATCTGAATTCCAGTATTCAGCATCTCCTGGAGACCCATAACCGAAGATGGCGCGGATTCCAGATTCTTTTAGTCCACGGATCATCTCTTCCGCATGGTCGTTTGAAATAATCATCGTCCAGTCATATAAGGTCGTAACCCCTGATTCCAACGCTTCAAGGGAACCTAATAGATTTCCGATATAATCATCTTCCGGACGTCTCTTTGATCCAATATTCCCATAATAAATGTTGCCTAGATACGTTTGTAATGACCAGTCCGCACCAATGTTGCGAATGACCGATTCCCACGTATGCCTGTGGGTATCGACTAAGCCGGGCATCACAATCATGTCCTTTGCATTGATCACCTCACAATCATCGGCTGAAATATTCGGTCCGACTTCAATGATCGTATCGTTTTCAATCAATACATCCGCTTCATTAAAATTCCCAAGGTTGCTGTCCAAGGTGATTACTGTTCCATTTTTGAATAGTCGCTTCACGCAAACTTCTCCTTTTTTACTTCAGAATACATATAAAGGCTGTCCTTCTCATCATTATGATTGATTTAGGACACGTTCGTAAGTAAGCACTTTAAAGTTATTTAGTGTTCTGAAGTAAACTTAAGAAAGGATCATGAAAAAAGGACCATAAGAATTCCTCATAAAAAGGTTGCCTGGCATTCACCCCATTTACGTTTAAAATTTTAAAATCCAGAGTTCGTCATTTTCACTCTTCAAGATAAACCTAATGACTTATCTTTCTTTATAAACATGTAACGTTACTCTCTATTACGCCACTAAAAATATGCAATCAAAGTGCTGAAAAGTGCGAGCATATATGGCTTCTAGCTACTCATGATACCTTTGCAAGTACTACTATAGATACTAACAAACTAATCTGAAATTTTATTTACAAAATCTTCTAGGTAAACTATACTGTGTTGGCGGGCTGAGTGTATGGGAGGCTATTATGTGCGGTTTTTGTGGTCGTGTGAAGCGTACTTACATGGATTCAGTAGATTTACATCGTGTAGAGGAGCGAATGCATCATCGAGGTCCTGATGACTTTCGTTATGTTCAAGACTCAGACATTGATTTCTATTTTTCAAGATTGAGTATCCAAGATCTATCAAATGCACACCAGCCTATGCAGAGTTTATCCAAGCAATACCTGATTGTTTTTAATGGAGAAATCTATAATTATGTTGAACTGAGACAATCATTAATAGAAGAAGGTTATTATTTTCAAACTGAAGGTGACACGGAAGTGCTTCTTGCGCTTTACGAGGTTTACGGTAAACAAATGATTTATCAGTTGCGTGGAATGTTTGCTTTTGCCATTTGGGATCGTGCAGAGCGAGAGTTGTTTGCGGCAAGAGACCCATTTGGAATTAAGCCGTTCTATTATGTTGAAAATGAAGATGGTTTTTTCTTCTCATCTGAACGGAAGTGTTTACCGCTGTTAGGTGCAGAGCATAAAGCTGTTGATAAAGAAGCATTGCATCATTATTTAACGTTTCAATATATCCCTTCCACGGATGGTTATACAGACGTTGCGTTTCAACAATTGAAGCCAGGGCATTGTCTCACGTACTCGTTTGATTTGGAAGAAGCACATGTTGAACGATACTTTCAAGCGCAATTTTGTTCTAGTTTAGAAGGCACAAAAAATGTAGCTAGAACTTTGCAGCAGGCACTTCAAAGTTCTGTATCTGTTCATATGCGCAGTGATGTGAGTGTAGGTGCGTTTTTGTCAGGTGGAATTGATTCTAGTACAATTGTTGCGCTAGCGAAAGAACATCACCCAAGTTTACAAACGTTTACGGTCGGGTTTGAACGAGAGGGGTATAGCGAGATTGAGTTAGCGAAAGAAACGGCCAATCATCTAGGGGTAGATAACCATGCGTATATCATCACAGCCGAGGAAGTGATGAATGAGATGGAGAATCTTGTCTATCATTTGGACGAGCCGATCGCTGATCCAGCTGCAATCCCGAATTACTTCGTTTCACGGCTTGCAAGTCAGCATGTAAAAGTTGTTCTTTCAGGAGAAGGAGCCGATGAATTGTTTGCGGGTTATGAGATTTACAAGGAGCCAAATGCGCTGAAAGGTTTTGGCTACTTGCCTAGACGATTCAATCAGTGGATACAATTGTTAGCAAAACAATTGCCTGAAGGGATAAAAGGTAGAAATTATCTTATTCGTGGAACGACACCACTAGTTGAACGTTATGTTGGCAATGCCAAAATTTTTAATCATAAGGAAAAAGAATTATTGTTAGCGGATGCAGGATCCGTTTATCCGTATACAAACGTGACGAAACCTTTGTATGACCAGGCTCTACAATGGGATGATAGCACACAAATGCAATACATTGATTTGCATACTTGGTTGCCAGGAGACATTCTGACGGTAGCAGATCGGATGTCGATGGCTCATTCTATTGAACTTCGCGTACCTTTTTTAGATCAACAAGTGTTTGAAGTTGCGTCTATGATCCCTCAATCCATGAAGTTGACGGAAGGTACGACGAAATTTGTCCTAAGAGAAGCAGCAAAAGACATTTTACCAGATGCCGTTTTTAATCGGAAAAAGTTAGGTTTCCCAGTACCCATTCGACACTGGTTGCAAAATGAAATGTATGACTGGGTTCAGTCAATTGTTCAACAAAGCGACACAGACATGTTCATAAACAAGTCGTATGTGCTCCGTCTATTAGACGAGCATGCAAGAGGAATGGCTGACCACAGTCGAAAGCTGTGGACGGCGGTTACGTTTATGATTTGGCACCGAGTGTATGCAGAACGACGACCTTCTCGTGAGGTACTCGTATCAACCTCTACTCATGCAGCAGTGTTGTGAAAAGTAACTTTTTTAGAAAAAATGAGCTCAAACGTCCAGTACATGATGTACTGGACGTTTATTTTATTCACAAATAGCATAGGAGTTATCCCCAACTGTGAAGGGAAGGAGTAGGAAGGAACTTATCCACATGTGGGTAAGTTAATGAAAGAGAAAAATTTCTTATTTTCCTGTTGATTTGTGGATGAAGCTGTTAAGAACTTAGTCTTTTGTGGACTTCTTCGCGTGTCGGCATACCATGTTGGGCACCGTGTTTTTCGACTGATAATGACGCAGCAGCATTTGCAAATTCTAACGCTTCATTTAAAGGAAGTTGATCGGTTAATGCAACTGCAAGGGCGCCGTTAAACGTATCTCCAGCGCCTGTTGTATCTACGGCATGTGTATCAAACCCGGCAATTTGAACGACAGAATGACCGTTACAATACATCGCTCCGTTTTTACCGAGCGTAACAATAACTTTGTTCGGGTAGGTTTGAACAGCCGTTTCGGGGCTTACTCCGAATAGAATTTCACATTCTGTTTCATTAGGGGTAATGTATGTCACTCGTTCAAGTGTTCTCGATGACAGTTCCACAGCTGGCGCTGGATTTAAGATGATAGCCACATTTTCTTGATGAGCAATTGCAATCATTTCTTCTATAAATGCAAGCGGCGTTTCCAATTGGAAAACGACGATTGTTGACTGTTTGATAACGTCACGAAATGACTCCGCTTCTTCTTTATTCCATACGTAATTAGCCCCGGGAGCAACGATAATGGAATTATCTTGGTTCGTTACGGTAATCATCGCTACGCCACTTTTAGCTTGATCTGTAACGTGTACATAAGACGGATCAATGCCCTCGTCTTTGAGAGTTTGTATTAAAGTATTGCCATACAAGTCATTACCTACTTTGCCGATCATTGCCACATCCCCCGCTAAGCGCGCAGCTGCAACCGCTTGATTCGCACCTTTTCCGCCAGGGAAAGTAAAAAAATCATCTCCAAGAATCGTTTCACCGATGGCAGGAACTTTTTTTGTATGAACGACAAGGTCCATATTAAGGCTTCCTACGACAGTAATCATTGTTCATAGCTCCGTTTCATGCCCAATCTTTGCGTCAACTGATTGGGTTTCTTATATTTTCTTTTCATGTAACCAACTGAAAAGCCCACCCATACGATAGGATAACAAAGTATGGGAGGCGAATGCTTATGTCCAATTCTCGAATTATTCATATTCCGTTCCCCGGTGGAGGAGGGTTTTTCCCGCCAGGCCCGCCGGGACCACCACCAGGTCCACCATGGCAACCACCAGGCCCGCCGGGACCACCACCAGGCCCGCCGGGACCACCACCAGGTCCGCCATGGCAGCCACCAGGCCCGCCAGGCCCACCATGGCAACCACCAGGTCCACCGGGACCGCCAAATCAAGGTGCCCAACCACCTTCTGCGCCGCCACCGAATTTTATACCGATGCAGTCACAGGCGACGCCATTTGTTGACTCGGGCGCCATATCATTTTGCCAATTCCGTTTTACGTTCATTTGGCTAAGGAATGGGCAGAGTTTTTGGTACTATCCAATTTTTGTAGGGCAACGATCCGTTGCAGGATTCCGTTGGAATGGACGCAATTGGGTGTTCTTTGGTATTAATACAAATCAAATTACGTCTTTTTCTTGCCAGTAATAGTAGAGTAGCTAATGTGAGCCATTAAATCACCTTAAAAACACACAGACTTCGGTTTGTGTGTTTGTTTTTACATAAGAAAGATGTAATTTGTAAACTTTTGTGTAGAACGTTATTCTTTTTAAAGAAATACAAGTATACTGGAATAGAGTAGAAATGAACAAGTGCGGATTGTAATGCGTAATTTAGGAGAGAGGTTTAATGAAGGCGAATGTGATGGACAATCTTATTAAAATGGTCGACTTAATTACCGAGCTTACGACTGCTCATTATTCGCAAGAACAGTTAGCGTCATTTGTGGACTGTCCAGTTTATCAAGAAGCGCAAGAGGGACGCACCGTATTTTTAGAGGGTCGCCCATCTTGTTTGAGAGAGCATTGTCTTTGCGATTCGACGTTCATTGTTAAAACAAACAAACAGGGAATGTTAGTAGCAAAAGGGAAACCAAAAAGGCTTGAAGAAGCTTTAGACTGCTTTATTGATGCCGGAGAATACTTAGGATTTCTGTATGATTATGAAAATCTAAAAGTTGAAAATCATAAATTGAAAAAAGAACTAAAGTTAATGATAAATGAAACGAATGAAGCAGTGATGGTTGTCAATCACGAAGGAAAAATTCAGAGTGCTTCGTTACCTAGTTGTCGCATTTTCCAAGAAACTGAATCTTCAATGATTAATAAATCGATTTGTCTCTGGTCGGAAGTCTTATGGGACGAACTTAAGAAGGTTGAGTACTCAGGGAATATCCAGGTGAAAATTCATGATCATGACGTCAATGTGATTGTTCAAACTGTGATTGAAGGCGGAATTAAAGATCGTTACGTGTTGTACCTTCAAGTGAAAGATCGAAGCCAGGCACCTATTCATACGAACTATAGTTTTTCGAACATTATCGGGACTTCACTTGCTGTTGAGCGGACGAAACGATTGGCAGAGCGAGTGGCACCAAGTGAGACGACGATCCTACTTCGAGGAGAAAGCGGAACGGGTAAGGAAGTCTTTGCACAGTCCATTCATGCCGCGAGTAGACGGAGTGATCAACCATTTATTGCAATCAATTGTGCTGCAATTCCAGAGGCGCTGCTTGAGAGCGAATTGTTTGGGTATGATTCTGGGGCATTTACAGGTGCTAATCAGAAAGGAAAACTAGGCAAGTTCGAAGTTGCTAAAGGTGGCACGATCTTTCTTGATGAAGTGGGAGATATGCCACTTTCATTACAAGCAAAGTTACTTCGACTTCTTCAGGAACGGAAGTTTGAACGGGTTGGAGGAACGATGAGCATTGACGTTGATGTCCGAATCATTGCAGCAACGCATCAAGATTTAGATGTTCTCGTTCAGCAAGGGAAGTTTCGACAAGACTTATTTTTCCGCTTAAATGTCATCCAACTCGTCATCCCGAGTTTAAGAGATCGAATTGACGATCTTCCATTATTAACAGAGAGTTTTCTTAAAGAATATTCATTAAGACAAGGCGGACGTAGTAAGCATTTCACGGAGGAAGCGTGGCTATTATTGCAACAATATGATTGGCCGGGCAACATTCGTGAGTTAAAGAACGTGATTGCCCATGCGACGCAAATTGAAGTTGGTGATCAATTAACCGTTGATAGCTTGCCTGTTGCGTTGAAGAAAGATTATAAGAATGTTGTCACAACCCCTACGCACGCCAGTGAAAAAGAACGGTTGTTAGAGTTATTAGATCAATACGGGCGGCATACGGCAGCTAAAAAGCAAATCGCATACGAGTTAAATATGAGCTTACCAACGCTATATCGACGCTTGAAAAAGCATGGCATTAAATAAAGTGAGAAAACGTGAGAAAACATGATAATTCAAGAGTTATATTGTTAAAATCAACCATATCCACTTATTTTCAGTTTATCATTATCAACTTAGATCGGCATATAGGTTTGAGAAAATGCCCAAAACACAGGCTTTAGACATATAAAATAATTGGCACGAATCTTGCTTATTACTATGTAGGGAGGACAGGGGAATGTGGAAGCTTTACAAAAGAGACATATCCGCTGTTGCCATAGGTGCGAAGTTTCTCGGTTGTGGGGGAGGAGGAGACCCATTTATCGTTGAAATGCTCATTAAATCTGTGATGAATGATGAGGAGAGTATTCAAGTCCTCGAATGGCAAGACCTCACAGATCAGTGGATTGCACCGATTGCGATTATTGGTTCTCCGGAGTTTTATAGTGAACAATTGCCTTCAGGAGATGAAGGTCGTTCATCACTAAAGTTGTATGAAGAGTATACAAGTACAGAGCCTCAAGCCTTAATTTCTTTAGAAATTGGTGGGCTGAATGGTATTAGTCCAATTTTGACAGCACTTAGAAGTCGTTTGCCAATCGTAGATGGTGATGGAATGGGCAGGGCATTCCCAAAACTAAAGATGAGTGTTTTAAACTTAGCGGTACCTTTAACGCCAGCAGCCGTGTATACACATAACTATCAAGAGGTCATAGATTTCGTTCCGAATGAGAAGGCAAGTGAATACTTGCACAGTGTCGTTCAGCAAAATGGTGGTTTTGCACATTTAACGAGTTATGTAGGAAATGCAAAAAAAATCTCGACAGCCATGATTCCGGGTACGTTAACCGTCGCTAAAGCGATTGGAGAGATTATAGAGAAGCAAATTACTGCTTTTGATAAACAAGAACAGTTACAGAAAATGTTTGGTAATTCGATTTATGGAAAGATAGAGTGGATTCTTTCTGGCGTTATTGAACAGGTTGAGCGTGATTTTTATGATGGCGTCGTTACTGGTAGATGCCTCGTTCGAGCGCATTCTGTTCAAGATTATCGAATGGTTACCATATTTTTTGAAAATGAATTTGTTTACGTTGCATCTGAACATGACCGACTTGCGACAACGCCTGATTTAATTGTCGTTTGTGAAATGGAGACGCTTAGGCCACTAATGGCTTCAACGATACAAAAAGGAACCGAGATTACGATTGCAAAGGTTGCATGCCCGTCGATTTTAAAGACTGAAAAAATGCGTAACCTTTACAAGCGTAATGACTAAAAGAGGTGCACATGAGACTAGGAATTGATGTTGGACGTTCGTATACAGACGCCGTATTAACGTCAGAGAATGGAAGGATCTTTGCCAGAACGAAAAGTACCAAAGGTGAAGATTCAGTCGAGAATACGAGATTGGCACTATCAACTATTTTTGGACAAATCAAAGGTAACGAGGCCAGTATAAAAGGAATATTTGTATGTTCTTCACACATCGAGCAGGCGCTTAATGAAGCCGAGCGTTTAGCTAAAACGTACCTCGTACGTATTTCACCGATGCCATCAATTTTACAGCCAGCAGTCGATTGGCCAGAAGACCTTCAAGACCACATTGTCGGTACGACCCATCTTTCTTCGACAGAAGACGATCAAGAATGGGACGAACTAATCGTTAAGATTAAAGAAAGCGACGCACAATCGATTGCAGTCGTTGGAGTAAATGCTCCAATGGATGCTGAATCCGAACGACGCCTCGGCGCAAAAATCACAGTAAGACTACCTGAACTTGCGGTAAGTTTATCTCACCAATTCGGGAGCATTGGTTTTATTGAACGAGAGAACACAACGTTACTTAACGCGATGCTTAGACCAGCTACTGTACTTTCAAAAAACTTGTTGCATGAAATTCTATCTGATTACGGTGTGCAGGCACCGGTTTGGATTGCCAAACATGATGGTACGCTCATGACAGAGAGCGAAGCGCTCGGTTCGCCAATAAAGACGATTGCTTCAAATCGTGCGATGGCATTTCAAGGAGCAGGTGAGCTGGCTAGGTTAACGGACTATGTTGTCGTAAACGTAGGAGAGAATGAAGCAGGAGTTGCTGTCGTAAAGAATAGCAAAGTTGATGAAGCATCATTAGCGATGCGAATTGATGGCATTCGAACGACAATTTCTTTACCTAGTTACGAACATGTAGAAGCAATACCTGAACGACTCAAGGAGTATGAACGACTAGATATAGAGAGAAAAAAAATACAGCATCCTAACTATATAGATGATTTTCAATTGTTTTGTTCGAACGTTCGATCCGTTATTGAACGTGTGCAACCTCGTTACGATGAATTGCCGATTGTGCTTGTAGGAAGTCGGAGTGAAACATTATTCCCGCATTTAGAGTCTAGGTATGAAACGTGGTTACTCCCAGATGCATCGAATTATTCTTGTGCGTATGGTCTTTGTTTTGCGATGGTAGGGAGCGAGTCTGATGGAATCTATCATCTAAAAGATTCATCGAAACAAGAGGTTATTGAGCGTGAAATGCGTAAGGCTGAGATTTGTTTAAATGAAAAAGCGAGATTTCTCATCCGTGATCAAGAAGTAGAAGAGTATCCGTTTTGTTATTTAGATGGAGAGATTTCCCGGATTCGAGTGAGGGTTAAAGGTTCATTACAACTAAACTAAGCGAGTGAAAGGGCATTTCCTTTTGCTCGCTTTTTAGCATCGAAAAGTAGATGAGCCCTACTCCTAACTCATTATAAGCATAGCTTATAATAACGTGATCTAAAAAAGCGTCACGATCAGACGTAATCTGCTAAGAGGTATAAAGAATTCATGACAAGACTAGTTGTTATTTGCACTAGATTTTGCGGAATACATAGAGTAGTAACTTCATAGCTTCTATATATACAAAGGAGTTAAGAAGGTGGATATAATGATAAAACAATGGAAATTAAAAATTGATCGTTACTTTGATCTGGAAGAAGATCGTTATGGACAAGCATGGATGTACGGCTTACTGAGTGTAGGGGTGTTATTCTTGCTTTTTGTAACCGTGATGATCTTTACGGCATAGTCTATTAAGTTCTGCTTGGAATGTTTTCTCAAAAGCTCACCTTTAAACGTTTATCATGACGAGTTCGGTGGTAATGATAGGAAATACACATAGACAAAATGCCTGAATGTAGAAGTGTGGTGAGCGTGAGTCTAATGAATCGAATGGTTCGTAGTGAGTTAACTGAAGGTCTAAAAAAGACAGCAAGGTTCAGAAAGAAAAACGAGCGAAGTAAACATCGTGTTGTTCATAAGAACTAGACCAACGAAACAGAACGTTGGTTTTTTTGTCGTTGAAAAAAACATTCGTTTAAAGAAATACGGAATGTGGTAAATACAATGGTAGTGATACTTATTTAATTTATGGAATATAGGAGGAGGGACCTTATGAAAAAGTGGCTAATCGTGTTCGGTGCAGCGGCATTTATGCTTGCAGGTTGTAACGAAGATGCAGGTGACGTTCAAGAGCCTGTTGGGGACTCATTTGAAGATAGTGGTGGTCCATCAAGCGCAAGTGAAGAGGGAGAAGACGGTGGAGAAGGTGAAACTGTTGACTCTGGTGAAGGTGCTTCTTTGTATGAAGAGAACTGTTTAAGCTGTCATGGCCAAGATATGCAAGGTGAATCTGGTCCAGGAATTGCTGGAATGGGAGAAGACGAAGTCATGAATGCCATTGCAGAAGGCCCTGGTAGTATGCCTGAGAACCTCGTAGAAGGCGAAGATGCTGAAGCCGTTGCGGCATACGTAGCGGAAGGCGGAGAATAAATAGAAAGCTTTCGCAAAGATGATTGCGAAAGCTTTTTTTAAATTGTACGCATGGGAATTCGTTCGAAGATTCGATAGGAAACAACGTATTTAGAATTTACTAGACAATTCGGGGATAACGGAATAAATCCTTCACGTCGTTCTGAAAGAAGTTGGCGCAACATGTTCGCTGTATTCTCTTGGGTGTCCTTGCTGTGGTAAAGCACTTCTTCATTGCTAATCATTTTAAATGTTACGTCACTCTTTACTTGGTCACTTGGTTCATATAACACGCCACTTTCATAGATCTCAATATGGGTGACTTGATCTTTATCAAGGTATAAGGTTTCGTCTAATTCGATGAAACGGTCAGTTGTATCGAGCCATTCTTTTGCAATTGCGGAAGCTGTAAAAATCGATTCCGCTTGAATAAGGTGACCGATGGAATGACCTGAGGTCATATAGTAATTCACTTCATAACTGTTCATTGCAACCCCCTAAATAAAACGGTATAAGAAAAATAAAAACGAATTAATATATCTCGTTTACGAGACTTTATAACAAATAATAGCACGAAAGTAGTCGCATAATCCTGATTCTTTTCTACTGAATTTGGTGAATTAAGTCGCTTTATTTCGATCTTTAGTCTGTAAAAACACTAGATAAGCTCACCATTTGTATACATCGTTGCTTTAAAAAGTAAACGCTACCATATTGCATGGTAGAATAAATAGGAATGAGATCGAGAAAGTAGGGTTCCTATGAAGAAAAAAGTAATTTTAGATTGTGATCCTGGACATGATGATGCGATTGCAATCTTTTTAGCTGCTGGAAGCGATGCGATTGACTTACTTGCCATTACGACGGTGAGTGGGAATGCTAGAATTGAGGATACGACGAGAAACGCACTCGTAGCATGTGAACTAGCTGGACTCGACGATATTCCTGTGGCAGCAGGAGCATGTGAACCACTCGTCGGAGAACAAGTTATATCAGTTGATATACACGGAAAATCAGGTATGGATGGTCCAGACGTTCGACCACCTAAAAAGCAGGCTGTAGATCAACACGCGGTCGATTATCTCATTGATACGATCCACCGTGAAGAAGATCCCATAACACTTGTTGCAACCGGCCCATTAACGAATGTTGCTCAAGCGATTAAGAAGGATCGGTCAATCGTTGAGAAGTTGGATGAGATCGTCATCATGGGTGGAGGATCATTTGGCAACAAAACACCTGCTGCAGAATTTAATATCTATGTCGATGCCGAAGCTGCTAAGGTGGTTTTTGAAAGTGGCGTGAAGTTGACGATGGTCGGATTAGATCTTACTCATCAAGCGTTAGCGCAAGACCGAGAAATTGCTGCGATTGAAAACATTGATGGAGAAGTAGCGGCATTTACAGTGGAATTATTGAGGTTTTTCCGTTCGACCTACTTAGATGTGTTTGATATTGACGGAGGACCGATTCATGATGCGTGCTGCATTGCGTACTGCATTAACCCAGAAGTATTCACGACGAAGCATCTTCATGTAGATATTGAAATAAAAGCTGAACATACATACGGTATGACTGTGATTGATTATCATCATGTACTAGAAAAAGAACCAAATGCACACGTTGCAATGGAATTGAATCAAGACATATTCTGGGACATGCTTTATTCCTCACTACAAAACTTAAACAAATAGAATGGCCGACGGTGTTGAGAAACTTCAGCACAAATGAGTAAACGGCTGTTGTGATTAACACTTGCCATAGGCGTAGTCACAACAGCCGTTTTTCTAACGCATGGTTTCGTTGCAATACAAAAGCATTGCTAATCGACACGTTCCTCGGAGTGGAGTTGTAGAAGTTCGCGCATTTTCATCGGAATCTCAGTGTTATCTTGCGTTGTAGCAAACTGAGAAGCACCAGGACCATAACTATACAAAGGGACATTTGCGGCTTCATGAGCGTGAGTCGTCCAACCGATCGCTGCCCGTTCACTTATAAGGGTAGCGATTTCTTTATGCATTGAATCAGCTTGCTCCACGCGATCAACCTCTTCTTCCGTGACATCTTCAATTCCTGCGTATTCTTCTAATACTTCTTGGACATCCATCTTCTCTTTTTTAATGTAATCTTCTAATGTGTCTACAGAGCGTGTGACGTTTTGAATAACCTCAGGATAGAAATGATAGTCGTCATCATAACCGAGAGCCATACCGCCAGTGCTGTGATCAGCGGTCACGACAATGAGTGTATTCTCATCTTGTTTAGCGAAGTCATAAGCAACCTGTACCGCCCGATCAAATGCGAGCGTTTCTTGTATCATATCTGCTGGAGAATTGTCGTGTCCCGCATGATCAATGCGCCCGCCTTCAACGACTAAAAAGAAGCCATCTTTGGTTTTACTAAGTTGCTGGATTGCTACTTCGGTCATCATTTCCAGCGAAGGCTCTTTCGTTTCTTCTCGGTCAAGTTCAAAGGAGAGGTGGCTGTCATGAAACAAGCCTAATACTTTATCCGTTCCATCTACCCGTTGCAAGTTATCGACGTCCTCAATGAACTCGTAGCCAAGTTGATTTGCTTCGGCGATTAAGTCTCGACCATCGTCACGATCGTCAAAGTAGGTTCGCCCACCGCCAAATAAGACGTCCGTTTCGTCATCGAGCAACTGCGGTGCAATATCTTCTTCGCTTTTTCGACGATCAATGTGGGCAGCAAATGCTGCAGGCGTTGCATGTGTGAGACGAGCGGTAGTGACCATTCCAGTTGCTTTGCCGATGGATTTGGCTTCTGTAAAAATGGACGATACGTCTTCATAAGTTCCTTCTTTGATGGGTGCTTTGCCGATGACACCGTTGTCCGTTTTATGACCAGTGGCTAGTGCCGTTCCTGCCGCAGCAGAGTCAGTGACAAGATGATCGTTTGAGTGTGTTCGAACGAGACCGATATAAGGAAATTGATCGACGGCAAGCTCTTCATACCCACTGCCGTCACTGAGCGTGTAAGAAGCCGCGGTTAATTGGTCTGTTCCCATCCCATCTCCAATCATCAAAATAACATTATCAACCGTTACTTGATCATCGGTTTGCAAAAACGTTAATCCAATGATGGAACTTACGATAAGTGCAAACGAAGCTACCGCTTTTATAAGTGAAAATCGCAAAGCAACCACCCCCACGATGAACTAGATTATCCGTTATGCCATGAATGTAGCATTAGAACATGAGAATTGCATGAGAAGCGTGTTAAAAACAATCTTATTTCTAGCTTATGCAAAGGGTCGTTATGTCTATCCTTTTGACGATCTGGAGTGAGATTACAAGTATGTGGGGATAGTAGTGATTTTTCTTTCCATAGGGGACGATCCTATTAAAAAAGCGTTTAGCTCAACAAAAAAAAACGAGGAGAATACCCTCGTTTCACAATCTCTACGGTTATTTTGTCATCTTCGAAATGAATGTGTATAAGTGGTCTAGTGCGCGAATATTCTCGTTGCATTCGTGAGCGTCTGAACAGATGTATTGAGAATAGGACGTGTAGTTTCCATCATCGCCACGTTTTTTGTAAGTTGTGGTGAATTGTCGTGTTGCTGCATGGTGGTTACAAATTGAACAGACCCCGTGCACAGTTCGAATATGTAAACGACCTTCGATTCCCACGTGTTTATGATCAACATAGGCAATAATATAGCGTTTTTGCTGCCCTGTGTCGTCCCAGCTAATGTAGGAAGAGAATTTTCGTTCTGACTCTTGGATGGACATGCGACCTAACTTTGCTTTTGGAAATAATTGCGTGATTTGTGTGTTGTTAATCGCAGGGAAAGGAATGATCAGCGATGCTATCTGGTCCAAAAACAGTTGTGCATCACCTTCATCGTTTAGTTGAGCAGTAAGCGTAATTAACTTATTTTGTTCAGTGGATAACATAACAAACTGTTCAGCAATTTGCTCAATCGCAAGGGATTGGACAGCTTCAAGTACATCGTCATCGTTTAAGGTTGCTTGATTGTAGACAAGCTTATTCACTTGGTATTTCCATTCGTTGTACTGATCGTTGCGAATGAAGGCTTCCATATACATACGTCCTTTCTAGAACTCGAGGCGAGTATAACGCATTTTTTATGTAGATGTACAACAAATAATCATGCAAATTATTTGGAATATTTATTATACTAATAAAAAGGAGGCAAGATTATGGAAGAAAAGCAAAAACTAAAAAAAGTATTGAGCAAGACGGATGCCATTGTATTATCATTCGGTGCAATGATCGGTTGGGGATGGGTTGTCCTTTCTGGTGGCTGGGTTACTGATGCTGGAGTAATCGGAGCGATGCTTGCATTCTTAATCGGTGGAGTGCTCGTGCTTTGTGTAGGTTTTACATATTCAGAGCTGGCGTCATCCATGCCTAAAGTCGGTGGTGAGCATTCATATGCGCTACGCGGAATTGGTCCTCGGGGTTCATTTATCGCTTCATGGGCGATTGCGCTCGGGTACGTATCAGTTGTAGCTTTCGAAGCGGTTGCCTTACCTAACGTTGTTGAGTACTTGTTCCCGAACTACAAAGTTGGTTACATGTACAGTGTGACAGGATACGATGTGTACTTTACTTGGGTATTAGTCGGTGTTGCAGGTTCATTGTTTATCGCCTGGATCAATTATATAGGAATTAAATTTGCTTCATTCGTACAGATGATTCTCACACTAATGATTGTGCTCGTTGGTTTATTGTTAATTTTTGGGGGAGCTGTCAATGGGGACATTGCAAATGCAGATCCATTGTGGGTGACGAGTACGACGGGACTATTGGCGGTTATGATTATGACGCCATTCCTTTTTGTCGGCTTCGATGTAATCCCTCAAGCAGCTGAAGAGATGAACGTAAAACCTCGTTCGATTGGAAAGCTACTTATTGCATCTTTGATTTGTGCGATTGTGTTTTACTTAGCGGTTATCTATGCGGTGGGATTCGGTCTAGGTTCAGCAGAACGGGAGCAATCGGTGTTGCCAACTGCAGATGCAATGGTCAACCTGTTTGGCGGTGAGATATTCGGAACCATTCTCGTTTTAGGTGGGATCGCAGGAATCTTGACGAGCTGGAATGCCTTTATTATTGGGGGAAGTCGAATCATCTTTGCGATGGCGGATACGAAGATGCTGCCCCAATGGTTTGCAAAAGTTCACCCGAAATACGGTACGCCATCCAATGCTATTTGGTTTATCGGCATACTGTCGGCGGTCAGTCCATTCTTCGGTGCTCCGATGCTCGGTTGGCTTGTCGATGCAGGCGGTCTGACAATCGTCGTTGCGTATTTAATGGTTGCGGTATCGTTTTTATTCTTACGTAAAAATGAACCTGCGATGGTTCGTCCATTTAAAGCGGGTCGTTCTTCGATTTTCGGTTGGCTGGCACTCGTCATGAGTATTTTCTTCGCTGTTCAATATCTACCAGGAATGCCTGCTGGTCTTGGGTGGCATGAATGGGTCATTTTACTAGGTTGGTGGATAATCGGGGCATACTTTGCAATTACTCGTTACAATCAATACAAAACACTGACGTATGAAGATGATATTCATGATTTGGATGAGCGAATTAGTTAATCGTATTGCAAAAAGCATGAGGAATCATTCAATTCCTTATGCTTTTTTTCGTTGTAAGCGAGCATTTTTTCTTTTGAAATTGTAAGCAATCCCGACCATCATTGCAAATAGAAGCAGAACGAGTGTAATCATGTTGAAGTTCCCTGATCCTATGAACGTTAACGTTGAGAAAAAGAGACAGACGAAGATGATGAGCAATAAGGTTATGCCATATACGGCTAATGGGATGCTAAGTAGAATCTTTTTCATCTTCCCACCTCCTTGAAGAGTAACGTTCATTGTATCATCTGTAATTACATGATTGTCTCTCGTTCTCAAAGTAGTTTGTTCAATGTGTAACAAACTTTAGACAAAGGTTAGAAAATCTGCTATAATGATTGATATTCAGTCACCTTGGGCGCTGACCGCTTGGGGTGGCTCTATTTATTCATAAAAAATGACTGATATTCAGTCATGAGAAATAGAGGTAGAAACAATGAATAGGGATACAACCTCAAAGATTTTACTTCTTTCCGCTTCCACAGCATTTGTGTTTGCGGTCGTAGGAATTATTTGGGGAATCGTGAGTGCATCACAAATGATTCTTTTTGATGGCATCTATTCAATTATTAGTTTGTTCATGTCACTCATCGCATTAATTGCATCTCAATATGTACGCAAAGAAGACACAAAAAGGTTTCCTTTCGGAAAGGCATCGATCGAACCAATGGTCGTCATTATACAAGCAATGGTTATTAGCGTTCTTTGTGTTGCTGCAGTATCATCATCGATTATGGCGTTAGCAAGTGGTGGACGTGATGTGGCACTCGGTAGTGCGCTTCTTTATGGAATTTTCTCTCTTGTCGTCTGTTTTGTGATTCAACAAGTAATGAGAAGAAATCGACACCACTCTGAATTTATAAAGGCCGAATCAGCGCAATGGTTAATGGATACGTTATTAAGTCTAGCTGTCGTTGTTGGTTTTATTAGTGCAATCTTTTTGCAAAACACAAGTCTAAGTTGGTTCGTTCCTTACATTGACCCCATTATGGTATTACTGGCAGGTCTTTATTTTATGACGGTTCCTATTTCTCTAATTCGAAGAAATGGTCGAGAACTTCTGCACATGTCCTCTGACGCCAAGACGGATCAACAAGTGAAGAAAGTGGTCACAGAACTTGAAGCAATGTATGACATTAAAGAAACTCACATCCGTTCTTCAAAGGTGGGCAGAACGTTATATATTGATTTTCACTTCTTACTTGATGATCGCTCGAAAATTACGTGTGTAGACGATATTGATCAGTTCCGCGAACAGTTATATGATCGGTTGTCGAATGTAAAGCAATCGAAGTGGATGAATGTCAATTTCACGAAGCAAAAAAAGTGGGCAGTATAAAAAGGTTCACGGAATTGTCCCCTCAATAGGCAAAAGAAATCTAGTAAAGTTAACATGGAGGGGGCGCATATGAAAAACTTCCAGCTAAAATGGTTTCGAAGAGTAGGATTGGTCGAAGGACTGTCGCTGATTACGTTATTATTTATTGCGATGCCACTTAAATATATGTTCGGCGTTGACCAAGCCGTTTCAGTCGTCGGAATGGCGCACGGTGTATTGTTCTTACTCTACATGTCATTTGTATTTCTTGTTACACTTACGGTGCGTTGGTCATTAAAATGGTTCCTTGGTGCAAGTGTAGTCGCTATTATTCCGTTTGGGAACTTCGTGTTTGATGCCAAATTAAAAAAAGCAGACTTTGCACAACCAGAATCGGTTGTGGAAAAAGTATAGAAAAAACAGCCCGAGGGCTGTTTTTTGTATTTACATCTATAATTCGACTTCTCTTTTCATGTCGTCGACTACATCTTTAATCATAATCGTTTTAAGTTCGTCTTCCATCGCTCGTTGAGCACGATTGAAATAATGCTCAACAGATCCTTGAACGTTTTGACCGACGATACAATTTGGGTTTGGATTGTTATGAATACTAAAAAGCTCATTATCTTTTACAACTTGTACGGCTTGATAAACATCAAGGAGCGAAATTTCTGGATAGCTTTTAGCGAACTGGATTCCTGCAACCCCGGGTTGTACTTTAATAAGGTCGGCTTTTTTTAGCATGCCCATAATCTTGCGGATGACAGCTGCATTTGTATTGACACTTTCCGCAATTGATTCGGATGTATTAACCGTATTTTTATTAAGTTCGATGAGAGCCAAAATGTGTATTCCTACTGAGAACCTGCTACTAATCGACACAGAGTCACCTGCTTTCAAGACAAATGCTTATCGTAAAGTAGTTCCTATTATAGCGTAGAAAAAGACAAGATGCTTCTTGTTAATAAATACAAGTTGACGAACCATCCACTTGTAACTATGATGAATACATGTAATGATAATGATTACAAGTTGTGAAGGAGACGATCAAATGAAAGTGGCAGTGATCGGAGCAAGTGGTAAAGCTGGACGTCTAATTATCCAGGAAGCACTCGAACGTGGTCATGAAAGTACTGCAGTTGTTAGAGATCGTTCTAAAGTAAAAGAAAACGTCACGATCATTGAAAAGGACGTATTCGAACTAACGACGAGTGACTTGGAACACTTTGATGTTGTCGTTAGCGCATATGGCGCTGCGATGGGCGAAGAAGACAAGTATGTAAAAGTAGGTCGCTCTTTGATTCAAGCGTTAGCAGGAACCGCAACAAGGTTCATTGTTGTGGGTGGAGCTGGAAGTCTTTACGTAGATGAGTTAAAAACAACGCAGCTCATGGATACAGCAGAATTTCCAGAATTTGCGTTGGCCACTGCTAAAGGCCAAAGTGAGAATTTGGACATTTTACAAGAGTCATCGAATGTTAAGTGGACGTTTATTAGTCCAGCAGCATTCTTCGATCCAGAAGGAAAGAGAACAGGTGCCTATGAAAAAGGTGACGACGTTCTCATCGTGAACTCATCAGGCGAGAGCTACATTAGCTATGAAGATTATGCGATTGCTGTCGTTGATGAAATTGAACAACAGAAGCACGTGAACCAACGTTTTGCAGTCGTTGGGGGAAAAGCGTAATCATAAGCAAGCCCCGTTCCTAAAATTAGGAACGGGGCTTTTCGTTAGTTCGTTGTTAACGGGAAGTAGCGATCGATCTTCGCTTTAATGGTTTCGTCTTCAATGAGTGGCGGTGCATGATGAGGCTTTAGACGAGCATCAATGATGGCGTTATCACAACCCCAATGTTTGTGCTTTGTAAAACTATTAACCCCGTGAATGTCGTGAGAAGGATTGCTTCTCGTAAATGTAGCCCATAAGAAGTTTGAGAGCGTTTCACTTACAAATGAACTATCATCAGCAACGACAATCAGTGGACATCCGTCTAGGTCAGCATCATTTGTCAGTTGCTTCGTGATACGTTCAATCTGTTGCTCAGCTTCCTTTTCATTTACATAGGCTCCGAGTTCAATGCTCACAACCCCTGGGATTACGAGTTGTGGATTGTGGATATCTTTGTTTTTTTGCAAGGATTTCGGTATCTCTGTGGATAAGTTGCGCAATTTATCCCCATAGGCGGCAAAGATGACTTTGCTTCCGCTATTAAGACCTGTGCCTGAATAATCGAGCGTATCAATGGTCGTATTCGTTTGAAAATGCAGATCGCGAGATAAGTCAATTCGTTCGAGTACGTACTGCATAAATTTTGCTTCGTCGTGCGTACTGATGTCATCATCAGCCGTAATAAACAAATATTTCGCTAAGCTCAGTTGACCAAACCCGAGAATACGGTTAGCGATTGTTAGTAATTCCATCGGTTTTTTGACTGGTTGGAATGGTGTATAACGTTCACTTCCGATTGCGAAAAGAAGTGGATGAACACCTGCAGCGTCAACCGCATGGACTTCTTTTACACCAGGCAGTTCTTGCTTTACAGCATCGCCAGTTAATTCATGGATCACGTCACCAAAGCTCGTATCTTCTTGTGGCGGACGACCGACGACGGTAAACGGATAGATCGCGTCTTTTCGTGCGTATACTTTGTGCACGTGCATCACTGGAAATTCGTGCGTTAAGCTATAGTAACCAAGGTGGTCGCCAAACGGACCTTCCGGCTTCGTATCATCAGGATAAATCTCCCCCGTAATCACAAAGTCAGCGTCGTGGCTAATCATAAACCCGTCTTCATAACTATGACGGAAACGTCGACCAGACAAGAGACCTGCAAATAGCATTTCACTTAAGCCTTCTGGTAGTGGCATGACCGCAGCTACCGTGTGTGCAGGTGGACCTCCAACGAAAATACTTACTTTTAACGGTTCGCCTTTTTTGACCGCTTTGGCTTGATGAACGCCCATTCCACGATGAATCTGATAGTGAAGCCCGACTTCTTTGTTAGGCACGTACTCATTGCCGTTAAGCTGGACACGATACATGCCGACGTTGGCATTCATAATCCCAGGCTTGTCCGGATCTTCAGAATACACTTGAGGAAGTGTAATAAATGCTCCGCCATCATCTGGCCAAGATTTAATCATCGGCAAGTCAGATAGTGAAACCTCTTCTAACTTGGAATGTTTCACACTCGGCAACCGCATCGGTAATGCTTTAACGGCAGAGACGCCTGTTGTTGCGTTTTTGAATGGATGTTTCAGAGCACTCATCGGATCGTCTCGCATCGCGATTACATCGTTCACACCATCCCACGTTTTTCGGAAAAGAAACTTTGTTCTCTCCACGGAACCGTACAAGTTTGCTACGGCACGGTACTTAGAGCCTTTTACATTTTCAAAGAGGATGGCAGGACCATTTTCTTCGTACGCTCTTCGTTGAATGGCCGCCATTTCTAAATCAGGGTCGACTTCTTCTTTTATACGTATTAAATCACCGTTTTTTTCTAAATCTAGCAATGCTTCTTCAAGGGTATGATACATCGTCTTTTCAGCCTCTCTATGAAGAAATTGAACACTACAATCATATCACGAGTCAGTGGGAGTGGTCATGACCAACACAAGTTAGGAAAGTAAAACTTTAAATAATTAAAATAATTTGACATTTGAATATACGTTCAGTAATATAATGGAAATATAAAATTTGAAAGCGATTACAAAACAGAAGAAGGTGGGGATTGTTTGCGCTGGTTGTTAGTAAGTATCGTCCTTAGCAGTCTAGTTCTGGCTGGGTGTAACTCGTCGGTAGCGTCAGAAGAAGAGGAAGGCGAAGAGACGTACCACCTCGTATTGAATTCTTCACAGCACCCTCCGTATTTTGATTGGGAGCCGAAGTATTATGCGGTTGAGGAGTTTACACAGCTAGTTGAAGAGCGTACGAACAATCAGGTGACGTTTGATATTTATTATAGCAATCAACTGGCAGGGCAAAGGGAGTCCGCAGACGCGCTTGCGCGTGGAACGTATGACATGCAAGAAGTGAATGGGGCGTTTTGGACGGAGCGTATTCCTGAATTGTACGTTGTCTCGTTAATGTTTTGGAATTATGGTGAAGAGCATACGTTGCATATGATGCGTAATACAGAGTTCGGTGAACTATATGAACAATCATTAGAAGACTACGGGATTAAGCTGATGCATTTTTGGCCAGCGAGTGTGACCGGTTATATGTCTTCAACACCGCTAGCTTCCATGTCTGACATGAACGGACTGATTATGAATCAAACGAGTAATTTGGCAATGGACTATCACCAACAGGTAGGTGCTGGGATTGCGACAATGCCGACGGTAGAGCAGTATGAGGGGTTAATGCGAGGGACGCTCGATGCGATCCAATTCCCATTCTATTCGTTGGAGACGTATCGTTACGTAGAAGTTGTTGACTATATTTCGTTACCGACGTTAAACCCTGCAATTTCGATGGTAACGATCAATCAAGATTCTTGGGATGAGCTACCCGAAGACATTCAAGAGATTATGATTGAAGCGTCACAAGAAGTCGAAATGAAAGCTGCCGAAGCATCAAAAGCGATGACGGAGCGAGCGTTTGAATTTGCGAATGAGAATGATGTTACATGTGTAGGAATGGATCGTGAGGACTTCGAGAATATGCAAAGTGCAGTCAAGACGCATTTGTGGGGGAAGTATGCGTCGATTAATGAGCGGACAGAACGAATGGTTGACGTATTAGAAGAGGAAACCGAACGTTGGTTAGAAGCAAATCCAGAATTCAAGCAGTATTTCGATCCATACTTAACGGATTATTCTGGAGGTGAAGAAGATGAACGTAATCATTCAAATAATGAAAGCAATAACTATTGTGAATAAATCAATACCGTGGTTCATTGGTTCTTTAATCGCCATTGTAAGTTTCTTACTTGCTTTAGATGTTGTGTTGAGATACTTCTTTAGTGCGCCAACCGTATGGGCATTTGACTTATCCACATGGTCAACGGGTGTTGTCGCAT
This sequence comes from Bacillaceae bacterium JMAK1, assembly GCA_012970285.1. Taxonomy (GTDB): domain Bacteria; phylum Bacillota; class Bacilli; order Bacillales; family Marinococcaceae; genus Geomicrobium_A. The sequence goes on from JIBW01000003.1 coordinate 459,622, forward strand.
TTTTACTCGGTGGGTACGCACTAGCTAAGGGGCATCACGTCAGAGTGGATATCCTCTTTGAGCGGTTTTCCACACGAGCAAAAAGTATCGTCGACATCATTGGTGGGATGTTTCTGCTCTTCATTGCGGGTACGTTAGTCGTTGTTGGTTTCTCGTACGTGATTCATTATTTTCAGATTGGAGCAACCTCATCAGGTGGGATGGAAATGCCTCTTTGGGTTCAATGGTCGATTGTTCCGATTGGTGGACTTTTAATCGGTTTACAAGGAATTGTGAAATTGATCAATGACTTCGCGATGATCATGAGAGGCAAGCCTTTGTATGTGACAGAGGAGGAGGAATAACGATGGAGATTTGGATCATTGCATTGCTACTGTTTCTGTCATTGTTAACGTTCCTTCTACTTGGTGTTCACGTAGCCTTTGCTCTTGGTGGCATCTCCATTCTATTCGGTTTGATTTTTTGGAATGGGTTGCCGAGTTTAGACGGCTTTGTACTCGGAACATATGAACGGACGACACAGGCGATATTAACAGCACTACCGTTGTATATTTTTATGGCTGCGGTGCTCATGTATAGTGATTTGGCAGATGATATGTATGAGGCAATTTACCGTTGGTTTGGTGGGGTTAAAGGGGGCTTGGCGGCAGGGACGTCTATTGTAGCTGCTGTTTTTGCATCGATGGTTGGTGTCGCTTCAGTAGCAACGGCGGCGGTTGGAATGGTCGCTAGACCTTCGATGTTGAAGCGTAAATACGATGATCAGCTTACGTTAGGTGTTATAATGGCTGGAGGTGTACTAGGTGCGTTAATTCCACCGAGTATCGTCATGATTGTCTATGCTGCTGAAGCGAGTGTTTCGGCGGGTGCGTTGTTTATGGCAGGTATTGTACCGGGGATTATGGCTTGTTTGCTTTTTATCGTGTATTCACTTATCCTTTGTTACTTCCGACCTGAGAAAGGTCCGAGTGTTGAAGCAGATATGCGATATACGTTAAGGGAGAAGTTCCAATCGTTAAAATCAATTGTTTTACCTGGTTTGGTCATTTTACTCGTTCTTGGATCCATTTACTTAGGGGTGGCTACACCTACTGAAGCAGGTGCAGTTGGTGCTGTAGGAGCCGTCTTTGCTGCAGGCGTACGTAAAAAGCTAACTTTTGTAAACATCAAACAGATCTTCATGATGACCGCAAAGCTTTGTGGAATTGTGTTTTGGATTCTGATCGGAGCAGTGGCTTATGCGCGAATTGTGACGGTGACAGGTACAGGAGAATGGTTAGGAAGTATGATTACTGATGCAGGACTTAACCGCTGGGTCGTACTCATCCTCATTTTACTCTTCTTCTTAGTGTTAGGGATGTTTATTGATACGGTTGCGGTCTTACTGATCACTGCACCACTCTTCCTACCAGTTTTAGGTGCTTTTGACTTTAATATGGTCTGGTTTGGTATTCTGTTTACAATAGCAGTATGCATCGGGAATTTAACGCCACCGTTTGGGATTAGTATCTTCATTATGAAAGGTGTAGCACCAGATATTAAAACGACGACATTGTATCGTGCCGTATGGCCATTTGTTTTTATTTTATTGTTCTGTATGATTCTAGTCTTGTTGTTCCCTGAGATTGCAATGTTTGTGCCTACACAAATGCTCGGACAATAAGTTGAATTTTCTAAAACTTAACTTGACATTCAAAAAGTAAACATTTAGAATTCTAACTAATTATAAGCTAATTTTGCTACTTGAGATCGAAAGGGGTATTCAAATGGAAATTGCTAAGAAGACAATTGTCGTAACAGGTGGAGCGTCTGGCCTTGGAGAAGCGGTTGTGCGCCAATTTGTTGAAGCGGGAGGAACCGCTGTTATTCTAGATGTAAATGAAGAAAAGGGCGGGGCGTTAGCAGACTCGCTAGAAGATAAAGCTGTTTTCGTAAAGACAGACGTAACGAATGAGGAAAGTGTTGAAAGCGCTTTAAAAGTCGCGGTTGATCAATTCGGTAAGATCGACGTACTAATGAACTGTGCTGGTATTGGTGGCGCGATGAAGACGTTTGGACGTCAAGGTGTGCATGACCTCGCACATTTCTCGAAGATTATTAACGTCAACTTGATCGGTACATTTAACGTTTTACGACTAGCAGCTGAGAAGATGAGTGAAAACAATCCAACTGACCAAGGAGAGCGTGGCGTCATTATTAATACAGCCTCTGTTGCAGCGACAGATGGGCAGATTGGTCAGGCGGCTTATAGTGCGTCAAAAGGCGGCATTGTCGGAATGACACTACCGATTGCAAGAGATTTATCGACGCTTGGCATCCGTGTGATGACCATCGCTCCAGGAATCTTTGAAACGCCACTTATGGCAAATGCGCCTGAAAAAGTGAAGAAGGCACTCGGTGAAATGGTGCCATTCCCACCGCGCTTAGGTGAGCCACCAGAATTTGCACAACTCGCACTCAGCATCATTCAAAACCCGATGTTAAATGGAGAAACGATCCGCTTAGATGGTGCAATTCGTATGCAACCAAAATAATGAGGTGAGACGATGAAGCGAACGGTATTTAAAGAGGAGCATGAATTATTTCGTAAGTCGATTCAAAGGTTTCTAGATGAAGAAGCGATGCCCTATTACAAGGATTGGGAGAAAGAGAAGCAAGTTCCTCGCTCATTTTGGAAGAAGATGGGCGAGCAAGGATTTCTCGCACCACAAGTCGCTGAGAAGTATGGTGGAATGGGCACTAACTTCTTATATAATGCATTACTCTCAGAAGAGTACAACCGAGTAGGCAGTGGTTTAGGTGGGGTTGGTGTTCATAGTGACATCACCGTTCCTTACATTGAAGCGTTCGGAAGTGAAGAAATTAAAGAGCGTTACTTACCGAAGCTCGTAAGCGGCGAGATGATTTGCGGGATTGCGATGACTGAACCAGGAACGGGTTCGGACTTAGCGAGCGTCAAAACGACGGCAGTTCTTGAAGGCGATCATTATATCGTCAACGGTGAGAAAACCTTTATTACTAATGGTTATTACGGTGATTTGTTCGTCGTCGTTTGTAAAACCGATCCAAATGCTGAACCCGCACGTCGTGGGATTAGCCTTCTACTCGTGGAAGCAGAGTACGATGGATTTTCACGTGGTAAGAAGTTAGAGAAACTAGGTCAGCACGCCAACGATACGAGCGAGCTAGTCTTTGAAAATGTGAAAGTACCGAAAGAGAACCTGCTAGGAGAAGAGAATCAAGGCTTCTACTATTTAATGGAAAAGCTACAACAAGAACGTTTAATGCTATCGATTTCTAGTATTAATACAGCGAAGATCGTGCTTGATCAAACGATTGATTATGTAAAAGAGCGAAAAGCATTTGGTACACCCATTTCTAAGTTTCAAAATACCCAATTTAAAATTGCGGAAATGAAATCAGAAATTGAAATTGGTCGTACATTTGTTGATCGTCTCATTGAAGAGCATACGGCAGGCAACAAAGTTGTAAACGAAGTCTCCATGGCAAAATGGTGGGTAACGAGCTTGTATAAACGAGTCGTTAATGAGTGTTTGCAGCTGCACGGAGGATATGGCTATACCGAAGAGTATGACGTAGCAAGGCGTTATCGTGATGCTGCGGTTACATCGATCTATGCAGGTTCAAATGAAATAATGAAAGTAATTATTGCAAAGAATGAAGGGTTATAATTTCGAAGATTAAAGGAGGTCATTCCATGAGAGAAGTCGTTATTGTAGAAGCCGTTCGTACGCCAGTTGGTAAGAATCGAGGTGCATTAAGTGGTATCCGGGCAGATGAGTTAGCGGCGTTGCCAATTAAAGAAGTGGTGAACCGAGCGGGTATTGATCCGGGACTCGTTGAAGATGTGATTTTAGGATGCGTAAGCCAAATCGGTGAGCAAGCATTAGACGTCGCCCGGAGTGCAACGTTAATTGCAGGATTTCCGATTGAAGTCCCAGGAACAACCGTTGATCGTCAGTGTGGTTCTAGCCAGCAAGCAGTAAGCTTCGCGGCGCAGGCAATACTGAGTGGCGATATGGACGTTGTCATCGCTGGTGGCGTTGAGAGCATGTCCCGTGTTCCGATTGGTTCAACGAGACAAGGTGTGAAGCCTAGTTCTAAATTATCTGAAAGATTTGAATTGATCCATCAAGGGTTGTCTGCAGACCGAATCGCAGATCAGTGGGGATTTACGCGTGAACAGATGGATGAATACGCCTTTGAAAGTCACCGTCGTGCAGTGGAAGCACAAGATCGTGGCGGTTTCCAAAGTGAGATTATGCCGATTGAGGTTACGCTTCCTGATGGGACATCGACCACAATGACAGAAGATGAAGGGCCTAGAAGAAATTCAAGTGTCGAGAAACTAGCTACATTAAAACCAGCCTTTGCCGAAGATGGCAAAATTACAGCGGGGAACTCGAGTCAGATTAGTGATGGCTCAAACGCCTTGTTACTCATGAGTAAAGAGAAAGCAGAAGAACTCGGTTTAAAACCGCGCTTTAAAATTGTTGCGCGCTCGGTAACCGGCTCTGATCCTACGCTCATGTTAACCGGTCCAATTCCTGCTACCCATAAAGTGTTAGAAAAAGCGAATCTATCAATTGAAGAGATTGATCATTTTGAAGTAAATGAAGCCTTTGCAAGTGTACCGATGTGTTGGCTGGAAGAGTTCAAAGTTGATCCGAAAAAGCTAAATCCAATTGGTGGTGCAATTGCGCTTGGGCATCCACTTGGTGCGAGTGGTGGACGACTAATGATTAGCATGATGAATGAGCTTGAACGAACAGGTGGAAGATACGGTCTTCAAACGATGTGTGAAGGAAATGGGATGGCAAACGCGACTATTATCGAACGAATCGTGGATTGATAAGGAGGACTTAAATGCCGCTTACATCTGTAAAAGTATTGGATTTAACTCGTCTTCTACCTGGGCCGTATTGTACGATGATGCTTGCGGATTTTGGAGCTGAAGTGATTAAGGTCGAAAGCCCTGATGTAGGAGATTATGCAAGGGAAAGTCCGCCTATTGTTGACGGCGATGGTGCGATGTTTCATAGTCTCAATCGCAATAAGAAAAGTGTGACACTGGACTTGAAAAGCGATGAGGGTAGAGATCAGTTTCTAACACTTGTTAAAGATGCAGACGTCATCGTAGAAGGCTTTCGTCCCGGAGTGATGGAACGTCTTTCATTAGGCTATGAAGAAGTAAAACGAGTGAATGCTCGCATTGTGTATTGTTCGATTACTGGATACGGTCAGACAGGTCCTTATGCAAAAAAAGCGGGTCACGATGTAAATTTTATTAGTACAGCTGGCTTGTTGAATCTAATCGGTGATGAGAGAAAACCACAAATCCCTGCCGCACAAATTGGTGACATCGGTGGTGGAGGATTAACGGCTGCAGTTGGAATTCTAGTCGCTCTGCTGGAACGAGAGCGTTCAGGTGAAGGGCAATATGTCGATATCTCGATGATGGACGGTGCGGTGTCTTGGATGCAAACGCTATTGCCTCATTTCCTCATGGGCGCAAAGGAACCAAGCCGAGGCGACATGGTCTTAAGTGGTAAACTTGCTTGTTATGAAACGTATGAAACAAAAGATGGCCGCTGGTTTGCCGTCGGCGCACTTGAGCCGAAGTTCTGGAAGAACTTCTGTGAAAAGCTCGGTCGACTGGATCTCATAGAACAACATCGTGCATCAAGCGACGTTCAGCGCCGTGTGAAGCATGAAGTGCAGACAGAATTCTATAAACGAGACTTTCATGAATGGCAGAACGTGTTTTTAGATGCGGATGCTTGTGTCACGCCAGTTCTTACGTTAGATGAGATGGTTGATGACCCACAAATCAAAGATCGTCAGATGATTCTTCCATATGGAGCAATGAAAACGATCGGATTCCCGATTAAGCTTTCCCGTACACCTGCGAAATTAAAAGAATTGGCTCCGAAACTAGGCCAGCATAATCAAGAGGTGTTAACAGCTCAAGAACAACTAAGAGAAACGTAGACGGTGGAAAATTAAATCATCTTCCGTGTACGTACAAAAGGTCGGTGCCAATCATGTATGGCACCGACCTTTTAGCAAATCGGTTTGGCACAATCACTTCATAAGAAACTCATTTGTTTTTATAGAAAAGGTGGTATGTGATCAATGATTTACTCGTTAGTAAAGGAGAGCATAACAAAAGAGGAAGATCCATTCATCCATTTTGAGGGAGAAGCGCTGCGCTATTCTGAGGTGTTGCAACGAGCAGACGGTTTTGCTCAACACCTAGTCAGTCTCGGAATTAAAGCTCGTGACCGGGTGGCATGGCTCGGGACTAATCATCCCCATTTCATCGTTTCCTTACTTGCTTGTTCGAAACTAAATGTCACATTCGTTCCGTTGAACTATCGGGGTAAGTATGCGGAATTGCAGCAGATGGTTGATGATAGTGGCGCAAGAATCATGGTTAGTGAACGTCGTTATCGCGAGTTGGCAGACGACTTACACACACAATGTCGTGCAGTTGAGCAGGTCATTCCGGCAGAGGAAGTATATGTGGAGCAAGAGCCGCTTGTTGTTACGACGCACAGCACAAATGATGATTTGGCATACTTGATTTTTACGAGTGGGACAACATCACAGCCAAAGCCTGTTATGATTACGAACAAAACGATCGCTAACTTTCTTAGTGTGTATCCGAACGCTGACTCAATTGGTAAGACGGTCTCATTGCTTCATGCCCCGAACTTTCACATTGCAGGTTTGTTAAATGCACTTTTATCCTTAGTAGCTACGAATCACATTGCGATGCTTCGGCAATTTGATGCTCGTCAGTGGTTACAAGCTGTAGAAGATGTAAAGGTTACGAAAACATTTCTAGCGCCTACAATGATGAAGCTAATTACCGACACACTTCAAGAACGTCAGTATGATCTTAGTAGCTTGCAAAGCATCGTATACGGGTCAGCGAAAGCTCAATTACCGGTACTTGAAGCGTTTATGAATGGTTTATCAGAAGAAACAGCGGTCACCCACGTGTATGGGATGACGGAAACGTTGTCAACGATTACGTTGTTAGGATCTGACGTGCATGATGAACATCGCAAACGTCCAACTGAACAGACGAAGCGGCGCATTCAATCGGTCGGTAAGCCACTTCCTGATGTGGAAATTCAAATTTGGGATTCTGAAGGTCAAGTGTTACCGGCTTATGAAGTAGGAACGGTAGTGGCTCGTACATCCCGAACGATGCAAGGGTACTACAACCGTCCCGAAGCGACGGCAAAAGCGTTGCAAGGCGGTTGGTACGTATCGAGTGATGCGGGATATCTAGATGAAGAAGGGTATTTGTATGTCGAAGGACGACTTGACGACATGATTATTCGTGGCGGTGAGAACATTGCCCCGAATGAAATTGAGGAAGTCTTATTGTTGCATGAAGGCGTGTATGACGTCTCTGTCGTACCTCGAGTCAGCGAAACGTGGGGGCAAGAAATTGTAGCGGTCATCGTGTCTAGTCACGCTAAGAACACCTACAGTGAAAAAGAACTCCAAGAGCATGTAAGGCAGCACTTGTCTAGTTTCAAAGTTCCTGCTGCATTTCATTTTGTTGATGAGCTTCCCCGAAATGCCACTGGCAAGATATTGAAACAACCTTTAATTAAGGCAGTAGAAAACTTAAAAATGTAAGCGTTAACAATTTGGAGTGAAGAGTCTGGTAAGTGAACGGTCATGTGAAAAAAACCGATGGAGGCGATGAACGATGACACAGCTGACGTATCCGCAACAGCCTGTGCACCACATATTAAAAGGGAGTGCAAAGCGCTATGGGGAACGGCTCGTGTTAATTGACCAAGAAGAACACCTCACCTATGAACAACTTTATAATGATAGCCTAAGATTCGCTCGCGCCCTCGTACGGATCGGCATTGAAAAAGGCGATGTCGTTTGTGTACATCTTCCGAACTGCTCATCATTTCTTATTGCTTATTACGGGACGTTGATGAGTGGGGCGACATTTACACCAGCAAATCCCTTATTATCTGAAGATGAGTTGTCTCATCAATTAAACGATGCGAGAGCACGAGTGATCATTACGTCGAACCCGGCGGTTTCTTTTGAAGAGACATGTATTGAACAAATCATCTATGTCGGCGATGAAGGTGTAGAAGGCTTGAATCTTAAGCAACTGCTTCAACAAGAGGAAGCCATCCCGGTTGCGGTTAACATTGATGTGGAGAACGATTTGGCGCATATTGCGTACACGGGAGGTACAACTGGAAGAAGTAAAGGCGTTATGCTTACGCATGCGAATGTTGTCACAAACGTTGTTCAGTCGTGTTGCTTTACAAACGGGGGCGTAGCGGAAGTTGAAGATGAAGCGATCGTATTAAATGAATTACCAGGGGACAAGGAGAAGTATGCCATCCCATTTGGTACAGGTAGGCTATTAAATGTAACGCCTTGGTACCATGCCATGGGAACGGTCGGCTATTTGAACAATGTGCTACTGCAAGGTTCAACGATTATATTAGCGAAGCGGTTTGAGCCTAAAGCATTTCTAGAGGCGATTACTTATCACCAGGTTACAACGGTTGGTGGAGCAGCGCCGATGTTTCATGCACTCATTAATGTTCCAGGCATTGAGAAGATGGATCTTAGCAGTGTAAAACAAGTACGTTCAGGGGCATCACCAATTTCTAAAGTTGCATTGGAGAAGTTAAAAGGCATTTTTCGCAATGCTACGGTAACGGAAGCATACGGGTTGAGCGAGGCGACGATGATGTTAACGTCTAACCCTGCAGAAATTGGGGGGAAGACGAAAGCGGGTTCTGTAGGGATCCCTACGTACGATACAGAGATTCGCATTGTAAAAGAAGACGGAAGCGAAGCGGAGACAGGAGAAGTTGGTGAAGTAGCAGGCAAAGGACCACAAATCATGCAAGGGTATTTAAATAATCCGGACGAAACAGCGATTGCCTTACGTGATGGCTGGCTTTACACCGGTGATTTAGGTTACGTAGACGATGAGGGGTACGTATACATCGTCGATCGCAAAAAAGACTTAATTTTGTATAAAGGGTACAACGTCTATCCAAAGGAACTTGAAGAGATTCTGTACCGACACCCAGAGGTTGCGACAGTCGCAGTCGTCGGTGTACCTCATGAAATTAACGGTGAAATTCCAGTGGCATTTGTTGTGCTAAAAAACGATCAATCGACGGAGCAGATGAAACAGGCGCTAATGGGCTACGTTAACGATCAAGTAACGCCGTATAAGAAAATTCGTGAGGTAGCGTTCGTCAAGGAATTACCGACAAGCGGGGCAGGGAAGATTTTGAAGCGAGCGTTAAGAGATCGCGCAAGTGAGTGGTTGAAACAACAAGAGAAAAGTAGTCATTCATAATCGCCTACGTCACCTGTTTACAAGCAGTTTAAGGGGTAAAACAACTGTGGTAGTAAAATATATAGAAAGTTCAAAAGATCAATTTGACATTTAAAAATTGAACCCATAGAATTTATGTCAATAAGGTGTGATGATATGTCATTGAGAGAGCGTAAGAAAGAGAAGAAGATCAATGAAATTTTGAATTCTGCCATGGGTTTAATCTCAAAAAAAGGATATCATGCAACGACGATGGATGATATCGCAAGTGAGTTACTCATGACGAAGGGGTCGTTGTATTACTATTTCAAGGATAAAGAAGACCTTGTCTTTTATTGTACGAAGCAGTTGCTCGGTGAAAGTATTCAGCAGGCAGAAGAAATTGAGCAATTAGACGTGAATAGTCATGAGAAATTGTACAAAGCCATCGTTGTCCACATGGAATACTTGTTGACCGAAAGGTCGGGCTTTGAAATTGGGTCAAAGCCGAGGTCGTTTTTTTCTGGAGAGAAGCTTGACGATGTTGTGAAGCTTCGGCACGATTATGCATCGTGCATGGATCGTATGATTGAAGAGGGCATGGCGTCTGGGGAGTTTGAGCAAGGCGATGTGAAAGTAAAACGGAACCTTTTATTAGGTGCGATGAACTATTCGATTTCTTGGTACTCACTCTCGGGACCATTAGACATTACCGAGACGGCTCATAAAAGTGCTGAACATTTAATGAAGATGTTTGTAAAGTGATGGAAGGGAGGAACGGGAAGTTTCGCCATGTGGTTTTGAAAGCGTATTCACTCGAGCAATTTATCGGAATTGAGTTCATAATCTTACAACGCAATAGCAACGAGCGTTGAATTAAAGAGGAGATGTTACGATGTATGAAGTGATTTCTTTGGAGAAAAAAGGTCCAATAGCAATTGTAACGATCGATAACCCACCGATGAACCCATTAAACATCCAAGTGCGTACTGAACTAATTTCCATGGTTCGTGAACTTGAGCAAGACGATGATGTTGTCACGCTCATCATTCGAGGAGCTGGAGATAAAGCATTTGTCGCCGGAGCGGACATTAAAGAGTTCCCGCAACGTTTAAAGCAACAACAACAATCATCAGATCAAGAAAGTGTCTTTGAAGTGGTCGCGAATACACCAAAACCTACGATTGCTATGTTGAATGGTTATACGTTAGGTGGTGGGTTAGAACTTGCGCTCGCGTGTGACTTACGGGTTGCTGAAGATCATGTGAAAGTGGGCTTCCCTGAAATTAAGCTCGGTTTACTTCCAGGTGGTGGCGGGACGCAGCGCTTACCGAAGATCGTCGGGCCATCAAAAGCGAAGGAAATCATGTTCACGGGTTCTCAAATTGAAGCCGAAGAAGCGTTAGCACTCGGCATTGTGACGGAAGTCGTTCCAAAAGGCGCAGGCATGGAGAAAGCAGAGCTTCTCGCAACGAAAATCTCCCGCCACTCGTTACAGGCACTCTCGCGAATTAAAAGCTGTGTAAACGTAGGAGAAGAACAACCGTTAAGAGAAAGCTTGCAATATGAACGGCAAATGTTCCAAGAGTTGTTTAGTACAGAAGATGCTAAAGAAGGCATTAGTGCATTCATTGAAAAACGTCGACCAGTCTTTACACATAAATAATCACAAGGCGAAGTCAACCGTCATTGACTTCGCCTTTAGTATAAAAGAAGAAATCGTCTAAATTTTATTGACAAAATAAGTTTTTATATATAAAATTTTCTGTAAGCGATTACAGTTAGGGGTAGTTTGTTTCGACAAGAAATCACGTTGTAGTCGCATGAGAGCCCCGATGAATTATTACGAAGGGGCGGATTGAAGGAGGTACTCCACCGTTGCTTACTGGAGATCAGAAGAAAAAACAAAAAGCAAAGTATAGTGTACCTGCCGTAGATAGTGCATTTAGAATTTTAAGGTTACTAAGTCGCAAGAAGTTCAGTGACAGTACAGTAACAGAAATCGCAAACGCGTTAGAACTGCAGCCCACAACTTGCTTTCGAATTCTACAACAATTAAAAGAAAGTTCGATCGTCACCTTTCATGAGAAATCAAAACGTTATCGCCTAGGGCCTTACCTCGTCGTACTTGGCGAGCGAGCGAAGGAGAATTCACTCGACTTGGCGTTAGTATTGCCATACCTTGAGAAGATTTCCGAGAATACGGGGCTTACATCGGTTATTGTAAGTCGTGTTGGTAAGATGAAGACAACGATCGTTGCGAAAGTAGAAGGTGGAGACTTTGGCGTTCATGTTTCAGTCGGTCGTCATTTTTCTATTGAAGCAGGCGCATATGGAAAGTGTTTGCTCGCTTACATGCCGCCAGAGGAACAACAAGACATTTTCCGTGAGCTTCATGAGAGTGACACGTTTGAAGACGTCTCAAAGATTGAACAAGAACTACCAAGTGTCGTAGAGAAGGGATATGCAACAAACTACGGAGAGTCAATTGAAGGAATCTTTGGTGTTGCAGCACCGATTTTTAATGTGAATCACGATGTCGAGATGAGCATTTGTTTGTTTGGGATGACAGCAAGGTTGAAGCAAGATGAACTCGAAGAACTCGGAAGTTATTTACATAGTGTTTCTAAAGAAATCAGTCGCAAGATTCAAGGGGCTGAACAATTCTAAAAGGAGTCGATGCTATGCAGCCGTCATTCATTGTTAAAGAGAAAGTAGGTACGGTTTTAAGGATTGCGCTAAATGTACCAGATACAAGGAATGCACTTTCCATGGAGTTACGTTCTGAACTGTTGCAAGCGTTAGAGGACGCTGAACGTGATGAAGACGTTCGAGTCATCATTTTAACTGGAGAAGGAAAAGCATTCTCCGCAGGTGGCGATCTAAAAGCGTTAAAAGGAATGACAACACTTAAAGGTCGACAGCGCTTGCAACAGTCACAACCACTGATCTTTAAGATGCTAGATATCGAGAAGCCGATTATCGCTTCGGTGAATGGACCGGCTGCCGGCGCTGGATTTAGCCTCGTACTTCTTTGTGATTATGTGATCGCTTCTGAACAGGCGTTTTTCGTTCAGTCGTTTGTTCATGTAGGGCTCGTTCCAGATTTTGCAGCGCTTCACTTTTTGCCGACACTAATTGGTAAGCAAAAGGCAAAAGAATTGATGTTCTTAGGAGAGCGTGTGACCGCACAAGAAGCTGAACAACTAGGCATTGTGAATCGAGTTGTCGCTCATGACTCTCTGCAAGAGGAAACGTATGAAGTTGCCAAACGGTTGGCAAGTAAATCGCCAGTATCGATTGGCCTTACGAAGAAATTACTGAATTCTCATATGAATCGGGATTTGAAGACGTTGTTAGAACTTGAAGCGAGTGCTCAAGACTTATGTTTCCAGTCAGATGATTTTAAAGAAGGTGTATCGGCGTTTTTTGAAAAGCGTCAACCTGAATTTAAAGGAATGTAGCAGATCGCACATTCATGCCAATGAAAAGGGATGATTCGATGGAAGCTTTGTTACGAGGAATTAAAGTGCTGGACTTAACGCGGTTACTTCCAGGTCCATATTGCACGATGTTTCTATCTGATCACGGAGCGGATGTTATCAAAGTGGAAGAGCCTACGCTCGGTGATTACGGAAGAAGCACTGAACCAATTGTTGACGGATATAGTGCAAGGCACTTGTCAGTGAACCGCAACAAACGTAGCCTCTCACTGAACTTAAAGAGTGAAGAAGGAAAAGAAATTTTCTTAAAGCTCGTTCAAGATGCAGATGTCGTTGTGGAGAGCTTTCGACCAGGTGTGATGAAGAAGCTCGGATTGTCGTATGAAGAACTGACGGTTTACAAAGAAGACCTCATTGTCTGCTCAATCTCAGGTTTTGGTCAAGACGGACCTTACGTGAAACGCGCAGGTCATGACCTTAATTACATTGGGTATGCGGGCATCTTAGGATTAATGGGTGATAAGGGACAGACGCCACCTCCTCCGAGCGTCCAAGTGGCCGATCTTGGTGGCGGTTCATTAATGGCACTTTCTGCAATCTTAATGGCTTTGTTTTCAAGGGAACGAACGGGCAAAGGACAATACATTGATATATCGATGTTGGATGGTGCCTTATCTTGGCTCTCTGCGATTGCTGGAGGTCATCTCGAAAAAGGAGATCTTCCTCAACAAGGAGAGTTCAGATTGTCAGGAGTGAAGGCAAGTTATTCCGTGTATGAAACGAAAGATGCCAAGTACATGGCGGTCGCTCCGATGGAAGAGAAGTTCTGGCGTCGTTTTTGTGAACTGATTGGTCGTGAGGACCTCATTGAACACCTTCATGATTCTCTTGAAGGTCAAAAGCAAATGAAAGAAGACCTCCAACAACTCTTCTACACGAAAACGCAAAGAGAATGGACCGATTTGCTTGCGCATGAAGAAACGTGTGTAAGCCCTGTAAATGACATCGAAGAAGTGCTGCGTGACCCACAAGTTGAAGCACGGAACATGATTATCGAGACGGAGCATCCTGAGCTTGGAACGTTAAAGCAACTAGCATCACCACTTAAATTTTCTGGTGCCGATGCCTTAATGGAACGAGAAGCACCAACACTAGGGCAACATACCGATGAAATTCTATCGGAACTTGGGTATTCAAAGGAAACGATTCAACATCTACGACAAACAAAATTAATTTAATGGAGGGTTTTTCAATGACAGTTGTATTTTCAGAAGAAGTTAAAATGCTAAAAGATACCGTAAGAGGATTCGTGACGAATACCGTTGAGCCGGTCGCTCATGAGATCGAAGAAAATGACCATATCCCAGCAGAAGTGATGAAGAAAAGTAAGGAACTTGGACTGTTTGGATTAAGTATTCCAGCTGAATATGACGGCCTTGGTATTACGATGTATGACAAGTGCGGGATTTACGAAGAACTCGGAAAGACCGTCAATGGCTTTACAACGGTTATTGGAGCACATACTGGAATCGGTAGTGTCGGCATTGTTGAATTAGGGAACGAAGCGCAAAAACGCAAATACTTGCCACCGATGGCAAGTGGAGATTGGATTGGTGCATTTGCACTTACTGAACCGAGTGCAGGGTCAAACGCTGCCAACTTAAAGACAACAGCAGTGAAAAAAGGAGACCACTACATTCTTAATGGTTCAAAACACTTTATTACGAACGGTACAATCGGTGACATCTTTACTGTCATGGCAGTCACAGATGCAGGAAAAGGTGCGAAGGGGATCACATCGTTTATCGTCGAAAAAGACTTCCCTGGATTTATCGTCGGAAAAGTCGAAGAGAAAATGGGATTACACGGCTCACAATCGGTTGAATTATTTTTCGAAGATTGTGAAGTGCCTGTCGAAAACGTGCTCGGTGAAGAAGGTCAAGGTTATGTAAATGCGTTGAAGATCCTTGCAAATGGTCGTACAGGTCTAGCGGCAAGAAACTTAGGCTCTTGTATTAAATTGTTGGATCTTTCAATGAAGTATTCTCTTGAGAGGATCCAATTTGGCAAGCCAATCTTCGAACAACAAATTATTCAACATTACTTAGCGGATATGGCAACAGACATTGAAGCATTATCGGCAATGACGTACAAAATTGCCAAAGACACTGATGAAGGTAAAAAAGTCATTAAGGAAGCGGCGATGGTCAAACTTTATGGCTCAGAAGTATACAGCCGTGTTGCTGATTTGGCCGTCCAAATCCATGGCGGTATGGGTTACATGCGTGAATTCTCAATCGAACGTTACTACCGTGATGCGCGTATTACGAGAATTTACGAAGGAACATCTGAAATTCAGAAAAATATTATTGCGGCTCAGTTGAAAAAAGAATATTCATAAGAGGTGATTGTGGATGAGAGAAGTTGTTGTAGTGGATGGTGTTCGTACGGCGATTGGTCGTATGGGTGGAACGTTAAAATCAGTTGAACCAGATTATCTAGCGGCACATGTCATGAAAGAACTACTCGAACGCAATCAATTTGACGGGAATGATGTGGATCATGTCATTCTCGGACACGTCAAACAGAGCACAGAACAACCGAATATTGCTAGAAAAGCAGCACTAAGAGCAGAGATGCCGATTGAAGTTCCTGCGTATACGGTTCATCGCCAGTGTGGTTCTGGTTTGCAGTCAATTAATAACGCTGCTCAAGAGATTATGAGTGGGTTAGGAGAAGTGATTGTAGCGGGTGGTGTTGAGAGCATGAGTACAGCACCGTATTACATTCGCGGTGCGCGCTTCGGACTTCAAGCTGGCAACAGTGTCATCGTTGACCCTAATACCGAAAGCCAACCGAAAGCGCAACCAGAAGAAGTGTATGGTCATCACTTAACGATGGGCTTAACTGCGGAGAATTTAGCAGAGCAATACAACATTTCCCGTACAGAACAAGATGAATTTGCATTGCGTAGCCAAGAACTTGCAAAGTCAGCGATTGAGCGTGGCGCATTCAAAGATGAAATCACACCGTTTGAAGTGAAAGAACGAAAGCAGACGATTTTGTTTCAAGAAGACGAACATCCACGAGCAACGAACCTTGAGAAGCTCGGTAAGCTAAAAGCCGTCTTTAAAGAAGGTGGAACGGTCACGGCTGGGAACTCGAGTGGTCGAAACGATGCGGCCGCAGCAACGCTCGTCATGTCTAAAGAAGAAGCAGAGCGCCGTGGACTGCAACCGAAGCTACGCGTTGTTGCGCAAGCAAGCGCGGGTGTCCGTCCAGATTATATGGGTATTGGTCCCGTTCCTTCGACACAGAAAGCATTAAAACAAGCCGGTCTCACGTTAGACGATATTGATTTGATCGAGTTAAACGAAGCATTTGCAGCGCAAGCATTAAGCGTTGTGAAAGAACTGGGAGCCGATCTAAACCGTGTGAACGTAAACGGCGGTGCAATCGCGCTCGGTCATCCACTAGGTGCGACGTGCAACATTCTAACGATTAAATTAATGAACGAAATGAAAGTAAGAGGAAGTCGCTACGGCTTAGTAACGGCGTGTATCGGTGGAGGGCTTGGAATCACGACAATTTTTGAAAACTTACAGGTGTAAGTGATGATTCCATATACGCCAATCGATCAAGCAATCGCACAGATCCCGAAAAGTGGGACCGTCGTTCTTCCAGGTCTTTCAGGGGAACCATTACACCTCCTCGACGCACTCGTGTCAGAGCGTGAACGCTTTACAGGTTTGACGATTTACCATATGCCACTTGCAACACCATGTCATTATGCAAATCCGTTGTATAAGGAACATTTCCGGATTCGTTCGTTTTTATTAAACGGTCAAGTGAAAGAAGCGGTTAAACAGAACATGGCTGAGTATGTGCCGATGAACCTATCAAACGTTCCAGATTATATGGAGACTCTACAGCCAGATGTTGCATTTATTATGTGCACAGAGCCAAACGCCGAAGGACACGTAAGCTTAGGTGTTTCATGTGATTATACGTTGGCTGCGCTTCGAGCGGCAGACGTTGTGATTGCCGAAGTGAACCCGTCGCTGCCATGGACAGACGGTGCGCCAGTCGTTTCTACGGATGTGATTAGCTATTTCGTAAAAGGTGAAGGGCAATTAAACGAGCTATCAGCGGCGGCGCCTGGTGAACTTGAGCAACAAATCGCAACACATGTGGCGACGCTCGTACCTGACAAAGCGACGATTCAAGTAGGAATTGGCTCTTTAGCAAATGCGGTCGTCGCATCGTTGCATGATAAACAAGAGCTCGGTGTTCATACAGGTACATTCCCAGAAGCGATGATTCAATTAATCAACGATGGGGTCGTCACAAATGAACATAAAGAAGTGGATCAAGGCAAAGTCGTGGCCACGTGCCTTGTTGGCTCAAAGGAATTGTACGCTTTTGCCGATCAGAATTCTCTGATAACGTTGCAACCGTCCAACTACACGCACCATACCGCAACAATTGCTAAGCTTTCCAATTTCATTGCCATTAACTCAGCGATTGAAGTCGATCTTGTCGGCAACATCAATGCAGAAATAATCAATGAAACGTTTGTCGCAGGTGTAGGTGGGCAGATGGACTTCATGCGTGGTGCGATGGCGTCTCGGGGCGGGAAGTCAATCATCGCTTTGCCTTCAACGGCAAGTCGGGGCAAGCGTTCAAGAATTGTCGCTAACGTCCAAGGGTTTACCTCTACGAAATCGGACGTTCATTACGTTGTTACAGAGTACGGGATTGCCTCGTTATTTGGGAAGAGCACGAGTGAACGTGCAGAGGCATTAATCAACATTACCCACCCGGACTTTCGGGAGGCACTTCGACAAGAGTTTTTTGAACAGATTGAACAACATTAATCAAAGAGCGTGTAAAGAGAGATCGGAGAAGGAGAGATTTTCGTGATGAAACGTTTTGATACACGCGTTGCTGTCGTAACAGGCGCGAGTCAAGGAATTGGTGCAAAAACGGCAGAAATGTACGCATTGGAAGGCGCATCGGTTGCGCTGTTTGATGTGAATGTTGAAAAAGCCAAGGAAGTTGTAAAGCAAATTGAAGAGCAAGGCGGTACAGCCATGGCCGTACGTTGTGATGTGAGTAACAAAGACGAAGTCGAAGGTGCGATGAAACAAGTCGCTGAACGTTACGGCCGCATCGATATTCTCGTAAACAATGCTGGAGTGACCCGAGACAGTCTGTTGTTCAAATTGGAAGAAGATGACTTCGATCTTGTTATCGATACACATCTAAAAGGTGCGTATCTCTGCTCAAAAGCGGCACAAGCGTACATGGTAAAGCAAAAGTACGGCAAGATCGTGATGCTTTCTTCACGTTCAGCACTCGGTAACCGAGGGCAAACGAATTATTCTGCTGCCAAAGCAGGGCTTCAAGGAATGGCCAGAACCCTTGGCATCGAGCTAGGCCCATTCGGCATTAACGTCAACGCGGTTGCACCGGGCTTTATTGAAACCGATATGACAAAAGCCATTTCAGAGAAAACAGGCATTCCGTATGATGATGTGAAACAAGGCGCGATTGATCAGAACAATATTAAACGCGTAGGAACGCCAGAAGACGTCGCAAATACGATACTATTCTTAAGCTCAGACCAAGCAGGCTATGTGACAGGGCAAGTCATTTATGTTGCTGGGCGCGTCGTCGGCTAAATGTTAACCATCCGCAGAACGTTCCTGCGGATGGTTATATAATTGACACATGTTTTATTTAGTGATAGAATATACTATCCAGAGGGTAACCTCTGCCTCATACACCATGGGGACGATACGGATTCGACAGGAATAGGTCGAGCTTAGACCGCGAGTCGAGCTGGGTAGGCTCGTAAAAATGCCCACGCCTATAATTGGCAAAGCTAAAGAAACTTTCGCAACACCAGCTCTAGCAGCTGCGTAAATAACGTTGCGGATCCTTCCTTCTATCGCCCATGTGGAAGCATCGAAGGGTCTCACTTATTAGTGGGCTACGCTGTCTGACCCCCGTCTGAGGTCAGCAGAAGAGACTAAACAGACTAGCGTTCATCTAAGCCTGTTGCTAGGCCGAAATGATCGCGAAATGATAATATAGCAACTACGCTCGTAGACGTTTAAGTATCGTTATTTCTGGACGCGGGTTCAACTCCCGCCGTCTCCACCATACATAGAGATGGTGGTTTTTTTTTGTGGATTAAAGCATAACTTTACCATTTTGGCGAAGTTATGCTTTAATTTATCTTGAACCAGAAGTTTGCCAAAACGGCAAGATTCTGGTTCCTTTTACTTTTGGCAATTTTATGGTTACAAACAAGGATAAAATATAAGAATTTTACTTTAAGGATGGGATCTCATTTACTGGAGAGTCTTCAACTTAGCCCTTTTAAGAGCTTCTTTAAGGTAGGGGAGTGTGGTAGAGCTTAATTTGCCCTATTTAATTAGGTCTTAGCCTGTGAAGGAGGAATTTAAAGATACACAAAATAAAAAAGGAGCATACGTCATACGAGCGACGTATGCTCCTTTTTATGTTGTGCTATCTATTCTGGAATTGTGTGTTTGCCACTAACAAGAACCCCAATCTCATAAGAACCGCCGGAGGAGTTCAAGGCAGAGCCAAAGGTGAGGTTTGCTGATATGGCTTGTTTAGGTACCATATCGCAGACACTCAATCGGACCGTTTTCAAGAAGATAAGCACTAAGTTATTACAACAATTGCTGCAAAATCTGAGCGGCATTTGCCCGTATTGGTCTTGTTTAGTCATTCGAACAGTCAAGATCATGGTTAACAATGTTAGCATGCAAGTTTATAATTAACGTTTCCTTTAGTCATGACTTACTTCTATGAAAGGTAAAGTTCTTGTCTCTTTTTTTAACATATTAAGTGTTAAGAGGAATTAATTGATTCTACGTGTCAATTCAAGGTTTCTTAGATTGTAAAGTTCATCATATGAGGGAAAAGTAACATCATTATTTTTTGTTATTCAAGCTTTCTAATCCTATTATCACCAAAAAATAAAACTAAAAAACCATTTATATACTGAATTGTCGAAAAATTTATATTTACTTTCTACTTTTTTGGTATATATTTACATTGTATTCTATAATAATAGGAGGTGTTAGTTTTATGAAGAAGATTAGAAAGACTCTATTTACAGGCTTATTAGTCACTGCATTAACTGTTCCAACAGTTGCATTAGCAGATGAGGTAGAAGTTGATGGTTACGGTGAACCTGATCCTTATGCCGGTGTAGATTTACCAGAAGAAGATGTTGAGCATATGCAAGCTGGGGATGGTTTTACAACATTTGCAAACCCTCGTGTATGGGGGAGTACTACGGTTCAAAAAGGCACTAGTTACAAAGGATGGGCAAAAACTAATGCTAACACCAACTTAGATCAAATTCGAGCAGTAGCAAAACTATACTATAGAGGTGGAAAAATAGCTCAGGGTGCAGATACAAGAAGAAATCATAATTATGCTGGAGCTATGTTTGACAAGGCTAATGTAGGGTTGACACGAGATCATTATGCGGCAGGAGAACATATTGGTAGAAAATCCGGGTACAAAGATTTAACATTTAACACAAGAAAAAGTTATTAAATATTGATTCTCGCCGTGGAATTTTCACGGCGAGAAATACAAGGAGTGCATGAATATACTTAAACCCACTAAATGTATAGTACTTATATTAGGTATTAGTTTACTAATGTCATGCAATAGTGAAAGTAATGCCAACATAGATGATGACATTCAAAGAAGTGAAGATGATATAACTGGCATGGTAGATAAAGACAGTATGGTTTTATCTTATGGCTTGTATGATGATAAAGAAATAATTATTGACACATACATTGATGCTAAATATGATGACGAGTACAATTTAACTTTTGAAATGGGACAGTATTATCCGAATGATTTAGAATTTAAACTGCTTGTATTTGAGGATTATATTCAGAAAGATTTTTATACTGATGAAGAGACTGTATCTAGTGTCGACTATACAGTAAAATCCAACGGTATTGAAAAGATTGACTTTAAAATATATCCAGATCAGCAAGCAAATGAAGTATCAATTTTAAATATAATCTCGCCAAACATTCAATTACAAGACATTGATGAAGAATTTGGTTATGATTCTAATACAGCCTATCCAATTAGGAGAGCTGTATCTCAAGAAGTTAATAAGAAAGAGTTCGACCAAAATGTAGAGGTAAATAATATTGATGAGGTGAACTTTGACTCTTTCTTGTCACGTTCCGAAGGTGAGTTTGAATTAATTAATGACGCAGACAAAGGTGAAAGTTTATATTTGAATTTAGGCAATATTTATGATCGAGATGTAACATATGCAGTAATTGCTTTGCTTGATTGGAAACAAGTACCTTTAAATGGTAAAGATGTTTTATTTACTAAAGTTGATAAAGATAAAACAGGTGTTTTGGAAATTGAACTTCCTGATGATATTGATGGAAATCCATCTTATCAACTTATTGCATTTTCTTATCCTTATGAAATTGAAGAAGGAAATTATGATGCTGCTGATGTATATCCGACTCAAAGAATATTCTTAAAATAAATAAACTTGCTGTTTTCAATTAAAATAGATAGCTCTTTTTTAGAGGGCCATAGATGAGGGACATTTCAAAAAAATCTTTAAATTATTGAGCTGATTTATTGTCCTTATAGGAACTTCTATCACTAATTATGACCTACAGATAGGGGAGGGTGTCACACTCCCTTAACTTGGTCATCGCGATAAAATGCACGCGCTTGCTTCGAGCGAATCTATCGTGCGTAGGAGCGGTTTTTCGAGAAAACGAGAGATAAGTTTAGCGGAAGCTTCAACGCTTCGCAGACGCCCCTCTAGCCTCATCTTCCCAAGCGGGGGGATGAACGACCGGTTTAAATCTTGACCGCGGCGCTTCGTCGCCCCGCTTGACAATCGGGCCAGATTGTTGAAGATGGGCTTAGGAATGCTTCCGTAAAATCTCCCAGTTGGTTAAAATCAGGGAAGCAAGAAGCATACGGGGTTAGATCCCACGACCTTTAAGAAATTCTATAATATTTCTGTTATTAGGTAAGTGAATGTTTTCTGTGTATATCAATGTTCAAAAAGGAACGCAGAATATCGCCCAAGCTAAGGTTTTAATTTTATTTTATAAAAAACAAAGTTTCTATCTTCTTTTTTTTTGTTGCACAACTCATTTTATAAGGTTTAATGCACTTGCTGAGGGGTAAAGTGAAATGGAGCAAATATATTCAGAAACTTAAATTAAATCGACCGATTGTTCTCATATTTTAAGTAGAAAGAGAGTTGAATGGAAATGGGAACAACTAATAATAAGGTCATGAAAAAGATCTTGTTGTCAGTATCAGGTTTACTACTAGCTACATCAGCAGTGCTTTTATTACTAAGAGAAAGTGGTACAAATCAATTTGGATCGGTACCTCCAATACTCACTATCATAGCGGTGGTTTTAATAATAGCGTCAGTTTTCATCCGTAGTAAAAATCTCAAAAAGGCAAATTAATTGATAAAAAACTGTGCGCTACCAGGTTTGCACTCAGTTTTTTATCAATTAATTTTTTATATTCATAACTTCATCTGAGGTATAGATGTTCAAACAAATAAATAATGCACAACCTATCATATGATGCATGCAAAAACGCTTGGGGACCGTCAGGGAGAGGCCTTTAAGCTCAAACCAAAATACATGCTTGCTAACACTGATTTTTCTTAGGGCTCACTACACGTCAAAAAAACTTTTAGAGAGGCAAAACGCTTTTTCTAGAAACAATGGTTTAATGTGCATAAAGAAATCAGTCTTGGGATTATCTAGTTTAGGATTATATATGGCTTTAGCAATAAGCAATAAGAAAAAGGAGCGCCCTGAATAGGGTTGCTTCTTTTTTATTTTACTATGGATAAGGAATCAGTATTTTAGTCAGTGTTTAATAGAGGTTAAGATCAGATTATGTGTTACAAGGTTACCTTTATAGTATAAAATTTTGTGTAGCCTCAGTTTCAATAACATCGAGAAAATCAAGTCTATCAGTAAACTCCTGAAGGAAAGTGTACATATCCATACATATAACTACACCCTAAATGATCGTGCTTCTACTATAGAAATATCATAGGCTAGGGTTAGGTGTTTCTGTTTTTCATAAGACTATAATTTGCTAATAAAGATGGCGCAATGGCTAAGGAAGGAAAAATTTATCGACTAGACCATGGTAAACATTGGGGTCGGTTCAACAAAAGGTATTCTGATAGGAAGTTAATCAGTTCAATTAACGGGCGCTTTAATGTAAGTGAATGTAGTAGTCAAAAACAATAAATTAATTTCACTTGATATTCTTTATAATGTAGCATGCTATTTAAACTGAAATAAGTATAGGGGGTCTAATATGAAAAGAATAGGTTTATTAATATTAACGTTTCTCTTTCTGGCTGGTTGTAGTGAAATAATGGAAAAAAGCTATGAGGGTGATGTATGTAAAGTGGAGTTGGAAGCAGATCAAACTATTGAAGCAGAGGAAACGAGTTCTATAACATTCATGTATTTACCAAATAATCCAGAAGATATAGATACTTTTGGTTTTGTTACAAGTACAGGTATAACTAAACTTGGGATTCCTCTAGATCAAAACGGTATGCACACAGATGATAGTGGCTGTAGAGGATGTGCACAAACTGTTGATAAACCAATAGATATTGATATGACTTGGGTTACAGTGGATGGAGAAGAATTTGAAAAGTCCATCACATTGAATTAAACACATCATGCTCTTTCATGTAATTATCCAAGTTTAATTACTTTAACCATAGGTGCTACTGTTTAATTTTATAGATTAACACGTTGTGGTTTTGTGTAACTTATATGGATCATTATGTATATCAATAAGAGTACAACAAAGAAGCATAAATAATTGATAGTTATAAAATCATTTATGCAAAAAAATCAAGCCAAATCCGCCATATAGAAAGTATAAAAAGTAATGAAATCAAGATATAATAAAAATAATGAAACCTCTGGAAAGAGTGTTTTCTTTTTTCCCAATTATATTTTGTACTAATAAAAACGCACCAAAAATTAAAGGGATTGTGAAAAATAAGCTAAAAGAACTTCCTGAAATAAAAAGTGTGAGGTCAATTATTACAAAAATAACCATAAGCACACCTAGTATGTTGCTTACCTTCTTCATAATATACACCCCCTCCCAATTATTACCATTACATTATAAAGAGGTCAATAGATGCTCCTGCAATTTGGTGAGAAGTCACAGATCGGTTCAACAACTGGCAACTTTGTTGGAAGAGAAATTAATATTGAAAAAGCGGCATTCAACCAATCGGGGTTAGAGATTGGAGAATTCATGGCTATCTTGCATACAGCATGGTGTGCATCTGGAAAGATTTAATTTAAACATGCTATTAAACAATTGGGCGTTTTGTTTAATTAAGGGAGACATCGTTTCTCAGAAGTTTGCAACATCAACAATATATACTGGGCTATGCTTTTGGAATTCATAAACTTGAAATGATGCTGTACAATAAATGCAAATGTTTTAGAAATCTTTGTCTGTTGATTACATTTTTAAGGTTCACATATATTTCTGGAGGTCTATCCATGACCAAATATGCATGGATCCACATTGCATTTTTTATATTGTTAGTGTTCTTGTCTGCATTTAGTTTTTTTTATATTTTTGGATCTGGATTTGGTGGAAGTTTGAATGCATCTGTATTTATCATGTTGGCAATCTTTTCAATCCTATGGTCTTATACGTATATTAAACAAATCAACCTAAGCAAACCTTATTATTATGTTATTTCAGGCTCAATCATTGTTTACAATATTTTTCTCTCTACATTGTTTTGGTACCCAGAGAATTGGCTTTATATTGGAACGCCTATAATTATGCTTGCAGGATGGTATATTTTAATCTTATTTGTGGATAAAAAGTATGCATCGCATTGGTCAGTATTACTTTTGGTAATTATTATTTCAATTTATTATGCGTGGGACATTACAAGGTTTTATTACGAAGGGATCGGGATTTGAAGATTAATTTCTACAAGAAAGTATTGAGTTAGATAAAGAACAGCAGTATGACTACGGATTCTTTTAACCGTAGCATTACATGTAACACACGGAACAGACATAACAGCATGGACATTATTGCATCATCTATGAAAGTAATTATGGGTAACAATATCTGTATTAAAGATTACAGCAGAATTCATGATGTTTTTTATGTGAAGTTCTTGCCAATCACGGACGCAGAATTAGCTGATTTAGAGCCAATTAAATTACAAAAGTCTGGAGGGATAAAATGTTTCTATACCATGTATATAGTCACAATGATTCCACGACGACGAAAATTTACGACGCACTAATCAATGGATTAAACATCGAAAATGCTTCTATTTGGGGTGGGAATCCAAAAGCTAATCTATACCCAAACATTGTTAATAACATACAAAGTAGAACATCTGATGAATGGTTAGAGCTTAACAATTCGTTTACTTTAGAAGCATCTTCAATACCATTTAAGAATTATCTAATGTTCCCTTTTAAAGATCAAAAAATTTATGTATTTGATTACATGATTGCCGAAGACTACTTAGATGAATATTATGAAAAAGAAGTTGCGAAGAGACTAGGCGAAAGCACAGAAGGATTTAAAACTGAAAATCTGCCTAGTAAAGAAACACTAGTGAAAATGTATTGGGATAGCGCAATAGCATTAAAGGACTATGTTGACCATCCCATATATGCAAAGCCTGAATACGTCTGCTGCCAAAAAATTAACTCAAAGCATCTTAAAGGCTATATTGATGGGAAACTTATAACAAATTATTGAGTAAACTTATCGAAATAAGAAGGTGCTGTTCCCAAGGTCTAATTTATGTCCTTATGGGATAGCACCTTTTTCAGCTAAAAATAAAACATGGGGATACACATGAAAGAAATGTCCGTTTACTCACTCTTTATCTAGGGAAATTACAATAATGTATAATAATCCCAAATTTATTGTGATTTATGGAGATGGAGGGTTTCTGTGGGGAGACATTTTTTAGCATCGATATTTATAGTTATTTCCACACTCTTGTGGGTTATACCATACATGCTTACTGTAATTTACGGAGCAAACCTAGAGCCAATCCAAACTATGAACGAAGATCAGTTTGAACGTTTATTGGGGATAATGCGAGTAGAAATGTTCCAGACAGGGGCGATTATAGCTTTAGTTATGGGAATCCTGATGCTTTTATGGGCGGAATTCAATGCATTACGAAATAAAGGATAGCGTAGGTGATTAACCTCTAACCACGCTACTGCAATAAGGACAGTTGACTTTTAAATGAAAAATTAAATAGGGTAATTTTCAATCAATCATCTTTGTTGTATGGACAGATGATTAGGAGCGGATGAAAGCGGATGATAAGAAACGGCCTCAAAATAAGAAAGCTACTTTTATAAAGAATCATTGGTTAAAGGTATTGTTGGTTTTCGTTGCTTATTTAATAATTGTAGTATCACTAAGAAATGTACTACCTTGGTGGGGACATTTGCTTAGTATTGTTGTTGTATCATCTCTAGCGTGGAGTAGTGTTATTTTATTGTCATCAACGGATAATCACAAATATAGAAAACCGTAAATCTTAGGTGAAAGTCTTAGAAGGTTTACACAATTTAACCTGTAAATAGGAGATAAGATTATAGGAGGTAGTGAACAAATCAAGGTAAAACGGTAAATTTTCCTCTCGATTCCAAAGATCAATTTTTCAATTACCTGTATATAAAAAGGTTCAGTGAGTTCATTTACTAATCATTAACTTTCTTAAGTGCTTTAATAAGTATATAAAAAAGAAAAGATACGATTGTTATAACCCCTAAGATTGTAATAATTTGAATGGCGGTAGTTGCTACTGCGATTTCTGAGTACGGCATAATGTTCTCTCCTAATGAAGTACATGTTATTACTATAATCCTAACAAAAACTTAAGTGGAATTAAATGGATTCTCTATTATAGAGAGCAATCCTGTAACGCCTAAAATTATAGTTATGAGGGATGTGTTTCGTTGAATTTTAACACTGAAAGATTAACAATCAGACCATTTGAAAGTAATGACTCACTTGATGTATTTAAAATCTATAATAACGATGATACTTGTAAATACCTCCTGCATGATAAATGGGTACATGAAAATTTGGAGGGGGAATTTAATAAAAAGCTAGCTAATTGTTCATTATCAAAAGACTCTATGTTGAGTTTGGCGGTCGAAAATGGGAATAGAGTCATTGGTGATTTATCAGTATGGTATACAGATATGAAAGATACTGTTGAGATTGGATATAGTTTCTCGAATGAAGTATCAGGAAAAGGGTTGGCAACGGAAGCAGTAAGTAGTTTAGTCTATAAACTATTTGATGAATTTTCTGTACATCGCATCCAAGCAAATCTTGATGCACGGAACATAGCTTCACAAAAATTATGTGTGCGAATAGGTATGAGAAAGGAAGCGCATTTCATACAAGATTTTTGGAATAAAAATGAATGGACAGACAGTATCGTATATGGAATGTTGTCTTCAGATCTGAAGTGAAGATAGCAAAAGATTGGTTTGAATGCAGATTTATAATGTCACTATCATTAATTAAGTACTCTAACAAGAAACCAGCTGCTAATATGACAGCTGGTTTCTCTTACAAAATTTCTATCATTCATTGGGTTAACAAGCGTGTCTTTGTAAAAAAGATACTATGATGGGCCAAGATTTCTTGGCAGCATTGGCATTGGCAGATTGCGTTCCTCCATATTTCATTACCATTCCTCCACCAACGTGTTCATAAATCGTAGAAGGCATGTTGGGTAGAGCGTAGGGAAAAGAAAGAAAATGCCCTGCACCTTCATAATAGAAATGTTCTGTTTGCGGTAAACGACTTTTTATTTCTTCGGAAAATAAGGAAGACGGCCAGATTTCGTCATCAGTACCTGAGAGGAGAAGAACTGGGGCTTTAATATTTTCTGCTTTTATTCTGACCTCTTCATTAATCGTAGTCTTGAGGCTACTATCCCAAATTCCTTTAAAGGATACTGGCTTTTTTGTTAACCATTTACTTATGAAATATAGCATAGTACTGGGGCGATAATGAAACTTAAGATAGGGTTTAGCTTCACCGTTTATTGTCCACGAGTTGATTGGTGCGTAAATCGAATTTCTTAATCCAGATGTTATGTATGCACTTGGTGCCCCTGCAACAACCGCATTAAACTCATCGTATTCCGATGCTAACAATAGTGCCAATTCAGCACCTCTTGAATAACCAACAAGCGTTACTTTTCCGTGATTACCGGTAATTTTCTTTAAAAGTTCTATTGAACTCTTAAAATATTCCAAAGGAATGTTTTCGAGATCTTTTGGTACCCCTGATTGATTAAAATACGAGAGATCTAGTACGTTAAATCCTTTAGAAGCTAGGAGAGCTGCTGAATGTTCTAAACGTCCCCCATCTGACCCTGCTAACAAAATGATATTTTGATAGTTTCCTTCATGAATTGGTTGATACAAGGTACCAACTGTACCGTCTTGATTAACATCGGTTCTGGTGACCTCGCCTTTATCAAAATATCTTTCGATTAGAACCTCATCAACAACTTCATTATCGATCTCTAACTTGATCGTAATCATTAATTCCTTTGCAGTCGTTTTTGTAAAATAATGACCGTGCTTTTTCGTTTCATGGGACATTGACCAGAATATGCCGTTCACATCTACTTCACTATAATACCCAGAAATTGGTGCCACTTTAGAGATCAGTACCTGGCCTTCTGTATCCGCAATAAACGTAGCTTTTGACATAAACGGTTCATTTTCATCGTCTGTTACGTATGCATATAATGAGACTTCTTCACCGGGGTTGCATCCACTTATTATGATGGTTACATCCTCGTCTATATAGGATTGTCTTGGTGTGATCGTTACCGTAGGTTTTGTCATTCTGTAGTTCCCCTCTAATTATTAATTACTCAAAACACGTTAGTAGTAGCGATACTAGAATTGAAAACCCCCATCTTTCATTATAAGGACTTTAGTTTTGTCTTCTTTAATACCTACTACTTTCATATCTTCGGTACCAAAGGTCACATTGATTAACAGGAGTGAAGTATTTAGTCCGGCTTCTTTCAATTCTTCCTTCGATAAGTCACTGCCATTTTGAAGGTTAGAAGGGGAAGCGTTGCCGATTCCAATATGACAAGCGGTATTTTCATCAAATAAGGTGTTGTAAAAGAGAGTATTCGTTTGAGACAGAGGAGAATAGCTAGAAACCAAGGCGATCTCACCTAGATAATGTGAACCTTCTTCGGTTTCGATGAGACTTTGTAACGCTTCTTGCCCTGTGGTGGCATCATAGTCCGTAATCCGTCCCTCTTTAAAGATTAGGTAGAAATCGTCGATGACACGTCCTCCATAGATCAGCGGTTTAGTGGAGACTAGTTTGCCATTGACCTGATCTCTGTGGGGAGCGGAAAAGATCTCTTCAGTGGGAATGTTCGGAAAGAATGGGATTCCCTTTTTATCCTTAACACCCCCGCCGATATATCGGTGATTCTTAGGCATTCCGACTAATAAATCAGTTCCCCGACGATTCGTAAAATGTAAGGCTTCGAACTGGCTGTCGTTTAAGAACTTTTTTCGGGACTCGAAAGCTTTGTCATGATTTTCCCACTCTTTTATAGGATTTTGTCCATCTGCCCGAGCTCCTTGTAAGATCGATTGCCATAATAATTGCAAAGCTTCTTCTTTACGTAAGTGGGGAAATACTTTAGTTGCCCACGAAAAGGAAGGCACAACGAGAAGGCACCAACGTACCTCGTGGGATCTAGTCTTTGCGTAATGATCCTTCAACTTGGTGCGGGAGACTTTTTGGAAACGGCTCATCCGTTTCGGGGATACCTCTCTAAAGACCCCTGGATTTTCTGAAATAATATTGATATACGCAGCACCTTTATTGTCCCACTCCTGATAGCGGGCTATCTGCCAGTCAGGAAAGTGATCGATGGCATCATCTGTCGCATGTAAATAAAATTCTTTAGTAGACTGTTCATCTGTCCAATCGATAACCACGTTTGAAGCACCCGCATCATAGGCAGCTGTTTGGATTAGACGTGCAAACGTAGCATGTTCGATGTCACTATGTATAATGACTAATTGATTCTTTTGCACATTCACACCCGACCGTACAGCAAGCTCTGCATACTTATTCAACTGTTCTTCACTAACAAGCTCATACTTCCCTCTAATCATCGTATTCTCAGCTCCTAACTAAGATAGAATAATGATCATAATTTACTTAGTCCGAAATGTTGCCCGGTAAAATGTGCCTGCAAAATTGCGAGTTTACAGCGCCTTATAATTTACTAAATAGTATGTTAACCTATAATTAATGTTGGTTAACAATAGGTCTTGGAGGTGCTATAAGTCTTGTCGAATATCATAAAGCTTATATTAATGTCGGCATCATCTTTATTATTTATTATTCTAGTATTTATGTATTTTATAGGTTATTGGACTGCGAATCCTTATATTGAAATTTTATTTTATTTTGTCATGGTTGCAAGTGTATACATCTCAGGAACCCAATTGAGAAATTTTTTAGCGAAGTAGAAAGACTATTCAATAAAAAGGTGTTCAATGAAAAACGGCTATTAATCTAAGAACCGTTTTTATGTGTCGTACTAAACTTCAGTTTTAGGTCTTGCTGTCGGTTCAAGCACAGATTGTATCGGAGCTCACCCCTGCCATTTATTGAATATTGCATTATCTATGGTAACATAATAAATAACGACTCATTATAAAGGTAAGATACTATGAACAGGGTTGGGATTGTAACTTGTATGCTTTTAGCTAGTGTGTTTTTCTTTATTGCGGGATTTCTTAGGGATACTTTTGAATACGCTACCCCCATAGGTTTCCCTGTTGCAACAGTATTTTTAATAGCTGCGGGATACTTTATCCTCAGGAAGCTTAAAGAACCGAATTCACAATGAAAGCATTCAAATCATAGGAAAAGTAGGTGAGACTAATTTAGTTATCACCTGCTTTTTTTATATGCGGGAATTACTGTAATCTTTAGTATATCTTGGGTATTCAGTTTAGCGTATACATCATCGTTGGTGAAAAGAAGGTTAGTGTAGCTTTGCGTTTATGAAGTATTTTTTTATTAAAGAGCGAGATTATCTAAAAAAGCTATTAAATAATACCTCGAAGTGAAGATTTGCTCCAGTAATTAAAATAAAAATCACTTGCCAAAGTAGCGCAAAAACTCCACCTGCAAAGCAGGAAAGAATATTCCCGTTCTTTTTACTGCCATAAGGACTCCACCTTCCATCTACGGATAATAAGCAGATAAAAAATCGGTTACTTCTTAATTTTTTTATCCTTTTCCCTTTTTCTATTGTTGCAGGAAGATACCTATCTGAATGGATTCGATCAGGGGAAATTGTAAGTCTAAGTGATATAGTTTCTACTGGGGTTGTATCAATAATTATGTTTGGACTTATTTACTTCCTTTTTAAGAAACATCTTATTCATAAGATAAAAGAAGAGAAGAACATAAGTAAGAAAAAAGTTCTTCTTGGATGGGGTGTATACCTTACTATCTTAATCTTGTTGGTATATGGAGTCCCTTTTATGTTTGATTTGTTAGTGTAAAGAGGAGTTTGTCAGTTAAAAGGAGTGTCTTAAAGTTTCGTATATCTATGTGAATGGAACAGGTTGTTGAACATTTAAATGGAAGATTAATGGAAGTTTCTTGAGGGTATAGCAATAACACTGGCAATGAGTATTGGTATGAAGAAAAGTTCTGTTGGGAGTTTGCTTTTTTAGGAGGGGAGTCCTTTTAATGAGCATTAAGAAATATTTTTTAAATCTTTTAAAGCATGCTGTAGGGTTACTTATAGGAATACCAATATTATTAGTGTTAGCATGGACAGTTAATATGGATCTTGCATTTATTCAAGTTTTGACCGTTGCGATTACTGTTTTTGTATTATCAGCTGTTTTAATGCCTTTAATACAGCCTTATTATAATGAAAAAACAAAATCTAATAACCTAACGGGTAAGCAAAAGGTAGTGCGATATAGCATTTTCTTTGGCGTGATTTTAATTATGTTTTACGGAATAAATTTACTGGCAATAACGACTTAATTCTCTGATCGTTGTTGTGGGGGTGTTGGCGTTAACGTAATTATAAATGTATTCATTGTTTTGACAGTGCTGTATTGTCTATTCGGGCTATTATCAACCTTTGACATCATTCCTATTGAATTACCTCTTTTTCCTATTTTCTTAACTGTAAGTGTGTTGTTCTTCCATGAATTTATTTTTGAAAAAGAAAATTGGGCTAGTAAAACTTCTTATCTTTTATTGGCGATCTTATTCTTGATTATGTCCGGGTTATATTTTTATAATTTTTGGTTTTTTGTTGGTCTACTATGAATTGCTAAAGCTTTTTCATAACACAGGAGTAAGGGGGGAGATTATAGATTGATTTTTTTATATAAATAACTGTATAAGCATACGTAAGTGAATATAAAAAAGAAGAGCTAAATATATTGGCTTTCTTCTGGGCTTCAATAAAGAATGGGAAAAAGCAGTTAACGGGAGGGGCGGGTGCCGATATGCAAATCTAAGTCTGTCTCTAGAAATGATTAATCATCATCACC
The DNA here is from genome assembly GCA_012970285.1 of Bacillaceae bacterium JMAK1. GTDB lineage: Bacteria > Bacillota > Bacilli > Bacillales > Marinococcaceae > Geomicrobium_A. Next base: position 492,165 of record JIBW01000003.1, read on the forward strand.
AGTCTCTTCTTCAATTTCATCTGAAATAATTTCAGAAATATCTCCTTCCTCAGCTTCATTAGAAATGACATCTTCAAGTCTGAAAAACCCTTCTTCAAAAGGTCCAGCGTTCTGTTCGAATTCAAGAACTTCAGTTGTTGTTTTTGTGTCCGTTTCCTGATCAGATTCGTGTAATTGTGTTTCTGTCTGTCGAACATTGAATGTGCTTTCTTCTAACCAAAAAGTAGTCATTGACCCTTCATCACTTACTGAAACTTTGTAAGATGGATCGCCATTTACTTCTTCCATGCCTTCGAAATGAATATTCGAGGGATCGATCCGTTCTATCGCATTCCTCATAAATTCAACCCAAGCACTAAGGTTGGTCGTTCCTTCCTCAAAAAGCTCTTCCGATTCATAAATGAGATGATCTTCTAAATAATTATAAACACGCTCAGCATCATTAGATGTGTACAATACACCAGCTGCGTGATCCAAGTGCTCTTCTCTAGAATAAATAACATCATCGTAGAGTACATACTCATTGATTTCTCTCACATCATCTTTCAACTCTAACTCTTCATCAAATTCATTCGTTATTCTTAATTCTATGTAGTAAGATTCCGTACTTTCATTTGTGAAAATAGCATTTTGAAGTATCGTTTCGCCTTCATTGAGGTCATCTGGATGTTGAGCTAATGCGTCATCGTTTTCATCGATTGAATCGATCTCTTCAGTTTCTTCGGGTTCAGCTATATGATTTGTCTCGTTACCGCAACCCATTAATACGATCGATGAAATAGCCATAAAACCTATGTAAGTGTAGCTTCTATACATCAATTCTCCCCCTAATTTATTATCTATTACTTACTATTTTCCTTAATATAGATACTTTTAAACTAATATGGAGATCAAACATGATAGAAAGAATTGCATCATATTGTAGGTAGAGTGGGAGATTGAGAGAGTGGTAGCCTCACAGTTATAGTATTGAATTTTCTGCTAATTATGTTGATAAATGACTCATCTACTATATAATGAGGAAACAATCTCATTTTGTGGAGTGGTCAACGATTCGAAAGAGTAGATCTTTATTATTGTTGATTGGTTTTCTTTTATTTGGGTGCCAATCTGAGAGTAATGTTGTGCAAACCGATGATGAGACTATTGAAGATTATCAAAAGGAAACTGAACACAGCATGACGATTGAGTCTTCTTTTGATCAGGAAGATTACCATCAAATTGGTGCGTTATTCGCGGACTTTGAATTACCAGAAGAGGGACGAATAACAGAAGATGAGGCAAGAGAGCAACTCCCTGACAATTATAATTTTAGGGGAAATAGCATTTACTATAGCAATCATCTAGTTTTTGATAAAGAAACGAAGATGGTTAATGATTTACGTTGGTTAAATTTTGATCGTCACGATACGAATGAAATTGAACCACATGGAACTCAGTCAATTGGCTTTATGATGAGTATTATTGAAGCATTGAATCAACATCATTATGATGTTAATGGAGAATTTCATGAAGGAACGCTTGAGGAACTTAATGAAAATGAAATTCAACTTATTAATGATGAGCAATTTGACCAAGTAACTCATGAAGACGTCGTAAATGGTGATTTACGCGGTTGGGGTGCTTTGTTAGTAACTGCACAGAGAGTAGAATATCAATTTGCAAAGATTGAACCCTATATACAGGATTATAATAAGTTAGCAGCCTGGTCTAAAGAGACACGTGAATTTTTTGAAACTGGCAAAGAGATCGGTATGCAAAGTGATCAAAGACATGAAGAAGCATACCCGTATTTTATCGAGGGAACAAGGAATATTGAGGCAATGAATGAGGAGTTACCTCAACGATCACCGCATAAAACAGACGATTTATGATAAGTGTGGAATTATGGGAGGAGACGGGTTTTGAAAAGACGCCAATATCTATTGCTATTATTGCTGCTTCTTTTATCAGGTTGCAATTCAAATGAAGTGAAAGGTCTAGAGGATGTAAATTTAAGTTCTCAAGAAAAGCGCAATATTGAGTTAGCACGAACAGATATCGATGAAGAGTCCTTTTATGAGGGAATTGATAATGTTGTTGGCACGGATTACGAAGTGTTACCAACAACCAGTTATGATGCTTATATTTATAGCAGAGCAGTATTATCAGAGGATAACTTCTTACGTTTACAGGAGACACAAGGCATATTCACTGAATCATTGAGTTATGAAGACTATCTCATGTTTGCAGAAGGATTTATAACTAAAGAAGAATATGAAGCAACTACAGGTTCAGATGAATCAACCAATGAGTATTTAGAGATCTATGTTTTAAGATTGGTGCAATACTTAAATGTGGAGCACTAGAAGTAAGGGTTTAGAACCTTACTTTAGTTATAGAAACTTAAATCATACTTCGCCTACATTTATAATTGTAGGCGGATAACTTAACACCAAAAACCATCGTTTTGTCAGTTCGCTACAGCAAGAAAGGCTTGACTCCATAGGCATTTAAAACACCCCTATTATGATCTAATAAAATAGGAAAATTTAGCTCGTGTCTTTTAACGAATCGATCAACTTTGACTTCGCTTTTCCCCACATTGACGGCAAGGGTTTCAATGTCTCCATCTTGTGCGTGATATTGATTTTCCGTGTAAGGCATTTCCTCGCAAGGAGGACACCAAGTTCCCCAGAAATTTAACAAGACCCCTTTGCCTTTAAAGGACTCAAGTTCAATCACTTGATCATCAAGGATGTTATATAAGGAAAGGTTTGGTGCGGCATCACCGACTTGTACGGACCCAATTTCTGTTTGTGATTGGCTATAAAATGTGTAGCTAATCAGTAAAAGTATGACTAACAAAAAGGTTCCGCGCAGTATCGTTCTTTTTCGTTTCTTTGTATGTTTTTGGTTCATATTAAGCTCCTCGGTACTATTCCATCAGCAGTTTTAACCAATCACTAAAAGGGAAGCAATGAATAAGTCAATCGTCTATATAATATGGAGGGGTATACCTTTGAAGAAACGATATCCATTAGCTTGTAGCCTGCTTATTTTATCTGCGCTTTCTGCTTGTAGTGAGACTGAGACTGAGAATGAAGACACTTCCTTAACGGGTGTGGATAACGAGGTCTCAGAAGATGATTCTGATCATGAAGAATTAGAAGATATTGAAACGGAAGAGCTAAATCAAGCTGAAGAGATTGCAACTGAATTCATCAGAAACGTTGCTGAAATTGAGCGTTATCGAATTGAGTTTGAAATCGCTGGTGAGGAGAATGATCCACTTGATACAATTGAATATGCAGATTTATTTGCGGATCCAATCCACTCAAGGTTTGAAAGTAATGAGGAGGAAACGACAGGCACGATGTATCAAGCATCTGACGGCCAACATGTCATCAATTATCAAGATTATTATAACGTCTACAATGAAGAAGAATTACCGATTGAAGAAGATGCTGCTGCAGACTTGTTGAATTGGGCGAGTACTCTTGAAAGTAATATTGCTGAAGAGGACACTTCGCTCACGTATGAGGGTGAAGAAGAAGTGAATGATGTGCTGACTTACAAAGTAATTGTCAGCTTTGATGAAGGCGAAAGCGAGTATTGGTTCGATCAAGAAACTAATATGATTGTGAAAAGGAAAACTTCTGCACAGTTTGAGCAGACGATAACGGTTTGGGATTTTGAAGAAGTTGATGAATTTGACGAGGGTTTCTTTCAACTTGAAGATGTAATCCCTGATGATGCAGAAGAAGGAGATATCGTTGAGGAGATGGCAGAAGAGCAAGATAATAATTAAAGCCAAACTATTAAGACTGTGTTTCGCAGTTCACGCCTACCTCGCGCTCTGCCGACGATCATGCTGTCCTTCTAAGCCTCGTTGTCTTGTTTGCGTCTACGAAAGACTTCCATTAGCCATATGATTAAGAAAATTGCGCTAACAAATAAAGCGAAGGTTATGTTTTGAATCCAAGTAATATCACGATCTCTGAATACATCCAAAAGACTAAAGTAACTAATTAATGATGTTAGAAGTAAGATGACTGTTAGAAATCTTCTAATGATGACTTTCTTAATACAATTACCTCCTCCTGTTTTGAATGATCTTGTTCAATGATAAAGGTAATCAATCGATTTGAAAAGATATTCCAGGAGAGTATGTCCCTTTATAACTAGGAAATTAAAAGAACTTATTCTCGTATTAATCTTGGTTTTCAGTTGAGTTGTTGTTGCTGTCTTTCAAATAACCATACAAAGTAAATGCATATAGAAATACACAGATGGCAGTTATGGTAATCGCAAAAATTGAACTTATATCTGACACTAAAATGAAAAGCCAAGATAAAGGTATGAATGGCACAAGCAATAGATGAGCGCTTACAAATTTCACTGTTTTTTTAGGAAGTGAATGCTTAATGATGTTAGTGACGATTACATTACCTAGATTTAAACTTAAAATTGTTAATATTATTAATATATTCATCATATAGACCTCCAGATGTTAAAGGGTTCAGGTGAATCGCCTGTTATTCTCAGGTAGTTTAATTTTGTAAGGATAAACATAGACCTTTTGAAAAGGGTAAGTGGATAAGCATTACCTATAACCTCTTACACGTTTCACGATTAAGATCGCGATAGTCAAAGTTACTATGCCTATAAAGGCTCTTACAAGAGTAGTACCCCAGTCTAATTCGGTTTGATTGCCGTTAGATGAGAATAAATATAAGGCTATTAATGCTATAAAGAGAAGTATATTGATTGCAAGGAAAATTTTTTGATCTACACTCATGAGTAAAACTCCTTGAATAATGATCTAATTAATTGTTAGTCATAACCTAGAAACCTTGAATATTACCTCATTAATGCGCTTCCACATACAACTTCAAATACTGCTAGTTCGTTTTCTGTAGCAGCGTTCATAATAAAGGAAGAACTTCATGATTCACACAAAATCTACCTCAATAAACAAAAATTTCTAAAATCCCAAGCAATAAATATACAACAAAGAATGCTCCATAAAGTATGGATAGTTTCTTATTCCCTTTTCTTATTTCTACAATCGTTAATCCGCTAAAAAAGAATAGAAACCCTACAAGATAATAATGACCCACACTGTTTGTAAACACTAATGAAAGAAAGGATGCAACACATAAAACGAAAAACGTGGTGTAGCTTACGTTCGTAATGATCTTATTTACATCTTTTTGCACGTGTTTCCCCCTTTGCGTAACCATTCGAAAGGTTCATAATAAGCGACAAACGAATACTGTTCAAGCAATAACCTTTCACGTTCGCGAGGCTCTACTATGCGATCTTCGAATAAAGAAATAAAAACGTTTTACCTAACATCCATTTTCTGTTAAAAATAGACTATGCATTAAGAGAACAGCACAGGAATTATGTGAAGTTTGCGAAAGTGGTCGTTTATTTTTAAAGTTGAAAGTCGGGTTATACTACGTTTGATGAGCAATTGAATGAGTGAAGAAATGAGGGGTACGGTTTCGGTGATTACATTTAATCAAGTGGACAAGTCGTTTACAGAAGACAGAAAAGCAGTAAAGGGATTATCGTTTACGATCGAACGTGGTGAATTCTTCGTGTTAATTGGACCTAGCGGATGTGGCAAAACGACGACGCTTAAGATGATTAACCGATTAGTTGATGCGTCAAGCGGTACGATTACGATCAATGGTTCAAATCATACAGACGTCAACATGCATGAATTGCGATGGAACATCGGTTACGTCTTGCAACAAATTGCGCTATTCCCTCATCTAACTGTTGCAGAGAATATTGCGGTCGTACCTGAGATGAAAAAGTGGAAACAAGACGATATACAAAAACGAGTGAATGAATTACTGGAACTTGTAGGTATGGACCCCGAGACATATCGTGATCGGCTTCCGGCTGATTTATCGGGTGGACAACAACAGCGGGTCGGGGTGGCAAGAGCGCTAGCAGGAGATCCAGACATTATCTTGATGGATGAGCCGTTTAGTGCCCTCGATCCACTCGTACGAGAACAATTACAAAAAGACATTAAGGCGTTACAACAAAGAATAAAAAAAACGATCGTGTTTGTCACGCATGATATGAACGAAGCGACCTTATTAGGAGATCGAATCGGCATGATGGAAGCAGGTGTTCTGTTGCAAGTAGGCACGGCAGATGAGCTGAAACGAAATCCAGCAACACCAGCGGTTGAAGCTTTTATCGGTCGATCCGTTGAACAGAAGAACCTGACGTTAAAAGAATTGTTAACGCCATCTGACAGGAGTGAATACATACGTAGTCATCGTGACGAGCAGCGAGTAACGGTGCAGTTTATCATTAATGAGAACGATGAATGGGTGACGACGTATGACGATCACAAACAATTAGATGCAATCATCCCAATTGATGCGTCAAGTTCCGTGAGGACCGCATTTGAAGTATTGGAAAATAGTCACCTTCCAGCTTTACCGGTCCAAGAGAATGGCAAGCTCATTGGAAGTGTCTCCTATAAAGATTTAGCTCGTGCTCTAGTATAGCTGCGGTCAGAAAAAAAGATTACATGCACCCTCCTAGTGCAAGGAATAGAGGAATGCACAGTCAACTAGGAATGAATCGTGTTGATTGTTGCAAAGCGATATGGCGAATTTTATGGAATCTTACGTTACACTGTTTCAAGAACGATCGGATTTACTATTTAACTCCTTTTGGGAGCACCTGCAACTTTCACTCGTTTCGTTATTAATTGCAGTTGCAATCGCGTTACCGATAGGAATTTTATTAACGAGGTACAATCGCTATTCTGAGTGGATTATCGGGTTTGCGGCGGTGTTACAGACGATTCCATCGCTTGCTTTACTCGGTTTTCTCGTTTTATTTGTTGGAATTGGGACGACACCAGCAATTATTGCTTTGACGGCGTACGCATTATTACCGATCTTGAGAAATACGTACACTGGAATTCGAGAAGTTAATCCAGCCATTGTTGAAGCGGCAAGAGGGATGGGGATGAATTCTTATCGTAGCTTAATGAAAATAGAACTACCCCTAGCAATGCCAACAATTATGGCAGGAATCCGTACGTCAATGGTGTTAATTGTCGGTACGGCAACGCTTGCGGCTCTCGTTGGTGGGGGTGGCCTCGGGCAAATCATTATGACAGGGATTCAACGAACGAATAATGAATACATCTTGTTTGGTGCGCTTCCTGCTGCACTTCTAGCGATTGTGTTAGATGTTATTCTTCGTTTAACAGAACGAGGCACAAAAAGAAACCGACGTGCCTCATCTAAGCCAATCATTGCAGTTGTCGCCATCGCCCTTGTAATTGTGCTTATACAACCAGTCGTCTCAATGTTTAAAGACGAACCTGATTTAGTCATTGGTGGGAAGTTAGGTCCGGAACCTCCAATCTTGGCGAATATGTATAAGCTATTAATCGAGGAAGAAACCGACTTAAATGTAGAAGTTATTGCCCCTCTTGGAGCAACGAACGTAAATTTCAATGCGTTAATCGTTGGAGATGTTGATATTTATCCTGAATTTAGTGGAACAGTATTGGCCGACCTACTAAATGAGGAAGAGTTTAGTTATGACGAAGAAGAGTCGTATCAAGAAGCACGAGACGGAATCTACGAGGAGTATGGCTTTCATTTTTTAGAACCAATGGGTTTTCAGAATACGTATGCCTTAGCGATGCCAAGGGAGCTCGCTGAAGAACTAGAAGTAAGTACGATTTCTGACTTGATGCCTTATACGAATGAGTTGAGTGTTGGTTTTACCTTTGAGTTTATGGATCGTGAAGACGGGTATGCAGGGTTTGAAGATGTATATGGGTTTAGCTTTTCAGATGTGACGTCCATTGATGTGTCGACACGTTATCAAGCCATTAGTAACGGCAGCATTGAAATCAGTGATGTCTTCTCGACCGACCCACAACTTGTAGAGTATGACATGGTCGTTTTGGAAGATGACGAAGATTTATTTCCGCCGTACCAAGCTGCACCTTTAGTGACGAACGTTGCACTCCAACAACATCCTGAAATCGAAGAGATTTTAAATCAATTAGCAGGAATTGGGACGATAGAGGAAATTTCAGAGTTAAACTTCCGAGTCGATATTGAAGATGAAGATCCCGAAGAAGTCGCACGAGATTTTTTAGTTGAACAAGGACTATTGGATAATTAAAACATTAACTTTGTAAAGTATAAAACAACGCGATAAAAGGAAAAGCCACCAGGTGAAAACTGGTGGCTTTTCCTTTTATAACGCGCTTTTGAGGTGAAAGTTCAGAGTGAAGTCTAGGTCATAAAGTCTGTGTATTTAGACACTTTGATATTGTTGTATAGTTTAGAATCTATTAACTTCGGCTTTATGATCACTTAACATCGATCATTTATAGTGAATTTATAGCAATTATAACAGAAATAATCAGCATTTATCAGAGAGTGAATAGGTGATGAGTAATTGGAGGTGATTCATGGAGGTCTTACAAAGCGGTATGGAAAGTGTATCTTGTGACCAAATTTCTAATTAACTTTGTAAGGAGGACTAGTAATGAAAGTAAAAACTCGAGGTTTTCGCATCGCATCGATTTCAAGAAGGCCACAATGGGCAACGCGTGCAGGTTTTATGATGGTGGCGTTTGGAACGGCTGCAACGTTGATTGCAGCCTCAACATCTGAAGTGGTCGCAACTGAGCCGTTTGGTGCCACACAAGGAAGTTTCACAGATGAGTTGCAGAGACCGGCACTCATGGATTTCAGTTCTGCACCAGAGGAGGTTCTTGAGGAAGACGATGAACTCTGGCAGTCGGAACAGGCGGGTCCCAATGCCTCTCCTTATCAGGCTTTCGAAATGGAGCATCCTGGGGAGCACACTCCGGTAAGGTGGAGCGGGAAGGTTGATCCAGAGCGTGACGTTTCCTTGTTAGCGTGGAATCATGAAAAAGAGCGTTGGGATCAATTACGAAGTGAATCAGGCTCCGCACCTGATAATACAGTATTGAAAGCCTATCTGTCTGAGGATTATCGTGATGTGAATGATGCTACACACATCGCCATTGTTGGTGAAGATTCATCGATGACGAGAACAGGCAACTGGAAACCTGACTCAAGCGGTGTTACAGACGATTTCCGTGATCCTGAAACGTATGACTTCTCAATGGCTCACATCACAGATACTCAGTTTTTGGCAGAAGGAGCCGTTGATCCAGAACTTGATGAAGATGCCCAGGAACGTTTCGCTTCAGCCTACAGGGATAAAATGAATTGGATTGTTGATAACCAAGATCAACGTAAGATCGCTTATGTGGCTCATACGGGAGACATTATCGAGAATTGGATGCTACTACCGCATCATTCAGAAGAACAGGCGCAAAAGGAATTCGGGTTTGCTTCGGATATGCAGGCAATCATTGATGAGGCTGGGATTCCGAACGGCATCCTCCCAGGTAACCACGACAACGGTTGGGGTGCTTTTGGCAATGAGATGTTCAATGATTATTTCTCTCAAGAACGATACGAAGAAGCATCACAATCTTGGGAGAACGGTACTTACGGCGGTCCTTGGCAAGAAGGAGATAACTCCGCTCATTACGACTTATTTGAAGTCGACGATCATGAATTCATCGCGGTTCACTTGCCATATGGTCATACGAACGCACAGAGGAACTGGGCAAATGAAGTGCTTGAGGCCTTTCCAAATCGTGATGCATTTTTGTTCACGCATTCCTATTTGAGAGCATCAAGTAGTGATGATGCTTCAAAAGCGTCTGGAAACAGAGGCTACGGTGATAACAGTCATTTATTGAGAACACAGGTCGTCGAGCAAAATGACAACATCGTTATGGTCTCTTCTGGTCACTATCATGGAACGGCTTGGAATCAGAACTTTAACGGCAACAACGGTCCAGTTTTTGAAATGTTAGCAGATTACCAGAACTATGAAGTCGATGGCGAGCGCAACACAGGATTCATGCGGTTGTTGCAGTTTGATATCGATGCTGGTGAAGTTACCGTAAATACGTACTCACCGAAACTCGGTGAGTTCAATGCGACAGATTATGATACTGGAAATCGTAACTATCAAGCGGAAACGGACGAGTATACGGCTCCATTGTCATTGAGCACACGAGGAACGACTGTCATGACCGACCAGATCCAACTTGGTGATGCCGATCAGTCGGTTGCTGAACCTCCAGAAAATGAACCTAAACCGATCCCATATGAGTCACCGAAAAGGGATGGAGACGACGATCAGCAGATCGGACAATTGAACATCCGCCAACAAGATGACCTGACTGTGAAATCAGGCGAAGAAATCAGTCCAATTGATCTTTTCGTCAATGATGACGATGCAGCCATAGAATTCGAAGGACTACCCGAAGGCATGGTCGGTGTTGCAGATAGCCGCACAATCTCAGGTGTTCCAACCAAACCGGGCACGCATGAAATTACAGTGACAGCTTTCAACCAATTCGAAGTGGAAGAGACGATGAGCTTCTCGATTACGGTAGAAGAATCTAAGTGATGGTTAATTGGTAAAGTTAAAAGGAGTTCCTTCTAAGCGATACGTTAATAGCGTATCGCTTTTTCTAATTTGTAGAGTGTTAGGGTATTAAACTGTAGAAGGAAATGTTTTATAGAAAGCGAATAATCAACGAAGGAGAGATACGATGAATAAAAAAATTATATGGAAAAATTTAGAGGCATTCGGTTACGAGTATTTTGATTTGAGGATAGAAAAAGACATTAATGCGATTGGAACAATCATTACTACCGTCGACGACGTTAAACCAATAGCAATGAAATACTGCATCCAACTAAATCAAAATTGGGTTACAACTGAAGTGAATATAGAAATAGACAACCAAAATCGATTGAAAATACATAGCGATGGAAATGGGAATTGGTTTAATGAGGATGGAGCACCTTTAGAAAATCTTAGAGGAGCGATTGATGTAGATTTTTCAGCAACCCCGTTTTCAAACACGTTACCAATCAATAGAGAGAGTTGGAATGTAGGTGATGAAAAGAAGTTTGAGATGGTGTATATTACATTCCCTGAATTAGAAGTTATGAAGGTTAAGCAGAGTTATAAATATATAAAAACACTAGAAGGCAATCGTTACTATGATTATGAGTGTCGAGGTTATCAAACAGAAATAAGAGTTGATCGAGATGGTTTTGTACTTGATTACCCTAACGTTTTTCAAAAGATCTATTAAAGTAAAGTGCGCAAGTAGAACGTTAAAAATTAGTATAAAGAGCTGAGTAGTGTCGATAAAATAGAAGGTTATCAATGATTTCAGAATGAAAAGGAGGGTCTTGCATGTGGACTCAACAGCTGATCGAGACAGACAGGGGCGTCTTTGAAGTTTTCATAAAAGGGGATGGTGAGCCGTTAGCAGTAACCCATCATTATAGTGCTTTTAATGAACGTGGAAATGCATTTGCAAATCCGTTTACGGACGTCTATACAGTATACCTCATTAATCTTAGGGGTGCGGGTCAATCAGTAGAAGCTGAACATGAGCATGAATACAGTATGGAAGAGACCGTCATAGATTTAGAAGCACTTCGTGAGGTCTTAGGGTTTGTTCAATGGGCCTATGCAGGTCATTCTACTGGTGGGATGTTGGCGTTGAAGTATGCGATTAATCAGCCAGGTTCTTTAACGAAGATTATAGCAGGTGGGGCAGCAGCCAGTTATGAATATGGATCAGACTCGAGTTCCATTTACTGCCCAAAAAATCCGAATTTCACTCGCATCGTAGAAATTATGGATCAACTAAACGATCCGACAACCCCAATTGAAACCCGTAAAAAACTGAATTACGAGTGGGCTTTGATGTCCTATTACTCAGAAGACAAGCTGCAAGATGCGATGACGAAACCGAATAGTGGTAAAACTGTCGGAGAACGGCTAGATTATTTTAGGAAAGTTGAATATCCTACCTATGATGTAAGGGAGAAGCTAAAAAATGTAACTGTACCTAGCTATATTTATGCCGGAAAATACGACGCTCAGTGTCCAATGAAATTCGGCATTGAGATTGCTCAATTGATCCCAACGGCCTCGTTAACCATCTTTGAAGAAAGCAACCATAATCCTTTTTCGGAAGAAGAAGCGAAGTTTCAAGAGTTTGTGAATGGAACTGCTAAAGAAGTCCTTAATGGATAACGTACTTCGGAGCAAGCTCGTGTATGTGAGGATTTTGATCGTTTTATCTTTAAATTAAGTAGAAAGTTTATGTAATAATTCAATTGGTGCTGCTTCTGAATTCCAGCTACATAAATTCCCTAATATATGGCGTCTAATTGAAAACTCTTTGATAGATGATCTCACAATTGGAATACAGAATGTAACGATATTTATAAAAATATTAAGCATCATGTATGAATCAATAAAGATAATTATTTGGTATGTTAGTAATAATAAAATAATCTAATAATTCTGATATGGCAAGGGGTGAGAAGTATTGAATGTACGCAAAATAATTATAATCTTAATAATTGGTGGTTTATTGATGCTTCAAAGTCCAATAATCTTATTAGCGAATCGGATTGAACCAGTAATTTTAGGTTTACCTTTTTTTATTTTCTGGAATTTTCTTTGGTGGGCAATTTTAACTCTAGTGATGTACATCGCATATAAATTAAATTGGGGTAATCACAAAACAGAGTAAGGGGTGAAGAAGTTGATCTCTGGCGTAGTTATAATACTTTTATTTATGATAATCCCATTAATCGTAGGGGTAATGGCGGCTACTAAATCGGACAATACAAGCGATGATTATTTCATACAAGGTCGCAATATGGGTTCAATTACAACATTTTTTACAGTTTCGGCAACATGGTGGAGTGCATTTGCCTTCTTGGGATCAAACGCATCTTTATATTCTGAAGGACCGGTCTATTTAACTGCAATTGGTTGGAACATTTTATTTGGGTTAATGTATTTTGTGGTTGGGAAGAGGATTTGGTTTTTAGGGAAGAAGTTTAATTATGTGACACCATCAGATCTTTTAGGTGATTTTTATGATAGTGAAAAAGTAAGAGTTGTGGTTGGTATAGTTGTTGTTGTCTTTACGATTCCATACTTACAGATCCAATTGACAGGCGGAGCTTATTTAATAGAAGTGGTCTCGGGGGGCTATATACCTTTCTGGTTAGCTGCATTAATGTTTTATATCGTTATTCTAATCTACGTCTGGGTTGGTGGGATAAGAGCAATTGCGTGGACAGATATTATCTATGGTGCAATTTTATTATTTGGTCTACTATTTGCTGGGTTGTACCTTTCTAATATTGTTGGAGGCCCTGTAGCAATGTTTGAACAGATGCAAGCTCAATATCCAGAGCATATGGTGTTACCTGGTCCAGATGGGAATGCAGGATATGGTATGTGGATTTCACTTTGTTTTATAACAGCGATCGGAGCATTAATGGGTCCTCAAATGTGGTTGCGCATGTACTCGGTTAAGAACGGTACGATTTTTAATTTAATGCCTTTTCTAATATCTATCATTGCGATTTGCTATGCAGGTTCATTGTTAGTTAGTTGGACAGGGGTTCTAGTAATGCCTGGTGTAGAGAATCCCGATCAAATACTGCCGTTACTATTAATGGAGTATGCACCATTTATTATCGCTGCCTTAATTCTTGCAGCTGGAGCTTCTGCAGCAATGTCGACTGCAAATAGTCAAATCCATGCTGTGTCTACTGTCATGACCAAAGATTTTTATCAAAGGTATAAGAATCCCGATGCCTCACATAAAAAACTTATGAGAGTTGGAAGGTATTATTTACTTGTATTCTCGGCTATTGCTTATGTTTTAGCTTTATTTGCACCAGGATTACTCGTAACAGTAGGTTTAATTGCGTTTGGCGGGACTGCCCAGTTAATAGTACCTACATTGGGTGCATTATTCTGGAAACGATCCACTTCAACCGGAGCATTAACTGGCATTATTGGTGGATTGTTAGTAATGATAATTCTTCAATTCACTCCAAGTTTACCGTTACCATTTGGTCTTAGTTCTTCAATGTATGGTTTATTTGTAAATGCAATACTTTTCGTTATAGTTAGTTTGCTAACAAAACCACGATCTGTATCCGTGTCAAGTCGATTTGAGTTGGCATTGAATGAGTTTACTAAAGAAGAACATAAAGGACTTAAAGGGAAGAAGAATATTGCATAAAGGGGATGTTCATTTTGCATTCAGCGATTCAATTAACTAAAGACTTAGTTCAAATTCCGAGCGTAAATCCTTATGGTAATGAAAAAGAGTGTTCCGAGTATATTTTAAAATGGTTGGAGGGAATTCAAGGTATTTCAGTAAAGGTACAATCGGTTGAAGAATATAGAAACAATATAATTATTAAGTATCCATGTGAACATAGTTCATTACCACCCCTCGTAATTATTTCTCATATGGATACCGTACCAGCAGAAGGGGAATGGAGTGTAGGCCCTTATTCTGGTGAGATTATTGATGGAAAGCTGTATGGTAGAGGCTCTTGTGACATGAAAAGTGGCTTAGCATCAACATTAGTTGCTCTAAAAGAAATTGCGGAGTCAAAAACTGAAGTGAAACGTGACATTTATGTAATTGCTAGTGTCGATGAAGAAGGTCCGTATATGAAAGGGGCTGTAGCTTTAATTGAGGATGGAATCGTACCTGAAGATGCTCATTTTCTGGCTACCGAACCAACAAGTTTAACACTATCGAAAGTTCATAAGGGAACAATATGGTATAAAATAACTGTTATCGGGAGAAGTGCGCATTGTGGAAATGCAAAGTTAGGTGTTGATGCTGCACACGCTGCAGCAGAGTGTATCACAGATCTTAAACGTAATGTAAGTAAACTAGAATACAATCATGAGATATTCGGTGAGCCTACATTGTCTGTAGGAACGATTCATGGTGGTGAGAAAACAAATATGGTTTCGGGTTCTGTTCAGTTTGAGATTGATTTTAGATTAGTACCTCCAATGACCCAAGAAGAAGCAGAGAAGATCGTAGAACAATCACTAAAACAGGGTTGTGAAAGGGTAAAAGGATCAAGCTTTAAAATTGAACAATTTGGTTTTGCTCGAATTCCTTTAGAATCAGATGAAAACTCTAACCTTTTAACTCGAATTGAACATGCATATGAAGCATCTTTTCAAACGGATATTGGTTATAGTGGTTTTCCTGCTTATACAGATGTAGCGATGATTGGTTTAAAGACTGGCAATAAGAATATTGCTGTGTTTGGACCTGGAAATTTAGAACAAGCTCATATGATTGATGAATATGTTGAAGTACAGCAAATTATTGATTGCGTTACAGTCCTTAAAAAGCTTATGGAGAGTTAGTTTCTTTAATGACTGAAATGGCATATAAGGTAGAAGTTAAAAAATGTGACTGTACTAATTATGTTAGAAAATACGATGCTCAAAATATTGCCCTTAGATAACTTACTTTTTCCAAACGAAAATGAAGAGCATACGTATGCTCTTCATTTTTGTAATTTATTGATTCAGAGTATACATAATCGTACTATATACATCTTGAGAAAAAAGGTAAACGAACGTTAAGACCATTGAAATTGGTATGATTAATAATAAGAGTTTCACAAAAGGCGTTTTAGTAAATATAGTTTCTGCTTTCTTTAAGAGTGACATGGATTCATCATTATTCATGATTATCCTCCTTGGGTAGATGGTTTTGTTATGGTTTATTAATCGGTCGCTTTAGATTTATGTTAAAGATCATTCTACTTGAAGCTTTTTTATTTTTATATAGTTGTTGGAAGATTGAGTCGAATGGCTATGTAATTTACTACTATAGGAACTTCTTTTAACGGAGGATTCAAAATGAAAAAATGGTTGGGTTCTTCAGGTGTATGTATCAACCAGGATGGTCAATTGCTAATGGTTCTCCAAGGCAAACCTGAAGAAAAGAAAACGTGGTCTATTCCATCAGGTGGAAAAGAACAAGAAGAAACATTTGAAGAGTGCTGCATTAGAGAAGTGAAAGAAGAAACGGGTTATACAGTGGAAGTCGTTGGGAAACTGAAGGTGAAGCAAGGAACTTATGAACAGATTAATGTAGCTATTGAAGCTCATTATTTTTTTGTGAACGTTGTAGGAGGTAAAAGAAACTTTCAAGATCCTGACAATCTTATATATGATATAGCTTGGAAAGATGTAGATGAATTAAAGACGTTAGAGTTAACCTTTCCCGAAGATCAAGAGTTTCTTATTAACTACATAATAAAAGTGTCACAATAAAAGCGAACGAGTCGACCATGACGTACTGTACTCATTAATGGGTAATGAGGAGGAAAAGTGGTATGGGTGAAGTGATACATTGTATTATCGAATATAATGAAAACGGTTATTTAATTTATGCAGTAAATTATCCAGGAGCATATGCGAGGGGCAGTACCAAAGATGAAGCACTGCAAAAAATGCCTAGAGAAATACAAGCCTATTGCTTGTGGGCTTACAATGACAATAGTAAGCAGGGGACCTCGATTGAGAGTGTTCAGGTTCAGGAACAGAAAGTGAATGTAAACGTTCGTGACGCAGATACAAGTATTTTATTTGATCGCGAAAGAGCATCAATCTCAGAAGATGAGTATTCTAAGTTAAAGATGCTCGTTTTAAAATCTGCTTGGGACTTTAGAAAATTATATCACTCTATTCCTGATAAGAATTTCACAAATCGACAGCAACGAAAAACTTTTTATGGTTGGGTGCCTCTGTCTGCAAGTGATGTTCTTATTCATACAAACAATGTGACGAGCTATTACGTGGGAGAGATTGGAGTCACGATCAAAAATAGCAAAGATATCTATGAAAATCGTGTTTCTGCTTTAAAGGATATTGAAGCGATGCCGAATTATCTTCAAAATAAAGTCTTTAAAGGAAGTTATGATGAGCTTTGGACGTTAAGAAAGGTCATGCGTCGGTTCATTTGGCATGATCGTATTCATGCGAAATCAATGTATCGAATGGCAAATTCTAGATGGGGTGAAACGATTGAGAACCCCTTTTGTTTCTGATTTTTCAAATCAATACTTGTTACGTAATTAAAATATCACCTCTTGGCAACATCATTCTTGATTATAAAACGATGCAAATGATTTACTCAGAAAAAGGAGAATGCATACATGCCTGAGCCAAAGATGAAAGAAACCAACAATAGTGTAAACGAATTTATTGAAAGTGTTGAAAGTGAGAAGAAGAAGGCAGACGCCTATCAATTAGTAGAAATCTTTGAAGAGGTGACAGGGTACAAGGCGAAGATGTGGGGACCTAGTATTATAGGTTTTGGTAGCTATCATTATAAATACGCATCTGGACGTGAAGGAGACGCTCCTTTAGCGGGTTTTTCACCAAGAAAGGCAAAAATTAGTCTCTATTTAGCCTATGAAAGTAAGAAAAGAGAGGAACTGTTAGCACGGTTCGGTAAACACACGAAAAGTAAGGCTTGTATCTATGTTAATAAATTGGCTGATATCGACCCGGATGTGCTCAAGGAATTGATCCATCACACAATAGAAACGTATCGAGACTAAGAGCATTTTGAAAATAGCACTTCTACAATTCAAAAGTAATTGGTCTAAGGTTTATTATAGGGGGAAATTATGATCGAGTCTTTTGCATGCGCTATACCTAAATTTGTTTATATTATTGCTATTTGTTCGGTCAGTGCGTTAATTTTAGCTACAGTAATTTATGGTTTGTTTACGGGTGATTGGAGATTTGTATCCATTGTTGCTTTTATTTTATCTCCTGTAACAATCTTTTCGTTATGGGCAATGAATCGTGCAAAAATGGAAGGGAATTGAGTAGGTTTGATGCTTATTCACATGATTCAATAAAGGCGCAAGCAGGTGCAATACTGTTTACGTATTTATTCAAACGACACGCCAAACAGATCATCAGTTTAGTAATGAGGTATTTCTAAAAAATAAGCAGGAACTCTTATGAAAGCGCTTAATTTATTATAGAAAGTAAAGGTACAAACTTATTCCATGAGGAGTGTTGTCATGAACCTTGCCTCTATCATTACGCAGAAAGCTGAAGAAACGCCAACGAAACTTGCACTTGAAAATGAGAAAGTGCGTATTACTTATGAGCAACTAGAACAAATGATTAATCAAACGACGCATTTGTTTCGTCAGCGAGGTGTCATTGAAGGTGATCGGATCTTGTTGCAACTAGGTAATTGTTTAGAGTTTGTGTATTGTTATTTTGCAGCCATCAAGTGCGGTGCCATCATTGTACCGATTAATCCGACATATACAGCAGCGGAAATAACGTATATCGCATTTGACTCGCAACCGGTGCTTTTTGTTGTTGATGCTGCAGCTTCGGAGAATGTTCAAGCTGTTAGGGAGAATAGCGACAATCTCATTGACGTAATCTTGATTGATACCCAATCATCTGACAATGCACTGTTGCGTGCCATACAGTCTTTGCCTACACATTGTAATCCAGATGTCGTTGATGATGAACGCGTATGTCAGATTTTATATACGTCTGGAACGACTGGGAGACCAAAAGGTGCAATGCTCACTCACAAAGGGTTACGAATGAATGCGATGACGTATAAAGACATTCTCCATTGTTCTAGTGATGATTATTGCTTAATCTCTTCGCCTCTTTATCATGCTGCGTCTCAGACCAATTGCATGCTTACAATGCTTGTTGCTGGTGGTACGAGCTACATTTTGCCAAAGTACTCGACTGATAAAGTCTTAACGCTTTTAGAAGATAAGAAGGTCACGTTTTACTTTATTCCGCCTAGTGTTGTCGCGATGTTGCTTAATCACCCTCGAATCAACGAACGTACTCTATATCTTCGAATCGCTTTTACAGGCTCAGCCCCAATGCCAGTGGAACTACTCGATCGGTGGAAAGCTGTGTCTGGGGTGGAACTAATTGAAGGGTACGGGCTTACGGAATGTTCTCCAATCGTGACTAGTCATCGTCCAGAAGGTAAAAAGAAGCCCGGATCCATTGGTACGGCACTCCCCCGAGTTTCTGTGGTGATCCGAGACAATGAAGGTAAAGAAATGCCGAGTTATGAGAAAGGTGAACTTACGGTTCAGGGACCAAATGTAATGAAAGGGTATTGGAAAAATGAGGTCGCAACAGCTAATACGATTCGAGATGGCTGGTTATATACGGGTGACATTGCATATCAAGATGATGAAGGTTATCTCTATATCGTGGATCGGAAGAAAGATCTAGTGATTCGGGGTGGGATGAACATTTACCCGAGAGAAATTGAAGAAGTGCTCTACACCCACCCAGATGTTTTAGAAGCAAGTGTCATCGGCAGTCCAGACCCAATTATGGGCGAGGTCGTACATGCATATTTTTCAACGAAAGATTCCAGTGTTACATTGACCACTGACATGTTGCAGCGTCATTGCCGGCCCATGTTAGCACCTTATAAAATCCCAGCTTACTTTACGCAGCTTGATGAATTGCCTAAGACGACGAGTGGAAAAATATTAAAACCCGCGCTTCGGGAATTGGTCACACGTAAATAGGTATGCCAATCATAGTGTATTTCAAAAGGCGCAAGCAGGCTTGGCACCTGTTTGTGTCTTTCTTCATGATCAAAAAAGCAGGAGCATGAACTCATTACGTTGAAGTTACTTTGACTGCAACAACGAATGACATCATAATCAAGTCGTGATGTATAAAATAATCGAAAGCAATAGATTTCTACATAAGTAGGTGGTAGTAAATGAAAAGGTTGCTGGCTTTTATCGTTTTATTTGTGTTGTTTGCTTATCTTGTTAATTTTGAACCGGTAATCAGCTTCGTAGAAACGCTACTCCAAAGTGAAATAATCATTCTAATCGGAATTATTTCTTTCATCCTGATCACTGTAATGATTTCAATGATTTTGAAGCCGAGTTAACAAGAAGCAAGATCAATAAATTGACAATATACCCATGGGGTATATGATAAATTAATCAAAAAGGGGTGAAACGACATGGACTATACCGATCAAATGAAAAATCGATTAAAACGAGTCGAGGGACAACTTCGAGGCGTTCTAAAAATGATGGAAGACGGGGAAGATTGTCGTGATGTTGTGTCCCAACTAGCGGCTTCTCGTACAGCCATTGATCGCACGATGGGGGTTATTGTCAGTGAAAACCTCGTAGAATGTGTTCAAAAAGCAATTGAAGATGGAGAAGATACGAAAGACTATGTCGACCAAGCTGTGAACTTGCTCGTTAAGAGTCGCTAGGGTAGTTCGTAGCCTGTCTACCCTAGAAAAATTTTTAGTGGAAATACTACTCGTACAGGTATATGGACCATATAAGAATCACTCCACTTACATATCGTTCAAATTATGAACAGAACCGCT
This sequence comes from Bacillaceae bacterium JMAK1, assembly GCA_012970285.1. Lineage (GTDB taxonomy): Bacteria > Bacillota > Bacilli > Bacillales > Marinococcaceae > Geomicrobium_A. The sequence continues at coordinate 512,539 of JIBW01000003.1, forward strand.
CAAAGTACTCGCTCTCTGGACTTTTTCAGACTTATTTTTGGTCATTCTCTATCCTTTAACGTCAAAGGGCTCGTAGATTGGCCATGTTGTGTACAATCGTGCATCGTCTTCTATTTTATATCTGTCTGTACGATCCAAGTAACGTTGTTCGTAACATTCGGTTCTCTCTCTGTATCTTCAGAATGGATTTTCGCATAATGAGTAATGCTGTCGCCAGGTGAATTTAAGTACAGATCATGTGCAGTCCTTCGCATTCTCTTAACGATTTCTCCTCCATCTTCAAGTTGACTTTGATACGTAGAATAAGTAACGATCTCCCGAGTCTCGTTAGACCCTCTAGTGAAGCCATTTATGAATTCTTGTAAAGTACGTATAGGTTGTGAAACACTCGGCATGGCTCTTCGAATAAAGTAGTTTGGAAGGTCACTTGAAAAAGGATCAAACTGTTTCTTCTCTTGGCCAATCTGTAAATTCTGCTCAAAGAACACAGTTCTTTCAGATGGAATAGATTTAGTGCTTGCATATTCGATTACTTGATTCGGAGCAAATGCTTGGACGACTCTGACAGTCTCAGTGGACTGATCATACGCCATGATGACCCCATCAGATAATTCTAATGTAGACCGATGTTCACTAACGCGATCTCCTTCACGCCAACCGACCAGTGTGCGATTACCGTGAAAGAAACTTACTTGTAATAGATGTTTATCAGAACTCTGACGGATTCCATACATCATGTAGCCACGATTATCGGTAAGATTTTGAGACCAGGTGCCATTTAATGTGAACATAGATGAATCTAAGTACTCGTAATCGTTAATATCTATAGAACCAGAAGTCAGGGTGTTCAAATCAGCGATTAATTGTTCCATATCGTCTTTTTGTCCCTGTTGGAATTTTTGATGTGCAGTTTCTTGATCAATATTCTCGTCCTGAAATTCTGCTGTAGCATAGGAAGAACTTTGACCTTCGTGCAGTTCAGAGTTAATAAAGGCGTTGTAAAGATACATCGTATTGTCTAACTCATCTTCAAGTCTGGTTTCAAATGAAAGCGAATTTCCTTCCTCTATATCTTCAATGACAAGATGGAGTGTATTTGTCTCGCCCTGAATATAAAATTGTAAGATCGTATACTTCGTATTCGTTGTATGTACATCTCCAAGTGCATTCTCGGAAATGATTCCTTCCCCATAAGGAGTAAGGTTCCCCTTAATATCTATAATGTGATCTTCGTTAACTTTTAACTGACCCTCGACCATTACTGTTTCATGTGCCTGATAAAAATCTAACTCTAATAATTCAATTGTGGATGTGACAGGCGATGAAGAGGCTTTAGATACAATGATTTCAGTTTGTAGCTGGTTGTGATCATTTGCTTCAAGAGGCTGAGAAATAAAATAAGAACTAACAACAAGAGGTGCAATGAATATCCTCTTCAACATCATCACTCCTTTACATTGTTAAGAAACTACATAAAATACCCTAGAGGAATGCACTACGAAGATCAAGATAATTAGAAAAATTAATAGAATTGTAAAACAATAAAGACGGCAGTCAGACGCTTCGATTTTTAAGTAGCGTCCTTTTGTGCTTCATGTATAGGCATTAAGGAGCGTTTTAAATTCCATTATTTGGTGAATAGACTATTGACCATACATAAATAAAGAAGGGAGATTTTTATATGAGGAAATCGTCATTGCTTATCGGTATGTCACTTTTGCTTATTGCTTGTAATGCTGATGAAGAAGGTAGTGAGGGAGAAATCACTGCAACGAGTAATCAAGAACAACCTCAAAGTTCAGAGGATCCTAAAGAGGGAACTGAAGGGGAATCGGATCCGTTTGCAGAAGAAGTTGTTCAGCGAGCGGCTATGTTTTTTGAAGATTTAGACGGGTTGTTATTTGAAGTAGAAGGACAACTTGATGTTTCGGTTGATCGTGATGGAAATGTGATCGAAGATGGTGAAAACTTTACAATGCTCGAGAAGCATTGGCACTATCTGAAAGATGACGAGTATTATAATCGCTTCCAAATCGATACCATTCAAGAAACAGAAGAAAACGGTGAATCAAAGGTTGAAGAAGAACCGACTAGTTATACGTTTACAGACGTAGACGACCCAGAGTATCAGTTTGACTATAACGAAGGTGACGAGTCGGCTATTCGTTATGAAGTCGATCGTGTGGAAGAGATTGAATTAATACCTGGGGCAGCCCCGCTTGAGCGAAGATTAGAGGAGTCCGTGTTGACGTACCTTGGTGAAGAAGAAGTAAACGGTTATCAAACGTATGTCGTACAGTCAGTAGATGAAGACATGGAAACGACACATTGGTATGATCAAGACACGTATTATGAGGTGCAATCGGAAACTGTTATTTCAAGAGATGATGAAGATAACGTGGAGACAATCAGTATTATCACAGTTCTCGATTATGAAAAAGACCCTGAGTTCGAAGAATCTTTATTTACAGTGCCAGATGAATTGGAAGTCGTTGAGGGTGATATGATGGATACCATTGACGATGAATAAAGGATGACAACAATCATTGGATTCGTGGGGATTTCTTGATTTGAAACTTTAGCGAACTAAGAATTCTTGTTTATGGAGGAATGAGTATGAGGTACATCACGGGATTGTATATCATCATGACAAGTATTTTCTTTCTGAATTATACGAGTGTCTTTCTGTTGAATAATGATTATTCGGGTATTATCAGTTGGATTACAGGCATTCTCTTTTTGGTTGGAACCGTGTATTTTGTTGGTGCAAAGAGAGAACGTGTAAGCGAATAGGTGTAGGGATTTGGGGTGCATTACGGAATATGTACTGAAAGGAAGGTGAGTGAAAATAGAATCCTCCGATGTACATGAAGCGGTCATCATAGCTCCTGCAGAACTTAATTTTCTAGTGTATTGCCATAAAATTAGAAGTAAGGAATCCTTTCCATTTTTGAATCAAATTCATTTGAAAGAACATCAAAAAGAGTTTGCGCTTGAAGTAATAAGAAGTGAATGGGATGCAGTATGTTCTCAAATTGCGAAGAGAAATGAGTATGTGATGGAAAGCCATTACATTCATTCTGCCGCATACAGAATATTTCCAGGCTGTCATGATGAAAGTGTTCAAGAAGTAATACATTCATTTGAAGCATTCTGGTTCCACCTTCCAGGTTTTGGATATCAAGGTGTTCTGCAAACCTTAATGGTAGCGGCTATTGATCGTATAGCCTTATACACAAATACGGACAACGTAATTATAGCGTTGTTTGATGAGCCGCATTTTATTGAAACAAGAAAAGTTGGAAGATTTGGCGAGATCGTTCCAATTACATCGTACCTTTAAGACGTAGGGAGAGACGGTATGGAGTACAACAAACAAAACAGAACAATACGTACAGACCGATTGGATTTAAGAATCTTTGAAAAAACCGATGCGCAATTCGTTCAAGCTTTATGTAATAACAAGAACATATACAAGAGCACACTGTACTTACCGTATCCATACGTCGTAAGCGATGCGTTGCGATGGATTGAAACTCACAAAAAGAATTTCGATGACGATCGATCCTATGAATTTGCAGTTACAGATCGAGAACGTGGAACGTTGTACGGGGCAATTTCTTTATCTAACAATCAAAGATTTAATCATGGTGAACTAGCTTATTGGATAGGTGAAGAGCATTGGGGAAACGGCTACGGAACAGAAGCCGCACGTGCAATGATTGAGTTTGCATTCCAAGAAAAGAAGTTGCACAAAGTATTCGCCCGTTTCTTCAAGTCCAATCCAGCCTCAGGAGCAATCATGCAAAAAGTAGGAATGGAGCAAGAGGGTGTATTGAAAGACCAAGTGGTGAAAGATGGTAGATACGAAGATTTAATTCATTATGGGATAATCAATCCTTATAAAGAGTAGAAGAAGGCTCTATTAGACTACTAAAATAAGTCTAATAAAAAGGTGGTCTTAACAATTAGTGAAATATTATTTTATGGTCCATTGTATTCGATTCCGGTTATCATTGCTATTGTTATTGCTAAGCCTTCGTATTTAAGTTTTGTTATTAGTGGAATCTTTTTATTGGTTTTTGGTTTCTTATCATTTTTAATTTTATTTTTCTCTTTTGAAGATCTTAATCAAGGCATTTTAGGAATGATGATTTTAATTATTACGTTCCCTATCAGTTTCTTATTCATCATTACTGGTGCAATTTTAGCATGGCGAAAAAGAGATTAAGAGTTTAGGTAGATCTGTAAAGAGATGAGGTTGAAAAGCCCGAATCAACATAATGCATGTCTATACAAAAATGCATGATAACCGAGTGCGGATGTGAAGCGAACATAAAAAGCCTAGGAGACCCGCACCAATAAATTTAAAAATTATGAAAAAATGTGTAATGAAGAAAGAGATTGCATGGGTGCTTAAGTGCTAATTCATATGATACACCTGAATAAATGCGAATAGTGCATAATTATAAGCGGAATTCGCAGTCGCACTCCGTGTGAGTGCGTGGATTGAAATTTATTATAAGGAGGAATGAGCATGAAGGTAGGAGTTAGTCGCACTCCGTGTGAGTGCGTGGATTGAAATGAATTCCATTATAAGCACCGACAGCGATCACCCAATCGTCGCACTCCGTGTGAGTGCGTGGATTGAAATGGACGATATGAATGTGAAGGACGAGTTACGCAGACGTCGCACTCCATGTAATTTCCATTGGAGCTTGTTAATTGGATAACAACACGGTCTGACTACAAAAAGCTCACTGTTAAAAGAAACAATTACAGAAAAGAAGCTAGATCCATTGCACTGGATCTAGCTTCTTCTTCTTCTTCTTCTTTAATTGCTAGTTTTCATAGGTTTAAATATTGAACTAAAGTCATCAATTTCTGCTTGATTGGTTAGTCCTAAATGAGTTTTAATGTTTTCGAAATGTAAGAGGCATAACCGGATGGCTTCAGGTTGATTTTTATCTCGAATGGCTTGAAGAATCTCGCGGTGATCTTGTGGGCATGATGGACTTTCGCGGTCTTCATCGTGATAAGCCAAATAAATCGTAGAGCGATTAATAAGGTCTAAATTAATTTCCTCGACTACTTTGTTTTGCGTTAAACAGACTAACCCATGATGGAAGTTTGCGGTCATTTGTATTCCTTCATCATATTTATTGTCTTTATAAGATTGTTCTTCTTGCTTTGTGAATTCTTCTAATGCATCGAGTTCTTCTTTGCTTGAATTTTGACATGCATATTTAATGGCATCTGTTTCTAAAAGGGTTCGAAGATGAAAAGTTTCTTCGATCTCTTTTTTTTCTGGCAAATTCACAAAAGAGCCTTTAAAGGGAATACTTTTAACAATTTTCTCGTAAGCGAGTTTTTTTAAAACAGAACGGATTGGCGTTCGGCTCACTTCGAATGCTTCTGCAAGTTGCTCTTCGTTTAATTGCATTTTTCTAGGTATTTTGCCGGTTAAAATTGCAGATTTAATTTGGTTATAAATATATTCTTCCACGATAGATTTATCGTTCCGCACCTTTAGCTCACCTCATCAACATTGTCTCAAATAAGTATACCAAATATAAATAATGAAACGTTGTTCTTAAAGTTGTGAAAATAAAATTTAAAATAGATTGACAATTATATGTAAACGCTTTATCATTTGGGAACAATATTGTGAACAATGTTGTTTTCAAAAAAGGGGGCGTATTGGTTTGGGTACAATGTTTTCAGAAGTCAAAGTTGGTAACGTCACGTTAAAAAATCGAATTATGACCAGTGGTCATCAAACAACACTCGTACATAAGCATTTACCGAATGAAGATTTCTTTGCTTACCATTTGGAAAGGGCAAAGGGTGGTACAGGTCTTGTAGTATTAGAAGCACATGGTACGCATGAAACAGGTTTAAATACAGCCTATGCAATTGATGCGACGAACCCTGAGATTGTGGAGTTATACACACCTTTTTTAGAGCAGATGAAGAGTCATGGAACGACTGTATTCGCGCAGCTGATCCATCATGGCAGAGAGGCTTATTTAAATGATAACCACACTGTGCCGGTTGCTCCTTCAGCTATAAAAACAGAGCGTTTCCACATCATTCCTAGAGAATTAGAATGCGAGGAGATATCAGAAATTATTGAAGGGTTTGTTATTTCTGCGAGTCATCTAGCAGAATCCGGTATTAATGGTCTAGAGCTTGTCGGTTCCCATGCTTATCTTTTCGGTCAATTTTGGAATGAGCGTACGAATCAACGAACCGATCAATGGGGTGGTTCATTTGAGAATCGACTTCGTTTTGCAAAAGAGGTAATTACGAGAGTCAAGGAAGAGATTGGAGATGATATTGCTCTAGGAATGAGAATCTCTTTAGACTCAGGAGATCATTCAGGAACTTGTACAAAAGAATCATTAGAGGTCATTTCTTATTTACACCAACTCGGATTATTAGATTATTGGAGTTTGGTAATTGGTTCTTCTGCAACCTACATTGGGAGTTCTTACATTGTCCCACCATCAAATAATGAGGCACAGCATTTATTTAAAGATGTGAAATTGGTTAGAGAAATAATTGGTAAAGAGTTCCCTCTAATGATTACTTCACGCATTTATGAGCCAAAAACTGCTGAAGATATTTTATCTTTAGATGAGGTTGATGTGGTTGGCATGACAAGAGCACTCATCGCAGATCCACATTTACCGAACAAAGTTTTTCAAAATGAAGAAGATACAATTATCCCGTGTATTGCATGCAATCAAGGATGTATCGGTCGTTATCAGCAACATTTACCGATACGTTGTACTGTAAATCCACGAACAGGTAGAGAAAAAGACTTGCCTTTAATACAAACAAAGATAGAAGAGAAAAGAAGAATTTTGGTTATTGGTGGTGGAGCTGCTGGAATGACAGCAGCAATTACTGCGAGGAAAAACGGTCACCATGTGGTTCTTGTTGAACAACAGAACAATTTAGGTGGCCAATTATCAGTGATAGAAAAAGCCCCTTTTCGACATCAAGATCAGAAGTGGAAAAAGTATTTAGTTGATCAAGTTAAAAAGGTAGGAATTCAAACAAAATTAGGAAAGCGCTTTTATTTAAAGGACATTACTTCGTATCAAGTAGATGAGGTGATCTTAGCGACAGGATCCGTCCCGTACGTACCAATGCCTGATACTAACGTGTCATATGGAATTCGTTCCAGTTGGGAAGCAATGACAAATCCTCCAAAAGGGAAGAAAACATTCATTTTTGATTGGAAAGGTGAAAGAGAAGCATTAGAGGTTGCAGAGTTACTGGCTCAACAGGGAAATGATGTGACCATAGTGTCTAATACTTATGGTATCGGTGATCATGTTCAGTCGTACTTGCGAAATCAAATACTAGCAAGGTTAGATCATTTAAATGTTCACTTATTGCCAAACTACAACTGGCATCAATTTTTAGATGATTCAATTGTTATAAAGAACATTTTTAGTCATGCGAAGATCGAACATAAAGTAGAAGAAATCATTATGTGTACAGGTCGAGATTCATCACAATCGTTATCTTTATACCGTGAATTAAAAAACTATGGGGTTCGAGTGACACGGGTTGGAGATGCGCTAAGTCCAAGAGATTTAGACCAGAATATTTTCGAAGCTTATAAACTCGGAAACCATCTTTAAAAGAGAATCGGGAGTGATGATATGGGAGAAGTGTTGTTTTGTTTTGCGTATGGGGGTGCATTGTCATTAATGGGGTTGTTTACCCATTGGATTTTGAAAAGGACGTATGCTAAAGAATAGGAAGTGATCCTCTTGCTAGTCTATGCAATTGGTGTTTTAGTTTCTTTTGCGATTTATATGTTGATCGGTACGGTGTTGTCTAGGCGTGTGTCAAATGTAGAAGATTATTATGTATCAGGTAGAAATGCGTCAACATTAATGATTACGGGTTCATTAGTAGCCTCATTTCTCAGTACAGTTGCGTTTATGGGAGAAGCGGGGTTTGCCTATGATGGGTATCCAATCACTTTGTTAATACTGACGATTTTTAATGCGAGTGGGTATGTCTTAGGTGTGCTGTTATTTGGAAGATATCTAAGAAGGAGCAATGCAATAACATTACCTGAGTATTTCGGGAAACGGTTTAACTCTAAGCGTGTTCAGCGAGTGGCAGGATTGACCACAATTGTTGGGATTAGTGCGTATCTTGTAGCAGTAACACAAGGCGGGGCTTTACTTCTAAGCCGTATTTTAGAAGTGCAATATCCTGTTGCATTAATTATCGTGTGGGTTGTCTACACATCCTTTACATTTATGTCTGGCGCGAAGGGTGTATTAGTGAATGATACGCTCATGTTTTTCATCTTCTCGTTAGCAACATTTATTGGAATACCATACATTATATATGCTGCTGGGGGCTGGCCAGAAGCCATTGTAGCAACAGCAAACTTAGATATTAAGCCAGATCTACTCAGTTGGCATGGCTTAACTGGGGACACATCATTTATGGGAACACCAATCGAGGTTCTTGGGTATGCAGTGATATTAGGTCTCGTATGGGGAACTGTCGTATCCGTCAGTCCGTGGCAAACGAGTCGTTATTTAATGGCAAAAAGTGAACATGTCGCCATTCGAGCGGGAATTGTAGCAATGATTTCACTAATGGCGATCTATTTATTTTTACATATTGGCATAACGACTGTAAATTTGATTAATCCTGATATTAATCCCTCAGAAAATGTATTTATTTGGGCTGCTATCAATATCATGCCTACATGGATTGGAGTAATAGTCTTAACTGGAATTATGGCAGCTACATTATCTTCTGCATCGACGTTTTTACAGTTAATTGGTAACAGTTTTTCGAATGATTTGTTTTACTTAAAATTAAGTGATAAAAAAGCACTCTCATTTAGCCGTATGTCAATGTTGGCTCTTAGTGTAGTGACTCTTCTTATCACGCTCGGTCAACCGCCGGCGATTATGTGGATTGGCTACTTCGCAGCAACATTATTCGCAGCATCATGGGGACCAGTGGCGTTCGCTAGTATCTATTCTAAACGCGTTAATGGTAACGGTGCTTTCTGGTCAATAGTAATAGGTTTTTTTGCAGTGATTGGTGCTGAAATTTTCCAAGCTGTTGTTGTAGAATTGCCGATATTTTTACACCCGGTAGTTATTGGAGTAATCTTATCCACACTTACCTTAGTAGTTTTTGCAAAGGTAGGAGAAGTGACAGACGAAGAGATAGTATTTAGAAATCAATTACTACGGACACCTAAAGAGTTTTTTAATAAATCAGAAGTTAAGATTACAAGAAGATACGTTATTCTACTATTTATCAGCGGCATTCTCATGGTTGCAGCAACATTTTTCTTTTACTTTTACCCTGTCTATATACTATAAGGGATAGTTAAAATTGAAAAAAAGTGACTTCGAAATTTCGAGGTCACTTTTTGACTAATTAGATGTAACTTTATTTGCCTGTTGAGTTACGTATCAATGATCATAAAGGGTCATGCCACCGTCGACGACAATTTCAGTACCAGTACAATAGGAGCTATCATCGGACGCGAGGTAAGCGACTGCTTTAGCAATTTCTTCGGGTTGTCCGACTCTTCCTAGCGGGACAGAGCTGTAGGAGTCAGGAACTTTATTATTTTCCATAGCCATTTCGGTCTGAATGGCACCAGGATGTATCATATTTACACGGATTCCGTGAGGGCCTAACTCAACAGCGCTTGCTTTTGACATGGCTACAACACCAGCCTTCGTGGCTGCATAGCCAGAGGAGTGTTGAATGGGCGCAAACGAAGAGACGGATACATTATTAATGATAGAGCCTTTTTTTCGTTTCATCATGTGGGCACTTACAGTTTGCATACCGTAGAGTACACCGAATAAGTTCACATCTAGCATTGCTTGTAAATCAGATGGTTTCGTTTCAATCATTGGGTTTCGAATAAGTATTCCAGCATTATTTACTAATGCGTCAATTACTGAGAATTGCTGAATAACGAGGTCTGTTGCTTTTTCCCAGCTTTCTTTCTGAGTCACATCCAGTTGAACTGGGAATGCATAATCCTGCCCTATACTTGAAGCGACTTTTTCTGCTTCTTCATAATTCCTCGCTGCAACGATTACTTGAGCCCCACGAACAACAAGGTATTCAGCTATTGCTTTTCCTTGTCCCCGGTTAGCTCCAGTAACAAAAACCACTTTCCCATTTAAATTTGTCATTAGTTATACCTCTGCAACCTTCTGTTAAAGGAAGGGAATTTTATCGAAAGATAATGAAACCTATTGTATCGATGTGTTGATTGAAAAGCAATTTACGTAAGTGAAGTGAAAAAAATCTCTGGTGGAGACGGCGGGAGTTGAACCCGTTGCTACTAGGTTATACTTAGCAGCATTTCTATAAATGCTAGTAATTCCATAGCTTCATAATCGAAGGCACCACTTTAATTCAAATAAAAAAGACCGCCATCATCGGCGGTCTTCTTCGTGCTATTCATACTTAATTGCGCAAGTTTTGATCGTACTGTAGAAGTCTAGGGCTGTTTGGCCTTGTTCTCTTGAATAAGAGCTCGATTGTTTCATTCCTCCGAATGGAGCTTGGTACTCGACGCCTGCAGTTTCTAGGTTTGATCTTATGAGCCCAACGTCAACTTGATCGAGGAACTTAAACGTCTCGTTAGCTTCGTTTGTAAAGATGGATGCACTTAGTCCATATTCGGATTCGTTAACAAGATCAAAGGCTTCATCTAACGTTTGGAATGTTTTTAAACCGATAATTGGTCCGAAGATTTCCTCTTTCAAGATGGCATGGTCTCTTGAAAGGTTATTTACGATAAGCGGTCGAATATAATACCCATCTTCTTCGATTACTTCCTCGTTTTCATAGAGAATGTTTCCCTCTTTTTTTGCTAGCTCTACATACGCGGATACTTTTTCAAATTGGTCTTTAGAAGCTACAGGACCTAAGTAGCTCTTCGGATCAGTTGCCGGTAGAAGTTGTACATTTTTCATCTCTTCTATGAGAGCTGTTGTAAAAGTTTCTTCTGCATCACGATGGATGAAAATACGGCTAGAGGCTGTGCATTTCTGTCCGGCAGAACGAAATGATCCACTTGCGATGGCGGCTGCCGCAGCTGTCATATTCGCACTTGGCATGATTACAGCAGCATTTTTACCGCCCATCTCTGTTTGATACTTAATGTTTCTTGTTGCGCAACGAGCTGCAATTTGTGTTCCTGTCTCTGTGGAGCCAGTAAAGGAAAGTCCCCGAATGTCGGAGTCTTCAATGATATAGTTCCCGGTTTTTGAACCTCTGCCTAACAATAGGTTTAATACCCCTTCAGGTAGCCCAGCCTCATGAAAAAGCTCAACGAGCCGGTAGGCACTTAACGATGCATTCTCAGCAGGCTTCCAGAGGATTGTATTTCCACAAATAAGAGCGGGAGCAATCTTCCAGATTGGGATGGCAACAGGGAAATTCCATGGCGTAATGATTCCAACAATACCTAGAGGTACGCGCTTTGTATATTGGAGTACATTTGGTTGGGCCGAAGGAATAACCTCGCCATCAGAACGAACGCCCTCTGCTGAATAGTAACGAAGAAGTTGGACGCCTCGGAGGACTTCACCGGTCATTTCTGTAATTGGTTTACCCATTTCACGAGAAGCGAGTTGAGCAATTTCATCTTTATGCTCCTCAAGTGCGTCTGCAAGCTTATGAAGAACTTGACCACGTTCATTGCTTGTTTTTGACTTCCACTGTTTCAACGCCTGATGAGCCGACAGGTTTGCTTCGTGAAGTTGCTCGTCATTTGGGTAGTAAATATGACCGACTAGTTCTGAGGTTTTTGACGGGTTGTACGTAGAGTTGTCTGGTTGGTCACTTGCTTTAGTAGTTTTTCCGTTAATGTAGCTATATGCGTGAATGACAGTCATCGTTTATCTTCCTTTCTTTATTGCTTTTGGAGATGTTTCGTTACACGTTCTTGAGCATTCTTAATGTGCAAATAGTCTTCTTGTTCGAGTGGTAAACGAGGTGGACGTGTCGGTCCGACAGGTTGACCAGCGAGCTCCATCATATATTTGATGCTTTGAACGAGTTGGGGATCAGCATCAAGATGGAATAATGGCAAAAGACTACGATAAAGGGGAAGAATTTCCACGACTTTCCCTTCTCGTGCTTTTTTGAACAGTTCAATTCCCTCTTCTGGAAGAGCGTTTGGAACACCTGAGATCCAACCTGTTGCTCCTGCTATAGGCCCTTCAAGAGCTAAGTCATCGACGCCAATCATCACTTCTAAATCAGTTTGATCTAAAATGTCATGCACACGACGAACATCTCCACTGAACTCTTTAACACCGATTACATGTTCAAATTTACTTAACGTTCCTAATAGTTGTGGGGTAAGATCTGTTGCGTAGTCTCGTGGGTTGTTGTATGCAATGATAGGAATTCCTACACTATTCAATGCTTCATAATGAGCAATAACTTCGACTTCCCGTGGATTGTAATTAATAGGAGGAAGCGCCATAATGCCTGCAGCTCCTAAATCTTTTGCATGTTGAGCCCAATAAACGGCTTCTTTCGTTGATGGCGCTCCGGTGCCAACGACCACAGGGACCTTTCCTGCACTTGCTGAGATTACGGTTTCAACGACTTGAGCGCGCTCATCTTTCGTTAAAGTTGCATATTCCCCGAGAGAACCTGTCGGGACGAGACCATCAATTCCTTTATTAATAAGCCACTCACACAACTCTGTTAACCTGTTGAAATCGACGGTGTGATCGTCTTTCATTGGAGTGACAAGTGCTACATATACGCCTTCAAATTTAGCCATACTGAACCTCTCCTTTTTCTGAATAAAGTAATGTTCTTCCTTTTTCAATTTCAGGGTGGAATTGTAACTTAGCTTCTGCCCGTTCTTTTCGAACCTTTTCCATAGCGATTTCTAAAGCGTCATCATTACGTAAGTTAAAAGAATGTATACAAGCTGAAATTCCAGCAACAACACCTTGTGCACGTGCAACCTTTGCGCTTTCTATTCCGGTGATATTTCCAGCAACATAGAGGTCGGTTACTTCTGTTCTCATATCTTCAAAATGAACAGGCACATATCCTCCAAGTGATTCAATAGCGATGAGTTTGAGGTCAGTTAGACCAATCAATTCTGTTAGTGGAGCTAGACCTCCAGAAATACAGACAAAGTCCACTTCTAGGTTCTCCTCAGAACCTTCAATCATTGTGCCGTCTGCTCGTAGATCAACCACCGTGACTGATTCAACTTGCGTGCTTCCGTTAATTGACGTAACAGCTTTACGTACATGAACTGGAGTTTGCCAGATGTTTATTCCGCGCTTTGGATAGAATGAGAGTGTTTGCTTTTGAATCCAACGGTTGTTATTGGCAATCTTGCCACCTAATCTCATCCAGTTCATCGGTGCAAGGTGAGAGAGCGTCATCAGGTTATTTAGCACAGAAAGAGGCTTTGCTTGATCTGTCGTTAGAAAGTGGTCGGGAGGCAAAAAGAATCCCTCTAAGTCAATGTTGCAAAGGCGTAATTCTCTTGATATCGCAAAAGAAAGTGCGTTTAATCCTATGATAATTCCTTTTTCTCCTGGCTTTACGTGGCGTACATTTGTCATAACTTGTGCTGCACCGATCGACATCACACCTGGGAGGGTCCAACCAGGGAGTGGTAGGCTTTGCTCAGTTGCCCCGGTAGCAATAAGCAAAGCTTTTGAATGATAGATTCCTGCAGAAGTATGGGTCGACCAGTATACATCTTCTTGTTGAATTTTATAAACGCTTGTTTCTAGTAAAAGCTCTACGCCATTTTCTTGTGCCTTTTCGTGGAGGGTGTGTGCTTCTTCTACGCCATTCCACCAGACATCTTTTTCTTCTTCATGTAATTGCCCTAAAAGACGCCCGCCAGGGGTGGTGAATTCGTCAATGATTGTAACGGACAGGTTTCGACTAGCGGCTTCAATACTTGCAGCTAATCCTGCTGGTCCCGCTCCAATGATAAGAAGGTCAACCATACTGTGCTTCCTCCTTTTTAAATGGAGTAGGAAGTTTTTTGCTAGATTGTACATCCATCCCGTTACTTACTTTTGTAATGCATGACCGTTGACCTTCGCGTTCATTTACAGTTACTCTGCATTCAAAACAATGACCGATGTTGCAATAAAGGCCACGTGGTTGACCGCTTTCCTCGTGTTCTCGAATGGCTCGTATTCCGTTGACGAGTAATGCACTAGCGATTGTATCTCCATCCAATGCGTTGTAATTCACCCCATTAAACGTAAAAGAAATGACCGAGCGCGATGAAGGGATCTTTAAAATTGGATGATCTGTTATACGAAAGTTATTCATCGTTCACCTCCCTGAAGAGAGCGAAAGGAATCGGTCGCACTGGTGGGCGATGATGAAGTGTTAATTCTTGATGATTTGAATGATGAGAGACGATGTAATCGATGAACCCTCTGCATGTTCTTCCACCGCAGTAACCCATTCCGGCGCGTGTGCGCAACTTCACTTCTCGAGCTGAACATTGATATTCAGCGGCAATCGTTGCAATCTCTTCTAATGTTGTTCCTTCACAACGACAAACAATGACATCTTTTGTCATAGGATCACCTCTCACTATTAACTGTTGCAAAGTTAATGCCAACGTTCATAAGCACTTCGAAGAGGGAATTGGCCTTTCTGATTTGTTTAATAGTCTAGAATTTTAGACAAAAGAATCTAATTGTTTAGAACGTAGGTCGATTGAGATTAGTAAGTTTTCTGACATGGGATTTCTCCAGTGCAAATGCAATACATTATCTGTTTTGAGTGCATTTATATAGAAAGAAAAGAAATCAGAGAAGGGGCGAACAAGAAGAAAAATTTTAGAAATCTGCTCGTTGGTACGCATTTTGCAGAATTATCTAATTAATAAAACGAGGGGGTATTACTAAATGGACAATCGATTACCGAAGATGTGGGAAGTCATTTTTGTTTTATCTGTGTTTCTAATCATGATGACTTTGTCAGTAGCGGTGTTTGAACTCTCAATTCAATTGCCTCTATTTGCTGCGTGGTTTTTGTTAATTGCTTTTGGTCTACGATTGAAGTATTCATATCAACAACTCCAAGCGTCAATTATTAAAGGAATTTCAAATGGATTGGAAGCGACTCTTGTCTTGTTCGCTGTTGGTGCTTTGATTGGGGGGTGGATTGCAGGAGGGGTCGTTCCTGCGTTGATTTATTATGGGTTAGAAATGATTCAACCTTCTATTTTTCTCGTTGCAACTTTGGTTTTATGTGCAATAACATCACTAGCAGTAGGAACTTCTTTTGGTACAGCGGGTACAGTAGGTGTAGCTATGATGGGTATTGGCGCTAGTCTAGGCATTCCTTTACCACTTGTTGCAGGTGCAGTCATTTCAGGAGCGTATATTGGAGACAAGCTTTCTCCATTATCCGATACGACTGTAATGACCGCATCATTAACCCGAGTCGATGTGATCGATCATATTCGAGGAATGCTTAGTACGACTTTACCGGCAATTATTGGGGCTGCGATCTTATATGTCATTGTAGGGTTTGTCTATGTTGATGGTTCTGCTGATCTTGCGCAAGCTCAAATGGTCTCACAATCATTACAGGAGTTATTTAATATCGGGTGGTACACATTGATTCCTGTTGCGGCTACTTTACTTCTTCTCATCCTTCGCAAGCCTGCCATCCCAGTCATCACATTCGGAGCATTGCTTGGGGTCTTATGGGCAATCTTATTCCAATCAATGGATCCAGTTTTGGCAATTGAAACAGCGTACAGTGGCTTTACGATGGATTCAGGAGTTGAAATCATTGATTCGTTATTGAGTGCAGGTGGTATTTCTGCGATGCTTGGTGTTATTGCAATTATCTTGCTTGCCCTTGGACTAGGCGGTTTAATGGAAAGAATGAAGATCTTAGAAGCCTTTAGTGAATTCTTTAGAAGCTGGGTTCACCGCGCAAAGAACAAACGTATTCAATCTGGTCGTTTGAGCATTGCGACTGTTTTAGCGGCATTTTCAGGGAATTTATTTGGTAGTGCAGCTTATGTGTCTCTGATCACAGGTGTAAAAATCACCGAGAAAATATATGATGACTTGAAAGTAGACAGGCGTGTTCTGGGACGTAATACGGAAGCTGGGGGAACACTTACGGCTCCGCTAGTCCCGTGGTCGGATGCGGGGGTTTATATGACCGCTGTTCTAGGGGTATCGACCCTTCAATATTTGCCATACGCTTGGATGAATATTCTTGGGGTACTTACAGCAATTATTGTTGGCTATTTAGGCAAAGTAACATACAAAAAAGCCTTTAAGTCAACAGAAATGAAAGATGAGAACCTCTCCGCTTAACGCGGAAAGGTTCTTTTTATAAAAGGCCAAATTTATTTACTTTGTTATACAGGGTCGCTCTTGAAACGTTTAGCTGTTTAGCGGCTTCCTCTTTATTATTGTCAAAATGTAAGAGTGTTTCTTTGATGATAAGCTTTTCTTGCTCTTCGAGTTTGTCTTTTAATGAGCCAGCTTGGTATGTAAGCTCAAAGCTACTTGTAAGAGCTGTATGTTTTTGCTTTTTGAATGAAAGGTCTTCTAAATATAACTGACCGTTGGAAGCGAAAACGACAAGTCGTTCAATGCAGTTCTGTAGTTCTCGGACGTTGCCAGGCCAATGGTAATTCATTAAGGCAAGCATAATCTCCTTCGGGATCGAAGAGATTTCCTTTTGATAGAGGGTTGCATACTTGAATAAAAAGTGATGACTAAGCTCCGCAATATCCTCACTGCGTTTCCTTAAAGGAGGAATCTCTAGTGTGATGATATTAAGCCGATAGTATAGGTCTTCACGGAAGGTGCCTTCTTGAATCATCTCTTCTAAATCTTTGTTCGTAGCGGTGATGATTTGACAATTTGTTGTTTTTACAGACGCGCCACCAACTGAATAATACGTTCCTTCTTGGAGTACTCGTAGTAATTTCACCTGCATATCCAAAGGGAGTTCCCCCACTTCATCAAGAAACAACGTTCCCCCAGAAGCAAGTTCAAATTTCCCTTTCTTTCCATTTTGATGAGCACCAGAAAATGCACCTTTTTCATAGCCAAATAGTTCGCTCTCAAATAAATTACTCGGTATAGCACCGCAATTAATCGCAATAAAAGGCGCATCGTTCTTATGGCGAATGTTGTGAACGGCATTTGCGAACAATTCTTTGCCAGTTCCAGATTCTCCATTGATTAGAATCCGTGCAGGGAGTTCACTGACTTGGCGTACTTTCTCTAACGTTCGTTTAAGTACTTGGCTAGATCCTTTTATCGTAAGGAGGGGGTTGTGTTCTTCACGGTCACGTTTCATTTTTTGCTCTAGTGTTTCGATTGTTTCATTAGCGGATGTAAGTTGTTTCGTTAAAATCGTTTGTTCTGTAATATCTGTTTCGGATACGACTGCACCGATAATGTTGTTTTTTAATAAAACGGGGTTTGCGTTGATGAGTACGTATAAATCATCACGAGGGTGGTGGTGCTTATTGTATACAGTCTTTCCATTATTAAGAATATCTAAATTTAACAACATCGTTTTCGGGAAAAAATCAGTCATCATATTCCCTAGTATATCTTGTGACTGAATTGAAAAGAGGTGTTCGGCTCCTTTGGTCCAAATGGTTGTGCGCATATCACCATCAACGGCACTGATGCTGCTGTTGGTTGTTTTTAATATGGCTTGGAAATACGCATGCAAATGTTGATACGCATGTTGTAAACATTGGAGTAGCTCAAATGTTTGGATATAGCCGATCGGTGTTTCGTGATCTAAGACTAGGAGCACGTCCGATTGGATGTCGGTTTCAATGAGAAGTGTCGTTAATTCATCTGTTGTACATGTTTGTACGGCTTCCCACGACACATCGTGTTGATCTTGAGCTGCAGTTGCTTTCATGAACACGTCATTTTTTTTCGTAAATACGAGCGATTCGTAGTTTTCAAGATTTGTTACGTGATTCCCAGAAGAATAGTAGAAATCATTTCGGATGGGTAATGTGATTTCTGGAAATTTATAGTCCACGTAAAACCCTCCATTTCGTAGTTAGTCATTATCATACAGCAGTGGCATAGTTATTGCATTTACATAATGCAAGGAGGGAGATCGATGACTAATCATACAGAAGTAGCAGTGATCGGTGGGGGAATTGTCGGTTGCGCTGTTGCTTACTATACAGCAAAGACGGGTCGGGAAGTAACTGTGATCGAAAAAAATGAATTGGCATCAGGTACGAGTTCTCATTGTGACGGCAATATCCTTGTCATTGATAAGGAGCCAGGGTTTGATAGCAAGATGACGAGAGAGAGTCAACGACTCGTATCGGAATTATCAAAAGAACTGCCGTTATCGTTTGAATATCGTCAACCAGGCTCAATTCTTGTGTGTGAATCAGATGATGAGATGGACGCTGCAAAGCAATGGGTCGAGGATCAAGTTTCTCACGGGTTAGAATTCTCACTATTGGATAGAAGTGACCTTAGGCAAGAATCACACTATTTGGCTGATGATCTTTATGGAGGGTTAGAGTGTGCATCGGATTCAACGGTAAACCCTTATTTACTTACGTATGCTTTATTTAAAGGTGCAAAAACGTATGGAGCCAAAGCGATGACGCACGCAGAAGTGACTTCAATCAAAAAAAGTGAACATCGCTTTAGAATACAAACGTCCAAAGGGGAAGTGACTGCAGATCAAGTCATTAATTGTGCAGGTGTGTGGGCACCAAAAATCGGAGAGCTAAATGAGCTTACGATTCCGATTGTACCGAGAAAAGGTCATATTCTTGTTTCAACACGCCAAGTGCCAGTTTCACCACGAAAAGTGATGGAATTTAGCTATTTAATGACGAAGTTTGGAAAAGAGAGAACGGTAGATGAACTTACGGAACGTTATGGGGCGGCGTTAGTTTTTGAACCGACAGAGAGTCAAAACTTTTTACTCGGTTCAAGCAGGGAATTTGTCGGGTTTGACTCGAGTATAAATTGGAAGGCCGTACGAGCCATTGCAAATCGTTGCATGCGTTTTTATCCAAAACTTGCGGATATGAATCTCCTTCGCGTATATTCCGGTTTTCGTCCGTGGACGAGTGATCACCTTCCGATCGTTTCTGAAGTGGAACAATTGCCAGGTTATTATATTGCAGCGGGTCATGAGGGAGACGGCATTGG
The DNA here is from genome assembly GCA_012970285.1 of Bacillaceae bacterium JMAK1. Classification (GTDB taxonomy): domain Bacteria; phylum Bacillota; class Bacilli; order Bacillales; family Marinococcaceae; genus Geomicrobium_A. The sequence continues at coordinate 531,777 of JIBW01000003.1, forward strand.
CCTTGCACCAATTACGGGGAAATTAATTGCTGAATTGATTGATGAACAGTCCCCTTCAATTGACCCTCATCCCTTACGTTTTAGTCGGTGGAACAAGGAAGGAGTAAGCGTATGAAATTCGATCGATTAGTGACGACCATTGATACTCATACGGGAGGAAATCCAACGAGAACCGTGATTTCAGGAGCACCGAAGTTGTACGGGGAAACGATGAGTAAGCGTATGATTGAAATGAAAGAAAATCATGATGACTTTCGCCAGGCAATTATGAATGAGCCAAGAGGACATAGCGTCATGTCGGGAGCGATCCTTCAAGAGCCATGTCACCCGGATGCGGATATTGGTGTGATCTATATCGAAACCGGTGGGTACTTGCCAATGTGTGGGCATGATACGATTGGTTGCTGTACAGCGCTAATTGAAGGTGGACTCATTGAGTATTCTGAGCCGAAAACGACGATTGTTTTTGATACACCTGCGGGTTTAGTAGAAGTGACTGCTACCGTAGAGAATGGAAGTGTTCACTACGTTTCATTTGAGAATGTGCCTTCATTTTTTTATAAACAAATCGAAGTTGAGGGCTTTCAAGTCGAGATTGCGTATGGTGGTAACTTCTATGGCATAATTCTTGCGCAAGATGCTGGAGTTAGCTTGAACCCCCATCAAACGAACCCGATCATTAATCGCGCCATTCAATTAAGGAAAAAAATTAATGCCAATCATGAAATTGTTCATCCTGAGAATTCTTTCATTTCTGGGCTGACTCACATTGAATTTTACGAAGGTCCTAAGGACCCTAAAGCAACGGTTCGAAATACGGTCGTCGTACCTCCAGGAGGGATCGATCGTTCACCTTGTGGTACGGGAACATCAGCAAAGATGGCAACTCTTGTACAAAAACAACTTCTTCATGAAGGAGATACGTTTGTACACGAAAGTATTATTGGCTCACTTTTCACTGGTACAGTCGTTCGCCATACGAATGTAGGGGACACACCTGCAGTCGTGAACCGAATTGAAGGTCAGGCGTGGGTAACTGGACATCATCAAATTCTCCTAAATCATGAGGACCCAGTGAATAACGGATTCTTGCTGATCCCTGAAATGGAGGAACATTAAATGAAGACGACACATTATACGACAGCGGTTGATGTACATGTTGCCGGAGAGATGTTCCGGGTTATTGAGCATAGTCCGACGGAAGGGGTGCACTCGTCTGTTGCTGACTATAAAAACGATTGCCTAGCGAATGACGAATATCAACGGCTTGTCCGTGAACCTCGGGGACATAAAGATATGAACCTTTGTGTCCTAACCCCACCAGTACATGAACAGTCAACTGCAGGAGTCGTGGCTTTTCGAGGCACACTTTCGAACTGTCATTCACCGAGTGCGTATCTGGCTGCCGTTGCTTATCTAAAAGAAGTGCGAGGACAAACTGGGAATTTTCGTTTGGATGGAGCTGAAGGATCGGTTGATGTGATAGATAAAGGTGAAGAATTAACATTACTGATTGATAATGACAGTACCATAAAGCGTGTGGATGCTGATTTTCAGTTAAGCGCAAATACACTTTGGAAAGTAGATCAATTCTATGAAGATCATAGAGGAAAGGATCAAACGTGGCGATACCTTGTCTTAAAGGATCAAGAAGGCACCTTCGTAGGTGTTGAGAGTGATGGACATATTGACCGGTCGCCACTGTCTGTAGCGATGACTGCACCCCATTCAGGCAAGGTACAGAATTTCCTTGGAAATACGATACACGTAGAGTGTGAAGAAAATGGTCGTCTGAGATTGACCGCTAAGCCTATGATTAGTACACTGAGTAGATTCACTGTTGACCCTACAGACCCAATGAAAGATGGCTTCTTAATTAAATAACTACGATGAATTTAATACCTTATAAGTAACAAACCCACGAACATTCGCTTGTTCGCGGGTTTGTTTTCGTAGACGTTTACATAGAAATGAAAGGTGAATCATCACGCTGAAAAGAACTAGTTTGTAGCTGTGTAGAGGAGGAGAAAGCGATCAAGTCGACATTAATCATATTACGGGGGAATTCAGCCAGTGGGAAAAGTACGATAGCAACGAGTCTCCAACAACACTTTGGTCAAGGGACGTTGGTCGTTTCTCAAGATGCGGTGCGCCGTGACATGTTAAAGGTTAATGATGTGGACGGGAACTTGTCCATTGAGTTAATCAAACAAATTGCAGAATACGGAAATGGGAAATGTGAAGTCATCATTGTTGAAGGGATCCTAAATACTTACCGGTACAAAGAAATGTTAGAAGAGTTAATCGCATCTTTTGAAGGGAACGCGTACAGTTTTTATTTTGACTTGTCGTTTGAAGAGACTGTTCAGCGCCATCATTCCCGTTCCAAGAAGAATGATTTTGGAGAAGACTCATTACGGAGATGGTGGAATGCTCATGATTATCTGGATGAACATACGGACATTCGAGTTACAGACGAGATGTCACAAGAAGACATTTTAGCGTTAATTTTGCGTACGATTTAGTAGGATTTTTGTTGAGTCGAAATTGATGTGCGGGTTAAAGCATCCTATTCTTTCATTAAGATTGCATGAAATTCCTCAATAAAGGGTATTGCTCTAGAAGAAGCAGAAGCTGCGATTGAATTGAGGTGCGAGAAGGTCATGGATGCTAAGGAAAGTATTAAGCGAGAATTGAACAAGTATTATCGTCGAAGAATTGCTTTGATGCAGGCGATCGATTTGATCGATAATTATTGCAATGAATTGGAAGAGGAGCTTAGTTTCTTCTTAGAATTTGCGGATGATGATCTGTATTTTAATCAAGAAAAGGACATTGGCAGTTGGAATATTGAAATTCCTGTGAGACGTTCAATTTCCATCAAATTAAGAATTGAAGATCATGAGGAGCCGTTGAATGCGAAGTACATTGACGTCATTGTGACGGTTAATGAGAATAGAATTTTTAAGGATGTTCTATATTATGATCCAAATCGCAGTGAAGACCGGTATATTTCTGAGACGACTGGCGAAGAGATTTGTAATGATCTACTGAACAAGTACTTTAAGATTCTTCAGAATGAACATACGGCTAAACAGATCTTGGATCGTTACAGTGATAAACAATTATAAATCGTAAGAGCTGGGACAAAGGGCTTTGAGGACGTGATGGTGTTCTTAAGGCTTTCTTTAATTTTAAAAAGTCATCGTTGTTTTAAACGTGGCTTATCGCAAAATGAGAAAGGAGTGAGCAGTATGCCTTGGACAATGGAGGATTACCCATCATCACTCAAGAACCTCGATAAAGCGGTGCGCAAGAAAGCGATTGAAATTAGTAACACGCTCATTCAAGATGGCTATGATGAAGGTGAAGCGATTCCGATTGCAACTTCCCAAGCAAAAGAATGGTTTTCCAATGCAACGAAAGAGGAACGAGACCATTTTTTACAACACGAAACGACCTCCCCGAGTAATTCAACATCATCAAATAGACCAGAGTTATTAGACCGCCCATTATTTGTAACGGCAAACGAAGAAGGTAGTTGGGTCGTCCAAACTGAAGGAGCGAAGCAGGCTGCCCATGTGTTCAATAAGAAAGAAGATGCAGTTAAACGGGCGAAGGAGATTGCGAACAACAAACAAACCCAGTTAATCATCCATCGTAAAGACCATACGATCGAAGAGAAAATTAATTATGAGTAAGTAGTAATTGAAACATCTATTGAAAAAGTGAAAAGGTCACAAGCGTTGTGACCTTTTTTGTCGTGCCTATTGTTATACATAGAGATATAGACCGACAAACACAGCAATTAAATGGGGAAAAGAGAATAGGAAAAGTGACGTCGCCCAGGATGATCTCTTGTTGCGGGTCGATTGTTCTTCTTGAAAGTGTCTAGGGTCGTTTCGCCATTGAAATGTTCCTAGAAGCAGACCGGAAACGAGTAGACCGCCGACGCCTATAATTGCCGTAATGATGAGAAAGAGTTCTGCAGTGGTGATGAGCCATGAAGTTAGAAAAGCAACGATGAGTAAAAGAAAACCGAGTAAGAAGGATTTCATGTTCCTACCATTCCTTTCCATTTACTCTTGATATTCCCGATGAAGGGGGAAACTTAAACGAGTTAAAATAAGAAGAAAGACCGGTCGCTTATTCTAAGGTAGCCGTTTTCGACAGAAGCTGATTATAATGAGTGAGGGAGGGAACGCGATGAACATAACGACCAATGGCTGGGTGCACCAGCTTATGCGACAACTCGGAATGAAGAACGAACAATTACAAAAAGAATTGTCTTTATACCAAACAGCATTAGAACATTCCTATGAAGGCATTATCGTCGTAGACCCTGACGGTTATATCATTTCAGTGAATGAGACGTATGCGTCTTTTATAAATAAAGTTCCAGATGAAGTGCGTGGCAAGCACGTGACGGAAGTTGTAGAGAATACGAGAATGCACCTCGTGGCCAAAACGGGTTATCCAGAAGTGGCGAACGTGCAAGAAATTAATGGTCACCAGATGATTGCGAATCGGATTCCAATCGTGTTGGACGGAGAAGTGGTTGCAGTCGTCGGGAAGATCATGTTCCAAGACCTTGATGATTTGTTTAAAATGAATTCACAATTTCAAGAACTCATAAAGCAGTCTTCATTATTCGACACGCCTCATGAGCAATTAAAAGCAAAGTATGCTTTCCAGCAGATCGCAGGTCAAGATGACAAGATCGTCAAGACGAGAAAGATGGCGAAAAAAGCGGCTAAAACGGATACGACAATTCTAATTGAAGGGGAGAGCGGAACAGGGAAAGAGTTGTTTGCCCATGCGATTCATCGCGAGAGTAGGAGAGCGAATGGACCTTTCGTGCGACTTCATTGTGCGGCAATTCCTGAGTCATTGTTCGAATCGGAGTTATTTGGTTACAAAGAAGGCTCGTTTACCGGAGCGAAGCAAAGTGGCAAAGTAGGGAAAATTGCGTTAGCGCACCGCGGCACGTTATTTCTTGATGAGGTGAGTGAGATGCCACTTGCAATGCAAGTCAAGCTCCTTCGTGTGTTGCAAGAAAAGGAAATTGAACCGATCGGAGGCGTGGCACCTGAAGCGGTTGACGTTCGAATTATTGCTGCGACGAATCGTCCCCTTGAAGCGCTTGTGAAACAAGGAAGTTTCCGAGCGGACTTATATTACCGACTTTATGTGATGCCATTACGGATTCCTCCTTTACGTGAACGTCTTGAAGATTTCGGAACGCTTGCTCATTCTCTGTTACGAGAACTAGAGCGAGAGATGGGAATAGACGTTGCGGGGCTGACAACGCAAGCGGAAGAGAAGCTTAAGAAACACGCGTGGCCTGGGAATATTCGAGAATTAAGGAATGTACTTGAGCGAGCAATGATTCGGAAGGAAGATGAATGGATTGAGTCTGGCGATATCGACTTTTCACTTGAACTTACTGAAGCGGTCGCAACTGATGAGTCGCTTCAAGAGACGATTGAGCGTATAGAGCGAGAACGGATTGAAGAAGCGTTGAAGCATGAAGATGGCGATGCACAACGTGCGGCGAAACGTTTAGGGATTGGGAAATCTAGTTTTTATGCAAAGCGTTCCAAGTATAATATTCCGTAAAGCTGGAGCGTTTTCCGTATTTAAGGAAGATATAGTCGAGTCGTTTACGAAAAACCTTGTCAAATCGACCTCTAAATATTGGCGCACTTCTTGCAATAAATAATGTAATCGCTTACAAAAGAAGTATTAGGAGGGTTTAAGGTGATTTTTAGCTTAATCGGTTTAATTGGGGGACTAACGCTACTTATCGTGCTAACGATGCGTGGCTGGAATTTATTAATTTCAACGCCATTGTGTGCATTGTTCATGGCTGTATTAAATGGTATTCCACTGTTCCCGCAATTGGTAGCAGAAGGGGATCCGAACCTTGTAGGAAACTACATGACTGGATTTTCGAACTTTGTTGGTCAGTGGTTCTTAATGTTCTTACTCGGCTCAATGTTTGGAAAAGTTATGGAAGACGCTCGTGCAGCGGACAGTGTTTCGAAGTTCGTTGTCGATAAACTTGGCGTAAAATATGCAATTGCGGCAATTGTCGCAGCCTGTGCCATCTTAACGTATGGTGGCGTGAGTCTATTCGTTGTTGGTTTCTCTGTTTTTCCTTTGGCGCTTAGCTTGTTCCGTCAGGCGAATTTGCCGAGACGATTTATTCCGGCAACGCTTGCGTTTGGTTCTGTAACGTTTACGATGACGTCTGCAGGATCTCCAGAAATTCAAAACTGGATTCCGATGCCGTTTCTCGGCACATCGCCTTATGCAGGTTGGGAAGTAAGTTTGATTGTTGCAATCTTTATGATTTTCTTTGGTTATTACTTACTCAAATGGATGATCAACCGTGCGGTTAAAAAGGGTGAAGCGTTTGATGAACGTCCTGGCGATCCTGAACCGACGAGTAAAGATTTACCGAATCCACTTTTATCAGCCATTCCATTAGTTGTCGTGCTCGTCATTTCATTTTTGTTCCACGATACACTTGAGCATTCAGCGTTGATCATTGCTCTAGCGAGTGGGATTTTTGCAACATGGATCTTAAACCGTAAATACTTAACCGATGTATGGGGTTCTGCTTCTAAAGGAACGATCGGTGCACTTCTTGCGATTACGAATACTGCAGCAGTTGTTGGTTTCGGTGCTGTAGCACAAGCGACACCTGCGTTTTCAGCAGCTGTTGATATTGTTACGGGTTATGAAGGTAGCCCATTAGTTGGTGCAGCTGTAGCTGTCGGCGTTATTGCGGGACTTACTGGATCTTCTTCAGGTGGTCAACAAATCGCCTTGCCGCTCATTGCTCCACATTACTTGGATGCAGGAGTCAATCCTGAAGCACTTCACCGTGTTGTTGCGATTTCATCTGGTGCGCTCGATACACTTCCTCACGGTGGGTACGTTGTAACGACGATTCGAGCGATTTGTGGTGAGTCACATCGTGTGGCCTATGGTCCACTTGCGATGGTAACAGTGCTCGTACCAGTAATTGGTGTAATCTTAGCCATCTTCTTATTCTCATTAGGACTAGGAATCTAAGAAATATAGAAAGAAAGAGACGTGATAGTGATGACAGAATTACAAGGACGTGTAGCTTTTATTACAGGGGCTGCGAACGGATTAGGATTAGAGATTGCGAGAACTTATGCACAAGCAGGAGCGAAAGTCGTGCTTAGTGATATGAACGAAGACGCAATCAAGACACGAGTAGCAGAATTTGAAAAAGCTGGTCACGACGTGATCGGTGTTGCGTGCAACGTGCAAAGTGAAGCAGACATTAAACGAGCGGTCGCACAAACGATGGAGCAATACGGTCAGTTGGACATTCTCGTAAACAATGCAGGTATGCAGCACGTGTCTCCTGTTGAAGACTTCCCGACGGAGACGTTTGAACGCATGATCGACATTATGTTGACGGGACCGTTCCGTTTGATTAAAGAAGTATTCCCAATCATGAAGGAACAACACTATGGTCGTGTCATTAACATGGCTTCCATTAACGGTTTAATTGGTTATGCTGGAAAGTCAGCGTACAACAGTGCAAAGCATGGCTTAATTGGTTTGACGAAAGTGTCGGCATTAGAAGGAGCGGCTCATGGAATTACGGTAAACGCTCTTTGTCCGGGCTATGTTCGTACTGACCTCGTCCAAAAACAGTTAGATGACCTTTCAGAGGAACGGAATGTGAGTGAAGAGAAAGTATTAGAAGAGATCTTCTACCCATTAATTCCGCAAAAGCGTCTCCTTGAAACGGAAGAGATTGCTCATTATGCACTATTCTTAGCGAAAGAACAGTCTAGAGGCATTACAGGTCAAGCGAATGCGATTGATGGAGGCTATACAGTTCAATAATGTTGAGACGGTCAGCTTGCTGACCGTTTCTTCACGGTGAGAGGAGAGGAATCCAATGAAGAAAGTTACGGTTATCGGTTCTGGTGTGATGGGGCATGGTATTGCCCAGCGCGTGGCTCAAGCAAAGGTACCGGTTGTGTTGTTTGATATCAACGAAGAATCGTTAGTAAAAGCTAAGTCGTTAATTGAAAGCAACTTAACGATGCAAGTGAATGAACAACTACTCGGTGAGCAAGAGAAAGAAGAAGCACTTGCGTTTCTTAACATGTCTACAGATTTGGAAGCGTCAGTTCAAGGAAGTGAGCTTGTGATTGAGGCAATCTCGGAGAAGTTGGAGCTGAAACATGGGCTGTACCGTTCACTTGAATCACTCGTCTCAAAGGAGACAATAATTGCGTCGAATACATCAACATTTTCAATGAAAGATCTGACAGAAGGGGCAGCGCATCCAGAGCGATTCGTCGTTACCCATTTCTTTAATCCTGCACAGTTTGTTCCGCTCGTTGAAGTCGTTAAAGGAGCTCAAACGACGGAGCATGTTGTGAACGAAACGATGTCGTTCATGAAGCAGATTGGTAAGAGCCCAATCTTACTTAATAAAGACATTCCTGGGTTTGTTGCTAATCGACTGCAAGCAGCGTTAGTAAGAGAAGCGTTTTATCTTCTAGAAGAAGGCGTTGCGGACGCTAGAAGTATTGATCTTGCAGTAACCGATGGTCCTGGATTCCGTTGGGGATTTGCTGGGCCGCTTGAGACGGCTGATTTTGGTGGCTTGGACATTTGGAAAAGTGTCGTTGAGAACTTAGCGCCTACGCTATCAGAAAACACGAAAGTCCCTGATTTCATCCAAACGGCGATTGATGAAGGGAACCTCGGTACGAAGACAACCGAAGGCATTTATTCGTATTCGAGCGATATCATTCAAGATCGTTTAGTTGAGCGGGATCAATACTTGATGCACTTGGGAAAATTAAAACAATCCACGTAATTTGAAAGCGTCCTGCTTAGGGCGCTTTTTTTGATCGCTTTTTTAAGATTGTATAGAGAGTTTGTTAATTTTTCCGAATACGGCAATTCAATCGCTACAATAAAAATGAGGAGGGGATCAAATGAAAAAATACATAGGGATGGCAGGCTTGTTTCTAGTGGTTGGATTGTCTACGACAGACCTTGTCGATGCAGAGGAATTAAATCTGGAAGAAGCAATACCTGACGAGGCGTTGCGCGATGCGGTGAAAGCTTCATTAGAGACAGAAGAGAGTATCATTGATGAAGCGATGCTAGAACAGCTTGTTCAGTTGGACGGAGCTCGCGGACAAGGAATTGCTGACTTAACAGGGTTGGAGCACTTTACGAACCTTGAAGACATTGAGCTACGTTCCAACGAAATTACTGATCTTGGTCCGCTACAACGGTTAGGCAACCTTGAAAGTATTGACCTTAGGCAGAATCATATTCGGGATCTTGCTGCACTTGAAGGACTTACCAGCTTGTTGGACCTAGACCTTCGTGGGAATGCGGTCTCTGATTTATCAGCACTAGAATCACTCGTTAATCTAGAAACACTCGATCTTAGACAGAATCAAGTCGCATCAATTGATCCACTAGCTAATCTACATCACTTAGAAGAGCTAAATCTTCGCGAGAACAGTGTTCATGATCTACAACCACTCCGGCAATTGGTTCAATTAAAAGAGTTGAATTTACATACAAACCGGGTGAATGACTTAAGCCCAATTTCGAATTTAGAAAGATTAGAAGTGTTAACGCTCAGACGTAATCAAGTGACCGACCTTTCACCACTTCAATCACTGGTGAACTTAAACGATATGAACTTACGTGACAACGACATTGATAGTCTAGAACCATTAGCATCATTACCTCGACTTACCGAACGTTTGCACGTGAGAGGGAATGATCGATTAACCGACTATTCACCTGTGGAATCGTATTATGCAAACATTAAAGACGTTGATTTTATCTTGCGACCGCTCATGCCATTTCCATTAGAACTCTTCGATACACAAACGAGCGCTGAGCGACAACGGACGATCTACGAATCACTCATTCGGAACAATAGCCATTTTAAAGATGAGTCGATTTTTGAACAGAAGTTTCAAACGATGAACACAGGGATGTTCTCCTTTTTCCGTGGCTCTTCTCATTTGTATGCCGACGATGCGTTACGTGGGAATATGGGAGTTCCAGATGCGTGGCTTGAAGACGATGTGAACACGTGGATTACGGGTGACTTTCATGTAGAAAACATCGGCTTTTATGGAAATGGGAGTGGTGAACCTGTTTTTGATTTTAACGATTTCGATGAAGTTGTTTATGCACCGTTTTATTATGATCTCATTCGTTATGGTTCAAGCTTAATAAAGTTAAATGACATCGCACCAGGCTTACAGTTGAGTGACGATGAAATCAGTGACGTCATCACCGAGTTCGTATTGACGTATACGAACGAACTTCAAAAAGTAGCGGACGGAGCAATTGGACCGAATCAGTTCTCATTTACACCAGAGCATACAGAAGGATTTGTGAAGGAAACGGCTGAGGAATTGCAGTCCATTTCACAGTTGGACGAGCTGAATACGTGGACGACGATGATTGGTGAACAAAGACGCTTTGAGGAAGACAACCCGCGTTTAGCCACAGCTTCTGAAGCAGAGAAAACAATGATCAACACGTATTGGCAAAACTATGTACACGAGCAAACACAAGACTATGATTTAGATGAGGAACACTTTGAAATTAAAGACATTGCTCGTAGAACGAATGCAGGACTTGGTAGTCTTGGATACGATCGTTACTACGTCTTAATTGAAGGCGCGAGTGATAGTGAAGATGACGATATTATTTTGGATGTGAAAGCTCAAACAAAAGCACCTTTTGAAGAAGAAGAGTCAATGCAAACCCCTCATGCAGAGCGTACGATCACGGGTGCAAAGGCTTTGTTACCAAATGATCATAGTCCATATTGGGGGATGTTGGACACCGAAGAGCAATCGTTTTCAGTACGTGAACGCTCCCGTTATAAAGAAGAATTCGGTGAAGCATCCTTTGAATCAAAAGAACAGTTAGAAAGTGTCGTGCAACATAGTGCACGAGCAGCAGCGATTGCCCACAGTCGCGCCAATCCGGCATTTGCTGAGAACGCATCCGGAGCGATTCACGATTGGGAAGACTTCGAGAAGACCTTAACAGAGATTTCGGTTCAGTATTACGGTCAAGTTATTCATGATTATGATGTGTTCAGCGCGCAATATACGAATGGGTTCTTTGAAGGCAATCCGTATGTTCCAACGTTGTTAGACTACGTATCTCGTGCAAACTATCAAGACGTTTCTGACACGCACTATGCAGTCGACGAAATCAATGCGATGTACGCACTTGAGATCATGACGGGGAACAGCTCAGGACAATTTATGCCTGCGCGTCATACGACAAGAACACACTATACCGTCATGCTCGTTCGAGCATTGGGCTTAAACGGTGACGAAGCATCATTTGATCAAGCTCTCTCATTTGCAGATGTTGATGAAGATACTTGGTATGTGAATGAACTATCTGCGGCGATAAAACACGGTCTGATTCAAGGATACAGCGATGGAACATTCCGAGGAGAGCATTCGATCAGTCGAATTCATTCTATTCGAATTCTAGGAAGAATGCTTGAGCATACGTTCGATATGGACCCTGAACAATTTGATGCGGCGCCTTTTACAGATCTTGACAATATTGATGAAGAGACGCAATCTTATGTAAATGCTCTTTATCAAATGAATGTTTACCAAGGAAGAGACGGTGTACTCTCACCTAGTGAGCGCTCTTCCCGTGCACAAACTGCGGTTGTATTCTATCGTCTATTAAGTGAGATGCAATCGCTACAAACTACACGCTAGTAAGGGGCGAAAAGACAATTGGATGCAGCGATCATTACGATCAGTTCTCAAATCATGACGTTGAAAATCTATGAAAGTAAGACAAGAGTGGTGGATGAGACGTTGCAATTCCGTGTCTCGATTGGACATGATATTTATCATGCTGGATTAATTGAAGTAACGACGCTAAAAGAGATGTGCCGAGGGCTAGAGGGCTTTCGGCTCAAGCTCGAAGAATTTGTGATTGAAGGTGCCCTCGTTTTTGCTACAGCGTCAATTCGTGAAGCGGAAAACGCGTTGTATGTAAAAGACTATGTGTACAACAGAACCGGATTTTCTTGGTATTGGTTGGACAATGCGGAGGAGAGGCAATACCATCAGCTAGCGGTAGCTGAACATGTGCCTAATTATCAAGAGCGCCTTAAAGAGGGCGCATTGCTCGTTGATATTGGAAGCGGCAGTATCCAATTGACGATGTATCAACGAGAAGAACTCGTATTCTCTCAACATGTGAAACTAGGTCCACTTCGAATCCAAGAAGTCGTTACCCGTATGGAGAATCAAATTGATCGCCATCAAGATTTAATTGAAGATTACATTCTAAGTAAGATTGAAAGTTTGCAGCCGACCATTGAGTCTACAAAAGAATTAAAGCATTTAATCGTGTTTGGAACAGACTTGAAAGTATTTAATCAGTTGTTCCAAGCGTACGATCAATTAACGGTTCATCATTTTCACGAAGTCTATACACAGTTACATGAGAAAGAACCGCGAGCGTTTGCGACGGAGTTCCAAGTATCAAGAGTCGAGTATTTGCAACTTCTGCCATCAGTAATTATTTTGAAGCTCATGTTGCAGTGGACAAATGCTTCACAGTTGCATCGTTCAGAATCAGATTTGTGTGACGGATTAATTGCCGCACAAAATGAGCGAGCATTACTCGCATTTGAGCAAGATTTAATGACAGCAGTATGGCGTATTGCCGAACGTTTTCAATGCTCGAAGCTGAACAATGATGCTGTGCTATTGTATGCAACGCGTGTGTTTGATCAGACAGGGGACATCCACAATCTCTCAAACCGCGAGCGTTTATTGCTACAGGTGGCATGTATTCTGCGAAACATCGGCAACTTAGTATCCATGAATCATCATTATCTTCACTCGTATTATTTGATTAACGAAATGGAAGTCATCGGTCTTTCAAACAGAGAGAAGCAAATCATTGCCCATTGTGTTCGTTATCATAGCAGCTTAACCCCATTAACTGACACGTTACATTTTCAATATTTATCAGAACAACAAGCGGTCATCATCGCCAAGCTAACGGCAATTCTTCGAATTGCCGATGCGTTAGATGATAGTCGACAACAGAAGATCTCCCGTGTGAACGTGACCATTGAAAAGCAGAATGTTCATCTTGATCTTTATTCGAATGATGAAATCACGTTAGAAAGTTGGGTTTTGGCTAATAAAGCCTCGTATTTTGAATGTGTATTTGGCATGAATTTTACCTTTAAGGAGATTCGAAGCAATGCTCTTGCATAAAAAGTACATCAATCGGGAGTTTAGTTGGTTGGCCTTTAATGAGCGGGTGTTAGATGAGGCGAGAGATCGATCCAATCCATTGCTGGAGCGTGTGAAATTTTTATCGATTACTGGGAGTAACCTTGATGAGTTTTTTATGGTGCGCGTTGCAACGCTGCACCATCAAATGCAAATGTCAATTTCAGATGTTGATATTGCAGGTTTGAACGCGACGCAGCAGATCGAAGGTATTTATGATTGGACGCAACAAATGGTTCGTAAACAATACAATACGTATTCCTACATGTTACTGCCTGCATTGAAAAAGCTTGGCGTAACTTTTTTATCCATATCGGCAATGCCATCTGAACAGCAGAAAAAGCTTCATTTGTATTTTAAAAAGGAGATCTTCCCTGTGTTGACACCGCTCGCGGTTGATTCTTCACGACCGTTTCCTTTCGTGTCTAATCAATCGATTCACATCGCGGTTCGGCTTCAGCAGCAGGATGACCCTTCGAGTCAGGTGAAGTTCGCGACAATTGAAGTTCCTTCTGTACTCAATCGAATCGTGGAAATCCCTTACAATGAGGCGAGGGAATGGGTGTTACTTGAAGATGTAATTCAATTTTTCATGTCGGATCTGTTCCAAGGATACCGCATCATTGAAAGCTGTTGTTATCGTGTCATTCGCGATATGGACATTGAGGTCGAAGAAGGCGATGCGATTAATTTATTGAATGAAATGAAAAAGCAACTTCGTATCCGGGAGCGAGGCGAAGTGCTTCGGCTAGACATAGAAGGATCGATTTCCAAAGAGATGCATAACGAACTAACACATTCGTTCTCGATTGATGACAACATGATCTTCATCCTGCGTGGTCCTGTTGACCTGACGTTTTTACCTAAGATTGCTCCATTATTGCCTGAAGATGGATCGTTATATTACAAAGAGTACGTCCCGTTTCTAGATGCAGCACTCGATGATGGAGAGGTTTTCGAACAGCTTAAAGATACGGATTACTTGTTGCATCATCCTTACGAATCGTTCAAGCCAATCTTAAACTTATTGCAACAAGCCACAGACGATGATGCTGTGCTTGCAATCAAGATGACGTTGTACCGAGTATCGGGCAATTCACCGGTCATTCGCCAACTTGAACGAGCGGCGAAACGAGGAAAGCAAGTGACGGTACTCCTTGAACTTAAAGCCCGATTTGATGAAGAGAATAATATTCTCTGGGCAAGGCAATTAGAGAAGGCCGGTTGTCATGTGATTTACGGCGTATTAGGGTTGAAAACCCATGCGAAACTATTGCTCGTCGTCCGTCGTGAAAGTGATGGCATTCGCCGGTACGTTCACTTAGGAACGGGCAATTATAATGACCAAACGGCGAAGCTTTACACCGATTTTGGGCTGATGACGTCGAATCGACAATTAGGCTTTGACGTTTCAGCGCTATTCAATATGTTATCTGGCTTTGCAGAACCTACACTCTTCAACAAGCTTGTTACAGCGCCTTACTCGTTACGAAATCAAGTACTTGAGTTTATCAACGTTGCAATGGAAGATCAGAAGCTAGGGAGAAAAGCATCGATTGCAATGAAATTAAACTCTTTATCTGACCAGGCAATTATTGATGCGTTGTATAAAGCGTCAGCTACAGGGGTGACGATCCGTTTACTGATCAGAGGTATCTGTTGCCTTCGTCCAAAAGTGCCTGGTTTAAGTGAGAACATCGAGGTTCAATCGATCGTTGGACGCTATTTGGAGCACACAAGAATGTTTCTATTTACGAGAGAAGACGGAACGGAAGTGTATTTATCGAGTGCCGATCTTATGGTCAGGAATTTAGATGCTCGTGTGGAAACGATGTTTCCAATTGACGACAATGTCGCAAAAGCACGTATCGTTCAAATGTTCGAGACGATGTGGTTAGATAATGTGAAAACGAGGATTCTACAAGAAGATGGTAGTTATAAGCGAGTCGATAAGCGTGGAAAGAAACCGTTAGACGCACAAGCGCACTTTCAAACAGAAGCTGAAGAAAAACGCTCACTGCAACGAAAAGAAGAACGACCTATGTATCCCTTACGTCCGCTTGATCGGAATACGTAGTGATTGGTTTACCGTTAGAAACGCTCCTTGCGGGGCGTTTTTTTGATACGGGCGCACAGATAAATGCGTTATGAAGTTTAAAATTCACTATTTTATAAAAATATTAGAGGATCTACGATCTAGATCATGAATTAGGTTAAGGGAAGATTTTTTTACTACGTTAAGCACAACTACAAAAGCGCTTACAGATGAGGTGGGTAATGTGAAAAAATTCAATGTAGCTTGCATGCCAGGAGACGGTGTCGGGGTAGAAGTTGTACCGGAAGCGGTGCGGGTGTTGGAGGCTGTGGCAACGATTCATGGAGGACTCACGTTTTCTTTCGATACATTTGATTGGAACTGTGATTACTACGTTCGACATGGACGGATGATGCCAGAAGATGGACTCGATCGATTGAGTCAATATGATAGCGTCTTTCTCGGTGCGATTGGGGACGTTACAAAAGTGCCGGACCATATTTCCGTTTGGGAATCGATCTTGACGATTCGCCGGGAATTCGAGCAAGTCTTAAACATTCGACCTGCGAAGATTATTCAAGGTGTTCATTCACCACTCGTTAATCCGAAAGAATTTGATTTGATCGTTGTTCGGGAAAACAGCGAGGGGGAGTACAGTACAGTCGGTGGGAAAATGTATAAAGGCAAAGATGAAATCGCTGTTCAGAACAACTTCTTCTCACGTCGAGCGATGAGTGAAGCGATGCACTATGCCTTTGAACTTGCCAAAAAACGAAAGGGTCATGTTACGAGTGCAACGAAGTCTAATGGAATTTACCATTCGATGCCGTTTTGGGATGAAGTGTTTCAAGAAGTCTCATCAGACTATCCACATATTCAGACGGATTCGCAACATATCGATGCGCTCGTTGCGTTTTTTGTTACGGACCCGGCAAGGTTCGATGTGATAGTAGCCTCGAATTTGTTTGGAGATATCCTAACAGATCTCGGTGCGGGGATTATGGGAAGTGTCGGAATCGCGCCAGCGGCAAACATTAACCTTAATGGCAAGTACCCGTCAATGTTTGAGCCTGTTCACGGTTCAGCGCCAGATATTGCTGGAAAAGGTATCGCTAACCCGATTGGTCAAATCTGGACGGCCAAATTGATGCTCGATCATTTCGGCGAAACCGAACTTGGGGATCTTGTTATGGATGCGATCGAGCAAGTCATTCAATCAAGACGTACGACAAAAGACATCGGTGGTACGTTGTCTACAAAGGAAGTAACAGACGAAATCCTATCAGAATTAAACAACAATTAGGGGGCGATCCTATGAAACTACAGAATAAAGTCATTGTCGTTACTGGAGCAAATGGAGGAATGGGTAGACAACTGGTTGAGGATAGTCTGGCTGAAGGTGCGATTGTTGCGGGCTTTGATTTAGCAGACGATGCGCCCGTTTTAAATGATCGCTATTTTTATCAACGTGTCGACCTTAGTGTGGAAGAAGAAGTGAATCGTGCGTTTTCGGAAGTGATAGCGCGTTACGATCAAGTAGATGCACTCGTCAATTTAGCTGGAATTGCTCAATCAGCAACACCGCTTGAAGACGTAACATTGGATGACTGGGAAAGAATTCATAAGATTAATTCAACTTCTGTTTTCTTAACGTGTAAAGCAGCAAGCCGTGTGATGAAGAAAGCGGGAAGCGGTTCGATTGTGAATGTGGCATCGGTCTCAGCTGTAAGGCCTCGTCCTGGCTTGAATGCTTACATTGCATCGAAAGGGGCTGTTGTCTCATTTACTGAAGCAATTGCGATTGAACTAGCAGAGCATGGGATACGAGCAAATGTTTTGCATCCAGGACCTGCTGATACGGCGATGATTAATCAGTTCGCAGGCGTGGATCAAAACATTGATGAAGTCAAAGAGAACGTCTTCAAAAAAAGCGTTCCACTCGGCAGACTAATTCGACCTGAAGATATTAGCAAAGGTATTATCTATTTGTGTAGTGATGATGCGAGTATGGTCACGGGAACGACATTACGAATTGACGGAGGAAGGGGGCTATAACATGCAAAAGCCAATGTATATTAATGGCGTTTGGGAAAAGCGGGAAGAGGAGCTCATCGTTTTAAACCCTGCAACGAGAGATGTGAATTATTCGGTTCCTAAAGCAAGTGCTCAAGACGTAAATGAGGCTATAGAGGCGGCGCATCAAACGTTTCATTCATCAACGTGGCGTTCATTTAAACCACACGAACGAGGCTATTGTCTACATAAAGTTGCGGCTGATTTACGAGAACGTCTTGATGAATTCGCTAAGGCTGAAACGTTAGACGTCGGTAAACCACTCAAACAAAGTGAAGCAGATGTCGAAGCGGCAGCCCGTTATTTCGAGTATTATGCAGCAATGGCTGATAAAGTGCTCGGTGAGACAATTCCAATTGAACCGGGGATTTTGGATTATACCGTACGAGAACCACTTGGCGTTACGGCTCATATTATCCCTTGGAATTATCCGATCCAAATTACAGCGAGAAGTGTTGCAGCAGCCATTGCCATGGGGAATACGACCGTCGTTAAACCAGCAGAACAAACACCAAGTACGGCACTTTTATTAGCAGAGAGCATGGAGAAAGCAGGGATTCCAACAGGGGTCTATCACGTCGTTACCGGTACGGGTCAAGAAGCAGGACAGGCATTAGCAAGCCATCCGCTCGTGCGTCATATTGCGTTTACCGGTTCAGTTAAGACTGGAAGTACGATCATGCAAACTGCGGCGAAGCAAATTACACCAGTCACGCCTGAGTTAGGTGGAAAGTCACCGCAAATTGTCTTTAGTGATTGTCATTTCGAGCAAGCGGTACAAACAGTTACGAATGCTATTACACAAAACGCCGGGCAAACGTGTTCAGCTGGTTCACGGTTAATTATTGAGGCATCGCTAGAAGAACGATTTGTTCAAGCGTTAAAAATAAGCTTTGAAAAACTGGGCATCGGTCCTGGTATGGATAATCATCAGCTCGGGCCGATCATTACTGATTCACAAATCGAACAAATTGACGGATACATCAAACAAGCCAAAGCCGACGGTGCGACCATCATCACAGGTGGAAGGAAGCAAGGTGATTATTATTATCTACCAACGATCATTACGAACATCGATGCAAGTCACCCCATTGCGCAAGAGGAAGTCTTTGGACCTGTGATTACTGTTCATCCATTCACGACCGAAGAAGAAGCAATTTCACTAGCGAACGGAACGGATTATGGGCTCGTTACAGGAATTTGGACGAATGACATAGGGCGAGCCCATCGCGTTGCAGAAGCCGCAGAATCAGGCCAAGTGTTTATTAATAACTACGGTGCTGGCGGGGGAATTCAAATGCCTTTCGGTGGCTATAAACGGAGTGGTTATGGCAGAGAAAAGGGCTTAGAAGCTTTGCAAAATTACACGCAACTGAAAAACGTTGCGCTTTCGTATCGTCAATCTTAGGAATTGAGGTGTGGGTATGAGTGGCATCCAAAAATATTTTGCTTTTATCGTTGTCGGATTCAGTGTCATTGCGTTACTATACCCTCCACTGTTTAGCTGGTTAAGTCCGTACATTCCTTACTTATTAGGAGTCGTTATGTTGGCGATGGGTTTAACAATAAAGCTTCGAGATTTCTCTATTGTCTTTAAGCGACCACTTCCAATGCTTATTGGGGGGATTGGTCAATTTCTCATTATGCCACTGATTGCGTTTGGGATTGCTGTTCTTTTTCAGTTGCCACCTGAATTAGCGGCTGGACTCATTTTGGTCGGAGCATGTCCAGGAGGTACGTCTTCGAATGTAATGGTCTATCTAGCAAGGGGAGATGTTGCATTATCGGTAGCGATGACAACAGTGTCGACAGTCATTGCACCGATTATGACGCCTTTAATGATTCTGCTGCTTGCAAATCAGTGGATGCCAATCGATGCAGGATCTATGCTTTTGTCAATCGTCCAAGTGATTATCGTTCCTGTTAGTCTTGGAATTCTCATCAACTATATCTTTCCAAAGGTTGCAAGCCTCGGACGGACTGCTCTACCGAACATTTCGATTATTGCAATCGTACTAATTGTGAGTGCCATCGTTGCTGTGAATCAAAGTAATCTATTAACCGTAGGATTACTTCTATTCGTTGCCGTTATTCTCCACAATGGGTTGGGTTTACTCTTCGGTTATATCGCTGCCAAACTAAGCGGGCTTAACGAAGAGCAAAGACGGACAATTGCCTTTGAAGTTGGTATTCAAAATGCTGGACTAGGTGGGACGTTAGCGACTATTCACTTCAGTCCATTAGCAGCTTTACCGAGCGCGATCTTCTCGGTTTGGCAAATTATCTCAGGCCCGATTCTCGTCTCGTATTGGAATCGTGGGAAGAAGAGGATGAACCGCTCCGATTCTAAAAAGCGTGAAGTATAGCAACAAAATCAAAGCAAAGCGAGTCAGAGGTTCTCTGGCTCGCTCAGGCTATTGAGAAACTGGCCTCTAAGGCTGCTTTGATCGGAGAGCTGTCACAGCAACTGTGCGAGCGACTCGGTACGTTTTTGTTTGTGGGGATAGTGCTCCGAAAATGAAGAGTAATCATCAAAATCCCCACTTATCTCAACTGGGGACTTCCTTTCATAGTCGAGTGGATTAGTCCGAAGCTGATAATACGGTCAATTTATGAGAATCACAGTGTTCTCACATGCTCGTAGAAGGGATTGTCATCTTCCCATTTCAACACCATAATGATAAGATTATTCAAAATAATAAGAAGGGAGTGGCGGAATGTTTACTGCACTTACCCGCTTCTCAGACAGGCTTGTTCAACGGTATTTACCGGATGCATTTATTTTCGCTTTAGTTTTGACATTGATCGTTTTCCTCTTAGGAATTTTTATTACACCGAATAATCCTGTAGAGATGGTACAGCTCTGGGGAGATGGATTTTGGGGTTTACTTGAATTTACGATGCAAATGTCGCTTATTGTTGTAACCGGTTACATATTGGCGAACACGAGTGTCGTAAAGACAATTCTTGCCCGATTAGCCCTTTTTGCCAATACGCCAGGACAAGCAATCATGCTCGTTACATTTGTTGCGTGTATCGCTTGTTTAATCAATTACGGGTTTGGTCTTGTGATTGGTGCACTATTTGCAAAGCATGTTGTACAACAAGTTCCTACGGTGAATTTCCGCTTGCTTGTCGCGTCTGCATATAGTGGCATGATCGTATGGCATGGTGGCTTGTCTGGATCAATTCCATTAACAATTGCAACTCCCGGACACTTCTTGGAAGATACGATGGGAACGATTGCGATTCAGGATACATTGCTTGCTCCATTTAATATCTTTATCGTCGTTGTTCTTGTCATTATGTTGCCATTAATGAATCGTTTGCTCATGAGAGCTGCTGACAGTACAACAAAAATTGAACCGATCGTAATTCAAGAAGAAGCAGCGGTGAAGGAGGAACTGTCGGAGAATCACACACCGGCAGATCGCTTGGAAAACAGTCAAATCATTTCGATTGTTATTGGTGGTTTAGGACTTATATTTGTAGTCATGCATTTTATTAATAATGGATTAGATCTGAATATTAACATCGTGAACTTTGCGTTCTTGTTTCTCGGTATTCTCTTCCATCGGACACCAAGAAGGTTTTTGAAGACTGTGTCTGAAGCAGTCAAAAATGCAGGAGGAATCATCATACAGTTCCCTTTCTATGCGGGGATTATGGGAATGATGGTAGGATCCGGTTTAAGTGAAATGATGTCGGTCATGTTTATAGCGATATCTACTGAGTTTACTTTTCCGCTGTTTACGTTCATTTCCGCTGGAATTGTGAATTTCTTCGTTCCTTCGGGCGGTGGTCAATGGGCGGTTCAAGGTCCAATTATGATGAGTGCTGCCTATGAAATAGGAGCGGAACCTGCGCGTGTGGCGATGGCAGTCGCTTGGGGAGATGCATGGACAAACATGATTCAGCCGTTTTGGACGTTGCCGCTTCTTGCAATCGCTGGATTAAAAGTTCGTGACATTATGGGATTCTGCGTCATTATTCTTCTCTGGACGTTTTTCCCGATTGCTATTGGGTTGCTTTTGATTTAACTTACTATTGATTTGTAGTAATTTAAACTACATTCTCTCCACTAGTTCTTACCTCAAATTAATCGATTACGTAAAAATAGACGAATGCTTGAGTTGTCCTGTTTAGGACTAGCTCAAGCATTCGTTTTGTTAGTTTTATGATCTTCATCTTCGTCCCTTATCCCCTGCAATATCAATTCCTTTGGGCACATTATCACTCTCTAAGTCTTATCATCTTAAAACATAACACCTTTCACTCCTATAGATCATTATCCTATTTTAATTATGGCGCAAAAGATCGATTTCCACTGGATGATAGATGTATGAAGTACTGTGTCATTTCAGTTTTCTATGCCAGAACTCATAACTGGAAATTGAATCCAAAAGACTAATTGACAGTGATTATCATTCTCAATTAAAGTGAGAGTAGATGAAAACAAGGAGGCGATGATCGTTAGAACGGTTAAATACGATTTCTCAAAAAGACAATAACAAGATGTTGCACAACAAAGAGAAACCAACGTATATAGTCGTTGCTGCCATTATCGGCGGTGGATTTGCCTTAGTTGTGACCAACAGTGCATTTAATGTGCTTATTCCAGGTTTATCGAACTTGTATGAGATAAAGACATCGGAAGCAAGCTGGTTAATTACGATCTACTTGTTAGCGATGACGGTAACGATGCCAATTGCTGCGTATCTATCAAGAGTTTGGGGGAGGAAGCGATTATTTACTAGTGGAGCTCTCATTTTGTTTGCATCCTCAATATATGGCGCCTTATTCTATGATTCTTTTATTGCGATTGCCTTCGTCAGGTTGTTGCACGGCGTAGCGGCAGGAATTATGATTCCCCTTTCGCTCGTCTTGCTGTTCTCTCTTTACCCGCAATCCTTTCACGGGAGGATTTCAGGACTGTGGGGGCTCGTATTAACAGCAGCACCTGCAATCGGACCATTCTTAGGCGGCGTGCTAATGGATTTGGGTAAGTTCCACTATTTATTCTGGTTCATGGTTCCTTTTGCACTCTTTGTCAGTTTCATAGGGGTCTTGAAATTACCAGATCAACGAGCAGTACCAAGGAAAAAGACGAGTCCATATACAATTGGCGTGTTCGCCTGTTCATTGCTATGTATCTGCTTAGGATTACAGCTGATGAGCACGACAAACCTTACGTATTGGCTACCTTATCTTTTCTTAATTCTAGGAATTGGTCTACTGTATCTATTTTTAAGAAATCAGAGAAATGCTTCTGAACCTATGATTGCCTTGCACTTGTTTCGGAATCGATTATACACAGCGTCGGTCGTCATTGTGACCGTACAACATTCAGTCATGTTTGGTGTATTAATTCTATTTCCCCTCATGATGCAGGATGTATTTTCTTACAGTGCAAGTGTTACTGGTGCACTGTACATCCCTGCTGCAATCTTTGCGAGTCTGTTTGCTTGGTATGGAGGGCGAAAGATCGATCAACAATCCACATCTTTTGTCAAAATAGGCATTCTACTAACCGCACTTTCTATCCTACTTCTAGCGTTCGTTCCAATCCATGCATCTTTACTTGTATTGATTGTCATTATGGCTATTCGCGGGATGGGAATGGGCCTATCAAACTCGCCCGTCGTAACAATTGGTCTGCATGCACTTGAAGAGAAAGATTGGCATGATGGATCGGCGTTATCCAACACGTTAAAGCGGCTTTCGTCGATGGTGATGGTCATATTCATAACGATGTACTTTGATTTAAGGTGGACTGCCCTTGAGGCAACATTGACCGTAACAGAGGCTAAATGGCAAGCACTTCAAGAGCTTTGGCTGTTACTCGGATTTCTAATGATCGTGACGTTACCGTTAACTAAAGTTATTACAAATCGAACGAAAACTAGGTGAGGAGATAACGATGAATCGTAATCCATGGACGTATGCAGATGAACATACGTGTAAGACATTGCTTAATTGTTACCTAAGAGAATGTGAAGGCACGTTCATTTATAAAGAAGAGGACCACTCCTATGAAATTCCATTTCCATCTAGTCGAGCAACAATTACTGGGAAACTAACGTATTACTCGGCAATGGGAGAACATGAATATCAGAGCTACTTCATCAGACAACAACGAATCGATTATATGGATATCGCTTCTTTAATCGTAAAAGAATTAGAATCAAGCCATTCGACACTCTCGCAATCTGAGAAAATGGTATTTCTAAAAAAAGTGAGCAATAGTTTTCATAAGCTCAACATTTTCCTTAGTCAAATGAACGATCAACCGGTTCATGATTACATTAGCTCAGAACAATCTCTCATTCATGGTCACCCGTTTCATCCTTTCCCAAAAAACCGTGAAGGGTTCTACGCCGAAGAAATTGACCGCTACAGTCCGGAATGTCACACAGCGTTTCAGCTTGGTTATGTGGCTGTGAAAGAAGATACCTATGTTGAAAAATGGGTCCACGAAAAGGTTCAATTCCCAGATCCATTAATGGAAGAGGTGAAACGACGTTTAGGCGATCAATATGATGACTATCGGGTTTTGCCGATGCATCCTTGGCAGTATGAACATGTACAACGTGTGCCTGAGATTAAAGTGGCAATACGCGAAGGCACATTACAATTTCTAGGAAAGTTCGGACCGATGGCATATCCTACATCTTCAGTACGAACAGTGTATGTGCCTGAGATGACGTGCAATTTGAAGTTGCCATTAGATGTGCAAATTACGAACTTGAAACGTAACAACACTGTGGAGCAGATGAGACGAACACTTCAAGCGACGCACTATTTAATGGACAATAAGTGTTTCTCGGACGAACCGTACACGCAAATTTCATATGAAACAGCGACAGCATCCTGTCACTTTGATGATGAAAAGTTAAAGTCCATGTTCACGTATGCATATCGGCCCGTAAACTTTGATACGAGTCGGACGATGATTGCGTCTAGTTTAGTTGAATGGAATCTGTCAACGGACTGTTACCAATTGGAACAGGTTGTTGGACGAATTGATATAGAAGATTGGTTTGAACGGTATTTAGAGATTTCATTAGTGCCAATTGTCCGCTTAATTGAAGATAAGGGCGTTCACTTTGAAGCTCATTTACAAAATTGTCTTGTCACGTTGGACGAGGGCATGCCTGTTCAATTTATCATTCGGGACCTTGAAGGTGTAAGTGTTGAACGAGAGAAAGCAACGAACGTTGATGCCAATGATAAGCATTCCTATTTGTTTTATTCTACTCAAGCAGCAAGGGAGAGAACGATCTATTATTTCTTCGTTAACCATCTAGGTTCTTTAATTCATGTCATTGCGCAACTGTGCAACGTGTCCGAGCAGAAGATTTGGCAACGGGTCGATGAAGTTTTGGACAGAGAATATAAGCAGACGAACAATCAATTTGTAAAACAGGTACGTGAATCAGAATCATTTATTGCGAAGACAAACATGGTTAGCTGTTTATTGAGTAAAGGAGAAACGCCATCATTTGTGCGCGTCAACAATGTAATGCACACCACACGGAGGGATTTAGATGTACGAAAACAACCTGTTGAAATCCAATAACCGTAATCTTCCGGGAGAAGTAAGAGACCGGATCATGCGCCAAACGTTAGAAGCTCTTTTGTTTGAGGGAATCGTACCGTATGGGCATACGGATGGTGATTGGGCCGTTTACGGAGAAAATGAAGAAGGGTCCAAGGTCATCTATACGTTTAAGGCTACTCAAAAGCATTCGTTTCATCGGATAAAAATTGATCCTTATTCGATTAAGCGCAACGACGAAACGTGTGAGAATTTATATGTCTTTCTCGAAGAGTTGATTCAGAATCAATTCCATGAGAATCAAGCTTCGTCGTTCATCCGGGAGTTGCTTGAAACGTATGCAAAGGATGCACAAGCGTTACGAGTACAGCAAGAACCTCAACGAGTAAATTCACTTTCCTTTGATGATATTGAAAGTCTTCTTATCGAAGGACATCCGTATCATCCGAGTTATAAATCACGAATGGGGTTTTCATTAGAAGATAATGAACGTTACGGTCCTGAATTTAATCAATCGATTTTCCCGTTTTGGCTCGCAGTACATGAAGACTTTGTAAAAGCAACCAAACTCGCAACATTTGATTGGCAAGAACTTTTGGACGAACACCTTCCTCTTGAGGATCAGCAGCGATTTATAAAGTACATCGAAGATTCAGGACAAGCACCTGAAGAGATGTATTGGATTCCTGTCCACCCGTGGCAATGGGAGAATGATTTACAATCAAAGTTTCTCCAAGCGATTGAAAATCATAGTGTTGTGTTATTAGGTCGTTCATCGGTTCCTTACCAAGCCCATCAATCTCTACGTTCGTTAACGAATAGAAATTATTCTGAGTCGACGTATCTAAAACTTCCGTTAAACATCACCAATACATCATCCAGCCGAATATTAGCGAGTCACACTATCCAAAACGCCGCAAAGATTAGTGAGTGGCTACATTCCATCATTGACGAGGACCCGTACTTTAAAGATGATTCATTCAATATTTTACGTGAGGTCGCAGGGACTGCTTTCGAATATAAAAAAGCGACTCAACTTGAACAAAAGCAACTATACGGGAACTTAGGTGTGATCTATCGAGAGAATATAAACACCTATGTGAATGAGAATGAACGAGCATTCCCATTAAATGCGGTCACTCACATTCAGAAGAACGGGGTTCCAATCATTCAAGCGTTTATTGACGAATATGGGGCAAAGAGGTGGCTGAACCGATTAATAGAAGTCGTTTCTAAACCATTAATGCATTTGCTTTATATGCATGGCATTGCGCTCGAGTCTCATGCCCAGAACTTGATTGTCATATTAGAAAATGGCTGGCCAAAGCGAGTCGTTGCAAAAGACTTGCATGACGGGGTTCGTTTTGTACCACATTCACGTTTTAGTCCGAAGAACCAACCCGTGCTTATTTCAGAGCCTGAGGCCCATAAAAAGGTTAACCGTTATTCATTCCTTGAAGCCGACGCCTTAACCGATGTGCGTGATTATTTTTACGATGCGTTTTACTTTATCTGCATGACAGAAATCGCGTTCTTCTTTGAACGATATGAGATTGATGAAGAAATGTTTTGGAAGATGTGTACGAACGTCATTCTAGACTATCAACATGAAGTGAACCTTGATCAAGAACGTTGTGAAGCTTACGATCTCTTCGGTGAAGACATAAAGATTGAACAAATGACAAAGCGTCGATTATTTGGCGACGGTGAATTGTACTTTTCACAGGTAGAGAACCCACTTCTACTAGCAAGGAGGCAGGTAGAATGCGAGCCAATCTCTTAAAGCAGAAGATTGCCCGTAACGAAAAGGTGTTTGGCATGTTCGTGTCTACCCCCCACCCTACGATGGTTGAGTTGCTCGGCTATGCAGAGTTTGATTTTGTCATTATTGATCATGAGCATGCTTCAAGCAGCAAAGAAATGATTGAGAACATGATTCGTGCTGCAGAAGTAACAGGAACGACTCCTCTAGTTCGCTTAGCCGAAGTCAACCGCCAAGATATTTTGAAAGTATTGGACGCGGGTGCAGCAGGGATTGTCATTGCGAATGTAAAGACGAAAGAAGAGGTCGAACAAGCGGTTCAACATACGTTCTATCATCCTAAGGGAATGAGAAGTCTAAATAGTGGTCGTCCTGGTCAGTTCGGAAAGCACTCACTAACGGAATACATTGCCACAGTTAATGAAGAACTGATGCTCATACCGATGATTGAAAGTGTCGAAGGGGTAGAGCAAAGAGAGGCGATTGTATCGTGCTCACATATCGATTTCGTGTTAGAAGGTACTGCGGATTTATCGCAATCGTTACACGTACCGTGGCAGCTTGATCATCCAGATGTAGAAGATCATGTAGAACAACTATTTGAATCTACGAAACGAGCGAACATTCCTTATGCGATCGTTTCAAGAAATGAAACCCACCATCAACAGTGGAGTGAAAAAGGTGTATCCATCTTCGTTCTCGGAGATGAACGTGGAAATGCTTTTCGTGCCTTTCAAGCAAAACTTAATCACTACCGTTCGTTAGCGAGGGGAAAATCCGATGAATAAGGAAATCCAACAGTTAGTGACACAGTATAGAGAAGCGTGTCATCAACCATTGTGTGCGTATGTCTATGATCTTGACCGGTTAGAGCAAGAAGCTAGAAGTATGGTCAAGTTGTTGCCGAAAGATACAAATCTGTTCTATGCAATTAAGGCCAACCCTGATGAACGAATACTTGGGGCATTGTTGCCTTATGTGTCAGGCTTTGAAGTCGCTTCGATTGGTGAATTAAAGAAAGTGAGAAAAGTCTCTGACGACGTTCCCGTTCTCTTCGGCGGCCCGAGTAAGAAGGAATACGAATTGAGAGGGGCGTTGCGTGCGGGAGTGACGTACATTCACATCGAGAGTACGTTGGAGTTACAACGGTTACTACTGATCGCAAATGAATTACAGACCTCAGCACAAGTTCTATTAAGAATTAACTTGAATTATGATGACCTCCCAACAACAAACGTAACGATGGCAGGAGAACCGTCGCCCTTTGGGATGGAAGAAACAGAAATCGAACGTGCGTTAAAGTTAGTCGCGCATCAGAATTTGGTTCAAATCTATGGCTTTCACTTTCACTCGATATCAAATAATCTACGTGAAGATTTGCACGTAGCGATGATTGACCATTATGTAGATAAAGTGGAAGAGTGGCAATCTACGTACGGACTTGATGTAAAGGTTCTAAATTGTGGAGGTGGATTTGGCGTCTCGTATGATGAGAATCCTAGCTTTGATTGGGAGAAGTTTATCGCTGCTTTAAAGTCTAGTGGTGTTCTTGATCGTGTGAAAGGCAAGCAACTGCTTTTTGAACCTGGAAGAAGGATTGTTGCTAACTGTGGCTATTATGTTACTGAAGTGAACGACCTAAAACAGTCTCAACAGGAACACTTCGCCATTCTTCGTGGCGGAACGCACCATCAACGTCTGCCCGCTTCTTGGGGACATAATCATCCCTTTAGGATTATCCCGATTGAAGAATGGCCGTACCCATTCTCGCGCCCGACAGTAACAGAGGAGCGAGTGAACATCGTTGGTGAGCTCTGTTCTCCGAAAGATCGACTGCATTCTCAAGCTGAGGTGTCTCAACTTCGGGTCGGAGACTTGATCGTATTTCTACAATCAGGGGCTTACAGTTGGACAATTTCACACCATCAATTTCTAGGGCATGATCAACCGGCATTTCTTTACTATCGTGACAAGCAGTTTCAGTCTATTTCAAGGAGCGATCATTAAATGGCACCTACATTAAAAGTTATTAACGCTGAGACATTGATTATTCAGGATTTGATTCAGGCGTTACGAAGTGAAGGGTTTTTCCCGTTAGATCAGGAACTTCCTTTGCTACGAGATGCACGTCCAGAAATTCAACGTTTGTTCGGTGTTGAAGAAGAAACAGTTGTATATGAACATGATCTTTGTTTTCTATTAGAAAGACGCGCCGGTAATGAGTTGAGCTGGAAGCTTGGTAGCCCCATTTATAGACGAGAACAAAATGGTTGGACTTTGTTAAAAACAGCAGCGGAAATTGCACGATCGACCTTCGACATGAATCAGGTTGGTGCAAGGAATTTAATTGAGAGCATAGAAACGTCAATTCACCAGCTACAGTTAAGTATTGACCATCTTAATGAACAAGAAAACAAAGAACTGAATCATTCTTACGATTGGTTCATTGAAAGTGAGCGAGTGGCGTCTTATCGAGATCGACCTTTTCACCCTACAGCGAAGGCAAAGATCGGGTTTACCGATCAACAGTATAAAAAGTATATGGCAGAATTCGGGTGCACGATGCAGTTGTATTGGGTCGCAGTGAAAAAAGATGCGATGGTGACGGGCGAGACGTCTTTATCGCCAATAGATGGTCTCCCTCTAGAAGAACAAAAGTTGTTAGAAGAGGAGTCAGGGAGACAGGGAGTCACTCCAGAGGACTACACACTCATGCCTGTGCACCCGTGGCAAATGGAAGTCATCATTAAACCGACGTATGAGCAAGAGATTAAAGAAGGCATCATCGTTCTTTTGGAAACGAGAGCAGGAGATTATGTGGCGACGTCGTCCCTTCGTTCATTAGCGACTGAAGAACCGTCATCAATGATGCTGAAATTACCAGTTAGTGTCACATCATTAGGCGCATCCCGCTATCTACCTGTCGTGAAATTACTAAATGGTGGCTCAGGTGAGCGACTATTAAGGCAAGCGATTGAATGCGATGACGTCCTAACAGAGAAAGTCTACCTATGTGATGAACGTCATTGGTGGGGGTATATGCCTGAATCGAAAGGGTGGTTTGATGAACAACCGAGACATCTAGCTGCTCAACAACGACTCTATCCAGAAGAATTAACGAAAGAGCCTTATCGAATGATTACAATGTCAGCACTTGGTGCTGGGGTTGCAAGTGAAGGCTTCTTGAAACAATTACTAGGTGATCTAGACGTTGAGACGTTTTTTGATGAGCTTGTTGAATTGTTCTATACCGTTGTCATGCGGTTGTTCAAAATTGGTGTCGTTCCAGAGATTCATGGTCAGAATTGCTGTATCGTCTTAAAACACGGTAAGCCCGTTGCTCTCTTATTCCGTGATCACGATTCAGTACGATTGCATCCACCTTATACTGAGCGCTACGGACTTGAAGATCCTAACTACCGAATCAGACCGGGCTATTCAAACAGCTTGTACAATAACACGGTCGATGATTTGCTATTTTACGTACAAACATTAGGTACTGAAGTTAATATTCGTTCAGTAATTGAGACCTTTGCACAGACGTTTGAGGTCACGGAAGAAGAGCTATGGCTCGTAACGAAACAAAGGTGGCAACAAGCATTGAAGGCAGTTGGTTTCTCGGAATTTGAAGAACAGCGGCTACATGTGAAGTTATTTGAAGCGGATCATTGGCCTGTAAAACAAATTCTAAAACCGTTGCTTGATGTTGACGGAGTACCAGGAGCAATGCCCTCCGGAAAAGGTCAAGGTCACAATCCGTTTAAGCGCATTTTAGGAGGCGTCTAGAATGATTCGAATCGTTGATAAGAAAATGAAATATACGAATGAGACGATGGAATTGATGCAACCATTACACACGTCAACCATTGGTCATTTCACCGATTTCGGATTCGTTAACGATCTTAAGACTACGCACCCTGGTAACAAAATTAGCGGCACAGTCGTCACCGTTAAGCTTTCAAACGGTGACGGGAAACCAATCACAGAAGCGCTAAACGAGACGGAAGCAGGAGATATCCTAATTATTGATACGTCAGGCAATAAAACGCACGCGTGCTGGGGAGAGTTTCGTTCATTACAAGCCTTGGCTACGAAGGTTTCTGGAGTAATTATTAACGGGGCGATCACCGATCTCGACACGTTATGGCAAGTGAATCTTCCTGTTTATTATGAAACGGTCTCAGCAAAAACGACGAAACCGTTAAATCTAGAAGCAGAGATCCACGGTCTCGTTAGTGTAGGTGGCGTCGTCTTTGAATCTGGCGATTACGTCATTGCCGACGCGGATGGCATTTATAAATTTAACCCATTGGATTACGAGGAAATTATCGAAAAAGCACGGGGAAAAGAAGAGCGAGAAGAAATTCGAAGGCGCTCGTTTCAAACGTAAGCTTCAGATTATCGAGGTTCGGAGAACTATGTCTTCTTGTTCAAGTGGTGGAGGTGTGGGTTTGATTATTGTAATTGCAAATTCAAGGCATAATCCCTTCATTCAGACATTTATGTTGTGAATTTGAAGCTTTATGTTGAGGTTTTTATAATTCCCCTTCAATCCTGAAGCAAAATCCCAACATACATCGTTAAAGCAGCTGTTTTCTAACAGCTGCTTTTTAGTGGAAAAATATTGGTTGTTTTTTATTACTAAGTATATTAAACTAACTTAAAACATAGTAAACAACTTTGTATTATCAAAATTAAATGGATTTAGGTGATGACATGTCTGCGCTCGTACAAGTGAATGAGATGAGCAAATCGTTCCATGACAACGAAGTATTGTCAGAGATTTCTTTATCCATAGAAAAGGGTGAATTTGTATCGATCCTCGGTGAAAGTGGTTGTGGGAAAAGTACGTTACTGAACGTTATTGGGGGATTTGAGGCTCCGACGTCTGGACGTGTACTGATGGATCAAGTTCCTATTGAGAAGCCAACGAGACGTGCAATTATGCTCTTTCAACATTATGGTCTTTTGCCTTGGCGTACAGTGAAGAAGAAT
The DNA here is from genome assembly GCA_012970285.1 of Bacillaceae bacterium JMAK1. GTDB lineage: Bacteria > Bacillota > Bacilli > Bacillales > Marinococcaceae > Geomicrobium_A. The sequence continues at coordinate 563,546 of JIBW01000003.1, forward strand.
GTGGAATTTGCGTTAGAACCAACAATCTCATCTGCAGCTGAACGAACGAAAAGAGCAAATGAGTACATTCAATTAGTTGGGCTTGAAGGAAGTGCCAATCAGTTTCCTGCGGAATTATCTGGTGGGATGCAGCAACGTGTCGCAATTGCTCGTGCGCTTGCAATACAACCTGAGCTGATTCTAATGGATGAACCGTTTGCTGCGCTTGATACATTTAATCGCTATTATCTTCAAGATGAGCTTTTGCGTATTCAACAACAAGAGCAAACGACTGTAGCGCTAGTGACACATGACATTGATGAAGCCGTCTATTTGTCCGATCGCATTATCATTATGGATCGTAATCCAGGGAGAATTAAAAAGACGATTGCCATAACGCTTCCTAGACCGAGAGATCGTAGCCATGGAGATTTTCATTATTTTAGAAAATTGATTTTTGATACGTTTCATTTTGGAAGAAACGAGCTTGATTCCGACTATCACATTTAACGTAAGGAGGGATGATGGTGCATCGTCAAGTGAAAGCGATCAGTGCAATTTTTATACTCATTGCGGCAATGGTGATTACCGGCTGTCAGCAACGAGAAGCGGCAGCTGATTCAACGATTAAAGTCGGGTATTTGCCAATCACTCATGCAGCACCTCTTTACATTGCAAATGAGAACCAAGAGCAATTCATGCAAGATGGGGATATCGAATTAATTCGTTTTGGTACGTGGATCGATTTAATGGATGCGTTGAACAGTGGCAGAATTGACGGGGCTTCAGTATTGTTTCCTTTAGCCATGAAAGCTCATGAAAAAGGAATCGATATTAAAGCGACCGCACTGGGACATGAAGATGGAAATGCAGTGATTGCCGGTCCAGCAATTGAACAAGTAGAAGATCTAAAAGGTGAAACGGTCGCCATCCCTCATACTTTATCTACGCATAACTTGTTATTAGATGAAATGTTAGAGAACGCTGGAATGGACTACAGTGACGTGAATGTCGTAGAGATGCCACCGGCTGAGATGCCGGCTGCGTTATCAGAAGGAAGAATTGAGAGTTACATTGTTGCAGAACCATTCGGAGCGATTGGTGTAACGTTAGATGTGGGGCATGTGTTGTATCAGTCAAATGATCTTTGGCCAGGGTGCCTCTGTTGTGCAATGGTCTTTAGACAAAGCTTTTTGGAAGATCGCCCTGAGTTAGCGAAGCAATTTATGGAAGGTTATGCGCATGCTGGGGAACATGCTGAATATGATCTCGATGCTCATATGAATTATTTGAACGTGGATGAAGAGGCGTTATCGCTATCACTAGAATGGATTTCTTATGAAAATCTGAATATCAATCGTGAAGATTATGAGTATATGAGAGATCGAGTATTGGAAGTAGGATTAATGGAAGAGCCACCAACGTACGACGAGTTCGTCGATACGTCATTACTTGAGGAGATCCAAAGGTAGCTTATGAGAAAAATACTAAATGTCATGATTGCGTTCATTGTCCTTATTGTCATTTGGCAATCGGTGATTTGGATTGGCGGGTATGAAGAAGCGCTATTACCTTCGCCACTCAGTGTTGCGAGTGGCATTGTTGAGATGGTCATTACGGGAACGATTTTTGAACACATCGCGATTAGTCTATATCGTTTCTTTATGGGTTACGGTTCAGCAGTGATTGTCGCAATCGTCCTTGGTTTAATCTTAGGGCGTTCACCAAAACTATGGGGAATTGTCGATCCGATTGTTCAAGTATTGCGCCCTGTGGCTCCGGTCGCTTGGACACCTTTTATTGTCTTGTGGTTTGGGATTGGGAATATGCCAGCGATTGTCATCATTTTTATTGCTGCTTTTTTTCCGGTGTTACTCGCAACCGTTTCAGCGGTTAAAAAGGTTGATTATACGTACTTGAAATTAGCGGAAAATTTAGAAGTGAAACAACCAGCTTTGATGTACAAAGTCATTCTTCCAGCCGCTTTCCCAGGAATTGCGAATGGATTGCACCTTGCTGTTGGTACGGCTTGGATCTTTCTCGTTGCGGGGGAGATGGTAGGCGCCCAATCTGGATTGGGCTACCTTATTATCGATGCAAGAAATGCGCTTGATCTTGATTTGGTGTTAGCGGGAATCTTCTTTATTGGCGTTCTTGGGTTATCAATTGATAAGTTACTTGGATTGTTTGAATCATGGGTAGGCAAACAGTGGGGGTTTAACCGTTAGGTTTGATGCTCATACGGGATGACAGATAAGTGTTCTTGAGGAATTCTTTCGCCTGTTTTTTGGTCATAATAACCGATCTCCACGTCGTTGCCAGTATCTGAATTGACGAGGGCTTTATAACACGTATCAAGATGTTCGCGCCCCCATAAGAGAAGAGCGTGAAAGACAGGTTCAAGGTCTTTGCTTTTCTTGGTCAGTGCATATTGGTAACGAGGAGGGTGCTTGCTATAAAGCTCTGAAACAATCATGCCTTGTTGTTCCAATGCCTTGAGGCGAGTCGATAATAAATTTGCTGAGATGGTCTCCAGATTGTGCTTAATATCATTAAATGTCGTATTGCCGACAAGAATTTCATGAATGATTAAAAGTGTCCAACGATCACCGACGATGTTGAGTGTTTGTGCAATGTTACACGGTAATGGATAGCGTTCTTTCATCACGTTTCCTCCTTTAATATCGTAAGTATAACACAGAGTTTACTAAGTTGATTTTTTTAACCTAGTATACTAAAATAACCTAAATAATCAAAAAGGAGTGACGAATACAATGGCATTATTTTTAGTCGAAGCAACATTAAACGATGCAAGCGAGCAAGCTACTGTAGAGCGTGCGGTCGATACGCTTAAACTTGGGGATGCAACACTTATTGAGGTGCAAGTAGCAAGTGATTATAAGAAAGTGTATGTCATTATTGAAGCTGGAAATGAAGCGGATGTTAACCCTGCATTTAGTGAAAGTGTATTTACAGTCGAAGAAGTAAAAGAAGTAAGAATTGTAGGTCAGGACTTAGAGGATGTTCGAAAAACGGCAGGCAAAATCAACTATTTGGTTGAATGGAACTTCCCGGCAGACCTTACGATGGATCAATATTTGGAGCGTAAGAAGAAAAATTCTGTACACTACGCAGAAGTACCTGAAGTGGAATTCCAACGTACGTATGTATGTGAAGATATGACGAAGTGTCTATGTTTCTATGATGCTCCAGATGACGATGCGGTAAAACGCGCTAGAGAAGCGGTAAAAGCACCAGTGAGTTCCATTACTAAACTTTCAAGAGATTGAGATTAGGAGGAGAAGTCTATGCTTGAACAATGGCTGAAAACAGAGTTAAAACCTCTCGTACAAGAGATTGATTTAGAAGGGTTTTATCCAAAACAAATTTTACAGGGCCTTGGTGAACAAGGATGCTTCTCCTCTTCGAATCATCAATCTTATTTGCAGTCGGTACAACAAGAAGTGGATACCGTACGCCTTGTGTCGAAGTATTGTATGACAACGGGTTTTATTGCGTGGTGTCATTTAGCAGCCATTACGTATGTAAGGCATACAAAAAATGAATCATTGAAAAAGAGATTGCTGGCTCCTTTGGAAAGTGGAGAGGTCCTCGGGGGAACCGGTCTTTCGAACCCGATGAAAAACTATGCGAACCTTGAGCCGCTCCATTTAAAAGCAAGACGGGTCGATGGAGGATATGAGGTAACAGGGACGCTACCGTCCGTGTCGAATCTGGGTGAAGATCACTGGTTCGGGGCGGTTGCTAAAGTAGAAAATGAAGATCGTAACGTGATGATTTTTGTGGAGTGTCGTGGAGAGAGACTCGATTTAAAAGAGAAAAAAGATTATGTTGGCATTAATGGTAGTGCAACGTATGCTGTTCGTTTTTTGGACTTGTTCGTTCCGACAGAGCAAGTGTTAGCTGAAGACGCAGATGCGTTCATCAAGACGATTCGTCCCTATTTCCTTGTGTATCAAATTCCCCTCGGCTTTGGAGTCACTGAAGCTTCGATTGCTTCTAGCGAGAGTGCTCTAAAGAAGCAAAACGGATGCAATGCTTACATGGAAGAGCAACCTGATCAAGTGAAAAGGGATTTGGCACACCAACAAGAACGACTTGCAGAGCAATTCCAAAACGAGCCCCTCATTTGGGAATCATTGTTGCCGATTCGTAAAGCAAGTGCTGAAGATGCTGTGAAAGCAGCACACATGACGATGCTTCATGTTGGAGGGCCTGCCTATTTAAGGAAAAGTCATCCGGCAAGACGTCTCAGAGAAGCGTACTTTCTTGTGAACTTAACACCGACCATACGGCATTTAGATAAGATGATGCAAATTACTTCTAATGAAGCGATAAACTAGGACATTTCCGAGGTCTATGACCCCGGAAATGTCCTTTTTGTTTTTGAGTGCTTGTTGCATAAAGAATTTGAGAAACCTATGATTAAACAACTATGAGTATAGTTTTGCAAAATTTAAATGTACAGTTATTGCATGTCAAAACCTCTTAACAGCTGGAATATACTGATATATACTCCGAGTAGGTTATGGAGGAAGTGCAAAATTGTATTGTGCAAGGGGCGTACGCTGTGGTTTTAGATCAACGAAGAATTGCCATATTGTCTTACCTTAGCCGTGCAACAACGACGGTATCCATACCTGAACTAGCAAACGCTTTAGGTGTGTCAAAACGCACACTTTATTATGATTTTAATGAGATTGACCATTGGCTTATGCACCATCACTTATCACCGATTCAGCGGAACTATAACAAAGGCTTGTTTCTTGAAGCGGGGACAAAGGAACGCTTACCATCTTTGTTAACTATCAAGAGAAAATGGGATTATCGATTCACACAGGTGGAGCGACATTACGTAATTAGTGCGTACTTATTGCTTCATGATGGGTTTGTATCTTCAAATGAATTGAGTGAACTCGTTCAAGTGAGCAGGGGAACTTTGTTCAAGGATTTAGCAGTCGTTTCTGAGAAGCTTGAAGCGTTTGACGTTTCCTTGAACTACTCGAAACAAAACGGATATGACTTACTAGGGTCTGACCAATCGTTGTGGCGTGTGATCCACCAACTCATTCAAGTTGTGATTGAAAACGAGCATAATGAAGTCACTCAGATGCTATTGAATCAGTGTAATCAAGACGTTGATCATGCTGAAGAAATGATTCGAGAAGAGATTGGTAAGCTTGAGCAACACCTCGATCTTTCGTTTAATGAGCAAGTGACATTGTCTCTCCTGCTACACATGCTGATGTTATACAAGCGACCGTTAAATAACCTTTGGGTTGATCGAGAAGAACAAGAAGTGTTGTTGCAATCACAAGCTTTTGAAGCCGTTGATCAACTAAATCAACGTCTTTCAAGTAAGGGCTTCAGACGATTCACTCGTCTCGAATGTGTTGTCTTAGCGATTAGAATTCTAGGTTCCCGAGTGATCGATGTTTCAGCGTCATTCACTCAAGATGAGCAGTCAGATATTGACGTCATTACAACGGAAATTATTGAGCAATTTGAAGCTCATGGTGGCGTGCGCTTTCGTGAAAAGGAACGTCTACAAAAAAACTTAGTCGCACATATTAAGCCTGCCTATTATCGACTAAAGTACAATGAGCCACTAGATAATCGATATTTGCCATTAATTGAACATCAATTAAAGGAAGTATACACCCTTACAGAACAAGCGTTAGAGCCGTTGGAACGATATGTGAATCGTACGATTCCGAGTGAAGAAGTCGCACTCATTGCGATGCATTTTGGCGGATGGATTCATCGAAAGGTTGATCGAAGATCGAAAGCATATCGCGCTGTAGTGATTTGTGAAAACGGGATTGCAGCGTCTTCAATGCTTTTTGCGCAGCTAGAAGGATTATTACCTGACGTTGAGATTCTAGACTTCTTGCCCGTTCGTGCGTTTTCGGAGTATGAACAAGACATTGATTTTGCCTTTTCTACAACGTACATTCACGCTTCCGCTGTGCCAATTATTTATGTTCCGGCGATACTTGGTGATTCGGAGAAAGCACACGTATTACGAGAGTTGCAACGGTTTATGGATCCCGACCGATTAAAACAATCAGATTTTGAAAGTGTAATCGGCATCATTGAGCAACATGCCACGATTCATGATCATGACGCATTAAGGCGCCAGATTGAACCGTATTTTCGCCCAACTAGATCAAGACTTGAGGTGCACAAACCGATGCTACACGAATTAGTAACCGAAGACATGATTACTGTAAAACCAAGTGTCACGTCGTGGCAAGAGTCCATTCGAATTGCCGCCGAACCATTACTAGAGAAAAAATACATTCATCAAGAGTACATCGATGCAATGATCGCAAATGTCGTGACAAACGGTCCGTACATTGTCATTGCACCTAATATAGCAATGCCTCACGCCCGCCCTGAAGAAGGTGTCGTTCAGCTTGGTATGAGTATTCTAAAAACCACCGAGCCGGTTCACTTCTCAGAAGAAGAAAAGCATGATGCTCGAATTATCATTGTGCTTGCTGCCGTTGATAATGAAACGCACCTTACAGCACTTTCGCAACTTTCAGAGTTGCTCTCTGAAGAAGAGAATACTAAAGAAATTCTAGCGAGTACGACCGTATCAGAAATTGCACACGTTATTCAAAACCATAATAAAGGGGAGTTTTAACATGAAAAAAGTATTAGTAGTTTGTGGAAATGGATTAGGAAGTTCAATGATTGTCGAAATGAATGCCAAAAGCATTCTGAAAGATTTACAAAAGGAAGCCGATGTCTCCCACACGGATTTAACGACGGCTAAGACGGAACAAGCTGACTTGTATATTGGCTCCGATGATATCGTCAACAACTTACAAGACGGATCACGACATGTCGTTGGATTGAAGAACTTACTCGACAAAAATGAATTACGAGAAGTGCTTGATCAAAATTTATAAGTAGTGGAGGTCACAGACAATGATTGATTTCATCATGAACGATCTCTTAGGTACACCAGAACTTCTTGTTGGTCTTTTTGCACTGATCGGTTTATTGGCCCAACGAAAAGCAATCGCTGATGTTGTATCAGGTACGTTAAAAACCGTGCTCGGCTTCGTTATTCTAGGGGCCGGTGCGATGGTTATCGTTCAATCGCTTGATCAATTTAGCGCGATGTTTAACCATGCTTTTAATGTAAACGGCGTCATCCCGAACAATGAAGTGATTGTGGCGATTGCACAAGATGCGTTCGGAACAGAAACGGCGATGATTATGCTTTTCGGAATGGTTGCCAACATTCTGTTTGCTCGGATTACCCCATTTAAATATATCTTTTTAACTGGACATCATATTATGTTTATGGCTTGTTTAATTGCGGTAATTTTGACGACAGCAGGAATGGGTGGCGTACCGATGGTGGCGCTCGGTGCCATTATCTTAGGTTCACTAATGGTATTACTGCCAGCGATGCTTCAACCTTATACGAGAGAGATTACAGGGTCCGATGATATTGCGGTCGGTCACTTCGGCTCGTTCGGTTACTATGCATCTGCTTCAATTGGAAAGTGGTTTGGTAACAAAGAAAAGACGACGGAAGATATTAAAGTACCAAAGTCGCTCGGTTTCCTTCGTGATACGACCGTAGCCGTATCGTTAACGATGGTTATTCTCTTCGTTGTTGTCGCCTTCTTTACAGGAAGCACATTTATTGAATCAGAACTAAGTGGCGGTCAAAACTTCCTCGTGTTCTCACTCATGCAAGGACTTACATTTGCTGCAGGTGTGTACATCATCTTAGCAGGGGTTCGTATGTTACTCGGAGAAATTGTACCCGCGTTTAAAGGGATTGCCGATAAAATTGTTCCGAATGCAAAACCGGCACTTGATGCACCAGCCGTATTTCCATTTGCGAACAACGCCGTAATTATCGGTTTCTTGTTCAGCTTCGCGGCAGGTTTGATTAGTATGATGTTCTTGCCACTCTTTGGATTGGCTGTGATCGTACCAGGTCTTGTCCCGCATTTCTTTACAGGTGCAGCAGCCGGCGTATTCGGTAATGCAACGGGCGGTCGACGTGGCGCAATTATTGGTGCCATGGTCAACGGAGTGTTAATCAGCTTTTTACCTGCGCTACTTTTACCAGTACTCGGTGATTTAGGATTCCAAAGCACGACGTTTGGTGATTCAGATTTCGGTGTCATTGGGATTGCATTAGGGGTACTTAGCCAACAAATTACCTCAACCATTCTCTTTGCACTCGCAATTCTTCTGATCCTTGCAGCCTTTTTCTTCCTCGGGTGGAAAACGAGGAAAGAACCGAGTAAATCATAATCAAAAGCTAGGCCGAGTGCCTAGCTTTTTTGTTTTACCTAAATTGGTCTGTATGTTTAGGCTCGTCTTAATTTTGATTATCCATAGGTAGGTTTCAGTAATCCTTATAACGGATAAAGAAGGAGACGCTACTAATTTGAGCAACAACTTGGAGGAATGATGATGAAACCTACGGACATGCAAAAGGGAGAAACCCCGCGCCAAAAGCAAGAAAAGCAGCCAGGAATTGAATCGAAGATGCAGCCCCTTCCCCATCACCCTCATGAGTATATCGGTACGAATAAATTAAAAGGAAAAGTTGCGTTAATTACAGGTGGAGATAGTGGAATTGGACGAGCAGTGGCGCTGCTTTATGCAAAAGAAGGTGCCCATGTCGCGATCTCGTATAAAGATGAACATGATGATGCCGAACAAACGAAAGTTTGGGTCGAGCAAGAAGGGGTCAACTGCCTCTTGTTGCCTGGAGATGTTCGTGATGAAGATCACTGTGTATCGCTCGTAACTGACACAGTTAATGAATTTGGCAAGTTGAACATTCTCGTTAACAATGTTGCTATTCAATACATTAGAGAAGATATACTAGACATTACATCTGAGCAATTCAGAGAAACATTTGAAGTGAATATGTATTCTTATTTTTACATTACAAAAGAGGCAGTGCGTCATATGTCAGAAGGCGACAGCATTATCAACACATCAAGTATTAATGCGTATCAAGGGAATGCAATCTTAATGGATTATTCCGCGACCAAAGGAGCAATCACAGCATTTACTAGAAGTATTGCACAAAGCTTAGCGAACCACGGAATTCGCGCAAACTCCGTTGCGCCAGGACCAGTCTGGACGCCGTTAATTCCGTCATCATTTGATGAAGATGGTGTCCAAGAGTTCGGTCAAAATACGTTAATGGGTCGTCCGGGACAACCATCAGAACACGCATGGCCGTATGTGATGCTTGCATCCAATGAGTCTAGTTACATGACAGGACAAGCCATCCATATCAACGGCGGCTCGTACACGTCGTCGTAAAGGAAACGTGCTAGAAGTACAGGCTTCCATGAGAGTCTTAGACAACCGTGCTAAAAAAAATGTAAGAAAACGAGGAGCTTGCTCCTCGTTTTCTTAATGGATTAGGGTTGTAGTGAATTCCTTCCTTCAAAAAAGCCATAGACATGTGCCAAACTAGCCACGTTTTCCCCACAAGAAGTTCACAATCTTCTCGTATCGTTACAAGTGAGGCAATCTCTTCTTTATGATTGAAAAAGTATTGTAGTAACTCTCTTCTATTTCAATGTTCCTGAACATAGAAATAGAAAATAATTGTAACTAGTAATCGAGATGTGGAGAGGATGGCAATTGGTGAAGCGATGGATGAGTCTAGTTATTTTATTAGTGGTAAGTGGTTGTGGGTCAAATGAAGAAACGCAAGAACTGTCATTGTCTACTGAACCGATTGACGTGGAAATTCAGCCAATCTCAGAAGCAGTGGTTGGAGAAGAAATCACAATTGAGACTCTCGTGACCCAAGAAGATTATCCGGTCGAAGATGCACAAGCTGTGGAAATTGAAATTCGCTTTGAAGGTCAATCTGAAGGGGCGCTATTCCCAGCAGAAAATGATGGGGAAGGTCTTTATCGTAGTACCCATACTTTTGCAGAAGCAGGTGTTTACGAGATTCAATCCCACGTGACAGCTAGAGGGATGCACGTGATGCCTGTCCAAAAACTACAAGTGGAAGAATAAAGAAGTCGTTCGATAAACATCGAACGACTTCTTTTTAGGATAATAGTTTCAACCCAACAGCAGAGCAAAGAATAAGCGCAATGCAGATGATCCGTTTCACTTCTTTTGATTCTCCAAATAAATACATGCCAAGCACGGCTGAACCTGCAGTACCAATACCGGTCCACACTCCGTACGCAGTACCCATTGAAATGTCATTCATCGCATACGTGAGAAGGGAAAAACTAATCCCGAAGAAGATGACTAAATAAATAATCGCGGACCATTGTTTCATGGCGACTTTTTTCAGATTAATAACACCGAGTACTTCAAATAACCCCGCAACAATTAAAGCTGTCCAGTACATGGTTCTTCCTCCTTCACGTCACTACTTAATAACTTTAATCCAATAACGCCGAGTAGAAGTGTACCGATTAACAATACTTTCATCCAACTAAACGGTTCATTAAAGAATAGCGTCTCGACAACGACTGTCCCTGCGGTACCGATCCCTGCGAAGACGGCATACACCGTACCGATTGGAAGTGTACGAGTGGCTAAAATGACGAGCGTGAAACTTATGATGATGGCAATAACGGTTAAGGACCATTGCCAGAATGTTGATGAGTAATTAAGACCAGAAACCCAAAAGATTTCAAGTACACCTGCTGCGAGTACCATCAACCAATTTGTGTTCATGTTGGATCGCTCCTTTACAAGTGATGACAGTTCTCATTCTATACTAAAATAATAAAACCGTCCAGTCGGTTTTATTTGAACTCTGTTAAAAATACTCATTTTGGATGTTCTCCTATTGTGCGCTACACTAGTAATAAGAAAAGCCGAAAGGTTTGAGAGACATGCGTAATGAAGAGAAAAACACACGAATCTTTGAAGCAACAACAAAGGTCATTAACGAACAAGGAATTAATCAATTTACGTTAGATAAAGTAGCAGAACGTGCAGGAGTGAGCAAAGGGGGCTTGTTGTATCGTTTCCCTTCAAAAGAACGCCTCTTAAAAGGATGGAGCCACTATGTTCTAGAGTTATTTACAACCCTTGTTGAAGAGGAAGTAGAGAAGTCCAATTTATTTGCAACGGCGTATTTACAATCGACGTTACGAAGCCTAGAAAGTGCGGAGATGAAAACGTTTATGACGGTTTCTGGCTATCAAGCTGAGGAACAGTTCTATGAAGGATGGAAAGAATTCTATGCGCAAACGATCGTGAAGTTGCAAGAAGAAACCAGCCCTGAATTAGCCTCAATTATTCAACTCACGTGTGATGGACTCTGGTTACAAGATGCATTTGAGTTTGAATCATCGGACCGAGCACAAGCCAATCAATTGGTTTCTTATTTACAGAGGCTTGCAGCAAGTGATTTCGATCGTTGAAATGAATGGTGAGAAACAGTAGAAGTAGAGTAAAGCATTATTATTCGAGGGTGTTGCTTTAAGTAACATCCTTGTTCAATTATTGGGCCATTTACCGGAAGAAGGTTGCGTTTTCTATGGCCTTCTTTGTGAACTTTTTTTAAGGTCTCTTTTAAGCTATTTACTTTAACATATCAAAATACATGGGATTCAAAACAGAATGAAAATAGTTGTCCATTTCTTTTGGAGTTTCTTCTTTTTGGTTCTTCATCCAATAAGAAAGTAAAGTTCCAATTGTATTGGAGTAAACTTCAATGGCAATCTCTTGTGGTACAGAAAGAGGCTTATATACTAATAATTCCTGTAAATCATGAGTTAATATAATTCTTAAACTTCTAGTACAAAGATCGGTAAAATAATCATCTTTTGCATTCAATAATGCAATTTTTTCGACTATGTGATGGGATTCTTGTAGGGAGATCATTTGAAAAGGGGTGAGGATATGTTGTTTTCGTTCTTTGAAAGTGAGTCCTGCAAATGGATCCATCTCTTTAAAGAACAAATCATACTTATCGGTGTAATACTTATAGAACGTTGAACGATGAACCATAGCTAAATCACAAATTTCTTGTACAGATATTTCGCTAAATTTCTTGGATTTGGTATAGGTCAATTCTAAGAAACTTTCTAATAATAGTTTTTTTGTTCTTCTCACACGTAAATCTTCTTTAGGCATAATATACTCTCCCATCATTTTTATCGACAGCAGATTAAGGCTGAATTTATCTTAATACAGATGATGAAGGCGAAGATAGACATCTCAACAACAGTGTCGCTTAACTATACAGGTTAATTTAACTGAAGGTGTTATGCAAATTTGATTCCTTTTATACTGATAGTGTAATTACACTATGAACAAAGAAAGGAATATAAATTATGCAGGCTCAAACAGATAATACAAGGCAACAAGTTAACCTGAATAAAGGTCAAAGAACAGGAATTTTAATCGCACTTATTATAGGTGCTTTTGTTGCCATCCTAAATGAAACACTCTTAGCCAATGCCTTGAATGTATTGATGGGTGAGTTCAATGTTGCTGCGACCACTGTACAGTGGCTAACGACTGCTTATATGTTGGTTGTTGGTATGCTAATACCAGTCACAGCATTACTTCAAAAATGGTGGACAACTCGACAAATGTTCTTGACAGCAATGATTGTATTCTTGATTGGGACAATCATCGCAGCAATCGCACCAACCTTTACCGTTCTATTAATAGGACGTATCGTTCAAGCGTTGGGCACAGGATTAATTCTCCCATTACTAATGAACACAATTTTACTCATTTATCCTCCTGAAAAACGAGGAGCTGCAATGGGAACGATGGGACTTGTTATTGTCTTGGCACCATCTCTTGGTCCCTCATTGTCTGGTGTAATAGTTGATTACTTATCTTGGCAATGGTTGTTCTATACAATGATTCCATTTGGATTAATCGCTATATTTATTGGAAATAAATTTTTGGTTAACGTTTCTGTAATAACAAAGCCAAAGGTCGATTACCTGTCAATTCTCTTATCATCCATTGGTTTCGGTGGTATTGTTTATGGATTCAGTACATCAGGAGCTGCGGGATGGGGCGCACCAGAAGTATATGGAACCATCATTGTAGCAATTATTTCATTGATATTGTTTACAATTCGATCACTTCGTATATCAAATCCTATTTTGGATCTACGTACGTTCAAGTACCCGATGTTTAGTTTAACGGTTGTATTAATGATTGTTGTAATGATGTCAATGTTTGCTTCGATGACATTATTACCTTTGTTTATGCAAAGCGTACTATTAGTGACTGCTTTCACCTCAGGGTTGATGATGTTGCCAGGTTCACTAATTAATGGCTTATTAGCACCGATATCTGGAAGATTGTTTGATAAGTTTGGACCAAGAGTGTTAATTATCCCCGGGTTATCACTTGTCGTTATAGCTATGTATCTATTCTCTGGTCTCCAGTTAGATTCGACCCCTTTTGAAATTATTAGTACACATATGCTATTAATGATCGGTATTTCTCTCGTAATGATGCCAGCCCAAACATTCGGTTTAAACCAGCTAACTTCCGACTTATACGGGTCAGGGACTGCGATTATGAATACACTGCAACAAGTAGCTGGAGCTGTTGGAACTGCTTTATTTATTTCGGTTATGTCAGCAAGCGCAACAAATTATATAGAGACCGAAGTAACCGATCCGTCAGACCCTACACAGTTGTTAGAAGGTTCGTTGCATGGATTTGAGACTACATTCACGTTAGGAATGGTTATTTCAATCGTTGCATTAATCATATCGCTATTCATTAGAACGAAGAGTAAAGAGAACGCATAATTTTAGAAAACGGCTGTTAAAGTGACAGCCGTTTTTACTGTTCTTAAGTTAGATATAAACAAATCTAGAAGTCATTCGTCCTTAGCTATAGTTAATTACACTTAGAAGGCAACCCTGTTATGTATCCTTGAGTTACATGATGTTTATGATCGGAAAGTGGTATTGCTAATTAGGTGCTGATCTTAAGCAATCGGGCGCAATCCTGTAATAAGGATTGCGCTTACCTTTGTAAATGGGCCATTTAGTTCAAAAACTTGTATGATAAAAGTGAAACGAAAGGGACTAAGGTGAATAGCTAATAAATATTCGTATTTTAAATAAGTCTGATGCACAGTTGTACCAAGAATTACGATTGAGTGGATTAAAAGTCAATTCAGAAGCATTTGGTTCAACATATGACAGAGAAGTAAAATTCAACTTGGAAACTGTCGTAGAGCGATTAAATCCAACTAAAGATAAATTTGTTCTAGTGCTTTTAATGCCAAAAATTGTACTGGCTTAGAACAAATAAACTTAACAGTTGTATCTGCAAATGACTCCGCGAAGAAGTTATACAAGTCCGAAGGATTCGAGGTCTATGGCGTAGAACGAAATGCCCTAAAATTTAATGGGCAATATTTTGATGAGGATTTGATGGTTCTATATTTCTAACTATTGAGCTGATTGTAACTGGTACTTAACTTCAATAAGGCAATATAGAGGCTTTTCCGCAATCGGGCACAATCCTTTAATCAAGATGTTTATATTTTTTTGTTTCAAATTCAAGTTATTTTGGCAAAGCATACTAAATCACCTTGGTCGCATGAGGAAAATAATTGTTTTTCATAAAATGCTCTTACTTTGGGTTCATCATTGGTCAATAAGATTTTTTGCCTGACATCTTTATAATTTAATAATACTTTTACCAACAAATCGGATCCCAACCCCCGATTTTGATATGCTGGTAATACTAAGAGATCTTGAATATATATTATAGTTTTGCCATCACCAACTACTCTAATTAATCCTATTAATTTGTCATGGTCCCATGCTGAAATCACAGCTAATGAATTTTTAAAACCTGCAATTAATGTAGACATATTTTCAGTGTATGCAGTCCACCCTACATCATCGTAGAGTGACTTTAATACTAATTCATTAAATACTTTTTCTTCTCTGTAGTCTATTTTCATATATACACTATCTCCATTCGTATAATGTATGTTACAAACAATCAAATCTCGAAGAGTATTATTTCTTTAACCTTTGTTTCCCGCAAGCAAATTCTGTTGTTATACGGATTGCGCTTATTTTCGGGTATTTTAATTGAATAAATTGAATGTAATTTTGTAGTCAATATTTATAAGGTTGAACAGTTGTTGTTTTATGATTTGTTTTCGGGGTTAGGCTTCGCTTATCGTTTTTCCTTGAATAACGTAGAGTACTATATAAGAATTATATTTGATATGGAGTTATAAACATGAGAAAAATACTGAAGGAAAATAATAGAGTATATAGATTTCTTGCTTTTGTTTTTGCTGCTTTTGGTATCTTTTTTTTAATTTTTGGTGTTACGTGGGTTTACTATGGCATAAAAGTAATGAGTTTAATTTATTTTGGTATTTTCTTTATTATAGTATCAATTGTATTTCAAGTGTTGAAGAGTAGGTCTTCTTAAGTGTAGTGTGAAACTTGTCTTTCAGTACTGAAAATAGTTAAAGTATGAGTTAACTATAAATAACCGACCGTGATCTTGTGATATAGCAACAGGCTCACATATTTCTGAAGTGTTGTTCATGACCAGTAAAATTTGGGTTCACATCGCCTTCTTTATATTGTTAGTTTTCTTATCAGTATTCTCTTTTATATACATCTTCGGATCAGGGTTTGGTGGAAGTTTGAATATAGTTGTATTCATCATGCTGGCAATTCTTTCAACCGTATGGTCTTATACTTACATCACACAAATTAACCTAAGTAGACCTTATTATTATGTTATTTCAGGCTCAATTATTGCTTATAACATGTTTCTATCTACATTATTTTGGTATCCAGAAAGTTGGCTTTATGTTGGTACGCCGATAATTATGCTTGCAGGGTGGTATGTTTTAATCATACTTGCGAATAAAAAGTGGGCATCGCATTGGTCAGTATTGCTTTTAGTTATTATTATTTCATTTTATTATGCATGGGATATTACAAGATTCTATTACCAAGGGATCGGGATTTGAAGTCTAAAGAATTAATTCAATTAAAGGGCGCATAGTAGGCATTGCTTAAGTCTCGCGCGCGTTATAGCATTATGAAAAACTCATTAGTTATAGGTTTTCTCTTGCTTTGAGTTACTTCTTGTTACAGAACCCCAAATTATTAAAGTAAGACCAATAATGAAGAGTGAAATAGCTACAATCAGCTCTAATTGGAAAACTAGCCACAACTGTAATCGGATTTGAGATTGCCCAAACATTCCGCTAACCATCGTTATTCCTAGAGTTGTAGCGTGTAAAACAAATCCGTATAAAACAATACCTGCTAACAATAATGTTGAACCTACGATTATCTGCTTCATAATACCTCCTAAGATCAGACTTTTAATAATGTGAATATATAGATTTTTCCCTTGTGATAATCCTAACAAACGTTAATCTCCATAGCGTAGTCGGTAATGTTTATGAATAAAAACTGACAAAACTATGAAGTGCCTATGTAAGACGAAATACAAATGTTATATTGTGTGTGGAGAAATCATAAGTACTGATTAGTTTTAAGGAGAGTGGACTTTCTATGAATAAATTATTATTGGTTCTTGGTAGTAGTTCAATGTTGCTACTTGCTGCTTGTGGCGGTGGAGAAGAAGAAGGAACGGATGAAGAAGCTGCAACAGATGAAGGTCAAGTATTCACTTTAGAAGAACTTGAAGAATATGATGGTCAAGATGGAAACGATGCTTATGTAGCTGTTGATGGCGTTGTTTACGACGTTACAGGTGTTGACGCATGGGAAGGTGGAGAACACGCTCCTGCTGGTGGATTAGAAGCTGGTGGTGACCGTACTGAAGAAATTGAAGCAGCTCCACATGGTACGGATGTATTAGAAGACTTACCAACTGTCGGTACTCTTGAAGAACAATAAGAATTAGTCACGAAGTGTAACCCTTTGGATCAATTGATTCCAAAGGGTTTTTTGATTTCTAGAAGTTTATTTCTAAGAGCACTTGAAACTAGCACTTATCCAAAATAACTATGAAACGAGTTAAATGAAAATAATAAGGTATAAAGAAAACGATGCGAAAGAGATTGTTTCATTATTTTACGATACCATTCACTCCGTGAATTTAAGGGATTATTCTCAAAGAGCAGTAGATGCCTGGGCACTAAAAGATGAAAAAGAATCTAAAATCAAATCTTGGAAGGACCACTTGAATCAAAATATCACCTATGTTGCAAAGATTGATGAAGAAGTCGTTGGTTTTGGTGATATTACCTATAGCGGCTATTTAGATCGGCTTTTTGTTCATAAGAATTATCAAAGACAAGGCATAGCCACAGCGATCGTTGAACTGCTTGAATCTGAGGCAATGCGGTTAAATCTTGTAGCAGTTCATACAGAAGCAAGCATAACTGCTAAGCCTTTTTTTGAGCAACGAGGTTACAACGTTATGTGTGAACAAACGGTTGAACGAAAGGGCGTTAACTTGATTAATTACAAGATGATTAAAAGAATAAAATGACAAATTTTGAATAAATGGCACATTGATGGAGAAGTACTGTTTAATTGTGTAGTGTTTAGTTATTTTGATTTTGATTTGTATTTATCTTTTAAGAATAGTCCTATTGCGAAACCAACCATGATTGCAAATCCTGAAAGTAAAATGGAAGATGATGGCCTACCAGTTACAGATGGAGAATCAAATTCATTTGCAAAATAAAAACCAAGAGTCAACAACGCAGTGCCCGCACAGAATAGAGATAATTTTTTGAGATATTTCTTGAAATTCAATTGATTTCCCCCTTCTTTTTAAGAAATACCACGAAGTTCTCTACCTATAACGGATAGGGCTACTGTTTTATTCATATAACCTGTCTCGGTTAACACAATTCGTTCATGATTGAAACATGGCATTTCTTATTGAGTAATTATCCTAGAGAATGACCAGGTTCTAGAAAATCAAATGTGAAATGGTATAGAGAATATGAAGGGATGGAGTTTACTTACTTCTTTCTTTTACTGTTGACCCCTTCAATTATTTAAAGTCAATAAGTAATTGCAGTAAGAAAATTAACCTTCTATATTATTATAGAATTAGTGCATCGAATGGAACTTTAAATGAAAAAGTAAAATGTGAAAGGGAGTAAAAGTAATGAAACTGGGCCATTTAAATTTAACAGTGAATGATGTGGATGCATCTAAGGAATTCTTAGAAATTTATTTCGATATGACCTGTGTTGGAAGCCGTGGTAGTGGGTTTGCAGCTATGTTTGATGACGATCAATTTGTCTTAACATTAATGAAAGGCAAAGAGGTTCATTATCCTAAAACGTTTCATATAGGATTTCCGCAAGAAAGCAGAGAAAAAGTTGATCAAATGAACAAGCGACTTCTCGATGCTGGTTATGTGGTCGACCCTCCTATTGAATCTCATGGATATACCTTCTATGTTCAAGCCCCAGGTGGTTTTACAATTGAGGTTTTATCAGAATAAACTTCTCTTAGTAGGACATTTTATTTCGGAGGTTCTATGTTGAAAAGTTCTCCATTTAACTTGGAGCAATTCAGGAAGCTTTAAATCATCCTTTATTTAAAAGGAATACATAGATTACAGATACAGACAGTTGTTCCGAAGTGAGATATATAACTAAAAGCGAAGCATCTATTCTAGACACTTCGCCTTCGAGGGGTTCATCACTCATTTTCAACACTTGAACCGATTGGTAAAACGAGCGAGACGGTCGTGCCCACATCGAGTTCGCTACTCACATCAATGGAACCGCCGTGGTGTTGGACGAGCTCTTTCGTAATTGTCATTCCGAGCCCGCTACCGACGGAGCGTTCTTGTGAAGACTTGCCGCGATAGTAACGGTCAAACAGCCGCTTTAGGGTTTCCTGACTCATGCCTTGTCCGTTGTCGGCGACTTGTACGGTGAAGGTATCGTCTCCGTTCATGAAAACGCGCACCCAAATGTTCGTTTCTTGTTCGTTATGCTTCAACGCATTATCTAGTAAGTTCTCAATCATCCGGCCGAACCATTTTGGATCAACATAAGCCTTTTCAATAGATTGTTCAATTTGTAAATGAATGGATCGTTCATCATGTCGAAAAGCTTCAATACTCGTTGAAAGTAATTCAGCTACATCGACGTTTTCTTTCTGTAACGTCATCGCGTGACTTTCGAGGCGATACGTTAAACTTAAGTCGTCAATCAGCTTCGCCATGAAGTTCGATCGTTCAGTGAGTACTTTTCCGATTTCTTGTGTTTCATGGCTTTCCCAATCATAGTGTTCGTTGGCGAGCATAATTGAGTAACCTTGGATCGAAGCGAGTGGCGTTTTCATGTCATGTGATAGACCTGCAATCCATGCTTCGCGACTTGCTTCCAATGCTTCTCGCTTTTCTTTGTTGACTCGAAGTTGATTCGATAAATTGGACAGTGATTGGTACAACTCTTGATAGAGATGATAAGGACGTTTCCATCGTCCTTTTTTTGTTTTACCGAATGTTTTCGGTTCTTGGAAGTTCCCGTCTTCAAGCTGTTCAAGCCAATCCACTGCACCGTTGATCGGTTTCGTGAATGTACGTGTAAACCAAAGAATTGCCACAATGAACGATAGAATTGCAAGAGCTAGGATCGATAGGGCAATCCATGTTAACGTTGTGCCCACTTCATTTAAAGGTAGAAAAGGAAGTTTCGGAATGGGGGAATAAACGACGTACGTGAGACCATCTGATTCCCCGATTTGAACATAAGCCTCAACACGTTCTGGTTGTGATTGATGTAAGAGCACTTCGCCCATACTTGGATTCCGTAATGAATGAGGCGCCTGCATCTGTTGAATCAATTCGTCGCCATCAAACACATATCCCCAAGCAGAGTGATCATTAAATTGCTGTAAAACCTCTGTCGTTGTACCCTCTGTTTGCAGGAGCCCAAGAAGCTCATCTGTAATCCGCTCTTCTCCGTAGATGAGTAAATACGTTTCATCGGTCTCTTCAAACAACGTCGTGTACACATGATGCGATTCAATCGTCCTTGCGTCAATTAATGTTGTAAGCTCATGCATGCTATACGAATCTGAAAAACCTGACCCGCTAGGATACGCATCGAGAACAGCACCATCCTCATTGACAATTTGGAACCAACCATTTCGTGCATCAGCTTCCTGTTGTAAGCTATCACTAATCGCTATTTCTCCTTCAAATGCATAGTCGGTAGCCACCGAAAATGCAAGACTGTCGAGACCCGCTTCATAGAAGTTTGTTCGCCGTTCTTGCGTCTCAAGATAAAACCCAAAAATCAGAATAAATGTGATGAGTAGAAGAGCAGTAACAAAAAGAACTAATGAATATTGGAAGGTGAACCGACGCCATAACCGGAATCGAAACCCTTTCATGATGGCTCCTGGTCAGGGACAAACCGATAACCAAGGCCGCGTACCGTCTCGATGTAGGTTGGTTGACTAGGATCAGCTTCGATTTTTTCGCGAACTCGACGGATGTGTACCGTTACGGTATGTGCATCAAAGGATAATGGATCCTCCCATACGTGTTCGTACAATTGTTCTTTATGAAACACTTGGTTCGGGTGTTTACAGAAGAACAGAAGCAATTGGAAGACGAGTGCTGGGCATTGCACACGCTCACCTAATACGATTAATGTGCCTTCTCGTTCATCAATTGTAAAGCGCTTATAAGTAAAGCGACGTTTCTCATGTTGTACTACTGGTGAATGGCGGGCAATCCGGGCACGAATTCGAGCTACAATTTCTAAAGGGTTGAACGGCTTCGTAATGTAATCATCACCGCCGATTGCAAATCCTGATAGTTTATCAAAGTCGGTGTCTTTTGCACTCACAAAAAAGATCGTCGCAGACGTAAGGTGGCGAATTTGGCGACAAATTGAAAAGCCATCACCGTCTGGCAACATAACATCTAACAAAATAAAATCGTATGTATACGTTTGGCATAATTCAAGCGCTCTTCGTTGTGTTTCTGCGCTGTCTACCATGTGGAATCCTTCTTTGTTCAGCACCTTTTGGAGCATCATGCGAATGGAAGGATCGTCTTCTACAAGTAAAATGCGTGGTTCACTCATCTGTATCGCTCCTTTATGATGGTACAACTAGTGTATCATCAAAACATTACGAGAAGATCAACGCATCAAGTGAAAGTTGAGCTCGTTGTGATTTCTTCGTTTCCTTTACGTGAACTTGAATGATTACGATAAATGTAGAAGCGAAATGAAGAGAGGGATAAAAAGACGATGAATACGAAACGATGGATTGCCAGTGCAATCGCTGCTGTAATTGTGATCATTGCAATACCGATCCAAATTGTAACCGCGGTACTAACCGCAGAAGGATCGGAATGGTTGTCTTTTGATCAGATGTACAATAAAGAGATTATGAAGAACGGTTCGAACGGAGAAATTGTTGTACTGGAACTTGATGGTGTCATCGAAGATACTGGGAGTAATAATGGGTTCTTTTCAGTTGGGTATCACCATCGCCAGTTTCTTGAGATGTTAGAAGATGCGATGGAAGATCCACTTGTTGATGGTATTGTAATTACGGTCAATACACCTGGTGGAAGTGTCGTTGCTAGCAATGCGATTTATGAGCAAGTAGTTCGGTCTAAAGAAGAGTTTGATACACCAGTCTACGTTTCAATGGGTGAGATGGCTGCATCAGGAGGATATTATATTGCGGCTGGAGCGGACTACATTATGGCCCATCCTGCAACACTGACAGGTTCGATTGGAACGGTAATGAGCGCAGGACTCAACTTCGCAGACTTGGCAGAAGAGTGGGGTATCTCGGAAACGAGTGTGTCATCTGGCGATTACAAACAAATGGGTTCACCATTTGAGACATTGAGTGAAGAGGAAGAAGCACTACTCCAAGAAATTTCCGATGATATGTACGATGATTTTACAGCAGTGGTTGCACAAGGGAGAGGATTTAGTGATGAAGAAGTTGATACGCTCGCGCAAGGTCAATTATTTACAGGCAACCAAGCGTTAGAAAATGGTCTCGTTGATGAGCTAGGAGACTTAAGAGATGCGGTTTCGCATATGGAGCTTATGCTTGATTTGGATGCAACGGTGACTCACTATACGAGTGGATCGACTGTAGGCTCGATGTGGAATGTTGTTGCACCAATGGCTTCAAAGGACCCTGTTTCAACGATCCTAGAAGAGAGTAGAGCAACAAGAATGCTCTATCTACATCAGTAGGAGGCTAAGTTATGAGAACCTATGCAGGGTTTTGGCTACGGTTATGGGCATATTTAATTGACCTTCTAGTGGTCGTGTCGATAAGTTCAATCATCATTCACCCTCTGTTTGCTTTCCTGTTCACTACCGAACCAGCGATTGGTGTGTTTACGATTCAGGGAATGCTTCTTGCCTTAAGTTACTATGTATATTTTGTCGTCATGACAAAAGTTTGGCAGCAGACGCTTGGCAAGATGGTGTTCGGTTTGAAAGTGGAACGTATCGATGAGCAACGACTCGTTTGGAAAGACGTCTTCGTACGTGAAGTAGCAGGAAGAATTATTCATCGCGTATTATGGATCACAAACATCCTCTACATCGTCGTGGCAGTACACCCAGAAAAAGCCGGGATCCATGATCTCTTATCTGATACGAGAGTTGTACTTGAACGTTAACCCTCTAAAAAGGCCAATCTTCGTATGAAGATTGGCCTTTTTAGTTTGGTTCACCTACAACTTGAATCACTAGCATGAAATAATTGTCTATTTATTCCAAATCATATTTATATTCCTTCGTGTTTGGAGTACACTTAATCTATATGCGATTATACATCTTAATTAAGGGAGAAAAAGCATGAAAAAGTTCGCTTTTATAACATCGATTTCAATCGGTTTCTTTGCGATGATCGTTCTTATTTGGAATCTCGATCTCCATCAATCTACTGACGGTGCGGAAGTTAAGGGTCAAGATGAGGAACTGGAGAGTCAGATTGATGAGAAAGAAGATCGTTTAAACTACTTATCTGACGTTCATCAGATGCACCATTCGATTGTGCGATCGGTGCAAGCAGGTCATGGATTGATGAATGGGTATGCGATGTATGGTTGGGAAGATGAGAATTATAACCTAGAGAATTTCAAAGTTTCTGAAGCGAGAAGAGTAGCGTTATTAGAGGAAGCGATTGAGCATAGTGAAGAAGAGCACGTGACAAAAGATTTGATAACGATTTTAGAGAAATTTAACGAGTTAATTGCTGATCTCGATCATAGTGAAAAGAGGCTGATCCACGTCAGAGAATTGCAGTCGTTGTACCGGGATTTAGATTACTATTTACTAAATAATACGTACTACGAACCTAGAAATGTTAGTTCAACTTCTGAACAGTACGAGGACGAAATGATAGATGCTGATGGGGACACTCTCATTGCACTAGATTCACAGTTTGATGATGGTGATTATGAAGAATTTGCAATGTTCTTTCGTTCATATGAGTTACCAGATGAAGGACGTCTCTCAAGTGAGGAAGCAGAAAGCCATTTTTCGATCTTTCAAGGTCATTTAGGTTGGGAATACAATGAGGATTACGTGTTCTATGAGAACTATTTAGTATTCGAAAATGAATCTAAGCTTCCAGTAGCGGGGCTAAATCGTATGGATCCCATCACTTCTGAAATGATTGTTCCATACGGTACTCAAGGAGTTTCTTTCGTTAGAGAGGAATTAATGAGGTTAGGAGAAGCTTATCCTTCTCCTAATGGGGAACGTCATGAAAACATCGTGCCTTTGCGTGACGAAGATCGAACGTATTTGGATGATATTCAATACCTCGTTGCTTATAAAAATGGTAACGAAGATGAAGCAATTCAAAAAGGCTGGGGTGGGACTCAGTTGTTGTTGACCCACACACCGCAACTACTTTCAGAATTAGAACTGTATGTTCATGAACATGAACAGCTTACGTTATGGTTTCAAGAAACGAGAGAATACCTTCAAGCCGCAGACGCTATAGGCTACGACGATTATGAAGAAGCGTATACCTACATTGAAGCTGCTTTTAGGAATATTGAACGAATGAATCAGATTGCGCTTAATGATTGATTTAGTGTGAACGAGTGAGAGTATGACCATACGATGCACGATAACGGCGATCATCGCTAGTCGTTATCGTGTGTTTGTTTACGTTACGAACGATAAAAAAGTAGGTGACCGCTGTCAAAACGACCAGTGCAATTAATGCCGAATGCATGTAGTCAATAAAACGCGAGAAGGAGAGATTATTATTTCTGAGGATCCGACTCACGAAAAAATGAAGAAAAAGTTATTCTTTCAATATGTGTTCTTTTTGCCTTTTGTCATTAGTACAGTATCCGTAATTCATTCAATCACAAATGAAGATCGCACCGTGTCGATTGTTTATAGCGTTTTGTCGTTTCCTGTACTGGTAGGCTTAGCATTCATCTTATTTCATTATTTGCAAGATATATTGATTGAACAAGAACAAAAGCGTTTAGAGAAGAAAAAGAACACCGACAAAAGCGAGTTATATTTCTTTTATGTATGGTTGGGTGTTGGTGTGGTTCTCGCGGTGATCATTCTTTTCTTCTAAACTAAACTTCCTCCACTTTAACAACAAAATCCTCGAGATGTTCATTTCCATCATCGTCCTGCCAAGCGATGTAGAATTGATAGGAGTCTTCCAGTTCAATATCATGATATCGATGTGCCTTCGGCGTTGGATTATTACCAGGGCTAGAGGATTGTAGCCGCCCATTCATCTCAATTTCATAACCCATTAAACGATCGGTATCTTCTTTAAAGCGTATCTCCATCGTGTAAGTTCTCTCGTCTGACGCTTCATGTTCTGTAATAAGCTCTGCTTCCCAAGTCGAAGAAGAGCCATGTCCTTGAACGATTGGCAATTCTTCATCTTTATGATGCGTTGAGGAACATGCTATAACGAACGTAACGATAACGAACAGAGATATTGTCTTGTAGAACATCGTAATCACTTCCTACGAAGGTACTTAAACTCAGGCATAGTAGCTGACTTTGAAATCGGCCAGCTTGTTATTCATCAGAGATGGTAATTCTTTACTTTCCCCTTGTTAAAAAACCTCCACCAAATTGCTACTGCGATAATTACAATAATAATGATCATTAATCGGTTGTTAGCACGGTCAAAACTTAGGGGCGGTAATTCGCCATTCATGATCCAGTACCTAAAACCCAGACGATGAGCAATCCTAAAAATACGAAAGTTCTTATAGGTAAACGAGGTTTATTTCTGCTTTCAGAGTTGTTAGAATGCAACACAATGCTAACTCCTTATTATTTATAAAATAGTATTAAAGTGATTTATTTTATTACTTGAAGAGTTTTGATGACTGCTCATTAACGTTTAATCTTCGTCGTTAAACTAAAATTAGAAATCGAATCGTAACGAAGACAAAAGCACTTGTCAGCAATGTATAAAGAACAATTCGTCCGATCCTTTGGAAGCGTGTAGGGTTTTGTTCTTTTTCTTGGACGGCTAATTCGGGTTTGAAAATACCCATTAAAGAGCTTGCGATGAAAAAGCCAATCGTCAACCCGATGCCTGCAGATAACGGTGGCCACCCCACCTCAATCATTGCTCTAAATAAATAAGCGGCAATGCCTGTAGTGATGGGGAAACCGAGTAACATCCACCATTTTCTTTTGGTCGGTATGTCAGAAAAGCGCAATGGAAACACCTCAAAACTATTGGTTTCGTTCAGTTGTCATTACAGTTTCTTATACCCTTGAGTAGTGTGAATAAACAACGTTAATTCGACATGTAGAGTTATGGGCGATAACGACATCAGTAAGGAAAGTACCGTGAGTTAAGTATGACTATACGTTTTACTATTAGAATAAAATAGTGTAGTGGTGTGTCATGAATGTCATTTTTATGTATTTTTTGTAAAATTTTATAAAGTATGATAAGTTTACTGGAGTTTATTGGAATTAAAGTCTATTTTTCCTAAAGGGGTGTTGTATGCGAAATTATAATTCATTGCTTTGTAAAGTCGCCATAACATTGGTATTCGTGTTGAGTATGAGTATCGCGCAGAGTACTCAAACAGAGGCTTTAGAAGAGGCTCATGTTGCTCACGAGACGTTGGAAATACGGGAAAGTGCCGATGAATCAGCAGCAATTATAGGTGAGGTTAAGTCAGATGAACCGTTTACGATGGAGCATGTGGAGGATAACGGTTGGATTCAAATAGAAAATGATGAGGGAACAAGTGGTTATGTACATAGTTCTATGATAGCGGAACGTTATTTAGAAAGCATAGAGCGTGAAGTCGTTGAAACGATGAATGTCAGAAGCGAAGAGATGGTCGTATATTCACAGCCTTATGAAAGTGCTGAAGAAATCGGTAGTTTCTCTCATGGAGAAGAAGTGAACATCTATGACCAGAAATGGTCGCCGTGGTTCGTAACGGATTTCAATGGTCAGTTGGCATTCGTCCATGAAGATGCCCTCATTCTTAAGAGAGAATCAGAGAATCAAGAAGAGGAGGATGAAGGTTCGGTTGATGATGAGCAAGTAGAAGAATCGCAACAGATCGAAGAGCAAGCTGAAGTTCCGGAAGATTCTCAACTTCAACCTCAAAGTGCAGACGGACTTGAACCACGTTCAATTGGCATTGTTACGCATCGTAATCTAGCCATTCGTGAATCTGCTAGTGGCTCAAGTCAGCGAGTTGGAAACGCAACTGAAGGTGATGCACTTGAGATTCTCGAAACGTTCGGGGAAGGACCTTGGGTAAGTATTCGTTACAACGGAGACATTGCCTACACGCACAGTAATTACTTCGTCGAACTTGAAGTAGCAGGTGAGGATGAACCTGTTATTGGAACAGGTACAGTCACTCATCGCGCACTCGCCATCCGTTCTAACCCGAGTGGTTCTGCTGCACGGGTCGGTACGTTAACCGAGGGCGCGCAAGTGGAAGTCCATGAATATGTAAATGACGGTCCATGGTTTGCTTTCACATTCAAGGGTGGAATTGCCTATACACATCGCGATTATGTCGACATTGAAGAGATCACGCCACCAACAGACCCTCCGGGAGATGGGGAGTTAGGTGAGGTGATTGCGACAGGGATTGTTGATGCAAATGGAAGGCTTGCTGTACGGACAGAACCTAGTGGGTCGAGCGAATCGCTAGGCCATTTGGTCAGTGGTGATATCGTCTTGATTTATGAATACATCAACGGTGGTCCGTGGGTGAAGATTGAATATGAAGGTCAAGTCGCCTATACACATGCTGATTATATGAATGTAACCGAGATGGGTGACGTCATTGATACAGCAACCGTTACGCACCATCGTCTCTCTGTAAGAAGTGGCCCAGGAGCGTCCTATGAAACCGTTCATCGATTAACGACGGGTGACCAAGTCGAAATTCTGCAATTTGTTAATGGTGGTCCGTGGGTAGAGGTAAACTTCAACGGCGGGAGTGGATTCACACACTTAGATCATCTCCGGTTACACGCTGGCAATACCGGACCGTTGCAAGGAAGGTTAATTGTTGTTGATGCTGGTCATGGAGGACATGATCCAGGGGCTCAAGGGAATGGACTCGTAGAGAAAACACTAAATCTTCAAGTCTCCTTAGAGCTTGCTCAGCGCTTAGAGAGTAGTGGGGCTGAGGTAATCTTGACAAGAAGCACGGATACTTTTATTGACTTGTCTGAACGAGCGAACATTGCAAATCAGGCAGATGCAGACTTGTTTATTAGTGTACATGGTAATGCGGCAACAGATCCGCGGGCAAGAGGAGCGGAGACTTTTTATCATAGATCAGCGAACCCTGCCAGCGTACGACTTGCAAATGTGATGCAAGATCGTTTAGTGAGTGATACAGGGATGACGTATCGTCGTGTAGATCCTGCGAATTATGTAGTATTAAGGGAGACGGCTATGCCAGCGACATTAATCGAATTAGGGTTCTTGACGAATAGTGGTGATGCATCAATTATGAGACAACCGGGATATCCTGCACGAGCTGGAGAAGCGTTACATCAAGGATTCTTAGATTACTATAGTTAATGAAGGAATTGGTTAAGTAGTGGGTTAATTAAACATTTACCTGTGTAATTAGAATCCAATATATGATATATTATAAAAATACTATATATTTCCTTTGTATAGTAAAACAAGTTTGGCTACTCTATTTTTAGAGTAGCTTTTTTAGTGTTTTTTCAGAATTATCTCTTATAGATAAATTATTCATATAAGTTATCTAAAGTGATAAACATAACTGAATGAATACTAATCAAAGCAAAAGAAACTTGCAATGAGTCTCAAAGATCGGTTGCACGGTTTTTTGCTAGTTATCGTTTATGTAATGCCTTTTTATATTTAAGTAGCATAAGACTTTTTATCGTCTTCATCATTCATAAACATCAGGTAAAGAATAATCACACCAAAAGCAATTACAGTAGCGAGTAGTGACTGTATATCTGTTGTTAAAGGCGTATAAGCTAACAAGATAGGCGGCAGATGAAAGGCGATTAAAATGATTGGAAGTATAAAGGTTCTTGCCCAAAATGAAAATGAGATGACAAATATAATCATCAGAAAGGACAGCAAGCTTTGACCAACAATTCCAAATTCTATCATTGGAGAAACAACATTCTGATCAAGAATTAACGCACCAATTAGAATTAGCATACTTAGTAGGACGGGTATTCCTAGCAATGTCATTTCTTTTATGAATGATTTCTTAGATTTTGCTAAATAGTTAAAAGCAATCAAAACTCCACCTAGAAATGAAATAATAAATAATAAATATCCTGTTATTTGAATTATGCTATATGCAAATTTACCTTGCAATAAGTCTTGAATAAAAAGGAAAGATGTAGCCCCAAGAAGTAACATCGGTATGATCTTTAATCCCCATGCACGATAATCACGATTCATTTCTGATGACAAACTTTCCATGTACGCTTTAGGTGACTGACCAACAATCTCTTCTGTAGACTTTCCTTCTCTTTCTGCATCGGTTAAGTGCTCTGTTAGTTCTTGGAGAATATCATTTATTTCACTTTCACGTTTTCCAGATGTAAACAAATACACTCTTAAATTTTCAAGAAACTGTTGGCTTGCCTTACTCAATACATGAGCGTTCATTTTTCCTCTTCCGCCACCTCTCTAGTTATGACAGCATTTACGTTACGGCTGATTTCATTCCAATTCCTTAAGAATATTGCTAATTCATCCTCACCTTTTTGAGTTAAGTTGTAATATTTTCGTTTCGGCCCAGCGGTTGATTTCTTACGTGTAGAAGTTACGAGCTCTTCTCTTTGTAATCGCAAAAGCACAGGATAAATTGTCCCTTCACTAATTGATGAAAAGCCATAATGGCTTAAGCGAGTAGCCATTTCATATCCATAACATTCTTCTTCGTCGATAATTGCAAGAAGACAACCATCGATAATCCCTTTTAACATTTGTGTTTGAGACATAGATAAACACCTTTCATATAACTTGTTAAACAAGGTATATGTTTATAATAATTGAGTATATCTTGTAATACAAGGCAAATAATTAAATAAAATCAGATTTCTTTGAAACGTTTTGTGAGTAATAATCGTAACTGTATATACAATGGAGGTGATAAGTTTGAAAAAGAAGACACATAGCGCATTGTTTTTGATGTTGCTAGCTTTTATCGTAACGTATGTCGTTGCTTCAGCGAGTGCGCGTTTTGGAATTGATCCAACGACAGGAGTTGCTAGCCTACTTATTATTTGTACAGGTTATTACTTAACTACAGTTTTGAATAAGGTTTTTGGAAACACCGTGAAATTGATCAATGATTAGATAATTCCAGAGCTAATTAATGGGTCCTTTTTGTAACTTTAAAAGGCAATATGAATGCCGTTTACATGTATAAGGATCACTTGCCAGAAGAGATTTGAAAATACCCGATTAATTCGGGTATTTTCGGCAGTTTATTCAATAATGATAACGATTACAAAAGATGCAATTATTCACCTTGGAAAACTGGCTTTCTCTTCTCTAGAAAAGCTTGAACACCTTCTTGGACGTCATTTGTTTGGAAACATTTTTGAATGAGTAAATATTCTTGTTTGAGCAAGGTAGTAAGGTCAATGTCGTTGCTTGCTGTTAAGAGACGTTTCGAATAGGTCATAGCAACGGGAGGTCCTGCTGCTATTTCTTTTGCTAAGTTAAGTGCGTGGTTATATAGTTCGTCATCCGGTAACACATCGTTTACGAGTCCCAGTTCTTTTGCTTCTTGAGCGGCAATGTCACGTCCCGTAAAGATGAGTTCTGCAGCTTTCGGATAACCAATTAACCGTGGTAAGAAGTAAGACATTCCTGCATCTGGGCTTAACCCTCGACGAATATAACCCGTCGTTACTTTGGCACTTTCACTAATAAAGCGAATGTCACACGCGAGTGAAAGGGCAAATCCTGCACCAGCGGCCACACCGTTAATGGCTGCAATCACCGGTTTATCACACTGAACAATTCCTAATGCTTGATGCCCAACCCATCCAAGGTCATCTAACGTCTCATGTCGCGTTTTCTCGGATGCTTTTCGGTTTCCGAGATCCTCAAGGTCAAGTCCTGCACAGAATCCTCGTCCATTCCCCGTGACGATGACTGCTCGTACTTCATCATCGAGTGAAGCTTCCTTGAAAGCTTGTACAATCTCTAAACTTAATTGGCTGTTAACCGCATTTAGACGTTCCGGACGATTCAATTTGAGAGTGCGTACGCCATCCTTTGTTTCAACGAGAATGTGTTCCATATTCGTTCCTCCTTAGTTAATTGAAATAGTTCATTGTAAATGAGAGTGAAGTGCGAAGAGAAAGGTGATACATACTGGTTAACGTATCACAATTGTTCATTTAGTTGAAGTGGTAATATTCAGATTATGTAAGGTGGAGTTAAAGTTACTGAATGATTCATGTGTTGGGGTTGGCACATCCTTTAAAAGTGAGGAGAGTGCTACATCAAAGTAGATAAAGTGTTTATAGTATCTTTATGGAAATAAAGGAAAATGGTCATTTACGTAAAACTTAATAAAGGTTGAGAGATTTGATAAAGGTATAGGTGCACTAATGGATATAAAAACAATATGGGGTTTAAGGGTACAGGAATTTTATCAAAAAATGTTCAGGTATTATTCAATTATTGGGGCCAATGTTTTTTATTTTTTCCTGATCATGAGTAGTATTTTCATTTATTTTTTTCACTTATTTCTAGAGTGGGTTCCTTCTCAACTACCTGTTGAAGTAATCGGATCCCTCTTTGTAACTTACCTATTAATGCGTACAAAAGTCCGTACTTTTGTTAAAAGGGCAGACATCCCCTTTTTGTTGCCATTAGAATGGCGTTTGAAAAACTATTTTATTAAATCCATTCTGTATAGTTTTGTGATTAATGTTGTTATCTTGGTGAGTTTCTTAACTGTATTTTTAACTCTATTTTTGCAAGAAACGACGATAAATCTTTTCTTTCTTAGTTTTATAGTGGGGGTTGCTGCTTGTAACATTTTCATGAAGTGGATTGAGCAATGGTTAGATAACCCTGTACAACTTGTGTTACATCGGTTAAACAGGTTCCTATTGCTGTATGTAATGTGTTACTTTTTGCTTGGAAATGATTGGATGTATGTACTTGCGTTAATGAGTGTCAATATCGTCTATTTAATTTATTTTACAGGTAAAAAAAGAAAGTTGAATTGGCAGTGGTTAATCGATGAAGAAGAACGTGCTTTAGTAAGAAATTATAAATTTATTAACTTTTTCATAGATGTTCCTAATCTTAAACGTTCTTTTCGACGTAGACGATTGCTTACAATGATTCTGAAACGATGCATCCCAAGTAGACAGAGCCATACATTCGTCTATTTATACTCACACTTGTTTGTACGACATAATGATTATTTTTACCTTTATTTAAGACTGACTCTAATTGGCATCGTTGTTAATTATGCTATGCCATCAAATGGAGGGGTTTTTAATCTTCTAATTCTATTCATGACTGGATCTCAAGTAACCCCTTTGCAACATGAACTGAATCAAAGTGTCACATTGTATCCGATTTCAGAATTTCAGAGAAAAGATTCTTTCTTAACGTTTGTCTTGATCATGCTCTATACTCAATTAGCTATTCTATTTTTCGCTACATCCATGCTTACGTCTACTGCGAACGTATTCAATCTTTTCATTGGAGGTCTATTTGTGTATGTATTCGTTTATTTCTTTGTGGCAAAGAGAGTCAATGTCTCAGGAAGTGCCATTAGAAGGAATTCAATTCACGGATAAGTATGGAAAGATTATTCTTTTAAAGGTAGCGGAATTTATTTTGGATAGTGATGAATGATCCATGCAATTGGATGATTACGACAATATTCCAGTCTAATTCATCTGACTGCACCGAGGCAGACAAAAAGACAAAGGAAGCTATAAATACAGCTTCCTTTGAACTTGAAGATCTGATAAATTCTTTAATCTATTCTTGATCATTCCATTTTAGTTTATAGTTTTGATCAAATGTTGATCCACTAAATAAACCAATATCAAAGCCACCACTCAAGTCAAACCCCTTACTTAAGTCAAATGTTTCAACTAATTGTTGGATTGCTTGAATACGATCTTTTCTATCGTGTTCGAAAAAGTAAAAGGCATCATGAAAATCATATGATTTTAGCATCTTTGCAACATACAAGGCATCCTCCATTGCTATCGTACTACCGTATCCAGTATTCGGGTTTATACCATGCGCAGCATCTCCAATTAAGACCGCCCTCCATTTAGAAAAGCTCGGTAAATTGGTTACTGTATGAAGTTGTTTAGGAATAATTTTTTTAGTTTTAAGGATAATTTCTTTTAGCGGTCCTGTTATTTGGAAATTTGTAATTAGATCTTTTTTAATAATATCTTCGTTCTTAAGTTCATGATCTTGTTTTGGTAACTTTCTTTCATTATAACTAGAAACTTGCCAAGAAAGGTTTAGATCACTTGTTGGATGGCTTTTTGCTAAAAATAAAGCGAAGTTTTGATCGACATAAATCATCTCGTCACCAGTTTCAAGATCAGTAGCAATTTCACTCTTCATATCATCTAAAGAAGCTACTCCGTATAATGCCCAGGATTTAGCGTAACTAACTTGCGAATCAGAGTAAATTTGCTTTCTTACCGTTGAATTTAAGCCGTCAGCACCAACGATAATAGAGCCTTCCGCATTACTTCCATCTTCAAAATAAGCGGTTACCGAATTCTCTGATTGATCGAGCTTTATGAGTTTTTTATGCGAGTTAATCGTTATTCCTAATTGCTTTGCTTCATCTAGTAATATTTCTATCAGATCAGAACGTTTCATGAAGATAGATCTATCACTAAATGCACTGCTTCTTTGCATTAAATTAAATTTAGCTAATTCATTATTGTTAGTTGTTAAAAGACGTAGGGAGTCAGCAGAGTGGCTGTTTTTTTTGATTTTATCTAGTACACCCAACTCATTTAATATATTCACTCCACTTTTATTTATCCTAAAACTTGATTCTTCAACCCTTGTATAAGGGAACGTTTCGAAAACCTCACTTTTAATTCCTGCTTTTTTAAGGAAAATAGCAGTTGAAAGCCCACTTACTCCTGCACCAATAATTAATACTTTTTTTATTGACATTGCAACCTCCTGTTTGAACGATCGTTCAATGTTAGTTTTATTTAAAAGACCAAGCTAGGTCTTTTATGTTTTCATTGTTGTTATCATTCGATTCATGAAGTTATTAACAACACTTTTTATATCGGTATCATCGGGTAAATAGTGATTCATTAGTGACATACTCGTTAAGCTACTGTAAAGCATGATACTAACTTCCGAAACATCTAATTCATCGTCAAATTCGCCAGTATTGATACCATCTTCAATTATAGTATTAAATACATTTATTTCAGGGATAATGATTTCCTCATTTAGCTCTTTCAAAGTAAATCTTTGTTCAGCTGATCTCTTGGAACTTTCTTCGATAAATTGAGGAATACTAAAAGATAATGAGCTTTGATCTTCTTCTGTTAGGTAATCAGCTATCATTATCAATTTTTCCGTTGCTGATGCTTGAGATTGATGAATTTTTTCCCAGGAATTTAAATGTTGTAACGTATCATATTTTAAGCATGAGACAAATAATTCTTCTTTGTTTTTGAAATGGTAGTACATTAACCCTTTGCTTATTCCTGTTTCTAATCTCAAATCTTCAATTGATGTAGATCCGTATCCTTTTCTTTTAAAAAGATCGATAGCATAATCAAGAATTTTTTGTTTTGTATTATTTTTAATCAAATCAGTACTCCTTACATTAAATTTTGTTGAGGTTTTCCAGCAACAGAATTATTTATTCTATATACCTTTGGAAGCTTTCCTTCTTCTAGAAAAACGCCATTGTTAAAATCTGTTTGTTTATACTTGAAAAACAAACCTTTTATTCCACTTTTTGTATCTGATTCATCAACTAGCAAACCATCGTCATCTAAAACCATCCTAATGCCTTGTTCAAAATCCTGACTGTCCGGCTCTTCAGATAGATGTTCAGTTAAAATCAATGTAATGTTATAAAAATATTTATACAGTTGTATAGGAAGACTTTCTTCAAACAGCTCTTCATAAAAACTTTCTTTAAATCTAGGAGTACTGACTACGGTTATATTATTTTTATCTAAAAACAAGGCTATTTCTTTTCTTAAATGACTGAAATCTTTAAAACTAAGAAAATCTAAAGAGGTACTCATTGTTTCAAGTTCCGCAATTTGTTTTACCTCGTGATATAAATAGCTTGAAGTAATATCATCCGTATAGTCAGAAGGAAATGCGATTAAAATATAGATCCGATTGCTCATCGATCTTAGCTTTTCAATGCTTTCTAAGACCCCTTTTTTATGGTAATGATCGGACGTAAGGATTACCGCCGAATTTTGTTTCATGATCTCATTCCCTCCTAATGATTCGTTAATCAAGCATATTGATAGTATCACAGTTTGAACGATCGTTCAAACCTTAAGTCTGTGCTTAATTATCGCATTGGATCGGTTCGGTCAAAGAGCAATACGCTTAAGGGTTTTTTCATGGGGATAAATGAGAGGAGCTTTAAGCGCCTTTTTTTTAAAGGTGTATGCTCATTATTTAAAATTAGGGGAAGTAAATTATTTAAGGAGAGGTAATGTCTCAGGAAGTGATTATGAAGGATAGCGTCGTATTCAGCTTGAAAAGCCAAATAGCACAGAGCAGAATGCTGTCTGTGCTATCGAAGATTACGCGTCGTGTACAAGAGGTTACTCTTTAGAATCTGCAATCACTAGCTTGTTTTGACCTGCTACGAGACCAAACAATGCGATGCAAGTGGCAACACCCATGAGGATCATATAGGGTACTGTCCAGCCATTTGTCCATTGTGCAACAGTTCCTAGAAGGATCGGTCCAGTCGCGGCAATGAGATAACCGACCGATTGAGCCATTCCGGATAATTGAGCAGATTCGGTTACTGTGCGTGTACGCAAGACAAAGAACATCATCGCTAAACTAAACGTGGTGCCTGCGCCCATGCCAGTTAAAATGAGAAAAACAAGAATGAAATAGGAACTGGAGAGGGATGTTCCGAGTAAACCCGTAAACAACAGAACCCCAGATAATAAAGCTAGCATTCGCTGATTGTGCATTTTAGCCGCAATCATCGGAACGATAAACGTAGCTGGAATGAGACCTGCTTGATAAATGGCCATAAACCACCCAGCCTCGGTAGCATCGAACCCTTTTTCAAGCATCATATCAGGAAGCCACGTAAAGATGCTGTAAGGGATAAACGATTGAAAGCCCATGTATAGCGTTACGGCCCAAGCGATCTTTGATTTAAATAAGGCAGAAGAAGGTTGATTGTTGACTTTACCAGGCACCTTTTTATCTTCTGAGAGGATCGCAGGCAGTCGCATTAGAAGTACGATAATCGCTACTACAGACAAAATTCCCCAGAGTTGCAATGCGCTTTGCCAACTAAACATTGACGATGATGCAACGGGTACAGATATGCCTGATGCAAGTGCACCAAAGACATTCATGGAGACCGAATAGATCCCGGTCATAAGACCGATCCGATAAGGAAAACTCATCTTTATTAAACCAGGCATAAGTACATTACCGACGGCAATACCAATTCCGAGTAACACGGTCCCTGTCAATAAGAAAGAGACAGAGCCGGTTGAACGAATGAAAATCCCAAATGATAGAATCACCATCGCCAACATTAACGTAACTTCCATGCCATATTTTCTCGATAGTCTAGGTACAAATGGTGAAAAGAGACCAAATGCAATGAGCGGGAGTGTATTTAAAAGTCCAACCGTAGAGTTTGAAATTTGAAGATCTTCCCGAATAAAGGGAACGAGTGGACCAACCGAAGTCATCGGTGAACGTAACGTTGATGCAATAATTAAGATTGCTAGAATTAGTAAAAACGTATAATAGCGATTGGACTTTTCTTCAGGTGAAAGTTGCATTTGGACCCTCCTTATTAAGCACTTGATGCTGGAGAAGTGTATCACAAAAGCAAGGCATTATAAATATTAGTTTCTTTGAGGGAAACATCAACATAATAATAAAGAAATTCATTGCCTGTTACTTCAATTAAAACGAAACATTCATTGAAAGGATACTGGATAATAAGCCAAAAAATAACACAGGTTAATGTGCATCCTGTGCTACTAGTATGTACAATATACTATTGTTCTAAGGCTTGTGTTCATGTTCTCAAAAAGGATTTGAGAATGGACGAACCTAGTAC
Source organism: Bacillaceae bacterium JMAK1 (assembly GCA_012970285.1). GTDB lineage: Bacteria > Bacillota > Bacilli > Bacillales > Marinococcaceae > Geomicrobium_A. The sequence goes on from JIBW01000003.1 coordinate 600,350, forward strand.
GTAGAAAGCCAAATGTATCGAACATGATCATCCATTGTCCAAAGCGTTAGCTTTATAGTGTGATCGCGATCAATATATACGATCGCATCACCTAAGCCCATCTCTTGATAGGTATAATAATCATCGCCATAAACGTCAATCCAGTCCTCAACTGAATCGCCAATGTGAATGCCAGATGAGGTTTGTAATTCTTCACTGATTGAAATAGATGTAATTTCATGATCGTCATTCGTATGAACATAATAATTCTCAGATTGATAGCCATAGCCATTAGGTTGAATGGAGCGCTCAAATTCGCCAATAGAACGCAAGGTTTCTTCATTAAGAGTAGTGTGCAATGAGAACGGTTCAATAGATTCTTCACGAAGATTGGTAGAAGAAGTAATGAGTTGTTGAATAGGGTAAAGTGCAATGGCAATAACGGCGATAATTATGAGAAGCAAAAGAATGGCTACGGCTACAAGCCCGCGTTTACGTGTAATGAAGTTTCTCCTCCTTGCATCCTAATTCTTTGATGTTATTGTCGATCTATCGGGAGTTTGGTTACATGTACAACTCGAATTAAAGCAGATAATTCGAACTGTTTAAGAATACCTCTCGTGTTGTTCCACTAATGATTCGTCCCATTTATCTTGTGGTAGCTTCGTAATCAATTCGATTAAATTCCCATCTGGGTCTCGTAAATGTACAGTCGAGATACCCCATAACGGCATAGCTTCAATATCTGAAATGAATGTCCCGCCTCGTTCCTTAATCTCTCGCACTGTTTCTTCTAGATCCGAGACTTCAAAGATACACATGAATGGATCCTGAGATCTTACTTGTTCTGGTAGTTCTTTCGTTCCGACAGTCTCAGCAATTAATTCTTTTTTGAACAAAGCTAACACGCTGCCTTCTCCTACATCAAAGCTTGCATAATTCCCACCTCGTTCGCCCCAAGTAAGTGAGAATCCCATAACCGTTTCATAAAAGTGCAAACAGTCATCGAAGTTCGAGACGAGCAATCGAATGTTATCAAGTTTCATAAGTATCCCTCCTGATTTGTTTTGAAAATTATAAATTGTCCACCCTTAGTTATTTTGGAGTACACGTTTCACTTGAGCGAAGTGGTGAAGGTCATGTTCAGCAAGCCCATTAAAATAGTCATATAACTGCAACCGTGTTTGACCAATAAGGAGTTCTTCTTTCCAACGGCTATTGGAAATCTCATGAATGGCGTTAAGAAGATTGGATCGTACTGAAACAAACTGACGAATTGTTGCACTCTTTTCTTCATTTCTAGATTTGAATGCGGATGCGTTGTTTAAGGTCGTTGCTTCAGGTCCTTTTGGAAGTTGTTCGTTCGTGAATAGATAGGGAATCCGCTTTTGCAAAACAAATTCATCCCAAGGAATCAAGTGACCAATCACTTCGGCTACGCTCCATTGACCAGCTCCTAGTTCCATCCGCCATGTGTCTTCACTTACTGCATGCAAAGATTGTACGAATTCGATCGTTTTCCTATGATGTTCTACAATTCTTATTTTACTTTCTTCCATAAGATCAACTCACTTTTCTTACTTGAAGCTTATCATAAAAAGAGGCACAAGTAGGTTGTTATACCTCGCTTGTGCCTCGCATCATTCAACTAGTTAAGCTTCAATCGTTAAAAACTCAGCAAGTTGTTTTTGATGTTTGTCGAGTTTAATTTGTTCAGGGCTAATCCCATGATCGAGTAATACGTTAATGTTTTCTGCCAGAAATTCATCGCTACCTACAATGTAAAAGAGTCCATCTTTGTCTGCGGAGAGGTTCTTCACTTCTTCATAATAATCATGACGGTTATCGACGAATTGCGACGTGAATTTTTTATCAGGAGCCGGCTCAAATAGCGTCGTAAATAGGTAATCTTTCGATGAATCGATGTTCAAGGAATGGATGTGGTTAACGTTGTCTGCGCGATTGAAATAATCAAGTAAAAGTGGTCTGAACGTTGCTAGACCAACACCAGAGGACAAGAGGTACACGTTTTTGTCTTCTCTTCTAAGTGGTATATTCGAATGCGTCTTAAAGATCGCAACTTCATGCCCAACGTCAAGGTTACGTAAAATTGATTTGAATTCCGAACATTCTTCCTTGATGCGCGTGGTAATTCCGATTGCATTTTCGTGTGGCAATGTGGAAATTGACATATGGCGGATGAGACTGCGATTTGGCTTTTCGCCAGCATTAAATCCTTCGAATGCGAAGTGAGTGTGGGCTCCTTCGTCCCAGGTGAAGTCCTCAGGGCAGTCGAGTAAGTATGTTTTAACTTCAGGCGTTTCTTCGATAATCTTATTTATTTTCGTCCAGTAAATTTGCATAATCAGATCCCCTTAAACCGTGATATGACCCTTTAGTAGTTAGTATACAATAAATGATAATGATTCTCAATATCGATTATTGGATATTGAACTTTGTAATCAGCATTCATACGTAACTAACAACTATTACACTTTCTTCCCGGTTTTTTCATAGCAGGTCTGAAAGAGAAGGGGGTATAAAAACACCGTCCTATAGAAAAGTTTTTTAGCGCGAATTATAGCTTATCAAGATGTTAAGATAGCAATATATTTTTATGAATGAGGTGTTCCAGTGTTTTTTGAAAGAGACAGTGAGTCAACAGATAGGCGTAGTGTAAATGTAGCTACTTTTTTAACGTTTGCATTTTGGGGTTCGTTTTTATTATTTAAGTCTATTTACAGTATGTGGGTTCTTGACGATTTATATAATATACATTCTGTGATACTTTTTATTGGATTAGTAATATTTTTTGCAACAAGATTATTTATAGAAATTAGTCAAAAGAGAAAATGAGTACCTATAATAAGATTAAGAAAAGTACTTACATAAAATAAAGCCAATGACATTTAACTAGTCATTGGCTTTATGATAACGTCTCTGTTGTTTTAAGATGCCTGTTTAGTCTCGTTTGAAATCATGAATTCGCATTTGAATTTCGTCACGAACACGCTGAAAAACTCCCCACTTTTCTTCATCTGTGCCTGAGGCTTTTGCTGGGTCGTCAAAGCCCCAATGCTCACGTCTTACGTGGGAAGGTGTGATTGGGCATTTATCTTTTGCGTCGCCGCAAAGGGTGACAACGAGATCAGCGTTTTGCAGAAGCTCCATATCAATTTGATCAGAGGTTTGGTTTGAAATATCAATTCCGATTTCATTCATCGCCTTGATGGCGTTGGGATTCAGTCCGTGTGCTTCAATCCCGGCACTGTAAACGTCCCACTCATCTGATAGAATCTGTTTTCCAAATCCTTCTGCCATCTGACTGCGACAAGAGTTACCAGTACAAAGGAAATATAGAGTTTTCTTTTTCATATCATAATGCTCCTTAACTAATGATCATAAGCCAGAGGTATAGTCCAACTAATGTGATGAACAGCACCGGCAATGTAATGACGATTCCGGTTTTAAAGTACGTCCACCAAGAGATCTTTACTCCTTTTTGTGTTAACACATGTAACCAGAGAAGCGTTGCTAATGAACCAATCGGTGTAATTTTTGGACCTAAATCTGAACCGACTACATTGGCGTAAATGAGTGCTTCTTTCATAAGTCCCGTCATTGCCGTCGTATCAATAGCAATTGCGTTGATCATGACGGTTGGCAAGTTGTTCATAATTGAACTTAAGATTGCTGCGATAAATCCCATGCCCATCGTTGCAGCGAACACACCGTGTTCTGCAATCGCTTCTAGTCCAGAAGCCAATACATCGGTGAGCCCAACGTTTTGTAGCCCGAATACAACGACATACATCCCGATGGAGAAGAAGACAATGTTCCACGGCGCACCCTTTAGTACGGAGCGAGTCTGAACGACTGGGCTTCGACTTGCAATGCCTAAGAAGATCAAGGCAATAATCCCTGCAACGATTGAAACGGGAATGTGTAAAAATTCACTGACCAAATAACCGACTAATAAAATCCCTAAAATCCACCATGACAATTGAAACATTTTCTGATCTTTAATAGCAGTCTTCGGGGCTTGTAGTTTGTCGTGATCATAGCGTTTTGGAATCTTTTTTCTGAAATAAAGGTACAAGACTAAGATGCTTGCAATGAGTGAGAAAAAGTTCGGCACAATCATTCGTGTCGCATATTCAATAAAACCGATACCAAAATAATCAGCAGACACGATATTAACGAGGTTACTGACGATCAGTGGCAACGAAGTTGAATCGGCAATAAAGCCACTTGCGATAATGAACGGAAATACCATCGCCTCGTTGAAGTTCAACGAGCGAACCATCGCAAGCACAATTGGCGTTAAAATCAACGCAGCTCCGTCGTTAGCAAAGAAAGCGGCCACAATCGAACCTAGAATACACACATACACAAACATAAGAACCGCATTTCCTTTAGCGGCCTTCGTCATATGTAGGGCAGACCACTCAAAGAAACCAATTTCGTCTAAGATTAAAGAAATAATAATAATAGCAATAAACGTTAACGTTGCATTCCAGACAATACTCGTCACTTCAATCACATCGCCAAAGGAGACGACGCCAAGAAGCAAGGCAATCACCGCACCTCCGCAGGCGGACCAACCGATGTTTAAATTCTTCGGTTGCCAAATAACGAGAACAAGTGTCGCAATAAAAATTAATGAAGCCAAAATCACAGAGGACACGTGTTAAACTTCCTTTCTAGCCGCAATCAACTGGGCGTTCTTTGTTGATGAGCTCGATGTAACGCTCATCTTGATCTGAAATATGATTAATAATGGCATGAACAATGCCGATTGCATCAGAAGCGGTGTTCAATGAGTAGAAACGCCATTGCCCTCGTCTCGTTTCCTCAACAAGACCAAAGCTTTTTAGTTTTTTTAGATGTTGACTGATGGACGGCTGGCTCATTTCAAACATCTCGACAAACTGGCAGACGCAATATTCTTTTTTAGATACGAGCTTTATAATTAACAATCGTGTTGGATCGCTCATGACTTTCGCATAGGTAGCAATTTCTACCGAACTTAAACGATAAGATTGGTTCATTTTCTTCCTCCTTTAGACTACGATTATAATTGAAGATTTATATATAAGTAAATGGTTATATAAATGAAAGTGAATATATTATTTTCAAAAAATTAATTGTGATACAATCACGAGAAGAGAAGCTTCGTTAAACAAAGCTGATGGTATTTAATGATTCATAAAGGATTGGAGTGATGGTGATGACGAAACATAAAATTTATACGATGAGCTTTGCTAGTGTGTATCCTCATTATGTTAAGAAGGCTGAAAGAAAAGACAGAACGAAGAATGAAGTCGATGAAATTATTCGTTGGTTAACCGGATACAGTCAGCAACAACTCGAAGAACAAATCGACAATCAAACCGATTTTGAAACATTCTTCAATGAAGCTCCTCAATTAAATTCATCAAGAGCACTCATCAAAGGTGTCGTTTGTGGAGTACGAGTAGAAGAGATTGAAGAGCCTATGATGCAGGAAATCCGTTATCTCGATAAAATGATCGATGAATTAGCGAAGGGCAAAGCAATGGAGAAGATTCTACGTAAAATCATAAATAAAGGCCACACAGGATAAACTGTGTGGCCGAAGTTATTTTTGATACGTGTTGAATGCACTGCGTGTTACCGAGAACGGCGACAAATCAAAATTGCTTTCACCTGTTAAGGTAAGTTCAGCAAGAATTTCTCCAATGACTGGTGCGTACTTGAATCCGTGCCCTGAGAATCCACCTGCCAACACAATCGAATTGTGCACGGGGTGGTGATCAATAATAAAGTCATGATCTGGCGTACGTGTATACATACACGCTCTTCCATCATTGCACTGACCAGCAGCTTTAGGTAAAAAGCGATCAAGAAATTGGCGTGGGTCTTGTTCATCTTCAGGATACGTACCGAATGTACGATCCATCGTCGTTGGGTCCACATTAGGACCGTGATCGTGACGACCTGACTTTACTCCTTTTTCATCGATCATTGGAAAGCCGTAATATTCTCCATCTGGTAAATCGGCAAAGAAAATAGGAAAAGAATCCTCAATACGATAGAGATCCTCTTCAGGTTCAAACCAGACATTCGTCTGTCGAGTCGGTTGCATAGGGATCTGCAGATCAAGCTGTTGGAATAGTTCTGTATTCCAAGCGCCACCACTAACGATGACTTTCTTGGCAGAATAGCTACCCTGATCGGTCGTTACCGTACCGGAGTCAGCATCAATTCCAGTCACTTTCGTATTCGTTAACAGCTCGGCACCTTCAGAGAGTGCCATCTTTTTGAACGCTCGCAAACAGTTCGCGCTATATAACATGCCAGCATTTTCTTCAAGGCAACCTTCATAACCTTCAGGCGCTTCGATGCCAGGCCAACGATTGTGAATTTGCTCGTGATCTAACAGTTGATATGGAATGTTGTGCTTCTTGGCACTGTTGATCGTTTCGCGAATAAACGAAGCACCTTTAGGTCCAAAAGCTAGCACCCCTGTGTTGCGAAATAGTTCATATCCAGACTTCTCTTCTAACTCTTCCCATAATTCTTGTGCCCGAAGAGCGAGAGGTGAGTAAAACTCTCCTTCTCCTAAAGCATGGCGAATAATTCTCGTCTCTCCGTGATGACTTCCCATTTCGTGGGGAGGGTCAAATTGGTCGATGAGTAACGTGCGGACATTCTTCTTTGAAAGGTAGTAGCCTGCAGCCATCCCCATCGTACCTGCCCCAACGACAATCACATCATAATCCGTGTTCATTGTGAGAACTCCTTTGCTTATTCCATGGTGTCCGTCACTTTCCCTAATCTAGGAATATGAAAACTTGTTGATGATGAGTATCATCGCACTAATCAACGCCGAGATCGTCGTCCCAAACTCCTTGTTGCTTTCGGATGTCAACAATTTGACCGATATGATAAGCGTTGTGAATGGTTAGATGGGTCAGGTCGGGCGCTTTCTCGTTAAGTGTTTCTTCATTGGAAGTTCGAACAGCATCTGCCCACTCTGTCATCAATGTATCAAACGCACGAGTCGTGTCTTCCCAAGAATCATGACTATGGTTATCAAAAGACTCATCATTTGAATCGATCGAATAAGGTGAACCTCCTTGATTTTTAAAACGATTCAAATAAGAACGATTGTAATAAAGTAAATGATTAACCGTTCCCCAAATTGTGTTGGCACTCTGATGATTCGTCCATAGCGCCTCTTCATCGGTAACACCAGTTAATGCTTCATTCATCGACACAAACCAACCACTTTTATTGTGAATCGCCTGTAACTGGGTAAGAAGTAATTCTCGTGTATCCATCACACTCACTCCTTTATTCTCCATTAATGGGTGAAGTATAAAGAAAGGAATTGAAAAAGTCCAATTATTTAATCATTTGTGTTGTGATTCAAAAGATTCAATGCTACGTTAAAAAACGTGTAGAAGGGAATGTTGACCATGAATATCAGACCATATAAACAAGCAGATCAAGAAAAGATTAAAGCGCTAGCTGAACGTTTTTTGGAATTTAAGTTGTTGCCTCATCGCGATTCTGAACAAATGTACGAGAAGCAAATCGAGCTTACGGAGGCAACTTTTAAAAATGCTTCGAATCTTTTTATTGCCGAACAAGATGAACAATTCCTCGGATACATTGAATTGGCTGAACAACGAGATTTCTTTACGAGTGAAAGCGTGGCATACATCTCAGCAATTGCGGTAACCCCAGAAGCTCAAGGCAGTGGGGCAGGAAAACAATTGATGAAAAAAGCAGAAGAATGGTGCATTGAACGAGGCCATTCTCAACTCGTTTTAGATGTGTTTAAGGCCAATGAGGGGGCTGTGAAATTTTATAATCATTTAGGGTTTGACGAAGAGATTGTGAAAATGGTGAAATCGCTTAAGTGAGAACGGAGGAATTTTCGTGATTGCCGTCCTTGAATCGTATCAATGCTCAAAAACAGGAGATCCATCCGACATGGAAGACGTCACGGTTGTGACAGAATCGTTTGCTGCAGTCATTGATGGGGCAACGAATGTGTCCGGCAGAATGATTGATGGAAGTACACCAGGTCAACACGCTTCGAGACTCGTTGCTGAATCGATTCAATCCCTAACAGGGCACGAAGAAATTCGCGAGATCATTGAGCTGATTAATCGTCGTTTTATTGCGTTTTATAAGCAGTATGACATGTTTGAAGCTGTTCAAAAGAAGCCTTACTTACAGTTGTCTGCAACGATGATGTTGTATAGTCACCACCACAGAAAAGTATGGGCCATTGGTGACGCACAATGCATGCTTAATGGTCAGCACGTCCAAAACCAAAAGGTCGTTGATCAGATTACAGCCAACGCTCGTGCATTGCTTGTCGAGGCTGAACAGGTCATGGGCAGAACACAAGCTCAAATTCAAGAGGATGACCAAAGCTTTGAGCTAATCAAACCGCTTATTCAATCTCAATATCAATTTCAGAACGGTCATCCTAATCATCCGTATTCTTATAGTGTTATTAACGGTTTTCACATACATGAGGCGAGCATAGTAGAACTGATTGTGCAACGTGATACGACTATTCTCATTCTAGCGTCCGATGGGTATCCGAAGCTTGAAGACACGTTAGAAGAAATGGAAGCTTTTCTTGCTAGAAGCATACAGGAAGATCCGTTGTGCATTCGTACGAATAAGAGTGTTAAAGGTGTGACAAATGGAAGAATCTCGTACGATGATCGAAGTTATTTAAGCTACAGATCGATAGCCTAGCATAACGCAGAGCGCTTATGAGAGTGCTAGTAATACATAAAGTATGACTTGTTTTAGGAGTGAAAAGAGGGTAAGGGACGGATTATGTTCATTGTGATGCTATTAGCAGCGACCGTAGTGACCCCTTTCCATAATCTATCACTCACTACGATTGTAAGAGAGGTGAAATAATCGCCCGCATTAATTCTCTTCTCATCATCTAAGTGCACGCCATTTCAGTATTCAGAAAAGGGCCTGGAACATCGGGGGTGTCCAGCGTTAACGCCTTGACTAAGTATAGTTTTCGGTGAAAGAGAACGAGGGAACCATGACACTTGTCATGGTGTGGCTGTGACACGTGTGTCTTACCTAACTCGAATCGGTTCGCTACACTGTATGTAATCAGTGAGGTTGGGTGGGATAGATATGAGCAGGGAAAAGCAACGAGCGCTTAAACAGAGTGTCGCACCGTATGCGACGTCCAATACGAAAGCGGGCGTCTTTCAATTAATAAATACATTGCTCCCATTTGGTGTAGCGTGGTTTTTGGCTTACCAGAGCTTAAGCATCTCAATTTGGTTAAGTCTCGTTTTTTCAGTCATTGCTGCCGGATTTGTCGTTCGAATCTTTATTATTTTTCATGATTGTACGCATGCGAGCTTCTTTAAGGATCGCAGGTGGAACCGGATCATAGGAAATGTATGCGGCGTGCTCACGCACTTTCCATTTGAGAAATGGAAACACAGTCATTCGATTCACCATGCGACGAGTGGGAATCTCGATAAACGTGGTGTTGGTGACATCTGGGTCATGACCATTGATGAGTATAAAGAAGCGACTAAAATGGAGCGTTTGAAGTACCGCTTGTACCGTAATCCGTTCATTTTATTTGGATTAGGACCACTTTATTTGTTTCTCGTAGAAAACCGTTTTAATAAAAAAGGTGTAAAGAAAAAAGAGAAGTATAATACGTACCTAACGAATGCGTGTATTGCTTTACTGTATGGTGTAATGATTGCATTGATCGGTTGGCAAGCATTCTTACTCGTTCAAGTGCCAATTATGTATTTATCAGGAGCAGCTGGCATTTGGTTGTTCTATGTTCAGCACCAATTCGAAGATTCTTATTTTGAGAATGATGATGAATGGGACTTTGTTAAAGCGGCTGTTGATGGGAGTTCATATTATAAGCTTCCGAAAGTAATTCAGTGGATTACAGGCAACATCGGCTATCACCATGTTCATCATTTAAGTCCGAAAGTGCCGAACTATCATTTAGAGAAAACACACGATAATACGCCGCCATTGCAAACGGCAACGACGATTACGTTCAAAAAGAGTCTTGAATCAATTCGGTTTCGATTATATGATGAAAAGAATCAGACGTTTGTGACTTTCAAAGAATTAAAGGATTTAGAGCATGTACAGTCAGTTGCTCACGTTCAGAAAAAGTCAAAGCGGTTAGAACAAAGATTATGAATGAAAGCTCTCCATACCGAGAGCTTTTTTCTTCGTCATAGTGCATGTCTATTGTAAAGGAGTCGTTCCCTTGTATCATTGGTTTCATATCTTTCCGAAGAATACAGGCCTAAGTTTATTTGCATGGATTGCTTTTTGTATCTTGCCCTTCTACTTTATTATTCGTTCGTCGACCTTATATGAGATTATTATAGGAATTACGATCATCGTGATGTTTTTTACGATCTACCGATTATCCTTCGTGAAAAAAGGTTGGACGGTATACGTCGCGTTAAGTTTTGAGATGGTCATTAGCATTGGCATGACGATTTATTTCGGCTATGTGTATTTTGCGTTGTTTATTGCATTTTTTATCGGTAACCTGAAAAGTAAAGCGGGTTTTATCAGTCTTTATGTCGTTCATCTAACGACAACAGTTATTGCATTTACTGTCGGGTTTCTGATCGAAAACGAGGTCTTTTTTGCACAACTTCCTTTTAACGTGCTAAGTATACTCGGGGTAATATTGTTACCTTTTACAATTTACCATCGTAACCGAAGAGAAGAATTAGAAGGCCAATTAAAAGATGCTAATGAACGTATCTCCCAGCTGATGGTGATGGAAGAGCGGCAACGAATTGCTCGTGATTTGCATGATACATTAGGACAAAAGCTTTCTTTAATTGGACTGAAAAGCGACCTTGCAAGTAAGTTATTGAGTACAAAACCAGACTTAGCAAAGCAAGAACTTGAAGATATCAACCAGACCTCTAGAACTGCACTAAGTGAAGTGAGAGAGATCGTCTCAAATATGCGAACTGCACGACTAGAAGATGAAATGGTTCGAGTACAAGAGTTGTTAAGGTTTAGTCAGATCAAATGCAACATCTCAGGTGAGCATACGTTTGAAGACCTTCCGTTACTCATTGAAGATGTGTTTTGTATGTGTTTACGAGAGTCGGTAACGAACATTGTTAAACATAGTCAATCCGCAACATGTACAATTAAATTAGATAACCTCCCGAATGAATGGCGAATGGAAGTACGAGATGATGGCATTGGCATCGATCCGGGAATTCCAACAGAGAAGAAGAGTGGCATGAGAGGGATGAAGGAACGGCTGGAATTTGTGAATGGCAAGCTAGAAGTTCATTCGAACAAGGGAACTCAGCTTATCATTCGTATACCGAGGATCATTCATCAAACTGAAGGAGGACTCAAATGATCCGGATTGTGTTAGCAGAAGATCAAGGGATGCTCTTAGGGGCTCTTGCGTCGTTGTTAGAGTTAGAAGAAGATATGACCGTGGTTGGCAAGGCTACAAATGGGCATGAAGCTGTTGAGTTAGTACGAGAGAAGCAACCTGATATCTGTATTATGGACATTGAAATGCCACTCATGACCGGGATTGAAGCTGCAGAGTCACTAAAAGACGAAACGTGCAAAATCATCGTGCTAACAACCTTCGCAAGAACAGGTTATTTTAACTACGCCCGCGAGGCAGGCGTGAGCGGTTACTTGTTAAAAGATAGCCCGAGTGATGAGCTCGCGAGAGCAATCCGAACGATTATGAGTGGTCGAAAAGTGTACGCGCCCGAATTGATGGATATGATGCATAGCAATATTAATCCGCTGACAGAACGAGAAGGTCAAGTCATCTCGTTAATTGCCGAAGGCAAAAGTACCAAAGAAGTGGCCGATCTTCTAGACATAAAAACAGGAACGGTTCGAAACTACGTATCTGTCATCTATGAGAAGCTGAATGTAAGCAATCGAATTGAGGCCATTTCGCTTTTTAAAGAAAAAGGTTGGTTCAAATAACAGAGGGACGTGTTCGGTGTGCAAACAGAATTACAGTCGAATTGTTTTCAGTGTTTTGGGTTATGTTGTGTTGCACTACCATATAGTCAATCTGCTGATTTCCCTTACGACAAGGCGAGTGGTGAGCCTTGTCGTAACCTTAATGATAACTTTCTCTGCTCGGTTCATGATCAATTAGCTGAACGAGGCTTCCGTGGATGTGTGTCCTACGAATGTTTTGGAGCGGGGCAAAAGGTTTCTCAACAGATCTATGATGGACAAGATTGGCGAAGAAACCCCAAAACAGCAGAAGGAATGTTTCGTGTTTTTCCAATCGTGCAGCAACTTCACGAAATGCTCGTTTACTTACACCAATGTCTGCAACTAGACGAGGTCTCGTCTTTTCGCACTGAGCTAGAGCAGCAGTATAAACAGATTGAAGAGCTAACTGTGCAATCACCGACGGATATGTTAACGATTGATGTTGCTTATTATCGATTAAGCGTTAGTGGTTGGTTAGAGAAAGCGAGTATTGCTTACCGTGCGAAGAAAAGACAAATGAATCGTTTGTTAAATAAAAAGGGAATCGATTGCATCGAAGCCGATTTAAGCAACATGAACCTGTATGGCGAAAGCTTTCGAGGACGACTCATGATTGCTACGAACTTCACGAAGAGTGATTTACGGCGAGTCGATTTTCTCGGAGCAGACTTGCGCAATGCCCATTTTCATGGCGCAAATCTAAGTGAAGCGTTGTTTCTTACACAATCTCAGTTAAATGCTGCAAGAGGTGATCAAGCGACGGTTATCCCAGATCATCTTGTGCGACCGATGCATTGGTATTAAGGATATTATTAAGAAGCTTATGCGTTCTGGGTAGGTACACACTAATGAACAGCGCTTCTGTGGCTCCGCTTGCTTATCGTAAGTCGTATTTATAAAACGACAAATTGAAGGAGTGAAATTACATTCACTTTGCATTTCTATTTGAGTCGATTTTTCTAATTGTCTAGTCATTGGTATTCCTAACATATTAGGAATGCTTTTTTTATGTATAAAAAACTATACGACCTGTTCAAGTATTGGTATGATAAAAGCATACTGATGAGTATGCTTTTATCATGTTATAGAAGGAGAAATCATGAAAAGTCACGATAAGGTGATGGATTCAGCCATCAAGCTTGTAAGTAATAATCCTGTAGATAAATTGACTTTTGCAATGGTTGCTAAGGAAGCGGAAGTTCATTGGACGACCGTTAAGCGTCACTTTGGAAGCAAAGAAATGATGCATGAAACATTGCGGCATAAAAGTAAGCATTTAGGAACAAGAGAGCAGTTGTTGTATGCAGCAGAAGTTGTTTTTAAGCGGCTTGGTTACGACAAAGCAACTTTGGATGATATAAGTGCAGAAGCTAAAATGACGAAAGGTGCAATATACTGGCATTTTAATAATAAAGATCACATCTTCATTGAGCTTATGGATCAAGTGCTAAATAGATTACTACAAGAAATTCCTATGATCTTAGCTAATGTATTTGACCAGGCTAACCCCGAGGAAGCAATTCGTGTCATGTTGCGTGTTCAATTTCAATCGTGTATCGATGATCCACCGACATTAATCTATGAGTTTATTTCAAGGCGTAGGGAAGAGCATGTACGAGAAAGGCTAGATCACTCATTTTCTAAACTCTTTTCAGGTACTGCACAAGTACTTCGTACTTTACAGCAAGAAGGAAAGCTATCTGAAGAAGTGGATGTTGAGCATCTTTCTGTAACTGTACATGGCTTAATTAATGGTGTTGTTCTCATGTGGTTAGTAGCTCCTCATACGGTCTCGTTGCTTGATCTTGCAGATACGGTAGCAGCAACATTAACACGAGTCATAACTTCTAAAAACAAGGGGGTATAGTATGTTAGGGATTAGTCTCGTATTCGTTATACTAATTGGTATCGGTCTACTTTGGTCGTACAATCAACAACATTTCAAAGCAATTGAAAAAAGAAATCCTCCTAAAGGTCAATTTGTGGGAGTGGATGGTTTAGAGTTGCACTACATTAGTGAAGGAGACGGGGAGCCGCTTGTTTTGCTACATGGTGGGGTCATTTCAAGTGTCGATTTTCAAGAGGTACTGCCTCTTTTGGCTCAGAATGGTTACCGATGTATTGCATTTGATCGACCGGGATATGGACATAGCGATCGTGCAAAGGGGAGAACGACTCTTAATCACCAAGCAAAAATAATCCATGAAGCTATAAAACAGCTTGGGATACATACACCAGTTACACTAGTAGGTCATTCATGGAGTGGGGCATTAGTACTTTCATATGCGCAGCAATTCCCAAATGATGTGAAAGGAATCGTTACGCTTGGAGCGGCTATGTACAAAGAAGGATACCCTGCTGAGAATGGTGATCTGCTTTCAAAGATTGTAACCACTCGAAAGATCGGTTCGCTAATTATGAATACATTGTTGGCAACGCCGCTTGCAAAGAAGATGGGCAAAGTAACCGTAGTTGAAACATTTAAGCCAGAGCATGCATCAGTTGGTTATGAACAGACTCTTCTAGACTTATGGGGGAGACCAAAGCAGTTCAAAGCTAATCGAGAAGATGTTCTACTATTTCCAGAATGTGCGCTTCACAACAGCAAATCCTATTCTGAGATTCATACCCCGATCCTTGCTGTTGTTGGAGAGCTTGACCCTTTTAATACGCTAGCTATGGCAGAGCGGTTGGTTGAGGAAACGCCAAATTCAGAATTATCCATATTAAAAGGTGTTGGCCATATGATTCCTCAGAATCATCCTGAAAAAGTCGTGAATGCTGTTCAGCAAGTTAATAGCGAAGAGAATCAAGCAGACCATGCTTAGCATAAGCCAAGAAACCTAGGCGACGATTGGCCACGCCTAGGTTTTTTGTGATGACACGTGTCACTTTGAAGAGGTGACAAACGTGAATAGGTTTCTTCTAGAGACTTCGCTACAATGGTAACAGACTAGTCAAAGGGGCTTAAGGTGATGAGCTTTTCATTCTATCCGGATTATGCAAAGCGTTTTCTCGTCTTGGAACTCGTGAGCATTGTGTTTTTCTTTTTTAACGTTTTGACGTATGACAATGACGTTTCGTTGGTTTTGCGGATTGCTGTTGTTCTTGCGATCTTGGCACTTTATTTAGGTACGCTTTGGTATTTTGATGTGCGATATATCTTGTTTAGTGCGCTTGCTTTTATCCTTTTTATTTATCTTAGCGTTGCACTGCATTATTACTTGTTATTATTCATGATATTTTTTACAGATTTTCATAAAAAAGTGCCAATTGTACCGACTTTGCTTGTTCAACAAGTACTTCTAGTTATCACACATATCATTGTCTATTTGATCGCCGTCCCTCCCGCAGATGGTCCGTATTTTACGACGGTGCTCTTTCCGGTGTTGCTCATTCAACTGTTAATTCCTTACGTATCACGTTCGGTCATTCGGGCAAAAGAATTGCGAGAGGAATTGGAAGACACGAAGTCTCAGTTGGATGTGTATGTGCAAGAAGAAGAGCGAAACCGGATTGCGCGAGAACTGCATGACACGTTGGGACATACGCTCACGATGATGAAAGTGAAAAGTGAACTCGCGCTGTATTATATCGACCGTGAGCCAGAGCGTGCGAAAGTCGAAATGAATGATGTGCTGCAGACGACGCGGTTTGCGTCCAAACAAGTGCGCGAGGTCGTCACAACGCTTCGCTATACATCCATTAAAGAAGAGATGGCGCACGCAAAACAATTGTTTGCGACCAATGATACGGCATTTGCAGTTGAAGGAATTGAAGAGATTCCATCACTTAGTGAGGTCATTGAAACGATGGTTGCCCAGTCACTTCGAGAAGCACTAGTAAATGCGTATAAGCATAGTCACGCAAAGCGAATATGCGTGTCATTTCACTATGATGAAGAGCAGTTGACCGCCCGTATAACCGACAATGGCGTAGGGTTTGAAGAACATATGACAGATCTTGGGAATGGCTTACATTCCATTCGGGAGCGAATGAAATTGGCAAAAGGAAAGGCAAGTATCCACTCATCACCGAAAGGAACGATTGTGACGTTAACCATATTCGTAGGAAAAGAGGAACAACGATGATTCGACTATTACTCGCTGAAGATCAAGTTCTCCTTCGCGACGCTCTGCAATCTTTACTTCAAGTATCTGAAGAAATTGAGGTTGTCGCTACGACCGGTGATGGAAGTGAAGCACTACACCTTGCGACCACTGAGAAGGTGGACGTGGCGTTACTCGACATTGAAATGCCTGGGCTCACTGGCATTCAAGTAGCGGAAAAGTTAAAAGAAAGTGATACGTATTCAGGCAAAGTTGCACTATTAACGACATTCTCAAGGCCTGGATATATTGAAAAAGCAATGGTGGCGAAAGTCGATGGGTACTTGTTGAAAGACGAACCGATTGCCACTTTGATTGACGCAATTAAGACGATTGATTCTGGTAAACGAGTCGTTTCAACGGACTTACAACCGTTGCTCTTCTCCTTAGAGACAAATCCGTTAAATGAACGTGAAATCATGCTTTTACATGCGGTAAAAGAAGGCTTATCAACTGAGGAGATTGCTCAAGCCAAGCACTTATCAGAAGGAACCGTTAGAAATTACTTGTCATCTGCCTTACAAAAGTTGCACGTTACCCATCGTCATGAGGCGGTCCGCGTAGCGGAAGAGAAAGGATGGATGTAATGTGAACCGATGGTATTGGATTGGAATTACTGCATGGATCGTCTCCTTAGTACCGCTTTTGTATGAACCGATCGCCATCGCCGCATCACCCGTGCCGTATAATCCTATACTTCAACCGATGAGTGATCTTGGTGTGACCGTCTGTAAGGAAAATGCTTATCCGTTAGTTCATTCATTAATGATTTGTTCACCTCATTATGTCATCGTTAACGCGTTGTTCACGTTATCGGGTGTCGCTTACGTTGTCGGAGCACTTGCATTGCGACGTTTTGTGTCCGAACGTCTTCCATTTGTCTTACTCATGCTGTTTGCCATCGGTGCAATCATTTCTGGATTAGTTCCAGCAGACGTAAATTTTGTGGCACATACGATTCCGGCGCTTACGATGTTCTTTGTGCCAGTTGTGATCGGTTTCTATGCAAAGCGAGTGCGCGTTGGTAAAGTGTGGAACTGGTCGATTTTCTGGCTGATGATCCTAGTCTTTATAGGAATGGTGCTCACCGTGTTTTTCCCGATTGGTGGTCTCTTGCAACGAAGTTTTTATGCGTTGGTTGCGTTATGGGGAATTGTATTTATGGTATGTCTTCGTAGGAAGCAAGGAGATTAGTGATGAGCTCTTTTTTACTAAACTATCAGTGGGAAGCGTTTATCGTTGCTGAAATAATGAGTTGGGTATCATTGCTGGCGTTTGGTCTTTTGCGATATTTCTTTCAACGAAAAGCCATGAGCCGTTTGTTTTTAGTCTTATTTGTAGCGATGACCGCATTCCAGGCGTTACTTGCATGGGTTGTGTACCGCGAGACAGGTGAACTATCGACGTTTACGATTATTATTACGGTCTTTGTTCTGTATGCTTGTACGTTTGGAATAAATGATTTTCGCAAACTGGATCGATGGATGCGGATGAAGATTGGCAATTTCCGTGGGCAAGATCTATTAACAGAGCATGATCATGAAGCGATGAACAGACAGACGGACCCTCGTTACGTTGCGCTAAAAGATGTAACGATCACGGCTTTGCATGTCCTTATCTTCCTAGGTGTTCAGTTGTACTTCTGGTCGCAAGGACCAATTCCTGTGGCAGATTGGGGCGAGGCGCTCGGGAACTTTAGTGAATGGTTTTCATCTGGTGAATATGAAGACTCACCTTATGCGAATGAAACAGCTCTTGCCATTTCTTCGGTTTGGATGATTGTTGTCGCCATTGATGTGATTTATTCTGCGAGTCATCTATTTTCGATTGGTTCCAAAAAATAATATAGACTGAATTCCCTCTAATTTGATCTGTTTTGTTATACTTGGATTAGAAAATGTTGACTAGGAGGGCTCGCATGAGTGAACAAACCCCGTTAGCGCACCACTCGATGTATCGCATTACCGCTCGTCTTGTGACTTATTTACATGAATCCGTGACAGAGTCCTTTGGAGATGAAGCAAAAACATTGATCCGAAAAGGAACCGAGTCTTTCGGATTGGCACGAGCGAAAAGCATTGCGGAACGTGCTCGTCGCGAAGGAGAAGAACATATTCTTTTTGACTATGTATCAGAAAGCGAGCAGCCAACAACGGAGAAGTTAGATGATCAAGTTATTTATCCGTGGATGGCTACATGGTTCGCTCAAATTGCGAAACAAGTCGTCGATCAATTCGGAGAACAAGGTAAGGATGCGATCCGAGAAGGCGTTCGACGCTTTGGACTTCAACGAGGCGAAAACATTGCGAACCGTGCTGAACACTTGGGCTATGACAACACGATTGAACATTACCTATCGAATTATGATATGGGACGTAGCGATTTGTTTGAATTCGATACGACCATTCATGCTGAGAACATTGATCAAACGTTTACGAAATGTCCATTCGGCCAGCAATGGGCAGATGAGAACATGCATGAGTATGGCATTTTATATTGTGAAATGATCGATCCGTCCATTGCAAAAGGATACAACAAAGACTTCGAAGTTGATCATCCTAAATTCATTCTAAAAGAAGGCGTATGCCAATTTGATTTTAAATTGAAACGGAAAACGCAGTAAAAGGAGCTGAGAATGTTCAGCTCTTTTTTTCGTAGGTTAGAATGAATCTGTTATACTGTGTGGCAATACAATTGTAAAGGGAACGGTGTAATTATCGTCGAGGAGATGATCGGGTGAACGTTACAAGTGTCTTATCTGTTGGGCTGTTGCTACTGCCGTGGATTTTTCTAACCGTTGCGATTCTTTATGCCACCTTGAAAAAACCATGGCGACGGGAACGTGTGCTGTATGCAGGACTTGGTTTCCTAACGAGTGTGTTAATTATCGCGATTGTTCCGATTCATAGGCGTAGGACTTTTCCTTACGCCTTTTCTTTTTTGTCTCGAAGGATTTACAAAAAGACTAAGCCATATTTCCAGAAAAATTGAGACTAATGTGATTTGAAAAGGATCACTCAGTGCTTTAAAATGGGGTTAAGTCTTATCAAGTCTTAAAGAGCAGGGTGGTGAGAGTTATCATTACTAATATAGTGTTTCCAATCTTTACTATTGTCGCTGTAATCTCAATAGTTAGTTTGATTTACTCCCTCATGAAACGCAAGAATTCTGAGAATGAACAAATAAGAAATGCCGCAATTAAACAAAGCTTCATCTCATCTGTAGGATTATTAGTACTTTTAAGCTTTGTTCCTTTCTTCATTACAGGAACATCAATATTCGCTTTTGTAACACCTATTACAGTGTTAACAGTCATAGCGATTCTTTATTTCGTTTTTATTAAGGTGAACACAAAACAAGCTCTGGATTAATCATCCAGAGCTTTTTCTTTTGTGTATATATTATAAATGCTAAAAAATGTATTTTATCCTATTAAATGTAACAGTTTACAAAATTATAAATTTATTCAAGTTATTTCAATAAATGTGATATTATGGCTATAGAATTTAACATTTAGGAGGCTAATTTATCAGTTTTGCATTAAGAGATAGTTCTTACTTGAAATGGTCAATCGGATTATTAGGAGCTTTGGCAATGTTTATAATGATGCCGTTTATTTCTAACGCCAATACTACTGATGATCTCACGAAGGAACAGGAGAAAGAACTGGAAGCCTTAGTAGAGCACAGTGCGGATGTTTCCATTGACATTCTTGATGCGGATGAGAAAAAAGCTGAAGAACCTATTTACGATGATGAAGGTAACAAAATTGGAGTTATGGGCGTAGAAGAAGTTAACAGAGAAGATGTAGACAATGGAGATATTGGTACTCAGCAAAC
The DNA here is from genome assembly GCA_012970285.1 of Bacillaceae bacterium JMAK1. Lineage (GTDB taxonomy): Bacteria > Bacillota > Bacilli > Bacillales > Marinococcaceae > Geomicrobium_A. The sequence continues at coordinate 620,322 of JIBW01000003.1, forward strand.
AGTACCCACTGGACAAAATGTCACGTATAACGTTTATTGGTACGCAGCTACAGTAAATTACTGGTTTGATATGACTGTGTACGTAGACCCTAGCACAGGTTTAGGTGAGGTTGTACGAGCATTCGATGCAAATTATATTGTCATTCCTCCTGGTATAGTTGGAAGCAGTAGTTTAGACATTATTCAGCAACAAGAAACATCTTCAACTCCTGCAGAAGCTCGCTACACACTTAGTATGTCCGCACCAGTAAGTACGAATATGTGGATCTATGGCCAAGTGAGCAATGGTACTTTCACTACAGGCGCTAACTAATTAAATAATAACTTTAAGTATTAATATAACCCTGGAAGGTAATCCTTCTGGGGTTTTTGTATATTTTTTAATTATCGAAGGATTTACAAACCGCAGAAACCCATTTACATTAAGGGAAAAGGTAAATTGTGCTCGGTGCTCTATTAATTAGTGGCTACTTTCAAACATTATCAACATGGCTAGCGAGTTTTACTGACGGTTGGATGTAGTAACATTGGGTAAAGTAAAAGAAGTTGCTCATCTGAGCAACTTCTTTTACTTTACCCATGCTTTTTTCAACAATTGGATTCCGTTTTGAATGTCTTCGATCGTTAGTCCAGAAAATCCAAGTTGCAACGTTGCTAGTGGTGCGTCGCTTAAGTACGCGTGTGACGTTGGGTAGACTTTTACTCCTGCTGCATCTGCTTCTTGAATGAGTTGCTCTTCTCCCTTACCTAACAAGACATCAATTAAAACTCTCGGTCCTGCAAGGTGGCCATGGATGTGGATGGTGTCGCCAAATGCGTGTTTAAGTTCATTCAGAAGGACTGTTTTTTTCTTCGTATACATTGTACGCATTTTATTTAAATGAATCGTCCATTCGCGTCGCTCCATAAAGTCAGCGAGAGCGAGTTGCTGACTTGAAGACACCGTTTGTTTATAAAGTAAGGTTAGCTTCTGCATGCGTGGGAGCAGTGATTTGGGAAGAATCATATAGCTTAAACGCAAGGAAGGTAAAAAAGACCTTGAGAAGGTCCCCATATAAATCACATTGTCGCTCTTAGCGAGTGCGTGCAATGACGGTAATGGTTCGGTTGTGTAATGAAATTCACTGTCGAAATCATCTTCGATCAGGTATGTGCCTATCTCATTAGCGGATTGTAGTAACTCTTCCCGTTTTTGAAGCGTCATCCTAGACCCGAGTGGATAGTGATGAGAAGGCGTAACATAGATAAGGTCGGGTTTTGTTGAGTGAATGTCATTCAACTGTACCCCTTCATTATGATCGACTCGTAACGGTACAACTTCTTTTTTTAGTAGTGTGAAAATCTCTCTAGATCTCGGATAGCCAGGATCTTCAAAGCCAACGCGCTGACATTCTTCAAGCACGTAGCAGAGCAAAGTTAATAAATAGGACGTTGTCGAACCAACATACACATTTTCTACTGACGTGTTCACCCCTCTTGCTTGATAGACGTAATCGGCAATCAATGAACGTAATGAGTGCTCTCCAAATTCATCATTCGGTTTACACAGACGATCCAAATGAAAATCATAACTTGCAGAAACACTTTTCTTCCATGAATGTAGCGGGAAATCCTCTGAACTCACATGTCCATAATGAAAATCAATGACGGTTGTAACTGGATGCTTGGGAGTTGGGACAGATTGATTACCTTTATAGTGAAGAGTATTCACTACATCGTAATCTACATAAACCCCGCTTCGAGGGTGGCTACGGACATAGCCTTCAGCAAGAAGTTGTTCATAACATCGTTCAACGGTCGTTTGGCTGATGTGTAATTTGTTGGCCAATGATCGCTTTGAAGGAAGCTTCATCCCTTTACATAGCGTACCTGCATGCATGTTGTCTTTAAAATAGTCAATCAGTTGTTGGTATAAAGGAACGGTCGATTCTCGATTCAGAAATGGCGTGACATCCATACGGTGCTTCCTCCTCTCAAACTGACGTGCAAAAAAAGTAATCAAGTGACCTTTTTCGTTCTGTTTCTTCCAGTATACACTTGGTTTGCGTAGTGATCACGGTCGTGTTGAACAGGAGGATGTCACATGAATTCAAGTGCGAAAGGCTGGATTTACGGTTTTGTAGGGATCATCATCTTTAGTGGTTCACTCCCAGCCACTCGTGTTGCAGTCATGGAACTTGATCCGTTGTTCTTAACGTCGATTCGAGCGGTTATTGCAAGTTTGTTAGCGGTGTTTGCGTTACTTCTGTTTCGTTCTAAACTGCCTCGTCGTACTGACCTCGCTTCACTCGTCATAGTAGCAGGTGGTGTCGTCATTGGATTTCCACTTCTCACAGCACTTGCTCTTGAACATAACAACGCGGGACAATCGATTGTGTTTTTAGGGTTATTGCCTTTGTGTACGTCGATCTTTGCTGTTATTCGTGGAGGAGAGCGTCCGAATGCACGGTTTTGGTTTTTTTCTATTATAGGTAGTGGCATTGTTTCGGGGTACGCGCTGTTCTCAAATGGTGATCTGTCGATGCTCGGTAATGGCTACATGCTGTTCGCTATTATGGTATGCGGGTTAGGATATGCTGAGGGGGCAATGCTGTCTAAGCGTTTAGGAAACTGGCAAGTCATCTCTTGGGCGTTGCTGATCAGCTTTCCTTTTATGCTCGTCATCACGCTTTTCTTATTCCCAAGCTCAATGATGGAACTGCAAGTAGAAACGTACGTCAGCCTTTTCTACGTTTCATTTTTTAGTATGTATATTGGATTTGTCTTCTGGTATCAAGGTCTAGCGTTAGGAGGCATCGCTTCGGTCGGCCAAATTCAATTGTTGCAACCCTTTTTCGGATTGGTCATTGCGGCTGTGCTGTTACACGAAACGATTGGGTTATTCCTTGTGATCGTAAATGTCGCAGTCGTCCTTTGCGTTGTTTTAGCAAAAAAGTATGCGAATTAAACTTAAATGAAGTGGCCTTGTAATTAATTGATATGTAAAACCACAGAAGTGTAGCGATCAAACGCTACACTTTTTTATTTAATTGTCAGATTTTATTGACAAAATAAAGTTTTGTATATAAAATTCATGTAAGCGATTTCAAAATAGTTTAATTACAGGGAGAAGGGTGTTGTAGATGTCCAAGTCGTACCTTTATTTGACGGGGCTCGTTGGTCTTGTGTTACTAACCAGTTGTGATAATCCGAGGGCAAGTCCTGAAACGTTGAGCGTAGGTGCTGCAGGAGAACAAATTCCTGAAACGATGGTTTGGAGTGTGTACGACATTAACTCAGGGGGATATGCAGAAGCGGCGGCTGTTGCCAATGAGATGACAGAAGAATATGGCACGCAAATACGCATGTTGCCTTCTTCAAGTGGTGTCGGAAGGATGATGCCATTATACAACCGAGATGCATTACTCGGAAAGATCGGTGATGAAGTGAAGTTCTCATTTGAAGCAACGGAAGAGTTTTTTGACTTAGGTTGGGGGCCTCAACCGATGAGAACGATTTGGGCACCAATTTCACCGTTTGGCTTTGCAGTACGGGAGAACTCACCAATTCAATCGATTGAAGAAGTAGAAGGGCTACGCGTACCGATGATTCCAGGGAACAATTCGGTGAATATTAAGACTGAAGCGATTCTTGGATATGGGGGATTGTCCAGAGAAGACGTTGAAATTGTTGATATTAACTCTTACGGTGGACAAGGTGAAGCGCTCATTCAAGGGGAAATTGATGTTGCATCGATTAACCCATTAGCCGGTGGAATGTTTGAGGCTGATAGTTTAGGAGGCATTCGTTGGTTGCAAATGCCAAGTGATGATGAAGAGCGCTGGGCACAGTCAGCAGAAGTGGCCGATTGGTTTTTTCCAAGAGAATTAGATAACGGTGCAGGAATGGACGGAATGAATGAAGTATTAGGTCATGGCTATGTCTTTGCCACCTATGAAGAAGCCTCGACCGAAGCGATTTATACATTTACGAAGGCACTGATTGAGCAATATGAAAACTATGAAAATGCTACTTCTAATATGTGGACGTATCATCCCGATGAAGTCATTATGAATCCAGCTGACACAGGAGTACCGTTCCATGAAGGCTCAATACAATTTTTCGAAGAAGAAGGTCTTTGGAATGAAGAATATGAAGAAGCGAACAACAATCTATTAGAACGAGAAGAACAATTAAATGAGATTTGGGAAGACGCAAAGCAAGTAGCAGAAGCCGAGAACTTAACAACCGAAGAGCATGAACAACTATGGCTAGAAATGAAAGCAGTTCTTGATGAATAAGCACGGCATAGGAGAGGGGTGCGTCGGTTGAAGCGATTAACGGGGACATGGGTCTGGGTAGTAATTATCGCGACGGTTATCGGAATTCTTTTAACAATCAATCAAGTGTTTTATTTGCGTTTCTTAGGTTTTGCTCCACTCGCAAATGAGTATCTTTATTATATCATCGCAATTTTTATGTCGATTTCGTTTTTGATTCTACCAGCCCGGAAGAGCGATACGAAGGTTCGATTCTACGATATTACTGCTTTTGTCTTAACGGTGATCTGCGCGCTTTATTTAGGGTTTAATGCGGAGCGGATTATTCTTGAAGGCTGGGACTGGGTAGCCCCTGTTCAAGCAACAGCTGCAGCGATTATTCTTTGGATTCTCGTGTTAGAAGTGTTGCGTCGTGCAGGTGGGAAAATCCTCTTTTTTATTTGTTTAACCATTTCACTGTATCCTCTAGTGGCTCATGTTATTCCGATTTATTTCTTACAAGGTCATAGTTTTGATTTCATTACACTTGCGAACAACCATCTGATGAGTACAAATAGTGTACTTGGGATTCCATTGAGTACGATTGGATCACTCGTAATTGGATTTATGATCTTTGGGGTCATCTTAACGCATACAGGTGGGGGAGAGTTCTTCTTCAAGTTGGCACAATCAATCTTCGGTCGTTCCCGCGGTGGAGAGGCGAAAGTATCGGTCGCAGGTAGCGCGTTTTTTGGGATGCTTAGTGGTAGTGCAATCTCAAATACGGTAACGACTGGTCAGTTAACGATTCCTGCGATGAAAAAAGCAGGCTATGAGCCGGAATACGCGGCAGCCATTGAAGCAACCTCTTCAACTGGCGGAACGATTACGCCACCGATTATGGGTTCTGCAGTGTTTATTATGGCGTCATTTATCGGTGTTGCGTACCTTGAAATTGCACTCGCGGCAATTATTCCAGCAATCTTGTTTTTCCTTGCTGTGTTTTTACAAGTGGATGCGTACGCAGCAAAGCGGGATTTAAAAGGTATTCACAAGTCAAAATTACCGAAACTATTCGCTACATTAACGAGTGGATGGATGTATTTACTTAGCATCTTGGCGTTAATCCTTGTATTAATCTTCATTCGTTCTGAAGCGCAAGCGCCCTTTTATGCAAGCGCTTTAGTGCTCGTGCTATCGTTGTTCTCAACTCAAGTAAAGTTAACGTGGGAATCATTTAAAACGATGATCTTTGACATCGGAAAAGTCCTCGGTGAAATCGTCTCATTAATTGCAGGGATTGGCCTGATTGTCGGTGCATTTTCTGCAACAGGCGTGTCGTTCTCATTCTCTAGAGAACTCGTGCAAATGGCTGGAGACAATTTATTGTTACTACTCATTGCAGGGGCTGTGACGAGCTTTATTTTAGGTATGGGTATGACGGTCTCGGCAAGTTATATCTTCTTAGCAATCGTGTTAGCGCCAGCGCTTGCACAAGTTGGTGTGAATGTGATTGCTGCTCACTTGTTCGTTCTTTATTGGGCAACAGCATCGTACATTACGCCACCTGTTGCTCTTGCGTCGTTTGCCGCGTCGAGTATTGCCAATTCCAATCCGCTGAGGACAAGTGTCATTTCAACAAAACTTGGGATTGTCACCTTTTTCATTCCGTTCTTCATCGTCTATCAGCCAGCTCTCATTTGGCAAGGGACGTTTACAGAATCGGTTGTAAGTATTTTTGCTGCAGTGGTAGGTGTTGTGTTAATCAGTGCTTCACTTAGCGGATACCTAGTTGGTATTGGACGGGTTAATGTACTGATTAGGACTGCGCTCTTAGTAGGTGGATTGCTCATGCTCATGCCAAGCATTGTTGTGAATCTGACGACAATTGCGGTCACGGTTATTTTGTTAATTATTTATAAGATGATTAAGAAACAACGATTTGATCAATCTGGAACGGTCGATGTATCAAATTCTTAGGAGGCGATTGAATGACGAGAACAGAAACCATTGAACGTTTACTTCATCCGAAATCAGTAGCCATAGTTGGCGTGTCGAAAGACTTCTCATCGATTAGTGGGAAACCGTTGAAGAATTTGCTAGAGCACCGCTATCCTGGTGACATCTATCCGGTTAACCCGAAGTATGATTCGATTGGAGATCTTACGTGTTATGATTCAGTGTTAGATATCCCAGGTGAAGTGGATGTGGCACTACTTGCGGTGTCTGCGTCGCGAATTCTATCTATTTTAGATGAATGTGAACAAAAAGGAATTCGTTCATTAATTTTGTTCGGATCGGGATTTGCTGAAGTTGGTGAAGAGGGAAAGGCACTGCAAGAGAAGGTCGAGCAGAAGGCGAAACAAGCGAACCTTTCACTACTCGGACCCAATTGCTTAGGGCTATTGAATGTAAAAGACTCCTTGCCACTCGGTTTTGCGACTTCATTTGAAACAGAAACGGGCTTTATATCAGGCAACGTCGGATTTGCGTCACAAAGTGGGGCGCTCGGATTCTCGCTGTTTGGCATCGCCCAAGAGCAAGGCATCGGGTTCTCCTACATCATTAATACAGGCAATCAAATGGACATTAATACGATCGATATTATGGACTATTTACTCGATGACAGTGATACGAACGTCGTTGCTGGCTACTTGGAAAGCATTCCAGATGGAGAAGCGTTCATTACACTTGCTAAGAAAGCAAAAGAAAAACAGAAGCCTCTGCTTATTATGAAAGCTGGTCGCTCAGAAATTGGGCAAGAAGCTGCAATGTCACATACTGCTTCCATGACAGGGTCCGATGAAATGTTCCGAACCATTGCAAAGCAATATGGTGTTGTCATTGCAAACGATGTGGATGACTTAGTAGATCTAATGAAAATCTTTTCTCGAGCAAAACAAATGCACGGCAAGCGAGTGGCGACCATTTCAAACTCTGGAGCAGCAGGCATTACGATGGCAGATTATAGCGAGCAACTTGGGCTGGATCTTGTCCGATTAGAGGAAAGTACGTTAAAGCAAATCTCATCCATCATTCCAAGTTACGGATCTGCAGTTAATCCGATTGATGTGACCGCTCAAGCGTTAAAAGAGCAACACATTATCGCGGACACTCTGGATGTGTTAGCGAACGCAAGCGAAGTGGATGCCATCGTCGTACAGACGACATTTGGCGGCGAACTCGGTAAAAAAGTGTGCGAGCGAATTGTAGAGATTGATCAGCAAACAGAAAAGCCAATCGTCGTAACTGTCACCGGTTCCGAAGAGCTTACAGGAGCAGGTCGGAAGGCGCTAGAAGATGCTAATGTCCCTGTATACGTTACGTCGTACAAAACAATGTATGCCGTAGAAAAACTCTCCACGTTTACGACGAAGACACTTGAAGACATTGACGTTCAACCTTCATTTAAAGTCAATGCGAGCGAAGCGATTTGGACAGAAGTCATCGCCAAACAAACAGTAAAAGATCTCGGCATTGAAGTGCCTAAAGGCATTTTAGTCACTGGGCAAGAACAACTAACCAACGTATCGAATGAACTGGCCTATCCAGTCGTCGCGAAAGTCATTTCTGATGATATTTTGCACAAATCGGACGTTGGTGGCGTAGAACTCGGAATTGAGAACAGTGCGCAACTTCGTGAAAGTTATGAGCGTATCGTCCAAAGTGTTTCGAAGCACCGTCCAACAGCTACAGTTGATGGCATTCTCGTAGAAGAAATGATGCAAGAGAAGTCAGTGGAAATGTTCATTGGCATTCAACACGATGTTGATTTTGGACCATTTATCGTCTGTGGTCTTGGTGGTATTTACATTGAAGTGTTCAAAGACTATGCGATGCGTCATGCACCGGTTTCGAAACGTAGTGCTTATCAGATGATTGACGAATTAAAATCGGCCGCAATCCTAAAAGGTGTACGTGGTCATCGTGGATATGATGTTGATGCGTTAGCCGATGCGATTGTTAATCTTTCGCAATTTGCAGCTGCGAATCAAGATCGTATTCAAGAGATGGATCTTAATCCAGTCTTCGTTCGTGAACAAGGCTTGCAAGCGTTAGATGCGATTATCGTTTGGAGAGAGGCCGATCGTGTCCATTCATAATAAGGAGGTACGTGTACGATGAACCCGTCTACTCAATTACCTGATACATCAGGAATTAATTATTATGAAGCAGATCAGAATTTGCCATTTCTATTACGTCAATATGTTGATTCATCGTCTTTTGAACAACTAGAGCCTCTCTTACAACAATTAGGTCGGGTTGCAAGTGAAGAAATTGATCCATTAGCATCCATTGCTGACAAACATCCACCTGTTCTTCAAACGTACGACCGAAGAGGAGAGCATGTGAATGAAGTAAGTTATCATCCCGCGTACCGTGAACTGGAACGTATCGGCTATAGCCAATTTGGGATGTCAGCGATGACCCATCGAGCAGGCGTGATGGGGCGGAATCAACCATTCAAGAAAATCGAGAAATATGCGCTCTGGTCACTGTTTGCACAAGGAGAGTTTGGCCTGTGTTGTCCGATGAGTATGACCGATGCGGCGGCGACGGTGCTTACCAACTATGCAAGTAAAGAAATGAAAGAAAAGTATGTTCCTAAACTTACGAGTACGTCGATGGATGACTTGTTCACTGCAGGTCAGTTCATGACCGAAAAGCATGGTGGTTCAGACGTAGGCGAGAATACGGTAAGTGCGAAGCTTAACGGAGATCACTACGAAATCTATGGAGACAAGTGGTTTTGTTCAAACGTTTCCGGAGACATCGCACTCGTACTCGCACGACCAGAAGGCGCACCACGAGGATCAAAAGGGCTGGCAATGTTCCTCGTGCCTAAATATTTGGATGACGGCACTCTTAATCACTACACAATTCTAAGGTTAAAAGATAAATTAGGCACAAAAGACATGGCGAGTGGTGAAGTAAACTTCCACGGAGCGATCGGTTATGTCGTCGGAAGTATCGAAAACGGCTTCAAACAGATGATGTCGATGGTGAACGCATCACGATTGTCCAATGCGGTTCGGTCTACGGGCATCATGAGAAGAAGTTTCCTTGAGGCGATCGAAACCGCCAAAGAACGAGAAGCGTTTGGAGGCAAGCTCATCGACTTACCGATGATGCAAGAGAACCTCGTGGAAATGCAACTTGATGTGGAAGCTGCACAAGCGATGATTTTATACACCGCTCATCAATTCGATGAAAACGACCAAAACGTCAAAGGTGCAAAAGAGATGATGCGCATTCTCACACCAATTCTTAAAGGGTACATTTGTAAGCGGGCTCGCTACGTGAGCGCTGAGGCGATGGAAGTTCGAGGTGGGAATGGCTATATTGAAGAATGGGTCAATCCACGACTCGTTCGTGATGCTCATTTAGGATCGATTTGGGAAGGAACGACGAATATCGTCGCTTTAGATGTAATCAGGGCAATGCGTAAAGAACAAGCTGGTGAGGTTCTTTTATCGAGACTTCGTCAAACAGTAACGTCCCTTTCTGAGAGTAGTGAGCTATTCACAATGGCGCAAAGTGCTGTGGATGCACAGATTACACACGTCGAATCGGTGATGAAAGATGTGGTGAAATCAACAGACAGAGAAGTCGATGCATTTGCTCGCCATTTTCTTGAGTTGTTGTACCACACGACTGTACTCGTTCGGTTACTAGAAGAAGCAGCTGTTGAAGTAAAGGAAAGCAAATCATACCGGAAATTGTATGTGTTCTTCCAATATTATCGAAGGTACGTCTCTCGTGAGCCGCGATCCATTCAAGATGCACACAGTACAGCAACGGTGAGTAAGCAGATGCTTTTATGGCAGCCGATTCATTTTGAAGATGTTGAAGAATATGGTCGATACGTCTTAAAGCAAACTGTTACGATGTGAAAAAACGAGGAGAGGTACTCCTCGTTTTTTTGTTGGATCAAGGTTGTTGACGTTTTCGAGTTCTTTTGAAGAGGAAGGCGGTAATACCTGCGAGTGCAACACCAATTGAACCGATGAGAACAACGAGACTAATAGGTGAAGCTTCTTCAGGTTGTGTACTCGTTTCATCTGAAATTGGGCTCGCATCTAGACGATCGTTTTCCATATAGCGATAGACTGGGATTTCATCACCTTGATTAACTGGGATGAAATTATACGTAACGTAGCTGTCTTCAGATTCAGGTTCCAACGTTAACGCTATGACAGTTGCTGCGGTTTGATCCATTTCAAAGACGAGGCTACCTGCCGGAAAGATTCGCGTGGCCGTTTCTATTTCAGTTTCAACGTGATTCGTAATGTGACCTTCTTGTACTTGTTCTCCGATCGTTTGCTCGACTACCTCATACCGCTCAACAGCTAATTCAACTGTTTCATTAAGTGCTTTTACTTCAACGCCATGTATGCGTAATTTATCAGCGATATGCTGGTGAGAAGGTGGCAAAAGGTATGCTCTAGGACGGACTCTTTCTAATGTCGGTACAGCCTCTGTTGCACTTAAATAAGTCGTTGGTACTTCTACAACATCCCCCGTTTCGATGTCCAATATTTCCAATGGACGATCTAGTTCCGTTGCCTCACTACGAATGACAATTGTGTCAGAAGGATCAACAGTCTTTCCGCTTTCAACCAATTGCTCACGTGCGTCGTGTATCATGGAGGATATATCGTCAGAATGCTCTGCAGTCGTTTGCAAAAAGCTTTCAATGGTCAAGTAATGAGAGTGAACGCGTCTTGCGAAACTTTCACGTCCAAAGCGATCTCCGCGCCCTTCTAATAAAAACGTAAAGCTTGGAAGTAAAGCGGCTATTTCTTTTTCAAAACGAGGTGAACCATTACCCTCCGAGACAGTGATTGTTTCTGTGTCAGGGTCATAGTCTTCAGGAAAAGATACGTACGTATCGGTTGAATAACCAGCATCTTCTAATTGGTCAAACGCGTTTTGGATGAAAAGGTCATCAGCCATTTGACGAATCTCTTCGGGTACATTAAGGTTATAGCCTTTAGCGAGTAAGATGTCGTGGTACGGACCGCCGCCTTCATTGCCAAATTCTTTAAAAGCATCCCAGTTTCGGTGTCCATATTCATGTGAGGTTAGGACAACTTCTGGCTTGAATCGTTGCAACGCTTTGTTCATTGCTTTCGTTTCAGGAAGGTCTAACTTCATATGATCACGGTTAATCCAAGGACCCCTCGCACTTCCAAATTGGAAGTAATGCGAACCATCAGGATTTACACGAGGAATAATGATGACGTTGATGTTAGCTAACAATTTGTCACCGATCTCTTCTAGAGCAAGTTTTTGAGCGGCAACTAAGGCAGCTTCACCGGCGCCGGGCTCACTACCGTGGACTTGGGCTTCCAGCCATACGGTAGGTTTATTTTTCGTTTCATCAATCGCCCCTCCATCTTCGGTGAAAATAAGTAAAGGAATCTCTCGGTTTTCTTGTGAATAACCGATGTTCTCTATTTGGAGGCGATCACTTTCTGTATCTAGTTCATGAAGAAAGCTCATCATTTCTTCAGTTGTCGTAAAGTTTTCTTTATCAGGTGCAAAACCAGGTGTAGTGAATGCAACATCTGGGTCGGGGTAGAGCGATTTAATATGATCAGGTTGCTCCATACTTTGTCCGAAGTAAGGCTGATAAGAAAAGGGAATTGTTGCATCAGGCTTTTGACCCGCAGCAGGTGGAGTTTCTGTAGGTGAGAGACCGTCACTTGAACTAGTTGCTTGAACCGGTGTTGTCATTAAAAGTAAACCTCCAATCAAGATTGAATAGTTCTTTAATTTAGACATTTTACCATACCCTTTCTAGTTTGTTCAGAGAGATACACGAAAAGTGATTTCTCGCTAATCGTATTGACGTAGTAAGGGTTCCATGTTGATTTCGTGAGTTATTGAGGAAAAACTAGAAGTAAAGACTAGTCAATGTAGGTATTTATTTCATATTTTCATAACGATGTTCTTAAACCGCGCAGTCAAAATAGTCGGAAGGGTGTTTTAAGATGCTAACTAAGCCAAAAAAGCTACAACGTGGAGATAAGGTAGCAACAATTAGTCCGTCTTTTGGCGGAGCAGGTGAACCTGATCTACACTGGCGTTACAAGCAAGGTGTGGAGCGTTTAGAATCGGTGTTTGGTCTAGTAGTGGTTCCAATGCCGAACAGTTTAAAACGAGCAGACTACTTGTATGATCATCCCGAAGCACGTGCAGCCGATCTAATGTGTGCATTTAAAGATCCAAGCATAAAAGCAGTGATTGCGAACATCGGTGGAGATGATAGCATTCGTTTACTGCCATATATTGATTTCGAAGTGATCAGGGACAACCCAAAGGTTATCCTTGGTTATTCTGATGTCACGATCAGTCACCTATTTTGTCATAAAGCAGGCCTTTCTTCGTTTTACGGTCCTGCTGTTTTAACGGACTTTGCGGAGAACGTGGAAATGTTCCCATATACCGTTGAGATGATCAAGCGGACATTGTTTTCGAGCGAAGTAATTGGAGAAGTAAAGCCTGCCACAGAGTGGACGAGTGAGTATTTGCCGTGGGAAGAGGAAGAGACGAAGCATCAACGTCGTTCGACTCAAGTAAACGATGGAATTGAAGTTCTACAAGGAGATGGAGTCGTCAGTGGCCGCCTCTTTGGTGGGAGCATAGAGGCTCTAGAACATGCGAAAGGAACAATTTTATGGCCGGATGAGGAGTATTGGAATGATCACATCTTATTCTTTGAAACTTCTGAGGAAAAGCCAGAACCAAGGCTGATTAGAAGTTGGCTTAGAAACTATGCCGCGCAAGGCATTCTACATAGAATAAACGGGATCATCTTTGGGAAACCACAAGATGAAGCGTATTATGAAGAGTACAAAGAAGCCATTACGAGTGTAATGAAAGAACAACGGCTAGACACACTGCCTATATTATTTAATTTGAACTTTGGTCACACTGAACCTAAGTTTTTATTGCCGTACGGTGCACTTGCTGAAATCAACACGAAGAACAAGAGCTTCTCCATTTTGGAAGGTGGCGTACAGTAGTAGAGAAAGGAGAGCAGGTTTCCTTTCTTTTTTTATTTTCAAAAAGTTCTTGCGATTACTTGTGGATTTCTGTATCTTTATATTGACTGACTAATCAATCAAAAATATAGAGGTGTGCACATGCCAAGGGACGAACATCAAAACCGTGAGATTAGAGATGCAAGGCGAGATCAATTGCTAGAAGCAGCGAGCGTTATTTTTGCAAGAAGAGGAATGGCAGGTACAAAGATTAGTGACGTAGCCAAAGAAGCAAAGCTAAGTCACGGTCTCGTTTACCATTATTTCAATTCTAAGGAACAGTTGTTTTATGAGCTCGTGAAGAAAGCAAGTGAAAGGTCAATGGTAAGTCTTACAAAGGCCTTGGAGGTAGAGGGCACACCATTAGATCAATTAACTCTAATGACAGAAGAAATCTTACGTTCCATTGAGCATGGTAATGAATTGCACCTGTTTGTCATTATGATTCAAGCGAGCACATCGGATGCAGTACCTGAACAAGTGACGAGTCTATTAAGCGATGTCAATCATTCACCTGTTAAAGCCATCCTTCCTATGTTGATCGCTGGTCAAGAACGAGGAGAGATCGTTCAGGATGATCCGGTTCAACTAGCGGTTGCATATTATGCGATGATTCAAGGCTTGGCTATAAATAAGATTCAGTGGAAGGAATGTCCAATTCCAAAAGCATCCATTCTTCTTCGGTTGTTCACGAGTAAAGGTGGGGAGTAAGTAATGACAACAACGACGAGCCATATGAGAACCACATGGATTCTATTATCTCCAGTTATCATTATTGCTATAGGATTTATTGTAGCGACTGTTTTCTCTTCTATTATTGCCGAGTGGGCATGGTTGCCTCTCGCATTGGTGTATTGGTCATTACTTGGTGGTTGCATCTATCTTTTTAAGGGAAAAAAACGAGTGAAAGCATGGATCGGGAAATCTAGACCATCGAAAGGAATTGTAAGTCTAGGCTGGATTGTAGGCTTGTTTCCGTTCACTGTTTTACTCATGAATCTTCACTTATTAACAGATCCATGGATCATTGCTTTATGGCTGTTATTCGCCATGGTTAATCCCTTTATCGAGGAACTATATTGGAGAGGGTTAGTGTTGGATGCAGCAATGACGAGGTTTCCGAAGTGGATCAGTATCGCTTATTCAACCATGTTCTTTGTTCTTAGTCATCCACTCATGTGGGGTGTGTTCTCGATCGCGAACCAGCATATCCATGTATTACTTTATCTCCCAATACTAGGTGTCGTATGGTCACTCATCTACATAAAAACTGGAAGCTTACGCTTTGCCATCGCTTCGCATGCACTTGTAAACATCGGTATCATGACCGTCCCCGTATTCTTGAACCTTTACATACCACCGGTTTGATGAGTACTTTGATGCGAAAAGTTAGAATCAAAAACAAGAGAACCATCCAAGAAAAATCTTGAATGGTTCTCGATACAATTATCTCGTTTATAGTTGTCTACGGAAGGCCAGGTACATCCAAACCAATGACCTGTAGGGTGGCATCCGTTGTTCCTGCTTCTAGTGTAATTGTTGTACCATCTGGACCAACGGCGGCTAATTGCAAGTTATCTCCTGCAGCAAGATCGATTAGAACTTCATTATTATAATCAGTGTACGAACCAGTCAAATTACGATTTAGTGCTGACGGTTCAATAGGAACACCATTTAACAGTACCCTCGTCGAAATAACTCTTGATGTGAGCAATAAAAGAGAATAGGAAACTCTGTAACGACCTGATTCAAGAACTGTAAAACCATCATTATCTGCAATAATATTCGGGCTCGTTAATTGGAAGTCTGGAACAGGGATGACTGCACCAGGTTCACCTTCAAGAGTTATGATTTGCCCATTTACTGAAGATCCGAAAGCTGATTCAACCGTCGAACCACCACCACCAGGTCCAGTTGGTCCACTAACCCCCGTAGCGCCAGTCGCGCCGGTACCAGTAGCCCCAGTAACACCTGTGGCACCAGAAGGTCCAGTCGGGCCTCCAGCGCCAGTAGCCCCCGTTCCTGTAGCGCCCGTAATTCCAGTGGCCCCGGAAGGTCCAGTCGCGCCAGTGGCCCCAGCAATCCCGGTGGCACCAGTAGCCCCCGTACCCGTAGCGCCCGTAATGCCAGTCGCGCCAGCGGGTCCAGTCGCGCCAGTGGCCCCGGCAATCCCGGTCGCGCCAGTAGCCCCCGTACCCGTAGCGCCCGTAATGCCAGTCGCGCCAGCGGGTCCAGTCGCGCCAGTAGCCCCAGCAATCCCGGTCGCGCCAGTAGCCCCGGTACCCGTAGCGCCAGTAATCCCAGTGGCCCCAGAAGGTCCAGTCGCGCCAGTGGCCCCAGCAATCCCGGTAGCCCCCGTAACCCCAGTCCCAGTAGCGCCAGTAATTCCAGTGGCCCCAGAAGGTCCAGTCGTCCCAGCCGGTCCCGTAGGTCCAGTTGGACAAGTCGGACAAGTAGCCCAAGTCGAGCCATTAATTAGGTTGTTATTTATATAGATTGAACACGGCCCGCAACCGCAATTTTTCTTTCGGTTTGGTCCGAGGTGGTGTTTACCTTTTGGTCCGCATGCACAGTTAATGTTCGTTGGAGTGCTGTGTCCTGAATCTTTTTTATGCTCCAATTCTATTCCCCCTATAGATTTCTCCTTTAACGTTACTGTACGAACATAAGGTCAAAAAGGTTCGTGATTGAATGCATTAAGTTGTGCACATCTGCACCCATCTTTTGTAATCAGCTATAAAATAGTTACCCCGACTAACACGGGCGAGAGGTACCTGTACATAAGCTATATAGATACTAGAGAAAGGAGAGATTATATGGACGATTGTTGTAAAAGAATTGAAATTAATAACAACCTTATCAACGGTCCGGCTAATGTTATTCCGCCGACTGCTCCTACAGCACCAACACAACCAACAATTCCTCCAGCACCGACCGCACCTACAGGTTTAAATAAGGTATATGGTCTACAGTCATTACCAGGAAATACAGCAGTTTTTGATGGATTTACAAATGAACAAATTGGTACGTTGCCAACTTTTCCTCTCTCATTTGCGTTTGCGATTGCTGTTGATCCTTACCGAAATTATGTGTATATTGCAGCTGCAAATGAGCCCGGAACGGTGTATGTATATAGTGCAGTAGATGAAAGTCTAATCACACAATTTGGACTTTCAACTCCAGGACCTAATCCAGAGGCCATTGAAATCAACTTCACAACAAATAAACTTTACGTGGCAACACTAACGGGCAGATTATTTGTCGTTGACGGGGAAACGTTTACCGTGGAAGCTGTTATTGGTGAAGGGGTCTTTCCTTCAGCGTTAAATGCACTTGCAGTGAATTCACTAACTAATTTAATTTATATTGTAAGCGGTGGGTTACTCGCCAATGAAATGAACGTTGTGAATGGTGCGACAAATGAAATTATCGGACCGTTTACAGAGGGATTAGTTGACCCAAGCGATGTCATTGTTGATGAGCGAACGAATCTTGTTTATGTTACGAATAATGGTGGAGGTACAGTGACGGTTTATGACGGAAGTACGTTGGCGTTAGTTAACACGATTGTCGTAAACGGTAGTCCTAACCGTGTTGAAATCGACCCTTTATTTAATGAACTATATGTTACTAATGGGGATGGGTACGTTACGGTAATCAACGAGACAACGTCACAGATTATTGCTGAAATTCCGGTTGCTGACCCAGGCGCAAACCCTGTTACGATTGGGTTGAACCCGTATACTCGTCGAGCATATGTTGGTTTTTCAAATCGACAATTAATTTCTATTATTGATATGGATACGAAAACTGAGATTGGCTCTTTGCCTAAACAATCGAGTGCGTTTCGAGTAGTAACACTGCCATAGCTAAGCTAAAAAGGGCGAAAAAGATCATTAACGAAACGGTTTATGGTCTTTTTTGTACGTGAAAATAGGAGGTTTGAAGGAATTTACTTACATTTTAGTCGATTTTATATAATCTTGAACGTTGTTCATGATATTATAATGATAATGATTATCATTATCGGTGGTGAGAGGCGATGAACCAATGTACGTTCACTCAATATGTGGATGAACGAATGTTTGAATTTGTACGAGCGATTGAAGGAGATAACGATACGATCGATGGGGAATGTCTATACATCGCACAGAAGAATGAGAGACAAGTGATCGCAACGAAAGATTGTCTAGCCGACGAGAAAGTTTTGTTTCAGTTGGTTTGTAATGCATACAAAAAAGATCTGGACGAGAATGTTCTCATTCTTGAAACGATGTACAACGTGTATGTGGAATTCTCAATGAATGAAATTATTACACGTAAAGTAGAGCAACTTGTTTCTGATTCGCAAGATTCAGAAGCGTCTTCGTTTACGTTAACGTACCGGTTTTATGAATTTCTCGATCTTGTTATGCAAGTATTACAAGATCAAAAGAAAGATTCATTGCATACACGTTTAGCTGATACAAAGACGTACATGGATCATTTTTATAATGCGCCTCTAACACGTAGTGATTTAGCACAGCGAGCAGGAGTCAACGTTGACTACTTTTCTCGTTCATTTAAAGCGCGCTATAAGGAAACTCCGATGTCTTATTTAAATCGTGTACGTATTACACATGCCAAGAGCCTCCTACTAAATAAAAACAAAACGATACGTGAAGTAGCTTTTGATGTTGGTTTCAAAGATGAGTTTTATTTTAGTCGCCAGTTTAAACGACAGATGGGACGTTCACCACAGAGCTATGTGAAGCGCTCGATCGTTTCAATAAAAGTAGCCTCATTACATCATCTTGTTACTGGTCATTTGTATGCGCTAAATCATCTGCCCCATTCAGCAATTATGAATCATTCGTATCCTCTATCTTTGAAAGAAGCGGGTGTTGAAGAAATTGGGCAAGAAAGTGTAGATGTGGATAAGTTATTCACAATTCAACCGGATGTAGTCATTCAAAAGGCCCCGATGAGTGACGCAGTACAGATAAAGTCAACGATCATTAATCAGATTGCGCCCGTTGTGAATCTTGCATATGACGGAACGTGGCGAGAACACTTCACACAAATTGCATCGGTGATCGATCGCGAAAAAGAAGCACAACAATGGCTAGAACAGTATGAACAAAAGGCTAGCAGTTTAAGAGATTCCCTCAGAAAGTACATAGGGAAAGAGACAGTGATTGTCGTAGGTATAGGAGAAATAGGCTACTGCCTTTATGGTATGAGAAATATGGGAGCGGTCATGTATGATGACTTGCGGATGGAAGTACCTAAGAGCATTCAGAATATCGCTCATATTAAAGAAGTTACGCTAAAAGAGATTATGGAAATCAATGCGGATCGCATCATCCTAACGTTATATAGAAGTCACAAGCGATTGCCGAGTGTGAAGAAGGTTACTCAGCATTTGCAGCAATTAAATCAAGATCATCGATGGCAATCATTAAAAGCGGTGAAAAACAAGCAATTGTACGGGTTGTATGACACGAATCATTTGTATACGAGCTATAATGCCTATTCGCATAATCTTTTATTAGATAAACTATCGGAGTTCTTTGTTAAATAATGTCTGAAATCTTAAGGTTGATGTCGTTATTGTCTATGTTGGTCACGTCCGAATAGGCATATAATCAACAATGAGAATCATTATCAACAAATGGAGGGTGCCATGAAGATAATACGATTAATTCCGTTTGCATCATTACTTGTATTGATCGGTTGTGGAGGCAGTGACGAACCGACGACAAGTGATGCGGGTCAAGATACAGAAGAGAACACAGAATCATATACAGTGGAACATAGCTTAGGGGTCGCTGAATTCGAAGAACCTCCTGAGAAGGTTGTCACGTTATTCCAAGGAGCGAACGACACAGCTGCAGCTCTTGGTTATGAACCGGTGGGGATTGTGGAGTCATGGTTAGAACCACCGGTATATGAATACTTACGAGAAGATTTAGGTGAAAGTACGGTTGTAGGTGACGAAATTCAACCAAATCTAGAAGAAATCGCAGCGCTTGAGCCAGACGTTATCATTGCAACGCAGTCACGTCACGAAGAAATCTATGAGCAACTGTCTGGCATTGCTCCAACGGTTGTCATTGATGAGCTTAATGATTTTAAGATGACGTTAGACGTGATGGGAGAGACGCTTGCTGTTGAAGATGAGGCGGAAGCGTTGTTAAGTCGTTGGGATGAAAGAATTGACCATTTTAAATCGGAAATGGAACAAGTTGAAGAAGAATCAATGACACGTTCAGTCATTAACTTCAGATCAGATTCATTGCGACTGTTTGTAGGTGGGTTCCCTGGAAGTGTTCTTGAAGATGCAGGGTTTGAGATGCCTGAGAATCAACAAGAAGCTTATGATGCTGATGAGGCATTTATTGAGTTAACGAATACAGAAAGTATTCCTGAACTTAATAGCGATCAGTTCTTTATTTACCTTCAAAGCAATCAAGACAGTGATGAATTGGATGAGTCTTGGGATCTTTGGACAGAGCACCCGCTATGGGAAGAGTTAGATGCCGTTGAGAATGATCAAGTCGAGATGGTTGATGAAGTGACGTGGAGCATGGGCGCTGGATATATTGCAGCTAACGAAATGTTGGATGATTTATATGAGATGTATGGTATCGAAAAGGAATAAATCATGGGTGAGCGACTACTAACGACGAGGTCAAAGATCTTTGGCCTCATTCTCTTAATTCTACTGTTTATTCTATCCCTCTACATGAGCATTCAAGTAGGCCAACAACAGGTTGCCTGGTATGTAATGTTTGACGCACTAATGGAGTATGATCCTACAAATGCTGATCACGTCATTTTGTATCATCGCTTATCGCGCGCGGCGTCTGCGATTTTAATCGGATTAAGTCTTGCTGTCTCAGGAGCTATGCTGCAGGCGTTAACGCGTAACCCGTTAGCATCCCCTGGGGTTTTTGGAATTAACGCGGGGGCACTGTTTTTTGTCGTTGTTGCGATTTCATTCTTCTCAATACATGCATTAACGTCACTGTTTTGGTTTGCATTTGCAGGGGCATTGCTTGCGGCGGTGCTCGTCTACGTTCTTGGTACTGTTGGTGACGAAGGGTTTTCTCCGGTGCGTGTCGTGTTAGCTGGAACAGCGATTAATGCGTTGTTCGTATCGTTTACTCAAGGGTTGCTCGTTACAAATGAAGCGAATCTTGATCGCGTATTGCTGTGGATGGCAGGTACAGTTGCCAACCGTCCAATTGAAGTTTTACTGCCTGTCATTCCAATCGTTATTGTCGCTTTGATTATTGCGGTTTTAATTGCCAAACCTATGGATTTGTTGCATACAGGAGATGAGATTGCGAAAGGTCTTGGGCAGCGAGTACTTACCTTAAAGATGTTGATCATACTCGTGGCAGTCATGTTAGCGGGTGGAGCGGTAGCGATTGGGGGAATGATCGGATTTGTCGGATTAATCGTTCCTCATATTGCTCGTTTCTTCGTCGGTCATCAACACCTTTGGTTAATTCTATACTGTGTGTTCATTGGGGCAATACTGATGTTGAATGCAGATGTAGTTGGACGAATTGCTATACAACCTAGAGAAATTCCAATCGGTGTTGTAACGGCTTTAATCGGTACACCGTTTTTCATTTACATTGCTAGAAAAGGATTTAAACAATCATGAAAAAAGTGTTCACACTACGTCCCCAGTCTGGTGCATTTTCCCTTCAATTACCGATCGTTCCGATCGCGCTCACATTGTGCTTGTTTCTCATGATGGTTGTACTCATGATCGTCGGTCTGTCTCTTGGAAGTACGTGGGTGTCTCCATTGGCGATCATGCAATATTTTATCGGCATTGATGTAGGCGCAAATACTTTTATCATTGAGAGCTTGCGATTACCGAGAATGTTAGTGGCATTACTCGCAGGAGCTGCGCTCGGTGTATCGGGATTGATTCTACAAGAGATGGTTCGTAATCCACTTGCCTCCCCAGACATTATCGGGATTACAGGCGGTGGGGCTGTTGCAGCTGTCTTCTTTATTACAACGTTTAGCGGAATATTGCCGATGAGCCTGTTGCCGCTAGCTGCAATGCTCGGATCAGCAATCGTTTCAGTACTCATTTACGCTTTAGCATGGAAGCAAGGCATCTCACCACTGCGATTAGTGCTAATTGGGATTGGAATTAATGCAGCGATGAGTGCTTTAACAACACTCATGATTATCTTTAGCCCCATTAATAGCAGTAGTCAGGCTTATGTGTGGATGACCGGGAGTGTGTATGGATCGTCTTGGAGTGCAGTTCAACAGATGTTCCCGTGGATTGGTTGCGCGATGATTTTGGCGCTTCTTTGTGCAAGGGCTGTACATGTGCAACAACTAGGAGAAGATGTGGCAAAAAGTCTAGGTGCGCGCATTCAATGGCAACGATTAGGCATGATTACAGTAAGTGTCATCTTAGCGGGCGTTGCTGTCGCTTTCGCTGGAGGTATTAGTTTCGTTGGATTAATGGCACCGCACATTGCTCGTTTCGTAATCGGTCGATCCTTTGCGTTACTCGTTCCAACGGCTGCGATCATCGGTGGAACGATGGTGTTTGTCGCTGATGTAATAGGAAGGACGGCATTTTTGCCACTTGACGTTCCGGTGGGTGTACTCGTTTCAGGAATTGGTGCCCCGTTCTTTTTATATTTGTTGTATCGCAATCGAAAGGGTTGAAAAAAGTGATGGATGAAATGTTACGAACGAATTCACTTACACTCGGATTTAAAGATCGAATTGTCATTGATGAGCTGGACTTAGACATTCCAAAAGGAAAAGTAACCATTTTGGTCGGGGCAAATGGGTGTGGGAAATCGACATTGCTACGTTCGATCGCACGATTGCTCAAACCGAAAAGTGGATCGATCGAGTTAGATGGGTTGGATATGGATCAGCTCTCAACGAAGGAGATTGCAAAGCGTCTCGCTGTTCTCCCTCAAAGTACGAGTAGTCCAGAAGGCCTCACCGTCTCCCAACTCGTTAAACAAGGTCGTTATCCACACCAAACCCTGCTAAAACAATGGTCGGTAGAAGATGAGAAAATCGTCAATGAAGCAATGACTTCAACGGGTGTGTTTGAGATGGCAGACCGCCCGGTAACTTCTTTATCTGGAGGTCAACGTCAGCGAGTGTGGATTGCGATGACGTTAGCACAACGTACAGAAACGTTACTTCTAGATGAACCGACGACGTTTTTAGACGTCGCTCACCAAATTGAAATTTTAGATCTTTGTCATATGTTAAATGAAGTGGAAGGTAAAACGATTGTCATCGTCTTGCACGATTTAAATTTAGCTGCCCGCTACGCGCATCACATGGTTGCGCTTAAGAACAAAACAATCTATGCACAAGGCAGTCCGGAAGAAGTTGTCACGACTGAAATGATGAAGCAAGTCTTTGCATTAGATTGTGAAGTGATTGAAGACCCGATTACATTAACACCGATGACGATCCCTTACAGCAAGAAAGCGGCTCGTCGTGTAAAAGAGAGAGCCTTTGCATTATAGAAGCTTGAAAGGAGAAGGTAAGATGCGAGAATCTGCAACGATTGAACGCTTAGCTTCATTTGGAATTGAGCGTTACACATCGAACACAACAGGATTCCGTATGGACCACTTATTGGATCCATTGAAATGTCGAGATTTCTTGACGAGTTATATGGAAAAGATTGAAGCACCAAACATTAAAGTCGCAGCATCATTGTTTATTAAGTACTATGCTCGTGTGACCGTAGGCTCGTTATTGTATAGCTTAGGCAATTACAATCAGGCACTCTCGATGCCGTTAACTGGCTGTGTTTTTAATGAGGAACGCAAAAAGCTATGTATTCAAGAGCGGGAATGCCCATGGGATACGTGTCCAGCCGAGAATCGGATGGAATGGCGTGATCGCACGTTGCAGACGTTCTTTACGGAACATATGACGCCACTTATTCGCGCAATTTCAACTGTGAGAATTTCTACGAGAATTCTTTGGGAGAATATCGCGATTCGCATTCATTCGGTTTATCGAAGCCTTCTTCAATCAACGGAATCGTGGATACAACGTGAACAATTATTGTCAGACTTTCAATGTTTACAACGAGCAGATGGTTCTCTATTCGGATTGGATACCAATCCTTTACAACCCTTTTTGCAAGAAGAAGCAGTTTTAGGCTCGGCGTGCACGAGAAAGACATGCTGCCTATTTCATCGAATTGAGAATAAAAAAGAAGACTTAGACTATTGTAAGATTTGTCCTTTGGAACGGTCGTCATGATCGTTTCATTTTGTGACCATAACTCTTCGGTTACAGCTTATATGAGTTGCTTAGTGAAGCAAGAGAAAATGTACGACAAGGTTTTGACTATGTAGGTGAGATATGCTATCATATCAATGCGAATGATAATGATTATCATTTTCGTATTGGAGGGGAATACATTGGCGTTCCTGCAAATTCGTCAATTGTGCAAATATTATAACCAACAGAGTACAAAGGCGGTAAATGAGTTTACCCTTGATATAGAAGAAGGCGAAATCATTAGCTTATTAGGTCCTAGTGGTTGTGGCAAGACGACAACACTACGGATGATCGCGGGATTCGAACAACCATCAGCCGGTTCCATGATTAAAAACGATCAAGTGATCTACGATGAGAATACGAATGTAGCACCTGAGAAGAGAAGCGTTGGTATGGTGTTTCAAGACTTCGCACTTTTTCCTCACTTAACAATAGAGAAGAACATTACATTTGGATTAACGAAAATGTCACGTCAAGCTCGTAAAGACCGAGCCCTAGAAATGCTTCAATTAATCGGACTAGAAAACTACGCAAAGTCATTTCCACATGAATTATCTGGTGGACAACAGCAACGCATTGCGCTTGCACGAGCATTAGCTCCAAAGCCAGATATCGTGCTACTCGATGAACCATTTAGTAACCTTGACTCGAGTATGAAAGATCAAATGAGAAAAGATGTCGCTTACATGTTACGGGAACAAAAGACAACGGCGATTTTTGTAACTCACGATCAAAAGGATGCGTTTGCAATTTCTGACCGGGTTATCGTAATGAATCAAGGAGCCATTCAACAGGTTGATCATCCGAAAGTGATGTATAAACGACCGTGTAACCAGTTTGTTGCTTCCTTTGTCGGGAAAACGAATTTAATTAACGGTATTATGACCGACGATGAAAGCGGAGTCATGACATCCTTTGGCAATGTACAGCTCTTACATAGTTCGAACACGAGTCCAAAGCAAGAGGTTAAACTTTCTATTCGACCAGAGAGCTGTCAAATTAACCAACAGGGCCAATACTCTGGAATTGTTTCTGAGGTGTACTACGCAGGTGAGTATCAAGAAGTGAGAGTTTGCCTTAATTGCACACCAGAAGCATGCCTACAAGGTGAGAAAGAAGAAATGTTAATACGTGTGTCCATTGAACACGACATCGAATTAAATCAGCCAATCTCCTTTGATATAATGCCAGATTTAATCGCAGTTGTGAACGAATAAAAGAGATGAAAGAGGTTTTATTTACTATGAAGAAATTTGCATTACCTACAATGATGTTTGCGATGGGTGTTGTGGCACTTAGCGCATGTTCAAGTGATGAAGAAGAAGCATCATCAACAGAAGAAGCTAACGGTGAGGCCGTTGAAGAAGAAGCTGGCGAAATTGTCGTTTACTCCAGTAGAAATGAGAACTTCACGAATGATCTTTTAGATAAATTTGAAGAAGAAACTGGAATTGAAGTACTCGTTAGTCATCTCGATGATACAGCTGTAAATCTTATTAAAGAAGAGAGCTCAAACACACAAGCAGATATTTTCCTTTCAAATGATATTGGTGGACTTGAGCACTTAAGATCAGAAGGATACCTTGCTAGTGCAGATCCAGAAGGCATTGAAACGATTGATGAGAGTTATCGTGCAGAAGACAATTCCTGGATCGGTTTATCAGCAAGAACACGAGTGTTAATGTACAACACAGATCTTATTGATGAAGAAGATGTACCGACAACCATTGAAGAACTTGCCAACCCTGAATACGAAGGTCAATTCGCAATTACACGCGGTGGTAACGGCTCCATGATCGGTCACGTATCTGCATTGAGAAACGAGTGGGGCGACGATCGTACGTTAGAATGGTTAAATGCCATCCGTGAAAATGCCGGCGTCGTTACGCAAGGTCACGGTGATATTCGTCGAGCAGTCGGAGCGGGCGAAGTACCAATTGGTTTAGTGAATAACTATTATTATCATCAGCAACTTGAAGAGCCGATGGACAACAATGTAGGCGTTGTGTATCCAGACCAAGAAGATGGAGAGATGGGTGCGGTTATTAATGCCGCAGGTGTTGGATTAGTTCAAGATGCACCTAATGAGGATAACGCTCATGCATTCCTTGACTGGTTACTGTTACCAGAGAATCAACAAGAATTCTCGTATGAATCTATGGAAGTTCCATTAAATCCAGAAGTAGAGGCTTATGAGAACGCTGCGCCACTTGATTCTTACGAAATTCAAGATATGCCACTACGTGAACTAGGGGAAGTTTGGGAAGATACGCGTAGTCTTATCGAAGAATCTGGTTTAGACTTAGAGATAGGATAATAGTACAAAAAAGCAAAGGTATCCGTGCCTTTGCTTTTTATCTGAATTGATTAAAGAAGTGGTGGTACTTTGAAACTAAAACGTCTATGGATGAACATATGGAAAGGGAATCCACCTGGGAAGTTTTTGCTCGGAATTTCATCACTAGCGGCCATTCTTCTAGCCATTCCTGTGTTATATGTTGTACTTCGTTCTTTAACCGCTGGAGCTGATCGCTGGGCTCGGCTGCTTGATGGAAGAATCCCCGAACTCCTGTGGAATACGTTAAGTGTCACATTTGCAGTGACCGTCTCAACAATTATCATTGGTGTTGGAGCCGCCTGGCTTGTGGAGCGTACACAATTGCCATGGAAAAAGTGGTGGCGATGGATTTTGGCGATTCCACTCGTTATTCCTCCTTACATCGGTGCTGTCGCCTTTATCATCTTATTAGGTCCACGTGGAAGCTTAGCTCGAACGTGGAGAGAATCAGAATGGTTATCCTCATTCGGTGAATTCCCGATTGATATTTATAGTTTTACAGGTGTGTGGCTCGTATTAACGTTATTTACATACCCGTATGTGTTTTTAATTTGTTCATCGGCACTACGTCGAATTAGTCGAAGCTATGAAGAGGTTGCCCGCTCGCAAGGGTTAGGGACGTTGAAGATCTTTGCACGAGTTTATCTCCCGTTCTTACGACCAGCAATCGGAGCAGGGGCACTGCTCGTCTCTTTGTATGTGATTACAGACTTTGGTGCAATCGCTATGCTTCGTTACTTAACGTTCACTTCGGCAATCTATTACAACATGGGTAGTTACGACCACGTATCTGCAACCGTGTTAAGTACCGTCTTATTTGCCATTACATTGATTATTTTGTGGATGAATTCGAGGTTTTCTAAGAAACATAACGTCGTTCAAAATAGTCGCAGCCAACCGAACGAGCCTTTGAGTCTCGGAAAATGGAAGTGGCCAGCATTTTCTGCACTTGTGGTTCTTTTCTTCTTATCTGTACTTTTACCCGTTATTGTCATGGTGTACTGGTCAATTATCGGTGTACAGGCAGGTGCGATTGATGCTCGCTTTATCGAGTATTCGGTCAACACATTAATGGTGGCAGGGATGGCAGCTGGAATTGCGATCGTGGTAGCCTTGCCAATTCTTTATATTAAGTCAAGACACCCATCCGTCATTAGCACCTCAATTGATCGACTGGCTTATGCGGGGTACGCATTGCCAGGTGTCATTGTCGCTCTCGGTGTTATTTTTGTCTTTAATAGTTATGTTCCAGTTCTCTATAACACGATCTTCTTAGTGGCACTTGCGTATGTCATTCGCTTCTTACCACAAGTGTTACAGTCGGGAGAAGCATCGTTGCAACTCGTATCACCAAAGTTGGACGAAGCCGCGAGAAGTCTAGGTTTAAAACCATGGCAAGTCGTGATACGAGTCATCTTGCCATCCATTCGGTCGGGAATTCTAGCAGGCGGTGCCTTAGTGTTCGTAAGTGCAGTAAAAGAGCTACCTGCAACCTTGCTGTTAAGACCACCAGGCTTTGAGACGCTCGCTACAAGAATTTGGGTAGAAACGAGCGAAGACTTGTACTACATGGCTGCACCCGCAGCGCTAATTATTATTCTCGTTTCAATCCTACCGCTTAAGTATTTGTTGAATAAGTATTAATTGTGAACCCGAAGGGAGTTACTCCTTTCGGGTTTTTTTGTGTGCGGATTTAAGAGAATGTGAGCGGGTAGCAAGAGAAGGTAAGCGTGTAGCAAGAAAGGGTGAGCGTGTAGCAAGAGAATGTGAGCGTGTAGCAAGAGGAGGTAAGCATGTAGCAAGAGAAGGAGAGTGTGTAGCAAGAGAGGATGGGCGTGTAGCAAGAGAAGGAGAGCGTGTAGCAAGAGAGG